>NZ_JBIYDR010000001.1:4800000-7255000 GCF_044909005.1 Bradyrhizobium sp. USDA 223
GACCTCCCACGATCTCGTATCCGGCAGGCGTCTGCATCCATGAATTGAGCGCGAGAATCCAGAAGGCGCTCATCAACGTGCCGAAGGCGACGAGGACCGTCGCTCCCAGGTGAACCATCTCGCCGACACGGCGATGGCCGAACAGCATGACGCCCAGAAAGCCCGCTTCCAGGAAAAAGGCGGTCAGCACCTCATAACCGAGCAGCGGGCCGGCGATGTTGCCGACGCGCTCCATGTAACCAGGCCAGTTGGTACCGAACTGGAAGCTCATCGTGACGCCGCTGACGACGCCAAGCGCGAACGTCAGGGCGAACACCTTCGTCCATTGACGGTAAGCGCGAAGCCACTCGAGCTTATGCTGCGGATCGGCCGCGCGCAGGTGCTTGAACCTGAAGAACAGCAGCACCCAGCCCAGCGCGATCGAAATCGATGGGAACAGAATATGGAACGTGATGTTGGCGGCGAACTGCATCCGCGCAAGGAACACGGCGTCCATCAACATTCCTCCAGCTCCACGCAACCCTGCGTGGCCATCGTCAATGCAGCTTCACATGCGGCTCGGTGCGCCGGGTGATCAGCCGGGCCAGCGTGTCGAGCGCTACCTTGACCCAACCGTGCAGCGCGTGTTCGTGCATCTTGTAGAGCGACAGGTACATCATCCGCGCGAACATGCCTTCGAACACGAGGCTGCCGCCGACGAGTGCGCCCATCATCGATCCTACCGTGCTGAACTCACCGAGCGATACCAGTGAGCCGAAATCGCGATAGCGATAATCCTTCAGCGGCTCGCCCCGAAGATGACGCGGGATCTGCGAGTAGAGGTGGGACGCCTGCTGATGCGCCGCCTGCGCGCGCGGCGGGACGTTGCCGCGCTCGCCCCATGAGCAGGCAGAGCAATCGCCGATGGCAAAAATGCCGTCGTCGCGCGTCGTCTGCAATGTCGGCCGGACCACCAGCTGATTGATGCGATTGGTCTCGAGGCCGGCGATATCCTTCAGGAAGTCGGGCGCCTTGACCCCGGCCGCCCAGACGATCAGTTCGGCGGGGATCGTCCGGCCGTCTGTCAGGCTCACGCGGTCGGAACCAACCTCGGAGACTTTGGCAGCGGTCAGCACATTGACCCCGAGCCTGGCGAGCAGCTTCTCCGTCTCCTTCGAGACCCGTTCGGGCAGCGCGGGAAGCACCCGATCGGCGGCTTCGATCAAGGTGATCCTGATGTCTTTTTGCGGGTCGACCTGGTCGAGGCCATATGCCACCACCTCGCGCGTCGTCCTGTGGAGTTCCGCCGCCAGCTCGACACCGGTGGCCCCCGCACCGATGATCGCGACCTTCAACTGGTGCGCTCCCAACGGCGCTGATTGAGCATGGGCGCGGATGCAGGCGTTGACCATGCGCTCGTGGAACCGCTTCGCATCGAACTGCGATTCCAGCTTGATCGCATGATCGGCGACACCGGGCGTGCCAAAATCGTTGTTCTGGCTTCCAACCGCGACGACAAGGACGTCATAGTCGAACAGCCGTTTCGGAGTGACCTCCCGGCCTTCGGAATCGAGATAGGGCGCGACCAGCACCTGGCGCTTGTCCCGGTCGATCCCGATCATCTCTCCGATGCGATAGCGGAAGCCGTGCCAATAGGACTGCGCGAGATAGTCGACCTCGTGGGTCGAGATATCCATGCTGCCGGCGGCGATCTCATGCAGCTTCGGCTTCCACACATGGGTACGGTTTCGTTCGATCAACGTGACGTCAAGCTTGCCCTTGCGTCCGAATCTGTCGCCAAGGCGGGTCGCAAGCTCCAATCCGCCGGCTCCACCTCCGACAATCACAATCCGGGGAATTCCCCATTGCGGCTTACCCATGATGGCCTCGACCAGTCGCGCCTCACACTCCGCCCCAGCACGTCCTCCTGGTCACGCCCGGTCCGACACCGCATCCGCCACCGCGACCGCCGCCATATTCACGATCCGCCGAACGGTGGACGATGGAGTGAGAATGTGCGCCGGCTTCGCCGCGCCGAGCAGGATGCCGCCCACCGTCAGTCCCTGCCCCGCCGCCATCCTGAGCAAATTGTAGGAGATGTTGGCGGCGTCGAGATTCGGCATCACCAGCACGTTCGCCGGACCCTCGAAACCGGAATCCGGAAACTCGTGGCGCAGCACCGATGGCGACAGCGCAGCGTCGCCGCGCATCTCGCCTTCGACCGCGAGATCAGGCGACCGCTGCAGAATGATCGCCCGCGCCTCGCGCATCTTGTGCGCGTCAGGGACTGCGGAACTTCCGAAGCTGGAATGCGACAGCAACGCCACCCGGGGGGTAATGCCAAATCGGCTCACCTCCGCCGCGGCCATCAGCGCGATGTCGGCAACCTGTTCGGCGGTCGGGTTGAGATTGCAGTGGGTATCGCAGATGAACAGCTGATGCTGCTGCAGGATGAGCATCTGCATCACGGCGAGCGTGCGCAGGCCGTCGCGCGTGCCGATCACGGTGCGGATCGCGGCCAGATGGTCGGACGTCCTGCCGATGACCCCGCACAGCATCGCATCGCCGAGCCCCCTTTCGAGCAGGATCGAGGCGAGCACGGTGGCGTTGCTGCGGGTCTCCGAAAGCGCCAACGCAGCTGACACACCGTCACGCTTCCTGCGCCCGTGGTAGACATCCGCACATTGAGAATAGACTTCGGAATCGTGCGGATCGATGATGTCGCAGTCGCTGCCTGGCCTGAGACGAAGACCGAATGACTTGATCCGCTCCTCGATGATCGATGGCCGACCGACCAGCAACGGCTTTGCGATCCGCTCGTCGACGACCACCTGTGCGGCGCGCAACACGCGCTCGTCTTCGCCCTCGGCCAGAAGCAGCGACTTGCCGCTTCCTTTCGCCACCGAGAACACCGGCTGCATCGCGTTGCCGGAATGATAGACGAACCGGCTCAGCTGCTGGCGATAGGCCTCCATGTCCGCGATCGGACGCCGGGCGACGCCACTGTCCGCCGCAGCCTTGGCAACTGCGGGCGCTACGACCTCGATCAGCCGCGGGTCGAGCGGCTTTGGAATGAGATAGTTGCGGCCAAAGCGAAGTTCCTCTCCCTTGTAGGCCACAGCGACCACCTCGGGCACTTCGGCCATGGCCAGATCCGCCAGCGCGCGCACCGTCGCGAGCTTCATCTCCTCGTTGATCGTCGTCGCTCCGCAGTCGAGCGCGCCCCTGAAGATGAACGGAAAACAGAGAACGTTGTTGATTTGGTTGGGATAGTCCGACCGTCCCGTGCCGATGATCGCATCCGGACGAACCGCCAGTGCATCTTCCGGCATGATTTCCGGAATCGGGTTGGCCATAGCAAAGATCAGCGGATCCCGCGCCATCCGCTTCACCATGTCCTGCGTCAGCACCTTGCCTGCCGACAGGCCGAGAAAGACATCGGCGTCCTGGATGATGTTGTCGAGCTTTCGCGCCTCGGTTCTCACCGCGTAGCGCGCCTTGTTGTCGTCCATGCCCTCCGTGCGACCGGCATAGACGACGCCCTTCGCGTCCGTGACGATGATCCGGTTCTGCGGCAGGCCGAGGCTGACGATGAGATCGAGACACGCCAGCGCGGCGGCCCCGGCGCCGGAGCACACCAGCTTGACGTCGGCGATATCCTTCTTGACCAGCTTCAGTCCGTTGAGGATGGCCGCCGCGGCGATGATCGCGGTGCCGTGCTGGTCATCGTGAAAGACCGGAATCTTCATGCGTTTGCGGAGCTGCTGCTCGATATAGAAGCATTCCGGCGCCTTGATGTCCTCCAGGTTGATGCCGCCGAAGGTCGGCTCCATCCTGGCGATGGTGTCGATCAAAGCGTCCGGATTCTCCTCGGCGAGCTCGATGTCGAAGACATCGATGCCGGCGAACTTCTTGAATAGGCACGCCTTGCCTTCCATGACGGGCTTGCCTGCCAGAGCGCCGATATTGCCGAGTCCAAGCACAGCGGTGCCGTTGGTGACAACGGCCACCAGGTTGCTGCGGGCGGTCAGCTGATCCGCCTGCAAAGGGTCTTTGGCGATGACAAGACAGGGCTCCGCCACGCCAGGTGAATAGGCCAGCGACAGATCGCGTTGCGTCGCCATCGCCGTGGTCGGCACGACGGAGATCTTCCCCGGCCTCGGCAAGCGATGATACTCGAGCGCAGCTTCCCTCAGATCCTGGTCCATCCTATTCCCCGTTCTTACGCTTGTTCGATGGGCGATACGCCCCTGTTGCCTTTTCGACTGTCGAGCTCAGGTGCTTCCGCCACGCGCCCGCATTGCAGCTATTCCCTCTTCGAAACGCCGCCGCAATATCTCGACCGTCTGCTTCTGTTGCTCGGTCGCGGTCTCGGCGAGTTGACGCATGTTGGCGAGCGCCGTCTCGAATCCCTGTCGGGCGAGCTCGGCGCGCCTTCCCGCCACCGCCTCGTTGCCCGCCTCGGCGGCGATCGCCGTCATCGTTTCCCGGAAAACCTCTGCCTGTCGCGCCATCAGGTTTCGCCAGCTCTCATAGGCCGAGCGGTTGACCTCGATCAGGGCATCGACGTTCTTCTTCTCCGTCTCGAGCAGCGCCTTCATATCGACGCCACTGATCTGGCAGGATTCGATGAGCTTGGTGAGATCGAGCTCCGGGAGGGTCCAGTCGGTGGAGCCATCCTTCGGTTTGCTGTCGGACATTTCCCTCTCCTTCATTGGTCGTTACTGCTCAGCTCGAGCGGGCGGGATCGGCGCAGGTCGTCCCTCGGCATCCAGCGCTACGAAGGTGAAGATTCCCTCCGTCACCTTCACACGCTCACCCAGGCGCTTGCGCAGCGCCCAGGCTTCCAAGCGGACCGCCAGCGACGTGCGCCCGATACGCTCGGGCGATGCGTAGACGCACAGGACATCCCCGACATGGACCGGCTTTATGAAATGCATCGCCTCGATCGCCACCGTGGCGACGCGGCCCTGCGCGCGCTGTCCGGCATGGATGCCGCCCGCGATATCCATCTGCGAGAGCACCCAGCCGCCGAAGATATCGCCGCTCGGATTTGCATCCGCCGGCATGGCGAGCGTTCGCGTCGTGAGGTCCCCTCGTGGATGCATCGGCATCGCGGTCGCTCACGCCATGTGCTGGCCGCCATTCGCCGAAATCGTCGAGCCGGTGATGAAACCGGCGTCATCGGACGCCAGAAACACGACCGCGCGCGCGATCTCATGCGGCTCGCCCAGGCGCCCGACCGGGATTTGCGGCAGGATGTTCTTGGCCACCACCTCCGGGTTGATGGCCTTGACCATCTCGGTGGCGATATAGCCGGGGCAGATCGTATTGACGGTGATGCCGGCGCGCGCGCCTTCCTGCGCCAATGCCTTGACGAAGCCGATGTCCCCCGCCTTGGCGGCGGAGTAGTTGACCTGCCCCATCTGCCCCTTCTGGCCGTTGATCGAAGAGATGCAGATTACGCGGCCGAACTTGCGCTCGCGCATGCCCTCCCAGACCGGCCGCGTCATGTTGAACAGCGAGTTTAGGTTGGTGTTGATGACGGCGTACCATTGCTCCGGCGTCATCTTGTGGAACATGCCATCCTTGGTGATCCCGGCGTTGTTGACCAGCACCTCCACCGGTCCGAGATCCGCTTCAACCTGTTTCAGGCCGGCGGCGCAGGCCTCATAACTCGACACGTCCCATTTGTAGACGTTGATGCCGGTTTCGCTCTTGAATTTGGCGGCGGCCTCGTCATTGCCTGCATAGCTTGCCGCCACCTTGTAGCCGGCCGCCTTGAGTGCAACCGAGATTGCTTCACCTATGCCGCGCGTTCCGCCGCTCACCACTGCAACCCTGGACATGTTCCTCTCCTGATTGGTTCGTCTTCGTCTTTTGGTCCCTCGACTCTCGCGAGCCCTCGTCCCTTGCGGACGGCGACTGCCGTCCGCGCCACATTTGCCCCTCAAGCCCGGCCTAACGTTCGACGGTCAGGGCGACGCCCATGCCGCCGCCGATGCACAGCGTGGCAAGGCCCTTCCTGGCGTTGCGCTTCTGCATCTCGAACAGCAGCGTCGTCAGCACACGCGCACCGGAGGCGCCGATCGGATGACCGATGGCGATCGCGCCGCCGTTGACGTTCACGATCGACGGATCCCAACCCATGTCCTTGTTGACGGCGATCGCCTGCGCCGCAAAAGCTTCATTGGCCTCGACCAGGTCGAGATCCCTGACTTTCCAACCGGCCTTCTCGAGCGCTTTCCGGGAAGCAGGAATCGGCCCCGATCCCATCAGGGCGGGATCGACGCCTGCGGTGGCCCACGACACGATCTTTGCGAGCGGGGCGAGACCGCGGTTCCTGGCGTCATCCGCGGTCATCAACACCAGGGCGGCCGCGCCGTCGTTGATGCCGGAGGCGTTGCCGGCGGTCACGCTGCCTTCCTTGTTGAAGGCGGGCTTCAGCTTGGCAAGTGCTTCCAGCGTGGTGCCGGCACGGATGTATTCGTCCTCGTCGACGACGACGTCACCCTTTCTCGTCTTGACGGTGAGAGGAACGATCTCGTCCCTGAACCGACCGGCCTTCTGCGCATCCTCGGCCTTGTTCTGCGAGGCGGTCGCGAACGCGTCCTGTTCTTCCCGGGTGATCTGCCACTTGGCGGCGATGTTCTCGGCAGTGACGCCCATGTGATAGCCGTGGAAAGCATCCATCAGACCATCCTTCAGCATGGAGTCGACGAACTTCACGTCGCCCATCTTGGTGCCGTTGCGCAGGTGCGACAGGTGCGGCGCCATCGACATGGACTCCATGCCGCCGGCAACGATGACCTTGGCGTCGCCGTTGGCGATCTGCTGCAGGCCGATCGCGACCGAGCGCAGGCCTGAGCCGCAGAGCTGGTTCATGCCCCAGGCCGTCTTCTCCTGCGGAATGCCGGCTGCCATCGCAGCCTGCCGCGCCGGATTCTGCCCCTCGCCCCCGGCGAGCACCTGCCCGAGAATGACCTCGTCGACCTCTTCAGGTGCGATTTTGGCGCGCTCGAGAGCGCCCTTGATCGCGACCGCCCCGAGCTCATGGGCGGTCAGCGAGCCGAACGCTCCGTTGAAGGAACCAACCGGCGTTCGCGCGGCGGAAACAATCACTACTTCAGTCATGATCAACTCCTCGTTTGACCTTCGCATCACCCTCTGCCGTCTTCACGGTCAAGCGACGACCGGCCGGGGAACGCCTGCTTCGATCTCATCATCCGCAATCTTCACGGACTCCGGGTCATCAGCTTCGCGATCGCTCTCCTCGTTCAGGCGTCGATGGAGCATTTTTTCATCCAACGCCCCTTCCCATTTGGCGACGACGACTGTCGCAACGCCGTTTCCAATGAGGTTGGTAAGCGCCCGCGCTTCGGACATGAAGCGGTCGATGCCAAGGATCAAGGCGATGCTCGCGACCGGGATCGTCCCCACGGAGGCAAGTGTCGCGGCCAGAACGATGAAGCCGGATCCCGTGACGCCAGCGGCGCCTTTGGACGTAAGGAGCAGAACGCCAATGATGCCGAGCTCTTGCCAGATCGTCAGGGGTGTATTGGTCGCTTGCGCCAGGAAGATCGCGGCCATCGTCAGGTAAATACAAGTGCCGTCGAGATTGAACGAGTAACCGGTCGGAATGACCAAGCCGACGACCGACTTTTCGCAGCCAAGGTTTTCGGTCTTGGCGATCATGCGCGGCAGCACCGATTCCGACGACGACGTGCCGAGCACGATCAGAAGCTCTTCCTTGATATATCGGATGAACTTGAAGATTGAGAAACCGCTAAGGGCCGCAACAGCACCGAGCACGACAAAGATGAACAGCAAGCATGTTACGTAGAACGCCAGCATGAAGTTTGCCAACGAGACCAGCGTCGCCACGCCGTACTTGCCGATCGTGAACGCCATTGCGCCGAACGCTCCGATCGGCGCGACTTTCATGATGTAACCCACGATCTTGAAGAACACGTGGCTTACGACATCGATCAGCCGCAGCACGCCCTCACCGTGCTGACCGAGCGCTTGCAAGCCGAAAGCAAACAGGATCGCAAAGAACAACACTTGCAGAATTTCCCCATTGGCAAAGGCACCGACGACCGTCGAGGGGATAATGTCCATCAGAAACTGGACCGTGCCCTGCTCCTTCGCTTTCGCCGTGAAGGCCGCGATCGATTTGGTATCGACGGTCGACAGGTCGACGTTCATGCCTGTGCCGGGCTTCCACAGATTGATGACGATAAGCCCGATGATCAGCGCCGCCGTCGTCAGAACTTCGAAATAGATCAGTGCTTTCAAGCCCACACGTCCGACCTTCTTCATATCGCGCATGCTGGCAATACCATGCACGACCGTGAAGAAGATGATCGGCGCAATGATCATCTTGATGCACTTGATGAACGCATCGCCGAGCGGCTTCATCTGCTCGCCGAGATGAGGATAAAAATGGCCCAGTAGTATGCCGCATGTGATTGCGGCCAGAACCTGCACGTAGAGGTGCTGGTACCACTTTGCGGAATGGTGACCATCCGTCATTGCTGCCGTCGTTGCCATGTTCCATTGCTCCCTAAGCTTTTTTCTCAGTCCGAATGCGCAACGCCAGGCGTAACCTTGCTGCGGTACCAACTGACCGCACCGCCATGCAGCGGAATGAAATTATTGCGCGTGATGTTCGAGGGAATGGTTTCCGCCGCCGCCGGATGAAACTCGATCATCCGCTCGTTATTGGCGAACACGGTGTCGACGATGGCCGTAACCAGATCGTCCGGAAGAGCCCTGTGAGCCACGGCAAAATTGAACAGACCGACCGTATCGTAACGGCGCCGCAAGGTAGGATACGAGCCCGCGGCGACAACGGATGCGGAGAGCTCCGGCATCGTCAGGCGCAGCATTGCGATCTCCTGCCGCGTGAGAGGCAGGTAGCGCACCTTCGCCTTTCGCTCGATATCGATAAACATCGGTACCGGTACGCCGGCGGCAACCACGAGCGCATCGATGCCTCGCGCCAACGACTTCTCCGCAAGCTCCGACCAATCGCCGTGGACGAGGGTGGCCTCGATCTTAAGCGCCTTCAGGAACTCGGGAAGGTAGGCAGCGGTGGTGCCGCCTTCGGGCCCGACGCCGATGCGTTTGCCGGCGAACTCGGCAAACGATTGAATCGGCGAGTCACCGAGAACTTGAAACTGGAACGGCGTATCGTACATTGCGAACATCGCGCGCATGTTTCGGTACTGCCGCCCATCGGTCCAGGCAGCACTGGCGTTCCAGGCTTGCAACGCCAATCCATGTGTGACGAAGGCCAATTGAATTTCACCGGTCTCAAGCAGCTTGATATTCTCAACCGGGCCGCCAGTTGATCGCGCAACCACCGCGATGCCGAGCTCTCGCGAGAGCAATCGCGCCAGCCCTTCGCCATAGGCGTAATAAGTGCCGCCTTCCGACGCGGTGCCGAGCGTGAGCACCTGGGGCCAATGCGCCTCCGCCGCCGACGCCAACCTGGGCGGAAGCAGAACAAAGGCTAGAAGGACAAGAACTCGCCACGCTCTTGAAACCATGACAGTCTCCTTCACCTCAGCCCTCGCATTGCCCGTACGACGCTTGCATCACTACTACTTCTTCTGTGGCGGCAGATCGGTGCAGTGGCCTTCGAAAACCTCTGCAGCCATGCCGATTGACTCGCCGAGCGTGGGATGCGGATGAATGGTCTTGCCGATATCGACCGGCTCGCACCCCATCTCGACGGCAAGGCAGATTTCGCTGATGAGATCGCCTGCGTGCGTTCCGACGATTCCGCCGCCGATGACACGGTGAGTCGCTGTATCGAACAGAAGCTTCGTAAACCCCTCGTCGCGGCCGTTGGCGATAGCGCGACCGGATGCCGCCCAGGGAAACACCGACTTGCCGAACTTGATGCCCTCGGCCTTGCACTGCTCTTCCGTCTTGCCGGCCCAGGCGACTTCGGGATCGGTGTAGGCGACGGACGGAATCTGCCGCGCGTCGAAATACGACTTCTCGCCGTGCGCGACCTCCGCGGCGACATGGCCTTCATGCACCGCCTTGTGGGCGAGCATCGGCTGTCCCACGATGTCTCCGATCGCATGGATGTGCGCCACGTTGGTCCGCATCTGGCGGTCGACATCGATGAAGCCACGATCGGTCACTGCGATACCAGCCTTCTCGGCGCCGATATTCTTGCCGTTCGGGCTCCGGCCGACCGCCACCAGAACGAGGTCATAGAGTTGCGGCCCAGCAGGCGCCTGCTCGCCCTCGAAGCGCACTTCGATGCCGGCTTCGGTTGCTTTTGCGCCCACGGTCTTGGTCTTCAGCATCACCTTGTCGAAGCGGCGGGCGTTCATCTTCTCCCAAACCTTGACCAGGTCACGGTCGGCGCCCTGCATCAGCCCGTCGAGCATTTCGACGACGTCGATGCGCGCGCCCAGCGTCGAATAGACCGTCGCCATCTCGAGCCCGATGATGCCGCCGCCGATCACCAGCATGCGCTTGGGGATCGATTTGAGAAGCAATGCGCCGGTTGAATCGACGATTCGCGGATCTTCGGGGAGGAAGGGCAGCTTCACGGCCTGGCTGCCCGCGGCGATGATGGCCTTGGCGAATTTGACTGTCTTCTTGCCGGTCGCCGAGACGACTTCGAGATGATGCGGATCGAGGAAGGCGCCGACGCCGGTCACCACCTCGACCTTGCGGGCCTTTGCCATGCCGGCCAAGCCGCCGGTCAGCTTCTTGATGACGTCGTCCTTGAATGCGCGCAGCTTGTCGAGATCGACCTGCGGCGCGCCAAAGCTGACGCCATGGTCCGGGAGATGCTTGACCTCGTCGATCACGGACGCCGTGTGCAGCAGCGCCTTGCTCGGGATGCAGCCGACGTTGAGACAGACGCCGCCGAGCGTGTCGTAACGCTCGACCAGCACGGTCTTCATGCCGAGATCGGCGGCGCGGAAAGCGGCCGAATAGCCGCCAGGACCGGCACCCAGCACCAGCATGTCGCATTCGAGGTCCGGCTTGCTGGAATGGGACGCGGCGACGGGCGCAACGGGTGGCGTCGCGGCGGCCGACGGCAATGCCGGTGCGGGCGCGGCTGCTGCCGCGGCTCCCGTCGTCTCCAGCATGAGGATGACAGATCCCTCGCTAACCTTGTCGCCAACCTTGACCTTCACTTCCTTGACGATGCCGGCGTGCGAGGACGGGATCTCCATCGATGCCTTGTCGGACTCGACCATGATGAGGCTGGTGTCGACCGCGACTGTTTCGCAGGCCTTCACCATCACCTCGATGACGGCGACGTCCTTGAAGTCGCCGATGTCAGGAACCTTGACTTCGATCTGAGCCATACTGCGCTCCCCAAGCTCAGAACAACACGCGCCGAAGATCGGCGAGCACATTGGCGAAGTAGACATTGAAACGCGCGGCCGCCGCACCGTCGATGACGCGGTGGTCCCAGGACAGCGACAGCGGCAAGGTCAGGCGAGACGTCCAGGTCTTGCCGTCCGCCGAATGCTGCTTCCAGTAGCCCTTGCAAACGCCCATGATCGCGACCTCGGGCGCGTTGATGATCGGCGTGAAATAGATGCCGCCGATGCCGCCGAGCGAGGAGATCGAGAAGGTACCGCCCTGCATCTGGTCCGGCTTGATCTTGCCCTCGCGCGCCAGCTTGGCGAGCGCGTTCATCTCGTTGGCAATGTCCGGTATCGACTTCTTGTCGGCATCGCGGATGACAGGGACCATCAGGCCGTTCGGCGTGTCCGCGGCAAACCCGATGTGCCAGTAGTTCTTGTAGACGAGCGTGTCGCCGTCGAGGCTGGCATTGAATTCCGGAAACTTCTTCAGCGCCGCGACGGCCGCCTTCACCATGAACGGCAGCAGCGAAAGCTTGACGCCGCTCTTCTCCAGCTCCTTGTTCATCTTCACCCGGAACTGTTCGAGCTCGGTGATGTCGGCCTCGTCATGGGTGGTGACGTGCGGGATGACGACCCAGTTGCGATGCAGATTGGCCGCTGAAATCTTCTTGATGCGGCCGAGCTCCTTCCGTTCGACCGGGCCGAACTTCGCAAAATCGATCTTGGGCCAAGGCAACAGATCGATGCCGCCCACGCCGCTTCCGCCTGCGGCCGCGGCCTGCGGCTTGGCGGGCGCAGCGCCGCCTCTGGCGAAGGCCTCGACGTCTTCGCGCTGAACGCGGCCGTGATTGCCTGTTCCCTTGACCTTGCCGAGATCGACGCCGAGTTCTCGCGACAGCTTGCGCACTGCGGGGCCTGCATAGGCGAGCGCAAAGGCCTTCTCGTCCGCCGCACCGGACTGCGCCGCGGCGGCCGCGGCAGGTGCCGCCGACGCAGGTGTCGGCGCAGCAGCTGCCGGCGCGGCCGGCGCCCCCTCGCCGGTCGCGAGCACGAGGATGACCGCGCCCTCGCTGACCTTGTCGCCGATCTTCAGCTTGATCTCGCGCACGGTACCCGAGAGCGGGGCCGGCACTTCCATCGTCGCCTTGTCGGACTCGAGCGCAATTAGCGGATCCTCTGCCTTCACGCTGTCGCCGGGCTTTACGAAGATCTCGATGACCGGAACGTCCTTGAAGTCGCCGATATCGGGGACGCGCACCTCTGCGACGCCAGCCGGCGCACTGACCGGCGACGGCGGAGCGCTGACGACCGGCCGCGCCTCGGCCTGCTCGGCGCCCGCGCCTACGAATTGCACGATCACCGTGCCTTCGCTCACCTTGTCGCCGACCTTGACGACAACCGACTTCACGACGCCTTCACGCGGCGACGGCACCTCCATGGTCGCTTTGTCGGATTCCAGCGCAACCAACGGATCTTCGGCCTTTACCTTGTCTCCTGGCTTGACGAAGATCTCGATCACCGGCACGTCCTTGAAGTCGCCGATGTCGGGAACCTTGATGTCGATCAGACCACTCATCGCTCTGCCCTCGGCTCGCTGTCTCACACGGTCCACGGCGCAGCGCGCCCGACATCGATTTGGTACCTGGCGATGGCTTCCGCGACGACGGATGGCTTGATCGTGCCTTCGTCGGTCAGCGCCTTGAGCGCGGCGACGGCGACGTAGTGCCGGTCGACCTCGAAGAACTTGCGCAGCTTGACGCGATAGTCGCTGCGGCCAAAACCATCGGTGCCGAGCACGACGTAGCGGCGCCCGGCCGCCTGTACATATTCGCGGATCTGGTCGGGGTAGTTGCGCATGTAATCCGTCGACGCCACGACGGGGCCGGGATGCGTTTCCAGCTGCGCTTCGACCCAGCTCTTGCGGCGCGGCTCGGTCGGGTGCAGTAAATTCCACCGCTCCGCGGCCATGCCGTCGCGGCGCAGCTCGTTGAAGCTCGTCGCGCTCCAGACATCCGCCGTGACGCCGAAGTCCGCCTTGAGCAGATCGGCGGCCGCGATCACCTCCCGCAGGATCGTGCCCGAGCCGACGAGCTGGACACGAAGTCCATTCTTCGCCGTCTCGCCGCCGTTCTTGAGGTGATAGAGCCCCTTGAGAATTCCCTCTTCTGCTCCCTTGCCGGCTTCGGCGAGCGAGGGATGCGGATAGTTCTCGTTCATCAGCGTGATGTAGTAGTACACGTCCTCCTGCGCTTCGTACATGCGGCGCATGCCCTCGCGCACGATGGTCACGACCTCATAGGCGAAGGTCGGATCGTAGGAGATGCAGTTCGGAATGGTGCCGGCAAGCACGTGGCTATGGCCGTCCTCGTGCTGCAAGCCTTCGCCATTGAGGGTGGTGCGTCCGGCGGTGCCCCCGAGCAAAAATCCCCGCGCGCGCATGTCGCCGGCGAGCCAGGCGAGGTCGCCGACGCGCTGGAGGCCGAACATTGAATAGTAGATGTAGAACGGAATCATCGGCACGTTGTTCGTCGAGTAGGACGTCGCCGCGACGATCCAGCTCGACATCGCGCCGCCTTCGTTGATGCCCTCCTGCAGAACCTGCCCGGTCTTGTCCTCGCGGTAGTACATCAGCTGGTCGGCGTCCTGGGGACGGTAGAGCTGACCGACCGACGAATAGATGCCGAGCTGGCGGAACATGCCCTCCATGCCGAAGGTCCGGGATTCATCGGGCACGATCGGCACGATGTGTTTGCCGATCGCCTTGTCGCGCACCAGCGTGCCCAGCATCTGCACGAAAGCCATTGTGGTGGAGATCTCGCGCTCGCCGGTGGCGTCGAGCAGCCGCTGGAACGTCGACAAGGGCGGGATCGGCAAGGGCACGGATTTGCGCCGGCGCTGCGGCAGGCTGCCGCCGAGCCTTTCTCGCTGAGCGAGCAGATACTTCATCTCCGGACTGTCTTCCGCGGGGCGGATGAACGGTACCTTGGCCAGGTCATCGTCGCTAACCGGCACCTGGAAGCGGTCACGGAAGCCACGCAACGCATCCTGCGTCATCTTCTTGGCCTGATGCGCGATCATCTGGCCTTCGCCGGACTCGCCCATGCCGTAGCCCTTGACCGTCTTGGGCAGAATGACCGTCGGCTGTCCCTTGTGGTTCACGGCCGCGGTATAGGCGGCGAACACCTTTTCCGGATCGTGACCGCCGCGCGCGAGTTTCCAGATGTCGTCGTCGCTCATGTCGGCGACGAGTTGCTTCAGCTCCTCGTACTTGCCGAAGAAGTGTTCGCGGATATAGGCGCCGCTCTTGCTCTTGAAATCCTGGTACTCGCCGTCGACGCATTCCTCCATGCGCTTCAGCAGCAACCCGCTCTTGTCGTTCGCGAGCAGCCGATCCCAGCCCGATCCCCACAGCACCTTGATGACGTTCCAGCCGGCGCCGCGAAAAACGCTTTCGAGCTCCTGGACGATCTTGCCGTTGCCGCGCACGGGCCCATCGAGCCGCTGCAGGTTGCAGTTGATGACGAAGATGAGATTGTCGAGGTTCTCGCGACCGGCGAGGGAGATCGCGCCGAGCGACTCCGGCTCGTCAGTCTCGCCGTCGCCCATGAAGGCCCAGACCTTGCGGTTGGAAGTCTCGGCCAGTTTGTGGTTCTCGAGGTATTTCAGGAACCGGGCTTGATAGATCGCCATCAGCGGCCCCAGCCCCATCGACACGGTCGGAAACTGCCAGAAATCCGGCATCAACCATGGATGCGGATAGCTCGACAGGCCCTTGCCGCCGGTCTCCTGCCTGAAGCCGAGCAGCTGTTCCTCGCTCAATCGGCCCTCGAGAAAGGCGCGAGCATAGATGCCGGGCGAACAATGGCCTTGCACGAAGATCAGATCGCCTCCGTGCTTCTCCGTCGGCGCGTGCCAGAAATGGCCGAAGCCGATATCGTAGAGCGTGGCGGCGGACTGGAAGCTCGCGATGTGACCGCCGAGCTCCGAGCTCTCCTTGTTGGCGCGCAGCACAATGGCGAGAGCGTTCCATCGAATAAGCGAACGAAGCTTGTGCTCGATGGCGCGGTCGCCCGGCAGCGCTGGCTGTTGATCCAGCGGAATCGTGTTGCAATAGGGCGTCGTCAACGTCTGTTGGATGGCGAGACCGCTGCCACGCGCGGCAGCAATGACTGCGTTGACGACGAATTCGGCGCGTCCACTGCCGCGGTGACCACGGATCGCCGACAGCGCATCCAGCCACTCCCAGGTTTCCTGCGGATCCAGATCGTGCGCGTCCGCGACCGTCATTACTCTCTCCCTTGCATGCCAAGCAGAAGTCAGGCGTCATCGTTCATTGCGCCGCCGCTTCGAGGCGGCAGCGTGCAATGCCACGCAGGCGATATCGCCCGTCGGCCTAGGTTGAAGATGGAGTGCTGGCTGGCATTCGAACGTTTCCCTCGCCTTGCTTGTTCAGAGCTGCTTATTCTTTTGGAGCCACTTTAAGCAGCATTCGTGCCAGACCTCGAACAGGCCGACCGCTCGTGCAGCATGCCCTTCATTTTGCTCAGGATTGTCCGTCACCGGCGCGACCGCGCCCATATGATCCGCCGTCACTTGTCTGAAGCTCCGGAAAACGTGCTCCTGGCTCCGCCCGAAAGATCGGACCGTTGAACTGTCCGGCACAATGCCGATCCTCGCAGTACGAGCGAAAGCCGAACGCAAGCGATGCGCCCGTACGGGTGACGATCGATTTGACTAACGCGGTTCCAACAACGAATGTCCGTGGCCGGACAGCTTTGCCAATTTCTCCGCACGTCACTTCGCCGGCCTTGGATATCACGCGTCCTTGGCTTCGCTTCTCGCGCAACACGAGGTTGCCCAGATGACCGTCGTACTCGATCTCCTCAGCAAGGATCCACGTGCGAGGCTGCGGCCCGACGCGCCGCGCCATCCCGAAAAGGTGAACCGCCCGGAGACGCCCCTGCAGAGCAAGCCGGCCTGGATTCGCGTGAAGGCCCCGGGCTCAGATGCCTGGGCCGAGACGAGACGCATCGTGCGAGAGCACAAGCTCGTCACCGTGTGCGAGGAAGCATCCTGCCCGAACATCGGCGAGTGCTGGGCCAAGAAGCACGCGACCTTCATGATCATGGGAGACACCTGCACGCGCGCCTGCGCATTCTGCAACGTGCGGACCGGCCTCCCGGGCCCGCTCGACGGCGATGAACCCGCCAAGGTCGCCGAAGCAGTTGCCAAGCTTGGTCTCGAGCACGTGGTCGTGACCTCGGTCGACCGCGACGACCTCGCCGATGGCGGCGCGGCGCACTTCGCCAGGACCATCGCAGCGATCCGGGCTGCGAGCCCGGGAACGACAATCGAAATCCTCACGCCGGATTTTCTGCGCAAGGCCGGCGCACTCGAAACCGTCGTTGCCGCACGCCCGACGTGTTCAACCACACGGAAACGGTGCCGTCAAATTATCTGACGGTGCGCCCCGGTGCGCGCTATTTCCATTCGGTCCGACTGCTGCAACGCGTGAAGGAGTTTGATCCGCGCATCTTCACTAGATCGGGGATCATGGTCGGCCTCGGCGAGGACCGCAGCGAAGTGCTGCAATTGATGGACGATCTGCGTTGCGCTGACGTCGATTTTCTGACCATCGGTCAGTATCTCCAACCGACGCGCAAGCACCATGCCGTGATGCGCTTCGTGCCACCTGATGAATTCGAGGCCTATGAGAAGACGGCCTATGCCAAGGGATTCCTGATGGTCTCGGCCACGCCACTGACGCGATCCTCACACCACGCCGGCGAGGACTTCCAGAGGCTGCGAAAGCGACGAAGCGATCATCTATAGGCGTGCACGCCTACTCAGCTCTCCGATAAGTCCGCCGCCGCCGCAATCGTGCAGCAGCTTCCGCCGATCTGTCTTCGAAGCTCGCGTTGGGAGAATTGAGAGAGACGGCACGCTCCAGGGGCCGCTTAGCTGGTTCGCGCCAGCGACCTCGGACCGCCACCCGTCGGGGTACAATCTCGCAGAAAATCGCAAGTTGGCGTAATTAGAATCGTCTGGATTTGGTAGCGGGGGTCCGCTACGTCGCTAGACCCACTATTTCGGAAGCCCTGTTTTCTTACCGGAGAGCAGCCTAACTCGGAACGTCGCATCTCGATAGTCGCCAAATCCGCCGTTCATGCGCGATCCGTCGCCACCAAAAATGGGCGGCGAGCAGGTTCAAATTGGGGGAGGCGCAACCACCGATACCGACATTCGGTTCAAGTCGCGATGTGATCGTGAACGCCCCTTGCGTCCCGAACGCAGTGAGCATCTCCTAAGCTGTTGATGTTTCTTGATGTAGGGACCGCATTGGTCGCGTTCTGTTCACGGTCGTTTCACGCAAATCGTTGCGAATTCGTTGCGGCGTCCTGAAACACTTGAACTCTCGCTCCAATGTCCGTTTCGGGGTCAAAATGCGAAGAACTCAGATTGAGCAAATCTGGTCGGCTCTATCCCGATGAGCGGACCTCCGATAGACGGTTCAACTTCGCAGATGGGCCAATAGGCGAGTTTGAATGTTATGATGGCCCTCTCCGTTCACGGGAGGATTACATGAGGATTCTGAACAAAGCTGTATGCGTGGCGCTCGTTTCGGTCGCAACGCCAACTTACGCGAGTCCTGCAGAGGAGGCCAGCGCGGTGGTCGATCGGTGGTCGGCAACATACAGCGCCAACGATCGTAACGCACTGGTAAGACTCTATGCTCCGGATGCCCTCCTTCTCGGAACGACCGACCCGGTCGCGACCCGACGCACGGAAGCGATTCGGGAGTATTTCCTGGCGCTTGATCAGGGTGGCCGCAGCAACACGATTCAAGAGAAGAATGTAATCGTACTCGGTGAAACCGCTGTCGTTGTCGCAGGATTTATGACTTTGCCCGAAAGGAACAAAACTACGAACCCCGACCATCGCGTTTCACGTTTGTGATTGTTAAGCGAGACGGCAAATGGGTAATCGCGCATCATCACTCGTCGCCACGCGCTGCTCAGCGGCAGTGAGCAAAGTCCTCAAGGCTTCAGCTAGAGTCGGCCAGAGGTCTGCTCAGGGTCAGAATGGGCGGTCCTGGCCCTTGCACGCCGCGTCCGGTCCACACCCAGCAGCCGACACCACAATGGCCTCAGCCTTGTTCGGGAAGGGCCATAGGCGACTTGAATCAAATGGCCTCGAAAGCCTGCTACCGTCCGGTAACGGCATGGGCGGGCTAACTGTTCACTCCCTTCAGGGCACCGGATGGTCGCTCGGTCGTTCGGGGTGCCGGACAATCGGTACCGGCTTCCGAAGAAGTTCATACGAGCGCGCAAGCTGCTCGCGGGACCGCGCCAGCATAGTTGAGGTCATGTCTTTCCCGGATTGCGCGCGCTCTCGTGTCGCTTCGATGTAAGATTCGCACGCGGCTATGTCGAAAGCATGGGCTCATCCTCGTGCCCCGTCCCGTGCTTATCCTATGTCAAGTTTTGAGGCCGAGGAAGCGCCCAGATCCAAAGTTGCGTCCGAGGTTGTTTACTCCCCTCAGGAGAGCCCTAGCGCCATCGAAAGGATCGTGAGGAGACCGATGGCGGCTATTGCCCCAGCCAATAGCATCATCATCCACGTAGGACGATTACTGAACATTCCCTGCGCCTCCGGTGCAGCTCAACGTAGGCAACTACGTGGGTCGAGAGGCTGTTTGATCTAAATCAAAAGTCCATGTGTCCCGTTAAACCCCGGGTCTGAGTCCTTCAGGATTGCAGGACCTTAAAGACCACAGTGGTGCGTCTTCTTATCTCGTCCTCGATTTCTTGAGCAACTGGAGGAGCTTGGGGCCATCCAATTCTTCGCGCGCGGCGCGCATATAACGCTCCACGATTCTTAGCTCGGCCGTCGAAATAGGTTCAGCCACGTTTTCCATCGCCGTCTCCGATCCGGTTAAGGTCTGCCATCGGCCGGCTTTGCTCATTCTCGCGCCGTGTGCGCTCTGCAAGCTCGGCCAGTTGCCTGTACTCGCGTGCCATCGTCTCAAGCTCCCGCTTTGCTTCGGATTGCCGGTTTGAGACGCCTGCCGCCGGCACAGGACCTCAAGCGAGCGATAGGAATAGTTGGGTAGCAGACTCACAAGGGCGGACTTTCGTCTGTTTGTCTGTTTCCTGCCCGGCGGGCTATCTTTCGATAGTGTCCAGGTTCGAGCTTTGTGCATATTATTTAGCCACGATGACCGAATCGGATGTTGACAGGTTCCGCAAGGAGGCAAACGAGTGCCGGATGCTCGCCGCTGCTGCGACCAATCCGATCGATAAGGAGACCTGGCTCCGCCTCGCTGCCGAATGGCAAAAGCTCGCGGAAGAAGCCGCGAAACGCTTGCGCCAACCAAGCCCATTGCGTGAGTGGGGACGATAGGAACGACAAAGCATCTGCCGGATTCTTACTGATGCCCCGCTACTACTTCGATTCGCGCGACAACGAGACGTTCATCCCTGATGAAGACGGGGTGGAGATCGCCACCTTGGACGAGGTGAAGCTCACCGCTTCCCGAGCAATGGCAGATTTCGCCAAGGACGTACTGCCCGGTTCAGTCGTCCGTATTTTGACGATCGAAGTTCGGGATGAAGATGGTCCTGTTTTGCTGGTTTCCTTGCGCTTCGAGATCGCACACGCACCAGCCCGCAATTAACATAGGTTAGATTGGAACCTTCCTCTTAACCTATGCTTATGGTCTCATCGCTGGCTGAGACTCTCCGGGCGCCAGCGGCTGAGAGTTTTGGGCCCGCCTCGTCGCTAGGAGCGGTACTTCCATGCCGGCTTCAAGCTTCCTTGGGCAGGAGGGGATGTGATGCCCAATACCTTGACGGATGCGCTCGTCCTAAAACTCAAAAAGAGCAACCGGCTGGATCGAGACGATATCCTGGCTATCCAGCAACTTCCGATCCGCGGCCAGCAAGTCATGGCCCATCATTGCTTCGTGCGCGAGGGTGATCGGCCTTCGGAATCCTGCCTGATCGTGGATGGGTTTGCGTTTCGGTCCAAGCTCACGCCGGATGGAAGACGCCAAATTCTCTCGCTTCATATTCCGGGAGAAATCCCTGACCTTCAGGCCCTCCACCTGCACGTCATGGATCATGACCTGGTCGCCCTCACGGATTGCACCTTGGGCTTCATCCAGCACGATGCGTTGCGCGAGTTGATCCGCCGGCGGCCGAATGTATCGGCCGCGCTCTGGCGCGAGACGTTGATCGATGCAGCAATTTTCCGAGAGTGGATCGTTAACGTCGGGTGCAGGCAAGCGCTTCCTCGTATGGCGCACCTGCTTGCAGAGATTCATGCAAGACTTGAAATGATCGGCCGGACTGCAAACGGTTCATTCGAGCTACCGATCACGCAAGTCGAACTGGCGGATTGCCTCGGCTTATCGGTCGTCCACCTCAACCGAACCCTTCAGCAGCTTAGGCACGAGGGTCTCGTCGCGACCGAGCGGAGGTTCTTCCATCTGCTTGAAAAGGGGCGGCTGGAACAGTTGGGTCAGTTCGATCCGACCTATCTCCATCAGAATCCCTCGCTATGACAAAGGTGCGCCGCTCCGCGACTTCCGCTTGTGGGCCATAAGCTGACGGTCGGCAGCAGCGCGACAAGGTCAGCTATGGGCCGAAGAGCTGGACGCCGCGATGTCGGCTCGCGCGGTCACGACGCTGCACTGGGGCTTTTTGATCAGGTCTTCAACGACGCGGCGTTATAGACCTCGCGCCTCCCAATACGTAGGCGTCCCGTAATACTTGTGGGTTCGCGTTTCCCAGTCTCGATCCTGCCACGAGTCATCACTGAACTCAGGCGCGTCCCTCAGCTGTTGTTCGGTGATATTGGTTCGAAAACCACCAAGCGACGTATCGTATGTTAGAGCACCCCAAGGAATGGGGTAGTGGCTCTGACCCAATCCAACAAATCCGCCAAAGCTCATGACGGCGTAAGCCACGCGACCTGACACCTTATCGATTATGAGGTGATCAATTTCACCGATATTCTTTCCATCGGCTCCATAAACCTCGGTTCCTTGAATGTCTTCGCTTGAGATGCATTGACGATCCGGATGGGCTGTTGCGCGGGCCATGGCTTTGTCTCCCTCACATGGCTTTGTCTCCCTCATAGGTGGTTTTGTCGGCTTAACTCGGCCGCCACGGGGGCGTTCCTGGCTTCGGAGAACATGTCGCAGCGCCAGTCAACCCATCTATCGTCGCCGACATCGGCCCAAACAACCTCCGCTCCCAAAGAGCCGATGGCGAAAAACCTGCATCAAGGTCGCGGTGTCCGTGACCAGGAGCAACTTTCGGCTCTGGCGATCAAAACGCTGGGCACGGACCTCTATGAGGCCCGCCACTGTCGGCGGGCACGTGAACCTCATACGCGCCCTGACTGCGTCGCGGCCGCGCTCCTAGCAGTCGTCTCCCGCGGTCGCCTTTTGCTGGGACGGTGCGGGCTGGGCCGTCCCGGCCGTGGACTTCTTTGATAGTTCAGTAGGCGCAGGACGGGTTTGCTCGACCGTGCCTGCCGTCCGATCCGGTTGCTGCGTGGAGGGAGCGGGCTTCGTCGCAGTTGATTGCTCGGCAGCGGTAGGCTGGTTCTGCATCTGGCGCTGCGCGTCTTCTGACGACGTCGCGGTATGCTCTGAGGCTTTGCTCATCGCAGATGTCGGCGGATGCTGCGTGGAATCAGTTGCTGTGGAACCAGTGGTTTGTCCGGTATAGCCCGGGACATTCCCCGATCCTGCATCGCGGCTCGCCGTGTTACAGGGACCGGCATACACGGAGCTGGCGCTGAAGACGAGCACCGCGCCCAAGATTATAAGTTTGTTAGCGATCATAGCCTTCCTCCTCAGTTAGGACTCTGGAGGATTGAACAAAAGTATTGGGCTTTCCGTTCCGGGTGTGTGAACGCAGCGCCCAAATGGTCGAATGCCTGATTTCACGGGGCTTGTTGCCGCCCGGTCGAGTAGCTTCCTTGGCACACTCCATTCGATCACCTCGCCGGCGTGGGCGAGCTGCGCCACAGCCGATCGACCGGCTCTCCGCGCCTCAGCCAAGAAGCCGATTCCGCCGGAACATGAAACCGGTCGGAGTGAATCTTCTGGCCACCTCGAGCGCGCGGCTCTCGCAGCTTTCCAGCGAAATCTTCTGGGAGAGCATGACGTCGCCGATTGGCAGCTCGCCCATCGGCAGGAAACACAAGCCGGTCGTTGGACGGTCCTTTTCGTCGATCTCGCAGACGTTCGTCATAGTGCCCGCGTAGATCCTGTAGTGCTTGCCCGTGTCGCCGCCGACGACCTCGAAGTAGCCCTTTGCCGCGAACTGCGTCCGTTGCGCCGGTGATAGCCACTCTCGCAAGAGCTGCAGCGAGCGGCCCTCCGAAGTTTTCTCGGCACCGTGTCGTATGAGGAGAGCCCGGATGGCCCTCATGCGGGAGCGTTCATTTGAGCGAGACGGCCTGAAGCCTAGCATGGTGCGCACCGATCACCCGCCGACCAGCCTAGGGAAGAACACGATTTCCGCCGCGTTCGGGTCGAATGACCGGATCTGCGAGACCTGACCCGGACCCGTCCGGGCCGCCGCGGTGAAGCCCGCATTGGTGAGCTCGTAGAACCGCCGCTCTGCCTTCGCCAGCTCTCGTTCGTCGTCGGGATCGAAAAGGTGACGGCTGTCGCCGGTGCGGTCCATCACGATCTGGATTGCCATGATCGCCCTCCTCGGATTGCTGATGGCCAAGGATCTGATCAATTATCCGGCCGAAATCGCGGAGTTTCAAGAGAAGAAGATCGAGAAAAAGCGTGATCAGCCGCAGGACGTCAATGGCCAAAACCATCCACATCATTGGCGGCGATTGCAGCGGCTCTCTTCGCTCTTCTCTCGTTACTTGTCCTCGCGACGCATCCGTCGCGCCGTAATCAGTGCCGCCGACAGCCAGAGGCAGGGACGATCGGATCGGGCATCCTTCCCCCTTCAATTTCTTTGTCGGCGCCAGAAGGGCTTGGCGGCTTCGCGTAGAGCCTGTTCGCGTCAGGTCGAGGTCGTTGAGTAGTTGCGAGTCATCGGCGATCTCGCCCACACAACGCGCTGATCCCGCCGGTCTAGATTGATGAACTGGTCCGGCAGGGTCGGCGGCCTGGGGCGCACGCCCTACTTCGAGACGATGCGCGGCAACAAGGCACTGGCGAGCGGACGATTGCCGCGCATAAAGTACGTCTAGGCCGTGTACTCATGAACCGTCGGCGACGTCCGCTTTGCGCCGATTGCCATAGCCTTTGTGCGACCCCAACAAATGTCGCGATGGGCCAACAGGCGACATCTCAGCCGGACATGAACGAGGCCGCCAACTGTGGCGACCCTCGCGACGACAGTTGCATGGGTCGGTGCCGAGCGGTGCCGACCACTCTGCAACGTCGAACATTGGCGACCTTACAGGCGGCCCCTACAAGTCTCGCGATACCTGCGGCAATTTCCTGCGCCTTGTTCGCCCAGCTCGTTCTTGTAGAGGCAGGCCTGTCTCAATTCGGCGCACACATCCCTGCGTACTGGTCGCTGGCAGGTCTCCCGGTATCTGCGGCAATTTCCTTCGCCCCGTTCCCCTAGAGCGTCCTTGTTTTCGCAGGCAAGCCGCAATTGCTCGCATTGCCGACCACCTCGACCGTCGTACACTCGGACGCCTCCCGGTCCAAACTCGACGGATTGGGAAAAGGCGGAGATCGGAATTACGAAAAGAGCAGTTGCTGCTGCGGCGCCGAACGCGTGCTTGCGCATAGCCGAACTAAGAAACTTCCTCATAGCGTCTCCTCCAGTGTGCGTAGCTTACGAGCGGCGTGGAGTCGGATCCACGGCTGAGAACTACGTCTATGTGTTCACGAACCCTTTGGTTCCTGGACGGAGACCTTAGAAGGTTGATCTGAACCCCAGCCGAACGGGCAGTTCAGAGACTATTTATTTCGAGCTTACCGACCTTCGCGTTCACAATCGCCCTGTCCCCCAGGGTCGATGTCAGGTTCGGTCATTACCACCGTTTGTGAAGCTCGGCCGATTGCTTCCGGTCTCACCCGACAAGCCGACAACTGCGGACGCCTTCCGAACCTCGCCTTCGGGCCAACAGCGGAAGTTGGCGGGTGAAATTCCGATGAGCGGCGCCCAAAAGATAGCACTTCTCAACTTTGTGCGCTCGGGCCGTGGCTTTCTCGGCATTCACTCGGCCACGGACACACTCTACACTTGGCCAGACTATCTCGATCTGATCGGCGGCTACTTCAATGGTCATCCCTGGCATCAGGGTGTGACTATCGAGGTGGCTGATGTTGCAGACCCACTGGTGGCGTTTCTAGGGAATTCATTGCAGTTGAACGATGAAATCTACCAGATCAGCGACTTCGACTATCGCGGATCACGCGTGCTCCTGCGCCTCGACCAAAGTTCGGTGGACCTCAATAAGGCCGGTGTGCATCAACGCTTCTATGGTTGGCCGCTCGCCTGGAAACGATTTTTACGGCGAGGGGCGAGTATTCTATTCGGCTCTTGGCCACGAGGCGTCGGTCTGGCAGGACCCGCGCTGCCAGAAGATCCTCACTAACGCTATCCTCTGGTCTACGAGAAGGTCGGCCTAGGGCAACCGGATTGCTATGCCGCTTGTGCCTTTACTACAGGCAAATATTGTGGCGGCTATCGACAATGCCGCTCCCCTTGATCGAGACTGGCTGTCGCCCGGCATGTCGGATTATCGGAAGTATCCGACCCTGCAAAGAACTGAAAGGCAAGAACATGGGCCACTGCACGCTCAATGCTGGTTATCACTTCGGGATTGGGTCAGACCTCGGCCCTCAATGTGCCGGATCGGGGCTTCCGGTCCTTCCTGACAAGCTGACCTTTTTTGAGGCGCATCGAACGTCGCCGGCCGTGTCCGGACCCTTGCACTTCCATTCCGAAGGATGAAAATCAGCTGGCTTTATATTTTATGTTGAGCCGCAGTTCCGAAGCGGCGATCTCGAAACGAGGTTCGCGATGACCTCCAGGTACTCGATCAGGCGGCTCGGCGCGCCGCTCGTCGCCTTTCTTCTGACCATCTGGCCATTCGTTCCTCCGGTGCATGCTATTGAGGGCGCTGCAAAGGTTGGCGTGGTGTCCTTTGGCCTGTATGGGGATCAAAGCGTGTTTAGATCCGAGGCGATCGGCGCGGCTCAGGTCGTGGCGGGCCGTTTCGAGACTGGACCGATCAACGTGGAGTACAATTCCAAGAAAGGGGGAAGTGCAACGATCGAAGCTCTGACCAAGTCGTTGCAGGCGGCAGCCAACCGCTTGGATCCCGAGAAAGATGTTCTGTTTCTGATTCTCACCTCGCATGGCTCTCCTGATGGCCTTGCAATCAAGGCGGGGCGGCTGACAGAAACGCTTACACCATCTCGTCTCCGCGACATGCTCGCGAAGACAGGTGTGCGACACAAGGTGGTGGTCATCTCGGCTTGTTATTCCGGGGTTTTTATTCCGCGCCTAGCGACTCCCGATGTGCTGGTCATCACCGCGGCCGATGACAAGCATCCGTCGTTCGGCTGCCAGGACAAGGCCAAGTGGACCTATTTTGGAGACGCTTTTTTCAACGTCGCGCTCCGAAAAGCTGTCAGCCTGAAGGATGCGTTTCTCGATGCGCGCTCACTCGTCCGGAAACGAGAATTGCGGGAACATTTCGAGCCGTCGAATCCGCTCATGGCGGGCGGTGCAGACGTGCTGCCATTGCTCGTCGGACGCCCTTAAGCAACCGGCCGTGAGCGCAGACGCTATTGCTCGCGGGCGTATCGCCGTTTCCGATCACACCCGATAAGCAGACTATTTGGCTGCCCGCTCAGACTTGGCATTCGGGCCAAAAGCAGACGTTCACTCTCTTCAGGTAGGGGGTCGCCATCGGCTCACAATGAATTTCTTGACTGCATGAATTGTGCGAGCAAGCTGTCGCGGCCGGTGCGACCTACGCGGCGGAGTGACTAGCACAACGAAGAGCAGGTTCAGCAGCAGCCAGCAACCGACCGCGATGAGAATGTAGGTCATAGCTCCTCAAGGGAGCCCTCGGAAGAGCACTGCAAGAAGAGCGGCAGCAACAATCGCCAGCCAGATCATCGATACAACGATGGTCGCGAAATGCCAATCTACGTCGCGGCGCCCGGGCTGCATTGCGTCTCCTTCCGGAAGCCGCGTCTCAGCGGTCCTTGTCGGGCTTCCCATTGGGGCTGCCGTCACCGCCGCCGTTGCCTTTGCCGTTGTTGCCAAGAGGGCCGGCCGGCCCCGCGCCGGATTTTGCAATGGCGTCCGAGGTGAGAGACGTCGAGAGCAGGAGCGTCATGGCAGGAGGAGTCACCGCGGCGAACCTGCCGCAGGTCTTGAGGAATTCGCGGCGATCGTCATCCGGGCAAGGCATGGGGTGAACCTCCTATAATGACGGCGATTAAATCCAGTTATATAAATTAAATCAAATAAAAATATTAAGTTCCATGTCGCTCGCTCTTTCATTTCTGTCGGAGGAACGGCAGGCCGCCGCCGCGAACCAAGCCAATTCCAGACGGCGGCCAGAGTCGCTGACAATTCTGGAACACGCAGAACTTTTAAGATTTTGCCGAGTTTTCCCGATGCCCTTCCCCAAGGGCAGCCCCGATTGGCCCCAGCTCATCCCCATTGCCCCCCGGAGCTGGGGCCATTTTTAGCATGAACCCGAACGGACCAGCCTGGGCACCTCAGTTCTTCGTCAGTGGTTTCTTGGGCTGCTCGGCGGCCATCTCGATATCAACCGGGGGCAACTCTCCCGTGCGGTCCTTCAGGTCGGCCGCTCGCTGGATCAATCCCGAGGCAACCTGCGGGTCCCTAGTTGTTTTGGCCATTCGCAGCAACGTTGCTGCCGCCTCTCGGGCGAAGGAGGTGTAACGCGGCACGTCATTTATCCCGTCAAAGTCCCCGTAATATGAGTCAGAAGCCCGGACTGCGTTCCGGTGCTATGTGCAAAAATGTACACAAGCAGCAAAAAGGCCTCAGCTCCGGGGCTGGCGCCGAGCTGAGGCCTTGGGTCGGCATCACGTTTGTCGAGGCGCAGGGCCTCAACGTGACGGCGGGTCGAAACGATCTATCTTCCGGTTACCTTGCCACAGCTCGACGGCGTGACCATCCACGAGTTGTTTGGCGCGTTCGCGTGCGCTGTCCTCATCCGCACAAACAAGATCGATCCGAGTGGTGAAGTGGCCGTCCTGATCGACGACATAAGCCCTGTATTCTTGCAACTGGCTCTCTGGTCTGTCCCGCCGGTCTGTCCCGCCGTCCCAACAGCTAGTTTAGAACGTTTCAAAAGTTTGAGTCTAGTCCAAGCTCCACCCCGTCAGGGCGGGTCCACTCCCTTCAAGAGAGCCCTAGCGCCATCGAAAGGATCGTGAGGAGACCAATGGCGGCTATTGCACCAGCCAATAGATGCATCATCCACGTCGGACGATTACTGAACATTCCGTGCGCCTCCGGTGCAGCTCAACGTAGGCAACTACGTGGGCCGAGAGGCTGTTTGATCTGAATCAAAGCCCATGTGTCCCGTTAAACCCCGGGTCTGAGTCCTTCAGGATTGCAGGACCTTAAAGACCACAGTGGTCCGTCTTCTTATCTCGTCCTCGATTTCTTTGAGCAACTGGAGGAGCTTGGGGCCATCCAATTCTTCGCGCGCGGCGCGCATATAACGCTCCACGATTTTTGGCTCGGCCGTCGAAATAGGTTCAGCCACGTTTTCCATCGCCGTCTCCGATCCGGTTAAGGTCTGCCATCGGCCGGCTTTGCTCATTCTCGCGCCGTGTGCGCTCTGCAAGCTCGGCCAGTTGCATGTACTCGCGTGCCATCGTCTCAAGCTCCCGCTTGGCTTTGGGATTGCCGGTTTGACACGCCTGCCGCCGGCACAGCACTTCAAGCGAGCGATAGGAATAGTTGGGTAGGTAATCCATCCGGCCAGTATGATTGGCAACCGCAGTTAGGTCGTTCACTTGTGTTACAAAGTGGACAGTTCCGGAGGTCACTATCACTTGGTTCCTGCACGGAAAGATGTTGTGCTCGCCTCCGGCTACTCGATCCACTCCCTTCAAGGAAGCGCATAGAGGCAGCCTGAAAGTCCGCTTCGGGTCAATCGCGACGCTTTGGCCTGGCTTAAGTTAGGTCCGGTCTGCCCCTGACCGCCGACATATCCTCGGCCGTGGGACGCGGCGGCGATGGGGTAGTAGGAGACAATCCTTGCGCCGAGTACGGCTCATGTCGATGGTCACGAGTTCATTTGACGAAAGCCTGTAACCTCCCTGACTTGAAGTTGACTTCTTCAAAACTGCAGGTCCCGCTTGGGTTCTTAAGCGGGGGGCCGCAACGCCAGGAGGCGTCCATGGGTAACGAACTCGTTGTTCGAAAGTCCAGCCTTCCAGCTTCTCAAAGGATCCATCGAGCTGCCCAGTACGTTCGTATGTCCACCGAACGTCAGCAGTACTCAATTCAGAACCAGGCTGCAGCGATCGCTGCATACGCGCATTCGAACAAGCTGACCATTGTTCGAACTTATAGAGACGAAGGCGAAAGTGGTCTTTTGATCAAAAATCGAGCCGGTCTCATTCAGCTCCTGGAGGACGTACAAGCGGGAGAGACCGATTTCGCTCATATCTTGGTCTATGACGTGAGCCGCTGGGGACGCTTTCAAGATGCGGACGAAAGTGCGCACTACGAGTTCATTTGCAAACGAGCCGGCGTCAGAGTGGCTTATTGTGCAGAACAATTCGACAACGACGGAAGCATGCTCGCCAGCATCGTCAAGAACATCAAAAGAGTCATGGCGGCCGAGTACAGCCGAGAGCTTTCGTCGAAGGTTTATGCGGGTCAATGCCGATTTGCTCGACTGGGTTACAAACCTTGCGGCAAAGTTGGTTATGGTTTGGTGCGAGAGCTCGTTGACGAGAAAGCGGATATCGTCGTCGCGCTCTTTGTTCCGCGTATTCGCGACTGGGTGGCCAAGATAGCGCACGATGAGACGCGCCATAATGATCAGCAGCATGAGCAGAACCTGCGGCAGGCGATCGAAATCCTGGTCAGATGGGGCAACGATGATGATCGTCGTTTCATCGAAGAGGTTGCACAACAACGTCTCGCCGGGGGACTCACCGTTCCGTTCGCGAAGGTGTGGTTGCCGCCGCTTCTAAATCTGAATCCGGTCGCCGCTATCGACGTCCTGGAGAAGGGGCTGGCGAACATGCCGGCCGCCAAGCTCGGCTCCGGCGTTCAGTTGTTTGCCGACCTTTTCGGGCATGACTTCGGCGGATTCGGCTTCGATCTCCATGGCCCTGGATTTACGCCGCCGCTTCTGCTTCGCCTTCTCCGGCTCGCCTATATCCAAGTTCGTATCGGCGACGATACAGAGCATGAAGGCTCCCATTCTCTCGACACCCGGGACTACGCAGAGCGCGGGCGCGGCGCGATCTTGGGCGCGCTTTTTGCCTCAACAGGCCCCGAGGGCTGGGCAGCAAAGATCGAAGTGGCTGGCGATTGTTTGTTTGCGCATATCAAGGATCGCACCTTGGCTCTCGCGGAAAAGAAGGCGGCTGAGGAAGCGGATGGCGTTGCGCTGACGGAGACTGAATTCTGCATTCTCGACAAGACCGGAGAGTCGCCACCGAAGACCTGCGAAGCGATGTTTGCGCTCATGCGGGACCGGCTCGATGATATCGACGATCTCCTGCTTCAGGATATTTCGCCGCGCGCACTCTGGGCCAGTATCACCGATGAACATATCATGCGAAGGGAGCTCGCGCGTGCACTCCGTGACGCCGCCAACCACAGTTACACCGTCGATCAGGAAGCCGTGACAGCAGACGAAAAGGAGACCGATATTCGCTTCCGTTCGACCGGTTCCGCCCAACAGGGAACAATCGAACTCAAGCTCGGCGACGACCGCTCCGGGAGGGATCTGTTCGACACCATACGTGACCAACTTCTCACGAAGTATATGGCGGCGGATGATTGCCGCGCAGGGTGTCTGCTCGTCACCATCGCGAAAGAGCGGAAGTGGGATCACCCCAAGACTGGAAAACAGCTAGACTTCGCAGAGTTGATGACTGTTCTAAGCGATGAAGCTGAACGCATCTCGACCGAACTCGGCGGCACAGCGAAGCTTATGGCCAAGGGATTGGACCTGCGGCCCCGGTTATCTTCGGAAAGGAGCTCTCGGGCAAAACGCCGCCAAGGATAGGTCACTTCAAGTCCTGCCGGACCGGCCTAATCGGCTAACCTCGGGTTCGGCACCACGGACGACACTTCCATGAAGCTGACGCGCTTGGGATCGATGCCATGGAACACCGCGGCAAAATCGGGCACAAACTAGCCGCGCTTCGTAAGATTGTGCCGCGCCTGCCTCCCTATCGCATGCATGATAAAGTCCGCGACCTCGAGGCCCGACTCGGCCTCGCGCTTGCGCATGAAATAGCAATCGACCGGCAGCCGTTTTCCGTCCTCCTCGATCGCGATGTTTTGAAATGCTTCCTCGATCAGGGGATCAGCGCGCTCGGAGGATTCAAAGATCATCGCGATGGAATGAAACCGTGTCCATCTGGCGATATCGGCGATACGCTTATTAAGGACCATCGCGACGTTTGCGATTGCGCTCAACTCGTCGGCAAACTCGGTATCCACCGTAACAATGGCGCCGAACCGGGCAAAGCGCCCGCGCTGGAAGAAGTCGGCACCCTCAGGATGTCATCTTTTGTCGCGCTCGGGCCGAACTCACTTGCGTGCAGCGGCGTGTCCGGTGAGCCCGTCACCTGTCGCCGCACCTCCCGCCACGGCGACCGGACGAAGGCATCAAGATCCTGCGCAAGGGCTGCGCAACCACCGAGCCCGTAGACCGGATGGCCGGGGACTAGGGCTTCATGGCCGGTATCATCAAAGAACACGGCGAGACAGTCGTTTGGCAGCTTCAATTCCATCGATCGATCCAGAGGGCACGGCTTTCGAGCCTAGCAGGCTGCACTGCTGCCATCCGTCTCGCCGATCGCGGTTCTTTCTCCGGCCTTATCGCGCCTCACGTCGGCTCGCGAATGCAAGTGCCGGCACTTCTCCACCGCGTTTCGGTCGCAAGCGATGCATCCGCCTCCCCCGGCGCAACGGCCTCCTTTGAAGACCGCGATTGGCGCGTTCGGCATATGTCCGAAACTGATAAGCTTTCTCTCAAAAGCTTATCAGTTGGCGAAGCCCGACTGGGCTCGTCTGGCGGCGGTCGCAATAGAGCCTGCTCCACCAATCGTCTCTTTGAAACGAGAATTTTTGGGAGACCGCCGGAGACTTCCCGTCATTTTAGACAGAAGCTGGAAGATGACGCGCGACGCCATCGCCCATTAAATTCTACAGCTATATCGGCGCTTCGAGGCGGGACCGGTTCTGCTCTATCACCGCATGGCGGCGTACCGGCCGAACAACATGAGGGTTCACGTCGACTTTAAACACTATTTCGAATGGAAGTGCCGCGCAGCTGGCGCAATACGTCGCCGATGGCATTGGACAGAGGGGCAAGAATGCCGGCTTCGTCGGGCGGCTCTGACTCAACACAACGTTGAGGAAGCGGTTCTGTGAGGCGGACTTCTAGTCGCCTTGGCTTCTGCCGCGACGAGTAGAGCAGATCACAATGCCGAGAGTGGACTCGCCAAACGGCCGTCAAAAACACCGTTTGAAAAACCGTTTTAGTCTGGCTCTCTCAAACGGTTTGTCTCGCTAAAGTCTTGATTTATATGGTGGGCGCACCAGGGCTCGAACCTGGGACCCGCTGATTAAGAGTCAGCGGGTCCAAGGGCGATAATCTGATGCGCGTTCCAAAATCTCCTATCACCGCACCAGTTTCGCGCCAGAAACAACGCGAACGAAACACAACGAACGCGAGCGAAGTCAAACAAAACTGCAGCAAAATCAACGAACCTGATCAATAGTCTGCCGCTCATAACGGCCTGGTTGCACGCTCAAGTCCACTGACCGGCCAGTGAAATTCTGCGCCCTCGTGGTGCGCGGGCTCGTTCGCCGCACCAGTTACGCGAATCCCCGAAGCGGCGGACGAATGTCGGACATGTTAGCACCGGGGCATCCTATTCGTACTCCAAAGAAGCCGAATTCCCTCCGCGCGATGGGGAGCGCTTTTCGCCTGCAATCTTATCCGCTCATTTTGCTTCACCAAGACAGAGCGGCGAGGCATTATGCATTTGCGCCCCGGGAGCGTGCAGCCACCCTATTCTTCGACCGAGGTCGCGGCAGCGATCGGCGTCTCTCTGGATACATTCTATCGCACGCGCCGCCTCAGGCACGAGCGCGATGGATTGCCTTCGCCGATCAGCGAGCGAGGACCGCTGAAATGGGAACGCACGGGCTTCGATGCTTGGCTTACCCGACATCATCCTATGCGCCCAAAGACGATTGCGAATGACGCATTCGCGCCGCCTCCGGCATCAAGCGACGACGAACACCGTGAGCGGCTGCGGAGGGCCTACGGCCAGCACGATGCTTGACAGACCGGATTACGCTAGATTCCAATGGGTGCCATCTCTTACTGGTACTGAGGCGCGCAATGGCCGATCCTAAGTTTCCTCATGTGAAGTGGCGTGATGGCCGTCCACGCTCGTCGCACGGCTCTTATGCCAGAGCGCTCGGCTTTGCCGACGCCGACCTGCGCCATCCTCCGTACGATGAAAAAGGCCGTCCGGTTGGCGCCTGGTTCAATCTCCAAGAAGCCTCAGACTTTTCAGACAAACGAAAGTCTGAAATCGAGGCGGCGCGCCGCGCCGGCAAACTGCCGAAGAAAATTACGATCCGGAAGCGTTCTACGATCGAAGATCTTCTGGACGATTGGAGCAAGTCGGTTGAGTTCAAGGCGTTGTCGTCCGCCTCGCAATCTTCCTATCGCAAATGTATCTCCGCCATCTTGTACCGACCGCAATCACGCGAATCCGCGGCGAAGATGCGTGCCGAAATCCGTGCCGCCAAGCTGCTCGGCGTAGCCGAGCCCGTTCGAGAACTCGAGGCGATCGCGACTGCCACTCCGACATCAATCGGGAAGCCGGAGTTCCGAGCCTTTTATAACTATGCGAAATCGGCTCGCGGCCATCACATGGCGCTCTCGATGATAGCGACGCTCTCGGCAGCATTCACTTGGGGGCAGGAAAGCACACTGTGGCGTCTCGGGCCCAATCCGCGAGAAGGCATGGAGTTCGATCATCCAGAGGGACGCATCGTGCAGGTTACGATGCCCGAATTTTCCGCGTGGGTCGCCGCAGCCGATGCGATCGAACGGCCTTCGATCGGCGATAGCTTTCACCTGGCATTGTTCACCGGGCAGCGCCAGACCGATCGTCTAATTATGCGCAATGAGAGCGACGTCGAGGGCCGCCACGCGTTCCGGCAGAGCAAAACTGGCGAGCTTGTCGACATAAAAGAGGCGCCGCAACTCAGCGCACGGCTGAATGCCTCGCGTGCACGAGTAAAGGAGCTAAAGCTTCGGCTTCAACTGGATAGGGTGCCACCCGAGCTGGTGGTCAATGAGGACAATGGCGAGCCTTATGACGAGAGTACCTACCGCCACTGGGTGTCGACCGCCCGAGCTGTCGCTATATTCGGCTTTCTGAAGCGCGACAACGCGCGCCAGGCAATCGTGCGCGCAGAGCGATTGAACGCCGAACTGATTAAGGATGTCGACAAGCTCTTCGCGCCGTTCCCTCTCGAGGAAAGTAAAGCGCGGCGCGCTCGAGCGGTCGATCAGCGCAAGCGCGTATTAGCGGAATGGCTGGATGCGCAGACCGCTCGCGACAGCAATGGCGACGAGACAGCATGGCACGTGAAGCCTTGCCCCACCCTAATGTTCGTCAACGGCGCTGGGGAACTCGACCAAAAGCATGACCAAGACCTACGCGATACTTGCGTCATGCTTCTCGATCGCGCTGGCTGCGACTTGCTGACGATCTGCGACATCACCGGGCATTCATATCGAAGCGCGCAGACTATCGTGAAGCACTACCGCGCCCGCAATGCGGCTCGGGCTGATTCCGGTATCGACAGGCTTGAATTGCAGGTCCGAAAGGAAGGCATGAAGACCTGAACGCAGGCCGGTGGGTCTCATTTGGCCGCGCGTGTCAGCGGCGGATGTTTCGCGCCTAATTATCCGACTCGTCGCACGGCATGCGACGTACGACCATCAAAAGCGTCGCACGAGACCCGGTTTGTTCTGCCGAGGAATTTAAAAAAAGCCCTTGCGGGCCAATCTCTTAAGAGTGGTGGGCGCACCAGGGCTCGAACCTGGGACCCGCTGATTAAGAGTCAGCTGCTCTACCAACTGAGCTATGCGCCCGAAAGGCGGTCAAGGCCTTGCGAGGCCGGTCGTTTAGCAAAGCGATCCGGGTATGGCAAGCGATCGGACGTAAGTTTTCCAAGGTCTCGTCCACAGGAACGGAAATGCGAAAAGCCGCTGGATTCCAGCGGCTTCGCCAGGGTTTACGGCCTGAGAACCGGTCCGTTCAGAGCCGGCCCTCCCGGTCCCGGTCGGGACCGCGGTCACGGTCGAAGCGGTCATGGTGGAAGTGGTCCATGCCCCGTTCCATCATGCGGTCCATGCGCTCCTTGAAGTGGTAGTGGCGCGGGCCGTCCTCGCCGCCGCCGAACGGGCCGCGGTGCCGGGTCAGCACGGCGAGACGCCGCTTCTGGCCCTCGTCGAGGGTCTTGTAGAGCGGATCGGCGGCATCGGCGATCTTCTTCAGGGCGGCGGAGCTGGCGCCCATGTCCTCGGCCCGCTGGCGCAGGCGGGCGATCGGATCCTCGGCCCTGTCGGCATCGCCCGGCCCGGCATTCATCCGCGCATTGGCACGGTCGATGCGCAGCTTGGCGAACTCCCGCACCGCCGCCTCGACCGGCGGCCACAGCTTCTCCTGATCTGCGTTAAGCCTCAAGCCGGCATGGACGGCGGCGATCCGCGCATCGACGAAAGCGGCCCGGTCCTCGGGGTTCATGCGCATGTGGCGGACGTGCTCCATCCACGGGCGATGATATTGGGCGTAGACCGCGCCCGAGCCGGCGATGCTGAGCACGGCGATGGCTGCGATGGTGAATTTCTTCATCCTGACCTCCTCTGGAAAGGTGCCCGTGAGGATGAGCGCGAGGGGGCTGACGCGCAACTTACAACTTGGACAGGAAGGGGTCCTTGCAGAGATGTAACTGCCGTGAATGTCCGTTCAGATGCAAACTGAAACGATCTGCAACAAAAAGGGCTTCCGTGCGCTGCGCGGAAGCCCTTCGTTGGGGTCGCCCCGTCGAGGTCAGTTCGTCGGGCTCTTGGCTTCCTTCAGGAACTCGTCGATCAGCCCCTGGCCGATGCGGCCCGCGGCCTCCTTGTAGACCGGCTCCATCGCCTTGCGCATCGCCTCGTCCTGATCGGCCGTCAGCTTGATGATCTCGCTCTTGCCGCTCTTCTTGATCTCGGCCAGCGCGTCATCGTTCTCCTTCTGCGACTGCGCGTTGCTGAATTCGGTCGCCTCTTTCATCGCCTTCGACAATGGGTCACGGATGTCGGCCGGCAGATCGTCCCAGAACTTCTTGTTCACGATCACGACGTAGCCGATGTAGCCGTGATTGGTCTCGGTGATGTACTTCTGAACCTCGTGCATCTTCTGGGTATAGATGTTCGACCAGGTGTTCTCCTGGCCGTCGACCACGCCGGTCTGGAGTGCCTGGTAGACTTCCGAGAACGCCATCACCTGCGGCAGCGAGCCGAGCGACTTGAACTGGGCCTGGATCACGCGCGAGGATTGGATGCGGAATTTCACGCCCTGATAGTCGGCCGGCGTGATCAGCTTCTTGTTCGCGCTCATCTGCTTGAAGCCGTTGTCCCAATAGGCAAGGCCGGTGATGCCCTTGGCATCCAGCAGCTTCAGCAGTTTGGTGCCGAGCGGCCCTTCCGTCACCTTCCGCAGTGTCTTGATGTCGGGCAGGATGTAGGGCAGGTCGAACACCTCGAACTCGCGGATGCCGAGCGGGCCGAACTTGGAGTTGGACGGCGCCAGCATCTGCACGCTGCCGAGCTGGAGCGCCTCGAGCTCTTCCTTGTCCTTGTAGAGCGTCGAGTTCGGATAGACCTCGACCTTGACTTTGCCGCCGGTGTACTTCTCGGCGAGCTCCTTGAACTTCTCCGCGCCCTTGCCTTTCGGCGTGTCGGTGGCGACAACGTGGCTGAATTTGATGATGATCGGTGATTGGGCCGATGCCGGCCCGCTCAAGCCAAGTGCCAGAACCGCGATGGAGGCGGCGATCGCCAAGGTGCGCATAGTCTCTCCCTGTTGTTCGTTTGAGCCCCCGGCGGCGCCGGGTGACCAATCTTATGCCGGCTACATCAATAGCGGCTCGCCTGCAGGGCCGCTATTGGCTCTTAGCAGGACAGGCATTCATGGTGAATACCGCAAGCACTGCTGCGCTCCCTCTCCCGCTCGCGGGAAAGGGTTGGGGAGAGGGTGTCTCCACAACGGGACAATCCTCGGGAAGAGAGAGCCCTCACCCGGCGCTACGCGCCGACCTCTCCCGCAAGCGGGAGAGGAGTAAGAACTCGCAGCTTCGCTTGTCAGCTCGCCGCCGCCGTCGTCACATTGTCGCGCTGGCGCTTCATGACGATCTTGTTGAGCGCGCCGAGATAGGCCTTGGCCGAAGCCACCAGGGTATCCGGATCCGCCGCGCGCGCCGTCATCGAGCGGCCGTCCTGCGCCAGCCGCACCGACACTTCCGCCTGCGCGTCGGTACCTTCGGTGACTGCGTGCACCTGGTACAGCTCGAGCTTGGCCTCGTGCGGCACCAGGCGCTTGATGCAGTTGAAAACGGCATCGACCGGCCCGTTGCCCTCGGCTTCCTCGATCTTGATCTGGCCGTCGACGTCGAGCTTCATGGTCGCGCGCTGCGGGCCGTGGGTGCCGGCGATCACGGTCAGCGAGGTCAGCTTGATGCGGTCGTGGGAGGCCGCCATCTCCTCGTCGACCAGCGCCTCGATGTCCTCGTCGTAGATGTCCTTCTTGCGGTCGGCCAGCGCCTTCATCCGCGTGAACGCATCTTCCAACTGGTTCGGACCGAGCTTGTAGCCCATCTCCTCCAGCTTGTGCACGAAGGCATGGCGACCGGAATGCTTGCCCAGCACCAGCGAGGACTGCTTCAGGCCGACCATCTCGGGGCGCATGATCTCGTAGGTCGAAGCGTCCTTCAGCACGCCGTCCTGGTGAATGCCGCTCTCATGCGCGAAGGCATTCCGGCCGACGATCGCCTTGTTGTATTGCACCGGGAACGAGGTCGCCGCCGACACCAGCTTCGAGGCGCGGGTGAGCTGGGTGGTGTCGATCTTGTTCCAGTAGGGGAATTTGTCGTTGCGCACGTTGATCGCCATCACGATCTCTTCGAGCGCGGCATTGCCAGCGCGCTCGCCGATGCCGTTGATGGTGCACTCGACCTGGCGCGCGCCGCCGGTGATGCCGGCCAGCGAGTTGGCGACCGCCATGCCGAGATCGTTATGGCAGTGCACGGAGAACACCGCCTTGTCCGAGTTCGGCACGCGCTCGATCAGCGTCCTCATGAAGTGGGTATATTCCTCCGGCACCGTATAACCGACGGTGTCGGGGATGTTCACCGTTGTAGCGCCGGCCTTGATCACGGCCTCGACGATGCGGCACAAAAAGTCCATCTCGCTGCGGGTGCCGTCCTCGGCCGACCATTCGACGTCGTCGATCTGGTTGCGGGCGCGCGCGACCATGGCGACCGAGGTCTCGATCACCTGCTCCGGGGTCTTGTTCAGCTTCACGCGCATGTGCAGCGGCGAGGTCGCGATCACGGTGTGGACACGGCCGCGCTTGGCGAACTTCACGGCCTCGGCGCAGCGGTCGATGTCGGCGGGATGGGCGCGCGACAGACCTGCGATGACGGCGTTCTTGGAGCGGCGGGCGATCTCGCTGACCGCCTGGAAGTCGCCTTCGGAGGTGATCGGAAAGCCCGCCTCGATGACGTCGACGCCCATATCATCCAGCAGTTCGGCGACCTCGAGCTTCTCCTCGAAGGTCATGGTCGCGCCGGGGCACTGCTCGCCGTCGCGCAGCGTGGTGTCGAAAATGATGACGCGGTCCTTCTCGGACTTGTTCACGGTGGCCATTCCTAGATTTCCTTTTGAGCGTTTGCGCCGTTCAGAGCCCGTTTCAGTCCCTTGGCGCTTGAGGTGTCCGTTGATCTCGACCAACCCCTGAGCGCCCAGGCGCATGGCGCCCAGCCGGCCCTCAGGGGCAAGTAAGAAGAAGGCCGCCAATAAGGAGGGTGGGCAGCAGTGCAGCCGGGATCGCGGCGGCGGCCAGAGCCACCTCCCCCGAAATCCCCTCGATTTGGCCGCGAATCAGCATTGCCAGACCCTGCAGAGCCTCAAATCCTCGGTCAAAACCATTGACGGTTGGTTTCCGGGAGGGGCCCGATGTGGCCGTTTCTAGACGAGAAATGGCCGCAACTGCAACGCCAAAAGATGGTCAACATAGGTGACCTAAAAGCGATAGGCCTACGCCGTGCCGGTGCGGCGGGCGCGCGCCCTGTTCTCCCAACGGTTCAGCATTTGGCCGAGCTCGCCAGTGGGCGCAGGGGTGCCGGTCTTCGCGATCTCGTTGGTGTTGGCCGGCGCATTGGCTGAGAGCCAGTCCGGCTCAGCGTACTCGCGCCAGCGGCGTGCCTCCGCGCGCCTTTTTCGGGAGACGTAATCTCGCGTGAAATAGCCAGCCGCAAAGGCAAACGAGAGAAGGATGACCAGGATGACGACTTGCACAATGAGCTCCGGCTTTATCCCCTAGCGCCCTTCAATCCAAACGCACTCGAAGGTGACGAAATTGCGACCCGCGATCACGCCGCGGTTTCAAGTCTGCCCCTCGCAACCTGACGCGGACCGGACTAACCTTCGCCTCGCTCGGCCGGATCAACCGGCGGGCCGAACATGACCGGGAGGACACGATGACACGCCAGGAGGCTCCTGAGCAGGAGCAGCGTGCGCACGATGCTGCGCTTTCACGACGAACGCTGGTCGGGGGGCTGGCGCTCGGCGCCGCGGCCACGTTGGCGGGCCCCGCGCTGGCCCAGACCGGGCCCGCCGCACCGCCGACGACGATCACGACGCCGCCGCGCGATTTCGGCCCGGGCGGCGCGCCGACGACCTATTTCTGGGACCCCGACATCATCGCGGTCGATCCGTCCTTCAACGATCTCGCCCAGCCCAACACCGCGATCAAGCGTCTCTATACCGGGCTGCTCTGGGCCGAAGGCCCGGCGTGGAGTGCGCAGGGCCGCTATCTCTTGTGGAGCGACATTCCCAACAACCGGCAAATGCGCTGGACCGAGGACGACGGCCGCGTCAGCGTGTTCCGCTCGCCCTCCAACAATTCCAACGGCAACTCGTTCGACTTCCAGGGCCGCCAGCTCTCCTGCGAACACCTGACACGGCGGGTGACGCGCTACGAGCATGACGGCACCGCCACCGTGCTCGCCGAGTCCTACCAGGGCAAGAAGCTGAACTCGCCGAACGACATCGCCGCGCATCCCGACGGCAGCTATTGGTTCACTGATCCGCCGTATGGCGGCCAGCTCTACGAAGGCGAGCCCGACGTCGCGGGCGGCCCGAGTAATGCCGGCGGCAAGCTCAATCCGCGGATCGGACAGCCGGCCGGCTTCGTGCCGGGCAAGCGCGAGCTGCCGACCAACTGCTATCGCATCGATCCCTCCGGCCGCATCGACCTCGTCGTCACCGAAGACCAGGTGCCCGATCCGAACGGGCTGTGCTTCTCGCCCGACTACAAGAAGCTCTACATCGCCTCGACCGGCAAGGGACCGGGCGACACCGGCCCCGGCGGCAAGGGCGAGATCTTCGTGTTCGACGTCGGCAGCGACAACAAGCTCTCGAACCTGAAGAAGTTCACCGATTGCGTGATCGATGGCGTGAAGTGCGGACCGGATGGTCTGCGTTGCGACGTCAACGGCAATCTCTGGGCCTCCAGCAATGCCGGACGCGCCGTCGGCTACAGCGGCGTCACGGTGTGGTCGCCGGAGGGCAAGCTGCTCGGCCGCATCCGTCTGCCGGAAGTGTGCGGCAACGTCTGCTTCGGCGGCCCCAAGCGCAACCGCCTGTTCATGGCCGCAAGCCAATCGCTCTACGCCGTGTATACGGCGACACAGGGCGCAGGGCCGGGCTGAGCGAAGAGTGCACCGCTAGCGTAGGGTGGGCAAGGGAAGCGTGCCCACGATCACTCCGATACGGGACGAGATGGTGCCCACCTTACGACCCTGAGAGATTTACGTGAATTGCGAGAGGCGCCGGCGTCGACGCCTTTGCATGAGAAGCAGTCATTCACAAGAACAGCGACGAGGCCTTCGATCCCATGCTGCCGCCGCAGGCATCGCACTAGCAGCGGCAGTATGCTATGCGAGCCAGATTGTGGCCGCAACGATCGGCTCCTCGAGGGAAGAAGGCGATGCGTGTTGTAATCTGTGGCGGCGGCGTCGTCGGAGCTTGCACTGCTTATTTCCTCCGCCGGCATGGTGTCGATGTCATCGTCGTCGAACGGACCGCCGTGGCGGCTGCAGCCTCCGGCAAAGCCGGCGGCTTTCTGGCGCGCGACTGGTGCGCGGGCACGCCCCTCGACGCTTTGGCCAGTCGCAGTTTTAAGCTTCACGCGCAACTGCCTCGGGAGCTTCCTGGGCATTGGGACTACCGGCCGATGAGCGCATACAGCGGCCGGGTCGTTCCCGAAGGTGATCCGCGCCGGAACACGCGCTCTACATTCGACTGGCTCAGCAACGGCATCCACATCGCGCAGCGCATCGGCACGACCGAGACGACCGCCATCGTTCATCCCCAGAAGTTCACATCGGCCATGATGAATGCGGCGATCGCGCAAGGCGCCGAGCTGCGCCATGGCCTCTTCACGGGCATCCTGCGCGAGGCGGGTTGCACGACCGTCAAGGGCATCGGGGTGGGCGATAGCATCATCGAGGCCGACGCCGTGGTGATCGCAATGGGTCCATGGTCCCTGCTCGCCACGAAGTGGATGAGTCTGCCCGCCCTGTATGCGCAACGCAGCCCCAGCATTGTCTACGACACGGGCACACATGTATCCGCAGACGCCCTGTTTCTCGAGATGGAGATTCGCGGCCAAGTCACCCCTATCGAGGTGTTCCCCCGCCCGGACGGCACCACCTATGTGACCGCTTGTCCCGACACAGACACCTTCCCTACGGATCCGGCCCGTGTGGAGCCCGAGCCAAATCTCATGCACAGGCTGCAACAGATCTCAGAGCGACTTTCGCCGCTGTTCCGACCGGAGAAGATCATCGCCAAACAAGCGTGCTACCGCCCCGTGACAGCGGATGGCTCCCCGTTGATTGGCCGCGTGCCGCAGGAAGAAGCGCTCTACGTTGCGACTGGCCATGGGGTCTGGGGTATCCTCAATGCCCCTGCAACCGGCGAAGCACTCGCAGAGTTGATTGTCGAAGGCGCGACGCGCAACGTCGACCTCGCGCCGTTCGATCCGGCCCGCCTTCCGCCACTTGATCTGCCGCGAAGGCAGTGGTCATAAGGACTCGCTCCCTGCGTTGTAAGCGCACGCCCATCGAAATCTGAACGCTTTTGGCTTCGTCAGGTCATAACGGTCCCGCCGGCATCAACGGACCCATCCTGCGATCCTGCCGTTAATCCCGACGCGGCCGGGAGCAGCCAGATGGACGATCGACCAAGACAACCCGACCTGATGCAGGACGACGGCTTCGTGCGAGTCCGGGGCGCGCGCGAGCACAATCTGAGAAACGTCGACGTCCGCATTCCTCGCAACGCCCTCGTCGTGTTCACGGGCGTATCAGGCTCGGGGAAATCCTCGCTCGCCTTCGGGACTATCTACACCGGCCTTCACCCGCGCGACGTCGAGCGCCTGATCGCGCAGCTCGAACGGATCGTTGGCAACAGCGTGATCGTGGTCGAGCATGACATGGACGACGTGGCGCACAGCGACTGGATCATCGATCTCGGGCCCGGTGCCGGTGACGAAGGCGGCAATATCGTCGCATCGGGAACGCCGCATCACCTGGCCAAGGCCGTTGGAAAGACCGCGCGCTATCTGGCGCGGCGCTTGGAGCAGTGATCGCGGGTGTGCGGGGGTCCCTTTCGCAATTGCACTCCCGGCCGCGGAGGACGAAACTCGACTTTCGCGATGTTGACTTTCCGCCGTCCCGCTCCCCATACTTTGTGAACAACAACAAGATCGAACGACGGATTTGAGGGAGGATAGGATGCCGACTTCACGCAGGCAGCTGCTGAAGACATCGGCGGCTGCCGCCGCCGCACTCAGCCTCGATTGGACGCGCGCCCAGGCACAAGCGGAGACTATACGCATCGGCCTGATCTACGACCTCACCGGCCCCTTCGCCGCCGGCGGCTCGGTCGCCTCCTCGATCGGCGCGCAGATCGCCATCGATCTCGTCAACGAGAAAGGCGGTGTCGGCGGCAAATACAAGGTTGCTCCGGTCGCCGCGGATTCGCAGAGCAAGCCGGACGTTGCGATCAACGAGGCCGAACGCCTGATCAGCCAGGAGAAGATTGACATCCTCAACGGCGTCTATGCGAGCTCGCATGCGGTGCCGCTCGCGGCCAAGGTCGAGCAGCAAAAGAAGATCCTCTGGATCACGACCGCGGTCTCGACCGCCGTGTTCAAGGACAAGAATCTGCAACACGTATTTCGCGCGCAGATCCATTCGGATCAATACGGCCAGGCCTTTGCAAGCTTCCTCACCGAGCATGCCAAAGCCAAGCTCGGCATGGACCCGAAGGAGGTCAAGGTCGCGTTGATCCACGAGGACGGCCCCTATGGCGTCGGCGTTGCCTCCGCTGACGAGGCCTATGCGAAAGAGGCCGGCATTCCGGTGGTGCTGCGCGAAGGCTATTCGGCCTCGGCGCCCGATCTCTCGGTGCTGGTGACGAAGATCAAGCGGGCCAAGGCCGACGTGATCTCGCATGCGGGCTACAACCCTGACATCACCCTGTTCCTGCGCCAGGCGCGCGAGAGCGGCCTGCGCTTCAAGATGCTGTTCGGAGCCGGTGCCGGCTACAGCCAGCTCGACAAGCTGCGCGCCACGTTCGGCGCCGACATCGACCATTTCTGCAACATCGACCCGGTGCCGGCGCAGCTGCTCGATCCCGCCAAGCTCGCGCCCGGCATGGGCGATCTGATCAAGACCATGGTCAGTCGCTACCAGGCCAAGACCGGCGCCACCGACGTGCCGCCGCACTGCTCGATGGGCTTCAACCAGACCTGGGTGCTGCTCAACAACGTGCTGCCGGTCGCCAAGGAGAAGTACGGCAGCTTCGAGCCCGAGGCGATCCGGAAAGCGGCGCTCGACGTCGACATCCCCGCGGGCGGCACGATCCAGGGGTATGGCGTGAAATTCTTCCCGCCGGGCACGCCGCTCTCCGGCCAGAACGAACGTTCGACGCCGGTCGTGATGCAGAACGCCGGCGCGCACATCTCCGTGGTGTGGCCGACCAACATCCGCACGCAGGACCCGGTCTTCCCGCTGCCGAAGGGCTCGACTTACGGGGCGTGAGGGGGCGGCGCACTCCCCACCCTCCCCTGGAGGGTAAAGAAGCCCTTACAACACCACCCGCCGCCCCTCCTCCGCCGCCCAATATCCCGCGTAGTTCACCTTGATCGTCTCATACGCCAGCGCGAGGTCCGAAAGCGGCTGGCGCCCGGTCGCAACGCATTCCATGAAGTCCTGGATCTCCTGCAAATAGCCGCGAGTCCATTCCTCCTCGAGGCAGACATATTGCCAGCCGGTTTTGCGGTCGACCTTCTCGGTGATGTAGACGGAAGCGAGCTTCTCCTCGTTGGTCTGATAGCTCATCAGATGATTGTTCGGCGTGATGTTGGCGAACAGGGAGCCGCCGCTCGTATAGGTCTCGATCAGATTGCGCACGCCGCCCATGATCATGTCGCCGGAGAACACCGTCGCCTTGGTGCCGTCCGAGAAAGTGGCGGTGAGCGTGCCCCAGTCCTCGACGTCGAGGGGATTGGCCTTGATGTAGCTGCGCTCCTCCGGCTTGAGCCCGGCGGTGACGTTGCCGACATCGCCGGTGACGCTGTCCACATGGATGCGCTCGCCGCGCGCCTTGGCTTCGACCTGCTTCAGATACAGCACGGCCGAGAGGGGATGGCAGCCCATGCGGATCAGCGAGCCGCCGCCGGTCATCGCCCATTGCGCGGCATGCGCGGCGTGCGAGCCGGAATGGCTCTCCTCGCCCTTCATGAACAGGATCTTGTCCTTGGTCGCCTTGATGATCTCGGCGGTCTTGGTCACGGCCGGCGCGTAGATCCAGTCCTCGGCATACATGAAGAGCTTGTCCGTGCGCTCGATCGCGGCGCGCGTCCTGTCCATCTCCTCGATCACGCGCTCATACATCAGCGCCTTCGGCACGTGCTTGCCGATCGGCTGCTGATCGCCTTCGCGGCCGAAATAGCCGGCGAACGGCTTTTCGCAGATGACGTGCCTGCCGGACTGCATGGCGGCGACGATCATCTCGGCGTGAAGATTGGGCGGGGTGCAAACGTCGACGACGTCGAGATCGCGGTCGGCGATCAGCTCGGCGAAGCTCCGGTAAACACGCGGGATATTGTGATGCCCGGCAAACGCGACAACCTTGTCGCCGCGGGCAGCAACCGCCGCGACCTCGACGTCAACGCCATAGACGCGCCGGAACGCATACATGTGCAGCTCCGACACGAAGCCGCAGCCGACGAGTCCCACCCTGATCCGAGTCATAGCGCCCCCTGTCTTGCTTTGGGCGGCACTATAGCGTGCTCGGGGGCCTAATCCACCGAGACCTGAACGACGCCCGCGCCCATGATGCATGGACCCGGCAGGGGCATCACACTTTGTTACTGCTGGTGGAACACCAGCGTGCGGACCTCGATGCTCTCGCGGGGCGCGGCATCGGCCGGCGTGGTCGGATCGACGAATGCGGTATGCGGCCCGAAACGGGTCCGGCCGTCGGTTGCGGAATCGTAGCACTTCAGCAGCAGCGCCTCATCCGGCGTCATCTCCGGGAAATAGAACCAGCGGTGGTTCGGATTGTACTTCACCGAATAGGTCTCGCCGCGGCGGTTGGGATAGATCAGGTCGGAAGCGACGAGGTCTTCCGGCTTGACCGTGGTTCCGTCGGCCATGGCGAGCGGTGAATCCCGCAAGGGACCGCGGATCGGCCGCCACAGATTGATCACCTGCACGCGCCCCTTCAGCAGCTCTTCGGCTTCATCAGGCAGATGCTCGCGGACGCGGTTGGCGCCGGACGTGATGGTCTGGTCGACATGGACGCGCGTGGCAGGCTGACGCGGGCCGCCGTCGCGGATATCAGGTGCGCCCTCAACACGCTTGCGCACGGTGTGATCGAAGATGACGACGCGGTCGGCCTTCAGCGTCGCGCGCAGAAAGGCCTCCACGGCGGGATAATAGACCGCCCTCACCTCGTCCTCGTTGTAGAAATCCTTCACCTGCGTCGGGTGACGCACCAACGCAAAGCCCTCTCGATCCAGCGAGAAGTTCTGCGCGATCAGCCGCGCATCGAAGATCGGCACCTTGTGCGGCTCCGGCAGCGAAGTGCTCTTGGGCTCACCCGCCGGCGGATCGAACGCGTAGGTACGCGGCTTGCCTTCGATCGGTGCGAGATAGTTGAGTTCGGCAGTGACGAAGGGAAGCGATTCGATTTTTGTTTCTTGCAGGCCCATGGCCGGTCTCCCGATGTGGTCGTCGGATTGATCTTTGCGGGAGTGCGCCATGCCGCAAGAGCTGCGGTGCAAATAGCAATGAGGGTGTTGTCGGGCGGTGAGAATGCAGAAGGAATATTTCGAAGAAGGCGATTGCGCTAGAACGTGCTCGTCGCGCTTCACGAATGCTTGAGTGACTCGTGAGCTCTCACACCCACGGTCGTCATTCCGGGGCGCCCGAAGGGCGAGCCCGGAATCCATCGAGCCGCAATGTCTGTCGATGAATGGATTCCGGGCTCGCGACTTCGTCGCGCCCCGGAATGACGACGGAGCATTACATTTTCGCCTTCGATTGCGTCCGTGAATGAACGGCCCACGATCTCCGCTGCGTCCAGCTTCTGCTTGATCAGTCCCAGCGGAAATACAGATCGATCGTAGCCTGCGCGTCGGCGCCCACGCCATCATCGATCGGTCGGCCAGTTCGTTGACCGCCGCCGCCGACCGCAGCTTCGCAGCCGCGGGATCGAACTAGGCGGAGGCGGCGGGATGCGCAGGCTTCACCTCAAGCCCGCCATTGCATCTCGCCGCGATCCTGCTCATGCATGTTGCATGCATGAGCCTGATCGTGTGGCTGCCATCTAGCCGCGCGGTGCTCACCAATAGGCGCGGTAGTAGGGACGGGGATAAACACCGAACGGGCGGTGATAAACCCGGTACGGCCGGTAATAGCCATAGCTGTAATACGGACGGTACGGCCGATAATATCGCGGATAGACCGGTGCGTAGCCGTAGCCGCCGTAATAGGCGGGGGCGTAACCATAGCCGTAGCCCGGATATCCATAGCCGTAGCCACCGTAATAGGGTCTGCCATAGTAACCGTAAGGCGCGCTGCTGGCGATGGCGCCGCCGATGAGCGCGCCGGCTGCGAGACCACCGAGGGCAAAGCCCCAGCCACCGCCGCGCCAATGCACCGGTGTGACATTATCACCGGCCGCAGCCTTCATCGTCGCAACGTTGGTCGGCATCGGGGCCGCCGTGGCCTGCCCGATCTGGGCCACCATGACCACGCCGACCAATGAACAGGCAATCGCCGTCTTCCAGATCCTCATCGTCCTACTCCCTGTCTGACCTTTCGCTTGGAAAAAGGATCGCAGCGTCATGATCGGACATCCTTGCGCCAAGTCAAAGCATTGAATTTCAAAGCCTGGAGTTTGCGTGCACCGCACAAGACGCTTGCCTCCGTTCTGATCAACCGGTGCCCGGCGACGTCGCCGCCTGTGACAGCCGCGCGACGGTGGCTGAGGCCCGATCACCCGGCAAGGCATTAAGCTTCCCGTGCATTCGCAACCAACAACCACCTTCACGATTTACTATTCGTGCCATTACTATCGGTTCCAATGTGCGCGGCCGGGAGGCTTCTCGCGAGCGCCAGAGTTGTGGGAGGATCACATGAGTGCCGCGAGACCCGAGCCGCTTGCCCGTCAGGCGCTGGCCTTTGTCCTGGCCGGAGGACGCGGCAGCCGCCTGCTGGAGCTGACCGACCGCCGCGCCAAGCCGGCGGTCTATTTCGGCGGCAAATCCCGCATCATCGATTTCGCGCTGTCGAACGCGGTGAACTCCGGCATCCGCCGTATCGCGGTGGCGACCCAATACAAGGCGCACAGCCTGATCCGGCACCTTCAGATGGGCTGGAACTTCTTCCGCCCCGAACGCAACGAGAGTTTTGACATCCTCCCCGCCAGCCAGCGCGTCTCCGAGAGCATGTGGTATGTCGGCACGGCGGACGCGGTGTACCAGAACATCGACATCATCGAATCCCACGCCTGCCGCTTCATCGTCGTGCTGGCCGGAGACCACATCTACAAAATGGACTACGAGGTGATGCTGCGCCAGCACGTCGAGAGCGGCGCCGACGTCACCGTCGGCTGCCTCGAGATGCCGCGGACCGAATCCTCCGGTTTCGGCATCATGCATGTCGACGAGAACGGCTGGATTCAGGAGTTCCTGGAGAAGCCGAAAGATCCGCCGCCGGTGCCGGGCAAGCCGGACGTCTCGCTCGCCAGCATGGGCATTTACGTGTTCGACGCGAGATTCCTGTTCGATCAGCTCAAGCGCGATGCCGAGGACCCGAACTCGAACCACGATTTCGGCAAGGACATCATTCCCTACCTCGTCAAGAACGGCCGCGCGATGGCGCACCAATACTCGACCTCCTGCGTTCGCTTCGGCACCGACACCCCCGCCTATTGGCGCGACGTCGGCACGGTCGACGCCTATTGGGCCGCCAATATCGACCTCACCGACGTGGTGCCCGAGCTCGACCTGTTCGACCGCGCCTGGCCGATCTGGTCCTATGCCGAGATCACGCCGCCGGCGAAATTCGTCCATGACGAGGAGAGCCGGCGCGGCCAGGCGGTGAGTTCGCTGGTCTCCGGCGGCTGCATCATCTCCGGCGCCTCGCTGCGCCGCTCGCTGCTGTTCACCGGCGTGCGCATCAACTCCTACGCCAATGTCGAGAACGCGGTGATCATGCCCTACGTGAATGTCGGCCGCGGCGCCCGCTTGAGGAACGTCGTGATCGACCGCGGCGTCGAGATCCCGGAAGGGCTCGTCGTCGGCGAGGATCCCGAGTTCGACGGAAAGCGCTTCCGCACCACCGAGCAGGGCATCTCGCTGATCACCCAGCCGATGATCGACAGGCTCAATACATGATGCCTGTTCGCGTCCTCGCGGTCGCCTCTGAAGTCTATCCCCTCATCAAGACCGGCGGCCTCGCAGATGTTGCGGGCGCGCTGCCGGTTGCGCTGAAGGCGCATGGCGTCGAGATGCGCACCTTGCTGCCGGGCTATCCCGACGTGATGCGCCTTTTGTCCGGCACAGAGGAACTGCGGCGCTGGCCGGATTATTTCGGAGGCCCCGGCCGGCTGCTGGCGGGCTCGCATGCCGGGCTCGATCTGTTCGTGCTGGACGTGCCGCATCTCTATGCGCGGCCGGGCAACCCCTATGTCACCACCGATGGCATCGACTGGGCGGACAACGGCGTGCGCTTCGCCGCGCTGTCGCGCGTGGCGGCCGATATCGGCCACGGCCTCGCGCCGGCCTTCGTGCCCGATGTCGTGCACGCCCACGATTGGCAGGCGGGGCTCGCGCCGGCCTATCTGCACTACGACAATCGTCCGCGGCCCGGCACCGTGATGACCATTCACAACATGGCCTACCAGGGCAAGTTCGCCCCTGAGCTGATCGGATCGATCGGCCTGCCCTGGCATGCCTTCAACGTCAGCGAACTGGAATATTTCGGCGGCATCAGCTTCTTGAAGGCCGGCTTGCGCCTTGCCGATCGCATCACCACGGTATCGCCGACCTACGCGAAGGAAATCCAGAGCGACGAAGGCGGCATGGGCCTCGGCGGCCTGCTTCGTGAACGATCGAGCGTGCTGAGCGGCATCCTCAACGGCATCGACACCGAGGTCTGGAATCCGCAAACCGATCCGCACATCGCCTACCGCTTCGGCGCGGAAGACCTGACCTTCCGGGCCGCGAACAAGGCGGTGCTGCAGCAGCAGTTCAATCTCGATTCCTCGGACGAAGCGCCACTGCTCGGCGTCATCAGCCGGCTGTCGTGGCAGAAGGGGCTCGATCTCCTGATGGAAGCCATCCCAACCATCCTGCGCGAAGGCATGCAGCTCGCGCTGCTCGGCAGCGGCGACCGCGATCTGCAGGATGGCTACCAGGCCGCGGCCCGCTCCAATCCGGGCCGGATCGGCGTCGTGATCGGCTATGACGAAATCCTGGCGCACCTGATCCAGGCCGGCTCGGACGCGCTGATCGTGCCGTCGCGCTTCGAGCCGTGCGGCCTGACCCAGCTCTGCGCGCTGCGCTATGGCGCGGTGCCGATCGTCTCGCGCGTCGGCGGCCTCGAAGACACCATCGTCGATATCGGCGAGGCCGACGCGTCCGGCCACGATGCCACCGGCTTCAAGTTCGCCCCCGTGACGGCGGATGCCCTCGCCGGCACGCTGCGCAAGGCCAACACCGCCTTCCACGACAAGCTGACCTGGCGCCGCTTGCAACGCAGCGGCCTTGCGACCGACGTCTCCTGGCGCAACCGCGCCGGCGACTATGCCGCGCTGTACCGCGGGCTGATGACGGCCCGCGCGTGAGGCAGAGCCGAATCCATGCTATAGAGCCGGACATGGACCCCTTCGCGATCAAGCTGCTCGGCTTTGCCGCCGCCACCTGCACCACCGTCGCCTACGCGCCGCAGTTCATCAAGGTCTGGAAGACCCGCTCGGCGCGCGACATTTCCCTCGGCATGTTTCTGGTCATGATGCTGGGCCTCACGCTCTGGCTCATCTACGGCCTGCTTTCAGGCGATGCCCCTCTGGTCGCGGCGAACGCCGTCACCATGGTTCTTGCCGGCGGCATTCTGGTAATGAAGCTGAGATATGGGTGAGGCTTTTCTTCGCCTCTCCCCGCTTGTGGGACGACGGAGAAGAGATCATTACCCAAACACATACGAGGCCATCGCCACATGCGCGACCTCGTCGACGAAGACGCGCCGTCCGACGTCGCTTCCCGCAGCACCGGCCGCCACCATCAGCGGCAGCAGATGATCCTCGCGCGGATGCGCAAGGCGGGCGCTCGGCGCATTCTCCCAATCGACCAGCATGGCATTGCGGCGCGCCGCATCGGGGTTGCTGATTGCCTCGTTCAGGTAGGCCTCGAAATCATACGAGACGGGCTTGGACTCCGGACGGTTGAAGCCGCGCATGTTGTGATAGGTCAGGCCGCTGCCGACGATCAGGATGCCTTCGTCGCGCAAGGATGCGATCGCCTGCCCCACCTTGACGTGCTCGGCCGCGTCATAGCTGGACTTCAGCGACAGCAGCACGATCGGCATGTCGGCATTCGGATACATCAGCCCGAGCGGAACGAACGTGCCGTGATCGAAACCCTGGTCGGGATCTTCGCGGCAATCGAGGCCGGCATGCGCGAGCAGCGCCTTCACTTGCGCGGCAAGCTCGGGCTTGCCCGGCGCCGGATATTTGAGCTGGTAGGTATGCTCGGGGAAACCGTAATAGTCGTACACCATCGGTGGATGCGGCGAGGTCGAGACCGTGAAGGCGTCGGCTTCCCAATGCCCGGTGATGACCAGCACCGCCTTCGGCCTCTCGGGCAGAAGCTGCGGCAGGTTCGCGAACGCCTCGGCAGTCCTGGCGTATTGCACCCGCCTGTCCTCCATGAAGGGCCAGGGGCCGCCGCCATGCGACAGGAACAGGGTCGGAAATCGCGTCATCGGCTCGTCTCATTGACAACGGGCGCGTGCGGGCAGTCCGCACGTTCGGCGGTGAGCATAGGCAAAGCAGCATGGTTAGCAAGTCGTTAACGATTTGCCGCCCAGAATCCCCGCTGGGCCGAAGCAGTCGGCCTGAAGACAAGTGAGACGTGCGATGAGGAAGTTTGCGCTGGGGGACGTCGTCAACAGTGACAAGGGCCGCCGCGGTGTCGTCCGCGCCGCCTTCAAGTCGCGGGATGGCCAGCAGTTCTATGCCGTCGAGAAGGACGGCGCGATGGATTATCTGGAGGAAGACCGGCTCAGCCCGGCGCCGCGCGTCGAGCTCGCGGCTTAAATCCGATTCATCTCCTGCCCTCATTTGCGAGCCGGTCGAGGCGATCCGCGAACGGATCGTCACCGCTCGCGATGCCATCGTTCGTGATCAGCAGCAGGCGATCGCCGCTAGCTGCGTCCCAGCGTGGCAGGTCGGGACCATGTAGGTCGGGACCATTGGGATCGCCACTTCGGGCGAAGTTTATCCAATAGGCGCGCATGCGGCCTGCGACCTCGCGATCGCGCCGCGACAGGATGCCCGCACCGGGCACGCCTTCCGCACCGAAGATGAACTGCAGCTCGCGCCCGTGGCCGACGTCCGGATTGGCGCGCCTGGCCTCCGGCACATAGGCGAAGCGGTAGCGAAAGGTCGGCGCGCCGCCTGCCGCGTGCAGACGTGCCAGCAGCCGCACCGGCTCGGAAAAGACCTTGTCGGTGTAAATTCTTGCCGCGAGATCCGACGGTCTGGTGAGATCGGGATAGAGCTTGCGCAATTCGCCGCCGTCCGCGCCCGGCGGCGCAAGCTCCTCCTTGATCGCGGTCTCGTTCTCCGAGCCGGTCTCATCCTGGTTCGAGCCGACGATCAGGGGAATGCGGCTTTGGCGTCCGGCCGCAAAACCTGCGGCGAGGTCCTCGCTCACAAGACGTCCATCCATCATCGGTGCAAAGCTGCTTGGCGATGTCTCCAGCAATTGTTTCTCGGCGGCCAGCAGGCGCCGCGGCTCGACTGCACGCAGATCCATGTTCACCGAAAGCGCGGCCACGAACTCCCGGCCGATGGCCTCAGCCTCTTCTGCCGAGCGCAGCCGCGCGCGGCCGGGCACCGATTGCAGAATGGCCTTGTGGAAGAGATCGCGCGCTTGCGCGGACAACATCAGCAGCGCAATCGATGTCGCGCCTGCATCGCTGCCGAACAGCGTGACGTTATCAGGATCGCCGCCGAAGGCCGCGATGTTGTCGTGCACCCAGTGCAGCGCGGCGATCTGGTCCATCAGGCCGAAATTGCCGGAGCCGGCGTCCGACAGCGCGGGATGCGAGAGCCAGCCGAGCGCGCCGAGGCGATAATTCACGGTGACCACGATGAGGCCCGCCTGCGCCAGCTTGGCGCCATCGAATAGCGGATCGTTCGCGGTGCCCGTGACGAACGCGCCGCCAGGGATGAACACCATCACCGGTAACGGGCCGTCGACCCCGAAAGGACGAAACACGTTCAGCGTCAGGCAATCCTCGCTCGCCGCCGGCAGCGCCGGCTGAAGGCACGGCGCGCCGTATTCGTAAGCGGTGCGCATCTCCGAGCTTTCGGTCGTCGGCTGCGGCGGTTGCCAGCGCAGTGCCCCGACCGGCGGCGCCGCGTAAGCCAGGCCCTTGAACGAGGCCACCTCGCCTTCCACGGCACCGAGCATCTGCCCTTCACGGGTCAGCGCGAATGGAAACTGCCCGACCGGCTGGGCGGCGGCCGAACCGGCGCCACACAAGACTGCAATAGCCGCAACGAATGCAAGCAAGGCCCGCATCTTCGCAACCATCTCGATGAAGGGTTTCGGCAGGTTATGTCCAGAGCCGTCGGCAAGGCAAGCCTCGCGCCTTGAGCCTAACCGCCTTTGCCAATCAGCTCCGCGAGCGCGTGGCGCGCGACGATGCCGAGCTCGCCCAGCGTGGAGTGGCCCGCCCGTGCCGCCTCGATCAGGCGCTCGGCGATGAACCTGCGGCTGTCGTGATCGCCGCCATGCGGCAGTTGCCGGCACGTCTGCTCGAGGACGACGTCCATGTTCGCTCTGGTTCGCTCACTCAACTCTGTCATGACGCCCGGGCGGTACGCGTGGCTTGTAAGCGCAAGCATACACAGAAGGACGATGGCTGATTACCCCGGGCGATCACGGCCATTGTGCATCGCGGTGCGTGTGGTGCCGCAACCTTCGCGCGGTCACGAAGCCGCCGCAAACGACCACCCTAAGATTGCACTTGCTGTAATGACAAGCTGAGCCTGCGGCTATAGCCTGCCGCCAAAACAAGACATCCGGGAGGAATACCATGCCTGACGCAATGGTTGCCACACGTGCCTCCGATGAGCGCGGAACCGCTCAGCAGGTCGATGTTGCCGTGGTCGGCGCCGGATTTGCCGGCCTCTACCTTCTCTATCGCCTGCGCAAGGCGGGGTTCTCGGCAGTCGGGCTCGACGAGGCCGGCGATGTCGGCGGCACCTGGTACTGGAACCGCTATCCGGGCGCGCGCTGCGACATCCAGACCATCGACTACAGCTACACGTTCGATCCGGAGCTCGAGACCGCCTGGGCCTGGTCGGAGAAATACGCGACCCAGCCCGAGATCCTGCGCTATCTCGGCTTCGTCGCCGATCGCTACGATCTGCGCCGCGACATCCGTTTCAAGACCAAGGTCACCGAAGCCAGATGGGACGAAGCGTCCGAGCGCTGGCTCATCACCACGGACAATGGGCCACCCGTCTCCTGCCGCCATTACATCATGGCGACCGGTTGCCTCTCCGCGCCGAAGCCGCCGGAGATCGACGGCGTCAAGGACTTCAAGGGCGAGGTCTATTTCACCGGGCGCTGGCCGCATGACGGCGTCGATCTCACCGGAAAGCGCGTCGCCGTGATCGGCACGGGCTCCTCGGCGATCCAGTCGATCCCTGTGATCGCCGAGCAGGCTGCGCATCTGACGGTGTTCCAGCGCACACCGAATTTCGCTTTGCCGGCGCATAACGGCCCGGCGCCCGCGGACCGCATGAGCCTGCTGCAGAGCGACCGCGCGGCCTATCGCGAGCAGGCGCGGCAGTCGATGGCCGGCGTGCCCTACCCGCAGCAGACGGTCGTGAGTTGGCAATTGAGCGATGCCGAGCGCCGCGAGCGGTTCGAACGCGCCTGGGCCGCCGGCGACCTCGTCCACATCCTGACGCAGCTCTGGGCCGACCAGGCCGTCGACGTCGACGGCAACAAGATCGTCCAGGACCTGATCCGCGAAAAGATCCGCGTCGCCGTCAAGGATCCCGAGACCGCCGCGGCGCTGATGCCGGACGACCATCCTTTCGGCGCGAAACGCCCCTGCCTCGAGACCAATTATTACGCAACCTACAACCGGCCGAACGTCACGTTGGTCAATCTGCGCAAGGAGCCGATCAAGGCGATCACCGCGAGCGGCATCTCCACGAACGGTCGCAGCTTCGACGTCGACGTCATCGTCTTCGCAACCGGCTTCGACGCCATGACCGGCGCGATCCGTGCCGTGCATCCGATCACCGGGCGCGGTGGCAAGTCGCTGTCCGATGTCTGGGCGCAGGGACCGCAGACCTATCTCGGCCTCACGGTCGAGGACTTCCCGAACTTCTTCATGATTACCGGACCCGGAAGCCCGTCGGTGCTGTCAAACATGGCGGTGTCGATCGAGCAGCATGTCGACTGGGTGGTCGATCGCCTTGCATCGCTGCGCGATGCCGGCTTCACCACAATCGAGCCGACCGAGACGGCACAGGCCGGCTGGAACAGGCACATGGCCGACTGCTCGATGCTGACGCTGCACCGGCTCGCCAACACCTGGTACACCGGCGCCAACGTGCCGGGCAAGGTGCAGGGCCTGATGCCCTATACCGGCGGCGTCGGCCCTTATCGCAGCATCTGCGACGAGGTGGTCAGCCGCGGCATGCTCGGCTTCAAGCTCACCGGCCCCGATGGCGCCGCGCAATGCAATGACGGCGAGGTGGTGCGCCTGCAGCCGGACGTGCGGCTGGTGCTGAACCTGCTCGCCTCGCTCAACCTGCCGCCGATCGAGTCGATGGGCGCGCTCGGCGCCCGCGCCTTCGTCAACGAGTTCAACAAGGGCCGGCCTGCGGGGCGGCCGATCGGCGAGATCGTCGACGGCACCCTGCCTGTCGCCGACGGCGCGCTGCCCTACCGCGTCTACAAGCCGGCAACGCCGGGACCGCATCCGGTCGTGGTCTATTTCCACGGCGGCGGCTGGGTGCTCGGCGACGAGCAATCGGACGAGCCGTTTTGCCGCGACATGGTGCGGCGGACCGGCATGATGTTCGTCAGCGTCGGTTATCGCCACGCACCGGAGCATCGCTTCCCGACGGCTGCGGAAGACGGCTATGCGGCCGCGCGCTGGATCGCCGAGCACGCCGCCGAGCTCGGCGGCAGGCCGGGCCCGGTGCTGGTCGCCGGCTGGAGCGCCGGCGGCAACATCGCGGCCGTCACCTGCCAGCTCGCGCGCGACCGCGGCGGGCCAGCCATCGCCGGCCAGCTTCTGGTCTGCCCGGTCACCGACTGCAGCTTCGATCGGCCCTCCTACAACGAAAACGGGACCGCCTACTTCCTGACGCGCTCGCTGATGTACTGGTTCTGGGACCTCTATTGCTCGCCGGCGGACCGCACCGACCCGCGGGTCGCCCCGCTGCGCGGCAAGGTCGCCGGCCTGCCGCCGGCCCTCGTGGTCACCTGCGAGTTCGATCCCCTGCGCGACGAGGGCATCGCCTATGCCGAGGCGATGGCCGCTGCCGGCGTCCCCGTCGAGCAGCTCAAGGCGCGCGGCCACTTCCATTCGTCCTTTGCGATGGTGGACGTGGTGATCACAGGCGTGTCGGGCCGGGTGCAGATGGCGGAGGCCTTGCGGCGCTTTGCCGGGCTGCCGCCGGAGGTCCGCCGCGGCGAGAGCAACCAGGAGCATGACAGCCCCGGGCGCAGGATCGCGGCGGCCGCGAGCTGAGTGGCGACAGGCCGCCGGGAACCTTTTCCCGGCTGCCGCGTTGGCTGACCTGTGGCATTGAGATGCAGCGACAGGTGTATGGGCCCCGGCACGCGAGCACGTGTGCTGGGGTCGTGTTTTGCGTGAGGCAGGGCGATGGGGGACGTGGTCGGGGATTCAAAGGTCGATTTCGGCGCGCTTGCGGCGCTGCATAAATGGCCATCACTTGCCAATCAGCGCCAGCCTGACCGGGAGCCCTACCAGCTCATCGAAGGCACGCTCGACGATTGCATCTCGGCTTTCATGCAGAAGCCGGCGACGACCCGCCATCTCTACGAGATCCGCACCGTGGCGCAGCCGCCGCTCGTCACCGAAATCCTCTCCCCCGAACACGTCCTCGAGCTGTCGCGCTTGAGAGAATTTCTCTGACGCCCCTCACAAGCGCGCGAGCAGGAACCTTCTTCCGGTTCTTCCCGTTGTCAGGGATCAAAGCAATGACGTGAGCGCCTCGAGATGTTTGACGCCGGCGTATCATCACCGATCGTGCCTTACGGAGCGGACCAGACCCTGTTCGTAGTGATCGATCGCCGTGACGAGGCGACCGAAATCCGCATCGAGCGCAGCGATCTTGACACCACGATCGGCGAGCTCGTCGCCGGCTGCTTCAATGACCCGATCAAGGTGATCTCGTTCAACACGCTCGAGCACTGGATGAAGGATATCTCGTGCGACGTCGCCGGCGAGATCCGCGCACGGTGCGACATCTATGGAATAGAGCTCCCCGATTATCTCAGCGACTTCATCGAAAGCCATTCCCAAAGCGCGATGAAATGAAGCTCGCTTGCCGAAAGGACGGCTAGTTGCGGCGGTGCTTGCCGGCGATGACCTCGATCTCGCGGCGGCGTTCGCCCGCGAAGGTCAGCAGCTTTTCGATCGTCAGCGTATCCGTGATCCGTTTGGCGAGCCGCTCGGCGCGCGCAGCCTGATCTTCGAGATGCTGGATCGTGTTCAAGCGCCGCCTCCCCCAAAGTCCCCAATTGTGCGGGCAGCCATGGTGCTTGAGAAGCCGCTAACAGCCGGTTAAGCGCGCCGCATCGGTCGCGACGCGTGGCGCCCTATTGCACGACCTCGAGCCTGACATTGGTGATGCCCTTGTCGACCATGCCGAGCGCCTCGGCGGCGGAAGGCGAGATGTCGACCACGCGTCCGCGCACGAAGGGCCCGCGATCGTTGACCCTGACCGTAACGAAACGGCCGGAGGAGGTCTCGGTAACGCGCAGCTTGGTGCCGAACGGCAGGGTGGGATGCGCCGCGGTCAATTCGTTCTTATCGAACTTCTCGCCGCTCGCGGTCTGCGTATCCGAATAGAAGCTGGCGATGCCGTGCGACGCGATCTGCTTTGCGTCACGGTCGGGGACGCGCGCCCGGCTGATCGGGCGTGGATGCAGCGCGGCCACCCTGTGCGGGCGCTCCACCGCGGCTTGCCGGGTAGTTCCGGCGAGATCGGCTTTCTGACGGCCGACCGGCGATTGCGAGCAGGCGGCGAGCGATGCGGCCCCAAGGATTGCGACCAACAACCGGCTCGAGCTCGCCAGCGACATCCGGGCAGTTTCGGCACTTGCAATGCGAGACATGATGCGCCCTCCCAACCCCAAGTTTCGGTGGGCAATGAGGGCAGAACCTTGTCGGAACAAAAGCGGCTCTGGGGCCGCCTTCGTTTCGCGCCAGCTGTGGCGATTCCACCACAGTGACCTGTTCAGAATCGGGACAGATCGGCCCCCTTTAGGCGCGATGAAATGAGGCTTGATCGCGCAACGACCGAGGTCCGCTCCCTCTCCCGCTTGCGGGAGAGGGTTGGGGAGCGGGTGTGCTTCCGCAATGGGACAATCTTCCCAAGAGGAGAAAGCCCTCTCCCGGCGCTTCGCGCCGACCTCTCCCGCAAGCGGGAGAGGTGAACGAGCCGCGGCAATACCAAAAGCTTGGCGAGCGCCCAACCAGATCAACCGTCGGCCTGGTCCCTCAGTACTTCGGCTCGTACATCTGCGACTGGACCAGGGCCTTCACGTCGTTGGGCGCGGGTCCGTCGGCGAGCGCGCGTTGATAGGCCACATCCGCAACCGCCGCCGCGATGCGCACGGAGACCTCGCGGATGCGCGGCAGTGCCGGATAGAGGCTGCCCTGAGCGAGGTCCTCCTTGCCGACGCAATCGGCGAGCGCGTGGGCCGCCGCCATGAACATCTCGTCGGTCACGAGGCGCGAGCGGCTGGCGATGACGCCGAGGCCGACGCCCGGGAAGATGTAGGAATTGTTGCCCTGGCGCGGCACGAAGCTGCGGCCGTTGAGCTTGACCGGATCATACGGACTGCCGCAGGCGAACAGCGCGCGTCCCTCCGTGTAACGATAGGCATCCTCCGCCGAGCACTCGGCTTTCGAGGTCGGGTTGGAGAGCGCGAACACGATCGGCTGCTCGTTGAGCTCGGCCATCGCCTTGAGCACGTCGGGCGTGAAGGCGCCGCCGACCGCGGCGACGCCGATGATCGCCGTCGGCTTCAGCGTCTTGATCGCGGTGAGGAAGTCGGCGATCGGCGCCTGACCGGCATGGGCATAGCGGAGCTTATGGCCAGAAAGGCCTTCACGGCCGCTGACGACGAGACCGCGGGAATCCACCAGCCAGTTGCGGCGAAGCGCGTCCGCCTCGGACGCGCCTTCCGCCATCATGGCGGAGACCACGAGATCGGCGATGCCGGTCGCCGCCTCGCCCGCCCCGAGGAACAGGATCTTCTGATCCTTCAGCTTGCCGCCCGAGATGCGCAGGGCCGAGAACAGGCCGGCGAGCGCCACCGCCGCGGTGCCCTGGATGTCGTCGTTGAAGACGCAGGCCTCGTCGCGATATTTGTGCAGCAGCTTGAACGCCGAATGATTGGCGAAGTCCTCGAACTGGATCAGCACGCCCGGAAACGTCTTTCGCGCGGCCTGCATGAACTCGTCGACGAAGCTGTCATAGGCCTCGCCCGTCAGCCGCCGCTCGCGCAGGCCGAGATAATAGGGATCGTTCAACAGCTCTTCGTTGTTGGTGCCGACATCAAGCACGATCGGCAAGCACGCTTCCGGATGCACGCCGGCGCAGGCCGAATAGAGCGAGAGCTTGCCGACGGGGATACCCATCCCGTTGGCACCGAGATCGCCAAGTCCCAAAATGCGCTCGCCGTCGGTGACGACGATCAACCTGGCCTGGTAGGGCCAGTTCTTCAGAATCTCCGCGATCTGGCCGCGGTCGCGCGAGGAGATGAACATGCCGCGCGGCCGCTGGAAGATCAGGCCGTATTTCTGGCAGGCAAGCCCGACCGTCGGGGTGTAGATGATCGGCTGGATCTCGTCGATATTGTCAACGACGACGCGGAAGAACAGCGCCTCGTTGCGGTCATGCAGCGCATTCAGGGCAACGTATTTTTCCAGGTCCGTCGGCAGCGTGCGCAGATTGGTGAGCACACGCTGAGCCTGCGTCTCCATCGTCAGCACGCAGGGCGGCAACAGGCCGCGCAAGCCGAGTGCGGCGCGCTCTGCTTCCGTGAAGGCCGTGCCCTTGTTGAGCAGGGGGTCGCGCAGCAGCGTCATGCCGTGCGCGATCTCGGATGATGTCGAATGGGCGCTGACCCGAGCAGGTCTATTCACGATTCCCCCAAGGAGTTTCTTATTGAACCGCGGCCATTGTCGGCCAGCGTTCAGTCGAGATCAAGGACGTAGCGACTCCGGCCGCGATCGTGATCTCGCACCGCAGCAGATTTTTGCAAACGCCTGGCACTTGCGCGCGAAAGGTTAACACGCCAAGGCTTTTGCTCCCATGATGAGGTATTGGGATCGGCGCGTCCTCTCTACCACCGTCATTCCGGGGCGCGCGTCAGCGCGAACCCGGAATCCATCGCGCAACGATCTCCGCCGCCGAATGGATTCTTTGCGACCGGTTGCGCCGGGGAATGGCGAGAGCCCTCGAGAGCCTTCAGGGACGAGGACGCATGATGCGGCGCGTCTATCCCGCCGCCCGCCGGGGCGTCAGATTGGCAGCGCTGTCTGCCGGCGGCGCGATGTGCATCAGGATGGTCTGCCCCGACGATGCGACCTCGATGCCGTTCTGCTGAAAGCGCAGCTTCATGCGGCGGTTGAATTCGCGCTGGACCGGCCAGCGGCCGGCCTCGGTGCAGCGGATCTGCCCGACGATCGACACCATCGCGCCGTCGACCTTGTCGACGCCCCACAGCTCGAGGTCGCCGCGGATGAGCGCGCGGAAATCCGCTTCACGGCGCATCTCGTCGACGATGTCCTTGAGGATCTGGCCGGCGCGGTCGGTGTCTTCCTTGTAGGCGACGTTGACGCTAACCGAGGCGTTGCCGGCGCCGCGGCTGGCATTGGTGATGGTCGTGACCGCGCTGAACGGCACGATGTGCACGGCGCCGTCGCCCGCGCGCAGGCGGATGGTGCGGATCGAGACGTTCTCGACGACGCCCGACAGCCCGGACACGCTGACGGTGTCGCCGACCTGCACCGTATTCTCCAGCAGCAGGAACAGGCCGGTGATGAGATCCTGCACCAGCTTCTGCGAGCCGAAGCCGATCGCAATGCCGACGATGCCGGCGCCCGCGAGCAGCGGGGCGACGTTGACGCCGATCTCGCTCAGCGCCGTGAGGCCGACGATTGTCGCGATCAGGCAGAGCAGCGCGGTGCGCAGCATCGGCTGGAAGGTGCGCAACCGCGCGGCGCGGGCATAGTGCCCGTCCCGCGACAGCGTATTGATCTGGCGGTCCAGCAGCGCATTGCTGGCTTCCCAGATCGCTGCAGCGATGAGTACGGCGAGGCCGATGGTCACCACGGCCGAGATCAGCCGGCTGCCGATCTGGCCGCCATAGAACCAGACGATCGCGTCCACGCCCCAGACCTCGAGCACCGCCACGAAACCGATGAAGGCGATCACGCCGGATACGATCCTGCGGAGCAGCGGCAGATAGCGGTTGGCACGGATCTCGAGGCCGGGAAAGCGCTGGAGGATTTCCGGCTTGATGCGGAAGCCGCGGTCGATCAGGCTCAGCGTCAGCATGATGACGACACGCGTGACCAGCGCCACCGCGATGGTGCCGACGAAATATTGCAGCAGCAGCGAATAGCCGTTGCGGATGTTGAGCGCCCACACCGCCCAGAGCGCGAGGTCGAGGGCGATGGCAAGATAGTGCCAGCCGCCGGCGATGCGGTTGCGCAAACGAGCCGCGATCCCCTGCCGCTCGGCCGGCGCGCGGATGGCATCGGCGACCTGGCGGCGGCATTGCAGGATGATGACGGCGATGAAGAGGTGCACGACCAGCATCACCATGCGCAGCAGCGCGGCGTAGCCGGCGCGGTGCAGGCCGAGCAGCAACGCCACATTGGCAAAGGCGATGCCGGAGATGCCGACGCCGACGATGCGGCGCGCCCAGATCTCGACATAGGCGGCGGTCTCCGCGCGCACCGGAAACAAGCCGAACGGCCCCGCCAGAGCCCGAACCAGGCAGATGAGCCCGCGCGAGAACGCATAGGCGTTGACGACGGCGAGGATCACGAGGCGGACGGTTGTCGGTTCTCCAATCTCCGTCCCGAGCAGCGCGGTGGCGACGCCGACGAAGATGAGCACGGGAAGCAGCTCGAGTACGAAACGCCCGAACACGAAGGGCAGGCGCAGCATGATCTGCCAGACCCGCGCAAGGCTGTGGCGTCGCTCCTGCATTTCAGGTGCAGGCGTAACGTCGGCGACTGATGATGGCGGATCGGCAAGCGGCAACGCGGGTGCCGGCAGGCGCGCGGTTTGCGGCACGCGTCCCTCCAGGAACGCGACCGGCCGGCGGATCAGGCGGAAGATCACCCATTCGGCCGAGAGGGCGCAGCCGAGCACCAGCGCCAGCTTCCAGGCGATCTCGATCAGAAGATTGTAAGCCGCGGGATCGTTCGCGGTGCGCACGATCCAGTAGTAGAACGCGGGAAAGTGCGTGAGCGTCCGCGCGATGCCGGCGATCTCACGCGAGATTTCGCCGATCTCCTCCGAGACCGTGAGCATGAGCTGCGCTCCGAGGCCGTCGGCCGAAAGCGGGATCGGCGAATTCGGCTGCGGCCCGGCCTGTTGCGGACCAGACGCGTTGGCGATCGCACGGAGCGTATCGATCATCTGCGCGCGCTTCTTGTCGTCCTGAAGCGTGTCCAACGCACGCCTGGCTTCGTCAGGCGATAGCGCCGCGGCACCGTTCGCGGCTGGCGCATCGGCGCGGGCGCAGGAGAGAGAAGAGATCGCAAGGAAAAGAGCGGCGAGAAGCGCCGGGACAAGCTTTTGCGACACGCAGATTCCCTGGAAAAGTGAATGTGCTCGCAGGTAGCGTGGCCGCCACCGCCGAAGCACATCCGTCATGTCGGATCGGCGCTATTCGCCCCCAGCCTGTGTCGGAAGTTGGCCTTTGGGACGACATTCTCTTGGCATTTGCCGCAGCGCAGGATCGGGAGCTGATGTCCCGTCAGCGCGCACAAAGACCGTTTGCGGATCAGACAACAGGATTAAGACGAGCGGGGTGTCAAAAAAAAGCGGTGCGGCGGCCTTCACGGCCATCCGACACGATCAAAATACAGCGCCGGGAAGGTAGGGGCTTTGCCTCACTGATGCAGCCCGCTAAACCTTGTCCCGGCGTGCCGTTCGCGGTTTGCGCCGCTATGCGATAGTCCGAACGAGCTCCATCGCAATTAACGCGGCTGGATTTGCGGAGGTGGTGTCATAGACCTCCCCTTGCTCATGAGGTGGACGTTGCGCGTCGCTTGTTGGCGACCAGGGGCATGGTCCCCCTGCGACACAAAACTGTCAAGCAGGATCAATGATCTGACGATCACATTTGACGGCCCGAGTTCCGCTGTGCAAATCGCTTCCGCGCGAAGTGAGGGATTTCCGAAGGCAGCCGGCATGGTGACATCATGCCCCTGTTTTGCCCGACGATGCAAACGAATTTCGTGAAATCCGCATCGCGGATGATAGGACCCGATAAGCCATTGATACCGCTATTCCTGGCTACTGTGCATGGGGTTGTTTTCGCACTTTTGGTCGATGGCCACCCGGCCAACTAGAGAAACATCTCCGCGAGGTCGACCGTCGAGGCCTTCCCGATCTGGTCGAAGTTTCGCGCCAGCCAGTTGCGCGCCGCCGCGCGGCCCTCATCGCGCAGGCGGCACAACAGGCTCCATTCGGGGTGGAACTGCGTGGCCGTGCCGAGCTGCGACATCAGCGCGTCGTTGCCGATCCAATGCATGTACATGCGGCTATGCTTGTTGCTGTCGAGCTCGCCATCGTCGATCAGCCGGGTGGCGAAAGCGACCGCGCGCATCTCGCGCATCAAGGACGAATTGAAGCTGATCTCGTTGATTCGGTGCAGGACATCGGCGGCACTGGCCGGCAGCTCGTCGCGCCGGATCGCCGTCACCTGCACGATGACGACGTCGTGGCTGCCCTTGCGGTAGATCAACGGATAGATCGCGGGATTGCCGAGATAGCCGCCGTCCCAGTAATGCTCGCCATCGATCTCGACGGCCTGGAAATAGGGCGGCAGGCAGGCCGAGGCGAGCACGGTTTCCGCCGTCAGCAGCGGGCTCTGGAATACCTTGATCTTGCCGGTGCGGACGTTGGTGGCGTTGAGAAACAGCTGCGGCGCCTCGGGCGAGGAATTGAGCCGGTCGAAATCGATCACGCGCTGCAGCAGCGCGCGGAGCGGATTGAACTGAAAGGGATTGAGCAGGTTGGGCGGCAGCGTGTGCGTCAGCGTGTGGATGAATGCGTGGACCGGATGATATTCCGGCGGCAGCTTCAGGGCCTGAATCCACTGGTTCAGCGGCGACATCAGGTCGTATGCCATGTCCATGCGCGAGACTTCGTACCAGAATGCGTGCAGGCTCTCCCGCGCGGCCTCCGCGCCTCCATGCGCCATGCCGGAGGCCATCGCCACCGCATTCATGGCGCCGGCACTGGTCGCGCTGATCGCCTCGATCGCGAGCCTGCCGTCCTCGAGCACCTGGTCGAGCACGCCCCACACGAAAGCGCCGTGCGCGCCGCCGCCCTGGAGCGCGAAGTTGACGTTCTTGCAGTTCGTGGTCCCGCTGGCTGTCACTTTGCTTGCTTCCTGCCGCCCGTCCCTTCTCTCTCCAGAGCCTTGCGCACCTGCTTGAACTCCTCAAGCGAGGCCTTGTCGGCGCGGGGGAAGCGCAGGTCGAGCTTTTCCAGCTCGGCATTGATCACCGAGCCGATCACGACGCGGGCGAACCATTTGTGGTCGGCGGGCACGACATACCAGGGCGCATGGGACGTCGCCGTGTGCCGGACGATGTCCTGGTAGACCGCCTGGTAGCGCGGCCACAGCGCACGCTCCCTGATGTCGTCCATGGAGAACTTCCACTGCTTGGCCGGATCGTCCAGCCGCGCGAGGAAGCGCTCGCGCTGCTCTTCCTTGGAGAGGTTGAGGAAGAACTTCAGCACCACGGTGCCGTTGCGGCAGAGATAGCGCTCGAAGGCGGAGATGTCCTCGAACCGCTCCTTCCAGATGTTCTTGGTGACGAGCTTCGGCGGCAGCTTCTGCTTGGCGAGAATCTCGGGATGCACGCGCGTCACCAGGCATTCCTCGTAGTGCGATCGGTTGAAGATGCCGATATGGCCGCGCTCGGGCAGCGCGACCGCATGACGCCAGAGGAAGTCGTGGTCGAGCTCCTTGCTGCTCGGCGCCTTGAAGGCCGTGACCTCGCAGCCCTGCGGATTGATGCCCTCGAAGATCGCCTTGATCGCAGAATCCTTGCCGCCGGCGTCCATCGCCTGGAATACGATCAGGAGCGACCAGCGATCCTGCGCGTAGAGCTTCTCCTGAAACGCGATCAGCCGCTTCTTGTTGGCGTCGAGGATCGCGAGCGCCTTCTCCTTGTCGAGATCGCCCCTCTCGTCGGTCTTGTGGTCCTTGAGGTGAAACTTGCCCGAGCCATCGTAGCGAAACGGCGTGATGTAGCGGTCAAGCTCCTGGGCGAGCGACTTGGACGGCTTTTTGCTCATGAGCGCGGGGCACCTTGCGTTGCAACTTCAATCGGTCGAGCAAGCTACCAAGGATGCCCTTGGGAAGGAATATGATGAAAAGCACGAGCAGCACGCCGTAAACGAGATTATCCCAGCCGACCGCCTTGGTGCCGAAACCGATGCGTAGCGTTTCCGCCAGCAGGATGGTGATGATGGCGCCGACGGTCGGGCCGAGCGAGACGAACAGCCCGCCGACGATCGCGGCGAACACCATCTGCAGCGAGACCGCGATGCCGCTGACGGTGTCGGGCGTGATGAACATCTGGTACTGGCAGTAGATCGCGCCCGCCAGAGCCGTCATCAACGCGCTGAGCAGCGTGATCTTCAGCTTCTCGGCGGTGACGTCGACACCGGCCGCGGCGGCGGCGTCCTCGTCCTCGGAGATCGCCTCCAGCGCATAACGCGCCATGCTGCGGTCGACCCAGTGCCAGACCACGATGCCGAACAGCCACACCGCAAGCGCGATCAGGTACCAGGTGGTCTTGTCGTCGAATTGCAGCGCCAGCAGCCTGTTGCCGGACGCGCGGTTCGGGGTGTAGCCGAGCGAGCCGCCGGTATAGTCGCGCGTCGCGGTGATGACCTGGAGCACGATGCCTGACAGCGCCAGCGTCACCAGCACGAAATAATGCCCGGTGATACGAAAGCGAAAGCAGGGATAGCCGACGATCATCGCCAGCGCACCGGCCGCCGCCATGCTGATGGGAATGCCGATCCAGGGCGACAATCCTGCGTGATTCCACAACAGCGCGGTGCCGTAAGCGCCGATCCCCATGAAGCCGCCATGGCCGAGCGACACGAGGCCGAACCTCCCCATCATCGACCAGGACGTATAGGCGAACGACCAGATCAGGATCAGCACCAGGATGTGCAGATGATAGGGATCGCGATAGACGAAGGGCAGCGCGACCAGCGCCGCCAGCCCCACGCCCCATGCAGCAAGCCGCCCCTGCCCCATCATCGGCGCCTCGCAAGCAGGCCCGCGGGCCGGATGAACATCATGACGATGAAGAACGCGAAGGCCAGCACATAGCCCCATTCGAGGTCGGAGAACAGGCCCCCGAGCGAGATGATCTCGGCGAACACGAAGGCGGCGATGAAGCCGCCGATGAAATTGCCGAGGCCGCCGAGCACGCAGATCAGGAAGGTGATCGGCCCGAAGGACAGGCCGACGAAGGGATGCACGTCGTATTGCAGCACCAGGAGGCAGGCCGCGAGGCCGGCGAGCGCGCCGCCGAGCGCCGACGTGATCAGGTAGATCCGCTTGGTATCGACGCCCATCAGCGCCATGATCTGCCGGTCCTGCGAGATGGCGCGGATCGCAGTGCCGGTGAAGGTGCGCGTCATGAACAGATAGACCGCGACCATGCCGACCAGCGCGGCGACGAACGAAAGCAGTCGTGCGTAGCTGAAATTCATGTCGCCGAAGGCGAGCACCGGCAAGCGGATGCCGAGATTGCGGAAGTCGATGCCGAAGGCAACCGTGGCAAAGCTCTGCAGCACGAACAGCACCCCGCCGGTCGCGAGCAGCTGGTTGATCGGTGGTGCGGTCAGCAGCGGCGCGATGACGAGGTAGTGCAGCGCCGCACCAAGCACGGCGACCAGCAGGATAGTGAGCGGGGCAGCGACGAAATAGCTGACGCCATAATACTGCACCATGAAATACATGCCGTACATGCCGATCATGACGAGCTCGGCGTAGCAGATCCAGGTCACGTCGATGACACCGAAGATCAGGTTGAGCCCGAGCGCGAGCAGCGCCAGCACGCCGCCGAGCAGGATGCCGTTGATGACGGCCTCCAGCAGGTAGATGTCGAATACGTCCAGGAACGCCTGCATGCCCATCACACCCCGAGATAAGCTTCCTTGACCGTGTCGCTCGCCAGCATCTCGGCCGAGGTGCCGGACGTGCGGATCGTGCCCGCCTCGATCAGATAGGCGCGGTCGACCACCTTCAGCACCTGCTGCACGTTCTGCTCGACGATCAGCACCGTCAGCCCGCTGGCGCGGATCCGCTTCACCAGCTCGAACACCTGCTGCACCACCACCGGCGCGAGCCCCGCCGAGGGTTCGTCGAGCAGCAACAGTTTCGGATTGGACATCATCGCGCGGCCGATGGCGCACATCTGTTGCTCGCCGCCGGACATGGTGCCGGCCATCTGGTGACGGCGTTCCTTCAGGCGGGGGAACAGGTCGAACACGACTTCGAGGCGCTCGGCGTAGCGGTCCCGCGCCTCCTTCATGAAGGCGCCCATCTTGAGATTGTCGTCGACCGTGAGCTGCGGAAACAGCCGCCGGTTCTCCGGCACATGCGCAATGCCGAGGCTGACGATCTTGTGCGACGGTGTCGCGATGAGGTCGACGCCCTCCATCCTGATCGATCCGCGCGAGGGGCGGATCAGGCCGGAGATGACGCGCATCAAGGTGGTCTTGCCGGCGCCGTTCGGGCCGATGACGCCGACGGCTTCGCCGGCCTTCACGTCGAGGTTGACGTCGAACAGTGCCTGGAAGGTGCCATAGCCGGCATTGAGGCCGCGAAGCTCCAGCATCACCTAGCCTCCCGCGCGGCGGCGCGCTTCGGCGGCCGCGGCCTGCGTGGTCTCGGCGTCGGTGCCGAGATAGACCTCGATGACGCGCGGATCGCCGGCGACCGCGCTCGGCAGGCCTTCCGAGATCTTCTCGCCGTGATCGAGCACCATGACGCGGTCGACGACGCGCATCAGGACGCCCATGATGTGCTCGACCCAGATGATGGTGATGCCGAGCTCGTCGCGGATGTTGCGCAGCATGTCCGCAGCCTGGTCCATCTCGGTCTCGTCGAGACCGCCGAGGCTCTCGTCGGCGAGCAACAGCTTTGGCGCGGTGGCGAGCGCCTTCGCCAGCTCGAGCTTCTTCAGCCCCGCCGCGCCGAGCCCATCGACGCTGGCATGGCGGTCGGTCGGCAGGCCGACCATCGCCAGCGACCGCTCGGCCGCCTCCTCCGCCTTGGCGCGGCTGTGGCGGCCCTGGCCGTAGAAGCCGGCAAGCGCGACGTTCTCGAAAATGCTGAGGCGGCGGAACGGCCGCGGGATCTGGAAGGTCCGCCCGATGCCGCTGTTGATGATCCGGTGCGGCGCAAGGCCCGCAATCTCGTGCCCGGCGAATAGGATCGATCCGGAGGTCGGCGCCAGCGTGCCGGACAGCATGTTGAAGATCGTGCTCTTGCCCGAGCCGTTGGGACCGATCAGGCCGAGGATCTCGCCCTGATCGACCCGGAACGAGACGTTGTTCACGGCGGTGAAGCCGCCAAACCGCTTCACCAATCCGCTGACTTCCAACACCGCAGAACCCCGCTATTGGTTGCTGTAGGTGGTGCCCTTAGGCAGCGGCAGCACGGCCTCGCGCTGCGCCTGGCTCTTGGGCCACACCACATAGGACTTGTCGTCGACGTATTGGATCACGACCGGGAACGAGCGCTCGTTCTGGCCGGCCATTGGCGAGCCCTCGCCGTGGAATTTGACACCGAAGCCGAGCATGGTGCCGCCTTCGGGTATGTCGGTGTCCAGTGCTGCCTTGCGCAGGGAATCGGGATCTACACCGCCATATTTCTTGATCGCTCGCGGCAGCACGTCGTTCAGGAACAAATAAGTGTTGGACGCAGCCATGCCGACATGGGCCGAACGGATGGCGACACCCGGCTTGCGCTTGTCGAACTCCTCGCCGACCGCCTTGATGATCGGCGGCAGCTTCGGATCCATGCTCTTCTGGTTGGCGAGCCAGATCGAGATCGGATCGGTGTTGAAGACATAGTTTACGTCGGCGCCCAGGCCTTCCTTCAGCTTCTCATAGACCCCGTAGCCGGCGCCATGTCCTACCAGTGCGCCGAACTTCAGCCCCTGTTCGCGGGCTTGCCGAAGCAACAGGGTGATGTCGGGATTATAGCCGGTATGGAACACCACATCCGGCTTGGCCCGCTTCAGCTTGGTGACCAGCGCAGACAGATCCGGGGCCGTCGCCGAATAGCCCTCTCTGAGCACGATGTTGAAACCGGCCTTCTTGGCACCGGCCTCGTTGCCTTTGGCAACGTCGACGCCGTAGGCGCCGTCCTCGTGGATGATGGCGACCCGCAGGTCCTTCGGGTCCTTGCCCAGCTTTTCCTTGGTGTTCTGCGCGATGAAGTCCATCGTCATCATGCCGAACTGGTCGCCGGAGGCCTGCGGGCGAAACACGTATTTGTAGTTCTTGTTCTCCAGCACCGCCGACGAAATGCAGGTCGTGATCCACATGAACTTCTTCAGCTGCTCGACGCGCGCTGCCACCGGCACGCATTGCGCCGAGGAGAAGAAGCCGAGCAGCATGTCGACCTTTTCCTGCTCGATCAAACGGATCGCTTCATTGATGGCGATATCCGGCTTGCTCTGAGCATCGGCATAGATCGCCTCGATCTTGTAGCCTTCGACGTCTTTCGTGCTGTACTGATCCAGCATGATCCTCGCGCCGGTGTACTGCAGCTCCGAACCGCCGCCGGCGAGCGGGCCGGTGAGATCGTAGATGACGCCGATCCTGAGCTTTTTCTCTTGAGCCTTGTCTTGGGCCGCGGCAGACACCGCCAAGCCCGTCGCTGATATCGCGACCAACAGCCCACGTACCAAGCGGGCAGCCATGCGCAGGCGCATCAAAACCTCCCTGGACGATTTGTGCATTGCATTCTTGGTGCAATTCTTCGGCCCATCACATGGGCTGCGCGCGGCGATGTCAAGCCTCGCGCATCAGCGCGCTGCGAACTGCTGCTCGACGAAGGCCGTGACAAATCGCGGCATGGACGGCCTGAGATCGCTGGTCCCGCGCACGAGGTGAATGGCGGACAGCTCCGGCTCGGTCTCGCGCGCAAGGTTGGCTTCGATCCGGGCGCGAGCCACATCGCCCGGCATGCCCAGGTTGATGACCTGCAACATCGCGATCGTGGGGCCCGTGACCACGCAATGCCAGCCCGGCTCGATCCGATAGTCGGCCGCGGTCAGGCCGGTCTCCTCGCCGAGTTCGCGGACGACACTGCCGGGAATATCGAGCGCGCCGTCGCTGACATCGTCGAGATCAGGCGTTCCCGAAGGGAAGTAAATGCGGCCAGCATTGGCGGTGTGGGGCGCCATCTCGCCCATGATGAAAGCGCCGTCGGAGGCGCGCAGCGCGCCCATGCCGAAGCCGTTGAACACGGCCTTGTCGGGAAAGCCCCAGTCGCGCCAGGCGAGGAAGCTTGCGAAATCCGTCTCGAAATAGGTCGCCGTCAGGTGACCGTCGTTGAACACGGCGTCACGCCCGAGCAGGACGCGGCCGTTCCAGATTTTCGGCCGCTCGCGCTGCTTCTCGGCGAAATGCGCCGCGATCTCGGCGCGCCGTTCCTCGGCGAACGGCCACACGATCGGCCGCACCGCAAGATCGAGCGTCGCGACGCGATGTATGACCGGTGACGTCATGACGCCTGATACCACGCCATGGCGTCGGCTATTTGGCGCTCCCCGTTGTCTTCTTGGCCTGCTCGACGAATTTGTTGGTGAAGGTCTTGCTGACGTCGATCTTGGCGTTCGCCACCTCGGGCGAGCCGACGCTGAACACTGCAAGCACGGCGTCGGCGCCCTTCGGGTCCATCTTGCCGGTCTCGGAATACATCGGGATCGTATTCCTCAGCGCGGCGAGATAGAGGTCCTTGTTCTTGCCGACGGTCTGCTCGGGCATCTTCGCCATGATTTCCTCCGGCGTATGCGAATGGATCCAGGCGAGCGTGGCGAGGATCGCATTGGTGAGCGCCTGCGCCTCCTTCTCATGGCCGTTGATCCAGGCCACGGTCGAATACAGCGCGCCGCCCGGATATTCGCCGCCGAACGTCTCCAGCGTATCCTTCTGGGTACGGGTGTCCGAGAGGATACGCAGATCCTTGTGGCTGCCCTGCAGCACGGTCACGGACGGATCGAGCATCACCGCCGCGTCGATCTGGCCCTGCTCCATTGCGGCCACCGCAGTGGCGCCGAGGCCCACCCCGATCACGGCGACGCTGGTGGGATCGAGCCCGTTCTTCTTGAGCATGTATTTCAGGAAGAAGTCGGTGGAGGAGCCGGGCGCACTGACGCCGACCTTCTTGCCGGCGAGATCCTTGACCGACTTGATGTCGTTGGTCCGCGATGGCGCGACCACCAGGACGAGGCCGGGATAGCGGTCATAGACCACGAAGGATTGCAGCTCCTGCTTCTTGGCGGCGAGATTGACGCAATGGTCGAAATAGCCGGAGACCACGTCGGCGCTGCCGCCGAGCACGGCTTTGAGCGCATCCGAGCCGCCCTTGAGGTCGACGAGCTCGACACTGACGCCGGCCTTCTCGTATTCGCCGAGCTGCTTGGCCAGTACGGTCGGCAGATAGCACAGGCAGGAGCCGCCGCCGACCGCGATGGTGACCTTGCTTTGCGCCGCGGCAAGCGAGGTGGTGAGCGTCAGCGCGAGCAGCGCGCCGGCGAGCCTGGCAATCGTGTTCTTCATTGGTTTCCTCCGTTCGGCCGGCGGCACCATAGAGCAGCGGGACTGGCTTGAGAAGCTCCGCCTGAGCGGGCTGGCCATCAGCCCCTCGGCGCAACAGCATGCCCAACACACATCCGCGATCGCATCGACGCGATCAAATAGACCCTGCTTCCTACCCCCGCCCGTCCGACGCAGCCGGCCGCCACACCAGGAGGCGCCGCTCCACCAAGGTGACGCCGAAATCGATCAGGATGACGAAGGCCGACAGCACGAACATGCCGGCGAACACGCCGGCGACATCGAAGATGCCCTCGGCCTGCTGGATCAGATAGCCGAGCCCGGCCGCCGATCCCAGATATTCGCCGACCACCGCGCCGACCACGGCGAAGCCGACGGAGGTATGAAGCGACGAGAACATCCACGACAGCGCCGACGGCCAATAGACATGCTGCATCAGCTGCCGCTCGCTCATGCCGAGCATGCGGCCGTTGTCGAGCACGGTCCGGCTGACCTCCTTGACGCCCTGATAGACGTTGAAGAAGACGATGAAGAACACCAGGGTGACGCCGAGCGCGACCTTGGACCAGATGCCGAGCCCGAGCCACAGCGCGAAGATCGGCGCCAGCACGACACGCGGCAGGGCGTTGACCATCTTCACATAGGGGTCGAACACCGCGGCGACCAGCGGCTGGCGCGCGAACCAGAAGCCGACCAGGACGCCGCCGAGCGATCCGATCACGAAGGCGAGGATCGATTCCGCGAGCGTGACGCCGAGGTGCTTCCAGATCATGCCGGAGGCGAACCATTTCACGATCTGGCTGAACACGTCGAGCGGGTTGGAAAAGAAGAACGGCGGCAGCAGGATCTTGCCGAACACGGGAACGGTCGACAGCACCTGCCACAGCACCAGGCCGACGACAGCGACCAGGACCTGCAGCGCAAACAGCGTCGTGCGTGACATCAGACCACCTCCGCCGCCTGGGTGGACTGTGCGTACCCCTTCATCACCTCGTCCTTGAGCACGCTCCAGATCTCGCGATGGAGCGCATGGAATTCCTTGTCGAGGCGCACCTCGAAGATGTCGCGCGGGCGGGCCAGGCCGACGCGCCAGTCACCGATGATGCGCGAGGACGGCCCCGCCGACATGATCACGACGCGGTCGGCGAGCGCGATGGCCTCTTCGAGATCGTGGGTGACGAACAGCACGGCCTTGCGGTCGGCACTCCACAAGTCGAGCAGCAGATTGCCCATGACCTGGCGCGTCTGCGCATCGAGCGGCCCGAACGGCTCGTCCATCAACAGGATCTTCGGATCGCGGATCAGCACCTGCGCCAGCGCCACGCGCTTGCGCTGGCCGCCGGAAAGCATGTGCGGATAGCGGTTCGCGAAGGCGCCGAGGCCGACGGCGGTCAGCCATTTCTGCGCCTGCGACAAGGCCTCCGCGCGCGGCGTGCCCTTGACCTCGAGTCCGATCGCGACATTGTCGAGCGCGGTCTTCCAGGGGAACAACGCGTCGGCCTGGAACAAATAGCCGGCATCCCGATTCAGCCCCGCCAATGGCTGGTCGAAAATCCTGACGCTGCCCGCGGCGGGCTTGAGCAGGCCCGCCGCGACGTTGAGCAGCGTCGATTTCCCGCAGCCGGTCGGGCCGACGATGGCCACGAACTCGCCCTGCGCGACCGCAAGATGCGCGTTCTCCACCGCCGTATAGACCCGGCCGTCCCCCAGCCGGAATGCCACCCTGGTATCTTCCAGCGCCACTGCCGTGGGCGTCGTCATGTGCTTCCTCCGAACTCAGGCCGATGCCTTAGCCGCTCGTGCGGCCAAGTTCAATCGAGGCGCCGGGCGTGCTACGCATGGCGTGCTGCCGCGCTCTTACCCTCCCCTGGAGGGGGAGGGTCGGCTCACATGAGCGCAGCGAAATGTGAGACGGGGTGGGGTGACAGTCTCTCCACAGAGGCAGTGCCCGCGTGGACAGAGCACCCCACCCCGCTCGCGCTGCGCGCGATCGACCCTCCCCCTCCAGGGGAGGATAAGAGAAAAGAGAGCTCACCTGCGATGTCTTCCAAGCTGGCGATCAGCTACCAGCACGTCACCAAGCTCTTCGGCTCCCTTGCAGCCGTCGATAACGTGTCGCTCGACATCGCCGAGGGTGAGTTTGTGGCCGTCGTCGGCGGCTCGGGCTCGGGCAAGACCACGCTGCTGCGGCTCGCCAACCGGCTGATCGAGGCCGATAGCGGCACCATCACCGTTGAAGGCGAGGACGTGCGGAATGTCGATCCGGTCGCGCTTCGGCGCCGGGTCGGCTACGTCTTCCAGAGCGGCGGGCTGTTTCCGCATCTGAGCGTCGCCGACAATATCGGCATCACGCCGAAGCTGCTCGGCGAGCCGGCTGCGGCCGTTGCAGGCCGCGTCGACGAGCTGCTGGAGCTGGTGCAGCTCGACCGCGCATCGCATCGCGACCGGCTGCCCGAGGCGCTCTCCGGCGGCGAGCGCCAGCGCGTCGGTGTGGCGCGGGCGCTCGCGGCAAGGCCCCGCATCGTGCTGATGGACGAACCGTTCGGCGCGCTCGATCCCCTCACCCGCGATGCGCTCGGTGACGATTATCGCGCGCTGCACCGCAAGCTCGGCCTGACCACCGTGATGATCACCCATGACATGACCGAGGCGATCCTGCTCGCCGATCGCATCGCAGTGATGCGCGGGGGACGATTGCTCGCACGGGGTACGGCTGCGGAGCTCTCGAGCAGCAGCGACGATTACGTGCTCGAGCTGTTGCGTACCCCGCGCCGCCAGGTCGAGCGGCTGAACGCGTTGCTGCCGATGGGCGGTGCGGCATGAGCCTCTTCACCGATCCGCGCTGGGGCGAGGCGCTGTCGCATCTGCCTGATTACCTCGGCAACCATGTGCGGGTGAGCCTCGCCGCCCTCGCGCTTGGCCTCGCCGTGAGCTTGCCGCTGGCGATCCTGACGCGCAATCGTCCGGCGCCACGCGGCATCCTGCTCGCGTTGGCCAGCATCGTGCAGACCGTACCCGGGCTGGCGCTGCTCGCGCTGTTCTATCCGCTGCTGCTGCTGGCTGCTTCCGTCACGCTGGCCTGGTTCGGAATATCCTTTTCGGCGTTCGGCTTCCTGCCGGCGATGCTGGCACTGGCGCTCTATTCGATGCTGCCGGTGCTGCGCAACGGCATCACCGGCCTCAACGGCATCGATCCCGCGCTGATCGAGGCTGCCGAGGGCGTCGGCATGACCGCGCGGCAATCGCTGCTGATCGTCGAGCTGCCGCTCGCGCTGCCGGTGATGATGGCCGGCATCCGCACCGCGGCGGTGTGGGTGATCGGCACCGCGACGCTGTCGACGCCGATCGGGCAGACCAGTCTCGGCAATTACATCTTCGCCGGCCTCCAGACCCAGAACTGGGTATTCGTGCTGTTCGGCTGCGTGGCTTCCGCCCTGCTCGCGCTCGCAGTCGACCAGTTGCTCGGCCTGATCGAGAGCGGCCTGCGCCGCCGCAGCCGCGCACGCAGCGGCCTCGGGGCGCTCGGAATCGCGGCGCTGGTTGCAGCAACGCTAGTGCCGACCATGGGGCGCTCGTCGTCAGGCTACGTGGTCGGCGCCAAAACCTTCGCGGAGCAATATGTGCTGTCGGCGTTGATGAGGGATCGCCTCCAGGCCGCCGGTCTGTCCGCGACGGCGCGCTCCGGCCTCGGCTCCAGCGTGATCTTCGGGGCGCTGAAGGCCGGCGACATCGATCTCTATGTCGATTATTCCGGTACGCTCTGGGCCAACCAGCTGCATCGCACCGACATCAAGCCCCGCGCAGAACTGGTCGCGGAATTGAAGACGGCGCTCGCCAAGGACAACATCACCCTGCTCGGCGAGCTCGGCTTCGAGAACGCCTATGCGCTGGTGATGCCAAGACGACGCGCCGATGCGCTCGGCATCCGAACCGTCGCCGATCTCGCCGCACATGCGGCCACGCTGTCGATTGCCGGCGACTACGAGTTCTTCTCGCGCCCCGAATGGGCTGCGCTGCAAAAGGCATATGGGCTGCAGTTCCGCGTCCAGCGCCAGATGCAGCCCGACTTCATGTATGCGGCCGTGGCCAGCAGCGAGGTCGACGTCATCGCTGGCTACACCAGCGACGGCTTGATCGCCAAATACGAGCTCACAGCGCTCGACGATCCCAAACGCGCGATCCCGCCCTACGACGCCATCCTGCTGCTTGCGCCGAAGCGCGCCGGTGACGCGCGACTGCAGGCGGCGCTCAAGCCATTGCTCGGCAAGATCGACATCGCCACCATGCGCGAGGCGAACCTGCGCGCCAGCGGCAATGATGCGAATTCATCACCGGATGCGGTGGCGAAGTGGCTGTGGGAGAAGGTGGGCGGGCGATAAGGTGAGATTTCGTAGGGTGGGCAAAGGCGCGTAAGCGCCGTGCCGACGGTCTTTGCGTGTGAGAGGTGGTGGGCACGCTTCAGCCTTCGCTCTCCGAGCTACGGCGGACAAGTCGCTTTGCCCACCCTACGGGTTCTCAGGTTGACGGTAAGGGCTACAGCCCCCGGATCATCCCCGCGTCGATCAGCAGCCGATTCAGCCGCCGCGCCTCGGCGCCATCCTTGCACCCGTAGAAGATGCCTTTGCAGCGGAGCATGATCTCCTTCTGCTCGGCAAAGGACGGATCGAGCGGGATGCCGGCGGCTTCCTGAACCACCAGCGGCAGATAGGGACCGTCAATCGTGTCCATCACGGCCTGGCTTCCGACCGGTTCGAAATTGATGGCGTCGATGGCGTAATAGGTCGCGTAGAGGCGCGGATCGTAGGCGTCGAGCTTCTTGCCGATGGCGCCCTCGTCGAGCCCGGGCTCGAGGATAGCAGCCGCAAACTCCGGCTGATGATCGCCGTAGCGAACGATCAGGAATGGCTCGCCGGGAAAGGTCTTCTTCAAACCGGCAACGAACGCCTTGTACTGCTCTGCGCTCATGGTCTGGCGGCGCAGATATTCATCGATGGACGGCATATTGCCCGGCGCGCGCCAATTCGGCAGCAGATCGGGACGGAAGCGGGTCTCCCAGGGGAAGTGGTTGGCACCGAGATAGATGAAGGCGAACAGCGGCTTGTTCGGCGGCTGCTGGCCGATCAGCTGAAGCGCCTTGTCGTAGAAGAAGCTGTCGGGCTCGACATCCTTGGCGCCGAGATCCTTGGAATCGAGGAAGCGCTCGATTCCCGTCGTCATCTGGAAGCTGCGCGCGCCCATGAAGCCGCCATGGGCGGGATAAAGTGACAGCGTGTCATAGCCGCAGCGGCGCAACGCCAGCGGCAGGCCGCGCTCGACCCGGTTCGAGGCGATGCGCGTGACGAAATAGGCGAAGCGGCCGAATGAACGCGAGGAAAGCCCTGCGAGCACGTTATACTCGGTGAACCAGCTCGGCCCGCCATTGCTCTCGGCGAGGAACGTGCGCTGCTTGCCGTCCCACGATTTGAAATAGTCGCCATAGCGCGGCGGCACCTTGATGCCCTGGGCGGCGCGGATGTCGAAGCTCGATTCATCATGGATCATGATGATGTTGGGGCGGCGGCCCGCCGGATGGCAGGCATCGACCAGCGGCATGTTGAGCCGCTCGCCGGTCGAAGCAGACGCCTCCATGAAGCCGTATTGCGCAAAGTCGGAGACGGCCGTGACGCCCGAGCGGAAGAATTTCGAGAGATAGCCGTCGTCGTAATAGCCGCGCCAGGCCTCGTCCGGGTGATAGAGCGAATAGCTGACCAGGGCGGCAAGGCAGGCGAGCTTGCAGGCGAGCGCCGGCAGGCGGCGGATGCGGAACGGATCGAGCCACCACAGCGCATACATCAGCGGCAGCGTGACGAGACCGGCCAGGATCACCGACCAGCGCAAATTCGGGAAGATCGTGAAAAGGAACGCGACGGTGTCGCGGTCGATCATCATCAGGTCGATGAAATTGACCGTCATCTGCACGACGTCGTGCTTGAGCCGCGACAGCAGCACCAGCACGACGACCATCGTCAGCGACAGCGCGCCCGACAGCGCGGGGCGACGCAGCAGCGTGATCCAGAAGAAATTAAGGATTCCCCAGGCCAGTGCGAAGGTCAGACGCGAGCCGAAATCGGTCTCGGTCTCGTACATCAGCGCGAGAGCCGCCAGATGCGGCGCTGCAACCGCGAGCAGCCGCCAGATGCCGAGCGCGGCGACGCTCGCCAGCACGGCCGTCGTGGCAGAAGGACCTGGATTGGGCGCGGACGCCATCGACGACACGCAACTTCTGGTCCGGCGCGGTGATGCCAAGCCTGGCTGGCCGACTTAAAAACAGCCAGGGCGTCCGGAGCAGCCGGAAGCCTGCACCGTGTCATAAAACTGTAACGGAATGGTCAAGGAGAGGCAACGCGCGGCGCGGTCCGACCTTCGCTTAATGTTAGCGGGCTGCGCCGTACGGCATCGACCAGAGCCGTTGGCCCGCTAGGGCTTTGCGATACCTGCGATGAACAGGTCGATCACCCCCTCCGCCATCCGCTCGATCTCGCCCTCCCCGACGCCCCAGCGCGGGAAATGGCCGTCGAGATTCATCCGGGCGAAACCGTAGACGAGGGCGCGCCCGGCGATCTGGGTACGCTTGAGGTCGGCCGACCGCAGCAGGCCTTGCTCTGCCGCGTCGACCAGCATCTGCTCCGTTAGCGCGATCAGCTCGGCGTTGTCTCGTGTCAGGTCCGGCGAGCTGCCATGGGCAAAGTAGCGCCCGGTCGAGATGATCTCGAAATGCGCGGGATTGCGCATGGCCCAACGCAAATAGGCGAGACCGAAGGCGCGGAAGCGGGCGAGCGGGTCGGCGGCCGGAGCCTCGCGCAGCGCCGCATCGATCTCGGCGCGAAAGCGCCGCTGCGCCTCCTCGGCCGCGGCTGCCATGAGCGCATCGCGGTTGGGAAAGTGTCGGAACGGCGCCCCCGGCGACACCGCGGCCCGGCGCGCAGCCTCACGCACCGAGACTTCGGCGCCTTCCGCTGCGAGTTGCAGTGCAGCATCGATCAACACGCGGCGGAGGTCGCCGTGATGGTACGGCCGGGCTTCGGTGGCAGGGCGGCGCGCGCGCGGCTTGGACGGCTGACGGACAGGCATGGATCCTTCTAGCCTCACCCGAACGTGAATGTAAGCGATGATTACACCATTGACGGTCCCGCAACGTCCAAATGTAATCAGTGATTACATAGAGAGGGAGATCGCCATGTCCGAACGTCGAAGCTGGCTCGAAGGCTGGCGCCTGCTGGCCGTCCTTTGCTGGAGCCTCGTCACCCTCAGCCTATGGATCGCCTCGATGCGGCAGTTCGAGGTCGAGGGCGTTCGCATGGTGATCCGCTTCACGGCGCGAAGCTCGCTCCTGTTGTTCTGCCTCGCCTTCAGCGCCGCGGCGCTGGCGCGGCTGTGGCCTAATGCCTGGACGCGCTGGCAGAAGCGCAACCGCCGCTATCTGGGCCTCAGCTTCGCGGCCTCCCACGCCATCCACGCGGCGGCGATCATGACGTTTGCCGGGATGGATCCGGCCGGATTTGCCGAGGCCACCTCGGCGGCCTCCTACATCTTCGGCGGCATCGGCTACGGCTTCATCATCGCCATGAGCGCGACGTCGTTCGACCGCACCGCTGCACTGATCGGCCCGCGCGCCTGGCGGGCCCTGCACCTAGTGGGCGGCTATTACCTTTGGCTCCAGTTCATGGTCTCGTTCGGCAAGCGCGTGCCGACGATGCCGTTCTATGCCGCCTTCCTGCTTCCGCTGCTCATCGTAATGGCGCTGCGCATGATTGCGATGGCTCGCGATCCGCGTGGGCAGACCGTCCCGGCGGGCTGATGCGACGGCTTACTTGGCAAGAGCCGAGCCGCTCAACTGCTTCAGGCCGCGGACAGAATGAGAGAGCAATGTCTCGCCGAGACGAAAAGAGCGAGACCGCTGTTTGCGATCTCGCTCGACCATAGCCGCCAAGGTCCAAGATTTGGCTTGGCGAGCGAAGCTTGAATTTCGCTCGTCACTCCGGGGCGCACGCTGAGCGCGAGCCCGGAATGACGGCGCAGACGTCAGTTCTTGCTCTTGTCGACCAGCGCGCCCTTCTTGATCCAGGGCATCATGTCGCGCAGCTTGGCGCCGACTTCCTCGATCGGGTGTGCGGCGAGCTTGGCGCGGGTCGCCTTGAACGAGGTCTGGTTGACCTTGTTCTCGAGCATCCAGTCGCGGGCGAACTTGCCGCCCTGGATGTCGGCCAGAACCTTGCGCATCTCCTTCTTGGTTTCGTCGGTGATGATGCGCGGACCGGTGACGTACTCGCCGTACTCGGCGGTGTTGGAGATGGAGTAGTTCATGTTGGCGATGCCGCCTTCATAGATCAGGTCGACGATCAGCTTCACTTCGTGCAGGCACTCGAAATAGGCCATCTCGGGCGCATAGCCGGCTTCGACCAGGGTCTCGTAGCCGCCCTTGATCAGCTCGACCAGGCCGCCGCACAGCACCACCTGCTCGCCGAACAGGTCGGTCTCGCACTCTTCCTTGAACGTGGTCTCGATGATGCCGGCGCGGCCGCCGCCGATGGCGGAGGCGTAGGACAGGCCGAGGTCGTGGGCGTTGCCCGAGACGTCCTTCGCAATTGCGATCAGGCAGGGCACGCCGCCGCCGCGCTGATATTCCGAGCGCACGGTGTGGCCGGGGCCCTTCGGCGCGATCATCAGCACGTCGAGGTCGGCACGCGGATCGAGCAGGTTGAAGTGAACGTTGAGGCCGTGCGCGAACACGAGGGCAGCGCCCTTCTTCATGTTGTCGTGCAGGTGCTCGCGATAGATGTCGCCCTGGAGCTCGTCCGGGGTCAGCATCATGACGAGGTCGGCCCATTTGGCAGCTTCCGCAACTTCCAGCACCTTGAAGCCGGCGGCTTCCGCCTTCTTCGCCGAAGCCGAACCCTTGCGCAGCGCAATGGCGACTTCCTTGACGCCGGAATCCTTCAGGTTGAGCGCATGGGCGTGACCCTGGCTGCCGTAGCCGACGATGGCGACCTTCTTGCCCTTGATCAGGTTCAGGTCGGCGTCGCGATCGTAATAAACACGCATAGGTCGTTTCCTCGTTCAGGGCCGAAATCGGCCAATGGTCAGTGTCCGAAGGGTGAAATTTGCGGATTTCGGGGGCTGTCTAGAGCATTTTCAGCCCTGAGGGAAACCCGTTTCTGCATGGAAATCCGCGACATCATGCATCCATGAAAACGGGGTAGAGGGAGGCCAGCAGCAGGATCGCCATCAGGATGTTGAAGGCGCGGACCAGCCGCTCGGAAGTCAGAACCGGCCGCAATGCGGTGCCGAACAGCGCCCAGACCACGGTCGAGACCGTGCCGACGACGAGGCTGATCACGGTCTGAATGGCGATGTTGAGCGGGAATTGGGCGATCGCCGCATAGGCAGTGATGGTGCCGATCACGATCACCCAACCCTTGGCATTGATCCATTGGAACATGGCCGCGCCCCAGAAGGTCATGGGGCCGCGGCCATTCTCCTCGCCCGGCTTGGCCGGACCGGCCATGGCGATCACAGCGGCGAGGTAAATCAGATAGGCAGCACCGGCATATTTCAGGATGGTCTGGAGGATCGGATAGGCCAGGAACACGGAGCCGAGCCCGAGGCCGACCGCGGCGACCATGAAGGCGAAACCGAGCACGATGCCGACGATGTGCGGGATGGTGCGCCGGAAGCCGTAGGTCAGGCCGGAGGACAGCAGCATGATGTTGTTCGGCCCGGGCGTGAAATACATCACGACCATGAAGACGAGGAAGGCGTAGAGCAGCGAGTAGGTCATCATCACCCTCACGCAGTCTTCGGTAGAACTTGCGGGCGCTTCGCCAGCACCATCACGGCGATCCCAAAGATCACGGTCAGCATGCCGGCGAGGCGCAGCGGCCCGAACCGTTCGCCGAACACGATGCTGGAGGCCGCCGAGCCCACGAACGGCACCAGCAGTGCGAACGGCACCACTTGTGCAGCCGGATAGTCGCGCAAGAGGCGGCCCCATAGCCAATAGGCGATGCTGGTGGAAATGCCGCCGAGCATCAGCATGCAGAGCGCCGATGCCAGCGACATGTGCGTCAGCGACGTCCAGGTCGGCGCCGGACCGTTGGCGATCAGCGCCAGCACGAACAGCGGCACGGCCGAGGCGAGGCAGAGCCAGGCGAACAGATCGAACATCGGCACGCCGCGGGCGCCGCGCAGCAACAGATTGCCGATGGCGAAGCTGAGCGGCGAGACCATCAGAACCGCGAAGGCGCCGACGCTGAAATCATAGCCGACGGTGCCGCAGATCATCAAAAGGCCGGCCGCGGCAATGACGATCCCCAGAGTCTGCATCGGCGTCGGCCGCTCGCCGAACGCGAGCGCGGCAAAGCCGATCGTGAAGAGTGCCTGGCTCTGCACGACGACGCTTGTCAGGCCCACGGGCACCCCATGAGCGATGCCGTAGGCCTGCGACAGGAACTGACCGAGGAACAGCGTGAAGCTGATCGCGATCAGCAGTGACCAAGCGACCTTCGGCCTGGGAATGAACAGGCACGGCACCGCGGCGATGGTGAAGCGCAACGCCGTCATCAGCTCCGGCGACAGCTCGTCGAGCGCGATCCGGCTCGCCACGAAGGCAAGCCCCCAGATGATCGCCACCATGACGGCGATGAGGATGTCGGCCGGCTTCATTGTTGTTTCCGGTTCTGCTTTGTCTCGCAGCCCTGCTTGTTGTTTTGGTCTAGCCTTGCTCGCCGGCTTTCGGTTTCCGCAGCAGATACGTGCCGTGCATCGGCGCGTGGTAGTCGGCCGCGACCAGGGTGAAGCCGACGTCGGTCAGCATCCGCTCCATCACCCAGCCGAAGGTGGAATATTCGTCGCGCATGTGGGTCACCACGCCCTCGCGGGAGAAATCGTGGTTCTTGATCTGGAAGTCGGCCCATTGCTCGACGTCACGCTCGATCGCGTCGGGCATCGATGAGTAAACAATGTCGCGGAGATAAAATGTCGCTCCGGGCTTGAGCGCGCGAAAAATCCGCGACATCGCCACCGCTTTCCAGAAATCCGGCAGGTGGTGCAGCGTGAACTCGCTGACGATGAGATCGTAGGACTCGGGCCGGTAGGCGAAGCTGAGCAGACCGGCGGATTGGGTGCGCACGGGCGCCTTGCGGTCGCGGGCGTAGATCTCGGCGAGCGCCAGCATGGCCGGGGAAATGTCGATGGCGTCGACGTCGGCCCCCATCAACGCCGCTTCGGTGGCGAGCACGCCGTTGCCGCAGCCGATATCGGCGATGCGCCAGCCGCGCTGGACCCCGAGCATCTTCAGAGCGGCGCGCGCCCGTAGATCGGCATCGTCATGGTTGTCGTAGATCGAGGCCACAGCGGGCTCGATCCCCATCCGGTTCCGCTCGTTGTAGTACCAGTCGCGCGCCAACATGGCTCACATCCCTTCAGGCCCGCGACCGATCGCGGCAACACCCGTGCGCGACACCTCGACGAGGCCGAGCGGGCGCATCAGATCGATATATTGATTGATCTTGTCCGTATTGCCTGTGATCTCGAACACAAAGCTCTCGGTGGTGGCGTCGATCACACGGGCGCGGAACGCGTCCGCCAACCTGAGCGCCTCGACCCGATGCTCGCCCTGCCCGCGCACCTTGACCATCGCCAACTCGCGCTCGATCGAGCGCTTGGTCTGGGTCATGTCGACGACCTGGTACACCGGGATCATGCGGTCGAGCTGGTTCTTGATCTGCGCGATCACCATCGGCGTGCCCGTGGTGACGATGGTGATCCGCGACAGATGCTTCTGGGCCTCGGTCTCCGAGACCGTGAGGCTCTCGATGTTGTAGCCGCGCCCCGAGAACAGGCCGATGACGCGCGCGAGCACGCCCGGCTCGTTCTGCACGAGCACCGCAAGCGTATGCGTCTCGTTCGGATCGTGACGGTCCTCGATGAAATAGGCGGATGCGGGCTGGTTCATTGTCGTCCCCTCTTGTCTCTCCTTCACGCCATCGCTGGCGCGTCCGTTCCGACCCAACGGCGGAACAGATCGAAATCGATATTGCCGCCGGACAGCACGAGACCGACGCGCTTGCCCTTTAGCTTGCTCTTTTCCTGCAGCGCCGCGGCCAGCGCGGCTGCGCCGGCGCCTTCGGTGAGATTATGCGTATCGGTCCAGTAGGCGCGGATCGCGGCGGCGACCTCGTCGTCGGTGACCTCTACGATGCGCGAGGCACCCTTGCGGATCAGCGCGAATGCATCCTCGTCGGGGATGCGCGTCGCCATGCCGTCGGCTCGCGTGTTGCTGGTTTCGGTCGTCACGATTTTTCCGGCCGCGAACGACAGCGCATAGGACGGCGCTTCCGTCGACTGCACGCCGACGATCTCGGTCTTCAAGCCGAGCAAGTCGCGCGCCATGATGCAGCCGCAGATGCCGGAGCCCTGCCCGATCGGCACATAGAGGATATCGAGGTCGGGCACTGCACGGAACAGTTCGAGAGCGTAGGTCGCAACGCCAAGAACGAGATCCGGGTGGAACGAGGGCACCATGTGGAGCCCGGCGAACTGCGCGCGGCGCTCGGCTTCCTCGCGTGCCGCCTGAAAGTCCTCGCCGTGTTCGACGAGCTCGGCACCAAAGGCCTTCATCGCGCGGTTCTTCTCGACCGAGTTGCCGCGCGGCACATAGATCACCGCGGGCACGCCGTGGCGGCTCGCGGCAAAGGCGAGGCTCTGACCGTGATTGCCGCGGGTTGCCGAGATGATGCCCGGTGTCTTCGGCCGCTCGCGCTTCAGCCGTTCGAGATAGACGAGGCCGCCGCGCACCTTGAAGGCGCCGATCGGCGTGTGGTTCTCGTGCTTGACCACAACCTCGGTGCCGAGCCGACCTGCGAGCAACGGCCAGGCATGCGCCGGCGTTGCCGGCACCGCCTGCCCCACGATCGCATGTGCGCGCTCGAGCTCTTTCAGGTCGAACATGGCATCACACCAGCGCCTTGCCGCCGGCGAATGCCTTCGCGGTCGCCTCGTCGTTGGCCTGCTCCGGCAGCAGCATCTCGTTGTGGGCCTTGCCGGAGGGGATCATCGGGAAGCAGTTTTCGAGCGCCGCGACGCGGCAGTCGAACAGCACGGGGCGCTTGACCGAGATCATCTCCTTGATGGCGCCATCGAGATCGGCCGGCTTGTGCACCTGAAGCCCGACGGCGCCGTAGGCCTCCGCGAGCTTGACGAAATCGGGCAGCGCCTCCGAATAGGAATGCGACAACCGGTTGCCGTGCAACAGCTGCTGCCACTGGCGCACCATGCCCATGTACTGGTTGTTCAGGATGAAGATCTTGATTGGCAGCTCGTACTGAACTGCCGTCGACATCTCCTGCATTGTCATCTGCACCGAGGCATCGCCCGCAATGTCGATGACGAGGCTGTCGGGATGGGCCACCTGAACGCCGACCGCGGCCGGGAGGCCGTAGCCCATGGTGCCGAGTCCACCCGAGGTCATCCAGCGATGCGGCTCCTCGAAGCCGTAGAACTGCGCCGCCCACATCTGATGCTGGCCGACCTCGGTCGTGATGTAGGTATCCTTGCCGCGCGTCTGCTCGAACAAGGCCTGGATCGCGTGCTGCGGCAGGATGACGTCGTTGCTCTTCTTGTAATAGAGCGAGTTGCGGGCGCGCCATTGCGCGATCTGCTGCCACCACGACTTGATGTCGGGCTTCTTCGCCTCCGCCTTGAACACCTGGAGGATGTCGCCGAGGACGTTGCCGCAATCGCCGATGATCGGCACGTCGACGCGGATGTTCTTGTTGATCGAGGACGGATCGATGTCGATGTGGATCTTCATCGAGCCGGGCGAAAACGCATCGACGCGGCCGGTGATGCGGTCGTCGAAGCGCGCGCCGACGCACAGCATGACGTCGCAATCATGCATGGTCATGTTGGCTTCGTAGGTGCCGTGCATGCCGAGCATGCCGAGCCAGTTCTTGCCCGACGCCGGATAGGCGCCGAGGCCCATCAGCGTCGAGGTGATCGGGAAGCCGGTGACCTCAACCAGCTCGCGCAACAGCTTGGTCGCCTCGCGGCCGGAATTGATGACGCCGCCGCCGCTGTAGATCACGGGACGCTTGGCGTTCGCGAGCAGCGAGACCGCCTTGCGGATCTGCGTCGCATCGCCCTTCACGCGCGGCGCGTAGGAGCGGTGCACGTCGGACTTGCGCGGGGGATGGTAGGTGCCGGTGGCGAACTGCACGTCCTTGGGAACGTCGACCAGCACCGGGCCCGGACGGCCCGAGGTGGCGACGTAGAAGGCCTCATGCAGCACCTTGGCGAGATCGTTGACGTCGCGCACCAGCCAATTGTGCTTGGTGCAGGGACGCGTGATGCCGACGGTGTCGCATTCCTGGAACGCGTCGTTGCCGATCAGATGCGTCGGCACCTGGCCGGAGATGCAGACCAGCGGGATCGAGTCCATCAGGGCATCCGTCAGCGGCGTCACCATGTTGGTGGCGCCGGGGCCGGAGGTCACCAGCGCAACGCCCGGCTTGCCGGTGGAACGCGCATAGCCCTCTGCGGCATGGCCGGCGCCCTGTTCGTGGCGGACCAGGATGTGCTGGACCTCGCTCTGCTGGAAGATCTCGTCATAGATCGGAAGCACCGCGCCGCCGGGATAGCCGAAAATGTCGGTCACGCCGTGATCGATGAGTGCGCGGACGATCATCGCGGCGCCGGTCATCTGGTTCGGATCGTGGCTCTTGTCGCTCATTGGCTTGCTCCGGATGCGCTGTCGTCAGCGGCTTCATTCGTGTCGGGTTCGGGAAATAAAAAAGGCCCCGAAGAGGGCCCCATGCACACCGCCTGTCATGTGGATGGCAGCTAGCCACCCCCGGCGGTGTGCCTGGGTACGACGGCGATAAGGAGTTTGGTAATAATGTTACGCATGGCAGGCGCTCGGCTTCCCAAAGGTTGCGCGAAACATAGCGGCCAAACCTTGGATGTCAAGGCAATGCGGCCGTTCTCGCGCGATTTTGGCAGTGTAGCGGTGTTCCCCGGGTTCGGCGAGAGGTAAATTCGGGAACTCGGCACAAAAGCGCGTCAGTCGGTGTGCCGTTCCGCCGGCACGGCCGCGGCGAGCCATCCCCTCGCCTCCTCCGGCCTCACCCATTCGAAGTCCGGCAGCTGGTGCCGGAACCAGGTGAATTGCCGCTTGGCGTAATGGCGGGTATCGGCGCGGCCAATGCTGGCGGCCTCCTCCAGGCTGAGCTCGCCGCGCAGGTGCCGGATCAAGGATGGCACGCCATGAGCCTTCATGGCCGGCAGCAGCGGATCGAGATGCCTGGCGGCCAGCCGCTCGACCTCCTCGAGCGCGCCGGCGCCCAGCATGGCATCGAAACGGGCATCGATGCGGGCATACAGCTCGTCACGTTCGGGCGCGAGGAAGACCGCGCGAAATCTGTCCTTGGGCAGCAGCGGTGGCTGTCCCTCCCGCTGCCAATCGAGCAGCGAACGGCCGGTTGCCTCGATCACCTCGAGCGCGCGGGCGATGCGGGTGCGGTCGCGCAGGTTCAATCGCTCGGCCGCGCGCGGATCGCAGGCTGCGAGTTCCGCGTGCAGCGCTTCGACGCCGTTCCGTTCCAGCCGCGCGCGCACATCCTCGCGCAGCTCGGCAGGGATTGGCGGCACCACGGAGAGACCTGTGGTCAGCGCCTTGAAATAGAGCCCGGTGCCGCCGATGAAGATCGGCAGCCGTCGCTGGGCCCTCGCCTCATCGAGCGCCTTCGCCGCATCGCTTACCCAGGCACCGGCCGAGAAATTCACGGCGGCATCGACGTGGCCATAAAGACGATGCGGCACGAGCGCCTCGTCCGCCGCGGTCGGGCGCGCCGTGATGATGCGGAGGTCACGATAGACCTGCATGGAATCGGCATTGATGACGACGCCGCCGGCGGCGCGCGCAAGATCGAGCGCAAGCGCCGACTTGCCGCTGGCGGTCGGGCCTGCGATAAGCACGGCCTTGCTCGAATACCCCTCGCTCACGAAAACCTCAAATGTCCCTCGTCGCCACGCTGATCTGCAACCCTGACAATCCCGCGCTCGACTCGACCATCGTCGATGGCGCCCGCGCCGTGCTGCCGCAGGCGGCGCCCGCGCACTGGCTGTTCGACGGGGTTGCGGTCGACATCCCCTTCGGCGCGGACAGTAACCTCGAAGGCGACCGCAACGCCATCGAGCAGCGGCTCCGCGAGCTCCGCGGCGATTTGCCGATCGACATCGTCGTGCAGCCTGTTGGCTTCCGGCGCAAGAAGCTTTTTCTCGCCGACATGGATTCCACCATGATCGGCCAGGAATGCATCGACGAGCTCGCCGATTTCGTCGGGGTCAAGGCGCATGTCGCAGACATCACCGAGCGTGCGATGCGCGGCGAGATCGAGTTCGAGCCAGCGCTGCGCGAGCGCGTCGCGCTGCTCAAGGACCTGCCCGCCAGCGCGGTCGACGAGGTGCTGGCCAAGCGCATCACGCTGACGCCGGGCGGCCGCGAGCTGGTCGCCACCATGCGCGCGAACGGCGCCTATACCTGCCTCGTCTCCGGCGGCTTTACATTGTTCACGCGCGCGGTCGCCGCCAAGATCGGTTTCCAGGAGAACCGTGCCAACGAGCTCGTCGTGCGCGACGGCAAGTTCACCGGCGAAGTGAAGGAGCCGATCCTGGGCCGCGCGGCGAAGCTCGCGACCTTGGTGGACCTGATGGAATCGTTCGATCTCGACGACATCGACTCGGTCGTGGTCGGCGACGGCGCCAACGATCTCGCGATGATCCAGGCGGCGGGTCTGGGTGTCGCCTATCACGCCAAGCCGGCGGTGGCTGCGGCCGCGGCGGCGCGGATCGATCACGGCGATCTCACCGCGCTGCTGTATGCGCAGGGGTATCGGCGGGACGAGTTCGTGGAGGGGTAACCGCTCTCGCAGCTCGCTCAGCAGCCGTAGGATGGTCAAAGGCGCACTTGCGCCGTGCCCACCACTTCACGCCGTGATGGCGGACAGAATGATGGTGGGCACGCTTCGCTTTGCCCACCCTACGGCTCTACGCGTTATCCCTACTGCACGCTCAGCGCGACGAATCGCAGCTCGCCCTCGCCGTTCGAGACCAGCAGCAGCACCGATTTCTTGCCGTCCTTCTTGAGCTGATCGACCCGCTTCTGGATGTCGGCGCCGCTCGACACCGCCTCCTGCGCCACCTCGACGATGACGTCGCCGGCGGACAGGCGCTTCTCGGCGGCATCCGAACTGGCGTCGACATTGGTGACGACCACGCCCTTGACGCTGTCCTTGATCTTGTAGCGCGTGCGCAGATCCTTGCTCAGCGTTGCGAGATCGAGGCCGAGCGCCTTCTGCGTCACCGGCTTCTCCGGCGCCGGCTCGTCGGTCTTCACCGCCGCCTGCACCTTGTCGGGATCCTGGAGGCGGCCGAGCGTGACCTTCTTGATCTCCTCCTGGCCCTTGCGGATGACGACGACGTCGACCTCCTTGCCGACCGCGGTGTCGGCGACGACGCGGGACAGGTCCTTCGGGTCCTTGACGTCCTTGCCATCGAACTTGACGACAACGTCTCCGGGCTCGATGCCCGCAGGCTTGGCCGGGCCCTTGTCATCAACGCCGGCAACCAGCGCACCGCGCGCAGGCTTGATGTTGAGGCTCTCGGCGATCTCGTCGGTGACGCTCTGGATGCGTACACCGAGCCAGCCGCGGCGCAGCTCGCCGAACTGACGGAGCTGGTCGACGACGCCCACCACCGTCTTCGACGGCACGGCGAAGCCGATGCCGATGGAGCCGCCGGACGGCGAGATGATCAGCGTGTTGACGCCGATGACGTCGCCGTCGAGATTGAACAGCGGGCCGCCGGAATTGCCGCGGTTGATGGATGCGTCGGTCTGGATGTAGCTGTCGTACGGCCCGGAGGAGATGTCACGGTTCTTGGCCGAGACGATGCCGGCAGTCACCGTGCCTCCCAGGCTGAAGGGATTGCCGATTGCGACCACCCAGTCGCCGAGGCGCAGCTTGTCGCTATCGCCGAACTTGACCGCGACCAACGGCTTCGTCGGCTTGATCCTGAGCACGGCGAGATCGGTCTTCTTGTCGACGCCGACCAGCTCGGCCTTGATCTTGGTGCCGTCGTTGAGGATGACGTGGATCTCGTCGGCGTCCGCAATGACGTGGTTGTTGGTGACGACGACGCCCGCGGTGTCGATGATGAAACCGCTTCCGAGCGAATTGGTCTTGCGCGGCGCGCTGTTCTCGCCGCCCTTGCTGCCGCCGCCGGGCCCTCGGCGGTTCTTGAAGAAATCGTCGAAGAACTCCTCGAACGGCGAGCCGGGCGGCAGTTGCGGCATGGTGTTGCCGCCGCCCCCCTTGGCTTCGACCGTCTGCGAGGTCGAGATGTTGACCACCGCGTCGATCACCTTCTCGGCGACGTCGGCGATGCCATCCGGTCCACGCGCATGTGCCGGCGCGCCGAACGCGCTGCAAGCACCGATGGCGAGCGCAACCAGCCCAAGTCGAACACCAAATCGCGCGCGGCGGCGCGAGCGGGACGGGACAATGGTGGCAGCGGTCATTGTGATCTCCAGGCAAAAGGGATTCGGCGCCAGACTGCGCTCGAACGGGGGCGCGGCGCAAGCGCGGAGCTTAACGGGCCTCAAGAGCCCGATAATACGGCGAAAACCAGTCTGGCGCCTTCACTTTGGCGTTGGGCCGAAGGCTTAAATCGGGCGCCGCATAACCCAGATCAGGACCAAGCCGGCCACGGCCGAGCCGATCCCGACCGCCCGCAGGATGTTGTCCGGCGTGGCGATGGCGCTTTTCATGGCTTTGCGCATCCAGTTTGGACTGGCCGCGAACATCAAGCCTTCGAGGACGAACAGGATGCCTAGGCCGATGAGGAAGTCGGCGAACGCAATGGACCTCATCGGAATGGAACCTCCCGCTATGCTGTTCTTGTCTGGACGAAGGGCGGCGAAATCCGCCGCCCTTTGTCTGGCTTACGGCTTCGCCTGCGTCTCGGTTGGCGTCCTGCCGGACGGGCTACCGAAGTACCGGAAGAAATCCGACTCCGGCCGGAGCAGGAAGCGAGTATCGTTCGCACGCAACCCGTTCTCATAGGCCGTCATCGACCGGTAGAAGGCGAAGAAGTCGGCGTCCTTGCCGTAGGCTTCTGCAAACAGGCGGTTGCGTTCGGCATCGCCCGCACCACGGGTCTGCTCAGCCTGTGAATTGGCCTCAGCGATGATGACGGTCGCCTCGCGGTCGGCCCTGGACCTGATCTCCTGGGCCTTCTGTCCACCCTGTGCCCGGAACTCGGCGGCCTCGCGCTCACGCTCGGTCTTCATGCGCAGGTAGACCGCCTGGCTGTTCTGCTCCGGCAGGTCGGCGCGGCGGATCCGGACGTCGACGACCTGAATGCCGTAGCCATCGGCCTCACGGTCGAGCTGGTCGCGAATGCGCAGCATCAGCTTCTCGCGGTCGTCGCGCACCACGTTGATGAAGGTGACCTCGCCGAGCACGCGGCGCAGCGCCGCGTTCAGGAGTGTGGTGAGCTGGATATTGGCGGCCTGGATCGAGCCGACGCTCTGATAGAAGCGCAGTGCGTCCTTGATGCGGTAGCGCGCGAAGGCGTCGACCACGAGCCGCTTCTGGTCGGAGGCGATCGCCTCCTGCGACGGGTTCTCCAGGTCGAGAATCCGCTTGTCGATGTTGATCACCGAGTTCCAGGGCGCCTTGAAGTGCAGGCCGGGCGCGGTGACGACGTCGACCGGCCTGCCGAACTGGAGCACGATCGTCTGCTCGGTCTGCTGCACCGTGAACAACGACATATAGCCGACGATCACGACGAACAGGAGGGCAAGCAGCGTGACAAAACCTGTGACCGGAGACTTCATCGGGTGCCTCCGCTGGACTGCGGACCGGTCGTAGGTGTCCGCTTTGGCGCCAGTTCGGGAAGCGGCAGATAGGGTACGACGCCCTGGCCCGAGGGGCCACCGTCATAGACGAGCTTGTCGGCCCCGCCGAGCACGCGCTCCATCGTTTCCAGGTAGATCCGTTCACGCGTCACGTCGGGCGCCTTCTTGTATTCCTCGTAAACCTTCAGGAAGCGTGCACTCTGGCCCTTGGCCTCGGCGACAGCCTGTTCCCTGTAACCTTCGGCATCCTGCTGGATCTTGGCCGCGCGTCCACGCGCCTGGGGGACAACCTGGTTGGCATAGGTCTGCGCTTCGTTCTGCAGCTGCTCCTGATTGGCGCGGGCCGCCTGGACGTCGCGGAAGGCGTCGATCACCTGCGCGGGCGGATCGACCTTCTGCATCTGCACCTGGGTGATCTGAATGCCGGCACCATAGCTGTCCAAAGTCCTCTGGATCAGCTCGTGCACGTTCTGCTCTGTGACGTTGCGCGCTCCGGTCAGGATCGGCTGGATCTGAGACCGGCCGATCACCTCGCGCATCGCACTCTCGGCGACCGCCTTCACGGTACCCTCGGGGTTCTGGATGTTGAAGAGGAAATCACCGACACCGTCGGGCTTGATGCGCCAGAGCAAGGTGAAGTCGACATCGACGATGTTCTCGTCGCCGGTCAGCATCAGGCTCTCTTCCGGAACGTCCCGAATGGAGCGGCCGCGCCGCGCCGGATCCTCGATCACCGTCATGCCAATGGAGGTGGTGTTGACGCGCAGCGCCTTGGGCAGCAGCACGGTCTCGATCGGATAAGGCAGATGATAGTTCAGACCCGGCTGCACGGTGCGGACGTGCTTGCCGAAGCGCATCACCACGCCGAGCTCTTCGGACTGCACGCGGAAGAAGCCCGACAGCAGCCAGAATGCGACGATCAGCAGGATGATCAGCGTGATGCCGACGCCGGAGAAATAACCGCCCGGCATGATCTGCTGGAGGCGGTCCTGGCCGCGCCGCAGAAGGTCTTCCAGATCCGGCGGCCTCGGCCCGACCGGTTGCGGGCCTGAGCCCCACGGTCCCTTTGGACCCGAGCCCCACGGGCCACCGCCCTGATTCTTCCACGGCATTCGACGTTCTCCTCGGCAGGGTGGAATTGCCACCGCCCGCTTTGTCCGGTCCGGCTTTATAGGGGACAGGCAAGTCCCTTACAACGCAGCCCTGACCGTCTTCCGAGCTATGCTCGGGCACGAAAAAGTCAATGTAAACATTGGCAAAAGCGGTTAATGGCCGCGCCGCCGACGATATGTCACATAGGACAGGTCGGCGCTGTCGTCGGGGCCGGCCGGATGGCGGATGCGTTCGACCTCGTCCCATTCCGCCTTGTCGATGTCGAAACGCGTGTCCCCTTCGGGGCGCGCGTGCACTTCGGTGATCTCGAGACGATCGGCACGACCAAGCCATTGCCGGTAGATCTCGGCGCCGCCGATCACCGCGATCTCAGTGACCGAACGCCGCAGAGCGTCGCCGCGCGCGACTGCCTCCGCATCCGCTGGCGATGTCGTGACGATGGCGCCATTGGCGCGATAGGCCGGATCGCGCGTGACCACGATGTTGGTGCGAGCCGGCAGCGGCCGGCGCAGGGTCTCGAAGGTCTTGCGGCCCATGATCACCGGCTTGCCGATCGTCAGCGCCTTGAAGCGCGCCATATCGGACTTCAATCGCCACGGCATCGCATTGCCCGCGCCGATGACGCCATTCTCTGCGATGGCGACGACGAAGACGATCTCCATCAGGCAGAGCTCCCGGCAAGCTGGGTCAGCGCAGGCCCGGTGACCCGGCACAGCGTCCAGTCGTCCATCATGACCGCGCCGATCGATTTGTAGAACTCGATCGAGGGTGCGTTCCAGTCGAGGACCGCCCATTGCAGGCGCGACCAGCCGCTGTCGACGCATTCCCTGGCGAGATAGGCCAGCAGCGCCTTGCCGAGGCCCTTGCCCCGATGCGACGGCCGCACATAGAGATCTTCGAGATAGATGCCGTGACGGCCGCTGAAGGTGGAGAAATTGAGAAACCACACCGCGAAGCCGACCGGCTCACGGTTCCACTCCGCGATCACGCAATAGAGCTGCGGCCTCTCGCCGAACAGCGCGTCGGCGATGTCAGCCTCGGTCGCTTCCACCTCGTGCGACAGCTTTTCGTACTCGGCGAGCTCGCGGATGAAGGAGAGAACGAGCCCGGCTTCCTCGGGCCGTGCACGGCGGATGGTGAGCGACATAGGGCGCTAGACCGCCACTTCCGCCTTGATGTGCGGATGCGGATCGTAGCCGACAAGCTCGAAGTCTTCGTAGCGGAAGGAGAAGATATCCTTCACGTCAGGATTGATCCGCATCACCGGCAGCGCGCGCGGCGCGCGGCTGAGCTGCAGCCTCGCCTGCTCCAGATGGTTGGAGTAGAGATGAGTGTCGCCGAGCGAGTGCACGAAGTCGCCGGGCTTCAGGCCTGTGACCTGCGCGACCATCATGGTGAGCAGCGCGTAAGAGGCGATGTTGAAGGGCACGCCGAGAAACACGTCGGCCGACCGCTGATAGAGCTGGCAGGACAGCTTGCCGTTCGCGACATAGAACTGGAACAGCAGGTGGCAGGGCGGCAGCGCCATCTTCTCGACGTCGGCCGGATTCCAGGCGGTGACGATCAGGCGGCGGGAATCAGGCGTGCGCTTGATCATGTCGATGACATTGGCGATCTGGTCGATGCTGCGTCCGTCGGCCGTGGGCCAGGAGCGCCATTGATGGCCGTAGACCGGGCCGAGATCGCCATTGGCGTCCGCCCACTCGTCCCAGATCGTGACGCCGTTGTCGCGCAGATATTTGATGTTGGTGTCGCCCTTCAGGAACCAGAGCAGCTCATGCACGATCGCCTTCAGCGGCAGCCGCTTGGTCGTCAGCATCGGGAAGCCGGCCGACAAATTGAAGCGCATCTGATGGCCGAACACCGACAGCGTGCCGGTGCCGGTCCGGTCGGTCTTCTCGGCGCCGTCGGAAAGAATCCGCTCGAGCAGGTCCTGATATTGGAGCATGTTGCGACTGAGCCTTTGGGGAGGCGGCGAACTTAGCGACACCCCCAGCGCTGCGACAGCGGCGATTCGCTGTCGCAGTCGATTATACCCGGAAAAGTGAGTGTTCCCGGCACAAACGGCAAGGGGCGGAACTCAGCGTTCCGCCCCTCGCCTAGTGGCTTGATCGCCTTCGCTTAATTCGCCGGCTTGAGCACCGGACTCCACTTCGCAATCTCGCTCTTGACGAGGGTCGCCAGCGCCTCCGGGGTTCGGTCCTTCGGCGCGGGGATGACGCTACCGAGCTCGAGCAGGCGCTTCTTCACCGTCTCGTCGTCGAGTGCCTTGATGGCGGCGGCGTTCACACTTGCCACGATCGCGGGCGAGGTTCCCTTGGGCGCGAACATCGCGTTCCAGGCCTGAGCCTGGAATGCCGGCAGGCCGGCTTCCGCCGTGGTCGGCACGTTCGGCAGCGACGGGTTTCGTTCGGCCGTGGCGATCGCATAGGCCTTGATGGTGCCGGCATTGATCTGCGGGACGGCGTTGACGATCTGGTCGCACATATAGTCGACCTGACCCGCCACCAGCGCGTTCATCGCAGGTCCCGTGCCGTTAAAGGGCACGCCGACGGGCTTGATGTCGAGGATGGAGTGGAGGAGCTCGCACGAGACGTGCGAAACCGAGCCGACACCAGCATGCGCGGCGTTCACCTTCTCGGCATTCGCCTTCACATAGGTGACGAACTCCTTGAGGTCCTTTGGCGGAAAGTCCTTGCGGGCCAGGATCAGGATCGGCGTGCCGGCCAGCAGTGCGATCGGCACGAAGTCGTTCTCGGGGTGATAGGCCAGCTTCGGATAGAGGGGCACGGAGGCGGCATGCGTGCCCATATGCCCGGTGATCAGCGTATAGCCATCGTTGGCCGCACGCGCGGCACGCGTCGTGGCGGTGGTGCCGCCGGCGCCGACCACGTTCTCGATGATGATGCTCTGCCCCAGCGTCTGCGCCATGTGCCCGGTGACGATGCGTGAGATCACATCAGTCGGCCCGCCGGCCGCGAAGGGCACGATCACGGTAATGTTGCGCGTCGGATAGGTCTGCGCCTCAGCCGTTGCGATGAAGGCGCCCAGCGATGCTATCGCAGCTGCACATGCGCCTGTGAGCGCGCGAATGAACGTCATGGCGATCCTCCCTTTGGACACACTAAAATGCCGGCCCAAAGGCCGGCATTTCCATTTCACAAAGCCGTAACACAAGTCGATTCGACTTCCGAATGCGGCGCGCCGACGCAGGACCGAAGCCGACGCAGGCGCACACACCATCAATTCTCGGACTCGGTGAACACCTCGTCGCGCTTGGCGCGCAACGCCGGTAGCACCGTAAGGACAAGCAGGCCCGCCGCGACCGCGAGCAGCACCGCGGACAACGGACGCGTCAGGAACACGCTCCAGTCGCCGCGCGAGATCAGCAGCGCCCGGCGCAGGTTCTCCTCCATCAGCGGTCCCAGCACCATGCCGAGCAGCAACGGCGCCGGCTCGAAATCGTGCTTGATCAGCCAATAGCCGACGAGACCGAAGACGCCCGCGAGGATGACGTCGACCGGCGCGTTGTTCACCGAATAGATTCCGATCGCGCAGAAGATCACGATCGAAGGGAACATCAGCCGGTAGGGCACGCGCAACAGCCGCACCCAGATTCCGACCAGCGGCAGGTTGATGATGATCAGCATCAGATTGCCGATCCACATCGAGGCGATCATGCCCCAGACCAGATCCGGCTGCTTCTGCATCACCTGCGGGCCCGGCACGATGCCATGGATGGTCATGGCGCCCACCATCAGGGCCATCACCGCGTTCGGCGGGATGCCGAGGGTGAGCAGCGGAATGAACGAGGTCTGTGCCGCGGCGTTGTTGGCACTCTCCGGCCCCGCCACGCCCTCGATCGCGCCGCGCCCGAACCGGGACGGGTTCTTTGAGAGCTTCTTCTCGAGCGTGTAGGCCGCGAAGGACGCGATCACCGCGCCGCCGCCGGGCAGGATGCCGAGGATCGAGCCGAGCACGGTACCGCGCAGGATCGGCGGCGTCGCATCGGCCAGGTCCTTCCTGGTGGGCATCAGTCCGGTGATCTTCTGCTGCACGAGATCGCGGTTCATCCCGGCGCCGTGGTCTAGATTGCGAATGATCTCGGCAAAGCCGAACACCCCCATCGCCACCGTCGCAAAGCCGAGGCCGTCAGCAAGCTCCGGAATATTGAAGGCCATGCGCGAGGCACCGGTTTCGATGTCCGAACCGACCATCGAGAGCAGCAGGCCGAACACGATCATCGCGATCGCCTTCAGCACCGAGCCCTTGGCCAGCACGACCGCGAAGATCAGGCCGAGCACCATCAGCGAGAAATATTCGGCCGGGCCGAACGCCAGCGCGAGTTTCGTCAGCGGCGCACCGAGCAGGGCAATGAGCACCGTCGCGACGCAGCCAGCGAAGAACGAGCCGATCGCCGCGATCGCCAGCGCCGGGCCGGCGCGGCCCTGCTTGGCCATCTGGTGACCGTCGATGGCGGTCACGACCGACGTCGCCTCACCGGGTATGTTGACCAGGATCGACGTGGTCGAGCCGCCATATTGCGCGCCGTAATAGATGCCGGCGAGCATGATCAGCGCGCCAACCGGCGGCAATCCGAAGGTAATCGGCAAGAGCATCGCGACGGTGGCGATGGTGCCGATTCCGGGGAGAACGCCGACCAGCGTTCCGACCAGGGCGCCGATCAAGCACATCAGCAGGTTGATCGGAGTAAACGCGACGGCAAAACCGTGAGCGAGGTTGGCAAAGATATCCATCACGCCCTCACTGGATCAGAAAACGCGGATACATCGGCATCGGCAGCCCGAGTATGTAAGGAAACAGAATGGCGCAACCGAGCGTCAGGCAGGCGCCGACGATCGCTGCTTCGAGCCAGCGTGTCTCGTGCGAACCGGCCGCCGAAATCATGAAGCTGGTAAAAGCCGTGACTACGAGGCCGAGGGAGCGGATCGACAGGGCGAAGAAGACGATCGCAGCCACCACGAACAGCGGTCCCCGCCAGGAATAATGGGCCATCGCCGGCCCGTTCGTCAGAAGACCCGTCAAGGCAATGCCGGCTGACAAGGCGACCAGCAACCCGCCGAACATGCGCGGCGCGGTCCCTGCGCCGAAGGAGAAGCCCCGCATGCCCTGCAGATCGCTCCCTGCCCACAGCGCGAACAGGGCGACGGCCATCAGAACGACGCCGCCGACATAATCCTGTGCCGATCGGATCGTCATGAACAACGTGAGGATCGCCACCGCAAACAGCGGATAGGAATAGATCAGCGCCAGCAGCACCTCGGACGACATCTTCTTGGCGCCGCCGCCGAACGATCCGAACAAGGCGCTGGGCGCGCCGGCGAGCAGCGCCGTCGCGTGGCCGGTGACGACCGCCGCCGGACCGCGGCCGGCCCCCCAGCCAAAGATCGTCCCGATCGACCAGATCAATTCGAAAATCTGCGGCGCAATCGCCAGCAGACAAAAGCCGAGCGCCAGCCTGGTATTTCGGGTGGCCGTCGCTGAGTGGCCCATCGTGTCGGCCATGCCTGTCTCCTCCGCGACCCGTAAGTCACGAGCACTGTTGTTTTAAATCGACTGGAACTGGATCCCCCGCCCCGGATCACTGCCTAGCGATTTTCGTTACACAATGCCAGCAAAACCCAACGCGCCGCCGGCAAGCAGAAGCCGGACTGGATAGTTGCGCGAGATGGACGCGGCCGCCGCAACCATTGCGTCAGACGCAGTGCAGCAATTGCTGGACCAGGCCGATTTAACATCACGATAAGCACGTTCGGACCTGGCGAGACCTGTGAAGTCGCGTGGGCGTTTTAGTCGGTGCTTTGCCCTGACCGCGATGCTGTGCGTCTTCGGGCACTGCCGCCGCAGCCCCGGCGAGAGAGCGAGATCCGGCCGAAGCTGGAGATCAGCTTGCGGCTCCTCGTGCTGCTACTTTCCGCCGCAGGAAATTAACCGACGCCGAGACTGACAATGTCGTTCGCTGGAGCAGCAGCGTCATCATGCGCAAGGATTCAGCACATCGGGCCGGCGACCTCTGCCAAAGGCCAGAGCCGCGATAGGCCCGACAGTCCGAAGCCTATCCAAAGGGAACCGCGGGATCGCGCCCCCAACCCTCTGTTTTTCGAAAGCTTTGCCCCCTATATTGGGGGTGCCGGTTCGCCGGCTATGGAAATAAACGGTCGTCGCAATAAACCATTCGGACCCGGGGGCGGTACCCGGCGCCTCCACCAAAGCCCATCATCGGGCGTGCCCGAAGCTGGGCTTTGGCGGGGGCGAAATAGGATCGACGAGGGCGTAAAGGGCGTACTTTTTCCCGGTATTGTTCCGCCGTTATCGGGCTACTGCAATAGTTGCCAACGACAACTTTGCTCCGGTTGCTCAGGCTGCGTAACGCAGTTTGAAAGACCACTCTAAAGTCCTAGTGGGTTAAGCTCCGCTAGGCGGGGTTCGGAGGCACCTGGCAACAGAAGCCTCCACTTTACTCTTTGATTCTTCCCCGGCGGGGACTCCTGCTCGCCCGTCAGGCGCGGTACTATTGCGGCTTGGCGAGTCGGATCGGCAGGGTCCGGCTGCTTGGATGCAACAGGACCACCATGGCGACCGATCATATCCGATACGATGTGCTGGCCCGCGACGCGCTGCGCGGCGTGCTGCGGAAGGTGCTGACCGATGCCGCGGCGCATGGCCTGCCGGGCGAGCATCATTTCTTCATCACCTTCGTGTCCAAGGCCGAAGGCGTGAAGCTGTCGCCGCGGCTGCTCGCACAATATCCGGAAGAAATGACGATCATCCTCCAGCACCAGTTCTGGGACCTGACCGTGCTCGAGGATCGTTTCGAGGTCGGCCTGTCCTTTGGCGGCATTCCGGAGCGGCTCGTGGTGCCGTTCAGTGCCATCAAGAGCTTCCTCGATCCGTCCGTGAAGTTCGGCCTCCAGTTCGACACCTCCGACGTCGCCGAGGTCGCGCCGGACAATCTGCCGGCAGCGCCCGCGCCATCGGCCGTATCGGTCCCGGCACCTGCCGCGGAGAAGCCGGAAGCTGCCGACGAGCCGCCGCCGCCGAGCCAGGGCGGCGCCGAGGTCGTGCGGCTCGATCGTTTTCGCAAGAAATGATCTAGGTTGGCCGCGAAGCCGTCGCGCCCGCCCAAACTGCCTATATAGAGAAGCACATGAACAGGCCGCGCGGCGTTTCGCGCGGCAGAATGGATGTGCTCATGGCCAAAGCGTCCCGCTCGAAGACTGCCCGCCCCGCAACCCGCACCGAGACCGACAGCTTCGGTCCCATCGAGGTCGCCGCCGACCGCTATTGGGGGGCGCAGACCGAGCGCTCGCGTCAGAATTTCCGCATCGGCACCGACCGCATGCCGATCTCGCTCGTGCATGCACTCGGCATGGTCAAGCTCGCCGCCGCACAATCCAACCTCGAGCTCGGCCTGCTCGACCAGCGCCGCGCCAATGCCATCGTCCGCGCCGCGCGCGAGGTGATCGAAGGCAAGCTCGACGACCATTTTCCGCTTGTCGTGTGGCAGACCGGCTCGGGCACCCAGAGCAACATGAACCTCAACGAGGTGATCGCCAATCGCGCCAACGAGCTGCTCGGCGGCGAGCTCGGCGCCAAGAAGCCGGTGCATCCCAACGATCACGTCAACATGAGCCAGTCGTCGAACGACTCCTTCCCGACCGCGATGCACATTGCGGCAGCAAGCCGCATCAATGCCGATCTTGTCCCTGCGCTCGGCGAGCTACTGCGCGCGCTGCGCAAGAAGGAGAGGGAGTTTTCGAAGATCGTGAAGATCGGCCGCACCCATACCCAGGATGCGACGCCGCTGACGCTCGGTCAGGAATTTTCCGGCTATGCCGCGCAGGTCGAAAGTGGCATCGCCCGGCTCAAGATCGCGGTGAAGGACCTCTATCCGCTGGCGCAGGGCGGCACAGCCGTCGGCACCGGCCTCAACTCGAAGCCGCGCTTTGCAAAGCTGTTCGCCAAGCACGTTGCCGGGATCACCAAGCTGCCCTTCACCAGCGCCGCCAACAAATTCGAGGCGCTGGCCTCGAACGACGCCTATGTGCTGGCGCACGGCGCCATCAATTCCGTCGCGACCGGCCTGTTCAAGATCGCCAATGACATTCGCCTGCTCGGCTCCGGCCCGCGCTCGGGCCTCGGCGAATTGATCCTGCCGGAGAACGAGCCCGGCTCCTCGATCATGCCGGGCAAGGTCAACCCGACCCAGTGCGAGGCGATGACCATGGTGTGCTGCCAGGTGTTCGGCAATCACACCGCGATCACGATCGCCGGCAGCCAGGGCCATTTCGAGCTCAACGTCTACAAGCCGGTGCTGGCCTACAACATGCTGCACTCCATCCGCCTGATGGCGGATGCCGCGCGCTCTTTCACCGAACATTGCGTCAGCGGCATCCGCGCCGACGAGAAGCGCATCGAGGAGCTGATGCAGCGCTCGCTGATGCTGGTGACGGCGCTGGCCCCGAAGATCGGCTACGACAACGCCGCCAAGGTAGCCAAGACGGCGCATGCCAACGGCACCACGTTGAAGGAGGAGGCGCTGCGGCTCGGCTTCGTCGCGGCCGACGAGTTCGACCGCCTGGTGCGCCCCGAGAAGATGACCAGCCCGGGATGATTCCGAATTCCGATAGCCATCCGTAATGATACGGACGCTCGGCGCCCAAAAATATGCGGCTTTGGGGGCGGGATTTGATTACCGTCAATGTTGCGGCCGGGGCGGCGTGTTACGCGGCTCTACTGCCCTAGACGGGGCGAAATTCATCGTTTGATGGCCCAAGGGCCGATTGACGAGGACGAGCGAATGGCGATCAAGTCTTCTGGGGCGCAATGCGGCGTCCTGTTTCTGAGTGTTTCATCCGGCAAGAAGAGGATCGGGTGATGGAGACGCGGCATGGGGAACGTCATCAACCTGAATCGTTTCAGGAAGCGCGTCGAGCGGGAAGCCTCGGCGAAGCAGGCGGACGCCAACCGGGCGAAGTTCGGGCGCACGAAGGCGGAACGGTCGTCCGAGGCGAAGCGGGCGGACCAGGCCAAGGAGCATCTGGACCAGCACCGGATCGATCGCGAGGAGCAGCCATGAAGTCGCCGGTCGTGAAACGGTCGATCGTCGTCGCCGGCCACAAGACCAGCGTCAGCCTGGAAGAGGCGTTCTGGAACGGCATGAAAGAGATTTCCGGCCTGCGCAACATGACGTTGTCCGAGCTGGTCGGTGAGATCGACAACAACCGCCAGCAGGGCAATCTGTCGTCGGCGATCCGCCTCTTCGTCCTGGACTACTTCAAGAGCCGCGCCATGGCCGCCCAGCCGGACAAGGTCCCGGCCCAGTAGCCGTCGGGGGCGCCCGCGACGGCGCCCCGGCCTCTGCACTTTAAAATCGCTCTAAGGTGCAGCTTCGGCGCGCGGGCACGCTTGACCTCAATGCCCGGCGTTGAAAATACAGGGCATGACCGACACCACTGATACGCGTTCGCACATGCCGCTGGGTCTGGCCCAGCGCGGCTATACCGGCGTCATCCAGCACCTTGCCGCCAAAGAGGCTGGCTCGGCGCTTTCGGACGTCGAGCTCGAGAGCCGCCTGATCGAACTCGGCTTCGTCGAGGGCGCCCGGGTCGAGATCCTGCATGAGGGGCTGGTCGGGCGCGATCCGATCGCGGTACGGGTCGACAGCACCACGATCGCGGTCCGCCGTCGCGAAGCCATGGCCATCATCGTCGCCTGACGCGCGACCGGAATCTTGCCCCCAGGCCCTTGATCCCATGGAAGCACCGCTGCTGCATCTCGCTTTGGTCGGCACGCCCAACAGCGGCAAGACCTCGCTGTTCAACGCGCTGACCGGCAGCCGTCAGAAGGTCGCGAACTATCCCGGCGTCACGGTCGAGCGCAAGGAAGGCTTCTTCGTCACCCCGCTCGGCCGCCAGGTCTCCGTGGTCGACCTGCCCGGCACCTATTCGCTGCGCGGCCGCAGCCCGGACGAGGAGATCACCCGCGACTTCGTGCTCGGCAAGGCCTCCGGCGAGACCCTGCCCGATCTCGTGCTGTGCGTCGCCGATTCCACCAATCTGCGCCTGACCATCCGCCTGCTGCTGGAGCTGAAGCGCACCGGGCGGCCGATGATCCTCGTGCTCAACATGTTCGACATCGCAAGCCGCCGCGGCATCACTGTCGACGTCGAGCGGCTCGCCAAGGAGCTCGGCGTGCCCGTGGTCACCTCGATCGCGGTGCGCAAGGGCGGCACCGCCGACCTGCTCAAGCTGACCGACGAGATTTCCGCAGCGCTCGCCGCCGAGCCGGTGGAGAACAGCTGGCGCGCGCTCGGCGTCTCCGAGCTGCGCGCCACCCAACGCGAGGCCGACCGCATCATCGCCGACTGCGTCAGCCTGCCTGCTCGCCCCGACACCTGGACCGCGCGGATCGACGCGATCGTGCTGCATCCCGTCGGCGGGCTGATCGTGCTCGCGCTGATCCTGTTCGTGATGTTCCAGGCAGTGTTCGCCTGGGCGCAGCCGGCGATGGAGATGCTGAAGTCCGGCTTCGACTCGCTCGGCGAGCTGGTGCAGGCCACCCTGCCCGACGGCTTGCTGCAAAGCTTCCTGCAGAACGGCGTGATCTCCGGCGTCGGCAGCGTCATCGTGTTCCTGCCGCAGATCATCCTCATCTTCCTGTTCATCCTGCTGCTGGAAGATTTCGGCTACATGGCGCGCGCGGCGTTCCTGATGGACCGCATCATGGGCGGCGCCGGGCTGCACGGGCGCGCCTTCATTCCGCTGCTGTCGAGCTTTGCCTGCGCCATTCCCGGCATCATGGCGACACGTGTCATCGACAACAAGCGCGACCGGCTGACCACGATCCTGATCGCGCCGCTGATGACCTGCTCGGCGCGCATTCCGGTCTATACGCTGATCATCTCCGCCTTCATCCCGGCCAGGGACGTCTGGGGCTTCATCAACCTGCAGGGCCTCGTGATGTTCGGCCTCTATGCCGCCGGCATCGTCAGTGCGCTCGTCGTCTCGTTCCTGATCAAGTTCTTCATGCTGCGCGACTTTGTGCCGGCGCCGTTCATGTTGGAGCTGCCGGACTACAAGATGCCGCGGCTGAAATCCATCGTGATCGGCATCTACACCCGCGCCAAGATGTTCTTGCAACGCGCCGGCACCACGATCTTCTCGATGATGGTGCTGATCTGGTTCCTGGCCTCGTTCCCGCAGCCGCCCGCGGGCGCGTCCGGGCCGGCCATCGAGTTCAGTCTCGCTGCGATGATCGGCAAGGCGCTCGAGCCTCTGCTCGCCCCCGTCGGCTTCAATTGGCAGATCGCGGTGGCGCTGATCCCGGGCATGGCGGCGCGCGAGGTCGCGGTCGCGGCGCTCGGCACCGTCTATGCGATCGAGGGCGGCAGCGAAGCGGTCGAGCAGATCGGCCAGGTGCTGGCGACGAAGTGGTCGCTCGCGACCGCGCTGTCGATGTTGGCCTGGTACATCTTCGCCCCGCAATGCGCCTCCACGCTCGCCGTGATCCGGCGCGAGACCGGCAGCTGGGCCTGGATGGGCGTCACCTTCGCCTACATGCTGGTGCTGGCCTATGCGGCGAGCCTCGTGACGTACAACGTCGCGGTCGCGCTGGGGGCGGGGTAGCCCCCTTCCAAAACAAAACTGCGAAAACAACCCCATGCACAGTAGACCGGGGCTCGTGAAATCAATGGGTTGCGGATTATCCTAAGTCGCTGCTTGCTCCGTCGGGCAAAACAGTGGCATGATGTCAAAATTCAGCCCCAGCGATAGCACCATGAACGACACGCCACCGACCCGGCGATCTGTCCCCCTGGACCATTTCACCACCGACCGCCTGACCGCCGAGCGATTGCGCGAGGATCACCTCGGCGACCTTGTCGCGCTGCATCGCGACGCCGAGGTCTCCCGTTTTCTCGGCGGGGTACGGACGCCCGAGGTCACGAAGGCCTATCTCGCGACCAACATGGCCCATTGGGACCAGCACGGCTTCGGGCTCTGGACGCTGCGAACGAAGGACGGGGCCTTCGCCGGACGTGCCGGCATTCGGCACATTGTCGTGGACGATGTCGACGAGATCGAGATCGCCTACGCATTCAAGCGCGAATTCTGGGGCCAGGGATTTGCAAGCGAGATCGCGGCCAAGCTGACGGACATCGGCCTGTTGCAGCTTGCGCTGCCGTCCCTCATCGGCATCGTCCATGTCGGCAACACTGCATCCCGCCGCGCGCTGGAGAAGTCGAACTATCTCCTCGAGCGCAGCACGAACCGTCACGGCGAAGATGTCGTGATTTACCGCATCAGGCGGTGAATGCCGCGGCGGGGCCGACGGCGGCTGATCGCTTGTGTTCATTTTTGAACCGACACCCCCCAGGGGGTCGGCTCAGTCTGAGCGGCGAAGCGGTCGCCTGACAGCCCGAGGCATTCGAGCGGGAACTCAAGCCCGGCCTCGGAGTTCCTTAGACGGACCTTTCAGTCATCCGGCTCCCGGCAAGCGCTTGGAGCGCATGGAGAGCTTTGGGAAGATACGCGTAAGGGGGGTTCATGACCGGTCAATCCGCGGCTGCCCCAGGCAGCGACCTCAAGGATTCGCCGAGAGTTTCGACCGGCAGCGAAGGACTGGACGATATCCTCGGCGGTGGCTTGGACCCGAACCGGATGTACCTCTATGAGGGACGACCCGGCACCGGCAAGACCACGATTGCGCTCCAGTTTCTGCTCCGCGGGGTGCGGGACGGCGAACGCGTACTCTACATCTCGCTTTCCGAGACGAAGCGCGAGCTCACCTTGGTCGCGCAACGACACGGCTGGTCGCTGGACGGAGTCGACATCTTCGAGCTTGTCCCGCCCGAGACGACGCTCGATCCCGAGCGGGAGCTGACGGTTTTTCATCCTGCCGAGATGGAGCTGAGCGAGACCACGGGTCTGATCTTCAAGGAGGTCGAACGGATCAATCCCACCCGCGTGGTGCTCGACAGTCTCTCCGAATTGCGGCTGCTGGCGCAGAACCCGCTCCGCTACAGGCGCCAGGTTCTGGCCCTGAAGCACTTCTTCACCAACCGCAATTGCACCGTGGTTCTGCTCGACGATCTGTCCTCTTCCCAGGACGACCTGCAACTGCATTCGATCGCACACGGCGTCGTGATGCTCGAGCAACTGGCCATCGACTACGGTGCCGAACGGCGACGGCTTCGCGTGATCAAGATGCGCGGCATCCGTTTTCGCGGCGGCTTCCACGATTTTACGATCGCGCAAGGCGGCCTGCGCATCTATCCCCGGCTCGTCGCAGCCGAACATCACAGATCATTCGAAGGCGACATGGTGTCCAGCGGCAACCCCGAGCTCGACCAGCTCCTCGGAGGCGGGCTCGAGCGCGGCACCAACGCGCTCCTGCTCGGCTCGGCCGGCGTCGGCAAGTCGTCACTTGCGCTGACCTACGCCATCGCGGCGGCGCAACGCGGCGAGCACGCCGTGTTGTTCGCATTCGATGAAGGACGCGGAACGGTTGAGGCACGTGCCAGGACGCTCGGACTGCCGCTGGACGAGCACCTCGCCTCCGGACGGATCCGCTTTCAGCAGATCGATCCCGCCGAATTGTCGCCGGGCGAGTTCGCGGCAACGCTTCGCCGCAGCGTCGAGGCCGACAATGCCCGCATCATCGTCATCGACAGCTTGAACGGCTATCTGAACGCGATGCCGGACGAACGCTTCCTCATTCTGCAGATGCATGAACTGCTCAGCTATCTGGCCCAGCAGGGCGTGCTCACCATCCTGATCCTCGCCCAGCATGGGCTCGTTGGCCCGATGGATACGCCGCTCGACATCAGCTATTTGAGCGATGCGGTGCTGATGCTGCGCTATTTCGAGTTCGGCGGGACGGTGCGGCGCGCGCTCTCGGTCGTCAAGAAGCGCAGCGGCAATCACGAACACAGCATCCGCGAGTTCCGGCTCGGCGGCGCGGGGATCAAGCTCGGTCCACCTCTCCAGGAGTTCAGCGGCATTTTCTCCGGCAATCCTCGTTACACCGGCACGGTGTTACCGGACGGACCGGCCGAATGAGTGCCGACCGGGACGACCGCATTCTGATATTCGCCCCGATCGGTCGCGACGGACCGGCATCGGCGGAGCTTTTTCGCGGCGCAAGCCTGGAAGCGGTCAATTGCCGGAGCTTGCCAGAACTCGTTGCCGAGATGGCGGCTGGCGTTGGAGCGGTTTTTTTGGCCGAGGAAGGACTATTCGGCAAAGACACGGCGCCGCTGGCACATTGGATTGCGAACCAGCCGCCATGGTCCGACCTTCCCTTTGTCGTTCTTACCAGCCATCGGGAGCAGCCGGCAGTTGTCGCATGGAGACGCAGTATCGTCGAGCTCCTGCGAAACGTTTCGCTGCTCGAACGTCCGGTCCAGCCGATCACGCTGACCAGCGCGATTCAATCGGCGATGCGCGCCCGACGGCGTCAATATGAAATCCGGGCTCTGCTCGAAGCACGCGAGCAGACCGCGCAGGAGCTCGAGAAACTGGTGGTCGAGCGGACGCGAGAGCTGGAAGAAGCCAACGAGCAGCTTCGCCTCGAAATGAACGAACGCACGCGCGTGGAGGAGACGCTGCGCCAGGCCCAGAAGATCGAGGCCATCGGCCAGCTCACCGGTGGTGTCGCCCATGACTTCAACAATCTCCTGATGGTGATTTCCGGCGGCCTCGACATGCTCGAACGCCAGACTGATCCGGCCCGCCGTCGCCGTCTGATGGACGGGATGATCCAGGCGGCGCAGCGCGGGGCAAGCCTGACCAAGCAGCTTCTGGCGTTCTCACGGCGGCAGAAGCTCCGGCCGGAGCCCGTCGACGTGGCCGCGCAGATCGGCGGGATGCGAGAACTGCTCGATCGCAGTTTGCGAGGCGATGTTCACGTCGAGTTCGACTTTCCGGACACTCTATGGCCGGTGGAGGTCGACCCCGGAGAGCTCGAGCTGGTCATTCTCAACCTGGCCGTCAATGCCCGCGATGCCATGCCCAATGGCGGGACGATCGTTGTGAGGGGCGAAAACCTACCTGGTTTCAACCACGGGCAGATCGCGGGCGACTACGTCCGCCTGTCCGTCATCGATACCGGCGTCGGCATGTCTCCCGAGATTTTGGCGCGCGTGTTCGAGCCGTTCTTCACGACCAAGGACGTGGGAAAGGGATCGGGGCTCGGGCTGGCGCAGGTCCACGGATTTGCCACCCAGTCCCGGGGCACCGTGCGAATTCAATCGGAAGTCGGGCGAGGCACGAGCATCGAGCTGTACCTGCCGCGATCGTACGAGCTTCCTTCCAGCGAACGACATCTGATCGACCTCACCAGGGTCCGGCCGAAAAAGAGCAATCAGGGCGAAATCCTGCTGGTGGAGGACGATGACGAAGTTGCCGCGCTGGTCAGCGAAATGCTCGGCCAGCTCGGTTACAACGTCACGCGGGCCGCGAGCGCTGCCGCGGCGCTCGGGGCTTTGGCCGATGGCCGCTCGGTCGATGTCGTTTTTTCGGATATCATGATGCCGGGCGGCATGAACGGGGTCGAGCTTGCGCGAGAGATCCGAAATCGGCGAAGCGACATCCCGGTGTTACTGACCAGCGGATATTCGGAAGCGTCCGCTCACGAGGCCGACGCAGCGGGCATTCAGATCCTGGCGAAGCCCTATCACATCGACGAGCTGGCGGCAGCGCTGAGCGCGGCGAGATCAAGTCTAAGGCTCGATGCGGAATCCAAGCGCTCCCATTCCTGCTGAGAGCGATCCCCGATTCGCTGCGTCTCGCAGGCTACGAAGTCTTACCGGAAATATCCCAGCACGAGATCGACGTCCGCGCTGCGGGCCGCCGTGCCGTTCAGCTCGGCGTCGATGACGCGGCGGCAGGCGTCCACCGCGGCGTGGTCGCCGAGGTCGTTGGCGGCTTCCAGCACGAGCCAGGCGGCGTCCACCGAGGCCTTGTCCGGAGCTGCGCCGCCGAGATCGGTGGCGCCGGCATTGGCGAGATTCTTCTTGCGAACGGCGGTGCCGAATTGAGGCAACATTGCAGGTACTCCCCTCTCCTCAGTGGACCTGTCAGTGGACTTGAAGTTCGGGCTGACGGCCCGCATCGGCACCCGCGCCGGTCTTGCGCGACTGGTAGAACTTCAGAATGCTGCGCGACGTCTCGATCTTGAGCCGGCCGTACTCGCGCTCGTTGTCCTGGAGCTCGCGCGCCGTGATCAGATGATCCTTGGCGCCGAGGAACAACAGCGACATCGTCGTGTCCCAGGAGAAGTCGAGCGCCTTGCACAGCACCAGGATCATCTCGCGGTTGCGGTCCATCAGCGCGCGCTCGATCACGTCGACCGGCAGCGCCGACAGCAGCGACAGGCCGATCTGCACCTCGTCGAAGCGATGCTGGCGGGCATAGTTCGAGATCGAGTCCTGGTTGAGATTGCCCTGGCGATACTGCGTCGTGACCACGCGCTTGGCGACGAAATAGCTGCGCGAGGACGGGCCGAACTTGGACTGGAGATCGCCGGTGACCTCGGTGACCGAGCTCTGGATCTGCGACATCATCTCGGGCCGCTCGGTCTCGAGGCGGCGGCGGACGTCTTCGGAGGCCTTCGCGATCAGCTGCTGGAAGATGTGGCGCGGCACGTCTTTGCGCAGGCCGAGCTGCTCGGCAAGGATCGAATCGCCCTCGGCGCGGCGGACCATGTGCAAGAGACCCGAGCCGGAGAAGCGCGCGCCCTCGTTCTTGGCGACCGAAGTCACGACCTCCTGGTTGCCGCGCTTGACCAGCACGTCGGTCACGGCTTCGCCGATCGACTGGCGCTGCGAGATCGCCAGCAGATGCGCCTGGCCCTTGGTCATGGCGCTCTGGACCAGCATCTTCTCGTCGATGCGGTTGGAATCGCGCAGCACGGGACCGGCAACCGCGATCTCGTCGTCGAGGGCGAGCCTTTCGATGACGTTGAGCGGAGCATGATCGCAGGCCGACATCACTTCGGAGAGCTGCGCGCGCGCTGCCACCTCGATCTCGTCGGCGAGCCGGCCGATCACCTCGCCGAACATGCTGATCTCGTCGTCGCTGTAGCGGCCGGTGATCAGGATGTCGGTCGCATGCCACAATGCACGCGTCCGGCTTTCGTCGGTGCCGCGCGCGATCGCGTCGTCCAGATCCTGCAGAAGCGATTTCGCCCCGTTCATCTCGATCACCCCAGTTCTTGGCAGCCCGTTGGCGAGCCGTCCCGCCGCTCGCGTCGCGACGCCGAATTCCTCTGGGAACCCACGCTAGAGATGAAACGCGAGAATTCAGTAAAGTCGGCAAATCAGTTTTGCCGACGAAAATTCGTTCAAATGCGAGGGAATGGATTTACTGTTGTGCAAGAGCCGAGAAGCTTTGGGCACTGAAACCTCTCCGCGTCATGGCCGGGCGTGTCCTGGCCATCCACGCCTTGCCGCATGGCACAAAGAACGTGGATGCCCGGGACAAGCCCGGGCATGACGAGCATCGGCACCGGAGCGCTTTAGATAGCGCCGTCTACGGATTCTGCGGCGTCAGCACCAGCGGCGGCTTCGGCCTGGGCTTGGCGGGCGGCGGGCCCGGGGCGGGCTTCACGTCGATGGCCGGAGGGAGCGGCGCGAGCTGCTGGCTCGCGAGCGGCGGGCTCGTCAGTGAAGGGCTGGGCGCGGCGGGCGCGGCCTGCGGAGCTTTCGGGGTCGGCGCCACCCTGGGCTTTGCCGGCGCGCGGCGCGGGTCCTGGCCCGGCAGCGGCACGTTGGGTGGCGCCTGCTCGGTCGCTATCTCCGGTGACACCAGCGTCGGCAGCGCAGCGGTGGCCGGCGGCGGCTCGCCGCGCTCGATGGCGTCGAGCCGCCGCGTCTCGCGATCGATCGTGCGCACCGCGAGCCATGACGACAGCGGTGCGAGGTCGATGGTACGGGTCAGCCTGTCGGGCGGGCCTGCCGCAAACAGCTGGATCTCGGGCGGGGCGCCGGAAAGCCCGGTCATGATTGGCGTCAGGCTGGCGCGGATGTCGGCCTGGTCCGCCGGAATGTCGTAGCCGCCGGAGACGATGGCGCGGGCGTTCTTCGCTTCCAGCGGCGTTGCGCCGATGCGCAGGCGGCCGTCGCGGATCGTGAACGGAATCTGCGCCGAGGGCACCGCGATGCGCCCCGCCGACAGCGCGGGCTCGACAAGCTGCCGCAGCCGGTTGTCGTCATTGACCTGGCCGCCGTCGCTGGCTCGGATGGCGATCTCGAACGCACGCGGATTGAGGCCGGCGATCTCGGCGGATTCGAGCGTCACCGTGCCGTTGCCGGCGAGCGCGCCGGTCAAGGCCGCGACGCTGCGGCCCTGGCTGGTCAGCGCCATCTGCACCGAGGCGCGCCCCTTGGGCAGGGCGAGGTCGCGATAGCGCAGCGCCGCCGCATCGACGTTGCTGAGCTCGATGCGCGCGTTCAGCGCAAGACCACCCGCGCCATTGCGCGCGTCCAGGCTTGCGGACATGTCGCCGCCGCCGACGCCGCCCTTGAGCGCATCGAATGCGAGCGACTGGCCGTCGCTCCGGATCGTGCCGCCGAAGGGGCGGAGCTCTATGCCGCCGGGCAACGTTCCGCGTAAGGCCTGGAAGGCGATGCGGCCGCGCCAGCCGCTGACCAATCCTGCGCTGAGCGGCTCGCCGGACTCACGACCGGCTGCGCCGACGGCGATTGCGAGCGCCGGCGCCAGATCGAGCGAGTCGAGACCGACCTCGCCGTCGATGCTCTTGTCCTGATCGAGCGTCACCGAAACATGGCCGCGCAGATGCGAGCCCGCGGCATTGCCTTCGAGATCGCCGAAGGTCAGGCGATTGCCGGAGAGCGTGAGGCGGGAGGACAGGCTGACATTCTGCGCCGACTTGCCGGCCAGGCTGGTCCCGAGCAGCGGCGCCAGATTGGCGTTGCGCACGCGCAGGTTCACGCTCGCCTTCGGTTCGAACGATTTGGGTTCGGACGATTTGGGCTCCGACCATTCGACGCTGCCTTGCGCGTCGGCATCGAGCCCGCCGCCGCTGAGCTTTGCGTTCAATTGCGAGGGACGGCGCCAGGCTCCGCTCAACCGTCCTTCGAATTGCGAGGCGCCCTCGCCCGCGGCCACGATGCGATCGAGCCCGAGCAGCGCCAACAGCGCGCCGGCCTGCGGCGCCGCGACTTTCGCGTCCAGCGTGAAGTCGCTGTTGCGCAGGCGTTCGAGGTCGATACCGCCGATGGCGGCCGCCGGCGTCTGCGCGGCCAGGGTCGCCGTGGTCTTGAGCTGCGGTGCGTCGAGGTCGAGCACGAAGCGGGCATTGCTGCGATCGGCATGCTCGGCGTTCTTGTCGAGGCTGAGATCGAGCTTGAGACGGGTCGCGCCTGGCAAGGACGGGAGCGCATCGAGGCGCGCGCGCAGCGCGGGCGCGAACGGCTCGACCAGCGCGGTGAGCTCGCGCAGCGAATTGGCCGAGGATTTCAGCGCGAGCTTGCCGGTCGTCTTGGTGCGGTCGAAGCTGCCGCTCGCCTCCGAGGTCACGCCGCCGCCCTGGCCGAAGCGCAGCTGCTCCAGCGACAGCGACGCCGGGCTGTAGGCGAGCCTGGCTGCGAACGGCCGCAGCTCCTGGCCGGCGGAGATCGCGCGGCCGATATCGAGCGAGAGCTTTGCCTCTTCCGGCCATTCGCCTTGCGGCCCCGCCAGCGCGCGCACGAAGCTCGCGGCGGCATCGAGGTCGAGACGGTCGGCCCTGAGGTCCGCATCGATCCGCGAGCCCTTGCTCGCGCCTGTCTGCACGAAGACGATGCGGCCTTCGACCGCGCCGCCGTCGATGTCGGCCTTCAGCCTCTCGATGGCCAGATGATTGGCGGCGATGGTGACGTCGCCGGAAAGGCGCAGCGGCCGCGTGCTGCGGCGATTGATCTCGCTGCGGCCCTGCAGCCAGGCCACCAGCGTGTCTGGATCGGAGGATTCGACGCTGAGCCGGCCGCTGAAACTGTCGGCGCCGGGAGCTGCGCCATTGAGCGAGACCTGCGTCATGCCGGGCGCGCGCAGCTCCAGCCGCCGGAACGTCCAGGACCGGCCGTCGGTCGCAAGCTCGGTCGCGATATTCTGGAGCGGACGGCCGCCGAGCATGATCTGATCGGCATTGAACTCGATCTGGGCAGGGATCGGCACCTGCGGGATCGCCGCCAGCCCTGCGCGCAGCGCCGGCAGGACGCGCTGCGGATCGGCATCGTCCTTGGCGGTCAACCTGTCGGCATCGACCTGCCGCGCCGACAGCACCGCGCGCAGCAAGGGCGATGCGCCAAACCTGAGGTCGCCCACGCCGCCGAGCTTCAGCGCGGTGTCCTCCGGGCCGAAGCTCGCGTCGATCTGCTCGAATTTCGCGCCGGCCGGATCGGCCTTGAGCCTGGTCGCCAGCTTCCAGGGCGTCGGTCCCGCCTCGCCCGCCTTCCTGGCCGCGGGCACGGCGAGGGTCAGCGCGCCCTCGAATTTCGGCTGGCGGTTGTCGAAGGCGAGCACGCCCTCGAGATCGGCGAGGATGGCGCGCTCGCCGGGATCGATGTTGAGGTGGAGACGGGTGGCGCTGCCGTCGGCGCTGGGGCCGGAGGAGACACGGAACGGGTAGCGCACGCCGCGCGCGGCGAAGCTGCCCTCGCCCCGCACCGAGCCTGCGAGCGAGCGCACGTCGCCGGAGAAGGCGATGTCGTTCAATTCCAGCGTCGAGCGGCTGGCGGCATCGTGCAAGGCGATGCGGCCGGCGAGGTTCAGCCGCTCGATGGCGAGGGAGGCCAGGTTGAAGGTGCCGCTCGCGGTGGAGGGCAAATCGACCCGTCCGCGCGCGTCCAGGCCAAGATCGACCGCCATGCCGCCGACCGAAAGCTCGGTGGCGCGCCATTCGCCGCGCATCAGGGAGCCGAGGCTGAACTCGACGTCGAGCTTGTCGGCGCGCAGGCGGCCGAGATCGTTGTTGCCACCGAAGGTGACGCCGCGCAGCCGCAATGTCGGCGCCGGCAACAGCCGCGCATCGAGCTCGCCCGCCACCCGCACCGGCACGCCGATGATCTTGCCGGCCTCCGCCTCGAACTGGGGCCTGAACTGGTTCCAGTCGATGTAGTAAGGCCCGATCAGCGCGGCCAGCAGCGCAATGATGAAGGCAATCGCCAATCCGAGCAGCGTCGTCTGCACGGGTCTCCCCTCGGCCAAACCGGCCTGGGCCGAAGCTGAGAGCCTCAGGCGCGCCGGAACAGCCCCTTATATAGGGGGAAGTGTGGCGAAGTCACAGCGACTGTTGCGCGCGGAGGTTAACGCGCAAGCCCCCTTCACCAGCTCGCCGGCAGCCGCTTCAGCCCGCGCAGCACGAAGGTCGGCCGCCATTCCGGGGTCTCGATGTCGTCGATGCGCAGATCCGGCAGCCGCCGCAGCAGGGTCGCGATGGCGATCTCGGCCTCGATCCGCGCCAATTGGGCCCCCAGGCAGAAATGGATGCCGCCGCCGAACGACAGCGGCTTGACGTTCGCCCGGGTGACGTCCAGCCGGTCGGGCCTGTCGGGGTAGACCGCGCCATCGCGGTTGGCCGAGCCGAGCAGGCACAGCACGGTCTCGCCCTTGGGGATCTTCACGCCGCCGAGGTCGTCGATATCCTCCAGCGTAACGCGCCCGGTCATCTGCACCGAGGAATCATAGCGCAGGAACTCCTCGACCGCGTTCGTGATCAGCTCCGGTTTCGCCTTCAGCAGCGCAAGCTGATCCGGGTTGCGGTGGAGCGCGAGCAGCCCGTTGCCGATCAGGTTGACCGTGGTCTCGTGCCCTGCGCCGAACAGCAGGATGATGTTGGCGGTCAGCTCCTCGTTGGTGAGCTTGTTGCCGTCCTCCTCGGCCTGCACCAGCTGGGTGATGAGGTCGTCGCCGGGATTCTTGCGGCGCAGCTCGAACAGCTGCTGGAAATACATCTGCGCCATCAGGTTGGCGGCGTTGCCCTGTTTGATCTCCTCCGGCGAGAGCGGCACGGGATCGAGCAGCCGCCCGCCGTCCCGCGAGCTCTTGTAGAACACCTCGCGATGCTCCTCGGGGATGCCGAGCATGTCGCAGATGATGGTGACGGGCAGGCGGAAGGCGAAATCCTCGATCAGGTCCATGTGCCCGCGCGCGATCACGGCATCGATCGCCTGGTCGACGATCTCCTGGATCCGCGGCCGCATGTCCTCGACGCGGCGGGCGGTGAAGGCCTTCACGACCAGGCCACGCAGGCGCGTGTGGTCCGGCGGATCGGCTTGCAGCATCCATTGGCTCATGCTGCGAAACACCGGCTCCTTCATGATCTCCGGGCCGTAGCGGCGCGTGGTGCGTTCGACGAAATCCTTGCCGAAGCGCTTGTCACGCAGCACGAGGCTGACCTCGGCGTGACGGCTGGCGACGTACTGGCCGAACGGCGTCACATGGATCGGATCGACCGTGCGCAGCCGTTCATAGTGCGGATAGGGATCGCGGATGAAATCCGGCGAGAGCGGGTTGAACAGCGGTCCGCCAAATGGTTGCACTTGCTCGTTCATGGTGACCTCGGATCGGTTGCCGCATGACACGCATAGGCAAGGCTGCCCCATCGCCCGGCGTAACCATCCCTCGAAGATTATCAACTCGATACATTGTTGTATCGAGTTGCATTCTGCCCTAAGCTGCGCCGATGTCAAGGGTGAGAACCAGGCCGACCAGGGACGACACGCGCGAGGCGCTGTTCGAGGCGGCCGCGCGCGTGTTCGAGGCGGACGGCATCGGCGGCGCCAGCATCGAGGCGATCGCGGCGGCGGCGGGCTTCACCCGCGGCGCGTTCTATTCGAACTTCAGGAGCAAGGACGAATTGATCTTCGCCATGCTCGAGGATCATGTCGCGCAGTCGATCCGGCGCAACATGGACATCCTGGCGCAGCACGACAATCTCGACGATTTCATCGCGGCGCTGAAGGCGATGGATCGCAGCCGCCAGGATCCGCTCGGCCGCTCGCCCCTGCTCCACATGGAGATGATCCTGTTCGTCGCGCGCGCCGAGAAGCGCCGCCCGGAGCTCGCCAAACGCCTGCGGGCGCGGCGCAGGCTGGTCGCCGACATCGTCGAGGCGACATCGAAGAGCAACGGGCGCAACGTCAATCTGAACCCGCCCTGGATCGCCTCCGTCGTGCTCGCGCTGGAAGACGGCTTTCGCCTGCACCGGCTGATCGACCCCGAGACGACGCCGGCCGACAGTTTCCTGCGCGCGATCACGGATCTCCGGCGCAGGACTGGATTGGCCCCGGCCTAGCGGGTGCCTTCCGCGACCGGCGCTCCTTACTTCTTCTTTGCGGGTCCGAAATCCGGTTGCCAGGCGACTTCCTTGCGGGACGGAGCCGCGGCGATGACCTTGGCCTTTTCCTTCTTCGGCTTCTTGGCTTCGCGGTTGCCGCGTTGCTGGCCCTTTGCCATGTCGCTCTCCGTTGCTGGTTTGAGTTCGTCGAATTCATTCGGCTGCAGGACACGGCCGCGCGGGGTGCAGACCCTGACGTCCATGTAGCCCTCGCGCAGCAGCTTTTCCGCGAGACGTAGCGCGACCGTCGCAGTTCCGCGGCCGAGATTGGAGCTGCCGTATTCGTTGGTGCCGCTGACCAGATACGGCACGCGTGTTGTCCTAGCCATTGATGACCGCAGCGGCGCACACGAGAATCAGAAGAAACAGCGGAACGATCACCGGCGGCACGATCCATTCCAAGATGCGGACACGCGACATCGAACGCTCCTGCGAAGCCTTCGGCGGGAGCACACGTGACCCTCAGTCACCGGTCGATGCCGTTGAGAAGCGCGGTGATGACAACGACCCTACGCCCGGGCCGAACCAATAGCGAGCGCTAAATGCGTCGCGGGCCAGCGCCGCACCGTGACAAACCGTTCGCCGCTAACGCAGACGATAGTGCTGGCTATTGCCGCGCCAAAGGCGCATGCTCGTCGCAGCCAGCACCGGTTGGGGCTTCACTTGCGAAAGGCAGGCGTGCATGACCATCCGCTCGCGGCGAGAGACCGTCATCTTCAGGCGTCCGTTCCAAATCCGCGGCATCGCGCGCACCTTGCCGGCGGGCACTTACGAGGTCGTCACGGATGAGGAGACGATCGACGGCTTGACATTCGCCGCCTATCGCCGGGTTGCCACGATGATCACTGTCCCTGCGGAAGGCCTGCGCGGTACCACGGAGGTACTGTCGATCGGTTCTGTCGATCTTGCTGATGCGCAAGCAGCGGACGCGAGCATAGCCAATGACTGACCGGCCGGTCGATCTCGACAAGCACCGTGGCATGGCCGCGCAGAAGGCCACCGACCTGCGCCGCGCGCTGGCCGAGGTCGAGGCCCATGTCAGGGAGTTGCGCGAGCGCGAGGCCGATCTCGAGCACCGCATGATGACGGTGCCCGCTGCGTCCTGGCAGGAAGCCGCGGTGAAGGCGCGCCATCTGCTCAACCTCTATGCTGCGAGTCTTCCGGCAGAGGACACGCGCCACCGCGCGCTCGTGTCGGCGCTGTTCGACGATTTCGCACGGCTGTCCGGGGACGGCTGAGCCGAGCGACGGCCGCCCGCATTCTACGCGCATGCCGGTGCGAGCCAGGAAACCGGCGCGCGGTCCCGGTCAATGACCGGATGGCGCGACCGCGCCAGGACACCGACGTGCAATGGAGTAGGCCATGACCCTGACGAGCGGCCGCTTTATCGGCCATGAATACGAGCGGATGATCGTACGGTTCTCGATGCATGACGGCGCCAGGGAGATTCCTTGCGCAATTTCGACCTCCGCGATGGACGATCTCGAGCAGGGCCCGCAAGTCAGGCCCGAGCAGCGGGAAGCCCAATTCGCGCGTCTACGGGATCGCATCGAAGCGTGTGCTGCGAGCAAGTATCGCGCCACAGAGTTCGAAGGTACCCCGCCGGGCATCGTTCTGCGCGGCATCGATTTCAGGCGATAGGATCTCAGCCCATCGAAGACAGCCCGCGAAGCCTGGTCGGGCTTTTCTGCAGCGTCACGCTGACGCGGCATGGTATGAGATCCGGAAAGTCGATCGTTGCTACTCGGGCCTTGCCTTGATCTCCGGCAATGGCGGCTTGCGCTCGAAAGGTTTCTTTTTCGGCGGCGCGGGCAGCAATCCTTCCCTGATCGCCTGCTTGCGAGCCAGCTTGCGGGCGCGGCGAACGGCCTCGGACTTCTCGCGGGTCTTCCTCTCCGACGGCTTTTCGTAGGACCGTCGCTGCTTCATTTCCCGGAAGACGCCCTCACGCTGCATCTTCTTCTTGAGAACGCGCAGTGCCTGCTCAACGTTGTTGTCTCTGACGAGTACGTGCAATTGATCCTCCTGGCTCGGGCTGCGAATGCGACACGTCCTGCAGGGCAGCCAATTGCGCAGGAGCTTCATTGCGATGTGTGATGATGGTGGGCCGCGACATTGGTCGCGGCTTCGGACGAGCCGATCTGCTTGTCACAGCGAGCAGCTTGGTGGCGCCACGTGACCATTGTCGTGCTGCGCTGTCAATCGATAACGCCTTGCTCGCTGATTGACCGACACTCGCAAAGCGCCACGATCGGAACAGAAGAACCGCCTTGCAGCAAACAAACTGGCTTCGCTCCTTGCAAATGCGCGAAAGTCGTATATATTGAAGTTGTTCGATTAGCCGCTGTGCCTTGTTGAATGCGCCCGCGGGCTCCTTTTCCAAAGACATCGACGAAGTTGAAGGTAACCGCGCGATTGTCGCGCGGGATGCGCTCGCGCGCTTTGGAGAAGACAATGACGACAGGTACGGTCAAGTGGTTTAACGGCCAAAAGGGCTTCGGTTTCATCCAGCCAAACGACGGTGGCAACGATGTGTTCGTTCACATCAGCGCCGTTGAACGGGCTGGGCTCGCTGGTCTGGGCGAGGGCCAGCAGGTCAATTTCGAGATCAAGACCGACAAGATGCGGGGCAAGTCCAGCGCCGAGAACCTCTCGCTGGCTTGATATCTTGGCGCCGTTTCACGGATGTACTGAAACGGTCGCTTTGCCCGCTCAATCCCTGGATTGAGCGGGTTTAGTCTTTGCGGGTGAATGATGAGCAGCAAGAAGCCGGCAGAGCCGTCACCCGAAAGCATTGCGCGTTCCGATCGCAAGCGCCTGGCCGCTGAAGAGGGCGCGCGGGCATTGGCGGACGTGGAAAGGCAAGCCATCGAGGTTCGCAAGAACATGGCGCGGCTCCGAGAGGCGCGCCAGGCAAGGGAAGCGGCCGATGAAGCTCTTCGGTCGACTTTGCCGGTGCCTAAGCTCAAGAAGCGGACAAGGAAGCTGGCGCGATAGCCGTCCAACATCGCCGGCGAAATCTGAAGTGCCGATCCCATGCCGGAGAGTGCAGATCGTGCCTCGCATAAAGCCAGATCACGGAACCATCACTTTCTTTCTCGCGTCCGGCGCAAATCGGCAGATGTGCCGGCTTGCAACGACATTCAACACGCAGAAGCAGGCCTTCAGCTATCTACAGAAGCATCGCACGGAATTCGAGCGTATGGCGCGGGCGCGCCTGGCTTCAGGAGAGCTCGAAGACGGGATTGTCGTCCTGTCGATGCTCTGAAGCGCGATTATCTCCGAGATGAGCGTCATCCTGGTTGACCGGTCCAGCTCTCGTCATAGAAGGACGCTCTGAAGGCGCTCCCGCCTGCGTGCCTATGCGACACTAACTCGTCTTCTCGGAGGGGCTTTGTCGCTCGGCCTCCCTCGCCAGACGTTCGGCCTTTAGCCGCTCGCGATTTGCGTGGAAGGCTTGGTCTGCTTTCTCGTAATCAGTCGCTGGTTTCGTCGCGGTCTGCTTGAACAGGTTGTTCGCCTCGGTTACCGCACGCGCTTGGGAATTCCGTCTCATGGCTTGTCCTCCGTCGTGAATTCGACGTCCGCCGGCGTGGCGGCTTGGTTGCTGCTCGGCCTATTCTCGGGTCGGCTTGCGGCGCTTGGACCGAACAATTCGCACCCCGCGGAACTCGTTGGGCCCATCGAGCAGATGCTGCTTGCGGGTTGCCCTATCCTCCGCCGTCGTTGCCGCATCGCCCATGCGGTCGATCTTGTCAGCGGCCATTTTGCGAGCGCGCACCTTCTGATTATCCTGATCGGCGTGCAACGCAAGCCTCAAGTCCACCAGACGGCTTATTGCCCCGGACCATGGCGCGGTACCTCTCCGGTGGATGCCGTACACCAAACCGTCTGTCGCAGATGCGTTCCTATGGGCCGGGAATATCGCCCAAGGCGGCTACGCCGTCCGCTTCGCCGCCTCGTGTCCGACTGCCGCAACATCGAGCCGCCCCAGCATCGCCCTCGCCTGCTCGGCGCAATGCTCGATCAGCCAGCGCTCGAAGGCGGCCGGCGGCAGCGGGGGAGCGTAGAGGAAGCCCTGGACGATGTCGCAGCCGAGCTCGGCCAGCGTGCTGCGCTGCCCCTCGGTCTCGACCCCCTCGGCGACCACGCTCATGCCGAGGCCCTGACCGACGCGGACCACGGCGGTGGCGATCGCGAGCGCGCCCGCGTCCTGCTCGATGTCACGCATGAAGCTGCGGTCGATCTTGAGCTCGCGGATCGGCAGATGCGCGAGCCGGCTGAGGCTGGAATAGCCGGTGCCGAAATCGTCCACCGAGAGGCCGACGCCGAGCTCGCGGATCGCGTTCATCGTCTCCAGCGCCGCGGCGCCGTCCTGCATGAACGCGCCTTCGGTAATCTCCAGCATCAGCGCGTCCGGCCGCAGATCGTGCTCGGCCAGATGTCCTTGAGCCGCGCGGCCAGCGTGACGTTGCGGAAATTGATCGGCGACAGGTTGACCGAGACGCAGGGGATGTTGAGCCCGGCGCGGCGCCAGCTCGCCATCTGGCGGCAGGCCTCGCGCACGGACCACAGGCCGATCTGCTCGATCAGCCCGCATTCCTCGGCGAGCGGGATGAACTTTGCCGGAGAGACGTCGCCGAGCTCAGCATCGCGCCAGCGCGCGAGCGCCTCGACGCCGTGGATCGCGCCGTCGCAGCTGCGGATCTGCGGTTGGTAGTTGAGGCTCAGCGCACCTTCCGCGACGGCGCGGCGCAGCGCCGCGATCAGCGCCAGCCGCTGCTCCGCGAGCACGTTCATCTCGGCACTGAAGAGGCGATGCGTCGAGCGTCCGGCCTGCTTGGCCATGTACATGGCGGCATCGGCCTGCTGCATCAATGTGTCGATGTCGGTGGCGTGATCGGGATAGAGGCTGATTCCGATGCTGGCGGACATCGGCATCAGCTTCGATCCGAGCCGCAACGGTGCGGACAGGGCCTCGGTGATCCCGGCCGCGATGCGCTCGGCGGCCTCGGCATTGCGTTGCGGCAGCAGGATGACGAACTCGTCGCCGCCGAGCCGTCCCAGCATGTCGTCGGGACCGATCTGCTCGCGCAGGCGCTGCGCGAGCAGGATCAAGAGATCGTCGCCGGCGGCGTGGCCGAGCGTGTCGTTGACGTCCTTGAAATGATCGACGTCGAGGAAGGCGAGCGCGACATGGCCTCCGGTCGGACAGGCATTAATCGCGGTCGTGATCAGGTGGCGCAGCTGCGCGCGGTTCGGCAGGCCGGTGAGCATGTCGTGATAGGCGAGCCGCGCGATTTCGGCGCGCGCCTCCTTGCGCTCGATCGCGAATGCGCCGAGGTTGACGCAGGCATCGACGATCTCGTGGTGCCATCTGCTCGGCGCCCGCGGTTCGCGATAATAGAAACCGAAGGTGCCGATGACCCGGCCGTCCTTGGCCTTGATCGGCGTCGACCAGCAGGCGCGCAAGCCCACTTCGAGCGGCCGCGCCTTGTAGGGCTGCCAGCGCGGATCGGCATCGATGTCGGCGACCAGAACCGGAATGCCGTAAAAGGCTCCGGTTCCGCACGTGCCGACCTCGGGACCGATCGCGATGCCGTCGAGCGAACGGGAATAGTCCTCGGGCAAGCTCGGGCCGCCCAACGGATGGAGCAGGCCGGCGGCGTCGACGTGCAGCAGCGAGCAGACGACGCCGGGCGCGATCTGCTCGACGCGGCGGCACAGCCGATCGGCAATCTCGGTGATCGGCGCCTCGTCGGCGAGCGCCGCCATGATCAGTTGCTGCAGCGAGCGCAGCTGCCGGGATTCGGTGATGTCCTCGAGCAGCGCGAAGATGTGCTTGACCCGGCCTTTCTTGTCGCGGAAGGCGTCGATCCGGGCAGAGACCCAGATCTCCTCACCATCCCTGTCGTAGACGAGCACCTCGGCCTCGTCGCGCTGGCCGCTCTGCATCAGCCGCTTGACGAGCTTCGCAACCGCCTTGCGATCGGTGTGGCGGCCGGCGATGAGCTCGCCGGCGCGGCGGCCTTCGGCCTCCTCGCTGGTATAGCCGAACAGCGCCGTGAACGCGGAATTGACGTAGACGATGTTCTGCTCGACGTCGGTGATGATCACCACGCGGTTGGTCTGGTCGGAGACTGCGTGGAGAAGTGCGATCCTGGCGCGGCGTTCGGCATCGAGGGTGACGTCGCGCGCGAACACGATGTGATGGGTCGCGCCGTCGACCGTCGCCGACGACATCGCGATCTGCGCCTTGATACGGCTGCCGTCGCGCCGCGCGAGGCTGATCTCCTCGCGGAAATCCGCGGTCGCACCGGCCTCAAGACATTTGAGGGTGAGGACGGCGGCATCGCGGCCGAGCACCTCGGCGGCAGCGAGCTTCCAGATCCGCTCCGCGGCGGGGTTGAAATGGGTGATGCGATGCGCCTCATCGACGATGACGATGCCGTCGTCGGCGCGTTCGAGCGCGGCGCGCAGCACGTCAGGAGTTTCTGTCGCAAGGTGATCGGAGGCGGGCATCGTCTGGACCAGCGGCATCGGGAAATGCGGCAATCGGCGAGAGGTTAACGCTCCGATGGTGTCCAAGACGTTTTTGCAATCCGGTCGCGCTGCGCCAAGAGGCGGCATGATTAACGCTTCGCGAAAACGCCGAAGGTATCTTGAAGCGTACTGGACCTATTCGGATCCCATTTTGAGCTTGGGCAGCCGGCCGGCCACGGCCCTCACCTTGCCCGGCGCCGCCCGCCAGATCGCGAGCGCCGACACGCCGCTCACCACCATGGCGAGGGCAAAAGCCAGCGTATAGTCCCCGACGCGATCATAGAGAACGCCGGTCAGCCATGGTCCGGCCGCACCGCCCGCCAGTGCCGCGAGCATGATCGTGCCGAAGATGCTGCCCTGGTGCCTGCCTTGGAATATCTCGAACACCACCGCGCCCATGATCGAGGTGAGGCCGTAGCCGAACGCGCCTTGCGTGAACACCATGAGATAGACCAGCCCGAGCGAAGCCTGGTACTTCAGCGCGATCAACGCGGCGTAGCAGACGACGAAACCCGCACAGCTGATCGCCCACACCCACTCCCTGCCGATGCGGTCGGAGACATGCCCCAGCATGATCTGGCCGGGGATACCGAGCAGGCTGACCATGCCGAGTGCCCACACCGCAACGCCGGGGCTGAAGCCGACATCGAGCAGGAATTTGGTCTGGTGCACCTGCACCGCGTACCAGACGTACAGGCCGCAAAAATAGCCGAGGGCGATCCACCAGAACCGCGCGGTCGCGACGGCTCGCCGCAGCGTCCAGTCGGTGTTGACCCAGGCGTGATCGACCACGTTGGAGACCGGCCCTGCCGCGCCTGCGGCCGGAGCGGCATCGCCGTCCGGCTGGAGGCCGATGTCCTCGGGACGCTTGTGCAGCAGCAAGTTGATCGGCGCCAGCGCGATCAGGACGAGCAGGCCCATCGCGGTGCAGGCGGTGCGCCAGCCGGTCTGCTCGATCATGTGCTGCACCCAGGGCAGCAGCGTCACCGAGCCGATACCGACGCCGGCAAAAGCGATGCCGATGGCGAAGCCGCGCTTGCGGATGAACCAGTTCGGCAGGAACAGTGACTGGCCGGAATAGCCGAGACAGACGCTGCCGGCGCCGACCATGACGCCGATGGTGACATAGAGGTGCCAGGGCGCGCTCGTCAGCGGCGCCAGCAGCAGGCCGCCGCCCATCAGCACGACCCCGAGCTCCATCACCGCGCGCGGACCGGCGCGGTCCATCAGGCGACCGATTAGCGGGCTGACCACGCCCGACACCACGAAGCCGAAAGAGAAGGCGCCCGCCGTGACGCCGCGCTCCCAGCCGAATTCGGAGATGATGGGCGGAAAGAACAGCGAAAAGGCGGTGCGCGCGTTGACGCCGATCGCCATGGTGACGAAGGTCACGGCGACCACGACCCAGCCGTAGAAGAACGGAAGCCGCATATTGTGTGCTTGTTTCATCCCTAGACGGTTCTTCGGACCATCCGGGCCTGTCCGGGTCAAGCGCTTTTCGCGCATGCCCGCTGGGCAGCAACGCCGTTGGAAATGAGAGCGGCCTCGCGGCCATCCTTCGAGACGCCCGCTTTAGGCGGGCTCCTCAGGATGAGGACCGAATGCGCGGCAGCCGTTTCAACGGGCACGGATGCCGCTCAGCCTCATCCTGAGGAGACCGCGAAGCGGTCGTCTCGAAGGACGAGGCGTGCGCTCAGGCGGCGTCGAGCCGTGAGGATTTGGCCGGCGCGTCGAACAGGATCCGCTCGATCGGATGCGGTCGGCCGAACAGATACGCCTTGCGCAAAATTGACGCCGAGCGCCTTCAGCCGGTCGAACTCCTCGCGCGTCTCGACGCCTTCGGCGGTGACCGACATGTCCAGTCCGCGCGCCAGCGTCACGATCGAGGAGATGATGGCGGAAGAGCGCGGCTGCTGGGTCAGGTTGCGAATGAACGACTTGTCGACCTTGATCTTGTCGAACGGGAACGCGGTCAGGTAGCTGAGCGAGGAATAACCGGTGCCGAAATCGTCGAGCGCGAGCTCGACCCCGAGCTGCTTCAGCCGCTCCATGAAGGCATGGTTCTCGCTGCCGCGCTCCAGCAGCACGGATTCCGTGATCTCGATCTCGAGCCGCTGCGGCGGCAGGCCGGAATCGGCGAGCGCCGCACAGATCATGTCGAACAGCTCGGCTTCCTTGAACTGGATCGGCGACAGATTGACGGCGATCATGAGATCGGCGGGCCAGCCGGCTGCGTCCGCGCAGGCGCGCCGCAGCACGAATTCGCCGAGCGGCACGATCAGCCCGGTCTCCTCCGCAAGCGCAATGAACTGGTCCGGAGGGATCAGGCCGCGCGTCGGATGCCGCCAGCGCACCAGCGCCTCGAAGCCGCGTCGTTCGCCACTGAGGGCATCGACGAACGGCTGGTAGTGCACCTCCAGCTGGCAGCGCGCGATGGCGTCGCGCAGATCTCCTTCCAGCGTGTTGCGGGCCTCCAGCTCGGCCGACATCGCCTCATCGTAAATCGTGAAGCAGTTGCGGCCGGCCGATTTCGAACGGTAGAGCGCGAGATCCGCTTTCTTCAGGAGCTGCTCCTGATCGCTGCCATGATCCGGCGCGATCGCGATGCCGATGCTGGTGCCGATCTCGACGCGGTGTCCGGGCAGCAGGAACGGCTCGCTCACGAGCTTGGCGATCCGCGCCGCCAGCTCGGTCGAGCAGGCGCGCTGGTCTTCGCCGGCTTGCTGGATGATGGCGAATTCGTCGCCGCCAAGCCGCGCCAGCACGTCGTCGGCGCGCAGTGCCGATTTCAGCCGCTGCGCCACCTGGCGCAGCAGCGCATCGCCGGCCGCGTGGCCGAGGGAATCGTTGACGTTCTTGAAGCGGTCGAGGTCGAGCATCAGGATCGCGAAGGGCTGGCCCCTCGCGCTCAACTTGCCGTTCATCTCGTCGAGACGGGTGAGGAAGAAGGCGCGGTTCGGCAGTCCGGTGAGGATGTCGGTCTGGGCAAGCTCGAGCACCCGCCGGTTCGCCAGCGACAGCCGCCGCGAATTGCGGCTGGCGAGCATCAGATAGGTCGACAGCGACAGCGTCAGCAGCATGCCGACGACGAGGACCGCAACCGCGCGGTCGTAAGTCGTCGCCAGCGGACCGCCGGCGGTCGGAACCGCCCGCACCTGCCAATCGATGTCGCCGATCTTGAGACTGCCCGACCAGTGCAAGGTCCGCGCGATGTCCCGCATCGACCGCAGCGCCGAGGCGGCCGACGCATAATCCGGCAGCATCTGCTCCAGGCTGACGATCTGCGCCGTGAACGGCGGGAAGACCGTCATGCTGACGGCGGGGCTGGCTCCGGTGGTCACGCGGATGGACTGGATCAGCAGCGGCAGGTCGAAGACGCCGACCACGACGCCGGCGATATTGCGGCGCCGGTCCGCGATCTCCTCGCGCGAGGTTCCCTTGGCGTAGACGGGAACGACGACGAGGACATAGGACGGCCGGTCGCTGTCCTTCGGCCCGAACAGGCGCGTGCGCATGGCTGCGACGCGATCGTTGTCGCGCGCGCGCTCCAGCACCGCCCGTCGCTCCGGAACGGTCGTGTAGTCCATGCCGTAGACCGACGAGGTCTTCGGCTGCGTCGAGTAGAACACCGGAAAATATTCGTCGCTCTGGGGCGCGGTGACGAAGCTCTCGCCCTGCAGCGCCTTGATGTGATAGCTCGACAAACCATCCCGGACCGCCGCGGCCTCGTATTCCGCGCGCTCCTTGCGGTTGACGCGCGGCAACCAGGAAATGCGCAGCATTCCGGGGTGACGCTCGAACAAGCGGGCGCTGAAGGTCTCGAATTCGCTGCGGGTGACTTCTTCGTTGGTCGATTCGAACAGCGTGCGCAGCGCGAGAAGCCTCGATATGTACTCGTTCATGCCGTTCTGCAGGACGATCGCCTGGGTCTCGGCCGCGTTCTCGAACTCGATCTTGTTGACGCGATCTTCCCACCGCGCGACGGCGGCAGCGCCTACGATCGAGAACAGCAGGCCGACGCCGACCGCGACGAGCGCAGGACGATAGAGCCCGAGCAGCGGCGCGGCACGCCACCATCCGCCTCTACGTCTCCGATCCTGATCGTTCTGATCGCGACCGCCCATCTTGAAGCCGCCGTCCCCTATCCGCGACGAACCGAACCTCTGGTTGAGGTGCCGGTGCCGCTATCGGAACAAGACGGCGGTTAAGAAGTGCACAATTTCGCAAACTGGTCGTACCGCAATGCGGAAATTAGTTAACGAAGTGCGCGAACGATCCCGGCTTTCTCGACATAAGTTGCCGGTTTTCCCCGGTGTACTACGGCCTATCTGAGTCGTGCCGCTTAGCGAGCTATTCAGGCTCGCAAGGCTATGTTGCGCAAGGTTTCCTTCCCATGATCCGGCAAAGCCTCCCGATGCATCGATTTCGATCAGCGAGATCCGTCGTCCTGACCGTCGCGCTTCTGGCCGCCACCATGCCGGTTGCGAGAGGCGACGAGGCCGGCATCAGCGAGGATGCGATCCTGCTCGGCCAGGCCGCGGCGCTGGAAGGCCCCTCCTCCGCGCTGGGACAGCGCATGCGGCAAGGCATCGTCGCCGCGTTCACCGAGGTCAACGCCAAGGGCGGCGTTCATGGCCGCAAGCTCCAGCTCATCAGCCGCGACGACGGCTACGATCCCGACCGTTCGGTGGCGCAGACGCTGCGTCTGATCGACGACGACAAGGTGTTCGCGCTGATCGGTGCGGTGGGCACGCCGACCGCGATGGCGACGATACCGATCACCAGCTCCAGGAACGTGCCCTTCATCGGCCCGTTCACCGGCGCCGAGTTCCTGCGCGATCTCGAGCTTCCGAACGTCGTCAACATCCGCGCCAGCTACGGCGCGGAGGCGGAAGCCTGGATCAAGCATCTCACCGAGGATCGCAAGTTCACCCGCATCGGCATCTTCTATCAGGACGATTCCTTCGGCCGCGACGGGCTTGTCGGCGTGAAGCGGGCGCTCGCCAAGCGCGGGCTCGAGCTCGCCGCCGAGGGCACTTACGAGCGCAACACCCGCGCGGTCGGCCAGGCCTGGCGCATGATCAAGCGCGCCGACCCCGAAGCCATCGTCATGGTCGGGACCTATGGTCCGTGCGCGGAGTTCATCAAGCTCGCCCGCCGCAGCGGCGCTCGTCCAACCTTCGTCAACATCTCCTTCGTCGGCGCCGTTGCGCTCGCCGCGGAGCTCGGCCCGGAGGGCGACGGCGTCATCGTCTCGCAGGTGGTGCCGTTTCCCTGGGACCGCTCGCTCAAGCTCGTCGCCGACTACCAGGCGGCGCAGAAGGCGTTCGACCCTACGCTGACACCGGATTTCGTCTCGCTGGAAGGCTATCTGTCCGGCCGCCTTGCGGCCGCGGCGCTGGAAAAGGCCGGCCCTAATCCGACCCGCGCCAGCCTGCTGCGCGCCATCAACGATACCGGCCGTTTCGACATCAGCGGCAGCATCGTCACCGTCGGCACACGCATGCTCGACACGCCGCCGAAGGTGTTCCTGACGGTGATCCAGAAGGATGGGACGTTCAAGGCGGTGGACCGGCTTTGAGACCCTTCACGGCCGCCGCGTCCAGCGGTCGGCGTTGACGGCACCTTGCGGGATTTCTCCCCTTGCGATGGCCTCGACCTGTCGCACCGTCTCCAGCGACTGGTATTCGATGGCCTGCGGCGTCAGCCCGCCGACATGCGGCGTCGCGATGACATTCGGCAGCCTGGCGAGCTCGGGCGTCGGCATCTGGTCCGGTGCGCGGCCGACATCCATGGCGGCGCCGGCGATGCGGCCCTCACGCAGCGCGTGCGCCAGTGCGGTCTCGTCGACGAGATTGCCGCGCGAGAGATTGATGAAGACGGCATGCTTCTGCATGCGCGCCAGCGCCGCCTCCCCGATCAGATTCTCGGTCTGCGCGTTGGCGACGGCTAGGCAGACGACATAGTCCGATGCGACGAGGAGCTCGTCGAGACCGACCTGCCGGATCGCGGCATCGCTGACGGTTACGAAGGGATCGGAGACCAATACCTCCATGCGCAGCACTCTTGTGATCTCGGCGAGGTAGCGCCCGATGCTGCCGTAGCCGATGATGCCGATCCGGCTGCCGGCGAGCTGGCGGCCCATCCGTGCTTCCGGCTTGCGGCCTGCCTGGTAATCTGCGGTGGTCCGCGACACGCCGCGGGAGAGATCGACCATGAAGCCCAGCGCGAGCTCGGCCACGGCCTGCACGAAGCCGGGCCCGGCGCGGGTCACGAGCACGCCGGCTTGCGAGGCCGCATCCACGTCGACGTTGCGGATGTCGACGGCGCAACGGACGAAGGCCCGCAGATGCGGCAATTGCGCAAAGATCTCGCCGCGCCCTTCAGTCATGCGGTCGGCGACGATGATGTCGGCGTCTTTGGCTGCGCGCACCAGGCTGGCTGCGTCCAGCGGCTCATCCTTCTCGTGCAGGATTACCTCGGCGACCGCACGAAGGCCGTTCAGGCTGCGATCGCCGTAATAGTTGCGCCGCATCTCCGGGGTGTGCGCGAGCAGAACCTTCACGACAAGCCTCCTTCAATAGCCGAATGCCCGCGGCAGCGCGGTCGAAACGTCTAGCACAGGGACGGCTCCGGCAGATACCCTGCCCCATTTTGCCGCGGCCCCTGAGTGATCCAGCGCACAGACGCCCTCATGGCGCGGACTTAGAAATAGTGACATCATCGTGCGCATTGCCGTTGGAGGTGACATCATGCGCCGTCCAGTCTTTTCGAATTTGCTTGTTGCGTCCGGGCTTCTCGCACTCACCCAGTTGGTGACGCCGACGGACGCGGCCGCCGAAGCGCGGCTTGCGCTGGTAATCGGCCAATCGGCCTATCGCACGGTGCCGGAGCTGCCCAACGCCGCCAACGACGCCAAGGGCATGACGGAGCTGCTCGGCAGTGCCGGCTTCACCGTCACCACGGCGGCCAATCTGGCCCAAACCGAGATGCGCGCGGCGATCTCGGACTTCGCCGGCAAGGTCAGTGCCAGCGGCCCCGACACCGTCGCGCTGGTGTTCTATGCCGGCCACGGCCTTCAGATCGACGGCGAGAACTATCTGGTGCCTGTCGATCTCGATCCCAAGCGCGAGGCCGACATCCCGCTGCAGGGCGTGCGGCTGAACGACATGCTCAACACGCTCGGCGCGCTGCCGACGCGGGCGCGCATCTTCATGCTCGATGCCTGCCGCAACAACCCGTTCCCAGCGCTCAGCGGCGCCGGCCACGGCCTTGCGATCGTCGATACCAAGGCCGGCGCGCCCGGCTCGTTCATCTCCTATTCGACCTCGCCCGGCGCCGAGGCCGAGGACGGCAACGGCCTCGACAGCCCCTATACGACGGCCGTGCTGACGGTCGCCAAGCAGCCGAACCTGCCGATCGAGGAGATGTTCAAGCGCATCCGCGTCGCGGTGGCACAGTCGACCGACGGCCGGCAGATCCCCTGGGAAAGCTCCTCGCTGACCACCGATTTCAGGTTCTTTGGCGAGAGCGGCGGCAGCACGCCCGCTCTTCCCGGCGCATCCGCCATGGCGCTCGCCGGCGGCACGCGCAGCGTCGCAGACTGGCGCAAGACATTGCAGGGCAAGCCGGCCATGGTCGCCTATGAGCTCGTGATCACCGAGGACACCGTGGAGGCGTATCAGGCCTATATCGAGCTGTACGCCCAGGACACCCGCACGCCGCGCCTTCGCACCGTGCTGGAGCGGCGTCGCCAGATGCTGGCGTGGGAGCGTGCCACCGCCATCAACACCCGCGCCTCGTTCGAGGCATACCTGGCGAACTGGGACAACAGCGATCTCGCGGCAACCGCGCGCCGGCTGCTGCTGCGCGTGCAGAACCGCAACTACGCCGTGCCCGTCGCCGCCGCGGCGACGCCCGTCGCGGTCGCGATGGCGCCGACCTGCCCGTGTTCGACGCCCGCGACCCCGGCAACGCCGGTCCCGCCCGTGATCAAGAAGCGCGTCGAGGAGACCCCGCCGAAGCGCAAGGTGGTCGAGACGCCGCCCAAGCGACGGCCGCCGTCCGAGCAAGTGGTCTACGAGCGCGCACCGCCGCCGGATCGCGGCCCGCCGCCGGAGGCCGTGATGCAGGGCATCGGCATCGGCGTGGGGATCGGCCTCGGCATGGGAATGGGCGGCCGCGGCGGCGACCATAACAGCGGTGGCTACCGCAGATACTGAGCCGGTCCGGCACCAGCAACATTCGGCTCGCGCCAATCGCGCGAGCCGAGCTTATTGCGACAGGGCCGGATGGTCCCGGAGCACGGCTTCTCGAATCCAGCCTGCCTGGATCGCACGCGACAAGATCTGCGCCGTCTTGATGTCCTCAGCCTTCATGCAGAGATCCACGATGCGGCGCACGGCGTCGTCGCGCATCAGATCGTCGGAGATCTTCATCGCGATCTCCATGGCAGCGCGGGCTGCGCGCTCATAGCGCTCGCGCGTGCTGGTCGGCGCCGAAGCGCCGGCGGCTTCGGCGATCGCCCGCGCAGCCTGGCAGATGTTGCGAATCCGGTCGGCTGCTTCGATGTCGCCGAGCGGCCCCCCGATCGGCTCGTCCCAGACGTCTGCCGGCTCTCGCCTCGCGAACCACTTCATTGCCCCACCAATGGTCTTCAATTGCTCGCGGCGTTCAGGACATGCGGCGCGGGCCGATCGCCTCGAACTGCGCCTTCTGCTCGTCGTTGAGCGTGGCGTAGAAATCATCGAGCGCCGCCCGGACCGACTTGATTCCGTCCAGCATGACATCGAGACGCTTGCGGATCGCGGCCATGCGGGCCGGCGGCGTCATCACCTCATTGGGCTCGCAGGACGCCTTGAGCGACGTGCTAACTTTAGCGCTGGTGTCCTGGAGCACCTGGAGTGCCGCGCGCTGAGTGTCGTTGGGACGAAGCCGTTCTTCGATCGTGGCGCCGGGCCAATCGAACGCGGCGGACGGGCTACAAGTCTGCACCGACGATCCACCTGTATTGTTCGATGCCGCGGCACGACGCTGATCGTCGGCAAGCGCATTGAAGCGCGCCTTCTGCTCGTCGTTGAGCGAGCCATAGAATTGGTCCAGCGCAGGCTGAACCAGATCGACGGCCTTCTGCATCGCCTCGACCCGCTGCTGCATGGCGGCGAGCCGGCCGGGCGCCGTCGCTGCGGCCTGCGTCGGACAGGAGGTGCGGATCAACGCTGCCGCGTCGACCGAGGCGTTGCCTAGCGCATCGAGAGCAGCGCCTTGCGCGTTCGTCGGCTGCACCGCGGCTGCGATTTGATCGATCGGCAGGCCGACGATGGCGCGGCGATCGCTGCCGCAGAGCTGATCGAGCGGCGCGCTGCGCGCCCGCCGCCGTCCCTGCGGCTGCTGCGGCAGATAGGCCGACAGCCGATCATAGCCATAGGGGCCGAAAATGCCGGCATAGATGTCCGGATAGCCGTAGCCCCAGAAGGCGATCCCGTCGCCCCAGATCGTGTAATCGTAGAGGTCGTTATAGGCGAACGGCCAGAACAGCGGCCCGACCCAACCGTAGCCGCCGCCGGGATGCTGCCACCATCCGCTGCTTGCACCGCTCCAGCCGGCGAGTGCCGCCGCTGCGGCAATCTGCGCGCGGGCCGCCGGATTGCTGATCAGCCGGCCGTTGCGGAATGCGCCGGCGTTCCATGCGTTGCGGAAGTTCGCTGGCCGGATCGCGGCATTGCGGATCTGACCGAAGTTCGGGCCGCCACGCCGGGCGCCGGTTGTGAACCGCATCCCGCGATGATGCCCGCCATGCGCATGCCCGCCGCCGTGGCCGCGGAAATGGCCGCCGTGGTGACCGCCGCCATGGCCACCTCCATGGCCGCCGCCGTGTCCGCCCTTCGCGAACGCGGCCCCCGCAAGCATGCAGGCAAAGGCCACCGCGGCAATTCCAACGACCGGTCGCACCATCGCACCCTCCCGCGCAAAGCCCTGCCATTGAGCATCGGAAATTGGCGGGAATTGGAACCGGCAGGATTGCCGAAAGTTCCCGGTCAGAGATGCACTGGCCCTTAGGCCTCCGGCACGATCTTGCCGGGGTTGAAAATGTTGAGCGGATCGAGTGCCTGCTTCAGCGCCCGCATCGCGTCGAGCGCCTCGGGGCCGAGCTCGGCCTCGAGATATTTCTGCTTGCCCTGCCCGATGCCGTGTTCGCCGGTGCAGGTGCCGTCCATCGCCTGCGCACGCTCGACCAGGCGATGCATGAACTCCTCGCCGCGCGCCATCTCGTCGGCGTCGTTGGTGTCGCACACCAGCGAGCAGTGGAAATTACCGTCACCGACATGGCCGACGATCGGCGACAGCAAATTGAGCCGCTTGAGATCCTCCTCGGTCTCGCTGACGCAATCGGCGAGCCGCGAGATCGGCACGCAGACGTCGGTCGCGACCACGCCGATGCTGTCGCCGGGCCGCAGCGCCTTCACCGACCAATAAGCATCGTGCCGCGCCTGCCACAGCTTGGTGCGGTCCTCCGGCTTGGTGGTCCAGGAGAAATCGCCGCCGCCGCAGTCCCTCGCGATCTCGCCGAACGCCTTGGATTGCTCGGCGACCTCGATCTCGCTACCGTGGAATTCCATCAGCAGCAGCGGCGTCTCCGGCAGCGTCAGCTTGGAATAGGCGTTGCAGGCCTTCACCTGCGCGGCATTGAGCAGCTCGATGCGCGCGACGGGAATGCCGGTCTGGATCGCCAGGATCACGGCCTGGCAGGCCCCGTGCACGGTCTCGAACGACACCGCGCCGGCCGCGATCGTCTCGGGGATGCCGCGCAGGCGGATCGTCAATTCCGAGATGATGCCGAGCGTGCCTTCGGCGCCGACGAACAGATGCGTCAGGTCGTAGCCCGCGGACGATTTCTTGGCGCGCGTGCCCGTGGTGATGATCTCGCCGTCGCCGCGCACCACTTTCAGCGCCAGTACGCTGTCGCGCATGGTGCCGTAGCGCACCGCGTTGGTGCCGGAGGCGCGGGTCGAGGCCATGCCGCCGAGCGAGGCATCCGCACCGGGATCGATCGGGAAGAACAGTCCCTGGTCACGCAGATGCTCGTTGAGCGCCTTGCGGGTGACGCCGGGCTCGATCACGCAGTCGAGGTCCTCGGCATGCACCGCGAGCACCTTGTTCATGTCGCGCAGGTCGATCGAGATGCCGCCGGCGGGCGCGTTGACCTGCCCTTCCAGCGAGGTGCCGGTGCCGAAGGGAATGACGGGCACGCGATGTCTCGCGCAGATCCGCACCACGTCCTGGATGTCGGCGGTCTCCTGCGCCATCACCACGCCATCGGGCGGCTGGTTGGGAATCCAGGTGGTGGTATGGCCGTGCTGCTCGCGCACGGCCTGCGAGGTGATGAGGCGGTTGCCGAAGCGCGCGGCAAGCTGCTCCAGCGCGCTTGCGAGGGCTTTCGGCTCCGGCCGCGGCGGATTATTGGTGATGGTCGTACCCACGGAATTCCTCCCGACGAGAAGAGACCGTGGCAAAGGACATATAACCGGTCAAGTCAAGGGACCGGACGCATAGCTTGGGAAGGACACATGCCGGAGACTGCCACAGCCCCGATCGCAGAGCCGTTTCGCTCCTCGATCATGCAGGTCGAGCCGCAATGGATCGACTATAACGGCCATCTCAACATGGCCTATTACAACGTGATGTTCGATCGGGCGATCGACGAGTTCTGGCTCGAGCTCGGGATTGGCCCGGTCTACAAGACCGAGTGCAACGGCTCGACCTTCACCGCCGAATGCCACGTGCGCTATTTGCGCGAGATCCATCTCGGCGATCCCGTGCAAATCCTGGTGTGGCTGCTGAACGCCGATGACAAGCGGCTGCACACATTCGAGGAGATGCGGCACGGCACCGAGGGCTGGCTGTCGGCGACGTCTGAGAACATGTCACTGCACATGGACATGAATGCGCGGCGCGTTGCGCCGTTTCCGCCCGACATCCGGCAGCGCATTGCAGGGGTCGCCAAATCCCACAGCGCCTTGACGCGACCCGAGGGCATCGGCCGGAGCGTGGCGATGCCCTCGAAGCGTTAGCAGCGCGGTGCTGCCTGGGATTGACCTCTCCCGCCGGGGAGAGGTCGGATTGCGCAGCAATCCGGGTGAGGGGCTGCAGCACCAAGCGAGACTGTAACCCCTCACCCGGATCGCATCTTGCGATGCGATCCGACCTCTCCCTACGGGAGAGGTAAACTACGGCGCGCTATATTCTGTTGCGGCCGCGGGCGAGGCCGACGACGGCCGAGACCAGGAACAGAACGACTGCGATGAAGAAGATGATCTTGGCGATCTCGATCGAAGCGCCGGCGACGCCGCCGAAGCCCAGGATGCCGGCGATCAGTGCGATAACCAGAAACGTCACAACCCAGCCTAGCATGGTCAAACCCTCGTCTTGATGTTGTCTGCGATCGACGCGGCTGGCCGCGCCACCTGTCCTGACAATCTCGACGCGGGAACGATAGTTCCGGTCCCGGCGGGAGCGAAATTCGCCGGCTCAGCTGGAACAAATCGGCCTGACGCGCACGTGGAAAACCCGGCCCGGCGCCCCATATAGGCACCAATCCCTGTTAAGAAGGCTCCCTTCCACCACCCCGCGGTGCCATCGTGGGGCCGATGATTCGCATGACCGAGCCGAGCAAGATCACAGCCGTACCCGACCACCAGCCCGCAGCCGGCGGCATCGCCGCGCGTGCGCGTGCCTCGGTGGGCCCGAAATACCTCGCCGGGCTCAATCCGGAGCAGCGCGAGGCGGTGGAGACGCTGGACGGCCCGGTCCTGGTGCTGGCCGGCGCCGGCACCGGCAAGACCCGCGTCCTGACCACGCGCATCGCGCACATCTTGAGCCAGGGCCGCGCCCGCCCGGCCGAAATCCTGTCGGTGACCTTCACCAACAAGGCCGCGCGCGAGATGAAGCACCGGCTCGGCCAGATGCTCGGCCACGCCGTCGAAGGCATGCCGTGGCTCGGCACCTTCCACTCCATCGGCGGCCGCGTCCTGCGTTTCCATGCCGAGCTGGCCCAGCTGAAGTCGAACTTCACCGTGCTCGACGTCGACGACCAGGTCCGGCTGCTCAAGCAGCTGCTGCAGGCCGAGAACATTGACGAGAAGCGCTGGCCGGCGCGGATGCTGGCCGGCCTGATCGACGGCTGGAAGAACCGCGGCCTGATGCCTTCGCAGGTGCCGTCGGGCGAGGCCGCGATGTTCGCCAACGGCAAGGGCGGCAAGCTCTATGCGAGCTATCAGGAGCGGCTGAAGATCCTGAACGCGGCCGACTTCGGCGACCTCCTGCTGGAGAACATCCGCATCTTCCGCGAGCACCCGGATATTCTCAGGCAGTACCAGCAGCGCTTCAAGTTCATCCTGGTCGACGAGTACCAGGACACGAACGTCGCGCAATATCTGTGGCTGCGGCTCTTGTCGCAGGCGCCTTCTTCCACCTCTCCCCGCTTGCGGGGAGAGGTCGCATCGCGAAGCGATGCGGGTGAGGGGGACTCTCCAAGCACCGAGCTCGTGGAGACTCCCCCTCATCCCGGCCTTCTCCCCGCAAGTGGGGAGAAGGAGAAGACCAAAAACATCTGCTGCGTCGGTGACGACGACCAGTCGATCTATGGCTGGCGCGGCGCCGAGGTCGACAACATCCTGCGTTTCGAGCACGATTTCCCTGGCGCCAAGGTCATTCGCCTCGAGCGCAACTACCGCTCGACGGGTCACATCCTCGCCGCCGCCTCGCACCTGATAGCGCACAATGAAGGCCGGCTCGGCAAGACGCTGCGCACCGAGGACCAGGACGGCGAGAAGGTCACCGTCACGGGCTCCTGGGATTCGGAAGAGGAAGCCCGCGGCATCGGCGAGGAGATCGAGCAGCTGCAGCGCCAGGGCGAGAAGCTCAACGAGATCGCCATTCTCGTGCGTGCCTCCTACCAGATGCGCGAGTTCGAAGACCGCTTCGTCACGCTGGGCCTGCCCTATCGCGTCATCGGCGGCCCGCGCTTCTACGAGCGCGCCGAAATCCGCGACGCGCTGGCCTATTTGCGCGTCATCAATTCGCCGGCCGACGATCTCGCCTTCGAGCGTATCGTCAATACGCCCAAGCGCGGGCTCGGCGATGCCACCGTGCAGATGCTGCACGACCACGCCCGCAAGCGCCGCATTCCCTTGTTCGAGGCGGCGCGCGCCGTGGTCGAGACCGACGAGCTGAAGCCGAAGGCGCGCGGCTCGCTTCGCGATCTCATCGCGCAGTTCGACCGCTGGCGTGCCCAGCGCGAGGTCACCGCGCACACCGATCTCGCCCAGATCGTGCTCGACGAGAGCGGCTATACCGAGATGTGGCAGAAGGACCGCTCGGCGGACGCCGCGGGCCGGCTGGAGAACCTGAAAGAGCTGGTGCGCTCGATGGAGGAGTTCGAGAACCTGCAAGGGTTCCTGGAGCACATCTCGCTGGTGATGGACCGCGAGGGTGGCGCCGAGGACGATGCCGTGTCGCTAATGACGCTGCATTCGGCCAAGGGCCTCGAATTCGACAACGTGTTCCTGCCGGGCTGGGAGGAAGGCCTGTTCCCGAGCCAGCGCACGCTGGACGAGCAGGGCCGCGCCGGCCTGGAAGAAGAGCGCCGGCTTGGCCATGTCGGCCTGACGCGCGCCCGCCGCCGCGCAAAGATCTATTTCGCGACCAATCGCCGGATCCATGGCACCTGGTCGACCACGATCCCGTCGCGCTTCCTCGACGAATTGCCGGCGGCCAATGTCGAGATCACGGAATCCAAGGGCGGCTCCGGATGGGGCGGCAGCGGCGGCTACGGCGCCTCGCGCTTCGACGACATGGAGGCGTTCGGCTCCAGCTATTCGACCCCGGGCTGGCAGCGCGCGCAGGCGAACCGGAATCGCGGCGGCGGTCGAAGCGGCGGTTTTGAGGAAGAGGCAGCGACGTTCTCCTCCTCGTCATCCGGCCCCGATTTCGGCAGCTTCTCCTCGCGCCGGCGCGGGCCCTTGACGATCGAAGGCGAGCTGGTCGCCAAATCGACCGGCACGACGTCCGAATTCTCGCTGGAAGACCGCGTCTTCCACCAGAAATTCGGCTATGGCCGCGTCACCAAGATCGACGGCAACAAGCTCACCATCGCCTTCGACAAGGCCGGCGAGAAGAAGGTCGTGGACAGTTTCGTGCAGCGGGCGTGAGGCCCGATATGGCTCAGTACGTTGCCATCATCGAGGACGCCGAGCCGGACGAAACCGTGAGCTTGTGGTTTCCGGACCTGCCCGGTTGCATCTCTGGCGGCGACGACGTCGAGGAGGCCCTGGAGAATGCGCCCGAGGCGCTCGCATTCTATGCGCAGGAGCTGATCGCGGACGGTCGCCAGCTGCCCCCGCCACGGACGCTGGACGAGCTCAAGGCCGATCCGGCGTTTGCCGAGGATGTCAGGAACCATACCATCGCCCTGGTCGACTGGCCGCCCCTCGCTGAGGCCGAGTGAGGACTGTTCGCCGCACTGCGCAACTCTCGACAGTTCTCGCCCGAAACGCCCCTTGACCACCGCGAACTTCCCCGTATCAGATAACCCCATGGTCCGGGGCTCCATCACATTGATCGTGCTTGCATTGGGGATGCCGTCGCTTGCGGCGGCGGAGACCATGAGCTTTGGCGATTCGATCGGCAAGCTGGCGGCGAGCTGCGGGGCGGAAATCGTCGCCAATTGCCGCGGCGTCAACCCGGATTCGAACCGGCTGAAGGAATGCCTGTCGCGCAATCGCGACGTGCTCTCGCCGCAGTGCACGAGCGACTATCTCGGCGTGTTCGAGGCCATCCAGAAGCGCGTCGCCGCGCGCGTCACCGTGGCGAACGCCTGCCAGCGCGAGATCGTCAAGGTCTGCGGCGGCTCGACCAAGGAGACCAGCAAGTCGGTCCCGTGCCTGGTCTCGACGCCCAAGGGCATCAGCAACAACTGCCTGAAGGCCGTTGACGACGCGGGGTATCGCTGATGCGCGCGAACGGGCTCGCCACCGCAGGACTGGGCTTGGCGCTGGGCCTCGCTTTGCTCGCGGGCCCCGCCGGCGCTCAGACGGCGGCGCCGACCCGCGACGACATCGTCGCGAAGCTGAACCATTTCGAAGAGGCCGCCGAGATCGACCTGCCCGCGCTGAAGCAGCAGGTGATGGAGCGCGCCAAGACCAGGATCAAGAACGATCCGGGGCCGGTGAACCGGCCGCTGATCGCGCCGGAGCTCGCCAAGCTGCCCGCCTTCAATGCGCAGATCCAGTTCGACGCCGACACGCCGATCATCCAGCCGACATCCTACCAGACGGTCGGCCGCATTGCGGACGCGCTGGTTCATGCCTCGCTGCTGCCCTACACTTTCCTGATCGTCGGCCACGTCGAATCCAATTCGAAGACGCGCGAGGCCAATGCGATCCTGAGCCAGCGCCGGGCCGATGCGATCCGTGACGTGCTGGTGAACACCTTCAAGATCTCGACCAAGCGGCTGCATCCGATCGGCCTCGGCGAGGAGCAGTTTCTCGATCGGGCCAAGCCGACCTCCGCCGTCAACGGCCAGTTGCAGATCCTGACTTATGCCAAGCTGCCGGAGGAGCCGCGTCCGGCAGCGACGCCAGCGCCTGCGGCGAAAAAGCCCGTCAAGAAGCGCTGAGTGAAGGCGGCTGCGCGGCTGACGGAACCCTTTGAAGTGCGGACTATTTTGCAGCCTGTCCCGGACGCGCGCAGGCGGTTTCACGCGACAAAAGTGCCGGTTTGTGCACTGCCCGGTCCAGTGCTATAGCCTCTGTTCGCCCTTCCCGACCCCGTGCTGCATGAGACCGAAATGGGTGGCTTTTTCCAGCGCCAACTTGCCGTTTATGTCGAGTACCATCGCGATCCCCGCAATACGGCGATGCATGTGGTCGGCATCCTTCTGCTGTTCACCGGCGCCGTGCTGCCGCTGACGCTGGTCAAGCTTCCGCTGTTCGGATTCAACGTCAGCCTGGCGGTGGTCCTGGCTGTTCCGGTCTTGATTTATTGGCTGCTGCTCGACGCGGCGCTCGGGCTCGGCATTCTGGCCGTCTCCGTCGTGCTATTTTCGGTTGCGACGACGATCGCGGCGCAAGTCAGCACCGCGACGATGTGGGCGATTTTCGCGACGCTGGTGGTGCTCGGCCTCGCCGCGCAGGCCATCGGCCACAAGGTTTTTGAGGGGCGCGAGGCCTCGTTGTTCACGTTCCCCTCGCATCTTTTGCTTGGACCGATGTTCGTCATGGCAAAATTATTCATTGCATTGGGCTTCCGTCGCGACCTTGCCGCGATTCTGGCGCCTCTTCCGGCCAATTCTCTTTCAACCCGATAACGCTCGAAGCGAAACAGCAACTTCTGCATGGCTCTCGTCCTGGTTACCGGTGGCAGTGGCTTCATCGGACATCACCTCGTAGAAGCGCTCCGCGCCCGTGGGCAGCGGGTCCGCATTCTTGATGTCCGTGTGCCGAGCGCGGCGAACGCGGATGTCGAGCATGTCCACGGCTCGGTGCTGGACTGTGCCGCGGTCGATGCGGCGATCGCCGGTTGCGATCAGGTCTATCACCTCGCCGGCCTGCCCGGCATGTGGGTCGCCAACAAGCAGGACTTTCACGAGGTCAATTGCCGCGGCACCGAAGTCGTGCTGGCGGCGGCGATGAAGCGCGGCGTCTCGCGCTTCCTGCACTGCTCGACCGAATCGATCCTGTTCCCCTATTCCGACCTCAAGGGCGTTCCCGCCGAAGAGGCGCTGCAGCCGGCCGAGGCGATGCCCGGCGCCTATACGCGGTCGAAATCGCTTGCCGAGCATCATGCCGCCAAGGCGGCAGAAGCGGGCTTCCCGGTGGTGATCGGCACGCCGACCATGCCGATCGGCGCCGCCGACCAACATCTGACACCGCCGACCGCGATGCTCTGGTACTTCCTGCAGAAGAAGGTGCAGCCGCATCTCAACTTTCTGGTCAACCTGGTCGACGTCCGCGACGTCGCCATGGGTCTCGTGCTGACCATGGAACGCGGCCGCCTCGGGCACCGCTACATCCTCGGCGGCGACTGCGTCCCGCTCGGCGACATCCTGCGCATGATGTCGGCGATGAGCGGCCGCCGGCAATTTCCGGTCGTCGTACCTGGCAAGATCGCCGAGCTCTCCGCGATCATGCTCGAATACATCGCCGATCACATCACGCGCCGGCCGCCCAACGGCACCGCCGAGGGCGTGCGGATCGCGCTCGCCGCGAGCGATCTTTCGATCGGCAAAGCCCGTACCGAGCTCGGCTATTCGCCGCGTCCGATCGAGCCGGTCTTGCGCGAAACCATCACCCACCTGCTCGCCCGCAACGGCCAGCAGCCCTCCGGCGCCCTCAAGCATCACGCGCTGTCCTCGCGCGCGAGCTGACGCCGCTTCAAACGCAAAGAACCTTCATGTCTTTCGATTTCAGCAAGCTTCTCTCTGTCGCCTGGGGTGGCTGGACCACGACCTGGCCGACGCAACTGCTCGCCCTGATCTGGCTCGCTTTTCTGGTCAGCTGGGTCGGCGCCTCGTTCTGGCAGGGGCGAACCAAGAAGCAGGTCATGACGCTGGAGTCGCAGCGCTATCGCCTGCCGATCCTGGTCGGCGGCATCCTGTACACGCCGTTCATTGCGGAAGCCATGGGCTGGAAGCCGCTTTGGGTGCTCGGCAACACCGGCATCATCATCGCGGCGGTCCTCTCAGTCGCCGGCATCGCTTTCGCATGGTGGGGGCGGCTGCATCTCGGAAAATTCTGGTCCAACACCATCACCCAGAAGGAAGACCATCGCGTCATCGACACCGGGCCGTATGGCTTGGTGCGCCACCCCATCTACACCGGACTAATCTTCGGGATGCTGGTCACCGGCGTCGCGATCGGCTTGGTGACGACGATCCTCGGCGCCATCCTGATCTCGCTCGGCATGTGGCAGAAGGGCCGGATGGAAGAGGTGTTCCTGTCCAAGGAGCTCGGCGAACACGCCTATGGCGCCTATTGCCGCCGCGTTCCGATGATCATTCCGTTCACGTCGCCGCGGTGAGGGCGTCACTCTCCTGTCCAGACGCGCTGCGGTGCGTCCGGGGCACGAGTGCACGATCCGACTCGCCAAGGAACCACACCTCCGCTGGTCCGTTAGCCCTCGACATCTGTCAACGGCCGCAGAGCATCGAGCCATGTCGGACGCCTACGATTATTTTCGCGCACACGCGATCGCCGCCGTCCGCAAGGCGCGGGCGCTGCCCCCCGGGCGGACGAAGCAGAAGCAGCGCACGGTGGCGCGGGTCTATCATCTGCTCTCCAGGGAAGCGGCGCTGGCGCCGAACATCCGTCACTTGGATGATTTTCGCGCGGCACGACGGCTGGAGCGGCAGATCGGCCGTTGATCTCCGGGCCGACGCCGCGACCTGTCCCATGCAAATTCGATCGGCTGCCATTCCACGGGAATAGGCCCCTGCTGAGCTCCGCACAGGTTGACGTCGGCCCCGTCAACCAGTTGGATGCGCGCGCACACGGGGGCTTGTCATGACGTTTTCCAGCATCTTCGCGCAGTTCGTCGCCTTCATTGGCGGCATCGCGCTGCAATGGCGCAAGATGACGGGCACCGAGCCCACGCCGGCCTGGGGCGAAAAGCCCGCCATTCCCGAAGCGAAACCGCAAGGCGCGATCCCGACCTTGAAGATGCCGACCGCACGCGGCTGGCGCGACGGACAGAAGCCGATCGCTGCACCCGGGCTGAAGGTCGATGCATTCGCGACCGGTCTCGACCATCCGCGCTGGATCGAGGTGCTGCCCAATGGCGACGTGTTGATCGCAGAGGCAACGCAGATCGCGGGCGCCCCGCGCAGCGTGTTCCACTATGCGATGCAGGCGACGATGCGCCGCGCCGCCGCGCTCGGCGTCTCCGCCAACCGCATCACGCTGTTGCGCGACAAGGACGGCGACGGCGTCGCCGAAGTGCGCGGCACGTTCATGGAGAACCTGAGCCAGCCGTTCGGCATGGCACTGGTCGGCGACACTTTCTATGTCGGCAACACCGACGGCGTAATGGCTTTCCCGTACGTTGCCGATGCCGACCGCATCACAGCACCGGGCAAGCGGCTCACGACGTTCAAGCCTGCCGGCCACTGGACGCGCAGCCTGCTCGCCAGTCCCGACGGCAAGAAGCTCTATGCCGGCGTCGGCTCGCTTAGCAACATCGCCGAGATGGGCATGGAGGTCGAGCAAGGCCGCGCTGCGGTCTACGAGCTCGATCTCGTCGCCGGCACGCATCGCATCTTTGCGGCCGGCCTGCGCAATCCCGTGGGCCTTGCCTGGGAGCCGACTACGAAGGTGCTCTGGACCGTCGTCAACGAGCGCGACGGCCTCGGCGACGAGACGCCGCCCGACTATCTCACGTCCGTGCGCGACGGAGGCTTCTACGGCTGGCCCTACTGCTACTGGGGCAAGACGGTGGACGACCGCGTGCCGCAGGATCCCGTGATGGTCGCCAAGGCGATTCAACCGGACTATGCGCTCGGTGGCCACACAGCCTCGCTCGGCCTGTGCTGGATGCCCGCAGGCACCCTGCCCGGCTTCGGCGACGGCATGGTGATCGGCCAGCACGGCTCGTGGAATCGCAGCAAGCTGTCCGGCTACAAGCTGGTGTTCATCCCGTTCGCGAACGGCAAGCCGTCCGGCCCCTCGCGCGACATCCTGTCGGGCTTCCTGTCGCCGGACGAGAAGGAATCCTACGGTCGCCCGGTCGGCGTCACGATCGGTCCCGACGGGAAATCGCTACTGATGGCCGACGACGTCGGCAACGTGATCTGGCGCGTGACGGGGGCGTAGGAGCTCACGTCCCGACGCACAGCGTGGCGCGCTGCTTGCGGAGCAGCGCGATCACCGACAGCGCGGTGATCAAGCCGGTCTTGGGATTCTCGGACGGGATGTTCTCGATGCCCATCGAGAAGCGCGCCGAATCCGCCTCGACCTCGATGCGGTGAACGTTGCGTGTCACGGTCGGGTCGGCCCAAACCTGGATTTGGGTGCGATCAGGCCCGATGCCCGCGAGCGACAACGCAACGGCGACATTGACGTTGGCCGGAAAGCCCTTTGCCGCTTCGCGCGCGCTGCCCTCGAACAGCTTCAGCGGCTCGCGCAGATTGTCGATGTCGATCCTGTTCTGGACGATGAACGGCGCGCCCTTCAAGCCGTCAATCGGCTTGCGGGTCACCATCTTCACGGAATGGATGGTGCCGATTGCGGCGGCGTTGACGGCATCGAGGCCGATCAGCGCGCCGGTCGGCACGAGGATGCGGCCGCCATTGGCGCGGGCGAGATCGACGAGATCGAAATTGTCGAGCAGGCCGCCGACGCTGACCACGACGGCGGCCTTGCCGCGCTTCACCGCCGGCTCGACGATCGCACGCAGCTGGCTGCTCGGCGCGCATTCGACGACGATGTCGGCGGCATCGCCGAGCTGGGCGATCGGCAGGATCTTCGGCGGGTGGCGCAGGCTGTCGACGAAGGCTTGATGCTTGGCGGGATCCCGCACGGCCACGGCCGCGAGCGACAGGCCCTCGATGCCCTGATCGAGCGCGGCTGCAATCTTGGTGCCGATCGAGCCCAGCCCGGCAATGGCCACCCGCAATTCGCCTGAAGGCGTCTGATCCGTCATCACCATCCCTCTGTCTTGGCCTCTGTCTTGGCCTCTGTCTTGGCCTCTGTCTTGGCCGATGTCATAGCCGCTCACGCCTCCCGCGCATAGCTGCGCAGGCGGGCTTCCAGAACCGCCAGCATGGCATCGCGGGCCGGATCGCGCGAGCCACGCAGCCAGGCGGCGGCAAGCGGCAACCGGCCGACCGACCCGCTCTGCCTCAGTCGAAGCGGCACGAAGCGCACACCCGCCACCGCCATCCGTGCGGTCCAGCGCGGCACGATCGCGACCCCGAGCTTCGTTGCCACGAGGTTAATGATGGTCTGCTTCTCGTCGGCGACCTGCACGATGCGCGGCGTTAGGCCGGCCTGCTCGAACAGCTTGACCGTGAGGTCGTGGCTATCCGGTCGCGAGCGGCGGTCCGGCACCAGCATCGCCTCCTGGGCGATATCCGCGAGCGTGATCGCTTTGCGCCCGGCCAGAGCGTGCCGCCGCGGGAACGCAACGATCGCGCTCTCCTGAAGCAGGTCTCGGAATTCAAGTCGCTTGTCCGGCCGGTCAGGCGGACGCACGAAGGCGAGATCGATCGCACCGGTCAAAATCTTCGGCAGCAGCCGGACAGTCTTGTCTTCGAGGAGCTGCACCGCAATGTCAGGGTGCCTGGCACGAAAATCGCGCAGAAGCGGCGGCAACAGTCCGGCCGCTGCGCTGTCGATGGCACCGACCCGCAGCCGTCGCGCGGTCCCCGCGCGCAAGCGATTTCGGAAGTTGCTCTCGACAGCCTCGACCTTGGCGAGGATGGCGCGGACATCGCGCAGCAGCGTCGCGCCGTCCTCGGTGAGCTGCACCGCTCGCGTCGTCCTCGCAAACAGCCGCGTTCCAAAATGCTCCTCCAGCAGCCTGATCTGCCGGCCGAGCGCAGAAGGTAGCATCTGGAGCTGCTGCGCCGCGCGGCCGAAGTGCAGCTGCTCGGCCGTCGCCACGAAGCATCGGAGCTGATGCAATTCCATTCGCCGTCCTCTCGCCTCGCCAGACCGCGCTTGAAGCCTTGCGCGAGGTCGTCATGCCCGGGCTTGTCCCGGGCATCCACGTTCTTGGGCCGCGGGGAAAGGCGTGGATGGCCGGGTCAAGCCCGGCCATGACGCCGTGGCGGCCTCCCCAGGATTATATCATTTTTTTGTATAAACTAGCGCCGATTGAGTTTGCCCTGCGCTCCCGTCTAGATTCGCCCGCGACGCCGACGGCCGGATATGCCGGCCCGATCTCTCAAACGGAGCCTTCCCATGCGGACCCATTCGATCGCAGCCATTCCCGCCGACGGCATCGGCCCCGAAGTCATTTCGGCCGGGTTGCGCGTGCTGGAGGCTCTTGCAAAACGCAGCGGCGACATCGCTTTCAACGTCAAGACGTTCGACTGGGGCTCGGATTATTACAAAAAGCACGGCGTGATGATGCCGGCGGAGGGTCTCAGCGAGCTGAAGACGTTCGACGCGATCTATTTCGGCGCGGTCGGCGCCCCCGACGTGCCCGACCACATCACGCTGTGGGGCCTGCGCCTGCCGATCTGCCAGGGTTTTGACCAATACGCCAATGTGCGGCCGACCAAGATCCTGCCGGGCGTCGCCTCGCCGCTGCGCAATGTCGGCGTCGGCGATCTCGACTGGGTGATCGTGCGCGAGAACTCGGAAGGCGAATATGCCGGCATGGGTGGCCGCGCCCACAAGGGCCTGCCGGAAGAGGTCGGCACCGAAGTCGCCGTCTTCACCCGCGTCGGCGTCACGCGGATCATGCGCTATGCGTTCCAGCTCGCGCAGTCGCGCCCGCGCAAGCTGCTGACCGTCGTGACCAAGTCGAACGCGCAGCGCCATGGCATGGTGATGTGGGACGAGATCGCGGCCGAGGTCGCCGGCGAATTCCCTGACGTGACCTGGGACAAGATGCTGGTCGACGCCATGACGGTGCGCATGACGCTGCATCCGAAGAGCCTCGACACCATCGTCGCAACCAATCTCCATGCCGACATCCTCTCCGATCTAGCCGGCGCGCTGGCGGGAAGCCTCGGCGTCGCGCCGACCGGAAACATCGATCCGCAGCGCCGCTTCCCCTCGATGTTCGAGCCGATCCACGGCTCGGCCTTCGACATCACCGGCAAGGGCATCGCCAACCCGGTCGCGACGTTCTGGACCGGCGCGCAGATGCTCGAGCATCTCGGCGAGAAGGATGCCGCCTTACGGCTGATGGCGGCCGTCGAGCGTGTCTGCGCCGCCGGCGTGCTGACGCCGGATGTCGGCGGCAAGGCAACGACGAAGGAAGTGACTGATGCCGTGGTCGATGCGATTCACGGATCGAATGTTTGATCACGGCTCTACGTCATGGCCGGGCTTGTCTCGGCCATCCACGATCTTTCGTGCCGTGCCAAGCACGTGGATGCCCGGGACAAGCCCGGGCATGACGCGTTTGCGGAACGACTGCTCACTCGACAAGCACTGCGTCCCTCGGCGACAAGAGGGCCTCTTATTTTCGTCCAGCCGTCGCCGGAGCTGGCGAAGGAACCGCCATCGCGGCGGCCGGCTCGGGCGGTGTCAGGTGGCGGGGGACGATGATGGTCTGGCCCGGCGTCAGCTGCGCGTTCTCGGGCAGCGAGTTGCTCTGCGCCAGCGTCCACAGCGGCACGCGGTTGGCTGCGGCGATGCTCTCCATGGTGTCGCCGCGGCGCACCGGCACCCGCACGCCACTGTCCCACAATTCGACCAGCGTGTCCGCCGGCACGAGATAGCGCAGCGGCACGGCATCGGCCTGCGTTTGCGGCGGAATACGCGGCAGCTGCGTCACCATCTCGACGATCTGACGATGGATATCGTCGGACTTCTCGATGTTGATGTGGGTGACGCGCGCGTTCCGCTTGAGGTCATAGCTGGCGTAATGGCCGCGAAAGCCGGGAACAGCCACGACGTCGCCGCCGCCGAGCACGCTGTCGGACAGGAAGATGTTGATGAAGCGCTCGACGTTGAGGGGAACATCGCCGGTCGCTTGCGCGGGATCGATGGCGATGACGAGGCTGATCGGGATGTTCTCCTTGGCCGCCATCTCGGAGATGACGATCGAGCACAGCCCGCCCATGGAATGGCCCATCAGCACGATCGGCGCCGGCGATTCCTTATAGCTGGAGATGGCGCGATCGCCGATCCACCGGCAGATGGTGAATTCGTAGACGTTAGCCGAGAAGCCCGCCTTCGTTAGCTTCTCTTCGAGCCGATCCATGCCGGTCGAGAAGATGGGACCCATGGCGCCGCGGAACAGGTAAATTTTTGGCGGCGGCAACGGCTCGAACGGCGGAGGCGGCGGCGGCGCGGCGGGGGCGGTCGCGTTGGTCTTGGACTTCGGCGGTGAGGCAGCGGCCGTGCCGCTGCTCAAGGCGAGCAGCACGATCGCTGCCAGCGCGAGGAGTCGCCTCGAATGAATCATCAGTCCAGCAGTCCCACCCTGGGAGGCAGCGGCCTCCCCTGCCGGGCTTAGTGACCACCGATTGGGTGGATTTTGGGGCACGGAACCGACCATCTCTCGTCCGGCGCCCTCTCCGGCTGCCGCGCCGCGGGACGGGGCTGCGACCGTCGGCCTCAGGCGGGCCTCTCCCGGGCTAAAGCGGCAGCAGCCGGTTGAGCAATTCGAGGAGGGTGCGTTGCTCCGCCTCGGTGAGCGGGGCCAGCATCTTCCGGTTATAGAGCCCCGTCAGGCTTGCCCCGTCCTGAATGAGCTTGGCGCCCTTCGGCGTAAGCATCAACTCGACCGCGCGGCGGTCGGATTTCGAGCGGTTACGCTTGATGAAGCCGGACGATTCCAGCTCGTTCAGGATCTTGATCAGGTTCGGCAGGCGCAGGCGGAGCAGGCTGGCAAGGCTGCTGGGGGGAACGCCCGGATTGTCGCGAATGACGACGAAGATCGCATAGGTCGCGGGCGTAAGGCCCAGAGCGGCGAACTCCTCGTAGAAGCCTTCGAAGAACTTCAGCTGCGCGAGCCGCAGCATGAAGCCGGGCGTGCGCTGCAGCGCGCGCAAGTCCAGTGACGTCTCCGACGGTTGAGCGGGCTTCGCTCCGGGTCTGACTGCTTTCGGGCTCATGATCCTGGATCCGGCGGCCACAAGTCGGCCGAATTGACACTCTCGAAAATAGCTATAAAATATAACTATTATAGAGCGGCACCAAGACCGCCCAGGGGAGGGACACAATGAACAGCAAATTCCTGCATAAACTATGCATGGTGGCCGCGGTGCTGACCGCCGCACCGGCCTTGGCCCAGGACGTCGTGAAGATCGGCATCCTGAACGATCAATCGGGGCCGTTCGCGAGCTATCAGGGCATCGGCTCGGTCGTCGCCGCCAAGATGGCCGTCGAGGACTATGGCGGAAAGGCCGCCGGCAAGCCGGTGGAAGTCGTTGCGGCGGACCATCAGAACAAAACGGACATCGGCATCGGTATCGCCCGGCGCTGGTACGAGAACGAGAGCGTCGATGCGATCTTCGACATTCCGAACTCGTCGATTGCGCTCGCCGTGGCCGGCATGAGCGCCGAGAAGAACAAGGTCTTCGTCGGCTCGGGCGCCGGCACGGTGCTGCTGACCGGGGAGAAGTGCACGCCAAACACCGTGCACTGGACCTACGACACCTATTCCTACGGGCGCGGCCTCGGCAAGGCCATCGTGCAGCAGGGCGGCAAGAAATGGTTCTTCATCACCGCGGATTACGCGTTCGGCCATGATCTGGAAAAGCAGGCCGCGGAAGCCGTGAAAGCGTCCGGCGGTGAGGTGCTCGGCAGCGTGCGGCATCCGTTGGGCACGGCTGATTACGCCTCATTCCTGCTCCAGGCCCAGGCGTCGGGCGCGAGCGTCATCGCATTCGCCAATGCAGGGGACGATACCATCACCTCGATGAAGCAGGCCGCCGAGTTCGGGCTGACGAAGGATCACAAGCTGGTCGGATTGATCCTCGGCATGAACGGTCTTCCCGCGCTTGGGCTCAAGTTTGCGCAGGGCGCGCAGATCATGAATCCGTTCTACTGGGATCTGACCGACGGCACGCGTGCTTTCGCGAAGCGCTTCGCCGAACGCATTCCCTCGAAGGCCTATCCGAACGACATGCAGGCCGGCGTCTATGCCTCGGTCATCCACTACCTCAAGGCAGTCGACAAGGCCGGCGGCGCCAAGGACGGCAAGGCCGTGGTCGCGACGATGAAGCAGATGCCGACCGACGATCCGGTGTTCGGCAAGGGCTACATCCGCAAGGACGGCCGCAAGATCCATCCGCTCTACCTGTTGCAGGTCAAGGCTCCCGAGGAATCGAATTCGTCCTGGGATCTGCTGAAGGTCGTTGCCACGATCAAGGGCGAGGACGCGTTCCGGTCCGAGAGTGACGGTCAGTGCCCGCTCGCAAAGCAATAGCGGTTCGGAGCTGACCATGAGCGGCATTGCATCCAGTCCGATCGATCCGTTCGCGCCCGGCTTTCTGACGGATCCCTATCCCGCCTATGAGGCGCTGCGCGCAATCGGGCCGGTGTTCGAAGTGGAGCGCTACGGCGTGTGGGCTATGGCCTGCAATGCCGAGGTCGAAGCGGCCCTGAAGGACTGGAAAACGTTCATCAGTGGCGAGGGCGTCGGGCTGAACGGGATGAACCCGGCGCTGCCAAAGCCGCTGACGCTGCAGATCGATCCGCCCGACCACGACAAGGGCCGCCGCGTGCTCGGCCGCACGCTGTCTCCGGGCGTCGCAAGGAAGCTGCGCGAGACGTTCCAGCGCGAAGCAGAGAGGAAGGTCTCGGAGCTGATCGACAAAGGCACGTTCGATGCCGTGACCGATCTTGCGGAAGCCTATCCGATGAAGGTGTTTCCGGACGCGATCGGCATCCGCCCCGATGGGCGCGAGAAGCTGCTCGCCTGGAGCACGTTCGTATTCAACAGCTTCGGCCCGGAGAACGAGATCCTCGCGGCGTCGCGGAAGGACGGTCTCGCGGCGCAGAGCTGGATCATGGAATGTTGTGCGCGCGATGCGCTACGGCCCGACAGCCTCGGCATGATGATCTACCAGGCGGCCGATGAGGGCGAGATCACCGAGCACGAGGCGACGCATCTGGTGCGGCCGTTCCTCACTGCCGGGATCGACACCACCGTCAACGGCATCGGCAATACCCTGCTCGCGCTCGCCACCCATCCGGACGAATATCGCAAGCTGCACGAGAAACCAGAGCTGGCACGCAACGCCTTCGAGGAAGGTCTGCGCTACGATTCACCGGTGCAGACGTTCTTTCGTACCACCTCGCGCGATGCCGAGATCGGCGGCGGCGTGATCCCGGCGCACCGTAAGGTGCTGCTGTTCATGGCCTCCGCCAATCGCGATCCCGCGCGCTGGGACAAGCCGGGCCGTTTCGACGTGGAGCGGGTTGCAACCGGCCATGTCGGCTTCGGCGCAGGCATCCACGCCTGCGTCGGCCAGATGATCGCGCGTCTGGAGGGCGAATTGATCTTCGGCGAGCTCGCAAGGCGCGTGAAGACGATCGAGTTCACGGCGGAGCCGAAGCGCAGGCTCAACAATTCCCTGCGCGGGCTGGAGAGCATGCCGGTTCGCGTGACGCCAGCTTAGGCGGCATCACGCGGCCGGATGCGCGACGGCTCAGTTCCGCGCCGGCGCCGTCGCCGCCGCAGCGCGCGCGGGCCGCGGTGCGCCGGGCTCGGCGACGGGAGCAGCCGGCGCGCGCGAGCGCATGATCGCGGCATTGATCTCGGCGATGACACGGCGCTGGATCGCCTCGTTCTTGTCGATCGAGACGTGGCCGACTCCGGTGCCGCGGACATCGACATTGTCGAGCTTGCCGCGGAACCCGGCCGCGGCCCGCACCGGCTCGCCGGGGCCGTCACCGATATAGATGTTGATGTAGCGTTCCGCGCCGGTCGAGAGCTTGGTCTTGAACACGGAGTCGAGGCCGATCGCGAGCTTCACGGGCACGCCGAGTTGGTTGAGCTTGGCGATCATGTCGGGCAGCGCGGTCGCACCGGAGGAATGGCCGACCAGGATGATGGTCTTGAGCCGACCGGCCTTGTAGGCAGCCGCCGCTTCATCGGCGAGCGAGGACCAGGACACGAAATTGGCGACGGTCACCGGGATGCCCTGCGCCTGGAGGCGGGCGCCGATCGTGTCGAGGCCGAGCGAGAAGATGTTGAGCACGCCGCGGAGCAGATAGACATGCGTGGTCGCCGCCGCGGCCTGGCTCGGCGCGGCCTTGGCGGTGGTCGGGCTGATGGCAACAGCTGACAGCAGGAGCAGGCCCATCGCCCAAACACGGAGGGCGGACAATTGGCTGGCGCCGGCGGTGTGACGGCCGTTCGGTCTCATCGATCTTTTCCCTGGAGACAATACGCTTCGCGATTGGCCGGAATCGTAGCCACGGCGCGCTCGCAGACGCAACAAAGAGGCGCGTGAGCGCCAATCTTAGCAGCAAGCCGTGACCATCGCGCAACACTTGCCCGGAACATGCCGCTAAAGCGCCTGTTTTGAGACCATTTTTCTCCGGGGAATTGCGGAGGGACAATGGCGTTCCTATTTCAGGGCTCCGCCGACCTGTCCTCCTGGATGGTCCGGCCCCTCCCCCAGCCTTTGCTCCTCAGCCTTGCGGCCATCATGTCTTCCATCATTTCCGTCGCCAATCTGTCGAAGACCTATGGGTCCGGCTTCAAGGCACTCAAGAACGTCAATCTCGACATCAAGCGCGGCGAGATTTTTGCGCTGCTCGGCCCCAACGGCGCCGGCAAGACCACGCTGATCTCGATCATCTGCGGCATCGCCAATCCGAGCGAGGGCCGCGTCCTGGTCGGCGGCGAGGACATCCAGGCCTCCTACCGCAAGGCGCGCTCGCTGATCGGCCTCGTGCCGCAGGAATTGCACACCGACGCCTTCGAGAGCGTGTGGGCGACCGTGAGCTTCTCCCGCGGCCTGTTCGGCAAGCCGAAGAACCCCGATCACATCGAGAAGGTGCTGAAGGCCCTCTCGCTGTGGGACAAGAAGGACAACAAGATCATCACGCTCTCGGGCGGCATGAAGCGCCGCGTGATGATCGCCAAGGCATTATCGCACGAGCCGCAGATCCTGTTCCTGGACGAGCCGACCGCCGGCGTCGACGTCGAGCTGCGCAAGGGCATGTGGGAGGTGGTGCGCGGGCTTCAGCAGTCCGGCGTCACCATCATCCTCACCACGCATTACATCGAGGAAGCCGAGGAGATGGCCGACCGCATCGGCGTCATCAACAAGGGCGAGATCGTGCTGGTCGAGGACAAGACCACCTTGATGCAGAAGCTCGGCAAGAAGCGGCTGACGCTGCACCTGCAGAGCAAGGTCTCGTCGTTGCCGGAAAGCCTCGCGCATTACGAGCTCGAGCTCTGCGACGGCGGCGCGACGCTGGTCTACGATTACGACACCCAGGGCGAGCGCACCGGCATCACCAGCCTGCTCGGCGACTTGCGCACCGCCGGCATCCGCTTCAACGACCTCGACACGACGCAATCGTCGCTCGAGGACATTTTCGTCGACCTCGTGAGGACGTCATGAACCACCGCGCCATCCGAGCCATCTACCTGTTCGAAATGGCGCGCACCTGGCGGACCCTGCTGCAAAGCATCGTCTCGCCGGTGGTCTCGACCTCGCTCTATTTCGTGGTGTTCGGCGCTGCGATCGGCTCGCGCATCAGCGAGGTCGAGGGCGTCAGCTACGGCACCTTCATCGTGCCGGGCCTGATCATGCTCTCGGTGCTGACGCAGAGCATCGCCAACGCCTCGTTCGGCATCTACTTCCCGAAATTCACCGGCACGATCTACGAGATCCTGTCGGCGCCGATCTCCTATTTCGAGATCGTGCTCGGCTATGTCGGTGCCGCCGCCACCAAGTCGATCATCCTCGGCCTGATCATCCTGGCGACCGCCGGGCTCTTCGTTCCATTGCATATCCAGCATCCGGTCTGGATGCTGGCCTTCCTGGTGCTGACGGCGGTGACGTTCAGCCTGTTCGGCTTCATTATCGGCATCTGGGCCGACGGGTTCGAGAAGCTGCAGATGATTCCGATGCTGGTGGTGACGCCGCTCACCTTCCTCGGCGGCAGCTTCTATTCCATCGACATGCTGCCGCCGACCTGGCGCACGGTCGCGCTGCTCAACCCGGTCGTCTATCTGATCTCGGGCTTCCGCTGGAGCTTTTACGAGATCGCGGACGTCAGCGTGTCCGTCAGCATCGGCATGACGCTGGCCTTCCTGGTGATCTGCCTGGTCGTGATCTGGTGGATTTTCCGAACCGGCTACCGGCTCAAGAACTGACCACGCTGCACTCGCGAAAATGTCAGCGCCTCCGGCCGGCGCGGCACAAAGCGGCCTTGCTTACGCCTGCCATCACGTTAACGATGGACAGGCTGGCCGCTGGAACCAACGCCGGGCTGCAGGCATAATGCACGCCGGGGGACGGAGAGCCGCGGCGCTAAGCGTGAACAGGCCGGAGGCCAGAAGTAAGATGCGTTCGTTTTTTATTGCTTTCACATCCCTGATGCTTTTGAGCGCGGGCACCGCGCAGGCCAAGGTCGAGATCACCGTCGACAAGGACAACCAGCAGATGACCGTCGCCGTCGACGGGGTCGCGCGCTACCGCTGGCCGGTGTCGACCGGCCTCCCCTCGCGCGAGACGCCGAACGGCGCCTTCCGGGCCTTCCGCATGGAAGAGGATCACTACTCCAAGGAATTCGACGACGCGCCGATGCCGCACGCGATCTTCTTCACCAAGGTCGGGCACGCCATCCACGGCACCGACTCGGTCGGCCGGCTCGGCTGGCCGGCATCCCATGGCTGCGTGCGCCTGTCGCGTCAGAATGCCTCGACGCTCTATGCGCTGGTACAGCAGCAGGGCGTGCTCAACACCACGGTGACGCTGACCGGCTCGGCACAGGTGGCGCTGGCGCGCAATCCGCGCGGCCGCAACAACACTGCGGTGGCCCGCGCCCCGCAGCCGGCCGAAGACCAATACGCGACCACCGGCGCCCCCGTGGACCTGACCCCGCCGGCGCAGCCCGCGCGGCGCTACATGCCGCAGGACGACAATTACATCTACCCGGCCGACGGCAGCGACACCGGCGCGCGCTATCCGGCGCCGCGCTCGGCCACCCGCCCGCTCTACGACGCGCAGGTCTATCAGCAGCAGCCGCGGCCCTCTTACGACCAGGGCTACGGCCAGCAGGGCTATTACTATCAGCCGCAGCCGCGGCAGGTTTATCAGCCGCGCGGCTACTACTATCAGAACTGACGCGACGACCATCAATCGCCTTGAACCGTCGAGGCACCATGCCATCACGTGCCACGACAATCCCGGTGCTGCTCTCGCTGCTCACTGCCGGACAAGCCATGGGATCTGATTTGGCCTTCGACCTCGAGGCGCATCGCGGCGGGCGGGCGCTGCTGCCGGAAAACACCCTGCCCGCCTTCGCCCATTCGCTGACGATGGGCGTGGACACGCTGGAGCTCGACGTCGGCGTCACCGCCGACGGCGAAGTGATCGTCGCGCATGAGCGCGGGCTCAATCCCGATCTCGCACGGCGGCCCGATGGCGCCTACATCGCTCCGCCCGGCACGCCGTTCGTGAAATTGCGGCTCGACGAGATCAGGACCTATGACGTCGGCCAGATTCGGCCGGACAGTGCCTATGCGAAACAATTTCCGGACCAGCGTGCCGTCCCTGGGACTCGCATTCCCACCTTGCGCGAGCTGTTCGCGCTGGTGCGCAAGTCCGGCAACAGGCAAGTGCGCTTCAACATCGAGACCAAGATCGATCCGAACCGTCCCGATGAAACGCTTGATCCGCAAGAATTCGTCGCGAAGCTGTTCGGGGTGATCGAGACCGAGGGAGTCTCCGATCGCGTCATGATCCAGTCGTTCGACTGGCGAACCTTGCGTCGCGTCCAGCAGCAGGCGCCGAACATCCCGACCGCGTACCTGACGATCCAGCGCGGCCTGGCTCCGACGGTAGCGCTCGACAAGGCGACAAACTGGACGGCGGGGTTCAACCCGGCCGATCACGCCGGCTCGCTGCCGCGCACGATCAAGGCTGCGGGCGGCGCGATCTGGTCGCCCTATTTCGGCGACGTGACCGCTCCTCTGGTTTCGGAGGCCCACGCGCTCGGACTGCGCGTCGTGGTCTGGACGGTGAACAAGCGCGAGGACATGACGCGCATGATCGAGCTCGGCGTCGACGGCATCATCTCGGACAGGCCGGATCTATTACGAGAGGTGGCCGGCGCTAAGGGAATTGCGCTGCCGGTGGGGACGCCCGTGGCGCCTTAGGCCGCGCTCGTGTCCCCTACTCCCCATTCTTCCAACGCCGATACAGCGCGCCCAGGATGTTCGAATAGTCATCGGTCCAGACTCGCACCCTGTCGTCGGCTTCGGTCTGTTCCCATTGCTTGGAGGACGCGAGCCTGCCGATGTCGGCCTCCTCGCGCGCGGAGATGACGACGTCGGTGGAGAAGATGTAGTCACCATCGCGCCCGGAATCCTCGTTGAAGACCCAGCTCTTGAGATCATTGGCGTCCGCGATACCGACGACGACGGTTTCGAGATCCAGATGCCGGTTCGAGACGTGCATCACCACGGCACCGTGCGGCGCGAGCTTGTCCTTGTAGATCTTCATCGCCTCTTCGGTCGCAAGATGGATCGGGATCGCGTCGGACGAATAGGCGTCCACGATGACGAGATCATAGGCGCCGTCGGGCTCCTTGGCGAAGGTGAGGCGCGCATCGCCGATGACAGGCTTCATGTCCGGCATGCAGCTCGAGATGTAGCGGAAATTCCTGGGATCACGCGCCGCATCGACCATGGACTGGTCGATCTCGAAAAAGGTCCAGTCCTCCCCCCGCTCGGCGGCGCAGGCGAGCGTGCCGGAGCCGACGCCGATCGCGGCGACCTTCAGCGGCGCGCCCTTACGCTCGCGGATCGCGCTGACCGCCTGACCGATGCCGCCGTCCTTGTGATAATAGGTGATCGGCTCGGGCCGGCCGGTCACAGGCGTGCCGTCATTGTTGCGGAAGCGCTCGGCGCCATGAATGGTGGTGCCGTGCATCAGCACGTGGAAATAACCGCCGGGCGTCACGACGATCTTGTGCACGCCGAAGAAGCTGCGCACGGTCGTGACGCGGCCCTCGTCCGCGGGATAAACGCGGATCAACGCCAGCGCCAGCGCGACGGTGGCAAAGATCTTCCAGCGTCCGGCATTGAGGATCAGCGCGAGCAGCGCGGCGAGCACGCCGACGGCGCCGGCGACCCAGACGCGATGATCCTCGAACCAAGTCAGGAGGCCGCCGGTCGTGTATGACGGCGCGATGAGCGCCACCGCGATCGCGGCGAGCGCCAGCCAGTACCATTTGACGATTGCGGCCAGCCGCTCATTCGCGGACGGACGGCACAGCGCGGCAAGCGCGATCAGAATCGGATATTCGGCGATCCACGAGAAGGTGAAGGGCGCAACCAGCCCCGCGAACAAGCCACCGACCATGCCGCCCAATGACAGCGCGACATAGAATCCGGTGAGATATTTTGCGGCCGGCCGCGTCCGCGCCAGCTCGCCGTGGCAGGCCATGGCGATGACGAAGTAGCAGAGTTGATGTCCGCCGAGCGTCAGCAGCAGGTTCTGCTCGCCGCCGAAAGCCAGCAGGACGACGACGCCGGCGATCGCGACCGGCTGGAGCATCAGCATCCATTTGTGCGGCAGCAGCGGCCGCGACTGGAACACGACGACCCAGGTCAAGAGGTAAAGCGACAGCGGCAGCACCCACAAAAGCGGCGCCGCCGCGACGTCGGTCGAGATGTGCGCGGTGACGGCGATGAGCAGACCCGAGGGCACTGCGGCGAGGAAGATCCAGCGCAGCCGCGTCAAGAGGCCGGGCGCGGGTGCATTCACGTCCTCGGCCCGCGTGTCGGTCAGCGCCAGCTTCGGCGAACGCAACATCAGCACGCCGCAGGCGCCGATGAGGAGTATCAGCAGGCCATAGCCACCGGTCCAGAACCGGTTCTGCATCTGAAGCGTGAACATCGGCTCCAGCAGGAACGGATAGGACAACAGCGCAAGGAAGCTGCCGATATTGGAGGAGGCGTAGAGGAAATAGGGATCATGCCCGGCCGGGTGGCCGGTGCGGACAAACCAGGCCTGCAGCAGCGGATTGTTCGCGGCGAGCGCGAAGAACGGCAGCCCGATCGAGACCGCGAACAGGGCGAGCAGCCAGACCGCGTAGCCCGAAGCCGGCGGCTCGCCATAGGCGGAGGCGATGCCGAGCGGCAGCGTGGCGAAGGCGGCGAACAGCAGCACCAGATGTACCGCGACGGGGACGATCCGGTTCCGCGCCTGCATCAGCAGATGCGCATAGGCATAGCCGGCCAGCAGCAGCGACTGGAAGAACACCATGGCCACCGACCACACCGCCGGCGAGCCGCCGAGCCGCGGCAGCACCATCTTGGTGAACAGCGGCTGCACCGAGAACAGCAGGAGCGCGCTGACGAAGATCGCAGCGGTGTAGATCGTCAGCAGCAGCCGGTTGCGCGACGACGACGGCTGCTCCGTGGCGGCGGGTTGCACGATCGAATCCATGAATGCTCCGGCTCAAACCCCGGCGGGCGCCGGATCGCGCGCAATGGAGCACAAGGCGCCTGGACGGGCAATAAAGTGTGGCGTGATGTTGCAGCAAGGAATGCCTGATATAGAGATGTCGTTCCGGTACGATGCGCAGCATCGAACCCGGAACCTCGAGATTCTCCGGTGCGGAGCCCGCACCATAGTTCGGCTCTGCCGAGTAGCGCCGGAATGACGCCAAGGAAGTCATGACCGATACCGACGTCATCATCATCGGCGCGGGCCACAACGGCCTCACCTGCGCGACCTATCTGGCGATGGCGGGCCTGCGCGTGCGCGTGGTCGAACGGCGCAAGGTGGTCGGCGGTGCCGCGGTGACGGAGGAGTTTCACCCCGGCTTTCGCAATTCTGTCGCCGCCTACACCGTCAGCCTGCTCAATCCGCAGGTGATCCGTGACCTCAAGCTCGCTGAGCAGGGCCTGCGCATCGTCGAGCGGCGTGCGCAGAATTTTCTGCCCGCGCCGGACGGCAGCTATCTCCTCACCGGCGAGGGGCGAACGAAAGCCTCGGTGGCGCGGCTCAGCGCGCATGATGCGGAAGCGCTCGACGGCTTCGCGCGCGAGCTGGAAGACATTGCCGACGTGCTCAGGCGGTTCGTGCTGCGCGCGCCGCCGAACCTGCTCGACGGTTTTGGCACCAACGCGATCCGCGAGGCCGTGAACGCTTTGCAGAGCGCCAACATTCTCCGCGGCCTGACGCTGGAACAGAGCCGCAGCCTGCTCGATCTGTTCACGCGTTCGGCCGGCGAGATGCTGGACGAACGTTTCGAGCACGATCTGGTCAAGGCGCTGTTCGGCTTCGACGCCATCGTCGGCAACTATGCCAGCCCCTACGCCGCCGGCTCGGCCTATGTGATGCTGCATCACGCGTTCGGGGAGGTGAACGGCAAGAAGGGCGTGTGGGGCCACGCCATCGGCGGCATGGGCGCGATCACGCAGGCGATGGCGCGCGCGGCGCGCGACCGCGGCGTCGCGATCGACACGGATGCCGGTGTGCGTGAGATCATCGTCGAGCGCGACCGCGCCGTCGGAATCGTGCTGGAGAACGGCTCTGCGATCCGCGCGAAATATGTGGCGGCCAACGTCAATCCAAAGCTGCTCTACACGCGCTTGATCGCGGCCGATGCTCTGCCTGCGGACTTCCTCGCCCGCATCCGGCATTGGAAGAATGGCTCCGGCACCTTCCGGATGAATGTGGCGCTGGACCGCCTGCCCTCCTTCACGGCGCTCTCAGGCGAGGGCGATCACCTCACCTCCGGCATCATCCTGGCGCCGAGTCTGGGCTATATGGACCGTGCCTGGCTCGACGCGCGCGCCCAGGGCTGGAGCCGCGAGCCCGTGGTGGAGATGCTGATCCCCTCGACGCTCGACGACACGCTGGCCCCGCCCGGCAAGCATGTCGCGAGCCTGTTCTGTCAGCATGTCGCCCCAGGGCTTCCCGATGGAAGGTCCTGGGACGACCATCGCGAAGAGGTCGCCGATCTCATGATCGCGACGGTGGACAAATATGCCCCGGGTTTTGCGGCGAGCGTGCTCGGCCGCCAGATCCTGTCTCCGCTCGACCTCGAGCGGCAATTCGGGCTGCTCGGCGGCGACATCTTCCACGGCGCGCTGACATTGAACCAGCTGTTCTCGGCGCGGCCGATGCTGGGCCACGCCGATTATCGCGGGCCGCTGAGAGGCCTCTACCATTGCGGATCCGGCGCCCATCCAGGCGGCGGCGTCACCGGCGCGCCCGGCCATAACGCCGCGCAGGCGATCCTGCGGGATCACCGCGCCCTGTTCGGGAGCCGTGGATAGGACTGTGGATTGGTTGTGGGCAGGCTGTCGAAAGGCCTGTGAGCGGCCAGAGGAGGCCTGGGCGATACGGCCAGGAGCGATCCTGGGGAAAGCCGGTGGGAAATCGGCGGGGCGATCAGGGGAAAAGTGGTGGATAAAGTCCGGACAAGCAGGCGGATAAGCTGTGAAGTCGGGCGGCAAAAACGACCTCGCCCGCCAGGGGGAATCCCCAGCGGGCGGTGATCAGGAACAGCCTTAAGAAAGTAGCCCCCGCTGGGAAATGGCGGCGGAAATTACTTCAAGGAGGTGCTAATCGAAGTGAACTTCTCGTTCATGGTGGTGCCCAGGCCGTTCACCACGGTAATGATCGCCAGGGCGATACCCGCGGCGATCAGGCCGTATTCGATCGCGGTTGCACCGGACTCATCCGACCAGAACTTCTGAATCATGCGCTTCAAGACTCGCCTCCGTTTCAATTCCAAGCTGCGTGGACTTGCTTGTACATCCGAAAATATACGGGCACACACTGCAGGCGCGTTAATGTGGGAACCTCAACTTGTCCGAAAACTGGGCACCAAAAGTTCCAAAAATTGAACTCAACGGAACCCTGAATGCAGCCTTCCCCGACCCATCGCGCCAGCTTTTCGATCGGCAGCGAAGCCGACGCCAAGCGCGTCGTCGACGTGCTCACCGAGGTCTTTTTCGACGGCGATGCGGCGGTCGCCGCGTTCGAGCGGCCTGACGGACGCTGGGACGTCACGTTGCATTTCGCCGCAGCGCCCGATCAGGCATGGCTGCGCGAACTCGTTGCAACTTCAGCAGGAAATGAGATCGCGGCGACGCTCGTCTTCGATACTGTCGAAGCCAAGGACTGGGTCAAGGCCAGCCTTGAAGATCTCGTCCCGGTGCCGGCCGGCCGCTTCGTCGTGCACGGCAGCCACGATCGCGACCGTGTGGCGCCGAACAAGCTCGCCATCGAGATCGAGGCGGCGCTCGCGTTCGGCACGGGTCACCATGGCACGACGCGCGGCTGTTTACTTCTGCTTGACCATGTCCTGAAGAGCTCCCGCCCGAGGAGCCTGCTCGATCTCGGCACAGGCACGGGCGTGCTGGCGATCGCGGCGGCGAAGGCGCTGCATCGCGCGGTGCTGGCTTCCGACATCGATCCGCCATCGGTCCGGGTGGCCGCCGAGAACGCCACGCTGAACGAAGTTGGCAACCATGTGCGGGTGATCCGCGCGACCGGCTTTGCCGCGCCGGATTTTGCGCGTGCAGGCCCGTTCGACCTGGTGCTCGCCAATATCCTTGCCAATCCGTTGCGGCAATTGGCGAGCCCGATGACGCAGCACCTTGCGCCTGGCGCCCGCGTCATCCTCTCCGGCCTCTTGACGCACCAGGCGCCCGCCGTGATCGCCGCCTACCGCGCCCGCGGCCTCGTGCCGGTGAAGCATCTGCGCATCGAGGGGTGGAGCAGTCTGCTGCTGAGGAAGGTGGGATGAACTAACTGCGTCGCGACGGCGGTGCGCTCCCTTGCCGCGCTACTCGGCCGGCTTCTCGTCGCGGCGTGACGCGCGCTTGCCCCGCAAGGCGCGTTTGGCGCGGCGCTCGGCGAAACGGTCGATCATCTGGCTGATGAGGCCGCGCGGCTTCTTCGGTACTGCCGCTGTCGGAGCGCGGCGCGCCGGCGGCGAAATCTTCTCAAAGGTGAACGCTGGCATCGTGTGTCCCCTCGCCGTTGAGATGAACCACCCGCTCGAATTTCCCTGTTATCCGGACGAAGCGCAACTGCCACATCCTTTACTCCACTCAATTCGAATGGAACTATTTCAAGCACAGTCCATGCCAGATGCGACGCAAATGCGTCTACATTGCGGACTGATCTCCATGATCCTAAAGTGATCCACCATGTTCGAAGCGCACTTCCAGACATTCGAGGAGCCGGAGGCCGGCGTCGCCTTGGCGGCACGACTGGCCGCACTTCGCGAAGAACTTGCCCGTCGCAAGTTGACCGGCTTCGTCGTGCCACGTGCCGACCAGCAGCAGAACGAATATGTGCCGCCATCGGAAGAGCGGCTCGCCTGGCTGACCGGCTTTACCGGCTCGGCGGGACTGGCCGTGGTTCTGCCGCAGGAGGCTGCGCTGTTCGTCGACGGCCGCTACACGCTGCAGGCGGCCAAGCAGGTCGATGCCAAGGCATGGGTAGTGGAATCGCTGATCGATCCGCCGCCGGAGAGCTGGGTGGCGGCGCATCTGAAAGCCGGCGACCGCCTCGGATTTGATCCGTGGCTGCACACTTTTTCGGCAGCCGAACGATTGTCCGCCGCCTGCGCCAAGGCCGGGGCCGAGTTGGTCGCGATCGACAGCAATCCGATCGACGCGATCTGGCAGGACCGGCCGCAGCCGCCGCTCGCTCCCGTCGCGGTGCACAGCCTTCAGCACGCCGGTATCACTGAAGCGGAGAAGCTGACCCAGATCAGGGCCGAGATCGCCAAGCTCGGCACCGATGCCTTGGTGCTGTCGGACAGCCACGCAGTGGCCTGGACCTTCAACATCCGCGGCGCCGACGTCGCCCATACGCCGCTGCCCCTGTCCTACGCGCTGGTGCCGAAGGACGGCCGTCCCACGATCTTCATCGACCACCGCAAGCTCTCCAACCTCACACGCGACCATCTCGAGCAGTCCGCCGACGTGCGCGAACCGGACGCCATGGCGCCGACGCTGATGGCGCTGGCCAAGAGCGGTGCGGCCATTGCGCTCGACAATGCCACAGCGGCCGACGCACTCAGCCGCCTGATCAGCGGGGCCGGCGGCAAGCCGGTGCGCGGCAGCGATCCTGTTGCACTGCTGAAGGCGGTCAAGAACGCGACCGAGATCAAGGGCACCAAGACGGCTCACGTGCGCGACGCCGTGGCGCTGGCGCGCTTCCTCGCATGGATCGATCGCGAGGCGCCAAGCGGCAAGCTCACCGAGATCGACGCGGTCGAAGCGCTGGAGACCTTCCGCCGCGACACCGGCGCGCTCAGGGACGTCTCGTTCCCGACCATCTCCGGCACCGGCCCGAACGGCGCCATCGTGCATTACCGCGTCACCCGCAAGAGCAACCGGCGGATCGCGCCCGGCGATCTCCTGCTGATCGATTCCGGCGCGCAATATGAAGACGGCACCACCGACGTCACGCGCACCATGGCGGTAGGCGAGCCGACGGATGAGATGCGCGACCGCTTCACCCGCGTGCTGCGCGGCCACATCGCGATCGCGCGCGCCGTCTTTCCGGACGGCACCACGGGCGCGCAACTCGACACGCTGGCGCGGCAACATCTCTGGGCCGTCGGGCTCGATTTCGAGCACGGCACCGGCCACGGCGTCGGCAGCTATCTCTCGGTGCACGAAGGACCGGCACGGATTTCGAAGCTCGGCACCACGCCGCTGAAGCGCGGCATGATCCTGTCGAACGAGCCCGGCTATTACAAGACCGATGGCTTCGGCATCCGCATCGAGAATCTCGAGCTGGTCGTCGCCGCCGACATCAAGGGTGCCGAGAAGCCGATGAACGCGTTCGAGACGCTGACCTTGGCACCGATCGACCGCCGCCTGATCGATGCCGCGATGCTGAGCCGCGACGAACTCGATTGGCTGAACGCGTATCATTCGCGCGTCCGCGCCGAGGTGCGGCCCGCGCTGGACGAGGCGACGAAGACCTGGCTCGATCAGGCCACGGCGGAGCTGAAGCTCTAATTCCGTCATAAGACTGCCTGCGTAGGGTGGGCAAAGCATCCGCTGCCGCTCGAAGAGCGGAGGCGGATGCGTGCCCACCATCCATCTCCGCGTGACGGCAGCAATGGTGGGCACGCCGCGCAAAGAGCGCGTCTTTGCCCACCCTACAGGCCCAGCGCCTTGACGCGTCGCGCATAGCCGTATGCCGAAATGAGCGTATTCGCTCGCAACGCGATGCGGCTAGTGTCCGGCGATGCACGGCATCATCAGCAAGCCGCCCGAAGCGGCCGGCAACCTCGCGACCTCGCGTCTGGTGTTGCTGCTGCTGGTGGTGATGACCGGGGTCGCACCGATCTCGCTCTACATCCTGGTTCCGGCGCTGCCGGTGCTGGCGACGGATTTCGGCAGCGACATCTCGATCGCGCAGATGACGGTGTCGCTCTACATGGTCGGCATCGCGCTGTCGCAGCTGATCATGGGCCCGCTGTCGGACCGGTTCGGGCGGCGCCCGGTGCTGCTCGGAGGTCTTGCACTGATGGTGGCGGCCAGCGTCGCCTGCATTTTCGCCGAGACCCTGCCGCAGCTGATTGCCGCACGTTTCTTCCAGGCGCTCGGCGGCGCATCCGGCATGGTGATCAGCCGGGCCATCATCCGCGACATCTACGAGCGCGACCGCGTCGCCTCGATGATCAGCCTCGTGGTCGCGGCGCTGATGATCGGGCAGATGGTCTCGCCGCTCACCGGCGGCCTGATCGAGACCGCGTTCGGCTGGCGCGCGATCTTCTACGCCATCACCATCGCCGCCATCGTCGTTGCCGTCGGGATCGCCTTGGCGCTGCCTGAGACCCGCCGCAGCCGCGCCGCCGGCAGCGGCTTCCGCGGCGATATCGGCATGCTCATCCGCAACCGCGCCTTCGTCGGCTATGTGATGTGCCAGGTGCTGGCGTCCCAGATCATTTTCACCTTCGCCGGCGGCGGACCCTACATCGTGGTGACGCAGATGGGCCGCAGCAGCGCCGAATACGGCGCCTGGTTCGCGACGACGGGCTTTGCGTTTCTGGTCGGCAACCTGCTCTGCGTGCGCTTTGCGCCGCGCCACTCACTGGAGAAGCTGATCTGGTTCGGGCTCGCCCTGCAGCTCTGCGGCAGCCTTGCGAACCTAATCTGGAGCTTCGTCGGCTGGAACGAGGCGCCCGCCTGGCTGTTCGGCACCCATATGATCGTGATGGCCGGCAATGCCTTCGTGATGGCGAATTCCGCCGCCGGCGCCATCAGCATCCGTCCCGAAGCGGCCGGCACCGCCTCGGGCGCGATGGGTTTCCTGCAGCAAGGCATTGGCGCGCTGATGTCGCAGTTCGGCGCCTATCTCGGCGGCCACTCCGCATCGACGCTGCCGCTGACCTCAGCGGTCCTCGCGATCTCGACCCTTTGCGCCTGCGTGATGATGTTCGTCGTGCCCCGCCGCGAGGAGGTAGCGAGCGCGGCGCTGATCGGGCAGGCCGAGGAGGACGAGACGGGGATGATGTGAGGGGCGCCGAGTAGAGTCCCTCTGCGGAACGATTCTGGATTGCTTCCGCCTTCGCCGAGGCTTCGGCGGACAAGTCGCTACGCTCGCAATGACGACGCGGAGAGAGCAGTGCCAAAAATGAGAGGCGGGGCTGGGCCCCGCCTCTCTCAATTCAAGTCTGTGTTTCGGCTTACGCCTGACTCGCGATCGCCTTGCCTAGCGCGGCCTGCGCCGCTGCAAGCCGCGCGATCGGCACGCGGTAGGGCGAGCAGGAGACGTAGTCGAGACCGATATGGTGACAGAAGGCGACGGAGGCAGGATCGCCGCCATGCTCGCCGCAGATGCCGACCTTGAGCGACGCGCGGGTCTTGCGGCCGCGGGCGACGCCGATCTTGACCAGCTCGCCGACGCCTTCCTGATCGAGCGAGATGAAGGGATCGACCGTGAGGATGCCCTTCGCCACATAGGGACCGAGGAAGCTCGCCGCGTCGTCGCGGCTGATGCCGTAGGTCGTCTGCGTCAGGTCGTTGGTGCCGAACGAGAAGAACTCGGCCGACTGCGCGATCTCGCCCGCGAGCAGGCAGGCGCGCGGCAGCTCGATCATGGTGCCGACCTGATAGGCCAGCTTGGTGTTGGTCTCGCGCATCACGGCCTGCGCGGTGGCATCGATCCGTGCCTTGACCAGGTCGAGCTCGGCCTTGGTCGCGATCAGCGGCACCATCACCTCGAGGCCGACGGCCTTGCCGGTGCGCTTCTGCGCCTCGACCGCCGCCTCGAAGATCGCGCGGGCCTGCATCTCGGCGATCTCGGGATAGGCGATGGCGATGCGGCAGCCGCGGAAGCCGAGCATCGGGTTGAACTCCGAGAGCTCGCGGGCGCGATCGGCGAGGCGCCGTGGGTCGGTGTTCATGGCGCGCGCCACTTCCTCGACCTCGGCATGGGTGTGCGGCAGGAATTCATGAAGGGGAGGATCCAGAAGCCGGATCGTGACGGGCAGGCCCTTCATGATCTCGAACAGCTCGACGAAGTCGGCGCGCTGCATCGGCAGCAGTTTTGCCAGCGCGGCGCGGCGCGACTGCTCGTCCTCGGAGAGGATCATCTCGCGCACCGTGCGGATGCGCGTCTCCTCGAAGAACATATGCTCGGTGCGGCAGAGGCCGATGCCTTCCGCGCCGAACTTGATCGCCGTGCGCGCGTCGTCCGGCGTGTCGCCGTTGACGCGGACGCCGATCTTGCGGACCTGGTCGGCCCAGTTCATCAGCGTGCCGAACTCGCCGGACAGCTCCGGCTCGATCATCGGCATGCGGCCGGCGAGCACCTGGCCGAGCGAGCCGTCGATGGTGATGACGTCACCGGTCTTGAAGGTGCGCGAGCCGATGCTCATGGTGCCGCGGCCGTAATCGACGCGGATGGTGCCGCAGCCGGAGACGCAGGGCTTGCCCATGCCGCGCGCGACCACCGCCGCGTGCGAGGTCATGCCGCCGCGCGTGGTCAGGATGCCTTCGGCGGCGTGCATGCCGTGGATGTCTTCCGGGCTGGTCTCGATGCGGACCAAAATCACCTTGCGTCCGTCGCCCTGAAGCTTGGCCGCCTCGTCCGAGGAGAACACGATCTCGCCCGAGGCCGCGCCCGGCGATGCCGGCAGGCCGGTCGCGATCACGTCGCGCTTGGCGTTGGGATCGATGGTCGGATGCAGGAGCTGGTCGAGCGAGGCCGGATCGATCCGCGTCACCGCTTCCTTCTTCGAGATCAGGCCCTCATTGGCGAGCTCGACCGCGATGCGCAGCGCCGCCTTGGCAGTGCGCTTGCCGCCGCGGGTCTGGAGCATCCAGAGCTTACCCTGCTCGACGGTGAACTCCATGTCCTGCATGTCGCGGTAGTGCTTCTCGAGCAGCGTGTAGATCCGCGTCAGCTCCTTGAAGGCTTCCGGCATCGCCGCTTCCATCGACGCCTTGTCGGAGCCCGACTCCTTGCGCGCCTCCTCGGTGATGTCCTGCGGCGTGCGGATGCCCGCGACCACGTCCTCGCCCTGCGCGTTGATCAGGAACTCGCCGTAGAGCTTGCTCTCGCCGGTCGAGGGGTTGCGGGTGAAGGCAACGCCCGTGGCCGAGGTCTCGCCCATGTTGCCGAACACCATGGCCTGCACGTTGACCGCGGTGCCCCAGGATTCCGGAATGTCGTGCAGCTTGCGGTAGGTCACCGCGCGCGCGTTCATCCAGGATGAGAACACCGCGCCGATCGCGCCCCAGAGTTGGTCGTGCGGATCCTGCGGGAATTCCTTGCCGGTCTCGCGTGCGACCGCGTCCTTGTACTTGCCGACCAGTTCGACCCAATCCTCGGCCGACAGATCGGTGTCGAGCGTGTAGCCCTGACTGTCCTTGAAGGTGTCGAGGATCTCCTCGAAATGATGATGCTCGAAGCCGAGCACCACGTCGGAATACATCGTGATGAAGCGGCGATAGCTGTCATAGGCGAAACGGCGGTCGCCCGACAGCTCGGCCAGCGCTTCCACGGTCTGGTCGTTGAGGCCGAGATTGAGCACGGTGTCCATCATGCCCGGCATCGAGGCGCGCGCGCCGGAGCGCACCGAGACGAGCAGCGGGTTCCTGGTGTCGCCGAACACCTTGCCGGTCAACTTGCCGACATAGTCGAGCGCCTTCTCAACCTGCGGCTTCAGTTCCTTCGGGTAGGTCTTGTCGTGCTCGTAGAAATAGGTGCAGACCGAGGTCGGGATGGTGAAGCCCGGAGGCACCGGCAGGCCGAGATTGGCCATCTCGGCGAGGTTGGCGCCCTTGCCGCCGAGCAGGTCGCGCATTTCCGTCCGGCCCTCGGCCTTGCCGTCACCGAACGTGTAGACCCATTTGCCGGCCTTGGCCGCTGCCGGCGCCGCCTTGGCAGGCACAACCTTCTTCGGCGCAGGCTTCGCGGCAACCTTCGGCGAAGCCGCCTTGGTCATTGCCTTTGCCACCGGCTTTGCAGTGGGTTTGGCGACCGGCTTCGGCGCGCTCTTGGCCAGCGCCTTGCGGGCCGCCGGCGCGGCCTTCGCCTTGGCGGAGGGCTTTGATTTCGCTGCAGTTTTAGAAGGCTTCGAGGCGGCTTTGGCCATAGCTTGCACACAACCTGCGAGAGGAATGGGAAATCGCGGGCCTTACACCACTTTGGGCGGGCCCGCGCAAGACGGACAGTTCCGAAAAGTGAACGCCTAGAAGCGGAGCCACTTCAGGAGCCCGAGCCCAATCGCGCCGTTGACGATGAGGAAGATCGCGACGATGAGGTTGAGGAGCCGCGGCATGATCAGGATGAGCACGCCCGCAATCAACGACAGGATCGGCGAAATGTGGGCGACGGTGATGTGCATGAACTATCTTTCTGTGGAGGTGAGGCGAATCGCGCGGGGATCATAACCGGCCAAGTTCCGGGAGTAGAGATGCGCAAGAATGGCTACGAGTTCCCCACCTCACGAAAACTGCCCGAAATTGCCGCGAATGCGGCAGACCTTTTGCCGGAACATTGGCTTTCGGCATGCATTGGCAACCGGTCGCGCCATTGGCGCGTCAGAAGATTCAAGTCGAAGGAGTTGTCCATGCGGAACAGGATTCTTGCTCTCGCAGCGCTCGCCGTCGCGATCGGCGCGCCCCTTGCGGCGCAGGCGCAAAGCAGCGTCACAGTCGGACGCGTGGTCGACGGTGCTCCGACCATTGCCGTCGAACAGCGGCCCGCCTTCCGCGAATATGTCGTTGAACAACGTGTGCCGCCCTTCCGCATTCCGGATCGCGTGGTGGTCGGTGCCACCTTACCCGAAGTCGGCGTCACCTATTATGACGTGCCGCAACGTTTCGGCGCCACGACCTATCGCTACACCTGCGTGAACGGCGAAACCGTGCTGGTCGAGCCGCGCTCGCGCCGCATCGTCGAGGTTCTGGACTAAAGACGCAGCCGCTCCATTCGATGTCCGGCGCGTCACATCAGGCTGGCGCGAGCAGTGTTAAATCGGACATCAGGCCCCGCCCGGTCCTCCCCCCGCCGGGCGGGGCTTCTTGTTGTGGTCTCGTGTCCCGGACAAGGCGCGACGCGCAAGCGTTGCGACGCAGAGCCGGGACCCAGATGCTACGAGCACGCGGCAGCATGGGCCCCGGCTCTGCAGCGCACCACGCCGCGAAGCGGCGCGTTGCGCAGCGTCCGGGGCACGAGAGCCGCTATACCCCCCGCCTCAATCCTGGATCTTCGAGAAGTCCGCCACCGCGCGCGTGGCGCTGCGGATCTCGTTGAGGAGCTTCAGGCGGTTCTCGCGCACCTTCGGATCATCGTCATTGACGCGCACCTTATCAAAGAACGCATCGACCGGCGGACGCAGCTTCGCCATCGCACTCATCGCGGCGGCGAAGTCTTCCTTGGCCACCGCAGCGCTGGCTTCCGCCTTGACCTCACCGATCGCCTTGGCCAGCGCCTTCTCCTCAGCGAGGCTGTAGAGCACGGCATCGGGCTCGTGATCGTACTCGCGTTTATCCCTCTTCTCTTCGATAGTTAGAATGTTGCTCGCGCGTTTTGTCCCTGCCAGCAAATTCTTTCCATCATCGCTATCAAGCAATTTTCCGAGAGCCTCGATGCGATCCACGATCGAAATGAGCGAGTGCCCCTTAAAAAGCGATTCCGCACTCAAAACGGCATCGACCAGATCGTGTCGGGCCTTCTGATCCTTGAGCTGGACCTTCAGGCGATCCTCAAAAAAGAGCATCAAGTCATCGATCTTATCGACAACCTCAAGATACTTCTTTCTGTATGAATTCTCGAAGTGCTTTTCGACAATGTTTCGAAGACTGATCTTGATCCGCCGTTCAAGAACTATCCTGATGACGCCAAGTGCCGCGCGACGGAGCGCATATGGGTCTTTGCTCCCGGTTGGCTTTTCATCAATCGCCCAGAAACCGACTAGCGTATCCATCTTGTCGGCGAGCGCCACGGCGACGCTGACCGGATCGGTCGGCACGCGGTCCGCAGGCCCTTGCGGCTTGTAGTGCTCCTCGCAGGCGGCGGCGACGGAGGCGTCCTCGCCCTGCGCCAGCGCATAGTACTTGCCCATCAGGCCCTGCACCTCCGGGAATTCGCCGACGACTTCCGTCAGCAGATCCGCCTTGGCGAGCTGCGCCGCGCGCGTCGCCTTGGCGACATCGGCGCCGACCAGCGGCGCGATCTCAGCAGCAAGGCGCTCGATGCGCTTGATGCGCTCCGCCTGCGTGCCGAGCTTCTCATGGAACACGATCTGCTCGAACTTCGGCAGCCGGTCCTCGAGCCTGGTCTTGAGGTCCGTCTCGTAGAAGAACTTCGCATCCGATAGCCGCGCCCGGATGACGCGCTCGTTGCCGGCGATGATGGTTTTGCCACCGTCGGTCGCCTCGATATTGGCGACCAGGATGAACTTGCTCGCGAGCTTGCCCGTCTTGGGGTCGCGCACCACAAAACACTTCTGGTTGTTGCGGATGGTGGCGCGGATGACTTCGTCAGGAGTCTTCAAAAATTCCGGCTCGAACGAGCCCATCAGCACGACCGGCCATTCGACCAGGCCGGCGACCTCATCGAGCAGGTTCTGGTCCTCGACCAGCTCAAAACCTTGCGCGAACGCGAGCTGCTTGGCGTCGGTGAGGATGGCGTCCTTGCGGCGCTCGGCGCCGAGCACGACTTTTGCGGCAAGAAGCTTAGCCTCGTAGTCCTCGAAGCGGCGCACGGAGATCGGCGCCGGCGCGAGGAAGCGGTGGCCGTAAGTGGTCTGGCCGCTCTCGATGCCGTCGACCTCGAACTTCACGACATCGGGCTCTTCGGTCTCGGGGCCGAAGGTCGCGGTGATCGCGTGCAGCGGACGCACCCAGTTCAGCGAGCCGGGCTTGCCCGAGCGCGCGCCCCAGCGCATCGATTTCGGCCACGGGAAGGTGCGGATGATGACAGGCAGGATCTCGGCGAGCACATCGATCGCGTCGCGGCCGGGCTTCTCGATCAAGCCGATGTAGAAATCACCCTTGGGGTCGCGCTGGATTTTGGCTTCGTCCAGCGACTTCAATCCCGTCGCTTTCAGGAAGCCCTGCACGGCCGCATCGGGCGCGCCGACTTTCGGGCCGCGCCGTTCGGTCTTCAGGTCAGGCTGGCGCGCAGGGATGCCGTGCACGGTAAGCGCAAGGCGCCGCGGCGTCGCGAAGGCCTTTGCGCCCTCGTAGACGAGGCCTTCGGCAACCAGCTTGTCGGTGACCATGCGGCGCAGATCGTCCGCCGCCTTCGCCTGCATGCGCGCGGGAATCTCTTCGGAAAACAGTTCAAGCAAAAGATCGGGCATCAGGCCGCTCCGCCCGCTTCAGTGTGGATCCAGGCCTCGCCACAAGCTTTTGCCAGCTCGCGCACGCGCAGAATGTAGCTCTGCCGTTCGGTCACGGAGATCACGCCGCGGGCATCGAGCAGGTTGAAGACGTGGCTCGCCTTGATGCACTGGTCATAGGCCGGCAGTGCCATCAGGTGCTGTTTCCGGTTGCCGCCGTCGCGCCAGCCGGCATCGAGATATTTTCTGCAGGCAGCTTCCGCCATCTTGAACTGTTCGAACAGCATCGCGGTGTCGGCATATTCGAAATTGTGCCGCGAATATTCCTGCTCGGCCTGCAGGAACACGTCGCCATAGGTGACCTTCTGGTCACCGTCGCGGCCGTTGAAATTGAGGTCGTAGACTCGGTCGACGCCCTGCACATACATCGCGAGGCGCTCGAGCCCGTAGGTGAGCTCGCCCGCGACCGGCGCGCATTCGAAGCCGGCGACCTGCTGAAAATAAGTGAACTGGCTGACTTCCATGCCGTCGCACCAGCACTCCCAACCGAGGCCCCAGGCGCCGAGCGTCGGGCTCTCCCAATCGTCCTCGACGAAGCGGATGTCGTGCACGGCGGAATCGATGCCGATCGCGGCGAGCGACTTCAGGTACAGCTCCTGAAGGTTCGGCGGCGACGGCTTCATGATCACCTGGAACTGGTAATAGTGCTGCATCCGGTTCGGGTTCTCGCCGTAACGGCCGTCCTTGGGCCGGCGCGAGGGCTGCACATAGGCCGCGTTCCACGGCTTTGGCCCGAGCGCGCGCAGCGTGGTCGCCGGATGGAAGGTGCCCGCGCCCATTTCCATGTCGTAGGGCTGCAGGATCACGCAGCCCTGCTCGGCCCAGAACCGCTGGAGCGCGAGGATGAAGCCCTGGAACGAGCGTTCCGGGCGCATATGGGCGGGCAATGAGGCGTCCATCGTCAGATCGGGCTCTCGCGGGGGTTTTGAATCGCGCGGGACCGTATCGACGGCGGGGATGGGAATCAAGGCGAAGGGGGCCGGATTCGGGCGTCATTCCGGGGCGCCCGCAGGGCGAGCCCGGAATCCATTGCGCCGCTCACTCCGTGGTTCGGATGGATTCCGGGTTCTCGCTTCGTGAGCCCCGGAATGACGAACGCGTGGAGGTGTGCCCTTAACCCGGCCGGTAAGCTCCGGTCACGGGGTCACGCTTCAGCGTCTGGATATCCCCCATGCGGGCGGCCTCGGTGACGCGCGACAGGCGCATCTCCTCCAGCTCCTGGTTGATCCGGATGGCGGTCTTGTAGGCCCAGCGGACCACGGCAAGCCCGCCCAGGACGCCCGCGAAAGCGACGAACGGCGGCATCGGTCGATCCTCGTCTCATGCTCAGCCCCCACCAGCATTCTTGCGCAGATGGACCTGCGCCGCAATCGGCGCCGCCCGGGCGAAATGGCGCGGGAGCGCGAGACCTAGAACCCGAATTTCGCCCAAATCGCCCGCGTCTCCACCGCCGAGATCAGCTCGTCCGGCAGCCCGGCCATTGATTCCAGGGCCGAAAGCTGCCCCGCGCCGGGCGATTTCCGGCCCAAAAGGCCGGAGAGCAGCCCGGTCGGCTGCGCGATCACGGGGGTGAGAACCTTCTCACCATAGCGGGCACGAAGAGTTGAGCGGAGATCGCCGATGCTGTCGGCGAGCCCCAGCGCGATCGCGCTGTCCCCCGCCCAGTATTCGCCCGAGAACAGCGTATCGTCGGCTCCCTTCAGCCGGGCGCCGCGGCTTTCCTTGACCAGCGCGATGAAGATCTGGTGGATCTCGCGCTGGATCGCCTTCAGCCTCATGACGTCGTCAGGGTTTTCCGGAAGGAACGGGTCGAGCATCGCCTTGTGCTCGCCCGAGGTGTAGAGGCGCCGCTCGATGCCGAGCCGCCTGATCGCCTCCTGAAAACCGAAACTGCCGCCGACCACGCCGATCGAGCCGAGGATCGAGGAGGGATCGCAGATGATCTCGTTGCCCGCGCAGGCGATCATGTAACCGCCGGAGGCCGCGACGTCCTCGACGAACACGAGCACCGGCAGCTTCTTCTCCGCGGCGAGCTGCTTGATGCGCAAGTAGATCTGGCGCGACTGCACCGGCGAGCCGCCGGGCGAGTTGATCACCAGCGCCACGGCCTTGGCGTGCCGATAGGAAAACGCGCGCTCGAGCACCCGCGCGACGCCGGCAAGCGTCAGGCCCGGACGAAGCGGCGTCACCGCACCGATCACACCGGACAGCCGCACCACAGGCACGACAGCCGTGCCGGGACGAAAGCGCGCCGGCAGGTATTGCATGAGCTTGTCGGCCAGGCCGGAACTCTCACGATCGTTCAATTGTTCGGCCATGGCCTTACCTCTGATTAACCATTTCTTATCACGCGAGTGTCATTGAAAGTGCCAGGAACGTGTTTTGCAGAATTCGCGTTGGGAAGCTGCAATAGGCAGCGGAAGGAAACGCCATGAAGATCTATCTGCTGTTGCTGCTGATCGGTGCGCTTTTCACGGCGCTTCACTTTACGTCGCCGCAAGAGCAGCAGACGGAATCGCTTCCGCAATAAGCCGTCACGGCCTCGCCAGCGGCAACGCCGCCCTCCCCTCCAGAATATCCTTCACCTCTTTCTTCGGCACGTTTGACTCCTCGTTGAGCATGAGGCCCGGCAGCAATTGCGACGGTGCCCGGCCGCCTTTGACTGCGCGCACCAGCACCCGGATGGCAGGCTTTCCCGCTTCGCCATGAACCGGCAGGATCGCGAGGCTGCCGAAGCCGCGTGACAGCGCTGCCATGACATCGCCAATTCCGTCCGCGCGCCAGATCAAGGTCAGCACGCCGCTCGATCGGAGAATGCGCCGGGCTGCATGCACCCACGCATGCAGCGTCTCCTCCCTCGCCACATGCGCGGTGTGGCGCGCCTGATCCGGCGAGCCGCGATGGCGTGCGGGATCGTTGAAGGGCGGGTTCATCAATACGGCGTCGGAACTGTCGGGCAGAAGTCCGTTCGCTGCAAACGCCTGCGCGTCGGCGGTGACGTCGAGCACGATGACCTCGGCGGGAATCGTGTTCGCTGCGGCGTTCGCCCGCGCGAGCTCTGCCAGTTCCGGATCGATCTCGACGAGGCTCAGCCTGATCCCCACGACGCGCCGCGCCAGCGCAAGGCCCGCCGTGCCGACGCCGGCGCCAAGCTCGACCACGCGGTCACCCGCCCTAGCGTCGGTCGCTGCTGCCAGCAGGACGGCGTCGTGCCCGGCGCGGTGACCTGACCGCTTCTGCATCAAGCGCAACTGCCCGCCGAGAAACGCGTCCTCGGTAATATCCGCGGCCTCAATCATCGCCGCGCAGTTCGTGGCTGAGGCCTGCCTCGGTGAGGAGCGCCCTGGCTTCCTCGGCGTCGTCCTCATGAACCAGGATCCGCCGCGGCAGAATGCCGAGAGACCCCTCGATGATGCTCATGTTCTGGTCCAGCACCAGATGATGGATGTTGGCGCCGTCGAGCAGCGCGCCAATCGCCGACACCAGCACCATATCGTTGGTCCGAACCAGTTCACGCAAAACGGAGGTCTCCTGCCTGAAAGTGGCTAACGCGGCAAATGTCAATGGTTCCGCGGCCCTTGCCGCATCCGCCGCCAGTTTCTATTGTATTTCCATCAGAATAGCCCTTCCGGGGCAAATATTGGAGACCGGCGTGGCCGTCATCGTACCTTTCGAAACCCCCGGCGCGTCGATCGAAGAGCTGGTTGCCCTTGTCGCTCCCGACATGGAGCGCGTCAATGCCACGATCCTGTCGCGGACCGGCTCCGACGTGACCATGATCCCTGAAGTGGCCAACCACTTGATCTCCTCGGGCGGCAAGCGCCTGCGCCCGATGCTGACGCTCGCCATGGCCAACCTCGCCGGCTACACCGGTGACGGCCACATCAAGCTAGCTGCCAGCGTCGAGTTCATGCACACCGCCACCCTGCTCCACGACGACGTGGTCGACGAGAGCGAGATGCGCCGCGGCAAGCTGTCGGCGCGCATGCTCTGGGGCAACGAGGCAAGCGTGCTGGTCGGCGACTTCCTGCTCGGCCAGGCTTTCCGCATGATGGTCGAGGTCGGATCGCTGCGCGCGCTCGACATCCTCTCCGCGGCGGCCGCCACCATCGCCGAGGGCGAGGTGATGCAGCTCGCCGCCGCCAAGAACACCGCGACCACCGAGGACGAGTATCTCGCCGTGATCCGCGGCAAGACCGCCGAATTGTTCGCCGCCGCCTGCGAGGTCGGCCCCGTGATCGCGAACCGCCCGAAGGCGGAGCAGACTGCCTGCCGCTCGGTCGGCATGAATCTCGGCATCGCCTTCCAGCTCGTCGACGACGTGCTCGACTATGGGGGCAAGAGCGCCAAGCTCGGCAAGAACACCGGCGATGATTTCCGCGAAGGCAAGATCACGCTGCCCGTCGTGCTCGCCTTCCGCCGCGGCAACGACACCGAGCGCGCCTTCTGGATCCGGGCGCTCGAGCGCGGCGAGATCGGCGATTCCGATCTCGATCACGCTATCGGCCTGATGAACAAGCACCGCGCGCTCGAGGACACGCTGATCCGCGCCCAGCACTACGGCGCCATGGCCGTGGATGCGCTGGCGCTGTTCCCCCCCTCGCCGATGAAGAGCGCGCTGGAGCAGGTCGTGGCGTTCTGCTTGGCAAGATCGCATTAGGCGACTGACGCTCACGCTTTGCGCGCTCCCTCCACCCGTCATTGCGAGCGCAGCGAAGCAATCCGGAATCCCCGCCGCGGAGATAATCTGGATTGCTTCGCTGCGCTCGCAATGACGGAGTACGCCGCGACGGCACCGCTCGCTCTCGTGTCCCGGACGCGCTGCAGCGTGAAACGCTGCTGCGCAGAGCCGGGACCCAAGCGACATCCGCAATCATGATCAATATGGGCCCCGGACGCAGCGCACCGCTAAGAGGCGCTGCGCTGCGTCCGGGGCACGAGAGCGCGCTTCATCTCACCAGCAGAACCCAGCCCCACTCGCTCCACATGGCTGCCCGCGCAGTCACTTGCATTTTGCAAGTTACTGACCTACCTTGCCTGCCATGCAGCCCAAATCCCCTTCCATCCTGGAATGCCCGGTCGGCCGCGCGGTGGAGACGGTCGGCGAGGGGTGGAGCATCCTGATTCTGCGCGATGCATTTCAGGGTGCGACGAAGTTCGACGAGTTCTTGCAAGGCCTCGGCATTGCGCCGAACATCCTGTCGCGGCGGCTGGCGCATCTGACCGAAAGCGGCATGTTCGTGCGTCGCCGCTATCAGGAGCGCCCGCCGCGCTACGAATATGTGCTGACGGACAAGGCGCGGGATTTCTTCCCCGTGATCGCTACGCTGCTCGCCTGGGGCAACAAGCATCTGGCGCCGAAAGGCGAATCCATCCTGCTGGCGAGCCGCGACGATGTCCGCCCGCTCGAGCCGCTCTTGGTCGATGCCGCCGATAAGCGCCCGATCACGCTCGCCAATGCGGTCGTCGTCGCAGGTCCCCGCGCCAGCCGCGGCATGCGCGCACGGCTTGCTTCGCTCAAGGCCATGAACCCGGCCGTCGCGCCGGCTGGAGACTGACATGCGTCGTATCGTGGTGACGGGAATGGGCGCGGTGTCGCCGCTTGGCTGCGGCGTCGAATTGACGTGGCGGCGGCTGCTCGCCGGGCAAAGCGGGCTGCGCCCGTTGCCGGAATGGGCAGAGGCGCTGCCCGCGCGCATCGCAGGTCTCGTGCCCGACAAGACCGATGATGCCGAAGGCGGTTTCGATCCGGCGCAGGCTGCCGCGCCAAAAGACCAGCGCAAGATGGACCGCTTCATCCTGTTCGCGCTGCTCGCCACCGCGGAAGCCGTCGCGCAAGCCAAATGGACACCGCAGGACGCTGGCGCGCTCGAGCGCACCGCGACGATCATCGCCTCCGGCGTCGGCGGCTTTCCGGCGATGGCGGAGGCGGTGCGCATCACCGAGCAGCGCGGCGTGCGCCGGCTGTCGCCGTTCACGATCCCCTCGTTCCTCGCCAATCTCGCCGCCGGCCACATCTCGATCAAATACGGCTACAAGGGCGCGCTGGGCACGCCCGTCACGGCCTGCGCCGCCGGCGTGCAGGCGATCGGCGATGCCGCGCGCATGATCCGATCAGGCGAAGCTGACGTTGCGATCTGCGGCGGCGCGGAGGCCTGCATCGACATCGTCAGCCTCGGCGGCTTTGCGGCCGCTCGCGCGCTGTCGAGCGGCTTCAACGACGAGCCAGCGCGCGCCTCGCGTCCGTTCGATCGCAACCGCGACGGTTTCGTCATGGGCGAAGGCGCCGGCATCCTGGTGATCGAGGCGCTGGAGCATGCGCAGGCGCGCGGTGCGACGCCGATCGCCGAGATCGTAGGCTACGGCACGACCGCGGACGCCTATCACATGACCTCGGGGCCGCCCGATGGCGATGGTGCCCGCCGCGCCATGGAGATCGCGCTTCGGCAGGCCAAGCTTGCGCCCGCGGATGTGCAGCACCTGAACGCGCACGCGACCTCGACACCGGCCGGCGACGAAAGCGAGCTCGGCGCTATCGGCGCGCTGTTCGGCCGCAACCGCGGCATTGCCGTGAGCGCAACCAAATCGGCCACGGGTCACCTGCTCGGCGCCGCCGGCGGGCTGGAAGCGGTTTTCACCGTGCTCGCATTGCGCGACCAGATCGCGCCGCCCACGCTCAATCTCGAAAACCCCGATCCGGGCGCTGAAGGCATCGATATTGTCGCAGGTAGCGCGCGGCCGATGCCGATGCAGCATGCCATCTCCAACGGGTTCGGCTTCGGCGGGGTCAATGCCAGCGTGATCTTGCGCCGGCTGGGCTGAACGAGAGGCCTTGCAATCGCCGCCCGCTCCGCTACGAAAACGGCATGATCGAAACGAATTTCTGGCTGTTCCTGGCCGCAGCTCTCCTCATTGCCGCCGTTCCCGGCCCCGGCATTTTTTACGTCGCCGCGCGAACCTTGTCGGAGGGGCGTGGCAGCGGCTTTGCCTCGACCGCGGGCACGGCGCTGGGCGGACTGGTTCATGTGGTCGCGGGCAGCCTCGGCATCTCCGCCATCATCCTGGGCAGCGCGGAGCTGTTTGCCGCCGTGAAGTTCGTCGGCGCGCTCTATCTGGTCTGGCTCGGCATCAAGACGTTTCGCTGCGCCGGCAACAACCTGTCGCTCGGGAGCGAGCCGATCGGCGACAAGCGCGCCTTTCGCGACGGCGTGCTGGTCGAAGCGCTCAATCCGAAGACCGCGGCATTCTTCCTCGCCTTCATTCCACAGTTTCTCGATCCGTCGGACTCGAACCCGACGCTGCAATTCATCCTGCTGGGTGCGATCTCCGTGGCCCTGAACACGCTCGCCGATGTCGTGGTGGTGCTGATGGCCTCCGCGACGCGCGCGCAGCTGACCGGACGGCCGCTTCTGATGCGTCGCCTCACACAGGGCTCCGGCGTCTTCATCGCGGGTCTCGGCCTCTCGCTCGCCCTGGCGCGGCGGCCGGCAAATGGCTAGCGCCCCGCAAAGCCGCTTCTATGAATCGCACGGCCTGCGGCTACACTACGCCGACTGGGGCAACGAGGGCGCACCCGCCGCCATCCTGGTGCATGGCGGTCGCGATCATTGCCGCAGCTGGGATCACATCGCGCGTTCGCTGCAACCGCATTTTCGCGTCGTCGCGCCCGACCTGCGTGGTCACGGCGATTCTGACTGGACGAGAGGCGGCAGCTACGCGCTGACAGAATATGTGTACGATCTCGCGCAGCTGGTTCGCACCTTAGCCACGTCTCAGGTCACCCTGATCGGCCATTCGATGGGCGGCATGGTGAGCCTGATCTTTTCGGGCGCATTCCCCGAACAGGTCACGAAGCTCGTCGTCCTCGACGGCGTGACCATGTTGCCCGACGCACCGAAGCCGCCGGCGCATGAGCGCATCGGCAGATGGGTCGGCCAGCTCGACAGACTGCACGACCGCACCCCGCGCCGCTATGCGACGCTCGAGGACGCCGCCGCGCAGATGATGCTTCACAACAAGCGCCTTGCCCGCGACCTCGCGCTGCATCTCGCCAAGCACGGCGCACGGCGGAACGAAGACGGCAGCTACAGCTGGAAGTTCGATCCCTACCAGCGCGCCTCCGCGCCACACCGGCTCTGGCCCGACGATCACATCGAGCTGTGGTCGCGGATCACGTGCCCGACGCTGCTGCTCAATGCCGGCGAAAGCTTTCTGGTGGGCGCCAGGGCCGCGGGCCTGGAGCGGTACTTCCAGAACGCGCGCGTCGAGACCATCGCCGGGGCGGGACACTGGCTGCAGCACGACAAGCCGCAGGAGGTGTTGGGTGAGATCCGGACGTTTCTGGGATTGACCGGGGAAAGCGGCGAGTAGCTGACTGCCGTAGGGTGGGCAAAGCGAAGCGTGCCCACCGCTTTCACCGCGCAACGGGAATGATCGTGGGCACAGCGCTATCGCGCCTTTGCCCACACTACGGCAGCGGTACCCTAGCTCAACGTGCCCGCATGCACCCACCAGGCGGGGTGATCGCGGCGGATCTTTTCGGCCGCGGCATGCGCCTCCGCGGGCGCGCCGTAGATCGCAAAGCACGTCGCGCCCGAGCCGGACATGCGGGCGAGCTTGACGCCGGCGGAATCGCGCAAGGCGTCCAGCACCTCGCCGATCACAGGCTCGATCCGCAGCGCGGGCGCTTCGAGATCGTTGGCGACGGTCTCGAGAACCTCGACCCAATCGGAAATCGAGGCGCCCTCCTCCGGCCAAGCCGGCGCGCGGATGACGTCGGTGACGCCGACCAGGAGCTCGCCGTTGCGCAGGCCCAGCGCCTGGAACACGTCCTTGGTGGCGACCGGCACGCGCGGATTGACCATGACGCAAGGCATGCTCGGCAGCGCGAGCGGCAGCAGCTGCTCGCCGACGCCGGTCATGTCGCAGGCGCGCGAGAGGAGGCACACCGGCACGTCGGCGCCGGTTGCGAGCGCGACCTTCTGAATGCGGGGATCATCGAGCGACAAATCGTTGAGACGCGCCAGGAGCCGCAGCGCGGCCGCGGCATCCGCCGAGCCGCCGCCGATGCCGGCTGCAACGGGGAGCACCTTGTCGAGCGCGAAGGCGCCCAGCTGCAGGCCAGGGATCGCCTCGGCAAGCAGCTTGGCGGCCTTGAGCACGAGATTGTCGGCGGTGTCGCCGCAGGCGGCAGCCAGCGGCCCAGTCGTGGTGAGCTTCAGCTCCCCGCCCGGCTCCAAGGTGAGCCGGTCGGCGCAGTCGGCAAACGCGACCACGCTTTCGAGATCATGATAACCGTCGGCACGACGGCCGACGACGCGAAGGCTCAAATTGACCTTCGCCCGTCCCTCTTCAATCCACGCCGACATTGGCGATCAGCCCCCAAGACTCACTTGTTTGCGCATGATCCGATCGGAAAACCGCTCCACACTTTTCCGGATCATGCGCCTAGCTTAGCCGCCCTTGCCGTCGTCCTTCTTCTTCTCGGCCTGCGCCGCAGAAGAGTTCGAATTGTCGTCGGGGAGGCCATTGGCGATCTTGGCCTCGATCTTCGGCAGCTCTTCCGGCTCGGGCTTGAGATCGCGCGCATGCGACCACTGGAATTTTGCCTCGAGCGTTCGGCCGACGCGCCAATAGGCGTCGCCGAGGTGGTCGTTGATGGTGGGATCCTCGGGCTTGAGATCGATCGCGCGTTCGAGGTTCTTCACCGCCTCCTCGAAATTGCCGATGCGGTAATAGGCCCAGCCGAGGGAATCGACGATGTAGCCGTCGTCGGGACGCTGCTCGACGGCCCGCTTGATCATCTTCATGCCTTCGTCGAGATTCACGCCCTGGTCGATCCAGGAATAGCCGAGATAGTTGAGGACGTGCGGCTGATCGGGCTGCAGCTCCAGCGCCTTCTTCATGTCGGCCTCGGCCTTGGCCCATTGCTTGGAGCGCTCCTGGCAGATGCCGCGATAATAGTACCAGACGCTATTGGCCTTGTCGTTGCCGGGCGGCAGCACCTCGATGCCGCGCGAATAGGTCGCGCCGCAATCGCCGAACCGCTTGCGGCCGCGCTCGATGTTGCCGAGCGCCATGATGGCTTCGAGGTCCTTGGGATCCTCCGAGGTGACGCCCTTGAGGATCTTGATCGCCTCGTCGGTGCGGTCGGCGGAATCGAGATCGATGGCGAGCTGAATCTGCGCGTTGCGCTTGAGCGGCGAGTTGGCGGGCACGCGCTCGTAGACCTTGATCGCCATCTTCGGCCGCTTGACCGATTCGTAGAGATCGGCGAGCGACAGCAGCGCCAGCGGATGGCTCGGCTGCAGGTAGAGCGAGAGCTGGAGATAGACCAGCGCCAGATCCTCGCCGCCGCGGCGGGTCAGCGTCGCGCCGATGCCGTAGAGCGCTTCGGCGGCGCCGGCCTGCGCGGAATCGACCAGCGGCGGCATCTTCTTGCCGGCCTTGGTCTCGCGCAGGCCTTCCTGGATCAGCGGATGGCGTGCCAGCTTCTTGTCGAAGGCCTGGTAGACATTGGTGGCCGCGGCGGAATCCTTGTTGCGCGACAGCCAGCGCGCATAGGCCTCGGTCACGCGCAGCATGGAATCGTCGAGCTTGTAGGCGCGCTCGAAGCGCGTGCCGGCGTCCTTGTCCTTGCCGGAGAGCTCCAGGATCATGCCGGTGTGGAGATCCTTGAACAGCGGATACCATTCCGGACCTGTCAGCTTGTCGATGGTGGCGACACCACCCTTGGCATCGCCCGCACCATAGGCGGCCCAGCCCGACAGCAGCGTGGCGACGAGATCGGTGATCGGACCACGGATCGACTGGTTGATGTTGGTCTGCGCCGCGACGTACTTCTTCAGCTTGAGATCGTGCACGCCGACGACGAGACGGGCGACGCGGTTGGTCTTGTCGATGGTGAGGATGCGCTCGGCGAGCTTGACCGCCTCCTCGATGTCGCCGTCGGCGACCGACGAGATGAAGGCACGGTCGAGCAGCTCGTTGTTCTTGGGATCGGTGCGGAGCGCCGAACGGTAGAATGCGGCGGCCGAGGCCGCGTCGCGCTCGACGCTGGCATGGCGGGCGGCGAGATAGCTGCCGGCGCCGGTGAGCGACTTCAGATCGTTTCGCGTCGGAAACTGCGCCGCCGTGTTCTCCGGATGATCCGGCGTCTGCGCCAGGACCGCGCCGGGGACCGTCGCGATCGCGGTGCCCATGAGGGCGATGGCGGCAGCAGTCCAGCGGTTGAAACGATTTGAAAACATCAGGGCTCGCCTTGAGTTGGTGGTGCCTGGGTTTGCAGCAGAAGGCCGTATCGCAAGCGAACGCAGCCGGTGACATCCGGGCCCGGAACCGTCAGGCCGACAATGCCGCTTTTGGCGCTTCGCCGCAAGGATTCGGACCCGGGAAGATCCCCTCCGCACGCCCAAACCGGCCCATTGAAACCGCGCCAGCGCCCCAAGACGCCGCCACTATGGCCTTATCGTGGCCGCGGCGGGTCGCCGCAGCCTCGTCCTCACGGGAACGTGCGTCTGGTCACCCGTGCGATGCGCCCCTCACATCGCCTCGTAGTTCGGGCCGCCGCCGCCCTCCGGGGGAACCCAGGTGATGTTGCCGTTGGGATCCTTCACGTCGCAGGTCTTGCAGTGAACGCAGTTCTGGGCGTTGATCTGGAAGCGCGGGCCGGAGCCCTCCTCGATCCATTCATAGACGCCAGCCGGGCAATAGCGGTTCGAGGGGCCGGCATAGACGTCGTGCTCGGAGCTCTTTTGGAGGTTCATGTCGGTGACCTTCAGATGGATCGGCTGGTCCTCCTCGTGATTGGTGTTGGACAAAAACACCGAGGACAGCTTGTCGAACGTGATCTTGCCGTCGGGCTTCGGGTAGTTCCTGGGCGCGTGGCTCTTGGCCGAATCGAGCGTGGCGCGGTCGGGCTTGACGTGCGACTGCGTGCCAAACAGTGAGGTGCCGAACAGCGTATTGCACCACATATCGAAGCCGCCCAGCGCGACGCCGAGCACGGTGCCGAACTTCGACCACAATGGCTTGACGTTGCGGACCAGGAACAGGTCCTTACCGACCGATGAGGAGCGCCAGGCGTTCTCGTATTCGACGAGCTCGTCATTGGCGCGGTCGGCGGCGAGCGCGGCCGCAACATGTTCGGCAGCAAGCATGCCGGTGCCCATCGCATTGTGCACGCCCTTGATGCGCGGCACGTTGACGAAGCCGGCCGCGCAGCCGATCAGCGCGCCGCCGGGGAAGCTCAGCTTCGGCACCGACTGATAGCCGCCCTCGGTGATGGCGCGCGCGCCGTAAGCGAGCCGCTTGGCGCCTTCGAAGGTGCCGCGGATCGAGGGATGGGTCTTGAAGCGCTGGAATTCGTCGAACGGGGACAGATAGGGATCGTCGTAGTTCAGATGCACGACGAAGCCGACGGCGACGAGATTGTCGTCGTAGTGATAAAGGAACGAGCCGCCACCGGTCTTGAGGTCAAGCGGCCAGCCGAATGAATGCTGGATCAAGCCCTTCTGGTGCTTGGCGGGATCGATCTGCCAGACCTCCTTGAGGCCGATGCCGAACTTCGGCGGCTCGCTCTTGGCGTCGAGCGCGAACTTGTTGATGAGCTGCTTGGTCAGGCTGCCGCGGGCGCCTTCGGCGAACAGCGTGTACTTGCCGAGCAATTCCATGCCGCGCGTGAAGGAATCCTTCGGCTTGCCGTCGCGGCCGATGCCCATGTCGCCGGTGGCAATGCCCTTGACCTTGCCCTCCTCGTCATAGAGCACCTCGGCCGCCGCAAAGCCCGGATAGATCTCAACGCCGAGCGCCTCGGCCTTGCGCGCCAGCCAGCGGCAGACATTGCCGAGCGAGCCGATGTAGCAGTGATGATTGTCCATCAGCGGCGGCATCATGAAATTCGGCAGCTTGATCGCGCCGCCGCCGGTCATCCAGTAGAAGCGGTCGTCCTTGACCTGCGTCTTCAGCGGGCAGTCGGCATCCTCGCGCCAGTCCGGAATCAGCTTGTCGAGGCCAGCGGGATCGATCACGGCGCCCGAGAGGATGTGCGCACCAACCTCGGAGCCCTTCTCCACCACGACGACGTTGAGCTCGGCGTTGAGCTGCTTGAGCCGGATCGCGGCCGACAGACCCGACGGGCCGGCGCCGACGATGACGACGTCGAATTCCATGGATTCGCGCGGGGGAAGTTCTTCGGTGCTCATCTGATCTCAGCCCTTGAGACGGTCCTTGGTCGTTTGCGCCCTCTTGTTTCCGATTTTTCCGGGTAGGACAACCTCGGAATCGCGTTCCGCCGGGATGCAAGGCCGTCCAAGGTGATATAAAAGTCAGACTTTCCCATGATCCCCGAACCCGCACCCACCGTCCGAGAGCTGCTCGCCTTCTATCTGGAGGCCGGTGTCGACTGCGCGCTTGCGGAGGAACCGATAGACCGCCTCGCGGAAATCGATGCGCCGCCACCCAGCCCGCGCGCGGCCCCGCCAGCCGAAGCGCCGCGGCCGGTCGCCGCGCCCGCGGTCATGCGCGGCGAAGCCGCGCCTGCACCGGACGTCGCCATCGCCTCGGCACGCGAAGCCGCACGCACCGCGCCGACCCTGGAGGCGCTGCGCGAGCTGATGCAGAATTTCGAGGGCTGCGCGTTGAAGCACACCGCGACGCGGCTGGTGTTTGCCGACGGAAACCCGCAGGCGCGCATCATGTTCGTCGGCGAGGCGCCGGGCCGCGACGAGGACATCGAGGGACTGCCTTTCGTCGGGCGCAGCGGCAAGCTGCTCGATCTGATGATCGGAGCCATCGGCCTCAACCGCACCACCGCCTACATCGCCAACGTCATTCCCTGGCGGCCGCCCGGCAACCGCACGCCGACGCCGCAGGAGACGCAAATCTGCCTGCCCTTCATCCAGCGCCAGATCGAGCTGGTGAACCCCGACGTGCTGGTGACGCTCGGCAATCCCTCGACGCAGACGCTGCTGTCGACGCGCGAAGGCATCATGCGCACGCGCGGGCGCTGGTTCGACTACGACACCGGCCAGCGGCTGATCCGCGCGCTGCCGACGTTTCACCCGGCCTACCTCTTACGCTCGCCGGCCTACAAGCGGCTGGCCTGGCAGGATCTGCGGGCGATCGCGAAGGTGCTGGCGGGTTAGCGAGCTCTCGTGTCCCGGACGCGGTGCGGCACCCAGTGACGCTCCGCAGAGCCGGGACCCAGAAACGCAAGATAGTACGATGCGGCGAGATGGGCCCCGGCTCTGCGGCGCACCGCCGAAGAGGCGCTGCGCCGCGTCCGGGGCACGAGACCTACGTCCCCTTCGGCCGCACGATGGCCCAGCCGATTCGCAACAGCTGCTGCCGGCCGGTCACCAGCCATTCAAAGGCGCGCGGCACTTCCGGCACGATGCCGGGAAAGCGCTTGACGATCTCGGGCGGCGGCGTGCCGGCGGTATCGGAGGCGCGCCAGACCACGACGCCGCCGGTCTCGCTGAACTTGGTCTGGCTCATCCACGGCGTCCGCGCGGGGGCGGCGTCGATGAACAGGTGCGGCCGGCCGGAATGAAGCGCGATCAGGCTGGCGAGCTGGGTCTCGCCGGCGACGGCGCGCAGGCGATGGTTGGTGCGGCGGGCGAAGCTCTCGTCGAAGAAGTCCGAGATCGCGCGCGCCGGCATCGAGGTCGCAATTTCGCTAGTGCCCGTCCAAGGCAGGAACAGGACGGCGAGCACCACGCCGGCGGCGGGCGCGGCGACGGCGGCGGCCCAGACCACGCGCAGCATGCGCGCGCGGCGCATCGCGATGAGATCGCCGGCCGCGACGACCACGGCAAGCCCCGACATGATCAGCACGACACCGGGGCCGCCGACGACGGATTCGAGCCCGAGCAGGCCGGAGATCAGCACTGCGCCGAGCGGCAGAGCGAACGCGAAGAAATAGACGAAGTTGCGCGCGAGCGGCTCGACCGGCGGGCGGTAGATGATCGGTGGCTCCTCGCCCTTGCCGGCGAACATTCCGGTGTTGAGAAAGGTCAGCGCCGGGATCGCAGCTGCCCCCAGCACGAGGCCACCGAGCAGCCAGGCCGCATGCAGCGCGCGGGCGTTGAGCTCGGCGACTTGCGGCAAGGCCGGCAGCGTCAGCGTCTCGGCACGCATCAGAAAGACCGCATAGGGCAGCGCCAGCACGGCGACGACGATCAGCGCGAACAGCGGATCGAGTCCGCGCAGCGTCCGGCGGCCGCCGGCGGTCGAAACCGCGAAGACGACGATCAGCAGCAGCAGGAAGACCGCGGCGGGCGTCGTCAGCAGCAGGAGGCCGGCTTCGATCGACCAGGCGAACCAGGCATTGCCTCGGCGCTGGCCGATGATCTGCCAGGAGTGCAGCAGCAAGAGCGCCCAGAGCGGCCGTGCGAGGATCAGCGGACCGAAGTCCAGCGCGGACGAGGAGAAGGCCAGCACCGTCATGGTGAGCAGCACGGCAAGCACGGCCTGCTGCGAGCCGACCACGGCACGGGAGAGATGATAGAGCGCGATGAAGGTCGCGATCTCGCAGAGCTGGGCGAGCACATAGACGCCGAGCATGTGGCCGCCGGCGGCGCGATAGGCGATGTCGGCAAGCCAGACCGCAAGCGGCGGGCCGAGATCGGTGCCGACCTGGTATTCCCTGCCGAAGGCCAGAAGGGTCGCGAGAGTGCCGGGCGGGCTGCGGTAGAACACCAGCGCCACGAACAGCCACATCGCGGCCTGCAGCAGCACCGCAATCCAAACGATCAGCCGCGGCCGGGCGCGAATGAGCTCGATGACCAGGGAGGTAAACCGCATGCAACGTCCGAAGGTGCAGCCAACCCGTCCAGCCGGCCCTATTCGCTCACGTCTGTTTTGATAAAGGGCGCTGTGCGTCGTGGCAACTTCGGTCTGCTCCCTCTCCCCGTTCTTACGGGGAGAGGGCCGGGGTGAGGGGCTGCATCCGCGAACACGGCAACAGTTGGACTCGCGGAGAGTCCCCCTCACCCGGAATGCATCTGCGATGCATTCCGGCCTCTCCCCGCAGGCGGGGAGAGACGAAGGAGCGCTGCCGAAAGAGAAATCCTAGAGGCCGGCGGAAGCGTCGATCTCGACGCTCGCCTCCACCTGCACCTCGACCTCGGTCACCGAGAACAGGTCCTGCACCGGCTCGACGGTCCAGGGCATGTGCTTGGCGCGGGCGGCGGCGACGGGGGCGAAGAAGCTGCGGTGGTGGATGGAGGGGCCGAGGCGATCGAGCGCGTCGAGATGCTCGGGGACGGCGTAGCCCTTGTGCTGCTCGAAGCCGTAGCCCGGGCAGTCCTGCGCCAGTGCGCACATCAACCGATCCCGGGTGACCTTGGCGACGATGGAGGCCGCCGCGATCGAGAGCACGATGCCGTCGCCGCCGATCACGGCCTCGCAGTCGCATGCGGTGTCGAGCCGGTCGCGGCCGTCGACGAAGACGTGCCTGGGCGCCTCGGGCAGGGCCACCACGGCGCGCTTCAGCGCCCACAGCGAGGCACGCAGGATGTTGTCGCGGTCGATTCGCGCCGGCGAGGCGACGGCGACCGAGACCTGCGCGGTGGCGCAGATCTTGTCGAACAGCTTTTCGCGCTCCTCGGCGGTCAGGCGCTTGGAATCGTCGATGCCGCGGGGAATCCGGTCGGGATCGAGAATCACGGCCGCCGCCACCACAGGGCCGGCTAGCGGGCCGCGGCCCGCCTCGTCGCAGCCCGCGACCGGCCAGACGCCGCGCTTGATCAGCGCGCGCTCGCGGCGGAAGCTCGGGGGAGCAACGGCGATGATGCCCTTCTTGCCCGCAGGAACCTTCGCCGCATCGGCCGCAGAGATCTTTGCCGCCTTGGCGGGCACAGCCTTCTGCGCGGCCTTTTTCTTTAGCGCGGCTTTGGCTGGGGTCTTGGCGGAGGGGTCCCGAATCATGGCTGGGATCGTGCGCACGCAGCTTCGCCGACGCAACCGGGAACCCAGGATATTCCCGTTATTCAGGCCGCCCGCCCTACTCCGCCAGATGCACCCGCCGGTCCTCGCCCACCTTGATACCGGGCGCGACCACGACTTCCCAGACATGTGCATCGGGATCGGCAAAATAGCCGCAATAGCCGCCGTAATCGGTCGCGTGCGCCGCCTTGAGCAAGGTGGCCCCCTTCTCCACGGCGAAGGCCAGCACCTCGTCGACCTCCTCGCGGGTCGCGCAATTCCAGGCGAGCGTCATGCCGCGAAAGGTCGTGGGCCTCGGCTGGTCCTCCAAGGACGCGTCCGCGGCGAGCCGATCCCAGTGATAAAGCGCGAGCACCGGACCGCCGGTGTCGTAGAACGCAACCGCCTCGCCGGTCTCCTTCAGCCGGCGCGAGAAACCGAGCGCTTCGTAGAAGGCGATGCTGGCGCGGATGTCGTTCACACCGAGCGTGATGACGGTCAGCCGCGGCACCGGCACGGCGAGTTCCTTAAGCATGCGACACCTCTTGCACGTGTCCGCTCAAAACAGGCTGAGCTGATCGCCGTTCCGCTTCGGCCGCGCAAAGTGATCAATGGTCAGCTTTGAGCGCCGCTTGTTGAGGCCGAGCCGCTGGCAGGCGATCTCGAAACGGCGGCCGATGGTCCAGGCCATCGGTCCGGTGCCCTTCATCCGCTCGCCCCATTTGGCGTCGTAGTCGCGCCCGCCGCGCATGTCGCGGATCAGGGTAAAGACGTGGCGATAGCGGTCCGGATAGTTCGCCATCAGCCATTCGCGGAAGAGATCGCGCACCTCCAGCGGCAGCCGCAGCAGCACATAGGCGGCTTCCTTGACGCCGGCATGGGCGGCGGCGTCGAGGATGCGCTCGATCTCAGAATCGTTCAGCGCGGGGATCACGGGCGCGACCATCACCGTGGTGGGAATGCCGGCCTCCGAGAGCTGCTTCAGCGCCTCCAGCCGCTTCGGCGGCGTCGAGGCCCGCGGCTCCATGGTGCGCGCCAGCTTCGGATCGAGCGAGGTGACCGAGATCGCGACCTTGGCGAGGTTGCGCTTGGCCATCCGCTGGAGAATGTCGATGTCGCGCAGCACCAGCGCCGATTTGGTGACGATGCCGACGGGATGCGAGGTGCGCTCCAGCACTTCCAAAATGCCGCGCATGATTTTGCGCTCGCGCTCGATCGGCTGGTAGGGATCGGTGTTGGTGCCGATCGCGATCATTCGCGGCTCGTAGCCGGGAGCCGCAAGCTCCTTCTCGAGCAGCGAAGGCGCCTCGGGCTTCACGAACAGTTTTGACTCGAAGTCGAGCCCCGGCGACAGGCCGAGATAGGCGTGGGTCGGCCGCGCGAAGCAATAGACGCAGCCGTGCTCGCAGCCGCGATACGGATTGATCGAGCGGTCGAAACCGATGTCGGGGGAATCGTTGCGAGTGATCACCTTGCGCGAGGTGTCGATGGCGACACTCGTCTTGAACGGCGGCAGCTCGTCCAGGCTCTGCCAGCCGTCATCGAAAGCGACGCGCGCCTCAGCCTCGTAGCGGCCGCTGGCATTGGATTGTGCGCCCCGCCCTCGCCTTCGCGCGCGGTCGATGGCGACGCCAAGCTCGGGGAAATCTGAAGGCGCACCCGCCGGCTCGGAGGGCGCCGTGACCGGCGGGTGCTTGAGAGCATGAGAGGATGCTGGACTCATGCAGCCAAGATAGCACGGCGCGGGAACAAATCAAGAACGCAAACCAAAAACGTGAAAACAACCCCATGCACAGTAGAGCTGCCCAACCTTCGCGCGCCCGCCTTTGACCTCACGCAACACGGCCGTCACGACCATCCCGTCTCATGCCCGACGGATCGATCGCCCTGGAACCGGGTTGGTGACGATCGCGAAGTGAAGGTCGGCAGGAACATGACAATCCAACAAAAAACGGCCGAAGCGAGCAGCGACCTCGATCTGCTCGATCGCTATTGGCGCGCCGCCAACTACCTCTCGGTCGGGCAAATCTACCTGCTCGACAATCCGCTGCTGCGCGAGCCGCTGCGGCCCGAGCACATCAAGCCGCGTCTGCTGGGTCATTGGGGCACGACGCCGGGCCTGAACTTCATCTACGCCCATCTCAACCGCGTCATCCGGGCGCTCGATGTCAGCGTGATCTATGTCTGCGGTCCCGGCCATGGCGGTCCGGGCATGGTCGCCAACACTTATCTCGAAGGCAGCTACAGCGAGATCTATCCCGATATTGCGCGCGACGCGGACGGATTGCGCAAGCTGTTTCGGCAGTTCTCCTTCCCCGGCGGCATCCCGAGCCACGCCGCGCCGGAAACGCCGGGCTCCATCCACGAAGGCGGCGAGCTCGGCTATGCGCTGGTGCACGCCTATGGCGCCGCATTCGACAACCCGGATTTGATCGTCGCCTGCGTGGTCGGCGACGGCGAGGCCGAGACCGGGCCGCTCGCTGCGTCCTGGCACTCCAACAAGTTCCTGAACCCCGCCCATGACGGCGCGGTGCTGCCGATCCTGCATCTCAACGGCTACAAGATCGCGGGCCCCACCGTGCTCGGACGGATGCAGGACGCCGAGATCCGGGACCTCTTCCGCGGGTTCGGCCACGAGCCGCTGTTCGTCACGGGCGACGATCCCAAATTGATGCACCAGGCCATGGCCGATGCGCTGGACGTCGCATTCGCCAGCATCCGCTCGATCCAGCAACATGCCCGCGACGGTCGCACAAGCGTCGAGCGGCCGCGCTGGCCGATGATCGTGCTGCGCAGCCCGAAGGGCTGGACCGGCCCGAAGGAGGTCGACGGCAAGAAGGTCGAGGGTTTTTGGCGCGCGCATCAGGTGCCAGTCGCAGGCTGCCGCGAGAACCCGGCGCATCTCAAGGTGCTCGAAGACTGGATGCGCAGCTACGAGCCGGAAAAGCTGTTCAATGGCAACGGCGCCCTCGTTGCCGAGCTTCAGGCGCTCGCGCCCGACGGCGTCAGGCGCATGGGCGCCAATCCGCATGCCAATGGCGGCGTGCTGAAGAAGGAGCTGAAGCTGCCCGACTTCCGCAGCTTCGCGATCGAGGTGCCGCAGCCCGGCGAGGTCGTGGCGGAAGCCACGCGCGAGCTCGGCAAATTCCTGCGCGACGTCATTCGCCTGAATGCGAAGGCGCGCAATTTCCGCATCATGGGCCCGGACGAGACGGCATCGAACCGGCTCGACGCCGTGTTCGAAGCCACCGAACGCGTCTGGATGGAGCCGACCGAGCCTTACGACGTGCACCTCGCCCAGGACGGCCGCGTCATGGAGGTGCTGAGCGAGCATCTCTGCCAGGGCTGGCTGGAGGGCTATCTGCTCACCGGCCGGCACGGCTTCTTCTCGTGCTACGAGGCCTTCATCCACATCGTGGATTCCATGTTCAACCAGCATGCCAAATGGCTGAAGGTGACGCGGGAGCTGCCGTGGCGGCGTCCGATCGCCTCGCTCAATTATCTGCTGACCTCGCATGTCTGGCGCCAGGACCATAACGGCTTCAGCCATCAGGACCCCGGTTTCGTCGATCTCGTCGCCAACAAGAAGGCCGACATCGTCCGCATCTACTTCCCGCCGGATGCCAATACGCTGCTGTGGATCGCCGACCATTGCCTGCGCACCTATAACCGCATCAACGTGATCGTCGCCGGCAAGCAGCCGGCGCCGCAATGGCTGTCGATGCAGGACGCGGCGACGCATTGCGATGCCGGCATCGGCATCTGGACCTGGGCTGGAACGGAGGATGGAAAGGGCGAGGCCGACGTCGTCATGGCCTGCGCCGGCGACGTGCCGACGCTGGAGACGCTCGCTGCCGTCGACCTCCTGCGCAAGACGCTGCCGGACTTGAAAATTCGCGTCGTCAACGTCGTCGACCTCATGACGCTGCAGCCGAGGGAGCAGCATCCGCACGGCCTGTCCGACCGCGACTTCGACAGCCTGTTCACGCGCGACAAGCCTGTGATCTTTGCCTATCACGGCTATCCCTATCTCATTCACCGGCTGACCTATAGCCGCACCAACCATGCCGGAATGCATGTGCGCGGCTTTGCCGAGGAGGGCACCACGACGACGCCCTTCGACATGGTCGTGCTCAACGAACTCGACCGCTATCACCTTGCGATCGAGGCGATCGAACGCGTGCCGGGACTGGCGACCAAGGCCGCGCAGGTGAAGCAGCAATTCCGCGACAGACTGATCGAACACTCCCGCTATGTCCGTGAGCATGGTGAGGACATGCCTGAGATTCGTGACTGGGTCTGGCAGAACAGCGCCGGCGGCAACACGCCGGCCGAGGCCGGCGACTAGCGATGCCGGACACGGTCCTCGTCCTCAACGCGGGATCGTCGAGCATCAAGTTCGGCCTGTTCGATGTCGCGGCGGCCGAGCCCGCCCTGCTCTGCAAGGGCCTGCTGGACGAGCACGAGGCCAAACCCCGGCTGGTGGTGAAAGGCCCTGCAGGCGAAGACCTGTTCGAGACAAGCAAGCAGGCGCCGCAGGCAGCCGGCGACCATCTGTTCGCGGACGTGCTCGCCTTCATCGAGGACCGGTTCGGTGGACGCAGCCTGCGGGCCGTCGGCCATCGCATCGTGCACGGCGGGGCGGATTATTCAGGCCCGGTGGTCCTGATGGACGACATCATTGCGAAACTGGAGGCCTTGACGCCGCTGGCGCCGCTGCACCAGCCGCGCTGCCTCGCGCCGGTGCGAACGCTGGCGGCGATCCGGCCCGAGCTGACGCAGATCGCGTGTTTCGACACCGCCTTCCACCACGGCCTCGCGCCGCCCGCGAGCCGCTTCGCCATTCCCAGGCGATTCGAGGCGCGTGGCGTCAGGCGCTACGGCTTTCACGGCCTCTCGTTCGAATATGTCGCGGGACGCCTGGCCGAGATCGCGCCGGAGCTCGTGGCCAAGCGCACTGTCATCGCGCATCTCGGCAATGGCGCCAGCCTCTGCGCCTTGCGCGATAGCCGCAGCATCGACACCACGATGGGGCTGACGCCGCTCGACGGCCTCGTCATGGGCACGCGCTGCGGTGCGATCGATCCGGGCGTGCTGCTCTATCTGCAACAGTACGAGAACATGTCGGCCCGGGAGGTCCAGCACCTGCTCTATCACGAGTCAGGCCTGCTTGGCGTTTCCGGCATCTCCGCGGACATGCGTACACTGCTGGCGAGTAGCGAGGCTGCGGCGCGCGAGGCGGTCGATCTCTTCACCTTTCGTGCGGCGCAGCAGGTCGCGATGATGGCGGCCACGCTCGGCGGCCTGGATTGTCTGATCTTCACCGGCGGCATCGGCGAACATGCCAGGGAGATCCGCGGCGCCATCGGCCAGCGTCTCGCCTGGATGGGCGTGCGCATCGACGCCGCAAGCAACGATGCCGCGCGCGAGCGCATCAACGGCAACGACAGCACCGTCGCGGTCTTCGTTATTCCCACCAACGAAGAGATGATGATCGCGCGCCATTGCGCGGCGCTGATCTAGGGGGTTATGCCATTGCGGAAACACCCTCTCCGCAGGCGGAGAGGGTGTGCACTTACGTTGTAGCAATCAAACCTGAACTCATCGTGCTTTAGTGACCGCGGCCGGTCAGGAGCTGAAAAGTCCCCATCGCGATCTCGATCACGATCAGCACCACGATCGCGATCTCCAGGCGCAGCGAGCGCTGGGTGTCGATGATGTCGGTCAGCGCGTTGGCGGTCTCCGATACCGCGGTGAGCTTGCGCTCGAGCGTGTCGAGGCGCTCCTTCAGCTCGTACTCGTCCTCGAGACGGGAATACAGCCGATCGAGCTCGGGCTTCTCCCAGAGCACGTCGGGCTTCTCGGCGACCGCGACGCGGCCGGCAACGCGCTGCTGTACCAGCAGCGCGTTGCCGATCAATTGCAGAATGCCCGTGCGCCGACGCGGGGTGCGGCCGTGTTCGGCGAGCTCCCGTGCAAACGGCTCGATGACGTCGAACACCGCGGCGACGCGGCGCTCGTCGCGCGCCAGCGACGTGCTCTTTGCGAGCGCATCGGCAACCAGCAGCAGCCGGTCGTCGGAGAACTTGGCGAGGCAGATCGGCCCGCCCGGCTGGATCGTCTCGCCCGCTTCCTCGTTGCAGAGCTGCGCCTGCGCGATCTCCTCCTCGTACGGGCTGAGCTCTCCGGTCACGCGTGATTTCAGGCTGTCGACGAGAACCTTCTCCTCCGACGGCAACAGCCCGATCAGCACGACCACGCCATAGCGAAAGATCACGGCAAGGCCGGCATGAACGCGGAAGGCGGCCGGCGTCGAGGACACCAGCGTGCCGATCTCCAAGTTGGAAGCATTGATGCGGTCGCCCAGCATCAGCGCCCGGATCCGCAAGGTCGGTGCGGCCTCCTGCTTCGGCGATTTTGGCGCCGTGCCAACGGCGAGATGATCGGCGTTCATGCAAGGTCTCTCCCGGGCAGCGAAAGGTCGCTACGAAGCATCGGGGATAATACCGTCAGGATCGGCTTGTGCCGAAACATTCGGCAATATTATCAGCCCGCGCCTGGCACATCTGGCCGCGATGAACTCGCGGCAGTTTACCATCGCACGCCGAAGCCCCTTCCGAAAGTTGCACTCGGCAGCGCGACGGGTTTATGACAACATTATGCAACGCAACGCTACGCTTCTCCCGAAGTGCGGAAACTGAAGCCTCAATCATGCTGAGCGTCATCATTCCGACCGAAGGTGTCGAGCAGACGGCGGTCGCAACCCTGGCCGCGCTGGTGCCCGGCGCCGCAGCCGGCGTGATCCGGGAAGTGCTTCTGGTCGACGGCACGCGCAACGGCGTCATCGAGCGTGTTGCCGACGTCGCGGGCTGCCGTTTCATCGGCTTCGATGGGCATTCGCAAGGCGCTGCGCTTGCTGCCGGCGCGCGCCAGGCCCGATCGCCCTGGCTGATGTTCCTGCCTGCGGGCGCGGTGCTGGAAACCGGCTGGATCGAGGAAACCACCCAGTTCATCCAGGCCGTCGCCACCAGCGGCCGGGATCGTGCGGCGGTGTTCCGCTATGCCCGTTCGCCCTACGCAAATACCGCAGTGCGCGACGTCCTCTGGGCCGTGGCGCGCAGGCTCATCGGTCCGCTCGGCGATCAAGGCCTGCTGATCGCGCGTGATCATTACGACCGGATCGGTGGATACCCGCCCCACGCCCGGCATTCCGAGGCGCGGCTGCTCCGGCGGCTCGGCCGGTCGTCCCGGACCATGCTGCGCAGCCGGATCGTGATGGTCGGCTGAAGCGCCGAGATACTTGCCAACGTCAATCAATTAATTGACAATGGCAAATATCGAGGTGATCCCATGCTATCGAAAGCTTCGTCATCAAGCGCCGTGGCCGAACAGGCCGCCGACGACCACGTCGCAGCGGTTCGCGCCTTCAACCGCTTCTACACCCGCAAGCTCGGCGTGCTCGACCAGCACCTCGGCAAGAGCCCGTTCTCGCTCAGCGAGGCGCGGGTGCTCTACGAACTCGCCCAACGCGACGATCTTGCGGCAAAAGAGATCGGACACGAGCTCGGTCTCGATCCCGGCTATCTCAGCCGCATCGTCCAGAGCTTCGACGAGAAGGGGCTGATCACGCGAAAGCCCCTGCCCGCGGACCGCAGGCAATACCAGCTCAGCCTGACCGCCAAAGGCCGGCAGGCTTTCGTCAAGCTGAACCAGAGCTCGCAAAACGAGGTCGCCGCGATGCTGGCTCAGCTTTCACCCGGCGATGCGACGCGGCTCACGCAGGCGATGGCGACCATCGAGGCCGTGCTGGAGCAACGCCGAAGCTCGCCCGCTTCTTTCATGCTGCGCAGCCATCGCGTCGGCGATATGGGTTGGGTCGTCTCCCGCCAGGCTGCCGCCTACGCCGCGGACTACAATTGGGACATTAGCTACGAGGCGCTGGTCGCCGAGATCTGCGCACAGTTCATCAGGAATTACGACGCCGCGCGCGAGCACTGCTGGATCGCCGAGGCCGGCGGCGAGCCGGTCGGCTCGGTGTTCCTGGTCAAGGCCACGGACGAGATCGCCAAACTCCGCCTGTTGCAGGTTGAGAAGAAAGCACGGGGCCTCGGCGTCGGCCGCGCCCTCGTCGAGCAATGCATCCAGGGCGCCCGCGAGCGCGGCTACAGCAAGATGACGCTGTGGACGCAGAGCATTTTGGTGGCCGCGCGGGGGATCTACAAGAGTGCGGGGTTCAAGCTGGTCGCGACGGAGCCGCATCACAGCTTCGGGCAGGATCTGATCGGCGAAACGTGGGAACGGGATCTCTGACTGTTTTTATTCAACAACGCGCGCCGTGACCTTACCCTCCCCTGGAGGGGTCCTGGAGGGGGAGGGTCGGCTCACATGGAGCGCAGCGAAATGTGAGACGGGGTGGGGTGACGGTCTCTCCACATCCAACACTACTGGAGTGGAGAGATCACCCCACCCCGCTCGCGCTGCGCGCGATCGACCCTCCCCCTCCAGGGACCCTCCAGGGGAGGGTAATCCGTGCCTCGATCAGTTGGACATCATCCGTACAACGCGCTCACACCGTCGCGCCCTGCGCCTTTGGCCTTCGCAGATGCTCGTCCAGCCGCGGCATGATCTCGACGAAGTTGCAGGGGCGCGTGCGGTAGTCGAGCTGAGCCGCCAGGATGCCGTCCCAGCCGTCGCGGCAGGCGCCGGGCGAGCCCGGCAGGCAGAAGATGTAGGTGGCGCCCGCCACGCCGGCGGTGGCGCGACTCTGGATCGTCGACGCCCCGATCTTGGCGTGGCTCAGCATGTGGAAGGCGATCGAGAAGCCGTCCATGCGCTTCTCGAACAGCGGCTCGATCGCCTCGGGCGTGACGTCGCGCCCGGTAAAGCCGGTGCCGCCGGTGGTGATGACGACGTCGATGCCGCTATCGGCGATCCAGCGGCGGATCACGTCGCGGATCGCCTCGACATCGTCGGTGACGATCTCGCGCGCGGCGAGATGATGACCCGCAGCGGTGAGACGATCGGCGAGGGTCTGACCGGACTTGTCGTCGCTGAGCGCGCGCGTGTCGGACACCGTGAGCACCGCAATGTTGAGCGGGATGAATTGTTTGGATTCGTCGATGGCCATGTTGCGTCTTTCGTGTCCCGGACAAGGTGCGGCGCATCAGCGCCGCGCCGCAGAGCCGGGACCCACTTCAGAGGCTTGGGCAACCGGCAATATGGGCCCCGGCTCTGCAGCGCACCGCTGAAGGCGCGCCGCGCTGCGTCCGGGGCACGAGCCTTTCCTTACAACGCCCCCGCACCGAACGTGTTGCAGGCCTGGACCGTGCCCTGCTGGTACCCGATCATGAACCATTGCTTGCGTTGCGCCGCCGAGCCGTGGGTGAAGGAGTCGGGCACGACGCGGCCGGTGGCCTGGCGCTGCAGCGTGTCGTCGCCGATCGCGCTTGCCGTGGTCAGCGCGGCCTCGATGTCGCCGGGCTCGAGGAAGTTCGGACGCTTCTTCGCCTCGCGGTTGACCCAGACGCCGGACAGGCAGTCGGCCTGCAGCTCCACCTTGACCTGGAGCGCATTGGCCTCGGCCTTCGAGCCGACCTGCTGCTGCAGCCGCGTCACACGCGGAATGATGCCGAGCAGGTTCTGGATGTGATGGCCGACCTCGTGCGCGATGATGTAGGCGGTGGTGAAATTGCACGCCGACTTGCCGGAGCAGCCGCGAAAGCGGGTCTCGACCTCGCGGAAGAAGGCGGTGTCCAGGAAGATGGTCCGGTCGGGCGGACAATAGAACGGCCCCATGGCCGACTGCGCCATGCCGCAGCGGCCGCCATTGGTAGCGTTGCGGAACAGCACGATCTTCGGGCCGGTGTACGACTGGCCGTTGGCCTGGAAGATCTCGCTCCAGCGATCGTCGAGCTCGCCGAGGATGCCGGAGATCATGCTGCCCATCTCGTCGGTCGGCGCGCCGCGCTTGCCCGAGGAGGCCTGGCGATCGGTCTGGTAGGTCGGCGCATGGCCGCCGCCGGAGAGGATCTCGGCGCCGCCGATCAGGATGCGGGGATCGATGCCGAAGGCGTAGCCGACCAGGCCGAGGATGATGATGGTGCCGATGCCGAGCCCGCCGCCGCCCATCGGCAGGCCGAACCCGCCGCCTCCGCCGCCGCCAAAGCCACCACCTTCGTCGCGACGATCCTCGATATCGTCGCTGCGGCGGAAGTCATCGTAGCGCATGGCGGCCTTTCCTCTGGGGTCCCTGATTCAAGTTTCGACGGCGCACAGAAACGCGAAAGCTCAACGCGCCACATACGTAAAATTTCCGTTGCTTTTATCAATATCGTGGCCGGCAAAAATTGCCTAGTGCGACAGCCTGTCGATGCCAGCAAATTTTTCCGAGGGCCGAGCAATTTTTTCCGAGAGAAATTTACAGCCTTTTTCCCGCCACGATCGATCTCGCGAGGCGCGCAAGCGCGAAATACACTGTAAAACAAGGCGAATGCGCGCAACAATTTGCGCGCGAACGATGATGCGGGGAGTGCTCACGAAAGCGGCGGGTTAAGTCGATTTTTACTTTGCCCCTTCAATGTAACGGCCAGTCGGTTGTTTGGTCCCGCGTCGCCGACAGCGTCGCCTGAGTCAGAGTTCTTGAGTCATGGTAGAGTCGCGTCGCGGGGCGTCTGCAAGGGCGCCCCGCACAAATTTTGAGTCCCCATCGCATCGCATCATCGTCGGCGATTGCGTCGCCGAGATGTCGAAGCTCCAGGCAGGCAGCGTCGACCTGGTGTTCGCCGATCCGCCCTACAATCTGCAGCTCAAGGGCGACCTCAAGCGTCCCGACGAATCCCATGTCGATGCCGTCAACGACGACTGGGACAAGTTCGATTCGTTTGCCGCCTACGACGATTTCACCCGCGCCTGGCTGCTCGCCGCACGCCGCGCCATGAAGCCGTCGGCGACGATCTGGGTGATCGGCTCCTATCACAACATCTTCCGCGTCGGCGCCATCATGCAGGATCTCGGCTTCTGGCTGCTGAACGACATCGTCTGGCGCAAGACCAATCCGATGCCGAATTTTCGCGGCCGCCGCTTCACCAACGCGCACGAAACCATGATCTGGGCCGCGCGTGACGAGAAAGCCAAGGGCTACACGTTCAACTACGAGGCGCTGAAGGCCGCCAACGAGGACGTGCAGGCGCGGTCCGACTGGCTGATTCCGCTCTGCACAGGCGAGGAGCGCCTCAAGGGCACCGACGGCAAGAAGGTGCATCCGACGCAGAAGCCGGAAGGCCTGCTGGCGCGCGTGCTGCTGTCCTCGTCCAAGCCCGGCGATCTCGTCATCGACCCGTTCAACGGCACCGGCACCACCGGCGCGGTCGCCAAGCGCCTCGGCCGCTCCTATATCGGCTTCGAGCGCGACAAGACCTATGCCAAGGCGGCCGAGGCGCGCATCGCCAAGGTCGAGCCGTTGCCGGAAGAGAGCCTTGCCCCGTTCATGACCGCGCGCGAGGCACCGCGCGTTGCGTTCTCCGAGCTGATCGAGCGCGGCATGATCATGCCCGGCACCAAGCTGTTCGACGCCAAGAAGAAGCTCGGCGCATTGGTGCGCGCCGACGGCGCCATCATGCTGGGCGACAAGGTCGGCTCGATCCACCGCATCGGCGCGGTGGCGCAGGGCGCACAGGCCTGCAACGGCTGGACCTTCTGGCACGTCGAGACCAAGAAGGGCCTCAAGCTGATCGACGAGTTGCGTGCCGAGATCCGCGCCGGCATGGCGGCGGAGTAGCTTTCCTCTCCTAAGTCATTCCGGGGCGCGCGCAAAGCGCGCGAGCCCGGAATCCATCCAACAGCGTCCCATGCCGCCCAATGGATTCCGGGCTCGCGCTTCGCGCGCCCCGGAATGACGGCGGCGTGAGTTGAAAGCCGCGCCAACCAGGACTAGATTCGCCCGACTAGCCCCCTCCTGACCGGTTGGGCTCCCATGCGACGACAGTCCGAGACATTGCTGCTGGTGCCGCTGCTGCCGATCTTCCTGGTCGGCATGTTTCCGATGTTCCTGATCGCGCTGCTCGGATTCTTCGGCCTGGCGCTGTTCGGCGTGCTCGTGATCTGCGTCGGCCTCGCCAGCAGCAACGAGGCGCACGACAATTTCAACCACGACGTCATCGTTCACGGCTATGCGCGCGGTTCGGAGCGCGCGGCGCGCGCCTCCGACATGCATCTCGCAGCGCGGCTCGGCCTGCGGCTGGAAGCCGTTGGTGCGGCCATGGTCATCGCGGCGGCAATCGGCCTTTGTTACGCCGCCTGATCTGCGTACCGCGCAGACACCGCCCGGCAAACTCGCCGGTTGCTCTCTCGGACGAGGTTCAGGCAAGACAAGGCTCGCCCAACGACGCCGCGTCCGCGCGCGGCAATATAGACACCGGGGAGATGCTGGATGCTCAAGTTCTATTTCAATGGATCACCGAACCCGACCAAGGTCGCGCTCTTTCTCGAAGAATCCGGCCTGTCTTTCGAGCCGGTGAAGATCGACACCCGCAAGGGCGAGCAGTTCACGCCGGAATTCCTGAAAATCAATCCGAACGGCAAGGTGCCGGCGATCGACGATGGCGGCGCCATCGTGTTCGATTCGAACGCCATCCTGCTCTATCTCGCCGAGAAGACCGGCAAATTCCTGCCCGCCAACCGCGCCGAACTCCTATCCTGGCTGATGTTCGTGGCCACCGGCGTCGGGCCCTATTCGGGTCAGGCCGTGCACTTCAAGCATTTTGCGCCGAAGGAGCAGAACCACGACTACGCCCATAACCGCTATCAGTACGAGACTGACCGCCACTACAAGATTCTCGACGCTCACCTGAAGGACCGCCGCTACATGGTCGGCGACAGCTATTCGATCGTGGACATGGCGATGTGGGGCTGGGCGCGGATGGTGCCGTTCAAGCTCGGCGACGAGGCCTTTGCGCGATACCCGAACGTGAAGCGGCTGGTCGACGAGATCTCGGCGCGCCCGGCGGCGGCGCGCGCCATCGCCCTGAAGGACAAGTTCACCTTCAAGGCCGAGATGGACGACGAAGCGCGCGCCAACATGTTCAAGCACATGACGACCAAGGTGGCCTGATCGCGCCGCACCGCTATTCGAGGCCACGCGTATGCGCGTGGCCTCTTGCGTTCGAGACTCTAAAGCGCGATGCGATCAGGATGGAGCGTCATCGCGCTTTAGGTTGGTTGTTCAAGCATGATCTCTTCGGAAAAGCGCTGCACACTTTTCCGGATCATGCTTTAGGCGGCGTGGACCGAGCTCAGGAACTTGGCGACTTCCTGCTTCAACCGGTTGCTGTCGGCCGACAGCGAGCGCGCCGCCGACAACACCTGCGAGGAGGCCGAGCCGGTCTCGGAGGCGCCGCGCTGCACGTCGCCGATGTTGGACGAGACGAGCTGGGTGCCCTGGGCCGCCTGCTGGACGTTGCGGGAGATCTCCTGCGTCGCCGCGCCCTGCTGCTCCACGGCCGCGGCGACCGTCGACGCGATCTCCGACAGCCGCTCGATGGTGCCGCTGATCTCCCGGATCGAGCCGACCGACTCCTCGGTCGCGGCCTGGATGCCGGAGACCTGCTGGGCGATCTCGCCGGTGGCCCTGGCCGTCTGCTCGGCGAGCGCCTTGACCTCGGTAGCGACCACCGCAAAGCCGCGGCCGGCTTCTCCCGCACGCGCCGCCTCGATCGTGGCGTTCAGCGCCAAGAGGTTGGTCTGGCCGGCAATGGTGCTGATCAGTTCGACCACGTCGCCGATCCGCGCGGCGGCCTTGGAGAGCGCGCCGACGCGCTCGTTGGTCCGGCTCGCCTGACCGACAGCCTCGGTGGCGATGCGGGCGGATTCCTGCACCTGGCGGGCGATCTCGGAGACCGAGGAGGAGAGCTCCTCGGTCGCAGAGGCGACCGCCTGCACATTGGCCGAGGCCTCCTGCGAAGCGCTGGCGACCTCCGTCGAGAGGTCCTGGGCACGCGCGGCAGTCGTCGTCAACGTGCCGGCGGAGGCTTCGAGCTCGCCCGATGCCGACGACACCGTGTTGACGATCTCGCCGACGGCCTGCTCGAACTGATCTGCGAGCCTCGCCATGTCTTTCCTGCGGTTCTCGGCCTGCCGTGCCTCGAGTTCGGCCTGCTCGGCGCGCATGCTCTCGGTCTCGATCATGTTGTCCTTGAAGACCTGGATCGCCTTGGCCATGTCGCCGATCTCGTCGGCCCTGCCGCGGCCGGGAATCTCGACCTCGAGATTGCCGCCGGCAAGCCGCCCCATCGCCTGCGTCATCGAGGTCAGCGGACCGACGATGCTGCGGGCGATGAGGAAGGCGACGATGCCTCCGAACAGGATGGCGAGGCCGCCGGCGATCTCCTGCACGGTCGTCGTTCCCGCGATCACGGCCTCGGCGGTGGTGCGCGATGCCTGGTAGTCCTCCTTCAGCGTCGTTTCCGCCACCTTGAGCTTGCCGATGCTGTCGACGATGAGGGGCGCGAGGCTCTTGTTGTAGATCTCGTCCGCTTTAAGCATCGCTGCGGAGGTCGTCTCGAACGCCGTCTTGTAGGTTTCAAGCGAGGTCTTCACCGGCGCCAGCGTGGCGCGCAACGCCGCCGCCTGCGGGCTCTTTTCGAGTGCCCCGAGCCGTTGTAACGCCCTGTCGATGCTCGCCCTGAAGGTCGCGGGGCCCTGCGCATCGCGAAGGGCCAGAAAGCGCCAGTTTACGATCCTCACGAGCAGGATTCGGGATTCGAGATCGGCGACGAGGGAAGCGGTATCTTCATCGACGGCGGCGCGCGCCACGTCGACGAGCTTGTTCGTCTTGGTGGCCAGGTCCTCGCCACTCGGCAGCAGCGTCGCCTTGCCCGTTCTCGTCTCGTTGACGGCGTCGCCGAGATTGTCACGCAGGCGTCGCATTTTCGCGATCTCGTCGATCAGGCCGTTGTAGAGCGCGCGCCGCTCCTCGGAGAGCGTCCCCTGAGCGCCGACCCGGAGCAGCTCGCTCGCCGCGGTCTCGCGCTCTTGCGCTTCCTTCATTGCGGATTCGTTGCCGTCGTAGACGTAGCGCAAATTGGCCCGCTGAATAGCCTGCAGATGGGCCGATATTTCCAGCACCCGCGCCGTGCTGTCCGAGAGGGCGGATTGTTTTGCGACCTGATCCTGCACGTCCCGCAAATTCCAGACGGCAACCACCGCCATCACGATACCCACCGCCACCAGGGCCATGAAGCCTGCGTACAGGCGTCCCCTGATCCGCAAACGAAATTTCGGCATTCCCACTGTCCACCCAGATGCATGTGAATTAGAGGGGCCGAACGACTCCGGCGATCGTCACGGCCACTCCGACAGCCGCACGCCGCGCCCCGGCGGCCTACGCTGCACCGCGATACAATGGGGGACACTTCTTAATTGAACCTTCAAATTCCTCGCGCGCCCGATCTCGACCCGTACCAAATCTGCCGATTTTGGCGGCAGCTATGCAAAGCCGCATGCGAATCCGCTGTGCCATGCACGCCGATGCATACTGTTCGTCAGGGGATGGCTATTGGGCGCCGGCCTGTTGCAACTTGCCGAGTGCATTCTCGACCACTTCCAGCGTGTAGGGCTTCTGGACCACCGGCGCGGAGGCCAATTGCTCGGGGATCGGCGCGCGCTCGCCATAGCCGGTCGCGAAGATGAAGGGCACCCCGATCTCCTTCAGCTTCTGCGCCACCTTGATGCTGCTCTCACTGCCGAGATTGAGATCGAGCAGAGCAAAGCTCGGCCGCGAACGCTCGATCGAGCGCAGTGCCTGGTCGACGGTTGCGGCGGTGTCGACGTGGCGGGCGCCGAGGTCGAGCAGGATGACCTCCGCGGCCATCGCGATAATCAGGTTGTCCTCCACGATCAGGGCCGTGTCGGAAATCCGTGGACGGGCAGATTGCTGCTCCTCGATACGCATGGCGGCTCCCGCGATGGATGGGACGAGCTGGACGAAGTTGGGCGGAATGACGAACTTCGCCTGGACGCCCAGGAGGTCGAAACGGATCTCGGCATCGCCCTTGAGATCGAACGGCACCGACCGCTCGATGATGGTGGTGCCGAAGCCGCGCCGCGACGGCGGCTGCACGGGCGGCCCGCCGCTCTCCTTCCACTCGATGACGAGGCTGGAAGACGGGTCGAGGCGCCAGACCACCTCGACACTGCCGGTGGAATCGGCAAGCGCGCCGTACTTGGCGGAATTGGTCATCATCTCATGAACGACGAGCGCCAGCGTCGCGAACGCCTTTGGATCGAGCGCGACGTCCGGACCGCCCATCTTCACCCGGTCTGCGCGCGCACCGAGGTACGCGCCGGCCTCGGACTCGACCAGGGTGCGGAGCGCGACGGGTGCCCAGTTCAGGTTCGTGATCTGGTCGTGGGCGCGCGCGAGGGCCTGGATGCGGCCGCCGAGCACGCTCGCAAACTCCTCGATGCCGGTCGCGGTGTCCTTGCTCTGCGCCACCAGGGCGCGCACGAGGCTCAGGATGTTGCGGACGCGGTGATTGAGCTCGGCGATCATCAGTTCCTGCCGCTCCTGTGCCCCGCGTCGCTCGCGCGCGGCGAGGTCGGACAGTTGCAGGATCACCTCCAGCAGCGTGACGCGCAGGCTCTCGGCGATGCGGATATCGGCCGCCGACCACGGCTTCGACTGCCCCGCCACCGTTTCCTGCCATAGCTCGAAGCTCTTGCGCGGGGTGAGGCGCGGCCCGTGCGGACCTTCGTCGTAGACCTTGTTGGGATCGGCGGCCCATTTCACCGAGCGCGTGACCTCGCGACGGAAGAAGATCAGGCAATCGCGCGGGATGCGCGAGATCGGGATGGCGAGAAAGCCCGCCGCACGGTCACGGAAGGCCTGGCCGGCGGCGTAGACCTCGGCGATCTCGGCGCTGGCGAAGATCCGGCCCGGCGAAGTCCGGTTGATGAAGGCGACGAGATCCTTCACCTCATCTTCGGTCGGAGTCTCACCCTCGAGCGCGATGGTGTTGTCGGACCAGACTGCGACGCCGTCGCACTCGATCATCTTGCGGTAGTCGCCCAGGAAATCGACGATCGCCCGCCGGCTGTGGTCATGCGAGGCAGCGTTCTCGATCAATCGTTCCTTGGACCAGATGCGCGCGAGCCTCATAGGCGACGTCGCCCTCGCGCTCGCGGCCTTCCACGATCCACGAGAACATCTGACCGAACAGTTCGGAGGCCGTGCGCTTGTCGAACGAAATGTAGCGCGGCGAATAATGGTGGCAGGCAAACAGACCCCACAGCTTGCCGTCGCGCAGGATCGACACCGACATGGAGGCGGCAACGCCCATGTTGCGCAGATATTCGATGTGGATCGGCGACACCGAGCGCAGCACGCTCATCGACAGGTCGAGCAGTCCCGCATTGTGCGTGGCCGTGGACATCAGCGCGGCAGGCCGCGCGTCGACGTCGGCGATGATGCGCAGCCAGTTGCGCTGATAGAGCGCGCGCGCCTGCCTTGGGATGTCGGATGCAGGGTAACGCAGGCCGAAAAAGGATTCGAGCCCGGACTTCGCCGTCTCGGCGATCACCTCGCCGGACCCGTCCGGGTGAAACTGATAGACCATGACGCGGTCGAAGCCGGTCAGCACCTTGAGCTGACGCGCCGCCTCGCGCGTGAGATCGGCCATGCCGCGTGTCTTGCGGATCCGCTCGAGCATCAAGCGCACGAGCTCGCCGGAATTGACGCCCGGCTCGTGGACGCTCGGCTCCGCCTCGATGATCAGATAGACGCCGGAGAGATGAATCGAAAGATCGAAGGGTGGCTTGCCGGGCTGCAGCTCGACGCCGAACAGGCGTTCGGTCGCATCCGGACCGCCGAGATGATCGACCCGGCTGCGGATCGTTTCGACCGCCGCCTCGGAGATCACGCCCGACAGCGGCCGCTGCAGCAGGTCGGCAACATCCGTTCCAAGGAAGCTCTCGACGTTGTCCGACGCCATGCAGATCGTGAAATCGGAGAGCACAGCCAGCAGGAAGCCAAACGGCTGCACGCTGCCGGGAATGTGGATCGGCTCGCGATCGCAATTGGTGAGATTGACGGCCTGGTTCATGCCCGGTCCGCCGCCTGCTCGAATGCGGCGAAGGTGATGCGAGCCGCCTCGATCGCCTCGTCTTCGTCCCAGCGCTCGTCGGTTGCAAGTTTCGCCAGGAAACTTTGCCAAAACCGCCTGCCGGTGCCGTGACTGAGATAGGCGACAGCTTCGCAAGTCCGCGGATCGGCGGAATCGGCGACCATCTTCAGCAGGAATTTTGCCCCGAGACGGGAGCCTTCGAGCACATACATCGTGCCCACAACGCCGCTGCGCGTTAGTGGGGGCACCGACACCAGCCGCGGCACCGCGCTGCCAAGGCGCTCGAGATCAGCCAGAATTGCCGGGCTTCGCGATCGCTCCGGCCAGTCCGGGAAAGCCCTGCTGACGCCGGCCTCGACAAGTGCCGTCTCGAGTGGCAGCAGGGCGCCGGCACTGGCTTGCAGAAAGCGACGATAGCCGGAGAGCTCGGTCAGATCGAATGCCGACAGCTGCGCGTCGAGGTCGCGGTGCGCAGCCGACGTTGCGTCTCTTAGTCGTTCGCGGAGTCCGGAGAAGCTGCGGCCTACCTGCGTTGAAACGTCCGAAGCCACAGCCAGCATGAAATTCCCGAGAACGCAGGTTGCCGCGGGCGCGGCGCGCCCGGCAACCGAGGGAACGCCGGCGGCACGCAATAGTTCCGCCGGCCTGGCACCGCGAGGGGCGAGACATCGGGGTCCGCTCCGTTCATTTCTGCCGAACCGGCTTTCTGAGCTCGTGCTCGATCTCGCTCCAGGACACCCCGAAATCCTGAAGCTCGCGTTCGGTCATGGCCGCGAGCTGATAGCGGACCCGAGACCGCTCGCGCCGAGTCTGCATGAGTTCCAGCAGCGTCCGACAGGCCCGCACAAATATCGCGGGCCGTGACGAACAGGAGCGGCCGGTGGACACGACCTCGTCCAAGCCGTTAGCCCGCGGCCCTCGCGGGGGCTTGCGGAAACGGGCCGAGCGCCTTCTCGGTCAGCATGGAGTCGCAGTACTCGCGAATCTCCTTGATCTTGCCGTCCTCCAGACGAAAGACCAGGCAATAGTCGTTGTCATAACGCACGCCCTCGGGCGTGACGTTATCGCCCTTGGCTTCCACCACCACGATGTCGCCATCGGCGATGAAGCGATGGGCGATGGTTCGCGTACGGTCGCGCAGGCGCGTGCGGACATAGCCGTGGAGATCTTTGAGGATCGCCTCCTTGCCGGCAAAGGTGCGCGACCAGGAATATTGCCCCGTGACGACCCATTTGGCGTCGTCGGCGAGACTTGCGCTGAACAGGGCGCGGTCGCGCGCGGCCGGATCGGGATTGGCGGCCGCAGCAAAGATATCCTGCAGCAGTTTCTTGTTGGCGCTCGCGTTCATGTCGGCATCTCCTTGTGGTGACAACGCCGAGATCATCGCCGGCCCAACGTCATTCTTCAAATCGATATGAAATATGATATCTATTCACCCCATGAATTTGAATTCGCTCGACCTTAACCTGTTGACCGCGCTCGACGCATTGCTCCGCGAAGCCAATGTCAGCCGCGCGGCCCTGAGGATCGGCCTGTCACAGCCGGCCACGAGCCACGCCTTGCAGCGCCTGCGCGACATCTTCGGTGACCCGCTGCTGGTGCGCACGGGCGTACGGATGGAGCTGACGCCGCGGGCGCTGGCCCTGCGTGCGCCGCTGGCGCAGGCGCTCGACCAGGTCCGCGGGCTGTTCGTGCCCGATGACTTCGATGCCGCGCGCAGCGAGCGGCAGTTCCGCCTGATGATGCCGGATCTCGCGGTCGAGCTGTTGATGCCGCCCTTGATGGCGAAAGTGACGCGCCTTGCCCCCAACGTCCGCATCGACGTGGTGCCGTGGCGGGGACCTGCGATCTTCCACGCCGAGTTCGCCCGCACCATCGATCTCGTGATCTCGATCGGCAACGCCTTCAAGGGGTTTCATCGCCAGTTGCTCTACACCGACAGCGACGCGCTGGCGGTGCGGCGCGGCCATCCTGTGGGAGCGAGGCTGAAGCGGCGCGAGGCGTTCCTCGCCGCCCGCCATGTCGGCGTGATCATCCGCGGCCAGCCTGAGGATCTCATCGACACCTGGCTGCGCAGCAAAGGCGTCGAGCGACATGTCTCGCTGGTCGTGCCGGGCTATCTCGAAGCCTTGCACGTCGCCGCGCGCACCGATCTCGTCGCCTTCGTGCCGCGCCGGCTGATCGCCGCGCTGTCGAAGCAGCTCGGCATCGTCGCGGTGACGCCGCCGTTCGATCCCGGGATCGACGAGCAGTTCATGTTCCATCCGACACGCGCGCAGATGGACCCCGGCTCGATCTGGCTGCGGCGGCTGATGCTGGAGACGGGGCGGGAGCTGGAGCAAGCCAGGCGCCAGCTCTCGTAGGGTGGGCAAAGCGAAGCGTGCCCACCACCTTTGTTGCAATCTTGGAAAGATGGTGGGCACGGCGCTCTGCGCCTTTGCCCACCCTACAAGAATCGTCGCGTTGTTACGCCTTCTGCGCCACCATCACCTTGCTCACCGCGGGGCGATCGGACATGCGCTTGAAGTGATCGGCGATCTTCGGCGTCGCATTGATGTCGACGCTGTCGCCTTCGAGCCAGGTCGAGAGCGTATAGAGATAGGGATCGCAGATCGTGTACTGATCGCCCATCACCCAGGGTCCCCGAAACATCTTCTGCTCGATCAGCTTGAAGCAGGCGCCCATGGTCTTCGGCACCATCGCCTTCATGTCGGCGAACGAGTTCTCCTCCGTCGCCCAGCGCGCGCCGCGCATCTTGTGGGCGTGGTTGATGTGCACGGTCGAGCAGAGATAGGAGTTGAACGACTGCACCTGCGCGAAGTCGAAGGGATCGTCGAGCGGCGCGAGCTTCGCCTTGGGGAAGGTTTGCGCGAGATAGGCCAGCATCGCCGGCGTCTCGGTCAGGACGCCGCGGTCGGTCACCAGCGCCGGCACCCGGCCCTTCGGGTTGATGGCAAGATAGTCCGGGCTGTTCTGCTGGTTGTCCTTGAAGCTCAGCCGCTCAGCCGTGTACTCGGCGCCGGCCTCTTCCAGGGTGATGTAGGTGGCAAGCGCGCAGGTGCCGGTGGCGTAGTAGAGCTTGAGCATGTCGGACCTCATGGGGAAAACCGGAGGTTAACGGTCCTCCGCCGCGCCGTCCATAGGCGGCCTGTTCGCAGTTGCCCACGGCCGCCCGGCTGTGCCAAGACGCCTCCATCGGAGGGGTTTTCTCATGACGGTACTCATCGCCGGTGGCGGCATCGGCGGACTGACGCTTGCGCTCAGCCTGCATCAGATCGGCGTTCCCGTGAAAGTGTTCGAGAGCGTCGCGGAACTGAAGCCGCTCGGGGTCGGCATCAACGTGCTGCCGCATGCGGTGCGCGAACTGATCGAGCTCGGCCTGCTGGACAAGCTGGACGCCAGCGGCGTGCGGACGCGCGAGCTCGCCTATTTCTCCAAGCACGGCAAGCCGATCTGGAGCGAGCCGCGCGGCCTGGAGGCCGGCTACAAATGGCCGCAATTCTCGATCCATCGCGGCACCCTCCAGCAGATCCTGCTCGACACCGCGCTCGAGCGGCTCGGCCGCGACAACATCCTCACCAGCCATCATCTGACCGGCTGGACCGAGACGGCGGGCGGCGTGCGCGCCGACTTCGTCGACAGGGCGATCGGCAAGGCCGCCGGCACCTACGAGGGCGCGATCCTGATCGCCGCCGACGGCATCCATTCCGCCGCGCGAGAAAAGCTCTATCCGAACGAAGGCCCGCCGATCTGGAACGGCCGCATCCTCTGGCGCGGCGTCACGCCGGCCAAAGCCTTCCTCACCGGCCGCAGCATGATCATGGCCGGCCACGAGATCCTGAAATTCGTCTGCTATCCGATCTCGAAAGAACCGGATGCAAACGGCAACCACCTCATCAACTGGGTCGCGGAGCGCCACATGCCGCCGACCTATCAGTGGCGTCGCGAGGACTATAACCGCACCGCGCGGCTGGAGGAGTTCCTGCCCTGGTTCGAGAGCTGGACGTTCGACTGGCTCGACGTGCCCGCCCTGATCAGGAACTGCCCGCACGCTTACGAATATCCGCTGGTCGACCGCGATCCGGTGTCGCAATGGACCTTCGGCCGCGTCACGCTGATGGGCGATGCCGCGCATCCGATGTACCCGATCGGCTCGAACGGCGCCTCGCAGGCGATCCTCGACGCGCGCGTCATCACCCGCGAGATCCTGGCGCACGGTCCGACGCAGGCGGCACTGCTCGCCTATGAAGCCGAGCGGCGGCCCGCGACCACCGACCTCGTCCTGCTCAACCGCAAGAACGGCCCCGAGCAGGTGATGCAGCTGGTCGAGGAGCGCGCGCCGGATGGCTACAAGGTCGTCACCGATGTCCTATCGCAGCAGGAACTGGAAGACATCGCCGCCAACTACAAGCGCGTTGCGGGATTCCAGGTCGAGGCGCTGAATGCGAAGCCGCCGATCGTGAGCAAGGACGCCCGCGCGAGCGCTTGAGGGTCTGATCAATCAACTCGCGCGGCGCATTCCTCTTCACCTCTCCCCGCTTGCGGGGAGAGGTCGGATTGCATCGAAGATGCAATCCGGGTGAGGGGGTACAGGTCTCTCGTGGATCTCCCGTGTTGAGAGAGGCCCCTCACCCCACCCTCTCCCCGTAAGAACGGGGCGAGGGAGCGAGAGACCAGTGCCCGCTCACTTCACCACCCTCGCCGCCTCCAACAATCGCTCGCTGGCGCTTGCCGTCGCCAGCACGGTGCCGTCCTCCGCCATCAGCTTGGCTTCGACGAAAGCGATGGTCTTGCCGAGCTGCGTGACGTTGGCTTCGCCGGTGATCGGGCCCGGCTTTGCGGGTGCTAAAAAATTCACGGTCATGCTGATCGTGGTGGTGTAGAGCCGGCCCTCGCTCATCACCAGCACCGCCGGACCCATGGTGTCGTCGAGCATGGCCGAGAGCATGCCGCCCTGGATGAAGCCCGCGGGGTTGCAGAACTCCGGCTTGCCGTCGAAGCCAAGCTTGATCCAGCCCTCCTCCGGACGGGCATCGAGCAGGCGCCAGCCGAGCAGCTCGGCGCATGGGGGCCTTGGGAAGTTATCGAGCGCGGTCTTGACCATGCGAGATCTCCTTTGCCCCCTGTTAGCGCAAGACTGCTGACAGCCTGCTGTCAGCAGGATGGATGCTAGAGATCCAATCCATGCGCGATGATCTTGCGCATGACGTTGGGCAGCGCCTCATCTGCCAGAGTCGCGATCGGTACCCAACGCATGCCCTCGGGCGCGCGGACCCGGGCCTCGGCCTTGGCCGTGTAGACCACCAGCTCGAGCGGAAAATGCGTGAAGACGTGGGTGACGACGCCCACCTTGCGCTGCCAGCGCGACAGCCCCTTGAGCTGCGGCGCCTGCTGCTTCGCCGTTGCATCGTCCTGGCCGGCGAGCCAGTCCGAGCACGGCACCTCCGTCATGCCGCCGAGCAACCCCTTTTCGGGCCTCGAGCGGACGAGCAGCTCGTCGCCGCGCGTGACCACGAAGGCGGCGCCGCGCCTGAGCGTCCCGCTCTTCTTCGGTGCCTTGCGCGGGAACGTCTCCTGGGTGCCCTGCGCGCGTGCCGTGCAGTCCTCGTTCAGCGGACACAGCGAGCAGGCCGGCTTCTTCGGCGTGCAGATCGAGGCGCCGAGATCCATCAGCGCCTGCGCGCTGTCGCCGGCGCGAGACTCCGCCAGCAGCGTCGCGGCCAGTTGCTGGATGAGCGGCTTGGCTTGCGGCAGCTCCTCCTCGACCGCGAACAGCCGCGACACCACGCGCTCGATATTGCCGTCGACCGGCATGGTGCGGCGGTCGAACGCGATCGCCGCAATCGCCGCCGCCGTGTAGGGCCCGATCCCCGGCAGCGCGCGCAGCCCCTCCTCGGTATCCGGAAACACGCCGCCATGCTCGCCCGTCACCGCAACCGCGCAGGCATGGAGGTTGCGTGCGCGCGAGTAATAGCCGAGCCCGGCCCACATCCGCAGCACGTCGTCCTGCGAGGCTCGCCCCAGCGCCGTGACATCAGGCCAGCGCGCGACGAATTTTTCGAAATAGGGGCCGACCGCCTTCACGGTGGTCTGCTGGAGCATGATCTCGGAGAGCCAGACGCGGTAAGGATCGGACGCCTCGCCCGGCGCGGCGCGCCAAGGCAGTCGGCGCCGGTGGCGGTCGTACCATTGCAGGAGCGCGAGCGGGCGCGATGAGGTCTCCGGTTGAGAAGGTTCCGGCTTCGGCTTGCGTGCGGATCTGGGGCTCATTCCTCACTGTAGCGGCAATGCACTGGCCTCTCCACGTCATGCCCGCGCTTGTCGCGGGCATCCACGTCTTTCTTCGCAGGAAGAACGTGGATGGCCGGGCCTCCACCTCGCCGAAGCGGCTTCGGCCGCGCAGGCGGGACAAGCCCGGCCATGACGGGCCCGGGGGGTCTGTGGCCCGGCGTTCGAAGTGCTATAAGGCCTCATGTCCAAATCCGGCCCCATCTTCAAGCCCGGCCCCGTCAGCGCCAAACCGCTCGGGATCCTGCTCGACGACGTCTTTGCCGAGGCCTATGCCAAGCAGGGCTTTGCGGCGCGCGAGTTGGTGACGCGGTGGGCGCAGATCGCGGGGCCGGAGATCGCGGCCCATGCCGAGCCGCTCAAGATGCAATGGCCACGGCCGGTCGAGGGTCAGCCGCAGGAGCCGGCAACCCTGGTGCTGCGGGTCGAGGGGCCGATGGCGCTGGAGATCCAGCATTCGGCCGACGTGATCCTGGAGCGGGTCAACCGCTTCTTCGGCTGGAGCGCGGTCGGCAAGCTGGCCTTCCGCCAGGCGCCCCTGTCGCGGCCGCAGGCCCGGAAGCGGCCCGGCCCGCCCGACCCCAAGGCCGTCGCCAAGGTGGCGGAGAACCTGACCGACATCGAGGATGAAGAACTGAAGACCGCGCTGGCGCGCCTCGGGGCCGCCATCAAGCGAAATTGAGCCTCATTCCGCGGCCAAACTGGACCTGTCCGTAGCGCCCGCCATTGCCTCAAACGACGTTTCAAGCTAGCGACAGGCCGTCCGAGCAGGAAACCTTGACCGTCCTTTGGGCGAACCTTGCCAATCCCGGGAGCCGACCTTGATCATTACCCGCCGCGCCTTCACCACGATGCTGTCGCTGACCGGGCTTGCCGCGTTCGCCGGGCTCTCGCCGCTGCGGTTCATCACGGAAGCGATGGCTCAGTCGGCCGCCGACGTGGCCAAGCCGGTGTCGCTGCCCGACATGGCGCTCGGCCCGAAGGACGCCGCCGTCACCATCACCGAATATGCCTCGATGACCTGCCCGCACTGCGCCGCCTTCAACGAGCAGGTGTTCCCGAAGATCAAGACGGAATACATCGACACCGGCAAGGTGCGTTACGTCTTCCGCGAGTTCCCGCTCGACATCAAAGCCGCCGCCGGCTCGATGCTGTCGCGTTGCATTGCCAAGGACGACGCGCCGAAATACTTCGCGGTCACCGACATGCTGTTTCGCCAGCAGAACGACTGGGTGATGAAGAACACCACCGAGACCCTGACGCGGATCGGCAAGCAGGCCGGCCTCACCCAGCAGCAGGTCGAGGCCTGCCTGAAGGACCAGGCGCTGCTCGACAAGATTGCCGCCGACCAGAAATATGCCAGCGACGTGCTCAAGGTGGATTCGACGCCGACCTTCTTCATCAACGGCGAGAAGATCAAGGGCGACACCTCGTTCGAGGAGTTCGCCAAGAAGATCAACCCGCTGCTGAAGAGCTGATTCGCTCGTCAAGATCCTGATTCGCATCTCGAAAGCCGTATCTTTCCCGGCATAAATCCCTTGGGAAAAGAGGCTTTCGCCGGTTGCCCTCGCGGCGCACCGCGGCCATTGTCCAGCCGCATGAGGCGCCTCGCGCGACTCACCCAGACAGCGACATTGCCTTCCATGGTATTGTCCCGGCAGGGGGATTCGTGCCTGCCAACAGAGATGCGTGCTTATGAAAATCACCCGCCTGCGCCTTCACGGCTTCAAGTCCTTCGTTGAGCCCACGGACTTCGTCATCGAGCCCGGCCTGACCGGCGTGGTCGGCCCCAACGGCTGCGGCAAGTCGAATCTCGTCGAGGCGCTGCGCTGGGCGATGGGCGAGACCTCCTACAAGAGCTTGCGCGCGGCCGACATGGATGCGGTGATCTTCGCCGGCTCCGGCAATCGTCCGGCGCGCAACCATGCCGAAGTGACGATGACGATCGACAATGCCGATCGCACCGCGCCGGCGGCGATGAACGACAGCCAGATTCTCGAAATCTCCCGCCGCATCGAGCGCGAGGCGGGCTCGGTCTACCGCATCAACGGCCGCGACGTGCGCGCCCGCGACGTGCAGATCCTGTTCGCGGACGCCGCCACCGGCGCGCGCTCGCCCGCCCTCGTCCACCAGGGCAAGATCGGCGAGATCATCCAGGCCAAGCCCGAGCAGCGCCGCCGCGTGCTGGAAGATGCCGCGGGCGTTGCCGGCCTGCATGCCCGCCGTCACGAGGCCGAGCTGCGGCTGAAGGCGGCCGAAACCAACCTCACCCGCGTCGAGGATGTGATCGGCCAGCTCTCCGGCCAGATGGAAGGCCTGAAGAAGCAGGCTCGCCAGGCCGTGCGCTATCGCGAGGTCGCCGCCAAGGTCCGCAAGGCCGAAGCCACGCTGTTCCACCTGCGCTGGGTCGGTGCCCATGCCGACGTCAACGAATCCGGCCAGACCCACGATCTCGCCGTGCGCGAGATGGCCGAGCGCACTCAGCACCAGGCCGAAGCCGCCCGCATCCAGGCGATCCGCGCCGCCGAGATGCCGGCGCTGCGCGATGCTGAAGCGCGCGCCGCGGCCGGCCTGCAACGCCTGACCAATGCCCGCGAGCAGCTCGACCGCGAGGAAGAGCGCGCCAAGGAGCGCGTCGCCGAGCTCGAGCGCCGCCTCGCCCAGTTCGAGGGCGACATTTCGCGCGCCCAGCAGCAGACCATGGACGCCGACGTCGCGCTGCAGCGGCTCGACGCCGAAGATGCCGAGCTGAAGGAAGAGATCAAGTCGCGCGTCGAGAAGCGCTCCGGCGTCGACGAGCGCGTCGCCGAGGCCGAGGCGGTGCTGACCGAGACCGAGCAGCGCTTCGCCGAGCTCACCACCGCGCTCGCCGACCTCACCGCTAAGCGCAATCAGTTAGAGGCCAACGTCCGCACCCATCGCGACAAGCTCGCCCGGCTCGATCAGGAGATTGCGAACGTCACGGCGGAAGAGCAGAAGCTTGCCGCCGATACCGGCGGCTTCGGCGATCTCGACGAGCTGACCGCGCTGGTCGAGACCGCGGAAGAGACGCTGGCCGCCTCCGAAGCTGCGGCGCAGGCGAGCGAAGCGGCGCATGTCGCGGCACGCCAGACGCTGGAATCCTCGCGCTCGCCACTGGTCGAGGCCGACAAGCGCGTGCAGCGGCTCGAGACCGAGGCGCGCACGATCTCGAAGATCGTCAACGGCGAGACCAAGAATCTGTGGGCCGCCGATCATCGACGGCATCACCGTCGACAAGGGCTTTGAAAAGGCGATCGGCGCAGCACTCGGCGACGATCTCGATGCACCGATCGATCCGTCGGCGCCGATGCGCTGGACCAATGTCGGATACACCGAGGGCGATCCGGAGCTGCCCGAGGGCGCCGTTCCGCTCTCCAACCATGTGCAGGCGCCGGCCGAGCTGGCGCGTCGCCTCGTGCAGATCGGTGTCGTCCCGCACGAGCGCGGCGCCGAGCTGGTGTCGCAGCTCAAGACCGGCCAGCGGCTGGTCTCGCCCGAGGGCGACGTCTGGCGCTGGGACGGTTTTGTTGCCGCAGCGCATGCCCCGACCGGCGCCGCGCGGCGCCTGGCCGAGCGTGCCCGCCTCGTCGACATCGAGAACGAGCTGGAGCAGGCCCGCATCGACGCGCAGATCAAGCGTCAGGCGCTGGAGAACGCCGAGTCCGAGCTGCAGATGGCGGCGAGCACCGAAGGCGCCAGCCGCGAGGCCTGGCGCGCCGCGCAGCGCGAGCTGAACGTCGCGCGCGAGCGCCACGCCAATGCCGAGCGCGAGATCAGCCGCCATGCCGCGCGCAAGGCGACGCTGTCGGAAGCGCACAGCCGGCTCGCCGCCGATCGCGCCGAAGCCGAGGCCGCCTACGAATACGCCCAGGCCGGCATCGGCGAGCTGCCGTCGAGCGAAGACACCGAGACCCAGCTCGCCGCCGTCCGCAGCGACATCGAAGGCCGCCGCCGCATGGCCGCCCAGGTCCGCGCCGAGGCGCAGGCGCTGGCACGTGAGGCCGAGCTCGCCGATCGCCGCGTGCAGGCGATCCTCGCCGAACGCACCGAGTGGCAGAACCGCAAGGAGAGCGCGGCCTCCCATATCGACACCATCCAGGCCCGCATCGCCGAGCTCACGATCGAGCGCAGCGAGCTCGAAAACGCCCCGGCCGTATTTGCCGAAAAGCGCAGCGCGCTGATCACCGAGATCGAATACGCCGAGAACGACCGCCGCATGGCCGCCGACGCACTTGCCACCGCGGAAACCGCAATGGCCGAGACCGACCGTGTCGCCAAGCTGACGCTCGAGGCGCTCTCCAGCGCCCGCGAGGCCACCGCCCGCGCTGAGGAGCGCATGGAAGGCGCCCGCCGCCGGCTCGAGGACATCGAGCGCGAGATCCGCGACATGCTCGAGGTCGAGCCGCAGGCCGTCGCCGGCCTTGCCGAGCTCGAGCCCGGCGCCGAGCTGCCGCCGCTGCACGAGATCGAGGAAGACCTCGAGAAGATGCGCCGCGACCGCGAACGCCTCGGCGCCGTCAATCTGCGCGCCGAGGAAGAACTGCGCGAGGTCGAGACCCAGCACACCGGCCTCGTCACCGAGCGCGACGACCTGGTCGAGGCGATCAAGCGGCTGCGCCAGGGTATCCAGAGCCTCAACAAGGAGGCCCGCGAGCGGCTGCTGACCTCGTTCGACGTCGTCAACGACCACTTCAAGCGCTTGTTCGTCGAGCTGTTCGGCGGCGGCGAGGCCGCGCTGCACCTGATCGAGAGCGACGACCCCTTGGAAGCTGGCCTCGAAATCATCGCCAAGCCGCCGGGCAAGAAGCCGCAGACGCTGTCGTTGCTCTCGGGCGGCGAGCAGGCGCTGACCGCGATGGCACTGATCTTCGCGGTGTTCCTCACCAACCCGTCGCCGATCTGCGTGCTGGACGAAGTCGACGCGCCGCTCGACGACCACAACGTCGAACGGTACTGCAACCTCTTGCACGAGATGACCGGCTCCACCGACACGCGCTTCATCATCATCACGCACAACCCGATCACGATGGCGCGGATGAACCGGCTGTTCGGCGTCACCATGGCCGAGCGCGGCGTCTCGCAGCTGGTGTCGGTGAGCCTCGCCGAGGCCGTGGACATTCTCGACCAGAACGTGGCGTGATCTTGGACCGTCATTCCGGGGCGATGCGCAGCATCGAACCCGGAATCCATGGTGCGACCGACGCTGCGGATAAATGGATTCCGGGTTCTCGCTTCGCGAGCCCCGGAATGACGTGGGGTTGCTGATGATCTCCCCCACCCTTCCCGCCGAACTGAAAGCCGCCCTCGACGGCAAGCTGCAGGGCTTGTCCCGCAGCGACGCAGCCCAGCGCTCGCAGAAGATCTCGACTACGTATCGCGCCGGCGGCACCTCCAGCACGATCAAGTCGGACGCCGATGCGCTCGCTTATGCGCTGGCGCGCATGCCCGCGACCTACGCGGCGGTGGCGGCCAGCCTCAATGCGCTCACCGAGATCGCGCCTGATCTCGCCCCCGAAACATTGCTCGACGTCGGCGCCGGCCCGGGCACGGCAAGCTGGGCCGCCGCGGAAGCCTTTCCGTCGCTACAGGATTTTACCCTGCTCGATGCCAACACCACGCTGAGCCGGCTCGCGCTCGAACTGGCACACGGCAGCTCGCGATTGGCGGAGTGCCGTTATCTGCCCGGCGATGCCGGCGGCAACCTCGCCGAGGTCTCACAGGCCGATCTCGTCATCGCCAGCTACATCATCGGCGAGCTCAGCGAGGCCGATCAGCGCAAGCTGACCGAGGCGATGTGGGCCAAAGCGCGCCACGCGCTGGTGGTGATCGAGCCCGGCACGCCCGCCGGCTATGCCCGCATCCTCGCCGTGCGGCAGCAGCTGATCGCAGCTGGCGCTTTCGTCACCGCGCCCTGCCCGCACGAAAGGCCGTGCCCGCTCATCGCGCCCGACTGGTGCCATTTCAGCCAGCGCCTGCCGCGCTCGCAGGCGCACCGGCAGATCAAAGGCGCCGAGGTGCCGTTCGAGGACGAGCGCTTCATCTACGTCGCCCTGACCCGCACGCCGCCCGCGAGCCGCGCCGCGCGCGTGCTGGCACCGCCGGACGTCGGCAAGGCCGAGATCACGGCCAAGCTTTGCACGGAGGCCGGGGTCGCGCCGGCAAAAGTCCCGCGGCGGGACAAGGTGGCCTATGCCGAGGCCCGGCGCTGGCGCTGGGGCGATGCCGTCATGTCCGAAAGTTAATTTCGCTGGCCGTGCCTGCCTTGAACTCGGGCCGTTCCTGATCCGACCAAGTCTTACCTTCCCTCCGCGCCGGGCTCTCATCCTGCGTTAATTTCGTCTACCCTAGCGCCCGCCTTCTTCCCTCTTCAGGAGTTCTCCATGTCGACCGGCTGGATCGTCCTCGGCGTCATCGTCGTCCTCGCGCTGATCGCTTTCAGCGCCTACAACCGCCTGGTGGCGCTGAGCCAGCGTGTCGGCCAGGCCTTTGCCGACATCGACGTGCAGCTCAAGCAGCGTCACGACCTGATCCCGAACCTGGTCGAGACGGTGAAAGGCTACGCCTCGCACGAGCGCGGCACGCTCGACGACGTCATCAAGGCGCGCAATTCGGCGATGTCGGCGCAGGGCCCGGCGCAGGTGTCCGCGGCCGAGACCCAGCTCTCCGGCGCGCTCGGCCGGCTGATCGCGCTGTCGGAGGCCTATCCCGACCTCAAGGCCAACGCCAATTTCCAGCAGCTCGCCTCCGAGCTCTCCGACCTCGAAAACAAGATCGCGGCGAGCCGCCGCTTCTTCAACAACGCGGTGCAGGAATACAATACCGGCATCCAGCAGCTGCCCGCAGCTCTGTTCGCCGGCATGTTCGGCTTCACCAAAAAGGACTTCTTCGATCTCGGCGCCAGCCGCACCGAGGTCGAGACCGTGCCGCAGGTGAAGTTCTGATTTGAGCCGATAGGCCGGCAGGGCATCGCGTCATGGCCGCGTATGGTCTCTACACGCACATCGCCTCGAACAAGCTTCGTTCGATGCTGCTGCTCGCCGGCTTGTTCGCGCTGGTCTATGTGCTGGTCTATGCCGGCGCGCTGGTGGCCGAAGTGTTCATCGATGACAGTGAGACCGTCGCGTACTATCTCAGACACGCCTTCTCGGACCTGCTCAAGGCCGCGCCCATTGCAACGGTCGTGGCGGCGGTCTGGATCGTGATCGCCTATTTCTTTCACCAGTTGATGATCGATGCCGTGACCGGCGGCCACAGCGTCACCCGGCAAGAACAGCCGCGGCTCTACAATCTGCTCGAGAATCTCTGCATCTCGCGCGGTCTCACCATGCCGAAGCTGAAGATCATGGAGAGCCCGGCGCTGAACGCCTTCGCGACCGGTCTCAATCCGCGGCAATATTCCATCACGGTCACCACGGGTCTCCTCGATGCGCTCAACGACAAGGAGATCGAGGCGGTGCTCGGCCACGAGCTGACCCACATCAAGAACGGCGATGTGCAACTGATGGTGGTCGCCGTCATCATCGCCGGCGTGGTCGGCTTCTTCGGCGAATTGTTCTTCCGCCTGTTCACGAATCTGAACTGGAGCTCCGGCGGCTCCTCGTCCTCCGGCTCCTCCTCGTCGTCGCGGTCGTCCTCGTCGTCGAGCGAAAGCAAGAGCTCCGGCGGCGGCGCGATCATCGTCATCATCATCGCCATCGTGCTGATCGTGCTGGCCTGGCTGCTGTCGCAGGTGGTGAAGCTCGCACTGTCGCGGTCGCGCGAATATCTAGCCGACGCGGGTTCGGTCGAGCTGACGAAAGACCCCGACGCCATGATCTCGGCGCTGCGCAAGATCGAGAATCGCGGCGAGCTTCCCGGCGCGACCTCGGCCGTGATGGAGCTCTGCGTCGACAATCCACGCGAGGGCTTTGCCGACCTGTTCGCGACCCACCCTTCCGTGCAGTCCCGGGTCGACGCGCTGGTCAAGTTCGCCGGCGGGCGCGATCCGGGACCGCTGCCGGACCCCGCCGAAGAGACGGAACAACTCGAGACCGAACAAGCCGGCGCGCAGGACGGGCCGCCGCCGCTCTCGCAGGGGCCGTGGAGCGATGCGGCCGGTCCCGCGAGCCCGCCGCCCGTTCCCGCGCCCAGTCCCTCAGGAGCCCCGGCAGCCAATCCGATGGGACCGTGGGGCCGTCACTGACGGCGTGATTTGCCGCTTCATGCGCCGGGTTTCCCGGCAATCGGGAAAATCCTCGGGAATTGCCGTAAGTGGAGCGCGAGGAATTGAATTCTCCCTTGTTTCTGCCATGTTCGCGCCCAACAGCAGACTCGGGACGTCTTTCGGGACATCGATTTGGGGCCCGGCCGATTGCGACCTCGCGATCGGGGGCGCGCGTTAGGGGACAGCAATGGCAAAGCCGGCAGTGGTTGTGGTGGGCGCGGACAAGGGCGGGGTCGGCAAGACCACGGTATCGCGCACCCTGCTCGATTATTTCTCGGCCAACAACGTGCCGACGCGGGCGTTCGATACGGAGTCGCCGCGCGGAACCCTGAAACGCTTCCACCCCGACATCACCGAGATCGTCGACATGACGACGACGGCCGACCAGATGAAGATCTTCGACACGCTCAACGCTGTCAGCCCTTCGGTCACCGTGATCGACGTCCGCGCCGGCCTGCTTTCGCCGGCGCTGGCCTCGCTGCGCGACATCGGCTTCCTCGACGCCGCCAAGGCCGGCCAGATCACCTTCGCCGTGTTCCACATCCTCGGACCCTCGATCGCCTCGCTGGAGGAGATCGCGGAGACCGCAGGCTTCATGGGGGGCGCGAAATATTTCCTGGTCAAGAACTTCATCAACGACACCCAGTTCTTCCAGTGGGACCAGGCGACCTACAATTCCTACTTCCACCGCATCAAGGACGCGACCGAGCTGACGATCCCCAAGCTCAACGAAATGGCCTATGAGCAGGTCGAGGTGTCCTCCGTCCCGTTCCTGAAATTCGTGGCCAACAAGGGCATCAGCGACGAGGCCGCGAACTATTCCTTCGTGCTGCGCGGTTATGTCCGGCACTGGCTGGCCAATGTCTGGAGCGAGTTCGACCGCATCCGCCTGACCGACATCGTCGGTTCGAAGCCGGTGACCCGCAACAGCGAAAAATAGTTGCGCAAGCCGGGTGGATACGGCTGGATTGGGCGGTGAGTTGGCCCAGATAATAGCTGTCGATGCCCGCAACGCCCGTCTACATCATCTGCTCGCCTCGCCCGCAGGTCGGCAAGACCTTGCTGGCGCGGCTGCTGACGGAATTCCTGCTGCTCAAGAACGGCAACGTCGCGGCCTTCGACGTCAACCTGAAAGAGCCGTCGCTGCTCGATTACCTGCCGAAGGTGACCGAGACCGCCGACGTGATCGACACCTTCGGCAAGATGCAGCTGATGGACCGCGTCATCGTCGATGACGGTATTGCCAAGGTGATCGACCTCGGCTTCCACGCCTTCGACGAGTTCTTCAAGATGACCGACGAGATCGGCCTGCTGAAGGAGGCGGCGCGGCGCCACGTTGCGCCGATGATCCTGTTCGTCGCCGACACCGACCGCGTCTCGGCCCGCGCCCACGAGATGCTGCGTGGGCAGATCCCGCGGATGAACCTGGTCACGGTGGACAACGAATATGTCGTCCGCGGCGAGCTGCCGCCGGCAATGGGAGGCGGCCGGCTGTTCCGCCTTCCCGCGCTGCCCGGTTTCCTCAAGACCTATATCGATCGGCTAAATTTCTCCTTCACCGGCTATCTGCGCCAGGAGAAGGACTCTTCGACCGAGTTGCACCAATGGACCCGGCGGAATTACATCGCGTTCCGGGAGCTCGAGCTCAGCCTGATATTGCAGCGGTCGTAGGCGAAACGACCAGGACGCTCAGTGCCCCTCGAACGACATCAGCGTGCGCACGGGCACGTCCATGGCGCGCAGCTTGGCGGCGCCGCCGAGCTCGGGCAGGTCGACGATGAAGCAGGCGGCAACCACGTTGGCGCCAATCTGGCGCAGCAGCTTGACCGCGCCTTCCGCGGTGCCGCCGGTGGCGATGAGGTCGTCGACCAGGATCACGCGCTCGCCGGGTGCGACCGCGTCGACGTGCATCTCCATCTCGTCGATGCCGTATTCGAGCGAATAGGCGATGCGCACCGTGGTATGCGGCAGCTTGCCCTTCTTGCGGATCGGCACGAAGCCCGCCGAGAGCTGATGCGCCACCGCGCCGCCGATGATGAAGCCCCGCGCCTCCATGCCGGCGACCTTGTCGATCTTGTTGCCGGCCCAGGGATTGACGAGCTCGTCCACGGCTCGGCGGAATGCGCGCGCATCCGCGAGCAAGGTGGTGATGTCGCGGAACATGATCCCGGGCTTGGGATAATCCGGGATGGTGCGGACGCTCGCCTTGATGTCGTGGTCAAAAGTCATTCGTGCCTCTCAATTGACCGGCGCATCCAGCCGGAACGCGTTTTCGACAATACGTAGCCCCACCTCGCCGCCGAGCGACATCAGCGATTCCGGGTGGAATTGCACGCCGGCGATCGGCAGGGTCTTGTGCTCCAGCGCCATGGCGACGCCGTCCTCGGTGCTGGCGGTGACGGACAACACCTCCGGCATGCTGTCGCGCTCGACATAGAGCGAGTGATAGCGGCCGATGACGATCTCGTTCGGCAAATTGCGCATCAGCCGTCCGCCGCGCACCTGCACCCGCGAGGGCCGGCCGTGGGCGGGATGGGTGAGCTGGCCGAGCTCGCCGCCGAAATATTCGCCGATCGCCTGCACGCCGAGGCAGACGCCGAACACCGGCAGCTTCTTCTCCAGCGCCGCATCGATCGTCGTCTTGATCCCGAAATCCTCAGGGCGCCCGGGGCCGGGCGACAGCACCAGCAAGTCCCACCTCTTCTGCTTGAGCATGTCGAGCGCATGCACATAGCGGACCACGGTGACGCTGGCGCCGACCTGGCGGAAATAATCGGCGAGCATGTGCACGAAGCTGTCGTCATGGTCGATCAGCAGCACCTGCTTGCCCGAGCCAGTGGCATCAGGCGCAAAGGTCGAGAGCGGCTTCGGCGGGTCGCCGCGCAGCGCCTGGAACAGCGCGGCGGCCTTGACCTGGCACTCGCGGTCTTCTGCGGCGGGGTCTGAATCGAACAGGCAGGTGGCGCCGACGCGCACTTCGGCGAGGCCATCCTTCATGCGGATGGTGCGGATGGTGAGGCCGGTGTTGATACTGCCGTCAAAATTCACCGCGCCGATCGCGCCGGCATACCAGCGCCGCGGCGAGCGCTCGTGGTCCTCGACGAACTGCATCGCCCACAGCTTTGGCGCGCCGGTGACGGTGACGGCCCAGGCGTGGGTGAGGAAGGCATCGAGCACGTCGAAGCCGGGGCGCAGCATGCCCTCGACGTGGTCGACGGTGTGGAACAGCTTCGAGTAGGTCTCGATCTGGCGGCGCGCCAGGACCTTGATGGTGCCGGGCACGCAGACGCGCGCCTTGTCGTTGCGGTCGACGTCGGTGCACATGTTGAGCTCGAACTCGTCCTTCTCCGAATTCAGCAGCTGGCGGATCTGCTCGGCATCGCCGATCGCATCAAGGCCGCGCGCGATCGTGCCCGAGATCGGGCAGGTCTCGACGCGGCGGCCGTCCGAGCGCACGAACATTTCGGGCGAAGCCGAGACGAGAAACTCGCCTTCGCCGAGATTCATCAGCGCACCATAGGGCGACGGGTTGATGACGCAGAGGCGCTGGAACACTTCGGCCGGCGAGCGGTCGCAGGGCTCGGCGAACAGCTGGCCCGGCACGGCCTCGAACAGATCGCCACGGGCAAAGGCGGCGCGCGCTGTCTCGACCGTGGCCTGATATTCGCCCGGCGCGTGATCGGCAAAGCCCTGACGCGGCGTCTTCAGATAGGGGCTGTCGGCGGTCTCGCGCGGCAGGCCTTCGGTCGATTTGCCCTTCCAGGCGAAATCGTAAGAGAGCACGACGCCGCGGCCGGTGGCACGGTCGTAGGCGAGCAGGCGATCGGGAATATAGAGCACGATATCGCGCTGGTCGGTCTCGCGCGGGCGCTTCTGCACGAGGTCCTCGATCTGGAACACGAGGTCGTAGGCGAAAGCGCCGAACAGGCCGAGCAGGCCGTCGTCACTGGCGGAGAAGGCAGCGACGAGATCGCGCACCAGCGACATCACGCTGGCACGCCGCGTGCGCTGGTCCTCCTCGACCGGCGCATCGCCGCGGATGATGTGGCCGGAAAGGCGCGTCGCCGTCTTTTCGGAGATCACCACGCAGGGTTCGTGCAGCACGTCGCCGAGGAAGGCGATCAGCACCTCTCCGCGCGCGTTCAGCGCTTCCAGCTTGAAATTGACGCCAACGGTCTCGAGCTTGAGCGGCGGGTCAGAGAAGCCGAGATCGAAGCTCTCGTAGCGGCCGGGCACGGTCGTGCCCGAGGACAGCACCACGCCGCGGCGGCGGTCGAGCAGGTTGATCAGGTCGTCGAGCCGGTTGGCGCCGCCGGTGAACTGCTCGGCCACACGCGTGATCGCAAGACCGGCGCGGGTCGCGTACGCACTTCTGGCCGGGAGGGCAAAGACTGTCCTGTTCATGTCGTCCTCTTACGAAACTTGTCGAGGGAACGCCACACAGGACAAACGATCAGGCCGCCGCACTGCGTGGCGACCTTCGACGATTTTGAGAAATGAAATCGCACCGGCCACCTCTTTAGGAGGTGCGCCACCAAAGACGGGCTGGGCGGACGGCGGTGCTCATGGGCGGATACTCACCATGGCGCGGGGGCGGCGTCAAGGGTGGCCGAGCTGCGGGTCAGAGGCCACCCTTCTTCCAGAGGGCTGCCATCTCGGCGTCGCTGGCAAACTCGCCGCGCTCAGCTTGATCGAGCCCCTCGCGAACGGCCGCCCTGTGCTCCTCCGGGATCGCGAAGACCTCGCGCTCCCGACGCCTTTTGTTCTCGGATCGGTCTGGCACGCTCCTACCCCAGATGCTTCCTGAAAAACTCCGTCGCGCGGCCCCAGGCGAGCTCGGCGGCTTCGCGGTCGTGCACGGCCTGGCGCTGCTCGTTGACGAAGGCGTGCTCGGCGTCATAGCGGAACAGCTCCAGCGACTTGCCGGCGGCCTTCATGGCCTTCTCGAAGCCGTTGACCAGCTCCGGCGTGCACCAATCGTCCTTGTTGGCGAAATGGGCCTGGAGCGGGATCTTGACGTCGGCGGGCTTGGCCGCCTGCTCGGGCGGGATGCCGTAGAACACGACGCCGGCCGCGAGCTCCGGGATTTTGGTCGCGCCGATGATGGTCACGGCGCCGCCGAGGCAGAAGCCGGTCAGCCCGACCTTGGCACCGTTGCGCGACAGATATTGCGTGGCGCCGCGCACGGTCTGCGTGGTGGCGTCCATGAAGTCGAGCGAGTTCATCTCCTTGTTGGCGCTGTCCGTGTCGTGATACGGCACCACCTTGCCCTTGTAGAGATCGGGCGCCAGCGCGTCGAAGCCGGCCAGCGCGAAGCGGTCGCACAGGCCCTTGATCTGATCGGATAGGCCCCACCATTCCTGGATCACCACGACGCCCGGCGCATTGCCGCGCCCGGCATTGGCGAGATAGCCCGAGGCGTCCTTGCCGTCCGGGCGCTTGAAGGTGATGCTGGTTCCCATGGTGTCCTCCGGTGAGTTTCTGGGGGATCGGTTGGCGGTATTTTGGCGGGTGGGAGCGCGCGGCGCAATCCACACTCTCGTCATTCCCGGCGGTGTGCAGCACCGAACCGGAATCTCGATATTCCGGGTTCGCGCGATCACGCGCCCCGGAATGACCAGTCAACAAAAAGCCCCCTCGCGGGGGCTTCTTCATCTCGTCTCGTCCTTCGCCGCTCAGTGCGGGGCGGCCCAGACCTTCTTCTTGGTGAAGTACATCAGGCCTGCGAAGACGATCAGGAACACGAAGACCTGGAAGCCGAGGCGCTTGCGCGCTTCCATGTGCGGCTCGGCGGTCCACATCAGGAAGGTGGTGACGTCCTTGGAGTACTGCGCGACCGTAGTCGGCGAGCCGTCGTCATAGGTCACCTGGCCGTCGCTGATCGGCTTCGGCATCTTGATGGCGTGGCCCGGGAAGTACTTGTTGTAGTACGAGCCCTCCGGGAGGGTGACGCCCTCCGGCACCTTGTCCTCATAGCCCTGAAGCAATGCGGCGACGTAGTCAGGCCCCTGCTCCTGGTACTGGGTGAAGACGTCGAAGATGAACCAGGGGAAGCCGCGCTTGTAGGAGCGCGCCTTGGTGATCAGGGACAGGTCCGGCGGCGCCGCACCGCCGTTCGCGGCACGCGCGGCCTGCTCGTTCGCGAACGGCGAGGGGAAATAGTCCGCCGGCCGGCCCGGGCGCTCGAACATGTCCCCCGCATCGTTCGGGCCGTCCTTGACCTTGTACTCGGATGCAAACGCCGCGGCTTGCGCCACCGAATAGCCGGGCCCGCCGGGCTCGGCGAGGTTACGGAAGGCGACGAAGGACAGGCCGTGGCAACTGGCGCAGACCTCCTTGTAGACCTTGAGGCCGCGCTGCAGGGCGCCGCGATCGAACGTACCGAAAGGCCCAGCAAACGACCACTTGTTGCCCGGAGGCTTGTCGCTGCCTTCGGCCGCTTTCGCGCTGTCGATCGAGCCCGCGAACAGCGAGCCGGCGAGCGCCAGAACGATCGCGGTCGAGACCATCGGCGTCGACCGGCTGCCGGTCTTGGCCAGCACGGCATCCGAGATCGAGTTCGGCACCGGCCGCGGCTTCTCGATGCGCGCGAGCAGCGGCAGCACGATCAGGAAGTAGGCGAAGTAGCAGAACGTCAGGATGCGGCCGGCGATGACGTAGATGCCTTCCGGCGGCTGTGCGCCGAGATAGCCGAGCAGGATGCAGACCGCGACGAAGATCCAGAAGAACTGCTTGGCGAGCGGACGGTACTTCGAGGACTTGGTCTTGGCGGTGTCGAGCCAGGGCAGGAAGCACAGGATGATGATCGCCCCGAACATCGCGATGACGCCCGCGAGCTTGTCGGGAATCGAGCGCAGGATCGCGTAGAACGGCAGGTAATACCATTCCGGCACGATGTGCGGCGGCGTCACGCCAGGGTTCGCCGGAATGTAGTTGTCGGCGTCGCCGAGATAGTTCGGCATGTAGAAGATGAACCAAGCGTACAGCAGCAGGAAGCAGGCGACGCCGAACATGTCCTTGATGGTCGCATGCGGCGTGAACGGCACCGTGTCCTTTTCCGTCTTCGGCTCGACGCCGTCGGGATTGTTCTGGCCGGCGACGTGCAGCGCCCAGACGTGGAGCACGACGACGCCTGCGATCACGAACGGCAAGAGATAGTGCAGCGAGAAGAAGCGGTTCAGCGTCGGGTTGCCGACTGCATAGCCGCCCCAGAGCAGCGTCACGATGCTCTCGCCGACATAGGGAACGGCCGAGAACAAATTGGTGATGACGGTGGCGCCCCAGAAGCTCATCTGGCCCCAGGGCAGCACGTAGCCCATGAAGCCGGTCGCCATCATCAGGAGGTAGATGATGACGCCGAGGATCCACAGCACCTCACGCGGCTCCTTGTACGACCCGTAGTACAGACCGCGGAACATGTGAACGTAGACGGCGACGAAGAACATCGAGGCGCCGACCGCGTGCATGTTGCGCAGCAGCCAGCCGTAGTTCACGTCACGGACGATCAGCTCGACCGACTTGAAGGCGAGATCGGCGTTCGGCGTGTAGTGCATCGCCAGGATCACGCCGGTCAGGATCTGCATTCCGAGCATGAAGGAAAGAATGGCGCCGAAGGTCCACCAATAGTTCAGGTTGCGCGGGGTGGGATAGGCGACGAAGGAGGAATGGATGAGACCAAAAATCGGCAGGCGCCGCTCGATCCATTGCAGGGCCGGATTGCTCGGCTGGTAGTCGGATGGTCCGCTCATGATGCGATCCTGAGGAAATAGTACGACGAGACGGCGCGAAGCTTCGGACTTGAGTCCGAAGCTCAGCCGATCTGGATTTTGGTGTCGGAAACGAACTGGTACGGCGGCACTGCCAGGTTCGTGGGCGCTGGGCCCTGGCGGATGCGGCCGGACGTATCGTACACCGAACCATGGCAGGGGCAGAAGAAGCCGTCGTAGCTGCCTTCATGAGCGATCGGGATACAGCCGAGATGGGTGCAGATGCCGATCACGACCAGCCACTGCTCGTGGCCCGACTTGACCCGGGCCTCGTCGGTCTGCGGATCCGGCAGGCTCGCCACGTTGACGGCGCGCGCCTCGTCGATCTGCTTCTTGGTGCGGTGGCTGATGTAGATCGGCTTGCCGCGCCAGAACACCTTGATGTCCTGGCCTTCCGCGATCGGGCTGAGATCGACCTCGATCGGCGCACCGGCGGCGATGGTCGAGGCATCCGGATTCATTTGGGAGATGAAGGGCCAGAGCGCAGCCGCGCCCCCTACTGCTGCAAATGCCCCTGTTGCAACAAATAAGAAATCACGGCGTGTCGGATGGTCCGCCGAAGACGCTGTCGTCACGATTCCAACCCTTTCTTCTTGCGCTACCGGTGGAACCGCTCCGGGGGGCGCCCAAGAGGTCCCCGGAAAGGCTGCCGGCGCCCGCGGCCCCCCGCGGCGGCAGAACTTGGCTTATTCACCTCTAAACGGGTGAAACAGCAGTCCAGAATCGTTCTATTGGCACCCTTGCCGGGCGAGCGCAAGCCCGCTAACGGCGTGGGAGCGTGCAATGCACGAATTCCCGGGCGGGCGATGTTTTATTGAGACATTTTGCGCCCGCAAGCCAACTCGCCGCCGCCCATGCAGATCGCACTTTTCCAGCCCGACATCCCCCAGAACACCGGCACGATTCTTCGCCTCTGCGCCTGCCTGGGGCTCGATGCCCATATCATCGAACCGGCGGGCTTCCCCATTTCGGACCGCCTGTTCCGCCGGGCGGGAATGGACTACCTCGACCATGTCAGGCTGACCCGCCACGTCTCCTGGGCGACATTCGAACACTGGCGCGCAGGCCAGGGCCACCGGCTGCTGCTGTTCACCACCGAGGCCGCCACCGACTACCGCGATTTTCATTACCAGAGCTCGGACATCCTGCTATTCGGGCGCGAGAGCGCCGGCGTCACCGATGCCGTGGTCGAGGCGGCCGATGCGCGTCTGGTGATCCCGATCAAGGCGGGGCTGCGGTCGCTCAATGTGGCCATGAGCGTGGCCATGGCCGCCGGCGAGGCGCTGCGGTAGATCCGGAACCCGCAAGGTTTGACAGGTTGAGGAGAGAGGCTTGAGTTACGCGGTCAAGGAGATCTTCCTGACCCTGCAAGGCGAAGGCGCCCATGCCGGGCGCGCGTCGGTGTTCTGCCGATTTGCCGGCTGCAACCTCTGGAGCGGGCGGGAGGCCGATCGAGCGGATGCGACCTGCAAGTTCTGCGACACGGATTTCGTCGGCACCGACGGCACGCTGGGCGGGCGCTATGGCTCGGCTGCGGAACTCGCCGATACCATCGCCGCGCAATGGACGGCGGCGGCCGCCAATCGCTATGTGGTGCTGACCGGCGGCGAGCCGCTGCTCCAGGTCGACACTGCGCTGATCGAGGCGCTGCACGAAAGAGGCTTCGAGATCGGCGTCGAGACCAACGGCACGATCGCAGCTCCTGATGGGCTCGACTGGATCTGCGTCAGCCCCAAGGGCGGCAGCGCGCTGGTCCTGCGCCAAGGCCACGAGCTGAAGCTGGTCTATCCCCAGGCCTTGGCGATGCCCGAAGCATTTGAGGATCTCGCCTTCGAGCGCTTCTCGCTGCAGCCGATGGACGGGCCTGAAATCACCGAGAACACCGCGCGCGCGATCGATTATTGCCTGCACCATCCGCAATGGCGGCTCAGCGTGCAGACCCACAAATCGCTCGGCATCAGATAGGACGCGACCCGCGAATGCAGATGGACGTGACGACGATCGAAGCCCGCAAGGCCCGCGCCCGTGCCTGGTTCGAGCGCTTGCGCGACGACATCTGCGCGAGCTTCGAGCGGCTCGAGGACGACGCGCCGCAAAGCCTCTATCCGGGCGAGGCCGGCCGCTTCAGGCGCACGCCGTGGCAGCGCACCGACCATTCCGGCGCGGCCGGCGGCGGCGGCGTGATGTCGATGATGCATGGCCGGCTGTTCGAGAAGGTCGGCGTGCACTGCTCGACGGTGCACGGCGAGTTCGCACCCGAATTCCGGGCCCAGATCCCCGGCGCGGCGGAGGATCCAAAATTCTGGGCCTCCGGCATCTCGCTGATCGCGCACATGCGCAATCCGAATGTCCCTGCCGTGCACATGAACACGCGCTTCGTCGTCACCACGAAGGCCTGGTTCGGCGGCGGCGCCGACCTGACGCCGGTGCTGGAGCGAAGGCGGACGCAGGACGATCCCGACAGCATCGCCTTCCATGCCGCGATGAAACAGGCCTGCGCGCAGCCGAGCGGTGTTGCCGACTACGACAAGTACAAGAAATGGTGCGACGAGTATTTCTACCTGCCGCACCGGAAAGAGGCACGCGGCATCGGCGGCATTTTCTACGACTGGCACGACAGCGGCGACTGGGACGCCGACCTCGCCTTCACCCAGGACGTCGGGCGCGCCTTCCTGAAGCTCTATCCCGAGATCGTGCGACGCAATTTTGCGAGCGCCTGGACGCCTGCTGACCGCGAGGAGCAATTGATCCGCCGCGGCCGCTACGTCGAGTTCAACCTGCTCTACGACCGCGGCACCATCTTCGGGCTGAAGACGGGCGGTAATGTGGACTCGATCCTGTCGTCGCTGCCGCCGGAGGTGAAGTGGCCATGAACGCCGTGCTGCCGCCGCTGCCCCGCGCCATGCTGATCGACATGGACGACACCATCCTGTCGGCCTATGGCCGGCCGGAGATCGCCTGGAACACGATCACGGCCGAATTCGCCGAAGAGCTCGCTCCGCTTCCGCCGCCGATGGTCGCAACCGCCGTGCTGGCCTTCGCGCGAAACTTCTGGGCCAGTGCGGAAGCCGCGTGGCGGATGAAGCTCGCCGAGGCGCGGCACCTGACGGTGAAGGGCGGCTTCGCCGCGCTCGCGGCCGCTGGCCACCGCGCCCTGCCCGACGATCTCGCCATTCGCCTCGCCGACCGCTTCACCGCCTATCGCGAGGAGGAGATGTTCGTCTTTCCCGGCGCGCACGAGGCGATCGACCAGTTCAAGGCGCTCGGCATCAAGCTCGCGCTGGTCACCAACGGCGCCGCCGACATGCAGCGCGCCAAGGTCGAGCGCTTCGAGCTGGCGCATCGCTTCGACCACATCCAGATCGAGGGCGAGCACGGCTTCGGCAAGCCCGAGGAGCGCGCCTATCTGCACGCGATGCAGGCGCTCGGCGTCACCGCTGAGGACACTTGGATGATCGGCGACAATCTGGAATGGGAAGTGGTGACGCCGCAGCGCCTCGGCATCTATGCGATCTGGATGGACGTGCATGGCGAGGGCCTGCCCGAAGGGTCGACGGTCAGGCCCGACCGCATCATCCGCTCGCTCGGCGAGCTGCTGCCGGACCGGCCGTAATCAGCCGGTCAAAACAAGACTCGAAAAACAACCCCATGCACAGTAGCGCGCTGCTGTAAAATCAAGGGCTTACGGATTTTACGAAAAATTTCTGACCCGTCGGGCAAAACAGGGGTATTATGGCATCGTCGCGAGGGTTGTCATCGAGCCTAGAGCGCGATGCGATCAGGATGAATCGTCATCGCGCTTTAGCTTATGTTCGAGCATGATCTTTTCGGAAAACCGCTACGCACTTTTCCGGATCATGGTCTATCGCGCTCCCGCGAGCACGCCCAAGGCAACCTATTCCACGGTGATATTGCCGGTCTCAATGACCCGCTTCCAGCGGGCCAACTCAGAGACCAGAAACTCCTGGAATTGCTCCGGGGTGTTGGCCACGATTTCGAGGCCGATATCCTCCATTCGTTTGCGTACGTCCGGTGCCTTCAGCGCCGCGACGATCTCGCCATGCAATTTTGCTTTCACATCGGCAGGAAGCCCCTTCGGAGCAGCCACCGCCTGCCACGAAAAGACATCGACACCATCAATCCCAAGTTCCTTCAAGGTGGGCACTTCGGGCAAAAGACGGGATCTGGCATCACCGGTGATGGCGAGAACCTTGAGCTGCTTGGATTGAATTTGCCCGATGACGGCGTTGATGTTTTGAAACGATACGTTGACATGCCCCGCGAGGAGATCACTCACAGCGGGCGCCCCGCCGCGATATGGCACGTGGAGACCGGTCGTCCCAGTGCGCTGCCAGAACAGCGCCGCCGTGAGATGATCGGACGAACCTGCACCCGAGCTTGCAAAAGTGATCTTGCCGGGGGCCTTCTTCAGCTGGTCCACCAATTCGGCGACCGTGTTTGCCGGAAAGTTCAAGTTGGCGACCAGGACGTTCGGTGCGCGCACAGCGACCGTCAAGAGATCGAAGTCCTTCAGGGGATCATACTTCAGATTGGGCTGAAGAAATGGATTCGTCGCATAGACACCGATCGAGCCGACGAGAATGGTGTATCCATCCGCTGCCGCCCGGGCCACCGCTGTTGCTCCAAGCGCGCCCGTTGCGCCGGAGCGGTTTTCGACGACCACCGGCTGCCCCAGCGTATCGGAGACCTTTTGTCCGATTGCTCGCGCGACCATGTCGGACGAGCCTCCCGCCGGGAATGGAACGATGAAGGTGATATTCCTTTCCGGCCAAGCCGCGTATGCCATCGAGGTCGCGGCAAGAAGCACGATGCCAGCCGCACCAAATCGAATCTTCGATAAGAGAGTTGCATTGCCCATTGTCGATCCTCCATTGCGACATTTTCTGAGGGCCTATTTTACGTGCTCGTGACATCCCGATTGATGCTCAGATTGTATTGATTGATCCACTATTTATCATCAGCGTTTGTCGCAGCGAAATCGCCGATGTACAAACCTGCCGAGGGGCGGCGCTTCGTCAATCATTGCGCAGCGTATCTCGCCGTCAGCGAATGACCGTGCAAGCTGCCGGAGAACACCACGATCGCCTTTGGCGACAGCTCGGCCTGCAGCTTTCCCGTCATCATGTTGGGAGTGGCCGGCGCAAGTGGAACGGTGACCGTCTTGCCGCCATCCTGAATCGTTGCGCGTCCGCGCATTTCCTTCGTCGACAGCGGCGATCCATCGTCGTCGCCAACGTAAAAGATGATGTCGGTCCCCTTGCTGACGAATTCGATCGGATGCCCTTGCGACTTGACGACGGGCCCCCCGTTGCTGCCCTTCGTCTGCGCCGCGGCAACATCCAGCGTCGCGATCATCACAGCCGTCATGGCGAGGCCGATATAAGTTCTCATTGCAGGCTCCTCGGTGGTTGTCCGCGCGCGTCAATAGGCTTCCGCGGGGGTGAACGTTGCGGCGTGTCCGGCCACCAGTCGCTGCAGCGGCTGTTTGCCGAACATCAGAAACAGAATCGGGGTCACGATTGTGTCGAGGACCGTGGCGCTGAGCAGGCCGCCGAAGATCGTCACGGCCACCGGGTGCAGGATTTCCCGGCCCGGCTCGTCCGCGCCGATCAAGAGCGGCGTGAGCGCTAGTCCTGCGCAAAGCGCCGTCATCAGCACCGGACTGAGGCGCTCCATGCTGCCTCGAATCACCAGCCCGGCCCCGAAACGCTCGCCTTCGTGGATGGCGAGATTGATGTAGTGCGAGATCTTCAAGATCCCGTTGCGCGCCGAGATGCCGGCCAGCGTGATGAAGCCGATCATCGATGCCACCGACAAGGGCTGCCCGGAGATCTTCAGCGCGGCGACGCTGCCGATCAGGGCGAGCGGAATACCTCCCATGATGATCAGCGCCAGTGCGATCGACCGGTAGCGGCTGTAGAGGACGACGAAGATCATCGCCATCGAGGCCAGCGACAGAATGCCGATGCGCCAGGTCGCCTCCTGCTGGGCCTGGAACGCGCCTTCGAGGCTGGTCGTGTAGCCTTGCGGGAAATCGAGCTCGCGAACCGACCTCTGAATGTCGGCCGCGATATCGGCGATGTCGCGGCGTCCGTCCCCGTTGCCGTACACGACGATCCTGCGCTGGGTCCCCTCCCGCTGAATCTGGTTCGGCCCGTCTGTCTCGACGATGTCGGCTAAAGCGCTCAGCGGGACGAACTCCGAGCCGGTCGGGATGAGCAAATTGTGCAGTCCCGTCGTCGAACGGTCTTGCTCCGACAGGCGCATCACGACGTCGAAACGGCGATTGCCGTCGACGATCTGGGAGACCTTCCGGCCATTGGACAGCGCGTCGAGTGCCTGGGTGACCGCAGCCGGCGTCAGGCCGTGAAGCGCGGCGCGGGCATGGTCGATTTGAACCCGCACTTGCGGAATCAGCACCTGCTTCTCGACCTGGAGATCGACCAGACCCGGGATCGTCGATAGACGCTGGCGCACCGTTTCGGACAGCCGCCGCAACATCTCGATGTCCTGGCCGAAGATCTTGAGCACGATCTGGGCACGAATACCGGACTGGAGATGATCGAGGCGGTGGCTGATCGGCTGTCCGATGGCCACCGACGCCGGCAGCGCGGACAGGGCTTCCCGGATGCTCGCATAGATGTCCGCCTTCTGGCGCTTGGACGGTGTGAGATCGACATCGATCTCGCTGTAGTGCACGCCTTCGGCGTGTTCATCCAGCTCGGCGCGGCCGGTGCGGCGTCCAACCGATTTCACCTCGGGCACCTTTGCGAGCAACTGCTCCGCCAATATGCCAAGACGGTTGGATTCCGCGAGCGAAATGCCTGGATTGTACTGCAGCGACAGGACCAGCGTCCCCTCGTTGAAAGGAGGAAGAAAGCTGCGGGGCATCTGGCTCGCGGCATAGCCTGCCACCGCGACCGCAGCGGCGACGAAGACCAGCACCAAGCCCTGCCGCTCGAAGGCCCAGCCGAGCACCCGCCGATTGGCCTGCTTCAGCTTCGTGACGACAAAGCTCTCGCGGTCACCTGAATGAGCTCGTCCCGAAAGCAGATAATAGGACAGCACCGGCGTCACGGTGATCGAGATCAGCAGCGAAGCGAGAATCGAGACCACATAGGCCACGCCAAGCGGCGTGAACAGCCGCCCTTCGATTCCCGGAAGGGCGAACAGCGGCACGAAGACGAGGACGATGATCATCGTTGCATAGACGATGCTGGAACGAACCTCCTGGCTCGCGCCGGAGATCACGTCGAGGACAGGGCGCGGGGTGCTCGACGCAGCGTTCTCCCGTAGGCGCCGCAGGATGTTTTCGACGTCCACGACGGCATCGTCGACCAGCTCGCCGATCGCGATGGCGAGGCCGCCCAGCGTCATGGTGTTGATCGTGAGGCCGAAGGCGCGAAACACCAGGACCGTCACCAGGATCGATATTGGAATGGCCGTCAGCGAGACGAACGCGGCGCGACCGTTCATCAGGAAGACGAACAGGACTATTGCGACGACGATCGCGGCCTCGATCAGGACGCGCTCGACATTGCCGATCGAGGTCTCGATGAAGGTGGCCTGCCGGAACTGCACGTTGGTGACGCTGATGCCCCCGCGCATAGTGCGTTGCAGCTCCCGCAGCGTTGATTCAACATTGCGCGTCAGTGCTACAGTATCCGCAGCCGGTTGCTTCATGACGCTGACGATGACGGCGGGCTTGCCGTTATATCCGGCGTCACCGCGCTTGGTCCGCGCGGCAAATTCCACAGAGGCAATCTGCTTCAGCAGGATCGGCTGCTCTCCGCGGTTGACGACGACGGTGTTGCGGAGGTCCTCGATACGCCTGGTGAGACCGACATTGCGGATCAGATATTCGCGGCCATGCTGGTCGACGAAGCCGCCGCCGCTGTTGGTGCCGAACCTTGCGACCGCCTGCTCGATCTGATCGTGGGTGACGCCGAGTGCCTGCATGGTGGCGACGTTCGGCGTCACGCGATATTGGCGGACCTCGCCGCCGATGGGTATCACCTGGGCGACGCCGGGAATGGCGAGGAGTTGCGGCCGGACGACGAAGTCGGCGATCTCGCGCACGTCCATGGGTGAAGCCGTGCCATCGCTCGTCAGCGCGATCAGCATGATCTCGCCCATGATCGAGGTCACCGGGCCCATCTGGGGATTGACCGCGGACGGCAATTGCTCGCGGATCAGCGCCAGCCGCTCCGAGACGAATTGCCGGGCGCGGTAGACGTCGACGCCCCAGTCGAACTCGACATAGACGACAGACAGACCAACGCCCGAGACGGAGCGTACCCGGATGACGCCGGGCATGCCGTTCATCGACGTCTCGATCGGGAACGTCACCAGCTGTTCGACCTCCTGGGGCGCCAGTCCCTCTGCCTCGGTCAGGATGTTGACGGTCGGGCGGTTGATGTCAGGCAGGACGTCGACTGAAACGCTCGGCAGGACGAACAGGCCGTAGCCGACCAGGACGCCGGCGACCGCCAGCACGAACAGGCGATTGCGCAAGCTTGTCTCGACGATGAGCTTGAACATGGCCGGCTACCGGATCTGGTTGATGAGGTCGGTGCCGCGAACGACGACATGTTCGCCTTCGTTGATACCGGCGGCCACGATCACGCGGGCTGCGTCTACCTGCACCACGCGAACCGGCCTCGGCTCGAAGCGCTCGGGCTCTGTGTGCAGCCAAACGATATTCTCACCGTTGCCGCTTCGAACGACGGCATTGCGCGGCACGACCAGGCCCGATACCGGCGCTCCGGTCTGGACCATCACATTCAACGGCTGACCGATGTTGAGACCTGCTGGTGGCTCCGGAATGGCGAACTGAACCACGGACGCATGCTGGCGCAGCGCCCGGCTCGTCCCGACGAAGCTCAGCGCAATCTGCTGCCCGTTCGGAGCCATTGCCGTTGCGGCTTCAGGCTGCTTCAAGCCGATTTCGTCATAGGCGAGCGCCTCGACCCAAAGACTGCTTGGGTCCGCGATCTGAAACAGAACGTCTTGCGGCTGTATGACCTGGCCCGGCGCGACCTTGGCTGCGGTGATGATGCCATCGGTCGATGCCCGCAGCTCCTCGAAGCCGGTGCGGGAATTGCGAACGGTCTCGCGGCGCGCCCGCAGACCCTCCAATTCGCTTTCGAGGTCGTTGACCTGCCCTTGCGGCACCGCGCCGCGTTCGGCCAGCGGCCGGAGACGCCGCAGCTTGTTGTCCGTGATCGCCATCAGCTGTTCGATCTCGCCGACCTTCTCGAGGATCGTCGTGCGGTCGGCGATTGGCAGATGCGGCTCGATCCGGATGAGCAGATCGCCCTTGCGGACGGTTTGCCCGATGCGGGGGATGCCGTCATCGCCGGGAACCACGCGGCCGCCGTAGATGCTCTGCACGATGCTGCTGCGGTTGGGGTCGGCCATGACGCGGCCGATCAGGGTGACGGCGGGACGAATCGTCTGCGGCTCGGCTGCAGCGGTGCGTACCTCGAGCAGACGCTGCGTCGGCTTGGCCGCGAAGACGGTGCCGTCTTGCAGGCGGCGCGGGGCATCGCTCAGCGCGGGAACATCAGGCGGATTTGGTTGCGTTGCATTGGTCCGGCCCTCGCCGAACATGACGGAGGCGAGAATGACCAAAGCCCCCGCCAACACCGCGGACATCGAGGCCGCCATGAAGCGGCCACGCCGCTTCCAATAGGCGAAGAGACCGCCGAAGCCCAAGGCGGCGAGCACGGACGCGGCGATGGCGGCTCGGTTCGAGAGAAGCCAGCCGGGCGCGTGCTTCTGCTCTGCGGGCCGGGCCTCTGCACGCGGTATGAACGAGTTGACCAGCAGATCATTTCCCCTGCTAGCGTTGATCGAGAAGATCACCTCGACCGATCCGGACGGTGTGCCGTTCGGAATCGGGGCGGTGTAGACGCCGTTCTCCTGGCTCAATGCCTCGATCGGGGCGGAATCGCCGATCGTGACCTGCAAGGCGGCGTCCGAGACCGGCTCGTTCGTCGCGGCATCATCGATGAAGACGAACAGCCTGCCGTCTTTCAGGATGCCGACGACTTCGTAGAGCTCGGAGCGCGCGGCAATCCTCGGATAGGCTGAGGACACGACCGCCGTCTTTTCGGCGTCGCCGTGATCGTGCCCTTCATGGCCAAAGGCGCCCGACAAGCCAAAGACCAGGCTCACCAACCAGACACCGCCGGCCAGCCCAAGAGCTGCGAGCCGCCCTTTTGGGCAGCGCTGATTCATCAACATCGAAAGATCCTTCAGACATGCGAAAAGGCGGCGGCCGAAGCGCCGCCGGGACTACGCGATGCTGAAGGTACTTGGTGGCCGGACGAGTCCCTCGGGGCGCACCCCGACAATGGCCCGCGCGAGCGGCAGGTCCATGGCGCCGAGCACTTCGAAGACGCTGAGCAGGTGAACGACCTGCGTTGAGGCGATCGAGGTGCCAAACATGTCCCAGGCCACGCCGGGAGCGCCGTCCTCATCGTGATCCGGCCCGTCATGGACGTGGCCTTCCGCGTCGTCGCCCGCGTGGGAATGCACGTGGCCGGCCAATTGATCGTGGAAATGCAGGGAACCGCTGAGCGTGACGGACGGCATCGGAATGGCGCCAACAGCCGCCTGCGCCTGCGAGACCGAGATCAGGGCCGCCTGAAGCACAAACGCGGATATCGCCACGAACATGGCCGTTCTGGCGAGTTGACGAAGATGGTGGCGGACACCGTGCGGCACGCCGAAAAACTAGGCGATGCCGACCGCGAATTCAAGGCGACGTTCGCATCGCGTGGGAGGTGGTCCAGACACCCTCCCCGTTCGATCGAGGAGCTGCCGCCGCCCGATATCCGGCAGCCCGCCTGCCTTACTTGAAGTGAAATGCTTCACAAGCCGCAATCCGCGATTGCGGTAGCCTCGTGCCATGGGGCGTGGTGAGTTGGAGGCGACAATGGAGCAGGACCTTCCGAAGCAGGCAGCGCGCACGCGATCCCCGGTGAAGGCGGCGGGCATCTGGCAGAGAATTCAATCCTGGGACAGCCGCCTCTCGGTCACCAAGGGACTGACGGCCGTGACCCTGCTGACCGGCTTCCTGGGCGGATATTTCCAGTACCTGAATTCCTATGAACAGAAGGTCGGCGAGCAGGCCAAGGCGGACATGCAGAAGGCGACCGACACCTTCCTCGAGATCTCGGACGCCTTCGCCGACGTGCAGATCCAGCAGGAGACCATGCTGCGCGAGCAGTTCGGCTCGCTGAAGGCGCAGGCAAGCCCTGCTTTCATTCCGGTGGACTCCAAGACATTCGGCTCGTTCTCGGACTATTGGAAGGCGCGCACGTCGCTGCGGCGGAACGGCGCCATCTTCGCGCGCAAGGCGGAGATCTACATCGACTGGCCCAGCGACCTCGGGCGCGATCCGGCCGCAGAGCACACGCTTGACCAGGATCCCCTGACGGCAACGCTGCTCACCAAGTACAATTTCGATTGCGATTCCGACGCCAACCTTCCGCAGTTCAAGGGTGCGATCTTCAATGGCGCCGATCCTGGACGTCCCAGCGACGAATTGTGCAACGACCCGACGGCCAATGGGCTCAAATCCTACGTCAACCTCTGTGCCAGGCGGGCGGATGGCGAGATCGATGCGTTGCAGAAGGTCGTGACCATCAACTGGTGGAGCGCCAAGCACCACGTCCTGGTGATGCACCATTGCTTCGAGGTGCTCCGCGGCGGGCCGAATGCGTTGCAAGCTCCGGCCTCCGGCAACGACGTGCCGAACGATCGCAAGCTCGACAAACCACGCGACAGCAATGAGCACAGGCTGCAACTTCAGGCCCGCCGGCTGGACGCGTTCATGACGCTGACCATGGCGCAGCTGGATCGCATCAGGGTGCGATACCGCCCCACCGGCTTCTTCTGCCATGTTCCGCTCGCGCGCGATGCCATCGGCTATTTCAGCAACCAGTGCCTGCCGAACCAGCCGGTCACGAGCGAGCGCAGCTGAGCCGTACCGCGGAGACACCTTCCGGCACCGGCAGCCGGCGTGATCGGCCTGTCATGACGGCCTGTTAGCGTCGGCCGTGTCGATCAACCTGAAAGGACAATCCATGGATCTGAAGGCCGGCGATGTCGTGATGCTGAAATCCGGCGGTCAGCCGCTGACCGTCGCGGAGGTGAAGGAGAACGAGGCGCTGTGCCTGTGGATGGGCATGGAAGGCGACCTGTTCCGCGAGACGCTGCCGCTCGCCGTGCTCGTGCAGGTGGAAGACGAGGACGACGAAGACGAAGATGATGACGAGGAGTAGGCACTTCTCGGACTGCATTCTCGTGCGACCGAGCGCTTCCCTTGATGACGGGCGCGGGGTTGATCAGACGAGGATACGAGGCGCCGCCGTGGCCTTGTCTCCGGAATTCGGCGTCCCCGTCGGTTCGATCAAGAGGATGTGCACTTCCCCACGCGCCACCGGCCGGTGCTCAACGCCCTTCGGCACGACAAAAACCTCGCCGGGCTTGAGGGTGACCGTGCGGTCCCGCAGCTCGATGTCGAGCGTCCCGCTGAGCACGAGAAAGAAGTCGTCCGTGTCCTCGTGCTTGTGCCAATGAAACGGCCCCTCGAGCTTGGCCACCATGATGTCGTTGTCGTTATAGGTCGCCACCGTGCGCGGGGAGAAGCGATCGGTAAACGTTGCGAGCTTCTCGGCGAGATTTGCGGGTGCTTTCATCGCGTTTCCTCAGGTGAACACTTCCAGCTCATATGGTGACGGGTTACGCTCCTGGAAGGGATAGCACGACGTGCTTTGGGAGCTTCATGTGACGCCTTCAAGGAGCACCATGGATGAGGATCGCAATTGTCGGAAATGGCGGCGGTCCGCTCAAAATGAAGCTTGGACCATTGATTGACGGGTGCGATCGAGTCGTTCGCATCAACGAATTCCGGACCAACGGTTATGAGGAATCCGTCGGTTCGCGCCTCGATATCCACATGGTCAATAGTTGGACCAGGATCGCCGGCCGGGACGACCAATGGCGAACCGGCCAGTGTCTGTGGTTCGCCTTTCCAGATCCCGTGTCATGGACGAGGATGGCGACGGAGTACGAGGGCTTCGAGCTGGAATACCTGACGAGGTGGCATCTCGATTTTCTTCCGGAGGAGGCGTCTTCTGAAATCCACGCTCGTGCACTGGAAGCGGTCGTTTCAGGTCCCGTGCAGTATTTCAGCCAGTCATTGATGATTGATCTGGTGCGCGCAATGGATTTTGAACGCGCAGGGATCATGATCGGCAAAGACGGCAAAGTTGTACAGCCAACGACAGGTCTGAAAGCACTGTCGCTCGCGCGCCATCTTTACCCAGATGCGGAGCTGCTTGCTTTGGGCTTTGATGGCTTCCAGTCAAGTACCTACTACTGGGATCCGCAGCGAGCCGACCAGTACGACAATCACGCCTACGCTCGGGAAGTCGATTATTTCAGTCAGCTTGTGCAGCGGGGGGCGATAACGAGACTTGATGTTCGCGCGCCCTGACGGGCTGCTGCATAGCGCTGTCAATGGCAATGAGGGCTTGCGATGACGGCATTGCCTGAGAGCTGGCCGGATTGTCGGCTGACGATGCTGCTCACCGCACCGGCGGTGAGCAAATGACGACATGGATCGAGGCGAGGGTTTCGCAACGGCGAAACCCTCCTACGAGCTGATGCCGGTCGAGATCAGAACCGATAGTTGATGCCGCCCTTGGCCGTATGAAGCTGAACCTCGGTGTCGGTGAAGGACGCTCCGGGGAATGCAAGCGCATTGCCGTTCGACTTTCCGAGATTGATGTAGATGTACTCGGCCTTGAACGTCCAGCGCGGGTCGAAAGCCCATTCAAGGCCGCCACCGGCGGAGAAGCCCACCTGGACCTCCGACGAGGACGCGCTTCGCGTCAGGGCCGGGAAGAAGCCGTTGAAATTGGCGATGTTCGGCGTGGCGAGATTGGAGGTGAAGATGCTGTTCTTGACGTGGCCCCAGGCGAAGCCACCGGTACCGTAGATCAGCAGGTTGTTCGCCGCGTATCCGAGACGTCCGCGGATGGTGCCGAAGACATCGATTTCCTGCTTGAGATTGAATACGCCGGTGAAGGCGCCATTGTCGCCGCCGATCGTGCCGGTGACGCTGAACGGGCGGCTCGCCGTCTCCCTGATGGCTGCGCCGCTCACATCCGCTTCCAGACCGTACACGAACGTGCCGGACTGCCAGTTATAGCCGATTTGGCCGCCGCCGAATCCGCCCTTGGGGTTCACATCCAGGGTGAACGGCCCAGTCCCACCCGTGACGACATAGCCGGGCACCGTCCCGGTTGCGAGCGCGCCCGGATCGAAGGTCGCGGTCGGATCGCTCCAGCCATAACCACCATGCACGCCAGCATAAAAACCGGTCCAGCTGAACGCGACCGGCGCGGGCGGCGCCTTGGTGTAAGCCCTGCCGAGATCGGCCGCGGAGGCGGCGTGGGAGAGACAAAGAGCCGAGATCAGGAGAGTACCGGAGACAATGGATTTCATAACTTCCCTCGAGGCGCCGCTTGAGCACTCGTACAACCGCCGATGACCGGCCGTCCGCTTGAGCCAAGTCATACAGGTGGTCTCGCAGTATTGCTGTAGCGTCCGCGACACGGCGTGGAGCTGTGGAACACGGTTTATGCGCGCAAAATTCGCCTGGCGCGACGTGATCCGGATTTTCGCGACGTCAGATGCTCCTGGGACGCCAGACGCGCGGTGGGACTTGCGGAACGACGTGAGGGCGCTTCAAGCCAACGACATTGGGATTCGGCGCTGCACCTGCGCCATTTCAGCCGGCGTCGTTAGGCCATCAGCTGCCGCGCCACCACTGAAATCATCACCAGCCCGCCGGTGATCACGGCGGCATCGAGGATCGCCGTGTGAATCTGCACCGGCATCCGTTCGACGAAAGCCCTGGCCAGGAACGCGCCGGGCACGGCCATGCCACCGATCAGCAGCGCCAAGGCGAGCACCTGCGCGGTGACGGCGCCGGCGAGGCCGAATACCGAGATCTTGATGAGGCCGGTGCCGAGCGAGATCATCGCGTCGGTCGCAATCACCGCGGCGCCTTCGAGCCCTGCGGCCATCAACAGCGAGAGCAGGATCACGCCGGAGCCCGAGGTGCCGCCGACCAGGACGCCATAGCCGACCGAGCCAGCGGCGAGGCCGGCGTCGCCGATCCTGACATCGCGGCGGCGAAGCCTGCGGCGCAGCGGCACGCTCAGGATCAGCATGGCGCCGATCACGAGCGCGGCGCCGGCATTGGTGAGGCGGGTGTAGCCGTAGGCGCCGAGCGCGGTGGTCAAGCCTGCGCAGGCCAGCACGACCAGCACGCGGCGGCGGTCCGCATGGCGGACATAGGCAAGCGCGCGGCTCGCATTGGTCAGCATCGCGGAGATCGCGATGATCGGCACGACGGGCTCGGCCCCGACCAGCGGGACCAGCACCAAGGGCATCAGCGCACCGGTGCCGTAGCCGGCGAGACCGCCGATAATCGATGCAAACAACGCCATCGCTGCGACCAGCAGAAGCTGCAGAAGCGAGATATCGGCGAAGCCTGAGACGATGGTCAATCTTTCTGGTCGCCTCTGATGCGGGCCACGGCTTGATCGGCGATCGCGGCGAGCGTGGCTTCCTCGCGTGGGAAATCCGACGCGAGCCAAGCGTCTTCGGCGAGCGTCAGCACATGGCCGAGCGCGGGTCCTTCGGCGAGGCCGCGCGCGATGAAGTCGGCGGCCTTCAGCGGGAATTTCGGCGCGCTCCAGCGCTGCGGCAGCTCGGCGAGCGCGCGCCAGCGCGTCGATGTGACGTCGCCGCCGTTGCGTGCCCAGCCAAGCAATACGCGATCGTGATAGCGCTCGGGCCCGAGCCGGTACAGCAAGCGCCGTGCCCTGGCTTCGTCTTTGGTGGCGAAGCGCCACCAGCGGTGCCCCATCGAATCCAGCGCCTTGGCCTCGGCATTGGAAAGCCGCAGGCGCACGGCGAGGCGCTTGGCGTCTTCGGTGACGGCGACCGCGAGCGCGGCCAGGCGCCGCGTGCTGCTGGGGCTGAGGCCGAGCTCGCGCTCGATTGCGATCATTGTGTCCAGGGGACCCGTGTAGACGACGCCGCCGGTCAACGCCTGCAGCAATCCGCCCTCGGCCATGGCCCGCACGGCCGCAGCCGCACCACCGGCGACCAGCAGCTTGAGCATCTCCATGCGCACCCGCTCGGCCGACAGGCTGGCCAGGCCCGCGCGTCCGCGGATGCAGGCGAGATAGCCGTCGCGGTCGGGCTCGCCGGCACCGAAGGCGGCATGGATGCGGAAGAAGCGCAGGATGCGTAAGTAATCCTCGGCGATGCGCTGGTCGGGATCGCCGATGAAGCGCACGCGCCGCGCTTTGGCGTCGTTGATGCCGCCGACATAGTCGTAGACGACGCCGCGCGCATCGACCGACAGGCCGTTCATGGTGAAGTCGCGCCGCTCGGCATCCTTGACCCAGTCGCGGCCGAACGCGACCTTCGCCTTGCGGCCGAAGGTCTCGGTGTCCTCGCGCAGCGTCGTGACTTCATAGGGGTGGGCATCGATCACCAACGTGACGGTGCCGTGGTCGATGCCGGTCGGCACGCTCTTGATGCCGGCGGCCTTGGCGCGCCGTATCACCTCATCCGGCAGCGCCGTGGTCGCGATGTCGATGTCACCCGGCGCAAGACCGAGCAGCGCGTTGCGCACGGCGCCGCCGACCACCCGCGCCTCCTCGCCATCGGTGCCGAGCAGCGCCAGGACGCGCGCGGTGCCGCCTGCGGTCAGCCAGGGCGCATCGGCGAGTAAAGGCTCCGCGCTCATGGACCCGCCCCTACTTTTCCGTGCCCGGCACGAGCTTGCCGTCCTCGATATGGGCGGGGACGTAGGTCGAATCCGGCGGCGCGCCGGAGAACTCCGCCAAGCCGATGAGGCCCGCGATGACCAGCACGATCGCCACCAGCGCAAGACGCGCGACGATCGCGACCGGCCATGAGGAGCGTGCGAACACACCGGACCGCGTCGCCGCCAGGAACAGCGCATAGACGGCAAAGGGGATGAGGAAGATTCCGATCTCGGTCAGAACCGTCCGGATCATGACGAATAGATCCGCTCATACAGCACACGCAGCATGCCCGCCGTCGCACCCCAGATGTAGCGTTCCGCGAACGGCATCGCGTAATAGGATCGCGGCGTGCCGCGGAATTCCTTGCTGTGCACCTGGTGGTTCACCGGATTCATCAGGAAGGATAGCGGCACCTCGAACGCATCATCAACCTCGGAATGGTTGATGCTGAGCGAAAAGCCGGGCCTGACCCTGGCAACCGTCGGCAGGATGCGGAAGCCGAAGGCGGTGCCGTAGAGATCGAGATAGCCGAGCGGCTCGACGAAGTCGCGCGACAGCCCGACCTCCTCCTCCGCCTCGCGCAGCGCCGCATCGAGCGGCGAGGCATCGATCGCGTCGATCTTGCCGCCGGGAAAGGCGATCTGGCCGGCATGGTCGTTGAGATGCGCCGAGCGCTGCGTCAGCAGGATGGTGGGCTCGGGATGGTCGACCACCGCGATCAGGACCGCTGCCGGGCGCACCGGCTGCTCGCGCGCGATGATCTCGAGCATCTTGTCGGTGCCGGGATCGCCCGAGGCCGGGATGATGTTGGGATCATAGAGGCCGGGCGGCACGTCGAAGCCGAGCCGCGCCCTGGAGCGGGCGAAGAAATCCGCAGCGCCAAGCGCGACCGGCTCGTTCGTCAGGATAGGGTTGTTCAAATTCAAAGCGCCGCCCTCACCTGCTCCGCATCGGCCATGGCGAAGAACTCGCCGGCCGACTCGACACCGAACATCGGCTGGCCATCGACCATCCGCTCCTCGCCCATGTCAACCAGATCGTAATAGAGCGCGCGCGTCACCTTGGCCCAGAGGTCGGCGCGGACGTGCAAGTAGGGCGTCAGCCCGCCATCCCTTGCCTGCTCGAAACGCAGCCGGTGCGCCGCGTCGCAGCTGACCCAGTCGTCGACATTGGTGCGGAAGTGCAGCACGCGATGGCTGCCCTCGCCGTCCTTCTGCATCTCGACCGCCATGAACGGCGCATCGTCGACGCGGATACCGACCTTCTCCACCGGCGTGACCAGGAAATGCTTGTCGCCCTCGCGCTTGAGAATGGTCGAAAACAGCCGCACCAAAGCGGGACGCCCGATTGGCGTCCCCATGTAGAACCAAGTACCATCGGAGGCGATTCGGATGTCGAGATCGCCGCAAAACGGCGGATTCCACAGATGCACCGGAGGCAGGCCCTTTTTGGCGCCTTCGGCACCGGCAGCGCTTTTGGCGGCAGCAGTCAGTCCCTCGAGACCCCGATCGGCGCTCTGCCCTTGGTTCGCCATGGTTTGCCCTGACTTTGTGATTGGCACGATTGGTGCAGGTCTACGTTGTACTTAGGTGCGCGGTTCCATCCGGAATAGTCCGATGTGGAGGTCGCCACTTCGTGATGCCGTACATACCCCGAAGCCGATAAGGTGGGGATAGGTTAATTCAACGAATACATGGCCTTCCTGCAAGTCTAGCATGGGGCCCATGATCTGGCGTGATGACCTGACGTGACAGGCTGACGATGCAAGCAAGCCGCGTTGCACAGGCTGAAGGAGCAAGCGAATGGCGGAGAGTGTCGAGAAACTCGAGGACGGGATCGTCCGTTCGGCCGAGCAGGTGTCGAGCCAGGTTCGCGCGGCCAAGGACGCGATCGCCTCGGTCATCTTCGGCCAGGATCGCGTGATCGAGAACACGCTGGTCACCATCCTCTCCGGCGGCCATGCGCTCCTGATCGGCGTGCCGGGCCTTGCCAAGACCAAGCTGGTGGAGACGCTCGGCGTCACGCTCGGTCTCGACGCCAAGCGCATCCAGTTCACGCCCGATTTGATGCCTTCCGACATTCTCGGCGCCGAAGTGCTGGACGAGAGCACCGCGGGAAGGCGCGCCTTCCGCTTCATTGCCGGTCCCGTGTTCGCGCAGCTCCTGATGGCCGACGAGATCAACCGCGCCTCACCGCGCACGCAATCGGCGTTGTTGCAGGCGATGCAGGAGCAGCACATCACCGTCGCCGGCGCGCGTCACGATCTGCCGAAACCCTTCCACGTGCTCGCGACGCAGAACCCGCTGGAGCAGGAAGGCACTTATCCGCTGCCCGAAGCCCAGCTCGACCGCTTCCTGATGGAGATCGACGTCGACTATCCCGACCGCGATGCCGAGCGCCGCATCCTGTTCGAGACCACGGGCGCGGAGGAGACGCTGGCCAAGGGCGCGATGACGCCCGATGCGCTGATCACCGCGCAGCGCCTGATCCGGCGCTTGCCGGTCGGAGATTCCGTGGTGGAAGCAATTCTCTCGCTGGTGCGCTCGGCCCGCCCGGGTCCGGACGCCGGCGAAGCCGGCAAGTTCATTGCCTGGGGCCCCGGCCCGCGCGCCAGCCAATCCCTGATGCTGGCGGTGCGCGCGCGTGCGCTGATCGACGGCCGCCTGGCCCCGTCGATCGACGACGTGCTCGACCTTGCCGAGCCCGTGCTGAAGCACCGCATGGCGTTGACGTTCCAGGCGCGCGCCGAAGGCCGCACGATTCCGGACGTGATCCGGCAATTGAAGACACGGATCGGTTGATGGCAGCGGAGAACGGGCGGGCAGCGAAGGAGATCCTGGCGATCCGACGTGCCGATGGCGAAAGCCGCACGCTCGCCGCTTCGTTGCCGCGCCTGGTGCTCGAGGCCCGCCGCATCGCCGCCAACGTCATCCACGGCCTGCATGGACGGCGCCGCGCCGGCTCGGGCGAAAACTTCTGGCAGTACCGCCGCTTCGTCTCGGGCGAACCGTCGCAGAACGTCGATTGGCGCCGCTCGGCGCGCGACGACCATCTCTACGTGCGCGAGCTGGAATGGGAAGCCTCGCACACGGTCTGGATCTGGCCGGACCGCTCGCCCTCGATGGCGTTCGCCTCGAAGACCGCGCGCGTGTCCAAGCTCGAGCGGACGCTGATCGTCGCCTTCGCACTGGCCGAGCTGCTCGTCGCCGGCGGCGAGCGCGTCGGCATTCCCGGGCTGATGGCGCCGACCGCAAGCCGCAGCGTCATCGACAGGATGGCGCAGGCGATGCTGCATGACGATGCAGACCGACTGAGCCTGCCGCCATCCTTCGTTCCGGCCGCGCTGGCCGAGATCATCGTGCTGTCGGATTTCTGGTCGCCGATCGCCGAGATCAGGACGACGCTCGCCGGGCTGTCCAGCTCCGGCGCGCACGGCACGATGGTGCAGGTGGTCGATCCCGCCGAGGAATCGTTCCCCTATTCCGGCCGCGTCGAGTTCGTCGAGCCGGAAGGCTTTGGCGTGATCACCGCCGGCCGCGCCGAGAGCTGGGCGCAGGACTACACCGCGCGGCTCGCGCTGCACCGGGACCAGATCCGCGCCGAGACCAACAAGCTCGACTGGCTGTTCACGACGCACGCGACCGACCGCTCCGCCGCCGAACTCTTGCTGTTCCTGCATGCGGGCATGCAGGTGAGCAAGTCCGGCGCACGCACCACGACGATCAAGGCGGGGCCGGCCGCATGATGGGATTGCCGCTCGCCTTCACACAACCGCTGCTCCTGATCGGCCTCCTCAGCCTGCCCGTGCTGTGGTGGCTCCTGCGCGTGATGCCGCCGCGGCCGCGGCGCATCGAGTTTCCGCCGACGCGGCTGTTGTTCGACATCACGCCAAGAGAAGAGACGCCCTCGCGGACGCCATGGTGGCTGACCGCGCTTCGCCTGCTCGCCGCCGCGCTGGTGATCTTCGCCGCCGCCGGCCCGATCTGGAATCCGCAAACTGGCGTCGCCGGGAGCAAGGCGCCGCTGATGATCATGTTCGACGACGGCTGGAGCGCTGCATCGCACTGGGACGTCAGGATCAGGACCGCCGACGAGCTTATCGCCAATGCCGACAATGACGGCCGCGGCATCGCGCTGGTGCCGCTGTCCGAGCCGAACCGCGACATCACCCTGATGCCGGCGGGTGCGGCGCGCGTCGCGCTGCGGCAGCTGGCGCCAAAGCCCTATTCGATCGACCGGGTCGAGACGCTGGCTGCGGTCGACCGTTTCCTCAAGGTCACCGGCGACTGCGAGATCGCCTGGCTCTCGGACGGCGTCGACACCGGCCGCGGCGAGGACTTCGTGGCCGGCCTCGGCAAGACCATCGGCGACCGCAGCCTGACCGTGTTCGAAGGCGGCACCTCCTCGCCGCTGGCCCTGGTCGCCGCCGAGAACGCCGCGGCGAAGATGACGGTGAAGGTGCTGCGCACCGACAGCGGGATTGCGGTCGGCACGGTGCGCGCGCTGGACCAGAAGGCCTCGCCGATCGGCGAAGCGCGCTATTCGTTCGGCCCGCAGGACAAGGAAACCGAGGCGGCGTTCGATCTGCCGGTCGAGCTGCGCAACGACATCACGCGGCTCGAAATCTCCGGCGAGCGCTCGGCCGGCGCGGTGCAGCTGCTCGACAAGCGCTGGCGTCGCCGCGCCATCGGCATCATCTCGGGCGCGACCAGCGAGACCGCGCAGCCACTGCTGGCGCCGACCTTCTATCTCACCCGCGCGCTGGCGCCGTTCGCCGACGTCCGGCTCGCCGACAAGGGCTCGCCGCAGCAGGGCATCACGCAGTTTCTGGACCAGAAGCTGCCGATGATCATCCTCGCCGATGTCGGCACCATCGCCCCCGAGCTGCGCGAACGCCTCAATGCCTGGGTCGACCAGGGCGGCGTGCTGGTGCGGTTCGCTGGGCCCCGGCTGGCACAGGCGGAGGACGACCTCGTGCCGGTCAAGCTGCGCAAGGGCGGCCGCACGCTCGGCGGCAGCCTGACCTGGGAGAAGCCGCAGCATCTCGCCTCCTTCGCCGTCGACGGCCCGTTCGCCGGCGTCGCGGTGCCCAAGGACGTCACCGTGAGCCGGCAGGTGCTGGCCGAGCCCGACGCCGTGCTCGCCACCAAGAGCTGGGCCTCGCTGGAAGACGGCACGCCGCTCGTCACCGGCGAGCATCGTGGCAAGGGCCTCGTCAGCCTGTTCCACGTCAGCGCCGACATGCGCTGGTCGGATCTGCCGATGTCGGGCACCTTCGTCGAAATGCTGCGGCGGGTGGTCGACATGTCCGGCTACACCGCGAAGCCCGGCGCTGGCGTTGCCGGCGAAGCGACCGCTGAGACCGTGGCGCCGCTGCACATCCTCGACGGATTTGGCGCGTTCGGTCCGCCGCCCGCGACGGCCAAGCCGCTTCCTGCCGATTATCGCGACCGCGCCACATCAGATCATCCGCCCGGCTTCTACGGTCCGGCAGAAGGACCGCTCGCCGTGAACACGCTTGCCAGCGCCGACCGCATTGCCGCCCTGAACACCGCGAGCCTGCGCGCCCGGCACGCCACCTACACCAATGCCGAGCCGCGCGATTTGCGCGGCTGGCTGCTGTCGACGGCGCTCGCGCTGTTCCTGATCGACGCCATCATCATCGCGGTGCTCGGCGGCGGCATTGCCGCGCTGCTGCGCCGCCGCGCCGCGCCCGCGATGATCGTGCTCGCCCTGCTCGCGGGATTCGCGGCGCTCTCGCCGGCGCCGTCGCGCGCCGACGGCATCACGGACGAGTTCGCGATGAAGTCGGTGTCGCAGACCCGCCTCGCCTATGTCGTCACGGGCAATGCGGACGTCGATTCCATCGTCAAAGCGGGAATGAACGGCCTGACGCTGTTCCTGGCCCAGCGCACGGCGCTCGAGGCCGGCGATCCCGTCGGCGTCGATCCCGCGCGCGACGAGCTCGCCTTCTTCCCGCTGATCTACTGGCCGATCGTGCCGGGCGCGCCGAAGCCGCCGCAGGACGCCATCAACAAGATCGACGCCTACATGAAGCAGGGCGGCACCGTGCTGTTCGACACCCGCGACGCGATCGAGGCGCCGCCCGGCGCCAACGGCGCGGCGCAGACGCCGGCGATGCAGACTCTGCGCGAGATCCTGTCCTCGCTCGACGTGCCCGAGCTCGAGCCGGTGCCGCGAGAGCACGTGCTGACCAAGACCTTTTATCTGCTGCGCGACTTCCCCGGCCGCTTCACCGCCGGCCAGACCTGGGTCGAGACCTTGCCGCGCGAAGACGACGATGAGAGCGCGCAACGGCCGGCGCGCGGCGGCGACGGCGTCTCGCCGATCATCATCACCTCGAACGACCTGGCCGGCGCCTGGGCGGTGCGGCCCGACGGACAGGCCATGCTGCCGGTGACCGGCGGCGACGCCCGCCAGCGCGAATTCGCCTACCGTGCCGGCGCCAACATCGTGATGTACACGCTGACCGGCAACTACAAGGCCGACCAGGTGCACGCTCCGGCGCTGATCGAACGGCTGGGGCAATAGGATCGACATGAACTACGGCATCGCGTTCACACCGCTTGTTCCTACCATCGTGCTGTGGCTCGCGCTCGCCGCGATCGTCATTGTCGCGCTCGTGCTGCTGCTGGCGCGCGCGCGCGGCGCCGCGGTGCGGGTGGCCGCGCTGGCGCTGTTCCTGCTGGCGCTTTCCAATCCCTCCTTCACCCGCGAGGACCGCGATCCCCTCACCTCGGTCGCCGCTGTTGTCGTCGACAAGAGCCCGAGCCAGAACTTCGGCAACCGCAATCGCGAAGCTGCGCAAGCGCAGGAGGCGCTGGTCGACAGCCTGAAGAAGATCAAGGGCCTCGAGGTCCGTGTCGTCGAAGCCGGACAGGCCGACGGCGAGACCGACGGCACCAAGCTGTTCGGCGCACTGGCCTCGGCCTTGGCGGACGTCCCGGTCGACCGCGTCGCCGGCGCGTTCCTGATCACCGACGGCCGCGTCCACGACATTCCCGCGAACGCCGCCGCGCTCGGCTTCCAGGCGCCGGTGCACGCGCTGGTTACGGGCCAGAAGGACGAGCGCGACCGCCGCATCGCGATCACCGCCGCGCCGCGCTTCGGTATCGTCGGGCAGAGCCAGACCATCTCCTACCGCCTCGACGACCAGGGTGTCACCGGCGAGCGCGCCAGGGTCACGGTCCGCCGCGACGGCGAGGTCATCAACGAGCGCACGCTCTCCAGCGGCCAGGCCGCGAGCGTCGACGTCGACATCAAGCATGCCGGGCCGAACATCGTCGAGATCGAGGCCTCGCCGCTCGAGCGCGAATTGACGCCGGTGAACAACCGCGCCGTCGTCGCCATTGACGGCGTGCGCGACAAGCTGCGGGTGCTGCTGGTCTCGGGCGAGCCCCATTCGGGCGAGCGCACCTGGCGCAATCTGCTCAAGTCCGATGCCAGCGTCGACCTCGTGCATTTCACCATTCTGCGCCCGCCGGAGAAGCAGGACGGCACGCCGATCAACGAATTGTCGCTGATCGCGTTTCCGACCCGCGAGCTGTTCCAGCAGAAGATCAACGAATTCCAGCTGATCATCTTCGATCGCTATGCCCGCCAGGGCGTGCTGCCGATCCCCTATTTCGAGAACATGGCGCGTTACGTGCGCGCAGGCGGCGCCGTGCTGGTCTCGGCCGGCCCCGACTATGCCTCCAACAGCAGCATCTGGCGCACGCCGCTCGATTCGGTGCTGCCGGCCGAACCGGTCGGCGTCACCGAGAAGCCGTTCTATGCGCATCTGTCCGACCTCGGCAAACGCCATCCCGTCACGCGCGGGCTGGAGGGCTCCGCCAGCGAGCCGCCGCGCTGGAGCCGGTTCTTCCGCACCGTCGATACCCGCAATGCGGTCAACCCGCCCGTCATGACCGGCGTCGACGGCAAGCCGCTGCTGTTCCTGTCTCGCTTCGGCGAGGGCCGCGTCGCGCTCCTGCTGTCTGACCACATCTGGCTGTGGGCGCGCGGCTATGAGGGCGGCGGTCCGCATCTCGACCTGCTGCGGCGGATGTCGCACTGGCTGATGAAGCAGCCTGATCTCGACGAGGAGGCGTTGCGCCTCCAGGTGCAGGGCAAGGACCTCGTCGTGGTGCGTCAGACCATGGCGGACAGCGTCCAGCCCGTCAGCGTGACCTCGCCATCGGGTGTATCGCAGGATCTGACGCTGAGCGCCGGCGATCCCGGCGAGTGGCGCGCCAGCCTGCCGGCGAGCGAGCTCGGCCTGTGGCAGGCCACCGACGGCACGCTGAAAGCGCTGATCAATGTCGGCCCGACCAATCCGAAGGAATTTTCGGAAGTCACCTCCACGGTCGATACGTTGAAGCCGCTGACACAGGCGACAGGCGGCGATGCCGTGCGCGTGGCCTCTGGCTCGAGCGTCGAGCTGCCGCGCATCCTGCCGGTGCGCTCGGTCGGCATGTTCCACGGCGATGGCTGGATGGGCGTGCGGATGCGCGACGCCAGCGTCGTCAAGGGCGTCGGCGTGCTGCCGATCTTCGCCGGCGTGATCGGCCTGCTGCTGCTCCTCGGCGCATTCGCGGCGACCTGGGTGCGCGAGGGGCGGTGAGCTCCTGAGGCGCGATGAAATTCTGCCGACTGTCCATGGCTCACCTCTCCCCGACGGGGAGAGGTCGGATTGCTACGGCGCGCATTGCGCGCCAAAGCAATCCGGGTGAGGGGCCGCAGCGCATCGTGAGACCGTAAGCCCCACCCGGCTCGCATCTCCGATGCGATCCGACCTCTCCCTTCGGGAGAGGTGTTTCGAATGCTTGGCGAGCACCATTCATCCCACGCCCGTTGCCCGAAGGACACATCGGGCGGCTGCGTGCACAGGCAGCTCGCCCTGCCGTTGACATGCACGGACCGTCGGGCGATGTTATACTATAACATCGCGGCGTCCTGGGATTGACGCCTCGGTGTGGGGGTGGCGTTTTCCAGATGAAGTGGTTCCGGTCGAAGATCAGGCACGGCGCCCGGCTCGCATTGTTCGCGATGCTGGTGCAGCTCGCGCTGACGTTCGGCCACAGCCATTGGTTCGCGCAGGCCGCGCCGCTTGCTCAATCCTCGGCCCAGCACACAGAAGGCGGCGCCAAGGACGTTGCAACCACCGACAGCGCCGCCGTCGAGAAGCAATCGCCCTCAAGTCCCGACCGCGAGCATTCGCGCGACGAGGGTTGCGCCATCTGCGCCATCATTGCGATGGCGGGCACGATCGTGTCGGCGACGCCGCCCGTGCTGCTGCTCCCGCAGGCGATCGAGCTGCTCCGGCGCAGCCTCGACGCCGAGTTCGCTCATCTGACATCGGCCGGCACGGCGTTCCAGCCGCGCGCCCCTCCTGCGTCCTGACTCCAACGCTTGATCACGCCCAGCCTCGCCGCCCATCGGCAAGTATCTGGGAGAAGTTGAAGTCGAATTCCGTCGCGTCGCGACGGCAGGCCGCCTCCGGTCAGCAGAGCATCATCCGGACGGCGCCTGAGTGGAATCAGGACCATGTCATTTCAATTGCGACGCGCGCAGCGCCTTGGCGGAGCAAGCCTGCTCCTGCTCGGCGCCGCCGCTACATCCGCGTTCGCCCAGGACTCGGCACAACGACCGGCACAACAGCCGGCACAAGATAAATCGTCGACTGAGCTCCCCGCCATCACCGTAACGGCGCCGAGCCCGATCGTACGCAGAGCAGTGGTGCCGACCCGCAACGCAGGCCGCGGCACGCGAACCGCGCGGGTGCGCAGCCGCGAGCAGGCAGTTGAAGCGGCGCCGGCAGCCCCGGTGCCCGCCGCGCCTCAGCAAGGCGTGCTGCCTGTTGTGACCGATCAGTTCGCGACCGTCACGGTCGTGCCGAACGAGGAGATTCGGCGCAACGGCGGCGGCACGCTCGGCGATCTCCTGTTCTCGAAGCCCGGCATCACCGGCTCTGAATACGCACCCGGTGCATCGAGCCGCCCGATCATTCGCGGCCTCGACACCAACCGTGTCGGCATTGTCGAGAACGGAACGGGCAGCAACGGCGCGTCCGACCTCGGCGAGGATCACTTCGTGCCGATCGATCCGCTGGCAGCCAACCAGGTCGAGGTCATCCGCGGACCGGCGACGCTGCGCTACGGCTCCACCGCGATCGGCGGCGTGGTCAGCGCAACCAACAATCGAATTCCGGATGCTTTGCCGTCCTGCACGGCGCCCTTCCCGACTTACGGACTCCCGACCAAGGCGCCGCTGGCAAACGTGGGATCGCCGGGCTGCATCACCGCGGAAACACGGACGGCCGTGACGTCGGTCGATCGCGGGACCGAAGGTGCCGTGCTGCTCGACGCCGGCGGCGGCAACTTTGCCTTCCACGCCGATGCCTTTGGCCGCAAGGCCGGCGACTACAACATCCCGAGCTACCCGTTCTTGACCGACCCGACGCTGCCGTTCAACGGCCGTCAGCCGAATTCGGCATCGCAGGCCTACGGCGGATCTGTCGGCGGCTCCTACATCTTCGACGGCGGCTACGTCGGCGCGGCAATCACGCAGCACAACGCGCTCTATCACATTCCCGGTATCGAGGGCAGCGAGTTCCTGACGCGGATCGACGGACGACAAACAAAATTCACGACAAAAGGCGAGTATCGGCCGGACGCGGCGGCGATCGATGCGATCCGGTTCTGGGCCAGCGCCACCGACTATAAGCACGATGAGGTCGGGCTCGCCGACTCTGCCGACCTCGGCTCCCTCGGCGTGAGACAGACCTTCACCAACAAGGAACAGGAAGGCCGCGTCGAGGTGCAGCTTGCGCCATTCGACGTCCGCTTTGCCGCGCTGACCACCGCTGTGGGTGTTCAGGCGTCGCACCAGAAGCTGACTGCGCCGAGTCCGGACGATCCAGGCAGTCCGGTCAACGGACTGTTCGATCCGAACAAGAACACAAAGGTCGCCGGGTACATCTTCAACGAGTTCAAGTTCAGCGAAGCCACCAAGGCTCAGATCGCCGGGCGCGTCGAGAGCGCAAGGTTGAGCGGCACGGCGCCAGCCTTCGTCCCCGATGTGTTCGACCTCGCCGTCGATCCGGCCGCGATCGGCCCCGCAACAGCGGTCAACCGCAACTTCGCGCCGGTGAGCGGGAGCATCGGCCTGATCCACAGCCTTCCCTGGGATCTGGTCGCCAGCATCACCGGCCAATATGTCGAACGCGCGCCGAAACCGGCGGAATTGTTCTCGCGCGGCGGCCACGATGCCACCACCACTTTCGACATCGGCAATCCCAATCTCGGCATCGAGACCGCCAAGTCGGTCGAGGCGGGACTGCGACGGGCGGTCGGGCCGCTTCGCTTCGAAATCACCGGCTACTACACCAAGTTCAACGGCTTTATCTACCGGCGCCTGACCGGCAACACGTGTGAGGACGGCGTTTGCCAGCTTGGCGCCGGCCTCGAACTGAATCAGGCGGTCTATTCGCAGCGCGACGCGACATTTCGTGGCGGCGAATTCCAGTTCCAGTACGACGTGATGCCGGTCTGGAACGGGATCTGGGGCATCGAAGGTCAATACGACATCGTGCGTGCGACCTTCGATGACGGCACCAACGTGCCACGCATTCCGCCCCAGCGGCTGGGCGGTGGTGTGTACTATCGCGACGCCAACTGGTTTGCGCGGATCAACCTGCTGCACGCGTTCGCGCAAAACGACATCGCACCGATCGCGGAGACGCCGACGCCCGGCTACAACCTGCTAAGGGCCGAGGTCAGCTACAAAACGCAGCTCGATCAACGTTGGTTCGGCGCGCGCGAGATGCATGTTGGGCTAGTCGGCAACAACCTGCTGAACGAAAACATCCGCAACGCCGTCTCCTTCAACAAGGACCAGGTGCTGTTGCCCGGCATCGGCGTCAGGGCGTTCGCGAACTTCAAGTTCTAGGTAACGACACACGCCGTCATTGCGAGGAGCTCTTGCGACGAAGCAATCCAGACCGCCTCCGCGGAAAGATTCTGGATTGCTTCGCTGCGCTCGCAATGACGGAGTATGACGCGCGCAGCCGCGCGTCTTCTCGACGGTCTCTTAGCCGGATGAGCTACGAGCAGTGTCGTAGCCCGGATGGAGCGTAGCGTAATCCGGGGTTCTCTCGTTGCGGCAGGACCTTCCCGGATTGCGCTGCGCTCCATCCGGGCTACGGCGTTTCCAACGACGCGCGCCGCTCCTATGTCCGCGCCTTGCTCCAGTCGGGGCCGACCGCGCCCGACACGCCCTCGAAGGCGCCGTCGACGAGCTCGAACACCAGGATGCGCGCGGCATCGACGGGACCCGGCATGGTGACGCGGCCCTTCGGCACCTGCTTGAAGCCGACGCGGCCGTAATAGGGCTCGTCGCCGACCAGCAGCACGAGGCGGTGGCCTTTTTCCCTGGCGTCCTTCAGCGCGCGCTCCATCAACTGACGGCCGATGCCGCGGTCGCGGAACGGCGGCTCGACGGTGAGCGGCCCGAGCAGCAGCGCGGGCGTTTCGCCGATCAGGATCGGCAATTGCCTGACGGAGCCGACCAGGAGCGTGCCGATACGGGCCGTGAAGGACAGTTCGAGCAGATGGTCGACGTGCTCGCGGATCCGGTAGGCGCTCAGCACGAAGCGGCCGGGGCCGAAGGTGCGTTCGTGCAGCCGCTCGATCGCCTGAGCGTCGCCGGCGGCTTCGGGAAGAATGGTCAGTGAGAGATCGTTCATGTCAATTCGCGGAGTAGCACTTGCGCCTGCGAAGGTCCATGGGCGGCGGCGGTGCCCCGTTTCACCTCCCGGCGGGCGAACTGCAGGCCTGGCTCAACCTGCGTCCCGTTTCGACGCCGGCTGGGACAGATAGGCCAGCATCTTCATCTCCCGCCGCCCTCGCGTCACCGTATCGAGCACGAGCCCTGATGACACCGACAGCAGGGCCATGATCATCAGGCCCATCGACAGCACCGCGGTGGGCAGGCGCGGCACGAGGCCGGTTTCGATGAAGGTGATCACGATCGGAATCGCGAAGATGATCGACGCCAGCGCCAGCAGGATTCCGATCACCGTGAAGAAGCGCAACGGCCGCTCGCTGCGATAGAGCTTCAGCATGGTGCCGAGGATGCGAAAGCCGTCGCGCCAGGTGTTGAGCTTGGAGAACGAGCCTTCGGGGCGCGCATAGTAGGGCGTCTCGACCTCGGCGACCGGCAGCGACAATTCCAGCGCATAGACCGCAAGCTCGGTCTCGATCTCGAAACCGTCGGAGAGGACGGGAAAGGACTTGACGAAGCGGCGCGAGAACACCCGGTAGCCGGACAGGATGTCCTTGAAAGCGTGACCGAAGGTATCGGACAGGAAGCCGGTCAGCATGCGATTGCCGGTGCGGTGGCCGAGCCGGTAGGCGGCCTGGACCTGATCGACGCGAAGCCCGACCACCATGTCGAGATGCTCGTCGAGCAGCTTGTCGATCATCATCGGTGCGCTCGGCGCATCGTAGGTGGCATCACCGTCGACCAGCACATAGACGTCGGCCTCGACGTCCGCGAACATGCGGCGTACGACGTGACCTTTGCCCTGCCGCCGCTCGCTGCGCACGATCGCGCCGGCTTCGCGCGCGACCGCGGCGGTCCGGTCGCGCGAATTGTTGTCGTAGACGTAGATCTCCGCCGCGGGCAGCGCCTTGCGGAAATCGGCAACGACGGTCGCGACCGCGGCCTCCTCGTTGTAGCAGGGCACCAGCACCGCGATACGAAGTTGCGTTGTGGTCATCAGGGCAGCACTCCGAGGCTTGTCGGCTCGCGCCCGAGCGGCGTGGCCTACCGTGCGCGTCGAGCGGGTTACTAGCACAAGCCGCCCTCAGCGCCACGTCGCAATCACGGGCCTGCCATCGAGCACTTCGGCGATCCGCAGCCGCGTGCCGGGCGTGGTGCCCTCGGGCAATGCGGCATTGTCGAAGAACCCGCATTCGACGATCTCGCGGTTGGGCTCAGGGACGCGGTCCTGCCTGAACTGCCTGACCACGTAGACCGCGACGTGGTCGCGGCGGGAGACGTGGCTGTTGAGGAAGACGCCGTGCAGGATCGCCTCGCCGGTCAGATCGATGTCGCCCTCCTCCTTGAGCTCGCGTCGCAACGCCTCTTCCATGGTCTCGCCGAAGTCGACGCCGCCGCCAGGCAAATACCAGCCGCTGACGTAGCTATGCCTGACCAGGAAGACGCGATTGTCGGCATCCAGCACCACGGCGCGGACGCCGAGCGTCATGCCGCGGACGAGCAGGAAATAGACGTGGAAGAACCGCCGCAGCAGCGGCTCGGCTTTCCGTCGGGCTCGGTTCAGACGTTCTCCCATCAGGCTCCTCGACGCCCCCCGTTTCAGGCCCTGCTTGCGCGGCGCGCGCGACCTTGCCATTACAGCGGAGCAATAGCGAGGCATTCGCGCGCCATGACTCCCTTCACGCTGGCTCCCTTCACGCTCGCCCACCTGTCCGATCCGCATCTGGCGCCTTTGCCGAAGCCGCGGCTGATCGAGCTCGCGGGCAAGCGCGCGCTCGGCTATGTCAACTGGACGCGCAACCGCCACAAGTACCAGCGCCGCGAGGTGCTCGACGCGCTCGTCGCCGACATGAAGGCGCAGGCGCCCGACCACATCGCAGTGACGGGCGATCTCGTCAACCTGGCGCTGGAGGCGGAGTTCGCACCGGCGCTGGCCTGGCTCGAAAGCGTCGGCCCGCCCGACCGCGTGACCGCGATCCCCGGCAATCACGACGCCTATGTCAGCGCGACGCGTCATCGCTTCGACGAGACGTTCCTGCACTACATCGCCGCGGACACACCTGGCGGTGCAGCCTTCCCAGCGGTGCGCCGGCGCGGGCCGCTGGCCCTGATCAGCCTGTCCACGGCGGTGCCGACCCTGCCGCTGATGGCGACCGGCACGCTCGGGCGCGATCAGCTCGCCGCGCTTGCGGAGGTGCTCGAGCGGCTCGCGGCGGAAGACGTCTTCCGCGTGCTGCTGGTGCATCATCCGCTGAAGTCCAGCGCGCGGGCGAAGCGGATGACGGACGCGCCGGAATTGCTGGGACTGTTGAAGCGCCACGGCGTCGAGCTGGTCCTGCACGGGCACGACCACATTCATTCGACGATGTGGTTCGAGGGTCCAAACGGCAACATTCCCGCGCTCGGCGTGCCGTCGGCCTCCGCGCTGGCGCACGGACGTTATCCAGCGGCGGCGTATAATCTGTTCACCATCGAGAAGGACAATGCCGGCTGGCGCTGCGAGCAGACGGTGCGAAGCCTCGGGGCTGGATTTCAGATCGGACAGATCAAGCATGTGCGGTTGATCTAGTCCCCGGCCGTCATTGCGAGCGCAGCGAAGCAATCCAGGAATCTCCGCGGAGGCAGTCTGGATTGCTTCGTCGCAAGGGCTCCTCGCAATGACGGCGGAGAGAGCCTCACCAGTTCCGCAAGACCGCCAGCACTGCAAGCCCGAACAGCGCGGCCGCGCCCAGCACGAAGCCGAACACGAACGGCCAGACGCGCGAACGGCGCGGCGGCGGCGCGGCGGTCGGTGCTTGCGGTTCGGGCTGGACCACCATCGCACGCTCGCGCTCGACCATGCGGCGCGCGACATAGTCGGTGACGGCCTCGACGATCACGGCGGTGTCGTGCGATTCGGCGAGCACGATGCGGCCGAAGCGGGTGTCCTGGACGAAGCGGTACATCCGCTTGTCGCGCCCCATCACGATGTGGGCGACGACGTCGATCCACAGCCGCGGCGTATCGCCCTGGCTGATGCCGCGGTCGAACAGATCGATCTGATCGGGCACCTGCGCGAACAGGGGATCGAGCGCGTCGTTGAGGATCTCGAGCCGCGCCACCTCGGCGTCGCGCAAATCGACGACGACGCCGGTGCGGTCGGCCGCCTCGATCCGCGCGCGCAGCAGCGCATCGCGCAGTCGCACCGGGCGCGGCTGGCCGGGATCGGTCCCGCTGGTCTCGGGCTCTGACATTGTCGGCCTCGTCCTCGACTTATCCCCATTAACCTATCAGCAACCAAACCCTCCGCAAAGGCCCACAATTCCAGAGACTTACGGCGCCCACAGCCGTTTCACCTGTGCCAAAAACAGACGATCCCACCCAGGCAGGGCCTGGATGGGACCATCCGTCCTTGGACGTCTTCTTAAGTCGGGGCGATCAGGCCGAGACCCGCGAGGGCTCTTCCACGATCGAGAAGCGGACGCCGGCCTTGTGACGGCTTTCTTCCGAGACTTCCTTCCAGCACTCTTCGGCTTCCTTGCGGGTCTTGAACGGACCTTTGACCTGGGCCGAGCCTTCCACGAGCTTGTGGAAGTTCATCGAACCGAACTCGCCGCCGATCACCCAGAAATTGCTGCCTTTGGTCATTGTCAGTCTCCTGTTGAGGTGCGTGACCGGCCTGGACTCCAACCTGGCTTCCAGACCGGTCCGATCCGCCGTTAGCCGAACTGGTTCATCGTGTTGTGGACGCCGCCCGCCTTCAGCGCAGCTTCGCCCGCGAAGTACTCCTTGTGGTCGTCGCCGATGTCGGAGCCGGCCATGTTCTGGTGCTTCACGCAGGCGATGCCCTGACGGATCTCGGCGCGCTGGACGTTCTTGACGTAGCCCAGCATGCCCTGCTCGCCGAAATACTCGCGGGCGAGATTGTCAGTCGAGAGCGCGGCCGTGTGATAGGTCGGCAGCGTGATCAGGTGGTGGAAGATGCCGGCGCGCTTGGCCGAATCCGCCTGGAAGGTACGGATGCGCTCGTCGGCTTCCTTTGCCAGCGGCGTGTCGTCGTACTCCGCCTTCATCAGCTCGGCACGATTGTACTTGCTGACGTCCTGGCCCGCTTCCTTCATCGCGTCGTAGACCTGCCAACGGAAGTTGAGGGTCCAGTTGAACGACGGCGAGTTGTTGTAGGCGAGCTTGGCGTTCGGCACCACCTTGCGGATGCGGTCGACCATGCTGGCGATCTGCTCGATATGCGGCTTCTCGGTCTCGATCCAGAGCAGGTCGGCGCCGTTCTGCAGCGAGGTGATGCAATCGAGAACGCAGCGGTCCGCACCGGTGCCGGGGCGGAACTGGTAGAGGTTCGAGGGAAGCCGCTTCGGACGCATCAGCTTGCCGTTGCGGTTGATGATGACGTCGCCGTTCTTGGCGTTCTCCGCGGTGATTTCCTCGCAATCGAGGAAGCTGTTGTACTGGTCGCCGATGTCGCCGGGCTTGTGGCTGACGGCGATCTGCTGCGTCAGGCCGGCGCCGAGCGAGTCGGTGCGGGTCACGACGATACCGTCTTCGACGCCGAGCTCGAGGAAGGCGTGGCGGCAGGCGCGGATCTTCGCCAGGAAGACGTCATGCGGCACCGTGACCTTGCCGTCCTGGTGGCCGCACTGCTTCTCGTCGGAGACCTGGTTCTCGATCTGCAGCGCGCAGGCGCCCGCCTCGATCATCTTCTTGGCCAGCAGATAGGTCGCCTCCGCGTTGCCGAAGCCGGCATCGATGTCGGCGATGACGGGGACGACATGGGTCTGGAAGTTGTCGATCTTCTCGATCAGCTCCTTCTCACGGGTCTTGTCGCCTTCCTTGCGCGCCTTGTCGAGCAGACGGAAGATGTCGTTGAGCTCGCGCGAATCGGCCTGACGCAGGAAGGTGTAGAGCTCCTCGATCAGCGCCGGCACCGCGGTCTTCTCGTGCATGGACTGGTCGGGCAGCGGACCGAATTCGGAGCGCAGCGCCGCGATCATCCAGCCGGAGAGATAGAGGTAGGTGCGGTCGGTCTTGCCGCCGAAATGCTTCTTGACCGAGATCAGCTTCTGCTGGGCGATGAAGCCGTGCCAGCAACCCAGCGACTGGGTGTACTTGGTGGGATCCTTGTCATAGGCGGCCATGTCGGCGCGCATCACGGCCGCGGTGTAGCGGGCGATGTCGAGGCCGGTCTTGAAGCGGTTCTGCAGGCGCATGCGCGCGACGGCCTCGGCCGACACGCCGTTCCAGGTCGGCTGGGTCTCGAGGAGCGCCTGAGCCGCCTTGACCTCGTCCTGATACGAGGACGGACCCTGGAGGGTGCTGATACCGCGGGGCTGGTAGTTCATGTGCCTGATCCTTTCGCTGACGACGGCGAGGGCAACCATCGACATTCTTGACAATGCATTGCGAGATGCGTGTCAGGAGCTAAACGCGAAAAGGAAAAGTTCGTACAGATGGCTTGTTTTTTATTGGTGATGTCATGTAACATCTGAACGTGTAATAGATGTCACTTTGTAAAATCTGTAAAATAATAGGTCAATGATTCTGACCTTGATTGAGTCTGGAGATCTGAGACATGCCCGTCGAATCCGCTGTTTTCTCCCTCTCCCCGTTCTTACGGGGAGAGGGTCGGGGTGAGGGGCTCTCTCCGCGAGTCCGACTCTCACCTCCCCTGCGGAAGCTCCTCCTCACCCGCCACGCCCCGAACGATGCTTCGCATCGCTCGGTGCGTGTCGGCCTCTCCCCGCAAGCGGGGAGAGGCGAAGAAGGGAGCTGGTGATGCCCGCCGATTCCGGGAAGAAACTCTTCGTCGGCCCGCGCTTCCGGCGGATCCGGCAGCAATTGGGGCTGTCGCAGACCCAGATCGCCGAGGGGCTCGGGATCTCGCCTAGCTATGTCAACCTGATCGAGCGCAACCAGCGCCCGGTCACGGCGCAGATCCTGCTGCGGCTCGCGGAGACCTATGACCTTGACCTGCGCGACCTCGCAACCGCGGACGAGGACCGCTTCTTCGCCGAGCTGAACGAGATCTTCTCCGATCCCCTGTTCCGGCAGATCGACGTGCCCAAGCAGGAGCTGCGCGACCTCGCCGAGCTCTGCCCGGGCGTCACCCATGCGCTGCAGCGGCTCTACGCGGCCTATACCGAGGCGCGCCAGGGCGAGACGCTGGCCGCGGCGCAGATGGCCGACCGCGACGTCGGCACGCGCTATGAGGCCAATCCGGTCGAGCGCGTGCGCGAGCTGATCGAGGCCAATCGCAACTATTTTCCGGAGCTGGAGCAGGCGGCGGAAAATCTGCGCGACGAGCTGAACGAGCCCGCCGAAGGGCTGTATGCCGCGCTGATCGCGCGCTTGCGCGAGAAGCACTCGATCCAGACCCGCATCATGCCGGTCGACGTGATGCGTGAGACGCTCCGCCGATTCGACCGCCACCGCCGCCAGCTGCTGATCTCGGAGCTGGTCGATCCGCCCGGCCGCGCATTCCAGCTCGCCTTCCAGCTGGGCTTAGCAGAATGCGCGCAGGCGCTGGAGACCATCATCGGCCGGGCCGGCCCGCTGGACGATGCGCCGCGGCGGCTATTCCGGATCACGCTCGGCAATTACTTCGCGGCCGCAGTGATGATGCCCTACCCGGCGTTCCTCGCGGCCGCCGAAGCGCTGAATTACGACATCCACGTGCTGGCACAGCGCTTCAATTCCGGCTTCGAGCAGGTCTGCCACCGCCTCACCACGCTGCAGCGACCGAATGCGCGCGGCATTCCGTTCTTCCTCTTGCGCGTCGACAATGCCGGCAACGTCTCCAAGCGCTTCTCCTCCGGCACCTTCCCGTTCTCGAAATTCGGCGGCACGTGTCCGCTCTGGAACGTGCACTCGACCTTCGACACGCCGGATCGTCTGCTCAAGCAGGTGATCGAGCTGCCCGACGGCACGCGCTATTTCTCGATCGCGCAGATGGTGCGCCGCCCCGTGGCGCCGCATCCGCTGCCGCAGCCGCGCTTTGCCATCGGCCTCGGCTGCGAGATCCGCCACGCCGCCCGCCTGACCTACGCCACCGGCATGGACCTGGAGAAGGCCGAGGGCACCCCGATCGGCGTCAACTGCCGCCTCTGCGAGCGCGAGAACTGCGCCCAGCGCGCCGAGCCGCCGATCACGCGCACGTTGATCCTGGACGAGACGACGCGAAGGGTGTCGAGCTTTGCGTTCTCGAATGCAAGGGAGTTGTGAGGGAGCGGCTGCGCGTTTGGCAAAAGGAGCACGCTACACCCACCGCTGTCATGCCCCGCGAAAGCGGGGCATCCAGTACGCCGCGGCCCATCGGCTCAATCACTGCTGCCGCGGAGTACTGGATCGCCCGCCTCCGCGGGCGATGACAGTTGAATGTGTGGCGATAGCGACCCGCCCAACTACGCCAGCGTATGCACGATCACCGGTCCCGCCACGGCGCGGGCGTCGCCGGCGAGCAGCGGGCCGAGATCCTTCTCGATCCAGGCGATGGCGCGCTTGTTCGCTTCCTCGGCCTGCTCGAACTTGTCGAAGATCGAGATCGCGGTGACCGTGTCGTCGCCGCCATAGACGACGTAATAGGCGCGGAAACCGTCGACGTCGCTGATGATGGGAACGGCGCCGTCCTTGATGCGGCGCGTCAGCTCTTCCGCGCTCCCGCTTTTCGCCTTGGCCTGACGGATGGCGGCATACATGGCATCCTCCCCTTCGGCTATGATGTGAGGGCCTCGAGCCCGGGCGGATGTTACGCCGAAGCGCGCAGCCGATCCACGCTTGGTTAACCCGACCCTAATCCGCCCGCGCGATCTGCAACCAACGGTTAAGCACGCCTCAACATCGGTGCCTTAGTCTCGCCGCACTCACTTTTCGCAAACAAGGGCGGCCTAATCTGCCGGGCGAAGTGACATCAGGGGGTTCACCATGCGCATTGCGTTGCTGCTGACCGCGACCATTGTCGGCGCGCTATTCGCCAGTCCAACCATCGCCGGGTCGCTCGATGCCGGCGCGGCGCAGCCGCTTCCGCCGGGCTTCCAGAGCTACCGCGGCTACATGTTCGACATCTCCGAGAACCGCGACCGCAAGGATGTCGACAAGCTCACCGAGAACCTGAAGAGCCAGATCGACGTCGTCGAAGGCGTCGGCCTCTCCCCGCGCGTGCTGCGCTTTTTCCACACCGTTCCGATCGTCGCGAGCGAACTCGCCTGCCTCGACGAAGGCGCCGCCACCGCCTGCTACGGCCGGGTCACGCCGGACATGCAGCGCACCGCGCCCCGGACCCTGACGGTCTGGGACCCCGCCAAGCAGCGCTGGACCAATCCCAATGCCGTCGACCTCGCGGTCGATTCGGGCCTCGGCGTGATCATGCTGCGGCCGGACATGATGCGCTACGAGAAGGAGGCCGTGCTGCTGCACGAGATGCTGCACGCCTTCCACGCGCGGCTGCTGCCGGACGGCTACGCCAACAAGGGCGTGATCACCTATTACGCCCTCGCCAAGTCCAAGGACCTCTTGCCCAAGGAATCCTATGCGATGAAGAATCCCATGGAATTCTTTGCGGTGACCGCCAGCATCTTCCTGGCCGGCAAGAGCGAATTCCACGATCCAAAGTCGCGCGAGGCGCTCAAGGAGAAGATGCCGGACTATTACAAATATCTCGTCGGCGTGTTCGGCTTCGACCCCGAGCCGGCGGCCTCGAACGGCCCGGTCGCCTCGCTGAAATGAGCGGACGGCGCCAAGCCAAGCCAAGCCAAAGAGCCGCGCGAACAGCGCGGCTTTTTTGTTTCGCACGCCGGAAGCTGCGGATGACGCACAGCCGGGAATTGCCAAGCCGGGGTCCGATCTGCATAGTCCCGCCCGCATCGATACCGTTTTCGAAGGGGATGAGAGACCATGGCGGACGCCGACCTGGATGTCGTGATCCGGCAACTGGCCAGACAGCTGCATGCGGGCCTGATGACCCGCGCCAAGGAGCGGCGGGATCGCTTCAACAGCCTTGCGGCCAAGGCCAAGGGCAAGGAGACCGGCGAGCGCTTCAAGATGATGGCCAAGGCCACCATGGAGCAGGCCAATGCGGCCGCCAAGCGCCTGCAGATGTCCGCCGACAACGTCGCCGACAGCTACGCGCGGTCGATGCGCCTGGCCGCCAACACGCCTGTTACGGTGAAGGCGGAGAAGGCAAAGGACGGGAAGCCGGCGAAGAAGGCCGCAAAGAAAGCCAAAGCGAAAAAGAAGACGTAGCCGTTGCTCCTCCCTGATCGCCGCTGCGGGTTGGCGATCTGGAGGCTCGACGACCTGTCTACCCTGTCATCTCCGGCGTGATCGGATCGCCGCGTTGCGCGTTTGCGACACGCTCCCGCGCGCCCGCCGCAATCGGGCCGGCCGCGACCTCGACGATCCCAGCCCTAGGATGCGCTGCGCCAACACAGTCGAGCGACATCCCTCACATGTATTGCCTCACACTTTGGAGAAAGCGCTCTTTCTCGCCAGGCGCGTAACCTTGGGACGCTCCATAATAGGGTTCATTGAACTGATTGTAGGGTGCAGCCCGGTAGTGGATCGGCGGCCTCGGTGGCACGTAGGTCTGGCGATGCTGACGCCGAGCGTTTCCTCTCGCCGGAGGACCGGCGTAGTAGGGATTGAGGACGCACATCTGGCCGTTTGCCGACGCCCTGCATTGGTCCATCGTCGTGAAGCTGCATCGGTAGTAAGGGGTCATTCCGCGAGAAACGACGTTCAAGCAAACGGGATAAGCGGGGTCATATCTTTGGGCCCGGGCATCTCCCGCTGTCAGGGCGATACTCACGGTCAGAATCGTCAAAGCCCATTTGTACATTGGAAGCTCCTCCAGGGGCGCACGACATGGATGCACTCTGGACCCTGCCGGTATTGATCCAACTCAATACTTGTTGAATTGGTTCATACGCGCAGCAGGCAGCCGCGACAGTCTCGCTTTCCGCATCTCTCACCGATCTCGTCGCTATGCGGCAAGCCACCTGTCCTAAAGACGTGAGAGGGTGCCGCCGCGCCAGATGCTCATCTTCGCGGCGCGGCCACCAGTGTCGGCTCGGCGCTGTCGAGTTCCGCGAGCTTGGCGCGCGCGGCCTCTCGCGCGTGACCGTCCTTGCCGGCGGGCAGCGCCAGCGCGGCCTCGAAATCGGCGCGGGCGTCGTCGGTCTGGCCGCGGGCGAGGAACGCAAGGCCGCGGTCGAGACGGGCCTGCGCATCGGAGGGGTCGAGGCGGACCGCCGTGCTGTAGCTCAGGATGGCGCGGTCGAGATCGCCCATTGCGGCGAGCGCGAGACCACGCTGGTGATAAGGTGCGGCGCGCTTGGGATCGTGCGCGATCGCCTCGTCGTAATCCGCAATGGCAAGCTCGAGGTCGCCGTTCTGCCGGCGCGCCAGCGCCCGGTAGCGATAAAGCGAAGCGCGGTTGGGATTGAGGTGGATGGCCTCATCGAAATCGGCGATCGCCCGCTTGAAGTCGCCGTGACGTAGCGCGATCCGTCCACGTCCCGCATAGGCGAAGGCGATCAGCGAGCCGCGCAGCGGCGAGAAGCCGATCACGGCCGAGCAGATGTCGGGATCATCCTCGTCGCCGCAATTGACGACCATGTGCGTGGACAAGCCGACGAGCACGCAAAGGACGATCAGCAATGGTACGGCAATTCTGGTCATCTTCGACGGTGGCCGGCAGCGCGCCGGCCACGCATCCCCTTTCGAAGGAATGGTCACGCCGAGGAGTTAACACCGGTCGGGGACCCCCCTGTGTGCGCCAGATCACAAAGCCAAACGCAATCCTTGCCGGCTCCGTCAGCCCCAGGGACTACGACGTGAGGAGGAGCGGCCCCACGGCCCGCGCGGTGGATAGTTTTCGTTGGCGCCGACCGACGGCGCCGCGCGCGCGCCTAGCTCGGCCGCAAGTTGCTGGAGGGCGGCGACGCGGTTCTGCGTCGAGGGGTGGGTGGCAAACAGGTTGTCCACCCCGTGGCCGGACAGCGGATTGATGATGAACATGTGCGCGGTCGCAGGGTTTCGCTCGGCCTCGTAGTTCGGGACCTGGTGCGCGGCGCCCTCGATCTTCACCAGCGCAGAGGCCAGCCACATCGGCTGCCCCACGATGCGCGCACCGAGATTGTCGGCGGCATATTCGCGGGTCCGGCTGATCGCCATCTGCACCAGCATGGCACCGAGCGGAGCGAGGATCATCAACAGGATCGAGCCGACGATGCCCGGACCGTTGTTGTTGTCGCGATTGCCACCGAAGAACATGCCGAACTGCGCCAGCATCGAGATCGCGCCGGCGATGGTCGCGGTGATCGTCATCAGCAGCGTGTCGTGATGCTTGATATGCGCGAGCTCGTGCGCAATGACGCCGGCGAGCTCCTCGCGGCTGAGCTGGTTCATCAGACCGGTGGTGACGGCGACCGCGGCGTTTTCCGGATTGCGGCCGGTGGCGAACGCGTTGGGCTGGACCTCATCCATCACGAACACGCGCGGCATCGGCAGGCCGGCACGGCCCGCAAGCTCGGCGACGAGGCCGACCAGCTCCGGCGCGGTCGAACGATCGACCTCATGGGCGCCGTACATCGACAGCACCATGCGGTCGGAGTTCCAGTAGGTGAAGAGGTTGGTCGCGGCGGCAATGACGAGCGCGATCATGGCGCCCGAGGCGCCTCCGATCAGATAGCCGACGCCCATGAACAGGGCGGTCAGGCCAGCGAGCAGCATTGCGGTACGAAAATAGTTCATGGCCGTCTCCTAGGGCGGCCGCGGGCGAACCTCTGGCCGGCACCTTCGAGGTATGAATGCGGCCGCCGGCTGCAAGGTTCGTGCGTCGTGGAGCCGCAGACGCCAGCGGCGCCAGCCAGCCTTTCCGCCGCCACTAAAGCTTGACCGGGATTTGCGCAAAAACACACGCGGAGGCTTAGCAACCTGGAAAGCGCAATTTCCGCATAACTCGCGGTAACGGGCACGCGGCATTGGCCTTGTGCATTGACCGGGTTCCCGTTGGCCTCCCGTCAGCAAGGTGACCGCCATGGTAGACCGCTCGAGCGCCGCCTCCGTCGCCCCCTCATCCGCCCCCCCTCCCCACGACGCCAGAACTGATGCGAAGGGTTTGCAGGACTCCCTGCACGAGCACCTCTTCACCAATGACGAGTCCGACCATGCTTCCACGACGCAGAGCGGGCAAGAATCGGGGCGCCGCTGGCCGTATCTGCGGCGCGGCGCCAAGGTCGCGATCGGGCTCGCCATCGTCGCCGTTTTCGGCTGGCTGCCGCTGCGGGCGATCTGGGAAAATTCGAGCGTCGAAGCCGTGCTAAATTCCCGCCTCGTCACCTTGCGCACCCCGATCGGTGGCCGCGTCGCAGCCGCCCAGCGCGTCACTGACCAGGCCAAGCTCGAAGCCGGGACCGTCGTCCTGCGCGTCTTCAACTCGCGCGGCGATCGCACCCGGCTTGACGATCTCCGGCGGCAGAAATCGCGCCTGGAGAACGAACGGCCGAGCCTTGCGGCGAAGCTCGCTTCGGCGCAGGCGGCACAAAAGGATCTGGCGCGGCAGGCCGCGCTGTTTCGCGACGGACGCGTGCTCCAGCTCGAGGCCCGCATCGCGGAGATCCAGACCTCGATCGAGGCGGCGGCGGCGCGGCGGGACGAGGCCAGTGCCGCCGTCGAGCGCGCCTCCTCGCTGGCAAAATCGGGCAATGTCTCGACCGTCGAACTGGCACGTCTGACGCGCGAGCTCTCGGTGTCGCAACAGACCGAGCTCGGTGCGCGCAAGCGGCTGGACGCGGCCAAGGTCGAGCTCGCCGCGGCGCGGAACGGATCCTTCCTCGGCGACAGCTACAACGACCGGCCCAGCTCGGTTCAGCGCGAGGAGGAGATGCGCCAGCGTGCCGGCGACCTCGAGGCCGATCTCGCGCGCACCGATACGGAGATCGCCTGGCTCGCCAACGAGATCATCGTGGAGGAGGTCCGGTTCGCGGATCTCACCGAAGCCAACATTACGACACCCGTCGCAGGCCGCGTCTGGGAGATGATGACATCGCCGGGCGAGGACGTGCAGGCAGGCCAGCCATTGCTCAAAGTGCTCGATTGCAGCGGCGCCGTGATCACCGCCAATGTCACCGAGAGCGTCTACAACCGCCTGCAGCTCGGCGACCACGCGACGTTCGAGCCCAATGACGGCGGCGAGCCGATCTCCGGCACCGTGGTCAACCTGACCGGCGCTGCCGGCGCGCCGGCCAATCTCGCCATCAATCCGGATGCGCTGAGCAAGGAGCCCTATCGTGTGACCGTGGCCTCGCGCGATGCCGCAGCTCGCGCCTGCACGGTCGGCCGCACCGGCCGCGTGGTGTTTGCGCGGCACGAGACCGCACCGTGACGGCGGCGCTGACGCCCGGCCTGATCGCGCTCGGCGCCTTCATGGCGATCGTACCGCTGCTGAGGCGCGACAGCACGATGGCGCGCTCGTTCCTGGCCATTGTCTCGGTGACCTTGCTGCTGCGCTATCTCTATTGGCGGATCATGTCGACGCTTCCGCCGCCGCGCCTGACCGTCGATGCCGTGATCGGCTACCCCTTCATGCTGCTGGAGGCGGCCTCGCTCGTCGCGGTCGCGTTGTCGCTGCTGTTCCTGAGCCGGACGCGCGACCGCACCGGCGCAGCGAAGGTCGACGGCCGCACCACCGATCCGGGCGCGCCGCTGATCGACGTCTTCATCTGCACCTACAACGAGGAACGAGGAATTCTCGAGCGCACGATCATCGGCGCGACGGGCATTGGCTACGGCAATTACCGCGTCTGGGTGCTCGACGACGGAAGGCGGCCCTGGCTGCGGCGGCTGTCCGCCGAGCTCGGCTGCCACTATCTGACGCGGCCCGACAACCAGCACGCCAAAGCAGGCAACATCAACCACGCACTGAGGCATGTCGGGGCGCTGCCGGAGCGGCCGCAGTTCGTCGCCATTCTCGATGCGGACTTCGTGCCGCGGCCCGATTTCCTTGCGCGCACCGTCTCGCTCATGGACGATGCGTCGGTCGGCGTAGTCCAGACCCCGCAGCACTTCATCAATCCCGACCCGATCCAGACCAACCTCGCCGCGACCGACGTCTGGCCCGACGAGCAACGCTTCTTCTTCGACATCCTGCTGCCGGCCAAGGACGCCTGGGGCGTCGCGTTCTGCTGTGGCACCTCCTCCCTCATCCGCTATTCCGGACTGATGCGGATCGGTGGCTTTCCGACCGATTCGGTGACGGAGGACTATCTCGTCACGCTGCGCCTCAAGGAACGCGGACTCAATACCATCTATCTCAACGAGCGCCTGACGATCGGGCTCGCGCCGGAAGGGCTGAAGGAATACATCACCCAGCGCGCCCGCTGGTGCCTCGGCTTGATGCAGATCGTGCGCGGCCGCAGCGGGCCGCTCTCGCGGGACTCGAAGCTGCCCTTCATCGACCGCCTCTCGCTGGCCGACGCCTTCATGAGCTGGTCCGCGGTCTACACCTCGAAAGTGGCGGGCCTTGTGGTGCCCTGGCTGTTCCTGCTGTTCGGCATCCAGGCGGTGCGGGCCGATCTGAGCGAGCTGTTACGGGTCTTTCTGCCCTTCTATGTCTGGAACGGCCTCAGCATGGCCTGGCTTTCGCGCGGCCGCTCGCTCGCAATGATGACGGATGTGTCGCAACTGATTGCCGCGCCTGCCGTGCTCAAGGCGGTGGCGACCGGCCTGTTGAAGCCGAAGGGACACAAGTTCAAGGTCACCGCGAAAGGCGGCGACCGCGACCGACGCTTCGTCGAATGGCCGCTGCTGCGCATCTACGGCTGCGCACTTTTCATCACGCTCGCATCCATCGCCTATGCCTTCATCCTGCAGCAGCGCGGTGAGAACATCGCCTATGGCGGACTGGCGCTCGCCTGGAGCTTCTACAACGCGTTCATCCTCACCGTGGTCTGCTTCGTCTGCATCGAGCAGCCGCGCAAGCGCAAGGCGGAGCGCTTCAATCGCAACGAGCCGGTGCTGCTGCGCCAGGACGGCAGGTCGCATCTGGCGCGGCTCGCCGATATCTCCATCACCGGTGCGCGGCTAATCGATCTCGATCCGCCGGCGCTTGGGAGCACCATCGAGTGCCAGCTCTACGGCCGCTCGATCGCGGCCATCGTGGTGCGGCGGACCATTGATGGATTTGCCGTGCGGTTCGCGGAAGGCATGGACACGCGCGTGCATGCAATCAGGGCGTTCTATGCCGGCGAATATGTTCGGGCCTATCGGGGCGTCAGGGCGCTCCCGGTCGGTAAGGCGCTGCTGATGCGGCTGTTCGGCTAGCGCCGCGCACTGTTAGCGGCAAGGTCGGCTTCCTCTCCGCTAGGGGGCGGGATGCACCTCTCTCGAGCTATCCGACTCGACGCCTGTGGCCACTCGAGCGCTCTGGATATCGATCATCAATTGCTTCGCCATCTCCTGCAGGCGGTCACGATCCCGGTCGGTGAACTCCCGCGGCTGAGTATCAATTACACAAAGACAGCCTACAACATGACCGGATGAAGTCCGTAGCGGGACCCCCGCGTAGAAGCGAATGCCTCGCTCCAGCACATGCGGATCGTCGGCGAAGCGCGGGTCTTCGGTCACATCCTCCGAAACCAGCATATCGCCTGCAGCGATCACATGCGCGTCGAGGGAGCCCTCGTGATTGCTCGGCAGACCTGCTTGAACTTCTTGGGCGCGGGTTTCAGCGGCGGTTAGCTGAATATTATCGACCAATGTCACCAGCGCGATCGGAACGTTGAACGCTTGCGCGACCTTTCTGGACGCCTCATCCAGGTCCTGGCGTTTCGAGGCGTCCAGGCCAAGTCCGCGCAGCGCGGCGAGCTGCGCACGTTCGGCGTCGGCCGTGAGCTGGGGCGTATCGCCGAGAGCTGCCGCGCGACCGACCCATGCTTCAACCTGCTCGACGCATGCTTGGAGAGAGGCGAATGCCGCGTCGGCCGCCATCTGGGTCTTGAGCTCTCCCGTCTGTTCCGTTCCGGCGATCAAATTCCAGCAGCAGGCGGCAAGCTTCACCTGTGGAGCCCGACGGCGCAGGCGACGAAAGACATAGCGGGCGTAGACCTGCGGCTGCGGGTGAAAGTAGGACAGGCACACCACGTCGACCCCCTGGAGATCGAGTTGCTCCAATGCTCCCCGACTGACCGCGATCGGCGGCAAGACCTTGGCGCCGATGGTGCGCTCCTCGAGCACCTGCGCGAGCATCTCCGCCGCTGCATGATCGAGCTCCGTGCGTCCAGCGAGACAGAGGACGCATGGTCGCTGCGCCGAGTGATTGCCCTCTTTCACTGCAGGCGCCTTCTCGCAGATATGGTCGTCAACCTCCCGCACAACCGAGATAGCGGTATCCGCGACCAGACGACGATAGTTGGTATCAATGCTGCTGCGCTGACGATCGTTCTCCGCCAGGCGCAGCGCTGGAATTCCGACGTTATCGTACAGCTCACACGAGGAACACTCGTCGACATAATTCTCGGCGAACTCAACCGCCTCCTCCAGGTTGCCGGCCAATAGGCGCTGGTAGAGTTGCTCCTCCGGCGCGAGCACAGGGTCGCTGCCGAGAAGTATGCCCAAGAACTCTAACTGCGGGACGTAGCGCCCGATGACGACGAGGCAGACGGTCAAAGGTGTCGCCAGAAACAGCCCGACGGGTCCCCACAGCATCGTCCAGAAGATCGCGGCGATGATGATTGCGAGGGACGACAGCCCGGTGCTGGAGCCGTAAAGCCAAGGCTCTATGACATTGTTGCTGACGAGTTCAGCGGTAACGAACAAACCGACGACCCAGAACAGCATCGTCCAGCCCGGATCGACGGCGATCGCCAGGGCAACGGGAAATATCGCAGCCAGGAAAGGGCCGAGGTAGGGAATGAATCGGAGTACCGCTGCGAGCAAGCCCCAGAGAATCGCGTTCGGTACGCCAATAAAGTAGAGTGCAAGACCGATCGGCACGCCGTAAGTCAGATTGACAACGAGCTGCATCAGCAGATAGCGGCTGACCCGGGACGCAGCATCGTTGATGGCCTGAGTACTCTTCTGAAGGTCACCGGCTCCTGCCAGTTTGATGAATCGATCGCGCAGGTCTTCGCGCTCGAGCAGCACGAAGATCACGAAAATGACGACCAGCCCGGAAGTCGCAAGCGGCGCCAGCAGCGGACCTATGACGGAACGAATGAGCTCCAGCGGTCTCGGCTGTGGCGGCTCCACCCGCACGGTGATTGGCTCCCGACTCTCACCACCGGTGCCAAGCCGGGAGGACGCGGCCGGCGACTTTTTCTCATCTCCCGAGATCTCTCTGCCGAGATCCTGCATCGTCGTGGTGACGGCGTCGACGACCCCACCGCCCGGCGCCGAGCTTTGCAACGATCGGATCTTCTCGGTGATGGTGGTCTGATAATTGGGAAGGTTGCTGGCGAGCTGGACCAGTTGGCGCCCAACGACCACGGCGATCCCTGCGACGACGATGAAGGCAAAGAAAACGGCAATCAGCACTGCCGCAATGCGGGGCACTTTCCAACGTCTCAGCCAATTGACCAAGGGCGTGAGAACGAAGCTCAGCAGGATCGCAAGGGCAAAAGGAACGAAGATTTCCCGGCCGAGATAGAGGGCTCCGATGGCGAGGACGATGCCGCCGGCCGTGAGCATGGGCGAGGATGCGGCTGGCACCGCCGGTGTTCGTTGCGTCGACGCCGGAGGCAACTCGGCCATAGCACGAGCCTTTCCGTAACGGTTTCGACAGGTCAACCCCGATTTCGCTGGATTGATCCCACCGAGCCAAGCGCTTGATTTCTGGATACATGCCCCGCGCACCAAGGCGGGCGACCTATCGTCCTCCAGATCAGGTGCAGGGTGGGGATGGCCTGGGGCGGCCGCTTCCCCTAAACTCCGGTCGAATCCACGCCTGCTCCTCCCCGCCGGAACCCCCATGGTCCAGACCCGATTTCCGATCGCGGCCGTCGCGCTTGTCGCATGCACGGCCACGGCATCCGCCCAAATGCTTCCGCCGCCGGCCAAGCCCGCAGCGCCGAAAGCGACAGCCCCCTCGCCGCGCGCCGCCTCGTGCCACAATGGCGCGAGCTTCTATCGCTTCGTGACTGAGGTGAAGCAACAGGCGGTGGCCGCCGGCGTGTCGCAGCGCACGATCGCGGAGGCATCGCCCTATCTTGTCTACGACCAGGGCATCGTCAACCGCGACCGCGGCCAGCGCGTGTTCGGCCAGCTCTTCACCGAATTCGCCGGCCGCATGGCCGCGGCCTATCGCATGCAGAACGGGCAACAACACATCAAGCAATACGCCGCGGCGTTTGCGCGCGCGGAAAAGGAATACGGCGTGCCGCCCGCGGTGATCGCCGCGTTCTGGGGCCTCGAAAGCGATTTCGGCGCCAACATGGGCAATCTGCCGACGCTGAAATCGCTGGTGTCGCTGGCCTATGATTGCCGCCGTTCGGAGATGTTCGTGAACGAGACCATCGCGGCGCTGAGGATCATCGACCGCGGCGATCTGCATCCCGACGAGATGATCGGCTCCTGGGCCGGCGAACTCGGCCAGACCCAATTCCTGCCCGTGCACTACGTCAACTACGCGGTCGACTTTGACGGCGACGGACGGCGCGACCTGTTGCGCTCGCCGGCCGACGTGATCGGCTCGACCGCGAACTACATCGCAAACGGACTGAAATGGCGGCGGGGCGAGCCGTGGCTGGAGGAGATCAAGGTGCCGCCGAACCTGCCGTGGGAAAAGACCGACCTCACCGTACGCGAGCCGCGCTCGACATGGGCGCAACTCGGCGTCACCTATCCCGACGGCCGGCCCTTGCCGAACGACAATCTCGCAGCCTCCGTGCTGCTGCCGATGGGACGCTTCGGGCCGGCCTTCATGGCCTATCCGAATTTCGCCGCCTACACCGAGTGGAACAACTCGCTGATCTACGCGACCACCGCGGGCTATCTCGCCTCGCGCATCGCCGGAGCCGCGCCGATGCGCAAGCCGGCTGCGCCGGTCGCGCAATTGCCGTTGAACGAGCTCAAGGAGTTGCAGCAGCTGCTGGTGCGCGCCGGCTTCAACGTCGGCAAGGTCGACGGTGTGCTGGGGCAGCAGAGCCGCGCCGCGGTGAAGGCGACGCAGATCAAGTACGGCCTGCCGGCGGATTCCTGGCCGACCGCCGAGCTGCTTGCGCGCATGCGCGGCGGCACGGCGCAGGTCCTGCCCCAGACGACGGTGCGGTAGAATTTTCGCATCGCACAAGCGGCTTTCCGCGATTGCAATTTTCCATGAGGCTTCCATGTGAGTGGCTCAGGTTTTCTCCTGGGATTTCCCCACCATTTAAAGCGAGCATCACATGTCCTTCTACGACGCCGTCGTCCCCGCCTATTTGCAGATGCTGAACAGCGTGACCGGGCTGCTCACCAAAGCTGAGGCGCATTGCGCGGCCAGGAAGATCGATCCCAGCGTCCTGCTCGGCTCGCGCCTGTTCCCGGACATGCTGCCGCTGTCGCGGCAGATCCAGCTGGTCAGCGACTATCCGACCAGAGGCTGCGCGCGGCTGACGCATAGCGAGGTCCCCTCGACGCCCGACACCGAAACGAGCTTTGCGGAGTTGAAGCAGCGGCTGGCGAAAACGATCGACTATGTCAAGTCCTTCAAGCCCGAGCAGTTTGAGGGCGCCGACGCCAAGGACGTCACCTTTCCGATCGGCCCCGGCAAGACCATCACCATGACGGGACAGCAATTCCTGAGCTCGTTCTCGCTGCCAAACCTCTATTTCCACGCCGCAATCGCCCACGGCATCTTGCGTCACAACGGCGTCGAGATCGGCAAGCGCGATTTCCTCGGCGCGAACTGATTTATGAAATCGCACGGCCGCGACAGTGGGATTTCGCTGTCGCAGCCGACATTGCACATGAATTATGCTACGCGCGCCCTGCCGCGTAGCTCGCCTGCACTTTCCGTATGGCTCATCCCTTGCGCCCGATGTCGCGATGCACAATTGTTCGAGACCTCTCACCGCCCGGAAGCATTCCCATGAGCCGTTCGGCCAAATTGTTTGAGACCTACAAGCTCGGCCCGCTCACGCTGGCCAACCGCCTCGTCATGGCGCCGCTGACGCGCAACCGCGCCGTATCCGGCACCTTCGTGCCCGGTCCGCTCGCCGCCGAATATTACGCCCAGCGCGCGTCCGCAGGCCTGCTGATCACCGAGGCAAGCCAGGTCTCGCAACAAGGTCAGGGCTACCAGGACACGCCTGGCATCTATAGCAAGGAGCAGGTCGCCGGCTGGCGCAAGGTCACCGACAAGGTGCATGAACGCGGCGGCAAGATCTTCGTCCAGCTCTGGCATGTCGGCCGCATCTCGCACGTCGATCTGCAGGCGAATGGCGCAGCCCCGGTGGCACCGAGCGCGATCCGCGCCAAGGGCAAGACCTTCGTCAATGGCGGCTTCGCCGACGTCTCCGAGCCGCGCGCGCTCGAGCTCGCTGAAATTCCAGGGATCATCGACGACTTCAAGCGCGCCACGAAGAACGCGCTGGAAGCCGGCTTCGACGGCGTCGAGATCCACGGCGCCAACGGCTATCTGCTCGAGCAGTTCGCCAAGGACGGCGCCAACAAGCGCCTAGATGCCTATGGCGGCTCGATCGAGAACCGCGCGAAGCTGATGCTGGAGGTCTCCAAGGCCGTCGTCGCCGAGGCCGGCGCCGAGCGCACCGGCATCCGCATCTCGCCGGTGACGCCGGCCAACGACATCTCGGATTCCAATCCGCAGGCGCTGTACGATCACATCGTCGACGGCCTCAGCGCGTTGAAGCTGGTCTATCTCCACGTGGTCGAGGGCGCCACCGGCGGGCCGCGCGACATCGCGCCGTTCGACTATGCATCGTTGCGCAAGCGCTTCTCGGGCGCCTACGTCGCCAACAATGGCTACGATTTCGACCTGGCCAGCAAGGTGCTGGATGCGAACGCCGCCGACCTCATCGCCTTCGGCAAGCCGTTCATCTCCAACCCCGACCTGGTCGAGCGGCTGAAGCAGGGAGCGGCGCTGAACGATTGGGACAAGAACACCTTCTACGGCGGCGGCGCCAAGGGCTACACGGATTACCCGACGCTGGCGGCCGAGCCGGCGGAGTAGGTTCTTCTCCACACAGGACGCTGTCATGCCCCGCGAAGGCGGGGCATCCAGTAGGCCGCGGCTTCTCGGTTCAACCACGACCGTCTCTGGAATACTGGATTGCTCGCCTTCGCGGGCAATGACACCGAGGGTGTGAAAAACCCTCGCACCACAACGACAAAACAAAAAGGCCGGGATCGCTCCCGGCCTTTCGCGTTTGATGTCGCTCTAAGCGCCGCTTACTTCGCTTCCGCGCGCTTGGGCGGAGTGGCGGGCCACGACTTGATCAGAGTGTCGTAGTCCACCGTCTCGCCCTTCGGCTTCTCGTTGGCGAGCTTGCGCTGCGGCGCGATGGTGCCGTCCTTCTGAGCCTTGGCGAACCAGTACTCGGCCGACTCCTTCTTGTGCAGCTTCGGACCGCAGGCGCCCTGCACGCCGGACTTCTCCAGACGCTCCAGCACGGAGTCCTGAGCCGCCGCGAGAGCATCCATCGCCTGCTGCGGCGTCTTCGCACCGGACGACGCATCGCCGATGTTCTGCCACCACAGCTGCGCGAGCTTCGGATAGTCGGGCACGTTGTTGCCGGTCGGGGTCCACTGCACGCGCGCGGGCGAGCGGTAGAACTCGATCAGGCCGCCGAGCTTCGGCGCACGCTCGGTGAACGACTTGTCCCAGATGTCGGATTCACGGATGAAGGTGAGACCGACATGGCTCTTCTTCAAGCTCACCGACTTGGAGACGATGAACTGGAGATAGAGCCAGGCTGCCTTGCGGCGATCCGGCGGAGTCGACTTCAGCAACGTGGCGGAGCCAGCGTCCTGGTAGCCGAGCTTCATGCCTTCCTTCCAGTAGGAGCCGTGCGGCGACGGAGCCATACGCCACTTCGGCGTACCATCCGCATTCACCACCGGCAGACCCGGCTTCACCATGTCGGCAGTGAAGGCGGTGTACCAGAACATCTGCTGGGCGATGTTACCCTGCGACGGCACGGGGCCGGACTCGGAGAAGGTCATGCCCTGCGCCTGCGGCGGGGCATACTTCTTCATCCAGTCGAGATACTTCGTGATCGAGTAGACTGCGGCCGGGCCATTGGTGTCGCCGCCACGCTCCACCGAAGAACCGACCGGGCGGCAGCCCTCCATGCGGATGCCCCATTCGTCGACCGGCAGACCGTTCGGAATGCCCTTGTCACCGTTGCCTGCCATCGACAGCCAGGCGTCGGTGAAGCGCCATCCGAGCGAGGGGTCCTTCTTGCCATAGTCCATATGGCCGTAGACCTTGACGCCGTTGATCTCCTTGATGTCGTTGGTGAAGAACTCGGCGATGTCTTCATAGGCCGACCAGTTCACGGGCACGCCGAGCTCGTAGCCATACTTGGCCTTGAACTTGGCCTTGTAGTCGGCATTGGTGAACCAGTCGTAGCGGAACCAGTAGAGGTTCGCGAACTGCTGGTCGGGCAGCTGGTAGAGCTTGCCGTCCGGCCCGGTGCCGAACGACTTGCCGATGAAGTCGTTGACGTCGAGCATGGGGTTGGTGACGTCCTTGCCCTCGCCGGTCATGTAGTCGGAGAGCGCAATGGTCTGGTTGTAGCGGAAATGCGTGCCGATCAAATCGGAATCGTTGATCCAGCCGTCATAGACGTTCTTGCCCGACTGCATCTGGGTCTGCAGCTTCTCGACGACGTCACCTTCCTGGATGAGATCGTGCTTGAGCTTGATGCCGGTCAGTTCGGAGAATGCCTTGGCGAGCGTCTGCGCCTCGTATTCATGAGTCGTGATCGTCTCGGAGACGACGTTGATCTCCATGCCCTTGAACGGCTCGGCGGCCTTGGCGAACCACTCCAGCTCCTTCTTCTGGTCTTCCTTCGACAGCGTCGAAGGCGTGAATTCCGCGATCCACTTCTGGATCACGGCCTCGTCGGCGGCGCGAACCGGCGCCGAGACGGCGAACGACACCGCGATGATCGCAGCGGCGCTGGACATGGTCAGAAAACTATTCTTGGTCAATGGACCTTTCCTTCTCCTAAACTGTCGCATGTTGTTCCTCCGTTGCAGCGACAAACTTTTATACAGGCCCGGGTTGCTCCCGGATCTGGCCGTCCCTTCGCAAGCTTCAGACCGTGCGGAAAATGAGCGCGGCCGTGACCAGCGAAATTCCTGATGCGAGCCACAGGCTCGAGATTTCAAACCCCTCCTCGCCGATAGGCAGCGTAGCGATCGCGTCGGTGCCGACGAGGCCGATCCAGGCGAGGTGGATGACGGCGGCCGCGATCAGCGAGATGAACAGGCGGTCGCCGCGCGTGGTCGGAATGCGCAGCACGCCGACGCGCTCGGCCTCCGGATAGACCGCGGCGAGCCAGGTCATCAGCGCCAGCGTGCAGGCGAGCGCGGCGAAGAAGATCGCGGTCGGCAGCGTCCAGGCCATCCATGCGATTGACTCCATGGTTGCCTCCTTACACGCGGCCGAGCGCGAAGCCGCGCGCGATGTAGTTGCGGACGAACCAGATCACCAGCGCGCCCGGAATGATGGTGAGCACGCCGGCGGCGGCGAGCAGGCCCCAGTCCATGCCGGCGGCCGAGACCGTGCGCGTCATGATCGCGGCAATGGGCTTTGCGTGCACCGAGGTCAGCGTGCGCGCCAGCAGCAGCTCGACCCAGGAGAACATGAAGCAGAAGAAGGCGGCGACGCCGATGCCGCTCGCGATCAGCGGCACCAGGATCTTGATGAAGAAGCGCGGGAAGGAATAGCCGTCGAGGAAGGCGGTCTCGTCGATCTCGCGCGGCACGCCGGAGACGAAGCCTTCGAGGATCCACACCGCCAGCGGCACGTTGAAGATGCAGTGCGCGAGCGCGACGGCCCAGGGGGTGTCGAACAGGCCGATCGCCGAATAGAGGTTGAAGAACGGCAGTGCATAGACCGCCGCCGGCGCCATGCGGTTCGACAACAGCCAGAAGAACAGATGCTTGTCGCCGAGGAAACGGTAGCGCGAGAAGGCGTAAGCCGCCGGCAGCGCCACGGCGATCGAGATGATGGTGTTGAGGACGACGTACTCCAGCGAATTGATGTAGCCCGAATACCAGCTCTCGTCGGTGAAGATTCGCTTGTAGTGCTGCAGCGTCGGATTGTGCGGCCAAAGCGTCATCGTCGAGACGATCTCGCTGTTGGTCTTGAAGCTCATGTTGACGAGCCAGTAGATCGGCAGCAGCAGGAAGATCAGGAACAGCCCCATGATGAGGCGGCGGCCGGGGATCGAATGCATCAGGCCACTCCTTCCCTTGGCTCGAGTGCGGGCACGGGCTTGAGCGCGGGCGAAGGCTTGGGCTCCACCGCCGGCTCGCTCGAAGCCTGGACTTTGCGTTCGACACCGGCATTGGTCATGACGGTGTAGAAGATCCAGCAGACAATCAGGATGATGAGATTGTAGACCAGCGACAGGGCGGCGGCCTTGCCGAGGTCAAATTGGCCGAGCGCGATCTTGACGAGCTCGATCGACACGAAGGTGGTGGAATTGCCGGGTCCGCCGCCGGTGACGACGAACGGCTCGGTGTAGATCATGAAGCTGTCCATGAAGCGCAGCAGCACCGCGATCAACAGCACGCGGTTCATCTTCGGCAGCTGGATCGCCTTGAACACGGCCCAGCGCGAGGCGCCGTCGATCTGCGCGGCCTGGTAATAGGCTTCGGGAATCGACTTCAGGCCGGCATAGCACAGCAGCGCGACGAGGCTGGTCCAGTGCCAGACGTCCATCACGATGACCGTGAACCAGGCATCGACGTCGTTGGAGACGTAGTTGTAGTCGAAGCCCATGGCGTTGAGGACGTAGCCGAGCAGCCCGATGTCGGGACGCCCGAAGATCTGCCAGATGGTGCCGACCACGTTCCAGGGGATCAGCAGCGGCAGCGCAAGAATGACGAGGCAGGCTGCGACCGTCCAGCCCTCGCGCGGCATCGACAACGCGACGACGATGCCGAGCGGCACCTCGATGGCGAGGATGACGAGCGAGAAGAACAGGTTGCGGCCGAGCGAGGCGAGGAAGCGGCCGCCGAGGTCGGTGGAGGGATCGAGCAGCTCCTTGAACCAGCCGACGCCGTTCCAGAAGAACTGGTTGTTGCCGAAGGTGTCCTGCATCGAATAGTTCACCACCGTCATCAGCGGCAGCACCGCCGAGAAGGCGACGACCAGGAACACCGGCAGCACCAGGAACCAGGCTTTTTGGTTGACGGTCTTGTCCATCAGGCGGCTCCCTCCACCAGAAGGCTGTCGGCATAGACGTGGACGTGCGACGGATCGAATTTCAGCCCGGCGGTACCGCCCGCGCTGGTGAAGCCGCCAGGGGCGCGCGCCGCGAGCTTGGCGTCGCCGACGCGCACGCGCGCGAAGCGGATGCGGCCGAGATCGTCGATGCGCTCGATCCTGGCAGTGAGCAGGCTAGGTGCGGGCGCGACCACCTCGACGAATTCGGGACGGACGCCGATCTCGATCTTCGCCCCTGCAGGCAGGTTGTCGTAGCTGCGATTCAGCGCGATGACGTGGCCGTCGATCCTGGCCTCACGCCCCCTCACCTCGGCCGGCAGGATGTTCATGCCGGGCGAACCGATGAAATAGCCGACGAAAGTATGCGCCGGCTTGTCGAACAGCTCGGCCGGCGTGCCGCTCTGCACCACGCGGCCGTCATGCATGACGACCACGGTGTCGGCGAAGGTCAGCGCCTCGGTCTGGTCATGGGTGACGTAGATCATCGTGAGGTCGAGCTCGCGATGCAGCGCCTTCAGCTTGGAGCGGAGCTGCCATTTCAGCTCGGGGTCGATCACGGTCAGCGGCTCGTCGAACAGCACGGCGGCAACGTCGTTGCGCACGAGGCCGCGGCCGAGCGAGATCTTCTGCTTGGCGTCGGCGGTCAGGCGCGTGGCCTTGCGGTTCAGATAGGGCTCGAGATCGAGCAGGCGACCGATCTCGGCGACGCGCCTGTCAATGTCGGCCTTCGGCACGCCGCGGTTCTTCAGCGGAAACGCCAGGTTCTGCCCCACCGTCATGGTGTCGTAGATCACCGGAAACTGGAACACCTGCGCGATGTTGCGCTTCTGGGTTGACAGCGGCGTGATGTCCTTGCCGTCGAACAGGATCTTCCCTCGCGACGGCGTGATGATGCCGGAGATGACGTTCAGAAGCGTGGTCTTGCCGCAGCCGCTAGGGCCAAGCAGCGCATAGGCGCCGCCCTGCCGCCAGGTCATAGTGACAGGTTTGAGCGCAAAGCTCTCCTGCGGCGCATCGTTGCCGCCGTAGGAATGGGCGAGATCGACGAGGTCAATGCGGGCCATGGCGCATCTCCCTCCTAAGAGCCCGGTGCCGCGACCAGACGGTCGGCGGCATCGAAGACGAAGACATCATTGGGATCGAGCACGGCATCGAGCATCTGGCCCGGCTCGAACTCGTGCACGCCGTGCAGCACCGCCACCCAATTCGATCCGTCGCGGGTCAGATGCACGAAGCTCTCCGAACCCGTGATCTCGGTCACCGTGACAGTGGCGTGGAAGGCGTGACGGTCGGCCTCGCCATTGGCAAGCCCGAGCTGATGGGCACGAAAGCCGACGCGATAGAAGCCGTCGGGCAGACCGGCATAAAGCCCGGAGGCGGGCGCTGCACTCCCGCCCGCATATTGGACCATGCCGTTCCCCTTCTCGAGGCCCACAAGATTCAGCGGCGGATCCGAAAACACCTGCGCAACGCGCAAGGTCTGCGGCCGGCGATAGACATTGGTGGTCTCACCCATCTGCAGCGCCTGGCCCTCCCACATGCACACCGTGTTGCCGCCGAGCAGCAGCGCCTCGGTCGGCTCGGTTGTGGCATAGACGAAGATCGCGCCGGAGGCCTCGAAGATGCGCGGCAGCTCCGCCCGCAGCTCCTCGCGCAGCTTGTAGTCGAGATTGGCGAGCGGCTCGTCGAGCAGCACGAGGTCGGCGCCCTTGACCAGCGCGCGTGCGATCGCGGTGCGCTGCTGCTGGCCGCCGGAGAGCTGGAGCGGCGTGCGCTTCAGGAATGGCTCGAGCCGCAGCAGCTTTGCGGCCTCGGCGACGCGCGCCTCGATCTCGTCGCGCGGCTTGCCCTGCACGCGCAGGGGCGAAGCGATGTTCTCGTACACCGTGAGCGAGGGGTAGTTGATGAACTGCTGGTACACCATCGCGACCGAGCGCTGGCGCACGTCGGCGCCGGTGACGTCCTTGCCGTTGACGAACACCTTGCCCGTGGTCGGCTTGTCGAGGCCGGCGAGCAACCGCATGATCGAGGTCTTGCCTGACAGCGTCGGCCCGAGCAGCACGTTGAGCGTACCGCTTTCGAGCGTCAGCGAGACGTCACGGATGTGCGGCACGCCTTCCACGGTCCGGGTCACGTGATCGAGTGTCACGGTCATGAGCGTCCTCCCGCTTCCAGCAGGGGACTTTGCGCCACGGCATGGCTCCTGATCCAGTCGTCGAGGGTCGCGATCTCGTCGGCAGATAGTCGCAGGCCGAGCTTGGAACGGCGCCAGACCACGTCCTCGGCGGTGACGGCCCATTCATTGGCCATGAGATAGCGGACCTCGCGTTCGGTCAGCGTGGCGCCAAAGGCCTGGCCGAGATCCGCAGCCGATTTTGCATCGCCGAGCAGCTTGATCGCACGGGTGCCATAGGCGCGCGCCAGGCGCCGCGCATGCTCATGGCTGAGGAAGGGATAGCCGCGTTGCAGCTCGGCGATCAGGCCGTCGATGTCGGATACGTTCATGTCACCGCCCGGCAGCGGCCATTTGCCGGTCCAGCCCTCGCGCGCTTTCGCACTGCGCAAGTAAGGCGCAAGGCGCTCCAGGGCCTCTTCGGCGAGCCTGCGATAGGTCGTGATCTTGCCGCCATAGATCGACAGCAGCGGCACGCCGCCGGGCGTGTCGAGCTCGAACACGTAGTCGCGCGTCGCGGCCTTGGCCTCGCTGGCGCCGTCGTCATAGAGCGGACGCACGCCGGAATAGGTCCAGACCACGTCGGCGGGCGCGACGGGCTTGGCCAGATATTCGCTGGCCGCCTTGCAGAGATACTCGATCTCTTCAGTCGTCGCCTTCACCTTGGCAGGATCGCCGTCATAGTCGCGGTCGGTGGTGCCGATCAGCGTGAAGTCATCCTGGTACGGGATCACGAAGATGATGCGGCCATCGGCATTCTGGAACATGTAGGCGCGGTCGTGGTCGTAGAGCTTCTTCACGACGATGTGCGAGCCCTGCACCAGGCGCACCTTGGCTTTCGCATTCACGCCGGCGCCGCGGCCGAGCACGTCCTCGACCCAGGGCCCGCCGGCATTGATCAGCGCCTTGGCCTGGATCTGCGAGCGCGCGCCGGTCAGCGTATCGACCATGCTGAGGGTCCAGACGCCGTCCGACTGGCGAATCTCGGTGGCGCGGGTGCGGGTGCGGATCTCGGCGCCCTTGTCGGCTGCATCGCGCGCATTGAGCACGACGAGGCGGGCGTCGTCGACGAAGCAGTCCGAATATTCGAAGGCGCGGCTGTAGCGGTTCGGGATCAGCGGCTTGCCGACCTCATCGCGCTTGAGATCGACCGAGCGGGTCGCCGGCAACAGGTGGCGGCCGCCGATGTGATCATAGAGGAAGAGGCCTAGGCGCAGCAGCCAGGCTGGGCGCAGGCCGGCGTGATGCGGCAGAACGAAGCGCAGGGGCCGGATGATGTGGGGCGCGATGCCCCAGAGGATCTCGCGCTCGATCAGCGCCTCGCGGACCAGCCGAAACTCGTAATATTCGAGATAGCGCAGGCCGCCATGCACGAGCTTGGTTGACCAGGACGATGTCCCGCTCGCCAAATCGTTCATTTCGCACAGGAAAACGGTATTGCCGCGGCCCACCGCGTCACGCGCGATGCCGCAGCCGTTAACACCGCCTCCGATGATGGCGAGATCGAAAATACGCTCCAACTGACGCATCCCCCGGCGACCGCCCGTTCCGTCGAGCGGCTACTTTCGCTTTTGATTAGATCACACCGAAAAACGAAAGCAAGATGAAAGAGAGGCGAAAGGAAGCGAAAGAGGAACTTTTTGGTGGGCAAGGAGGCGGCGAGATCGGCAGGTGGACGGACAGACTTGCGGCAAGCCGCACAATCGAACGGCAGCCAGCATCGGCGAACCAGCTTGCATGTAGCAACATTTCTACATAAATTCCCCCAATCGACATTCCACGGCTTGGAGGCTCAGAAGATGGTCACCACCCTCAGCAGCCGAGAATTCAATCAAGACACCAGCGGCGCCAAGAAAGCGGCATCGCGAGGACCCGTTTTCATTACGGATCGCGGCCGTCCAGCCCATGTCCTGCTGACCATCGAGGATTACTTGCGCCTGACCGGCGGGCACATGAGCCTTGCGGAAGCTCTGGCGCAGGCGGATGCGGCCTTCGACTTCGATCCGCCTCGCATTGAGGGCGGCATCTCTAAGCCCGCCGATCTCGACTGATGTTTCTGCTGGATACCAATGTCGTTTCCGAGCTGAGGCGACCGGACAAGGCTGATCGGCACGTCGTTGCCTGGGCAGGCGCAATTCCAGCAGCAAACTTCTTCATCTCAGTCATCTCGATTCTCGAGATCGAACTTGGCGCACGCCTGATCGAACGCAAGGACACAGCGCAAGGTGCCATCTTGCGCAGCTGGATCAACAGCCAGATTCTGGCTCGCTTCGAGGGTCGGATCCTGGCGATCGATACCATCGTGGCGCAGCGTTGCGCGCAACTTCACGTTCCCAATCCGCGCGCTGAACGCGACGCGCTCATTGCTGCAACGGCGCTAGTTCATGGTTTGACGGTTGTTACGCGCAATGTAGAGGATTTCAAACCGACGGGCGTTCCGCTGCTCAACCCGTGGGACGACGCTTAGCCGCTATCTCAGCCGCACCACTGGTGCGGCTTCCGGTGCGGCATCCTGCACCTCGGCCGACGCATCGTCGACCTCCGCGCCCTTCGGCATCGCCTCGACCACCTCGATGCCCTTGCTGTGACAGATGGTGGCGAGGCGCTCGGGCAGCTCCTGGTCGGTGACGAAGGTCTGGATCTGGGTGATGTGCGCGATGCGCACCGGCGCGCTGCGGCGCAGCTTGGTGGAATCGGCGACCAGCATGACGCTGCGGGCATTGGCGATGATGGCCTGCGCCACCTGCACCTCGCGATAGTCGAAGTCGAGCAGCGCCCCCTCCTCGTCGATCGCCGAGGCGCCGATGATGGCATAGTCGACCTTGAACTGTCCGATCAGCTGCGTCGCGGTCGAGCCGACCACGGCGCCATCGGCGCGCCGCACCGTGCCGCCGGCGACCACCACCTCGATGCGCGGATGGCGGTAGAGCAGCATCGCGACATTGAGGTTGTTGGTGATGACGAGCAGATCCTCATGCGAGGTCAGCGCGCTCGCCACCTCCTCCGTCGTGGTGCCGATGTTGATGAAGAGCGAGCAGCCGTTCGGGATCAGCGAGGCGGCGGCAGCGCCAATCGCCTTCTTCTCGTCGGCGGCGACGAAACGGCGCGCCTCATAGGCGAGGTTTTCCACGCCCGAGGCGATGATGGCTCCGCCATGGATGCGGGTCAGCGATCTCCGCTCACAGAGATCGTTGAGATCCTTGCGGATGGTCTGCGCGGACACCTCGAAGCGGCGCGCGAGCTCCTCGACCATGACACGGCCGGAGGCGCGCGCGATGTTGAGGATTTCGGCTTGGCGATGGGTCAATCCGGTCACGGCAAAGGCCTCACATCAGAATAATGCATGGTGCGGCGGTTTGCGCCCTCGGTCAATGCGGACGCCGATCACGGTTAACCGACCGAGGTCTTACCATGCCATGGCACTCGCGAGACGCGCGAGCAGCGTCGGGTCGTCGAACGAGCTCGCGGACGTGACTGCGCCTGCTCCAACTAGGTCAGAATGGCTGAGGCTGGTGCGGATGCCGACAGTCGGGATGCCGGCGGCCGTTGCGGACTGCACGCCGGTGCGGGAGTCCTCGAATGCGATCGAGGCTTGCGGGCTCGCGCCGACGAAACGCAGCCCTTCCTGATAGGGGAGCGGATGCGGCTTGCCGTGCGGCAGCTCGGCGCCGATCACCAGCGCCTTGAAACGATGCGTGATGCCGAGGCCGGAGAGCAGCAGCTCGGCGTTGAGTCGCGGCGCGTTGGTCACCGCGACCACGGGGATGCCGGCGCCATCGGCGCGGTCGAGCAGCGCCATCAGCCCCGGCAGCGGTGCGATCTGCCCGGCCACCAGCGTGCGGAAGACCTCCTCCTTCTCTTCGAGAATCAGGGCGCGCCGCTCCGGCGCCTCGTGGGGCAGAAAGCGCTCGCCGATCGCGACATTGGCAAAGCCCTGCAGCTCGAGGGAGAAACGTGCGTGATCGAAGACGTGTCCGTGGGGGCCGAGCACCTGGTTGAAAGCCTTCAAGTGCAACGGATCGGTGTCGGCGAGCGTGCCGTCGATGTCGAACAACAGCGCCCGGCCCATTCCATCGTGTTTGGTCTCGATCATTTCCGTACTTTCCCAAATGCGCGACGCATCGATGCGGAAGGCGTATCAATACGGCCTCGATCGCGCAATGACGCATCCACATGAGGCAGGTGACACTCGACAAAGTCGCGTGCGACTGCAACACTGATTGCAAGATCAAAAAGGAGGAAACCATGACGATCAACCGACGCGATCTGGCTCTCTCGACGCTCGCCGTGTCCGCGCTTGCGTTCGCGACGCCCGCGCTCGCCGCTTCGGCAGACGAGGAAGCGGTGGCGAAGAGGGTCGAGGCCTTCCGCCTCGCCCAGATCGCGGCCGATCCCAAGGCGCTCGGCGCGCTCTGCGCGGAGGAACTGAGCTACAGCCATTCGAGCGGCAAGGTCGAGGACAAGGCGACGTTCATCGCCAACGCGACCGACGGCAAGTCGAAATTTCTGTCCATCGAATACAAGGATCCCACCATCAAGGTCGTCGGCCCCGCAGCGATCGTGCGTTTCCACTGGCTGGGCGAGCAGGAGATGGCGGCCGATGGGAAAAAAGTATCGACCAACCTTCACATCCTGATGAACTGGCAGAAGCAAGGCGACGAGTGGAAGCTGTTGTCGCGGGCGGCGACGAAGTTGTGATCACGTCTTTCCCTCTCTCCTTGCGGGAGAGGGTGGCTTCGCAAGCGAAGCCGGGTGAGGGGTATCTATCCGCGGATCTAACTCTCTATTGAATTCGCGGAGCCAACCCCTCAACCGGCGCCGTTGCCGAAGCTTTGCTTCGGCGTTCTATTAACGCACGGCCGCCGGAGGCGGCCTAGGCCACCTTCCCCCACAAAGGGGAGAAGGAACGGCAGCGGTGCGCTCGGCAAAAAATTCCGACCACGCCTCGCGGGCCGGAATGACAGTTACGCCGCCTCCTTCACGTCGCCATTCACCAGCCTGCGCGCGGCGCGCTCGGCTTCGCGGGCGTTGCGGAATAACTGGCCTTCGAGACGGTTGAAGCGGTGCGATGAGGCGAAGAAGCAGTAGCCTCCAGAAGAACGAACGACGATACCTGCGGTCTGCGAATCGACTTCGATGATGTAGCTGTCCGGCATAGTCCGTGGCTTCCTCAGTGCGGGCAAATAACGGTGCTCGTGCCCAAAGGTTCCCTAGGGCATTGAGGCCGTTTCCACCCCGAATCGACACGCAATTGAGTACGCCGGGACCTCATCCGTTTTATGACTGGTTCTTGGCGAAGCCGCGACGAGGTGACTAGCTCGTGCCGTGTTTTGCGGCGCTGCAAGACCTCGCAGGTGGGGCAGAGCGTCGCGCGCGGATTACGTCGCGATCGGCGGATCGTTTCGCTGGATAGCCTGTGGACGGCCGTGGTCGTCGATCGAGACGTAGGTGAAATGACCGTCGGTGACGAGGAACGGATGCAACTCCTTGCGCCGCAATGCCCAGGCCTCGAGATGCACGGTTAGCGAGGTGCGCCCGACGCGCACGAGATTGGCATAGACCGAGACGAGATCGCCGACATAGACCGCTTTGCGAAAATTCATCGCCTCAATCGCGACCGTCACGGTGCGCGACCGCGCGACCTTCGAGGCGAACACGCCGCCGCCGACGTCCATCTGGCTGAGCAGCCAGCCGCCGAAGATGTCACCATTGGCGTTGGTGTCGGCCGGCATCGCCAGCGTGCGGATGCAGAGATCCCCGCTCGGTCCGGTCTCTTGTTCGCTCATATGACTCTCACTTGAAATTGTCCCAGCCCGGATCGGGCGCGAAACGCGCGCCGAATCGTTCCGCCAGCGCGCGCAGGGTGGATACGATGTTTTCCACGCCGCGCGTGCGCGCATAGTTCAGCGGACCGCCCCGGAACGGGGCATACCCCGTGCCGAAGATCATGGCGCCATCGACCGCTTCGGCGTCGTCGACGATACCCTCGCGAAGCGCCGCAACGCAGACATTGGACATCGGCAGCACCAGGCGGTCGATCATCTGGTCGGTGACGCGCGGTCCGGTCTCCGGCAACGGTGCTTTCTCCGCCTTGCCGTCCTTCCAGGTGTAAAAGCCCTTGCCGGTCTTGCGGCCGAGTTCGCCCTTGGCGACCTTCTCCCGCAGCCAGGCCGGCGTCGGCGGCAGGAGATCGCCGAACTTGGTGCGCAGCATGTCGCCGACGTCGAGGCAGATGTCGAGCCCGACCTGATCGGCCAGCTCGATCGGACCCATCGGCATGCCGAACTGCACGGCCGCTTCATCGATCAGGCGCTGGTCGATCTTCTCGTCCAGCATCATCATCGCTTCCAGCATGTAGGGCGTCAGCGCGCGGTTGACGAGGAAGCCCGGCGAGCTCTTTACAGGCAAAGGCAGACGGTCGATCGCTCCGACGAAGGCGAGCGCCTCTTTCAGCACGTGTGCATCGTTGCCGTCATGGCTGACGACCTCGACCAATTGCAGCCGCGACACCGGGTTGAAGAAATGCAGGCCGACCAGCCGCTCCGGCCGCGCCAGCGTGGTGCGCAGGTCCTGCAGCGGAATGCTGGACGTGTTCGTCGCAAGGATGGCTCCGGGCTTCATCCGCGGCTCGAGCACGGCATAGACCTTCTGTTTCAGCTCCAGCTTTTCCGGCACCGCCTCGATGATGAGGTCGGCGTTGCGAACGCCCTCGCCGTCCATGTCCGGGATCAGCCGATCGAGCGCATCGCGCACTTCGGTGGGCTTGCGGATGATCTTACGATAGAGGTCGGCCGCGCGCTTGACCGCGCCTGCGATCGGCTCCGGCTTCATGTCGGCGAGCGAGACGCGAAGGCCCTGCCCCGCACACCAGGCCGCGATGTCGCCGCCCATCGCGCCGGCGCCGATGACGTGGACATGCTTCACCGTGCTGCCGGCGCCTGCCGCCTTCTTCATCTGCTCGCGCAGGAAGAAGACCCGGATCAGATTCTGCGCGGTCGGCGTCACCATCAGCTTGGCGAACGCGGCCTGCTCGGCCTTCAGCATCGCGGACTTGCTGCCGCCATGGGACTCCCAGAGATCGATCAGCGCGTAAGGCGCTGGATAATGCTCGCGCGATGCGGCCTTCGCGGCCTCCGCGCGCATGCGCTTGGCCAGCAGGCTGCGCACCGGCCCGAGACTGGCGGCGCGCGTCAGCAGACCGGGCTTGGCCCGCTTCAGGCGGCCGAACAGCGCATCCTTCACCGCGCCCTGGACATGCCGCTCCTGCGTCACGGTGTCGACGAGGCCGATCGCCTTGGCGCGGCGGGCGTCAATGGTGCGGCCGGTCAGCATCAGGGCCATCGACTGGGTCGGGTTGACCAGCGCCGTGAACCGCGCCGTGCCACCAAGGCCGGGATGCAGGCCGAGCATCACCTCCGGGAAGCCGAAGCGTGCGCCCTCGATGGCGATGCGCGCCTGGCAGGCCAGCGCCACCTCGAGCCCGCCGCCGAGGCAGAAGCCGTGAATGACAGCGACCGTCGGCAGCTTCAATGCTTCCAGATGGTCGACCACGGCGTGCGCGGCGCGGATGCGCGTCTCCACCATGCCTGCATCGCTGGCACCGCGGAATTCATTGACGTCGGCGCCGGCAATGAAGCCCGACGGCTTTGCCGAGCGGATGACGAGACCGGCGGGACGCTCGGTCTCGATCGCTGCGAGCACCGCATCGAACTCCTCCATCACGTCGGAGGACAGGGTGTTGGCGCTGGCATCAGCGCGGTCGAACAGCAGCCAGGCGATGCCGTCTTCATCTCGCGTCAGCTTGAAATGCTTGTAGGGCCCCTCCGGCGCGGGGCGCGGCCCGAGCTCCAGCACGCGGTCGGCGAGCACGGTCATGATCTTGGAATCCATGGTCATACCGCCTCGATCAGCATGGCGCCGCCGAGCCCGCCGCCGATGCATTCGGTGGCAATTCCGCGCCGCGTGCCGAGCCGCTTCATCGCGTTGACGAGATGCAGCACGATGCGGTTGCCGGAGGTGCCGACGGGATGGCCGAGCGAGATCGCGCCGCCGTCGACGTTCAGCTTCTCGCGCTCGATCTCGCCGGCGGCGCCGTCGAGCCGCAAGATTTCGCGACAGAACTTGTCGTCGTTCCAGGCGGCGAGACAGCCGAGCACTTGCGTTGCGAAGGCCTCGTTCAGCTCCCAGGTCTCGACGTCCTTGAGGGTGAGATCGTTGCGCTTCAGCAGCGGCGTCACCGACATCACCGGACCGAGCCCCATGATGCTGGGGTCGAGCGCGGCCCAATGGCTGTCGACGATCGCAGCTTTCGGCGTCAGCTTGTGCTTTGCAACGGCAGCGTCAGAGGCGAGGATCACCCAGGAGGCACCGTCTGTGATCTGCGAGGAATTGCCGGCGGTGACCTGGCCCCACGGCCGCTCGAACACCGGCCGGAGCTTTGCGAGCGTCTCGGCGGTGGAGTCCGGACGCACGCCATCGTCGTGGTCGAAGAACTTGCCGTCGCGGGAAAACGCCGTTTCGACCTCGCCCTTCAGATAACCCGCGCTTTGCGCATGCGCGAGCCGGCGATGGCTCTCGGCCGCATAGGCATCCGACTGCGCGCGCGTGATGCCGAAGAGATGGCCGACGACCTCCGCCGTCTGGCCCATGTTCAGCTCGGTGACGGGATCGGTCAGGCCGCGCTCGAGGCCGATGATCGGCTTGAGATCGCGCGGCCTCAGCTTGAACGCCGAGGCGAGCTTCGCGGCCACGCCCTTGGCGGTGGCAAGGCCGGCGAACCAGCGCACGCCGGAATTCGGCCAGACCAGCGGCGCGTGGCTCAAGGCCTCGGTGCCGCCGGCGAGGATCATGTCGGCATGGCCTTCGCGGATATAGCGGTAGGCGGTGTCGATCGACTGCATGCCCGAGCCGCAATTGATCTGCACGGTGAAGGCGACCATGTCCTCGCCCATGCCGAGCCGGAGCGCGGCGACGCGGGCCGGGTTCATCTCGTCCGCGATCACGTTAACGCAGCCGAGGATGACCTGGTCGAAGCTGTCGGGCGAGAACGGCTGGCGCGCCAAGAGCGGCCGGCCGCATTGCACGGCGAGATCGACCGGCGTGAACGGCCCCGGCCCCGAACGCGCCTTCAGGAACGGCGTCCGGCTGCCGTCGACGATGAATACCGGTCGTGCCATCAGCTCGCCGCCCTCTGCTCACCGAGTTCCTGGAAGAACTGATGCACATTGACGGTTTTCTTGTAAATCGGCGACAGCGCCTCTGGCGCAAAATCGTCGACCTCTATCACTTTTGTGACGGCTTCGCGGGCAGCGGCGAGTTGCTCGCCCTCGGCTTGCGTGATCACGCCCTTGGTCACCGCCTCCTTCCAGTCGCGGATCTGCGCAGCGCGCATGCGCCTGGCGATCGCATCCGTCGCCGCGACCAGCTTGAACGCGCGCTCCAGCCGCGCAAAGCCGCCGTCGTCGTCGACATGGGCCAGATCCGGCGTGAGGCGCTCGCGTGCCGCCGATGGCTCCAGCACGATGGCAGCGCATTGGTGCACGATTCGGTCGGACGGGCCGAGCACGCGGGCGCCGAACGGCTGGACCACGAGCCTAAGGAAGCTGGCAACGAAGCGGTTCGGCAGGTTGGCGAGGATTTCGGCGAGCCGGTTCTCGATGGTTTTGAACCCGGTCGCCATGCACCATTCCAGCGCGGCAAAGTCCTCCTTCTGCCGCCCCTCGTCCTGCCAGCGCTTCAGCGCGGCCGAGAGCAGATAGAGCTCGGACAGGATGTCGCCGAAGCGGGCCGACAGCATTTCCTTGCGCTTGAGCGCGCCGCCGAGCGTCAGCAGCGCCATGTCGGCACAGAGCGCGAAGGCCGCCGAGTAGCGCGAGAGCTGGCGATAGAAGGGCGTGGCATCGCCCGCATCGGGCACTGGGGCGAATGCGCCAAAGGTCCAGCTGCGACCCATGGCGCGGAAGAGTGTCCTGAAGCTGTGGCCGACATGCTTCCAGAACGCCTTGTCGAACGCGCCGAGGCCGCGCTCGCGATCGCTATCTGCGAGCGCGTTCATCTCGTCGAGCAGGTAAGGATGGGCGCGGATCGCGCCTTGCCCGAACACGATGAGATTGCGGGTCAGGATATTGGCGCCTTCCACCGTGATGCCGACCGGCACGGCGCGGTGGAGATTGCCGAGATAGTTTTGCGGACCGTCGATCACGGCCTTGCCGCCATGGATGTCCATGGCGTCGTCGACCGCGGTGCGCATCCGCTCGGTCGCGTGCAGCTTCATGATGCCGGAGATGACGGCGGGATGGATGCCGGCGTTCAGTGCCGCGCAGGTGAGCCGGCGCGCGGCGTCGAGCTGGTAGGCGGTCGCGACGATGCGGGCGAGCGGCTCCTCGACGCCTTCGAACTTGGAGATCGAGATGCCGAACTGCTCGCGGATGCGCGCATAGGCGCCGGTGGTGCGCGCCGCATAGGCGGCCCCGGCGGCCGACAGTGACGGCAGCGAGATGCCGCGGCCGGCTGCGAGCGCGGTCATCAGCATCTTCCAGCCCTGCCCGAGGCGCTCCTTGCCGCCGATGACGTAGTCGAGGGGGATGAAGACGTCGCGGCCCCAATTCGGGCCGTTCTGAAAGACCTGCATCGAGGGCAGATGACGCTGCCCGATCTCGACGCCGGGCAGGTTCGTCGGGATCAGCGCCACGGTGATGCCGAGCTCTTCCCGGCTCCCCACGAGATGATCGGGATCATAGGCCTTGAAGGCAAGACCGAGCAGCGTCGCGACGGGACCGAGCGTGATGTAGCGCTTGTGCCAGTTGAGGCGAAGGCCGACGACCTCGCGACCCTCGAATTCGCCCTTGCAGATGATGCCGGTGTCGACCATCGAGGCAGCGTCGGAGCCGGCTTCCGGGCTGGTGAGGCCGAAGCAGGGAATCTCGCGGCCGTCGGCAAGGCGCGGCAGCCAGCGCTGCTGCTGCTCTGTGGTGCCGAAGCGCATCAGGAGCTCGCCCGGGCCGAGCGAGTTCGGCACCATCACGGTGACCGCGGCCGCGATCGAGCGGGTCGAGATCTTGCGAACCACCTCCGAATGCGCGTAGGGCGAGAAGCCGAGGCCGCCAAACTCCTTCGGAATGATCATGCCGAAGAACTTTTCGCGCTTGACGAAGTGCCAGACGTCCTGCGGCAGGTCGCGCGTTTCCCAGAAAATCTTCCACTCGTCGAGCATGGCGCAGAGCTCGTCGACGGGGCCATTGAGAAAGGCCCGCTCCTCGTCCGTCAGCGTCGCCTGCGGGACCTTCAGCAGCTTCGACCAGTCGGGGTTGCCGGTGAAGAGATCGGCATCCCACCAGACGTCCCCCGCCTCCAGCGCCTCGCGCTCGGTGTCGGACATCGCCGGCAGCACGCCGCGCGCCAATGAGAAGATCGGCTTTGTGATGGTGTCGCGGCGGAAGCTCATGGCGGACCTCATGCATCGGCGCGGTTGTCAGGCATTTTAGCGGAAATCGGCTGGCGGAGGCGAGCATCTCGCCTGCAACATTGACGCGGCCGGGCGGCCGCCCGAGCGATAACGGCGGGGGCGTGGGTCCAGTTCCGGGAGGGGAAATGGGTTAACTATTTGTCGACGTCATTCCGGGGCGACGCGCAAGCGTCGAGCCCGGAATCCATAACCACCATCGGGAGTATGGATTCCGGGCTCGCGCCTAACGGCGCGCCCCGGAATGACCGTGTTGAGGGAGAGGGCCTAATCCGGCCGCACCATCTCGAACATGTTTTCCGGCTTGATCTCGAAATAATCGCCGCGCCGGCCGGCGCGGACGATGGGGCGGGCGGCGGCGGTCTGGTAGACGCCGTCCTTGATCAAGGCCTTGTCGATGTGGACGGCGACGACTTCGCCGAGCGTCAGCCAGGCGTCGGCCTCCTTGCCATTGGCGCCCTTGAGGCGGACGATGTCGGACACCTTGCACTCGAACGCGACGGGGCTCTGGCCGACGCGCGGGACATTGACGAGCTTGCCGGGCCACGGCGGTGAGGCCCGCGACCTCGAACTCGTCGACCTCGGGGGCGACATGCGCCGCGGTCGCGTTCATGTGCTTGGCGAGATCCATCGTCGTCAGATTCCAGACGAACTCGCCGGTCTGCTGCATGTTCTCGACCGTGTCCTTCCAGTTGGTCGAGGAGAAGCCGATGATCGGCGGCACGTAGCAGAACGCGTTGAAGAAGCTGTAGGGCGCAAGGTTGACGTGGCCCCTGGCGTCGCGCGAGGAGATCCAGCCGATCGGCCGCGGCGCGATGATGGCGTTGAAGGGGTCGTGCTTGAGGCCATGGCCCTTGGAGGGCTCGTAGAAGTACAGGTCTTTGTCGGTCACGCGCTGCTTCCTTTTCGTCATTGCGAGCGCAGCGAAGCAATCCAGAATCCCTCCGCGAAGACAGTCTGGATTGCTTCGCTGCGCTCGCAATGACGGAGTTTGTGGGTCCGTCCCGGTCCGCCTCCGGCGGTCATGCCCGGGCGATCAGTCTGCTTATAGGAGGAAACCCGCTGCCGCGTCAGTGGCGCGGCGACAGACCCGCGATGACGAAATCGATCATCTGGTCAATGGTCGGGCCCGGCTTGGTGGCGCACTGGGCGATCATCTGAGGGTGGAAGAAGCGCATCATTGCCGTGCATGAGCAGAGCGCGGCCAATTGCAGGTCGGGCGCCTCGAACTCGCCGGAGGCGACGCCTTGCGCGATCATCTGGCCGATCATTCCGGCAATGCACTCCATATGGGTGACGCAGACCTCCCAGTCCTCCTGCATCGCGATCTCGACCATCTCATGCAGCTTGTTGTCGCCGACATAGCGCTCGGTATTCATGCGATTGATGGTGATGAGCAGCTCGCGGAAGCGCGGCAGCACCGGACCGGGCCTTGCCACGATCCGCTGCGCCTCCAGCTCGACCTCGCCCATCAGCGAGCGGGCCACCGCCTGATGGATCGCCTTCTTCGATTCGAAGAAGCGATACACGTTGGCGGGGCTCATCCTGAGCTCCTTGGCGATGTCGCCGACGGTCGTCTTCTGGTAGCCGATCTGGCGGAACAGCCGCTCGGCCACCTCGAGGATGCGATCCCGGGTGTCGACTTCGATATGTTCCGAAACAAGGGCCATCAGTCAGGACTCGCTGGTCAGCAGTCTTCTCATCTATTCAGCCGCTTCGGCAAGCGGAATTGCGTGCGGGTCATCGCTCCCATGCTGCGGCGCGGCCGGCTGCTCGGGCGTTCCGGCCTCGTCCAGGCTCTTGCGGAACCACAGGGCGTAGAGGCCCGGCAGGTACAGCAGCGTCAGGAAGGTCGCGACGAACAGGCCGCCCATGATGGTGATCGCCATCGGGCCCCAGAAAGCCGAGCGCGTCAGCGGGATCATGGCGAGAATGGCGGCGAGCGCCGTCAGCACCACCGGCCGGGCACGGCGGACGGTCGCCTCGACGATCGCCTCGCGCCGGGTCAGGCCGTGGCTGACGTCGGTCTCGATTTGGTCGACCAGGATGACCGTGTTGCGCATGATCATGCCGGCGAGCGCGATCAGGCCGAGCAGCGCCACGAAGCCGAACGGGGCATTGGCGACGTTAAGGCCGAGCGAGGCACCGACGATGCCGAGCGGCGCGGTCAGGAACACCAGGATCAGCCGTGAGAAGCTCTGCAGCTGGATCATCAGCAGCGTCAGCATCACCATGACCATCACCGGGAAGAGGATGAAGATCGAGGCGTTGCCCTTGGCGGATTCCTCGAACGCGCCGCCCGGCTCGATCCGGTAGGCCGGCTCGAGGTGATCCATGATCGGCTTCAGCTTCGGCGTGATCTGGTTAGTGACATCAGGGGCCTGCACGCCGTCGACCACGTCGGAACGCACAGTGATGGCCATGTCGCGGTTGCGCCGCCACATGATCGGCTCCTCGTGCGCGTATTCGATCTTGGCGATCTGCTGCAGCGGCACGGCGACGCCATTGCGCGAGGTGATGGTGAGATCGCCGACGCCGCCGAGGTCGAGGCGCTCGGACGGGATCGCGCGGGCGACTACGCCGACCTTCTCGATACCGTCGCGCACGGTGGTGACCTGCGAGCCCGAGATCAGCATCGCCAGCGCCTGCGAGACGTCCTGCGGGGTCAGGCCCATGGCGCGGGCACGATCCTGGTCGACGACGAGCTTGAGGTAGGGCGACTGCTCGTTCCAGTCGAGCTGGACGTCCTTGACGCTCTTGTTCTCCCGCATGACTTCGCGGACCTGGTAGGCGATCTCGCGGACCTTGTTGGCGTCGGGGCCGATCACGCGGAACTGGACGGGAAAGCCCACCGGCGGACCGAAATTGAAGCGGTCGACGCGCACGCGTGCCTCGGTCAGGAAGCCCTCGGCAGCCGCGGTCTCGATCTTGGCCTTGATGCGCTCGCGCGCCTCGACGCCCTTGGCGACGATGACGATCTCGGCAAAGGCCTCGTTCGGAAGCTGCGGGTTGAGGCCGAGCCAGAAGCGCGGCGAGCCCTGGCCGACATAGGCGGTATAGGTCTCGATGTCCTTGTCGTCCTTGAGCAGCGTCTCGGCCTTCTTCACCGCCTTCTCGGTGACGTTGAAGGCGGTGCCTTCCGGCAGGCGAAGCTGGAAGAACAGCTCGGGCCGCTCCGACAGCGGGAAGAACTGCTGCTGGACCTGGCCGAAACCGACGATCGAGGCGACGAAGACGCCGACGGTCGCGACCACCACGGTGATGCGGTGGTTGACGCACCATTTCACGATGGCGCGCAGGCCCCGATACATGCGGGTCTCATAGACCGCGTGCGGATCGTGATTGTGGTGCGCCTTCATCTCGGGCAGCAGCTTGACGCCGATATAGGGCGTGAAGATCACCGCCACGAACCAGGAGGCGACCAGCGCGATCGCCACGATCCAGAAGATGCTGCCGGCATATTCGCCGACCGCGGAATTGGCAAAGCCGATGGGGAGGAAGCCAGCGGCCGTGACCAGCGTTCCCGTGAGCATCGGAAACGCAGTAGATTCCCAGGCAAAGGACGCCGCACGCATGCGGTCCCAGCCCTGCTCCATCTTCACCACCATCATCTCGACCGCGATGATGGCGTCGTCGACGAGCAGGCCGAGCGCGATGATCAGCGCGCCGAGCGTGATGCGGTGCAGGTCGAGCGACATCGTGTTCATGACGATGAAGACGATGCCGAGCACGAGGGGCACCGACAATGCGACCACGATGCCGGTGCGCCAGCCGAGCGCCAGGAACGAGACGAACAGCACGATGACGAGCGCTTCCATGAAGGAGTGCACGAACTCGCCGACCGCGTGCTCGACCACCTTGGGCTGATCGGCAATCAGCTTGACGTCGACGCCCTGCGGCACCGCCTTCATGAAGTCGGCCGTCGCCTTCTCGACCTCCTTGCCGAGCTCGAGGATGTTGGCGCCCTTGGCGGTGACGACGCCGATGCCGATGGCAGGCTTGCCTTCCTGGCGCACAACGAAGCTCGGCGGATCGACATAGCCGTGGGTGACGGTGGCGATATCGCCGAGACGGAACACGCGGCCGTTGCTCTCGACCGGCGTTTCGGCGACGGCCTTGGCACCGTCGAGCGCGCCGGTGACGCGCAGCGGGACGCGCTGCGAGGAGGTCTCGACCGTGCCGGCCGGCGTCACGTTGTTCTGCTTGGCGAGCGAATCGAACAGCGCCTGCGGCGTGATGCCCAGCGTGGCGAGCTTGGCGTGGCTGAACTCGACGAAAATGCGCTCATCCTGGTTGCCGTAGACGTCGACCTTGGTCACGCCGGGCACCTTGAGCAGGCGCTGGCGAAAACCTTCGGAGACCTTCTTGAGCTGGGCATAATCGGCGCCGTCGCCGGTCATCATGTAGAGGATGGAATCGACGTCGGAGAACTCGTCGTTGACGACGGGCCCGAGAATGCCGGACGGCAGCTGGCCCTGCACGTCGACCAGCTTCTTGCGCAGGAGATAGAAGAGGTAGGGCACGTCCTTCGGCGGCGTGTTGTCGCGGAAGGTGACCTGGAGCGCGGTGAAGGCGGGCTTGGAATAGGTCTGCACCTTCTCGAAATAGGGCAGCTCCTGGATCTTCTTCTCGATGGGATCGGCAACCTGGGTCTGCATTTCCTGCGCGGTCGCGCCGGGCCAGATTACGGAGACGTTGACCACCTTCACCGTGAAGAACGGATCCTCGGCACGGCCGAGCTTCTCGTAGGAGAAGAAGCCGGCGACGCCGAGGATGATCATCAGGAAGAGCACCAGCGTCGGATGGCTGACGGCCCAGGCCGAAAGGTTGAAGCGCTTCATCGCACTCTCCGAAAGACGATCCAGTTGCAAACAACGACAGCCGCTCTGTTCAAACCGTCGTCGCGAGGCAGCGAAGCAATCCAGGGGGCTGGGCAGGTTCTGGATCGCTTCGCCGCTTCAGCCTTTGCTTAGGGACAAAGGCCGAAACTCACCTCACACGACGTAACTCACTTCTTTTGTCTCGCCGATCCGGGGCGACCGCAGGGCGAACCCGGAAAATGACAGGACTAGAAACTCAGTGACGACACGATCCGCACCCGCTGGCCGGGATCGAGCTTCTGCACGCCGAGCGCGACGATCTTGGCGCCCTCTTCGACGCCGCCGGTGATGACGACGTCCTTGCTCTCGTAGGATTTCACCGTGACCGGCTTGAGCGTGACGCCACCGTTGTCGTCGACGACGTAGAAGGAGGGCTTGCCGCCTTCGTTGAAGAGCGCCGACAGCGGCAACCGCGCGACGCGCTCGGTCGCGGCATCCGACAGCGTCAGCGTCGCCGTCATGCCGAGCGCGACCTTGTCGTCGGCCTCGGGCAGCGAGAACTTTGCCAGATAGGTCCGCGTGGCGGGATCGGCTGCCGGCGCGATCTCGCGCAGCTTGGCCGTGTATTTCTTGTTCGGCTCGGACCAGAGAGTGACGCTGGCGACGCCCGACTTGGCGCGTCCGACCAGCGTCTCAGGGATCGCGACGACCGCTTCCTTCTCGGCAAAGCGGGCAACACGGATCGAAGCCTGGCCCGCGGCAACCACCTGGCCGGGCTCGATCAGCGTTGCGGTGACGACGCCGCGGGCGTCGGCGTTGAGCGTCGCGTAGGAAAGGGAATTCTTGGTCAACTCGACCGAGCGCTCGGCCCGGTTCAAGCGCGCACGGGCTTCATCGGCGGCGGCGCGGCTCTGGTCGAGCTGGGCGTCCGTGGTCCAGCCCTTGGCCTTGAGGTCCTTGGCACGCTGCTCGGCGGCGGCGGCCTGGGCCAGCACGCCGGTTGCGGCGGTCTGCTCGGCAACGGCCTGCTCGGCCTGGAGCTTCAGGTCGACCTCGTCGAGGGTGGCGAGCGGCTGGCCGATTTCGACTGTCTGGCCGACTTCGACGAGGCGTTTGGCAACCTTGCCGGCGACACGGAAGCCGAGATCGCTCTCGATCCTGGGACGGATGGTGCCGACGAAGCTGCGCTCCGGGGTCTCGGCAGCGTAGTGGGCGGTTGCCACCAGAACTGGCCGCGGCGGCTCGGCCTTCTCGGCGACGGTATCGTTGCACCCTGCCAGCGAAACGGCCATCAGGGCGAGCGCGGCTCCTGCGAAAAGCTTGGAATAGCTCGACAAAATCGACCGGACGAACATCGAAGGACACTCCTGCATCTCGATTGAGAGGAATGTCGACTGTTCACTGATAAAAGTCAATAATCGTCAGTCATCAGGAATGCGTGATCGTGAACGGGTGGTAAGGATTTGGGGACCACTGCGGAGGTACTATCGCAGGGTAGGCAAAGCGGAGCGTGCCCCCCATTTGCTCTTGGTGGAAGGTGGTGGGCACGGCGCAAGTGCGCCTTTGCCCACCCTACCGAGAGTAACGAGCTGCGCCCTCACCGCCCCCGGTCGGCGAATTCGTGCTTGCTGTCGTGTCCGCCGACGAACACCAGGATGCCCGCGATCAACGGCAGCACGGCGAGCACCAAGAGGCCCGTCGAGGTCTGCCCCGTCGCTTCCTTGACCCAGCCGATCAGATAGGGCCCGCCGAAGCCGGCGAGGTTGCCGATCGAGTTGATCAGCGCGATGGCGCCGGCGGCGGCCGTGCCGGAGAGCCAGGCAGTCGGCAGCGTCCAGAACACGCCGAAGCAGCAGAACACGCCGATCGCGGCCACCGTCAGCGCCACCATCGTCAGCGTGGGATCGGTGAGATAGGAGGAGATGCCGAGCGCGACTGCGGTGAGCAGCAGCGGCGCGCCGACATGCATGACGCGCTCGCGGCTCGCATCCGAATGCCTCGCCCACAGGATCATGGCGATGGTGCCGAACAGATACGGGATCGCCGTGACGAATCCGGTCTGGGCGTTGGTGAGGCCGAACGCCTTGACGATCTGCGGCAGCCAGAACTGCATGCCGTAGAGCGCGCCGACGAAGCCGAAATAGACCAGGCTGAGCGCGATCACCTTCGGTGAAGACAGCGCCTCGCCGAGTGAGAAATGCTTCACCGCCTGCTTGGCCGCGATCTCCGAATCGAGCTTCGCCTTCAGCCAGGCCTTCTGCTCGGCCGAGAGCCAGTCCGCCTTCTCCGGCTTGTCGGTGAGATAGAACCAGGTGACGATGCCAAGCAGCACCGATGGGATGCCCTCGAGGATGAACAGCCACTGCCAGCCTTTCAGCCCCATCATGCCGTCGAGCCCGAGCAACAGGCCCGAGATCGGCGCGCCGATCACGGTCGAGACCGGCACCGCGATGGCGAAGGCAGCAAGGAAGCGGGCGCGATATTCGGCCGGATACCAATAGGTGAGATAAAGGATGATGCCGGGGAAGAAGCCGGCCTCGGCGACGCCGAGCAGGAAGCGCAGGACGTAGAAGCTGGTGACGCCGCTGACCACCGCCATCAGCGCCGAGATGATGCCCCAGGTCACCATGATGCGGGCAATCCAGCGGCTCGCGCCGAATTTCTCCAGCGCGAGGTTGCTCGGCACCTCGAAGATGAAATAGCCGATGAAGAAGATGCCGGCGCCCCAGGAGTAGATCAGCGGCGTGAATTTCAGATCGGCGTTCATGGTCAGCGCGGCGAAGCCGAGATTGACGCGATCGAGATAGGAGAAGAAGTAGGCCAGCACCAGGAACGGAATCAGCCGCCAGGAGATGGCGCGGATTGTCGAGGTTTCGATGTCCGACTTGGTGGCACCGGTGGAACCGGCATAGGTGGTGGTCTGGCTCATGGCTTCCCCCGGGGTTGTTGCTTTTTTCGGGTCTGCGGCCGTTTTCAGCATCGCGAGCAAAGAGTCAATGGAGCAAGCAATGCACGAGACGCAGCCGGGCACGCCTGTTGCGCCTCTACGGACCTCACTGATCCGCGCTGCTTTTGGGATTGCGTTTGGCATGTGTATCGATCGGGTTGCCATGCGCGGTCCCGCAGGGTGGGCAAAGACGCCGTAGCGCCGTGCCCCCTCGTCGTCGAATTGGCAAGACGTGGGCACGCTTCGCTTTGCCCACCCTACGAGACTGCCGTCGGAGACTCACTCCGCCAGTTGAAACCGTTCGAAACGGTCGAGCTCCTCCTCGATCACGCGCTTCAGCTCCTTGCGGCCCGCCGTCTTCCTGCCCTGCCCGACCCAGGTCCATTTCTGCATCAACAGCTTCTTGTTCTGCCGGTCGGTCTTGAGATCGAGCGCGGCGACGATCTCGTCCCCGACCAGCACGGGCAGCGCGAAATAGCCGAGCTTGCGCTTGGCTTTCGGCACATAGGCTTCGAACAGGTGGTTGTAGCCGAAGATGAGGTTGGTGCGCTTGCGCTGGATGATCAGGGGATCGAACGGCGAGAGGATGTGGACGAGATCGGGCGACACCTCATGCGGCTCAAGCGCTGCAGGCGAGGCCCAGTGCTCCTGCTTACCGGCGCCCTCGATCGCGACGGGCACGAGCTCGCCGCGGCGGACGCGCGAGGCGATCAGGCGCGCGACCGGCTTCTTGCTGGGCGCATCGAGATGGCAGACCGAATCGAGGCTGACCACGCCCTGCGAGCGCAACGCGCGGTCGAGCAGATAGGCCGTGATCTCGCTTGCCGGCGCCGGCTTCGGCAGCCTATCCCAGCCGAAATGACGCGTCGTCAACTCGTAGGTCTTAAGCATGCCCTGGCGCGCGCTGATGGTGACCGCCCCGGTATAGAAGGCGAGCTGCAGCGCCCGCTTCGAGGGCTTGCGGCTCTGCCACAGATGCTCCTTCTCGACGAGCACGTCGTCGTCGATGTCACGGATCGTCAGCGGCCCGCCGCGCAGCAGCCGCATCACCTTGCGCGTGTCGGCCGGCTTCACCGCGGCGAACCATTTGTGTCCCTCGCGGCGGTGCTCGCGCATCGCCGGCAGGAAGAAACGGAAGTCGTTCGCCGGCACGTAGGAGAGCGCGTGCGTCCAGTACTCGAACACGGTCTTGTCGACACTCTGGGCGTGGCGCAGATCGGCGCGGCGATAGGACGGGATCCGGCTGAACAGGATGTGGTGATGGCAACGCTCGATGACGTTGATGGTGTCGATCTGCACATAGCCGAGATGGGCGACAGCGGCCGAGACGGCCTCTGCGCCTTCGCCGAACGGAGCGCGGTCGGTCAGCCGCTGGGCATGCAGCCAGATCTGCCGGGCCTGTGTCGTCGAGAGCGGAAGCGGTTTGGGCGTGCGGGGCATTGCAGCGTGCAATGTAGCGGGATTCGCCGCGAGGCAAAGAAGCAGAGACGCGAAAAAGCCGCGCTGCCATCTGCTGCCAGCGCGGCCAGAACGTGTCAATTCGGCGGGAATGTCTTACTTTTTCGCCATCGCCTTCTCGGCACTCGCGTAGTGCTTGCAGGCGCCGCGCATGTTGCCTTTGCTCATGTCGGAATTGGCCGCAGCCATCGACTTCCGCGCTGCCATCTTGCTGGGCGTGTCTTCGCCGCCCAGTCCGGCAACGAGCTTTGCCATGTTCGCACTGGTGCACGCCATCTTGGCAGCCGATGCGGGGGTCAGAGCGAGTGCCACGAATGCCGTCGCGAGCAACAGGGTCTTCATCAAGTTCTCTCCTCGAATAGGCAGCCGGCCTGATGCCGGACAACGCGACTGCCATTCTTCCGCCACGAGTTTGCAGGGAAAAGACAATTTCGTTGCTGCGCTGCAGTGATACCCGCTTTTCAGCGTGCGGCTTTTGGGCGCTCCCCGACGCTGCCGGTGGCAACCTCCGGCTCGCACATGGCCTTGCCACGTCCTTCCGCCTGACAGCGATAGACACTGCCGGTGAGGCGATCGACCAGCCAGACGTTCTCGTCGGTCGGCCCTTCGAGTCCGACATAGCGGGAGGTCAGCCCGGCGATCAGTGTCGAGAGCAGGATGGCCACCGCGATCATCGCCGCACCGATATAGATGGGCATTGCGTTCAGGGTCTCTGTCCGATCCGGCGGGCCACTGCGATGGAACTGATAGTCGCGCTGATAGTCACTTGGCCTCGGCACAGGACGGAACTCGGCTCCCCTCGCGTCAAATTATCGAATGATTGAAGTATGTTAGGCGGACATCTGGACGAATTCTTGTTCGCGGGCAGGCGGCGAGGCGACGCCTTTGCGACGTTCGGGTTTCCCAGAAACCCGCTGCGGCCGGCTCGAAAGCAAACTGCGAAATGATCGAACCGGACCACAGTGCCCTCGGCTCGCCATTTCGAATGTGACCGAGATCACATCGGAGCCGTTGAACCTCCCCTACGCTCGCAGCATCAAATCGCCATCAGGCGTAACAGCGAGGATACCACCATGACGCATTTCAATAAGTCTTTTGGACTGACGGCGATCACCCTGACAGCCGTCCTGTCGATGACGGCCGGCCTTGCGCTGGCTGGCGACAACAACATCTCCGCCGGCCAGATCGTCGATGCGCTGAAGCCGAAGCCGGCGACGCGCGGCCTGTCCGTTGGCCCCCAGACCGACACGACTGTGCAGGCCAAGGAAGCGACCTTCCTGAACACCGTGCGCAACCGCTCGACGCGGTCGCTCTCGACAGGCGAGCGCGAGCAGATCGCCGAGCTCGCTGCCACCAAGCCGAAGATCGATCTGGAGATCCAGTTCGACTACAACTCGGCCGACATCGCCAAGACCTCGATGGCCTCGGTGCAGGCGCTCGGCAAGGCGCTGTCCGATCCGGCGCTGAAGGGCTCGACCTTCGTGGTCGCCGGCCACACCGACGCGACCGGCGGTGAAGGGTACAATCAAGGGCTCTCCGAACGGCGCGCCGATACCATCAAGAAGTACCTGATGCAGAATTACGGCCTCAACGGCAACGATCTCGTCACCGTCGGCTACGGCGAGACCAAGCTGAAGGATGCTGCCAACGGCGCTGACGCCATCAACCGCCGGGTCCAGGTCGTGAACATGGACACCAAGACCGCGGCGAAGTGATTCTCGGCTCCTGGAGTAAAACACGCCGCCTGCCGCAGCCCGGCGGGCGGCGAAATCATATCCAGCTTTGGAAAAGCATTAGCCGGTTGAAGTTCCCCATCGAGGTGCCGACGAAGGCCGCGGAAATCGGCAGCATCACCGCAAAGCCGGCTGCCGCGACGCCGACATAGGCCCACAACAGCCAGCGCGGCAGCCCCTCGCGGCGCAGCACATAGACCAGTGCCAGGGACGCCGCGGTCGCGGCCGGCAGATAGTAATAGATGAAGCCCAGCGTGCGGGGCAGCAATGCCCAGGCGAGCCAGGGACCGAAATAGAATGCGGCGATCAGGAATGCATCCCAGCGCCGCGCCACGATGAAATCTCGCAGCACTATGGCGAGTGCAGGCAAAGCCGGCCACAGCACGAGCGGATTGCCGAGGAAGACAATCGCGGCGATGTGGTCCTCCGCGGTCTTGTCGAACAGGAACCAGACCGGGCGCGCGAGCAGCGGCCAGGACGGCCATGCGCTCATATAGGTGTGGCCGGCGATGGCCGTCGTGGTGTTGTCGGCAAAGATCCGCCGCTGCGCCTCGATCAAGTCCGGCGGCGACAATGCGTAGAGCGGGACGAAGGCGGCAAGATAGGCCAATGCCGGCAGGACGGCGAAGCAGAGCGCGACATGATGCAGCTTGAGGCCTGGCCAAAGCTCCGGCCGATACCAGTCGTCCGGCTTCGCATCGGCGAACAGCATGTGCCAGCCCTGCATCAGGCGGATCACCGCAACGACGACGATGCAAACGCCGAGCGGGAACAAGCCGCTCCATTTACACGCGGCCGCAAGGCCGAACAGGCTGCCCGCCACCGCGAACAGCACTTGCGGCCGCTCTCGTCGAAACCCATGCATGAAGGCGGCGGTGGCGAGCAGGCCGAAGCCGAGCGCAAAGATGTCGAGCATTGCGATGCGCGCCTGCACGTACAGCATCTGGTTGAAGGCTGCGATCAGCGCGGCGGCGATCGCCGGCGACTGCGCGCCGAACAACGCGAGTCCGCACAGATAGATCGCGACGATCGCGAGCGCGCCGAACAAGGTCGCGGGATAACGCCAGCCAAGCGCGTTGTCGCCGAACGTTGCGATCGATGCCGCGATCAACTCCTTGGCCAGCGGCGGATGCATCGGATTAAGCATCGGCTCCGACATTGCAGGCGTCAGCATCTGGCGCGCCGCCGGGACGTAATGCACCTCGTCGAACACGAATTTTTCCGGCGTCGTGACTCCGATCAGCAGCACCAGATGCGCGATCAGGAAAATCGCGACAGCAATCACTGCACTCCGCGACACCGCAGGAACCGCAGGCAATTCGCGCATCTTTTGTGGGGCTGTGTTGCGTGGCAAATCGGCTTCACCGCGGAGAAAAATAAACTGCTTCCCGTCATTGAACGCATTCTGCCGCAACTGTCACTAAGCATGACGCACGTCCGCGCCGCTTGTGATAATTCCGCCACATCAGAAGCGCGCGCGTTCCGGTACGATCAGGGACACATCGATCGGTTGCGAAATGAATTTGCGTTTTTGCCTTTTCTCCACACTGCTCACGGCCGCAATCTGTGCGGCATCCGGCGCCGAAGCGCAGACGCGCGTCGGCCAGGCTGTCGTCATTCAGAACGAAGTGGTGCGGGTCGCAGCGACCACGACGCCGATCAATGTCGGCGACAGCATGCTGCGCGACGAGACCGTGCGGACCGGCGCCGACAGCGCGGCCCGTTTCGTGATGGCCGACAGCACCAATCTATCACTCGGGCCGAGCGCCACGCTGAAGCTCGACCGCACCGTCTTCAACGACGAGCACAGCTATCGCGACGTCGCGATTCGCATGACCACCGGCGCCTTCCGCTTCGTCACCGGACGCTCCGACAAGGCCGCCTACAAGATCACGACGCCGCTCGCCACCATCGGCGTGCGCGGCACCACGCTCGATATTCTCTCGCAGCGCGGGCGCTCCGTCGTCGTGCTTCAGGACGGCGCGGCCAGCGTGTGCACGAAGAGCGCCCAGTGCGTGCAACTCACCCAGCCCGGCGACACCGCCATCATCACCTCGACTGGCGGCAAGGTGAGCATCACCAAGAGCAACACGCCGCCCTGGACCTTCGCCGCCAATTGCGCCGCGAGCGCCGGGTTGTGCGCAGTCAACCAGTACGCCGGCGCCTCGCCGACCATCACGCCTGCCGTCGAGGACGACGCCATGCTGTGCGGGCGCTGACGATGGCGAAGTTCACCGTCCGGCACCTCATCCTTGCCGTTGCGCTGGCCGCATCTGCGGCGTTTGCGCTCGTCACGTTCGATGCCCGCCCGGCGGCTGCACAGGCCTCGGAGTGCGGGTCCGAGTGCGGTGAACCAGAGCCCACTCCCTCCCCAACCTATTCGCCGTCGCCATATCCGTCCCCGACCTATTCCCCGTCGCCGAATCCCTCGCCCACGCCGACCCCCTCCCCATCGCCCAGCCCCTATCCGTCGCCTTCACCGAGCCCGGCTCCGTCGCCGTCGGGACCGACGGGCGCGGATTCCAGTGGCAATTCGATCGGCGGCCTTGCCAATCAGCGCTTCAATCAGATGATCACCAACCGGGTGCTCGGCACGGTGCTGCTCGGCGTCAACGAGCAGATCAATTGCGGCGACTGCATCAGCGCGTTCGGCTCGGCCGGCTCGTTCTCGGCCGGCATCCACGGCCGCAAGCAGCTGACCAACAATCTGTCGCTGCTCGCCGGCATCGCCTACACACACTACGAAGGGGGCGGCTACGAGATCACGAGCGCACCGATCGGCGCTTTCGCGCTGCGCTACGACTTCACCGATTGGGGCTCGTCGCGCCCGTTCTTCGACGTCGGCGCGATCCTGACCCCATGGGAGAAGGCGCGCTACACGCGCAGCTACGACACCAGCCTCGGGCCGGTGACCGTGACGAGCTCGACCAACGCGTCCAACTACGCCGTTTACGGCCGCGCCGGCTGGATGAGCCGCCTCTCGCCGCGCGACGAGGTCGCGGCCTCGATCGAGGTCTGGCAGCTCTGGCAACGCGTCTCCGGCTATCGCGACAGCGCGGTGGCGTTCAACCCGTTCGACGCCAGCATCGCTGATGGCACCGACCGCACCAGCCTCGTCAAGATCGGCGGCCAGTGGACGCATCTGTTCGGCAGCAACATCGAGACCAACATCAATGGCGGCTGGGTGCAGTCCTTCGCCAGCCACAGCGGCATCGTCGCCACAGTGACCGGCCAGGGCACGGTGGTGCCGACCATGGGCAACCAGGGCTGGTTCGAATATGGCGGCCGCCTCGGCTTCCGCGTGCAGAAAGGCTGGATCGTGGACCTCTTCGCCAACGGCACGCTCGGCCCGCAGCCGGTCGGCAACACCATCCACGGCGGCGTGGGACTGCGGATCAATTATTAGCCGGCGAGAATCCCGCCTCACATTCCGCTGTCATGCCCCGGCTTGACCGGGGCATCCAGTACGCCGCGGCCCATCGGTTTAATCACTGCCGTCTCGGAGTACTGGATCGCCCGGTCAAGCCGGGCGATGACAGTGAGTATGTGGCGAGAGCGACCCGCCCTCACGCGGCCGACTTGCCCTCGAACGCGCGCCGCAACACCTCAACGTCCAGCTTGACCATCTTCATCATCGCCGCCATCGCGCGTGCGGCTGCGGCCTTGTCCGGGCTCGACAGGAACTCGAACATCACCTTCGGCACGATCTGCCAGGCCACGCCCCAGCGATCTCTCAGCCAGCCGCACTGCTCCGCCTTGCCGCCATGGGCGAGGAACGCGTTCCAGACGCGGTCGACCTCGGCCTGATCGTCGCAATGAATCATCAGCGAGATCGCGTGGGTGTATTCCATCTTCATCCCGCCATTGAGCGCGACCAGCTTCTGTCCGGCCACGGTGAACTCGACGACGAGCACGGAGCCTTCCTTGCCGGAGGGGCCGTCCGAAACGTTGCGCTGAACGTGTGTGATCGCCGAATTCGGGACCAGTGAGACGTAGAATTTTGCAGCGTCCTCGGCATCGCCGTTGAACCACATGCAGGGCACGAGCTTGGACATGGTGAATGCTCCTCTTGAGGTCTGCTGTTTCGGCTCAGGCGTTCGCCAGGTCGGGCTGCAGAGGGGCGGCGGAAAGGTCCATCCAGTTCACGCCCCACATATGGCCGTCCGGATCCTCGAAGCTGCGGCCGTACATGAAGCCGTATTCGTCCTTCGGGCTGGGATCGGCAACGCCTCCTGCAGCCTCCGCCCTGCCAACGATGTCATCGACCTCGCTGCGGCTGTCCGCGGACAGGCAGAACAACGCTTGGTTGGAGATCCTGGCGTCCGCGATCGGCTTCGGCGTGAACTGGCGAAATTTGTCGTGAGTCAGCAGCATGGCGAAGATGGTCTCGGAAAAGACCATGCAGCTCGCGGTCTCGTCGCTGAATTGCGGGTTCTTGACCGCGCCGACCGCCTCATAGAAGGCAGTCGCGCGCTTGAGGTCGGTCACCGGCAGGTTGACGAAGATCATCTTGGGCATCGGAAGCTCCTTGGCGGGGTACTGGCCAAGGACGGATGGCCAGGCCGCCATCCGACATGACTTCCGACAAATTTTTGGACCCCGACTGCGGGGGCCCTGTCGCGCCGCTCTCCGCGCCCCTGAAGAGACTTACTTCTTCTCGTTGGGATCCCGGTGCACCGGGTCGATCCACAGCACGGTCTCGGGCTTCTCGACCGGCTCAATGTCGAGGTTGATGGCCACCGCCTCGCCGTCGCTGCGCACCAGCACGCATTCCAGCACCTCGTCGGGGCTGGCGTTGATCTCCTGGTGCGGCACGTAGGGCGGGACGAAAATGAAGTCGCCAGGGCCGGCTTCCGCGGTGAATTGCAGGCTCTCGCCCCAGCGCATGCGCGCCTTGCCCTTCACGACATAGATGACGCTTTCGAGATGGCCGTGGTGATGTGCGCCGGTCTTGGCATCCGGCTTGATGCTGACGGTGCCCGCCCACAATTTCTGGGCGCCGACGCGGGCGAAATTGATCGCGGCCGCACGGTCCATGCCCGCTGTCGACGGCACATTGGTATCGAGCTGATTGCCGGGAATGACGCGCACGCCGTCATGTTTCCAGCGGTCATCATGATGATGACCATGGTCATGGTGGGAATGCGAATGGTCATGGCCGGTCATGGGACTTGCTTTCTGTTGGTTCCGTGCGCGGCAAACTAACCCAAAGCCGCAGCCGCAAGCCATACCAAAATCGGAACCCTCATAGCCGCCCAGCGTTGTCATTCCAAGCAAACTGAAAGGAGATTTTCATGGGCAGCACGACCGACAAGATCAAGGGCACCGCCAACGAGGCGATCGGCAAGGCCAAGCAGGGCGTCGGTGAAGCCACCGGATCCGATCGGATGAAAGGCGAAGGCGTGGTGCAGGAAGTGAAGGGCAAGGGCCAGCAGGCAATGGGCGATGCCAAGGACGCCGCGAAGGATGCGATGGATCGCGCCGCCGCTGCGGCTCGCCGCGCCGCGGAGTGACGCGCGTTGGATTGAAACTGAAAGACCGGCCGCAAGGCCGGTCTTTTTGCTTGTATCGATTTCATCCGTCATGGCCGGGCTTGACCCGGCCATCCACGTCTAGACCGCACGGCACGAAGATCGTGGATGCCCAGGCCTTCGCCTCGCCGAAGCCGCTTCGGCCGCGCAGGCGGGACGAGCCCGGGCATGACGATGTAGAGACGTCAGTCACTTCACCGCGAGCAATTCCACGTCGAACATCAGCGTCGCGTTCGGCGGGATCACGCCGCCAGCACCGCGGGCGCCGTAGCCGAGCTGCGGCGGGATGATCAGCGTGCGCTTGCCGCCGACCTTCATCGAGGCGACGCCTTCGTCCCAGCCGGCGATGACACGGCCCTTGCCGATCGGGAATTCGAACGGCTCCTTGCGGTCGACGGAGCTGTCGAATTTCTTGCCCTTCTGGCCATTCTCATAGAGCCAGCCGGTGTAGTGCATCACGCAGATCTGGCCGGGCTGCGGCGAGGCACCGGTGCCGACGGTGGAGTCGATGATCTGCAAGCCTGAAGCTGTGGTCATGGTCTTTCCTGCGGTCTGGGCCGAGGCCGTGGTAGAAACGAAATGCGACACGCTGGCGATCACGGTGATCGCGAGTGCCGACATCAGGGCGAGGAGCGCGCGCTGGAAACGCTGCATAAAACACCTTCCGTTTGAGGCGGGAGGTGTCTAACCCAAGGCGGTCGCCGTTTCCACCCCCTTTAGAGCTCGATATCTTCGAGCCGAACCGGCAGCCTGCGGATGCGCTGGCCGGTGGCGTGATAGATCGCATTGCAGATCGCAGCATTGGTGCCGACATTGCCAAGCTCGCCGAGGCCCTTTGCGCCCAACGGGTTGATGTGATCGTCCTGCTCGGACAGCATAATCACCTCGACGCCGGGCACATCGGCATTCACGGGCACGAGGTAATCGGCAAGATTGTCGTTGACGTAGCGCGCATTGCGCTCGTCGATCTCGGTGGCCTCGAGCAGCGCCGAGGACATGCCCCAGATCAGGCCGCCCATGAGCTGGCTGCGCGCGGTGCGCGGATTCATGATCCTGCCCGCCGCGAACGCGCCGACAAGGCGGGGGCAGCGGATCTCGTGCGTGAAGCGATTGACGCGGACCTCGACGAACTCGGCGCCGAAGGCATAGGCGATCTGGTCCTTCATTTGATGGCCGCCGACCAGCCGGACCTGCCCGCTGTGCATGGCCCTGAAGGAATCCAGCGGCGCGCCCTCCGGCTTCCACTCGCCATATTCTTCGACCACGCCGACGCCGAGCGCATCGAACGCCTTCTCGATGTCGAGCGAGCGATCGCCCTTGGCCGCCTGGGTCGAGGGAGCCGGGCTGATGCCGACGGTCTCCTTGGCCTTGTCGGCAAGGCTGTCGCTGGGCATCAGCGCCTTGAACAGGCGCTGTCGGATCTGATCGCACACCATCATCACGGCCGAGCAGGTGCTGGCAGTGGAATTGGAGCCGCCGGCAACCGGCGCGGGCGGCAGGTCGCTGTCGCCCATGAAGACCGCAACCTTCTCCAATGGCACGCCGAGCCGCTCGGCAGCAGTCTGGGCTATGACGGTGTAGGCACCGGTCCCGATCTCATGGCCGGCGATCTCGACGCGCGTGCGGCCGTCGCGCTGCAGGCGCACGCGTGCGGCGGACGGTCCCGCCAGCGTCGGATAGCACGTGGCGGCGCAGCCGTAGCCGATCAACCAGTCGCCATCCGACATCGATTTCGGCTGCGGCGAGCGCTGCGACCAGCCAAACGCCTTGGCGGCTTCGTCGAAGCACGCCATGAGCGATCGCGACGTGTAGGGCTTGCCATCGATGGGATCCCTGGTGGCGTCGTTGATACGGCGAAGCTCGACCGGATCCATGTTCAGTTTCACCGCGAGCTCGTCCAGCGCGCTCTCCAGCGCGAACAGATACGGCACCTCGGGGGGCGAGCGCATGAAGCCGGGCGTGTTGCGATCGGCACGCACAATCGAGACTAGGCTGTCCACGTTCGGGCAGGCATAGAGCCGCGTCGTGGTCTTGGTGCCGCCGACGCAATAGGCGTCGGGGCGCGAGGAGACCTCGGCCCCCTCATGCCTCAAGGCGACCAGCCTGCCGTCGCGGCTTGCACCCAGCTTGATCTCGTGACGGGTCTCGGCGCGATGAGTGGTAATGGTGAAGCCCTGGTCGCGGGTCGGGACCAGCTTGATCGGACGGTTCAGGCGCCTGGCCATGGCGGCGATGATGGCGGTGCGCGGCGTCATCGAACCTCGCGAGCCGAATCCGCCGCCGACATAGGGATTGACCACGCGCACCTTGTCGGCGTCGATGCCGAGCTGCTCGGCCACGCCGTTCTTCAGGCCATGGACATACTGGCTGCCCTCGTAGATGACGAGATTGTCGCCCATCCAGGTGCAGCTGGTCGTGAACAGCTCCAGCGGATTGTGATGCTGCGTCGGCGTGGCGTAGGAGGCGGTCAGCTTGACCTCGGCCGCGTCGAACGCCTTGGCGAAATCCCCGACCTTCGGGTCTTCCTTGAACTGCGAGTTTTGTCCTTTCGCGGCGGCTGTCGTCGTCCCCGGCGAATCGAAAGTCGCGCTGGGCGTAGCAGCGCTATAGCTGACCTTGACGCGGTTGGCCGCTTCGCGCGCGGCCTCGTAACTCTCCGCCACCACCACGGCGATGATCTGGCCGTCATGGGCGATCTCGGCCGATTTCAACGGCTGGATCGTGGTGCCGGCATAGCCGCCATTGCTGAACAGTTTCGACTCCTTCAGCTTCGGGGCGTTCTCGTGCGTGACGATGTCGATCACGCCGCGGACGCGCTTGGCATCGTCGAGGTCGAAGCGGTCGATGCGGCCCTTGGCGATGGCGCTGGTGACCAGGAACGCGTAGGCTGGATTGTCCAGCGGCATGTCCGAGGCATAGGTCGCCCGCCCCGTCACCTTTGCGGCTGCATCATAGCGCGGCACGGGCTGCCCCATATTTGTCTTCGGCCCGGGAGCTGCAGCGGTCATGGTCAGATCTCCATCGTTACGGCCTGCTGGAGCGCGCGTGCCACGACCCGCTTGCCGAGCGCAATCTTGAAGCTGTTGTGCCGGCGCCCGCGGGCGTCTGCGAAGGCGGCATCGGCCACGCGCTGTGCCAGAGCTTCGTCGAACCTCTGTCCCTTCAACAGCGCCTCGGCCTCACGCGCCCGCCACGGCACGGTGGCGACGCCGCCAAGCGCGACGCGGGCGTCCCGGATCGCCCCGTCCTGAACGTCGAGCGCGATCGCGGCTGACGACAGCGCGAATTCGTAGGATTGCCGGTCGCGGGCCTTCAAATACACCGAGCGTGGCCAGCGGCCGGAAATCGAGAACGACGAGATCAGCTCGCCGGGCTGAAGCGCAGTCTCGATGTCGGGCGTGCTGCCTGGTGCCTTGTGAAGCTGCGCGAACGGCATGCTGCGCGTACCGGCCTTGCCGGTGATCTCGACCATGGCATCGAGCGCGATCAGCGCCTGCGCGAAATCGCCAGGATACGTCGCGATGCACTGATCGGAGGTCCCGAGCACCGCATGAATGCGATTAACGCCGTCCATCGCGGCACAGCCGGAGCCTGGGTTGCGCTTGTTGCAGTTCTCATAGGAGACATCGCGGAAGTAGTTGCAGCGCGTCCGCTGCATCACGTTGCCGCCGAGCGTTGCCATGTTGCGCAGCTGGGCGCTGGCGGCGAGCTTCAGCGAATCCGCGATCACGGGATAGTTGCGCTGGATCTCCGCGTGCGCGGCGACGTCGGACATCTTGGCGAGCGCGCCGAGGCGCAAGCCGTCGCCGCCTGGCGCGATCGCCGACCAGGCATGGGCCAGCGGACTGATATCGACGATCGCGGTGGGCCTCATCACGTCGAGCTTCATCAGATCGATTAGGGTGGTGCCGCCGGCAAGCGGCTGCGCCGCCGCCTTCGTCAGCGGATCGTTGGCGGCCGCGGCGGCGCCGAGCGCCTGCACGGCCATATCCGGGTCTGATGCTCTCTGATACGAAAACGGTCGCATGCGCCTAGCCTTTCATGATCTCGGGCGCGGCCTGCTTCACGGCGGCGACAATGTTGGGATAGGCTGCGCAGCGGCAGATGTTGCCGCTCATATATTCGCGGATCTCGGCCTCGTTGCCGGCATGGCCTTCCTTCACGCAGGCGATCGCCGACATGATCTGGCCGGGCGTGCAATAGCCGCACTGGAACGCATCGTTGTCGATGAAGGCCTGCTGCATCGGATGCAGGCGGTCGTCGGTGGCGAGGCCCTCGATGGTCGTGATCTCCTGCCCCTCGGCGGCGAGTGCCAGCGTCAGGCAAGACACCACGCGGCGACCGTCGATCAGCACCGTGCAGGCGCCGCACTGGCCGTGGTCGCAGCCCTTCTTGCTGCCGGTGAGCTTGAGATGTTCGCGTAAGGCATCGAGCACCGTGGTGCGCGCATCGATGCTCAGGCGCTTGTCCTTGCCGTTGACGTTCAGCGTGACCTCGACCGGAAGCGACGGATCCTGCGCCGCTGACGCCCGCGCGTCCTCCGACGCCGCGCGCGCCGTGATCGGGATCAGCGCGCTGCCCGCCGCGCCGGTCATGAAGGCGCGCCGGTCGAATCCGGATGATCTGGAACCTGGTTTGTCGGGCATGGCAGGCCTCCGCCGCTGATCTGCAAAGCAGCGCACGCCTGCACCGCTCATCGCCCCTTAACCTGGAGCAATGGGCGCAGTTCCGGATGAAGAAGGGCGGCGCTGCAAATGCCGCGCCGCCCTTCGTCAACTTTTCCTGATCTCGCCGTGGGGAACTGCGCCGGCGATCAATAACCCAGCGCGCAGCCGTCCTTGCGCGGATCGGAGCCGCCGGTGAGCGTGCCCTTGTCCCAATCGATCCAGATCGCCTGGGCACCGCCGAGCGGGCCGACCACGCTGGTGGTCTTGTGCCCGAGCTTCTTCAGGCCCTCGACGACGGCCGCCGGCACGCTGTCCTCGAGCTGATACTGGCCCTCGTAGTGCAGACCGCGCGGCATGTCGATCGCTTCCTGCACGTCGCAGCCGTAGTCGAGGATGTTGGTCAGGAGATGAGTCTGGCCCGTCGGCTGGTACTGGCCGCCCATGACCGCGAACGACATCGTGGAACGGCCGCCCTTGGTGAGCAGGCCCGGCATGATCGTGTGCAGCGGGCGCTTGCCGCCTTCGATGCAATTGGGATGGCCCGGCTGGATGCGGAAGCCGCCGGCGCGGTTCTGGAACAGGACACCGGTCTTGTTCGAGACAATCGCCGAGCCGAAGGAATGCGCAACCGAATTGATGAACGAGCAGACGTTTCGGTCCTTGTCCACGACCGTGATGTAGATGGTCGAGGGATTCATGGGCGGCGCGACGTTCGGCAGGTCGAGCATGCCGTCCAGGCGGATCTTGCTGATGTACTCGTCGGCAAAGCCCTTCTCGAGCATCTCGGCGACGTTGATCTTCATGTGCGCAGGCGAGGCGACATGCATCTCGCGGTTCATGTAGGCGATGCGGGCCGCTTCCGCCTCGAGATGAAAGCGCTCGACGCTCACGGGCGCGTACTTGGTCAGATCGAACCGCGACAGGATGTTGAGCATCAACAGCGCGGTGACGCCCGGGCCGTTCGGCGGGCACTGCCAGACGTCATAGCCCTTGTACATGGTGCCGATCGGCGTGGTCACTTCGGTCGTGTGCGCGGCGAAATCGTCGAGCGTGTGCAGGCCGCCGATGCCCCTGAGGGTCTCGACCATGTCGTCCGCGATCTCGCCCTTGTAGAAGGCGTCGCGGCCGTCCCTAGCGATCGCGCGCAGCGTCTTGCCGAGCTCGGCTTGGCGAATGACGTCGCCGGCGACCGGCGGCTGGCCGCCCGGCAACAAATAGCGCACGGTGTTGGTACCGTTCTTCAGCTTCTCGAACTGATTCTTCCAGTCGAAGGCGATGCGGGGCGCGATGACGTAGCCCTCCTCGGCCGCCTTGATCGCGGGCTGGAGCAGCCGGTCGAAACCGAACTTGCCGTGATCGCGCAAGACGGTCGCGAAGGCATCGATCACGCCAGGGATCGAGACCGCATGCGCCGAGGTCAGCGGCACGGAATTGATCTTGCGTTCGAGGTACCAGTCGGCATTCGCCGCCTTCGGCGCACGGCCGGAGCCGTTATAGGCGACGATCTTGCCCTCGCCCCGCGGCTGGATCAGCGCAAAGCAATCACCGCCGATGCCGGTCGATTGCGGCTCGATCACGCCGAGCAGGGCCGAGCCGGCAACCGCCGCGTCCACCGCGGTGCCGCCCTCGCGCAGCACCTCGATCGCAGCGAGCGAGGCCTGCGGATGCGAGGTCGCCACCATCGCATTGGTGGCGTGGACCGTGGACCTGCCGGGGAAATGGAAGTTTCTCATCGAATGTCTTGCTCTCTTGGCCGTCGGCGCGGTTGGCGCGCCATCTCGAAAACCGCGTCTACATGGCACATTCCCGCCCCGCGGGGCAATGCTGGCATACCAGGAAAATGGCTGCTATCCGCTGAGCGTATGGACCTTTTGCAGGCTCTTGCGATGCGGGTTTTCCGGGCGCGGGCCGCCTGCTAAACGAGCGGCCATGACGTCGAGCAATACGCCTTACAAGGTCTGTGCCTTCTATCAATTCGTCGCCCTCCCGGATTACCGCGAGCTGCGCGAGCCGCTGCGCGCCTGCTGCGCCGGCCTTGGGCTGAAGGGCAGCGTGTTGCTGGCGCAGGAGGGCATCAACGGCACGGTCGCCGGTGCACGGGAGGCGATCGACGCCTTCGCTCACGAGCTCGCACGCGGCGACATGTTCGCCGGCAGGCTCGATAATCTCGAATTGAAATTCTCCGCTGCGGAGGCGATGCCGTTCGGACGGCTGAAGGTGCGGCTGAAGAAGGAAATCGTCACGCTGGGCGATGCGGCCGCCGATCCGACGCGCCAGGTCGGCACCTATGTCGATGCGCGCGAATGGAACGCGCTGATCGCAGCACCCGATACCCTCGTGCTCGACACCCGCAACGCCTTCGAGGTCGCGATGGGCACGTTCGAGGGCGCGCTCGATCCCGGCATCAAGAGCTTCGGCCAGTTCAAGGACTTTGCCGCCGAGCAGCTCGATCCGGCACGGCACCGCAGGATCGCGATGTTCTGCACCGGCGGCATCCGCTGCGAGAAGGCGAGCGCGCATCTGCTCGCACGCGGCTTTGCCGAGGTCTATCACCTCAAGGGCGGCATCCTGAGATATCTGGAAGAGGTGCCGGAGGCGGAGAGCCGCTGGCGCGGCGAATGCTTCGTGTTCGACGAGCGCGTGGCGCTCGGCCACGGCTTGCGCGAGAAAAACAAGGACGTAACGCGTGACGAATGAGATCAAGACGCTGAGCGAGCGCATCGACACGCTGGAAACGCGCCTCGCCTATCAGGACGATACGATCGAGACGTTGAACCAGACCATCACCGCGCAGTGGAAGCAGATCGACAGGCTGACGCGGCAGATCACCGAGCTCAATGCTCGGCTGCAGGACGCCGAGGCAAATGCGCCGGGGCCTGCCAACGAGCCTCCGCCGCATTATTGAGCGGTGTTACTGGCCGGACGCCTTGGGCAGCAGGTCCATGACCTCGCCGGACATTACCAGGCGGTTGCGGCCTGCGGCCTTGGCGGCATAGAGCGCCCGGTCGGCAGCTTCGACCAGCGCAGCGACCCCCGCGGTTCGTTCGAACGCCGGTCGGCAGGCTGCGCCGCCAAGCGAGGCAGTGACGCATCCAGCCGCCTGATTGCTGCTATGGGCGAGGCCGGCCTCGTGAATGGCGATGCGGATCCGTTCGCCGACGCGGGCGCAGCCGGCGGCATCGATGTTCGGCATCAGCATGGCGAATTCCTCACCGCCGTAACGCGCCGCCAGATCGCCGGCGCGCTGCGCTTCGGCCGCGATGATCTTGGCGATCAGGCGCAGGCAGGCATCGCCCGCGGGATGGCCGTATTCATCGTTGTAGGCCTTGAAGTGGTCGACGTCGATCATCAGCAGAGCAAGGCTGGAGCGGTCGCGATAGGCGCGCGCCCATTCCTCCTTCAGGCGTTCGTCGAAACGACGGCGATTGGCGAGGCCGGTGAGACTGTCCTCGATCGCCAGCGTCTCGAGCCTGGTTTCCAGCCTCTTGTGCTCGGTGATGTCGCGGGAGATCGCAACCACACCGTCGACGCGGCCATCGTCCTTGCGTGTCACCCGCATGGTCGATTCGAGCCAGATTTCGCCGTTCTGCCGATGCGAGTTGCGGTAGGTGAGACGCGCCTCCTCCTTCTCACCGCGCTTCATCGCGTCGACGATCGCCTGGACCTCCGGCAGGTCTTCCGGATTGATACCCGCGAGGGCAGGCGTGCCGATCAACTGATTTGGACGCCAGCCGACGACACGGACTGACGAGGGCGAGACATAACGCAGCCGCTCATCGAGGCCGATCCGCGTCACCATGTCGCTGGAGCCTTCGGCGAGCAGGCGGAAATGCGCCTCCGTCTCGGTCAGCGCGACGGCCATGCGCTGGCCGCGCTGCAACTGCCGCACCAGGACGCCGCCGATGACTGCGATCAGCATCACCAGCGCGAACACGTAGAGCATGCGGGAGATCGCCGCCGCGCGCCACGGCGCGAGCAGCTCGTCCTTGTCGACGGTGGCGAGCAGGAGGAGCGGGAATCGACTGCTGCGATTGAAGAAGCTGACGCGTTCGGCACCGTCCAGCGGCGAGGTGAAATGATAAGCGCCGCTCGGCCGTTGCAGGCTCGGCTCGCGGAACAACGGCTTGTCGGCGACACTACGCCCGACGAACGTCTCGTTGCTGGGATTGCGCGCGACGATCAGTCCGTCGCCATGCGCCAGTGACACGGAGCTGTTGCGGCCGATTTCGAACTGCTTGTAGAAATGCGACAGATAGTTCGAGCTGATGGTCGCGAGCACCACGCCGCCGAAGCTGCCGTCCTGCTTGCTGAAGCGGCGTGACAGGGTGACGACCCATTCGCCGTCCAGCAGGCTCTTCACCGGACGGCCGACATGGGCCTCGCGCTTCGGCGAGAGCTGGTGATATCGGAAGAAGGCATCGTCGCTGAAGGTCGTGCCAATCGTACCGGGTGAGGTCAGCCAGTTGCCCCGATCATCGATGATGGCGAGGCTGTGAATGCGCGCGATCGCCTTCTTGCGCACATCCAGCAAGGTGCGCAGCTTCGCGATCGTGACCGGGGCGGTGCCATCCATCTCCAACCGGCTGACCACGCCGACGACACCGGAATCCAGGAGATCGAGGCTGTCTTCGGCATGCTGGGTCAGCGAACGGGCAACGTTCGCCATCTCCATCTCGGCGTCCTTAAGCACCGCATCGCGAGCCGTCCATTCACGCCAACCGCTGACGCCGAGGATGGTCGCGCAGGTCAGCGCGACGAAAGCCGCCGCGCGCAGCGGCAGGCGGCTCCATCCGGCTCGTTGGGTAGCACTCATGCGGCAGGGTCCTCCGATCGCTCGGAAACCTCTGCCGCTTGTGTTATTTAATTCTGAAATCGCTACCGGACTACGCGGCGGTTTCCGCCCTTTCCAGTAGTCTTACGGACGCGGCGATCGGCGCATCGCTAACAAGACATTAGCGGGCCGATCGGAATCCGGCGCCCGCCGCCGCTAGCTGAAGATGGCCTTGACCTTGGCCCAGAGCGAAGGATGCTCGGCATCGGCGTCGGCCTTCGAGGGCGTCGGCTGCGCCGCGCTCACGGGATCGGACGCTGGGAACGTGTCCCTCAGCCCGTCGTCGAGCTTGGACTGCCGATCGGCAGCGAGCGCCTCGCGCAGGTCTTCGGCGTGCTTATCGTGCGGCGCGGGGTTGAATGTCTCAGCCATGATCTCCTCCATTGGCTGGTCAACGCGGCCCGATTGCGCTGGTTCCACTGTTCCGCTGAGGGCCGCAGCGGTGTATCAGGAGGCACAACCTTTTTCAGGACCATTCGTGCCCCAGCCTTCGACGAAACCCTTCATCGACGTCCTCTCTGGCCAGCGCCAAGCCATCCCGCCCATGTGGATGATGCGCCAGGCCGGGCGCTACCTGCCGGAATATCGCGAGGTGCGCGCCAAGGCGGGCGGCTTCCTCGATCTCTGCTTCAACCCGGAGCTTTCCGCCGAGGTGACGCTGCAGCCGATCCGGAGGTTCGGTTTCGATGCGGCGATCATCTTCTCCGACATCCTGGTGATCCCCTATGCGCTTGGACGTTCGGTGCGGTTCGAGGCCGGCGAGGGCCCGCGGCTCGAGCCGCTGGACGATCCGGCCAAGGTGGCGACGCTGGCGACGCGCGCCGATTTCGGCAAGCTAGAGCCGGTGTTCGAGGCGCTGAAGATCGTGCGCGGCGCGCTCGATCCCAGGACCGCGCTGATCGGCTTCTGCGGCGCACCGTGGACGGTGGCGACTTACATGGTCGCGGGCCACGGCACGCCGGACCAGGCGCCGGCCCGGATGATGGCCTACCGCCATCCGGAAGCTTTCTCAGAGATCATCGACGTCCTGGTCGACAACTCTATTCAATATCTGCTGGCACAGCTCGACGCCGGGGCCGACGCGTTGCAGATCTTCGACACCTGGGCCGGCGTGCTGCCGCCGACCGAGTTCGCGCGCTGGTCGGTCGAGCCGACGCGGCGTATCGTGGAGGGCGTCAGGGCCAAGGTGCCGGACGCGAAGATCATCGGCTTCCCGCGCGGGGCCGGCGCGCAGCTCCCCGGTTACGTCGAAGCCACCGGCGTCAACGCCGTCAGCATCGACTGGACCGCGGAGCCTGACTTCATTCGCGAGCGGGTGCAGAGCAAGGTCGCGGTGCAGGGCAATCTCGATCCACTGGTGCTGATCACGGGCGGCGCCGCGCTCGATGGCGCGGTCGACAACGTGCTGGCCAATTTTGCTGCCGGGCGGCTGATCTTCAACCTCGGCCACGGCATCCAGCCGGAGACGCCGATCGCCCATGTCGAGCAGATGATCAGGCGCGTGCGGGGGTGATTTGTTTCGCCGCTTCGCGCGGCAAGAGTCGAAAAACAACCCCATGCACAGTAGCCAAGTCATTGAAAAGCTTGGACTGGCGTGACTCGCCTGTGCGTTTTGACTTGTCGGGCAAAACACGTGCAAAATGACATCATCAGAGATCGTGATTTCGGCATGCTTACCGCGGCCGGCTGCGCTCGATGATCTCCGCCGCACCCTTCGCCAACAGGTCCAATCCCACCGCGCGGCCGAGCTCCCGCGGACGGTTGGCCGGCCCGGTGCGCGAGGCTTCGACGATGGTGTTGCCGGAGAGATCGAGCACCGAGGCGGTGAGCGACATCTGATCGCCCGTGATGGTCGAGAAGCCCGCCACCGGTGAATTGCAGTGGCCGTTGAGCACCCACAGCACCTCGCGCTCGGCGTCGGCGGAGGCGTGCGCAGCGGCGTTGTCGATCGACGACAGGATCTGTCGCGTCTGCCAATCCTGCGCGGCGCATTCGACCGCGACGATGCCCTGCCCTGCCGCCGGCAACATCTCCACTGCTGTGAATTCGTAGGCGATGCGATGGGACAGGCCGACGCGGTCGAGGCCCGAGCGCGCCATGATCAGCGCATCCGCGGGCCCTACAGCGCCGCCATCCGGCAGGCGCTGCTTCTCGCCGTTGTCGAGCTTGCGCACACGCGTGTCGGCGGCGCCACGGAAGTGGATCACCTCGACATCGGGGAACAGCCGCCGCACATAGGCTGCGCGGCGCACCGCGTTGGTGCCGATCTTGAAACCCTTGCCGCGGGACTGCCGTAGCGCCTCCAGCGTCACACCCTCGCGCAGCACCAGCGCATCACCAGGCGGATCGCGCGACAGCGTGGCGCCGATGACGAGGCCGGGCGTGTCCTCGTTGCCCGGCATGTCCTTCAACGAATGCATCGCCGCCTGGAGCTCACCCGACAGCACCGCGGCGCGGATCTGCGCCACGAAGGCGCCGCCTTTGCCGCCATGCGGCAGCAGCTTGCTGGTCTGGTCGAGATCGCCCGTGGTATCGAACTTGACGATCTCGATGTCGAGACCGGGCACGGCGGCGGTCAGGCGGCGCGCAATCTCTTCCGTCTGTGCCAGCGCCATGGCGCTCTTGCGTGTGCCGATCCTCAGTCGCGTAGCCAAGTCCAAATCCTTTCAAAGCGCGAATTTAACGCGCATCCTCCAATATCATGTCGGAGGCCTTTTCGGCGATCATGATGATCGGCGCATTGGTGTTCCCCGATACGAGGTCCGGCATGACCGAGCCATCGACGACACGCAAGGCTTCGAGTCCCCTCACCTTCAGCCGCTGGTCGACCACCGCGAGCGCGTCGTTGCCCATACGACAGGTCGAGGTCGGATGGTAGATGGTGCTGCCGCGCTCGCGGCAATAATCCAGGATCTCGGCATCCGAGGATACCTTTTCGCCGGGGTCGTACTCACTGATCACGAAAGGCTTCAGCGCCGGCGCGTTCAGGATCTTGCGCAAGATCTTGATGCCCTCGACATTGGTGGTGCGATCGGTCTCGGTCGACATGTAGTTGATGCGGATCTCCGGCGGCACGGTCGGGTCTGCGCTCTTGATGCGCAGGGTGCCGCGGCTCTCGGGCCGGAGCTGGCACACCGAGGCGGTGAATCCGGAGAAGGCGTGCAGCTTCTCGCCCATCTTGTCGGTCGAGAACGGCAGGAAGTGCACCTGGATGTCGGGCGAGGCGAGACGCGGACTGGTCTTGAAGAAGGCGCCCGCCGTGCCGGCTGCGATCGTCAGCCATCCCTTGCGAAACAGCGCATAGCGTGCGCCGGCCATGGTGCGGCGGAGCGGATGATTGATGGTGTCGTTGAGCGTGATCTTCTGCGAGCAGCGCATGACGATGCGGACCTGCATGTGATCCTGCAGATCATGGCCCACGCCGGCAGCATCGAGCACCACCTCGATGTCATGCTTGCGCAGGAGATCGCCGGGCCCGACGCCTGAGAGCTGAAGCAGCTGCGGCGAGTTGTAGGCGCCGCTCGACACGACGACTTCCCGCCGTGCACGCGCGCGGCGCAAAGCTGCGCCTTGCCGGTATTCGACGCCGACGGCGCGGCGCCCCTCGAACAGGATGCGTTGGGCGTGCGCAGAGGTCTCGATCTTGAGATTACTGCGGGACTTGGCAGGCCCGAGATAGGCGACCGACGTCGAGGCGCGCCGGCCGTTGCGCGTCGTGGTCTGAAACAGGCCGACGCCTTCCTGCGTCGCGCCGTTGAAATCAGGATTGTAGGGCAGACCGCTCTCGACGGCGGCGTCGATGAAGGCCTTCGACAACGGATCGGTCACAATCATGTTGGACACCGGGAGCGGCCCGCCCGTGCCGTGATACTGATCGGCGCCGCGCGACTGATTCTCGGCCTTCTTGAAATAGGGCAGCACGTCGTCATAGCCCCAGCCGGTGTTGCCGAGCTGGCGCCAGCGGTCGTAGTCCTCGTGCTGGCCGCGGACATAGAGCAGGCCGTTGATCGAGCTCGATCCGCCCAGCGTTTTTCCGCGCGGCTGGAACACCTGGCGGCCCTTCAGCTCGGGCTCCGGTTCGGTCTGGTACATCCAGTTGACGCTCTTCTCCTTGAACAGCTTGCCATAGCCGAGCGGGACGTGAATCCAGATGTTGGAATCCTTCGGGCCGGCCTCGAGCAGCAGCACGCTGTGCTTGCCGTTCGCCGAGAGCCTGTTGGCGAGCACGCAGCCGGCAGAGCCGGCGCCGACGATGATGTAGTCGAATTCGGGATCGGTGGGTGTGAGAGAGGAAGTTGCGTTCATGCGCTACTGTTCTTCTTGTTGGCGTGGGCGTTTCGAGCTCGTGAGTAGCACAATCAAGCCCTGACGCGCAGCGCCTCGACCAGCGACTTGAACGCACGGGCATATTCCGCGCCGGCCTTTGCGACATCGACGCGTCCGGCGCAGGCGACCGCGGCCTCGGTCACCGCGCCGAGCAGCAGCCGGGCCAGCGGCTCGACCGGCTGGCGCGCGATCAGGCCAGCCTCCATCGCTGCGGAGAGCGCACGCGGCAGCTTGCCGCCAAAATGTTGTGCGTCTATCTCGCGCCAGCGCTCCCAGCCGAGCACGGCCGGGCCGTCACGCAAAATGATCTGGCCGGTCGGACCCTTCGCGGTGGCCGCAAAATAGTGCTGGGTGCCGGCGACCATGGCGGCGAGCACGTCCTTTTCAGTGCGCGCCGTGCGGTCGATCTCGGCAACGAGGTCGCGCGAGACCTGGTCGAACACGGCTGCGAACACCGCCTCCTTGGTCTTGAAGTGATGATAGACCGCGCCCTTGGCGACCGAAGCGCCTTCGGCAATGTCGTCCATGGTGGTGGCGGCAAAGCCGTGCGTCCCGAACAGGCGCCGCGCCGCCGCCAGGATCGCTTCCGATGTTGCCGCCCGCCGCTCCGCCTGTTTGGCCATGTACTCTTCCTGTCCAGCACAGGTCGGGCCGCGGGCTTGCTCAACCTCTGCCGCTTGCGGGAGAGGTCGGCGCGAAGCGCCGGGTGAGGGCTGTTGCCTCTTGGGGATTGTCCCTTTGCGGAGACACCCTCTCCCCAGCCCTCCCCCGCGAGCGGGGGAGGGAGCCCGACCGCCTTCGCGGACGCACCTCGACCTGACCCGTTGATGCTCTAACCGAATTCGAACCAGCCGGCCAGTTGACATTTCGACTATCGGTCGGTAATTACAGACTATCAGTCGGTTTTAATTGTGAGGTCGCCATGCCGAGCCGTGAGATCGTCGAAGCCTTTGCGAAACGGCTGGAGGATGGGGATTTCGTCGGCGCGATCCTCGACTATTACACTCCGGACGCAGCAACCTATGAGAACCTCGCCGCGCCGGTGGTCGGGCGCGACAAGCTCGCGGACAAGGAGCGCGGCGTGCTGGCGGCGTTCAAGGAGGTCACTGCCGTGCGCCTCGGCCCGAGCCTGATCGATGGCGACGTCGTCGCCAGCCGCTGGAAGTTCTCCTTCACGGGCGCCGATGGCGTGACGCGGACACTGGAGGAGATCGCGTGGCAGACCTGGCAAGGCAATGAGATCGTCGAGGAGCGCTTCTTCTACGATCCGAAGCAACTCGGCCGCTGAGCAGGAATTCCCCTATCGGTACAGCACGACCACGGCCAGGCCGACGAGAGGCGCAAGAAACTGAACGGCCTGCCACCGAGAGCCATCGATCGACCAGCGTCCGTAGAAGACGGTGCCCCCGCGTTGGGATGGCGACGCCGCTTGATCCCGAAATGCCTTCCACCGCGCCTCGGCAGGCCCGAGAAAATCTTCCGGCTTGACCACCATGTCGGCGCTGCTCAGCACCACCTGCATCATCTCGCCTTTCGGCTGGAACATGGCCTCGGCCCCGGGGGGCGAGAAGAAGCTGCGCTTCGCGGCGATATGCTGTTCATAGAAGTTCTGACCGACCGTGACGGCCGCAGCGTATGGACTGACATACGGCACCCCTGAGATGCCGGGAACGACGAGATGGCCCACCCCGCGCACCTCCTGCCAGGGAATGAAGAGACCCTTCAGCCAGGGCCTGTGAAAGTGGATGCCCGCGGCAGACATGGAGACGACCGCCCGATCCGAATAGAAGTGCCGGTAGGACGAGAACGCGATCCATCCCAATCCAAGGTAAAGCATCATCCAGCCGAAAACATTCAGCGACGGGTTCACGAGATGGCTCCAATAGAGACTGCCCATGGCGCCGACATAGCTGGAGCGGCCGCTTGGTCCGCCGACCAACACGCTGATCACACCAATCACGCCGGAGACGATGAACAGGACAAGGACGCCGATCAACAATTCAAGAAGCAATGGCAGGCCGGACCGTCCGATCAGGCTCGTCAGTGCATAGCCCGCGAACGCCACACCGAGCAGAGCCACATAGACGACGGCCAAAACCGCTCCATTCTGGCCGCGGCTCTCCGCGTGAAGCGCGACCGCAAGGCCGGCGACGCAGGCCCACATGGCCCAGGGGACCCGGTCCATCCGCCACTTGTCCATCGTATATTCGACCGTTGCCGACACGTCGGCTGAAGGCTCGCTCATGGACAGGCCCTCGGAACTCAAATGCATGCAGTGCCGACGCGGCGCGCGGTGGCCTGCCGGTCTATGAAACGTATCACGCGATCGAGGGAACGTCTCGATCCGGCGCGGTGCGCAAAGCCGATCGAGGAGCGGTTCTATTACGATCCGAAGCAGTTGGGGCGGTGATTGTTCGAGCAGGCGTTTAGGGCATTGAGCCACCACGTCGTCATGGCCGGGCTTGTCCCGGCCATCCACGATCTCTTTCGCGGCACGAAGAACGTGGATGCTCGGGCCTTCGCCTCGCCGAAGCGGCTTCGGCCGCGCAGGCGGGACAAGCCCGGGCATGACGGTCTTCTTGTGATTGAGACGATTGCTTGTACGGCGGTCACGCATTTGTATCGATTTGTTATCGATACTGCGTGAAGAACACGCAGAAGTGGTCGCGGCCAGCGCGGCAAACGGGGATAATTCATAGTTCGTCAAAGATTTGCGGCGAATTCTCCGGATCGAGCCGAAATGAACGGCCCTTGGTGCTAGGCTCTGGGATGCGGACTCAAACGACCAACTATGTCGCACGGCTGTTCGCCGGCGATCTGTCGGCCTTTGGCGGTCCCGCAACGGACGAGGCCGTGGCCGGGCATATCCGCGCCGAGCAGATGTCGCTGGTGCTCGGCTATTCGGTCGGCATCATGCTGGCCAATGCCTGCAACGCCATCGTGCTCGCCATCGCGCTGTGGCAGTCGCCGGACAGGATGCCCGCCCTGATCTGGGCGGCGGCTGTCGCCAGCGCCGCGATCGGATTTGGCCTGCAATCCCACGTCGCGCGCCGCATCACCAAGCCGCAATTCGTCTCGCGTCGCGCGATGTACCGGCTGGTGCGCAACGCCTTCATCCTCGGCGCCGCCTGGGGCATCGTCCCGGTCGCCTTCTTCGCCGACGCTTCCAGCGGCGGCCAGCTCGTCATTACCTGCCTGTGCGCGGGCATGCTGGCCGGCGGCGCGCTCGCCTTCGCGACCATCCCGATCGCGGCGATCGCCTTCACGGCGCCGATCTTCCTCGGCATCGCCATCTGCCTCGGCCGGAACGGCGATCTCGCCTTTCTCCTCATCGCCTTTCTCGTCGTGATCTACGGCAGCGTCCTTTTGCGCGGCGTGTTCATCAATTCGTTCTCGTTCGCGCGGCGCGTCATCCGGCAGATCGAGGCCGAGCGCACGGTGCGGCTCGATCCCCTGACCCACCTGCCCAACCGCGTCGCCTTCAACGAAACGCTCGATGCCGCGCTCAAGCGGCTGGCGCTATCGGGCGAGGAATTCGCGGTGCTCCTGCTCGATCTCGACCGCTTCAAGGAGGTCAACGACCAGTTCGGCCATCCCGCCGGCGACGAATTCCTGGTCCAGGTCGCCAGCCGCCTGCAACGCTGCACGCGCGCCGCCGAGCACGTCGCGCGGATCGGCGGCGACGAGTTCGCGCTGGTGATGGCCAATCTGACACGGCCCGAGGATGCGCTCGAGATCGCCGAACGCTTCGTCGCGGCGTTCAGCGAGCCGTTCCAGATCGAGGGCCGCCAGATGGTCGGCGCGACCAGCGTCGGCATCGTGCTGGCGCCACGCGACGGCAACACGCCGCTCGACCTCATGAAGAATGCCGATGCCGCGCTCTACCGCGCCAAGAAGGCGGGGCCGGGCACGGTGTGCTTCTTTGAGCAGGCCGACGACAAATCGTCCCGCGAGCGCAAGGCGCTGCAAGCGGACCTCGCAGGCGCGATTGCGCGCAACGAGCTGTTCCTGGTGTTCCAGCCGTTCCTCGATCTCGGCACCAACCGGATCACCGGCTTCGAGGCGCTATTGCGCTGGCAGCATCCTTCGCGCGGGCTGGTGCCGCCGAGTGAATTCATACCAGTCGCCGAGGAGACCGGGCTGATCCACGAGATCGGCGAATGGGTCATCCGCCGCGCCTGCGCGACGGTTGCGGATTGGCCGGAAGAGATCAGGGTCGCCGTGAATTTCTCGGCCGCGCAATTCCACAACACGGCCATCCTCCAGACCATCGTGCAGGCGCTCGCCGACGCCAGGATCACCCCGCATCGGCTCGAGATCGAGATCACGGAATCGATGCTGCTGGCGAAATACGGTTCGGCCGCGACGGTCCTGAACGCGCTGCTGGAGCTCGGTGTCACCCTCGCGCTCGACGATTTCGGCACCGGCTTCTCCTCGCTGACTTACCTGCGCAAGCTGCCGTTCAGCCGCATCAAGATCGACCAGTCATTCATCCGCGACATGCTGGTGCAGCCGGACTGCGCGGCCATCGTGAAATCGGTGATCTCGCTTGCGAGCGATTTGCGGATCGGGGTCGTTGCGGAGGGGGTCGAGACCGCCGACCAGCTCGAATATCTCAGGCAGATCAGTTGCGACGAGGTGCAGGGCTATCTGATCAGCCGGCCGGTGGCCGCGGACGGGGTGATGGCGCTGCTGGAGACGAAGAAGTACCGGGCGATTTACGCGGCCTGAGGATCCCTCAGTGTGAGGATGCTGACGCTCCCAAAGCGTCATGGCCGGGCTTGACCCGGCCATCCACGCCCTTCCACGCGGCACAAAGAACGTGGATGCCCGGGACAAGCCCGGGCATGACGTCTTCTCCCCGCGGTTAGACCGCATCCGCCCTTAGCAGCGTATCCACGGTGATCGTGCCCCGTGCCCGCGAGACGCAGGTGCAGATCTTGTGGTTGCTCTTCTTCTCGTGGTCGCTGAAGAAGACGTCGCGATGGTCGATCTCGCCGTCGACGTCGACCACGTCGATGGCGCAGAGGCCGCATTCGCCGCGCTTGCAATCGGATATCACCTCAAAGCCGCTGGCATTGAGCACGTCGAGCATCGAGCGCTCGCGCGGGATCTCGAGCTCGACACCGGAGTCCTTGAGGCGCACCGTGAACGTTTCGGTCGGCAGCGTACCGCTGGAGCCGAAGGTCTCGTAGCGGAGATCGGGGAGCGGATGGCCGGCGCCGATCCAGGCATGGCGTGCGGCGTCGAGCATGCGCATCGGGCCGCAGAAGAGCGTCAGCGTGCCTTGCGGTAATGAGGCGAACAGCGCGTCGAGATCGAGCCGGCTGCCCTCGTCGCTGGCATGAACCACGAGACGATCGCCAAGCATTGCGCCGAGATCGTCGAGATAGGCGGCCTCGCGGCGCGAGCGTACGGCATAATGCAGCGTGACATCCGCCCCGCGCCGCGCCAGCGCCTGCGCGGCGCCGAGGATCGGGGTGATGCCGATGCCGCCGGCAATCAGGCAATAATTGTCGCGGGTCCAATCGACCGCGAGCAGCGAGGCGGGCTGGGTGATGTCGAGCCGCGCGCCCGGCTGCAAGGACCACATGTAGCGGGAGCCGCCACGGGAATCCTCGGCGCGGCGCACAGCAATTCGGAGGCCGTGCGAGGAGACCTCACCGACCAGCGAATAGGACCGCGTCTCCGGCAGGCCGTCGATGGTGATGCTGACATTGATGTGGCTCCCGACCGGATAGGCCGCGGCCTCGAACTGATCCGGCTTGATCAGGAATTCGCGGACGTTCGGGGTGAGATCGCGGGTGGTGACGAGCGTTGCCGGGGTCCAGGTCTCGATGAAGCGCATGGTGACTGCCCTCAATCGGTTGCGGTCTTGAGCAGCGCGAGCGCCGGCAAGAGGTCGAGATGGGTGCGGTTGCGCAGCGCGAGCCGCAGGTTTCGCACCGCGAGCCGGGCATGCTCGCGCATGACGGCCTCGGCGCGCGCGCCTTCGCGGTTCTCGATGGCGTCGATCACGACGCGATGGTGCTCCTGGGCGATGATCAGGATCTGCTGCGCCTCCGGCAGCGCCGATTGCGCCATCACGAAGCCGCTCGGCGAGGCAAACGGCAGCGCCGAGGCGCGGTCGATCTGCCGGATCAGCGGGGGGCTGCGCGACAGTTCCGTGAGCTGGGCGTGGAAGCGCGCATTCAGCGCGACGTAGGACGAGAAGGCATCGACCGAGATCGGCACCTGCCCCAGCAGCTCGTCGATCGCAGCAAGGCACTCCTTCAGCGGCTCGAGCTCGCGCGCGGAGACGCCGCGCTCGGCGGCAAAGCGCGCCGCCAGGCCTTCCAGTGTGCCGCGCAGCTCGATGGAATCGGAGATGTCGCGCTCCGAAAACGCCTTCACCATGAAGCCGCCGGAGGGGATCGCCTCCAACAGCCCCTCCTCCTCCAGCCGCACCAGCGCCATGCGCACCGGCGTGCGCGAGGCGCCTGTCGTCTCCACCGCCTGCAGCTCGGAGATGCGCTCGCCCGGCCGCAAGGCGCCCGACAGGATCTGGTCGCGCAGCGCGAGCTGCGCCTTCACGGTTTGCGAGATGGAGCGGTCGACCTCACGCTCGGCCATGTTCTACTCCGCGGCCTGAAGGTGCTTTGGGGCGTTCTCCTTCGCCACCATCCGGTCGATCAGCTTGCGCGACCACATCGCGCCGGCGTCGATGTTGAGGTTGTAGAAGATGCGGTCGGGGTTTTCGTCCATCGCGCGCTGCTGCGCTTCGAGGATCAGCTCGTCCTCGCGGAAGATGCCGGAGACGCCCTCGCGGATCTCGGTGGTGAGGCGCTGCTCACCGAGACGATAGTTGCGGACGAAAGACCAGAAGTAATGACAGGTCTTCTCGGTCTCCGGCGTGATGGTGTTGAGCACGAAGCCGTTGACGCCTTGCGAGCGGTCGCCTTCCGGTGCACCGGTCCCCGTCGGCGCGACGCCGACGTCGATCGCGATGGTGCACGGCGCCTCGAAGCGGATGATCTGCCAGCGGTCGACGAGGCCGGGCTTGCCGAGCTGCTTGGCCCAGAACGGCGGCGGCTCGATGCCCCGCATCCAGCGCGTCACCGTTACCGTCTTCTCGCCGTGGGTGACGTCGAACGGCGCCTCGGCGACGGCGTCGTTACCGATGGAGGAGCCGTGCACGAAGGTCTCATGGGTGAGGTCCATGAGATTGTCGAGCACGAGGCGGTAGTCGCATTTGACGTGGATGGTCTTGCCGTCGCCGGCCCAGGCCGGATCGTGATTCCAGTGCATGTCGGGGACGAGCGCGGGATCGGCGAGCGCGGGATCGCCCATCCAGAGCCAGACGTAGCGGTGACGCTCGACCACGGGATAGGCACGCACGCAGGCCGAGGGATTAATGGTCTCCTGCGAGGGCATGAAGGTGCAGCGGCCCTGCGCATTGTACTTGAGACCGTGATAGCCGCAGACGACGGTGTCGCCTTCAAGCCGGCCCTTGGACAGCGGCACCAGGCGATGCCAGCAGGCGTCCTCCAGCGCGGTCACCGTGCCGTCGGCCTTGCGATACATCACGACATGCTTGCCGCAGATCGTTCGCGGCAACAGCGCCGCCTTGACGTCGGCGTCCCACGCCGCGGCGTACCAGGCGTTCATGGGGAAGGGTTTTGTCATGTCTCACTCCCACGGCTTATGAATACGTTATGTATACAATAGCTGAAGGATAGAATTGTTCAAGATAGAATCAGCTCTACCTCAATACCTTTATCCTTGTGATTGTATACATAGCGGGGGAATGACCGCGTCCGGCTCCGGCTCCGCTTACCCTCCCCTGGAGGGAGGGCCCTCCAGGGGAGGGTAGGACAGCGGCGACCTCTCGGAACAACTTACGCCGCGAACACCTTGGCTAGGCCCGCCTGGGCGTCCTCCTGGATCCGTTTCAGGTGCTCGGGGCTGCGGAAGCTTTCGGCGTAGATCTTGTAGACGTCCTCGGTGCCGGACGGGCGCGCCGCGAACCAGCCGAAATCGGTTTCGACCTTGATGCCGCCGAACGGCTGGCCGTTGCCGGGCGCCTTGCTCAGCGTCGCACGAACGGGATCGCCGGCGAGGTCCTTGAGGCCGAGCTGCTCCGGCGTGAGGGACTTCAGGATGTTCTTCTGCGGCCCGGTGGCGGCAACGTCGATGCGGGCGTAATGCGGCATGCCGAACTCGGCGGTGAGATCATTGAAGATCTGGCTGGGATCGCGGCCGGTCTTGGCCATGATCTCGGCAGCGAGCAGGCCGAGGATGACGCCGTCCTTGTCGGTGGTCCACACCGCGCCGTCGCGGCGCAGGAACGAGGCCCCTGCACTCTCCTCGCCGCCGAAGCCGAAGCCGCCGGTGACGAGGCCGTCGACGAACCATTTGAAGCCGACCGGCGTCTCCACCAGCTTGCGGCCGAGCTTTTTGGCGACGCGGTCGATGATCGAGCTCGACACCACGGTCTTGCCGATCGCGGCATCCTTGCCCCAATCCGGACGGTGCGCGAACAGGTAGGAGATCGCGGTCGCCAGGTAATGGTTCGGATTCATCAACCCGCCGGTGCGCGTGACGATGCCGTGGCGGTCGGCGTCGGTGTCGTTGGCAAAGGCGACGTCGAAGCGGTCGCGCATGCCGATCAGGCTCGCCATCGCGTAAGGCGAGGAGCAGTCCATGCGGATCTTGCCGTCCCAGTCCACCGTCATGAAACGGAAGGTCGGGTCGATCGCCTCGTTCACGACCGTTGCGTTGAGGCCATAGCGCTCGATGATCGGATGCCAGTAATGCACGGCGGCGCCGCCGAGCGGATCGATGCCGATCTTGACGCCGGCGGATTTGACGAGGTCGAGATCGACGACATTGCCGAGATCGGCGACGTAAGGCGTGATGAAGTCGTAGGCGTGGACATTGGCGGCCTTGCGCGCCTTGGCATAGTCGATGCGCTTCACGTCCTCGAGCTCGCCGGCGAGATAGGCGTTGGCGCACTTCTCGACGGCAGCGGTCACGTCCGTATCGGCCGGGCCGCCATGAGGCGGATTGTATTTGTAGCCGCCATCCTCGGGGGGATTGTGCGAGGGGGTGATGACGACGCCGTCGGCGAGGCCGCTGGTGCGGCCTTTGTTATAGGTGAGGATCGCATGCGAGATGACGGGCGTCGGCGTGTAGCCGCCATCCTTGTCGATCATGACCTCGACGCCGTTGGCGGCGAACACCTCGATGGCGCTTGCAAGCGCCGGCTCGGCCAGCGCATGGGTATCGATGCCGATGAAGAGCGGGCCGGTCAGGCCCTTCTCCTTGCGGTAATCACAAATCGCCTGCGTGGTGGCGAGGATGTGGCCTTCGTTGAAGGTGTTCTTGAATGAGGTGCCGCGATGGCCCGACGTGCCGAATGCCACGCGCTGTGCCGGATCGGACGCATCCGGCTTGCCGGCGAAATAGGCCGTCACCAGCCGCGGAATATTGGTGAGCGCGTCCGGCGAGGCCTGCTTGCCCGCCGCGGGATGAACATCAGCCACTGGAATACCCTCGTCCTGTCGTGAGTGCGGGACACCATAGCATCGGCCAAGCCCCCGCCAAGAGCACAACACGCGCGAGCGGGAAGGCGTTCCTTGGCGGCGTTGCAGTCCCGATGAGCGGCCTTCGTGCTATGCTCGGCAGCACCGCCCGTCGAATCGTCTCATGATCCCTTCGCGCAAGCTGCTCGTGCTGATCGCCGGCCTCGCCCTGGCCGGTGCACCGGCGCGCGCCGCGGAGTTCTACACCGAGGACCTGCGCATCCCGATGGCGGAGGCCGGACCGCAGGGGCTGGAGGCCTTTCTGGTCCGACCAGTGGGGACCAAGCGCTATCCGCTGGCGCTGCTCAGCCACGGCTCGCCGCGCAAGTTCGAGGACCGCGCGACCATGTCGGCGCACAGATATTATGGCATCGCGCTGGAATACGCCCGGCGCGGCTTTGCGGCGCTGGTGGTGATGCGGCGCGGCTACGGCACCTCGCCGGGCGGGCGCGTCGACAGCGTCGGCAGTTGCGCAAGGGCCGCGTACCTGCCGGCGGCCGCCGTCGCGGTTGCCGATCTGCGCGCCGCGATCGATGCGATGGCGCACCGGGCCGACGTGACGACATCGGGCATGATCGCGGCCGGCCATTCCGCAGGCGGCCTTGCAACGGTGGCGCTGAGCGCACAGGCGCCGGCGGGCCTCGTCGCCGCGATCAATTTTGCCGGCGGCCGCGGCTCGCGCGAGACAGAGGATGTCTGCAATCCGGATGGGCTGGTGCAGGCCTTCGCCACCTTCGGCAAGACCTCGCGCGTGCCCATGCTGTGGGTCTATGCCAGCAACGATTCCTATTTCGGTCCCGATCTCGCGCGCCGGCTTCATGACGGGTTTCGCGCCGGCGGCGGCAATGCGAGCTTCGTGGGGGCACCGGCTTACGGCGAAGACGGGCATTATCTCTATTCGGTCGCGGGCCGGCCGCAATGGACGCCGTATCTCGACGCCTTCCTGCGCGAGCGCGGGCTCGGCCATGACCTGTTGAGCCTGCCCGATCCGCTGCCGCCGCCACGCCAGCTCAACGAGGCCGCGCGGGCCGAGTTCGCGCGCTATCTCGCCAGCCTGCTGCCGCACAAGGCCTTTGCGGTGTCGCCGAACGGCGGCTACGGCTGGCGCGCTGGACGTGCGACGACCGAGGAGGCCCGGCGCGACTCGCTGGCAGCCTGCATGAAATGGTCGCCCAGCTGCACGCTCTATGCGGTCGATGACCAGCTGGCGGAGCCGTCGCAGGCCAGTTCCACCGACCAGAGCGCCCGCGCGCGACCGTGACGCACACACGCCTGAGGCCGGTTTGTTAACTCCGGCGCTCTATGACAAGCCCATGCTGCGGGATCGGGCACGCTTCATTCTCGGCGCGACGTGGAAGCACGTCGCGGTCGTCCTGCTCGTGTCGACTCCGATCGGCGCACATGCGGCCGACGGCAGCAGCGAGCTCGGCGCCGGCGAAACGCCGTCGTCGCGGGCCACGATCCGGAAGATCATCGAGAGGGAAACCAAGAACACCAATCTGCCGGCCGATATCGCCGAGGCGGTCGTCTTCGTCGAAAGCGGCTACAACCCGGCGGTCATCGGCAGCGCGGGCGAAATCGGCCTGATGCAGGTGCGCCCCGAGACCGCGGCGATGCTGGGCTTCCGCGGCAGCAGCGCGGAGCTGGCCGAACCCGACGTCAACATCCATTACGGGGTGCTCTATCTCAGCCAGGCCTGGCGGCTTTCGGGCGGGGATCTCTGCCGCGCCCTGATGAAATACCGGGCGGGTCATGGCGAAGAGGAGATGACCGCGCGGTCGCAGGTCTATTGCAACCGGGCCCGCAACCGGCTTGTCGCGATGAGCGCGATGCCGGGAGAACGCGAAACTGCGGCTGCTCCGGATCCGGCGTCCACGGTTGCAGCTGCCGCTGCGGTTGCGGCCGCGGCGCCCGTGAAACCGGCGAGCCGCCCGAAGATGCCGGTGCAGCCCAAGGCGGTCTATGCTCGTTATCGTCAAGGCACCGCGGCCGCCAGCCGCGCCTATTGGGCCGCCCATGAGGCCAGGGTCGGCCAGATCAAGGCGCGCATCGAAGCACGTTGGAAGCGCGTCGCGTCGCGCTGACGGCGATGTCCTATTGTCTGAGCATGATCTTGCCGGAAAACCGCTGCACGCTTTTCCGGATCATGCGCTACAGCCGCTCGCTGAGCGCGAGCTTGTAGCCGACGCCGGTGACGGTCGCGATCACGGGCGTGCCGCTGCCGACGAGCTTGCGGCGCAGCCGCGCCACCAGCGCATCGACGGTGCGGATGTCGACCTGGCCTGGCGATTACTGACCACCTCGATCAGATAGTCGCGGCTGAGCGGCCTGCCGTCGGCGCCGACGAGCGCCGCCAGCAGGTCGAATGCGGCGCGCGTCAGCGCCACCGGCCTGCCGTCATTGCCAAGCAATTCGCGCCGGGTCAGGTCGATGATCCAGTCGCCGAACGCGATCGAATTGTGGCTGCGCGCCGCCTTGCGGTCGATCGAGCGGCGCCGCAGCACGCTGCGCGCACGCGCGAGCAGATCGCGCAGGTTGATCGGCTTGGTGACGTAATGGTCGCCGGCGACCTCGAGGCCGAGGATGCGGTCGACGTCGGTGTCGCGCCGCGTCACATTGGTCATGCTCTTGGCACATTAAGTATGAATTGGCCCACAATTCTCATTCCGCGCACCGTCGCGCCGACAGCCTCTCGATTCGGAACATCAGCTCGTACTTCGAGCGGCCGCCTGCGGCTTGCTCCCCTGTGAGCTTCGCATCTACTGTGCCTCCAAAAGCCTGCACTCGGAGGTGGCGCATGGAGGTCATACTGCTCGGCACCGGCGGCCCGCGCCCGGACCCGCGCCGCATGGCGACGACCACGCTGATAAGGCTTGGCGAGGAGAACATCCTGTTCGACGCCGGTCGTGGCGTCATGGTGCAGCTTCACAAGGCGGGCGTGCCGCTCGGCGCCATCAACACGGTCTTCCTCACCCATCACCATTTCGATCACATCGGTGATCTCTACGATGTGATGTTGAATTCGTGGATGCACGGGCGCAAGGACGCGTTGCGCGTCTACGGGCCGCCCGAGACCGAACGCCTCGTCAACACGCTGGTCACGCAGGTCTACGACAAGGACATCGCCTGGCGCGACCAGGGCGAGCCGACCTTCGGCGGCTGGAAGCCCGTCGCCGCAACGGACATCATTCCAGGCCCCGTGGTCGACACCGGTCGCTGGAAGATCAGTGCCGAACTGGTCTCGCATGGCGACGGCCTCGACATGTCGCCGGCCTTTCTGGCGCGCTGGATGTGTCTCGGCTATCGCTTCGAAGCGGAAGGCAAGGTCATTGCTATTTCCGGCGACACCGTCCCCTGCCCCGGGCTCGAGCGGCTGGCCGAGGGAGCCGACCTGCTGGTGCAGTGCTGCTTCCTCGCCACGCCGGAGATCAACAACGAACATTTGCGCCGGCTCGCGAAATATACGATCGCCTGCGGCGACACCGTCGGGAAGATCGCGGCCAAAGCCGGCGTCAAGAAGCTCGCGCTGACCCATCACCGTCCGCGCACCGACGATGCCATGCTGAACGCATTGCTTGATGACGTCAGGCGGGACTATGCAGGACCCGTCGTGGTCGGCGAGGATCTCACGCGCATCGAGGTCTGAGGATGATCGAAGATCGAAGCACGCGCGCCGCAACAAATCATGCGTGCGGAAGCCGTTCGGCGTCAGGACGATCCGACCTCGATCCGGTAGGATAACTCTTCCTCAGCGCCCGGCGCGATGTGCATCAGTCCCGGCTTGTCGGCGAACTCGCCATGGAAGCCGGCGGGACTTGCGTAGCCGCGCCAGGGCTCGATGCAGAGGAACGGCGCGCCTGACGGTTTCGACCAGACGCCGAGCTCGCGAAATCCGCGCCAGGACATTTTCAGCCATGGCCCGGTCGATGCACCTCCCGCCGCGGCATAGCGGACCGAAGTGCTCTCGATGCGGTCAAGGATGATGGCGTCGTCGACGAACAGGGAGTCCGACAAGGGAAGCGAGGTGCCTTTGACCGGGCTCGGCTCCGCTGCCGGCCGCAGCAATCCACCTTCGAGACGGCGGACCGGAGACGGTTCGGCGCTCGCGAAAGTCAGCGCATGGCTCTCCTTCGCCGCGCCGGGCTGCAGCGGCCAATTGAAGGCGGGATGACCGCCGAGCGAGGCCGGCAACGTCTCCTTGCCGGTGTTGGCGATCGTGAGCGTCAGATCGAGGCCGGACTCATCGAGAGCATAGGCCGCCGTCAGCCGGAACGGGAACGGATAGAGCGCGCGCGTCGTCTCATTGTCCTCGAGCACCAGGGTGCAACGGCTCTCGCCGCGTTCTGCCCACGCAAAGCGGCTGTCGCGGGCGAAGCCGTGCTGCGTCATCCGATACGTCTTGCCCTGATGCCGCAATTCGTCGTTGGCAAGGCGCCCGACGATCGGAAACAGCAGCGGCGCGTGACGCGGCCATTCCGGCCCCGACTGCCAAAGGAATTCGGTGCCGCCGCCCTTCAGCGAGCAGAGCTCGGCGCCGTGCGCCTTGACGGTCGCGGTGAGCGAGCCGCAGCGGAAGGAGTGGGTGTCATCGGTCATGGCCGACCTCTACACCCCGGCCTGGCACGCAGCAAGGCGACGCCGGGCCATGCAGGCGGCGCCTCCGAGCCATGCCCGGCTGCGTCATATTTCTGTACCTAACGATTGCTCACGTGCGGCTCCTCCACCGCGAGCTCCCCGCGAACCCGGCCGGAACTCCATGAACCATCGTGGTCCTCAATTGAAATTCTTCATCAACGGCCGCTTTCTGTCGCAAAAGCTCACGGGCGTGCAGCGCTATGCCGCTGAAATGGTCAAGGCAATCGACGTGCTGCTCGCGTCGGAGCAGATTCCGGCCTCGCTGCGCAACGCAGACTGGCAATTGTTGAAGCCCGCGGATGCAAGCGAGGAACTTAATCTCGACCGGATCAAGATTCGCGCTGTCGGCCGGTTGCATGGGCACGCGTGGGATCAAATCGATCTCGCCCGCGCTGCCGCCGGAGGCCGCTTGATCAGCCTGGCCAATTCCGGGCCTGTCTTCCATCGCGACCATATTGTCGTGCTTCACGACGCCCAGGTCTTTCGCAGGCCCGACTTCTTCAATTGGCGCTATCTGACCGTCCATCGCACGATGGGCCGGATGCTCGCGCGGCACGCAAGCATCGCAACGGTGTCGGGATTTTCCCGCAAGGAGCTTGCGGACGTGCTGAATCTCTCGGCATCGCGCATTCCCGTCTTCCCCAACAGCGCCGAGCACTTTGCAGCCACGAAGCCCGATCCCAGCATCCTGGCCCGACTTGGCGTTCAGCCGCAGAAGTTCTTCCTCTTCGTGGGCTCGAAAACCAAGAACAAGAATCTGTCCGTCGCGATCCGCGCCATCCAGCTGCTCGACCGGGCCGACGTTCCCCTGGTCATTGTCGGCGGCGATAACAGCAAGGTCTTTCAGGATAATTCGGGCGAAGGGGCTTCCGGCCTGGTGCTGGCCGGCCGTCTGACCGACAGCGAGATTGCCGCGCTCTATGCGCACGCATCGGCCTTCGTGTTTCCCTCGCTCTACGAGGGGTTCGGCGTGCCGCCGCTCGAAGCCATGATCTTCGGCTGCCCGGTGATCGCCTCGAGGGCCGACGCCGTCGTGGAGACGTGCGGCGACGCGGCTGCGTATTTTGACGCCACTGATGCCGATGCGCTGAAGCAGCTCATGCTCGAAAGATTGGCAATCGGCGCGATCTCGGACCAGGAACGCCGGCGGCAACAGGATCGCCTTGCACTCTATTCGTGGAAGAAATCGGCGAAGACGTTGCTCGATCACCTCGCAGTGCCGGCGAACGTCGCCAGCGCTGCGTGAAACGAGGCGCGGTTCGCCTATCGCGCGCAACGGTTCTTGCACAAACGGTTTGCAACTCGCAGCTCTTTGCCTGGTTCCATGATTCTTTTTCTTCGTTCTTGCGGTGATCGCAAGCACGAGTGCCTTGGCGCAACATCACCACATCGCTGCCCCAATATCGCTACGTATTCGAGGAACTGTGTTTCGCACTAGCGAACACAGAACAGGGATACAGATGTCCGGCTCTCCAACGCGGCCCTACGCAAGGCAAACGATGAAAGTGCTGCACATCGCCGAAACGATCCGTGGCGGGATCGCGAGCTATCTGAACGAGTTGCATCCTCAGCAGCAGGCCAGCTTCGGTGCCGAGAACGTGCACTATGTTGTACCGTCGGATCATCGGGGCGACCTCGGTGCGATCGATGACAACCAGATTACAACATTCGAACGATCCGGCCGCAGCGTCGCCGGCCTATTCCAGATGCTGCGTGCCAGCATGCAAGCGCTGGATGCCTTCAGACCGGACGTGGTGCACCTGCATTCTTCCTTTGCAGGGCTCGTGCTCCGGCCCGCGCTCGCAGCCCGCTCGGGCGGACCGCGCGTCGTCTATTGTCCGCACGGCTGGGCATTTTCGCGCGAGACCGGCCGCTTCAGTCATAAGCTGACGAAGGCGGCGGAGAACCTGCTTGCGCGCACCTCGGACCGAATCATCTGCATCTCCGGCGACGAGTATAGCGAGGCGGTGCGCGCGGGAATTCCTGCCGACCGCCTCACCGTGGTCCACAACGGCATCTCGAAGAGCCGCACGCCGCAGCCCGTCGCGGCTGACTGGACCTCGAAGAAGGTCAAGGTGCTGTTCATCGGACGCCTGGACCGGCAGAAGGGGTTCGATCTGCTGATCGAAGCGGCACGCGCGCTCGAGGATGTGCTGGACGTCCGCATGATCGGCGCCTCCGTCGTCAACAAGTACGAAGGTCCGACCGTCCCGTCCAACGTGTCCCTGTTGGGCTGGCTCGACCGCCCGACCATCGAGACCCAGCTCGAGGCCGCCGACCTCGTCGTGATTCCGTCACGTTGGGAAGCCTTTGGCCTCGTTGCGCTCGAAGCGATGCGGGCGGCCAAGCCCATCCTGGCGTTCCGTAGCGGAGCTTTGCCCGAGATCGTCGTCGATGGCGTGACCGGCGTGCTTTGCGAACCCGTCGCGGTCCAGCCGCTCGTGGATGGTTTCCGGCGCGCACTCGATCTCGATCTCAAGGTGCTGGGGCAGCGCGGCTACGACCGGTTCAAGCAGCTCTATGACGTCGAGAAGACGCATGCGCAATTGCAGCAGGTCTATGTCGAGCTGCTTCAGGACGACCAGACGCCCGTCGCAGCGAAGGCGGGGCTGCAGTCGGATCTCTCCAAGAATTTCTGATGGCTGCACCGCTCCCACGCACCTTGGTTCGCGACAGCCTCCGCCTCGCGAGCCTCATCGCATCCATTCTCCTTCCGGTCTCGGTCTGCGCACAGCAGGCGCAACCGCTCGATGCCCGATTCCTGCTCGGGGTCGGCACGCATCAGGGGCTGGGCGGCCCGGTGAGCGCGCGCGGATACGTGCCTTCGGAAAACGTCGCCCAGATCAAGCAACTCGGTCTCAATTCCTTTCGCGATGATTTTCCCTGGTCCGAGTTCGAGGTTGGGGGACGCCGGATGGGCTTCACACCCCGACTGGGCAGGCTCGAAGCGCAGGTCAAGGCCGGCGTCGCGCGCCCTCTCCTGATCCTCGCCTTCGGCCATCATCTCGTTCCGAATTCCTCGCCACCGACGACCGACGAGGCGCGGCAGCGGTTCGCCGATTATGCGGCGGCGGCGGCGCAATCGGTGGTGGCGCAGCATCCGCTGTTCGAGCTCTGGAACGAATGGAACCTGGCGGCGAAGAAAGATCCTGCGTTCTCGCCGGAAAACTATCGGGCGCTTGCCGAGGTCACGCGGCCGGTAGTCAAGCGGGTGGCGCCAAATGCGCCGTTCTTGGTGGGCGCGCTCGGCGACGATCTGGGCTGGACATGGACCGAGAAGATGCTGCGGACCGGCATTCTTCAATATGCGGACGGCGCATCGATCCATCTCTACAATTTCTGCATGGGCCCGAGCAAACGCACCTCGGCCGAAATCATAGAGCGGCTCACGGCGTTTCACCGCCTGGTCGGCCAGGCCAGCGGAAACCCCGATTTTCCGATCTATGTCACCGAGACCGGGTGGACCACGGCTGCCACCAATAAATGCGGCGTCAGCGAACAAGCCCAGTCCGACAATACGGCACAGCTCATCTTGTGGGCATCGACCGCGGCGCGCTGGCTCAAAGGAATGTGGTTCTACGAACTCAAGGACAGTGGAAAGGACGCATCGGACCTGGAGCACAATTTCGGGCTCTACCGTTTCGACAATTCGCCGAAGCCCGTCGCCTGCGCGGTTCAGGGCGCCTGGGCTTTCATCCGCTCCAGCCTGAGCGCCGAGAAACGCGAGCTCGCCACCGGCGTCGTGTCGATCAATGCAACGACGACGTCCGGCGCCAGAGTTGCGGTGTGGTCCGAGACTCCCGAGCGGCGTTACGAGGTCCGGATCAAGGGCGACCAGGACGGCGCAACCTTTGCGATGCCGTGCGACTCGGCCGCAAGACCTGCGTCCGGTGCCTGGATTCCGGTTTCGACCACGCCTGTCCTCATTGCAGCGAGCAACGGTGCCATGCCCGCTTTGGAGATAAGGCCGGCGCGGTAAGCGCGATTTTGCAAAACATGAGGTTCAGTGATGAAAGTTCTTTTGACGTCCACGCTTTATCCGACGCCTCAGGCCCCTAAGATCGTCGGCGGTGCAGAGATCTTCGCACGGCGCTTCGCCGAAGGCCTGGTGCAACGCGGAGACGAGGTCGAGGTGATCCGGGCCGCATCGTCTCCTGGGCAGGAGCGCGAAAGCTGCAACGGCATCAACGTCTATTCCGCGCCGGTCCAGAACATCTACCGGCCCTTCACGGAGCAGAAGAACGCCGTCTTGCGCAGCATCTGGCATGCTGTCGACGACTGGCAGATGCAGGCGCCGCTGATCGCGGAACGCATCCGGGCCTTCAAGCCGGACGTGCTGCACTCTAACAATCTGTCCGGTCTGACCACCGCGATCTGGCGCGTTGCCGCCCAGCTCGGCGTGCCGGTGCTGCACACGCTTCACGACTATTATCTGACCTGTCCGCGCTGCTCGCGCTTCGACAAGGGACGCTCCTGCGAGCACACCTGCACGAGCTGCAGCATCCTGACCTTCCATCGCAAGCGGGCGACGCATTGGCTCAGCGCCGTGGTCGGCGTGAGCGAGCGCGTGCTGTCCATTCATACCGACATGGGCATGTTCGCGGAGACGCCGATCCGCACCGTGATCCGCAACGCCTCGACCGAGCCGCCGCGCGAGCCCTACCCTCGCCCGGTCTGCACCACGGAAGTGACGTTCGGGTTCATCGGCCGGCTCACTGAGGAGAAGGGCATCGACAATCTGATGCGGGCACTTGCCATGCTGCCCCGGGATCGCATCCGGATGCTGATCGCCGGTCGCGTCAGCGACGAGGAACAACGGCGCCTCAGGGCGCTCGCGCCGGATGCGCGTATCGAGTTCATGGGATTCGTGGTGCCGGACGATTTCTACAAGCAGGTCGACGTGGTGATTGCCCCCTCGATCTGGCACGACCCTGGTCCGCTCGTCGTCGCCGACGCCAAGGCGGCCGGCAGGCCGCTGCTCGGAACGCGCTTTGGCGGCATGCCCGAAGTGATCGAGCATGGCGTGACCGGCTGGCTGACTGAAGCCGATCCTCGATCCCTGGCCGACAGCATGCTCGCAGTCGCCTCCGATCCGCACAAGATCGACGAGATCAGCCGGCGCCTCATTGCGGATACCAACAAATGGATATTTGCCGACGTGCTGTCGTCATACAAGAATCTGTATGAACAATTGCGCGAGCAGCGAATGTCGCGCGTGCGCGCAGCAACGACTGAAGCGCCGCGGGCCGTCGGCAAGGAGCGCCTCATTCCGAGATGACACGCCTCTTCGCGATGGCGGGCTACCTCTATCAGAGCGCCGCGGCGATCATCCTGATCTTCGCGATCAGTCATCTGTTGCCCGCCGCCGACTACACCAATTTCTCGCTGGCACTGGCCTCGAGCCAATTGCTCTGCGTCCTGATGTTCGAGTGGCTGCAGCTCGCCGGATTGCGTTTCCTGGCAGCAGCCGGGGAGAACGAGGCGGCGCGGCTGAGGTGGTCGCTCTTTGCCGCGGGCCTGTCGAGCGCGGGCGCGCTCGTCGTGGTCGGCGCCTGCGCATCTCTGGCCAGCGTGCTCCCGGCCGGGATCATCGCGCTGGGCCTCGGCATCTCCGTGCTTCAGGGCCTGACCGACCTCTATTTGCTGTCGGTCCGCCTGTCCGACCGGCTGGGTGTCGCCTCCTCTCTCCTGGCGTTTCGCGCTACCGCCCTTCTGACCGGAGCCGCCGCGGGTGCGGCGATTTGGGGAACGGCGGAAGCGGCGCTGCTCGGCGTCAGTGCGGGCCACGCCCTGGGCCTGCTCGCGGGGCTGGTGGCCTATCGCACCCCCCTGGAGCGCGTTCCGCTGCGGACGATGCTGGCCGACTGGAAGGATTTCTCCCGCTACGGCATGCTGGCGGCGGGTGCGTCCGTCATCCATCTCTCGGTGCCGGTGCTGCTCCGCTTCATCATCATCGGCCGGCTGGGCGCGACGGGCGCCGGCGCCGGATTTTCGATCGCGCTCGACCTGCTGCAACGCCCGTTCTGGGTCCTCAATGCAGCGATCCACACCGTGAGCTATCCCGATGTCGTGAAGGATTTCGAGCACGGAACCGTCATGAAGTCGGTGCAATCGACGCGGCGGATGTTCGAGTTCATGGTCTGCACGACCCTCGTGCTGCTCGGCGGTCTCGTCGGCTTCATTCCGGATGCAGCCCGTATCCTGGTGCCGCGGGAGAGCCTTGATGGCTTCCTGACGACGGCACCTGTTGTGGCCGTCTTCTATTTCCTGCACACGCATCTCCAGGCGACCGTCGCGGTCGTTCCGCACCTGGAGAAGCTCGCAACGAGGCTCGTGATCGTCGCGGCCGGCCAGCTCGCGATCGTCGCTGCCGTTGCGCTGGCCGCGGCATGGGCCGGCCTGTCGCCGCAACAGGCGGTCGGCTGCGCTTGCCTCGCCACGCTCGCGACGATCGTGGTTGCGCTCGGTCCGACCCTGCGGTTCGAGGCATTCCCGCGCTGGTCACTGGTCGCGCAGGCGGTGGTGGCCGCCGTCCTGATCGGATCACTCGGCGCGATGCCGACCGAGCCCGCGACATGGCTTGCCGGCAAGATCTTGATCGCCGGAATCGCGACAGCCGTTATCGGTTGGCGCGGAGATTTTCTGATGTTGGCCCGCCGCGACTAATTCGCCGCACCGGCATGGATCGGAACGCAGCGTGCGAGCAACTGAGCCGTTGGGCCACCGCGCTGATTCAGTTCCTGGACGGAACCATTGCGCCTCCCCGGTCCAACCAAATGGCAGTATCCGGGAAAATACGGACGCAACCAACGCGATAGAATCTGTCAAATTACTCGCCCGTGAAAATGGCATCTGCCGACTCCCTGTGCAATCCGATGACGCAGACGAAGAGTCGCACCCCAGCGCCGCGTTCGTATGACACGCTCTCAAGCCGAAGCATTGGATCGAACTCGCACCGCCTGCGCATATATTTAGCAGCGTGAATCGTGGAAATCTTGAAAGCGCCTTTCTCACGCCATCCTGCACGGGCATCGCATCAGCATTCTGCTGCAACACGAGTCGAGCTGTTCCTGCGCAAGGAACCGCATTTCACTCGCGATTTGTAGCTTCGATTTTTATCTGAAATTCACACTCGACAGAGAAGCTTCGACGCAAATCCCTGCGAGCAATTTCGTTCGCGCTCAAACTCGAGTTTGCAATGTCTGATCAAACCATCCTGTCCGCCAGCGGCTTCATCAACTCCATCGGCGTCAATACGCACGCCGGTTTCGGATGGACCGGCTACAACAACCTCGCGCTGATGGCCGACAGCCTCGAATATATCGGCGTCACCCATCTCCGCGACGCGATGGGGACGAGCCCCGCTGCGCAACCGGTGGTCGAGGGCCTCGCCGCGGCCGGTTACAAGTTCGACTTCTTGGTCTCCTCCGCCCTGCCGCAGACGGGGACGGCCGGACTTCAGAAGTACATCGCCTCGCTCGAGAAGTTCGCGGCGACCCACGCGGGCAGCATCATCGCCATCGAGGGTCTCAACGAGGCCAATCACCAGCCCTTCAGCTACAATGGCAGCTCCAGCCTCTCGGCCGCGGCTCAGTTCCAGAGCGCGCTCTATCAGGCCGTCAATTCCAACGCGGCGCTCGCCAGCATCCCCGTCTACAATCTGTCATTGGCCTACAACGATCCGCAAGGCTACAGCCAGCTCGGCAACATGTCGGGCTCGGTCGACTATGCCAACGCCCACGCCTATGTCAGCACCGGCCTCAATCCGAGCAACTCCATTGCGGCGACGCTGAGCGCCGTCATGGGCGCGGCACCGGGAAAGCCCGTCGTCATCACGGAAACCGGTTATACCACGCAAAACAATACCCAGTATCTCGGCGTCAACGAGACGGTGCAGGCCAAATCGATCCTGAACACGCTGGTCGTCGCCTACAAGGCCGGCGCGAGCGCGACTTACCTCTACGAGCTGTTCGACCGCGACTCGTCTGCCGCCAACACCAATCCCGAAGCCAATTTCGGCCTGTTCAACTCCGACGGCACGCCCAAGCTCGCCGCGACGGCGATTCACAACCTGACGACCATCCTGGCCGACGACGGCAAGGGCGGCCTGCAGCCGACTGACCCATTGAACTACACCCTGAGCAACATGCCGGCCACAGGCAACAGCATGGTGCTCGGCAAGAGCAATGGCGCCTACGAACTCGTCGTCTGGGCCGAGCCGAAGCTCTGGAACGATGCCACCGATACCGAGCTGTCCAATGCGGCCCAGACGGTGACGGTGAACCTCGGCGCCGTCCATCATACCGTGAAGGTGTACGACACGCTGACCGGCACCACAGCGATCGCCAGCTACACCGACGTCAGCACCATCACCATTCCGGTCAGCGATCACCCTGTGATCATCGAGATCGACGCGCCCCCGACTACGCCGCCCGCCCCGGACACAAGGACCAGCGTTACCGGAACGGCTGCGGAGATCGTGCCGCAACTGTCCGATCTGAGCGACTCGACGGCGCTGCAGACAATCACCCTGACCGACTCCCACGTCCTGCAGGTCGCGTCGAAGGCGACCATGGACTACATGATCGCCCATTACGGCAACGCGCTCTCGAAGATCCAGGGCGGATATTCGTTCTCGGTGACGAACTCGGCGGCGACCTGGACCAGCACGAGGACTTACGATTCGAGCGGCAAGCTGCTCTCGAAATCCGACACCGGCCTCAATTCAAGCGGGCAGCCGACCTCGACCACCATCGTCCACAGCGACGGCTCCAAAGACGTGATCAGCTACACCGGCGGCGTGCAGACGAAATTCGTTCATGTCGGAACCGACGCAACCCGGACAACCGACACCTACAACACGGCCGGCACCCTGCTGAGCGAAGTCGTCCAGAAGTCCGACGGCTATTACTCCACCACGCTCTACACGAACGGCGTGAAGACAGCCGCCTATGTCAAGAACGCGGACCGCTCGCAGGACAACTATACCTACAACATCACGGGCAAGAGCTTCACCACCCAGGTGCAGCACCTCGACGCCTCCGGGAAGGTCACCTCGGTGATCCGCAGCCACGCCGACGGCACGCTGGACTCGACCCAGGTCTACAATAGTGACGGCAGCAGCGTGATCACGCTGTACAGCGCTACGGGAGTGAAACTGATCGAGACCGCCTACCATGCCGATCGCAGCAAGGATGTCTGGACGTACAACATCAAGGGCCAGAACTATACGACCCAGCACGACGTTTACGATTCGACCGGATTCCTCACGACCCTGACGCGCCTGCATGCCGACGGCAGCCTGGCCTTCGAGCTGATGCAGACCGCCGACGGCACCAAGACGACCAACTGGTACAATGCCGCCGGCAGCCTCACCAGCGAGGTGGTCCAAAAGGCCGACGGCTTCACCTCGACAACCCTCTACAGCAACGGCGTCAAGACTAAAGCCTATATCAAGAACGCCGACGGCAGCCTGGACAACTATGCCTTCGGCATCACCGGCCAGAGCTACACCACGCTGATCCAGCACATCGATCCGTCCGGCAAGGTCACGTCCGTCACCCGCAAGCACGCGGATGGCACGCTCGACTATACCCAGGTCGTCAACAACGACGGGAGCAGCGTCGTCACCATCTATGACTCGACGGGAGTACGGACGAAGCAATCCGAGTACCACGCTGATGGCAGCAAGGACGTCTTCCTCTACAACATCACCGGCCAGAACTACACGACCGAACACAATGTCTACGATGCAACCGGCTTCCTCACGACGCTGATCCGGAAGCACGCGGACGGCAGCATGGCGTTCAAGCTGGTGCAGAGCAAGGACGGGACCAAGACGACGGACTGGTACGATGCCAAGGGGGTCCTCACCAGCGAGGTGATCACGAAGGCCGACGGTTACAGCTCGACAACGGTCTATACCAACGGCCTGAAAACTGCGGCCTACATCACCAATGCCGACCTGAGCCAAGACAATTACACCTACAACATCACCGGCCAGAGCTATGCCACGCAGCACCAGCATCTCGATCCGACCGGCAAGACGACGGAGGTGACCCGCTGGCACGCCGACGGCACGCTCGACTATACCCAGGTCGTCGGCAGCGACGGTGGCAGCGTCGTGACCAATTACGACGCTTCAGGCCTCAAGAAGACACAAACCGACTATCACTCCGACGGCTCGAGGGATGTCTATCTCTTCAACGTCGTCGGTCAGAACTACACAAAAGAGCACGATACCTACGATACCACCGGTTTCCTTACGCACATCGTGCGGACCCACGCCGACGACAGCCTGGCATTCACCCTTGCGCAGAGCGCCGACGGCACCAAGACCTCGGGCTGGTATGACGCCAACGGAATTATCACCAGCGAGGTGACGACCAAGAGCGACGGCTACAGTTCCACCACGGTCTACACCGGCGGTATCAAGACCGCTGCCTATATCAAGAACGCCGACGGCACGTCGGACAACTGGAACTACAACATCACAGGCCAGTCCTACACGACGCAGCACCAGCACCTCGATGCCTCGGGCAAGATCGTCGAGATCACAAGGACCCACGCCGACGGCACTCTGGACTATACGCAAGTCATCAACAATGACGGCAGCAAGCTGACCGACATCTATAACAGCGCCGGCATCAAGACCCAGGAGATCGCCAGCCACGCCGACGGCTCGAGGGACGTCTTCCTGTTCAACTTCAACGGACAGGCCGGCGTCACGCAGCACGAGAGCTACAACACCGCCAAGGCGCTCGAGTTCATCGATCAGACCAAGTCCGATGGCACCCACAACGTCACGGCCGTCGCCAGCGGCGTGACGATCCAGGGCGGGGCCGGCAATGACGTGTTCTCGGCGGCGCCGAACTCGACGACCATCGCGTACGACCACGGCCAGGACCAGATCCTCAACTTCCAGGCCGGCAGCGGGACGACGCACGACACGATCGCGATCTCGAAACTGCTGGCGGAGGACTACAGCCAGCTCCAGATCACGCAGTCCGGCACGAACGCGCTCATCACTTTCTCGGCGACCGATTCGATCCTGCTGAAGAACGTCTACGTCTCCAGCCTGACCAGCCACGACTTCGTGTTCGTCTAAGCACGGCGAAATCTGCCCAAACGGGCGCCAACAGCGCTAAGGGAGCCGGGACCGTGCAGGGTCCCGGCTCTGTTCGTTTGTCGCCTGCCTCATCGATGAGCAGAGCTGACTCCCATTCGCAATTGGATAGGCCCCATGAATTCGGGCGGGCCGCCGCGCTTGCGAACTTGCGTCACAATTCGACTCTAGAAGGGAAACGAACCGCGCAAGGACTCCGAGGCCCGATGGAAGCCACTGAAGCAAGACGTTTTGTCGTTCTCGACTTCTACCGCTTCGTCGCCGCGCTCGGGGTCTTCATCTTCCACCTGAAGCTGATCGACAAGGGCATCTCACCGGCCTGGAACGGGTCCTATGGCCTGTTCGTGGACATGTTCTTCATCCTGTCCGGGTTCGTGATCTCCTATTCCTATCCTTCAAGCTCGACAGGCCTGCGCTCCTATGCGCGCTTTCTCGTCAGGCGGATCGCGCGAATCTACCCCTTGCATCTGCTCACCTTGTTGATATTCGCCGTGCTTGCTCTCATCGGCATATCCGGTCCGACCTCCCACGCGAGCTGGACTGATTTCCTTCAAAACCTCTTCCTCGTGCAGGCGTGGGGTATCACAGATCATCTCAGCTTCAACTCGCCGGCTTGGTCCATCAGCGCCGAGCTGTTCTGTTACCTATTATTCCCATTGTTCATGCTGCTGGCCGGGAGGATCTCGCCGCTGATGCTCGCGATCATCGTCGCGCTCTCTTACGGCATCCTTGCCCATGCTCACCTGCCGATCTGGCAGGAACGCTCACAGATGTACGGGGCAACTTTCGATTTCGGGATGTTACGGGCGCTTCCGAGCTTTCTGAACGGGATTCTCCTAACCGTCCTGTTCAGGCTCTCGAGCGACTATCGCAAGAAGCCGGTCGCATTCGCCGGAATAGCGCTGTTTGCCGTCTCGATCCTGGTTCTCAACTTCTTTGCCAAGCCCGACCTTGCAATCATACTGTTCTCTCTCGCGATCCTCGTCACAGCCACGGGAGAAAGCGCCTTCGCGCGGTTTCCCGGCTCCGATTGGCTCGGCCGCCTCGGCAACACGTCATATGCCATCTACATGGTGCACGAAGTGCTGTTGATCCTGCTCTTCAAGCCGGCCTGGCACTATTTCGGACTTCAGCCAAGCATGTTTCCGGTGTTTGCATTGGTCTGCTGCATCGTTCTGACCGTCGTTGCCGACGTGACATATCGCTACGTCGAAGATCCCGCTCGAAGATTGATCAACCGGCTTGCGCCTGGCGGGGCAAGATCAGCCCGCGTCCCGAAGCCCGAGCCGCTCGGTCTTGCCGAGGCCAGACAGGCGGCCAACGCAAGCTAGCTGGTGCGTGCAAGCCGAATTCTGGCTAGGTCTTAGACGATCGCCGCACACGACCCCAGACTTCCTGGCATATCCGCACCACGGCCGGCCGGGCGACCGCCATGACAACGGCAAGATAGACCGAAGAACCAAGCAGCACGAGCGCGGCGAGACGCAGCCATGGCGACGCGGCCGGCATGGTTACGGAGGCAGCAACGACTGCGCATGCCATCACCGCGGAGCCCGCAAGTGCGGGCATCAGCGCCGCGGCATAGGGCCTGATGCCGAGCGCCAAGATCCGCATCGAGGCTCCGGCGGATAGCGGATACAGCAACAAGGCGCGAACGACATAGCCGACAGCGATCGCGATAAGGCCAAATGGCGCAGCGAGGATGAAGATCGTTATGTTCGAAACCGCGTAGATCAGCGTCAGCCAAGTCTGCCAGTGCGGTTTGCCGAATGCCAGGATCACCGAGTGATTGTAGAGGCCGATCGTGGTCAAGAACCCGGTGATCGACATGATCGCGAGCAGAGGGGCGGCCTCGCCCCACTTGGATCCGAAGAAACCGACGATGAGATCCGGCGCCAGAGCCGCTATCCCCGCGAAAAGCGGGGCCGTCAGCAGTGACGTGTATTTGACGAAGTCGACCAGCGTCGAACGCGATGCTTCCCGGTCATGCTGGAGGCCAGCGATGGTCGAAAAGAACACGCGGTTCAACGCATTCCCGATCACGGTACTCACGGCGTTGACCAGGCGCTTGGCAAGGCTGTAGAAGCCCGCGCCGGCGGCGCCGGTATACCAAGTGACGAAAATCAGATCGGAATTGGCATTGGCAAAGTTCGTGATTCCCGTCAGTGCCACGTAGCGCGCATAACTCAGGAGATCGATGACAGCCTGCCGGCTGACCCGGAGCCGAGGGCGCCAGGGCGTCAGGATCCAAAGGCTGACCAGCGAGATCAACGAAGTCGAGACGAGCTGTCCGACCAGCGCAACGACCCCGTAACCCTGTATCGCCAGCGCGATCCCTACCGCCCCGCCGATAGAGATTGAAGAAAGCGAGCGGATGGCGAGGGATCGAAAGAGTTGATTGCGCGTCAGCCAGGCTTCGTGCGTCCGTGACAGGCCTTGCACAGCCACCACGATGCAAAATCCCTTGAGAACGATGGCAATATCCGAAAGACCCGAGAATCGTTCGATGGCGCCGCTCGAGGCGAACAGTGCGAGTGCTGCAAACAAGGAGAGGCCCGCGATGAGCCAAAACGAGGCAGTGTAATCCTCATCCTTCGGATCGGGACGCGCCTGGACGGCAATCGCGATGCTCTCGATCAGGACTGCCCTGCAGAACTCGAGCGCCAGCGCTCCCGTTGCCACGATGCCGAGAATCTGCGGCGACAGCAGCCGCGCCATGATCATGTAGATTGCGAGCGTGAGCGCCTGCCCGACCGCGGAATCGAGCGCCGACCAAATGACGCCCGAAACGATCGAGCGCGGCTTGATAATCTCGTGGCGCAATTGGAAGCCTGTCACAATTCGGGGTTAGGTCGACAACCGTCGATGAGCCATTGGCTGCTATGGTCCAATAGTCGCCTTGTTTACGAGGACACTACGGCAAGAAAGCAGCTACATCCGAGGCAGCATGAATTTTCGAGGCAATCTACGACGGCTGATCAACGAGGTCGGCTGCGACTTTATTCATCAACTGCCCTATCCGCACGTGGACTTGTTCTTCTGGCGTCCCGACGACGGAACGATCAATTTCGGTGATCATCTTTCGATCGTTGTCGTTGACCATCTCTTGCGGCAATTCGGCTATACGCTCGCCGATGAGGTGCCGCGGCAAGCGCGCTTGTTCGCGATCGGCTCCGTGCTCCACTACGCGCGAAATGGCGATGTGATCTGGGGAAGCGGCGTAAACGGACGCCCCGGCCAAGGTGACCTCAACCACCGCGTGCAGAATTTGGACGTGCGAGCGGTGCGCGGCCCCCGTACCCGGGAAGTTCTGCAGCGCCGGGGCATCGCGGTTCCCGAAGTGTTCGGAGATCCGGCGTTGCTACTTCCTCAGCTGTTTCCAAATCGTTTTCGCCCTACTGCCAAGAAGCCGTGGGTGTTTGTTCCGAATTTGCACGATTTGAGTCTCGTCGACCCTGGCGCCGATACGGTGGTCTCACCGCTGGGATCCTGGAACCGGCGAATTGACGCCATTCTCGAAGCTGAACTGGTTCTGGCCAGCTCGCTCCACGGCATCATCGTCGCCGAGGCATTCGGGATACCGGCTCGATACGTACGGCTGAGCAGCGGAGAGGCCGAGTTCAAGTATCATGACTATTATGAGGGCACCGGCCGGTTCGCCGTCGAGTTTGCGACGAGTATTGACGAAGGTCGCGAGATGGGGGGAGCTGCGCGCCTCAACTTTGATCATCGTGCCTTGATGAGTGCATTCCCGATCGACCTCTGGAGCGGAAAGAACTAACATGGCCAAGCGCCTCCGCGTGGCCATCTACGCGCCGCATTTTGCGGAATATTCCTACCGCCTCGCATCGGGATTGGCGCATCATTGCGACGTTCGGCTTGTGCTCAACCGCAAAGACGCGAACCAGCAATGGGAGCTTGCCGATATCGCCGTGACGGCGCCGTTCGAGACACGGATTCGCGACCTCAGTCTGCGGCGCGGCGGCGCAATCGGCATCCCTGCCTCGTTCATCGACATAATTTCCTTCCGCCCGGACGTGATCCATTGTCACGAAGTTCCCGAGATCTACACGTCCAAGCTGATTCAGCTCCTGCGTCCGCTCGGCATTCCCTTGGTACTGACCGTTCACGATGCTATCCCGCACTCGGAGGGCGGCTCCGGCACCTCGCCCCGTGAAGATGCCTGGCGCGGGCGCATGCGTGCGGCCGCCTCGATCGTCACGACGCACGGCGAGAGCTGCATTGCCGATTTTCATCGCGCCTCGCCCGACTTCAAGGGCGAGACGGTTTCCAGCATGCACGGCGTGCTGATGGTTCCGCCGGACAAAAGCTCGTTCACCGAGCCCGAATCCGGACGCATCCTGTTTTTTGGACGGATGTGGGCTTACAAGGGCCTCGACGTCTTCATCGACGCGATCGACATGTTGGCCCAGCGCGGCGTCACGCATGAAGCGATCGTCGCCGGGCGCGGCCCCGAGATGACACGGCTCGGCGCCCGGATGGAGGCAATGCCGACGGTCAAGACCATCAATGCCTACATTTCGCCTGCGGATACCGGACGTCTATTTCAATCTGCTACGGTGGTTGCCTTGCCCTACAAGGATGCATCACAAAGCGGGGTGCTCGCATCCGCCTATGGGAATGCGCGTCCCGTCGTCGCCAGCGCCACCGGTGGCATTCCCGACGTCGTGACGGACGGCGTCAATGGTCTCCTGGTTCCTCCCGGCGATGCCACTGCGCTCGCCGATGCACTCGAGCGCGTGCTGACGTCGAATTCACTCGCCGCAACGTTGGCTGACGGCGCGCGGCAGACCGCGGCCGGCCCTCTGAACTGGGACCACATTGCCGAACGGTTGCTTGGATCCTATCACAGGCTCGCCGGTCGTACCGTGAAGTGAGCGCGACACGCGCTCTCTCAAGCCGATTGCCCCACTTTCAGCGGTCGAAAGAACGTGCTGCGGAACGCGCCGTCCAGCAAGCGCCTCAGCCGGACCTCGATCAGTTCATAGCTGATCGCACTTGCAGCCAATGACATCACCAGCCCAAGTCCGATGAAAGCCGCCCATAGCAGCCAGCGGTCGACGCCGGCGGCAACCAGCTTCAGGCCAACCACTTGCAAGGGGAAGAGCACGAAGGGGTGCACGAGATAGAGGCTGTAGCTGATCTTGCCGATATATTGGAGCGCCGGCGTGCTCAGGGCCTTCCCGAGGCCTGATTCCGGAGCGAGCACCATGGCGAACAGCAGAAATCCGGGAATGAGGCCCACGAACGGATGAAACAGCACCAGGCTCGCATACAGCGCGGCCCCGCAGACGAGCCCTGCGACCAGACCGAGCCGTCCGGGAATGGAAATGCGAAATCCCGTCGCGCTGAACAGCATCCCGATGCAGAAGAACGCGGTGATAGGCCAGCGCATCAGGCAGGCCACGCCCAGCAGGATCAGAGGCGCAGCCAGCAGCCTGCCGCCGGCGCGCCACATCGAGAATGTCAGCGCAAACCAGATGTAGAACGCCCACTCATAGGTCAGCGTCCAGGCATTCTGCTGGGCAATGGGCAGGCCGAGCGCGTCCTGCACGAAGAACAGGTTGGCCGCAAAGATCCCGAGATAGCTGGTGAGATCGATCCCGCGGAAGAATTTGTAGGCCACGATCGGCCCGATCGCGAACAGCGCAAGATGCAGCACGACGAACACCGGCATGATGCGCAGGACGCGGTCGAAGAAGAACCGCGAAAGCGAGCCGTGGCGTATCAGACTCGCCGGAATCAGGAAGCCGCTGATCATGAAGAACAGCTCGACACCGTGCCCGCCGACATTGATCACCGACTGCAGCCAGGGCCAGAGCGGCGGCAGAAAACCGGGATTTGGGATGTCGTACATGCCTGCCTTCGGCATGTCGTAGAAATGATCCATCAGCACGCTCAGCGCCGCGATGGCACGAAGGCCCTGGACCGAAGGAAGGAACGATCCATCATAGGCGGCGCCCGGCTGGTGAGGTGCATTGATCACTCTGCGGCACCCTGGGTGCTGAGCACTGGCTCGAGGACGACAGGCTTTCTTCGCGCGGAGCGGAATCTTTGCCCGAAGGAAATGCTGGGCTTCTCGATGAACGTGTATGTCATCCAACTGACGAGGATCGACAATGCCAGGATGACGACCAGGAAGATCGACCATCCGAAGGGTCCGTCGCCGAACCATACCAGGCGATGGACGTAGACAATCGCGAACGGCGACATCAGATAGACCGAATAGCTGATCACGCCGACGAATGCCATCGGGCGCCAGGCCATCCGTTCGCCGAACACGGCAAAGCCGATGAAGACAACCGCCGCGCAGATATAGGCCGATCCGATCGAATAACTGTAGAAGAAATTCTCCTGATACACGCCACCGAACCGGCGGTCGGATAGGGTGGCGGCGAAGACCGCATATAGAAGCGTGCAGACGGTCACATGCGTCCACCGCAGCTTGCCGCCAATGACGGTGTCGCGGATGATCTTGCCCAGGAACATCGCCGACAGGTTCAAGCCGACCTCCATCACCGAGGAGACTGCCCTGCTCTCAATGAAAAGTGCAGCTGTGGTTCCCACCAGCGCGGCGGCAACGACGATGGTCACCGCCGTGAAGCGCCGGTTGAGCAGCCCCATCGCAAAGAGAATGGTGCATCCGACGTAGAACAAAAGTTCGATCGCCAGCGTCCAATAGAACACCCAGAGATTCGGGACGTTCACGAAAGTCTGCAACATCGTCACGTTAGCGGCGATCTGCCCCAGCGGAAAACTCTTCGAATCCAGCAGCTGCACCGACACGAGCCCGACAACGATCGAAGTCCAATAAGCCGGATAGAGCCGGAAGAAGCGGCTGATCGTAAAATCCCGCACAGGCGTGGCGCTGTCCGGGAAGCTGAACGGAATGACGAAGCCGCTCACGAAGAAGAACAACACGACGCCGAACCGGCCAAAGTTCATGTAGTAGCCGAATATGTCGTGGAGGGGCCCGTAATAAACACCCGTCGGGTGCTTTTCCAGGATGACCTCGAACACGTGCTGGACCAGGACGGCCAGCACGGCAATGCCGCGCAGCGTGTCGATGAATGCGAGCCGTTTATGCATAGTTCGTTCTCACCTGCTTCCGCTCGCCGCCGGTGCATCCGGGCGGAAGCCTTCTAATGACGGCATCGGTGGCCGTACGATGATTGGCACGGCGTCGCCCGCCCGCGCGGTGGCCGCGCGCCGCGAGAACACCTCGCTGAAGCTCAACGCGATGATCAGCAGGCCGGACGCCGGGCCGTAGTTCAGAACGGTGATCGTGAACAAGTTGACGACGAAGATCAGCGTCAGCTTGTAGACGTCGGTCGTGCCGAACGTCGCCCGGAATACCATCACCATGAATGCGACGAACGGGAGTCCGAACATCAGATACGTGCCGATGTAGAAATTGTCGACGGGAACCCAGAAGGGCGCGAGCGGCGAGAACAGCTTCTGCGGATAGTTGAAGCAGCCCACGCCACAGCCGGTCACGAGACCAACGGGCATGAGCTGGCTCAGGTAGACGAACGGCAGTTGCCAGCTGTTGTTGATGCGGTCGACGATGCTGAACAGGGTCGTGTGCGGCACCGCGGCGGTACCCGAAGCGAGCACGATCATGAAGAACGGCACCAGGATCGCGGCAAACGACCACAATGCAATGTTTCGTATCGCGGAGAAGCGCGACTTCTCCGGGAGCATCCGCACGAACACCAGCAGAATCAAGTAGAGCACGAGGACGATCATGGTCGTCTTGCTGGTCGTCAGACGGATGATGTAGACCGCAAGAGAGCCGTACAGAAGGCACCAAATCGTGCTCTTACGGATCGACGTAATTGCGAAGGACACGAGTATGAAGAAGGCCGCCATGGTACTTTCGGCAGCAAAGCCCGTGAGACGCTGATCGTCACCGCCATAGGCCCACCATAAGCGACCCGCCTCACGAACGGCGCCGAAGGACTCATATTTGTATCCGACCCAGGGCATGAAGTAGAATTTCGTCAGCAGCACGCCGATCAGCGAGAGGTAGAACGTCGCGGCGATGACCGACAGCAACTTCTTGTAGGAGCCCAGACTGGTGTCGCAGAAACAAAATCCGACGAACACCGGGAGCATCATCTTAAACGACGACATCGCCGCGTTGACCGTCCCCAGCATGAAGTAGCCGAGCACCAGCGACAGCATGATCTGCACGAGGACAACTGCAGCCATGATACTGCGATTGCGCAAGATGCAATGCACGACGAACTGGACCAGGCACAGAAGCGCAATGCCATCCGGCACGAACCAAAGCGCGTCCAAATGCATGATGCTGGTGTAGTACCGCATCATACCGCCGAAGGCATCCCGGACCAGATAGGCTGCGAGCGCGATCGCCTCGATATTGAGGCTGATCAGCATCATCCTGCGGGGTTGCAGCGCGAAGGTGCTCATGCGCGGCTCAGTTGCTCAGCCGCGCCGATTGGGCGGGGGATGGCGCAAAATCCGGGGGGCTTCCGAATGCATTTCGCAGGAGCCTGCCGCCGGGAATTTCGACATAGAGATAGGTGAGGTGCGAAACCGCGAGCACGGCGGCCAGTGAAACGACGAGATTCAGCGTCGCCGGCAGGCCTGCCCAGATCGAATCCAGGGCGGCGATTCGCCCCGCCCCCACGCCCCGCACGAAGTATTCAGCCAGCAGCACCACGAGCGCGTGCACCATATAGATCGAGTACGAACGACGTCCCAACCAGATCAGCGGCTTGGCCACCAGGATCCGCGGCACCAGCCGCGCATCCGGAAAGGCCAGCAGGCTGCCGAGGAAGATCGCGAACATCACTGGCGCGAGGAAGGTCGCGGCAGGATTGGCCTCCGCCAGGGACACCAGGACGATGCTCGCGATCATGGCGACGAATTGCAATGCGCCCTGCACGGCAGGCCCCGGCTTGGCCGGCAGGCGATCGACGATCCTCACCATCAAGACGCCCAGGAAAAAGCCGACGAAGCAGCGTAGCAAGCCGAAATCCGTCTGAAGCTCGATGCTCTTCTTTTCGAGCACGAAGATGATGAAGACGAGACTTCCGACCGCGAGCAGCCCGGAGAGGACATAGAACCACGCCAGCGAGCGCATGCGCAGGGCAATGAGAACGATCAGACCAAACACCAGGTAGGTGTAGAACTCAACGCTGATGCTCCAGCTCGGCGCATTCCAGCTGAGATAGTCGATGAACCCCATCGAGTGGAGAAGCAGGACGTTGAGGCCGAAGGAATAGGCATTGTTCACTTCGAACGCCGCAGGAGCGGCGACGACCACCCCCGCCATGACCAGGCCGATGCGCAGCAGGCGAAAGACGAGGTTTGCCAGCAGCATGACGATATGCAGCGGGTAGACTCGCGCCAGGCGCCGTACCATAAATTCGCGCAGCGAGAAGCGCGTGAAGTCGTTCTCGACATAGCTGAGCGCCATGACCATTCCGCTGAGAACGAAGAACAGATCGACCAGCAGCCATGCACTCCTGAAGAAGGAGCAGTTGATCCAGGCGTTGTGCGGGAATGCCGCGAGAAAGGTTGGCATCAGCAGCAGATGGTGGATCACCACGGAAGTCGCGGCGATCCCCCGGATGCTGTCGAGCGGCAGGACGTGCGCCTTCTCACGATGAACCAACTCCGTCACATCAACATTCCGTAGCTGTTGCACCGCAGCAGTGTGTATCAGGTCTCAACGCGTGATCAATCTCTGCAATCACGGAGCCGCATTCGATGCATGACGACCGACAATAATTTCAAAGCTTGCAGATCATTCGGACATGCGAGCGCCAAGTTCATGCCACTTTTCATCCGACGTGCGCCTGCTTCGGCGCGCAAGCCAATCGGCATTGGGATGATTGCGAGTATTTGCGCGCAAAGTGTGCGCGAAATTCGGCACTGTTGCGATCGAGGTCCTTGCAGCACATTGATTGCTGCGTGCCAATGTCGCACGAAAAATTCTTTCGCCAACGGGGAACAATAACGCGCGTCGTGACTTGTGTCGGCTTTGCGACGAGCGGCTGCGCGAGTGCCCGATATGTTTTCAGGTTGCAACATTCATGGGCGTGATTTGCCGATCTCGCAGGCATTGTAGAGCTTGTTTTTGCAACCGGCGAACAAGCGAGCTTGGGTTGTTTTGTCGCCAGCTTTGCACCAGCTTTTGCGTCGCACAAAAAGATGACACAGTTACCTGTCAAGTTTCACCTGTTCTCCTATTGCAACAGAAGCAAGGAACACGGATGGGCCGCGGACTAATACGTCGTCATGCGCAGCCGCGATGGCTAGCGATTGTCTTGATTGGTTCTGCGCTGATCGTGTCGAGCGCCGGTGCTTGCCGCGCGCAGTGCGTCGAATTCTCGGACCGCGCCTCGCAACTCGAACTCGACACCTTCGTGAAGTCGCCGTCCTCGCTCCTCGAGCGGTTGCGCAATGACAAGGAGAAGTTGCGGTATTGGCTCGCGCGCTACGTCGCGACGAATCCGTCGGTCCTGCCGTCCGTCCAGACGCTCATCTCGGCGTCGGCTTCAGCCGATCGCTCGTCCATCGGCGCTGCGCTGCGCCTTGCCGAAGCACGTTGCACGTCGACCAAGCCGGACGCCGCGCGCAAGATCAGGGATTTCGTGCAGCGGATCGGCGATCTCAACGTGCAGGCCGGTTATTCCGGCGCCGGAGAGGACAGCTCCGGCGTCCAGGCCCAATCGCAAATCAAGACCTCGCCGCAGCCGGGCCGCGGCGGCGCCCTGCTCGAGGGCGAGTGGAGGACCAAGCTGGCCAATCCATTCAAGCCCGTCCCCCTTCCGAATTGATCCATGATCGTCAAAGGCAGCGAATTAGCACATGTACCAGCCTAGGGAACATTTCCAGTCGGGGCACCGATTCGGCATCGAATTCGGCGGGGCGGTCCTCAGCTTCGAGCGCGTGGCCGACGTCCTTCGCCGCCAATGGCCAATCATCGCGGTCTGTACGGGAGCTTCGCTGGCCCTGGTGATCGTCTACCTGGCCATGGCGCAGCCCATGTATACGGCAAATGCCCGCATCATGATGGATACGCGGCAGACGCAAGTTCTGGACAAGGACAGCAACGCCAGCAGCGCCCTGATCGACACGGGCTACGTCGACAGCCAGGTGGAGATCATCAACTCGGACGACCTCATTCTGTCCGTCGTCCGCCGCCTGAAGCTGACAGAAGACCCGGAGTTCAACGGCTCCAATCCCGGCCTGCTCTCTATCATCATCGGCAAGCTGACATCGCTATTCGGCTCCGGCGAACCAGCAAGCCAGGAGCGAATCGAACATGCGGTCGTCCAGCAGGTTCAGAAGAATCTGCGTACGGAGCGCGTGCTGACGACATATGTCCTGTCGCTGAGCTATAAAGCGCGGAGCCCCGACAAAGCCGCCAAGATCGCCAACGCGATCGCCAGTGCCTATCTCGTCGGCGCCCTGGAGGCCAAATATCAGTCCACCAAGCGGGCCACCGAATGGCTGCAGCAGCGCAGCCTCGAGCTGAGCGAGCAGGCATCGGCCAGCGATCGCGCCGTCCAGACCTTCAAGGCCGAGAACAACATCGTCGGAACCAGCCGCGGCCTGATGTCCGAGCAGCAATTGTCCGACCTCAACACGCAGCTAGTTCAGGCGCGGGCTGCGACCGCCGAAGCCAAGGCCCGGCTTGACCGGATCGACACGATTTCCGATCAGGATGTTGCGCAGTCGACCGTGACGGATGCCCTCAACAACTCGGTGATCACCCGTCTGCGCGCTCAATATCTCGACCTCCAGGCGCAATATGCCGACTGGTCCAGGCGCTACGGCAAGTCCCACCTTGCGGCGGTCAATCTGGCCAACAAGATGGAGGAGCTGCGCAAGAACATTGCTGACGAGCTGCGTCGGATCGCAGACGCCTATCGCAGCGACTATGAGATCGCGAAGAGCCGGGAGGCCTCGCTCGAGAAGAACGTAAAGGACCTCGTCGCCCAGGCCGGCAACAAGGGCCAGGCTGAGGTCAAGCTGCGCGATCTCGAAAGTGCCGCCGACACCTACCGCAATCTCTACAACAACTTCCTGGAAAAGCTGCAGAGCGCGACGCAGAACCAGAGCTTTCCCCTCAGCGAGGCCCGCCTCATCAGCACCGCCACCAAGCCGGACCGCAAGAGCTCGCCCCGGACGGTCCTCGCCCTCGTGGGCGGCCTGGTCGGCGGCCTCTGCCTCGGCTTCGGCGCGGCATTTGCGCGTGAACTGCTGAGCGACGTGCTGCGGACCCCCGGCGAGGTCGAGGATGAGCTCGGCGTGAAATGCCTCGGCGTGCTGCCGGACATACGTCCGCCGACGAAGGCCGGCGCGTTGCTCCCGACGTCAGCGAAGACCGGCTCTCCCGATCTCTCCCCGCTACGTCGTCGATCATCCGTTCTCACGCTTTGCCGAGACCTTGCGCAACATCAAGGTTTCGATCGACGTCGCGCGTCTGACCCGCGAGATCAAGGTGATCGGAATCGTCTCCTCGCTTCCAAAGGAGGGCAAGACGACGGTGGCCGCCAATTTCGCGCAGCTGATCGCCCTCACCGGGCATCGCACGGTTCTGATCGACGGCGATCTGCACACGCGCTCGCTGACGCGGGAGCTCGCGCCCAACGCCAAGACCGGCCTCGTGGAGGCTCTCAACGATCCCGCGAACCTCGGCTACCACGTGCAGCGAAGCAAGGAGACGGGACTGGATTTCCTGCCCTCCGTAGTGGCCTCGCGCATGGTCAATTCGGCCGACGTCATCGGATCCAAGGCAATGGCCGAGCTGCTCAAGGTGCTGAAGGAGCACTACGAGTACATCGTGATCGATCTCGCCCCGGTGATGCCGGTGGCCGATTCCAAGGCCGTCAGCTTCCTGATCGACGCCATGGTCTACGTCATCGAATGGGGCCAGACCACGCGAACCGCTCTGCAGGAGTCGGTTTCGGGTTCGGAAGTCCTCCAGAAGAAGCTGATCGGCGCCGTGCTCAACCGTGCGAACCCGAAGATGCTCAAGCGCATCGAGGCCTACAAGGGCAAGCACCACAACAGCTATTACGTCGAGCACGCCTAGGCGGAGGCGAGGCGCCGCTCCCACTGAACAACTGGAATGAGCTCGGGCCCGTTGCCAATTGGCAGCGGGCCTTATTCGTGCTTGGCGGTCGCTTGGATGGGCATCCCCTGCGCCCTCGCGCACGGACCGGAGATGCGGCAAGCGCTCCGGACCTGCTCGCGGGCTCCGTATTCGTCCGGAATCCACAACTTGCAGTTATTGCTCTAGCCAAAAGCAAGGATTGACGGATACGGTGGTCGCCGGGAAAATTGTGCCGGTGCCATCAGCTGTCAATATGACGAGACGATCCGAGCCTTGAGGCCTGAAAATGCCGAAACTTTAGGCATCTTTCTTTCTCGGTTCCCCGGGGCTAATCTCGGCTCATTACTCGCAGTTATTTTTCCGGTAGGCTCGGATGCTGATCGTCCTGACGATTTTGACTATTTGGGTCCTGCTCAACATTCTGTTCGTGTTGATCGTGGTCCCTCCACGCAAGCCGCTCCGCCACCCCATGGCGACGACGCTCTCACCCGCGCCCATCGACCCGAGCCGGCGCCAGATCGAGCAGGACGAGCCTTTCTCGATCCGCCATGTCATCGTCTCCGTCGCAATGGGAGCCTTCTTCGTGCTCGTGCCGCCGCTGCTCGCGCTGCGCGATGCGATCATGCGGCTCTTCCGCAGGCCGCCGCGAAATGGAACCTGAAACCCCGGGACGGAGGTTTCCGGCGATTGAGAGATCGAGCGGCTAAAGCGCGATGCGATTAGGACGAATCGCCATCGCGCCTTTAGGAGCATGATCTTTTCGGAGAACCGCTACGCACTGTTCCGGATCATGCTCTAGTAGGCCTCCTGGAACATCACTGCGGACGCGGTGCGGGCCATGATCTTCAGGTCGAGCCAGATGCTCCAATTGCTGACGTACCAGACGTCGTACTCGACCCGCTTTTCCATCAGATCAATCGTTGGCGTTTCGCCCCTGAATCCGTTCACCTGAGCCCAGCCCGTCAGGCCCGGCTTCATGTGATGGCGGTAGACATACTTGCTGATCAGCTCGTCGTAGTAATTGTCATGGGCGAGCGCGTGCGGACGCGGTCCCACCAGCGACATGTCCCCCCGTAGCACGTTCCAGAGCTGCGGCAGCTCGTCGATGCTGGTCATGCGCAGGAAGCGCCCGATCTTGGTGACGCGGGCATCCCCCTTGGTCGCCTGGGTCACCGTGTCGCCATTCTCGGCCACCGTCATGGTGCGGAACTTCCAGATCTCGAACGGCTTGCCGTTGAAGCCGCGGCGCGACTGCCGGAATATGACGCTTCCCGGCGAATCCAGCTTGATCAGCACGGCTACCGTCAGCAGCAGCGGCGTCAGCAGCACGAGCGCGAACAGAGCGACGCCGACGTCGAGACAGCGCTTCTGCAGCCGCTCGAGAATGGTGAGCGGCGGCCGCTGAATCTCGACCGCGACGGTTCCGCTGACCGGCAGGAACGGACGGGTCACGAGGTCGGCAACGGAATCGTCCGGCAGCAGGCGAATGGGCTGCGGAACGGCGCGCAAATACGGCCCGAGCTTGCGCAGCATCGGCAATTCGTTCCAGTCGATCGCGAGCAGATATTCGTCGACGTTGGCCGCGCGCGACTGACGGATGACGTCGCGAATCTGCCGCTCCCATTGGCCGTCATCCCGGTCCTCTCCGAGCACGAAATGGCGCATGACGTCGAAGCCGTTCCTGCGCAAATCCTTGAAGCGGCTCGAGGTGAAGTCGAGCGGCTTCAGGCTGAGCAGGATCACCTTGCGGTCGACCAGGCGGCTTCTCGCAAAGCTCGTGCCGAACACGGCCTGCCAGACGAAGCGCAGGCTGATCAGACCGAGCCCGCCGATCACGGCGAAGACGATGACGGTGCCGCGCGACAGATTGTCGGTCGATTTCAGCAGGAAGGCCGCAACGGCGAGGATCGTGAGCGACGTCAGCCAGATAAAGGCCGCCATTCGAAGCTGCCAAACCAGATTGAGCAGGCGGTGCGTGGAATAGACGTCCCGGAAATAGGCGATCCCGACGAACACCACGCCGACAAACAATCCGGCTCCCACCGATGCACCGTCGGGCGGCGATGCGACCACCACGCCATACAGCGAAGCTCCCGCCGCGTAGCTCAGCAGGATCAACAGAAAGTCAGCAGCGATGACGACGACCTGAAAGGGCCTCTGAAGCGCACTGCCGCGCGCAGATGACAGCGCATGAGCGCTTTCAGAACCGTAAGTTGCAACAGCCATTCGAACCTCTGCGTATAGAGAGTGCCTGACGCTCATCGTGATGCTGAAGACTCGTCAATTCCCCGCACGGAAAGTGTTGGTCGATCGCAGCGACATTGTGGCGCTGCACGCGAAACTTTTGCGGCGCACGGACGATGTGTCGCGTTGAGATGCGCGGCGAAATTCGATGCGCTGAAAATGTCGTCACAGTGCTGACATACGAGCGAACGAACTGCCCTATTTTGAATCAAGTTCCGCATCCGATGCGACGCTATCGTTGCACGGGCCGCTGTTCGCTCAAGTTTGAGGCGCTGCTTGCTGCCGACGAACGCAAACATCGGATCACTTGCGAGAATTTCCAGAGATTTCTATCTGCGGGTGTATGCGAGAATTTGCGACGAGTCATGCAGACTTGCCGCACACGCCGAGGCAGCGATGCAATTCCTACGGCCCCCTCTCGTTCCCGAAGTCCATCAAACAAGTCGGCAAAAAATGCCGTGCCCTTCTTTTGGCGTGATCGGCACCGACAACGAGCTGCGGCCCCACGGAACTCGCGTTGTTCGCGTTGGATGGACGCTCTCCGGTGCCGGTGACTTGGGGATATTTTTCCGACCACCCGATCGATGAGCGCCATGAAATCTTTTGCGCGATCCCACCCGTCGCTTCCCAAACCGCAATTGCCGGACGGCGTCCGCATTTACGCGATCTCTGATATTCACGGCTGCGCGCATCTGCTCGAGCCCATGCTGCGGGTGATCGACGCCGACGTTGCGCGCAGCCGGCCGCGCTATGCCGTCGAAGTCTTCATGGGTGACTACATCGATCGCGGCCCGGATACGCGGTCCACCCTCGACATCCTGGTCGAGCGGAGCCGCCGGGGAAATGCGGTCTTCCTCAAGGGCAACCACGAGGCCTTTCTGGTGAGGGTGTTCGAAGACCCTTCATTGTTCGAGGACTGGATCGCCTTCGGCGGGACCCAGACATTGATGTCCTACGGGCTTGCTCCGCCCGATCTCAGGCGCGACGAGCCGGCATCGATCCTGCGCGACTTGATTCGCGCCATGCCGACCGAGCATCTGGAATTCCTGGACAATCTGCGGCTGAGCTTCAGTTGCGGAGACTTCTTCTTCGTCCACGCCGGCGTTCGCCCGGGCGTGCCGCTCGCCGAGCAGACCGAGCGCGATCTGCTCTGGATTCGCGAGGAATTCCTGCAGAGCGAGGAGCAGTTCGGCAAATATATCGTCCACGGCCATACGCCGGTCCGCAGCGCCGAACTACTGGCCAACCGCGCCAATATCGACACCGGCGCCTATGCGACCGGCAACCTCACCCTGATGAGCATCCAGGGAAGCCGTATGCTCGCGGTGTGATGAGCTTCAGCCTCCTGCCACCGATGCCCGAGACCGTCTCAGGGAGGGGATGGACGTTCGCGATATCTAGTTGAGCAATTGCGGCTGCGCCGGCCGCGCACGCGTCTGGGCCATCCAGTCGCTCCAGGCTCGCTCGTGCTTGACGTAGAGCTCCACCCAACGTTCGCCAAGCCTGGCCTCTCGGACGCGCGCCGCCTCCCCGAGCAGCTCGGCGCCGGGACGGGTGTCCGGCTTGTCCAGCGCTTCGAACTCGATCGTTTCCGAGATCGTCAGACCGACAAGCACGCGCTGTCCGGCGCCGTCCACGATGTAGCGTCGCGGCGCATCCTTCTTGGGCTCACTCATGTCGTCATGTCCCATCGGGTTCAGTGTGAAGCTGGATACCGTCATCGAATGGGACGATGCCTAGAAGGCTCGCCGGGCGTGGCCGAACGTCGAGGTCGGAGCGGGCCGCGACGCCCGGCGCGAGGCGCTGCTGGATGAGCTCACGGCTCTTCGTTGGACGCGCCAGGCGCGTAGCGCGTATCCGAGAATGAGACCAGCGCCGAAAATGGAAGCAGAGACAAACGCAGTAGTCATGAGAGTCGTCCTGGGAGTCGTCCTGGATCGTGCGCGTCCTATCAAGAGTGAGCAGTGTGTCGACATCATGGTTCTCGAGGATTCACGAGCGCCGAAAAAATGTTCAAGGTTCGATCGCTTCCATGCATGCCGCGCGCGTGGCAAAGCTGCCGACCTCTGTCTGACCTCGTCACGGCCGGAGGTGATCATCGAACACTCTATATATATGACGACCACATATCTAAGAGACGTTCTCGCAGCCCAATGCATCAAGGCTCGTCGCGGTCGATCCGACGCGCCTCGGCGAGACCATGCGCTCCTGCAACCGGAAATTCGGCGTCAGCCGGCCTGCCCGTACCCTTGCAACCATCCGGAACCCGTCGCATTATCACCCATCGCATTTCATGAGGGATTCAATCCAATGAACTTCCGCGCCCTTATTCCAACCATTGCCCTGGCCGCTCTCGGCCTCACTTTGGCAGCATCCGCGACATCAGCCGCCGAGCTCGCGCTTGCCCCGTCACAGCGGGCAGCCGCCGTCCAGGGCGGGCTTGTGTTCTGGGACGACGTCTACCCGCCGGCGGTCTATGGCCCGCAGCTTCGCCCGGCCGAAGAAGTCGCAGCGATGAAGGCGCAGGCACGGCCGGTGTCCCAGCGCTGGTGGGGATATTGGTACGTGCGGTAAAGGCAACCGGAGCGACACGCTAAGCGCACCCAACCGTCCTCATCAACCGCCGCGCCCGAGCAAACGGCCGCGGCGGTTTTTGTTTGACTCACTCTCTTAGTGCTTTTGGGAGAGCGGCCGAACAAGCGTGGCCGACGGCGAACAGGGAAACTCGCGCCTCCGCCCGCCCATAGCCCAAGCTACGCCGACATTAAAAACGCCTGTCTAAAAGTGCAAAAAGCGCCGGCGATCAATTCCCTGCTTACAGGGAATTCTGCAGGGAAAAATGCCCGTCGCAGGGGCGCCAACGGGCGTAAAATCCGAAATGAGGGTTGAAATCGCAGGCATTGCGTCGCGGTGCATTGAAATCCTAACAGGGAAATTCCGTCGATGATCAGGGAATGTGCTCGCGTCAACACGACCACTATTTGGGCGCGACGCAAACGCCTGCGTAACTCAATCCGAACTGGCCATTGCTATTGTTCGTTGCGGGACCTCTCCCCAACGTGGCCGCCATGGTTCGCAAGCAACCCCATCCCCGTCGCATCGTGGTGCTGCCAATAGCCGGGCTCTCCGCGCCGCGCGGGTGCTAAGCCGACCAAGCGGGCAAAATCGCAATTGGGGGCGGACGCGATGTGTTTCAGCGTGATCGTGACCGGCCACGGGCTCGAAACAAGGAGCCAAATTGCTGGATATGCGGCCAACACGGCAGCGATTGCGATCAATGCCGTGATGGCCCTGCGCAGCCTAGCAGAGCGCAGCTTGGGGGTACGATCATGGCGCGCCGATACCGCACGGAAACGACGCTGCAAATTGCGCAGTCGCTGTTCAGGACCGGGACCGGGACGAATGGGATTGGGGTTGGGAAGCTGGGGCATGACATGATCAAAGTAACGTCACTGAAATCTTCTATCATGAACCAGGATCGCGCCCGACCTGCTCCGTCACGCCCGGCTCAGTGAGGGCGAATGGGCGCAACGGGACTGATCCTAGCGGCCGCAGCTGCGGCCAGTCTCCTGCACAACCTGATCGCGGCGTCAGTATTGCGGCCATAGAAGAACATGGTCGTGGACCGGCCCGCCAGGCTGGACGCTGCAAGTTTCGCGGCTTGGCTTCATTCCGCATCTAGCCTAGCATTGACTTGGTTTTAAGCGAAACCGCCTCGGCCCACGACCTTCATAGCGATGCGGACCTTATCGCGACGGCGATGTCGTTGGCCGATCGACTTGCTTTGTATGAGCCGCGGCACCTGCGATGCGCCTTCAAAACCTCAGTTTTGATGATTGGCTGGAGCACGCATTTGGACGCGAGGTTCGCTTTCAGCAAGCACCGTGGTACTTCGATCCCCAGCATGATTGGTGGGATCCGCCGGCGGCTGACGCCGTGTCTTATCTCACCCGACTGTTTGAAGACCCGGAGCCAGCGTTACAGGGATTTGCTGACAGCCAAATCGCGCAGGGCCTAACCTACCTCGTCAATACCAGTGCCGGCGGCGATAGCCGGTGGCTTTGTTCAACTGATGTTCCGGTCGAAGACCGTGTTCGCTGCGTCACGTCTGTCGCCGCGCTGTTTGCGAAATTGTTCGAGCCTCGTTGCGACCCTAGCCTGTCCCACCTGAGCGAAGCCGCCAGCAAAGCCCTAAACGGTGTTTGCTACATGTGGTGGGATGCGTTTCCGAGCCTGGCTCTTCCCGACGACCCCGCCCTCCCAACGCTCCACGATTGCGCGCTGCAAACCATGGACCGTATCCTTCAGCTTGAATCGATCGCCTGTCAGGAAAGCGCTCTACACGGCCTTGGGCACTGGCACCGCGACTACAGAGATAAAGTCAGCCAGATCATAGACTGCTTCTGCGAGGCGCATGCCGGGATCGACCCGCGCCTTTCGGCCTATGCCCAATCGGCTCGGTGCGGATGCGTCCTGTGATCCCGCGGCAGTGGCGGCATGGTTGCGTCCTGCATTGAGGACATCATCGAGACCTCGTATCAGCGAGTCGGCGGCGCCCGAACAGGGAACGGCCGTGAGTCCGAGCGTCGGAAGTGTCTATTGTCGCGCACCTACTCGAGGGTCCGAGTAATTAATCCACGGCGGCGACGTAGTCGATTATAAAGCTAAATTACTCAAGCGCCCGGAATTTCGCGCTGTGTAGCGAATTCCTCTTGCCGCTTGATTAAATTGGTTATTAAATATCTATTTAATTAGCGACTGAGCATCAACCGTTCCGACAACTCACAGCGGGTCACGCACGAGGCCTCGACGATGCACCGACCGTACGTTGCCGCCGTTCTGCAGAAGGCAAGCACGTTCCGTTCGAATGTGGTTCGCGTTTCTTAGCCAGATCGTTGCGTCCGGATCTTGGGGCCGCACAACTCGGAGGAGAGGGGTTATGGCAATCCAGATCGTAATGCACCAACGTGGCGACAGCCGTCGGAATTCGACCCCGGCGACATAGAGGAAGTGACGAATGCGGAGCAGCGGTTTTACGAGCTGACGAAATTGGTTGTCACTTTGCGCTGCTTCGACATGCTCGCGATTCTAAGCCAGATCGGCGCAAAAGTGCGGTTGCTCTTTTTTAAATTGATGATGGCCGGGGCATGTCTGTTTCCACCAGAGCTTTGCTTGAAACAGTCGATCAGATCTACCAGGCGGGCTGTGATCCTGCACACTGGCCGGAGGCGGTCGCGAGCTGCCACAGTCTGTTTCCAGGGACAGCCTTCAGTCTGTTCATCTGTATGGACGGCATTGGCCATCTTCCGCCGACAACGACAGCCGGCTGGGATCCGGACTCGATCAGGCAATACGTCGCGCACTATTATAAGCTGAACCCGTACAACGACCTGTTGCGATGCGTTGCGCCGGGACAGGTGGCGCGAGCGTCCCAGATGTTCGGCCGGCAATGGCTTGACCGGCAGCCCTTCTATCACGAATGGCTGAAACCGGCCGGCGACTATACGCACGGCGCCAACCTGACGTTCAAGCGATCGCCCGGCTCCTTGACGCGGCTCAGCTGCGATATCCCCGAGCGCCTGTCGCGTCTCGAAGCGCCCGCCGCGCAATTCTTGCACAGCGTCGGTCGGCACTTTGCGCGGGCGCTGGAAATGACCTCCCGCCTGCGCGCGGCGCGGGCTACCGAGGGGGGATTGCAAGGGCTGCTCGATCGAATCTCCGGGGCCGCGTTCTTGGTGCGCCCGCCGCGCAAGGTGGTGGCTGCCAATCGACGGGCCGTCGTTTTTCTCGAGCAACGTCGGCTCGTGCGCATGTCGCTGGCATCGGAGCTGACGTTCGTCGCGTGTCGGGCGGACGAAGCGTTTCATCGCGCGCTCCAGAGTGGTTTCGTGACGGCGAAGGCGCCGCCTCCGGCGAGCTTTATGGTGACGAATGGGGGCAACGGGCGCTATCAGGTTCTCGTGTTGCCGTTCAGGATCTCGAAGACGCTCGCGACTCTGGGCGCGGATCCAGGGTTTGCCCTCGTATTGATCAACGACCGGCGACGTGCGCCAAGTCCCCCGAGCGAGGTGCTCAAGAACCTCTATAGGCTGTCGCAAGCCGAAGCGAGTGTAGTCCTGAGTATCACCGAGGGTGACAGCCTGCAGACAACTGCCGATCGGCTTGGCATATGCCGCGCCACCGCGCGCAACCAGCTGGCAGCCGCGATGGCCAAGCTCGGTGTTCACCGGCAAGCGGAGCTGGTTGGCGTCGTGACGGCGCTGGCGCCATGTCTGGACCTCGGTCCGGACGAGTGACCGGAGGGGCGGCGCCATGCGTATCTTCTACGAGAAAGAGTTCCCCCGATTGCTAGATATGCTCTACGACTCGGCGCTCGATCCCGAACGATGGCAGGCGTTCCTCAATGCGCTGCCGGGCCCCTTTGGCGGCGCGCGCGGCATCTTGCATTTCTATGATGTGGCTACGGCAACCACACCTGTATTCCGACATTTCGGCGACGATCCCGGACTCAACTCGTCTTATGCCAAGCATTTCCACAGCATCAATCCGTATCCACCGGCACGCCTCGAAACCATCCCTGTCGGCAAGGTAATTTACGCAAGCGATCTTCTTGACCCTGAGATCGCTGAACGCACCGAGTTTTACGCCGATTTCATGAGACCGCAGGGCATCACCACCGATCATCTGGGTGTATCGCTCCACAATGACGGTTATGGCGTGACGCTGCTAAGCATCGCTCCGCACGAGTCCGTGTACCGCAGCAACAGAGAGACCTACAGACGTCAATTGGCGCTGCTGGTGCCGCACCTGATGCGCGCCATCGAGATCAATCGCGTTACGACGGCTGCGCGCACAGCCCAGCGAGCGCTCGGAACCGGTCTTGATGCGCTGAGGCTGGCCGCGTTCCTGGTTGATGGGACCGGGCGGCTCCTGCTCGCCAATCAAAAGGCGGAAGACCTGTTACGGCGAGACAGCGTGCTATGCACCGATCGCTCCAAGCGGCTGCGCGCCGCCAATTGCGCCGACAACGCTGCATTCGAGGTCGCCATGATGCGCGCCTTGCGCCCGCCGACGGCGCTCGCAACCCAGCCCGTGCGTTTGACCTCAAGCGCCTCCGGACGGGCGTTCGTTGCCTGGGCCGTGCCCATGCGGTCGGAGCAGCCAAACGGACCGAACCATCGCTCGGAATTCATGCTCGGTCTCCGCGCCGAGGCGACCGCGCTTGTGCTGGTTGTCGCGGCCGAGTGTGCGTTATCTATTCCCCCAGAGGCGATCCAGGCGGCATTCAAATTGTCCGCCGCCGAGGCGCGGCTCGTCAGCGCGCTGATCGCGGGCCGGACGCTGGCGGAGTATGCGCGCGCCAGCGGCCACTCGCGCAACACCGTGCGCAACCAGCTCGCATCAGCGCTCGAGAAGACCGACACGCGGCGGCAAGCCGAGCTCGTGACCGCGATCGTCGGAACGCTGGGCATATTCGGATCTCGGTGAGACGCCGGCGACGCATCTGGACCTGGAGCCGAACGAGTGATGAGAACGTGCGATGCGCAACCGCCACGAGCCAGAGTTTACGGCAACCGAGGCGATCTACGACGCTGCTCCCTTTCCCAGCTCGCTGGCCTGCAGCGCTTCCAAAGGAGCCGGCCGAGAAGCTCGGAATCGCGAACGAGACCGTACGAAATGTGCTCAAGCGAGTGTTCTCCACGGTTCGCGGACTTGTGGCGTTTCGCGTCATGCTGAGTAACCGGGGCAGTTGGCCTGGTGATTTCACGGGACCTTGTGCCTGTTGATCGTCGTGGTTCGTCCCGACGTTCAATCGCGGTTGCCCCTTCCAAGCAAACCTCTGGGACATCGAGATCGGAAGGGTATGCGGGATTTACAGGGTTACGCGATCCTCGCTAGACCCACTTGGGCTACGGCAGTCCGTCGCAACGTCGCTAGGGTGGAGCAGAGGCTTAGCGACAGCAAGCATCCCCTACCTCGAACGAGGTACATGGCGATTGGTACATTTGCATCATTCGCGCCGCTCGCAGCCTGTTCAGAATTCGAGCGCCCAGGCGCTCAAGAAAAGAAGAAATAAGGCGCGGCCACGGAGGGGAGACGGCAATGACTATTCAGGCCATCGGATCTGAATTCCTCGTCAACGCCACGACGGCAAACAATCAGTCCCAGCCAATCATCACCGGCCTGGCCGACGGGCGTTTTGTCGTCGCGTGGGCTGATTTCAGTCAGACGGGCGGCGACACGTCCTCGTGGGCGGTGCGGGCGCAGGTGTTCAACGCCGATGGCACGCCGGCCGGCTCCGAGTTCCTGGTCAACACGACGACGGCAAGCGATCAGATCGAACCCACCATTACCGCCCTGGCCGACGGGCGTTTTGTCGTCGCGTGGACTGATGACAGTCCGACGAGCGGCGCTGCCGTGCGAGCGCAGGTCTTCAACGCCGACGGCACGCCGTCCGGGTCCGAGTTCCTGGTCAACACCGTGACGACTAGCCAGGTCAGGCCCGCCATAACCGCTCTGGCCGACGGGCGTTTCGTGATCGCGTGGGACGATTTCGACGTGGGCGAGTACGAAGTGCGGGCACAGATATTCAACGCCGATGGCACGCCGGCCGGCTCCGAGTTCCTGGTCAACACCACAACGGCAAGTAACCAAGTTGAGCCCGTAGTCACCGCCCTGGCCGACGGGCGTTTCGTCGTCGCGTGGATGGATGTCAGTGAGACGGGCGGCGACACGTCCTCGTGGGCGGTGCGGGCGCAGGTGTTCAACGCCGATGGCACGCCGGCCGGCTCCGAGTTCCTGGTCAACACCACGACGGCAAGCTTTCAGTACCTGCCAACCATCACCGCGTTGACCGACGGGCGCTTTGTCGTCGCGTGGACCGACGACAGCCGGACGGGCGGCGACACGTCCGGGCTCGCCGTGCGGGCGCAGATACTCAACGCCGATGGCGCGCGGTCCGGATTCGAGCTCCTGGTCAACAGCACGGCGGCAGGCAATCAGTCCGACCCAACCATCACCGCGTTGGCCGACGGGCATTTTGTGATCGCGTGGGCCGATGACAGCCAGACGAGCGGCGACACGTCCTCGTGGGCCGTGCGGGCGCAGGTGTTCGACGCCGATGGCGTGCCGTCCGGCTCCGAGTTGCTGGTCAACACCACAACGGCAGGTAACCAAGTTGAGCCGGCAATCACCGCCCTGCCCGATGGGCGTTTTGTCGTCACGTGGACTGATGCCAGCCAGACGGGCAGCGACACTTCCGGCAACGCCGTGCGCGCACAAATCTTCGAGGTCGTGCCCGACAACCAGGCACCAGCCATCACCTCGAACGGCGGCGGCGACACGGCGGGCGTCTCGGTTGCGGAAAACATGACGGCGGTCACGACGGTGACAGCCACCGACCCGGACGCCGGGCAGACCCTGACTTATGCGATCGCCGGTGGAGTGGATGCGAGCCTTTTCAACGTCGATCACAGCACGGGGGCACTTTCCTTCAACACTGCGCCGGACTTCGAGGCGCCGATCGACGCTGGCAACGATAACGTCTACGACGTCACGGTGCAAGTCTCCGACGGCAACGGTGGAACGGATACGCAGGCGATTGCCGTGACGGTCGGCAACGTCAATGAGGCGCCGACGTTCGTCGGCGATGGCATGACGACGACGACCATCGGTCCGGCTGATGACTTTGGTCGAGGCGTGGCCGTGCAGCCTGACGGGAAGATCTTGGTGGCTGGCAGTAGCTTCAACGGCACGGGTGTCGACTTCGCCGTGGTTCGCTATGACGTAGATGGCCGCCTTGACACGAGTTTTGGCAGTAATGGAAAGGTAGTCACCGATTTCGGCGGTGCCGATGACAATGGCTATAGTGTTGTCGTAGACCCTAACGGCAAAATTCTGGTTGCAGGCTATACCGGGTCGGGCGCGGACTCCGATTTTGCCATCGTGCGATTCAACGCCGACGGCAGTCTGGACACCGGTTTCGGCGACGGTGGCAAGGTCATTACAGATCTGCTGGTCGATGACTTTGGCCAGAGTGTTGCGCTGCAATCCGACGGAAGCATCGTCCTTTCAGGTTACAGCTTTAATGGCTCGAGCTTCGACTTCGCGATCGTGCGATACAGCGCGGATGGCAGTCTCGACACCACCTTCAATGGCGATGGAAGAGTTACCACGGCAGTCGCGTTTCACGACGCCAGCTACAGCGTCGCCTTGCAACCGGACGGCAAGATCATCGCCGCGGGCCATAGTTTTACCGGGAACGGGCCGAACGACTTCGCAATCGTTCGCTACAACCCGGACGGTAGTCTCGACACGAGCTTCGGTGGCGACGGCACGGTCACCACGGACTTTGGCGGTACCAATGACGTTGGTCAAAGCGTCGCCGTGCAGGCCAACGGCAAGATCGTAATTGCGGGCATTAGCCAAACGGGCCCGAATGCCGACATCGCCGTCGTGCGGTACAACGCCGACGGCAGCCTCGATACGTCGTTTGCCGGCGACGGCACGGTCAGGACTAGCGTTGTGCCGGGCAGCGACGTCGGGAGCAGCGTCGCGATCCAGCCCGACGGCAAGCTTCTGGTCGCAGGCAATAGCTTCAACGGATCGAACACGGATGTTACCCTTGTCCGCTACAATGTTGACGGCAGCCTCGATACGGCCTTTGGCATTGGCGGAGTGGTCACGACGCAGATGGACCTCGGCTCGGACGAAGGCTACAGCGTCAAATTGCAGCCCGACGGCAAGATCCTGATTGCGGGATATAGCAGCAACGGGTCGAATGCCGATTTCGCGCTCCTTCGCTACAACGCTGACGGCAGCCTCGACACCACTTTCGGCGCGCCCGACCTGCTGTCGATCTCGATTGCGGAAAATATCACGGCCGTGGCGACCCTCGCCGCAACCGATCCGGAGGCCGGGCCGGCCCTCACCTATACGATCACAGGCGGTGAAGACGCCAGCAAGTTCGTGATCAATGCCGATACTGGCGCGCTCTCTTTTGCCTCCGCCCCAAACTTCGAGGCACCCACCGACGCCGATGGCGACAACGTATACAGGGTGACCGTGCAGGTTTCCGACGGTAGTGGTGCAACGAATACGCAGGCAGTTGCAGTGACCGTGACCGATGTCGACGACATCGCGCCGACGGTCATGAGCGTCACGCGCAGCGACGATACGCCGACGAATGCGCAAACAGTGCACTACACCGTCACGTTCTCCGAGGCCGTGACCGGCGTGGATGCGAGCCAGTTTTCTCTGACGACGACTGGCGCCGTGATCGGCGCCAGCATTGCCAGCGTGACGCCCGTCACGGGCAGCGATGGCGCACAATACGTAGTGACCGTCGATACGGGCTCTGGTGATGGCACGGTGGCACTCGGTGTCACCGGCGCGGAGGTGCGCGACCTCGCCGGCAATCCCCTGGCGGGAGGCGCCTTCCAGGTCATTTCGTCCATCTCAGGGATCGCTGGGCATGTCGCGAGCGGTGACTTGAGCGGCGATGGCAAGCAAGATCTCGTGTCCGAATCCTCCTCGGGCGAGATTTCGGTCATGTTAGGCAATGGTGACGGCACCTTCCAGGGGCCGGTGAACTACGCTGCAGGCCACGATCTCAACGGCGTTTCGATCGCCGATGTCGATAACGACGGCCTGCTCGATCTCGCTATATCGAACGCAGGCGCCAACGGAGCCATTGCCGTACTCCTGGGCAATGGCGACGGAACATTCCAATCGGCGATTTCGTCCCCGACTAACCGCGCCCACTCATCGGATTCCGCGCTGGCGGACCTCAATGGAGACGGTCGACTCGACGTTCTCGTTGCGAACACCGGCGAGAATGGCGGCGTTTCCGTGCTCCTTGGAAACGGAGACGGTAGTTTCAGTCTCTCTACCGTGCTGGCCTCGAACGCGGATCCACTCGGCGTTGCGGCCGCCGATCTCAATGGCGACGGCATCGAAGATGTCGCCTTCTCAAACGTTCCAGGGGCATTCGGCATTCAAATCTACCTCGGGACCGGAGCTGGCACGTTCACGGCGGCTCCCAATGTTCCCGCCTCCACACACACAGCTTCCGTCGCGCTCGAGGACCTCGACGGCGATGCCGATACGGACTTGGTGTTCAGTAGCTACGACGGAACCGTATCGGTGGCGTTAGGAAATGGCGATGGAAGTTTCCGGGCGCCGTTCTCCTATACACTCGGCATAGCAAGTGACGGTGTTGCACCTGGCACCGTGACACTCGCCAATGTCAATGGCGATACCGCATTGGATCTTGTGTACGCCAACCCGTTGTTGAATTCCGTTTCGGTTCTGTTCGGCAATGGTGATGGTACGTTCCAGAGCCAACAGCTATTTGCGACTGCCGGGACCCAACCCGGCTGGGCAGCAGTCGGCGACTTCACCGGTGATGGGCGGCTAGATATTGCAGTCGCAAACTTCGGCTCGAATTCGATCTCCATTCTGCAAGCCAGCCCGCCGACCATTGTGGGGGATGCCTATGTCATCGACAAGAATGATACGCCAGCCATAACCTCCGATGGCGGGGGGGCGGCGGCAGGTATTGCGATCGCCGAGAATACGACGGCAGTCACGACTGTGACCGCCGCCGATCCTGACACGGGACAGACGCTCACCTATACGATCGCTGGCGGATCAGACGCGAACCTCTTCGCGATTGATGCCAACACTGGCGTGCTGTCTTTCAACGCCGCACCTGACTTTGAGACGCCAATCGACGTCGACGCGAACAACGTCTACGACGTCATCGTCCAGGTCTCCGACGGCAATGGCGGCACCGATACGCAAGCCATTGCGGCTACGGTCCAGAATGTGGCCGGCATATCCCTGATCGGCAACGGTGCCGCCAATACTCTGAACGGGACCGGTGAGGAAGATACGCTCAGCGGCCAGGGCGGCGGTGATACGCTGCTGGGGCTCGCGGGCAATGACGCGCTTGATGGCGGCGCTGGTGGCGACCTGCTCGATGGCGGTACGGGCAACGACAGGATGGCCGGCGGCGCGGGTAACGACGCTTACGTCGTGGACAGTTCTGAGGACGTCGTCGTCGAGAATACCAGCGAAGGGACCGACACGATCCGGACGGCACTCGCCGTATTCACGCTTTCCGGAATCGCCAATGTCGAGAATCTCACATTCGTCGGCACCGACCATTTCGCAGGTACCGGCAACGCGCTGGCCAATATTATCACGGGCGGCGCCGACAATGACACGCTCGATGGCGCAGGAGGCGTCGACCGGCTGGTCGGCCTGGCCGGCAACGACACCTATCTTGTCGACAACTCGTCGGACGTAATCGTGGAAGCCGCGAATGCTGGCACGGACACCGTCGTGGCGACCAGCACGACCTATTCTTTGTCCGCAGATATCGAGAACCTGGCCTATGGCGGCACCGGCAGCTTCAATGGTACCGGTAACGGTTTGGCCAACACGATCACCGGCGGCAGCGGTGCTGACACGCTGTCTGGCGCTGGCGGCAACGACACGATCATTGGCGCCGGTGGGAATGACACGATCAGCGGAGGAGCGGGCGATGACATGTTCGTTGCCACGGCAGGCGATGGCAATGATAACTATACCGGCAATGGCGGGAACGACACCTACAGCCTCGCCGGACTCAGCGCCGATGCAGTCATCAACCTGACTGCAGGGACGGCAACGAGCAGCGAGATCGGCACCGATAGTCTGACATCCGTTGAGAACGTGGTGGGGGGCTCCGGCCAAGACACGATCACGGCCAGCAATGCGAGGAGCGAGCTTTTTGGCGGAGCAGGCAACGACACATTCACATTCGCGAGCACCGCGGCCGCAGGTTTTGGCACCAATCGAGATCTGATAATCGATTTTACGGCGGCAGCAGATCGCATCGATGTCGGTGGGATCGACGCAAACGGAGGCCAAGCTGGCAATCCCGAGTTCGTGTTTGTTGGCGAAATCACCAACGTGGTCGGCGGCGTGGGCCAACTCGGGCGTGGCCAACTCGGCTACCACTATGAGACCGACGCAACCGGCACCGAGCATACCATCGTGGAGGGGAGTGTCGACTCTGACCCGAGCGCGGAATTCCAGATCGACCTGGTCGGCCGGCACACGCTCTCGGTAAGTGACTTCGTACTCTGACGTGCGCCGTTGTCGTTCGTGGCTAAAGAAAACGAAGGGGGTCTCCTAGAAACGGGAACGGGCTTGGTAGTTATTGGCCGAGAGCCTTTGCCGATCATCGATGAACAACAAGGATGTCGGCGGCAGCGTGTACGAAGAGGAACTGGTCAGTACTTGCCCATCCCAAACCCGCGACCGCGCGATCGATGTTGCTAAGGAGGACGGAGGCCGGCCTCGTCTCCATCCCCTATTCGAGGGAGGCATCAACAGTAGGGAGTAACACTCATGCGCATATTGGGAGCTGTATGTCTTTCACTGTTGCTATCAACGATCCCTGCGACTGCATCAGATCACAATCTCAAGGATGAATTCCGCAGGTTGACGACAGCGTACGAGCAGCACTTCAACAAGAAGGATGCTGCAGGGATCACGTCGCTTTTCACCAAGAACTACCTGCGAGTGACCCAGAATGGGATTGAGCCGGATAACACCAAATATTATGAAGGCGCGTTCAAGAGAGGGGCGGATCATCTGGCAATCACGACCAACGCTATTCAGCCTTTATCAGAGAACATGGTCATCCGCACCGGCGAAGCGCACGTCACCGGCAAGACCGAGAAGGGTGATCCTATTAACTTGAATATTGTCTGGACGACCCTTGATGTTCGTGAGAACGGGCAATGGAAGATCCGTATGCTGACATCGGTTCCTAAGCCGCAGCCGCCACAAGCAGCAAGGTAACTCGAGGAGAACTTGGGAGCGCGCGATCAAAGCGGCGGTGGGTAACCAACACCGCCGTTTTGCAATTAGCACTTGATATGCTTGCAGGAAGCGACTTTAGGAAAGCCCCAAGCAGCCGTTGAACAAGGTCCAAGGCGAAGCGGGAGGGCGCGTCGCGCGTAAGGTCAGTGACGCCTTTACCCTTACAGCCCAGAGCCTCGGCCCCCCGCATCAACCTGAACGCGGCGTCAGTATACGCAACCGAAAGCTTTCGGCGAGAGCGAAGTGGCGCCGTTTAGCAAGCCTTAGACGAAAGGCTTGAGCTCACCGTCCCTGCGCTCAGCATCAAGTCCAAAATGCTCGCTTCAGGTTTCGCGGAACGCGCGGGAGAAGCTGTCGAGGACAGGTTTCATGATGTACTCGAAAAACGTACGCTCTCCGGTCTTGATGTAAACGTCCGCGGGCATCCCAGGCGTCGGGATGAATTCAGGCATTCGCCTGAGAATATCGTCCTGGTCCAGGCGCAGCCGAACAACATAGAATTCCCGACGCGTGTCGCCGTCGGGACGGGCTTCGGTCTTTCCCTGCACTTGCTCCGCCAAGGCGTCCGCTGACACGTAGATGACGCTCGCCCCGACCATGGGCGTGATGCGCTGGTTGAGCGCCGACAGCCGCACCAGCGCCTCCTGGCCGACACTCACGTGCGAAATGTCCTTGGGATTCACATGTGCCTCGATGATGCGCTCCTCGCCAATCGGCAGGAGCTCAAGGATCACGACACCAGGAGAGACCACGCCGCCCGGTGTATGAAAATTGTTCTTCACCACGATACCTCGGACCGGCGACCGGACATCGACCCGATCGACCACATCCTGAGCGGCGCGAATCTGCTCCTCTCCGTCGTCCAGATCCGCCTCGGTCTCGCGCAGCTCCTTGATCGCGTCGCGGAGCGTCGTGGCGTGGAGCTGCGCTATTCTTTCGTTCGCCTGAGCGATCCGCTCCTTCGCATCGGCGATGCGGCCGAGATATTCGCCGAGGTCACCCCCGAGACTCGCCTCTGAGCGTCGCAACGCCAGTACATCCGACTTGCGGACCAGCTGTTGGCCAAGAAGCGAATTCTTGTCCTTCAGCTCTTCGGCGAACAAGGCAATACGCTCTTTGGTGGACTGAACTTGCGCCTGATATCCGCGGATGCTTTCCTCCAGCGCAGCGATCTGCTTCACAAGTACGCTTTCCTCGGTCACCAGACTAGCCCGGCGTGCCTGAAGCTCGGCACGTTGCCGCTCAAGAATCGCTTTGATTTCTGGATCACGTGCACTCTCGCTGAATGCGGCCGGAGTTTTGATAGTATCCGAAGAGCTCATTTCAGCTTCTAGACGCGCCTTCATGGCGAGCAGTCGATACTTCTTCAAAACCAGCCGTCTCAGCTTGGCATTGGCAGCGGTGTCGTCCATGCGAACGAGGACCTGGTTGGCCTCGACGACATCCCCGTCCTTAACCGCAATCTCGCGGATGATGCCGCCCTCGAAGTGCTGGACTAGCTTGTTTTGCCCGGTAGCCACAAACGTGCCCGAGGCCACGACCGCACTGTTGAGGGGGGCAACTGCGGCCCAAATGCCGAAACACCCGAGCCAAACAACCAGGATGGCAAGGCCGGTAAAGATGGGCCATTTGGCGCTCAGCGGAACGCCGCGGTACCACTCACCGATGTCGTCCTTTACCCTCATGCTATCCTCCCGCGCTGGTCACCCGCCCGAGGATTCGACGCGCTGCGGCTGCTCCGGCGCATCTCCGCCGACCGTGGCGGGCGACCGAACCAAGCGATGCAACACCTCGCTCGGAGAGCCGAACGCTTCCGCGCGTCCGGCCCGCAGTATGAGCACCTTGTCAACACTGTTCAGGAGCGCCGGGCGCAGGGTTACAACGACCGCGGTGACCCCCCGCCTCTTGGCGCGCTGCAGGGTCTCGGTCAAAGCCTGCTCGCCCGCCGCATCGAGATTCGAGTTGGGCTCGTCGAGCACGACAAGCGACGGATTGCCGAAGAAAGCCCGGGCGAGCGCGATGCGCTGCTTCTGTCCTCCCGAGAGCGGCCCGCCACTGCGGTCGAGCACGGTCTCGTATCCTTGCTTCAACTGGCAGACCATGTCGTGAATGCCCGACAACATCGCCGCCTCATAGATGCTCTCGTCGGGCAAATCGTCGCGCATGCGGCAGATGTTCTGCTTGATGGTACCGGGAAATAGCTCGACCTCCTGGGGCAAGTAGCCGGTATATTCCCCGAACTGGCGGCGATCCCAGTTGCGCAGCTCTGTTCCGTCCAGCCTGACCTTTCCGGCTGTCGGCACCAGACATCCCACCAGAATGCGCGCGAGAGTCGACTTGCCCGATCCGGACGGTCCGACAATGGCCAAAGACTCTCCGGGCGCGAGCTCGAGCGACACACCATTGAGTACCGGCTCCTTCGAGCCGGGCGGAAGATACAAGACCCGATCAACGCTCAGGCGCCCTTGCGGTCTTGGCAAGCGCAGCTTGGGCGTCTCGCGCTGGAATGACTCGACCGCCTGCTTGACGTGGGCATAGGCCGATCGCGCCTGCACGCAGCTGCGCCATCCCTCGATCAAACCTTCGAGCGGCTGCAGGGCGCGGCCGGCAATAATCGAAGCCGCGATCATCATGCCCGCGGTGATCTCGGCGTGGAGGGCCAGATAGGCGCCAGTACCTAGGATCGTGATCTGGGCCACGAGCCGGACGAACTTCGACGCGCCGCTGATCCAGAAATTCCGGTCAAGGGCCTGGCTCTGCACCGTCAGCGCCGGCGCCTGCCGGCGCCCCCAGTGTAGAATGCTTTCGCTCAGCATTCCCATCGCATTGATCACTTGCGAATTTCGCGCCAGCGACTCGGCCGCTGCATCGGCCTCGGCGGCATGCAGCCCTGCCTCGCTCAGACGCTCCGAAGTCGCTTTCTGGTTGATCAGCGCAATCAGTGTGAGGACCAAGCCCGATACCACTGCGATCCAGCCCAGATGTCGATGAACGAGGAATATGACTGCGAAGTAGAGGGGCGAGAGTGGCGCGTCCATCAGCAGAAGCATGATAGGGCTCGAGATGAAACCCCGCACCTGGTGAAGGCTGCGGATCGCCTGGATCGTTCCGCCCTCGCCAGCCCTGGCGTTGTTGATGCTGCTCGCCAACACTGCGCCGCCGAGCACCGCCTCCATCTTGGTCGCAAGACGCCCCAGCACCTGCCGGCGCAGAATGTCCACGATCGAGAGGATACCGATGAACGCCAGCGCGAGAGCAGAGAGCATCAGCAGTGTCTCGAGACTACGGCTCGTCAGCACGCGATCGGATATTTGAAACAGGTAAATCGGCAAGGTGAGCATCAGCAAATTCACAACGACCGAAAATGCCGCGACTGCTATCAGGTTGGTGCGCGCAACCGAACGCCAGGCGGCCAGCGCGTTGACAGGTCCGACATAGTCGCGGGCCTCGCCGTTGGGTGTGACGCGAAGTTGAGCTCTGGAGTGGGTGCGCTGCGGATCGTCCAGTGTCTCGACAGCTGCCATGTTTGCCTCCCACTAGAGGATGGCATCGTGAGTTCCAACGTGATCGATCGGAGTACTATCCACGATGTCGGGAGGCGGCGGCGCGGAGTTTTGGACATCGGCAGGCACCGGCGCCGAATTGTCTTGAGCCGAGACGACGTCTGGCTGAGACACGGCGGTCTGGGAGGGCGCAATGTCGCTGCTGAGCGTGACGCCATAGTCAGTATACTGGGTTCCGCTGAACAGCGAATCCGCTGGCGGCGGTGGCGCATCGTTCAACGCGATCACATCGCCCGGGGCAGTGGTCGTTGCCACGGCATTCGATGTGTTGGTCACGACGTTCTCCGGGGCAGTGGTCGCGGATTGCGAACTGTCGATCGGTGCGTCAGCTGTGCTGGCGAGCGCAAGAAGGGTGTCGGCCGATCCAGACGTTTGAGCGCTGCCAGTGTCCGGCGCGGCCGGCTCTACCGACTCGGTCGTGGGGTTGCTGAGCGAGTCTCCGGCGCTGGTGAGCACTGGCTCGCTCGCGTCCGCGACCGGCGCCGCACTCGCAAGAGCATCGCCCGCCACACCGCCCATGTCGACCGGATGCGCCACGTCGCTCGTCGGATTGGTCAGAGCGGCAGCTGTTGTGGTGAGCACCGGCTCGCTCGTGTCAGCGACCGGTGCCGTACTCACTACAGCATCGCCAGCCACACTGCCCGTGTCGGCCGGTTGCGTCACGTCGCTTGGCGGATCGGTCGCAGCCCCAGCCGTTGTGGCGAGCACCGGCTCGCCTGTGTCAGCGACCGGCGCCGCACTCGCAAGAGAATCGCCCGCCACACTGCCCGTGTCGACCGGATGCGACACGTCGCTGGTCGGATTGGTCAGAGCGGCAGCCGTTGTGGTGAGCACGGGCTCGCCCGTGTCAGCGACCGGCGCGGTACTCACCACAGCATCGCCAGCCACACTGCCCGTATCGGCCGGTTGCGCCAGGTCGCTCGGCTCATCGGTCAGCGCAGCAGCCGTTGTGGCGAGCATCGGCTCGCCCGCGTCAGCAACGGCCGCGAGAGAATCTCCCGCCACACTGCCTGTGTCGACTGGATGCGAGACGTCGCTGGTCGGATTGGTCAGAGCGGCGGCTGTTGTGGTGAGCACCGGCTCGCTCGTGTCAGCGATGGGCGACGCACTCGCAGTCACACTGCCCGTGTCGGCCGGTTGCGACACGTCGCTCGTCGCATTGGTCAGAACCGCAGCCGTTGTGATGAGCATGGGCTCGCTCGTGTCAGCGACCGGAGCCATACTCGCCAGAGCGTCGCCAGCCATACTCGCAGTGTCGCCCGGATGCGAGAGCTCGCTCGGCGGATCGGTCGGAGCAGCAGCAGTTGTGGTGAGCACCGGGGCGCTCGTGTCAGCGACTGGCGCCGCACTCGCCAAAGCATCGCCAGCCACATCGGTGGGCTGTGATACATCACCAGGTGCTCCGTTGCCCGTAGCCACTACCAAGTCCACGATCTCAAGGGCTGGTGCTGAACTAGCAAGGGTGTGAGCTCCCATGCTGTCCGATGCGACCGTTTGCGGCAGCGCGGTGGACTGACTGTCTGGACCCGTCGGCCCAACTACCTCGTTGCTCAGCGTGCTCACGGTGTCGGCGACGGCCGTGAGCGTCGGCGGCACCGCATCGAACGACGCGATTGTGCCGGCGACGTCGTTGGGCGGCGTGCTGACGGTGTCGGTCACCGTCGTGAGCGCCGGCGGCACCGCCGCTTCGACCGCCGCAATCGTTCCAACCACGTCGTTGGACAGCGGGGCCGCGGTGTCGGCCAGGCTCGTGAGCGTCGACGGCACTGCCTCGGCCGGAGCGATTGCGCCGGCCACGTCATTGGCCAGCGTGCTGACGGTGTCGGTCGTCGTCGCGAGCGCCGGCGGCATCGCCGCTTCGACCGGTGCAATCGTTCCAACCACGTCGCTGCCCGCGGTGTCGATCGCCATTACAAGTGCCGGCGGCACCGCCGCCTCGACCGCCGCAATCGTACCAACCACGTCGTTCGGCAGCGTGCCCGCGGTGTCGGCCAAGGTCGGGAGCGTCGGCTGCACCGCCTCGGCCGCCGCGATTGCGCCGGCCACGTCGTTGCGTAGCGTGCCCACGGGATCGGTCGCAGTGGCGGATGCCGGCATCACAGTCGCCTCGTCTGGTGCAATCGTTCCAACCAGGTCATCGGGCAGCGTGCCCACGGTGTCCGCCAACGCCGTGAGCGTCGGCTGCACCGCCTCAAGCGGCGCGATCGCGCCGACCACGTCGTTGGGCAGCGTGCCCACGGTGTCGGTCGCCGTGGCGAGTGCCGGCATCACCGCCGCTTCGACTGACGCAATCGTAGCAACCATGCCGTCGGGCAGCATGCCCACGGTGTCCGCCAACGTCGTGAGCGTCGGCGGCACCGCATCGACCGGCGCGATTGCGCCGGCGACATCGTTGGGCGGCGCGCTGACTGCGTCGGTCACCGTCGTGAGCGCCGGCGGCACCGCCGCTTCGACCGCCGCAATCGTTCCAACCACGTCGTCGGGCAGCGGGCCCGCGGTGTCGGCCAGGCTCGTGAGCGTCGGCGGCACCGGCTCGACCGGAGCGATTGCGCCGGCCAGGTCGTTGGCCAGCGTGCTGACGGTGTCGGTCGTCGTCGCGAGTGCCGGCGGCATCGCCACTTGGACCGGTGCAATCGTTCCAACCACGTCGCTTCCCGCGGTGTCGGCCGCCATTACAAGTGCCGGCGGCACCGCCGCCTCGGCCGCCGCAATCGTACCAACCACGTCGTTCGGCAGCGTGCCTACGGTGTCCGCCAACGTCATGAGCGTCGGCTGCACCGCCTCAAGCGGCGCGATCGCGCCGACCACGTTGTTGGGCAGCGTGCTGACGGTGTCGGTCATCGTCGCGAGTGCCGGCGGCACCGCCGCTTCAACCGCCGCGATCGTTCCAACCACGTCGTCGGACAGCGTGCCCGCGGTGTCGGCCAGGATCGTGAGCGTCGGCTGCGCCGTCACCTGGAGCGACGCGATCGCGCAGACCTCGCCATCCGATAGCGTGCTGACGGTGTCGCTCGTCGTGAGCGCCGGCGGCACCATCGCCTCGACCGGCGCAATCCCTACCACCACGTCATTGCTCAGATCGCCGACCATTCCAAGCAGGGGAACGGAGCCGCCGATCGACGGGCTAGACGAGCCGCAAAGCAAATCAGACCGAACGGATTCGAACGTTGACACACCGGGCAATTGAGTGCTTCCGACGTCGGACCCTGCTGACGGCGAGTTCACGCAACTCAAGCTACTAACGTCGGCTGAGGTGCGAGCATGGTGCTTGCATGAATCGGTCTCTTCGCTACCTCCGCCCTCACCCCCATAGTTCGCAGCAGCGACTGCGTCGCCACGAGCGGTGCTTGGTCTGGGCGTATGCTCATGCGGCTCCGCCGGGAGGCCGGTCGGATCGAGCTGAGCCACATGCGTCTCTGACGAAGCGGCCGGCCCTTTGGACGTCTCATCCTCCGCGCCCGGTTTCGCGGGATCGCTCGCAGGCAGCTCGTCGTTCGTCCGTTGCGGCTCCGCACCTGCCTGAGCGGCTGTCGCATCTTCTTGCTCGGCCAGCGCTGATTTGAACCAGGCAGCAAGAAACTCTTCGCAGGCAATCAGCGGGGCAATGAAGAACGACCACGTCAAGAAGCTGAAAGAGCCGGATCGCTTGTCGGCATGTTGCACTCCGGCTTCGAAAATCTTCCGCTCTTGTTCGAACAGTTCGCGCTTTTCTACCTGCTGCATGACCGCCGCCCTTCTCGCTCAAAAGCCACTCTCGCCCGGCAGCATTCACCGCCAGGCGCGTCTCTTCGGCATGTCAGGCATCCGTGTCGTGCGACGTATCCGTCGCCGTGTCGAAATGCCCTACGTCGAAGTGCTCCGCTGGGCCCATTAAACCGATGGCGTATTCGAGCGCATCGTCGCAAGACATCGAAGCGAGCGCGCCGTGTATGTCACCCGAATGATCGGGACCGTGCGAGCTGAAATCACCCGCGAAATCACCATGGGAGAAGTCGAACTTGGCCAGCGCTTCACCCGGACTGCGATCGGTGTCGCCCGTGCCGCCGTGGTCGGCCGACTTGAGGTCACAATAGTCCCTGGCCTGGTATTCGCCGTCCTTGGCGTCCTTCCAGCCACCATCGTGCTCTGGGTAGTGGCCCTTGCCGTCGTTCGGGTAGGCGCCCATGCCGCCAAGCTTGGAATAATTGTCCTTGCCGTCGCCGTTCGAATACTCGTCGTTGCCGCTGTGATCGTCATTCCACTTTGACGGCTTGCCGTCGCCGCAGTCGTCAGGCTTGGTCGACGCGCTTTCCTCGGGTGGGACGCCGGTTCCCGCAAGCTTCATAAGCCCGAGGATGCTCGTAACACTGCTCAGGATAGACATGGCTTCGCTCCTCGCTTCAGCTCTGCGACGGTCACGAGCACCTGCGTACGCGCGCGTGCCCTGCCCGGATCACCACGCGGTCACCCCTACTGTCGCCGAAGCACGCTTATGGATGCAGCGGCGAAAAAAATAAGTTCACGTCTCATTCGAGCTGCCGGCGCATGGCCACGAGCTCTCTCCGGATCCACGCCTTGACAGTTCCGACAGGAACCCGGAGGTATTCGGAAATTTCCTCGTGTGTGCGCCCGTCGACGATCGCCAAAAGCAGGCTCGCACGGCGCTGTGGCTCAAGTTGATCGAGCATGGTTCGCAGCGTCATGCTGTCTGGGATACAGGACGCAGGGTTCGGAGTGGTCTGTTCGCGCGCGGAGAGCGCATTCAATGCATCGTCCTCGAGCGCGAGTTCGCGCCCGGCGTTCTGCCGCATCTTGAGCGCCGTGTTGCGGACGATCGCGTAGATCCAGCCCCGTGCGGATCCGCGTGCAGGATCGAAGTTTTTCGCATACCGGAGAATCTGCGCGAATGCGTCGTGGATGACGTCCTCGGACCGCGATCTGTCGTGCACGATACGGTGCGCCATCGCGCGCAACTGTTCCTTCTCCCGAGCGTAGATCTCGCCGACGGCCGACTGCGATCCGGAGGCGCACTCAAGCAGGGCTGTTTCATAATTAAGAGCCGTCTCGCGATTGATATAACTATCATGGCGCGGCGCGCTGGAGCGAGACTTCGCCTTTGTTAAAGCGACGCATTGATGGGGCATGGTCGAAGTCACCCCTCAAAAGGCAGAAAACCTGCTGCTTTCAGCCGCAGGGTCGCCGCCCGCTACATTTAATACCCTGCATTTAAAATGCATTTAAATGATCTGCTTTAAAAAAATACGAAATCGGCTGTCGGCGAACTCAAGTCAACAGCATCGACTTCGTTCCCGAAGTTTTCGAACTTTTTTCCCAACCGCCCTGCGACGTGGTCGTGAGGGTGCAGGCGGACCATGGCGAGCCGTGCTCGCTGACCAGGTGAGCCGCTATGAGCAGCGGTGAAACTCATCGAGCCGACTTTGAAAAATGGGCAGCATCAACATGGTCGCTAAGTCGCGCTTATAACTTCAGAGCACGCATCGGATCGGGCTACCGTGTAATGCCATCAAGGGTCAGTCGAAGGCCCCTCAAGAGAACTATATTCCCCTCCCTCGCTTCGGGCCTCTATCCCAACCTGCCTACAGATCAGCTGCGACGGCTCTCAGCCTTATCGTGCCAATCGGCGCGGCGACTTGCGTAGCTATCGCGACGAGTGCAGCCGTTGAAACACAAGCTAAGGCGCTTCTTGGACCACGCTCGCGCCCACGGCGTCCCAACGCGCTTTCCTTCGGAAGGCGCGATGTCGTATCTCGGCCGCACCGAACGCACCAACAGATCGGAACATCCAAGACACCACACTGAGACTCACTTTAAGGTGCCTTGCATACGACGTCGCAAAATCACGACGTAACAAGCGTCGAACACATGTCGCTCACAAAATTTGCGCGGCCGTGCATCTAGATTGGCGTCTTACACCTAGTGCTGACGTGGCAACAGTTACATCAACGTTCCGCCACTTACATTGAAAGGAGACCAACATGCTAGAGATGACCAATCTTGCGCGCCCTATCGAACTGTCTGATGAGGAGCTCGACCGCGTGGCCGCCGGCACCGGCGGCTGTGGCTGCAGTGGCGGATCACTGATCCGAACTGGCGACATCAATGTTCTCAGTGGAAACCAAGTTCAGGTTGGCCTGCTGTCCAAGCAGTACCAGTCCCAAATCTTTGTTGGGTAAAGCCAGGGTGCGTCGGCGAACCGCTTCTCCATAAGGGGAAGCGGTTCTCCGGTATCGACCCGCAGTCGTGCTGCGGAACACTACTCCGCGCAGCGCATAAATGTGAACGTGTGCACAGCAAGGTGCGTCCATGTCGACTCGGCCGGCGCTATTTCGCGAGGAAGCTGTCGACTTTGTGCGTCAGCGCCACAGCTGGGGTGAGGTCGTATTGCTGCAGCCGCTATCGAGCGCGCTCCTTGGCTGGAGCCTTGCGGCACTCGTTGTACTCGTTGTGTGTTTTCTCTCCATCGCGCAATACGCCCGCAAGGAGACCGTCTTCGGGTATCTCACCCCGACCTCGGGCACCGCTAAGATTTTCGTACCACAACAGGGCTTCATCAAAGCGATACAAGTGAAGGAGGGGCAAGAGGTTACGGAGGGTGACCCGCTCCTGACCGTAGTCACTTCCCAAATCACCGCCAGTGGCGATGACGTCAATGCCACCGTACTTGCAGTGCTGACGCAGCAACGCAATGTGGTCGAGCGACAGATCGATGCGGAAGATCGGCGAACCGCCTCGGAACGGGATCGTCTCGATTCCACGATCAAGGGAATTGAAGGAGAGATTGCCCAGCTCGAGGACCAGCGGAACATCCAAAACGAGCGGCTGAAGCTTTCCGAGAGTTTTGTATCAACCGGCGCCAAGTTAACCGCGAGCGGTGCATTACCAACGATTGAGCTTAAGCGCCGCGAGCAGGCCGCACTTGAGCAAAAGCAGAGCGTGATCTCGCTGGATCAGCAGATCACCGCGCGGCGCACCCAATTGACAGACGCTCGGCATACACTCGAGCAACTCCCAACCGTCGCCGCAGAGAGGATCCGAGGACTGCGCAATGAACTCTCCTCGATCGAACAGCGCGTGGCGGAGGTGAATGGGCGGCAGGCTTACGTTATCAGGGCGCCAACGAGTGGGCGCGTGTCCACGCTGCAGGGGACTGTTGGCCAGATCGCTGATCCAAGGCATATGCAGCTGGAAATCATTCCCCTTGATGCGCACCTGCAGGCGGAGTTGTTCTTTCCGACGCGCGCGTTTGGTTTTGTGCGCCGAGGCCAGCAGGTTAGGATCCTTTACGATGCATTTCCCTATCAGAAATTCGGCACCTACCGCGGCAGCGTGACGAAAGTCTCCCACACGATTCTGACCGGCAACGAAACGACCGGACCGATCACCCTCAAGGAACCAGCTTACCGTGTGACTGCGGCTCTCGAACGGCCCGACATCGACGCCTATGGCCGCAAGATGCCGCTTCAGCCGGACATGCTGCTAAGGGCCGACGTGATCCTTGAGCAACGGTCCCTGATGAGGTGGCTGCTCGATCCGGTGTTAAGCGCAAGGATGTAGCGCATGCAGGGACTTTTGAATTTCAGCGGACGCAGATCCCTCCCAGTCATCCGGCAGACGGAGGCGACGGAATGCGGGCTCGCATGCCTCGCCATGGTAGCGTCTTATCATGGTCATCGAACTGACTTGAACAGCCTGCGGCGCCGACATCCAGTGTCCCTAAAGGGCGTCACTCTTCGCGACCTCATGCAGATTGCAGCTCACCTCGGGCTGGCATGTCGGCCGCTGCGAATCGAGATCGGCCATCTCTGCCAATTGCGTGTTCCGGCTATCCTGCACTGGGACATGGCTCATTTCGTTGTACTCAAAGCATACAGGAGGAAAGGGATCGTGGTGCACGATCCGGCAGCTGGCGAAAAATGGTTCCCCCTCACTGAAGCGTCTAGACATCTCACCGGGATCGCGCTCGAGCTCTCGCCCACTGAAAAGTTCTGCCGCACAGACGAGAGAGTGAAATTGCCGTTCTCGGTATTCTGGAGCGGAATGAATGGAAGCGCTTTCGCCCTCGCCCAAATATTAGTTCTGTCGGTGGTCATCGAAATTCTTCTCCTTGCCGCCCCTTTCTATATGCAGCTCACCGTTGACGAGGTCATCGCCAGAGGGGATGTCGATCTGCTGGTCGTACTCGGACTAGGATTCGCGTTCCTTCTCCTGATACGGGTCGCGTCGACCGCAACCCGCTCGTTCACTATTCTTGTTCTTCAGAACACGTTGAGCTTTCAAATCGGCGCGCGGCTATTTCATCATTTGGTGCGCTTGCCACTCTCATTCTTCGAAAAGCGGCATATCGGCGATATCCTGTCTCGCTTCAACTCGATCGAACCCATCCGCAACGTGCTCGCGGAGGGATTGATCACGGGGCTGATCGACGGTCTCATGTCGGTGTTGATGCTGGTATTGATGTTCACCTACAGCGTCCAGCTCGGACTTGTCGTCCTGCTGGCGTTCGTGTTGTATGCCGCCCTGCGGCTCGCTCTCTTCGGCATGTTCCGACAACGGAGCGAAGCCGCCATTCACAGCAAGGCAGACGAGGACTCCACTTTCATCGAAACCGTGCGAGCGGTGCAAAGCCTAAAGTTGCTCAACCGAGAGAACGAACGGGAGGGCCAGTGGCTGAACCGCTATGCTGCATATATCAATGCCAACGTGCGGCTAGGTCGGGCGAGGATCAGCTTCAAAGCAATGAACGACACGATATTTGGCTTGGAGAACGTAATCACGATCTACCTCGCCGCTCGTCTCGCACTAGACAACCTCATCACGGTTGGCATGATATTCGCGTTCGTCAGCTACAAGCTGCAGTTCGCTGAGCGGACAGCGCTGCTGATCGAGAAGCTGATGGATGTCCGCATTCTCGGTCTGCACCTGGAGCGTCTCGCCGACATCGCGCTCACCCCGCTCGAGCGGGGGCACGACCTGGACCTGTCGTATATCCGACAGATTCGAGGCGCGATCGAACTGCGCAACGTGTGCTTCCGGTATGCGGAAGGAGATTCTCTGATTCTTAACAACGTCAATCTGTGCGTTGCTCCCGGACAATTCGTGACGATCATGGGACCCTCGGGCTGCGGCAAGTCAACTCTTGTCAAGATTATGCTTGGGCTGCTCGAGCCGACGAGCGGAGAGGTTCTGATCGACGGCCTTCCGCTGAGCCAGATCGGACTGCGCGCTTATCGCGAGCAAATTGGCGCGGTGATGCAGGAGGATCAATTGCTGTCGGGATCGATTGCCGACAATATCTGCTTTTTTGATACAACATTCGACCTGCAAGGGATGATCGATTGCGCGCGCATTGCCGGCATCCACGACGATATCATGGCAATGCCGATGAGCTACAACAGCCTCATCGGCGACATGGGAAGCTCGTTATCTAGCGGGCAGAAGCAGCGAGTCTTGCTTGCGCGCGTGCTCTATCGCCGACCAAAGATCCTGTTTCTAGACGAGGGCACGGCACATCTCGACACCGAGAAGGAAAGAGAAATCAATGCGAATCTCCGGCACCTCAATATGACGCGCGTGAGCGTAGCGCACCGACCCGAAATCACCCAGGGAGCAGATATGATCGTCCATCTTGGCGCGGCGGCGGAGCCATTTCGGGTCGGAATGACAAGCGGCAGACCAGCAGCGGCGCCTGAGCGAGATGTCGGGGTCACCGAGTTTGCCGCCGAAGGTGCGAAATCGACCGAAACCGCGCACCCCCACGATGCCTGCCCGGGGGATGCCACGGGCGATTGCGCGAAGCGCGATCCTGGCTCGAGGGACGCCAACGACGACTGCCATCCACACAAGGACTACGGCCAGCCGTCGAAAGACGACTGCAACTTCAAGCCGTCCGACGATTGCGGCAAAGCCGATAACCCGGGTGAAGCGCTGGCCAAGATCGACTTCTCACGATGCTGATGTCGGTTCGCGCCGTCCGGATCTCGGGTGACGGCGCTTCGATGTCGTCCGACGACGGGCTCGGATGTGGCATCGGCCGGCCAAACGCGAGACTGATCCGCCTGAGGGTCAGATTCCGGGAGGGCAATCGAGAGACGGGCCGTGGCCACAGAAGATGAGGCTCGCGCGCACCAAGTCGGAGCCCGTCAGGCGCGGGCTCGCCATTGAAGATCACCAGCACAGTCCGTTTATTGAGTTGGGCTGCGAAAGGCGCTCCGTCGCAGCTTCAGCATGCGGCTGCGCATGGCCAAATTTGCGCGACGGTGCGTCCCGATTGTCGGCTTCCGACTAGAAACAACATGGCAACCGCTACAGCAGGTTCGTTCGCCGGGTGGCCGAAAGCAGGCATGCCCACCGCGTACATCGGCGAAGAAGCGAGCGATGCCTGGGCTTCTCCGATTGGAGGGTAAACCGATGGACGTGCATGACGAGACAACCGATGATCTAATCGGCGAAGGGACTATCATCATCGATGGGCGCAACGAGAGTGTCTCTTACTGGCTCACCGTTTCTCCTGAGGGTGATCCCCTACTTGCTGAGGGCTCAATCTCGGGCTCGGAACGACTCATAAGAAGCGTTACTAATGCAAGAAATGTCAAGCTTGCTCTGGGCGACGGGCCGGTTGTCACCCTCGAATGCGAAGGCGGCTCAGGCGAAGCGCAGTGGGTCAAGGCTCTGACCGGCTGAGAATCACAAGACTAGTATTTGGCTCTCCATAACAGGGCGGTCCGGCGAGTCCTATGATAGACCGTCCTAAGACCGAGGCCGAAGCATCCCGTTCGAGACACGCGTTCCAGTGCAATGATTAACCGAACGCAGCTCCAGGATATGTCCATTGACCAGTTGTGGGAGCTGCACCAGGACGTCGATTCAGTGCTGGCGGCGAGGATAGCCGCCAAGAAGGAACTCCTCGAAAGTAGGCTCGAGCAACTTCGCGATCAAGGGCAGCAACCAGGAAAGGGCTCGCGCGATTCCTCTGAAAGCTAAAGTGGAGGCGCCTTCAAGGCGGCCAGCGTGCCGACGTCATCAGCGCCCATCAGGCGCGAGTAGCCCACGACATCGGCTGCGAGGATGGCAGCAGCAGGCTCCGACATGTAGAAGCGAGAACAATCAGCAGACGGCGGCGTGCCAAGGTGGGCAGCAGAGCACGAGCTGTTGGAAAGGCGCGGCGTGCACACTTCGGAGGCGCGGCTCTATTGGGCGCCACGAACCAGGCGCGTCGCAAATGCCTGCGCGACTCAATCTGAGTAGGACATTGCTATGGTTAGTGGCGAGACATCCCCCACCGCGCCGAGATTCACAAGCAAACCCATCCTGTCGCGATCATGGTGCATCCAATAGCCGGGCTCTCCGCGTCTCGCGGGGGCCAGGCCGACCAAGCGGGCAAAATCGCAGTCGGGGCCGGATGCGATGTGTTTGAGCGTGATCGTGACCGGCGACGTGCTCGGAACGGGGAGCGAAATTGCCGGATAGGCGGCCAACATGGCAGCGGCTGCGATCGATGCCGTGATGACCCACCGCAGCTTAGTGGTACAATCATGGCGCGCCGATACCGCACGGAAACGACGCTGCAAATTGCGCAGTCGCTGTTCGGGACCGGGACGAACCGGCTTGGGATTGGGAAGGTGGGGCATGACATCATCAAACTAACATCACCGAAGTCTTCCTATCACGAACTAGGATCGCAGCCGACCTGCTCCGTCACGCCCGGCTCAGTGAGGGCGAATGAGCGCTACGGGGCTGATCCTAAGCGACCGCAGCTCGGCCAGTCTCCTGCACAAGCTCGAGCGCGGCGTCAGCATTGCGGCTAGAAGAACATGATTGGGCCTGATCCGGAAAGTTTCGCGGCTTGGCTTCATCCGACATCTAGCCTAGCATTGGCTAGGTTAAGGCGAAACCGCATCGGCCAGCGACCTTCATAGCGACGGGGCTTATCGCGGCCGCGATGTCGCTTGGCCCATCGACTTGCTTTGGATGAGCCGCAGGCACTTGCGATGCGCCTTCAAAACCTCAGCTTTGATGATTGGCTGGAGCACGCGTTTCGACGCGAGGTTCGCTTTCAGCAAGCACCTTGGCACTTCGATCCCGAGCATGATTGGTGGGATCCGCCGGCGGTAGAAGCCGTGTCTTATCTCACCCGACTGTTTGAAGACCCGGAGCCAGCGTTGCAGGGATTTGCCGACAGCCAAATCGCGCAGGGCCTAACTTACCTTGTGAATACCAATGCCGGCGGCGATAGCGGATGGCTTTGTTCAACTGATGTTCCGGTCGAGGACCGTGTTCGCTGCGTCACCTCTGTCGCGGCGCTGTTCGCGAAATTGTTCGAGCCTCGTTGCGACCCTAGCCTGTCCCACCTGAGCGAAGCCGCCAGCAAAGCCCTAAACGGTGTTTGCTACATGTGGTGGGATGCGTTTCCGAGCCTGGCTCTTCCCGACGACCCCGCCCTGCCAACGCTCCACGATTGCGCGCTGCAAACCATGGACCGTATCCTTCAGTTTGAATCGATCGCCTGTCAGGAAAGTGCTCTACACGGCCTTGGACACTGGCACCGCGACTACAGCGACAAAGTCACTCAAATCATAGACCGCTTCTGCGAGGCGCATGCCGGAATCGACCCGCGCCTTTCGGCCTATGCCCAATCGGCTCGGTGCGGATGCGTTCTGTGACCGCGGGCCATGTTGCGTCCCGCCCGGCATTGAGTGCATTATCGCGACCTCGGACAGAGACGCCGCACAGCCCAAAACTAGGCCTGCCTACTCATAATCGGATTGCCGGCTGATATCCGCTAAAGCTCCAGCGGCAGCCGAAGTGTCGGCAGTCGCAAACGGACCGGTTTCGGACCTCCAAAGGCAGTTTTTTGGAGCGCTACGGCCGACCGCCCCAAGGAAACCTTTTGATGGTCGCAGGGCGTCGATAGTTGGAATGCTCCGGTAGGCTTGAATGTTTGAGCGCCAAGGATGCGGCATGGCCAGCAAGCTCTGAGCTCTCAACAGGGAGCACACACACATATCTTCGATGTCGATCGCGAGCTTTTGCAACGCGCAGCTGAAGCAGCGCCCACCCTCCCTATCAGGTCAATCTACCGGGCGTTAGGTGGAATCGCCCTATGTTTTCTTTCTCTGTCGACCAGTCGCGAGCAGTACGAGGAAGAAGCATTGGCGTCAGGTGAGCTACCGTGTGAATTCAGCAATTAAACTGTGATCTGGTTTGCGTTCAGATAGGCACAGCGGCCGAGCTATTGATATTTTAGGGATAGTTGCGCTCCCGGCAAGGACTCGAGCCTGCAACCGGCGGAGTAGAAACGTTGTGGACGCTGAGCTAATCAATGGCTTAGCTCCTTGGTGTTGCGCTGGCGTTGCGCTCACGTGCGAGTGAAGATCACGCGATCGGATTCCAAGCGAAAATCGCAGTCGTGCTCGGCGTAACCCGTGAATTCGGAAAGAGCAAGTATGCCTGCGCTGTCCCATTCATCGAAGACAACATCGCTGGTTGAGTAGAGTTGGGCCGCCTCGCTCTTGCTAATCCATCCGCTCGCGCCGACGGGTAAGCTTTTAAGAGCCGCAGATAATGCACCTTCGGAGCTGGCATCGAGATGCAACGGCCAGGAGGGGGCGATTACCTTGTTTTGCCGAAACAGAGACTTAAACAAATCCAACATCAAATTTGCTCCCGAGCAATCGGGCCTGAAGTGCTTCGGCGGCGCATTGATCCGCGTCAGCGTCTGAAAAATGTGCCCGTAGACGTCAAATGTAACCTTGATCGAGCTATGCCCCCATCAGGCGCTGGATCTGCTTCGGGTTGTGGCCGTTTTCGATCCAGAGGGAAGCACAGGCATGGCGCAACGAGCGCATGCCGTACCATCCTGCCACAACCGTCTGCGGTGCACCAGCGTGGTCCAGCACTGGCGTGGCGGCCTCATCCAGCACGGGCGAAGTTCAGGAATGCCGGCGGCGATCAAAATGGCTCCAGGCCGCGCTCTAGCAGATGAGAATGGCTTTCGACCTTGCCGAAGCCGTTGGGAAAGGCCAGGTCCAAGAGAGGACCGACTTCGTGACTTTCAGTGCGCCAAAGTCACCACCCGACCGGACTGCCACACGGACGGAACTCACACCCTCTGCCCCCCACGTGGCTGGGTACTCCTGAGAGGATCGTCGGTGATCCGGCGCGCGCGGCATTGACGCCTTTGACTGAACGGCTGCTGTCCTCTCTGTTGGTTCACCGTAGAGCTACGGACTATCATCTTTAGTCGGCATGTCATCAGACTTGGGGCTGAAGTTGCCAGGGACGATCCGAACTGGCCCGTCAGTCAATGAGACGCTCTCCGGAAATGAACAAAGGCGCCATCGGATCTCTCATCCATGGAGTGTCCCAACATGCGCAAACCGTTGCAGCGCGGACCCAGACCGATGCCGCTCGAAGAGCTTGCGGTAAACTTGCTGTTCAAAGCTCTGGGTGAGCATCGGTACAATCGATCTCCGCAGGAGTATGCGGATCTGATCTCGCTCATTCCTCCGCTCAAGAAAGCCATTTACCTGGTGAATCAAGGCCTCCAAGAGATCATCGAAAGCGGCCAGCAGCACGAAATTTGCTACTTTCAGCCCGGCGATTTGGCACCGCGCTATATACCGTTTCCCAGCAAGATCTCGATTGATACACTTCGGAAAGGCCTGATTACTGCCGGCCTCCGAGAGCCCAAATGGCAGAAAGCTCGCAGCTAACATTTTTCAATACCACGATGGCTCTTGCGCGTACGGCCCCTCAGCTGCCCTGAGCAAGCCAATCATGACCGGTCACGCGGCCACAGCACCGTCCGCGAAACGAAGGCTATGCGCTGCCCATCGTACAAGCGGATCACGCCGCGACCCCCAACAGCATTGCCGCGCGTCCTAACCGGCTGATCACTATACACTTTTTTGATCATTTACCCAACGCACCTGCTGTGGCGCATATGAGTTGCTCCTTCAACAACAGGAGCAGCAACATGACGCTGGGTCGAACAAAGGCCGTCTCCAAACCACGGCCTGACAGACGTACCGCGCTTTCCAACTCCAGTAAACGAACTAACCACCTCGAACGTCCCATTGGAGGAGATTTGAAAGCTCCCGACACTCGCTTGTCGCCAGCTGTTCTACGCGACCTGATGCTTCTGCCGCTCGGGGATCTCAAGCGAGCTACCAAGAACGCGCGAACCCACGCCAAGAAGCAAATCAAGCAAGTCGCCAATTCAATCCTGCGATTCGGATTTACCTACCCGATCCTAGCGGACGCAAATCGGCGGATCATCTGCGGCCATGCCCGCTGGGAGGCGGCCAAGCAGCTTGGCCTGAAGGAGGTCCCCGTCTTGGTGATGCGCGGCCTGAGCGACGCAGAAAAGCGCGCACTGGCTCTCGCCGACAACAAGATACCAGCGAACGCAGGCTGGGATCGCAAGCTGCTCGCCGAAGAACTGGGTGAGCTCGCGTCCTTGCTGCCGGAATGCAATCTCAGCCTCGACATCACAGGGTTTGCGCCGGCCGAAATTGACGGGTTGATGCTCGATTTCGGCAACTCGGAGCATGATTCAGCTGACGCGTCCTGCACCATCGGCGAGCAGCCCATCAGCCGCTGGGGCGAGCTATGGCAGCTTGGTGCGCATCGCGTGCTGTGTGGCGATGCCTGCGATCCGAACGATTGGGCGAGATTGATGGGATCCGATCGGGCCAGCATGCTGATCGCCGACTGTCCTTACAATGTGCAAATTTCCAAGACGCTCGGCCGCGGCAAGATCAAGCATCGCGAATTTGCGGTGGGGTCCGGGGAAATGTCGCCGGCCGAGTTTACCGATTTTCTCAGCAGCTGGACGCGACTGGCCGTCAAATTCTCGCATGACGGGTCAATGCACTACATCTTCATCGACTGGCGTCACCTTGGCGAAATGCATGCCGCGGCCTGCGCCGTCTACGGTCCGCTGCAGAATCTGCTGGTCTGGAACAAAACCAATGCCGGCCAAGGCAGCTTCTACCGCTCCCAGCACGAGCTGATCTTCCTCTACAAGAACGGCGATGCGCCGCACCTCAACAACGTCGAGCTGGGCCGCCACGGCCGCAACCGCTCGAACGTGTGGACCTATGCAGGCGTCAACACTTTCCGCAAAGATCGACTCGATGATCTCACGGTGCATCCCACTGTCAAGCCGGTGGCGATGATCGCGGATGCGATCAAGGACTGCACCCGGCGCGGCGATCTCGTGCTCGACCCCTTTCTGGGCTCTGGCACCACCCTGTTGGCGGCCGAGCGCGTTGGTCGCCGCGCTTGTGGCCTGGAAATCGATCCGCTCTACGTCGATGCTGCCATCCACCGCTGGCAGGACGTCACCAAGCGCGATGCCATCCTGGTCGCGACCGGCCAGACCTTCGACGAGGTCGCGGCCGAGCGAGCGACCACGTCAGCGGAGCGCAGCACATGAGTCGCCGCAAGCAAACCGGACCGGGCGGGGGGCGCGGAAAACGAACCGACGTCGGTTACGGCCGCCCGCCGCCCGAGCACCAATTCAAGCCAGGTCAATCCGGCAACAAGCACGGTCGGCCGAAAGGCTCGAAGAACGAGGCCACCATCATCAACGATATTCTCGGCCGAAAGATTTCCATCCGTGACAACGGCAAGGCGCGGAAGATCACCGTGCTCGAGGGCATCCTGACCAAAGCTGCCGACGATGCGCTGAAGGGCAAGGACAAAGCGGCCGCCTTCCTTCTCAACCGCAAGCAGCAGGTCGAGTCCAGCGAACAACCTGCAGCGCCGCAGCTCGACATCGACGATCGCAAGGTCTTGGATTTTTATAACGCACAGCTCTACGAGGAATTCAAAAAGCAAGGAGATCCCAAATGACTGCCCACGACTTCGCATTGTTAAGCGCCATCTTGCGCACTGACTTCGTCAGCTTCGTCTACCGCTGCTTTCTTCATCTCAATCCAGGCGCGCAATTCCTACCCAATTGGCACATCCAGGCGATTGCCTATCAGCTCGAGCGCGTACGCCGCGGCGAGCTGACGCGTTTAATTATCAACATGCCACCACGCTACCTCAAATCGATTACGGTATCGGTGGCATTCTCGGCGTTCTTGCTCGGGCACGCGCCAGGCCGCCGCATCATTTCCCTCAGCTATGGCGATGACCTCTCGGCCAAACATGCCAGCGACTTCCGGTCCATCGTGCATGCCGAATGGTATCGGCGCGCGTTTCCCGACATGCGCATCGCGCGCAGCACCGAATCCGAGCTGATCACGACCCGGCGCGGTTCGCGCCGGACGACATCGGTGTCGGGGACGCTGACGGGACTAGGTGGTGACCTGATCCTGATTGATGATCCGCAAAAGCCGGCCGATGCGCAATCGGAGGCGCGCCGAATTGCCGTGAATCAGTGGGTGACCAATACGCTGATGTCGCGGCTCGACAACAAGCGGACCAGCTCCGTGATCTTGGTGATGCAGCGCGTTCATCTCGACGATCTGTCTGGGTTTCTGGCCAGTTCATCCGATGAGTGGGAGGTGCTGAGCCTGCCCGCGATCGCCGAGACCGACGCAGCGATCCCGATCGGGCCCAACCAATTCCACTTCAGGAAGGCCGGCGAGGCGCTGCATCCGGCCCATGAATCGATTGAAATGTTGCGTAAGCTGCAGCAGACGCTCGGGCCCGATGTGTTCGCTGCGCAGTACCAGCAGGCGCCGGTGCCGGCCGGCGGCGCCATGATCAAGCGCGCTTGGCTGCGGTATTACGACGAGCCCCCATCACAAGACGGGCTGGGCTGCCGCATCATCCAGAGCTGGGATACCGCTGCGAAAAATGGCGCCCAAAATGACTGGTCGGTGTGTACGACCTGGCTGGTCGTGGATGGGACCTATTACCTGCTGGACCTTGTCCGCGGTCGGTTCGAGTATCCGGCGCTGCGCGACACCGCGATCGAGCTCGCCAGGCGCTTCAAGCCGCACGAAATCTTGATCGAGGAGGCCTCCACTGGAATTGCCCTGGCCCAGGAGCTCGGCGAGCGAACGGATTGCTTCGTCAACCCGATCAAGGTCGAGCACGACAAGATCGGTCGCCTTTATGTGCAGCAGGCCAAGTTTGCCGCCGGACGGGTGTGGTTTCCCAGGAACGCGCCATTCCTACCCGAGCTCGAAATGGAGCTATTGACCTTCCCGCAAGGCCGTCACGACGATCAGGTCGACAGCATCAGCCAGGCGCTGGCTTACGATGACACTAATGGCTACGACCACACATTCAGTTGGCTCTGATGGTCGCCGCTGGGCGAGCCTCTCAATCACCCAATCGCGCAGCGCAGCCCGCGCCGCATGACAGTCGAACCTAACTCGCGACCGGTCCAGACGCAAATGTCCGGGCGGCCGTCGGGGGCGCATAGCGCCCCCTTCGGCGAATGACAAGAAGCAAACTGCTCGGTGACGTCCATCCGACGGATGCTGGCATCCAAGGTCTTTTGGCTGGCGGCGGACTTGACCTCGACTGCTCCCCGCTCGTTGAGCACCGCATGCTCCCAGCTCGAGGTCAACCAGCTTCTTGGTGCCACCGAGCACGGAGACTCGATTCCAGCCACTGCGCGCAAAGATGAAGTCAACAAGGGTCACAGCCATCGGGGCGGTGCGGCCAATTTCCAGAACGAAGCCAACTGATCTTGCCCTACTCGCGTGCCAAACCTAGCAAGCGAAGCGTCCGCTTCTGCTGCACCAAAGCAGCCCGGTCGTAGCGCTCCAGCCCTTGAAGCCCTTTTAGATCTGCCGGCAACGGACCGGTCAGAAGCGCGGCCAACATCGCCTGCCGCAAGCTGCGGATTTGCAGCAGCGCGAGCTTGGAGCGCGCAAGCGCCATCGCCGCATCGGGCGTGCCCTGACGCCCGAGCCCGGAACCAATCGCGACGGCAAGATTCGCCGCCTCGGCAGGATCGCTGATATCGCTGCGCGCCAGCCCGTGACGCAGCGCGTTGAGGCTGGACCTCGTCTTGCCAGCCGCCGTGTTCGGCCCCGTGCTGCGCTTGGCGTTGCTGCGATTGGCTTCGATTTGTCGAACTGACGCCATGTCCAAGCGCCTCCGTCTGGGGCGGGTTGCGGCCTTCGAACGCTCGCTCCAACCTCCTGAAACCTCAAGGCTTTTGACGCCAAACGAGCCGCAAAATTACTGCAGAAAGGACTGGCATTCCCGCGCGAAAGGAGCGTTAATCACCGGACCGGCCTTTCGGCCCTTGGCCCCGGTCTTTCCCCTCGCAGCGGCGGGGGTTTTGGCGGTGCGGCGGCAAGCCGCGTCAACCCAGGAGAGACCGGTGACTACGATTGCAACCGACGGCGCCGCGGCGCCCCGCTCCGTTACCACCTTGAACCGCCACGACCGCCGCGCCTTCATTGGCGGCTCGGATGCGCGCATCATCATGGGTGATGACCAGGAGAGTCTCACGCGCCTGTGGCGCGAAAAGCGCGGCGAGATCGCGCCGCAAGATTTGTCCCGCAACCTGGTCGTGCAGCTCGGCGTTGCCACCGAGGCGCTCAACCGCGCCTGGTACCAGGCCGCCACCGGGCACGCGATCACCGACATCCAGAAGCGGGTGCGGCATTCCGTCCATTCCTGGATGGCGGCCACGCTGGACGGCATCGTCGAGCAGACCGGCGCGGTGTTCGAGGCCAAGTTCATGCTGCCCTGGGGCTTTACCGAAGAGGCCGCAGCGGAGAAGCACATGGCGCAGCTGCAGCACAACATGTGGGTGGTCGCGGCCCGCGCGGCCGTGCTCTCGATCATTACCGGTGGCGGCAAATGGATCGAAATCACCGTGCATGCCGACCCGCTCTACCAGCACCTGCTGCTGACTGCGGAGAAGAAGTTTTGGCGATGCGTGCAGAGCGGTGAGCCGCCGCTGCTGTTCGGGATCGAGACCCCACGGCCGCGGCTTGCCGCCGTCAAGGTCGTCGACATGACCGCGTCCAATGTCTGGGCCGAATGTGCGGCGATCTATCTGCGCACCCGCGACGCCCATGCCGAGCACGAACTGGCCAAGGCCGAGCTCAAGAAGCTGCTGCCGGAGGATGCCAAGGAGGCGTTTGGCCACGGCGTGCGCGCCAAGCGCTCCAAAGCCGGCGCGATCAGTTTTGATCCGGTTGAGATGGAGCGCGTCCATGCACCAGGCCAGTGAGCATATCGGCGCGATCGCGGCGGCGCTGGCCCGCGCGCAAGCCGAACTGACCAACCCGGAAAAGACCCTGACCGCTCAGATCCGCTCGCCGTTCCTGCGCGATGACGACCGCACCTTTCGCTACGCCTCGCTGGCGAGCGGCCTCGATATCGTGCGCAAGACCTTGAGCCAGCAGGAGATCGCCACCATCCAGACCACCCGGGTCGAAGAAACCACCGGCCACATCCACCTTACCACCCTGCTCGCCCATTCCTCCGGCGAGTGGATCTCCTCGGACTGGCCGGTCTGCGCCGCACGGGACATCGAGGCGCCGCATCGCATGGGGGCGGCGCTGACCTACGCCCGACGCTACGCCCTGTTCGCGCTGGTCGGGATTGCCGGTGAGGATGATCTCGACGCCCCGGATACGGTCGCCGGTCCCCCCGCAGCGCCCAACCTCAAGGCCGCGCTCGGCAAGGGCGCGCTCAACCATGCGCCGGTGCTGCGGCCGGGCGAGTCCGCCGCACTCCGGGAGCAGCTGTTGCGTCAGCTCGAAGCGCTGCCCGCCAGCACCGATCTGCTCGGCTGGGCCATGGCGAGCCTCCCGCTCAAGAACAGCCTGCAGGAGTCGGATGCCCGGCGCGTCGAGGCCGCCTATCAGGCCAAGCTTGAGGACGCCGCGCGTCCCGCCGAAAGCCAGACCGACCAGCCGGCCGTCCTGGATGGCGCCGCAAGCCTGCCCGCGGCGGCGGCTGCGGACGCGCTGCAGCCCACGCCACCCGAGGCCGGGCTCGCTCATCCCAAGGAGCCGCCCCGCAAGCGCAGCAAGGCGCACCTGCTGTTTGTCCGGGAGCAGCCCTGCCTGGTGTGCCGGCAAATGCCGTGCGATGCCCATCATCTGACATTCGCCCAGCCGCGGGCGCTCGGGCGCAAGGTCAGCGATGAGTTCACGGTGCCGCTGTGCCGCGCCCATCACGAGGAGCTGCATCGGCACGGCAACGAGCGGGCGTGGTGGGCGAATCTGCAGATCGCCCCATTGCCGCTCGCGCAGCAGCTGTGGGCGGCGAGCCCGGTCCATGGTCGGACCGACAGCGCGGTCGGCATCACAGCCGTCCTCGCCAACCTGGGCGCGGAGGCCGCACCCCGATGAACGGCCCCTTCCAAACCGCGCGCGAGCTGACCGCCACTGCGCTCCCGGCGGAGTTTTCCGCCTTGGCGCCGCCGCCCCTGCTGCTGCCCGGCGAACATCTCGAGCATTACCACGCGCTGCGACAGGCTATCTTCGCCGACCTTGCGCCCCGGTCCGCCATCGAATGGCTGCTCGCCATCGATGTGGCCGAACTGTCCTGGGAGATCCAGCGCTACCGCATGCTGCGGCACAAATTGCTCGAGATCTATCGCCAACAGGCGATTGAGGCGGCGCTGCGGCGCATCGACATGGTCGGGATCGATCCCGACTTCGCACCCCAGGCCGAGTACTACACCCAGCAAAATGCCCTGAGCTGGCGGACTGACCCGATCGCTGCGACCGAGATCGAGGCGCGGCTTGCCGCCTATGGCTTCGATCAAGACGCCGTCACCACCGAAGTCTACGTCCAGGCGCGCGAGGTCCTGGTGCTGTTCGAAGGCTTGCTCAACGCCGCACAAACCAAGCGCACGCTGCTGCTGCGCGAGATCAGGCATCAGCGCTTCGTCAGCGCACCGATGCGCCGGCCACGCTGAAAGATCAGATCGATATTCCCGACCGCGCAGTCTCGCATCTCGCTTGCGCTCACAGATGTGTTCGCTTGATCAGAGTTCCAAAAGCGAAATGCGAAGCAACATCGGAGTAGCGGCATGTACCCGGAAGCTTCGGGGTCGCCTACCGCTGCGAACTCCGCCACAGCAGGCGCTCACAACTCGTTCACTCGGACGAACGCAAATACAGGCTGCGCCTAAAACGGTTTCTGCCGATCGATCGTGCGGCCCCTGCCTACCTTTTGATCATCCGATACTGTTGATAACCGCTCCGACACAGGGCCAGATGTTCGCGCCGCTCGCCTCATTGCACCGAACACGAACTCTGGATCATAACAGACATGGTCAAATTCTTTCTCGCCGCGGGATGGTTGGCTCTCGCCCTCGTCGCTTTCGTGACGCTCGCTCCCATTTACGATCGGCCCATGATTGCGCCGCCTAACGTCGAGCGCTTTGCCGCATTCTTTATCCTCGGTCTCGCGCTCGTGCTGGCCTACTCGAATCGCATTATCCTCATAACTCTGATCGTCGTCGGCAGCGCAGTTATCCTCGAAGCCTTGCAGCTGCTGACTCTCGATAGACATGGTGACCTCATGGATGTGCTGGTCAAAGTGGCTGGAGGTGTCTGCGGGATCTCTGTCGTCACTCTCGCGCGCGTCGGCATAACTCAGGCAATGACCAAGATCGTATCTCGCGGATGATCGGGCACGGCTCTGAAATACGTCTGCTCCTAGCGGCCGCTACAAGCTGAGGCGGCGCGAATAGCTAGGCTAACCACGTCATGGATGATCTCTGGCTGATCGCAGCTATGTTGTCGCTCGGCTTGAGAGCCGGGTGCATTCTGCGGGACCAACAGGCACCGCGATGGCACCGCAAATTGGGCCGGCGGCTGCTCGAAACGACGCTGGCGCCCTCAGTGTACTAAGCAGGTTTTTGGACAACGAAGCCAATTTTTCAGGTGGAAGTCTGTCCCGCTTCTCTGGAGCGGTGATTGCATCCTTGCGACCACGTTCGCGCGCCAGCGCCGCGTTGTTGGTTAGGCAAACAGCTGCGGCAGCGACGCTTCAAGGCTAGGCATCAATTGCCCCATAATTGATATAGCGCTCCAATTTTTGCGCCTGCAATATGGAGCGATGGTGTAGTCGTTTCTGTCAGGCACCCAAGTGATGATCCGATATGCTGCAAGCACACTTGCCATAATGTATTGGATTTGCGGCCAACCGGCCTATTGCGGTTTTGAACACCAAGTCGCCGCACCCCTTTCGTTCGCGCTGTTCTGCGTCCGATATCCCGAAGATTGCCAGCAACATGGCGATCTGCGCATCACAGATTTCCGTTCTCGTAGTCAGCGATGGCGACAGCTCAACCAGATCAATTCCATGGTCAATTTCAGCATCATGCCGAAGGCGTTAGCGGCAAGCCGGAATGACTATGACTGGCAGATCTTTCCCAGCGAGGGAAACTGCGCGGACTATGCTGTCACAAAGCGCCATCTGCTGCTGCGAGCTGGTTGGCCGAGTTCGTCTCTTCTCCTTGCGGAGGTTGGCATTCGGGCAACCGGAGAAAACCACCTGGTTCTGCTTGTACGAGAAGGCAGAGCTATTTTGGTTCTCGACAATCTGAGTACGGCCATTCTCAACGTCAACGAAGCTTCCGACCAATACGCCTTTCTGCGCATACAATCGCGTCACGACCCGCAACTCTGGACACGTAGGCTTACCGTATCGTAAGTCCGTGGAATGGCCGAGAGTCGACGAGACCTGGTCCATGCGCGCCTTGGTCCGAAGTCATGGCGGGTTGGCTTATGACGCGCTATCAGCCGACCGCAGCTGACTGGCTCGGCCCAAGCCCACTGCTCTGCGTCTGTTGTGATTCAAGAGAATTGACGCAGTACCGCGAAGTCAGCGTCCGCGCCGGGAAATCGCCTAAAATTGGTGCAGGGATGCGCTTCCCTCACCATGCACTTCCAGGCTTGACGAGCGTATAGTCGAGAGAGATCGCGGTGATCCGGTCCTTTGAATTTGCTCTTGAAGGGCGTGCGGTAGGTCAGGCCCTCACATGCCGACACTGACGGTCCGATCCGTGTGAACTGTCTACTGACGCAAGTTTGATACTCCGAGCCGTCGAACGATCAACGCATCGCGAGCAAGTCTCTCACAGCTTTCACTGCAGCAACTTAAAGCATTCGTTTCTCGCGCAAATATTTCGTTCGTACCGCTCCGGGCTTTACTCGCGGAGATTTTCGATGATCGATCTTAGCGGCTACAAGCTGACGTTCGACGATGAATTCAATTCCAGGAGCATTTCACTTACTGGCGCCGGCGCGAAGTGGGCCGACACCAGAGCCGAATGGCGGGGCGATGCGGCGTCCGACGTTGGCTTCGGCACCAGCTCGTTCGTCGACCCCAGCTCGGGATACGATCCTTTCTCTGTTTCCCAAGGAGTGCTTGCGATTACCGCTGTTCCGGATCGTACTCCATTCGGAGTTCCCGGAAGCTGGGAGTCCGGACTGATAACAACCCAGAGAACCTTCTCGCAACAGTACGGTTACTACGAGATTCGGGCAGAGTTCTCGTCGTCACCAGGTGCTTGGGATGCATTTTGGCTGCTGCCCGTGAACAATCTTCCCGATCCGAACGGGCTCGGACGGTGGCAAGAACTCGATGTTGTTGAGCGCTATGGCGTCTGGAGCAAAGGGGTATACAGCACCATCCACACCACGGACCGAGCGTTGAATGACAACTGGCAGACGCAGCTCCAAGTCTACAGCGAATTGCCCAATCCTGGTGGCTATCATACCTATGGCGTAAATTGGCAGAAAGAGCAGATCAGTTTCTATGTCGATGGCCAGCTGGTTGGGAGTCGCGCAACGCCGAGCGACATGCATCAACCCATGTACCTTCTGGCGAATCTTGCTACGCAAGAGCCCGCAAGCCTCGCAGGGGTGCCTATCACCAGTAAGATCGACTACATCCGCGTTTATTCTGCCGACCCATCCGCCACAGCTGTTTCTCTGGAGCCGGTCTCGTCTCCAGCGGGTAATGATCCCGGGACCTACGGTGCTGCAACTGCCTCGAGCACACCCCAAGTCACACCGACATCAACATCGATCGGCGCCGGTCCCGATCAACTCGTATTCAAGATCAGCGAAGATGCCTATCTTGGAGACGCGCTCTACACCATCTCGGTCGATGGCAACCAGGTCGGCGGGACATTGACGGCCCATGCATCGCATGCCGGCGGTCAATCCGATACGGTCGCGGTGCACGGCGATTGGGGACCCGGCGATCACACCGTCCTGGTTCACTTCCTTAACGACCGCTGGGATGGCACCCCGGCTACCGACCGTAATCTTTACGTGGACTCCGTCAGCTTCAACGGTGCGAACCTTCCGCAAGGTGCCATCGGAAACGTACTCGGACAGACCTTCAGCTTCCATGATGGTGCACCGGCCGAACCGACCACACCGGTGACAACGACCCCACCTCCGACAAATACAACCGGTACGCCTTCACAAACACCAAACGGCTCATCACTATCGATCGGTGCCGGTCCGGATCAACTCATCTTCAGGATCAGCGAAGATGCCTATCTTGGAGACGCGCTCTACACCATCTCGGTCGATGGCAACCAGATCGGTGGGACATTGACCGCCCATGCATCGCATGCAGCCGGTCAATCCGACACCATTGCCGTGCACGGGGATTGGGGACCCGGCGATCACACTGTCCTGGTTCACTTCCTTAACGACCGCTGGGATGGCACCCGGGATACCGACCGCAATCTTTACGTGGACTCCGTCAGCTTTAACGGTACGCACCTTCCGCAAGGCGCTATCGGAAACGTACTCGGGCAAACCTTCAGCTTCCATGATGGTGCATCGCCCGACACGACCACGCCGGTGATAACGCCCCCACCGCCGACAAATACAACCGGTACGCCTTCACAAACACAAAACGGCTCATCAACATCGATCGGCGCCGGTCCGGATCAACTCGTGTTCAAGATCAGCGAAGATGCCTATCTTGGAGACGCGCTCTACACCATCTCGGTCGATGGCAACCAAGTCGGTGGGACATTGACGGCCCATGCATCGCATGCGGCAAATCAATCCGAGACTATTGCCGTGCACGGGGATTGGGGACCCGGCAATCACACTGTCCTGGTCCACTTTCTCAACGACCGCTGGGACGGCACACCCGACACCGACCGCAATCTTTACGTGGACGCTGTCAGCTTCAACGGAACGAACCTGCCGCAGGGCGCGATCGGAAATGTGCTCGGCCAACTCTTCAGCTTCCATGATCTAGTTTGATAGATAGGTGGAACCGATAGCTCGGCCCGTGACGGCCGGCTCCCAGGGTTCAATGGCAACACCGAGAAAGGCCAATGGCAGCGCCTTATCTAGCGCCGCGAAACGAAGCGGAGGCGTCCCGATCGTCTCCGGTTTTGAGACCGGTAGGCCATCAATGCTCTGGCTGGTTCGTGAGGCAGCATGGCCGCAAGCACGAAGAAAGCAATCAGCGCAATTTTCTTAACGATCGGGAAAGGCTCAGAGCCAACACTCGCTATCAATTTCGGCAACATCGATGCGCGTGAGCTGCTTGCCGATACGATTTGAAGGCAGAAGCTGCGCTCGCGATAGTAAAAGGCGCCTTGCGGCTCAACCAATCTTCGTCCCGGAGCCACTCGAGCAAGAATCGCGCGCAAATGCTCGGTACGTGCCACAAACCTCTTGATATCGCGCTGCAGCAACGAAGCGCTTGGAAGCTGACCGAGCTGCGAATCGTTTAGGCCGTGCACGCGGTAGTTTCCCAGCTCTTCGGAAAGGCTGACGACGTCCCCAAAGAATGGAGCAACAAACAAAACCACCCCGTCAACGGCCTTGTCATAGTCCACCTCGCGCAGCAGCTCGCAGACATCCCGACGAAATACGTTTCCAGACGTCGGTGGTGTCTTGTAGACGCCGCGTCTGAGCACCTCATCGACCAATCGGTCGCGCTCCCGAAACGATTCGAGCGACGAGAATGATCCGACGGGCCTGCTTTCGGCATCGATGAGCGTCAGCCCAAATTGAAGTTTTGCAACGCGCTCGTCTAATTCGGCCAAGATTCTGACCAGTGAACCTGGCTTGAGCTCATCATCGGCGTCGAGAAACAAGATGAATCTTGCTTGGGTCTTTTCTAGCCCAAACAGGCAGGCCCCTAGCTGCCCGCGGTTTTGGATCTTGAATGCAGTCACCGCATAGCGGGTGATCGTCTCCCAGGAGCCGTCAGTTGAGCCATCGTCCACCACCAGGAGTTCGCAGGCATCGCAGTTCTGGTCTAAGACGCTCCTGATCGCTCGCTCAACGTAAGCCTCGTAATTGAAGCAGGTGATGATGACGGCGAGCTGGGGAGCATCGCTAGCCTCTGTTCTCGAGTACGTCGTCGCTATAGCTGCGTCACTGACATCGCTTGCTTCAGGCGTGAGCATGAGTGGGACCTGACGCCTCTTCGTAAATCGCCAGCGTTTGACGAGCGACCCGCTCAATTGTAAGAAACTCTAGATTGAACTGACTTTTCTTTTTCCACTCCAGCACGGCTTGTCGGTCTTGGAGCAAACAGCGCAATACTTCGGCAAGTCTTTGCGGGTTGCCCACGGGAACGAGAACGCCTGCTTGTCCCTGTTCAAGCAATTCAGGAATTCCGTCGACATCGGTCGCGACGATGGCGCAGCCAGCTTCCCGCGCTTCCGACAGCACCAGCGGAGCGGGATCAGCATGCGACGGCAACACGAATATGTCGGCCCCTGACAGGAACGGAAAAGGATTATCTTGAGGACCCAAGAAGGTCACCGCCGACGCGCATGCCATCGAGCTGACCTGGACGGCATATTGCTCGCGGTGCGGACCGTCGCCGACAATATATAAGCGTCCTGCTCCGAGCGCCGCGTAAACCATATCGAACGCTGAAAAGAGGTCCGATAGCCCTTTTCGCGGATGCAATCCGCCAACGAACACAATCGCCGGTGATTGAAGCGAGGCTGGCGTGCGATCCTTTTGGTCGAAACGCGCTGCACCGATTGTTCCATTCAGAACCACGCGGATCCTCGACTGTGGGATTCCTCGTCTTCGCATTGACTTGCCAACGGCTGCACTCACCGCGATCACTCTCGCTCCGAGGCCCATGAGGACTGCGCTAGACTGGAATTCATTGTGAACGGTTGTGATGAGCGGGATTCCGAGCAACTTGCAAATTGGCCAGGCAAGGACAGCGCTGGTCATCATATGGGCATGAACCACCTCTGCCCGCCAATCGCGCATCAGCCGATAGAGCGACAGCGTGGCCTGCAGCAGCTCCTTAGGTCGACGCTCCAAACCAATGCGGATGTTTTCGACATTGTTTTCCGCGAGCAAGGCATCAAAATCGCCGCCGCCGCTCACCATCGCGACCTGATGGCCGAGTTTCACCTGCGCACAGGCGAGGTCCACGGCGGCATGCACATGACCATTCAGCCGGCGTGTATGATTGAGTAATTGTACAATACGCATGCACACCTGCGGCAAATAGCCAGGGAAGATGCAAGACACCCCAGTGCTTGGTCCGGCGCGTTCACCGGGCCGATTGACCTCAAGAAAAAACAACCAACGATGCTTGCGTTGCAAATACCCTGCCAAGGTGACATCGGCCGAAACACCAAAGCGCTGTGCCGAAAAAAATCCGTTGACGGGGGGAACCTCTAACTTGATCTGGTTCCTCTGCTTGCTATTGTGGCTCGTCGGCGGCTTTCACAGAGCTTGGCCTGGCAAGCCGACCTAAGCTGTTGTTCGGATGCACCAAACTGGCTTTGGCGCTCCGAGAGTGCTGCACCGCCACAAGATCTTGCCACACTGCGAGTTTACGTTCTCGCAGCAGGTGATCTGTCACTTGACCGGTTCGTCGGTTGGGCAAGCGAGGCGAGGTGTCGAACTCCGGCCGGCGTGAGGGGGCGCGAAACCGATCGCAAGGACGTTGTTTCAGCTCAGCTCTTCCAGGGGACTTCGCGTATCGCGGGACACTGTAATGGAATACGCGGCTATCGGACTGGCAATTTTCGGAGCGGTGTTGGGGCTGCGCTTCCGATTTCGGGCATTGCTCCCCTTTGCCTTGCTTGTCCTGTTTGTCACGATCTTCCTGACACTTAATCAGCGCCTCGGCGGGCTTGAAACCGTTCTTGCCGTCTTAGCCACCCAAGCCATCTTGCAAGGCGGTTACTTTGTCGGCGTCATTATCCGCGCGCTGTTTCGTGCCTATCAGCGCAAGCTGATTGCGCCAGACGAGCTGGCTGCAGCGGATAAGCGCAGCTCCAATTCAGGATCGATCGCCTCCAACTGAGGCCGATCACCCGGCTCAGCCTATGACCGCAACCCAGCCGACTTGCGCCGGTCCTCATTTTGCGAGGACCAACAGCGAGTAGCCGCCTAGCAAACGCACCGCGAGATCCGCATTGAAGGCAAACATCAGGCGGCGGGGCACTCGCATGAGACGGCTTGTGAACGCCTGATTGGGCAATTCCAACCGACTAGCGGTGTAACAATGATCGACAATCGTGTACCCGCAATCCTCGAGCGTGGCCAACGCTGACTGTTTGAAGAAGTAGTGAATGTGTCCGACATTGCGTCTGAGGTCGGCAATCGGCCAAGCCCGCAAAATGGATTGCGCGGAGAGATCCAACGGGATGTGAAAGATCTTAAATGTTCCAAACCTACGCAACTGCTTTATGAATGAGATATAGTCCTCAACGTGCTCGATCACGTCAATTGCGAGGATAACATCAAATTCCAAATCGTGTTCGCCGAGAAGGTTGCTTAAGTGAAACTTTGTGCGTTGAGTACTTTTTGCTGCTGCGCGCCTGAACGCATCGGGCGAGATTTCGTACCCCGATAACCGCGCATCCGGAAACGTCCTTTCCAGGTTCAACAAGATCTCGCCAGTCCCGCAGCCAATCTCGCATATGCGCTGGGTTGGGATATTGTTTCGCCGGATCATCTGCGCGACGTGACCCGCCTTCCACGGCGCATCCTCCTCGTGCCATGTCGGATTGTTCTTTCCGTAAGCATCACCCTCGTATAATTCCTTCATTACGCAAACCTTCTCAAAAGATGGGGGAGCGTCGCCTATGATTTCCTGCCTCATGCCGCTAAGACAAAGCCTCCAAGTTCAAGCTTGATTCCGCCGCGGTGGCTACAGCGTGATGAGCGGATCTTCGCAGACTATCTGCCAGCTCCGCGTACAGCTTCTCCGCATTGTAGCTTTGGTGGACAGTTTCGATTGCTGCTCGGCCAAGTGCTTGGTGATTGCGCCAGGCATCGAGGATGGCAGCGGATAGACCTGTTACGTCACCGACGGGAAACAGCACGCCATTAACTCCGTGCGTGACCAATTGCTCAAACGCCCGTATGCGGCTCAGAACCACCGCCGCACCGCAAGCCATTGCCTCCAGGACAGCAAGTGCCACCGCCTCGTTCGCCGAGGGCATCACGTATACGCCGCACCGGCACAGCAAGGAGCGCACCTTGGATCGGTCGACAAATCCATGAAATCGCACCCGGTGCGACAAGCCGAGCTTGGCGGCGAGCCCCTGCATCAGGTCCTTGTCCGGCCCCGTGCCGACAATATCCAGCGTCCATTCCTCTGGCAGGTTGGCGAGTGCGCGAATGAGGTCGGTCGTGCGCTTTTGCCTGTTGGTCAAACGCGTGATTGTCAGGATCGTTTTGGAACGGCTCGCGGCCGCATCCGGAAAGAACTCCGATACGTCGCAGCCGTTCGGCTGGAGACGGGATCGACCGCCATATCGACTGACGATGCGACACTCCTGCTCGGTTTGACCATAGAGCAACGCCGCCCTGCAAAAGCTATCGCGTTTGAACAGCTTCACGACACGATCCGGCAGGCCGCCATGATCTGCACCGACTATTGGCAAATCAATTCGACCTGCGAGGTGATCGAACCTGCCGCTCCAATATTCCTGCACGTACAGCAGATCAATTCTATCCGCTGCCAGCGCTTTCCGAAGCGGCCGCATAAATGCAATCGTGTTCAACCGTTCCTCAGCATATAGGGACCAGCGCGAACGGCGCGACAGGCGCTTGACCCACACCCGTTCGATCAGCTGGTACCAATTCTCGAGCGGCAGAAATCGAACGTCGATCCCAACATCGGTGGCGAACTTTCCCGACTCCCGCAGTGAGGGGATGTAGAGCATCGGTCTAATCCCGTTTCGGCTCAAACCGCGAGCATAGTACCACGCCCAATCGTTTCGATACCGCTCGAGATAGCTAGCGCGCGTCTGACCCTGCACCCACCCAAAAAACCCTTCGAAGGAACTGCAGCTGAGCAGCATCGCGACATTGATGCGCTTTGCTTCAGCCGCGGGCTCTAACGATGACATGTGCGGCATTCTTGCTCGTGCTGAAAACTCTTTCATTCAAGCTCAGTCCGGGTCTGGTCAGCCATTCGTTTTCTCGACCAACGCTACCTGCACGGGGCTTGCGCCAATTGCCCGTCAAGATTCGTGCCACGCCGAGAGGTCATGCGCTCCGAATGCACATACCAGCCGTCCCACTGCGAGAACTCCTCGAAGACTCGCTTGTATCCGTGCGTCGCAAGAAGCGCCTGAATCGCAGCTTCCGTTTGTCGATTCTGCTCCACGCTGAGTAGATCGATGCTGTAGCGGGAGAAATCGAAGCTCTTTAGGATATCGTACTCGCTCCCCTCGGTATCGATCGACATGTAGTCAATCCTGCGAGGAGCATTGCAGTCCGCTAGCAGCTGGTTAAGCGAAACCGTCTCGACTTCGATCTCTTGTCCGGCTGAACGCACAGCTGCAAAATGATCACCCGAGGCGAATTCGGCTACCCCGCTGAGCTCCGGATCCACGTCGTTCGTTACCAAGAAGCGTACCTTCTTGCCTGAACTAGAGCTGATGCACCGATGATCCTTGCGCGAAGTCCGGTTCTGTGTGAGCGCGTCGTGCCAGATTGGATTTGGCTCAGCTAGAATTCCTTGCCAGCCGTATTCCTTTTCCAACAGCCAGGTATTGCTATTCGTAACGCCGTTGGTTGCACCAAACTCAACAAAGAACCCGCCCTGCTTCTCTCCGAGCTCGTAGCTGACCCAGAGGTCTTGAAATATCTGCGATCGCGATCGATCGCGATTCAGAAAGCAATGGGCCAAGAAGCGGATCTCGTCCATTCGACCAAAACGTTCCACTTCAGGGCGCCGCAACCGGATGCCATTGAAGATCATCCTGCGCAACGACGCGCTTTGTGCAGCCCTGGAGGCAACAGAAGCGAGCGCAGACATCCCATGCTTAGTAAGCGATCGCATCATTATTCTCTAAATACCCCTCGCTGGAACGATCAGCTGAGATCGTGAGAATTCGGCTGGTAATTCGCCAGTCCATATAATTCTTAAATATGAACGCCCCTCAGAGTTGGCACGCAAAATGCTACAAGCAATTTATTGATCTGAGCAACATCTAATTGCGGAGCCCGCCTAGCACAAATCAATTTGCGACCGTTACGCGTGTTCTGCGTCATTCGGTGCGTTGGAGTTTGGTAATTTATGAAGTCACATAGGCTAGCCGAGCGCGTCAGAGCCGCCGATGGAATCGATCTGATATCCGTCGACGTCTTCGATACGCTTCTGCTGCGAACCGTGCGCTCCGCTCGCTCACGTATTGTGCAAGGTGAGCATTTATTCAGCAACCTTCTTCGGGCGCGCGGCTGGCAAATTGAACCTGTTCTGCTGGCGAGAGCCAGACAAGAAGCCGAGCGAATTGCCTTCCGAGTGCTCGCCGTGCGCGGTTCCGGTGAAGTCCGACTGCCCGACGTGATCGATCGGCAACTTCGCTTGCTAGGTCTTCCGGATTCCTTGAGCGCTGCGCGATTGGCAATTGAACTCGACATCGAGAAGACCTCGCTCGTTGCAAACCGGACCTTGGCCGAGTTTCTGCGCGCACGTCGAGCGGCGGGCAACCGCGTTGTCGCCGTCAGCGACACCATGCTGTCGTCTGCAGACCTCGATAGACTAATCTCGCATTTTCATGGGCGCGATGTTGTTGATCAGATCTACAGCAGCGCCGATCAGAGATGCACCAAGCGTGACGGTGCCCTGTTTGCCCGGGTCGCCGAAGCAGAAGGGGTGTCCTTAGGACGAATTCTGCACATCGGCGATGATCCGCATGCCGACGTCCGTCGCGCCTCGGCACATGGATTAACTGTCATTCATACACCCCGGCCGGTCTGGTTCAGCTATTTGCGCAAGGCGAATGGCGGTTTGGTTGCTGCTCGGGCCGCATTGTCGCGACCAAAGCGCGGCAACCGCTCGGCAGCGGAGCCACCCGAAAATGCGTACGCGTTTGGACGTGTTGTCCTTGGGCCCATCGTCACTCAGTTTTGTTTGCTGATTTGGCTATACGCCGCCGAAGTGAACGCATGCGACAAGGCGACCTTGCTGTTTTGCGCCCGGGGCGGTGTCGGAATAAGGGAGGTCTTCGAACGAGTCATCGCTCGGCTTTCGCTGCCGCTCGGCATGCCACGGCAGAACTTCATGGTCTCGCGCCTCGTTGCGGCGCGCGCCGCGGTGTTGGTTCGCAGCGCTTCCGCGCTCGAGGAGATTGCCCGTGAGTTTCGCGACCGCTCGTTTCTTGATGTAGCTTGTGCCCTTGGTGGAGGACGCTACGAGCTGCCAGAGGAATGGAAGCAGCCATTTCGTGCAGACGTATTCTTGACCATGTTGTTCGACGATCGCGCGAAGGCGGTTGTGTCTGACATCCGCGTGCAGAACGCGTTGTTCGAGCGGCACTTTGCCAAACTCCGGGGCGATGCTCGCCGAATTCTGCTGTGCGATACCGGTCTCTACGGAAGCACACAGCGGCTATTGGCCAGTGCCTTTCCGGCGCTACAAATTGAAACCATTCAGTTTGCCCGATCAAACTATAAGGGACACAGCGAAGAACATTTCAAGCAGGTTCTCGGTCTCTTGGTTGAGCGCAATCGCTATAGTCCGCTCGACGTCCGTTCCTCAGTCCTGCGGTATTGGCATCTGATTGAGAGCCTGTTCGAGCCAAGGATCCCCTCGGTCACTTCTTTTGTCGACGAGGGAGCGGATGTCGCGGCCAATTGCGGCGACATCCGGTTTGGGATCAGCGATGCCAGCCTCGGAAACGAATTGCTGTCCGGCGCGCTCCGTTACGTAGACAGCCTTCCGATCGACGGCGGGGCAGCGGCATTACGCGATGCCGATGCCGCCTGGGTTCGGCTCAAGCGGGCCATTACGCGGCCTACCGCCGGCGAATTGCGATGCCTCGAAGTGCCGGGCCGATCCGTCGACTTTGGCAGACCCGATGTGCTGCAGGCATTGCGCGCCGAGCAACCCCAGCCGGTGTTGAGCAGGCTGGCATCGCTGCGATTTGAACTCTGGCGTGAGGGCGCAATCGCTCGGCAATTCCCTGTCCTTAAGCACGCTCTGCTGCCGATGCTTGATTCCATACATTCTATCAGGGGCATGATGGCTCGCCAGCATTGAAAAAGCCGATGCCGAATCCAGCAGCACTTCACGTGCCGTCTCCGGTCAGCCGCCCTGGCTCCGCGACTCTGGTCAGGACGTGTCGCGGCGTACTCGAGTCAACCCCCGGCGGTGCGCCATGTCGCTAGAACCGATCGGGATTTTGACCATCCTACTCGGGTTGCTCTGCCTGCCGCTCGGTTATCGCGCCACTTTCGGCGTGCTGATGGGCACTGCCCTGTTTGGCGCGGCCGCCGCCATCCTCGTCGGCGGCGCAAACATTCAACCGGCACACCTGTTCTTAAGTTTTGCCATGGCGGCAGTGCTCGCTCGGCGCCACGAGGCTGCCGCTGCGATGCGAGCCATGAGCTTCGGCCAACCCGGATTCTGGCTGTTGTGCTTGGTGATCTTTGGTGTCGGCTCTGCTGTCCTGATGCCGCGCTTACTGGCTGGCGCAACGCAGATCGTTCCTCTTGGCGCGTCGGAATACGCCGACACCGGCTCAACCGTCCCGCTTGGGCCAGTGTCCAGCAATTTTACTCAGTCCGTCTACATGGCAGCGGATCTTGCCTGCTTCGGGATCACGGCCGCGATCGCAACGACTCATGCCGGCTTTCGCGCCGTTGTCGCCGCAGTACTCGGCTATTGCGCCGGAAACGTCCTGCTCGCCATGCTGGACATCGGAACGTATGCGACAGGCACCCAAAGTCTCCTCGATTTCATTCGGAACGCCCGGTACACAATGCACGCCGATGATCAGGTCAACGGTGTAAAGCGGATCGTCGGTTCATTTCCCGAAGCTTCCGCATTCGCGCGCGCCACTCTCGGAGCGTTCGCGTTCACCGGCACCCTCTTTCTGAGCGGCAGGATGCCAATGCTCACCGGCCCGATGGCGCTTGCATCGCTGGCGCTGGTCGTTCTGTCAACCTCCTCGACAGGATTTGCTGGGGCTCCACTGGTCGGCTTGATCCTTTACGCCGGACTTCTGCGGCGATCGGGCTTTCAACCGAACCGTCCGCTCAGTTCCGCGGCCGTGCTATGCACGCCGATCCTCTTGGTCATCGTGATCTTGGGCGTGCTCCTCGACGAGCGAGCCAGCGAAACGATGCGTACCTATGTCGATACGTTGATTCTCAACAAATCCTCTTCGACCTCGGCCGTCGAGCGCAGCTCGTGGAACGCGGCTGCCCTACAGAACTTCTTTGACTCCTTTGGTTTCGGCGTTGGGCTCGGAACCATCCGCACATCGAGTTTTCCGATCGCACTGCTTGCCAACGTTGGTATTCCGGGAACTGCCTTCTACCTCCTTTTTGCGGCAACAGCCCTGTTCGCACCATTGAATGGTCCGCGGGCTTATGAGACCGACGCTCGCCTAGCCGCACGGAATGCATGTTTTGCTCTCATCATTGGCGACACGTTGGCAGCTCCATCCGTGGAGCAAGGTCTGCTGTTTTACGCCCTCGCCGCGCTGGCTTGCGCTTCACCGCGGGATCACCTCGAAGGAGTGTTGCTCACGCCGTCCGAACCATCGGGAGCCAAAGCATGAATGCATCCAGCAGTTTTGCCGTCAATGGCCGCTATCTGACTCAGCCCACGAGCGGCGTGCAGCGCTACGCCCAGGGCGTCACGGCGGCAATGAATCAGGCACTCGTCGGGTCCGGCGCAAGCGTTCCGATCATTGCCCCCGCGGCCGCCCCCGATCCTCGGCTTCAGGCTATGCCGCTCATTACGGCAGGGCCGCTCGGCGGGCACCTCTGGGAGCAATTGGTTCTTCCCGGGCGGTGGCCCGGACCGTTGCTCAATCTCGGCAACACAGCGCCGGCCGTCAAACCGGATCAGGTCGTGTGTATTCACGACGCCAACGTGTTCGACGCACCGGAGAGCTATCGACCAGCGTTTCGCGCGACCTATCGCGTGCTGCTACCGCTGTTGGCAAAGCGCGCTGCAAGGATCACCACCGTTTCAGCCTATTCGGCCCGACAGCTGGCCCGGCACCTGCCGCTACGCGCCGCGGACATTGCGGTGCTTCCAAATGGACACGAGCACGCCTTGGCCTGGGACCCGAGCCTTGCGCGCAAGGATTGCCAGGTTGCGGCCGGCACCCGGTTCGTGCTGGCGCTCGGATCGCGCGCTCCGCATAAGAACCTGCAGCTGGTTAGCACGATCGCCCCGGAGCTCGCCGCAATGAACATCGGCGTGATCGTCGCCGGTGCCGGGGCGGACATATTTTCCCCTGAACCTTTAACGGACGCATACGACTTAACCCTCCTCGGCCGCGTCACAGATGACGATCTCGCCTATCTGATGGATCGCGCCTTGTGCTTGATCTTTCCATCATGGACAGAAGGTTTCGGACTTCCGATCATCGAAGCCATGGCGCGTGGTTGTCCCGTCATTGCCTCGGATCGCGCCAGCATGAGCGAAGTATGTGGCGATGCCGCTTTGCTCGCCCCCCCCGACGATCCACGACGCTGGGTTCAATGCATTCGGCAGCTCTCGACATCCGGCGATCTGCGCGATGAACTGGTCGGACGTGGCCGCGAGCGGATCAAGATGTTTTCTTGGGCGCGCACCGCGGCTGGATATGTCGAGCTGATGGAAGAGCCTACATCGGCTCTGAGAAGACCTGAGACCACCGTTGGACGCATGCCCAGAGTGGCAGTGGCAATCGCAACACGAGGACGACCCGAAACGGTGACGGCAACCCTGACTCACTTGCTGCAAACCCAAACCCTCAAGCCGGACGCCGTCATCGTGTCTTGCGTCAACCTTGAAGATGCGGGCGATGCCGCCAAGCTGCCCGGCGTTCGGCTTGTCACCGGCCCCGGCGGCTTGCCGGCTCAGCGAAATACCGCGTTGGCCGCGCTCAGTAATGAGGCCGACGTGATCGTGTTCTTCGACGATGATTTTCTGGCGGATCCCGATTGGTTGGCCGCGGCCGCGCAAACATTTCGAGACGAACCAGAGGTCGTCGGCTTCACTGGCTATCTCTATGCTGACGGCATCCTCGGACCGGGTCTCAGCTTTGATGAAGCGCTGCGCATCTTGACGGAAGGCACGCTGTCGCCCGAAGCACCGCGCATCGAACCATTCAGCCCGTACGGCTGCAACATGGCTTTCCGCATGTCTGCGATCGGCAACATTACCTTTGATGAGCGGCTCGTCCTCTACGGATGGCAGGAAGACCGGGATTTTGGCGCAGCGCTCGCAAAGCGAGGCGGCCGCCTGATCAAATCCCCCCGCGCCCGAGGCGTGCATATGGGACTGAAGGCGGGCCGTGTTGCCGGAGATCGCCTGGGCTATTCCCAAGTCGTCAATCCAATCTACCTGCTGCGCAAAGGCACGATGACGCCTCGGCAGGCAACCATGCAGATCTTTCGGAACGTCGCCATCAACCTGGCGCGCGCCGCCAGACCTGAACCTTTCATCGACCGGCGGGGCCGGCTTCGCGGTAACGTGCTCGGTTTCGCCGACGTTCTGAGAGGCCGTCTTGAACCCGAGCGAGCAGCGACCATCATACCGAGCGACAAGAGCTCGGGCCCGCGACCACTATCTCCAAGCACAGGCACTCGCGATGACGCCACTGCCTCATGAAGCCGCGCGAGCCGGCACTCTTTCCGCATCGGCGACCAGGCAATGCCTCGTCGCAACGTGCAGGCATTGAGTCGTGCTTGCCCGCAAAACCCTCTTGGGCGCCGCTTGGACTGTGTCGTCCAGGCTAACAGCCCGGGCTATCGATTTCGTCACGCTTCTGGTCCTCGCACGCATCCTGACGCCCGCTGATTTCGGCCTCACCGCCCTCGCCGCTACCGTAACGATCATCGCGGACATGGTGCTCGAGGTACCAACGCTGCAGGCTCTGACGCGCTTGCCAAGCGTAACGAAGTCGCACTTGGACACTGCCTTCACCTTGAGCGCTCTCAGAGGCATCGCCTTGACATTGGTGCTTTTGCTCGTGGCGTGGCCCTTTGCTCAGATTTACCAGGATTCCCGCTTGGCCAGCTTGATCATCGTGAGCGCCATCGGACCCTTGGCTCGCAGCCTGTATAGCCCTGGAATGGTCGAGCACACCCGCAGCCTGGCTTTCAGGCCAGTCTTTGTTGCCGAAATCTTTGGCAAACTTGCCGCAGCAATCATTGCAGCGACAGCAGTCAAACTTGGCGCTGGGTACTGGGCCATCGTCGCCAGCGGCATCGCAGCTTCCTTGGCCGCCACATCGATGTCGTACCTGTTGGCCCCTTACAGACCAAACCTCTCGCTGTCGAAGTTTCGGGAGTTCTCGGCTTTTCTGGGTTGGCTGAGCGGCGCTCAGATCATCATCGCGCTGAGCTGGCAGTTTGATCGAATCCTACTCGGCTATTCCTCGAGCAAGGCCACATTGGGTCAATACACCATCGCGAGCGATCTATCGGTGATGCCAACCCAGAGCCTGATCGGCCCGGCGATGCAGCCTCTCATGGCCGCACTGTCGCAGATCAACCAGAACCAGGACCGGCTCCGTCATGCCTATTCGAAGGCGTCCCGGCTCACGATGTCACTTGCCGCGCCGGCTTGCATCGGAATGTCGTTGACCGCGGACTTGATCGCCGAGGTCTTGCTGGGGCCCCAGTGGGGCGAGTCTGGACTCTACTTGCGGTGGCTCGCATTGTCGACCGTCCTCAGCGCGTTCTATCAGCCCCTGCATTCGTTGGCGCTGGCCACCAATCGAACCCATCTGGTGTTTCGCCTCACCCTGGTCGAGCTGTGCGCCAAGATCGTTCTGATGTGTTTTGGCTTCTACTTCTATTCGATTGCAGGCGTGGTCGCGGCACGAGCCGCGGTTTCGTTCATCATGTTCGTTCTCTCCTTGATGGGAGCCCGGCAACTGGTCGGAACAAGCGTCGCGTCGGAGGCGGCCAATCTATGGCCAGTCGCCGCCGCATCTGCGGTGATGACCCTTCTGGTGATGGGCCTGCGATACAAGCTGCCTGAAATCCAGCTGGCTGCCTTTTTTGAACTGGGAGTGATCTCTCTGTTCGGCGCCAGTGTGTATGTCGGCGCGCTGTATGGCTTTGGTGTTCGGGTCAGCAGCCGCGCAGGTGCGGTGTGATGGTCGAAGTGCACGATGCAGGATCAAGGAGAGCGAGATGACCGAGAAGGGGCATGCAACAAAACGCCCGACCTGGGCAGCCACGTCGGTCGTGCTCACGGTCGGGATTTCACTCAGTTCTGCGATCGCAGCTGAGCAGCCTGCATCCTGTGAACTTCATCCCGTCTTGCTTGAAGACTTCAACGACCTCAGTGTCTCAGCGACCCGCCTGGGCGCTGCCCGTTGGACCGCACACACCCCTTGGTCGGGCGATTTCGGCGACGCGGCATTTGCCAATCCGGGACCGAGGGGGCCATTCAAGGTGGAAGACGGAGTTCTCACCATCACCGCTTCAAAGGATCGGAACGGCAAGTGGACGTCGGGTCTTCTGGCGGCAGCCGATGCTTCCGGCGCCGGGACCGGAACCCGGTACGGCTATTTCGAAGCACGTATGAAGATGCCGCCCGGTCCGGGAACGTGGCCCGCATTCTGGCTTGCCGCTCTGAAGCCCGCCACGGTGACGGAAGGAAACGTCGAACTTGATGTCATCGAATATTATGGGCAGTTCACATCCGCTTATCAGGCCGCCACGCACATCTGGTACAAGCAACAACCGCAGAAGACCCGGGGCGAGGGGCAGAAGGTCACGGTACCGAACGATGCGCTTGTGCAAGACTTCCACACTTTCGGCGTAGATATCTCGCCGCAGGCCATTGTGTTCTTCTTCGACAGAACCCCGGTGTGGAGCCAACCAACTCCACCTGAACTCGACGGTCCGCTCTACCCTCTCGTGAACCTGGCCCTCGGCGGTGGTTGGCCGATCGATCAGACACCCAATCCTTCCACGCTGTTGGTCGACTATGTCCACGTGTACGGGCGCGGGCCTGGTCCGGCCGAAGGCTGTCCGCCTGCCCCTGAAGTCCTACCACGCTGAAGCATAGATGTCCGCTCGATCCCAATGCGCAATCACAGCACATCTTTGATCAATTCGCGAAGGGCTGACTGCATGAAAGTCGCGATCATTCACTATTGGCTTGTGGGGATGCGCGGGGGCGAGAAAGTCCTCGAAGCTCTTTGCGAGATGTATCCCGAGGCGGACATCTATACGCACGTCTATGTTCCAGAAATGGTCTCCGAAACTATTCGCAAACACCGCGTTGTTTCGACCTTTATCAATCGGCTACCGCGCGCTCCACGCATGTACAAGACCTATCTCCCGCTCATGCCGCTCGCTCTGGAGCAGCTAGATTTGCGCGACTATGATCTGATTCTCAGCAGCGAATCCGGACCGGCAAAAGGCGTCATTGCTCCTCCTCACGCCCTCCACGTCTGCTATTGCCACACACCCATGCGCTACATCTGGAATATGTTTCACGATTACCGAGCCAGCGCCGGTTCGCTCGCGCGCCTGGCCATGCCCTCGCTTGCGCACTATCTAAGACTGTGGGATGTCGCTTCCGCCGCACGGGTCGATAGCTTCGTTGCCAATTCCGCAACCGTCGCCGGCCGCATCCGCCGCTACTACGGACTCGACGCCAACGTGATTCATCCTCCAGTGGATACTGCAGCATTCTCGCCGTGCCCCTCCTCCGAACTCGGCGACTACTATCTGATGGCCGGCGAACTCGTGTCCTACAAGCGGCCCGACCTTGCGGTACGCGCGTTTAACGAATTGAAACTGAAGCTGGTGGTCATCGGCGGCGGCGAGATGTTATCCGAGATTCGCCGCCTCGCCGGCCCGACCGTTTCCGTGCTCGGACCGCAGCCGTTCGAGGCACTCAAGCACCATTACGCGCGCTGTCGCGCGCTCATCTTCCCGGGAGAAGAAGACTTCGGCATGGTCCCGGTAGAGGCCATGGCGAGCGGACGTCCGGTGATCGCTTTCGGGCGGGGGGGCGCTACCGAAACAGTCGCAAACGACCTGACTGGTCTCTTCTTCGACGAGCAGACCATTGATGCCATCAGCAATAGCATTGCCCGATTCGAGCGAATGACCTTTGAGCCCGAGGCTATCGTTGCTCACGCCCAGCAGTTTGGCCGCGAGCCATTCATCCGCAAAATGCGTTCGCATATCGATTTCCTTTTCGCCCAACGCGCCAGATCGGAGACAGCAAAGCAAGGAAGCGCTCGACATGAGCTCAACTCTCAATTGACTGTTTCTTGAGCACAGCCTGCACGGCATTTGGGCTCTGTAACATCAATTTAATGGGCGATACTGCTTTTTGTTTAAATGCCAATTCTTGTTTGCGCGAGCAGATGCGAGCCGCTCCTTTTGGACTGTACGCGTTCATAAAACGAGTTGAGTTGAGGGCGTGGAATGAACATCGCCGGCGAATTTCGGCCCTACGCGACGGCGACAGAAGCCGCCCCTGATCAGGCAAGATCTCTGCTTCTGCTACGCGACTTCTTACGTCGCGAATGGCGTCTTATTGCCTTCATGACGGCCGCCTCGTTGGCGCTTGGCTCGCTCTACGTCGGGATGGCGCCTCGCAAGTTCACGGCGCAGGCCGACATGTTCGTTGATACCAAGGGAATTACTTCGCCACGAAGTGAGAATGCCCAGGAACATCAAGGCGTAGACGACGCTGTTGTGGAGAGTGAGATCGAGACCACTAGGTCCGAAAAGGTCGGCAAAGCGGTCATAAACAAGTTGCATCTCACGGATGATCCAGAGTTCGTCGCCTCGGGCAATGCAATCACAAGCCGCTTGGCCCGATGGTTACGGCTAACGAAACCGTCCGAAGAAAGGCCTTCGTCTGCCGAGCTGGAGCGACGCGCGCTTGGCGTTCTCAAGGACAATCTGCGCGTCACCCGTTTGGGCCGCAGCTACGTCGAGCAGATCGCCTATACTTCGCTTGACCCGGACAAGGCTGCACGGATCGCCAATGCTTTCGCCGATGCCTATATCGAATACCGGCTGCAGGCAAAGTACGAGGCTACCCGACGCGCTAGCGTTTGGCTGGAACAGCGGATCAGCGAACTCCGTCAGCAGGCCAGCAATGCCTACAAAGCCGTGCAGGACTTCAAGGCCGAAAACGGCATCATCATTGGCGTCGAAGGCAAATTGGCGAGCGAGGTTGAGCTCGATCAGCTCGGCGTCGCACTGGCCAAAGCTCGCGCCGACACCAGCCAAGCTCGCGCCAAGCTCGAGCGCATACAACGTATTCTCGAACAACGACCTGAGAAGGAGAACTTCACGATCCCAGATCCGGTTGTCACGGATGCGCTCAACAGTCCGGTGATTACCAAGCTACGTCAGAAATACCTGGAGAACCAAAACAAGCAAGCCGAATGGAGCGCGCGCTATGGGGCCGAGCATGAGGCCGCCAGGAATCTGCGATCCGAAATGGCAGCGCTGCAACGGTCGATGTGGGATGAAATCTCTCGTATCGCGGAGAGCTATAAGAGCGAACTCCAGATTGCGAAGTCGCAGGAGGAGGCGATCGATACGCGAATGATCGAGATCTTCCAGCAATCCGGGGCGACGCGGCAAGCTCAGGTTCACCTGCGGGAGCTGGAAACGGGTGCAAACACCTATCGTGGCATCTACGAGGCCTTCCTGTCTCGATTCACCCAGTCGGTGCAACAGCAGTCGTTTCCGTCGACCGAGGCCCGCGTGGTGACGGAAGCGTCGGCACCTACAAAGCCAAGCTCGCCCAAGCTCGCCATCGCCTTGGCTTTCGCAGCGATGTGCGGGCTCGGCCTGGGCACGCTCGCAGCAATAGCCCGAGAGCAATTCATGTACCGGAGGGTCCACACACGTGACCAGCTCGAGAAGCTGTTGAGCACGCCCTGCCTCGCCGCTTTCCCAGCTGTTTCAAAGCTGCGGACGCGATGGCGCGGCGGTCACGCCAGCGCCTTCCAGCAGATCAACAAAGCCGCTCCTTTTTCAGCTACGGCCGAGGCGTTGCGTTACATCAAGGTCGCCATCGACCTGCATCCGGCCAAGCCAAAAGTGATCGGCATTACGTCGGCCCTTCCCGGTGAAGGGAAGACAACCGCCACCGCGGCGCTCGCCGCATTCCTCGCGAAAAGCGGAGCCCGCACGCTTCTGATTGATTCCGATCTGCGTAAACCGGCCTTATCAAAAATGCTTGGCTACGAGCGCCGGTTGGGGCTGCAACGGATGGTGGTCGATCGGTTGCGTCTCAAAGACGTGATCATCAACGACCTGAATTTCAACTTCGATGTCGTCCCCTCGCCATCCGGGGCACCGCCCTCGAACAGCTCGGATGTGCTTTGTGCGTCACCGGTCAGGCTGGGACTGGAGCGAGCTCGCGAGGACTACGACTACATCATTTGCGATTTGCCGCCGATCTTGCCCATCGCTGACGTCAGAGCGGTCGCAAGCCTGTTTGACGCTTTTGTGATGGTGGTTGAATGGGGCACGTCCACCAACGAGGTCCTCAAGGCAATCCAGTCATCGCCGCTTGTTTCGGAGCGATTGCTTGGCACCGTCCTCAACAAAACCGACGAAGCGTTTATGCGTCGCTTTGAGGGTTATTCCGATCGGCGCTATTCCTATTACCAAAACTGAAGGAAGGTAGAGGCGCTGCTTCCGCCTTTTCAAATCGCAAAGTCATCACGAGCTCAATTGATACTACGCTGAAAAAATCCGCTGGCTCTGCCGAAACTTTAAACTTGTATTAATTTTGCACCGCCGTCAGAATTTAATCTGCTCGCATTGGGGGGCGATGAGACCGCAAGAAAAGAGGGGACCGAGCTCGAAGGCATTTTAGGTTTTGTTTTATGGAGTTCCCGCAATGGCCAATGTGGTCGATACACGCGGCGAGTTGCCTTTCATTTCCGCAAAGAGACGTTCTCCCGCCCACGTGGCACCGCGTCCCGTGGGTACAGGCGTAAAGAGATCGGTTGATCTTGTATTGGCAGCTTTTGGCATTCTGCTGCTTTCTCCTTTGCTGTTGCTCTGTTGCTCGGCCTTGATTTTGTTCTCGCCAGGACCGGTGCTGTTTCGTCATAGACGGGTTGGCTTTAATGGTCAGACCTTCGACTGTCTGAAGTTCCGTACCATGGCCCCTGACGCAGCGGAGCGGCTGCAACGGTTGTTGGAGTCGGATCCTGCGGCCGCAGCCGAGTGGAAGGCCACTCGCAAGTTACGCGCAGACCCTCGCGTCACGCTGTTGGGCGCAGCGCTGCGTCGCTCCAGCCTCGACGAATTGCCTCAGTTGTTCAATGTCATTCGCGGTGACATGAGCATCGTCGGACCTCGGCCGGTCACCGAAGAAGAACTGGCGCGGTACGCGTACAAGGTCGACGCCTACCTCGCCTGCCGTCCTGGAATTACCGGCCTTTGGCAAGTGAGCGGTCGCAGTACAACCACTTACCGCCGGCGCGTTGCCTGCGATGCATTCTACGCGCGCAATTGGTCCATGGTACTCGACAGCAAGATCATGCTGGCTACCATCCCGGCTCTATTCGAGGATGCAGCATATTGAAGGTCGACTCGCCGCCCCCACCGGACATCTCTGAAGACAGGAGGCCTGATACCCTCTGCGCGCACAGAAAACCATTTGAACCGAAGATTTGATCACCGCTCGATTGGGATCCGACTTTAAGCCGTTGCGACACTCTCGAGTTGCGAGATCGATCGAACCATTGAGGGATGATGATGAGAGCGAGCTCGACCCAGGCCACAGCTTTCGAATCCGTTTGCTCGAACTGCGCGACCCTGGCGGTTACGTTTCAGTGTGCTGACGGAGCCCTCGATGACACGCCAGTTTTTTGCACGAACTGCGGTCGCTTGCGCGGCCTCATTGGCGCGGTCAGGAAGATGGCGCATGAGCCCGCCGCCCGCACCCCCACCCTGCTCGACCGCCACTGAGTGACGCCCAATTTCCGCTTCGAAGGCTCCTTTGTTGCCCGAACACCCGTTGACCGCGTCTTCAACAGGCCCTGTACAAAGTGTTGCAATCTACCTGATGAAGTCGAGGGCGCGCTCGCATCTGATCTAGACCAGGTCTGACCGAGGCTGATCCGAACAAAGCGCCGCTTCGGCTTTTAAGGTGGAGTCGCGAGCGGTCGGTTGATAGTCAAATCTGCCTTGCCGTCCAATCGATTCGATGCCTAACTTGCGCAGTGCGGCCACCGTGCTTGCCGCGTGTTCGTCGGCCTGGTCGGTGTAGATCGGGTAGGCATTGTCAAGCATATGCGCGCCCTCAAGCCGAAGGTCGCCCAAAAACAGTCTGTTGTCGCAGGTGTGAGTTCTAAAGTCGCTATCTGCCGTACTAATGTCGTGCGCCACGTGCTCAGCATTGACTTCGACGGAGAAGAATTCTCGGCCGTGGCACCTGCCGTAAAAATCGGAATGAATCGTGAGGCGCTTCCACGCCCCTTCGCTTGAAAAATTGTACAGGATCGGTTGCTTGAAGCCTCTCTCACCGGAAAAGCTATAGAACAACGTCAGCAACGTCACAGTTTTCAGCTCTCGATGCGTTTGCAGCCCGCAGAGATCTTGGATGCGTGCTAGGGGAATGGTCGAGACCAGGCGACGGCCGACGATCGCACGGTCGTTCGCCAGGACGATCGAAAACTCGCCGTTCTGCCTTTGAACGCGAGCTATCTTGGTCCCCAGCACAAAGCCTGCGCCTTGACCTTCGAGCCGCTCCATTGCCTTGCGATACAGGACTCCGAAGCCCTCCCGCGGTCGAACGAGTTGTTGATTGGGAGCCACATTGGGGGCACGACGAAAGGCCCGCCCAACAAGGTTTCGCAGCGTCGCATGCTCCTTAATCCAAAGCATCCTTTTCTCTGCAAACTTGACGTCGACCTGATCGGCAGGAAATCCGTAGAACCGGCTCAAATAATAGCCGAGCCCTGTGCGCTCCAGTAATCGCCTTCCAATCCAAAAGGTTGCAAAGTCCTTGGCACTTCGGATCCTGCGGCGGAAGGTTCGGGCAAAGATGATCGAGCTCACCATCCAAAGCCATTCCAACGGACCGGCTGAAAGCAGATCGTCCTTGATGGATAGCGGATAGTGACTTACTCCGCCTTGCGGAGTGAGACGCCCCCACGACGGGTAGATTTGAATATAGAGCGGTAACAACTCGGGAAAGTGCGCCAATAACGGCGAATCGTCCTGAAAGATGTAGCTGCCGACATCGAAGGTGTAGTCGCCGAACTTGCAATCGATGTGGTTTCCACCGCTCCAGGCGTACTCGTCGACGACAAGGACGTTCCTCGCGCCGTCGCGCAGCAAGATCGATGTCGCCACAAGGCCGCTGATTCCAGCGCCCAAGACCACTGCATCGTACCGCGCCTCGTCAAGGCTGTTCGTCATCAGCGACCATCCAGTGACCCGGTATGTATTGGATTATTGAAGCGCATTTCTGAAAGCGCGACCAGCAAATTAGATGCTGCGAGCAGAAGCTCCTGGTGCCGCCTGCTCCGCGCAAGCGCAGCTCGCGCGGTTTTCGAGACAAAGATTCTCAGAGAAGCTGACTTAGGTTTGTGCAGGGGAACTGCTTGGGCCGAACCTCGCGCGAGGCGGGCCACAGCTGCGTGCCGGCACCGCCGCACATGATCAGGGGGATTATGCGTTTGTCCAAAATCTGAAGCTCCAGGCCCAATTCAGTTCACAAATCGTACAGCATTCATAAAGCCAGAATTTCTCTGTTGGGAATACAAATTCGAAATAGCCTTAGCAGGACTCTGTTGCCTATTGCGCAGACCTCAACGCTGTTAATCTAAGCTTGCTTTTTTGACCCAGCCCATCTCCCTATTCTCTTCGTTTTCGAGTACGAACGGCCTACTGAACCTAGAGATTATTATGACAAAGAAACGAGCACTTATTACCGGCGTCACCGGGCAGGACGGCGCCTATTTGGCCGAACTTCTTCTGCAGAAGGGATACGAGGTTCACGGCATCAAGCGCCGGACCTCCCTCTTCAATACAGACCGCATTGATCATCTTTATCTCGACCCGCACGAGCCCGACCCGCCCTTCCGGCTTCACTACGGCGATCTGACCGATTCTTCGAGCCTGATCCGCATCGTTGGCCAAGTGCAGCCAGACGAAATATATAATCTTGCGGCGCAGAGCCACGTTGCCGTTTCGTTCGAAGAGCCGGAATACACGGCGAACTCCGACGGCCTCGGCACCCTGCGCATCCTCGAGGCCATGCGTATTACCGGCTTGGAGAGGAAGGCGCGCTTCTATCAAGCGTCAACATCCGAGCTTTACGGATTGGTCCAGGAGATTCCGCAGAAGGAGACCACGCCGTTCTATCCGCGTTCACCATACGCGGTCGCCAAGCTGTATGCCTACTGGATTACGGTCAACTACCGCGAAGCCTACGGGATGTATGCCTGCAACGGCATCCTCTTCAACCACGAATCTCCGGTCCGCGGCGAGACCTTCGTGACCCGAAAGATCACGCGTGCTTTGGCGCGCATCCATTTGGGGCTGCAGGAAAGGCTTTATCTGGGTAATCTGGATGCCTTGCGCGACTGGGGACACGCGCGGGATTACGTCGAGATGCAATGGCTGATGCTGCAGCAGGACAAGCCCGAGGATTTCGTGATTGCTACTGGCGTGCAACATTCGGTCCGAGAGTTTGTCGATGTCGCAGCAAACGAAGTCGGCATGACGGTCCGCTGGGAAGGAAGCGGCGTCGAAGAAAAGGGATATGACGCCAAGACCGGCAAGTGCGTCGTTTCGGTCGATCCCCGCTATTTCCGCCCAACTGAGGTTGCGACGCTTCTTGGTGATCCGTCAAAGGCCAAGCAGAAACTTGGCTGGGAGCCTAAGACGTCGTTCGAAAGCCTGGTTCGAGAAATGATGAAGGAAGATCTCGGGTCCGCAAAGCGCGACGAGCTCATCAAGCAGCACGGGTTTAGATATTATCCGCGCCACGAGTAGTTCTCATAGATCGGCTATCAAGCAACTCAAGCAAGCAAATGAGCGCCCATTGCGGCGCTCATTCTTTTCGGACCGTATCCAACTCTGTCGAATGCCTCAGGGCGACCGAACGGCATCGCCCACAGGAAGCCCAATATCGTTGGCAGCGCCCGCCGGGCTGGCACTCGTCTGCCCTGTCGCATTGCCCTGCCCTGTCATGGCCTCCGACCACCGGCGCACGATCGTGCGTCGATCCCAGCGATCAAGAGCTCGCTTTCTTCCTTCTTCGCCGTAATGCTCACGCAGGGCGGGCGCGTCGCTGAGCTGGCAGATTGCAAGCTCGAGAGCCGACGAATCTCCTGGCGGAATCACGAGGCCCGCATTCGTGACTTCCGCCGCGAGGCCGGTGCCTTCTTCGGCCATCGCAATGACCGGCCGAGCGGATGCGAAGATCGCGCCGAGCTTCGACGGCAACACGAGATCGGCGGCCTCGGCCTTCTGCGGAATCAGATGGAAATCGGCCGTGGCCATCAATTGATTGAAGCTGTCATTGGGCTGAAGCCCGAGAAAGTGGATATTGCGATGTCCGGCTGCAAGCTGCTCGAGCCTCATCTTGTGAGGCCCTTCGCCTGCAAGGATGAAGTGGATATGTGGATGACTTCGCTCCAGGCCAATCGCGGCCTCGATCACGAGTTCAAGGCCTTGCTTGTTGGACATCGTGCCGGAATAAAGTCCAACGATATCGCTCTCAGCCAGGTTCAGTTGTTGACGGTATTTGGTCGCTCGAGGCCCCGGGCAGATCGCAGTCGTGTCGATCCAGTTTCTCACTTCCGCGGTTTTGTCGGGCCGCAATCCCTTGATCCTCAACCGCTCTACCATCGCTTGAGAGATGGTTGAAACGTTGTCGAACGATTTGAGGATCGCCGCTTCGATTCGAAGCATCCATTTTCGCAGAGAAGGATTGCGCAGCAAACCAAGATCGAACGCCGCATCCACCTCGAAATCCTGCACGTGAAGCCATGATTTGGCGCCGACGCGACGAGCGACGAACGAGACGAAGGCTGCCGACATCAGCGAAGGTGCGACAGCGATCATGACGTCGGGCCGCCAGGATAGCGCCTCAAGAAGCACCGGGGCCGAGCTCGTGAGCGCGAATGAAGCGTGATGGACTAGCCGTTTGACGCCAGAGGGATGTCCGGGCACATAAATCGGCGTACGCGTTACTCGAACTCCGTCAACATCTCTCGGTCTGAAGTACGAGGAATTGAATGCAGGGAGGGATTTTCCAGGCGGGGTAATAGGGAGGCGCCGTAATCACTCTGACTTCATGGCCTTCGGCGACCAGACTGTCGCAGAGCTCGGCGTTGTATTTCGCCACACCGATCAGATCGGGGGCATAATTGATGCCGACCAAGAGAACACGCATAAAGTTCGCCCCAATTCAAACTTCAGAATGAAAAAATCTCTAGCAATCTAACTAGTCTACTCAGCGCGTTGCGCCGACTTCCAGATGACGCCCGTAGCCATGAAGATAATCTGCGTAGGCGGCTGCAAGGCCAGTCCGCAAGGCAACTTTCGGCTGCCAACCAAGTACTCGGATTCTCGAGCTATCCAGCAGCTTGCGTGGTGTCCCGTCAGGCTTGGATGCATCGAACGCGAGCTTGCCCCCGTAGCCCACCACCTCCGCGACTGTGGTCGCGAATTCGGCAATCGACAATTCGTCGCCCGTGCCGACATTGATCGGCTGGTCACTCGAATAGTTCTTCAGAAGGAAAACGCAGGCATCCGCAAAATCATCGACATTGAGGAATTCGCGCAGCGGCGTGCCGGTGCCCCACACGGAAACGCTGGGTGCATTGGCGAGCTTGGCTTCGTGGAAACGTCGGATCAATGCGGCCGGCACATGACTATGGTCCGGATGATAATTGTCGCCGCGGCCGTAGAGATTGGTCGGCATCACCGAGATGAAATCGTCGCCATATTGCCGACGATACGCCTGGCACATCTTGAGGCCGGCAATCTTGGCGATCGCATACCATTCGTTGGTCGGCTCGAGCGGTCCTGTCAACAATTCGCTTTCAGCGATCGGCTGCTTGGCGTGCTTTGGATAGATGCAGGACGAGCCGAGGAACAGCAGGCGCCGCACACCAACCGCGTGACTTGCCCGGATCACGCTCAATTCCAGCGCAAGGTTGTCGCAGAGAAAGTCGACCGGGAAATTGTTGTTGGCTGCGATACCGCCGACCTTTGCAGCGGCATGAACCACGACGTCCGGGCGATTGGCCTCGAGCCATTTGAGCGTGGGTTCTTCCTTCGTCAGATCCAGCTCGCGCCGATCAGCCGTGAGCACGGTGCAATTCTCCGATGCAAGCCGGCGAACGACAGCTGATCCCACCATGCCGCGGTGACCCGCGACGAAGACACGTTTGGCCGTGAGATCGTAGGTTAAAGCCCCTGTCATCGTACCCTCTATCAGCATCGGTTTGGCTGGATCGCACCACCTGGCGAGATCCGGCGACCGGTCGCTTTACGCAATCACGCTGCAGATGCAGCCCCGCCGAACTGCTAACACAATCTTCACCATGCGACAGCCTGCCCCGGCCCGACAAAGATATTCATGGTGAACCTGCGCTGCGCGCACAAATGATCAGCACACAATGAAACAAAAACGAGCAAGGCAGCCGCATCATTTGTGCGACTGCCTTGAAAACGATCGGTGACAGGCGGCAGCCGCCGCTCGGTTTATTTCGATCTCAGTACGCCCGACGCAGGACCGGACCGACCGGCGCGCAAACGCGATCCATGTACCAGCCATAGGGCGTCTCGACCCGCACCAACGGACAGTGGCGCCGCGGCACATACCGGTAGGGATACGGCTGGGCCCAGAACGTAACGGGCGTCACCTGGCTCCCGCCTGTGAGCAGGGCAGCCGGCGCGGGCATCTGCATTGCGGCGCTCGCTCCGCTCGCTGCGCAGAAGGTAACGGTTGCAGTCAAAAGACCTGCTCGCATCAACGTCTTGAACATCTAAAAAGCTCCTCGCCCCTGCGGATTTGAACCCCGACCCGCGCTTGCCAGACCCCAGCCGACCAACGTCACGGTCCGTAAAGCCACTCCGCAACTAGCCCAAATAGTGAACCGAACTTTACCAAGGCCACCGACGGAAATGCAACCGATGCCGGGGCGGCCGAGGGCCTTTTGGGACGATATAGCGCGCAAGTGTGGCTTCTTGGTCCTATTTTTTGGTCCTATTTGTCCTGGCTCCACGCGCCTGGAGCCGCGAGGTCGGGTGAACGGCGGTACACATCCCGCAAGAACTGGTAGCTGACCGTTTGAGCCAAAGGCACGTCTTCCTCGCCCAGCTTGGCGAAGAGAAGGATATCCCGAAGCGTCCGCCAGCGGCTTTCGTCGTAATCGCCGATGCGGCCGCCCGTCGGCAGCACCAGCGGGCGCTGCTGCTGCAGCTCGAACTTCAGCCGCTCAGGGTTCAGGCCAGCCGGTCCGGTACCCGTAAGAACGGGCACGCTCCGTGCATAGTCCGCGTAGGTGAATTGCCATCCTCGAATGAGGCCCTGAAGCACGTCGGCAATCATAGATGGCTGTTCATGGACGAGAGTATTGCTCGCGAAGTAGACTAGGCCAGGAACATGGATACCATAGTCTTGCGGTTTGATGACGTTCAGCTTCACGAAGGTCGAGCTGGTGGGATCCGGCTGCTCGTCGATGGCGGCGATGATCGCATCCACCTCCCCGGCCCTCAGCGCTTCGAAGCTGTCGCGGTCAGGGACCTTGGTGATCTGGCTGCGGGGCAGCCCGAGCTGCGCCATCATGGCATCGAAGACGACGTCTCCTTCACTCGCCCTGCGGTATCCGACCCGCTTTCCGACCAGATCGGCCGGCCGCCGCAAGGCGGAGCTTTCGAGCGTGAAGATCGCGACAGAGGTGTCGAGGAAGCTTGCAGCAAACGCAGTCACGGGGACGCCGCGCCAGCTCGCCAGCAGGAAGTTCTGGCCGCTCGTCACGCCGATGGCATGTTGGCGTGCAATGGTTTGGACGAAGTCGGGACCGGGCTGCGCCGACACCTCGATGCGGGAGGAGAAATATCCCTGCCTCGATGCGGCGAGCTCCCCGGCAAACCGCGCGCCATACGGCCCATCAAGGAGGAGCTTGATGGCGACGGGCCTGGACGCTGTTGGAGCTCGGATCGGCGCCGCATCGGGGCGCAGAAGGAGAAGCACAAGTCCCACCAAAGCGACGGCCGCAAGGCCAATGGCGAGGTAGCGCTTCCCTCTCGGCCGGGTCCGCCGCCGGGACTGGGTGCGAGGCAACGAGGACTTCCTAACGGGTTGTGAAATTTAACATATCAGTCGAGGCGGGATGAGCTACAATGCACGCTTGTGGGGTAAGGTTAATTTTTCCTTCGCCTTGTTCTAACAGCGATTTTGCCCGATAGCACGGCTTGTTCGGGCTAATGAATTTTGCGTCAATGGATTTGGCAGGATGACAATTCTTTCCACTCGGCCGGTGCCCGTCGCTGATTCTGCGGCGGAAATTCGCGTGGTCGAGCCGGTCGCGTCGACACCTACAGGGTTTGCGCCGAGCTGGTTGCGACCTGTGGTGGTCGAACGGCTGCTGGCGGTGGTGGATGCGGCGCTGATCGTGGTCAGCGGCATCGGTTGCGCGGTCGGGTATCACGTCGTCACCGTGGGCACGCTCGGCAAGGCGGATGTCTATGCGGCCGCGAGCGTGCTGGTGGCGATCAACTTCGTCCTGCTGACCATCGTGCAGCAGGGCTATCGCCTCAAGACGGTCACCCACCTGCCCCGCACGTTCCGGATGACGCTGGCGACGTGGACCGGCCTGTTCGGCGCGCTGCTGGCGATCGCCTTCACGATGAAGGTCAGCGACGAGTTCTCGCGCGGCACCACGATCTCGTTCTACCTGGTCGGCCTCGTCGCCCTGCTGGCCTGGAAGACCGCTGCGGCGCGCTGGACCGCGCATGCCTTGCGCACGGGCGCCTTCGCCAATGGACGGGCGCTTCTGATCGCCGAGTTCGGCCTTGCCACCTCGTCCAACACGGTCGAGGACCTCGGCCAGCACGGCTACCGCCTGATGCGCGTGATGGAGATCCCGGCCAAGGAGCTGGCTTCGCCGCTGCTGCTGTCCTCGCTGGCGCCGCGCTTCGAGGAGCTGATCAATTACGCCCGCGAGCAGCGGATCGAGCACGTCTTCCTGCTGATCAACTGGAGCCGGCAGCATGCGATCGACAGCATTCTGGACGTGCTGAAGATCCTCCCCCTCCCCGTGCATCTGGTGCCGGACCCCAACACCGCGCGCTTCCTGCGCTATCCGCTGGTCGGCACCGGCAACACCTTCACCGCCGAGCTGCGCCGCGCCCCGCTCACCTGGCGCGAACGCGCGCTCAAGCGCGCGCTGGACCTTGCCGGCGCCAGCCTTGCGCTGTTCGTGTTCGCGCCGGTGATGCTGGTGACCGCGCTCCTGATCAAGCTGACCTCGCCGGGGCCGGTGTTCTTCCGCCAGACCCGCCACGGCTTCGGCGGGCGCGCGTTCAGGATCTTCAAGTTCCGCACCATGCGCGTGCTCGAGGACGGCCCGACGATTCAGCAGGCGCAGAAGAACGACCCGCGCGTCACGCCAATCGGCAAATGGCTGCGCAAGACCTCGATCGACGAGCTGCCGCAGCTCCTCAACGTGCTCAAGGGCGACATGTCGCTGGTCGGCCCCCGCCCGCACGCGGCCGCCCACAACACCGAATATGAGCAGATCATCGGCAACTACGCCTTCCGCCACCACGTCAAGCCCGGCATCACCGGCTGGGCCCAGGTTAATGGTTATCGCGGAGAAACCCGCACGCTCGACCTGATGCAGAAGCGCGTGGAGTATGATCTGTGGTACATCAATAATTGGAGCTTGGGGCTGGATATCAAGATCATCATGCGAACCGCCTTCGGCGTGCTTGATACCGCGGCTTACTGATTCGCACTTCAGGCGACTGCGCTCGTATGAACCCCAATCGACGTTTCATCGTGGCGATCGGACAGATTCCACCGCCAACAGACGGGCTCGCCTACATCACGTCGGAATACGTCAAGCTTCTCGCTGAAGATCACGACGTGAAGGTTCTGAATATCTCACCGAGGGTGTCGAAGCGGGGCTTGGCTTACCACCTGTCGAGGACAGCAATCGTTCTGCGCGCCTCGCTGCATTTGGTGCTCAATTCATGGCGCGGAAACCGCGCCTGTTACATGCCGTGCCAGAGCGATTTCGGACTCGTTTACACACTGTATCTTTTGGCCGTCGCCAGGCTGTTCGGCTATCCGACCTACCTTCACCACCACAATTTCGGATACATCAATGAACGGCGCCCGTTGATGGTAGCGACCCTCCGAGCGGGCGGCTCAGAAGTCGTCCACATCTTCCTTTGCGATCACATGCGAACGTGCTTCGGCCAAACCTATTGGAAACCGGAACGCTCCCTGGTGGTTTCGAACGCCGCGTTCGTGTCTCCTCACGCTAGCCGAGCCTCTTTCCCGACTAGCGAATCTCTCAGAATAGGACTCCTGAGCAACCTTAATCGCGAAAAAGGGCTCTATCTCTTCCTCGATCTGTTGCGCGCTGCACGCGACCATGGGTTAAACATACATGGAACGCTAGCCGGTCCTGTGCGCAAGCCGGACGACAGACGCGCTCTTGAGGCTGCGCAGAAAGAGCTCGGCGATCGATTGCAATACGCTGGGCCGCTCTATGGTGATGAAAAAAACCGATTTTACGAGTCGATCGACGTGTTCGTGTTTCCGACCATCTATGCCAACGAGGCTCAGCCCACGGTGCTCTACGAAGCCCTGGCGGCCGGCAACGTCGTGATCGCGTACGAGCGGGGCTGTGTTGCCTCGCAAGTCGGAAGGAACGGGATCATCATACCGCCAAGCGAACCGTTCCTGCCCGCAGCCCTCGCTTCGGTACGCAATCTTGGGGCGAGCCGGGAAAGTATGGCACCTCGGGCTTCCATAGCTCGTCAAATGACTGATATGCATATTGCGGAAAGAACGAAGGCGCGAGCGGCTCTTTCGGCACTTCCTTCAATTTCGTAGCCGCAGAGTTTTTCATTTCATGAAGATTGCGATCTGGCACAACATCATGTGGTCTCGTTACAAGGCGGTCGTCTTTTCTTCGATTCACCGCCAGGCCCAGGCTGAGAACATCGCCGTTAATTTCTATCAGATCGCGGAGACGGACGCTAATCGCGCCGGACTGTCTCCGATCGATCAAAGCTGGCATCAATACCCCTTCAAGCTGCTGTTCAAAGGAGCATCGTCAGAGATTCCTGCTCTCAAGTTACTATGGAGAGCAGGTTTGCTGACTTGGAGGGACCCAGCCGACATCGTGGTCCTCGCAGGATATGAGAGACCCGTCGTATGGCTTCAGGCTCTCATTCTGAGCCTCAAGCGACGGCCGTTCGCGCTATTTTGCGACTCTACCCTCTACGATCAACCCCAAAGTTTTTGGAAGGGAGTCGCCAAGCGCATCATCTTCAATTGGGCGGACGGAATCTTCTGCTATGGCGTTCGCGCCATGGAGTATGTGAGCTACTACGGCGTTCCGAGCAGTAAGAGCTTTGTCCGATGTCAGGCAGCGGCTCTGCCGAAAGATTACTCCGCGGAAACGGCCTTCGAACGGCGGATCGAAAAAGCTCCTCGGAATGCACCTCCGAGATATCTTTACGTTGGACGTCTGTCGCCGGAAAAATCTCTTGACCATTTGCTCCTCGCCTTCAAGCAAGTAGCGGCATCGATTCCCGGAGCACAGCTCAATCTTGTGGGCAAAGGACCAGCTGAGCAGGAACTGCGCAATCTTGTTGCCCAACTTGGAATTCAGCACGGCGTCACTTTTGCGGGACCGAAGTTCGACTCTGATCTTTTCGATGAATACTGCAAGGCGAGTTGCCTTGTTCTACCAAGCTATAGCGAACCTTGGGGATTGGTGGTGAACGAAGCTATGAGCTTCGGCTGTCCAGTCGTTGTGAGCTACCGTTGCGGATGCGTCCCTGAACTCATTGCTGACAGAAAAACTGGCTTCTCCTTCGAATGGGGAGAAGTTAACCAACTCGCTGAGAAGATGATTGCTGTTCCGAACAGTTTCTCGGATATCGCCGCTACTGCGCGAGCTTGCCTTAACCAGATCGCGCCTTTCAGCCCCGACAACGCCGCGAGATCCATTCTTGATGGATGCAAGACAATATATAACGCGGCAAGTTCTGGCGCTAACTAGCGGCGCTCGGCAATCGAACAGGAATTCATGGTGCACAATCAATCACTATTCTATCCTTGCTTGGGCGGCGTTCGGGACCTAGCGTTCCTGCGTCTCTCTGGCGTCGGCTTGGGCAATAGCTTCTTCAATTATTTCCACACCTATGTGCTCAGCCAAAAGCATGGCGGACGAATGATCCATCCCGCATGGCCTTCCTTTAAGATTGGGCCAATTCTACGCCGCGAGTCCCGCAAACGTTTTTACATTGGACTATTCCGGGTCGCAGGAGATGAGATTGCGGGCGTAGAGAAATTGGTAGCCCTGGCTAAGCTGGGCATGAAGGCGAACTTGGTTTCCATAGATGAAGCTGGCGCTTCTCAAGTTTCGTCTACAGGACTAAATTTAGTTTCGTCCAAGCGCTTTACGTTCTGCGGCTTGAATGATTACCGAGACGATATCCGCAAGAGGCTCTTGGAGATGATCCGAGATCCTCTCCCAGCCGACTTCTCTTGGGGGCGGTCCGACTACATAGGTTGTCACGTTCGTCTGGGCGGCGATTTTCCTCCGGCGATGGACGTAGCTGAGTTGAATCGCGGTGTTTCGAATAGACGCATACCCATCTCGTGGTACGTCGGCGTCCTGAAAAGGCTGAAGAATGACTATCCAAACAAACGAATTCTGGTGGTCTCAGACGGACGTCCTGACGAGCTTCAGGACCTGTTGGCATTGGGTGCAGAGCTTCCGCCAACGACCTCAGACATTGGTGACATACTCACGCTATCATCGGCTTCGATTCTGGTAGGATCGAATTCCACGTTCTCTCGTTGGGCGGCTTTCTTTGGCAACATGCCTTCCGTTTGGATCGCGAAGACCGATCTAGCCAAAGAAATGTGCGCGAGCGACATTCCGGTGTCCTATGTACCCGTAGGCTCGGAAAACTCACCATCTCCCATTTTCGTCGATCAATAAACTCGGATGAGACTTAGCGCCGACAAAGTTCGATTGCTCGCTTCCATCGGTTTCAACATGGTGGCGAAGCTACCGTCTGTCTTGGGTCTCCTCATCATCTTGCCGCTCATAAGCCGAAGCTTGGGGCCAAGCGCGTATGGAGAATTCCTCTCGATGCTTGCGCTGGGCTCAACCTTCACGTTGTTCTTCGGCGGCATCAATACCGTAGGGAGGCGTCGCCTCAGCTTCGCGTACTCGACTCAGAATGCTCTAGGGCAAGCTGGTGCGTTCAGCGATACGATCTGGCTTGCCGCACTGTGTACGCTTGTGGCCGGCGCGGTCGTTGCTTTGATAGCGAGCCAAACGGCGAGCACACCCACACTTGTCGTTGTCGCGCTCATTCCGATTGTTGCGGCGTTTACAAATACCTTCGACAACCTTCGGGCTGCTTATAATCAGCACTACGTCACCGCGATCTTGCAAACGATCACACAGACAGCGATATTTGGGTACGTAGCCTTCTCAGGCTTGCCAACCTCAGCTGTGATTTTCTCGGCGTTAGTCCTCAACTTCCCATATATCCTAGCAAGCGCTCTAACGCTTTTGGGCCTGTGCTGGGAGAAGCCTGAACTGCGTTTGCGAAGCCCCGGAAACTTAGTTCCGAACTTCAGAGCTGCGACCTACGTCACCTTGGCTGACGGCGCTGTGTTTTCTGCACTTAACGCAAGTCTCTATGCTCTGGGTGCGTTTGGAGCGACCGACGCTGCAGCGTGGTACGGAACCCTGATGCGGGCTTTCCAGACGCTACTTGCCCCAGTTCTCCTTATCTTGCTACCCTTGACGAGCTTCGTTACTCTTCGTTGGGCCGAATGGAATGCAAGTTCGCGACGGAAGGCCTTTAATCTGATAGCTATCATTGCGTTGCTATATGGCAGTTTCGTTGGAATCTGCTTCCTGCTTGGCAGTAATCTTTACGTGGAATACTTCTTTCCCGATGTGCCCCGCGTATCCACCTTCACACTAGCCTGCGTAGCGATGTTCTTCGGTGCGATCATTGCACAAAAGATCTACATTCAGCTAGTCTATTCAGTTGACGAAGCCCGCGGGCTGTCCTTCCGAATTTTTCTCGCTGTCTGCTTCGCCGCGCTTCTGGCACTCAGCAGCAAGCTGTCCCTAGCTCCTATCCACGTCCTAGACGTCTTTTGTTTGGCAACGAGCATTCCTCTAATCGCGGTAATTTTCTTCGATCAATCTGCACGGCGATCGAGCCTAGTTTCGCATATTGAATCGATCCGTTGCCTGCCAGACGTTGACTGAACGAACTGTAATTGGCGAAGACTTGCTTGAACCCAAAATCAGGATCAGGTGTTGCCTGTCGACCACACCAAGTTTCCACTTGCTAGAGTTGATAACAGGCGGCGACTGATCAACAAACTTTTCCCAAGTGATTTGAGACCCAATTGGCTGATCATCGAAATAGAATACTACCTTTCCTTGACGATCATCCGAAGCCGGCACCCAAAGCATCCCAAATTTGTGAAACTCGTTCCAGCGCGTACCGATAGGCGCCACTCTTTCGTTTGCGATCGAGTCAGCCTTACATCTGGCAGGTGGGCAGGTGACGCCGTAGATGCCGAAAAAGTCGTGGCCAGAGGCTCCATAGACGTTGGGTGCCTTGGTACGGGAATAAAGGTACTCGAAGATATCGAACTCGACCGTATGGTTATATCCAGGAGGCTGCCCCTTCCACTGCTGCCCTGGCAGAGCTGCAGAACTCTCTAGCGAGACTGTCCAGAAAGCCGGCCATTGTCCCTCCTTGAGATCAAGCGTGGCTGGGTCAAACTTTAGCTCGGCTTCAAAGTAGCCGCCTCCGCCAAATGCTACACCAACGAAACCAGGATCCTGTGCGATGTTTGCTGCCGATACTATTCCTAGACCGTAAGCCGGGCTAAAAGTTGTGATTGAGCCATCGGGGTTGAACTTATTGTAATTCGGCTCTTGCGGCCGCTGTTTCACGATGTTCGAGTTGTACCACTTGAACCCGCTCGCGAATGTAAGAGATTGATCTACAGTTGCTACACTGAAGTCTGCATCCGAGGAAAACGTATTCAGCAGAAACTGTTCCATTAGGGCGGCCGGTGGAGCCTTATCCTTGGCCAATCCCGCCGACGGCAACAGCCCGCTCAGCAACAATAAAACCGCTGAGAACTGCATCACGATTAACCAAGCATGTTTCTTGATCTTACGAAGCATACGCATCCTAGGCTAGAGTCGAATATTACGCTAACTTCTTTAGGTGGGCAGGACTACCCAGACTATTCTCCGGCAGCACCAGAATCCTCAGCAACCATTTATCGAAGCTCACGTAACAACCATGCCAATTTCCGGGTCTTCGCAGTTGCAGAGTCGCGCCCCATTAGGTCCGGCCAACGTGATGTTGCGATCACTTGGGAAGAGTTGGCAGTGGATATCGCTCGCCGTCCTAGGTCTTTCCTTTTTTTCGAACCTTCGAATTGGAACGTTGACGAGCTTCGACGTCGTCGCGGCGGGTTATTGTCTGCTGGCGGCGCCCTTCGTTCTGCTGAAAAGCAATCGCGATTTAATAGCACGGCACGGACTGCCACTATTCGCTTTGGCACTCTTTATCCTCGCGACACTAGCATCCGCAAGCGTCGCATACGATACAAACGACCATTTGCTTCGCTCTTCGCTTCTTGCAGCTGGCGCGTTTCTGATGATCACGTTTAGCTTGACGATCGGCCGTGTCGAAGGGCTCAGTTTTGAAGCTATCACACAGACCTTGGCTATATCGAGTGCAATAACAGGGGTCGTTTGTATTGCGCAGGGGAAATTTGGTTTGTTTCTAAACTTGCTCCCGAGCGAACGTCTTGAGTTTTGGACGCGTCCGACAGGACTGGCGGAGCATCCCGTCGAGGCAGGTCAAATCGCCGCTTACGGGTGCTTGTTCGCCACCTCACTTCTACTTCGGAAGCGCAGGATCTATCTAAACGGCGCCTGTCTAGTCATTATCGCATATTCAGAAACGATATCCGCATCCCTAACAGGCGTCATCTGCAGCATCGGCTGCGTCCTGGCGCTCCTAGTCGCTCGGGGATCTCTGAAATTTTCTTCAATTGTAATTATGGCAGTCTTAGTTCCAGGAATTGGCTTTATCGCTTCGGAGTTCTTTTCTGATACATTCCTCGCTGCCCGTGTCTCTGAATTGTTTCAGACCGGACTTGAATACGGAACACTGAATAGCCGCACATCGCAGATGGCAGACGCGATTGACGCAATTTTCGCCAGTGCCTCCAGCTTCTCTTTGGGGTCAGGTTATGATCCTGGCGCCCTGATCAGCAAGCTAGACATCCATAACGGGCTATTGGCAAGCTGGTATCATTTTGGCCTTCTTGGAGCGGCCAGCCAGCTACTTTTCATTTTCTATTTTGTTTCGGCGGCCCTTAGGAAAGAGAAGAACGAGCGGATTATTGCTCTATTGGGCCTTGCCATATTTGTTCTCTTTTATTTCAGCGGTCCCGCATTCTTTCGCAGATCAGTTTGGCTTCCAATCTTTCTGCTCTCCGAGCCGTGGCAGATATGGAAGAAGGATAGGACCGCAACGATCCGGAGCTAGACTGTCATATCATTGTCTAGCATCGAGAGCATGCCACGATAAAACTACATTGCACATCGCAATGTTAGCTCCTATCGAATGCAAGCCTTCGAACGTAAGGTCGTCACGTATTGGTCTCTATTTTTGAACCAACGAATATCTGAAGCTCGTCACCTTGGTCATTGTGCCAAGGATGCTGTCCACGCGTTCGTACGCGTGAATGTTAAACTCCTTGCAGCGATCCGTCTGGAAATAGCAAAGCTTGACCTTGATGGCTCGAGCGCATTTGTTCTTGACGCTCACTATGTGGTCCTTGACATCGGGATTAACTACGTGAGCTCGTGACATTGCCTCTACATCCAGGCAGGGCCGATTGAGAGCATCGCGGATTGGCAATGAATTCGACTGCTCGGCGCCCCCCTGCATCGTGAACTTAGCTTGACCGGAATTGCTGGCTTGAGCGAACGCAACCACAGGCTGCTGCACCACAACAAATAGGCTGAGCGCGCAGGCTCTAGCGGGTCGCCGCCTCCAAGCACTTTTGATCACCGGAAGAACCTCTCATCTAAACGAACACCCGGAATCTTAATCATCACTCCGTCGCGCATCAATCTCTTGGCAAGAGCCTCGCGCGGAACGGCATCAACACCTTCGAGGCTGGCCAAAAGGCGTTCTTTATGAGTCCAACCCGCCCCCATCAGGTTGAGCGCAGCGTCTTCCGTGAACTCACTGTCGACCATGCTTCGAAATTCTGCGACTGTCCTATTGCGTATGGAGTCAGGGAGCACCGGAAAGGCGGCTAGCGCGAGCCGGTTCCGCCGAAGCGCAATCCCCCCTTCAAACGGTCCGGTTGCGTAGGATTGGTCGAGAAAGCCAACCGCTCGAGCATCGAAGCCGCCGCCTGAGATATTGAGGGAAAAAAGCACTGACCACAGTAAAGAATCGGTCGGATTGAGCGCTAGAGACGACTTCAGCCTGTCTTCCGCGGCGGTCGCATCAAGATCGGCATCCTCCGAACTTTTTCGTCCTACCATTTCATCTGCGATCCGTAGCCGAAGAAGGGCCTCCGCCCGCACCAGATCGGTACGCCACATTGCGGGTCCCGGCGTGGCCTGCATCGACGCCAAAACCTCACTCAGCGTGCCCCTCTTGAAACGATCATTGGCAAGGATGCGTGCCACGACGGCCTTTGCCGTGGCTCCCGACCAAAACGCCGGCAGCAAGGCGACAGACCAAATTATGCCAGCAAGACCAAGCGACAGCCAAAGGCCGCGCAGCAAAGCCGGCACGTTAAGTCGAGCACTATTCCACATACCCGTAGCGGGCGTAATATTTCTGATAGTAGTAACGCCCGTGATAAGACTCGTAACGGGCGAGCAACTTTGTGTCTGCCTTGTTCAGTACGACACCCAGCAGCTTATCCTGAATCTCCGGCGAGCCGCGTAGATTGTGCCTGACGACATCGATCTTGGTCCGCCCCCACTCGATCACGAACACGTAGGAATCGACGAAGCTCGACGTGACACGCACGTCCACGACCGGCGCCATCGGAGGCATGTCCAGCACCACGTAGTCGAATTTCCCGCGCAGCAGAGCGACAAGCGCGTGCATCGCCTTTGAGGCCAGTATCTCGTTGGTGTGCAGCAGCTTCGAGGTGCTCCCGGCCGGCAGGATCGAGAGCTTCGTACTGGGGTCGATCACTAGAGCGTCTTCCAGCTGAACTTTTTGCGCAACGACGTCGACCAAGCCGATCTTTGCATTCGGCACCAGAGCACGTGATAGTGAGGGGTTGCGCAAATCGGCATCGACCAAGATCACTCGCGCGCCGCCATGCGCGATCAGCTGAGCGAGGTTGGTTGATAGCGTGCTCTTGCCCTCGTTAGGCAGGGTCGAAGTCGTTGCCAGTACGCGGTTCTCGCGTACGATCGCGTTGAGGTCCACCGCCACCTTCACCGAGCGCACGGCTTCGGAGAAGCGTGACAGTGGATTGTCGACAACGTAGCGCAAGAGGTCCGGCTGCGGATTGCCCTTTCCAACGCCTTTGCCGCCCAGCATCTGCTCGCCGAGTCCCGGCGTGGCGGCAGCGCCAAGCGCCGGTAGAATGGCGATGCAGTTCGCCCCCAGCACTTCCTCGACTTGGCCAGTGGTGCGGAACACCTTATCCGTGAGCTCCCGCGCCAGCGCTGCGCCCAAGGCTAAGATCAGGCCGCCGAATATACTCGCTGCCAAGATGATCATCGTTTTTGGGTAGCTCTTTTTTAGCGGCGGCGTCGCCGCGCTAATCACACGCGCCTCGGTGATCGGGAAAGACTGCTGCTGCACACTTTCCATGTAACGTTGGAGGAAATTATCATACATCGCTTGATAGCTCTGCGCATTGCTCTCAAGCTCGCGCAGCGCCACCTGCGCCTGGTTGGTCAGCTGGGATTCCGAGACCACGTTGGCAAGGCTCGACTTGATCGCCTCCTCGCGGGTCACGGCGATGTCGTAGTCGCTCTTGTAGGATTCCTGGATGCGCTTGAGCTCGTCCGTGATGTTCTTCTTGATCTCCGCCATCTGCCGGCGGAGGTTAACGGCGGCGAGATGATCCGCGCCGTATTTCATTGCCCAGATCGACTCCTTGGAAGCCATGTCGACATACTGCGCGCGCAGCTTGACAATAGTGTCGTTCTTCAGCGCGTCGGCGACATTGGCGTCCGGTATGTCCTGCTTGAGGATGTCGTTCATGCGGTCGAGCCGCGCCTTGGCCTCAGCGGTGGCCGCATGCGCCATGATGAGCTGGCTGTTCACTTCTGCGAGTTGCTGCTCGTTCATCAACCGGCCACCGGTATCGACGATGTTGTTGGCGGTCTTAAAATCAACCACTGCCTTCTGCGCGGCAGAAGCCTGGGTGCGCAGCTCCTTGATGCGGTCCTGCAGCCAGACGCTGGCGCGGCGCGTGGCCTGGTACTTCGCCTCAAGCGAATCGACGATGTAGGCGTCCGCGATGGCGTTGGCGATCTTCGCTGCCTTTGCGGGGTCCTTCGAGGTGAATCCGATCTCCATGACATAAGTGAGACCGAGGCGCTTGATGGTGCGGCTCTTCTCGAAGCGCTCGAGAGCCTTGCGAGTCTGCTCAAACTCGGACGGAGGATGGCGATCAGAGAACAGGCCAGAGACAGCGCCAATCACAGTGCCGAGCAAGCCGCCACCGCCGCCGGTAAATTCGGGATCATCGATCAGCCGCAGATCGCGGATCACTGCGAGGCTGATGTTCTCGGATTTGAGGATCTCGACCTGGGTCTCCACGGTCGGAGAATCGATCGCGATGTCGCCGAGAACGGATTGCTGCTGGAACAGCTGCACCTTGCGCGTGTCGATCACCATCGAGGCGGTGGAGGTGAACAGCGGCGCGGCGGTGAAGAGATAGAGCAGCGCCAGGATCACGCAGGCCGAGACGATCGCGACCATGGTCGGGAACTGGCGGCGGATGATGTCGAGATAGGAGGTCAGCGTCTGCGACGGGGAGCCGTCGGCCTCGGGGAAATCACGGTTGATCTCCGAGGTCGGCTTGTTCACCTGCAACATTTATCGATTCCTGAAATCAATCCGCGATCTGCTTTTTAGGGATGGAGGTTTGTGTGGAGGCCTGGCAATTGCCTCCCGCCTTCGGAAGCAAGCCCCTCTGCTCCGTCGCTATATATTAAGGTAGCACAAGGTCATCTGAAGTTGAACGCTGTTGATGCAGGGCAGCGCGACTTTGACACTACAATTCGCGTGAGCGTTAACGCCACCAACGCGAAAGCGGCGCTCGATGGCGCCGCTCTGCTGGACTTTCGCAACAATGTCTGCCGCGCACGGGTTTAGCGCGGGCTCACCTGATTGGGGGTGGTGCCGCCGACACCGCCGCCGGCGGTCGCGGGCGGATTGTTGGCGTTGTTGTTGTTGCCGAACCTGACAGCGCCGCCGCCATTGCCGCCGTTGGGGAAGTTGTTGCCGGTCGGGCCGCCTGAGCCGCTGCCACCACCACCGCCGCCGCCGGTCGCGGCGATCGCGACGTCGCCGGTCGCGGCCTGGTAGGCGGCGATCACGTCGGGGTTGCCGATGCCGGCGATCGCGGTCTGGATCTCATTGGCAAAGGCCTGGTCGCTCTGCGCGGCCAGACGGGCGACCTGGGCGAGGCCGCCGACGATCGCGCGCATCTGGTCCTTGGTGGTCGCGGGATCCTTGAGCAGCGCGATCAGGCCCGGAAGCGTGGTCGGATCGGAGGCGCCGAGGTCGCGCACGCGCGAGATCAGCTGCGGGCCGCCGGTCGGATATTGCTGCAAGAGGCTGTTGGGAGCGGCCTTGAAGTCGGAAATGACGGTGGCCGGCAGCTGGCGCTGCGGCGGGTAAACGGCGGCGCTGGCGGCCGTGGTGATCGTCGCGGCGAAGGCCGCGGCGGCAGCCATGCGAAGCGCGTTTCGGATAACGCTCATAAATCAACCTCCAAAAAATCAGCTGCCCCGATTCCTCGGCCCGGGCAAATGGCTGTGCAGTGCGGAACCTAGCGGAAGAGAAAACAGCTGTCCACTTATTCTAAAGACTTCGTAAACGGCGCAACTGCTTCATATCTAGACACTTTTGTGAAGCTCGCCCTGCGCGCGCGGGGCTCGGGCCGCGGTTGCCGAGCGGCCCTCGCCTCGCGGTGCGGTGGCGATGGCATCGGCCGTGGCGCGGCCGTCACGGCGGGAGAAGGACTGCGCCAGGCCGACGCCGAAAAGCGCAAAGAACGGAATGCTGTAGCCGGGCACTTGCAGCGTGAAGTCGAGGCACGAATGCAGCAGCGACAGCGTCGCCGTCGCCGCCGCCGCCAGCGGAATGATGACGTCCCGCCGGCGGGTGAATACGCCCCGCGCCAGCACCAGCAGCATGATCGCCCAGCCGAGCGCCACCAGCAGCGCCATCGGGATGCCTACCTCGGAGGCAAGCTCCAGCGGCGTCGAATGCGCGGCGTCCCAGACGCCGCGAATCGAGATGTTGGGGCTGCGGTACGGCGGGAAGGCCCATTGGAAGGTGCCCATGCCGGTGCCGAACCAGGGATTGTCGGCGATGATCCGCAGCGTCGATTTCCAGGCCTCGATGCGGCCCTCGTCGACCAGGCCCTGGCTGTCGAAGCGGCTGGAGACGCGGCCGCCGAGCAACTGCAACAGGCCAAGCGCGACGGCGAGCCCTGCGCCGAGCGAGATCCAGATGCCGGTGCGCGGCGGCAAGTCTTTCCGCAGGAACAGCGTGAAGGCGACGATCATCGCGAGCAGCGACAGGCCGACGCCGGCGCGCGAGGTGGTCATGAACATCGCCATCAGGCAGATCAACAGGCACGCGAGCTGCGGCAGGATCTCTCTCGGCGGGATCGCGCGCAGGTCGAGCGACAGGCGCCGCCACTCGATGTGCCGCTCCGGCAGGCGGCGACGGACGTCCTCCAGGATCAGCAGCATCCAGATCACCGCGGCCGAGCCGAAATAGGCCGCCGCCGTGTTGCGGTTGATAAAGGTGCCGGTGACGCTGCCGAGATAGGCCGTCTTGTCCCGCCACAGGATCATGGTGGGCTCGATCAGGAACGAGAGTACGCCGTAAAGGGCATAAGCCGCGCCCGAGATCGCGATCACCCAGACCAGGCGGCGCGCACGCATCCGATCGGCGCCGACGGTGATGCCGAGCACGATGGCGAGGATGTTGGCGAGCGGCGCGCCGAGCGCGAAGAACGCCTCGTTCTTGACGATGGACGCGGACGGGGCGATCGGCACGCCGAGCAGATCCGAGGCCTGCTTCCAGATCGGCTGGAACGGCGCGACGAAGGGATGATCGGAAAGCTGCTCGTGCAGCACGAAGGCATAGGCGGCAACGATCACGCCGATGCCCGCAAGCAGCCAGAGATGCGGCGTGCGGAGATCGCGCGTCGGCGCGAAAATGACCGCGATGCCGAGGCACAGGCACCAGAACGCGATCGACAGGTCGTTGGTCGAGCCGAACGGAAACGGCGCACTTGCGGCCACGAAGAACAGGATGAAGGTCGCGGGCAAGCTCCACGACCAGCGAATTTTGGGAAGCCAAAGGCGCATCGTCGTTCTTGCGAGCTGTGCTCTGGGCTTAGAGGAAGCAATCGATGGGATAGATCTTCAGATCCACGTTGAGGCGGCTGTTCCGGCTCTGCGCGCGGAACGCATAGAATAGTCCAAAGCTATCACTCCCCTGATCGAGCTTTATTCCGGGGGTTAATTCGTCGGGCGGGACCAGGACGCCGATGTGCCGGTTGATGGCGGAAATCTCGATCCGCCCCTCGCCTTGCGCAAAATGCCCGCCGAGCTGGGTCACGGTGACCTTCGGCAGGCCGCGGCGCTGATGGCAGACATCCTCCTCCCACAGCTTGGTCTGCTGCACCAGCGGCTTGCCCGGGCCATCGGGCACGACGATGTCGGGGAAGGACGGGCGCAGCATGCCGAAGAACTTGCTCTCCTTGGAGTTCGCCGAGAGGCGGACGGTGAAGGACAGCTCGCCCTTGGCGCCCTTGAGGCGCGACAGCACGGGAGCATCGGGCTCGGCGGACACCATCACGTCGATGCGGTGGCGGACGCCCATCTCTGCGGCAGCGCCGAGCACCGGCCCGACCGGTGCAAGCGCGAAGGTAAGCGGGACGAGAGCCAGAAGACGGCAAAATGTTCGAAAGCGCATGAAGCCCCTTGCAAAGCCGCGGGGTGACCGATGACCGGCGCGCCCGTGCCGAGTGGCGCCTTGATCCAGATCCCGGGCTGTCGGCGCAGCAGAACCACTTCGATTGCTAAACGAAAATGGCACCGGGACAAAGCCCCGGTGCCATCGATTTCGTCGATCAAGTCGGCGTCTTACGGCGCCAGCTTGATGTTGTTGCGGAAGATCAGGGCGTCGTTGGCGAGATTGATGCTGTCGCTGCCGGTCGCCATGATCACACGCAGGTAGTTCAGGAACTTGGCAACTTCGACGTTGCGCGAGTTCGAGACGTAGATGATGTCGCCGTTCTTCATCATGACCTTGGTGGCAAGGAAGAAGCCGCCTGGATCGCGGAAGTTCACGTTGAAGATGACCGGGATCGTCTCCGAGGTGTACTTGCTCACGTCGATGCCAAGCTGGGCCGCAACCTCGCGCGGCTCGCGGCGATAGAGATAAACGGCCGCCGGATCGGCCTGGCCATCCAGGAGACCGCCAGCCTTGCCGACCGCTTCGCCGAGATTGATGCGCCAGGCGTCGAAGTTGAACTCGCCGCTCTGGCCGCTGGCGCCGAACGCCAGGAACTTCTGCTGCTCGCGATAGACGTAGATGCTGTCGTCGGGCCGCACATAGACGTTGTTCTCGGGCGCCATCACGAGATTCTCGAACGGCACGGTGGCCCGCCGTCCGCCACGCTCCAGCATGACCCAGGTCTCGAAGCCCTGGCCCTTGATGCCGCCGGCGCGGGTGATCGCATCGAGCACGCGATCCTTCGCGCCCGCCGCGCTCGCCGGATAACGCGCCGGCGAATTGACCTCGCCGAGCACGCTGATCAGCTGGGTGCGCTGCGAGGACATCGCCACGACCGCTTGCGGCTCGATGGCGCGGTTGCCGATCCTCTCGACAATCGCGCGCTGGATTTGGACCGCCGTCAGGCCTGCGGCCTTGATCTGACCGGCATAGGGCACGGTGATGAAGCCGTCATTGTCGACCGACTGATCCGGGATCGTCACATAGTTACCCGGGCGGACACCGGCTTCCGCCGGGATGAACAGACCGCCTGCCGCGGCTTCGAAGATGGTGACGCTGACGACGTCGCCGATGCCGAACACGATGCTCGCGGGCGGACGGCGGTCGGTGAACACGCCGGCGAGGCCCTTGGGCTCGTGGGTGTGCAGGATCTTCACGGTCGCCGGATTGAGTGGCACCAGCTCGTAGGCCGGCGCGTTTTCGGTCTGGATCTTGTTGTTGACGTCGTCGGTGAGCGGTCCCGATCCGGGATTGGTCGAGCAGGCCCCGAGCGCTAGAGCGGCCAGCAGAAAAGCTGGCTTGAAAAGATATGACTTGGCAAAGGAATGCATGAATCGCGCCCCAAGAGACCCCAATAAGCTCTGGATTGGTACGGCCTAGGGGGCGGTGCGACAAGGGTTCCCGAGTGGTTAACGATGCGATCGGCCGACCACTGTTGCGTGTGGGCCACTGTTTGGGGCTTGGTTTAAGTCTTTGTGACTATTTGTTGTATTTCGTGTGCCCGATTAGGCGGCAAATCGCCCCGGTTGCGGGCCAAGTGTGTCGACCGCGAGGCTTCTTGGACGTGCCGCCGTCTGCTAAGTCTGCGCTGTTAAGGATAGGAACTCCCGGTGTCTGGCCTCCTTCTGATCCCGCTGTTGGCGGGCTCCCTCTTTGGCGCCGCCGATCGCACATGGGGCCCCGCCGTCGCCTGCCCTGGCAGCGCCGGGGCGTGGTGTCGCGGCGCGGCCGTTGTTGAGGTGGCCGCCCCTGCGTCCGCGTCCGTCTGGAAATTCACCCGGACCCAAGGGGCCAAGGACGGCGAAAGCTTCGCGGCCATCATGAAGACTGCCGACACCAGCCAATCGGACCCGGACTTCGCCGGCCTGATCGTGCGCTGCGCCCCGAAGGGCAAGGTCGATGTGCTGGTGGCCTTGATCCGGCCCTTCCCGCCCCGGAGCCGCCCCAAGGTGACCATCGCTGCGAGCGGCGGCGGCACTTTGACCTTTGATGCCAGCATGGCGGCCGCGGGCGCGGCCGTGCTGTTGCCCGACGAGGTCTCGGCCTTTGCCGCCGGGAAGTGGCAGACGACGGCCTCCCTGTCCGTGGTGGTCCGGGAAGGCGACAGCGAGATCAAGGGGATGGTGGCGCTCAACGGGCTGCGGGAGGCCTATCATTCGCTGCTGGCAAATTGCGGCCAATAGGCCAAATTTAGCCATACAACTTAAGGGTCTTTTTAGGCGGGGAATCTAGGGTCCGGAGCACGGAGAGTGTTTCGGATGACCGCCTTTTTGATTTTCAGCTTTCTCACAGGTGCCGTGCTGGGCCAACGCTTTCGCGTGTTCGTGCTCCTGCCGGTCACATTTGCGCTGGTGCTCACCATGCTGCCGGTTAGCATGATGACCAGCCTGGGCTTTCTTGACGGCATGAAGGCTGCGGCGTTGGCCGCCATCGCCCTCCAGGGCGGTTACCTCTTCGGTTCGGGCGCGCGCTTTGCCCTTGCCGCCGCACGCGCCACCCGCGTCTTCGGTCGACCGGTCAAGGCCACCCGCTGATCGCAACGCAAGCCTCTGTTTGAAAACGCACCGCCCGCTTGTATGGTGACCTGACCGTTTCAGGATTCGCTTCGAGCGCGCCGTTTGTCCCTCGCTTATTTTGCCCTCATCGTCTCCATCGTTTCCGCTACCGCTCTCGAAATCGCCGGCGCCACGTTGGGGGCGCAGCTCGGGACGATGGCCGCAGCGTTAGGCCTGCTGGCCGCCGCCTTGAGCGCGCGAAAGGTCGACTACGAGCACTATGTCCGTGCGACCTCCTGGGGCCGCTGGATTCTGGTCGCCATTCCGCTGTGCATCGCGGCCCAGCTCGCTCCGCTTCCGCTGCGCTTTGCGCATCCGATCTGGGCCAGCGCCCACGAGGTGATCGGTGGCCTCTCGCTCGGGCCGATCACGGCCGATATCGGCTTGACGGTGAATGCGCTGCTGCTGGCGCTCGCCGCTATCTCATTACTCGGCGTCGCGATCCTGGTGGTCCGCAACCGCGGCCGTGCGGAGCTGGTTCTGTTCGTTCTGAGCGGCATCACCGCGGTCTCCGCCTTGATGTTGGACATGCATCGGCTCTCGCCGACGCTAGCCGGATCCGTCCCTCATGACCTCACGACCAGCCTGGCCGGGCTCGGCCTCATGCTCAATCTGGCGGTCATGCAGCTCGCCGCTGAACGGGCGGAGACGCATCATTCGGTCCTTCGCTCGATCGCGATCGGACTTTGCGGTCTCGTCGGAGCCTTGGTCAGTGCCGCCGCGATCTTTGGGTTATCAGGGACGAACAGCGCCATCGCAGCGGCCTTCGGCGTCGTGCTGATCCTGCTGATCCTTGTCATCCGCAGACTCGATCTGTCGCTCTTGGCCGCGAGCGCGTTGTCGGTGGCAGCCCTGGCCGGCGCGGCCATCGTGCTGACCTTCCTGTTCGAGAAGAACTCCGGACCGATCCTCCTGCGGCTCGTGCCGGAGATGGGAGCCGAGACGAAGGCCGCGCTCGAGCGGATGTTGGCCGACACCCGCTGGTTCGGCGCCGGCGCCGGCACCTTTACTGCGGTGGGCAGGATCTATCTGAGCGATGCCGGCGCCGTCCTGACGGCGCCCTCGGCGGCCACATCGGTGTTTGCGGGGATGGGCTGGGTCGGCTTGGTTGCCATGATCGCGGTGAGCCTGCTCGCTTTGGTGCGCCTGTTCTTCGGCGCGCTGCAGCGCGGACGCGACTCGTTCTTTCCCGCGGCGGCCGCGGCCTGTGTGCTGTTTGCGCTGGTTCAGAGCTTTGCCGGACCCGGATTGCTGCACCCGGCAGCAATCCTCTGTCTTTCGGTGATCGTGGGCCTCGGGCTGTCGCAGAGCGTCAGCCAATCCGGATCACGATAGCGCGCGGGTGATCAGACCGCGCGGTCACCGAGCGAGGCCCAGTAGTTCGGGTTCTTGGGCGACTGAATGCGGACCCAGCGATAGGGCTTCTTCGACCACGACATGATGTGGCCGGAGAGATTGTCCAGCACGAGATCGCCGGAGAAGGTGCGCACCACGACCACGAGATGATGCTCGCCCCAGCTGGTCACGACCTCGCTCAGCAGCACCGAGCGCGCCGGAAAGCCCTTGGCGATCAGATCGTGGCGTTTTGTCACGGCATAGTCGTTGCAGTCGCCGCTTGCCGGATGCAGCAGCCACTTCTCGCCGCGCAGCCCTTCCAGATTGGCCTCGGGGCGGATCGCGGCATTGACCCGCTGATTGACCTCCTGCATCTGCGCCATGCGCTCGGCCGTCAGCTTCAGACGGCCGCCGCGGAAGACGATCCGCTGCGGACGCGGTTTGCACTCGTCCTTGTACTTCAGGCAGAAGAGCGTGAACGCCATCGGCGGCAGCGTCGGCTGGTCGAACTTGATGTAGTGGATGGCGCCGCGCAGCCCCAGGGGCGCCCCGACGAAGGCGGCTTCCGCTTTCTGCTGCACCCCCGCAGCAACGACGATGGCGGCGACGGCCGCCAGGAACTTCACAACTTTGCGCATGTCGCGCTCCCCGTTCTTGTTGGGGAGACGCTACGCGAGACCTCTTGAAATACGGCTCAAAGGCCACGCGAGGCTTTAATCAAAATGCGGGCTCATCGGTCGGAAACAATTAAGAATACCGATGTGTGACTTGTTCTGCTAAGAGCGGTCACGACGTTCCGCTCGTGACGCTGGAAGCGATTCGACCGACCTGATGGGCCTTTCCTCCCGCTTTCGAAAGAAGACCAAGCCGCGGCTTCCCGACGGCGTCCGCGTCTATGCGATCGGCGACGTGCATGGCCGTGCCGACTTGCTTCAATCGCTGTTAACCGTGATCGACGCCGACTTGGCCCGCTCGGCGCCGCAACGCGCCATTCAGGTCTTTCTCGGTGACTATGTCGACCGCGGCCCGGACTCACGCGCCGTTCTTGATCTCTTGATCGAACGCTCGAAGTCGCACGAGACGGTATGTCTGAAGGGCAATCACGAGGTCTTCCTGCTCGAGGTCCTCAAGGACCCGGCCCGCCTGCAGGAGTGGCGCCACTATGGCGGTCTGCTGACGCTGGTCTCCTACGGCGTCATGCCGACGATGAACCCTTCCGCCGAGCAGCAGGTCGAACTGATCGAGGGACTGAGACGTGCGCTCCCGCCGGAGCACCTCGCCTTCCTCCAGCAATTGCCCTCGTCCTTTACCTGCGGCGACTTCTTCTTCGTCCATGCCGGCGTCAAACCGGGCGTCCCGCTCGATCGCCAGAAGGATGAGGATCTGCTCTGGATCCGCGAGGAATTCCTCGCCTCCGAGGAGCGCTTCGGCAAATATATCGTACACGGCCATACGCCGGTCAGCGCGCCCGATATCCGCTCGAACCGCATCAACATCGACACCGGCGCTTATGCGACCGGCAACTTGACCCTATTGACGATCCAAGGCGATAGTCTCCTCGCAATTTGAAAGCTTAGGCCGCAACTTCGGTGATCACGCTTCGCGCCATTGGTATCTTGACCGCGATCGCGCTGGCGCTCCACGCCGGCATGACGTTCTATGGCGATCTCGTACGGCCGAACTTTCGCGCCCGCGACTTGTTCTCGGGCGAGATTCCGCCGGACAAGGCCAAGCTCGCGGCGGCAGGCAGCCTGGCATCCTTTTCGTGGGATGGCGACCTCCTGGCAAATCATGCGGCAGCGATGGCCGCCGACGTTCTGCACCGTCCGTCGGCCGAGGCAGGCGGAAGGGCCAGCGAGAACAAGACGGCCCAAGCCGCTGTCGTGGCAGCCTTGAAAGTCTCGCCGATCAGGCCGGCGCTCTGGCTCACGCTCGGCACGCTACAGGCCCAGGCCGGCGAGGCGGTCACGCCTGCGGTGAAGATGTCGTACTTGACCGGGTCGGTGCCGATCGACGTTGCCTTCTCACGCGTCCGCACCGTGACCTCGAGCGCCGCGGCAACCGACGACGAGATCAAGCTGCTGGCGCAATCCGACATCCGGTCGGCGCTGGCCAACCGCTCGCGTTACGAGCCGCTGCTGATCGCGGCCTATGTGCAGGCAACGCCGCAAGGCAAGTCGCTGCTGCTCGAGGCCACGAAGGTCACCGATCCCAAGTTCAACGAGATCTTGCGGCGGTACTAAATCAGCGGACTGATTTCGGGTTCACCGGCACGAAGTCCTGATCGCGGCGCGGCTGGTCGGATCGCCCCTGGTAGACGAACATGCCCTTCTTGGTGGCGACGATGTCGCCTCGCTGCAGGCTGTCGTCGCGAAGCAGACGTTCGGTCGCGACGAGGTCCGGATCTTCCGGAATCGGCTTGTAGAGGTCCGGATGCTCGCGCCGCTCGCGCGCAACCCCCTTGGCACGGCGCCGCGCATCCTCGATGCGCTGCCGCCATTCGTCGCGCGAGACTTCCGGCTCGCTCGGCGGAAGATAGTCGTTGATGGACGGCTCCGGCTCGGTCTGAGCACGGCACGAGAGCGGGCAGGCGTAAAGAGCCAATCCGACAGCGGCCGCCCGAACCGGCGCGCGCGCCAGTCTCCAGCGGTTTGATACCGACTTGCAGCGAGCAGATTGCACTCAGATGACTCCAAAGCGGGCCGAGCGGCAGCAGAGCCCGCCGCGCAACTTCAGCTTATGCGGTCGCCGATTGCAACATCTTATCAACGCGGGGGCCGTCCCAACAAAAAGCGAAAAACAACCCCATGCACAGTAGCCGTCACCCAGCCAAATCAATGGCTTACGTATTTCCCGAAATTCGATTTGATCCGTCGGGCAAAATAGGGGTAGTATGGCATGATCCGAGGCAGGCCGACCGGATGATTGGTGGACCCGAGATCCACGTCCGTGATCGCCTTACGGGGCAAACTGCTCCGTTCTCGCACCAGGTCATCACAGCCGGTTTCGGCATTCGCTGATGGAGTAGCCGAGAATGCGAGCAAGACCGACATTGCTGTTAAGTGTTGCCGCTGCGGCGTCCGCCATGCCTGGCTTGCTGGCTCACGCCAGTCCCGCCTGCGTCAAGGAGCGTACGCCGTTTGAGTTGTCGCAAGACACCGTGAAATGGACGATGTCGATCGCGCCTGGAGCGGATTGCATCCAGGGACTGCGATGGTCGTACATGCAAATCTTCAAAGTATCGGTCGTGAGCGGGCCATCACGGGGACAATTGGCGGTGGTCGGGTCCGGCTTCCGCTATTCGGCAGAAGCCGGGGCGCGCGGCAGCGACAAGTTTACACTGCTGATCTCGGGCAAGAACCGTCATGCTGCGGGGACATCGACCCTGGAGGTCGAAGTCAACCCGCAATAACGCCTCGAAGGGTGGTCAGCGCGGCTAACGCGATGAGACCAGGACAAAATCGTCATTACGCGGAGCATGCTCCAGAGCAGTACGCTCTAATAGCGGCGGCTCGACCCGCTGCCCCGGGTTGTATTCCCGTGATAGGGCCGGGCCCGTCCGTAAGTCGTCACGGGAGGCTCGATCCGGCTCGGGATATTCGGCGTCGCGTTGGGACGCGCGGGCTGCGACGGGTTGACGATGATCACATTGCGGTTGGGCGTCGACGGATCGCTGACGCCCTGGGCCCAGGCGCCCGCAGGCACCACAAGGGCGAGTGTGATCAAGACTATTCGTTTCATGCGATATCTCCCGAGCAAGAACGTCAGGGAGGCGAAGACCGTTCCTTCACGACGGCATCACGGTTCGTTGCGCGACCTCACCGCGGCACGGCGATCAGCTTGCCATTCCTCCAGACACCTTGGGCCGCCTGTCCGGTAGAACCGCTACCCACGTTCCGGACAGCCGTGGGCCGCGAGGCAGCCTGGGTGGTCTGCTTCTTTTTGTCGGTCGTCGTCACGATGCTGGAGCTCGTCGTGTTGGCCTGATCCTTGGTCCCTTGTGCAGAAGCAGACTGAACCAGAAAGGCCAAAAACATGATTGCTGTCAAAATGCCGCGCATGGTCACACACCGGAAGAAGGAGCCGGTCGAAATGTCACAGGTTTCCGCCCAAAAGCAAGCGCTACGAAACGAACGCGCAGGACCTTTGCGGCCGGAGCATCAGCGTGTTTCACCGCAACCGACGCGATCCGGGGTGAAAAAACCTAGCGAAACGGCACTATCCGGGCTAGTTGATCGCTCTTGATGACCGAGACCGGCGACACCGCAGCCAACGCCTCGCAGGCGCAAGAGATCAAGGCCGGGCTCGTCCGCCTGTTGTCAGAGCGGATCCGCGAAGTCTCCGGCGACCCCAGGCAGATGCGGGATGTCGTCTACGAGCTGGCTCGCGTCAAGCTTCTGGAACAATTCACCCACGCCGATGCGCGGGAAGCGCGAGAGCTCCAGCAAGTCCTCGAACGCGCCATTCGGGAGGTCGAACGCGCCTTTGAGCGAAGCGAGAAGTCTTCACCGACCAGGGATGCCTCGGTCCCCGTGCCGAATTCTCCACCGGCGAACGTCCCCGTCCCCCCGCCCATTCCGACGCTCGCTGCCTCGGCGTCATCAGCCATTCCGATGGCTGCCGAGACGCCGCGGCGTCCTGCCGCACCGCCAGGGTCGCCCGACCAACCCAAACGGAGCGGCGCTTTCAAGTCTCTCGTTCGATTCACCGCGATCCTCCTGCTCATTGCGGGCGCCGGCACTGCGGTCGTGTATTGGCCGCGGCTGAAGGCACAACTGACGGCATCGTCGCAGATGGCGCAGCCCGAACGTTCGGCCAAGAGCCCGGAGCCTCAGCTGACCGCGATTCCGACTCCCTCGGCCAGCGAGACCGCTGAACGAACCCCGGAGAGCGCAAAGGAGCCGGCGCCGGCGGCGCACCCCTCGATGCCCCTGCCGACGACGTTCGGCGTCTACGCCTTGAGCGAGGGCCAGCTCCATGAGCTCAAGCCAGTGCCGGGAAAGATTCCGGACCGGCGCGTCGCGATCTCGGCCGCCATCAACACGCCGAGCGCGACCACTTTGATGGACGGCGACGTCAAATTCATCGTGTTCAGGCCCGACGGGGGTGTCGATGCGACCGGGACCGAAGTTCGGGTGATCGCGAAAGTGTCCCGGTCGATGGGCATCGATGCCACGGGCAAGGCCGCCATGGTCAGCGCCGGCGATTCCTGGGTCATCCGCAGCATGTCCTACCCCTACAAGGTAGGTCCGATTGACGACCAGTCGAGAATGCTGTTGCTGCAACCGGAGCAAGACGGCTTCACGCTCGCGCCCGGCCGCTACGTCGTGGTGGTCAGGGGCATGGGCTATGACTTCACCATCGCTGGGACGATCACCGATCCCAACCAATGCGTCGAGCGCATCAATGCGGCGAACGGCGCGTTCTACTCGCCCTGCCCGCCGCCGCGGCGATAACGCAGCCTTTGTTTCCTATTTGGCCGGCTTGCTGTCCTTTGGCGCATCCGCCGGCATGTCGTCGACCTTGCCGTTGTTGGCGACGCATTTCTGGAAGTACTCGCGCTGGTCTTTGCCCGTTCCCTTGGCACTCCCCGCTGCGGGGTTGCCGATCTGCCTGGGCGGAAAGGCCTTGGCCACCGCGGCGTCGCATGCCCGCGCCACTTCGGCGGTGATGGCCGACGCCGTCGCCGGCACGGCCAATGTCAAAGCACCTGCCAATCCAACCAACGTCCGCAAATTTTTGACTGGCACCTCTTACGCTCCTTCAATCCATGAATGATTTTCGTAATCATATCAAAAAGGATCGAAGCACCAAACGGCAAACCGGTGAAGTGTCGTGCGATCTGCCGTACGTGCCGGTAGGGCTACCGCGGCGCCTCCTGACGGCGACTATGTTCACGCCTCGTCCTTCGAGACGGCGCTTGCGCGCCTCCTCAGGATGAGGCCATTTGGCGTCGGTGCTCGTTGACATTGCTGCTGCCGCGCATTCCCTCCTCATCCTGAGGAGCACGCTGAAAGCGGGCGTCTCGAAGGATGGCCGCAGACGCGTGACTAGCTGTTCAGCTGCGGCGGCTTGAAATCCGGAAAGCGCGTGAGCATTGCCGTCTTGACGAACTTCAAGTGGGCGATGCTGCTCGCCAATTCCTTGAGCCGGCGCTGGCCGTTCGAGATGTCGGCCGCGAAGAGATCCTGATGATGATTGTCGAGCGGCTCCCGCTCGAGATACTCATCGGTGCCGTTTCCGAAGGTGACGGAGGCACGGGCAAGCGCATCGTCGACACGCCGGTTGAGCCCGGCCTGCTCCCTCTCCGCCTCCTGCAAGGCGGTTTCGATCGCGGCCAAAACGGCACCGATCCGCCCGCGGTCGGTCTCCGCGTCACGCTCGGCCGAGCGGGCCTTGAAGGTTTTGTCCTCGCGGCGGGAGCCGAGAAGATTGTGTGCGCGCGCTCTCAGGAACAGCTGAAACATCCGGGCCATCCCACATACGAGATCCAGGCGGGTACCATCGGTCAGACGTAGTTAACAAATCCTGAATCCGGCGCCCGTGCGGTCTGGCTTTGTGCAATCCATGCCCGCCAAGCTCCCGCGTGCTTGGAATAGAGCTCGTGCCAGCGGATCTCGCCGTCGGCAGCGGCTCCTTTTCGCACGCGGACCTCGGATGTAAATTGCCCTGTCTCGTTCGATGCAAGATCCAGAGCTTCGAACTCCGCCGTCTCTTCCGGAGACAGACCGATCAAAACGCGATGCCCTTGGGCATCGACGAAGTATCTGCGCGGCGCGTTGTGCCTTTGATCAGTCATTCGCAGGGCCCTCGTTCATGATCCAAGGCCCCGGACGATCCTTCAGCCGCCGCTCAAAGCCACGAACAAACGCGATCAAAACGAGGACGCAAGTCGCGCCAAGCAACGCAATCAAATACGCCATTCACGCCCACCTATGCGAGCCGCGAAAAATATGGAGGCGGCTAAACTCTCACCATGAATTGCTACGTTCTAGGTTGCCTTTCCAAAGCTCTCAAGCGCCGCACCACGTTAACCTAACTGCGCATGGTTATCCGACCCGGTCGCACGGCAGGATCAGTGTGCGCTCACATGGCTGTGCGCCTACGATGGATGCTCACTCTGCTTGGCGCCCATCGCTGCCGGCGTGTAGGGCGCATAGAGACGATATCGTGCCGATCGCCTGCGCGAGCGCCATGCCCGCACGCCGTAGCCGCAGCAAAAGCCAGCTGCAAAAATCGAAATCAGAACCAGAATTGCAAACATTTGGAATGTTCCCAATGATCGGAACGCTCCTCCCGGTACATTTCATCGCGATGTTCTGACGACTTCAAGATCATCGGCGCTGAAAGTTTTGTCAGAGGAAGATGAAGTTTGTGCAACGCGGTGCTTGAATTTTAGCCGTCGCGAGAACCACGAGGCCAGAGGATGACGAAATCTCTCATCGTTCGAGGGCGATATCCAGGCTGCGATGTTAACCCGTGTTCACTGCGGCAGCAGCCTCGAACGAAGCGGCCGGATGCGCTGCCTTCGGGCACAGCTGCGATATGCACGAGAGGCCGATATGTTTCTCGAACGTTTCTGGCGGCCGTCGCAGACAACAATTCTGACGAAGCATCCGTGCTTCTACGGAGCGCCATGCACCAACTTCATCGCGGTAAGGTTGAGAGGTTAGCTTAACCCGCGTTGTTTGTTGCGAACTTTCGGCGATTGCTTATCCATCTCGCACCGGGCTCCCCCAAGCTCGGCCCCACCCAAGCAAAGCCGTCGAGCGAACATGGGTCCGCTTGGCGGCTTTGTCGTTGTGTCGACGAGAGGATCATTTCGGTTATGGCGCGCAGGCCCTGGTCGTTCAAGGAAGATCGCCGGCTCATCGAGCTGGCCAAGTCTTCAACCTCGCTGGAGCAGGCAGCGAAAGCTCTCGGGCGCTCGCCCGATGCGATCAAGCGCATGGCGTTGCGGCTTGGTCTTTCGTTGAAGTCGAAGGCGGCTAAGAAGAGCTGATCTTAGAAGTGCACCGGCCCTCGCCTCGGCTTCATGGCCGGCCGCTGCAGTCCAACGGGCCCCGCATCGATAGGGCCAGCCGCCCTTATCCCGGGGTCGTTCCGGTCCGCCATCGTCTCGGACGGTGGATTGAGCGGGTTGCCGGCGGTGCCCCGCCAGCCGCCACACTTAATTCTGCGTCCTCTTCTGGGACCCCATCCCGGGGCTGGTTCCGTAGCTGGGCGTCCCCGTTCCCTTGAAGGCGCCGCCCATCGTGTCCGATCCGGAATTCGTGCCCGTGCCACTGCGCGTCGCGGAGGTGGGTTGCGTGCCCGATGGCGTGTCTTTGGTTCCCTGCGCCGAGGCCACAGAGCTCCCGATTGCCAACGCCATCACGAGGCTTAACGTCCTGATCATACTGCTCAACTTTCCATGCTTGTTTCTAACCCCGAGCCGCCGGACTATTGGCTGGGGGCACTCAGGCGCGCCTTTCGGGCCCGTCCTCCGTTAAACCCTATCTTAGCCCCGGCTGGCTAGGATCAATCTCCACGCCTTGCTTGAATTTTCCACCCCGCCCTGTTTTCGCCTGAGCCGGATGAGAGTGCTGCGACCAGACCTCCCGTTTGTGGCACTCGTGCTTGCGAGCACGATGGCGTTCGCCTTGGCGGGTCATTTCGCCGCTGGCGCCGTCATTCGCCAGCACCAGGCGCATCAGCTCAATGAGCTCACCGAGGTGGTTCTGCGCCGATCGGAGCTTGCAGTCGATTTCGCTGCAGGCAGCCTGGACGAGCTCGCGCGGCGCAATTTCGCCAGCTGCGAGCCGGCGGCGCTGCAAGCCATCCGCCTGCATGTCTACCAGCGCTCGGCGATCAAGGACGTCCGCCTCGTCAAGCCGGACGGCTCGGTGATCTGCTCGGCCTATTCCGAAACGCTCGAATTCGACAAGGGATGGGTGGATCGCCGCGACATGCTGCCTTCGCGCGACAAGACGCTTTCCCTGTTCCGCGTGGAGCAGTTCGGCGGCGACGCCCTGGGCGTGCTCAGGGACGTCAATGGCAACTCCGCCCTGGTCGCCATTGTCGGTGTCAATGCCAGCCTGTTCGACATCATGCCGGCCGAGCTGCGCGCGCACAGCCAGGTGATCCTCGCCTTGAGCAATGGCGAGAAGCTCGGCGAATTCCAGACCGAGGCCGGCAAGTCTCTGCCGGTGCCGATCGGCTTCGAGCGAGCGTCCGCTCGGCTCCCGCTTCATGCCACGATCCGGCTCGAGCACGCGGTGCTGTCGAGCTGGAACAACGAGGCCTATTGGCCAACGCTCGCAGTGGCCCTCGGACTTGGCGCGATCTTCGGCATCCTGCTGGCACGCAACCGCCGCATGGAGGGGCCAGTGGCCGATCTCGACCGGGCGCTGACAGCCGGCGAATTCAAGCCATATTACCAACCGATCTTCGACCTCCGGACAGGTCGGATCAAGGGCTGCGAGATTCTGGCGCGCTGGCTGCGCCGCGATGGCTCGGTGGTCCCGCCGATGAATTTCATTCCGCTCGCCGAATCCAGCGGACGCATCCAGGCGATGACCTGGCAGATCCTGGGATCGGCGCTCACCGAGCTCAGGCCATTGCTCAGGGCCGACAAGAATTTCAAGCTGTCGCTGAACGTCGTGCCCAAGCACCTCCTGAGCGCCGGCTTTGTCGAGACACTGCGGCGCACGGTTCTGACGGCACGCGTCTCCGCGCGCCAGATCGTGGTCGAGATCACCGAGCGCGACGAATTGGATGATCTCGCGCGCGCCGCTTCGGTCGTGGCCGAGCTGCGGGACCGCGGCTTCCGCGTCGCCATCGACGACGTCGGCGTCGGCCATAGCGGACTGTCGCGGCTGAAGGGCCTCGGCGCCGATACGATCAAGATTGACAAGTTCTTCGTGGACACGATCACGGTGGACGCATCGACGACCACGATCGTGGAAATGCTGGTGGCGCTCGCCAAGGATCTCAATATGAGCGTGGTCGCCGAAGGCATCGAGACCGAGGAGCAGCTCCGCGCATTGCTCGCCTCCGGCGTCGAGGAAGGCCAAGGCTATCTGGTTGCGCCGCCCCTGCCCGCCGCCAAATTCCATGAGCTGATCGAGTCGCGTCAGGTTGCGCAGCCGGGCGCGGCGACATCCGGTACGACGGCTTTGGTGGCCTGACTGGCCGGCCCACAGAGGCCTTAACGATACTTTCTAACGATGTTTTCGGCTTTCGAACCGGAGCGGCGACCAACCTTGTATGTTGGCGCCATGCGCAGGAACCACCTCATAGCAGCCGCAAGCATCTGTCTGGCGCTGATCGCCTATGCCACGCTGGCGAAGCTGTCGGGCCGGCCTGCGCTCATGGGTCACCACGAGGCCTATTGGATCGTCGTAATCGAGCGCTTCAGCGCCTATGGCCTGCTCGGCTTCCTGCTGTCGTTCCTGCTGCCCGGACGGTTTAGCCTGGCTTGCTCGCTCGTCATCGCAGTCGCCATGGGGCTGGAGCTGATGCAAGCGTTCATACCCGATCGCGATCCGGGCTTTCTCGACGTGCTGCAGAAGGCGGCGGGCGGCACCGTGGGCGTCATGCTCGCCCAGATGATCCTGGCGTTCCTGCCCAGACCACCTGCCTGAAACGGCGAGCACGGCCTCGGCGGAATGACCGGGCGACGCGGTCCTTACTTCATCATCTGACCGCGCAACTCACCGCCTGGGTTGGCGGCCGTGTGAATGTTCGCGTACCATTTTCCGCCCAGCAGATCCGCCGCCTGCGCCTCGGTGAGGGTGGCACTGCCTTCGATCGGGCTTTGCGCCGTCTTGAACGGCAAGGCGATGCCGGCATTCTTCCCGGCCTCGCCGGGGCCGTGAAAATGCGCGCCTATCGCCGGTCCCGTCAGCCCGGTGAAGGTGACGACGTAGGTCAGGACCTTCGTTTCGGTGTCGTAGCTCGCCTCCGCCTTGCCCGACCCGGTCGAGCTGTTCGGCGGCACTTCATTGCTTCCCTTGAGCTCCGCTCGCAGCTTCACGACCTCCGCGCCTGCCGTTCCGCTCGTCGCGCTGAGGCCTCCGACCAGCGCCAATGCCCCCAACAGTGCCACGGACCGTCGACACACGGCTTTGCTCATGCACTTCCTCCTGCGGATTTCGTTGGCCCCCGCGATGAAAACACCGAGGGCTGCCGGACATTCCACCGCAAAGCTTATGCTGATTCGGGACAACGCTCGCAGGAATTAGCCTTCGCAAGCGAAACACGCGCCGCTCAAGCCGCCCCGCGCCTCGTGTGACGCTCGGAGGGAACCAGGAGCTCGGCCATCTTCCGGTGGGTGTCGTGCAGCGCTTCAATGGCGCAGTCGAGATCGAAATCCGCCTCGCGGACGGATGCAAAGAACTTGGCCGTCAGCGCCAGATCGAGCTTGACGCGTGTGGCACCGTCGCGACTCCTGCGACGATCGAGCGACAAATGGATGGCGCGGTCCCTCGCCTCCACAGCATCGCAGCCGCAAAGCGCGCCGAGTTCGTCATATGTCATCCAGATTTGAGGCATGTTCTTCCACCACGCTTGATCTATCGCAGACTAGATAGCTCTCGCTTCTGAAGGCGGAGTTGCTGCAGCGCGAATTCGAGCCAACAACGTCAACGCAATGCTAAGCGCGGCGCAGACGCGAGCCGGGTGGACCGGCGCAGCTTGTTGCCGATCCACTGTCACTTGGGCGCGCCCGTCGTGAACGGATGCCGCGGCCGTGAGCGGCTGTCGAGCCTCTTGGGCAGCTTGTCGGCCTTGAGCTTCACGACCGCGCCCCGGGGGTCGGGAGTCGGCGCCTCTTCCTGGCTGAAGATCAGAGTCGCTTCGAACCTCACGTCGGGCGCCTGCCGGGCCGTTCCCGAACAGGTCGCCATCGCCCCGCTATAAACGCCGGAGAGCTCGACCTCGACCTCGTCGAGCCCGAACACGGTCGGCGGCCCGTCGGCATGTCGCCGCGTGGTCAGGACGGCCGTGAAATGCCGGTCGTTGTCGAACTGATAGGAGCCGCCATAGTTGAAGAAGCTGTCGCTGCCCGAGATACGTCCTTGGGCCAGATGCACGATACCGGTGCCTTGCGCGTGCGCGGTCCTGAACCACGCCGCGTATTTGCCCTCTTTCAGCATGGAGACATCCACCCGTAATTTCCACGTGTATTTGCAACGAAGCTTGAGGCGCGACAATGACCGACACGGCGAGCATTCCGCCACGGTTAATGCCCTGCAAAATCATCCGTTAAATTTCTGCGGCCGCGCCCGGCGGCAGGGACGTCAAAACAATTCGATGCCGTCGTCAGCCGTCTCCACCACTTCGACGCGGCGCGTGGTGGCGGCGGAGCTCAGCCCGAGTGTCTGCAGGAACTGGCGATGGACATCCCGCTCCCGCTCCATCGTGTAACGCGCAAATAGCTCGTCCAGCATCGCCTCGTCCTGCGCCTGCGGCTTCTGGGCGCCCGCGCTCGCCGTCTCAAGCCGCGCGGCGACCGCGGGCAACGCCGCGGAGCCGTCGTCGAGCGTGCTCATCCACCGCGTAAATCTCGTCCTTCGTCTTGAGACACCACTGCGCAGCTTTGCGATCTCCGCGATGAACCTGACCCGATCGATCCGCCAACATCTTGCCGCGGCACCATTTTTCTCCGGTCGCCGGTTTGAACCTGTTCCTGCTAAAGTGGCACCAAGACCTGAGAGTGATTCTGGTCACACTTGCCCCGGCGCCCTGCTGCTAGGCATCGAACCAGGACGGGCACCAGAGCATCGTCGAATTGGATGAGAATTCCCATGAAAAGCCTGATCGGCGCCTGTGTCGGCGCATTCTGCCTTGCGGCCCCCACTTGGGCGGAGACTCCCGCTGCGATCGTCGAGGACGTCCAGGGCAAGGTCGACGGCATCGCGTTCATGGACTACGTGGCGCCGGGCAAGATCATCAAACTCGGGCCCAAGGCCAGCATCACGCTCAGCTACCTGAAATCCTGCCAGCGCGAGACCATCAGTGAAGGTGTCGTCCTGGTCGGCGCCGAGCAGAGCACCGTGCAGCTGGGCGAGGTCAAGCGGGAAAAGGTGCCCTGCGACACCAATGCGGCAAAACTGTCCGAGCGCGAAGCGAACCAGAGCGCCGCGACGACCTTCCGCACCATGCGCTCGGACGCCAAGGGCGGGCCCGCCAAGCTGCCGACGCTCTACGGCGTCTCGCCACTGGTGCAGGCCAAAGTCGGCAGCACGCTGGTGATCGAACGCACCGACGGCAAGGAGCCCACGATCAGCGTCCCGCTCAAGCGCGATGCCATGGTCGGCGGCAAGTTCTATGATTTTGCCAAGGCCCGGAAAGACACTGACCCCGGGCGGCAGCTACCTCGCCATTCTCGGTGCCAAACGCTACACCTTCCAGATCGACGCCAGCGCCACCTCCTCGCCGACCCCGATCATCGGCCGCCTGCTGCGGCTCGAATAGGCGGACTCGAATAAGCGGAATTGGCGACGGGGCGATGCGGCGGATCGGGGGACGGGACATCGTTGCGGCAATCCTGATCGCGCTCCTTGCGGGCGCGGTCTTCACGTCCCCGCCGCTACAGGCGCTGCAAGGCCTCTCGCTCGACATCCTCACCGCGCTACGCGGGAAGATCATCGGCGAGCGTCGCGATCCCGCGACGTCGCCGGTTGTCGTCGTGGCGATCGACGGCGAAACCTACGAGACCCCGCCCTTCAAGGGATCGCCGACGCAGACCTGGACGCGCGAGATCGGCCGGGTGCTCGGCAGTATCAGCGACGGCGGCGCCAAGGTGATCGGCTTCGACGTCATCTTCAAGAACTCGATCGAGCAATCCGAGATTCCCTTTGGTGACGCGCCGCTCGGTGCCCGGATGCGCGGATTTGACCGGGACTATCTAATCGCGCTGCGGCAGATCTCCGACAACGGCAAGCTGGTGCTCGGCGAGATCCTGAGCAACGACCTTGCGGAAGTGCCCTACCGTGCGCAGCGACTGGCGGTGCGAAACAACGTCCGCGCGCTCAATGTCCACACCGACGCCGACGATGTCATCCGGCGGATGCCGCTCAGCTTCTCGATCGACGGCAAGCCGGTGCCCACAATGGCGGTCGAGCTCGCCGCCCGCGCGCTCGGCGAGAAGGTCGAGATGGCGCCATCCGGCGCGGCTGGGCTGTCCGGCTACGCAATCCCGAGCACTGTACCGAACACGCTGACGCTCAACTTCCGCGGCCTCAGTCGCGACGTTCCGACCTTCTCCTTTGGCGATCTGCGCGCCTGCGTCGAAAAAGGCGACCGCGATTTCTTCCGGCGCGCCTTCGAGGGCAAGGTCGTGCTGCTCGGGACCGTCCTCAACTTCGAGGATCGCAAGCTCACCTCGATGCGCCTGTCCGGCGGCCATGACGGAACGCCGTCGGCGCGATGTGCCCTGCCCGCGGCTGCGGACACCGCGGAAAGGGCCCGCAGCGACGTCGCCGGTGTGTTCGTGCACGCCGCTGCGGTCCGAAACCTGATCGAGCGCGATGCCGTGACCGAGCTCGGCTTTCCCTCGCGCACCCTTCTCACGATCGCGTTCGCGGCCGTCATCGCCTGCGCAGCCGGCGTGTTTGCGCCGAGTGGCGCCCTGATCGCCTGGCTCGGTCTCACGATCGTCTACGCGGTCGTTGCCGTCGGCGCATTCGTCCATGCCCTGGCGCTGCCGCTGACCGAGCCGGCGCTCGCCGGCCTTGCCGCGCTCGCGATCATGATCGGCTATCGCTTCGTGCTGGCCGACCGCGACGAGCGCTTCCTGCGCAAGAGCTTTGCCTTTTACCTCGCGCCCGAGGTGATCGAGACCATGGTCGCCTCCGGCAAGATGCCGGCGCTCGGCGGCGAGATGCGCAATGTCACCATGTTCTTCTCCGACCTCAGCGGCTTCTCGTCGATCGCCGAGACGATGACGCCGGTCGAGCTGGTGACGCTGATGAACGAATATCTGTCCGCCATGACCGACATCATCGAAGGCCATGGCGGTTACGTCGACAAATATATCGGCGATTCCATCGTCGCCATGTTCGGCGCCCCGGCCGACGATCCCGCCCACGCGCGCAATGCGGTGCGTGCTGCGCTGAAGTGCCACGAAAGGCTGGCCGAGCTCAATGAAGGCCATCCCGCCTTCGCCGGTCACGGCCTGTCGCACCGTATCGGGCTCAACAGTGGCGAAGCCGTGGTCGGCAATATCGGCTCGCGCCGCCGCTTCAACTACACCGTGATGAGCGACACCGTGAACGTCGCCTCGCGGCTCGAAGGCGCCAACAAATATTACGGCACCGCGATCATGGCCTCGGAAACCACGATGGCGCAGACTGGCGATAGCTTCGCCTGGCGCGAGCTCGATGCGATCAGGGTGCAGGGCCGCGGCGAGGCGATCAGGGTGTTCGAGCCGCTGGCGGAAACCGGCGCGGAAAGCGCCGAGCAGGCGAAGGTCGCCGCAGCCTATGCGGAAGGGCTGGCGTGCTGGCGGGCACGGGAGTTTGCCAAGGCGGCCGATGCGTTCGAGGGCGTCGCGAAGATCGATCCTGCGTCAGCCCGGTTCGCCAAGCGTGCGAACGTGCTGACGCAGACTCCGCCGCCGCCGGACTGGACACCGGTCAATACGCTGGAAGGAAAGTAGCAACCTCTTACCCTCCCCTGGAGGGGCCCTCCAGGGGAGGGTGAGAGTGATGATCGCCTAAAACGGCAGCCCCGTATAATTCTCCGCGAGCAGCCGCTGCGCCGTCTCGGACGAGAGCAGGTAGTCGAGCTCCGTCTGCTGCAGCCGATCCTCATATTCGATCCGGTCGGGGAAGCGGTGCAGCATCATCGTCATCCACCAGGAGAAGCGTTGCGCCTTCCAGATTCGCGCGAGCGCCTTGGCGGAATAGCCCTTGAGACCGGCATCGTCGCCGCTCTGATAATGCGCGAGCAGCGCGTGATAGAGATAGTAGATGTCCGATGCGGCGCTGTTCAATCCGCGCGCGCCGGTCGGCGGCACGATGTGCGCGGCATCGCCGGCGAGGAACAGGCGGCCATAGCTCATCGGCTCGGCGACGAAGCTGCGCAAGGGCGCGATGCTCTTTTCGATCGACGGACCCGTGATCAGGCGGCCGGCGACCTCGTCCGGCAGGCGGCGCTTCAGCTCGGCCCAGAACGCATCGTCGCTCCAGTCCTCCACCTTGTCGGTCAAAGGCACCTGGATGTAATAGCGGCTCAGCACCTGCGAGCGCAGCGAGCAGAGCGCAAAGCCGCGCTCGTGCTTCACGTAGATCAGCTCGGGCGATACCGGCTTCGTGCGCGACAGCACGCCGAGCCAGCCGAACGGATAGACCTTCTCATATTCGCGCAGCACGTCCTTCGGGATCGACTTGCGGCTGACGCCATGGAAGCCGTCGGCGCCGACGATGTAGTCGCAATCGACGCGGATCGTCTGCCCGTTCGAGCGATACGTCACATAGGGCCGATCCGACGTCAGATCGTGCGGCGTGACGTCCTCGGCATTGTGCACGACCTTGCCGCCGGCCCGGTCGCGCGCCTCGTAGAGGTCGCGCGTCAGCTCGGTCTGACCGTAGACCAGGACCGAATTGCCGCCGGAATGCTTGTGCAGGTCGATATGGGACAGCACGCCGTCATGGGCGATCTCGAACCCGTTGTGGATCTCGCCCTCGCGGTCCATCCGCTCGCCGCATTGCGCCTCGCGCATCAGCTTCGCAAAGCCGTGCTCGAGCACGCCGGCGCGGATCCGGGCCAGCACGTGGTCGCGGCTGTATTTCTCCAGCACGATGGTGTCGATGCCCTTGAGGTGCAGGAGCTGGGACAGCAACAGCCCGGACGGCCCCCCGCCGATGATACAGACCTGAACTTTCATTTTTGCGTCCTCCGTCGGCATTTTTTTGCATACGTTAAGCCTCAGACCGATGGAGGGTTTCGCCTTTGTCTTGTACTATTCGAACATGAAAAGCGCGGCCCCCGCCCCGGCCATCCGGGTCTACAATCTGTTCGGCGAGTCCGGCGATCTGCCCGATGTCGTGCATTGCGAGACGATCGCCTCGCGTTCGGTGCTGCACGACTGGACGCTGGCCGTGCACCGCCATGCCCGGCTGCACCAGGTGCTGCTGATCGAGCGCGGCGGCGGCGAGGCGACGCTCGACGGGCGCGTGGTGCCGCTGAGGCCAATGCAGGTCGTCAACGTGCCGGTCGGCCACGTCCACGGCTTCCGCTTCGTGCCCGATACGCAAGGGTGGGTGTTGACCATCGCCGCGGAGATTCTCGATGAAGCGCTGCTCGCCGCCGAGGGCCTGCGCGGTGCGCTGTCGCGGTCGGCCGTGGTGCGCGGCACGCCGCAGATCCGCGCCACGATGAAGCAGATCTTCGCCGAGCACGCCGCGCGCGACTTCGGCCGTGCGCATGTGCTCCGCGCCTTGTCGTCGGCCATGATCGGGCTCGTGGCCCGCGCGCTCACGGGCGAGGCCGGCGGCAACGGCACCGCGGAAAGCGGGTTGTTCCGCCGCTTCGAGGCGCTGCTGGAGCAGCATCATCTGGAGCGCTGGAGCGTCGCCGACTATGCCGAGGCGCTGTCGGTAACGCCGACGCATCTCAACCGGATCACGCGGGCGGCGACCGGCGACACCGCCTCGCATCTGATCCTCAACCGACTGATCCGGGAGGCGCGGCGCAACCTCGTCTACACCAACCTGCCGGTCTCGACGATTGCCTACGCCCTCGGCTTCGAGGACCCCGCCTATTTCAGCCGGGTCTACGCCGCCGCCACGGGCGTTTCGCCACGCGCGTTTCGCGCGCGGCTCCATGGCGGCGAAGGCTGAGGCACCGGACAAAGGACCGGGGCATGTCTGATCGACGCGCCGCGCAGAACCGCGATGTCTCTCGTTGCCACTTACCTTCGTATATAGCGCCCCATCCTTTGGATAGAGGCGCTTTACCTCCGTACAATTGAGCGGGGCACGCCCTCGCCCTAGCGTCACAGCATTCGGCGCCCTGGCGCTGGTGGCATGGAACCTCCCTAACCTCGGCGCAAGGCGGCCAACCCTGTCCGGTCGTCTGCGCCGCTTTTTCAGCAAGCCATCGGCGCGCTCAAGTATTTCCCGCCGATACGCCGCGCCATTTCGGCTGGACGGTCGGCTTTCGTGCCGAACCTGGGAGTTGTGCATAATGTCTTCGCTTGGGAAGAGCGCGCTCTTTATCGACGGCTCCAATTTCCATGCCACCGCTAAGGCGCTCGGCTTCGAGATCGACTACAGACGCCTGCTCAGTGAATTTCAAAGCCGAGCTACGCTGTTACGGGCCTTCTACTACACGACGATCATCGAGGATCAGGAATATTCGTCGATCCGCCCCTTGATCGATTGGCTCGACTACAACGGCTTCACCGTCGTCACCAAACTCGCCAAGGAGTTCGTCGACTCCGCTACCGGCCGCCGCAAGGTGAAGGGCAGCATGGATGTGGACCTCGCCGTAAGCGCGATGGAGCTTGCCCAGCACGTCGATCAGATCGTGTTGTGCTCGGGCGATGGGGACTTCCGTTCGCTGGTCGAAGCCTTGCAACGCCGCGGCGTCCGCGTGACCGTCGTCTCCACACTCTCCACTCAGCCGCCCATGATCGCCGACGACCTGCGCCGGCAGGCGGACATATTCATCGATCTGGTGGAGTTGAAACCAAAAGTGGGGCGCGATCCACCCGATCGACCTGTATCGCGCGAAATGCGGCAGCCACCGCAATTCCTCGCGCGCGGAACGATCAGGCGCGACGACCGGGTGGAATGATCGAAGGACGGCGGCCCGACACCTCACACGTCGAAGAACACCGTCTCCTCCGGCCCCTGCAGATTGATCGTGAAGGAATACACGACCTTGCCGGCGCGGTCGGTGCGCTTTGCGATCAGCGTTGCGCGCCGGGCCGGCTGCTCGATGAGGTTGAGCACGGGATCGGCGGCGTTGGCCGCTTCCTCGTCCGAGAAGTAGAGCCGCGTGTTGAGGCCGATGTTGATGCCGCGGGCGACGATCCAGAGGTTGACGTGCGGCGCGCATTTGCGCCCCGTCCTGTCGGTGATCGCGCCCGGCTTGATGGTCTCGAAGGTGACGAGGCCGCTGTCGAAGTCGGAGCCGGCGCGGCCCCAGCCGCGAAACTCGTCCTCCAGCGCGCCGGCGGAGCGATCGGCGGGATGGTTGTAGCGGCCGGCTGCATTGGCCTGCCAGATCTCCAGCAGCACGTCGCGCAGCGGCGTGCCGGTGCCGTCGAGCACCTTGCCCTCCAGCGTGATGCGCTCGCCTTTGGTGTTCGGGCTCACCAGCACGTTGGAAAAATTCGTCTCGAAGATGTCGAAGCCGGCCATCGCAGGGATCAGGCCGATATGGACGTAAGGCCCGGCGGTCTGCGAGGCGGTTTCCTTGAGATAACTGAGCGGTTGCGGCATGGACGTTAGTTCCCCGCGGTGCGATTTTCGAAATAGGTGGAGCGCTGGCCCCGCAGCACGATGTCGAAGCGGTAGGCGAGCGAGTCGAACGGCGTCGAGGCGTTGAGATCGAGCGGCGCCACGAGGCGGTCGAGCGCGTCCTTGTCCGGGATCGTCGTCAGGATCGGGCAGACCGGGATCAACGGATCGCCCTCGAAATACATCTGCGTGATCAGCCGCTGGGCAAAGCCCGAGCCGAACACCGAGAAGTGGATGTGGGCGGGGCGCCAGCTGTTGACGTAGTTGCGCCAGGGATAGGGGCCCGGCTTCACGGTGCGGAAGTAATAGTAGCCGGTGTCGTCGGTGAGCGCGCGGCCGCAGCCGCCGAAATTGGGGTCGATCGGCGCCAGATAGGTGTCCTTCTTGTGCCGGTAGCGGCCGCCGGCATTGGCCTGCCAGAACTCGACCAGCGTGTTCGGAACGCCCCGGCCGGTCTCGTCCAGCACGCGGCCATGGACGATGATGCGCTCGCCGACGGGATCGCCGTCCTTGGCGTAATTGCGGATCAAATCATTGTCGAGCGGGCCGAGATCGTTGTGGCCGAACACCGGCCCCGTGATCTCCGAGATCGAGTTCTCCAAGGACAGCAGCGACTGGCGCGGCGAGCGCAGCACCGAGGACTTGTAGCCTGGCGCATGCGCCGGCGGATGGATCGCGCGGTCGCGCTGGAAGAAGCCGCCGTCGCCGAGCGGCGGCGTCAAGGGCTCGGGACGATTGAGGCGGGGATCCCGCAAGGCTGGCGCCTGGGCATTCATCGGCGTTGTCTCTCCCTGGGAGCCCGGGGTCGGGCGGCTTATCGGGAGAGCATGAGCCAGCCTATTCTCAAGATAAATAGATGAATTATAATGAATTACATGAAGGAAATCGATCATTTGGCCCTCGACGGCCATGCCCTCGAGCTGTTCCTGGCGGTGCTGGAGGAAGGCTCGGTGACGGCGGCAGCGACGCGGCTCGGCCTCACCCAGTCTGCCGTCAGCCACGCCCTGAACAAGCTGCGACGCATTGCCGGCGATCCGCTGTTCGCCAAATCCGGCCGTGGCATCGTTGCGACGGCCCATGCGCAGGCACTGGCCAGCAAGGCACGCGCGCTGATCGACGAGATGCGCAGCTTTGCCGGTGGTGTCAGCTTCGCGCCGGAGGAGGCCCAGCTGTCGCTGACGATCTCCGCCAACGACTTCCAGCGCGACCTGCTGTTGCCGCGGTTCTTCGATCACGTCGCCGCACAAGTGAAGAGCCTGAACCTGCGCGTGATCCCCTCGCAATCGCCCTCGCCCGCGATGCTGCGCGAAAACCGCTGCGACCTCCTGATCACGCCGCTGCCGCCGTCGGGCGTCGACATCGTGCAGAAGCGGCTGCTGAGGGATCACTACGTCTGCTACTACGATCCCAAAGCGCGCGCCGCGCCGGCCAGCCGAAATGCCTATCTCGCGGCGCGTCACATCACCGTGGTCTATACCGACAATGAGCGGCTCGACTTCGACCGCCGGCTGGCAGCGAACGGGCTCCACCGCGACATCGCGATCTCCGTGCCGAGCTTCTCGGGCGTGCCGTCGTTTCTGCGCGGCTCACAGATGCTGGCGAGCATGCCGAGCCTGCTCGCGTCCGACGTAATGCGCGGCTTTGCGCAAACACCGATCCCGCTGGCGTCCCGCACGAAGACCCTGGCCGAGCTGCCGATGTTCATGGTCTGGCACCAGCGCTACCAGAAGGACCCGGCCCACCGCTGGGTCAGGAGCCAGCTCGAGGCCGTCGCGGCGACGGCCGCCACGTTCTGACCTGCCGTTCTCATGGCTTGATATCAGGCGCCGCGCTCCGCAAGACTGCCCTTCCCAAACCCACTGGTTGCGCAGGGGGAGCCGCGCTAAAATCCCCCCATGACAGTGACTGACATTGCGAACCGGACCTACAATCACAGCTGGCGGCTGGATCCCATTATCCGCAGCCTGCTCGATACCGACTTCTACAAACTATTGATGTTGCAGATGATTCGGGAGGACTACCCGAGTCAGAATGTGACCTTCTCGGTCATCAACCGCTCGCGCCATGTGCGGCTTGCCGAGATCATCGACGAGGGCGAGCTGCGCGCCCAGCTCGACCATGCCCGCACCATCCGCTTCACCAAGAAGGAGCTGATCTGGCTGGCCGGCAACACCTTCTACGGCAAGACCCATATGTTCTCGGCGGATTTCATCCGCTGGCTGGCGGAATTCCGCCTTCCCGAATACGAGCTGCGCAAGGTCGAGGGCCAGTACGAGCTGCATTTCCACGGACCCTGGACCCACACCACGATGTGGGAGATTCCGGCGCTTGCGATCCTCAACGAGCTGCGTTCGCGTGCGGCGATGAAGGGCCGCGGCCGCTTCGAGCTCGACGTGCTCTACGCCCGCGCCAAGGCCAAGTTGTGGACCAAGGTCGAACGGCTGCGCCAGCTCGAGAACCTGCGGCTCTCCGACTTCGGCACGCGTCGCCGCCACGGCTTCCTCTGGCAGCGCTGGTGCGTCGAGGCGGTGAAGGAAGGCCTCGGCCCCTCCTTCATCGGCACCTCCAACGTGCTGCTCGCGATGGACAACGATCTCGAAGCCATCGGCACCAACGCGCACGAGCTGCCGATGGTGGCCGCCGCGCTCGCCAGGGACGACGAGGAATTGCGCTGGGCGCCCTACCGCATTCTCGACCAGTGGCGTCAGACTTACGGCGGCAACCTCCTGATCGCGCTGCCCGACGCCTTCGGTACCAGGACCTTCCTCCGCGATGCACCGGAATGGGTCGCCGATTGGACCGGCTTCCGCCCCGACAGCGCGCCGCCGATTCAGGCCGGCGAGGAGATCATCGCCTGGTGGCAGAAGCAGGGTCGCAACCCCAAGGACAAGCTGCTCGTCTTCTCCGACGCGATGGACGTCGGCTCGATCGAGGACACCTATCGCCACTTCGCAGGGCGCGTGCGGCTCTCCTTTGGCTGGGGCACCAACCTCACCAACGATTTCGTCGGCTGCACGCCGGACGGCTCAATCAGCCTCGATCCGATCTCGCTGGTCTGCAAGGTCTCATCGGTCGACGGCCGTCCGGCCGTCAAGCTCTCCGACAATCCGGAGAAGGCGACCGGCCTGCCCTCGGAAATCGAGCGTTATCTGCGCGTGTTCGGCGACGCCGGTCGCGTGCGCAAGCCGGTGCTGGTGTAGGACACACGTCCACGGAGAGTGTGTAGCGCCCGTCCGCCGCTACGTCGTCATTGCGAGGAGCTCTTGCGACGAAGCAATCCAGAATGATGCCGCGGAGGCAGGCTGGACTGCTTCGCTGCGCTCGCAATGATGAAGCATTGGTTCGCGATATCGCATCAGCTCCGATTTCGCGGCATTTGAAACGATCTGCGCGCATCCACGTCACATTACCTTCACCCTCCGTCACAATCCCTCGCGCGTTTCAGGTCGAGTTAAGCAACCATCTCGTCTACTTTGCGTTGCAGGCGCAACGCCCTCTAGGGCGCGTCGATCGACTTGGGGACTGGTGTGTTTCGCAGAACAGCGGCGTCGGCGGAGGGCGGCAACCTCCTTCACGTCATCAAGCTCGTCTCGCCTTTCGTGATGGTCGTCGTGCTGCAGGCGGCGATCGCCGGATTCAGTCTCGAGGTGATGTCGTCAGTCCGCGCCTATGTCGCCGGCGAAGCACTCTGGTCGCGCTCGCAGAAGAACGCAGTCTACTTCCTCAATCTCTATCTGCATTCGGGCGAACCGAGCCAGTTCGCGCAATATCAGGCTTCACTCGCCGTCCCCATCGGCGACGAGTTCGCACGCTGGGCGCTGGAACGCGATCCGGTCGACGTCGAGGCCGCCCGCGTCGGCTTTCTGCAAGGCGGCAACCATCCCGATGACGTCCCGGGACTGATCTGGCTGTTTCGCTATTTCAATCGCGTCAGCTTCCTCCAGGACGCAATCAGGGAATGGGCCGCCACCGATCCCATGCTGCTGGAGCTCAGCGTGTTCGGCGAGGTCATTCGATCCGAGCTGAAGAAAGGTCCCATTCAGGACGACGACCGCCTGCAATTCCTGTCGTCGCGGCTATCGGAGCTCAATGCCCAGTTCACGGTGCATGCCAAGCAATTCTCCACCGTCCTCGGCGAAGGATCCCGGGCGATCAAGCTGACGCTGACGGGCATCAACATCCTCACCGCCGCGGCGCTGATCCTGCTCCTGATCTGGCATACGCGGCGCCTGGTGCGGCAACGGCAGACCTTCGAAGACGCCTTGCATGCCGAGAAGGAGCGCTTGGCCTGGCAGGCATCGCATGATTGGTTGACCGGCCTCTCCAACCGCCGCGCCTTCGAGGCGCGCCTGCAAGCCGAGCTGGACAATGCCGCGGCGGGTGCGCTCGCCCTCATCCTGCTCGACCTCGACCAGTTCAAGAGCGTCAACGACAGTTGCGGCCACCTCGCCGGCGACCGCCTGCTCTGCCAGGTCTCGCGCCTGCTGCAGCAGGACCGGCATGCGCATGATCTGGTGGCCCGGCTCGGCGGCGACGAATTCGGCCTGATCCTGCCGCGATGCTCGCCCTTCGATGCCGTCGACATCGCCGAGCGTCTGCGCCGGTCGCTGGAGCTGTTCAATTTCGCCTGGGACGACCGTTGCTTTGCCGTGACCGCCAGCATCGGCGTCGCCTGCATCGCCGACGGCAACATCACGCTCGAGGATGCGATGCGACGCGCGGATGCCGCCTGCTACCGCGCCAAGGAAAAGGGCCGCAACCGCGTTCAGGTCGAGAATGGGCGATCGGACGTTGTCGTCGTTGCGCCGCGCCCGCGCGAAGCGGTCGCGGCACGAGGGTAATGGCGTCGTCACCGCAGGGGCCGAATTCCAAGTCCTGCGAGATGGGTGTCGATGAATTGTTCGATCTGCTGGCGCAGCATCTGCGACGGCACGGCCACCATGCGCTCCTCTAGGCCGAGCGAGATGATGCCATGCACGGCGGAAAACAGCGTGCGTGACAGCAGCGCGATCTTCACGTCGTCCGCATCCGGCAATAGCCGCACCAGGGGCGGATGCATCAGCGCGAACGCATCCATCACCATCTGGAGGATGTCGTCCGGATAGGGGCGATCGTCCTCCATCCGATGCTCGAACAGGGAGCGCAGCAAATTGGCGTGCGCGGCGAAGAAGTCGAGATAAGTCTCGGCGAGCCCATAGAGCTGGCGGACCGGATCCTCGGCAGGAACAGCACGGAGTCGGGCCGTGAGCGCCTGAACCGTTTCCCGGTTCACCGTCAGAATGACCCCGTCGAAGTCGCCAAACTCGTTATAGACGCTGCCGACCGAGCAGCCGGCAGCCTCGGCAACATCCCGAACCTTCAATGATCTCAACCCCTTAGCTGAGATGATGCCGCGGGCGATCTCGACGATATGGAGCCGGCGGCGAAATTTTTTCTGATCGCGCCGCGATTCTTCTTGAACATTGTTCATTTTCAAGCTACTCATGTGAACATTGTTCAATTTAACCTGGAGACCTGGAAAATGCAAACCCTTGCTGTCGAGATCGCCACCACCTTCGTCGATGACGCCGCCGCCCTTGTCGCCGGCTTTGGCCGGGCCCTGCTGCGGCTGGCCATGGCGCCGATCAATCGCATCGCCAATGCCTGCGACGTCGCAGGTGTGCTCGCCGAGCGCCGGGCGACCTTCCGGCTGTGGCGGACCAATCGTGCCCGTGCGCGTCAGGAGCAGCGCCGGTTCAGCCTGCTCGGCCGCTTCTCGCCGTTTCGCCACCTCGCCCATCTCACCTGAGGCACGTGCACGCGGGTCGGCTCGAATGCAAGCGCCGGCTGCAAGGATGGACTTAACCATGTCCGGACGGGCGTGGCCGATCCGGCGGATTTCGACGATGCGGGTCAGTCTTTCCTTCATCGCCCGGCGCCATATCCGGGCGAGCGAGGCCGCTCCGCCCGGCCTCGACCGGATATTTGCGAACCTAACGATGCCGATTGGAGACCAACAGGATCGGAGGAACCGAGGGGACAGAGCAGGCCAGCAACTTGGTTGCCGCGCAATCGTTCGCCCTATGCTTCCGGTCGTGACGTTTCACAGACAACGTAACAACCTCAGTCTGCCTTGCCAAAACAGGACTAGTCATGATCAGGGAATTGATGTCGTCACGCCGCTTCGCGCCGCTGTTCTGGGCGCAATTCTTCTCGGCGCTCAATGACAACGTGCTCAAGAACGCGCTCGTCATCATCCTGCTCTACAGCGCCGCGACGAGCCATGGCGATGCGCTGGTGACGGTGGCAGGCGCCGTCTTCATCTTCCCCTACTTCATCCTGTCCGGGCTCGGCGGCCAGCTCGCCGACAAATACGTCAAATCCGTCGTCGCAAGGCGGCTCAAATTCGTCGAGATCTTCGCAGCTTGCTTCGCCGCTGCCGGCTTCTTCCTGCATTCGGTGCCGCTGCTGTTCGCGGCGCTCGCGCTGTTCGGCACCATCGCCGCCCTGTTCGGTCCCGTGAAGTATGCGATGCTACCGGACCAGCTCGAGCTCGGCGAACTCGCGACCGGCAACGCGCTGGTCGAAGGCGCGACCTTCATGGCGATCCTGCTCGGCACCGTCGCCGGCGGCCAGTTCGTGGCCGGCTCCGCGCATATGGGCTGGGTCGCATCGGCCGTGGTCGGGCTGGCCGTGTTGTCGTGGGCGTTCGCCTCCCGCATCCCGCAGACGACGCCCTCCGCGCCTGAGCTGCCCGTCGATGCCAATCCCTGGACCTCGACGGTGAGCCTGCTCAGGACGCTTCGTGCCGACCATCGCCTCTGGGACGGCACCGTGATCGTCTCCTGGTTCTGGCTGGTCGGCGCCATCGTGCTGTCACTGCTGCCGGCGCTGATCAAGGACGTCGTCGGCGGCACCGAGGGCGTGGTGACGCTGTGCCTTGCGATCTTCGCGATCGGCATCGCCATCGGCTCGCTGTTTGCCGCCAGCCTCAGCCACGTTCGCCCGAACCTCGCGCTGGTGCCGATCGGCGCCATCATCATGGGCTTTGCGGGCCTCGATCTCGCCTTCGCCATCGGCGTCACCGCCAAGGGGCAGGACATCACCGCGCTCGGCTTTGCGACCTCGTTCGCCGGCTTGCGCATGCTGGCCGACTTCGTCGCCTTCGCGTTCGGCGGCGGCCTGTTCGTCGTTCCGTCCTTTGCAGCGGTGCAGGCCTGGTCGCAACCTTCCGAACGCGCCCGCATCATCGCCGCCGGCAACGTGCTGCAGGCCGCCTTCATGGTGGTCGGCTCGCTGTTCGTCGCGCTGCTGCAGGCGGCCGGTCTGCATATCGGCTGGATCTTCTTCGGCCTCGGCGTCGCCAGCTTCGGCGCGGTGTGGTTCGTGCTGACCAAGTGGGGCAAGGAGGGCGTGCGCGACGCCGGCGGGCTTCTGTTCCGTGCCCTGTTCCGTACCGAGGTGCGCGGCCTCGAAAACCTGCCGCCTCCGGGAACGCGCATGCTGATCGCGCCCAACCATGTCAGCCTGATCGACGGCCCGTTGCTGCACGCCGTGCTGCCGATCGACGCGAGCTTTGCAGTCGATACCGGCATCGCCAAGGCCTGGTGGGCCAAACCGTTCCTGCGCGCCGTCAAGCACTACACCATGGATCCGACCAAGCCGCTGGCCGCACGCGACCTGATCAAGCTCGTCGCCGCGGGCGAGCCCGTCGTGATCTTCCCGGAAGGACGGATCACCGTCTCGGGCTCGCTGATGAAGGTGTATGACGGCACCGCGATGATCGCGGACAAGGCCGACGCCGTGGTCGTGCCGGTCCGCATCGAAGGCGCGCAGCGCTCCTATCTCAGCTATCTCAACTCCAGCCAGATCAAGCGGTCCTGGTTTCCGCGCGTGACGGTCACGATCCTGCCGCCGGTCAAGCTTCCGGTCGACGAAACGCTCAAGGGCAAGGCACGCCGCAACGCCGCCGGTGCCGCGCTGCAGGACGTCATGATCGACGCCCTCGTCAAGAACGCCATGCTCGATCACACGCTGTTCGAGGCACTCGGACACGCCTATCGCGACCGCGACACCGGCAAGGTCATCATCGAGGACGCGCTCGGCACCAAGCTGACCTATCGCAAGCTGATCCTCGGCGCGCAGGTGCTGAGCCGGAAGCTGGAGAGCGGCACCGCAATCGGCGAGAATGTCGGCGTGCTGCTGCCGAACTCCGCGGGCGTTGCCGTCGTCTTCATGGCGCTGCAGAACAGCGGCCGGGTGCCGGCGATGCTCAACTTCTCGGCCGGGCCGGTCAATGTGCTCGCCGCGATGAAGGCCGCGCAGGTCAAGACCGTGCTGACGTCGAAGGCCTTCATCGAGAAAGGCAAGCTCGACAAGCTGATGACCGCGATCGCGGCGGAAGCGCGCGTCGTCTATCTCGAGGACGTCCGCGCCTCGATCGGCCTCGCCGACAAGATCAAGGGCCTGCTTGCCGGCACCATGCCGCGCGTGCCCCGCCAGGCCAACGATCCCGCCGTCGTGCTGTTCACCTCGGGCTCGGAAGGCACGCCGAAGGGCGTGGTGCTGTCCCATCGCAACATCCTCGCCAACGCGGCGCAGGCGCTGGCGCGGGTCGACGCCAATGCCAACGACAAGGTGTTCAACGTGCTGCCGGTGTTCCACTCGTTTGGACTCACGGGCGGAATGATGATGCCGATGCTGGCGGGCATTCCGATCTACATGTATCCCTCGCCGCTGCACTACCGGATCGTGCCCGAGCTGATCTACCAGACCGGCGCCACGATCCTGTTCGGCACCGACACGTTCCTGACCGGCTATGCCCGCTCGGCGCACGCTTACGACTTCCGCACCCTGCGCCTCGTCATCGCCGGCGCCGAGGCGGTCAAGGATCGCACGCGACAGGTGTTCATGGAGCGCTACGGCATCCGCATCCTCGAAGGCTATGGCGTCACCGAGACGGCGCCGGTGCTGGCGATGAACACGCCGATGGCCAACCGTCCCGGCACCGTCGGGCGCCTGTCACCGCTGATGGAAAGCCGTCTCGATCCGGTCCCCGGCATCGAGGAAGGCGGACGCCTCTCGGTGCGCGGCCCGAACGTGATGCTCGGTTACCTCAGGGCCGAAAATCCCGGCGTGCTCGAAACGCTCCCCGACGGCTGGCACGACACCGGCGACATCGTTTCGATCGACGCGGCCGGCTTCATCACCATCAAGGGCCGCGCCAAGCGCTTTGCCAAGATCGCGGGCGAAATGGTCTCGCTGTCGGCAGTCGAAGCCATCGCGGCGTCGCTATGGCCGCAGGCGGCATCCGTCGCCGTGTCGATCCCCGACCAGCGCAAGGGCGAGCGCATCGTGCTGCTGACGACCGAGAAGAACGCCGAGCGCAGTGCGATGCAGGCCCAGGCCAAGGCGATCGGCGCCTCCGAGCTGACCGTGCCCGCTGCGATCATGGTGGTCGACAAGGTGCCGTTGCTCGGCACCGGCAAGACCGACTATGTCACGGCCACGACGATGGCGCGCGAGCAGGCATCCCCGCCGGAGCGCGAGGTGGCGTAAGAGGTTGCGAGACGGGCGGCGCGCGGGTCACGCCGCCGTCCGCCGCTCCTGCGCATAGCGCACCAGCGCGGCGAAGCGATAAAGGCCGTGCACGAACTTGCCGTAGGGCATGGTGATGAACAATGCGAACACGGCACCGAGATGCAGCGCGAGCAGCGGCCCCATCGCGCTCGTCTCGCGCAGCACCAACAGCAGCATTCCGGTGAGCCCGGTCAGGAACAGCATGGCGATGAAGCCGACATCCATGCCGTAGCTGACCTCGTCGAGCAGCGCGGGGTCGCGCCGCATCCTGGCGGTGAACAGGCCGATCGGCCCGACGATCAGGCCGATGCCGCCGAGCGTGCCGAGCACCACAGGCAGGTCCCACCACGGATAGGGCGCCTCGCGGCCGAGCAGATAATGATAGAGCGTCGCCACCGAGGTCGCTGCGAAGCACAGCAGGAAGCCGTAGAAGGTCAGGTGGTGATAGAGCTTGCGCCGATCGGTGGGCTTGTCGTCCTCGTTGTAGCAGCCGACGCCGCCGCCATGGAGATAGCGCAGCTCGCCGGCGTCGCGGACCGCCTGAAAGATCGAGCCGCCGTCAGCGCGGCCGCCGATCGGTGTGCCGATGTCGCGCCAGAAGGCACGCACGCTCATGACGAGTGCGAGGATCGCGTAGAGGAATGCGGCGCCAAACAGCGCGACCATCGCGTTGTGCGGCATCAGCTTGTAGAAGGCGCCGGGGCCGGTATGCACGCCGAACAGCACGCTGCGGTCGTTCACGGCCACAAAGCCGAGGATGAAGGCAGCCATGCTGAGCGCGGCGGTGATGCTGATGACGAGGCCGTTGCGCGCAAATGTGCCGGAGAGCGCCCGCGGCCAGGCATAGGCCGCATAGGACTCCGCGCGCGCAACCGCCAGCGTCTTCGGGACGTTGACGTTGAATTCGTGAGGCGGCGAGAACTGGCAGTCGACATAGCAGGCGCCGCAGGAATGGCAGAGATTGGCGAGGTAGTTGAGATCGCCGTCCGAGAAGGCGCGGCGCATCTCCATGGCCGGAAACACCGCGCACAGGCCCTCGCAATAGCGGCAGGAATTGCAGACCGTCATCAGACGGTCGGCTTCGTCCAAAATTCTAGTTCCGTGCATGTTTCGCCGCTTCCCGTCCTGCGATCCGCCCGAAAACGCTGCCGATGGTCATGCCCATGCCGGCCGCATAACCCTTGCCGAGCACATTGCCGGCCATGATCTCGCCGGCCGCGAACATGTTAGCGGACGGCTTGCCGTCCTTCATCAGCATTCGCGCCTCCTTGTTCACGCGCGTGCCGAGATAGGTGAAGGTGATGCCGGGCCGCACCGGATAGGCGAGAAAAGGCGGCGTCTCGATCCGGCGCGCCCAATGCGTTTTGGGCGGCGTAATGCCCTCCGTCACGCAATCATCCAGAATGGTGTGGTCGAAGGTCCCGGGCCGCACCGCGGCGTTGAACTCGGTGATGGTCTTTTCCAGCGCGACCGGATCGAGCGCGAGCTTGCCGGCGAGCTCCGCAATCGTCTGCCCGGCGATAGGCGAAAACAACGTCGGCATGAAGCTGGTCACGACGGTGGAATCGAAGATGATGTAGGCGATCTGGTCGGGCTGCGCCGCGACCAGCCGGCCCCAGATCGCGTAGCGCTTCGGCCAGATGTCCTCGCCCTCGTCGTAGAAGCGCTGGGCGTGCTTGTTGACGACGATGCCGAACACGACGGAGTCGTGCCGCGTGATGATGCCGCCGTCGAATTTCGGCGCGCGGGCATCGATCGCGACCGCATGACATTGGGTGGGATCGCCGACCTCCTGCACGCCCTTGTCGAGCAGCATCTTCAGGATGGAGCCGCGATTATACGGCGTGCCGCGGATCAGGAAGTTGTCGGCGGCCTCGCCCCAATATTGCTTCAGCCATTCGATGTTGGCCTCGAACCCGCCGGCCGCCGCAACCAGCGAGGTAGCACGGACTTCGGTCTCGCCCTCGATCGGCCGCTTCAGGCGCGCGGCGAGGAACTGGCCGTCCTCGATCACGAGATCGGTCACCTCGGCGTCGTATTCGACGGCGACGCCGAGCCGCTCGGCGGTCAGATACAGCGCGTTCAGCATGGCCCGGCCGCCGCCGAGGAAAAAAGAATTGGTGCGGCCGAGGCCGAGCGTGCCGCCCAGCGAAGGCTGCCAACGCACGCCCTGCTCCACGATCCAGTTCAGGATGTCCTTGGATTCGCGGATCATATGGCGCGCCAGCACCTCGTCGGTTTGCCCGCCGGTGACGCGCAGCAGGTCCTCCCAGAACTCCTCCTCGGTATAGGGTCCAGTCAGGATTTCGGTCGCGGCGTCATGGGCGCAGCGCATGTTGCGGGTGTGCCGGGTGTTGCCGCCGCGGTAGAATTTTGGTGCGGCCTCGAGCACCAGCACTGACGCTCCGCCGCGCCGCGCGCTGATCGCCGCGCACAGGGCCGCATTGCCGCCGCCGATCACCAGCACGTCGTATTTGCTGCTCATCCCGTCTGCCCGATGCGGCGAAGTTGGAGACATTTTTCCCGCAATCGGCCTCAATCCGCCATTGCGCACTTTTGTATACAAAGATATACATTGATGGTGCAAGCGGCGTCTCTGCATGGCAGGATGCGCGTCGAGGGATAATGGCCAGGCGTCCGGCAGGCTCAAGTGGAACGATCGCACGCGGCGGCGGCGTTGCGCTCGGCGAAGCCGTGTTCCGCTCGCTGTGCGAGGCGCTCCAGGCCGGCAGCTACCGCGCCGGCGACCGGCTGCGCGAGGAAGAGGTCGCCCGGCGGCTGAAGGTCAGTCGCACGCCGGTGCGGGAAGCGCTGGGCCGGCTCGCCGCGCGCGGCTTCGTCGCGCCTGCCGGCGGCCGCGGGCTGATCGTGCGCAATCTGGACATTTCCGAAGTGCTCGAGCTCTACGCCATGCGCGAGATCATGGAAGGCGCCGCCGCGCGCCTGGCCGCCGCGCACGCTTCTCCGCCGGAGATCGACGCGCTCCGCGATATCGAGCAGGCCTTCGTCGAAGCGAACGATGCCGCCGAAATGGCAAGGCTCAACCGTGGCTTCCACGAGACCATCTGCCGCGCGGCGCGCAACCGCTATCTCGACAACGCCTCGCGGGAATTGCAGGACTGGATCGCCCTGCTCGGCCCGACCACGTTCACGGTCACTGGCCGCCCCAGGACGAGCCATGGCGAGCATCAGGCGATCATTGCAGCCATCGCCGCGCGCGACGGCGACAAGGCCGAGCAGCTCGCTCGCGCGCATATTCGCGAGGCGCTGCGCTGCCGGCTGAAATTGTTGCAGAAGCAATAAGCCGATCGCCGACGCGATCACGCCTCGAACACACGTATCAGGAGCCAATATCCGCCGAGCAGACCGATCCCGCCGGACATGGCGTACACCAGCCCCGCCGCCCGCGCCGGCTCCTCCCGGCCGGCCGCGGTCAGCCTGTCCAACAAGCCGAGCGCCGGCAACATCAGCGCGACGATCGCGATCTGCCCGATCTCGACGCCGACATTGAAGGCAGCCAGCGCTGGAACGATCGCATCCGGCGGCAGGCCGATCTCGCGAAGCACGCCGGCGAAGCCGAAGCCGTGGATCAAGCCGAACAGAAAAGCCACACGCCAGCGCCGGTCGACGTCGCGCGAAAAGAAGTTCTCGACCGCGACGAACACGATCGAAGCCGCAATCGCGGGCTCCACGATGCGGCTCGGGATGACCAGGATGTTCAACGCCGCCAGCGACAACGTCAACGAATGGGCGATGGTGAAGGCGGTGACGATCTTGATGACCGGAACGAGCCTGCGTGCCCACAAGACGACTGCAACCAGAAATGCGATGTGATCGTAGCCGAGGAAGATGTGCTCGATTCCGGTGACGACATAGCGCTGCATCGTCGTCCACAGCGACGGCGGCGCGGTTGAAAGCGTGACCGTCGTGTTGCCGACATCGAGCAAGGCCTGTTTTTCCGACCGGCCCTGGGCAATCAGCACGATCTGACGCGCGGCCGGGTCCTTTTCGGTCAGCACGGTGGAGCGATAGATGATATCGCCGGCGGCGGCGGCGCAGGCAAAGCTATTGCGATAGATGATACCGTCGCCGTCGGCCAGGATCGCGGCATCTCCAGCAACACAGGCCTTGGCACCGCCTGTAACAGCCAGGTGCGTCCTCATATAGGCGAGGATGGCGGATCTGGCCGCTTCCACCGCGGCAGGATCGACCGCATCCCGTCTCGCATCATAGATCTTCCTACCGACCAGACGATCGACATCGCTGCCCTTCAATCCGAGCTCGACGTTCACCGTGCGATCAGGGCTCAGCGCTACCCGCGCCGTGACGAGGTTGACCTCATGCGCCTCTGCCGGAAACGCAAGGCCGAGCAGCACCGCGAGCCACGCCAGAAGCGGCTGCCTCATGATCCTGCTCCATCGCTCATGCCAGCACATCCGCCACGACCGCCTTCAGAACATCCCGCACGCCGGTGGGCTTCATCCGCACCTGCAAGCCGCGCTGGCCACCGTTGAGATAGACGAGATCATGCGCAAGCGCGCTCTGCTCGATCACGGTGCGCACAGGCTTGCGCTGCCCGAACGGGCTGATGCCGCCGACCTTGTAGCCGGTGACGCGCTCGGCCTCGGGCGGCTTCATCATCTGCGCCGACTTGCCGCTCGCCGCCGCCGCCAGCTTCTTCATCGAGACTTCCTGGTCGGACGGCACGACCACGCAGACCGGCTTGCCGTCGACCAGCGCCATCAGCGTCTTCAGGACGCGCGCCGGGTCCTCGCCGAGCGCGGCCGCCGCCTGGAGCCCGATGCTCTCGGCGTCGGGATCATAGTCATAGGTGTGAACGGTGAAGGCAACACCGGCGGCCGCGAGTGCGCGTGTGGCGGGGGTGACTTTGGACATGGACGGTATTTACCACCGTCATTGCGAGGAGCGAAGCAACGAAGCATCGACTGTGTGGGACAACCTAGCACCGCAATAGCTGTCATCGCCCGGCTTGACCGGGCGATCCAGTATTCCGCGACGTCTGCGATTGAACCGAAAGGCCGCGGTGTACTGGATTCCCCGCCGTCGCGGGGAATGACACCCGTTTTGTGGCAAGCCTCGTGCGCGATGACGAGGCATCCCCTTATTCCGCGGCGTCCCGCATCTCGGCGCGCTCGGCCCGCGCTGCGCAGAACTTGAACTCCGGGATCTTGCCGAACGGGTCCAGCGCCGGGTTGGTGAGCAGGTTCGCCGCCGCCTCGGCGTAGCAGAACGGCATGAACACCATGTTCTCCGGCACGTCGCGGTCTGAGCGGACCTTGACCTCGACGGCGCCGCGGCGGGTCTCCAGGCGAATGAAATCGCCGGGCACCAGCTTCTTCTTGCGCATGTCCTTTGGCGACATGAACGCGACCGCCTCGGGCTCGATCTGGTCGAGCACCTGGGCGCGGCGCGTCATCGAGCCGGTGTGCCAGTGCTCCAGCACGCGGCCGGTCGAGAGCACCATCGGATATTCGTCGTCGGGAATCTCGTCCGGCGGGATGACCTTGGCCGGCACGATCTTGCCGCGGCCGCTCGCGGTCGGGAAGCCCGTGGTGAAGATGATCTCGTTGCCGGGCTTGTTCGGATCGTCGACCGGATAGGTCACCGCGCCTTCGCGCACCAGCCGCTCCCAGGTGATGTTCTTCAGCGACGGCATCAGCTCTGCCATCTCGGTGAAGACGTCGCCGGGTCCGGCATAGTTCCACGGCAGGCCCATGCGCTTGCCGATCTCCTGGATGATCCAGAGATCCTGGCGCGCATCGCCGGGCGGCTTGATCACCTGACGCGCCAGCTGCACGCGGCGGTCGGTGTTGGTGAAGGAGCCGTCCTTCTCGGCGAAGGCCGAGGCCGGCAGGATCACGTCGGCGTGGAACGCAGTCTCGGTGACGAAGAGGTCCTGCACCACGAGATGATCGAGCATTGCGAGCGCCTGGCGCGCGTGCTGCAGATCGGGATCGGACATCGCGGGATTCTCGCCCTCGATATACATGCCCGTGATCTCGCCGGCATGGATCGCGTTCATGATTTCGACCACGGTCAGGCCGCGGACGGGATCGAGATCCTGCTGCCAGAGCTTTTCGAAACTGCCGCGCAGATCGTCGCGGCCGACCGGCTGGTAGTCCGGCAGGAACATCGGGATCAGGCCGGCATCGGAAGCGCCCTGCACGTTGTTCTGGCCGCGCAGCGGATGCAGGCCGGTGCCGGGACGGCCGACCTGACCGGTGATCAGCGCGAGCGCAATCAGGCAGCGTGCATTGTCGGTGCCATGGACGTGCTGGCTGATGCCCATACCCCAGAAGATGATCGACGATTTCGCGCGCGCATAGGTGCGCGCCACCTCGCGCAAGGTCTGCGCGGGGATGCCGCAGATCGGCTCCATCTTCTCCGGCGTGAACTCCTTGATCTTCTCCTTGAGGTCCTCAAAACCCTCGGTGTAGCCGGCGATGTACTGGTCGTCGGTCAGGCCTTCGGTGATGATCGTGTTGATCATCGCGTTCAGCATGGCGACGTCGGACCCCGGCTTGAACTGCAGATGCTTGGTCGCATGCCGCGACAGCGACTGCCGGCGCGGATCCATCACGAACAGTTTTGCGCCGTTCTGCTTGACCGCGTTCTTGATGAACGTCGCCGCAACCGGATGGTTCACCGTCGGATTGGCGCCGATCACGATGATGACCTCGGCGTCCATGGCAGCAGAGAACGGTGCCGACACCGCGCCCGAGCTGAGGCCTTCGAACAGCGCCGCCACCGACGAAGCGTGACAAAGACGCGTGCAGTGGTCGACGTTGTTGGAGCCGAAGCCGGTGCGCACCAGCTTCTGGAACAGATAGGCCTCTTCGTTCGAGCCCTTGGCCGAACCGAAGCCGGCCAGCGCTTTCACGCCCTTCTCGTCGCGGATCTTGACGAGGCCCTTGGCGGCGATGTCGAGCGCTTCCTCCCAGCTCGCCTCGCGGAAATGCGTGAACGGATTCGCCGGATCGACCTGGTCGTTGGCGTCCTTCTTCGCGTTCGGCAGCCGCACCAGCGGCTTCGTTAGGCGATGCGGATGGTGGATGTAGTCGAAGCCGAAGCGCCCCTTCACACAGAGGCGATTGTGATTGGCGGGGCCGTCGCGGCCTTCCGCATAGATCACCTTCTCGTCCTTGACCTCATAGGTGACCTGGCAGCCGACGCCGCAGAACGGGCAGAGCGAATCGACCTTCTTGTCGGCATAGGTGACGCGCGTCTGCTTGTCGTCGAGCATCACGGCCGGCATCAAGGCGCCGGTCGGGCAGGCCTGCACGCATTCGCCGCAGGCAACGCAGGTCGACTCGCCCATGGGGTCGTCGAAGTCGAATACGATCTTGGCGCCGGCATTGCGGTAGGCCATGCCGATGACGTCGTTGACCTGGACCTCGCGGCAGGCGCGCACGCAGAGGCCGCACTGGATGCAGGCATCGAGATTGACGCGCATCGCCGGATGGCTGGCATCGGTGGCCCAGCGCTCGGCGGCGGGAAAGCGGCTCTCGGTGACGCCAGTAGTCTCGGCCCAATGCCAGAACTTCGAATCCGGATCGTGGCTGGTCTCGCGCGCCGGCTGGTCGGCGACGAGCAGCTCCATCACCATTTTTTGCGCAGCAGTCGCGCGGGCGCTCTCGGTCTTCACCTTCATGCCGACCGACGGCGTGCGCTTGCAGGATGCGGCGAGCACGCGCTCGCCCTCGATCTCGACCATGCAGGCGCGGCAATTGCCGTCGGGGCGATAGTCCGGCGCCGGCGAATAGCAGAGGTGCGGAATGTCGCGGCCCTGCCGCTTTGCGACCTGCCAGATCGTCTCGCCGGGCTTGGCCTCGACCTGCTTGCCATCGAGTTCGAACGTAATCTTGGTCATTCGGCCGCTTCCTTGAACTCGTCAGGGAAATATTTGATCACGGAAGACAGCGGATTCGATGCCGCCTGTCCGAGCCCGCAGATCGAGGCATCGCGCATCGCCTGGCTCAATTCTTCCAGCAAGGCACGGTTCCAGACCGGCCTTTGCATCAGCAGCGCCGCCTTCTGGGTGCCGACGCGGCACGGCGTGCACTGGCCGCAGCTCTCGTCCTCGAAGAACTTCATCAGGTTCAGTGCGGCCGACCGCACGCTGTCCTTGTGCGACAGGATCACGATCGCAGCCGAGCCGATGAAGCAGCCGTATTTCTCCAGCGTGCCGAAATCGAGCGGGATGTCGTCCATCGCTGCAGGCAAAATGCCGCCAGACGCACCGCCCGGCAGATAGGCGTAGAACTGGTGGCCGTCGGCCATGCCGCCGCAATATTCCTCGATCAGCTCGCGCACGGTGATGCCCGCGGGCGCGAGCTTCATGCCGGGATTCTTGACGCGGCCCGAGACCGAGAAGCTGCGCAGGCCGTGACGCTCGTGGCGGCCATGGCCCTTCCACCAATCGGCACCCTTCTCGACGATGTCGCGCACCCACCACAGCGTCTCGATATTGTTGATCAGCGTCGGCAGGCCGAACAGGCCAACCTGGAACGGGTAAGGCGGCTTGTGCCGGGGCAGGCCGCGCTTGCCCTCGATGCTCTCCAGCAGCGAGGATTCCTCGCCGCAGATGTAAGCGCCGGCGCCGCGCCGCAGATGCAGCGTCGGGCCGCCCGGCGGAAGCTTGGCGATCTCGCGCTGGAGGATCTCGCGCGAGGCCGGATATTCGTCGCGCAGATAGATATAGACGTCGGATGCCTGCACCACGTGGGCGCCGATCAGCATGCCCTCGATGAAGCGATGCGGATCGGTTTCGAGGTAATAGCGGTCCTTGAACGTGCCGGGCTCACCCTCGTCGCCGTTGATCGCCATCAGCCGCGGTCCGGGCTCGCCGAGCACGGCGCGCCATTTGCGCCCGGTGGGGAAGCCGGCGCCGCCAAGGCCGCGCAGCGAAGCGTCGTCGAGCGCTTTCAGGAGATCGTCCTTCGACAATTCGCCGGAGCGCAGACGATTGAGCAGCTTGTAGCCGCCACCGGCAACGTAGGAATCGTACTCGGTATACTTGGGCAGATGCGTATGAGTATCGCCGACCTTTGCCGCCGCCATCACATCGGCGACGGTCGCGTGGTCGACGAAATTGTGCCCGACCTCGGCGGCCGGCGCTGTGTCGCAGCGGCCGACGCAGGGCGCGCGCACGACGCGGATGCCGGGACCTGACGCGCTCTGTAGATCTTCGAGCAGGTTCTCGCCGCCAAGCATCGCGCAGGTGAGCGAATCGCAGACGCGGATCGTCAGCGGGGGTATGTCGGGCTCGCCTTCCTTCACCACGTCGAAATGCGGCGTAGAAGGTCGCCGTCTCGAACACCTCGGCGAAGGCGAGCTTCATCTCGTCGGCGAGTGCGGCCAGATGCGCCGCCGAGATCTGGTGATACTTGTCCTGGATCAGGTGCAGATATTCGATCAACAGATCGCGTCGTCGCGGCCTGTCGCCGAGCAACAGCTCGATCTCGTGCGCGGCCGTGGGATCGACCTGCCGCCCCTTGGGAGTCGCCTTGGCGCGTCGGCGTCCCTCACCGGGATGCTCGAAGGAGCGGACCTTGTGCACGTCCTCATGGCTCATCGCTTCGTCTCGATCTCGTCCTTATCAGGACTCCACTTCTATCCCTTGGCATGCCAGATGCCAAGAAAATTATCACGCTGGCGGAAGTGGTTACGCTGCACGGCTCAACGGAGCCCAGCACGGCCCTGCGTTCTTGAGCAAGGCCGAGCCAAGCCCGAATTGGCCGGGAGATCAATAAAGGCGTCTCATGCTGCGATAGCGAAGTCCTATCGACTTCGCTTGAGGCGCGGCGGGAGCGCAAAGGCCGCCGCCGTGAACATTCGCCTTTCTACCGGGCGTCGCTCTTTTCGACCAGGAACACGATGCGCGCCTCGTTGCGCTCGGTGATCTCGACCTTGTCGCCGGTCTCGCGGATCAGATTGGGAATATCGATCACCGAGAGTGGATCGGTGCAGTGAACTTCGAGCTGGTCCCCTGCCTTGAGCGGCTTGAGCGCCTTGCGCGTCTTGAGGGCCGGCAACGGGCATTTCAGCCCGGTGAGATCGAGTGTCGTCCTGGTCATGGCCGCACCATGGCGAGGCGGAGCGGCTGCGTCAACGGCAGGAGGCGTCAGATCAGGCTGGCATAGGGCAGGAAGCCGACGTCCTGCCCCGGCTCGACATTCGTGATGTCCTCGCCGAGTTCGACGAGGCCATCGGTCTCGACCAGCGAGGATAGGAGCCCTGCCCCTTCGCGCGGGAACTTGATCGCCTCGAGCCCGCCGTCCTGCGCGCGCCGCAGCGAGGCGCGCACATATTCACGCCGGCCGGACTTCTTCTTGTAGGTGAACGCCGCGCGCAGCGGGATCGGCAAGAGCGGCTCCGGCAAGGCGCCCGCCAGCGCCAACACCGTCGGGCGCACCACGTGGACGAATGTCACGAAGCTCGCGACGGGATTGCCGGGCAGTCCGATCAGCGGTGTGCCGTCGATGATGCCCATCGCCACGGGACGACCGGGCTTGATCGCCATCCGCCACAGCACCAGCGAGCCGATGCTCTCCACCGCCGCCTTGACGTGATCCTCCTCGCCGGTCGAGACGCCTCCAGTGGTGAGGATCAGGTCATGGTCGCCTGCGACCTGCTTCAGGCCGCACGCCAGCGACGCTCGCTCATCGCGCAGAATGCCGAGATCGCTGACCTCGCAGCCGAGCCGCCGCAGCATCGCCATCAGCATGAAGCGATTGGAATCGAACAATTGCGAGGCGGCGCGCGGCTCGCCGGGCGAGGCGAGCTCGTCGCCGGTCGAGAACACGGCGACACGGATGCGCCTGACGACGTCGAGCTTCGCCAGGCCGAACGCGGCGGCAAGGGCGACATGCTGCGGCCGCAGGCGCTGGCCGGCGCGCAGCGCGACCTGACCTTGGGGAATGTCCTCGCCTGCAGGCCGCACATTTGCGCCGGGCTTCAGCCCCGGCGGCAGCACGATCCTGCCTGAAGCATCGATGCGGACGTCCTCCTGCATGAAGACGGTCTCCGCATCCGGCGGCATCGGCGCGCCGGTGAAGATGCGCGCGGTGTGGCCGGGCTTGATCGGCGCTTGCGCAAGGCCGCCGGCCTGGATGCGGCCGTCAAGCGGGAAGGCCTGCTCTGCGCTTGCCGGAAGGTCGGCGTTGCGCACGGCGTAACCGTCGACGGCGGAGTTGGTGAACGGCGGCAGCGGCAAAGGCGCGGCCACATCGCGCGCGAGCACGCGCCCGTCGGCATCGACCAGCGCCACCGTCTCGAGATCGACGATGGCGTTGACGCGCGTCGTGATGAGGTCGACGGCTTCGTCGACCGACATCATCGGGCCGCCAAAGGCAAAGCAATCGTCCGACAGTTGCGCCATGGTGCCTCGTCAGCGTGTCGCGGCGCTTCTTGCTACCGCTTCCTCGACCGGCATCGCCGCCCGTAGCATCAATGCCGCGGCGCCTTCGATATCGTCGAGATGGACAGTCGGGAGCCTCGTGTCAATCGCGACGTCGGTCGCAATCCCGGCAATTCCGGGATCGTCCGGAAACAGCAGCGGCTTGCCGTTGGCGGCACGATGCACCTCGATCTTGCGGTGCGGCTCGCGCTTGAATCCCTCGACCACGACGAGATCGACCGCAGAGAGCTTGTCGAGCAGCTCCGGCAGCCGCGGCTCCGCCGCCCCGCGCAGCTCATGCATCAGCGCCCAGCGTTTCGACGAGGCCACCAGAACCTCCGCCGCGCCGGCCTCGCGATGGCGCCAGGAATCCTTGCCGGGCACGTCGACGTCGAACTGGTGATGCGCATGCTTGATCACGGAGACGCGCAGGCCCTGCGCGTTGAAATGCGGGATCAGCCGCGTCAACAGCGTGGTCTTGCCCGCACCGCTCCAGCCTGCAAGGCCGATGACTTTCATTCCAGCTCTCTTTTCCAGCAACCAGCGCTCGCCGATGGAACCACCATCCCCTCCCCGTCATTGCGAGCGGAGCGAAGCAATCCAGACTGCCGCTGCGGAAAGATCCTGGATTGCTTCGCTGCGCTCGCAATGACGACAAGGCGGCATTTCGCTCTCTCCCCGCCATGCTTATATCGGCTTGACCCGAATGTCATGCTAACCTCGCCGCCATGATGAAGATCGACAAAGCCCCGGTGCCCCTGATCGTCCCCAATCCGGACGACCCGCGCCTGACCCAGAGCGTGACCGGCACCGACCAGACCGGCGCCAGGGTCGAGATCAAGGTGCCGATGGAGCGGCCGCTGACGCTCTATCTGAACGCGCAGGAGATCGTCACCATGATGACGATCGGCGACTATCCGGAATATCTGGCGCTCGGCTATCTGCTGAACCAGAACATGCTGAAATATAACGACGTGGTCACCGAGGTCGAGTACGACGACGACCTCCAGGTGGTCGTCGTGCGCACCTCACACCACACCAATTTCGAAGCCAAGCTGAAGAAGCGCACGCAGACCTCCGGCTGCGCGCAGGGCACCGCCTTCGGCGACCTCTTGGAGGCGGTCGAGAGCGTCGCGCTGCCCAAGGCGGAGCTGCGCACCTCCTGGCTCTACCAGATGACGCAGACCATCAACACCATGCCCTCGCTTTATCTGGAGGCCGGCGCGATCCACGGCTGTGTGCTGTGCAAGGAAGGCACCCCGCTCTGCTACACCGAGGATGTCGGCCGCCACAACGCCGTCGACAAGATCGCGGGCTGGATGTACCGCCACGGCGTCGACGCGTCCGACAAGATCCTCTACACCACGGGACGCCTCACCTCGGAGATGGTGATCAAGACGGTGCGCATGGGCATTCCGATCCTGGTGTCGCGCTCCGGCTTCACTGCCTGGGGTGTCGATCTCGCAAGGCAGGTTGGGTTGACGCTGGTCGGACGCACCCGCGGCAAGCGCTTCATCGTGCTCGCAGGCGAAGAGCGCATCGTCTACGACCAGAACCTCGCTTATGTCGAAGAGGAATCGGCCAAGCACAAGCGCAAGGGTGAAGGCGGTGACGACTGACCTGTCCGCGGCGCGTGTTCCGCCGACTCTCGGCGTGCTGCTCGCCGGTGGGCTCGCGCGGCGCATGGGGGGCGGCGACAAGCCGATGCGCACCATCGGCGGCCGCACCATTCTGGAACGCGTGATCGCGCGCCTTTCGCCCCAGTGCAGCGGACTGATTCTCAATGCCAACGGCGATCCCGCCCGCTTTGCCGCGTTCGGCTTGCAGGTCGTCGCCGACGACGTGCCCGGCTTCCCCGGTCCCCTCGCCGGCATCCTCGCGGCGCTCGACTGGGCCGCGGCGAACCGGCCGCAGATCGAATGGGTGCTCAGCGCCGCCGGCGACTGCCCGTTCCTGCCGCGCGACCTCGTCGCGCAGCTGCATGAGGCGCGCGCGCGTGAGAATGCGCAGCTTGCGGTCGCAGCCTCAGGCGAGCAGTCGCATCCGGTGATCGGCCTGTGGCGCGTCGCCTTGCGCGAGGAGCTGCGCCACGCGCTCGTGGACGAAGACCTCCGCAAGATCGACCGCTGGACCGCGCGTTATCCGCTCGCAACGGTGACCTGGCCGAACGAGCCGCTCGATCCGTTCTTCAATGCCAACACGGTCGAGGACATTGCCGAGGCCGAGCGGCTGGCGGCGCTGGATGCCGCATCCTAGCGACTCTATGATTTCGGAAACTCGTTGAGGAGCTGCGCCCAGATGATCGCGAAGGCGATCAGGCCGCAAATGCCGACGGCAGTGGTGAAGCGCGGCAAACGGCCGATCGCAACCAGCACCCAGGCCGGCAGGAAGAACGCCCCGAAGACCATGCCCAGCGGAAACACCGCGAGCCATTGAAAGCCGCTGCCGTCCCCGGGCGGGACATTCGCGATGTAATGGAAGGTGTAGAGCCAGAACAGCGTGCCGGCCGCCGCGACGAGAGTAGCGATCTTGCGGAAATTGAGGCGCGTCGATGCGGTCATGACCTGGCTCATGTTCCTTGGTCGCTGCGGCGGCCCGCCAAGTTCATGACGTCTTGAACCGGACCTGGAACGGGAGCGACCACAGGTCTGGACATTCCCCGGACGAAGCCATGGCCGCCCCTCTCTTGAATACGATCTTCGAATTCGTCGATTTCGTCTTCGATCTCTCCGAGACGATCGATCGCACGAGGCAGCTGAGCAAGCCTGACATCGTCGAGGTGCCGCCGGATCCAAAGCCGCTGCCGCCCGCCGCGCGGCGCGCGCTTGCCGAGGCCGAGGATCGTGAGCGCAAGCGAGAGCAGGCCGCTCAGGCGGCCAGCCGTACCGACCAGGCATCGTAGCCGTAGACCTCTCCTGGGTCGAACGCCGCGTCGTGGTCCCTCGTCTATGCGGGCCGGAAGCCCGCTCGCGCGAGCGACGCGCGTACCTCGTTCGAGCCGAGTGCGTCGAGAAAAGCCTGCACTGCCGATCGTTGCTTTCGCGCACTCACCAGCGCGAAATCGTAGTGCTCTTCGGCCAGCGGAATGAAACCGAGGCCGACGGCGTGGGCGACCGGCGCAATGGTCATGCCCCAATCGGCCCGGTGCTGCGCGACGGCCGCCGCGACCGCATTGTGCGAACGCGGCTGGTTCCAGTAGCCTTCCGGCCGCGCGCCGCCGAGCAGCCGGTCGATCAGGATGCGGGTGCCGGCGCCCTGGTTGCGGTTGACCATGATGCAGGCGGGATCAGCGAGCGCCGCCGCAACGGCGTCCTTTGCACCAAGACCTTCGAAACGTCTGTCGTCCTTGCGGAAGACGATGCCCTGCATCCGCCGCCAGCCTGGCACGAGCTCGAGACCTTCGACGAGATAGGGCGTGTTGTAGGTCTCGCTGCGGTCGTCGAAGAGGTGGATCGGCGCGAGATCGCATTCGCCACGTTTGGCTGCTGCAAGCCCGCCGAGGCTGCCGACCGCGATCGAGCGCACGGTGAGACCAGCATGCGCGAGCTGTGCGGTGACGAGATCGAGGCCGGTGCAATGGCTGCCGACGATGACGAGATCCGGCACGCGCACATGCGGCGTGAACAGCGTCACCTCGGTCTCCGTGCCGGCCGGCATCTGGTCGGCAAGTGCGTCGATGCGCAGAAAGCCGTCCGCCTGAGCAAAGGACGTGATCGCACCAGACCCCTTGCCGGAGGGATACGCGATGAGGCCCTCCATGCCCTCGACCAGCGAGACCATGACGAATTCGGTGCGGCCGAGCTCGGAGGCGATGCGCACCGGCACCGTTGCGATCACCTTGGCATCGGAGCGCGGCGGCAATCCGGCCATCCTGCGCAGCACCGGCACGATCATGTCGTGGAAGGTGAACATCGCCGAGGTCGGAAAGCCCGGCAGGATCACGACGGGCTTGCCGTCGCACACCGCAAGACACAACGGCTTGCCGGGCTTGAGCGCGACGCCATGGGCGATGATGCCGGGTGCGCCGAGCCGGCCGATGATGCGATGAGAGAGATCGCCGGCGCCTTTCGACGTGCCGCCCGACAGCACCAGCATGTCGGCTTCCGCAAGCGCGTTGCGCATGGCGGCTTCGAGCCTGGGTTCGTCGTCCGGAATGGCGCCGAGGAAGACCGCCTCGCCCCCGTTTTCGTCGATCGAGGCCGCGACGATGGCGCCATTGGTATCGTAGATCTCGGCAGGCGCGAGCACTCCGCCGGGCTGAACCAGCTCATCGCCGGTGGAGATCACGGCAACCCGCGGCCTGCGCACGATACTCACCTCGGCGATGCCGCAAGCCGCCAGCATACCGATCTCGCGCGAGCCGATGATGGTGCCGGCGCGCAGCAGCGCCTCGCCGCGCGCGATGTCGGAGCCGGCATACGAGACGAATTGCCCCGGCGAGACGGCGCGACGGACGTCTATCGCATCCTGGCCGGCCGGCTGGGTGTGCTCGACCATGACCACGGCATCGGCGCCGCGCGGCAACGGACCTCCGGTGGCGATCGCCGTTGCGGTTCCAGCCGCCACCTGCAGGGTCGGCGCGGTCCCGCAATGAATGGTCTCGCCATTCAGCGCGAGGCGCACGGGCGCGCCCTCCCCGGCCGCCGCGAGGTCGGCGGAGCGCACGGCAAAGCCGTCGACATTGGAGCGGTCAAACGGCGGCACGTCGATCGGCGCCGTGACATCTTCGGCAAGGGCCGCGCCCAGCCCGGCTGCGAGCTTCCGCATTTCGGTGCGAAGCGCGCGCGGGAACAAGGCCGCCTCGAAGCGCGCCAAGGCCTCCTCGCGCGAGAGGATCTTGAGGAACTGCTCCTGCTCGAGCGCGCTGCGGTCCGGTGATTTCGGGATCATCGTCATGCCAGACCCCTTATCACGCCCGCATCAGATACGCATCGATCGATGTACCTGCCGCAAATCCCTCGTCGCTGGCGGAGATGAGCAGCCATGCGTCCGCACGGGCGATGGCCTGAAGCGACCATTCGCCCACGGCAAGCGGCATCCAGGCGCGATGTTCCTCAGCCAGCAAAGCGATCTCGGTGATGCCGACGCTGGAGGCGATTTTTCGCGCAAGCGGCAGCGACACTTTTCGACGCGGCCGGCGCGCCGACAAACCGTCGACGAGCGGCAGCACGAGTGCAAGCCAAGCTGCAAGCGCATGATCGGGCGAGCCGGGCAAGGCGACGACGGGAACCCGCCCCAGCCGTCCGACCGCAGCGGTGCGCCCCGGCTGCAGCGCAAGGCCGTGCGCCATCACCTCGCCGCGCCCGGCGAGGGCGGCGATGGCGGCGTCCTGGCGGCCGACGCCGCTACCGCCGATGGTCAGCAGGACATCGCAGGAGGACGCATCGAGCGCATCGGCGATCGACGCTTTATCGCGTGCATGCGCTTGATGCGTTTCCACATCCAATCCCGCTGTGTGCGCGATCCCGGCAATCGTCTGCGCTGTAACCGTTCCACCCGGCACATTGACGATGCGCAGCCGCGGCCGCCTTACGGCGAGTTTCTCCACGCCCGCCACACGCGCCAGCAACAGGTCCGCCGCACGGATGGGATGGCCGGCGTCCCCCACGGCCCTGCGCGCGGCGATGTCGCGGCCTGCACGCCTGACACCCTGCCCCGGCGCGCCCTCCGCAAGCACCTGGGCAAGCGGCCCCGACGTCTCCACGGCGTCGACATCGAGCACGCAGTCGCATCCCGCCGGCATCGCCTCACCCGCCTCGACCCATAAGGGGGCCATTGCCAGCGGCACAGGCGAGTAAGCGGACGCCCCGACGAGATCGTTGGCAGATAGCGCCCAACCGTCGACGGCCGCAACGTCCCGCGAAGGATAGGCGGCAAGCAGCGGCGCACCCGCCGCGATGCAGCCGATTGCGTCCGCCAGCGGCACCTCCACCGGCGCGACGGGATCAACGCCCCGCAGCAGCGCGGCGAGCGCGGTGTCGAGCGGCGTGAGCGAAGGCGGCAGGCGCTGGGTCATGCGCCATGAGGACCATGCATCGTCCGGTTTGGCAACCGCCGGCGGTGCCGGCCTCAACCCTCAGCCGCCCGACCTATCCGAATTGGGGAAGAACAATTGCTGCCCGTCCACCTTGTAGCCGGCGATCGCCGTCTGCCCCTCCGGCGAGGTCAGCCAATCGACGAAGGTCTGCGCGAGGTCCTTCTTCACGTTCGGGAACTTCGCAGGATTCACCAGCATCACGCCATATTGGTTGAGCAGCCGCCGGTCGCCTTCGACGACGATGTCGAGATCGCCGCGATCGCTGAACGCGATCCAGCTGCCGCGATCCGCAAGCACATAGGCATTGGCGGCGCGCGCGGCCCCGAGCGACGCGGCCATGCCGGGGCCGGCCTCGCGATACCAGGCGCCCTTGGCGCCGGCAATGTCGATGCCGGCGACGATCCAAAGCGCGAGCTCCGCGGCATGAGTGCCCGACCGATCGCCACGCGTCACGAACGGCGCGCCCTTGGCTTCGATCGCCTTCAGCGCCGTCGCGATGTCCTTGCCCTTCACGCCCGCGGGATCGCTCTTCGGCCCGATCAGCACATAGTCGCTGTACATCACGTCGTAGCGCTTCACGCCAAAGCCGTCGGCGACGAACTTCTCCTCCTGAGGCCGCGCGTGCATCAGCACGACGTCGACCTCACCCCGCCGCGCACCATCGAGCACTTCGTCGGCGCGCCGCGCGATCACGGTGACGTCGATGCCGGTTTTGTCGCGGAAGATCGATAGCAGATAGTCGAGCAGCCCGGATTCCTGAGTCGCCGTCGTCGAAGCGAGGACGATGCTGCGGTCCTCCGCGGCCGACGCCGCAACGCCTGCGGCAAGGCCGCAGAGAAGCGCAAGTGCAACGGACAGGCGGCCCATGATCGGGTTCCCTCAGGTTTGACGCCGTCATGATGATGATCGATTGCGCCGCACTCGTGACGCGTTTTGCGCTGCCGGCCGGGAAATTTCGGCAACTTCATCGCGGCGCACCGCCCGCGCGATCTCTCTAGGATCGTTCACCAAAGCAGAGATCGCGCGTCGTGACGTGTTGCAAAGCAGCGAGATGATCGGGCATGGTTCCCCGCGACAAATATCTGAAATGCAGAATTCCACCTGCGTCGGACGTCAAAAAGAAGCAAGAATTTGCATAGGAATGCAGGATGGAATTCCTGACCACCAGCGAAGCCGCCGACTACCTTCGGCTCGGCGAACGCAAGCTTTACGAACTCGTCACCACCGGTGCGATCCCCTGCAGCAAGGTGACGGGAAAATGGCTGTTCCCACGGCACGAGCTCGACCTTTGGGTCCTGTCGGGCCTTGCGCGCCCGGCCGGCATGTTGATCGCCGAGCCGCCGCCGGTCGTCGGCGGCAGCCACGACGAACTGCTCGATTGGAGCCTGCGCGAGTCCGGGTCGGGGCTCGGATCGATGAGCGAGGGCAGCGCGCGCGGGCTCGAGCGCTTGCAGCGCAATGAGGTGATGGCTGCGGCGGTGCACTTCCACGCGCTCGACGCCGGCGACAATTTCGCCAGCGATGCCAGCATCGAAGCGCTGCGGACCACGCCAGACCTGCATGATGCGGTGCTGATCGCGTTCGTGCGCCGCGAAGAGGGTCTCCTGCTGCCGCACGGCAATCCCAAGCACCTGCACAGCCTGACCGACGTGCTCGCAGCCGGGGCCCGGATGGCGATGCGGCAACAGGGCACAGGCGCGCAGATGCTGCTCGACGTGCTGCTCAGGCGCGCGGGCGCCTCGATGCGGGACTTGCGCCGGATCGAGCCGCCGGCGCTGACCGGCCCGGATCTGGCCGAGCTGGTTCGCGCCGGCCAGGCCGATTGCGGCATCGCGACGCGCGCCGCGGCGCGCTCGGCCGGTCTCGATTTCGTGCCGCTGGTCTGGGAGAATTTCGACCTCGCGATGCGGCAGCGCAGCTATTTCCGCCCCGCCATGCAGGCCTTGCTCCGCTTCCTGAACGAGCGGCGGCTGCGACAGCGCGCGGAGGAGCTGACCGGCTACGATCCGTCCCCCGCAGGACAGATCCGCTTCGCAGCCTGACATTGACGCCAGCCCCCTAATAGTTGCAAAAGAAACCAATTCGACCGGGCCATACCCGGACAAGCAACACCGGCCAATGAGCCGGATCAGGGAGGACGAGCGTGAACCCAATCAGATTTGGCGTGCCGGTCGCGGCCGCCTTGCTGGCGACCCTGCTGTCCGGCGCGGCGTCGGCGCAGGTTTCCGACGACGTCGTCAAGATCGGCGTGCTCACCGACATGAACGGCCCGGCCTCGGCGCCGACCGGCCAGGGCTCGGTGACCGCGGCGCAGATGGCGATCGACGATTTCGGCGGCAAGGTGCTCGGCAAGCCGATCAGCGTCGTGATCGGCGACCACCAGCTCAAGGCGGACATCGGCGCTTCGCTGGCGCGGCGCTGGTTCGACGTCGAGCAGGTCGATCTGATCGTGGACGTGCCCGTCTCGGCGGTCGGGCTCGCGGTGCAGACCATCGCCAACGAGAAGAAGCGGCTGTTCATCACCCACTCCACCGGCACCGCGGACTTCCACGGCAAGTTCTGCTCGCCTTACGCCATCCAATGGGTGTTCGACACCCGCGCGCTCGCGGTCGGCACTGCGGATGCGGTGGTCAAGCGCGGCGGGGACAGCTGGTTCTTCATCACCGACGATTACGCCTTCGGCCATTCGCTGGAGCGCGACGCTTCCGCCGTCGTCACCGCCAATGGCGGCAAGGTGCTGGGCTCGGTGCGGCCGCCGCTGGCAACACCCGATCTCTCCTCCTTCGTGCTGCAGGCGCAGGCCTCCAAGGCCAAGATCATCGGCATTGCCGCCGGTCCCCCCAACAACATGAACGAGATCAAGACCGGCGCCGAGTTCGGCGTGTTCAAGGGCGGCCAGCAGATGGCGGCGCTGCTCGCGCTGATCACCGACATCCACGGCATCGGCCTGCAGGCGGCGCAAGGCCTGCTGCTGACCACCTCGTTCTACTGGGACATGGACGACAAGACGCGCGAATGGTCGAAGCGCTATTTCGCCAAGATGAACCGGATGCCGTCGATGTGGCAGGCCGGCGTCTATTCCAGCGTGATGCACTATCTCAACGCCATCCAAGAGACCGGCAGCGACGATCCGCTGAAAGTGGCAGCCAAGATGCGCGAGAAGCCGATCGAGGATTTCTTCGCCCGCAACGGCAAGCTTCGCGAAGACAATCTGATGGTGCACGACCTCTGGCTGGTGCAGGTGAAGACGCCGGAGGAGAGCAAATATCCGTGGGACTATTACAAGATCCTCACGACGATTTCCGGCGACAAGGCGTTCGGCCCGCCGGACCCGGCCTGCCCGCTGGTGAAGAAGTGAGATTGGCGAGTGGCGAATAGGGAGTAGCGAATGGAAGCTTCCATTCGCTATTCGCAATTCGCCACTCGCTATCTCACCACCCCGATCTCGCGGAAATACTTCAGCACGCCCGGATGAATCAGCTCCGGCCTCGGCGCGGCCGCGACCGTGTTCGCGGCTTTGGTCTCGCAGGCCTGGGCGAGCTTCCTGCAGAACGTCGCTTCGATACCGTGCAGCGTCTTGGCGAGGCGGTAGGCGACGTCGTCGGCCAGATCCTCGCGCGTGAGGATGAAGCTCCAGGAGCCGAGCGAGGCGATCGGCTCGGTCTGCTTCGGGTAGGAGCCGGCCGGCACGGTCAGCGGCTTCAGGAACGCATGCTTGGCGCGGACGCGCGCGATCTCGTCAGCACTTGGGGCAATGAAGCGCGCGCCTGATGCGCTCGATGCGACCGCGGCAAAGCCGGGCCAGCCGATGCCGGCGCCCCAGAGCGCAGCGACGCGGCCGTCCTCGACCATCGCGTGGCCGTCGCCCGCGCGGTCGAGATAGACCGCCCTGAAGTCCTCGTCCTGCTTCAGGCCGAGACCATCGAGCACATAGCGCGCCAGGATCGGCAGGCCGGAGCCCCTGGCGCCGAACGCGACGGGCTGACCGACGAGATCGCGGATCGTCGTGTAGGGGCTGTCGGCGCGCACCACGAACATGCCGGGGTTGGAATAGATCGCGGTGAGGATCTTGAGCCGCACAGGCGCGCGGCCGATGCCGGCGAAGGCCTCGTAGGCCGGCTCGCCCGCGACCAGCGCGAGATCGAGCTCGCCCTTCTCCAAGAGCGGGATGTTCTCGTTGCTGCCTTTGGTGTTGCGCGGGGTGATGGTGAGATGCGGATCGGCCGCGTTCATCAGCTCCGCGAAGGCGTTGCCATAGAGCGGGAAGCCGCCGCCGGGTGTCGCGGTTCCCAGGCTGATCGTCGCGGTCGGAATGGCCGTGCCTCCGGTCTGGGCGGCGGCGGGGCTGGCGAGCAGCGCCGCACCGAGAAGGATCATCGCGAATCTCATCGTTGTCCCTGACGGGCCTGCGTCAACACCGACTTGCGGCGATGTAGGCAGCCGCCGGTTTTTATGAAAGCATGCCGCGCAACGACAATAGAACAATGGGAGGTGTCATGTTGCGAATTTTGCGTCACGGTGTTTTCGGACTCGCAGTCCTGTTGGGTCTTTTCAGCGCCACCCCTCCCGCCGCCGCAGCCTATCCCGATCGTCCCGTACACTGGCTGATCGGCTTTTCCCCCGGCGGCCCGGTCGACATCGTGGCGCGGATCATGGCGCAGTGGCTGTCGGAGCGGCTCGGCCAGCAATTCATCGTCGAGAACCGCACCGGCTCGGGCGGCAACATCGCCGCCGCCGCCGCGATCAATTCGCCGCCGGACGGCTACACGCTGCTGTTCGTCGCGCCCAACAACGCGATCTCGACCTCGCTCTACAAGAAGCTGCCGTTCGACTTTTTGCGCGACACCACCCCGGTCGCGAGCATCATGCAGCTCACCAACATGCTGGTCGTCTCCAACGCGTTTCCGCCGAAGTCGGTTCAGGAGTTCATCGACTTTTGCAAGGCCAATCCCGGCAAGATCACCTATGCCTCCTCCGGCAACGGCACCTCGGTGCACATGTCGGCGGAGCTGTTCAAGGTGATGACGAAGTGCGACATGGTGCACGTGCCCTATCGCGGCTCGGCCGTCGCGTTCCCTGACATCATCTCCAACAAGGTGCAGCTGATCTTCGACAATTTGCCCTCGGCGATGGAGCAGGTGAAGGGCGGCAACGTTCGCGCGCTCGGCGTGACCTCGCCGCAGCGCTGGCCGAGCGTGCCCGACGTGCCCGCGATCGCCGAGACCGTGCCGGGCTTCGAATCGGTCGGCTTCTACGGCATCTCCGCGCCGAAGGGCACGCCGCCGGAAGTGATCGAGATCCTCAACAAGGCCGTCGGCGAAGCGCTGAAGGACCCGAAGCTGGTGGCAAAGCTCAAGGACGTCGGCGGCCTGCCCAAGGCGATGGCGCCCGCCGAGTTCGGCAAGCTGGTCGCGGACGAAACCGAGAAGTGGCGCAAGGTGGTCGAGTTCGCCGGCGTCTCGGTGGACTAGGCGGCGGCCCCGCCGCCCAGCGCCGCACCGCATTTGAGAGGGCCGACAGGCCCTCTCAAACAAAGTTGCGAAAACAACCCCATGCACAGTAGAGGGGGCCAGTGATTTCAATGGGTTACGGCCCAGCTCGAAAAGACTTGCGAAAAGGCGGTTTGCTCCGTCGGGCAAAACAGGGTTATACAGGCATCATCGGCAAATTTCGGGTATTCGAAATTATCAATGATGCCGTGCCGGCGTTCCCATGCACCAGCGCCAGCATTGCACCCCCGCCTCCGGCCCTGTAAACGAACCGCGCACCGTTGCCGGCCGCCCTACCTGCGGCCGCCTCGCGGCGGGGCCTGTAGCTCAATGGTTAGAGCCGGCCGCTCATAACGGTCTGGTTGCAGGTTCGAGTCCTGCCGGGCCCACCAGTGAATATAGGCATTTCCTGAAATCGTCGAAAACCACGGGTCCCGCTTCGATTTCGGTTCTGCTGATGCATCAACGAAAGCAACATGAAGACCCTATTTCTTATCGCAGCGATCATCTGCATCGCCTCTACGGCTGCCGCTGAGAGCCCCTATCCGACACCCACGCGAGATGGCCGTGAGCGCCTCCAGCGCAGCGGCGCCTGCCCAACCGGCTACGTTGGCATTGGCAACAAGTGCGAGGCGCTGCACAAGGACACGCCCCGCGCCTACCCGAAGATCCAGGGCACACCATGTCCGTCCGGAACTTTCCGGAGCGGCGACTACTGCAAGGAGTTTCGATGAGGGAGTCTGCCCCCTGTAACAGCCAGACACCTGAGCAGGTCGAGGCTTACTACCGCAACGTCAAGCCGGGAGATCTCGCCATGATCCGTTGCACCCAAGGCAATATCTTGGAGTATCGCGTCGAAGATCGCCGATACCAATCCGAAGCGTGGCAGAGTCTACCTTGAGCAAGGCGATGCTTGGGGCGGCCGAGCATATTACGCCGCAAACGGCAAGAGCTGCTTCTCACCAACCGGTCGGGTAAACTTGATCGTCCCCACCGAAGAGTCCGCTATGCCCGGACAGCGACCAAATTCCGCAGCGCAGCGAAATGACGCGATGGGCGAGAACCGGACTTGTCTCAAACCGCGCGTCGCTTCGCGATTCTGGCAAACGCTGCGGCCGGGGACAAGCCACGATCATGGCTGGCAGCCAAGATCGCGGGAGCGTTCTCTTTTGCCCGCCGTTGGTGTTTGGTCGCGGCCGGCGGGAGGACGGGCGATGAGGGGATCCCTCGGGGAGAAGATCAACCAGGGCGGCACGGCGGACATCCACGCCTGGGCGCCAGGTCAGGTCGTAAAACTGTTCAAGGAAGGTTTCCCGCCGCAGCTCGGCCAGCAAGAGGCGCGGATGACCCAAGCAGTCTTCGCCGCCGGCGTGCCAGCGCCGGAGGTGTTCGGCGAGGTGATGCTCGACGGACGCTTCGGCATCGTGCTCGGCCGCCTCGACGGACCGACGCTGCTGCAGCTCACGCGGAACGGCGCCGTGACGTTCGCCCAGGCGGGTGCGATACTCGCCTCCCTCGGCCTGTCCGTTCACAGGATGTCGCCGCCGCCGGAGGCCATCTATCTGCGCGGCTGGATGGACACCGCCTTCAGGCTATCGGGCGACATCGTGCCGAAGCACATCGCCTCCGGCATCCTCGCGCTAATCGACCGCCTGCAGCAGCCGGGGGACGGGCTGTGCCATGGCGACATCCATCCTGAAAACGTGATCATGACGGCGGACGGTCCGCGGCTGATCGACTGGACCTTTGCGATCCGCGCGCCTGCGGCCTTCGATCATGGGCACTTTCACATCAACCTGACAGAGCTCGCCCTCGACGTCACCGACAATCCGCAGCGGCCGCTTGCGGTCCATGCGGCCGCGGAAACCGAATACGCGCGGCTGTCCGGCATGCCGGTAGCGGCGCTGAGGCAAGCGATGGAGACCTGGCTGCCGATCGCGATAGTCCGCTACTTCCTGCTTATGGGCGGGCCGACAAGCGAGCGATGGCGGCGGATGATGCAGCGCGCCGAAGCGGCCCTGCGCGCTAAAAAATATCCAAGTCGTGCCCGGTAACAACATTGCCCTTGTACAGCCGCCGTACTTCGTCGAGCAGGACATCTTCCGGATCGGGCATCGCCATTGCGGCACCAATGTTGACGCGATGCGTCAGGATCAGCAACTCCGGTCGCACTCGGTTTGCAAGCTCGGCCAGCTCAGTCGAGGACGTGTGGTTCTCTCGCCTGTAGGCCTGCCACTTCGGCGCAACCTTGTCGTAGGTTGCTTGTGAATAGGCTTCGTGGATCAGCACGTCGCAGCCATGGGAATTGTCGAGCAGGGACTGTGTCGGGGCTGTGTCTCCCGAGAAGACGATCGTTTTATGAGGCGTTTCGACGCGAAAGCCGAAAGCGTTCTCAAGCCCTGCGTGCCGCACAGGAAACGCGGTCACCTTAATATTGCCATCCCTGTAAAAGATACCTGCTTCAATCTCATGCGTATGAACCGCGCATCCAGAGGCGGGAAGTCTGTCGATACCGTTGAGGCGACTGTCGATATCCACCTTCCATGCGTTCAACACATATTGGGTCATATCGCTCAGCCCCTTGGGGCCGTACACGGAGACTGGGTCCTTTCGGCCCAAGATCCACGGCGTCAGGAGCAAGTCTGGATATCCCGCTGTGTGATCGGCGTGCAGATGGGTTACAAATACCGTTCGCAAATTGACTGCGGCGGGGCCAATCGCCAGCACGCCCTTGTTGTAAGCGGCTACTGCGCGGCGAATGACTCCAGGGCCGAAGTCGATCAAATAGGGCATGCCGTTCACGACGATTACCGTGGCAGGCCCAGATCGATCTGGATCGGGTCGGGGCGTACCCGTACCCAGCATGACGATCTGGGTCGTCAGGCTCGGTTCTGGGCTGCCAGCCTGCTGGTCCGCATCTGAGATGGTCACGCGCTTTCTCTCACCTGGTGTGCTTAGTCGAGTTGGATCTTGGCTGTCTGGATCACCAACTTCCATTTCGCGGCAGTGGTCTTGAGCCAGTTTTCAGCCTCGGTGCCCCCCGTTCCAATAGGTTCAATTTCCTGAGCGCGAAGCCGCGCTTGTACGTCGGGCGACTTCAGAGCTTGGAGCACCTCATACTCGAGGACCGCGCGAACGGATGCAGGAGTTTTGGCTGGGACCAACATCACGAGAGAGAACGCAACGTCGAACCCAGGATAGCCTGCCTCGGAGACCGTCGGCACATTCGGCGCGCCTGGCGCGCGTCGCGGACTCGAAACGGCGAGGGCCTTCAATTTGCCCTCTCTGGCAAGCCCGATAACGCTCGGTGTCGCCAGGAAACCGGCTTGCACATGTCCGCCAACGAGATCAGCTACAACTTGAGGGTTGCCCTTGTACGCAACGTGCACGACGTCGAAGCCTGCTTGCACGCGCAGCGACTCCAGCGTCAGATAGCCAGGGTTGCCCTTTGCGCCGCCGCTACCGAGGGTCACGCTGTTCTCCTTTGCGAAGCGGACGAAATCCATGAGGGAATTCACGGGGACGGAGGGATGAACGACAAGCATCTGAGAGAAACTCGCGACAATCGAGATCGGTGCGAAGTCGCGTTCCGGATCAAACGGCAGTTTCGGGTAGAGCGCCGGATGCGCGGTGAGTGGGGTATCGAGAACCATGAGCAGGGTGTGACCGTCCGGCGTTGCCTTGGCGACGGCCTCGGTGCCCATGTTGCCTGCGACCCCCGCCCGGTTCTCAACAATGAACGGCTGCTTCAAGCTGGCGGAAAGCTTTTCCGCGAGTAGACGCGCAGCGAAGTCCAGCGGTCCGCCCGCGGGGAAGGGTACGATGATCGTGACGGAATGGCTTGGATAGCTCTGAGCGAAAGCGGCTCCGGGGGAGCGGAGCCCGAGAAGGCCAGCCAACGCGACGGCTAGGGCAAGAGAGAGGGCCGGGAAACGTGTCCAACGGATCAGGGTCATCGCTACCTCCACGCAGACGTTGGCAGAACAGTAGCCAAATCGGATATAACCGGGTAATCGTAAGACGTGATCGGGACATATCAATTTTCGTAAGGGTGCTCCGATGCAGTGGAACGAGCGCATTGGGCGCCGCCTGAAGTTGCGAGACCTTCATGTCCTGCTCGCCGTCGTGCAGCGCGGCACCATGGCCAGGGCCGCCAATGAGCTTGCGATGTCCCAGCCTGCGGTATCGAAGGCAATTGCAGACATGGAACGTGAACTTGGCATCCGCCTGTTGGATCGCACCCCGCGCGGAGTCGAGCCTACAAACTATGGGCGCGTGCTCGTGAAGCGCGGGTTGGCTATTTTCGATGAGCTCAGGCAGGGGGTGCAAGAACTCGAATTTTTGGCCGATCCGTCAGTTGGAGAGCTCCGCATCGGTAGTTCGGAAGGAATGGCGGCCGGGGTTCTACCTGCCATCATCCGGGAAATTTCTCGACGACACCCTCGTATCGTCATCAACGTGGCTCAAGCGCTGTTCGCGACGACGCAATACCGTGACCTCCAGGAGCGCAGTGTCGATCTGCTTTTTGGCCGCGTGTTTGGGTCGCCCCCTCCCGAGGAAGGTGTGGTTGTAGAGAAACTGTTTGACGACCACGTAGTCGTCGTCGTGGGCAAACACCACCCACTGGCGCGTTCCCGGCGGCTTACACTCGCAGATCTCGCGGAGCAGCGTTGGATCTTGCCGCCGCCAAGCAATGAAGCAGGACGTCTTGCTGCCGAGATTTTTATCTCAAGCGGCTTGAAGCTGCCGCATGCGCCGGTGACAACAATCTCAATCCACCTTGCGCTGAGGCTGCTGGTGAGCGAACGGTTCGTCGCATTCTTGCCGGGTTCGGTTCTCCGATTTGGTGGCTACGAACGAATGTTGAGCGTGTTGCCGGTCAAATTGCCGGTCCAGCAGCGACCAGTCGGAGCTATCATGCTGAAGGACCGAACGCTGAGCCCGTTGGTCCAAGTTTTTCTAGAGTGTGCCCGCCAAACTGTTGATCACCCGCGGGCGCGGAATTAGGCGCGTTAAGGGTCAATCGCGACCGGGTCGCGGCGATAGCAAGTCCAGCATGTCCGCTATGCCGCCGAAGACGGAAGTAGATTCGGAGCATTGGCGGTAGCGCTGGGTTGATCTCATATGACGGAATCAGCCGTTCTCTTTTGTTCTTCGAGTCCTGTCGGGGTCCCGGTTGGGTCCCGCATGAACGTGAACGAACGCAGAAGATCGCAAATTATCGACGTAAAAAATCCCGAGAAAACAAGGGCGTTCTGCTGATCCAGACCGCTCATAACGGTCTGGTTGCAGGTTCGAGTCCTGCCGGGCCCACCAGAAAAAATCAGCGGATTGCCAGATATCCGTTGTCGTTCGTCAGTCCACCGCACCAGAAACGTCTCGTTTCTGTCCCCATGGACATACATTGGCAATCGGCAAGCTACAGCTTCACAGGCGGCCTCGCCACAGCTTCTCCGCGTGATCGTGGATTTGGCGGCCTTTCGCGCGAAAGGGCTATGCAGCATGCAAATGTCCTCGCAGCAGCGCTTCTACACTGGCTGCGATCTCCAGCAACCGCCGGTCGGCATTCCTGCGGCCAATCAACATCAAACCCACGGGAAGACCTTCGAGCGGCAACGGCAGCGAAATCGACGGGCAGTCGAGCAGGTTGGCGACGCGCGGATTGCGCAGGACGAGGCCATTGAGCTCATGGAATGCCGCATGCTCCGCGACGGACGCAAGAAGCGGCGCTCGGATGGGCGTCGTCGGCAGGACGAACGCCTCGTTGTTGCCGAAGGACTGTTCGAAGAATCGTATCGCATCCTGCCGCAGCCGCACCATGCGCACATAGTCCGTGGCGAGAATGCCAGCGCCAGCCTCAATGCGGACGCGCGTTCGAGGATCGACCCCATCCAGCACCGAGAGCTCCAAACTGCGCAGCGTCGCGCCGACCTCGATCGACGGGAAGGTGCCGATCTTGTCGATCTGGGCGACGTCATCGAGCGCAGCCTCAATGGATCCATCCCGATCTGCAAGCCGCCTGATCGAAGCCGCTCCATGGCGTTCTCGAACGCGGCGAGCACCTCGGGTTCGCATCGATCGAACAAGCGCCCGCGGGCAACGACAAGGCGGAACGTGCCGGAGGATGCTGGCCGCAGCCGCGACGGCGCGACTTCACCTGAAAGCACCTGATCGGCCACGAAACAGTCCTCGACGTTCGCGGCGACCGGACCGATCGTGTCGAGACTCGACGACAGCGAGAACGCGCCGGCGGTCGGCACGAAACCGCTGGTCGGCTTGAATCCGACCGCACCCGACAGTGAGGCGGGGATTCGGATCGAACCGCCGGTATCGCTGCCGATGGCGATGTCCGCCATGCCGCCAATTGCGGACACGACAGCGCCCGCTGAGGAGCCTCCCGGAATGCGGGTGCGGTCCCGCGGATTGGCCGGCATCCCGTCGTGTGGGTTCGTACCCAACGCGGAGAAAGCGAACTCCGTCATCTGCGTCTTGCCGATGACGATGGCACCCGCAGCGCGCAACCGCTTGACGACCTCGGCATCTTCGACGGCCGGTGGCCGGCCGCGCAGGACAGCCGAGCCCGAGCTCGTGACGGTGCCGGCGACGTCGAACAGCGCTTTTATCGAAACGATGCGACCATCGAGCGGACCACGGAGCGCTCCGGCAGCGGCGCGACGATCCGCAGCTTCGGCCTCCCAGCGGGCGCTATCCGCAAACACGGCCGTGAAGACGTTGTTCGCTTCCGGCGAATGGATCCGCGCAAGTGCCGCCTCCAGCCGTGCGACGGCCGAAGGGTGCGATGGATCCTTTGTTGCTGTCATGACACGCGCCGGGCAGAAAGATCAGGAGACGACCGGCAGGACGTCGATGTCGTAGCCATGGATCAGGGACCGGTTCAGGACCGGGTCCTTCAGCTCCATCTCAAAACGCGTCCCCGGCCGAATGCCGCCGATCGCGCCCGGCGTTCCGCAGAACATCAGCGTGCCGGCTGGTAGCATGTCCGTTCCGGCGTAGCGACGAATCAGATCGCGCGGCGTTCGGAGCGAGGAGACCGGGCTGTCCTGGTAGAGCACCCGTTCCCCGTCGATCGTCGCCCACGAGCGAAGGACCAGTTCATCCCAATGCCCCGCGACATCTGCATAAGACCAGAGCTGTGAGCCGACCGGCTTGCCGCACAGCTGCTTCGAAAGGGCGATGCCGGACGCTTCGGCCTTGCGGTCGGTATGGTCGGAGCCGATGCCGACCCAGAGCCCATCAGCCATGGCGACAACGACAGGCTCGACCTCGCCGGAACTGTCGGGCCCAAGGACGGTCAGGCGGCTGTCCTGGGTCAATGTTTGCGCAGCGACACGATAGTAGAGCGGTGTGGTGGAGGGACGCGGAATGCCGAGCGCGGCGAGCTCCTCGACATGATGTTCGATCGCCGCCGCATCCCTGCCCGCCCAGCCCGCGATGACAAGGGACCCGATCTCGACGGCAATGCGGTCGGTCCGGTCATTGGCGAGGCGTTCAAATTGCAGCAACATGGAATTCCCTATCCTTGATCGATGTGGTCAGGATTTCGCCGCGCTCGATCTGCAGCGTCCTGTCTGCGATCCGGTCGAGCAGCGCAGGCGACGATTCCGTAATCAGCATGGCGAGTTCCGGCCGATGCTTGCGCAATTCGTCAAGCGTCCGCGCATAGTCGAGTGCGAGGGCCGGCGCCAGACCTTGAAACGGCTCGTCGAGCAGCAGAACCTTGCGTGCTACCGTCAGTGCGCGCCCCAGCGCGACCATCTTGCCCTGCCCTCCGGACACGCCGCCGGCCGGCCGGAACCGCATCACGTGCAATTCGGGCAACAGCTGATAGATCTCGTCGAGCCTTCGCACGACCTCGGCACGGTCGAGCTTCAGCGCCAGGGCCGGGAGGCGGATGTTCTCCTCCACGCTCAGCTCCGGAATCAGACGGCGGTCCTCCGGCGCATAGCCAATCCCGGCGCGGGCGCGGGTGTGGGCAGGCCTGTTGCCGAGATCTTCGGCATCGAGCCGAACAGAGCCTTCGTCCATCGCGATGAGGCCCATGATTGCGCGCAGGGTCGTGGTTTTGCCGGCGCCGTTGCGCCCGATCAACACCGTCGACTTGCGCGCGATGATTTCGCAACTCACGGCGCGCAGCACGCGGACGCCCTCGATCGAGACGCTGACCTTGTCGAGCCTCAGCATCAGGCCACCCCTACGACTCGTTGGCGCACTTGCGCGTTGCTGAACACCTCGTCGGGCCGTCCCTCGGCCATGATGTTGCCGGCGTTCCACACCAGGACTCGGCTCGCGTAACGCGCGACCACGTCCATGTCGTGCTCCACGAACAACGCCGTGATGCGGCGCTGGCGCAGCGCCGCCATCAGTGCCTCCATCAGCGGGAAGCGTTCGAGGGCGCTCACCCCGCTGGTCGGCTCGTCGAGCAGCAGCAACCGAGGTTTCAGGGCCAGCGCAACCGCGATATCCAGCAGCTTGCGATGCCCTTCGGGAAGCGTGCTGCTGACCCGGTCGGCATCGTCGGCGAGCCCGACGAGGTCGAGCAAGGCCCTCGCCTCCTGGCGCCGGCTCGCGGTTTCGAGCGGCTGCACCGCGCTCCACAGACCATCGGTTGCCGCCAGCGCCAGCATCATGTTGTCGATCACACGCTGTGCGGAGAAGAGTTGCGGGATCTGGAATGAGCGGGCGACACCACGGCGCGCGATGGCGCGCGGCGACAGATGGGTGATGTCGTCGCCGTCGAGCAGCACGCTGCCCGACCTCGGGCGGATGTAGCCCGTGCAGATGTTGAGCAGCGTCGTCTTGCCAGACCCGTTCGGACCGATGATCGCGAGGAACTCGCCGTCATGGATCGCGATGCTGACATCGTCGGCGGCCTTGACGCCGTTGAATGCGACGTGGAGGCCTTTTGCTTCCAGGATGGGAGGCGTCATAGGCTCGTCGCCTCCTTGCGCGCGAACAATCCATAGACCCCTTGCGGCATGAACATGATCACGATGATCAGTGTCATGCCCACGATCAAATTCCAGGAATCGGTAACAGTGACCGCGGCGCTGTGCAGCAGTTCCAGGAACAGGGCACCGATGAACGCGCCCGGCACGCCACCGATGCCGCCGAGCACGGCGATCAGCACGAGGTGGCCGGATGCGGTCCAGAACGCGAAATCCGGGACCACGCGACCGATCGCAAAGCTGGCGATCGCACCGCCAAGCCCGGCGAGCGCCGCCGAGACGACATAGGCGATCAGCAGGATCGCCCAGACCGGGATGCCGAGATATTCGAGCCGGATCTCGTTGGTATGGACGGCCGAGAGGGCGTGACCGAGCGGGCTGTTCAGGTAGCGATGCACGGCCAGGCCGACGAGCACCATCAGCCCGAGACTGAGATAGAACAGCACGCTCTTGAAGGCCGGCTCGCCAAGCACGACGCCGAACACGGCCGGAACCGGCACCGGCATGCCGTCGGTCCCGCCGGTGACACCATAGAGCTTGGCGCAGAGCGCGTAGAACACCATGGAGACCGCAAGATTCAACATCGCGAAGAAGATCGCGCGATAGCGGACGAGAAACGATCCGGCGATGGCGCCGATGAGCGCCCCGCCCAGCACCGAGAGGATCAGCAGCAGCCCAAGATCGTTGACCCCGGCACGCGCCAGGAACGCGACTGCATAGGCACTCGCGGCAAAGAACATCGCATGGCCGATCGAGATCAGCCCGGCGCGGAGCAGCACGGCGACACCGAGCGCCGCAAAGCCCTTGGCGATCGCAAGCGTCAGGACGAATTGAAGCCAGGGCGCGGCCACGGGCAAAAGCGCAATGACGACGACCGCCGCAGCGGCAATGATCGTTGGCATCATATCCTCCGCGCCGTCACTGATCCGAACAGGCCATAGGGGCGGATCAGAAGAACGACAAGCATGGCCGCATAGGGCGCGACAGCATCCAGCGACGGCACCAGATAGATCGCGAGCACGCGCGCCAGCCCGACGATCAGCGAAGCCAAGGCGGCTCCCTCGATCTGCCCGAGACCGCCAATCGCAGCGACCGCAAAGGCGAGCACCATGGTGTCGGCGCCGAGACCTGGCGCGATCCCTGACGTCGGCGTTGCCAGCGCGCCGCCCAATGCGGCGAGGAATACGCCAAGCGAAAACGCCAGGATGAAGATCCGGTTGGTGTCGATGCCGATCGACTGCGCCATCTCGCGGTCGGTGACGACAGCCGTGATCAGACGCCCCAGCCGGGTGTGATTGATCAGGAGCCGCAGGCCGATGACGACGAGGAGCGCCATGGCGATCAGGAGGATCTGGTAGTTGAGATAGACGACGCCACCGATGCTTGTGGTGCCGAGCAATCGCATCGGCGCGTCCTCATAGAAGGACTGGACGCCGAAGATCACGCGCTGAAGGTCCTCCAGGATGAGGAACAGTCCGAACGTGATCAGGATCTGCACGGCTTCCGATTTGCCATAGGTCCAGCGAACCAAGCCGCGTTCGATCAGCGGACCGAATATCGCCGCCACGCACACAGCGCTGAACAGGAGCGCCAGGAACGACAAATACGGGTTGAGCTGCCGGCTCGCGATGAACAGGCAGATCGAGGCCGCGACATAGCCACCAATCGAATACAGGCTGCCATGGGCGACGTTGAGGACGCGCAGCACGCTGAACACCAGCGTCAGGCCGACCGCCGCGAAGAAGATCAACGCGGCGTTCGCCAGACTGTCCAGCAGCAGGGGGATTATTGCATTCAACATCGGCCTACGCCCTCACGTGAACATCATCCCGGTCTATTTGTAACTGCCGGGCTTCGGCAGGCTCTTTGCGAATTCGGGCTTGAGCGTCGCAATCCAGGCGAGCGGATCCTGGCCGGCCTGCGGCATCAGGCTGTCGCCCTTGTAGCGGGCCATGTCGCCGATGACGGGAAACTGCTGCGCCGGGGTCTTGGCTGTGACGCCGACGATCTGGTCGACGAGGCCGTCATTGTCGGCGCGCGTCTGCGCCATGCCGGTCAAGGTCTCGACCTTGCTGCCCTTCATGGCGGCGGCGAGCTCGGCACGCGTCGGCCATTTGCCGCCGTTCTTCTGCATCGCCGCATCGTAGGCTCCCTTCACGTAGATCAGCGCGTTGGCCATCTTGATCGACGGGAACACCGGATACTCGCCGAAGCGCGCCTTGTAGGCCTCGGCAAACTTCACCGTCTCCGGCTTCTTCTTGGCGTCCGGCGACATCCACCAGCCATCACCGAGAACACCGACGATCACGCCGTCCGGCAACGGCACGCGTTGCAGCACGGTCTCGCCGAGCGCCAGGATGACCTGACTGGAGGTGAAGATTCCACGCGGCGCGGCCTGGCGAACGAAGTTCTCGAGGTCGGCCCCCCAAAGATTTGAGAAGACCACGTCCGGGCGCGCCGTCGCAAGGCGCGAGATTTCGGTCTGGTAGTTCGGCGAGCCGAGTTTCGGATAGAGCTCGGCGACGATCTCGACGTCAGGCTTCAGGGCCTTCAACGCCGCGGTGAAGATCTTTGCCGCATCATGGCCGAACGCGTAGTCCGGGTTGATGATCGCCACCGTCTTCACGTCGGGCTTGCGGTCCAGCAGGTAGATCGCGTAGGCGATGAATTCGGGCACGGTATTGCCGTTGGGCCGGAACAGAAATTTGCTCTTGCCGTCCATCAGCAGCTGATGGGTATCGCAGTTCCAGCCGACAGTGGGGACCTCGAGCTGTTCGGCGAGCGGCGCCAGCGCCAGGCAGTTCGCGCTCGACAGGGCGGCGACCATGACCTGGTTCTTCGCGTCTCCGGCGAGCCGCCGATACTCTGCGATCACGCCTTGCGCGCCCTGCGCCTCGTCGACGTAGGTCGCACTGACCGGCACGCCACCGATGCCGCCCTTTGCATTGATCTCATCGATCATGAGGTCGGCCGCGTTCTTGCCCGGCATGCCGTAGGCTGCGGCAGGACCCGATGTGAACGTGAAAATACCCAGCCCCAACGCGCCCGGCTTCTCCTGCGCAGCGGCCGGCGTGGCGGCGACGACACCGAGCGCGAGCGCCCCGGCAAGTCCGTCCACCACCCATCGGACCTTGCCTTGGGGCACACCGCGATCCAGCCTGAAGAGCCGTTCAAGTGACGACAGGCAACGCGCAACTACGATAGAGATACCTTTGGACGTCATGACTTCTCTTCCCCCTGTGCTGGTCGAATGATGTTCGCGGCAGCGATCCGGATCACACCGGATCGAAATAGTGCATCTCGAGAAGCAGACAGCCGTTCACGGACTTGAACGGGCCATGCGGCGCGTGCGGTGGGCGGCAGGCATAGGTGTTCGGCGGGAAGCTCTTGCCGCCCTCGCCGTCCGCATCGTTACCGACGATCAAATCACCCGAAACCAGATAAACCTCCTCCCAATATTCGTGGGAGAACGGCGCCGTGGTGTAGACCCCTGGCGCGAAGCGCAGCAGCCGCGTCCGTGTCCCGCGCCGGTTCTCCTCGTCCAATCCGCCCGCGATGATCTTCTGCTGGATGCCGGCCGGATAGCCTGCCGGCACTTCCCAGCCGGTGGTCATGTCGAGCGTGTGAAATTCGTCGTGCTTCTTGTTGACGGGCATGCATTGTCTCCTTCGGATCAGGCGGCTTTGCTGGCCGCCGAGACGCCGTTGAGGTCGTAGGAATCGAGCATGGACTGCACCAGACGGTCGGCGCCGGCCCAGTCGTAGGTGCGATAGGAATGCCCCTTGGTGACGAAGGTCGCGCCGGCGTAAAACATCTCGTATTGCTGATGGCGCGAGCCGAACTCCGAGCCGACAGCATCCCAAGCGAGCTTGTAGAATTTCACCCGGTCATGCGAATTGGCCTTGGGCGACTGCTGGGTCTTGCCGATCAGGGCCGCGATCTCGGGATTGTCGAAGTCCGCGACCGACGAAGGCAGCATGATCATGCCGCCGCCGGCGAGCTCGCGAAGCGTATTGATGACGTGCGCGTAGAGCTGCTGTGTCAGCACCTGCGCGGAGTAGAGGGTGTGCCGGTCCGGGATGAAATAGGGACCGACCTGCGTGCCCTTGGCTTCCATCGCGGCCACCAGCGCGTCGACCATGCCGGTCTCGGCCGCGAGCTGGCCGAGCATTTCGCGCACCTGCGGGAACTGGGTGACGCCGTTCATGTCGGCGGTCCGATGCCCAAGGCCGGTCAGGAATTTGAGCTTGACGCTCAAGCGCACCATCGCCTGGTAGTTCTGATAGACGTGGCACGGCGTGCCGTGAAACTGCTTCTGGCACATTTCGACGTTGCCTTCGATGAAGACGCGGTCCCACGGCACTTTCACGTCGTCGAAGTAGAGAACCGCGTCGTTCTCGTCGAAGCGGCTGGACAAGGGATTGTCGAACACTGCGCCAGCGGCATCCTCGTAGGACTTGCGCGACAGCATCTTGAGGCCCTTCGTGTTCATCGGAATCGCGAAGGACATCGCATAACGCTCCTCGCCCGGACGCATCGGCTGGATGGTGGTGACGAAGACCTCATCGGCGACCACGCCGCCGGTGGCGAGCATCTTGGCGCCGCGGATGGTGATGCCTTCCGCGTCGCGGTCGACGACTCCCGCGGTGAGGAACGGATCCGCCTGTTCGGCTGCGCCTTTCGAGCGGTCCGCCTGGGGATTGATGATGACGTAGGTGAGATAGAGATCCTTGTCGCGGACGTAGCGATAGTAGCTCTCGAGCGCGCCGGCGCGGGCAGGATCATACGCCTTGAAGACGTCGAGCCCCATGTAGAGCCCGGAAATGCACGACGCCACGTGGTCCGGCGCGCGGCCCATGAAGCCGGCATGCAGCGAGGCCCACGCCTCGAGCGCCTTTCGCCGCATCACGAGCTCGGCATAGGAGGTCGGAAGTTGCCAGATGCGGTTGGCGCGACCTGCGCCCGTGTCGAAGGTCATCAGCTCCGTGTTCTCAGACGCGCTCGCGAAGTCGAACATGCCCGCCATGGAGCTGGCGAGGTTGCGGAAGGCATGGTGCGTCGTGACATCGCCGACCGAGGCGCCGTTGATGTAGATGGTCCGGCCGTCCTTCAGGCCTGACAAATATTCCTTTGCGCTACGCATCGCAGGTCTCCGGTTCAAAGCTAGTAGTGGATGGGAAGCGGCCAGGTCGGCTCGCGCTCGGTCTCATCGACGAGATCGCGGTATCGGCCGCGAAAGAAGATCAGGGGAGCAGCGGCCTCGGCGCGGCTCGCGTGCCTGATGACGCGGACGACAAAGATGACGTGATCGCCGCCCTCGTAAATCGCATAGGGCGTGCATTCAAAATGCGCCATCGCGCCCGAGATCAGCGGCGCCTCGGCATGGCCGACCGACGTTCTCACCTGGTCCCATTTGTCGGAGAGAGCGCGCGCGAACTGATTGGAGATCTGCTCCTGATCGCGCGCGAGAATGTTGACGGCGAAGCCCTTGGCTTCGAGCATTGCCGGCAGGCTGCGCGCCTTGCGGTCGACACTGAAGAGAACGAGCGGCGGATCGAGCGAAACGGAGTTGAACGAGCTCATGGTCATACCGATGAGCTCTTCCCCCTTGCCGCGCGCCGTCACCACCGCAACGCCGGTGGCGAATTCGCCCAGGGCACGCCTGAATGCACGGTCCTCCATCGGACTCCGCCTCGCTTCCCACTGCGAATTATAATTCTCAAGTAGCTTTTTCGCAAAGCTATCTGGAAATGTCAAGCCTACTTGCCGGGCGGGCGCATGCGTGCTTCTTAAGCAAGCCGCAACGCCATGATTTGGTGAGGAGATTGACCGCGTGACCGATGCGCTTTTGACGGCGTCTAAACCTGAGCTGCTCGACAAGGAGGGAGACCGCACGCTTCGCGGCCTGCTCTACGACTATTTCGCGTTCGGACGCAGCCTCGAAGCCTGCCGTGAAATATTCGCGGGCTTTGTCGACCTGTCGCCTACCCAGTATCTGATCTTGATCGCGATCAAGAATTCGACTGCGGAAGAACCGATGGGCGTGAACCAGGTCGCCGAACGGCTGTACCTGAGCGGCGCCTTCGTCACCAACGAGATCAACAAACTGGTGTCCGATCGCTTCCTCGAGAAAACCCCCCATCCCGAGGACGGACGTCGGGTGCAACTTGCTCTCACCCAGCGTGGAATGAGCTTGTTGATCCGCCTTGCCGCCTTGCAGCGACCGGTCAACGACGCACTGTTTGGAATGCTGACGCGTGAGGAATTCAAAATGCTGGGCCAGCTGCTGTCCCGGCTCGCATCAAACGCTGATAGCGCGTTGAAGCTGGCCGTACATATGCAGGCTACGCTCAAGTCGCAGGAGGAACAGCCGGCCTCCACAGCGCCTCCGCCGGAGTCCCGCAAGAAGCGGCGCGCAACGCGCAGCAGCGGTCGATAGCGGCAATTGGAGGTTGGCGTTTTGACCAGCCCTCGGCTCAATCTCCGAGACCACGAAGTGGGCCGGGATCATCAAGAAGATCGGCATCGAGCCCGATGTAGCGATGCTTGGCGAAGGCCTTTCGTTCCAATCCGCTTGGCGCCTCCAACCTGACCGCATCATGATCTAGATGCTGCGCGGTTGCGTTCCTCTGCATGCCGGCCTCGCAATACGCGACCGGCACCGTCGTTGCCATCGATGGCGGCTTTCTGCCAGGATAGTCAGCCGTCTCCGATCGGCCGCAGATCGTGCCAGAGTTGAAGATGCGGAAGCTCGACAAGGATGCGGTGCGTGGTCCTCTCGCCGCCCTAGGAGTGAGCAGGCCCGGACGGCGCCACATCCAAGCGGACCGCGATCCCGTTCAGATCCGGAGTCGGCGCTGGATAATGCATCATGACGAGCGGATCGTGACCTGGAACGATGTGGTCCGCATCCGGCGCTGCGGCGCGCAGTTTGTCGAACCCCACCAGCATGTCGCCGACATGAAACGCCGTCGTAAAGGGACGCTCGCTGGTCAGGTTTTCGTAGAAATGACTGACGTCGGAAGCGAGCACGACCGGACCGCGGCGCGTGTTGGCCCGGACGAATTGAAGCCCGGCGGAATGTCCCCCCGCCGCATGGACCGTCAGCCCCGGAGCGATCTCAGCATCGCCATCGTAGAACAGGACGCGGCGCGCATAGTTCAGCCGCACGATGCCGCAGACATCCTCGACCTCGAAGGAATGCGACAGCCTCGGATATTGCATGTAGCGGCCGGTGGCGTAGGCAAGCTCGCGCTCCTGGAGATGAAATCGCGCGTTCGGAAAGCGGTCGAAATTGCCGGCATGGTCGTAGTGCAGATGCGTGAGGATCACATCCCTGACGTCGGCTGCGTCGATGTCGAAGGCGCGAAGCGTTTCAACCGGACAGCGCAGGAACGCCCGCTTGCGCTGCTTCGCGATCGCGGCGTTGAAGCCGGTGTCAATGACGAAGACGCGTCCGCCACCCCTCGCCAGCCACATAAAGTAATCCATCGGCATCGGCCCGTCGTGCGGGTCACCGCCGATGAAGTGCTCGCTCCGCCGCGCATCCCGCGTCGCGTAGCGGATGGCAAAGAGCTCGTATTCCGGCTCGCTCATGACTTCCACCAACCAAATGGGGCGCGTTCAGGACTCCGCGTCAACTTCCTTGAAAGCCTCGCGTGCGTTGCGGAAAGCGTCGATGCCGGCGGGCACGCCGCAATAGACGGCGACCTGGAGCAGGATCTCCTTGATCTCCTCCTTGGTCAGCCCGTTCTTCAACGCGCCCTTCACGTGCAGCTTCAGCTCGTGCGGCCGGTTCAGTGCGCCGAGCATCGCCAAATTGACGATCGAGCGCGTGCGACGGTCGACGCCGGGCCGCGTCCACAGCGCGCCCCAGCAGAATTCGGTGGACCATTCCGCCATCGTGCGCGTGAACTCGTCGGCACCGGCGATCGATTTGTTGACGTAGTCCTCGCCGAGCACCTCCTTGCGGACTTTGAGGCCCTTTTCGAACAGTTCGGTCTTGGTCATGATCGTCCCTTTCAGGTCTTGCGAGAGTCTAGATGGAAGTTGTTCGGCGCATCGCCGAGGGCGGCCGCAACGATCGCAGCAGTTCGGCGACGTCAGCCACCGCATCGAGACGCCAGACGGCGTCGATGACACCATCCGCGTCCCAATTGCTCTGGCCCGTTCGCACGCTTTCGCGCAGCTTGGCCTCGAGATCGCGATCTCCAAGCGGCGCTGCCAGGCTGCCGCGCGGCGAGATGACGGTCTCGGTGAAAACCTCGCCGGACGACAGGCGCACGGTCACGCGTGCCGCACCATCCGGCATCCCGTCATCCCACTCCGCCCTCACCTTCTGTCGCAGCTGCACAATATCGGGCCGGACGACCGTCTCGCGTGCAAACTCGGCGACGCCGGCTCTGCCGAGCAGCAATCCACACGCCACGGAATGATGGATGCTGACGCGCGCATCGCGCTCGTTGTTGACGGGGCGGTCGCCGCGCGCAAGCAGCAGCGTCGAGCCTTGAACGGTCACGGTGTCGATCTGGTCGAATCGCCGACCGATCTGCTCTCGCAACTGAAGGCAGGCATCAATGACCGCATGAAAAACGATGCCGGCGGGATAGGGCTTGTAGGTGTTCCTGGCGATCTCAAAGGTCTTGCCGAGACCATCAAGCAAGCGGGCAATATCCGGCTTGTCACCCATGGTGCGAGCCCAACCGACCGGGCCTTCAATGGCGTGGGGGGCCGCCTCATAACCCTGCTCTGCAAGCAGCGCCGCAAACAAACCGTTGCGCGCAGCGTTACCGACGCTGACATTCTTCGCGGCACTGGGCAGGTTCTCGACATTGCCTGCCGACTGGCTCGCCGCGAGCCCGATGGCATTCGCAATGACCTCCGCGGGCAGGCCCAATAGTTTGGCGCAAGCCGCCGCGGCGCCAAAGATCCCGCAGGTCGAAGTGATGTGCCAGCCGCGCGCATAATGGCGCGGCGAAACGGCGGCGCCGATGCGGCATTCGACGTCCACACCGAGGATGAACGCCGTCAACAATTCGCGTCCAGACAGTTTATGCGTCTCCGCGAGTGCGAGGACTGGAGCTGCGACCGGTGCCGCCGGATGAATGATCGTCTCGGGATGGGTGTCATCGAAATCGAGCAGATTGGCCGAGATGGCGTTGAGAAACGATGCGCACATCGCGTCCATCGGCTGCGAATGACCGATGACCGTCGCGGTCGCGGCGCCGCTGAACGGCGACAGGGTTCGCATCGCCGCCATCACCACCGGATCGCGTGCGGAGCCGAGTGCCGTGGCGAAGAAATTCAGTATCGAGCGCCGCGCCTCGCCGCTCTGCGCCTCCACGTCCGCCCACGACGTCGCCGCGACGAAATCGGCGAGCGTCCTGCTCACGCTGGGAATTGAGTCTTGCGGCACGCGGGGCGTCTTCCTCGTTTTTCGGACCTTATGCCGATCCGCGGCAAACTGTCGACCCCAAATGTTATGCTTGACAGCTTGTCTGACAATCATAACAATCCGAACGCTGGCGCGGGGTCCCGCCGCCACACGGCCGTCCGGAACGGCCGGCGACAGACAACAACAAGATCAAGACGGCGCACCCTGCTGGGGCGCGCTACAGGGAGTGAACTATGCCGGGAGAGACGCTCGGAGTGATCGGAACCGGCCGCATGGGCGGCCCCATGGCGGGGCGGTTGATGGACGCGGGCTATTCGCTCGTCGTCTACGACACGCAGACCGACGCGACGCAGCCGCTGGTCAAGCGCGGTGCCTTGGTCGGCAAGTCGCCGGCCGACGTCGCCTCGCGCGCCGACATCGTGCTCGCCAGTCTGCCGACGCCCGACATCGTCAAGGCCGTCACTCTCGGCGAGGACGGCATCAGCAGCGGCAGCCGCGCCAAGATCGTCGTTGATCTCTCGACCTCTGGTCCCGGCGCGGCGAAGTTCGTTGCGGAAGGGCTGAAAGCCAAAGGCATGACGCTGGTCGATGCGCCCGTCAGCGGCGGCATCAAGGGCGCCGTGAACGGCACGCTCGCCGTTATGGTGTCGTGCCCGCAAGCGACTTACGACGTCGTGCAGCCGATCCTGAAGAATTTCGGCAAGCTGTTCTACACCGGCGACAAGCCCGGCGTGGCGCAGACCGCCAAGCTCGCCAACAATCTGATGGCGGCGGCGGCGCTGGTGATCACGTCGGAAGCGGTCGCCATGGGCGTCAAGGGCGGCGTCAACGCCAAGGTGCTGATCGATATCATCAACGCCAGCAGCGGCCGCAACAGCGCCTCCGAAGACAAATTTCCCCGTTCGGTGCTGCCGGGCACGTTCGATTTCGGATTCACCACCGGCCTTTCCTACAAGGACGTCCGTCTCTGCGTGGACGAGGCCGAGGCCATGGGCGTGCCGATGGTCTGCGGCGCAGTGGTACGGCAGATGCTGGCGATCACCAACGCCAAATACGGCCCGTCATCCGATTTCACCTCGATCGCCAAGGTGCTCGAGGAGTGGGCCGGAGTCGAGATGCGCGGCTGAGCGCAAGAACCTTTGGGAGACACACTTGCGATGACGAACGGCCCGACCGGATCAGGCAAGGTATCGCTCGCGCGCCAGATGGCGCGGAGCGCGTTTGCCGTTGATTTCGGAGATTTCGGGCCTGAAGTGGTCGCCAAGGCCAAGCTCTGCCTGCTCGACTTCCTGTCCTGCGCCTTCGAGGCGGGTCATCATCCCTGGAGTCGTCAGGCAATCGCGATCGCACAAGGTGGCGGCAGCGCAACCATCGTCGGAATGTCGCAACTCTCAGCGCCGGCCGATGCCGCCTTCGCCAATGCCGTGATGGGGCACGGACTCGTGCGGGAAGACATGCATGCCGCCAGCATTGCGCACCACGGCGTGGTGATCTGGCCGACATTGCTCGCGCTGTCCGAACAGTCGCAGCTGCACGGCTCGAGGCTGCTCGCAGCCGCGATCATCGGCTATGAGACCGGCGCGCGGATCGGCCGCGCGTTGCTGACCTCCGATCTCGCCCGGCTCTATCGTCCGACCGGCCTCGTGGCCCCTCTGGGCGCGGCGCTCGCCGGAAGTTTCGCGCTCAACCTGTCCGAAGACGCAGCGACCAGCGCCATCGCGATCGCAGCCAACACGTCCAGCGGTCTCAACGAGTGGCCGCATGCAGGCGGCTCCGACATGTATTTTCATCCCGGCTTCGCCGCCAGCAATGCGATCAAGGCAGTCGGCCTCGCCGCAGCCGGCGCTTTCGGCTCCGAAACGATCCTCGAAGGCGAAGCGGGCCTGTTCGCCGCCTATCGTCGCCAGGCCGCGCCCGACAGCATCGCGCTGTTCCCGAATGGCGAATGCGAGATCATGGCGGTCTACAACAAGCCGGTGCCGGCCTGCAATTTCGCGCAGACCGCCGCGCAAGCGGCCCTTCGCGTCTCGCACGAACTCGCCGGCCCCGAGGAGATCGACCGCGTCGTCATTCGCGCTCCCGATGCCGCCGTGCGCTATCCTGGGTGCGCCTCCACCGGCCCGTATCGCAACGCGCTCCAGGCCAAAATGAGCATTCCCTTCAGCGTCGCGGCCACGCTCGTGAGGGGCGAGATCGAGGAAGGCAACTACGCCGAACTCGATGATGTCGATATCATCCGCCTGGTTGCGATCACGAAGCTTGAGCCGGATGTCGGCTTCACCACCGCGTTCCCCGACAAGCAGGGCGCGGATGTGACCGTGCATCTGCAGAGCGGCCGGACGATCCGGCACGCGCTACCCGACGTCATCGCCGCAACGCCTTCAGATATTCGCACGCGCTTTCGCACGGCCGCTCAGGGAGTCCTCGGTGAGGACCGCACGTGCCAGTTGGAGCAACTCATCGAGAACTGCGAACGGCTCGGCAATGCCGGCGATATCGCAGCACTATGCCGCCTGGACACGGCGGAACGGGTTTCACGATCGGCATCATAAGAAGTGCCGGAGAGTACGGGGGAAACATGGTCGACTTCGAGACCCGCTTAGGTTCGTCAGCCGCGCGGAGGCGAAGCTGATGGAAGGATTTTTGCAAGCGCTCGCCGCGGGCCTTCTGATCGGCGCCGTCTACGGCCTGATGTGCGTCGGGCTCGGCCTGATCTTCGGCGTCATGCGCGTCATCAACTTCGCCCATGGCGATTTCATGATGCTCGGCATGTACACTGCCTTCTATCTGTTCACCGCCGCCGGCGTTCAGTCGTTCTTCGGCAATGCCGTCGGACCGTTCGTCTCCATCCTGCTGGCCGGCCCCGTGCTTGCCGTATTCGGCTACTTCGTCCACCGGGCACTGATCTCGCACGTCTCGGGGACGCGCACCGCCTCGCTCGAAGGCGAGGGACACTACGCCCAGCTGATCCTCACGCTCGGCATCGCGCTGATCCTGCAGAACGGCGGCCTCATCGTGTTCGGCTCGGTGCTGGCCTCGATCCGCACGCCGCTGTCGAGCTCGGCCTGGGAGCTCGGCCCCTTCTTCGACATGAGCATCTTTCTCAACAAGGCCCGCAGCATCGACATGATCGTTTCGCTGATCATGATGATCCTGCTTTCGCTGCTGATTACGCGCACGCGGATCGGCAAATCGCTTCGCGCCGCCGCGGATAATCCGACCGCCGCGACCTATATGGGCATCGACGTCGACCGCGCGCACCGGACCGCCTTCGCGCTCGGCTGCGGCATCACGGCGATCGCCGGCGGCCTCCTCGCTACGAACTATCCGTTCCACCCGTTCGTTGGCCTCGAATACGTCATCGTCATGTATGCGGGCGTCGTGCTCGGCGGCATGGGCAGCATCATCGGCGCGTTCTGGGGCGGCATGACGATCGGGCTCGTGCAGCAGATGTCGACGCTGATCCTGCCGACGCAGCTGCAGAACGCCGCGATCTTCGCCGTCTTCCTCCTCATCATCTTCTTCCGACCGCAAGGCTTCTTCGGGCGGATGGTGGAGAGGACGTGATCATGCTCCGGATGCGCTCCTTTCTTCCTCCCCTGCTCTTCACGATCGCCTATGCCGCGCTGTCGCTCGGCGTCACCAATTCCTACTACCAGCTGATCCTGACGCTGGTGCCGGTGTGGGCGGTGTTCGGCCTCTCCTGGAACCTGCTCAGCGGCTACACCGGACTGATCTCGTTCGGCCACGCCGCGTTCTTCGGCATCGGCGCCTATGCAACCGCGCTCGGCCAGATCTATTTCGACATCTCCCCCTGGCTGCTGATCCCCATCGCGGCCGTGCTCGGCGGCATCGCCGGGCTGCTGATCGGATTTCCGACCTTCCGCCTCCAGGGCCACTATTTCGCCCTGGCGATGCTCGCCTACCCGCTTGCCATCCTCTACGTGTTCGAGTGGCTCGGCTTCCAGGAGGTGACGCTTCCGATCAAGCGCGACGCGCCGATCGCCTACATGCAGTTCGCCGATCCGCGCATCTACACGCTGCTGGGGCTCGCAATCATGCTTGCCACCATCGTGCTGACGCAATTCATCGAGCGCTCCCGCTTCGGCATGGCACTGCTCGCGATCAAGCAGAACGAGGCCGCCGCCGAGGCGGCCGGGATCAATACGCTCGCCTGGAAGCTGCGCGCGATCACGCTTAGCGGGGCCATTGCCGCGGCGATCGGCGGCTTTTACGCGCAGGTGTTGTTGGTCGTGACGCCGCAATCGGTGTTCGGCATGCTGGTGTCGGCACAGGCGCTGACGGTTGCGATGTTCGGCGGGGTCGGCACGGTCTGGGGACCGGTGATCGGCTCGGTGATCCTGATCCCGCTCGCCGAGATCCTGCACGCCGAGGCCGGCGCACGCTTCCCGGGCATCCAGGGCGTGATCTTCGGCTTCGCCATCGTCTGCGTCATCCTGCTGGCACCGGAAGGCCTGTTCTGGAAGCTGCGCGATCTCCTGCGCAAACGGATCGCGCCTAAGGCGGCTGCCTCCAACCCGCCCGAAACATCGGCTGCCAACGTCACCACGCTGAAGCCCGCCCCCCGGCAGCGCGCCGCCACCGGTGAAGTCGTGCTCGAAGTCAAGAACCTGTCGCGGTCCTTCGGCGGGCTCAAGGCGGTGCAGGATGTCAGCTTCAAGCTGCACCAGAACGAGATCCTCGGCATCATCGGACCCAACGGCGCCGGCAAGACCACGCTGTTCAACCTCCTCAATGGTTTCCTGAAACCGAGCGAGGGCGAGGTGCTGATCGATGGCCGCAACATGTCCGGCCAACGACCGCACGTGATCTGCGAGGCCGGCATCGGCCGCACCTTCCAGGTGATGCGACCATTCCTGCGCATGTCGATCCTCGACAACGTCGTGGTCGGTGCTTATGTGCGCGCGCGGTCCGACGACGAAGCCCGCAAGCTTGCCGCCGATGCAGTTGCCCGTGTCGGGCTCTCTGCCGTCGCCGACCGCGTCGCCGGCGAGCTTTCGACCAAGGAGCTGCGGCTGATGGAGCTTGCCCGCGCGATCGCCGGCCAGCCACGCATCCTGCTGCTCGACGAGACGCTCGCAGGCCTCGGCCACGGCGAAGCCGACGAGGTCGTCGCAGTGATCCGGCAACTGGCGCGCGACGGCACGACCATCGCGATCATCGAGCACACGATGCAGGCGATGGTCCGCCTGGTCGACAGATTCGTCGTGCTCGACCACGGCGCCGTCATCACCGAAGGCCTGCCGGAAGTCGTGACGCGCGACAACCGCGTGATCGAGGCCTATCTCGGCAAGAAATGGGTGGGCCATGCTGCGAATTGAGGGATTGAGCGCGGGCTATTCGGCCAAACCCGTGCTGAACGACATCTCGATCAATGTCGGCGCCGGCCAGTTCGTCGCGATCGTCGGGCCAAACGGCGCCGGCAAGACCACGCTGTTCAAGACCATCTCCGGCATCGTCAAGCCAAGCGGCGGGGCCATCACGTTCGACGGCGTCGATCTCCTCGCAGTGCCGCCGCCACAGCGCGCCCATCTCGGCATCGCCCACGTCCCCGAAGGCCGCCAAGTCTTCCCGTCACTGACCGTGATGGAGAATCTGGAGATGGGTGCGATGACGGAGAGCGGTCGACGCGACTGGCAGAGCAACATCGAGCGCATCTTCGAATGGCTGCCGGTGCTGAAGGAGCGCCGCAGCCAGTTCGCAGGCACGATGTCAGGCGGCCAGCAGCAGATGCTCGCGATCGGCCGCGGCCTCGCCTCCTCCCCGAAACTCTTGATGCTGGACGAACCCTCGATGGGGCTGGCGCCCTCAACCGCCGACTTCATCTTCGATCGGCTGATCGAGATTCGCCGCCAGTCCGGGCTGACCATGCTGCTGGTCGAGCAGCGCGTGGCGGAAGCGCTGGAATCCGCGGACCACGGCTACGTCCTCGAAGCCGGCCATGTCGTGCTCGAAGGCAACAACGACACGCTGCGCGCCGACGACCGCGTGCGGAAGGCCTATCTCGGTATGTGACGACCATAAAAAAAGACCAGGGAGCAAACAAAATGAACAAGACATCGAAGGGACTCTCGCGACGGACCGTGCTGTACGGCGCCGCCGCCGTGGGCCTTGCCGGCGTGGCACGCGCGCAGACACCGGCCGAGATCAAGGTCGGACTGATCGTGCCGTTGTCGGGCATCTACACCCGCCCCGGTCAGGTGATGAAGATGGGCGCCGAGATGGGCATCGAGCACATCAACGCGCAGGGCGGCATCAAGGCGCTCGGCGGCGCCAAGCTGAAGCTCGTCGTGATCGATTGCGGCGACACCACCGAGAAGGCCAAGAACGCGGCGCAGCGCATGGTGGCGCAGGAGCCGGATCTCGTCGCTGCCACCGGATCCTATCTGTCGTCCTTCACGCTGGCGGTCACCGAAGTGACCGAGCGTGCCGAGCTGCCGGTGCTGACGCTGTCCTATTCGGATCTTCTGACGGACCGCGGCTTCAAATACATCTTCCAGACCGCCGCGACCGCGAGCCGCCAGTCCGAGCTCGGATTGCCGACTCTGATGAAGCTCGCCGAGAATGCGTCGGGCAAGAAGCCGAAGACGGTCGCGATGTTGATGGACAACACCGCGACTTCGGTTGCCACGGCCAAGGCGCTGAAGGAGAAGCTGTTCGCGCAGGAAGGCCTGCAGCTCGTCGTCGAGGAGGTGTGGACGCCGCCTCTCGCGGACGCCACCCCGCTCATCCAAAAAGTTCGCTCGGCCAAGCCCGATCTGCTGCTGTTCATGCCGAATGCGGTGTCGGACGCCAAGCTGGGGCTCGAGAAGATCAGCGAGTTCGGCCTTGGCCAGGGCAAGATCCCGACCGTGTCCTTCAGCATCACCATCGCCGAGCCGGACATGCTCCAGAGTGTGAGCCCGGAGACAGTGCAGGGCATCATGACCATCGTCGCCAATTGGGGCTCGAAAGGTCACGAGGCGCTGATCGCCGAGCTCAAGGCGAAATACAAGGAGCCCTGGATGACGCAGAACGTCATCTCGACCTATGGCGACATGTGGCTGATGAAGGAAGCCTTGGAGAAGGCCGGCAAGGCTGACCGCAATGCGGTCGCGCAGGCCTTCCGCACCATGGATGCCGGACCGTCGAAATACTATCCCGGCGGACAGCTCAAGTTCGACGAGAAGGGCCGCAGGGTCGGTGCCGGCGTCGTCATCGTGCAATGGCAATCGGGCGTGCCAATCACCGTCTATCCGCCCGAGCTCGCGCAGGCGCAGCCGTTCTGGCCGAAGAAATAGCATCGCGCATTTTCAGGGAGGAGGATTGTCATGAGTGCAACGAGCAAGATCACGATCACCCGTCGAACACTGCTTGCGGGCGCGTCCGGCACGCTGATCGCATCCCACGCCTGGGCCCAGCAGCCTTCGGAGGTGAAGGTCGGCCTCTTGGTGCCGATCTCCGGTATCTACGCCCGTCCCGGCACGGTGATGCGTCAGGGCGCCGAGATGGCCGTCGAGCACATCAACGCGCAAGGCGGAGTCAAGGCGCTCGGCGGCGCCAAGCTGAAGCTCGTGGTGCTCGATTCCGGCGACACCACTGAGAAGGCCAAGAACGCCGCCCAGCGTATGGTGGCGCAGGAGAGCGACCTGGTCGCAGCAAGCGGCGCCTACCTGTCATCCTTCACGCTCGCGGTCACCGAGGTCACGGAACGCGCCAACTTGCCCGTCCTCACTCTCTCCTACTCCGACCTGATCACGGATCGCGGCTTCAAATACGTGTTCCAGACCTCGGCCACGGCAGGCTCACAGGCCCGTCAGGCCTTGCCGCAAATCATCAAGCTGGCCGAGACGGCGTCGGGCAAGCGGCCGAAGACGGTCGCGATCCTCACCGACAACACGGCGGCGTCGATCGCCTCGGCGAAATCGATGCGCGAGGGCCTGCTGGCAGAGAACCAGCTGCAGCCGATCGTGGACGAGACCTTCACTCCGCCGCTGGCGGACGCGACGTCGCTGGTTCAGAAGATTCGCTCGGCCAAACCCGACCTGCTCTTCTTCCTGCCGACGGTGATCTCGGACGCAAAATTGCTGCTCGAGAAGATGAACGAGTTCGGCCTCGGCCAGGGCAAGGTGCCAACCATCTCGTTCGGCATCGCCATCGCCGAGCCGGACATGCTGCAGACCGTGAGCCCTGAACTGCTACAGGGAGTCCTGACCTGCGTTGCGAGCTGGGGCGCAAAGGGCCACGAAGCCCTGATCGCCGAATTGAAGACCCGCTACAAGGAGCCGTGGATGACGCAGAACGCGATCTCCACCTATGGCGACATGTGGGTGATCAAGGACGCGCTGGAGAAGGCCGGCAAGGCCGACCGCGTCGCCGTCGGCGAAGCGCTGCGCACCATGGATGCGGGTCCCTCGAAATATTACCCGCTGGGCGAGATCAAGTTCGACCAGAAAGGCCGTCGCGTCGGCGCCGGCATGACCATCGTGCAGTGGCAATCCGGCGTGCCGGTGACGGTGTTCCCGCCTGAGCTTGCGCTGGCGAAGCCGTTCTGGCCCAAGACCTGATACCGCTCGAAAGCGAAACGGAGAACAGAATGGACAAGGCGACCTACGACCGCGGCCTCGAAATCCGCAAAAGCGTGCTCGGCAGCGAGTTCGTCGACAAGGCGATCGCGTCAGCCGACGAGTTCAACCGCCCGATGCAGGATCTGACCACCGAGTATTGCTGGGGTTACGTCTGGGGCCGCGAAGGGCTGACGCGAAAGACGCGCAGCTTCCTCAATCTGGCGATGCTCTGCGCGCTCAACCGTCCGCACGAGCTGAAGACCCACGTCCGCGGCGCCCTCGCCAATGGCGCGACCAAAGAGGAGATCCGCGAGGTTTTCATGCAGGTCGCGATCTATTGCGGCGTGCCGGCCGGCGTGGACGCGTTCCGCAACGCGAAGGAAGTCTTCGCCGAGCTCGACAAGAAATAAGGGAGCGCGGGCTGCGATGAAGGGCAAATGGGCACTCGTGACCGGCGCGACCGCAGGCCTTGGCCTCGCCATCGCGGAAGGCCTGGCCGGCGCGGGCTGCAACATTGTCCTGCACGACCTCGTTGCGCCGAAGCAGCCCGCGGACAACCTCAGCGCCCGCTTCGGCGTCGAGGTCATCCCCGCCGCTGCCGATCTGTCCGGGCGCGACGACATCGAGAGCATGATGGTTGGCCTGCTCGACCGCTGCGGCGCCATCGACATCCTTGTCAACAACGCCGTTGTCAGGCATTTCTCGACGATCGAGCAGTTTCCACCCGATCGCTGGGACCAGGCGCTCGCTGTTAACCTGTCGGCGCCGTTCCACCTGATCCGCCTTGCGCTGCCCGCGATGAAGCAGCGCGGCTGGGGCCGGATCATCAATATCGGCTCGATCTATTCGAGCCGCGCGATCGAAGATCGCATCGACTACGTCACGACCAAAGCGGCAATTCTGGGCATGACCCGCGCGGTGGCCATCGAGACCGCCCGCAGCGGAATCACCTGCAACGCGCTCTGCCCGGGTACGCTGCCGACGCCGGCGATCCTGAACAAGATCGCGACGATGGCCGCGAATAGCGGACGCCCCGTCGATGACGTGACCCGCGAATATCTTGGCGAGCGGCAGCCGACGCAGCGCTTCGTCGAAATGGATGCGGTCGCCGCCATGGTCGTCTTTCTCTGCGGTACCGCGGCAAATGACATCACCGGCGCCAGCCTGCCCATCGACGGCGGCTGGTCAATCGCATGAGAGCATTGGAATGGGAGTGCTGAGATGACCGAACAACCAGGCCAGACCGTCGTCCTGACCGGCGCTGCCGGCGGCATGGGACGCGCCATCACCAAGGCGCTGCTGGACAGCGGCCGCCGCGTCGTGCTGGTCGATCGTGACGCCAAGGCGCTTCAGCAGCTGGCGGCCACCGTCGGCGACAAGGTGTTTCCGATTCAGCTCGACGTAAGCGATTCCCGGGACGTGGATAGTCTGCCGGAGGTCATTCCTGCTCATTTCAAGCCGGTCGAAATCCTCATCAACAATGCCGGGCATGACATCGGCGGCCGGACACGCTTCGACGCCGGCTCCGCCGACGACTGGTCCAACATCATTCAGACCAACCTGATTGGCCTGATGCGCGTCACCCGCGCGATCCTCCCCGACATGGTCAAGCGCAACGCCGGCCATATCGTCAACATCAGCTCCATCAACGCCGTCCGTATAATCCCGGATATGGCGGCCTACAGCACCAGCAAGGCCGGCGTGCACATGTTCACCGAGACCCTCCGGGGCGAGCTGGCGGACACCGCGATCCGGGTCACCGAGCTCCAGCCCGGCCTGACCAGGACCAACATCATCCTGACCCGCTACCGCGGCGACAAGCAGAAGGAAAAGGACTATTTCGACCAGTTCAGGATGGCGCTCGAGCCGGCCGACATCGCCCGCTCGATCGTGTTCGCGCTGGATCAGCCCGCCCACGTTCAAATTGCCGAAATGATGATTCTGCCTGTAAACCGGTATTGAATCATTCCAACCAAGGCCCGGACATGGAAAGACGCCGCGAATTGCAGTCGACACTCCGCATCGATGACGTACCGACCGTCCGAGCGATGGTGGCGCAAAAGCTGCGCGAGGCGATCATGTCCGGCACGCTGAAACCGGGCCAGCGCCTGGTCGAGCGCGAGCTCTGCGAGATGATGGGCGTCAGCCGCCCCTCGATCCGCGAAGCACTACGCGCCCTCGAGGCCGACGGGCTGGTCAATACGGTCCCTCACCGCGGCCCTGTGGTCTCCACGATCAGCCTGGAGGAGGCCCGGCAGCTCTACGCCGCCCGCGCGGTGCTCGAAGGCTTCGCCGGCCGTGAATGCGCCAGGCTTCACGACCCGGAAGTGGCTCGCCGGATCGGGGAAGCTCTGACCCGGCTGAAGGCAGCCGCAGCCAAGCAGGACCTCGTCGGATGCCTGGAAGCCAAGACCGACTTTTACGCTGCTCTGATCGGTGGCTGCCCGCAACGCGTTCATCGAGCGCATGCTCAAGCCGCTGCATGACCGAATCCAGCTGTTGCGGATCACCTCGATGTCGCAGCCGAAGCGGATCAACAAGAGTTTGCGCGAGGTTACCGCGATCTGGCGCGCGATCCAGAACGGCGATGCTGACCTCGCCGAGCGCTGCTGCGTCGACCACATCAATGCGGCTGCGGTGGCCGCGCTCGACATGATCGAAAAATCGTCGGCAGCCAAGGAGGCGGCGCCTTCCGACGACTAAAACATTGCCGCCAGGGAGTGTTCGATGACGTATCTCGTACGATCGCTGATCCTGTTTGCCCTGCTCTATCCCTGCCGCGCAGCCATTGCGGAAGACTACCCCACCCGCCCGGTCACGATGATCGTGCCGTTCTCAGCTGGCGGTCCCGGCGACGTGATCGCACGCATCCTCGGCGGCGCGATGAGTGCGACGCTGAAGCAGTCGATCGTGATCGAAAACGCCGTCGGCGCCGGCGGCACGCTCGGCACCAACCGTGTCGCCAAGGCGGCCCCCGACGGCTACACGCTGCTGCTGATGCATGTCGGCCAGGCCACCGCGCCGGCCCTCTACGCCAAGCTGCCGTTCGATCCGGTCGGCGATTTCGCCCCCATCGGGCTCGTCACCGACGTCCCAATGATCCTCGTGGCGCGGCCGAACTTTCCCGCCAAGGACCTCAACGAGCTCATCGCGCAGATCCGCAATGCCGGCGACAAGATCACCTTCGGCAATGTCGGACTCGGCTCGGCCTCACAGCTCTGCGGTTTGATGTTCATGAGCACCACCGATACCAAGCTCACCCCGATCTACTACAAGGGCGGCGGCCCAGCGCTGAACGACGTCATCGCCGGCCACATCGACGTTTATTGCGACCCTGCAACCGGGCCGACGCCTTATATTCAGTCGAACACGATCAAGGGCTACGCGATCACGAGCAAGAAGCGGGTTGCAACGCTGCCGAACGTGCCGACCTCGGCCGAGGCCGGCCTTCCCGCGTTCGACGTGACGACGTGGTATGGCCTCTACGCCCCGCGCGGCACGCCGAAGCCCGTCGTCGACCAACTCGTCGGCGCGCTGCAGACCGCGTTGAAGGATCCCGCCCTGATCAATCGGTTTGGTGAGCTCAGCATGTCCCCGGTTGAACCCGAACGCGCGACGCCGGAAGCCCTTGAAGCCTTTCTCAAGGCTGAGATCGGCAAATGGGGAAGGATCATCAAGGCAGCCGGCATCGAGCCGCAATAGGTTAGCTAGAGCGGATCGACCCCGTTGCTAGCTGTAGAAGATGCTCCGTCGACGTTGAGGGCTTGGCCGGTCACAAAGCAGAATCGTCAGACGCAAAGAACGCAACGGGCCCGACGACGTCCTCCGGCTGCCCGAGCCGGTGCAGGTCCGTGACCTTCTCGAAATAGGCGACACGCTCGGGATCGCGGAGATTGTTCATCCCCATCTCAGTCACGATGATGCCCGGGCATACGGCATTGACCGTGATGCCGTAGCCGCCGAACTCCATGGACGACACCCGGGTGAAGCCGACCACGGCCGACTTCGATGCAGCGTAGTGGGACTGTCCCGGACCGCCCGCTCGAGCGGCGAGCGAGGCGATGTTGACGATCCGCCCGTATTTGCGCTCCTTCATATGTGGCACCACGGCCTGGGTCATCTGGAAGACGGCCCGACGTGGCCGCCGACACAGTCGCGGCGACCACGCCGTTCCATTATCCGGGCGAGCGGGCCTGCGTTCCGGCGCCGCGCGTCGGCGCCTTTGTTACCGCGCCGTGGACCGGCAACAACGTACCGTGCGAGCCGGGCACAGTACTGATTGGGTGACGCAGCCTGCCCTGTAGCTTCGCCGCATTGTGCAATAACAAGGAGCGGACTGCGCTGGTCGGCCCGCTCCTACGCGTGCGTCGCGCCGATCCGCGAGACGCTCTTCGCGAGCGGCTTGCCTGACATCTGACATCGAATTCAGTTGGATCGCCTCGTACCGGACCTACCTCTCCCTCATCACTGACCCGGCCATCGGCAACCTCGCGCGGAACATGGCCGGACAGCGCAACAAGAGGAGTCATCCATGAAACGTGCAATCATTATTCTGGCGACAGCAGCACTCGCCTCGACGCTCGCCGTCGGCGCGGCCAATGCACATGGCGGCGGTGGTGGCGGTGGCCACGGCGGTGGTTTTGGCGGTGGCGGCTAAGCCTCGACCGGCGCGGCGCTCGACGATCGCACATCGATCTCTCGATAGCGCTCCACCGCTTCAGACGACTTGTGCTGGCCCCGACGGTTTTCCTCGAGCAGGTTGTTCATTGCGGGCCGCGCTCGCAGCACCAAGCTCCACAAGACCACGACATCTGGACAACAAATCGCGGCATCCAACCCAAGATCCGGCGTCATCACCCATTCGACTCGCAAATCTTTGGAAGTGACCTGAAACGACTCGCACTTCCTTGTTTTTCCGACTCGCGATCTTTTGGCGACGGACGCGAAATCAATGACTTAATCGAGCGGATTGATTTTCTGATCATTCGACTTGGCGATTCGACTTGGCGCGCTACGGTTTCTCCGCCGCAATCCGACCATCCGGATCCATTTTCAGATACTCACCGCGATCGGTGGCGAAAGCCGTGGTGCTGGGCAACGCCAGGCGTTGTCTCATAAGCCCTGTTGGCCCCAAACACGGGAGCCGCGCCGCCAGGGCGTTCCAGGCCCATTCTGCCTGCTGGCGTCAATTCGCAGTCGTTCAACACATCCCGATCGGGATATTGCGCCTGAAACGAATTTGGATCTTGAATCGCCCACAACGGGCACTGGGCGCTTGCAGAGCTTATCGCGCCAATCGACATCATCGCTGCAATAACAAAGGTCCTGAATCCAGTCATGGTCGTGCTCCGAACGGCTGTTGCTTTCGTGCGGAGCATTCGCGCTGCCTCGACCGGCTGCTCTGTTGAAATGCGTTTCCTTCGAATTTCTTGGTTGAACATTAGGTGGGGATGCGCTCGGGAAAAACACGTGGGTGAACAATCACGCCTGCGCGAATGGCAAATCGGTGTGCTCACCATTGCGTGACGCACCCCGGCGACGAAGGACTCCAAACCGTGACGCAACGGCCAGCATGAAGCCGAGTGCGAGGTTTGCAGATTCGCACGAATTCGACCGCCGACCGGCGCGGGATGCCGAGGACGTTACCAGTCTTGCAGGCGTGGCCGATTGCGAGGGCGTAGACCGAGACTCATCTAACTCCTCATCGTAGATCTATCGGAGAAACTACCATGCGATCGGGTGTCGTTTTGAGCCTTTTGATAATCCTGTGTGCACCCGTCAGCGCCGCGGTGGCAGGCCAAGTCCATCGGCATCAGGTCCATCGGCATCATGCGACAGCGCATTCTCGTGTTTTGACGACTGGGACCGCTGGGGCCTGGGCCTATTCACCGGCACGGCCGGCCCGCCATCAACCGACCCCGCACTATGATGACCAACCAGAACCAGGTCATAATCCGTACGAGGGATGGGGTGGTTAACACCCCTCCCCGCCGCGTCTCCGCCGACTTGGCGCCCTTCGAGCGCGGCGATGTACAGCGAGTTCGCCGCCGACCTCAATCCCGGTTCAGGAGGCGTTCGCCCTCGCCCGTTCGCGGGCTTCGCGGCGGCGCTCTCGGCGCTCGCGCCGCGGCTTGGCCCGCTCAGCTGGCTGCGGCAGCGGAGCAATCTCGAATACCGGCTGGGACGTCTCATTGACCAGGGACGTCAGGCTGGGCTCGCTCGGTGCTGGGCGGGCTTCCATGAACTCCAATATGTCTCGCCCCTTGGACGTCAGTCTCCAGCCACCGCTGATGCGCTCGACAAGCCCCTGTGAAAAGATGTCGAGGTCCGGCACCCGGCTGGCGAGACGCCTCGTCCGGTCGGCCCAATCGCGGCCACTGGTCGCCAGGATGGCCATGTCGCGCTTGAGGTCTTCCATGACGGCAAAGCCGTCCGGATAGCTCACCAGGATCTTCAAAACCGTAACCTGGAAATTCACGCCCCCGCCCCCGCCCTGGATCAATCAGCGCCAGAAGATCCCCTCACGGGAAATGGCCACCGTACTTTGCTTCCGTGCGTTCGCGATTCAAAAATGTTAAGCTTGAGAAAGAAGGGCGCGCAGGCATGGCTGCAGCCCGCGTCACCAGCCTGGGATTACGGTGACAGTGCGCACAATTAACTCCGGCTTTCGCGGGTCCGAAGTCCTGAATTAGGTGCATTGTCACCGTGATACCGCGTCGTCCCTGCCACCGTGCCCGGCGATGAACATTGCGACGGCCGACCGGCAATAGGATTCGATTTCCTTGTCGTTCTCTGCTCTCGCCTGATCGAAGCGCGCGATCATCACGAGATCGGATCCTTTGAAAAGCGCGGCAAACAAGCGGGCGGACCGGTGAGGATCGGGCACGTTCAGAAGCGCCTTCGCGTGCAACTGACGCAACAGGGCCTCGATCTGGCCGATGACATGGGCGGGGCCGGCTTCGAAATGGAGCTTGCTTAGCGACGTTTGATTGGTCTTGTCGGCCATGACCATGGCTTCGACACTGCGGACGTCCGGTCTGAGCAGCGTGCGAAGCAGCAATGATCCCACCGCCATGAGCTGATCTTCGACCGAACCATCGTCGTCCTCATGCAGGGCCTGTGGTGCAAACAAGAGCTGGCAGCCGGCCGCGATGGCCGCGCCGAACAGCGCCTCCTTGTTCTCGAAGTGCCTGTAGATGCTAAGCTTGGATATCTTCGCGCGCCGGGCGACCTGGTCCAATGTCGTCGCTTGAAACCCCAATTCCAAAAAGAGTTCGCGCGCGGCGTCGACGATCGTCTGGCCAAGCGCCTCGTTGGCGGGCCGGCCGCGCCGGCGCTGGCGATTTTCGGTCACCAAATTACAGTCCTTGACAGTATCCTAATTCTTGAATTACGATACCACGCAGTGTCCAAAATGTCCAAGCCAATGGGTAGGTCTCGACCTGTCCTCCAACGGAGCTTATCCCCATGGATGACGTCATCATCATCGGCGGCAGCTTTGCCGGTCTCGCCGGCGCCCTCCAGCTCGGCCGTGCGCGGCGCAAGGTCACCGTTCTCGACACCGGCCTGCCGCGAAACCGCTTTGCCCACCACTCGCATGGCCTGCTCGGCCACGATCACAAGCCGCCGCTGGATATCCTGGCCGAGGCGCGGCAGCAGCTGGCGCGTTATCCCACGATCAGGCTGGTCAATGCCCGGGCCGACAGCGTCTCCGGCGCCATCGACAATTTCTCCGTCCTCACGTCCGGTGGCGAAAGCTTTCGGGCGCGACGCCTGATCCTGAGCTATGGCATCACCGACCAGATGCCTGATGTTCCGGGCTTTGCCGAAGGCTGGGGCACGTCGATCGTGCCCTGCCCGTATTGCGACGGCTTTGAAGTCGCCGGCCAGCATTGGGGCCTCGTCTGGTCCGGCCCGCAGTCGCACAATCAGGTCAGGCTATTCCGCGATTGGACCGACAGGTTGACGCTCTTCGCCGATGGTCACGATATTCCGCCCGATATCCGGGCCGATCTGGCGCGACGCAACATACCCGTCGTCGATGGCCGGATCACCGGGATCGCCCAACGCGGGGCCCATAACGCCACCGTCAAGCTCGATTCCGGCCCCAATGTCGCAGTCGACATCCTGTTCGCGCATCCGCGCAACAAGCCGTCCGCAAGCCTGCATGAATCACTGGGCCTCGCCACGGTCAAAACACCCCTCGGCATCATCCTCAAGGTCGACGAGCGCCGCGAAACCAGCATGCACGGCATCTACGCCGCCGGCGACCTCGCCAACCCCATCACGCCGCCATCGGTCACCCTGGCATCATCGCACGGCGCGATGGCGGGTATCTTTGCCCAGCAGTCGATGGTGGTTTGAGAGCACAGATGCAGGATGAGCATGGCCGTCGAACGAGACAGCGCGGGTGTGCGCTTCCCTCCGCCCTTCGTCTATCTGGGAGCGCTGCTGTTGGGGCTGGCGGCGGAGCGGTTCGTCACCCAGCGTTCTTTCGGCATCGACTGGCGGTTGCTGGTCGCGGCGGGCGCGCCGCTGTTCGTTGCCGGCGCGGCGATGATGCTTGCGGCGGCGGGGTTGTTCCGGCGGCTGGGCACCAACGTTCCGCCGTCGCAGCCAACGACCCTCATCGCAACGACCGGCCCTTATCGGTGGACCCGCAATCCCATGTATCTCGGCATGGCGCTTATCTATGCCGGCCTTGCGATCAGCTTCGACGGGCCGATCGCCTTCGCCTTGCTCCCGTTGGTGCTGATCGCGATCCAGACGCAGGTGATCGCCCGCGAGGAGCGCTATCTGGAAGCAAAGTTCGGCGACGACTACCGCCGCTACAAGGCCAAGGTTCGCCGCTGGCTCTGACTTCCGCCGCTGCCGCGTGTGGGGCCGGCCGTCAGCCAGCTGTCCCGACGGATCGCCGTCCTTACCCGGAGCAACTCTTCAGTGTCTGGAAAGTATCCATCCGTCTTGCAGGGCCGTCCAAACAACTGGAGGCATCAATGGTCTACAGTCAAATTGTCAAAAAAGAGATCCGCAGGAGCTTCGATCATGTCAACAACCAACGTTGGGATGATGCTGCAAAAGGCCTAACGCCAAACGCGTATCACTGGGTTGCCGGAGATCATGCGTTGGGGGGTGAGCGACATGGAAAGCAATCGGTGAAGCAGTGGTTCGAGCGCATGGGCCGTGTTTTCCCGAAGCTGCACATAGATATTGAACAGGTCGAGGTGACGGGTTGGCCATGGAACACCACAGTGTTCGTCAAGTGGCGGGCCAACGCGAGGCTACTTGACGGCCAAAGCTCGTATGTGAACAGGGGCGTCCACGTCTTCAAGTTGCGATGGGGCAAGGTTTATTCGATTGAGGAATACTTCGACTCGCAGGCTGCAGAACGAAGCCTCGCTATCCAGGCTCGTGCCGGTTTGGAGGAAGCTGCGGCTGGACCAATCGTGAGCTAACGCCGATCATTCGTGTGATGCCACCATCAGCTTGGCGTTAAACAGGCGTTGAGCACCTGAGCCGTTGCGTGGTGGCATTCGAAATGCAGAGTGACGCGCATTCCACACAAGGATGTACAGAGTATACTGTCACCATCGCGCCAAACCTATAGCTTGCGATACGTCACATGCGCCGTCGCGAACGGAATGCCCGCGCGCCCGGCGCTGCCGCGCACGATGCAGGCGTGGTCATCGACCGCATAGAACCAATCATCGAAGTTCAGCTTGAACGACTTGCCGTCGCCCTGGGGCGTGTCGCGCGTGTAGGTCCAATGGAATGCACAACCGGCCTGCTCGCCGGTGGCCTCGCCTTCCAGGCGGTTCTCATGGCCGGTGTATTGGCCTTCGCCCAGCTTGTGGATGGTCCAGCGCAGCGTGTCGCTGTGGCCGTCATCGAAGGTGTAAGTTTCGGTCAGGACGACGGTGTCGGTGTCCGCGTCCAGCTCGCCATGAGCGGCGATCGACGCGCGCTTCAAGAGCCCGCCGACGAGGCTCTCGACCACCGCCCAGCCTTCCAGGCGGCCGACGAAGAACTGCTCCGGGAGAAACACGGGCGTTGTGCCCGCGAACGCATCAATGGCCATGGCTTTTCCTCCGAAACCGGTGACGACATAAGCCGCCTCTCAGCACCAGGTTCCTCAGGAGGAAACTTGCCTGTATCGGCCGCGTGCTTGCAACGCGTGCAGACCCCGCGCCAATACCTCGCGTTCTCCACAGTCTGCCGGAACAGGTGGACAAGCCGAGTCCTGCCGTTTGGGAATCCCTGCCCCGTGCTAACCGCGGGGAACGAGTGGGTGGGCGGACGGATTCGTCCCGCAGGAGCGGCCTCGCATGCTGATGACCAGGGAAAGACGACCGGCGATCCGAACCCTGCGCGGCTGGGCCATCCACGTGCTGCACGAGGCCGGCGCGATCTGCGTGCGAGGAGCACGGCTGGGCCAAGGATCGCGCCGACCCGCACGCTCGGAAACGCGCGGTCGAGCGTGCGCGCCAGGATCCGCCGGACGGCGTCTCGGCCGATGAGGCGATCGCGGAGATCAACGATGTCCTCGATTCGATCGGCGATACCTGTCCGGAGTGTCCTGACGAGGGCCTTTGAGGCCTGCTGCAAGGCGCTTCGCGTGCTTCATGCGGATTTCCGCCGCGCCCCTGAGGCCTGCTTCTTCGCGGACGTCTCCTTGGCGGCCGCCTTCTTGCCCGCGATCGGCATCAGCATCTCCTTCTGGCCGGCCGCCGCCTTCCTCGGCTTCTTCGCCGGCTTGTCCGCCTTCGCGGGCGCGGCCTGCTTCCCGGCGTCCTTGCCGACGCTGCGGCGCAGCGCCTCCATGAGGTCGACGACGTTCTCGCCCTTCGGCCGCTCCTTCGGCCGGATCACCTTGCCGGCGCGCTTCTCGTTGATCAGCTCGATCAGCGCGGTCTCGTAATGGTCCTCGAATTTCTCGGGCGCGAAGCGTCCGGCCTTCTGGTTGACGATGTGCCGGGCGAGATCGAGCATGTCCTTGGTGACTTTCACGTCTTGGATGTCATCGAAATATTCCTGCTCGCTGCGCACCTCGTAGGGGTAGCGCAGGAGCGTGCCGACGAGGCCCTTGTCCATCGGCTCCAGCGCGACGATGTGCTCGCGGTTGGTCAGCACCACGCGCCCGATCGCGACCTTGTCCATCTCGCGGATGGTCTCGCGGATCACCGCGAAGGCATCGTGGCCGACCTTGCCGTCGGGGCGGATGTAATAGGGGCGGATCAGGTAGCGCGGGTCGATGTCCGATTTGTCGACGAATTCGTCGATCTCGATCGTGCGCGTCGATTCCAGCGCGATCTCCTCGAGCTCTTCCTTCGAGACCTCGATGTACTGGCCCTTCTCGAGCTCATAGCCCTTGACGATGTCCTCGTTCGGCACCTCGTCGCCGGTCTCCGCGTCCACCTTCACGTATTTGATGCGGTGGCCGGTCTGCCGGTTGAGCTGGTTGAACGAGATCTTCTCGCTCTCGGACGTCGCGGGATAGAGCGCCACGGGACAGGTGACGAGGGACAGTCTCAGGAAGCCTTTCCAATTGGCGCGCGGGGCCATGTACGCAGAACTCCGTTTCGAGGCGACTTGGATTCAAGACGAACGGCGGGCCTCGGTTCCGACATGGCATGGAACAGAAAAGCGCGGGACATCCGACGGCCGACCGCAACCGCCGATCGGCTCAATCCGGCCCGAAATGGCGCGAAACGCTTGTTTTGAAACTTGAATAGCCGGAGCCTTCCATCTGGGCGCAGCCTCGCGAAGGGCCGTCCAGTCCCGTCACCCCTCCACCCGCCACAGCCGCCACCGCTCCGGGACGCCCTTCAGCCGGTGCACGCCGTGATCCCGCAGTGCGATCGCCGCCTGCGCCGTCATCAGCTCCTTCACCGCGCTCGACACCAGGACCTCGCCGGCGCGCGCTTTCGCGGCGATGCGGGTGCCGATGTGGAAGGCGAGGCCGACCATCTCGCCGCCGCTGATGGTGTATTCGCCGACGTGCAGGCCCACGCGGATTTCGAGGCCGAGCGTGCGCACGGCTTTCTGGACCGCGGTGGCGCAGGCGATGCCGGCGGCGGGCTTCTTGAAGGTTGCCAGCACGCCGTCGCCAGTGGTCACGACCTCCTTGCCGCCGCACGTCTTCAGCTCCTTGCGCACCGCCGCGTAGTAATGGCCCATGACCTTGGTCCAGCGCGCATCGCCGAGCTTGGCCGCCTTCGCGGTGGAGCCGACGATGTCGACGATCAGGATGGTGGCGAGCGCCTGCTTGAGCTCGGCCCCACGTGCGGCCGACGGCCGCCGGTTCGCGATCGTGCCGGTCAGCGGCTCATAGCGATGGCTGCGGCGCCGCGCGATCGCGGCTTTGGTGTAGTCCTGCGCGCGCTGCGCGGTGCCGCAACGAACGGTCTTCTCCTGCGGCAGACGCGACCAATAGACCTTGCGCGCCGCTCCGGTGCCATGCACCTCCACCGCGCCCCATTTCAGGAAGACCGCCGAGCCGACCCGCCTGACGCACCACGCCTTCGAGGTGTATCCGGAAACGTTCGACTGATGGACACCGATGCGGAGGAATTTGGGCATGAAGGCGCGGCCAGAGACCGTTTGGGCGTAGCTTCGGCAAAGCTAGTCGTACAATCCGGCCTTGGCAACCAGCCCCGGCCTGCTGACTCCAGCAGGACAAGTTCATCCGGGAGCGATGTCCAGATCGATGTGCTATCGTCTTGTGGGGCGGCAGATGAAGACCCGGAGAGAACCCATGGCAACGAGTGTCAAGCAAATGCTGGAAGCTGCGAACGCGGCGGTCCCGAAAATCACCTCGGAGCAGGCGGCCGAGATGATCAACCAGGGCAACACGCTAGTCGTGGACGTTCGCGATGCGCCGGAAGTCGCCGCCAGCGGCAAGATCGCCGGCGCCGTGAATGTCTCGCGCGGGATGCTGGAGTTTCGCGCCGACCCGGAGTCGCCCTATCACGACAAGGCGTTCGACAAGAGCAAGACCGTCATCCTCTATTGCGCATCCGGCGGCAGGTCGGCGCTGGCCGGTAAGCTCTTGAAGGATATGGGTTACGAGAACGTCTACAACGTCGGCGGCTTCAAGGACTGGACGGGCGCAGTCGAGAAGTAGCGAGATCAGCAGCGCGGTTCCGTTGACTGCGCTGCGAACTCCGATTGGCACTTTCTGCGGCAAGGCGCGTTGCGGTGTTGTCGAGGAGGCGCAGATGACCAAGACCAAGGCTGCCCACGCGCAAGACGCAAAGATTCCGACGCAAGCAGCGCTCAATCCCGGTGACGAAGCCCCGCCCGGAACCAAGGGCACCGGCGACGACGTCTGTCCCGATTGTCACGGCAAGGGACGCATCGACGGCGCGCCTTGCGCCACCTGCGGCGGGAGCGGCACCATCACGCGGGCAGTCGGCGGCGCCTGACGCCGCCTCGTCCAGCGGCTTCATCTTCGTAGCAACGATCGGCCCTTCACGTGTGTTTTCCCCAACTGGAGACAGTGAGGCGCACTATGAACAAGACGACCGGACTGACACCCGACGATTTTCCGATCGAAGCCGACAAGGACAAGCTGAAGACCCACAAGGGCGAGCCGGTGGGCTCGGCCGAGACCGAGCAGATTGCGGACGAGATCGCCGACCGGCTGAACGAGCACGCCCACCAGGAAGAGCAGGATCGCTGGTCGGCGTAGTTCAGCGGGGTTGCGACCGCCGGCAGGAATTGGAACGACCGCGCGTTCCCGCGCATTGGCCTTTCGCCGGCGTCTCACCATTCCGGCAAATGGCGGCCTCGGCTCAAGCCCCGCCCCCGGATGCCGGGCCGGGGCCGCCTAGAGCGCGACGCGATCAGGATGAACCGTCATCGCGCTACAGGTTATTGTTTGAGCATGATCTTTTCGGAAAACCGCTGCGCACTTTTCCGGATCATGCACTAGGCCGAGCACAGGAGCGGACATGAAAGCACTCGTCATAGCAGGGCTCATCGCGGCGCTCGCCTCGTCTCCTTACGCCTTCGCGCAAAGCGGCGCGGGGCCGTCGAGGACGGGCTCCGGCATCAATTCGACCGGCACCGGCGGCACGACCGGCGCGGGCGCCTCCAGCCTCAATACGTCGTCGGACGCCAACAGCGGCGGCGCCAGTGCACCGGCGAAGTCGTCAACGATGAGGCCGGGCGACAACGATCCGGCCAGGCAGACCCAGGGCGGCCAGCAGGCCCTGCCGAACGCTCCCGGAACTAACCGGAAATAGCGCGAGCCGGATAGGCATACAGCTCGATCGGGGCGTTGAAGCCGCGCACCTCGTGCCGGCCGACATGCTCCAATGCGAACTCCTTTTCGACAAGCTCGGCGAAATCGCGTGACAACAGCACGTTCCTGCCGAGCGTCTTGGTCAGCGCCTCCAGGCGGGAGGCCATGTTGACGGCCGGGCCGATCACCGTGAAATCCAGCCGCTGGGCCGATCCGATATTGCCGTACATGACATCGCCGACGTGGACGCCGATGCCGTAGTTCAGCGGCGCGCGGCCGGTCGCGCTGTTCCGATCGTTGAGCGCGGCCATGGCTCTCCTCGCCTCTGCCACCGCGTGCAGAAGATTGGCGCAGGCGTTCGGCTGATGCAGCGGGAAGATGGCGAGCAGCCCGTCACCGATGAATTTCAGGATCTCGCCGCCGTGCCGCGCGATCGGCTCCGACATCGCGTCGAAATAGTCGTTGAGGAGGTCGATGACGTCATCGCGCGGCCAGTTGTCGGAGATCTTGGTGAAGTCCCTGAGGTCGCAGATCATGATCGCGGCGCGCACCGTCGTGCCGGTGCCGCGCCTTGTGGCGCCGGCCAGGATCAGCTCGCCGGCATGGGAGCCGACATAGGTCTCGAGCAGCGTGCGCGCCAGGCGATTCTTGATGCGGATCTCGCTGACCAGCGCCAGCACCGGCAACAGCTTCTTCAGACCGGCGACATGCGCGTCGTCGAAACCGCCGGGACGATCAGTGGCAAACGTGACGACGTGGCGCTTGCCGAGCGTGTGCAGCAGCGGCCAGGCCACATAATCGGTCATGCCCAGCGAGCGCATGTCGTCATAGAGAGCATGCTTGCGACCGAGCGAGGAATCCTGTTCGAGCTTTTCGCGGACCTCGTCGGCACCGTCATGGATCTCGTTGGCGGAGCTGCCGATATATTCGGACCGCTCGCGAACGTCATAGTCGGCCAGCGTGATCTCCGCCTCGCGCTTGCCGTCGGACCACATCATGCGGGCGCCCAGCCATTGCGGATGATGGATCATCACGTGAAGCGTCGACCGCTTGAGCGGAATGCCCGCCTGCTGCAGGCGGATGCACATCTGCGCAAAGATATTATCGATGAAGCGCTCGTCGCGCGTGCCGTTGGTCAGCCAGTCGATGACGCCGTCGGCCTGCGTGGGGGCGTATGTGTCTGGCGCATTCATATTCTGCCCCTCGAGCTGGCATCTTTAGCGAAGCAGATATTGTGTGCCGGCCGGGCGGCGTCAACCTGGCCAGTTGCATGGATTGTGCGCATCGGTCCGAGGTTCTAGACCAGAAGCCGGATCGACCCCAGCACCGCCAGGCCCGCGACGAGCGCAAGCTGCGACGGCCCCGCCAGCTCGAGCTTCAGCGTGCCGGTGCGGGGAATCGCAAATTCCTCATTGTCGAGGCGGATGCGGCATTCGCCCCGCGGGGCGTAGACCAGATGCGTGCCGGCGGCGAGGTGCCGGTGATCGCCGGGCTGCTTCAGTGCGAGGAGATCGATCTCGGCCGCACCGCGTCGCGCCATGAGGTTCACGACCTCGACGGGACCGGCCGCGAGCTCGGTCACGATCTCGAGCTCGCCGGTGAAACGCACCGTCGTAAAAGGTTCACGCTCGTCGAATTCCTGCGTCGGCGACTTCAGCACCAGCCCGCGCCCTTCGACGACCATCTGCAAGCGGTCGATGCCGGGCATGTGGGAGAAGGGACCGGGCGCAAAAATCGGCGTCGACGCAAAGCGCCAGAGCAGGCTGTCCCAGTCCTTGCGCGGCGCATCGGCCCGGTGCGCGTCGGCGATGTCGGTGAAGACGCCGCCGCCGTTCTTCCACGGCGAGCGGGTGTAGTTTTCAGGATTGAGCAGCGTGGTCTTCATGGAGATCCCCAATGCGATGAGGGTGCGGATCCAGGAACGGCTCGGCCTCCTTGCGCACCGCATCCAGATGCGTGAACAGCGAGACGTGACCGCCATCGGGGAGCGCCAGCAGCTTCGCCTGCGGGATTGCCCGGCAGACGTTCTCGGCATGCGAGAACGCCACCACATCATCGGCGCGTCCGTGCACGACGAGAGCAGGCGCCGAGACCGTTCCTGCAGGCAACCGCTCGAGCGCGGCAAATTGCGCGATGTCGTTGACGGTCCCGGGGATCCTGGCGGCTAGATGCTCGAACACGCTCGCCTGCAAGGTGCGCAATAAGAGGCCTGCCTCGGGATGGCGCAAGGTTCGCTCGCGCATTGCGTCATCGGGAATCGCGCGGCGCGCACCAGCTTGCGGATTGCGTTCAGCCCGCCACTTCAGGACCCCTGGCAATCCGGGAAGACGCGCAAGATGGCGCATCATGCGCAGGCGCGCGGCGATGTCCGGCGGCGTTTGCAGTCGTCCCGTGCAGGCCGACACCAGCACCAACGCGCAGCAGCGCGAGGGATGCCGCGCGGCAAATTGCAGCGCCGAAGGGCCGCCGGCCGAGACCGCGACGACGGCCGCGCTGGAAATCCCGAGCGCGTCGAGCAGATCGCGATAGAGATCAGCCTGGTCATCGGGCGAGGCGCCCAGCTCCAGGCGCGAGCCGAGATAGCCCGGACGAGACACGGCAAGAACCCGCTTGTCGCAGAGCGTCGAAGTGAGTGCACGCGCGAGCAGCCACGATTGGTCGTGGCCGCCCATGCCACCATGGATGGCGAGGATCGCAGGCCCCTCGCCTGCGACCGAGCATTGGATGATCCCGCGGGAGGTCTGCACCGAGACCGGAGCAGGCCCGGCGAGCGGCAATGCGTCCGGATTTGCGGTCATGTTGCGCCTTCCACGCTTCCGGGTGCGCCGGCCTTGAGATGACGCAGAAGCTTCGCGGGACGCTGACGCCTGGGTGAACTGCAGACCCAGGCGATCCCTTACAATAGGCCCCCGGCTAGCTCAAGGGTTCGGCCTGCGGAATGCGCGGACGCGCGCATGACGCCCGCGGAATCCGCGCGGCTATTTCGACGCCAATGCCGCCACAGGCCGCCAGCTGACGTCGGGCGCAGCTGCAGCGAGCCGACGGCAGCGGTCGCGCATCAGCTCGGCCGGGCGATCGTCGCCGCGCTGCTTCAGCACCGCCTCGAAATCGGCGAGCGCATCGGCAAAGCGGCGGGCGCGATAGGCGGCGAGGCCGCGCTCGTAATCGGCGATCCAGCCGGTGCTGCCAACCGCCATCTCGTTCACCATCCCGATCAGCTCGTGAACGGAGAGTCCCTCCTCGCGTCCGTAGACCGCGATGCTGTCGACCTCGCGCGTGACGACGGCACCGCGCGCCAGACATTCGGTCGCCGCGCCGATCAGGATCTGCGTGCCGTAGGATTTGTTGGCGCCTTCGAGGCGGCTCGCGACATTCACGGCATCGCCGATCACGGTGTAGTTCAGCCGCAGCTCCGAGCCGATATTGCCGACCAGCATGCGGCCGGAATTGATGCCGATGCGGATCTGGAGCGGCTGACCGAGATCGTCGACGAGGCCCGATTCGTCGATCGCCCGGCGGCAGGCGAGCGCGGCGCGGCAGCATCGTGCGGCGTGATCGCCTTGCGGCTGCGGCGCGCCCCAGAACGCCATCACGGCATCGCCGATGAACTTGTCGATGGTGCCGCCATTGGCGACGATGATCTCCGAGGTGAGGTCGAGATAGCGCGACAGCAGCGGCACGACGCGGTCACCGAGCCGCTCCGACAATCCAGTAAAGCCAGCGATGTCGATGAACATCACGCTGAGCTCCTGAACGCTGCCGCCGGGCTTCGCCTCGACGCCCTGGCGCAGCAGGCCGCGGACGAGATCCGCCGGGATGAACTTGCGGAATGCGGACAGGCCGGCCGCCATCTCGGCGATCGCACCCGACAGGCTTGCGATCTCCTTGAGCCGTGACGGATGGCGGCGGACCTGCTCCAGCGCGAAGGCTTCGACGTGGCGCAGTTCGCCGACGACGCGCGACAGCGGCGCGGCGATGACGGACCGCGCCAGCATTGCCGAGGCCAGCGCCGCGAGCACGGCGCCGACGGCGAGGCCGAGGATCAGGCGATGCAATGTCGTCTCGACCGGCCCGAGAAATTCCGCCTCGGGGATCACGGTCGCGAGCGACCAGCCGGGAAACGGCAGCGGCGTCAGTGCAACCTCATAGGCCGCGCCGCCCGAGGTGAGCCGATTTCGCCACGCCTCCTTGCGGCCGGCCTTCCCCGGCCTGGTCGAGCGCTGCGCGCGCCAACGGCAGCAGCGCCGTGTCGCCACGCGCCGGATGGAGCTCGTCGGCGTCCTTATCCGGCGCCGCGACAAGCTCACCGCTGCCGTCGACGATGAAGGCGGTGCCGGTGCGCCCGACCTCCAGCTGCGACAGGAAGCGCGCAAGCCTGGTATATTCGATGATGACGGCAAGCACGCCTTGGCGCTCCTGGTAGACGTCGATCGGGCCGGCGAAGGCGATCGACGGCCGCTCGCCGGTCGCGTGGTGCGTCACCCTGAACCATTGCGGGTCGTCCGCGCCGAGGCCGGCCTTGAACCAGGCCTGATCGGCGACGCGGAAATCGGTCGGCTCGAAGCGGCGGTTGGCGAACTCGATGTCGCCGGGCACCACGTCGTATTCGTCGACGCGGCGCTCGCCCGGATGATCCGTGAGCGAGATCTCCATCATCTCCAGGCGCCGGTCGCCGAGCTTGTGCGCGGCGAAGAAGGAGCCGTCGGGCCAGCCGAACGCGACCCAGGAAATCGTGGCCTGCGATTGCAATTGCGAGAGGAAGACGAATTCGCGCTTGTCGGCCTCGCGGGTGTCGAGCACGTTCTGGAGGAACAGCGTGCGGATCGCGGTGTGCGCGGCCCGCGCCTCGTCGACGATGGCCGAGACCTCCTTGCGCACCGCCGCGACGATCTGCTCGTTGATGGTCGAGGCGAGCTGCCGGCTGGCCGCCTCCGCCGTGCGCCACCACAGCAGGCTGGAGAGCGCCGCGGTCAGCAGGATCGCGGCGAGGACCAGCGCGGAGACCGCAAGGCGGATGCTCACCGTCATCCTTGCGATCGCATGAAGCCGTCGTTCGAGATCGACCGTCATCGCTGTCTTCGCCTGCGCCTTGTCGCGAGCCACTGACATGGCCTTACGGCCGTCAGCGCTCGTTCGTTACGTCTGGCAGGAGCGGGCGCCGGTTGCCAATGCCCGCGGGCTAACGTCTCGATAGAAGCTGGGCATTGGCTTTACCCCCCACTTGCCCGCTACTCCTCACCCAAGCGCACCGCCCGTGCGCCCGATCCCAACCGGTCTCACGGATTTGTGAGCAGCCCGCCGTAACGCGGGCGGCACGCGGAGCGAAGAGACCATGCGCGCATCCCGCCAGGCGATGCCACCTCGAACAGGAGAACCTCGATGTCTGCCAAACATACCGTCACCTCCCTGGTCCTCGCCGGTGCGGTGTCGACCGCCCTCGCGACCCTTGCCTCCGCCGCCCCTCTGAGCAAGGCCGAAGCCGATGCCGCCGTCGCCGCCAAGAAAGAGAAGTGCTTCGGCGTCGCACTGAAAGGCCAGAACGATTGCGCGGCGGGACCGGGCACCACCTGCCAGGGCACCTCGACCGTGGACTACCAGGGTAATGCCTGGAAATTCGTCAAGGGCGGCACCTGCACCAGCATCGAGCTGCCGGGCGGCAAGAAGGGCTCGCTGAAGCCGATCTGACGGCCGGCGCAACGGCAAGCGCGAACGGAGCAGCACGATGAGCACAATCAAGCCGGCCCCGCCAGCAGCGCTGCCGCTCCGCTTCGCAACGCCGATCGGCGGCGTTGCCGGGACGAGCTTCAAGCCCGAGCACCTCCCGGCAATCCTCGAGGCAAAGCCTCGGGGCGGCTTCTTCGAGGTCCACGCCGAGAACTACATGGGCGCTGGAGGGCCGCCGCATCGCGCGCTGGAGGCGATCCGCCGCGATCATCCGCTCTCGCTGCACGGCGTCTGCATGTCGATCGGCGGGCCCCGGCCGCTCGACAAGGCGCATCTGGCGCGCTTCCGCAGCCTGGTCGCGCGCTATCAGCCGGCGCTGGTCTCCGAGCATCTCGCCTGGTCGACGCACGAGACCTGCTTCTTCAACGATCTGTTGCCCCTGCCCTATACGGCGGCGACGCTGGCTTGCGTCTGCGATCACATCGATCAGGTGCAGGAGGCGATCCGGCGGCCGCTGCTGTTGGAAAACCCGTCAACCTATCTCGCCTTCCGCGAATCCTCGATGCGCGAGACTGAATTCATCCGCGCCATTGCGGAGCGCACCGGTTGCGACCTGCTGCTCGACGTCAATAACGTGTTCGTCTCCGCGGCCAACAATGGATATTCGGCGCTCGACTACCTCGCTGATTTCCCGCTGTCGCGCGTCGAGGAAATTCATCTCGCCGGGCATGCCGAGCAGGCCGACGACGAAGGTGACCTGCTGTTGATCGACAGCCACGATGGCCCGGTGGCCGACGCAGTCTGGAAGCTCTACGAGATCGTGATCCGCCGCCGCGGGCCGGTGCCGACGCTGATCGAATGGGATAGCAAGATTCCGGACTGGCCGGTGCTGCAAGCGGAAGCCGCTGCCGCCCAGGCGATCCTCGACCGCCATCAGTCCGCCGTGCCGGCAGGAGAGCGTCATGCCGCCTGAACCAGGTCTGTGCTTTGCCGCATCGTTCGCGCCGGCGCTGCTGGATCCGGCGCGCAGCACGCCTGAGCTCGTGACCGGCCCGAGCGGCAAGGCCGCTGGCCGGCGCTACGACGTCTATCGCAACAACGTCACGGTCAGCCTGATCGACGCGCTCGCCGCGATCTATCCGGCGGTGCAGCGCATCACCGGCATGGACTTCTTCCGCGCGATGGCGCGCTTGCATGTGCGCAGCAAGCCGCCGACATCGCCCCTGCTGTTCGAATACGGCCGCGATTTCCCGGAGTTCATCGCAGCTTACGAGCATGCGCAAGATATGCCCTGGCTCGCCGACGTCGCGCGTCTCGAGTGGGCCTGGCTCGATGCCTATCACGCCGCCGACGCCGTCCCGCTGTCGCCGGCCCGGCTCTCGGCGGTGACACCCGACCGCATGGCTGATCTGGTTTTCATTCCGCACCCGGCCGCGCGATGCCTGCGTTCGAACTACGCTGCCGTGACGATCTTTGCGGCCAACCGCGACGACGCACCGGTCATGCGGATCGATGCCTCGACGCCGGAAGATGCCCTGATCACGCGAGGCGAGTTCGACGTCGCCGTGCGCCGCCTTCCACCCGGCGGCGCGGTCTTCGCCCACCATCTCATGTCGGGCCGGCCCCTCGGCGACGCCGCGACGGCAGCGCTGGAGGCGGCAAGCGAATTCGACATTGCCGCGAACATTGCCGGGCTGATCGAAGCCGGCGCCTTCACCTCGCTCTGTTGCGGAGACCCATCATGATCACGGAGCAACCCATGACGCCCGCCAGCGGCCTGCCGTCGCCCGGAGCAATCGTCGACAGAGCCAATCATCTGGTGCAGGCGCTCGCGGTGCCATCGCTGGTCCAGCTGGTGCTGCGCCTCGCGCTCGCCGTGCCGTTCTGGCGCTCGGGCCTGCTCAAATGGGACGGCTTCCTCAGGCTCAACGACACGGCAGTAACGCTGTTCAGCGACGAATTCATGCTGCATCTGCCCGGCGGTCCCTATCACTTTCCGGCCCCGACGGTGATGGCCTTTCTCTCGGGCTCCGGCGAGATCATGTTGCCGATCCTGCTGGTGCTGGGGCTGGGCACGCGGTTCGCAGCGCTCGGATTGCTGATGATGACAGTGATCGTCGAGCTCACGGTGCCCGACGGCTGGCCGATCCATCTCACCTGGGCGGCGATGGCGCTTGCCCTCATGGCTTACGGGCCGGGGCACATCTCGCTCGATCATCTGATCTGTCGCATCCGTAGCCCGGATGGAGCGCAGCGCAATCCGGGGCAGGTTGCACGGTGAGGCATCGGTCCCGGATTACGCTTGCGCTCCATCCGGGCTACAAAAGAGCACTTACATCCCGCTCAAGCCGCTATCGACCGCGAGTGTTTGTGCGGTGACGTAGACGCTTTCGTCGGAGAGGAAGAACAGCACGGCATAGGCGATCTCCCAGGCCGTCGCCTGACGGCCAAAGGGGATGTGGCCCTTGCCACGGCTGGGGCGCCCGGCGCCGGCTTCGCGGCCGTTGGGGGTGTCGACGAGGCCGGGATAGACGAGGTTGGCGCGGATGCCGCGGCGCGCTCCGAGATGGGCGATGTTGCGCATCAGGCCGCCGAGCGCGGCTTTCGAGGAATCGTACACCGCCATCTGCGAGCCCGCCTTCAGCGCCGCGATGGAGGAGATGAAGACGATGGCGCCGCCATCGTCGAACCTGGGCATCGCGGCGCGACAGCACAGCATGGGGCCGCGGACATTGACGTCGTAGATCTTGTTCCACTCCTCGGGGCTGACGGCATCGAGCCCGACCTTGCCGAAGGTGCCGATGTTCAGCACCATGCCGTCGAGCCCGCCCATGGCGCGGTGCGCCTCGTCGATCATGCGGACGACGTCGGCCTCTGAGGTGACGTCGGCCGCGATGGCAAAACCCTCGCCGCCTTCATCCGTGATGCGCTTCACCGTCTCTTCGGCGGAGCTGCGGTTGAGATCGGCGACCGCGACCTTGGCGCCCTCGCGGGCGCACAGGATGCTCATGGCACGGCCGTTGCCGATTGGATCGCTCGCTGCGTCGAACACGCGTTGGCCGCCGCCGACGATCAGGATGCGGCGCCCTTTGAGGCGCCCCCTGCCCGGCGCTTCGCCGGATGATTCCGCGCTGGGCGGACGGACATAGCGCTCCGGCTTGCCTTCGGTGTCCGCCATCTCAGCCGCCTGGCTTCTTGCCGCCGTCATAGACCTGCATGCCGGCCGCGGGATCGAGATCGGTTTCCGTTGCTTCGGTCAGGCGCGCCATCATCATGTAGAAGCCGAGCGCGACGATAGCCTCGACGATCTCCTGGTCGCTGAAATGCTTTCGCACGGCCGCGAAAGTCGCTTCCGCCACGCGGACGTTCTCGACCACCTCGCGGCCAAATTTCAGCAGCGCGCGCTCGGCCTCGCTCAGGCCGGCAGCGTCGTAGTGCTTGCGCTCGACCGCATCGATCTGCGCTTGCGTGCAGCCGACGCCGAGCGCGATCGGCACGTGCTGGCGCCATTCATAGGCGCCGCCTTCGAGCTGGGCGGATTGGAGGATCAGAAGCTCGCGGTTGACCGCGCTGAGCTTCTGCTTGTGCAGGATGGAATTGCCGAGCCGCATCGCCGGAATCATGTTGGCCTCGGCGTGGGCCATCATGCGGAAGATGTTGAGCTTGACCGGCATGCGGTCGAACGAGGCGCGGATGTCGCCGCTCGTCGTTTCCGGATCAATCAGGGGCAGCCTTGCCACGCGTTTCTCCCTTGGGCTTTCGTTTCTTGTTGTCGGCGTCACCGCCTGCCGCGACCAGCGACAGGAAGAAGGCAAGGTAGCGGTCGATCGCCTCGATCACCTTCGGCCGCGGCGACGGCACCGCGCCCATCACGTAATGCTCGAGGCGGATGTAGATCAGACCGGCGGCGAACAGCCGCGCGGTCTCGCGCGGGTCGGGTGTCGAGATCAGGCCGGCGAGCGCGAAGCCGCGGAAATAATCCGTCATCAGCCTCTGCTCGCGCGCGTAGAAATGATCGGCGAACTTGGCGCGGATGCCGGGCACGCGGTTGCGCTCGGCGGTGATGACCTTCTGGAACTGGTGCTCGCGCGGATCGGACCATTGCTCGACGAGGTCGAGCGCGAACTGCCGGCAGAACTCCGCCGGCTGCCGCGCCAGCTGCTTGTAGCGCGGCTCCTCCAGCCGGCTCGCCGAGCTGGCCGGGCCATGCTCGCTAACGATCGCCTCGAGGATCGCCGCCTTGCCGGGGAAATGATTGTAGAGGCTGCTCTCGCGGATGCCGACGCGGCGCGCGAGCTCGCGCATCGAGGCGCCGCCATAGCCGCTCTGCGCGAACAAATTGAGCGCTTCGGTGAGGATGCGCTCGCGCGTCGTGGGCGCAGCCGCTGCCGCCGCGCTGGAGGTATGGACAGCCATGATACTTGACTAACGAACGCTCGTTCGCTAGTCAACCGCACGAACGATCGTTCGTTTCAACTCCGCTCGATAAGCGGAGAGCAATTGGGGGAAGAACGCCATGGCAAGCCACGCTCGCCTTTTGCCCGCGCCAACCATCGCAGCGCTTCGCATCGTCACATCATTGCTGCTGATCCTGTCTGCGGGGGCGTCCGCCCGCGCCGAGGATGCTGCCGCCTACCCCACCCGCAAGATCAGGATGCTGTTGCCTTATGCGGCCGGCGGCGGTGGCGACGTGGTCGGCCGGCTGCTTGCGGAGAGGATGGGCAAGACGCTCGGGCAGAGCATCTATATCGAGAACCACACCGGCGCCGCCGGCACGATCGGCACGCAGATGGTCGCGACTTCCGCGAATGACGGCTACACCATCACCGTCGGCGGCATGACCACGCATGTGCTGGCGCCCGCGATCTATCCAAAACTGCCCTACGATCCGATCAAGAATTTCACGACCATCGGGCGCGTCGGCGTCTCCGCCATCATGCTGGTGGCCACCAAGGACTTTGCCGCCAATGACATCAAGGATCTGGTCGCGCTGGCCAAGAAGGGCGAGCCGATCCAATACGGCAGCTGGGGCGTCGGCTCGACCGGGCAATTCTGCGCGGAAATCCTGATGCAGCAGACCGGCATCAGGATGGACCACGTGCCGTTCAACGGCATCGCAAAGCTGGCCGGCGATTTGCTCGGCCGCCACATTTCGCTCGCGACGCTCGACGTCGCCACCGCAACGCCGCTGGTGAAGGAGGGCTCGATCAAGGCGCTGGCCGCCTGCGGCGAGCGGTCGCCGAGCCTGCCTGACGTCGCCAGCTACAAGGAGCAGGGTGTGGCGTTCGACCGCAGCCTCTCCTGGGCGATGTATGCGCCCGCCGGCGTGGCGCCGCCGATCGCGCAGAAGCTGTCGGCGGCGCTGAAGGAGGCCCTTGGCGATGACGTCGTGAAGCAGAAGCTGCTGGCGCTCGGCATCACGCCGCAATTCGTGCCCGGCGAGGAGCAACGCGACATCAACGCGCGCGACATCACGGCCTGGAAGCAGGTTGCCAAGGACGCGGGCATCGAGGTCAAGTGATCGACGTGACGAGGGGAGCGCGGGCATGAGCCGCATCTTCGGCGCGGTGCGCCAGAACGGATATGTGGTGCGGGACATCCACGCCGCGATGAAGCACTGGATCGAGGTGATGGGCGTCGGGCCCTGGTACTACATGGACCGGGTCAAGACCGACTGGTTCCGCCATCGCGGCCGGGATTCGGCCGTCGAGATGAGCATTGCGCTGGCGAATTCCGGCGATCTCCAGATCGAGCTGATCCAGCAGCGCAACGACGCGCCCTCGCTCTACAAGGAATTTCTCGATGCCGGGCACGAAGGCCTCCAGCATATGTCGTACTGGAGCCACGACTATCAGGCGCTCTACGACAAGGCGCTCGGGCTCGGCTACAGGCTCGGCCATGAGGGCCAGATCGGCGGCGAGAAGGGACGCTTTGCCTATTTCGACACGCAGGCGCATCCGGGCACGGTGATCGAGATCTCCGATATCAGCGGCACCAAGGGACCGTTCTTCGAAAAGGTGCGGCAGGCCGCGATGAACTGGGACGGCACGCGGCCGATCCGCGAGGTCGGCGGCGGGAGATCGTAGAACCGATTGCCCGCAATGTACGCCGTTGCTGGCTCTTGCGGGAAACCATGGTAACGTGGCCTCGTGTCCGAACCTTCAGCGAGGCTAGCATGCCCGACACTGACAAGGTCTTCGCCGGCTCGATTCCGAAAATCTACGACGAGTATCTGGTCCCGATGATCTTCGCCGTCTATGCGGAGGACATCGCAAGGCGCGTTGCCGCACGCTCTCCCGCTGTATTGCTCGAGATCGCAGCGGGCACCGGTGCGGTGACGCGGGCCGTGGCGGCGGCGCTGCCGCGCGGCGTTCGATACCTTGCAACGGACCTCAACGAACCGATGCTCGCGGTCGCAGCGCAGCGCCAGGCGAATGACGATCGCATCACCTGGCGTCAGGCGGACGCAATGGCCCTGCCCTTCGGCGACGCCGAGTTCGACGTGGTCTGCTGCCAGTTCGGCGCGATGTTCTTTCCGAACCGCATCAAGGCCTATGGCGAGGTCAGGCGCGTCCTGAAGCCGGACGGCACGTTCGTGTTCAACGTTTGGGATCGCATCGAGGAGAATGCACTCACGCATGAAGCAACGGTCGCGCTCGAGAAGCTGTTTCCCAATGATCCGCCGCGTTTCATGGTCCGGACGCCGCACGGCTATCACGACAAGGCCGTCATCAGGAGCGATCTCGAACGAGCTGGCTTCCGCGACATCTCGATCGAAACCCGATCCGAAATCAGCCGCGCGCCTTCAGCCGAAGATGTCGCCATTGCGCTCTGCCAGGGCACGCCACTGCGCAGCGAGATCGAGGCACGGGATGCCGGCAAGCTTCAGGCTGCGACCGATACGGTTGCGGAGGCAATCCGGGCCCGCCATGGATCCGGTCCGGTGGAGGGCAAGATCCAGGCGATCGTGATCGAGGCCCGCCCGTAGCAGGGGCGTTGGCCGAGGCGGCGCGTCCTTTACCAGAAGCCGCGCTGGAACGGCTGCGCCGGCTGATAGTACTGATACTGGCTGCGCCGGCGCGGGTTGGCCGGCTGGACGTAGGGATCGCGGTAGAAGAAGCCGAAGCCGTTGTCCCAGCCGTCGTCGCTGGCGACCATGGCGGGCGCGGTCGGCTTGCGCGTGATGAAGCCGCCTTGCGGCTCGTTGCTCAGGACCGCGACGAACTCGGTCCGGTAATTGGTCTCGCTGCTCAGCGGCTCGTCCGAGATGACGATCGAGGAACGCGGCAACGCGGTCGGCCCGATGCGGTCCCATACGTCCTGCGGGATGGTGATGCGGTCGAGCGCGTTGCGGGCCTCATCGCCGTTCTCGATCGTGACAACGCTCCAGCGCAGCCCCGTCGCGGTCTTCGCCATCGCCGTGAAGATATGCGTGCCGATCGGCTGCTCGGGATTGCGGATCGTGACGGGGACCTCGATGCTGGTGTCGAAGACCTCGCCGCCGCCGTCGGGCGCCGGCTTGTGCGTGTTCCGCCGCACATAGAGCTTCTGCGTCGCCCGGCTGATGTAGACAGAGACCGGCTCGCCCGCGAGCTTCGCGTCGGTCGCCGCCTTCACGGCCTCGGTCTTTCTGGCCGCAGCGGTCTTCGCGGCTTCCTTGGTCGCAGCCACCGCATCGCGCTTCGGCTGCGCGGCGGCCCTGGCGGCCTCGAGCTGCGTCGCCGCGTCGGCAGCCTTGGTTGCTGCCTTCTGCTTCAGCTCCTCGGCCTTGGCGCGGGCCTGATCCGTCTTGGCATTTGCGAGCATTTTGTCGGCGAAGGCGAGCTCGGCATCGGCGCGGGTCTTCTGCTGTTCCAGCTTGCGCAGCGCGGCCGGCAGCGCGGAGGCCTCCTTCGCGGCGACGGACGCAGCCTTCTTGGCCTCGTCGGCCGCCCTTGTGGCTTCCTCCGCCTCGGCGGAGAGCTTGTCGGCCCGGCCGGGCACGGCCGCGATGGCCTCCGGCTTTGGCACGAACAGCGAGGGATGAGAGAATTCCGTCGGGACCGTGTCATGCGGCGAGACGATCACGCGCATCCCGATGTAGGTCTTGTCGAACACATTCTCGGCGAAGCCGAACGGCATTCGCACACAGCCGTGCGAGGCGGCATAGCCGGGCAGCGGTCCGCCATGCAGGGCGATGCCGTTCCAGGTAATGCGCTGCATGTGCGGCATCCAGGCATCGTCATAAAGGCTCGAGCGATGCTCCCGGTTCTTCTCGAGGATGGCAAAGACGCCGGCCGGCGTCTCGCGTCCGGTGGTGCCGGTCGATACCGGCGCGCGCACGATCCAGCCATCGGCATCGTAGAACGTGACCTGCTGGCTCTTGATCGACACGATCGCCATGACCGGATCGCCGGCCGCCCGCGGCGCGACTGCCTCAGCCACCTGGCGCTGCTGCTTAGCCGCAATCGCCGGGGTGGCCGCCGCAAGGGTCGCCGCCGCCACGAGCGCCATGATTCCGGCAGGCCCCCGGCGCCCCACCGCCCTGATGGATTGCGCCGTCGTCGATCGGTTTTTCATGCCATCCTCGGTCGAGCTGCCAGTCGGCTGGTATCGCTCACGTGTCAGATTGGAATCGTTGCATTAAGAAATTGCAGTCGCCTTACGTTCCCTCTGTGGCGAGATTCGGCACGTTGCGGCGACAAATCTCTCATATACGACGCCTTGCGCAGGCGGAAGGCGGCCGTCAGCCGGGCTGGCCCGAAGCTGGTCTCGGCCACTGCGGCAGAATGTCCGGGAGAGCCGCCGGAGACGCGCCCACGGAAGCGCGACTAGACGCCCAACGCCTTGCGGTTCAACGTTCGCAGCACACGCAGCGACAAGGTGCGCACGTTCGCAACATTCAGCAGCCAGGCCGCGGCGGCATAGGCAAGGCCGCCGGCGAGGCTAACGATGACGAGCGGCACGAGGCCGGTGCCGCCCACTTGCGCCCGCGCAATCAGGATCGCGGCGGCCATCGCGGCCGCGGAGGCAGCGACGCCGGCGAGGCGATTGAGCTCGAACGGGACCGGATGGGCCCGATACATCAGGACGAGTGCGACGAGGAAGCCGATCGCCTCGGTCGCCAAGGTCGCCAGCGCCGCGCCGTAAAGGCCGTAGCCGCCGATCAGCGCGAACATCAGGATCACGCTGATCACCAGCGTGAGGAAAGATTGCGCCGCCAGCATGAACGGCCGCTCGGCGAGCTGGAAGCTGATCTGCACGTAGAACTGATTGGCGATGCCGAAAAGCCGCGCAAGCACCAGCGTCGGTAACAGGGCCGAGACGCCGGCGCGGAAGTCGATCCCGACGAGCGTTCCGGCCACCTGGTCCGCCGCGAGCGCAAGCCAGACCGCAACGGGCGCCACCACGACGAGCAGCAGCTCGAGGCTTTCCGTCAGCCGCTCCCGCGTCGTCTCGCCGTTGGTCTCAGACAATGACCGGAACACCAGCGGCACGGTCGCCGCGGCGACGCTGGATGCGATCATCACCATGAACTGGCGCGGCAGATCGGCGGCAACGCCGAAGATGCCGGCAGCATCCTTGCCGAGCAGATAAGCGACAATGAGGCGGTCGCAGGCCGAATAGACCGCCACGGACAATCCCGCCAGCGTCAGCGGCAGGCCGTAGCGCGCCAGCTGCATGAACTGGCCGCGCTGGAAGCGCGCGATCCCGGTGCGGTCGCCGACGAGGTTCAGGATGATGCCGGCGAGTGACCCCAGGCCGAAAGCGGCGAGCAGCCCCAATCCGCCCCAGCCCAACCAGATGCCGAGAAGACCGAAGCCGACGGTGGAGACGCTGCGCACGATCGAGATCGCCGCGAAACGGTAGGGGCGCAATTTGGCGCGCTCGAACTCCTGGCCGACATCGACCGCATTGGCCATGATCGCGACGAACATGCTGGCGAGCAGCAGTTCGACGCTGAGATCGCTGCGGACCAGGACGACCAGCGGAGTGGTGGCGCAGAGCACCGCGGCTGTGAGCGCGAAGGCGACGATTGCCGTGCCACGAAAATCGACCTCCGCCGACATCGCCTGATAGCGCGACACCGACAGCTTGATCCAGGCGAAGAAGATCGCGCCCAGAATCCCGGCAAGGCTGATGCCGACGACATAGACGCCGTACTCCGCCGGGCTCAAGAGCCGCGTATAGGCCGTGACGGCGAAGAAGCCCACCGCCGCAGGCAGGATGTAGGCGACGAGATAGATCGAGAAATGGCGGTTCAGCATGCGAGCACGGGACCGTGGGCAGCCATCAGGATTAACGGGTCGTTAAGACGATCGGGTGCGACAATCGGGCTCGCCGCTGGCATTGCCAAGGATAGGTCAAGGACGGGTCAAGGATAGCCGGATAACCCTGCAAATCGGATCGCTAAAGGAGCGAGCGCGCGGTTATCGCGCGTTAGCGTTAAATTTGCCCTGTTCTTGAAGGAGCGGGCGCGATCACAGAAAAGAAGTATTGATAGCGAACCGTCGCCCGACTCCTCCGACGCACTGATGTGACTGACATGGACGTTGTCGAACGAACACGGGCGAGATCGACCTCCCTCCCGCGTCGAACCGCCACTGCTCCCGCGGTTCCCGCGTATCCCGGCGCGAAAGGTCGCGACAGGATGGTTCTCAACCTCTTCTTCGAGGAACGAGACGACCGCTGGTTTCCCGGCGACCGTCACCTTCGGCCGCTGCTGCGCCGGTTGTTGATGGGCAAGTCCTTCATCAGCGGACAGCGGCGCGTTCTGCTCAATCTGTGCGCAGGCCTTGATCGGCTCGGCATTCGCTACCGCGTCAACGATTATCGCTACATTCGGAAGCATCCGGAGGAACTGGCCTGCATCATAGGCCGGCCGTTCGTGCTTGATTGGTTCAAGTGGAAGAATCCGCTGCTGCTTGGCGTCGCCATGTATGACCATCCGATCGACGCACCGGAAACTCTGAACGACCTCGACGTGAGGCGGGTGCTGTTGCCCTGCGCCTGGTATGCCGACATGTTTCGTCCGCACTGGCCCCATGTCGGTGCTTGGCCCGTCGGCATCGAGACGGATCTGTGGATCCCCACGCCGGCTGCGCAGAAGAAGGTCGACGTGCTGCTCTACGACAAGGTGCGCTGGGATTACGACCGGTACCAGCCGGAGCTGATCGAGCCGATCCGAAAGCTTCTCGAAGCCAGCGGCCGCACGGTCGAAACGATCCGCTACGGCCACTACAAAGAAGAGGATTACAAGACCGCGCTGGCTCGCTGCCGCAGCATGATCTTCCTCTGCGAGCACGAGAGCCAGGGCATCGCCTGCCAGCAAGCACTGTCGAGCGGCGTGCCCGTCTTCGCCTGGGATCGCGGCGGCCCCTGGCAGGATCCGAAATATTTCCCGGACAAGGTGCGATACGAGGGCAACGTGTCCTCGGTGCCCTATTTCGACGCGCGCTGCGGCATGACCTTCACTGATGCGGGCAGCTTCGCGGAGGGCTGGGGTCGTTTCTGGTCGCAGGTCGACGCAGGAGGCTTCGCGCCGCGCGATTATGTGCTGGACCACCTGACGCTCGAGAAGGGCGCGCTTCACTATTACGAAATCGCGGAAGCCGCGATGCAGCGGCACGCGTGACCGGGCTCGACCGACGCGAATTCCTGCTCGGCTGTACCGCCACGCTTGCGGCAGGCGCATCGGCGTCCGCGGTGCCGGCCTCGAAACGCGCCCAACGCCGCCCGGGCTACGGCGCAGCCGCCACGCTCTGGGACCTGCAAGCCGATCCGCGGCTCGGCGAGGCCATCAGCACCTATTGCACGCAGGTGGTGCCGGTGCTCGAGCTGAAATGGCCGATGCTGCGGCCGGACGCCCATACGTTCGCCTTCGAGCGCGCCGACGCGATCCTGGATTTCGCGCGCGACAACGATCTGACCATGCGCGGCCACGCACTCGCCTGGTATCACGACATTCCGGACTGGACCAAGCAGATCAAGGGCAGCAAGGGCGTCGAACGCGCGTATCTCGACCACATCGGCACCGTCGTTTCCTACTACAAGGACAAGCTGACGTCGTGGGATGTCGTCAACGAGCCGATCCCCGACAATCCGCGCAGCCCGAAGGACCGGCGCGACACCTTCTGGACGCAACATCTCGGCGATCGCTGGATTCCGCTGGCGTTCCGCACGGCGGCCGCGGCCGACCCCTTCGTCAAGCTCGCGATCAACGAATATGACATCGAATCGGCGAAAGATTCCTTCATCGCCAAGCGGGCCGCCTACCGCACCCTCATCATGGACCTGCTCGATCAGGGCGTTCCGCTCCACGCCGTCGGGCTGCAGGCGCATCTTCACGCCGAGCTCGAGATCGACACGCACGGGCTCGCCGAGTTCGTCACCGAGCTGCGCTCCTGGGGGCTCGAGGTGCTCATCACCGAGCTCGACGTCGACGACCAGAAGCTGGCGGGCAGTCCTGCGGAGCGCGACGCCGTCGTCGCCAAGCGCGTCGACGACCTGCTGACGGCCGTTGCCGCGAGCGGCCCGGTGCGCTCGATCCTGACCTGGGGCATCTCGGACCGTTACAGCTGGATCAACGGCACCTTCGCCCGCAAGGACAAGCAGCCGAACCGTCCGCTGCCGCTCGACGGCGAGTTCAAGCCGAAGCCGTTCATGGACGTCATCAGCAAGTTCACGAAGGACGCTTAGAAATCAGCGCGTCTTCGGCGTCTCGAACGCGGCCACATCGCCGATGTGTTCGGGGGCCAGGCTCGGCGCGCGCCGTTCGCGCGAGGAGAGGCGGAACACGTCGCGGATGTCGGCGATCGACGTCGACGAATAGGACTGAATGCAAAGCGCGACCTGCTCGGGCGAGGCCGTGCGCATCATCGCTTCGATGGCCGGGCGGTCGAGCGGCGTGTCGTCCCAGTGCGAAACCGCGATGCTGTCTTCGGTGAGCCGATGTCGCGCCAGGTGTTCCGGCGAGGTCGCGACGAAGTTTCCGTAAAGCAGATACTCCGAAAACTTCTTCTTCCGGCACAGCGCCAGCGCCCAGCTCAGGCCGGTCGCCGACTTGATCGCGTCCGTCATCGCACGCGCAGTGTCCCTGTCCCACACCAGCGCGTTGCCGACATAATCGTCCGCCGGGAACGCGCGCTCCTTGATGCCGAGAAGCTGGTCGACGGTGCGCAGCCACAGGCCGTGCAACGGGTGGTCGGCGGCGATCGCTTTGCGCGTGACGAACAGCGGCGTCGTCTCGGCGCCGGCATAGCGGCCGACGTCGAATTCGCGGAAGAACAGATTGTCCGAATCCAGGATGCAGACGCGCTGCTCGGGCGCGTTGAGGACGCCGGCGATCTTCAGGATCTGCTGGATGTGCCAGCCGTGCACGGGCGAGGACAGCAGCGACAGCCAGACGCGCCGGCTGCCGAACTGGAGCGCCGGCGGCAGCGCGAACAGCCATTTTGGCAGATAGCGCGAGGCCGGAACGATGACCCGCTTGTCGGACGCGAAGCGCGCGAACAGCGGCACGTCCTCATCGTTAACGAGCACATAATGGCGCGTGTATCCTGACAGCCAGGTGTCGATGCTCTCGCTAAGCAGCGAAAAGCGTTCGATATCCTTGGCGTAGCTGGCAGTCAGCAGGGCAACGGAATGCATGGAGCACGCTCAAATGGCCATCAGACCCGCACTGATAGCGGCAATGCGAGATGCCGGAAACTCACGATCGAAATCAAGGTAAAGCGAAACGAAGTGTTAGCCATCCGACGGCAGCCCCTGCTCCAGCTCGCGAAAGCGGAGCGGTGCCAGGGCTGAGGCGCGCTGCCACCAGTCGGCGACGCGGTCGTCGAGGGCGGTCACGCCGCGGCCCCGGCCGGGGAAGATCCGGATCTGCTGGATCGCCTCTGCCTCGAATACCCTGGCCCTCCGCGTGATCTTGAGGGCGGCGCCTTCGCGGTCGCGCTGGGTCAGCGGCACCAGAAGACGGCCGCGCGGACGGAGCGACCGCAGCCAGAGCGGGTGCGGGTGCGGGAAGCCGGCGTGGACGATGATCACATCGGCGGGCTCGCCCACGTCCTTGCATCCATCGCCGTGGACGACCGTGACATTGCCATAGCCGCGCAAATAGCTCGACGCCCGGGCGGCGAGCCGCTCGTCGCATTCGATCGCATGGACGCGGCCCTTCTTGCCGACCATCATCGACAGCACCGCCGAGAAATAGCCGAGGCCGCAGCCGATCTGCACGACACGGTCTGCCCGCTTGACGTCGAGAATGTCGATCAAATGCGCCCACAGGCTCGGCAGGCCGGTGTCGAGCTTGCGGCGTGCATCGATGGCGACCAGCACGTTGTCGTAGAGATGAACGGGATCGGCGTCGGGCGTCAGCCGGTAGCTGCGCGCTGCCTCGCCTTTGATGCGCCAGGGCCCCCTTGGCAGAAATTTCTCGCGCGGAACGGCGGCGAGCGCGGCGAGCAGACGCTTCGAGGCAATCCGCTCGCGCCTGGCGATCAACTCCACGTAGTGCGCCCGCGCGGCGGCAAGCTCGCTCATGTCACAGACCGGCCTGCTCGCGCACCGGCGCGTCCATGCCGAGTTCGTCGACGAGCTGCAACGCCTGCTTCAGGTCCGGCGTGTAAAAGCCCTCGCTGAATTTGCCGACGATCGGCATGAGCAAGAGTCTTGCGTCGTCGCGCTTGCCGGCCTGTTGCGACAGGCGCGCGAGGCCGAGGGCGGTGCGAAGCTCCCAGGACAGCGCACCCTGTTTGCGCGCGGTCTCCAGCGAAAGGCCGAACAGGTCCTCCGCCTCCTGTACCGACGCCGGGTCGCCACCCGCCAGCGTGATCTCGCCTTGCAGGCGATAGACCTCGGCGAGATAGAAGTGATCGCCGGTCCGCCTTGCAGTCGCAAGCGCACCATCCAGCGCGCGCAAGGCGGCGTCGCGCATCCCGACCTTGGCGTAGGTTTCCGCGAGCAGACAGCGGAACCAGCAGCCGGCGAGCCAGGAATCCATCGCCTCGTACTCGTCGAGGCCGAAGCGCATCTGGGCGAGCCCTTCGTCCGCTTCGCCGAGCTGAGCCAGCGCCCAGCCGCGCAGGATCGCCGCCTGCTGCTTCCAGTGCAGGAAATTGTGCTCGGTGGCAATGATCATGGCGCGGTTGGCGTAGTCGCGCGTGCCTTCGACGTCGCGCAAATGCTGGCGGAGATAGGCGCCGAACACCAGCGCGAAGGCGAGCGTGAAAGGATGACGGATCTTCTCGGCGTTCGCGATCGCCTGCTCGCTGTGCTGGCGCGCCGCGTCGGGCCGGCCGAGGAACCACAGGAGGTAACCGAGATAAGACAGCGAAACGACACCGGGATCGATGCCGTGCCGTTCCATCAGGTCGGAGTGCAGATCGGGGCTGAACAGGTTGATGCAGCGGTGCAAATGGTGCTGCGAGGCTGCGAAGCGGCCGCGATAGAGCATGGTCATCGCGATCGCGCGGTGCGCCTCGATCAGATAGCCGGTCTGCTGCGCCGGCTGCGTCCGCTCGTTCAGCCGCTCGCGCTTGGCAAACTTCAACAGCTCGACGCTGAGATCGTGCGCGCGGGTGAGATCGGCGCGGATGAAATGGCACACCCAGAGCCCGCGCGTCGCAGCGAAGACCTTTTCGTCGTCATCGAGCTGACGGCCGAGCTCCAGCGCGCGGATGTAGTTCTCCTCGACCTCCTGCACCGCGTAGCCCTTGGCGGCGATCAGCGCGTTGCCGAGCGCGATGCGCAGCTTGAGCTCCATCTCGTCGGCGCCCTGCATGCGCGCATTGGCCTGCACGACGTTAAGGCCGCGGCGCAGGTGGCCGATCGCCTCCAGATTGGCCCCTGTCTTGGCCGCCTGCTTGCCGGCCTTGAGCCAGAAGCTGGCGGCGCCCTCGCTCTGGCCGGATTCGGTCAAATGATGGGCGAGCAGCTCCGGTTCGCGCTCGGTCCTCTCCGGATACATCTCGGCGAGCACCTGGGCGATCCGCGCATGCAGCTTGCGCCGCTCGCTGTGCAACAGGCTCGCATGCGCGGCGTTCTGGATCATCACGTGCTTGAAGGAGTACAGCGCATCCGGCGGATGGCCGCGGCGCATGATCAGCCCGGCCTCCTGCAGATGACTGAGCGCCGCCTCGATCTGCTCGGCCGGCGTATTGGCGACGGCATGCAGCGTCTCGTAGGAGAACTCGCGGCCGATCGTGGCGCCGATCTGCGCGATGCGCTTGAAGGGTCCCATCCGATCGAGCCGCGCCATCAGCGAGTCGGTCAGGGTGGCCGGGATTGCGAGCTGCCGCCACGGTCCGGACAGCACGTAGCGCCCGTGCCGCTCGGTCAGCAGATTGGACTCCAGAACCGTCTTGGTCAGCTCTTCCAGGAACAGCGGCACGCCGTCGGTCTTGACGATGATCTCCTCGACAACCTCCTTGGGCAGCTCGCGTCCCGCGACGCGCTCGACCAGCGTCGTGCGCAACTGCCGGCTCAAGCGGTTCAGGACCAGGGTCGTGATGTGCGAATGCGCGTTCCAGCTCGGCTGGAATTCCGAGCGCGCGGTGATGATCGCCAGGATCGGCTGGTTCTGCACCCGATCGACCAGGAGGTCGACCACCTCGCGGGAGGTCGGGTCGATCCAATGCAAATCCTCGAACGCGATCACCAGCGGCATCTCGCGCGCAAGGCCGAGGAAATGGTTGACCAGCGCCACGACGGTCGCATCCTTCTGCTGCTGCGGCGACAGCTCGAGCGGCGGATAGCGGTCCTCGGTCGGTATCGACAGCAGCGCGGCAAACAGCGGGGTGACCTGCTCGACGTCGCCATGAGCAGCCGCGATCGCGTTCTCCAGGCTCGCCAACGACAGCGCGGACGAATCCTCGCGATCGAGACCGAGGGAGAATTTGAGCTGCGCGACGAAGGGATGGAACGCGGTGGAGGTGTAGTAGGGTGAGCATTGCAGCGAGACCTGTCCATGGCGGTCGTCCGATATCCGCTCGAAGATCTCCTGGATGATGCGCGACTTGCCGATGCCGGGCTCGCCGAACTTGACCACGACCTGGCCGTCGCCGTCCTTGACCTGCTGCCAGCGTCCCATCAAAAGCGCGATCTCCTCCTCGCGGTTGACGAGCGGTGTCAGCCGCGTACCCATCGCCGCAGCGAACCGGGTCTCCACCCGCGAGGCGCGCACCACGTGCCAGGCCTGGGCCTTCTCGGGGATTCCCTTCAAGTCGTGGACGCCGAGATTGCGGTAGTCGAACTTCCCCTTCAGCAGCGCCTGCGTCGAGGCCGAGATCACCACGCCGTTGGGCGGCGCCAGGCCTTGCAGGCGCGCGGCGAGATTGACGGTCTCGCCCACAGCGGAGTCGCGTTCTTCGGTGCCCTGCCCGACCAGATCGCCGACCACGACGAGCCCGGTCGCGATCCCGATGCGGACGGCGGGCGGATGGCTGAGCGCACCGCGCGACTCGACCGCGTGCGCCGTCGACAGCACCCGCACGATCTCGAGCCCGGCGCGCACCGCGCGCTCGGCATCGTCCTCATGTGCGGTCGGATAGCCGAAATAGACCAGGATACCGTCGCCGACAAAACGGGCGGCAAAGCCCTCGTATTGCTTGACGACCCGGACGCAGGTCTCGCGAAAATCCGCGATCATGTCGCGGACGTCCTCCGGATCGAACTGCGCGGACAGCGAGGTGGAATCCACCATGTCGCAGAACATCGTGGTGAGCTGGCGCCGTTCGGCTCCGACCTCCGCCCGGATTTGCGGACGCGGCGCCTCCGCCTCCGTGGTTTCCGCTTGAAACAGCGCCGCCATCGCCCGCTGCAGCCGCTTGCGATCGCCGAGCGGCAATCCGAGCTCGACCAGATCGGCTTCGGTGAGATCCGCGATGACGTCGAGATCGAGGCGGTGCTGCGCGAAAAGATCGGTGTAGTGCCCGAGGCCGATGCTTTCGAGCCAGTGCTTCAGCCCACCTTCCAAACTCGTGCTCGGCTCGTTCTCCAGCATCGCGATTCTGCCCGACCCTTACTCCGTCGAAGGGCTCGAGGGCCCCTCAACCACAGATTTTGGGGTCCAAACTTCACCTCGGACTGGACGCATTCCCCAACTTCTTGGAAGAATAACTTAATCGGACCAAAAGGGAATGGCGTTGTCGGACATTGCATCCGGAGCGGACGAAGCATCAGCCGGCACCACGGCCGAAACGAAGGTGTTCGCGCATATCAGCGGCCTTCTTGAATTCTACGCCCGCAGGACGCCGGCGGCACCCGCACTCCTCGCTCCCGGCCGGCCGGCGCTCAGCTATGGCGTGCTGGCCGAGTCGATCCGGCAACTGGTCCGTACCTTGCGTGAACTCGGCATCGGTCCCGCAGACCGCATCGCGGTCGCGCTGCCGCGCGGCGCCGATACTGCGCTGGCGCTGATCGCGGTCGCATCAGGCTGCGCCTGCGTCCCCATCAACCCGGATCTGACGGCGGACGAGCTGCAACGCTATTTCAGCGAACTGAAGCTGACGGCGCTCGTGACCCGGGCCGACATGAACTCGGCGAGCCGCGACGCCGCCAGAGTGCTCGACATCGCCGTGATCGATTTCGTGGCGGGGCCCGCCCGCGATCTCGGCGGCTGCGCGTTCATCGCTCCGGCGATCGGGCCGGCCAATGCCGGCGGCTCTTCGCGCGGCGACGACGATGCGTTCATCCTGCTGACGTCAGGCACGGCGGCGCGGCCGAAAATGGTGCCGCTGACCCACCGCAATGTCTGCCTCTCCGCCTACAATGCCGGCCATGTGCTGTCGCTCACGACGCATGATCGCCTGCTCAACGTCCTGCCGCTGTTTCATGCCCATGGCTTGATCTCCGGCCTGCTCACGGCGCTGGCCGCGGGCTCCAGCGTGATCTGCACCGACGGTTTCGACGCATCGTCGTTCTTCGGCTGGATGCGGGAGTTGCAACCGACCTGGTACACGGCGGTGCCGACTATTCATCGCGCATTGCTGACGGCGGCGGAAGTAAACCCGGACCGCGCCCGACCATCGTCGCTGCGCGTGATCCGGTCGGCTTCGGCCTCGCTCGCGCCGGCGATTCTCGCCGGGCTGGAGACAACGTTCGGCGTGCCCGTGCTCGAGACCTACGGCATGACCGAGGCGGCCTCGCAGATTGCGGCCAATCCGTTCGAGCTGCGCAAGGTCGGGTCGGTCGGCCGCGCCGCCGGCCCGGAGATCGCGATCATGGACGAGACCGGCCGCACGCTCGCAAGCGGGGCGCACGGCGAGATCGTGCTGCGCGGGCCGAACATGAGCCGCGGCTATTATAATGACGAGCCGGCGACGCGGGCCGCATTCCGCAACGGTTGGTTCAGGACCGGCGACCTCGGCAATCTCGATGACGACGGCTATCTCTTCATCGTCGGCCGCATCAAGGACGTCATCAACCGCGGCGGGCAGAAGATATCGCCGCTGGAGGTGGAAGACGTCCTGCTCAGCCATCCGGCGGTGCTGGAAGCCGGCGTGTTCGCGGTCCCGCACGACAAGCTCGGCGAGAACGTCGCGGCCGTCGTGGTGCTGCGGCCGAACGCCGAGGCGACCTCGGACCAGCTGCGCCAATTCGCGCGAAAGCGCCTTGCGGCCTACAAGGTGCCGAGCCTGATCCGCAGCGTGGCGGCGCTGCCGAAGGGCGCCAGCGGCAAGGTCAAGCGCAACGCCCTCGCCGGTCTGATTGCAACGGTCGACGCGGGCGACGAGACCCGGCTGTTGCGCAATGCGATCGAGAGCCAGCTCGCCGAGATCTGGGCCGGCCTGTTGGAGCTGCCGCAGGTCGGCGCCGACCAGGACGTCTTCGCGCTCGGCGCGGATTCGCTCGCGGTGACACAGATGCGCTCGCGCTTGCGCGACCGCTTCGATGTCGACTTCTCGTTCGAGGACATCTTCGATTGCCCGACGATCGCAGCGCTTGCGGCCCGGATCGAGACCGCCGCAAGCCGGCGCGAGACGGCGCTGCCGGGCTGGCGCCGGCTTACGGGGACGGACGCACCGCTGTCGTTCCAGCAGCAGCGGATGTACGTGCTCTCGGGACAGGACCCGACCCGGTACAATTATAACGTCGTCGAGATCGCCGTCCTCAAGGGCCCGGTCGACGCCGCCGCGCTGTCTGCGAGCCTCGCTGCGATCTCAACGCGCCATGAGGCGCTGCGCTCGGTGTTCATCGAGCGCCAGGGCGAGCCGGTGCAGCTCGTGCTGTCATCGACGCCGCGGCTGGAGCGCATCAAGCTCAAGCCATGCCCTGCGGGCAGGCGGCCGGCGGCAATCCGGCGCGAGGCGCTCAGGCTTGCGCAACATCAATTCGACCTGGCCCACGCGCCGCCCCTGAAGACGACACTGCTGTCGTTCGACAGGAACAGCCATGCGCTGGTGGTCAACGTCCATCATCTCGCCACCGATGGCTGGTCGCAGCGGCTGTTCTGGCAGGAGCTCGCCGTCCATTACGCCGCGGCGCGCAAGAAGCAATTGGCCGCACTGCCGCCGCCCGCCTTCCAATATCGCGACTTCGCACTTTGGCAGCAAAGCTGGGCGCAAACACCGGCGGCGAAGCAGCAGCTCGATTATTGGCGGGCCCAGCTCGACGGCATCACCATGCTGCCGCTGCGAACCGACAGGCCGAGACCTGAGATCTGGAGCGGACACGGCGCGCGTCACTACCTTGAATTCTCAAAGTCCCTCTCGTCCGAGCTGCGCGCGCTGAGCCAGAACCAGGGCGTCACGCCGTTCATGACGCTGCTCGCTGCCTTCCAGTGCCTGTTGTTCCGCCACACCTCGCATGAGGACGTCGCCACGGGATCGCTGATCGCCAATCGCAACCAGATCGAGAGCGAACGCCTGATCGGGCTGTTCGCCAACACCCTGGTCCTGCGCAACGATTTCAGCGGCGATCCGAGCTTCGGCGAGATGTTGCGGCGGGTGCGGCAGGTCACGCTGGACGCCTACCGCAACCAGGACCTTCCGATCGAGGAGGTGTTGCGCGCATTGCAGGTGGCGCGCCGCAGCGACGGCAATCCGCTGTTCCGGACCATGTTCATCCTCCAGAACGCCTCGATCGAGGCGGCGCGCTTTCCTGGCCTGTCGACCCGGCGGCTGGAAGTCGATCCCAGGGTGGCGCGGTTCGACATCACGCTCGAACTGGTCGAGGCCGATGGCCGCTTCACCGGCTTCTTCGAATACGCCACCGATCTTTTCGACGCCGCGACGATCGAAGCCATGACGGCCCAGTTCAAGACGCTGCTCAAGGCCGTCATCACCAATCCGGAGCAGCGCATCTCGCGCCTGCCGCTCCTGACCGAGGCCGAACGCCGGCAAGCGCTGGCAAAAGGCCGGGGCATGCCGGCCAATTTCACCACACGCGGCAATCTGAGCGACCGCTTCGAGCGCCAGGCGGGGAAGACGCCGAACGCCGTCGCGGTCTCGGACGATCGCACGTCCCTGACCTATCGCGAGCTGGCGCGCCGCAGTGGAGCGGCCGCGCGCTGGCTGGCCCGTGAGGGCGTCGGCGCGGAGAGCGTGGTTGCCCTGCTCGCGGAGCGCGGGCCCGACCTGCTCGCCGCGATGATCGCGGTGCAGCGCGTTGGCGCGGCCTTCCTCAATCTCGATCCCGACCAGCCGACGGCACGGCTCTCGACCATCCTCGGATCGAGCTGTGCCCGCGTGCTGCTGATCGGGCGGGCTCAGTCTGCCATGGTCGAGGCCCTGCTCGAACCGCTGGTCGAGCGCATCCCGGTGGCCGAGCTCGACGACGTGGTCGCGACAAGGGCAGACAAGCCGGCCCGCGCCGCACGGCGCGCCGCCTCGAGCCTTGCCTATCTCGTCTATACGTCCGGCTCCTCCGGCGCGCCGAAGGGCGTCATGATCGAGCAGCGCGGCCTGTCGAACCATCTGGCCTCGCTCATCTCCGAGCTCGGCCTCTCGCCTAAGGACGTGATCGCGCAGACCGCGCCGCAGAGCTTCGTCATCTCGGTCTGGCAATTCCTCGCCGGTCCCATGGTCGGCGCGCGCGTCCATGTCTGCGGCAGCGCGATCGTGCAGGACCCGATGCTGCTAGCGCGCGAGATCGAGGGCGAGGGCATCACGGTGCTCGAGATCGTGCCCTCGCTGCTGCGCCTCATTCTCGAGCGTATGGACGAGGCGCCGATCCGGCGCGCCTTCGCGAAGCTGCGGCTGCTGATCTCGACCGGCGAGCCGTTGCCCGTCGAGCTCTGCCGCGCCTGGTTTGCGCGCTGCCCGAGGGTGCCGCTAATCAATGCCTATGGCGCCTCGGAATGCTCCGACGACGTCTCCCTGCATCGCCTGACCAAGGCGCCGGCGATCGCGGCGGCCAACGTTCCGATCGGGGCGCCGCTGCCGAACACGCAGCTTTACGTGCTCGACGCGCAGCTCCAGCCGCAACCGATCGGCGTGACCGGCGAGCTCTGCATCGGCGGCGCCGGAATCGGCCGCGGCTATATCAACGATCCCGCGCAGAGCCGGCAGCGGTTTCTGCCCGATCCGTTCTCGCGCCAGGCCGGCAGCCGGCTCTACCGGACCGGCGATCTGGCCCGGCGCCGCGCCGACGGGACGATCGAATGCCTCGGCCGCGCCGACCATCAGGTCAAGGTCCGTGGCTATCGTATCGAGCTCAAGGAGATCGAGAACGCGCTGGCCGAGCATCCAAGCGTGCGCGCCGCCATCGTCGAACCGCGCCGCGAGGCGAGCGGCGACATCAGGCTGATCGCCCATGTCGTCGCCAAGCCCGGCAGCCGCAGCAGTGCCAGCGAGCTGCGCGATTTCCTGAAGAGCCGCCTCTCCGTCCACGCCGTCCCCTCCGCCTTCCTGTTCCTGGATCAGGTGCCGCTCAACGCCCATGGCAAGATCGACCGCTCGGCGCTGCTGGCGTCCGTCCCGCCGGAAACGTCCGGCGCGGATGCGGTCGTCCCGGCGCGGCGCTTCACCGAAAAGGTGCTCTCCGACATCTGGATCGACCTGCTGAACGTCGAACGCATCGGTGTTACCGACAATTTCTTCGACCTCGGCGGCCATTCGCTGCTGGCCGGCCAGGTGATGGCGCGCATCGCGCGGGCGCTCGGCGTGTCGCTGCCGATCAAGGCCATCTTCGAGGCGCCGACGATCGAGGGGTTGGCGCGGCGGGTCGAACAGACCGTGGCCACGAAGCCGCACAAGCCTGCCGCAAGCCTGCCGCGATCGGCTGCGGGCGGGCCGCCGGCGCCTTCCATCGGGCAGGACCAGATGCTGCAGATCGAGCGGAATCTGCCGGGGCTGCCGCAGTTCAATCTGCCCTTCGCCTTCCGCCTGCAGGGCCCGCTCGATTCGGCCGCCCTGGCAAAGGCGATCGACGACGTGGTGCGCCGACACGAATCGCTGCGCACCGCGTTCGCCTGGAACGGCGATGAGCCGGAAAGCCGCATCGCCGCGCCACGCACGATCGGCCGAATCATGACGGTCGAGACGATCGGCGACGGTCATCCCCACGACAACAAGCGCCGCAAGGCGCTCGAGCTCAGGAAGATCGATCTCCTGATCGAGCAGGAGGCCTATACCCCGATCGACACCAGGCGCGCGCCGCTGTTGCGCGCCCGGCTGTTGCGGCTCCACGACGACGACCACGTGCTGCTGCTGACGTTGCATCACGCCGTCGTCGACGGCTGGTCGATCGGCGTGCTGTTCGAGGAATTGTCGAGCCGCTATGCCGCGCTGGCCGGATATCCGTCTGCGCCGCTGCCGAGCCCGCCGCCGGCCTTTTCGGACGTGGCACGCTGGCAGCGCTGGTGGTGCGGCACTGACGCGGCGCGCCGCCAGGCTTCCGACTGGATCCTGAATTTGCGCGGAGCGGGTCCCCTCTTCGACGGCGAAGCGAGCCCGGGCGCCTCCACCGGGCATCATCCGGTCTGCCTCGAGCGCGAGCTGATCGACCGGCTGACGGCGCTTGCCGGTCAGCACAATTGCACGCTGTTCATGTGCATGCTCACCGGCCTGAAGGCCATGCTGCTGGCCCGGACGGGCCGCACCGACATCGCGGTCGCGACCGCGATGGCCAATCGTGCCCAGCCGGACACCGACCGGATCATCGGCCCGTTCGAGAACACGGTGATCGTCCGCACGACAATCACGCCGGACTTGTCTTTCGCGCAGGCTCTGCTGCGGGTGCGCCAGAGCGTGCTCGAGGCGCATGCGCGGCAGGAGCTGCCGTTCAGCGTCCTGGCCGATCGACTGGAGCAGGAGGGGATCGATCCGGCCTCGCTGCTCCAGGTCTATTTCACGCTGCAGAATCCGTTGCGCCGGCCGCTCGATCTCCCGGATCTCGCGACGGAATCGATCGGCAACGTCGCGCGCGAAGGCCAGCCGGTGCTGCCGATCGACCAGACCTGGCTGTCGCTGATGCTCAAGGAGCGCCCGACCGGCATTACCGGCTCCTGCAATTACAAGCGCGATTTGCTCGAGGGCCGAGCGGTCGGCGAATGGATGGAGGACCTCGTCGCCCTGCTGACGGCGGCGATCGCCCAGCCCAACGCACCACTCGGCAGATTGCTCGCGCGCAGGGCCGCTTGATGCCGCGACATCGCGCCGGAATACGGGTTCACGCCCCAAAGCTGTGAATGATCAAGTTGCAGCTTGATTATTTGGCGTCGTCGCGCAAGATTATTCTCGGGTTTTGATTAGGATGATCATTTTCAACCGGGGGAGTGTTATGGGTTTCATCAAATTTACCAAGAAGACCTCGCTTAGCGCAGAGGACCGCAAGGCGCTGCAAGACCTGCTCAATTTCGAGAAGCAAAAACTCCAGCTCGCGCTGAAGGATGTCGACGCCAGCCTTAAGGCTCTGCGCGGGTCCAAGAAGAAGTCCAAGAAGAAGAAGAAGTAAATTCGTCGGTCGGGGACGGCCGTACGAATCTTCGCAGAGCGGCCGCTTGCGTGTCGAGTTTGGGGGCTCGCACAAGCTTACGCCTGTAAACCGGCCTGCAAATCGACAAGAATTCGCCCGGGTGGACCGCTAGGTACGGTCCTCTCGGCTGATTCTTGCGCAGTTGTTTCTTCCGTCGGGACCGAGGGATTTGGCCTCGCCCGACGCCATGGGCCCAATTGATGGCAGACGACAGAATCGAACTCTTTGTCGGACTGATCGAGACCATTGACGTGCCGGGCGCGGCCGAGGCGTGCCGACGCCTGCTCTCGGTCGACGAGCGGGCCCGGGCCGATCGCTTCGTGTTCGAGCGGCATCGGCGGCAGTACATCTTCGCACATGCGATGTTGCGCCTCGCGCTGTCGCAGGTCGCTTCCAACGTGGCGCCGACCGACTGGACGTTTGGCGCGGGCCGCTATGGCCGGCCGTTCGTCGCAGCACCGGCTACCTCGACCGCGCTGCATTTCAGCCTGTCGCATGCCGACGGCTGCGTCGCCTGCGTAGTGTCGCGGCATGAGGCCGTCGGGGTCGACGTCGAAACCGTGTCGCGGCGCGTCGCGCCGCTGTCCACCGCGCTTCGCTTCTTTGCGCCGGAAGAGGTCGAAACCTTGCGCGGACTGCCGGAGCCCGCGGCGATCGAGCGCTTCTTCGACTATTGGACGCTCAAGGAGGCTTATCTCAAGGCCAGGGGCTTCGGGCTCAATCTGCCGCTCGACGCCTTCGCCATGCAGGTGTCACGCGAGGCCATCGAAATCAGCTTCAAGCCCGACATCGTCGACGATCCGGACGCCTGGCGCTTCTCGCTGTGCTCGCCATCGCCCGCGCATCGCCTCGCGATCGCCGACGGCTCCCGCGCGGGCGGTGGCCTTCCCATCAGCCGCCATGCCTGGCCCCTCCGCGAAGCGGCTGAGTGAGGCGCGCCAGCGGCGAGGCGCGCGCGCCGATTGGATTATTTTGGAGTCGCGAGCGATGCGGCTCTTCTCCCTCTCCCCGTTCCTACGGGGACGCGACGAGCTTCGCTCGCGCTGAGAGGGTCGGGGTGAGGGCCTCTCTCCGCACGGGGGATCGCTGTGAGACCTGTATCCCCTCACCCGGAATTTGCTGCGCAAATTCCGACCTCTCCCCGCAGGCGGGGAGAGGTAAGTATCAGCGCTCTTCTTCGAAACCCGCCAGCACAGAGGTCAGGTTGGCGCCGAGGATATCCGAGAGATAGCCGCCTTCCTGCACGAGCACGGTCGGCAGGCCCAGCTTCGCGATGGCCTGGCCGATGCGGCGGAAGCCGGGCGTGGTGACGGCCAATCCTTTCAGCGGATCGTGCTCGGAGGCATCGAGGCCGAGCGCGATGACGAGCGCGCCGGGGGCGAAGGACTCGATCGCCTTGCGCGCGAGGTCCAGCGCCTGGAGATAACCGTCATCGCCGGTGCCGATGGGAAGCGGAATGTTGAGATTGGTGCCGAGGCCGGGTCCTTCGCCGCGCTCATGCGCATAGCCCCATACGTAGGGATAATACGCAACGGGGTCGGCATGGATCGAGATCGTGTAGACGTCGGGCCGGGCGTAAAAAATGCCTTGCGTGCCGTTGCCGTGATGGACGTCGACGTCGAGGATCACGACGCGCTCGTGCTTCTGCCGCAGATGCGCCGCCGCGATCGCGCTGTTGTTGAGGAAGCAGAAGCCGCCGGCCATGTCGCGATAGGCGTGATGGCCGGGCGGACGGCAGAGCGCGTAAGTTGCGTCCTCGCCGTCCATCACCATCTGCGCTGCGGTCACCGCAACATCGGTGGCGGCGCAGGCCGCGGCCCACGTGCCCGGGCCGATCGGCGCTGCGGTGTCGGCGGTATGCCAGCCGAGTTTGCCGACGATGTGGGTCGGATAGGTCGCGGCATGGCGCACGGGATGGATATTGCCGATCATCTCCGGGCCGGAATCGCCGAGCGCCGTCCAAGCGTCCCAGGCTTCGCTGAGGAACGACAGGTATTCCGGGCTGTGAATGCGTGCGCGCGGCCCGGGCCCGAACTTGGTTGGCTCGACCAGCTGGTGCTTGCCATCCCGCAATCCCCTGAGCAGGCGGTCGGCGCGCTCGGGCTGCTCAGTGGTGCGCTTGACGACACCGCGCACCAGAAAGAATTGCGGATCGTGGCTGCGGTGCAGCTCGGTATGGACGGCTTTCACTCAAACACTCCGTGGTCGCATGGACGTGCCGCAGAGTCTTGATCGCCACGGCCGCCGGATGCAAGCAAGAAGAATGCCGCCCAGCGTCGCGCTGCCCTGCGCCGAAAGCAGAGCGCTTGCGAAGCTCAGCAACGGCCTCGCTGAAGACAGTGCTCGCGGCCCGGCTGGTCGGTGCGGAAGGACTCGATGAAGCCACCCTGGCGCTGGGTGACGAAGATGGTCTTGCCGTCGCTGCCGCCGAAGGCAATGTTGGTCGGCTCCTTGGCCTTCAGCGGGATCTCGCGCTCGACCGCGCCGGTCGGCTTCATCAGCGCGATCGTGCCCTTGAGAATGCGCGCGACGTAGAGGCGGCCGGCAACGTCGGTGCGCAGGCCGTCGATGGTGTCGGGCTGAAACGCCTTGACGAGTTTTGCAGCCGTCAGCTCGTTGCCGCTGATCGCATAGGACCAGATCTGGCCGCTGCTGGATTCGCCGACATAGAGCGTCTTGCCGTCAGGGCTGAGGTCGATGCCGTTGGTGGTGCCCATCGCGCGCGGCGCCGGCATCACCTGCCCTCGCACCGTACCGTCCGCTCCCCTGGCGATGCGCCAGATGTGGCCTTCGCGCCCCTTCCAGTTCGGATCGCTCGCATAGATCGTGCCGTCCGGCGCGATCGTGATGTCGTTGGGCTGGCTCATCTCGCCGGAGTGAAACCACACCGCGGGCTCGGTCGCACCCTTGGGGATCGCGAAGATGTTGTGCTTCTTGTAGTCGGCGATGAACATAGTGCCGCTGCGGTCGAAACGGATTGCGTTGCCGACGCTGCCTTCGGGGAGCGTCGTGAACAGCTCCGAGGCGGCGCCACCCGCGGGCAATTTGCCGATGGTGCCGGGCTTGCCGAGATTGACGACGAACAGATTGCCGTCGAGATCGGCGGCCGGCCCTTCGATGCCGAAGGTGTATTCGCTGGCGGGCGTCACCTGTGCGCTTTCGAACAGTTTTGTTTCGGCAGCGGCCGGCAGCGTGACCAGCAGGATGCTACTGCACAGGCACCAGAAGTTCCTGCCGGATGTAATAGCCATCGCCGTCGGTGCACTCGCCGTTGAGATAGGGATCGGCTGGCCGGAAGAGTCGGCTGAAGCCGGGTCTGTCTACAGCGTCCCTTTGTGTCACGACGACGACCTTTCCGGCCGGTATTTCGCCGCATTCCTTGTTGGCCTTGCTGAAAAACTTCCGCTGCGGCGGGCCCGGCTTGATCCGCATGCGCGTGCCCGGAACCATTTTGGCGACGAACAGGTCCGCGGTATCGAGCAGGCGCGTGTAACCGGGTTCCAGCTTCGGCAGGCTCTCGCCGCCCGGCGGCATCAGCTTCTCGGCGCCAAGGCCGCGCAGGCGCGTCCGCAGCCTGCCGGCGTCGGGATCGCCAGGATAGATCCAGCCGTCCTGCGCCAGCATGAAGTGCAACACCGCCCTGTCCTTCTCCGCATCCGATTGCGCCGCGCTCAGGCCGAAATCCGAATGGCAGCCGGTGCAATGCTTCTCGACGAGGCCCTTGCGTAAGGTGGTGAGGCGAACGCTGTTCTGCGCGTCTCTGGCGACGAAGGCTGCGAGCTGGTCGATCATCGCCTGGCTGCGGGTATCGCAGGGGAGCGGCTGAGGTCGCTCGCCGGCCGTGCGATCGATCCGGATCACGGTCTTGTTCTTGTCCTCGACCAGCCAGATCGCGCCGTCCTCCGTCACCGTCATGCCGACCGGCGCACCTTGCGGCCGCGCGCCGTTGACGCGGTGCCAACCGGCGATCAGCTCTTCGAACGGCGCGGCGGCGACCTCGCCGGCATCGGTCCGGAAACTGCGGGTCGGCTCGGCCGCGCAGCTGACGTGATAGCGCACCGGTGCCGCGCTGGGCTCTGGAAAGCCGTGATCGTCGACGTCATAGACCAGCAGCCGGCTGCCGGTCGGCCGATAGCCGTGCAGGCCGACCAGGAGCTTGCCCTCAAGCTCGGGGAATTTCGCGCCGTGGTAATACAGCATCGCGAGCGGCGCGCCGTGCGGCGGCAGCAGCGAGAGCGGCGCCTTGTAAAGCGCATTGGCCGAGCAGAACGACTTGTACGCGCCCGATTGCAGCACGAGTCTGAATTCGGGGCTCGGCGTCGACAAATCGTAGCAATAGGGCCAACCATAGTGCCTGCCCTGCTCGATGGCGTTGATCTCCTCGTTCGGCTTGAAGAGATCAGGGAGGTCGCGGGCGTTCTCGCCCTGGAGAAAGGCGTAGCCGGCATCCGGAAACTTCGGGTGCAGCGCCAGCGCCATCGAGTTGCGCAAGCCGCGCGCATAGACGCTGTGCGGCGGGTCGGGATCGCCGGGTTTCAATGCCGGGAAGACGCCGCCTGCGGGCGGCGTGAACAGCCAGATCGATGCCAGCGCGGACGCGCCCTCGGCCGCCGCACAGGGTTTTGTGATCGGCGCCGGCGTGATGCAATCGTCGCTGTGCGAGCCGACATTGACGAACAGCCGGCCGTTCCGGTCGAACACGAACTGCTTGAGCGGATGCGCGCTCTCATCGAGCCTCTTACCATCGGGCAGCGTGATCCGGCGGCCGGGCATGTGGCGGATGATGGTCTCGACCGTGCTGCGTGGATTGTCCGCGAGCGGGTCGAACCGGAAGATCGTCTCCGCGGTCGAGGCGTAGAGCTTTTTGTCCGGGCCGATGACGAGAGCGAACGGATATTCTATCCCCGTCAGCAGCTCCTTGAGGCGTTGCCCCTGCGGGGCGCGCGGATCGAGCAGCAGCAGCCGCCCGTCGGTGTGGCCCCAGCCGCCCATGTCGGCGACCACCAAAAGGTCGCGGCCGGGCACCTGGACGATCGAGCGCGGAAATTTGAGGCGATCCTCTTCGTCGGCAACGAGGCCGGCGCAAAATCCCGCCTTCATGTCGATCTGGATCCTGGGAAAGGCGAGATCGCCGCTGCCGCAGGCTTCGGTGCCGATCACATAGCCGCTCTTCCTGACCGGCTCGGACGAGGCCGGGGCGAAGCCGAGCAGCGCGGCAGCCAAGCCCGCTGCAACAACGGCCGCTGCAGGCAAGCGCAGATTTCGCCGTTCGCGCGCGAATGTGAACTCGTTCACGGTGCCCCCGCCTTCCCGCCGGCGTTGTTCCATGCCGCCGCCGCGCCGTCCAGTCATCACCCGCCTGTGATTAAACCTGTAACGACCTTGGGCCCGACCAATATCCGTAGATTCCCTTACCGGGCTCGACCCGAATGTTTCGCGAATGCTTGGGGTGGTATCCGTTTGCCGTCCCCAATCGCTTTCTACAGGAGGCGCCTATGGTCCAGGTCTATTTTCACTGCTCCAACACCGAGGGCACGCTGATCGACCGCTACGGCGCCGCAGTCGCCAATCTGACCGAGGCGCGCGACCGCGCCGCTCAGATCATGAACTCGATGATCCAGACCCCCGGCGCAGAAGACTGGCGCGACTGGGTGATCCATGTCAGCGGCTCCGACGGCGAGGATCTGTTCGACCTCCCCTTCACCGCCCTGCTCGGCAAGCCGCATTGAGGTGATGCCATGTTGCTCGCTTCCCTGACCCTGCTGCGCCAGCCCCTCAGCTTCGTCGCCACCCGATGGCAGACGCTGATCCGCGTCGCGGGCAACCCCTATCGGCCCGAGCTGCACTACATGCGCGGACCCGGCCCGAAATGGCGCGCCAAGTACCAGGCCAGCCGGCTGGATCGCTCGCACTGAGGCGGCGCTTACCGCGCTTTTTCGGACATTTGTATCTTCCGTCATGGCCGGGCTTGTCCCGGCCATTCACGTTTTGGGGCGCGGATACGAAGACGTGGATGCTCGGGCCTCGCCTCGCCGAAGCGGCTTCGGCCGCACAGGCGGATCAAGCCCCGGGCATGACGGGCTTGGGGGCAGCCCCGCACCTCACTGCCAAGAGTATCGCATATGACTCGCGAGGGCGCCTGCGTGCACGCCTCGTCCTTCGCGACGGCGCTGACGCGCCTCCTCAGGATGAGGCTCCTTGGCATCAGTGTCCCGTGAAACTGCTGCCGCGCACTCCGCCCTCATCCTGGGGAGCCCGCCTCAAGCGGGCGTCTCGAAGGATGGCCGCAGCGAAAAGCTCTCATCCCGCGCCTGTTTCACACCAGCCATGCCGCGCCTGCCTTTGGATGTTCTCGTTGGCGGCAATGTGCCATTGTCCGCGCGCTTCGCCAGTCGCGGAGCCTCGCATTCAACGCAGCGAAGCCATCGACGAGCATCAAGACGACACCATGCCTCACCAGTTCAGCCTCAACCAGACCGTCCGCAAGCCCGCCGTCACCTCCAAGGGCGGCATCGTCGCGTCGCAATCGCGGCGGGCGGCCGAAGTCGGGGCGCAGGTGCTGGCCGCGGGCGGCGATTGCGTCGACGCAATCATCGCGACCACGTTTGCCCTCAACGTCCTGGAGCCCTGGAACAGCGGCATCGGCGGCGGCGGCGCGATGGTGCTCTACCGCGCCAAGGAAAATCGCTATGAGGTGATCGACTACGGCATGTGCGCGCCGCAAAGCCTGCGCACGGCCGATTATCCGCTCAGCGGCGAAGGTCCATCGTCCGACCTGTTTCCCTGGCCAAGGGTGAAGGACGATCGCAACATCCACGGCCCCGGCTCGATCGCCGTGCCCGGCGTCGTCGCCGGAATGGAAGAGGCGCACCGCCGCCATGCCAAAATGCCGTGGAAGGATCTGGTCGCGCCGGCAGCTCAGCTCGCCGGCGAAGGCCTGCTGGTCGATTGGTGGACGACGGTGACGATCGCGGGCTCGGCCGCCGATCTCAGGCGCTACTCCGCGAGCGCGGCCGCATATCTGAAGGACGGCCTGCCGCCGACCGCGCCCTGGGGCATCAAATTCGAGACGCGGCTGCCGCAGGACGCCCTGAAGGCGACGCTGTCACATCTTGCGGACGCGGGCGCGCGTGATTTCTATCAGGGCGATCTCGCCATGAGCATTGCTTCCGACATCAAGGCCGACGGCGGCTCGCTGTCGGTGGAGGATCTCGCTGCATTCCGCGCCCATCTGCGCGGGCCGCTGGCGATCCCCTATCGCGAAGGCAAGGTGTTCGCGACCCCCGAGCTCACCGCGGGCCCGACCATGGCGCATGCGCTGCGGCTGTTGCAGCAGAGCTTGACGCCGGCAGACGCGCCGGATGCCGGCGCCTATGTCGAATATGCGCTCGCCCTGCAGGCCGCCTTCCGCGAGCGTCTCAAGGATATGGGCGATGCCGACGGCAAGCGCTCGCTCGGCGCCGAATATCTGGCGCCGGCCTGCACCACGCATTTCTCGGCGGTCGACCGCCACGGCAACATCGCGGCGGTGACGCAGACGCTGCTCTCGTCCTTTGGCTCGCGATATGTGACACCGCACACCGGCATCACCATGAACAACGGCATCATGTGGTTCGACCCGACGCCTGATACCACCAACTCGCTGGCACCGGGCAAGCGCTGCCTCTGCAACTACACGCCCGTCATCGCAGAGACAAAGGACGGCAAGCGCCTCGCAATCGGCGCCTCCGGCGGCCGCCGCATCCTCCCCGCGGTGATGCAGCTTGTATCCTTCGCGATGGATTACGGCATGGACCTCGACGCTGCCATCCACCAGCCGCGCATCGACGCCAGTGAAGGCGCGGTGGTGATTGGCGATGCGCGCCTGCCGGCGGAGGTGCGCGAGGCGCTGGCCGCGCGCTTCGACTATGAAGAGACCCGGCTGCAGGCGGTGCCGCAGAAGTTCGCCTTCCCGAGCGTCGTGATGCGCGAGGGCGCGGTGAATTCCGGCGCGGTCGAGATTTTCCAACCCTGGGCCGATGCGGTGGCGGAGGCTTGACTCCGCTCGACATGCCAGCGCGCGTTGAGCTCCGGCGCGATTACGCATCCAGGCGAGCGTCACGACTCCTCCACATTCGCAGGGAACTTACCCATCCACCGTTCGTTCACTGAACGGACAAATGCGCTCGCCCCACTGGAGGACATCATGAAGAAACTTGCGCTCGCCGCCTCGCTGATCATTGCGGCCGGCTTCACATTGACGAGCCCCGCGCTGGCGAAGGGTGGGCATGGTCATGGCCACGGACATGGCCACAAGATCGGCCATCATCACCATGGCAAGTCATTCGGATGGTACCACGGTCGCAAGGTCGGCTGGCGCGGTCACGCGTGCCCGCCCGGACTGTGGAAGCAGGGTCGCTGCTAAAGCCGATCCAGGATTCAAGCAAGGCGTCGCTCCTCACCGAGCGGCGCCTTCTTCATATGCCGAGCCGGTCCCGGACCCGGCCCGCGATCACGGCGGTGGTCACGCCGACCGGCCAGAAAGCGTGCATCGGGATCGGCTTGATGCCCGTGATGGGCATGTCGATCTCGGCCTTGGCGCCGCCGATCAGGCGGCGGGCGAGTTGCGCGCCCATCGCAGTCGAAAGCGCGACACCGCGGCCATTGCAGCCGAGCGAGATCAAAACGCTCTCGGCGGGCTCGTGCACGTGGGGGTAATGATCCCCGGTGATGGCGAGCCGGCTGTTCCAGCCGTGGGTCCAGACGACGCCCTTGAGCTGCGGCCAGAGTCGCTCCGCATAACGCATGAGATAGGCGACGTCATGCGGCGACTTGATCCAGCGCATCGGGCCGCGCCCGCCCATCAACAGACGGTTCTGCTGATCGATGCGATAGTAGACCGTGATGTGGCCGCTCTCGTAGAGGACGGGGCGCGTCGGCATGATCGAACGGGCGACTGCGTCGGACAGCGGCGCGGTGGCGGCGATCGAGGAAAACACCGGCACGATGGTGCGGCGGAGGGCCGGCCAGAGATCGTCGGTGAAGCCGTTGGTGGCGAGCAGGACTTTATCCGCATGAACCACCGCGCGCGGCGTCTCGATGCGCCAGCGCGAGCCCTCGCGGCGTAGCGACAAGGCCGGCGTGTCGCCATGAATCTTCGCGCCCGCCGAAATCGCGGCGCGCGCAAGACCACGGGCGTAGCTCAGGGGATGCAGATCGCCGCCGCTTCTATCGAACATGGCGCCGATGTAACGATCGGTGCCGGTCATGTCGCGGAGCTGCTCGCGGTTTAGATAAGTCACCGGCATGCCGCGGCGGATGCATTGCTGCGCGGTCTTCTCGATCGCAGCGGCGCTGCTCTCATTGTAAGCCGCGCGCAAGGTGCCGTTCTGCCGCGCTTCGCACGGGATCTGGTAACGGCGGATCAGATCGTGCGTGAAGTTGGTCGTGCCGTAGGCGAACGCGATCATGCGGCGGCCGAGATCGCTGCCGAAATCGGCCTCGATCTTGTCGGGATCGTGCTTCAGGCCGGGATTGGTGTGGCCGCCATTGTTGCCCGACGCGCCCCAGCCCGGCTCCTGCGCCTCCAGCACCAGCGCCTCGACGCCCTGTTCGGCCAGATGCAGCGCGGTGGAAAGGCCGGTGTAGCCGCCGCCGACGATTGCGACCGAGACGCTCTTGTCGACATCGAGCGGCGGCGTGGCAACCGGCGCGACGGCAGTGTCGGCATAGAGCGAGGGCGGCAGAGGCAGGCGCGTCATGGCGAGTCCGGTCAGAGCGGATGCAGCACGCGGCGCAAGAAGTCCTGCGTCCGCGCGTGCTGCGGATGATTGAGCACCGATTTTGCCGGCCCCTGCTCGACAATGACGCCGCCATCGATGAACAGAACACGATCGGCGACGTCGCGCGCGAAGCCCATCTCGTGGGTGACGACGACCATGGTCATGCCGTCGTCGGCGAGCTTGCGCATGACGCCGAGGACGTCGCCGACCAGCTCGGGGTCGAGCGCCGAAGTCGGCTCGTCGAACAGGATCGCCTTCGGCTGCATCGCCAACGCCCGCGCGATGGCGACGCGCTGCTGCTGCCCGCCGGAAAGCTGCGGCGGATGCGCGTCGGCCTTTTCCGCAAGCCCGACCTGAGCGAGCAGCGCGCGGCCGCGCTCGAGCACCTGGGCGCGCGGCTCCTTCTTCACGTAGAGCGGACCTTCGACGACGTTCTCCAGCGCGGTGCGATGTGGAAACAAATTGAAGCGCTGAAACACCATCGAGACCTGGGTGCGGATGTTCACGATCGACGGCGCGTCGCGGTCGACCTTCAAGCTTTCGACGCTGATCTCGCCGCGGTCGTAGCTTTCGAGACCGTTGATACAGCGCAGGATGGTCGACTTGCCGGAGCCGGAGGGGCCGATGATGCAGACCACCTCGCCCTTCTCGACCGAGGCCGTGATGCCCTTGAGCACCTCGACCTTGCCAAAGCTCTTGTGGACGTCGTTCAGCTCGATCATCGCTTGCCGGCCCGCTTCTCGAAGTGACGGACCAAGAGGATCAGCGGAATGCTCATGGTGAGATACATCAGGGCGACCAGGGTGAACACGCTGGTGTTCTTGAACGTCGAGGACGCGATCAGCTTGCCCTGCAGCGCGAGCTCGGCGACCGTGATGGTCGAGGCCTGCGAGGAATCCTTCAGCATCATGATCATCACGTTGCCGTAAGGAGGCAGCACGATGCGCACCGCCTGCGGCAGCACCACGCGGCGCATGGTGAGCCACCAGCCCATGCCGATCGACTGCGCCGCCTCGATCTGCCCCTTGTCGATCGCCTCGATGCCGGCGCGGAAGTTTTCGGCCTGGTAGGCCGAATAGGCGATGCCGAGCCCGAGGATCGCGGCCTGCAACGCGCTGAGCGTAACGCCGAGATCGGGCATCACGAAGTAGAGGTAGAACAACAGCACGATGATCGGGATGCCGCGGATCACGTTGATCAGGCTGGCGCTGAGCATCGACAGCGCCTTGATGCCGGAGACCCGCATCATCGCCCAGACGAGGCCCAGCACCGTCGACAGCAGCAGCGAGCCGATCGTGACGATGATCGTCAGCGCGACGCCGTTCAGCAGGATCGGGAAGAACTCGACGGCGTCGCGCCAGAAGCCTTTCATCGGCAAGCCTTCACTAAGGAGCCTTCATCGGTCAGACGCTGACGATCAACCTTGTGCCTTCAGGCCCCATTTATCGAGGATCTTGTCGATGGTGCCGTTGGCTTTCAGCTTCGCCAGCGAAGCGTTGATCTTGCCGAGCAGTGCGCTCTCGCCCTTGCGCACGCCGATGCCGACAGAGCCGACCGTGACCGGCTTGTAGCCGTCGACCAGGCGCACCTCGGGGAAGCCGCCCTGCTTCAGATTGTAGGCGAGGATCGGATAATCGGCGTAGCCGGCCTTGAGGCGGCCAGTGTTCACGTCGCGCAGGATGTCCGGGATGGTGTCATAGGCCTTTACCTCGGCGAACAGCCCGGTCTTCTTCAGCGCGTCGACAAAGGCGGTGCCGACCTGGGCGCCGACGGTCTCGCCCTTCAGGTCCTCCTGCGTGGCGTAAGTCTTGGTGTCGGCCTTCGGCACCACCAGGCCTTCGCCATAGGTGTAGATCGGGTCGGAGAAGTCGACGACCTCCTTGCGCGGCGGCGTGATGAACATCGCAGCCGCAATGATGTCGATCTTGCTCGAGGTCAGCGAGGGGATCAGTGCCGAGAACTGCATCGGCTCGATCTGCACGTTGAAGCCGGCATCCTTGCCGACCTCGGTGATGAGGTCGACCATGATGCCCTGGATGGTGTTGGTCTTGGTGTCGAGGAAGGTGAAGGGAATGCCGGTCGGAGTCGAGCCGACCTTCAGAGTCTGTTGCGCCGAAGCCGGTGCGACTGCGGCGATGGCGAGCGCCGCAATTGCGGCCTGAACAAAACGCTTCATCGCATCCCCCTGTTGGGCCTGGCCGGCGGCGGCGCACACATGTCGCGATCAGACGTTGCGGGCCGGCCCGTTTCGGCCTATTTTCACCAATATGAAAATTTGGTCACACTTTTGCGAACGATGCAAGCAGTTTTCATGCACATGAAGGAAGCGGTTTGACGTGAGCGGTGGCAAAAGAATGCGCAAACCGGCCGCCGCCAAGCCGGCCAAGATAACGCCGGCCAAGGTGAAAGCCAAAGCCAAGCCGGCCGAGCCGGCGATGGACCTCGCGGTCGGTCGCCGCATCCGGGATCTCAGGCGGGCGAGGCAATTCTCGCTGGAGACGGTCGCCGCGCGCACGGAGCTGTCGATCGGCTTCCTCAGCCAGATCGAGCGCGGGCTGTCGTCGCCGTCGCTGCGGGTGCTGGCGACGCTTGCCGACGTGCTCGGTGTCGGCATCGCCGCATTGTTCGGCGCGAGCCCGAGCGCCGACGGCGCGTCGGATCAGGTGGTGACGCGCGGAGTGCAGCGGCCCGAATTGAAACTGTGGCGCACCGGCGTGTCCAAGCAATTGCTGAGCCCGGCGAGCAGCGACAACAAGCTCAATCTGTTTCTGGTGCATCTGGAGCCCGGCGGCTCCACCGGCGATGAGCTCTACACCCACGACGGCGAAGAGGCCGGGCTCGTGCTGGAAGGCGAGATGATGCTGACGGTGGACAGCCAGACGTGGTCGCTGAAGACGGGCGACAGTTTTAGATTTGCGAGCCGCAGGCCACACCGGTTTTCCAATCCGGCGCAGGATGCGAAGGCCGTGGTGCTGTGGGTGAATTGCGTGACGGGGGCGGGGTAGCTCTGTTATCAGACCGCGAACGCAACTCCATCGCCGTCATTGCGAACGTAGCGAAGCAATCCAGAGACTCACCGCGGAGACAGCCTGGATTGCTTCGTCGCAAGGGCTCCTCGCAATGACGCGGATAGAGCCTTAGCCGAACCGGTGCTTGTACCGCTCCACCGATAGCGCACTGACGTCGATGTCCGGCTTCTTGCCCGAGAGCATGTCGGCGAGCACGCGGCCCGAGCCGCAGGACATGGTCCAGCCCAGCGTGCCGTGGCCGGTGTTGAGGTGGAGGTTGGCGTAGTGGGTCCGGCCGATCACGGGCGGTCCATCCGGCGTCATCGGACGCAGTCCGCTCCAGAATGTCGCCTTGGACAGATCGCCGCCGCGCGGGAACAGGTCGGTCAGCGAATGATCGAGCGTGGCGCGGCGTGCGTCGTAGAGCTTGTCGGAATAGCCGGAGATTTCGGCGGTGCCGCCGACGCGGATGCGATTGCCGAGCCGGGTGATCGCGACCTTGTAGCTCTCGTCCATCACAGTCGATTCTGGCGCGCCGGAGGCGTCCTTGATCGGCACCGTGATCGAATAGCCCTTCACCGGATAGACCGGCAGCGAAATACCGAGCCGCGCCAGGAGCCGCGACGACCAGCTGCCGAGCGCGAGCACGTAAGCGTCCGCCTGCAGCAGGCCGGCGCTGGTGGCGACACCGCTGACGCGCGCGCCATCGGTGACGATACGGTCGATCGAGGTGTTGAACAGGAAGCGCACGCCGAGCGCCTGGGCGTGCCTCGCCAGCGCCTGCGTGAACATGTGGCAGTCACCGGTCTCGTCCTGCGGCAGGCGGAGCCCGCCGACGAACTTCTCCTTCACGCCGGCAAGTGCCGGCTCGACCGCAATGCAGCCCTCGCGGTTCAGCACTTCGAAGGGAACGCCGTATTGCTTGAGCACGGCGATGTCTTCGGCCGTGCCGTCGAGCTGGGCCTGGTAGCGAAACAGCTGCAGCGTGCCCTGCGAGCGCTCGTCATACTGAATGCCGATGTCGCGGCGCAGATCGCGTAAAGAGTCGCGGCTGTATTCCGCGATCGGGATCATCCGGCTCTTGTTGACTGCGTAGCGCGCGCTGGTGCAGTTGCGCAGCATCTTGAGCAGCCAGACCCACATGACCGGATCGAGCTTCGGCCGGATCACCAGCGGGCCGTGCTTCATCAACAGCCACTTGATCGCCTTCACCGGCACGCCGGGGCCGGCCCAGGGCGAGGAATAGCCGGGCGACACCTCGCCGGCATTGGCGAAGGAGGTCTCCAGTGCCGGCTCCGGCTGGCGGTCGACGACCGTCACCTCATGGCCGGCACGCGCGAGGTAGTAGGCAGAGGTGACACCGATGACACCGCTGCCGAGGATCAGAACTTTCACGCTTCGTCAAACTCCCGCGGCGCTCGCCGCTGCAAGGACACAACTCGCTGGCGGCGAGAGCAATTATCAGGCCACCTTCTTGATGGCGTCGCCGAGGATCGAGACCATCTGGTCGATATGGCTCTTCTCGACGATGAGCGGGGGCGACATCGCGAAGCTGTCACCGCTCATGCGCAGGTAAAGGCCGGTGTTGAAGCAGTCGACCATCACGTCATAGCCGCGCGCGCCGACGACGCCGTCGCGCGGCGCCAGCTCGACGGCGCCCATCAGGCCGCAATTGCGGATGTCGACGACGTTCGGCAGGCCTTTGAGCGAATGCAGCGCATCGCGCCAATATTCGGCAATCGAGGCACCGCGCGTCAGCAGGCCCTCGTCCTTGTAGATGTCGAGCGTGGCGATGCCGGCGGCGCAGGCGGTCGGATGCGCCGAGTAGGTATAGCCGTGGAACAGCTCCATCTGGTTCTCGGGACCGACCATCAATCCGTCATGCACCTTGCGGCTCGCGAACACGGCGCCGCAGGGAATGGTGCCGTTGGTGATGCCCTTCGCGGTGGTCATCAGGTCCGGCGTGACGCCGAAGAAGTTGGCGGCGAACGGCGTGCCGAGGCGGCCGAAGCCGGTGATGACCTCGTCGAAGATCAGGAGGATGCCGTGCTTGTCGCAGATCTCGCGCAGGCGCTGCAGATATCCCTTCGGCGGCGGCAGCACCGCGGTCGAGCCCGGCACCGGCTCGACGATGACGGCGGCGATGGTCTCGGCGCCGTGCAACGCGACCAGACGCTCGAGATCGTCGGCGAGCTCGGCGCCGTGCTCGGGCTGGTCCTTGGCGAAGGCGTTACGGGTGAGATCGTGGGTATGGCGGATGTGGTCGACGCCCGGCAGCAGGGTCGCAAACGCACGACGATTGGCAACCATGCCGCCGACCGAGGTGCCGCCGAAGCCGACGCCGTGATAGCCGCGCTCGCGGCCGATCAGGCGGGTGCGGCTGGCCTGGCCGTTGGCGCGGTGATAGGCGAGCGCGATCTTCAGCGCGGTATCGACCGACTCGGAGCCGGAATTGGTGAAGAAGATGCGGTCGAGACCCTTGGGCGCGATCTCGGCAAGGCGCTCGGCGAAGTCGAATGCCAGCGGATGGCCCATCTGGAAGGACGGCGCGAAGTCCAGCGTCATCAGCTGGCGCTCGACGGCGGCGGCGATCTGCTTGCGGCCGTGGCCGGCATTGGCGCACCAGAGCCCGGCGGAGCCGTCGATCACCTTGCGGCCGTCGACGGTGGTGTAATGCATGCCCTCGGCCGAGGAGAACAGGCGCGGCGCCTTCTTGAACTGTCGATTGGCCGTGAACGGCATCCAGAACGAGTCGGTCTTGATAGTGTTCGGAATCTGATGAAGGGTCACGGCCGCGCTCCTTTGCTGACCCGCCAGCAGAGCCACGGCTTGGAAACCGCAACAAGTCCTTTTCTGATGACCTGCAAGCCATTGATTTGACTGGGGCTGCCGGTCCATATTTGCGCGATCCGCAACACCTGCAACACGGGACTTGGGCATGAGCGTCGACATCGGTGGACGGCTGCGATTCATCCGGGCCCGTCACAAGCTGTCGCAGCGCGAGCTCGCCAAGCGCGCCGGCGTCACCAATTCGACGATCTCGCTGATCGAATCCAACCAGATGAACCCGTCGGTCGGCGCGCTCAAGCGCATCCTCGACGGCATCCCGATGGGCCTAGCCGAGTTCTTCGCCTTGGAGCCGGAGTCCAGGCGCAAGATCTTCTACCGCGCCGAGGAGCTCACCGAGGTCGGCAAGAAGCCGATCTCCTATCGGCAGGTCGGCGACAATCTGTTCGGCCGCAGCCTGCAGATCCTCAAGGAGCGCTACGAGCCCGGCAGCGACACCGGGCGCGTCCATCTCGTCCATGACGGCGAGGAGGGCGGCATCGTGATCTCAGGCAAACTCGAAGTCACGGTCGAGGACGAGCGCCGCATCCTCAATCCCGGCGATGCCTATTATTTCGAGAGCCGCCGCCCGCATCGCTTCCGCTGCGTCGGCGGCAAGCCCTGCGAGGTGATCTCGGCCTGCACGCCGCCGACGTTCTGACGCGAGATCGGCGCGTCCGGTGCGGCTCATTCACCTCTCCCGCTTGCGGGAGAGGTCGCGCCCACCGGGTAGCGCCGAAGGCGCGCCCGATGACAAGCTCCGGCGCGGGTGAGGACTCTTTCCTCTGGGGGATTGTCCCATTGCGGAGACACCCTCTCCCCGACCCTCTCCCGCAAGCGGGAGAGGGAGCGCACCTCCGTCGCTGCAGCGATGTGGCCCATTTCAATCGCGCTTCAGCGCTGCGTCAGCAACTCCTCGATCCGGATCGGGAATTTGCGCACGCGCACGCCAGTTGCGTGCCAGACCGCATTGGCGACCGCGCCGGCGCTGCCGGTGATGCCGATCTCGCCGACACCCTTGATGCCAAGCGCATTCACGTGCGGATCGTGCTCCTCGACGGTGATGACGTCGAGCGGCGGCACATCGGCATTCACCGGGATGTGGTACTCGCCGAGATTGGAATTCATGATCCGTCCGCTGCGCCGGTCTGTGACGGCCTCCTCATGCAGCGCGAAGGACATGCCCCAGATCATGCCGCCGAACAGCTGGCTCTGCACCATGCGCGGATTGATGATGCGGCCGGCGGCGAAGGCGCCGACCATGCGACTGACGCGGACCTGGCCGAGCTCGGGATCGACCTTTACCTCGGCGAACACTGCGCCGTGGGCATGCATCGCATATTGCTCCATCGCCGCAGCGTTCGCCGCGCCGGTGCCGCGCGCCTCGATCTCGGCAACGCCCGCGCGCGCCAGAATCCCGGCATAGCTCTCGCTGCGGCTCTCGTCGTCGCGGCGGATCAGCCTGCCGTCGCGCGCGATCACGCCGGCATTGCCGGCGCCGAACAGCGGCGAGCGCTCGTCGCTGGTGGCGAGATCGGCGAGCTTTCCGATCACGGCCGCGCCGGCGCTGTGGATCGCAGCGCCCGCCGTTGCGGTGTGCGCCGAGCCGCCCGCGATGCCGGCGTCGGGCAGGTCGGACGTGCCGGACTTGAAGTCGAGCCGGTCGATGTCGAGGCCGACGGCATCGGCCGCGATCTGCGCCAGCGCCGTCCAGGCGCCCTGCCCCATGTCGTGCGCGCCGATCTCCATCACGCCGGAGCCGTCGCGGCGGATCGCCGCGCGCGCCTCGGCTTGGAACATCAGCGCCGGGAAGGTCGCCGTGCCCATGCCCCAGCCGACCAGGAGGCCGGCATCGTCGCGCATCTGTCGCGGCTGCAGCGGACGCTTGGCCCAGCCGAAGCGCGCGGCGCCCTGCTCGTAGCAGGCCCGCAGCGCCTTGGAGGAGAAAGGCCGGCCCGTCATCGGCTCGACCTCGGCGTAGTTTGCGAGGCGGAAGGCGAGCGGATCCATGCCGCAGGCCCACGCCATCTCATCGATCGCGCTCTCGAGCGCGATCGAGCCGGTCGCCTCGCCCGGCGCTCGCATGAACAGCGGCGTGCCGGTGTTGACGCGCACGGCATCGTGCGAAGTGCGGATCGCGGGCGCCGCATAGAGCGTGTGCGAGGCGTCGGCGGCAGGCTCGTAGAAATCGTCGAAGGTGCTCGACACAGTTCGGGCGTGATGATCGAGCGCAGTCAGACGCCCCTCGCCATCGGCGCCGAGGCGGAGGCGCTGGCGCGTCGGCGCGCGGTGGCCGACCGGGCCATACATCTGCTCGCGGCGCAGCACCAGCTTGACCGGCCTGCCGACCAGCTTCGCGGCCATGACGCCGAGGATCTGCGGCCCGGTCAGGAAGCCCTTCGAACCGAAACCGCCGCCGAGGAACGGGCTGCGGATGTGAATCTTCTCCGGCGCGAGGCCGAACAGCTCGGCGACGCGGCCGCGAGCCATCACCATGGCCTGGCTCGGCGTGTCCAAGAAGAGCTTGTCACCATCCCAGCGCGCCACGATCGCGTGCGGCTCCATGGCATTGTGATATTGCGGCGGCGTCTCGTAGATCGCGTCGATCTGCTTGTCGGCCGCGGCGAGGCCCGCCTCGACATCGCCGCGATGGCTTTCCGTGGGATTACCGACGCCGACGACCGGCGGCACGAAGCTCTCGCCGGCATCGAGGCCGACGAGCGCAGGCTGCACCTCGTAAGCCGGGGCCAGCAGCGCCGCACCTTCCGTCGCGGCCTCCAGCGTCTCGGCGATCACGACCGCAATCGCCTGATTGGCGTAGCGGATATCGTTGCTCTGCAACACCTCCATCCGGAACACGAACGGATTGGTCTTGAGGTCGGGGTCGATCGCGAGCGCTGGTTTGTGGTCGGGCGTCATGACGTCGACGACGCCGGGATGGCGCTTTGCGGCAGCGACATCGAGCGAGACCACACGGCCTCGCGCGATGCTCGAGACGGCCATCACCGCAAACAACATGCCGGGTGGATGGTTGTCGGCGGCGTAAGTCGCCTGCCCCGTCACCTTGAGGATGCCGTCACGGCGGGTCAGCGGCTGGCCGATATTCGAGCCGTGCCGCAGATGCGCGGGCGCACTGGTCAAATTGAGCTCAGACATGGAGGGCTCCGGAGGTCGTGGCAAAGGGAGAGGCCGGCAGCGCGGGGATACGCGCAGGCGTCCCGGCGGCGGCCAAGGTCAGCGCGCGCACGACGATGCGGCGCGCGAGCTCGATCTTGAAGGCGTTGTCGCCCGATGGCTTCGCGCCCTCGAGCGCACGCCGGGCTGCCTCCTGGAACGCGTCGGCGGTCGGCGCGACGCCCTTGAGGACGTCTTCCGCTCCGCGTGCGCGCCAGGGCTTTGCAGCGACGCCGCCGAGCGCGAGCCGCGCCTGTGCGATTCTGCCGTTCTCGATCCGCAGCGCAGAAGCGGCCGAGACGACGGCAAAGGCATAGGAGGTGCGCTCGCGGACCTTGAGGTAACGCGCATGCGCGGAAAATCCGCGTGCGGCAGGCGGCAGGCGCACCGCGACGATGAGATCGCCAGGCTCGAGCACGGACTCACGCTCGGGCGCATCGCCGGGCAGGCGATGCAGCTCGTCGAGCGCGACATCGCGCCGGCCGCCCCTGCCCTCGATCTCGACGATGGCATCGAGCGCGACCAGCGGCACGCAGAAGTCGGAGGGGTGCGTAGCGATGCAGCTCTCGCTCCAGCCGAGCACGGCATGGCTGCGGTTCTCACCGTCGCGCGCGTCGCAGCCGGAGCCCGACTCGCGCTTGTTGCAGCGGCTGGCGGTGTCGTAGAAATACGCGCAGCGCGTCCGCTGCAACAAATTGCCGCCGACGGTGGCGGCATTGCGCAATTGAGCCGACGCTCCCGAGAGCAGCGCTTCGGCCACCGCCGGATAGGACCGCGCGAACTCCGCATCATGGGCGAGATCGGCATTGCGCACCAAGGCGCCGATGCGCAAGGACCCGTCCGCGAGAGTCTCGATTCCGTCGAGCCCATCGAGATGTGTGACGTCGACCAGCCGGTCCGGACGGCTGACGCCGCCCTTCATTAGGTCGAGCAGGTTGGTGCCCGCGGCGAGGTAGACCGCGCCCGGCTGGGCCGCGGCAGCAACGGCTTCAGTGACCGTGGCCGGCCTGACATAATCGAACTGTTTCATGCGGAGCGCCTCTGATTGGTCTCGTCCATCTGCCCTTGCGCTTCCAGCACGGCATCGACGATGCCGACGTAAGCGCCGCAGCGGCACAGATTGCCGCTCATGCATTCGCGGATGCGTTCCGGATCGTTGCCGGCTTGCGCCTCCTTGATCATGCCGATCGCGCTCATGATCTGGCCAGGCGTGCAGAAGCCGCACTGGAAGCCGTCATGGGCGATGAAGGCGGCCTGCACCGGATGCAGCTGGTCGCCGCGCGCGAGGCCTTCGATGGTGAGGATGTCGGCGCCGTCATGGCTGATGGCGAGCGCGAGACAGGAATTGATGCGCTTGCCGTCGACGAGAATGGTGCAGGCGCCGCACTGGCCGCGGTCGCACCCCTTCTTGGTTCCGGTCAGATCGAGGCGCTCACGCAGGAGATCGAGCAGCGTGACGCGCGGATCGTCGAGGACGAAGTCGCGCCGTGCACCGTTCACGGTGAGGCTGATGGAGTGGTTCATACAAGGCTCCGATCAGAAATGGACATGAGTCATCGCGCAGCGGCCACCGCCGTGGCCGCCGTCGATTGCGCGCCTTCCGATCACGATGCGGCCGGCGCTCGATCGAAGATACGGAGGCTGCCTCCGCTTAACAAGGTCGGTGCGGAAAAATCTGGAATTCGTCAAAAGCCCGTGCGTCACCAACGCGATAAGGCGACCAATGGGTTCAATCTAACCAATTCGTGATCTACATTGCGCGCCATGGACGACCACACCGATCAGACCCGAAAGCCCCGCGCCGACGCCGTGCGCAATCGCGAGCGCGTGCTCGAAGCGGCCAAGCTGGTGTTCAGCGCCGGCGGTTCGGAGGCGAGCCTGGAAGCGGTGGCGAAGCGGGCCGGCGTCGGCATCGGCACGTTGTATCGGCATTTTCCGACGCGCGAGGCCTTGTTCGAGGCGGTGTACCGCCGCGAGGTCGAGCAGCTCAGCGAGCTGGCCGAGCAGTTGAAGAATGCCAGGGACCCGGTCGAGGCGCTGCGGCGCTGGCTGCGCTCAGGGGTCGAGTTCGTTGCGACCAAGAAGGGGATGATGGCAGCGCTCGCGCTCGCGGTGCAGAGCGGGTCGGAGTTGCATGCCTTCTCCTTCGAGCGTCTGACCAAGGCGATCGGCTCGCTGCTGGACCGGGCGGTCGCAGCCGGCGAGATGCGCGCCGACATCAACCCGGAGGATCTGCTGCGCGCCTTCTTCGGCATGTGCTATGTGCACGACCAGCCCGGCTGGCAAGCGACGGCGCTGCGCCTGCTCGACGTGTTCGTCGACGGCTTGCGCGTGCCACCGCCCGGCAAGGCCAAGGCGCGCGCAGCCAAGGCGACGAAGCCCGCGATGAAGCGGAAGCGCTAGGCGCGTGTACTCATAAAAGGAAAGTCGGGTCCTGCGGGCGGAGCGGAAATCTGCTGATCGGCCGGAGCATCGTGGCTTGTGACCCAAACATTCTGGCCAGAGCCAAAATCGGACAACTCCTCGTCACACGCCAGCGGCAAAGTACCACACTCTAGAGTGCAGGGTTGTGCGCGCCAGTTAATACACGCTTAGCCTTAGTCCAGTTTAGTCCGCTCGTTGCTGCTTGCACCCGAGGCCGTATGAGTCTGTGGTCTTTCTTGTAAGAGTCGGATATGAAAATCAAACTTGCCATTGCAGCATTTGCAGTCCTCGGTGTCGCTGTTCTCGGTTATGCTTACGTGCGCAGCTATCCGCCGTTCACGTCTCAATTTGTGCAAACCTGCGAAAACGCGATTCAAGAGCGGCTGACGGATCCCTCCACCTATCAACGGATCGACCTGGAAGACTCCAGAAGAACGATCACGTGGGACGAATTTTTCGCCGAGCCGGAACGGGCCGTACCCGAGTCAACCAGAAGATTCATGATGCAATCAGCACGCCACCTGCCGGTTCAGTATGAGGCGGTGATCGATTACCAAGCTCAGGATTCCGTCGGCGCCATCATGCGAGAAAGGGCATCATGTACATTCAACTCGCTCACTGGCAGCGATGCGCCGACTCGTACGTTTTGGGTGAAGATCGATGGCGAACGCAATCTGGAGTGGGCCGCCAGGCAGCCCAACGCCGCAACGCTGCACCGACGCTTGGTGAAAAATCTGTGATGCGGCGGGCCGGCTATTGGCCCGATCAACCCTTCGATTAAAACGCCAATGCTGGGCAGGATGATTTCGGCCATCGGCACTAAACAGGGTCGCGCCATTTCAACGCGCGTCGCAGGAACAGCAAAGCCACAATGATTGGGAGGTCGGCGAGCCAGAGCAAAGCTGGAACGGGCGACTGATTGTGGATGTGGGCAATGTACAACACGAGGCCCAACAGGACAGTAACCAGCTCGTTCGACACCCAATACAACGGCGAGTGCCCAGTCCCGTTGCTGCGAGTTCAGCAGCTCGTTCGCGTGCTTTTGCGGCGCGCCACCAACAAAAGCCCGAAGAATGCAAGGCCGCAAGCTGACCGATATATTCGGCAACCGAATTTACGATTCGAAGTCCAGCGCCGACGGCACTGCTATCGCGCTTGATGGATATGGTTATCGCTGGTTTTGCCTCGACTGAGCCAATGACCGCGATTCATCGCCAGTCGCCGCGACAAGGCGCGGCGACTGAGGCATCGAGCACCAAGCCCCCAGTCGGCCGGATCAAACCCGACAGCATCCAATGAGAGCCGGTCAATCAGTTCAGCTGTCCTGACGCGCCGCTGGCGTTATAGGCCACCTCGCCCTTCCCAGTAAGTTGGCGTCCCATAATACCGATGGGTTCGCGTTTCCCAATCCCGATCTTCCCAGGAGTCATCGCTGAACTCAGGCGCATCCCTCAGTTGTTGCTCGGTGATATTGGTTCGAAAACCGTCAAGCGACGTGTCATATTTCAGAGCGCCCCAGGGAATCGGGTAGTGGCTGTGACCCAAGCCCACAAATCCACCAAAGCTCATGACCGCATAAGCCACGCGGCCTGACACCTTGTCGATGATGAGGTGATCAATCTCGCCGATATTCGTCCCATCTGCTCCATAGACCTCGGTTCCCTCAATGTCCTCGCTTGAGATGCAGTGATGATCCGGATGTGCTGTTGCACGGGCCATGACTTTGCTCCTTGGTAAGGTGGTTTTGCCGGCTTAACTCGGCCGTCGCGGAGCCGTTCCTGCCTTAGGAGAACATGTCGCAGCTGCCTGCTGCTGCGCCGCTGTCCCGGATGAGCGGCACCTGGAGCGTTCAAACCCAGCGCGTGATATCTGAGTACACGCCCTGGCGGCACAGAGTGCTAGCATCGCCTCCGCCGGGATCTCAACGCGGAGCCTGCCATGCGCATCGCAGCCTTGCTGATCGCTCTCATTGTTGCCTGTCATCATTCAGCGTTTGCCGGCGATATCGCGGCGGCCCAAAGCGTTATCCGCGCCCAGGAGCAGGCCTTCGTTCGCGACGATGCAGCGGCGGCCTATTCCTATGCGGCACCGGCGATCAAGGAGACCTTTCCCGCACCCGACATCTTCATGTCCGTGGTGCGAAACGGCTACGCGCCGGTCTATCGTCACAAGAGTTTCGAATTTGGCGAGAGCAAGACCGATGGCGGCTGGATCGCCCAGCGCGTTCATATCATCGATGCCAATGGCGAGGTCTGGGAGGCACTCTACACGCTCGAGCAGCAGGGCGACGGCAGCTACAAGATCACCGGCTGCTCGCTGCTGAAGGCGGGACAATCGGTTTAAAGCACGATCCGGACCCGGAGGGCCGCGTTAGCGCAAAGTGTGTAGCGGTTTTCCGAAAAGATCATGCTCAAACTTCAAGTGGCAAAGCTCGGGCCGGTCTTGACCGAGCCCGTCCGCGCGCGGATCAAGAGCAGCACGACGATGCCGATGTTCAGCGCGTTCCATGCCACGCCGTTGGCGAACGCCGCGGCGTAGGAGCCGGTGGCATCGAAGATGACGCCGGACACCCAGCCGCCGAAGGACATGCCGAACACGGACGCAAAGATCACGATGCCGACGCGGGTCGCGGCCTCGCTCGCCGGCATCGCCTCGCGCACGATGATCGCGTAGCTCGGCACGATGCCGCCCTGGAACAGGCCGAACATCGCGGAGATCAGATAGAGCGAGGTCAGGCTGTCGAAGAACAGATAGAACACAAGCGCAAAGCCCTGCGCCAGCGATCCCACCAGCAGCGTGTAGATGCCGCCGATCTTGTCGGCGAGGTAGCCCGAGCCGATCCGGCTGACGATGCCGCAGCCCATCATCAGGGACAGCATCTCGGCGCCGCGCGCGACTCCATAACCGAGATCGCCGCAATAGGCGACGATGTGCACCTGCGGCATCGCCATCGCCACGCAGCAGGAGATGCTGGCGATCGAGAGCAGCACCGTCAGCGTATTCGTCGACAGCCTGAGATCGACCCGCGGCGGCGGCGCGTTGGCATGGTCGTGGACAGTGTCGCGCCCCATCTGCGCGCGCAGGATCAGCACCAGCACCGTCATCAGGCCGGCGCAGACGATGCCTATGCCGATATGGGTGTAACGCCAGCCGATGTCCTGCGTGCCCCAGCTCACGATCGGCGGCCACATCGCGCCGGCGACGTAATTGCCGCTGGCGACTATGGTCACGGCAAGACCGCGATAGCGCTCGAACCAGTGCGAGGCTTCGGCCATCAGCGGCGCAAAGGTCGCCGACGTCCCGAGCCCGATGAAGAAATAAGCCGCCACGAACTGCCAGAGCTGGCCCGACAGGCCCGCGAGCACATTGGCGACGCCGAGGAAGGCGATGCTGATCGCCATCGCCGGAACGATGCCGAACCGGTCGGTGATCTTGCCGGCGATCACGCCGCCAAGCCCGAAGCCGAACATCATGAGGGTGAAAGCCAGCGAAACCGCGCCGCGCGTGGCTCCGAATTCGGCCTGCACCACGGGAATCACGACCACGACCGCCCACATGCCGACGGCCCCGATCGAGCCGATCAGGAGGGCAATGACGAGCCGCACCCAGGCCTGACGGGAGTCAGGGGTGAAGGCGTCAGGTGTTTGCCCTGGATGATTTGGCGCGTGCACGAGCAGGACCATGTTCGCGGACCGCCGCATGGTCAACCATCTTGCCGCGATATTGGGCATGCGCGGTGCGCTGCGGTAAGAAGCTCTTGGCGAATGTGTCTTTTGCCATTAGTTTGCAACAAGCGTGTGCAACATTGCCGCGCGAGGAGCCTATCGGCGGGATGTTGATGCGATTGACGCGATCGATGCGGATCAGGGTGGGGCGGATCATCGCCCTCGCCTATCTGTTCTGCGTGCTCGCGCCGGCCGCAAGCCTCGCCTGGGGCAATGCTGCGCCCTGCCTCGGCGACGATGCCCAGGCTGACCTCGTTCCGGCGCATCACCATATGGCTGCGAACCATGATATGGCTGCGAACCCTGGCGATGTTCCGCACGAGCACGCGGGAACGCCTTCGCAGACCGCCGCGAAGGACGCACCTGCCCCGAATCATCACGACGGCAAGGGAACAGTGGGCCCGTGCTGTGCGATGATGTGCGTCAGTGCGCTGCCGGCCGATCTGCCCAGCGTCGCCACGCCGCTCCGGCCGATGTCGACCTGTGCACCCGAGATCGTGCCCAGCCTGAACAGCGCGGCGCCGCCCCAGCACTACCGTCCTCCCATCGCCTGATCTGACACGACGGCGTCGGTTTCGATGCGCGCTTTTGCGCGCGCGAACCTGTGGTCTCCAGATCAGGAATTAAGACATGGTTGCGCTTTCCGGGGCGAAATCTGCCGCATCCTCGGTGGATGATCGACACTCACGTTTCACTTGGCTGCTGCTGGCCTTTGCCGGGCCGACGCTGTCCGGCTGCATGCCGGCAACGACGCACATGGCCAGCGCGGATCCCGCAGATCCGGCGGCGAAGGTGGCCCCCATCGGCTATCGCTCGACCATCGCGCCCTATACCAGCCTGCGGCCTGCGACCCCGGCACCCTGGCGTGGCCGCAACGAGGCGGTGACGCCGCAGCCGAAGCAAGAGCGGTAGGAGCGCGCGATGTCACAGCATTTTGCGCGAGGCCTGCTCGTGCTCGCCGCGCTCGGACTTTCCGGCTGCGCCGCGTTCTCGCCCGACAGCGGCATGAGCGCGGTCTCGGATCTGACGAGCCAGGCCATCAACAAGGACGTCGCCTTCGTGCGCTCGGCCGAGGGCGCCGCCGCGGTCGATGCCCGCGTCCGGCAGCTGCTCTCGCGCACGCTCAGCGTTGACACCGCCGTGCAGATCGCGCTGCTCAACAACAAGGGACTGCAGGCCGCCTACAACGAGCTGGCGCTGGCGGAGACCGAGCTGGTCGAGCAGAGCCTGCCGGCCAATCCGGTGTTCGCAATCTCCCGCATCACCGGCAATGGCGCCAGCGAGATCGAGCGCCAGGTGGTCGGCGACATCCTCGCGCTCGCCACCCTGCCGTTCCGGTCCGAGATCGCCCGCGAACGCTTCCGCGGCGCGCAGCTTCGCGCGGCGCTGGCGACGCTACGGCTCGCCTCGGACGTGCGCCGCGCCTATGTCCGTGCGGTTGCCGCCAACGAGATGGTGGGGCTGCTGACCGACGCGAAGGCGACGGCGGAATCGACCGCACAGCTCGCGCTCAAGCTCGGCGAGACCGGCTCGCTCAACAAGCTCGATCAGGCCCGCGAGCAGGTGTTCTATGCCGAGACCACCGCCGACCTCGCCACCGCGCGGCAGATGGCTGCGAGCGCGCGCGAAAGGCTGGCGCGCCTGATGGGGCTGTGGGACGACGGTCTCGACTTCCGCCTGCCCAATCAACTGCCGCCACTGCCGCGCCGGCCGCTAACCCTTCCCACGATCGAAGCCGACGCGGTGGCGCATCGCCTCGACCTGCAGATCGCGCGGCTGGAGCTGGCCGCGCTGGCGAAGGCGCTGAACCTCACCGAGGCGACGCGCTTCGTGACGCTGCTCGATATCGCCGGCATCTCCCGCCGCACCCAGGATCCGGAAGGGCCGCCGTTCCGCGAGCGCGGCTTCGACCTGCAGTTTCAGATTCCGATCTTCGACGGCGGCGAGGTGCGCGTGCGTCAGGCGGCGGAGACCTACAACCTCGCCTTCAACCGCCTGACCGAGCGAGCCGTGAATGTGCGGTCCGAGGCGCGCGACGCCTATCGCGTCTATCGCTCCACTTACGACATCGCCGGCCACTACCAGCGCGAGATCATCCCGTTGCGAAAGATCATCACCGAGGAGATGCAGCTGCGCTTCTCCAGCATGCAGGTCGACATCTTCGCGTTGCTCACCGAAGCGCGACAGCGCCTCGCGGCGCTGCGCGGCGCGATCGACGCCAGGCAGAGATTCTTTCTCGCCCAGGCCGATCTGCAGACCGCCGTCAACGGCGGCGGCCTACCCGCCGGCGTTGGCGACAATCCAACCACCGTTGCCGCGGCAGCTCCTGCCGAAGGCGGCGGCCACTGAGACGGAGGCCAAGATGTTTTCCCGCCGAGGATTTTTAGGCACCGCCGCGCTTGTCGGCGCATCCGCCATTCAAGGCCGTGTCCAGGCCGCGTCGATTCCGGAAGCACCCACCATGGACAAGGTGGTGATGCAGCCGCCGCTGCATCCGAGCAGCGGCCCGGACTATCGACCCGTGGTCACGCTGAACGGCTGGTCGCTGCCGTTCCGCATGAACGGCGACTGGAAGGAATTCCATCTCGTCGCCGAGCCGGTGGTGCGCGAGTTCGCGGAAGGAATGAAGGTGAATTTGTGGGGCTACAACGGGCAATCGCCGGGCCCGACCATCGAGGCGGTCGAGGGCGACAAGGTCCGCATCTTCGTCACCAACAGACTGCCCGAATACACCACGGTGCACTGGCACGGCATGATCATCCCGAGCGGCATGGACGGCGTCGGCGGATTGACCCAGCCGCACATCCAGCCCGGCAAGACCTTCGTCTACGAGTTCGAGATGAAGAGGAGCGGAACCTTCATGTACCATCCGCATTCCGACGAGATGGTGCAGATGGCGATGGGCATGATGGGCATGTTCATCGTGCACCCGCGCGACCCGAACTTCCGCGCCGTCGACCGCGACTTCGTGTTCGTGATGAGCACCTATCGTGTCGACCCCGGCACGTATCTGCCGCACGTCAACGAGATGACGGACTTCAACATGTGGACCTGGAACGCGCGGGTCTTTCCCGGAATCGATCCGCTACCGGTCAGGCTCGGCGACAAGGTGCGCGTGCGCATCGGCAATCTCAGCATGACAAACCATCCGATTCATTTGCATGGCCATAGCTTCGCCGTTACCTGCACCGATGGCGGCTGGATTCAGGAGAGCGCGCAGATTCCGGAGACGACCACCGACGTCCCCGTCGGCGCCATCAGGGTGTTCGACGTGCTCGCCGACAATCCCGGGGACTGGGCGTTCCATTGCCACAAGTCGCACCACACCATGAATTCGATGGGACACGACGTGCGCAACCTGATCGGCGTGTCGCGCAAGGACCTCGCCAAGGCCGTCGGCAAGCTCGCGCCCGACGGCATGGCCATGGGCTCGACCGGCATGGCGATGGGCAACATGGAGATGCCCACGCCCGACAACACGCTGCCGATGATGACCGGCACCGGCCAGTTCGGGCCGATCGAGATGGGCGGCATGTTCACCGTGATGAAGATCCGCGAAGACCTCGCGCGCGACGATTACCGCGATCCTGGTCCGTACAAATTCCCGCCAGGCACCGTCGCCTACGAAGTCGCCGCACCCGCCCCGGAGCCGGCGCGGCAGAAATCCGGCAGTCCGCCGATGAAGCACAAGATGTGAGCGTTTCGATGAACCACCAACCGGAGACTACGATGAAGACCACGATCAAGCTCGCCCTCGCTCTGGCTGCACTTTCGACCGCGCCGGCCTTTGCGCACGACAAGCACGGGCACGGAAACTATTCAGCCGGCGAGCCCGGCGATCCCAAGAAGCCCGCGCGCACCATCGAGATCCTGATGAACGAGATGGACTACACGCCGGCGAAGATCGAGGTGAAGCGCGGCGAGCAGATCCGATTCGTGCTGCGCAATGTCGGTAAGGAGGACCACGAATTCCTGCTGGCCACACCTAAGGAGAATCTCGCGCATGCGGAGCAGATGAAGAAGCATCCGCACATGGAGCACGACGAGCCCAATGCGGCGCGGCTTGCCCCAAAAAAGACGACCGAGATCCTCTGGAAGTTCAGCAAAGCCGGCACGTTCGAATATTCGTGCCTCATTCCTGACCATCGCGAATACGGCATGGTCGGCCAGGTCACCGTGAAGTAACGCGAAAGGAGATCCACATGACCCGCATCATCCGTATCGCTTCGGCGCTGGCGCTGACTCTCGGCCTTGCGACTGCAACCCTCGCCGCCGAGGGCGCCGCGATCAGCGGCGAGGTGAAGAAGATCGACGAAGGCGCCGGCAAGATCACGCTCAAGCACGGACCGGCGAAGAGCCTCGGCATGGAGGACCCCATGACCATGGTCTATCGCGTCAAGGACGCGGCGATGCTCAAGCAGGTGAAGGTCGGCGACAAGATCACCTTCGAGGCCGAGGAAGCGGCGTCGGGGTACACGGTGACCAAGATGCAGAAGGCGAAGTAGCCCTCCGTGTCATTCCGGGGCGCCCGCAGGGCGAACCCGGAATCCATTCCTCGACCAACTCCGCCGCACGATGGATTCCGGGCTCGATGCTCCGCATCGCCCCGGAATGACAACCCGATCCCGAAACATCCCCTGCCGTCCCCTTCCCACCCCCTCGTTAACCCTTTGCTAACCATACACCGGGCAAAAATTGCCGGGTAAAGTCGAGTGTCGTCAGCCGCGTAGAACGGGAGCTCCCGTGGACGCCAGTGCGGTGCCTCACTTTCGGAACGGCGGCCCGTCGGCCGCCGCGCAGACGTTTGGGGCGCGCGGACGGCAGGCGCGCGGGGAGGCAGCTACCATGGTCGACGTCACCGCGGGACAGGGCGTAGGCGGCGCGAAGCCCGGCATCCCCTCCCTCAACGACATCGTCACCGTCCTCAAGCGCGGCGACATCGCGCTGGCGCTCGGCATCCTCACTATCCTGGTGGTGCTGATCCTGCCCCTGCCGGCGATCGTGCTCGACGTGTTCCTGGCGATCTCGATCACCCTGTCGATCCTGATCCTGATGACGTCGCTGTTCATCCAGACGCCGCTGGAGTTCTCGGCCTTCCCGACCGTCCTGCTGATCTCGACCATGCTGCGGCTGTCGCTCAACATGGCCTCGACCCGCCTGATCCTGTCGCACGGGCACGAGGGCACGGCCGCGGCCGGTCACGTCATCGAAGCCTTCGGCAACTTCGTGATGGGCGGCAATTTCGTCATCGGCATCATCGTCTTCGCCATCCTGATCATCGTCAACTTCGTCGTCATCACCAAGGGTTCGGGCCGCATCGCCGAGGTCGCCGCGCGCTTTCACCTCGATGCCATGCCCGGCAAGCAGATGGCGATCGACGCCGACCTTTCCGCCGGCCTGATCGACGAGAAGGTCGCCAAGGAGCGGCGCAAAGAGCTCGAGGACGAGAGCGGCTTCTTCGGCGCCATGGACGGTGCCTCCAAGTTCGTCCGGGGCGACGCGATCGCCGGCCTCCTGATCGTCTTCATCAACGTCGTCGGCGGCATGATCATCGGCGTCGCGCAGCAGGGCATGTCCTTCGCCGACGCCGGCCGCACCTACACGCTGCTGACCGTCGGTGACGGTCTCGTCACCCAGGTGCCGGCGCTGATCGTCTCGACCGCGGCCGGCCTGCTCGTCTCCAAGGCCGGCGTCTCCGGCGCCGCCGACAAGGCGCTGATGAAGCAGTTCTCCGGCTATCCGCAGGCGCTGGCGATGTCCTCGGCGGTGATGCTGGTGCTGGCGGCGCTGCCGGGCATTCCGACTCTTCCCTTCCTCGCGCTCGGCGCCGGCGCCGGCGCGCTGGCCTGGAACGCGCGCAACCGCAACCGGGTGACGGCCAAGGCCGAAGCGGCCGCCCAGGCCGCGCCCGCTCCGGGAACGCCGGGTGCGCCAGGGGCTGCCGCGACGGAAGAGCCGATCTCGGCCGCGCTCAAGATCGACGACCTCAAGATCGAGCTCGGCTACGCCCTGCTGCCGCTGGTCAACGGCCCGGACGGCACCGACCGACTCACCGAGCAGATCAAGGCGCTGCGCCGTTCGCTCGCGATCGAGATGGGATTCGTCATGCCGGCGGTGCGCATCCTCGACAACGTCCAGCTCGAGGCCAACACCTACATCATCAAGATCAAGGAGGTCGACGCCGGCACCGGCAAGATCTGGCCGAACCAGTTCATGGTCATGGACCCCGGTGGCAGCCAGGTGCAGGTGCCCGGCATCCACACCACCGAGCCGACCTTCGGCCTGCCCGCGACCTGGGTCGATGCCAGCCTCAAGGAAGAGGCCTCGCTCAAGGGCTACACCGTCGTCGACGCCGCGACCGTGCTCTCGACCCATCTCACCGAGCTGCTCAAGGCCAACATGTCGGACCTGTTATCCTACGGCGAGGTGCAGAAGCTGCTCAAGGAGCTGCCGAAGGAGCAGAGCGAGCTGGTCAAGGACATCGTCCCCGGCCAGGTCACGGTCTCCGGCATCCAGCGCGTGCTGCAGCTGCTGCTCGCCGAGCGCATCTCGATCCGCGACCTCTCGACCATCCTCGAAGGCATCGCGGATTCGCTCGCCTTCTCGCGCAACCCCGCAACCATGGTCGAGCACGTCCGCGCCCGCCTGGCGCGGCAGATTTGCGCGCAGAACACCTCCTACGCCGGCTATCTGCCGCTGATCGCACTGTCGGCGAAATGGGAGCAGGCTTTTGCCGAATCCATCATCGGCCAGGGCGAGGAGCGGAGCCTTGCCATGCAGCCCTCGAAACTCTCGGAATTCATGACCGCGGTGCGCGAGGCGTTCGAGCGTGCCGCCCGCGAAGGCGAGGCGCCGGTGCTGGTCACCTCCGCTTCCATTCGGCCCTTCGTGCGCTCCCTGGTGGAACGGTTCCGGGCCCAGACCACCGTGCTGTCGCAGGCCGAAATCCACCCCAGGGCGAGGCTGAAAACGGTCGGAAGCATCTGATTTGCCTTAAGAAGCCGTGTGTTTTTCAGCCACAGGCAAATGGTTTTTGAGTTCCTGGCGCCTTGTCGACCAAGGCCTCAAAAGCCCGGCAATAGGCTCATTACAGCTTTGAAATAATTATATAAAAGAACGATCAAGGGTCGACTTTGATCGCGATCTATCACGTCATATCACGCCCTTGTGATGGCCCCTTGGGAACGAATCCCCCCAATACTAGGTTGATGGGCACCGGAAGCATGAACCTGCCTCAAACGGCCGGCGACTACTTCGGGTAGATGGCGGCAGGAGGCTTCCATGAACCACTCGATCTACAGCGCAGATCGCGCGACCCATTTGAAAATCGTGGTCGTCGCCCTCGTCGCAGGGGTCGCGGTGGCTGGCCTCGGCATCACGGCACGCTCGGGTTCGGATGAAGGCCTGACCCAGACCGCCCACGTCATCAAGGCCGGCAAGCCGGTCGTTGTCACCAGTTCGAACGCGTCCCTCGTTCGCTAAGGAGATCTGACGAGTTTTGTGAATTCACGCGGCTCTTTACCAGCCCCCCAAAGTCGCCACGTGGATATGTAGACGACCCCAACCCCAAGTCGACTACAGAAAGCGCCCGCCCCCCACGGGCGCTTTCCCATTTCTGGTACCTCGTCATTGCGAGCGCACGCGCGTCCAATTCGTCATTGCTAGCGCAGCGAAGCAATCCAGACTTGCCTCCGCGGAAAGACTCTGGATTGCTTCGCTGCGCTCGCAATGACGGAGCAAGCGGCACGGCCCTGCCTGCCAACTACCTTCCCCCATACGTCGGCGGCGGCGCCTGCACGGTCGGAGCGGCCGCGGCAAACAGCTCGTCCTTGCGCCCCGAGAGCGGCGGATAGATGCGCTTGCGGTTGATGGTCTCTTTGGTCGCCTTTGCCTCCGCGCCTGTGGCACGGACCTCGCGATTCCATCCTTCCGTATAGAGCGCGCCCCAGCCGCCGAGATCGAGCACAGTGACGTACCAGTCGATCCGCAGCGGCAGCATGGGCAAGCCGACGAGATCGGCGACCACGTTGTGGCCGGCGAAGCGGCCCATGGGACGGGCGAACTGACAGGACATCACCGTCGGATGCAACCCGTCGATCACGGTCGAGGCGACGTCGCCGGCCGCGAACACGCCGTCGACATCGGCCACGCGCATGTAGGGATCGACGAGGAGACGCCCGAGGGAATCGCGCCCGCCCGGAAAGCTCGCCGCCAAAGGGCTTGCCCGCATGCCCGCGCACCAGATCACCGTCCGTGCCGGAATGAATTCGCCCGAGCTCAGGCGCATGCCCGCGGCCTCGATCGCGGCGACACGCACGCCGAGCCGCGTCTCGATGTCGAGCGAAGCCAGGGCCGTCTCGATCACCGGGCGCGCGTTCGCGCCGATGCTGGCGCCGACGCTCGGATTGGGATCGACGAGGATGATGCGGCGGCGGCCGGTGATCCCTGCGCGCGCCAACTGGTCCGGCATCTCGGCTGCGACTTCGATGCCGGTGAAGCCGGCGCCGACCACGACCACCGTTGAATGGCCCGGAGACGGCGCGCTGCGTCCGAGCGAAACCAGATGATCTTCAAGGCGGAGCGCCGCGGCATAGGTGTCGACGTCGAAGGCGTGTGCGGCCAGGCCGGGAATGTCGGGGCGCATCACCGCGCTGCCGAGCGCCAGCACCAGGCGGTCATAGTGCAGCGTCTCCTTGCCGGCGCTGGTGACGAGCGAGATTTCGCGCCGGGCCGGATCGATCGCCTCGACCTCGCCGACGCCGTGGCTGACGCCGATCGGATCGAGCAATTGCGGAAGCGGAAGCGCGACCTCGGCGAGATCGGCCTCGTAATTGCGCACGCGGATATTGTGATAGGGATTGCGGTCGACGAGACGGATCTCGATGTCGCGATCGCTCGCACCGATCTCCTCGCGCTTGCGCGCGGCGCCGATGGCCGCCCACAACCCCGCAAACCCGGCGCCGAGCACGACGATACGCGCCATCTCCGCCTACTGCACTTTCCAGAGGAAAAACTGCGGCCTGCCCGCAGAGACAGACTAGCGCAACAACACGCGCCGACCAAATGCGGCGGCGTCCGCGCCGCTGCACAAAATCGCGATTTATGCCTCGCGCAGCTCCGAGGGCGTCGTGCCGAAGCGCTTGCGGAAGGCGCGGTTGAAGTAGGACAGATCGGAGAAGCCGGAGGAATGCGCGATGTCGCTGATCTTGCGCATCCTGGCGCGGGGATCGCCGAGCAGCTTGCGCGCGTGGAGCAGGCGCTGCTCCAGCACGAATTCGGTGAAGGTCGTGCCGGCCTGCTCGAACAGGCGCTGGGCCTGGCGTGGGCTCAAGCCAGAGCGCGTCGCAACTTCGGCGAGGCAGAGATCGTTGCGGCCGAGTGCGGCCATCACGTCGGCGCGCATGAGATCGAGGCGCGCCGCCGCCTGCCCGCGACCGCGTGCGCGGCTTGCGTGCTCGGCATCGGTGCCGAGCAGGAGACCGACGAGATCGACCATGTGCTGCGCGGTCAGGCGCTGGCCGACCGCATCGAGATGCGGCGCGTGATTGGCGGCGATCGCGTGGTAGCGGAAGATGGTCTCGGCGACCGCGCCGTCGACGAGCACCTGCGAGAGCTTGTCCTCGGCGCGCGGATTGATGTCGAGCAGTGCACGGCGCGGCATGCGAATGCTGGTGAAGCGGTCGGCCTCGGTGTGGCCGACGGTCCCGGTCACGCTCATGTCGACAAGCACCATCTGGGCGGGCGCGAGCTCGACGGTGTGGCCGTTCTGCCCGACGCGGACGAGCCCTGCGTGGGCCGCGATCAGGACGAGATCGTCGCTGCCGTCGGCAAGTTGGCTCTGCGTGCGGGAATATTGCGCCGAGGCGCCTTCCGGAATGGCGAGCGTGATGTTGTCGACGACGCTGATCTGCAGCCGGCAATCGATGCTGTCGCCATGGCTCGGCCCGATATCGAGGCCGCAGCGACCGACGGCCCGCTCGCGCCAATGCTCGAAGGCCGGACCGTGCGGCAGGCCTGCATATTGGTGAAGGAAGATGCCCGGCGTTCTCGCTGCATCCATCTGATTTTCTCGCCCTTTCCGGCATCACCGACTTCAAATTCCGGGGATTTGACGCCGCGGAGCGAGCGGAGGTTCAAATCGGGGGCGGATTCGGGGGCACTTGTCGGGCTGCGACAGCGGGATGGACCGTGGCGACAGTCGCCGTGGCACCTATTTCTGCGCGGGCGCCTGCGGTTGGGACGGCGGCACGGTCTCGATCAGCTTGCCGGAAAACACCGGGGCGGAGGTCGGCTGGCCGTTCGGCGAGCCGCCCGCCTGCTCGACGGTGACGGCGAAGGTCGCGCTATTGACGACCTCGGCATCGTAGGAGGCGAGCAGTGGACGCGCGGTGAAATCGCCGGCGCCGATCACGCCGAGCGAGCGCGGGCGCGGCAGCTTGTCCGAGATCAGCCAGAGCTCGAAGCTCTTGCCGGGCTCCGGCGTCGCGCCGACCTTCCGCACCGTGAAATTCCGCGTCGCGCCGTCGATGGTGAGGATGAAGGCGGGACCGCCGCCCGAGCCCTGCAACAGCGCGACATATTGCGCGGAGGCGGCGAGCGGCGCGGCCGGCGTCTTCACCTCCACCGTCTGGATGCGCGGCGGAGGACGCAAGGCGCCCGGCAGCGCATCGGGCAGGAAGATCTGCAGCGACAGCGTCACGAGCAGCGCAGCCGCGAGCGCACTGAGCACCGATGCGACGGTGCGCCAGCGCTTCACCCGGCCCTCGAGTCGAATCACATTGCTGTCGTCGGCGAGCGGCGCTTGGGGCGCACGGACGACGTTGGCATCCGGCGCATGGACTTGCGGGATGAATTGCGGCGCGATGTCCGGAAGAGCATCAGGATCGGGACGCGGCGCCTCAGGCGGCCCGGCTTCGGGCTGCAGCATCTCCGGCGGCTGCGAACTCTCGGGCGGAGACTCCGCAGGTCGAAGCGAGAACGTCTCGGGCACAGGCGGCTGTGGTGGCGCCGAAGCTTCGGCAGGCGCAGGCGGCTCCTGCGCGGCGGTCGTGCGCGCGATCTCCGCCCTGATGTTCTCCCACACGATCGGACGCGGCTCGACCGAGCCGACCATCTGGTTGAGCACGCCGAGCCGATAGGCCCAGGCCTGCACGATCTCGGCGAACGCCGGGTCCACCGCCATCATGGTCTCGACCTGCGCGCGCTCGTCGGCGCCGAGCGTTCCGAGCGCATATTCCGCGGCGAGCGCGATATGGTCCTCCGTGTAGGCCATCAATTGCAGTCCAGAACCACCCTCATCATCCTAGCGCTCACAGTCCGAGGCACTCCCGGATATCCAGCATGCTGCGCCGCAGCCACGTCTTCACCGTGTTGACGGGCGCGGCGAATTTCTCCGCCAATTGCTCGCGGCTCCAGCCGTTGTAATAGGCGAGCAGCACGAGCCTCTGACGGTCCGGCTCGAGCCGGCCGATGCATTCCAGGAGCCGCTTCAGCTCCTCGGTCATCTCGCGGCGCGCCAGCGGATCGGGACTTTCGGCCGCGACCTCCATCGCCTGAGGCTCTTCCTCGATGGAGGCTTCCGACTTCTTGCGGACGATGTCGATGGCGCGGTTGCGCGCGATCGAGGCCATCCACGTGATCGGCGAGGACAGGGCCGGATTGAACTGGCCGGCGCTGCTCCAGATCTTGACGTAAGTCTCCTGAATGACCTCCTCCGCGAGATCCTGCCTGCGCAAGATACGGAGCACGACGCCATAGAGTTTCGCGCGCGTGGCGGCGTAGAGGCGCTCGAACGCGGCCTGATCGCCCTTCGCCACCGCCTCAATCAACCCGACCAGCTCCGCTGGCGTCAGCATTCAGCCCCCTGGACCGCGGTCCGTCGCTTCCCTTCACCTCTCCCCGACGGGGAGAGGTCGATTTGCGCAGCAAATCGGGTGAGGGGGCGCAGGGCAACGGGAAACCGTCACCCCTCACCCGGCGCTCCGCGCCGACCTCTCCCAAGGGAGAGGCGGGCACCGCCGTCGCTGACACAGCATTCATTCCCGCCACCATAGCGCCGGGCCAAGCCGACCACCAAGGGGCGCGGCGCCACACTGTGGACAGCACATGCGAAAACCCGGACCTTGCGGGTCCGGGTTTTGGCAATTCCTGGAGGGGCGGCTAGCGGCTCAGGCGACGGCGCCGATGCGGGCACGCATCAGGCCGATGCTGTCGAGGTCGGCCTGCTCGCGGGCGTTCTCCTCGGCACGCTCGCGGGCCTGGTCGCGCACGTCGAGCAGCTCGACCTTTTTCAGCTCCTCGAAGGCCTCGGCCAGTGCGGCCTTGGCTTCCTCGAGCTGGCCCTTGAGTTCGTCGGCCGAACGGGTCAGGTTCTCGCGGCGCTGGATCGCGGCTTTGGCGTAGGTCGGGTAGGCGAAGTGCGAGGGATCGTTGATCCCGGCGCGCTCCTGCTCGGTCTGGATCTCGCGTTCGAGATCGACCGACATGCGCTGGAAGTCGGCGATCATGGTCTCGATCTGGGTGACCCGGCGGCGCTTCTCGTCGACCTGAAACTTCTTCAGGCGGATGAGGGTATCTCGTGACTTCATCGACTCGTACTCCCCAGAAGTCCCCCCGCTGCACGTGGGACGATACCGGTCACCCCACGGGCCCGATGGGGGCCCAGACCGGCTCTGCTACTCTGTGGGATCGGATGATGACCGGACAAAGTTAGCGTTCCGTTTCCAAATTGCCGAGGATTTGCGCCAATTGGCGATAGCCCTCCGCGAGCGACGCCTTTTCGTCCTTGCGCTGGCGCAGGAAGGCTTCCAGCGGCTCGTTCAGGCGGATCGCCTCGTCGACCTCGGGACTGGAGCCGGCGCGGTAGGCACCGAGACGGATCAATTCCTCCATGTCGGCATAGGTCGCCATCACCTGGCGGGCACGCTGGATGACCGGCCAGAACTGCGGATCGGCCGATTTCGGCATCGTGCGCGAGACGGATTTGAGGATGTTGATCGCAGGATAGCGGCCGCGTTCGGCGATCGAGCGCTGCATCACGATGTGGCCGTCGAGGATGCCGCGCACGGCATCGGCGATCGGCTCGTTATGGTCGTCGCCGTCGACCAGCACCGTGAAGATCGCGGTGATGGCGCCCTCGCCCAATCCCGGCCCGGCACGCTCCAGCAGCTTCGGCAACTCGGTGAAGACGGTCGGCGTGTAACCCTTGGCCGTCGGCGGCTCGCCGGCAGACAGGCCGATCTCGCGCTGGGCCATCGCAAAGCGCGTCACCGAGTCCATCAGGCAGAGCACGTCCTTGTCCTCGTCGCGAAAATATTCGGCGACCGCGAGCGTCAGGTAGGCCGCCTGGCGGCGCATCAGCGCCGGCTCGTCGGAGGTCGCGACCACCACGACCGAGCGCGCGAGGCCCTCCTCGCCGAGATCGTCCTGCAGGAATTCCTGCACCTCGCGGCCGCGTTCGCCGATCAGCCCGATAACGCTGACATCGGCATCGACGTTGCGCGCCAGCATCGACAGCAGCACCGACTTGCCGACGCCGGAGCCTGCGAAGATGCCCATCCGCTGACCGCGGCAGCACGTGAGAAAGGTGTTCATGGCGCGCACGCCGAGATCGAGCGGGCTGCCGACGCGCTTGCGCGAATGTGCGGGCGGCGGCGTATTGCGGAACGGCATCGGCGAAGGGCCCTGCGGCAGCGGCCCCTTGCCATCGATCGGCTCGCCCAGCGCATTGACGACGCGTCCCAGCCAGGCCGCGGACGGCCGCACCTGGTTGGCGGCATTGGCGATGACCGCCTTGCAGCCGCGGCGCACACCCTCGAGGCCGGCGAACGGCATCACCACGGCATTGTTGCCGGAGAAGCCGATCACCTCGCACGGAATGGTGCGGTTGGCGCCGGTCTCGATCACCAGCCGCGCGCCGACCGACATCGCGTGGATCGGGCCGGCCACCTCGACCATCAGACCGCGAACGCCGACCACGCGGCCATAGATGTTGATGCCGTCGATGTCGCCGATCTGTTCGGCCAGCGCCTTCATAGGGGGGCCTTCATCAGCAGCGCGCCTTCATATGAGGGCCCTCATGAGATGGTCGCCTTCGGTGATCCCGGGACATCACGGTGAAAACCTTAAGTTTCGCCATATTTCTGAACGGCGCTTAACTTCGTGTTTACCCGCATCATTAATCATTGCGTCACTGTCTTTGAGACTGAGCGTGGCTCCCCTTCAGAAGAAGGCTGAGTCGCGGGAGTCGGTTAGGCCCGTCTCTTAAAGTGGAGCTTGAACGGAATCGGGTAACGAAAGCTGCTTCGCGCACAAGACCTTAGGGCGATTCGACAAAAATTGCACCGGGGGGACTTGCGTTCCAGAATCAGACTTTGTTAACCATCTGTTGTCAGGATCCGAATCAGTTGTTCAAAGGCGTTTTGTTGAGTGCCGCGAATGCGGCCGACCTGACGCCCAGGAGCGGCGACTATGGGGAACTGGCATGCGCGTTTTGCTGATTGAAGATGACAGCGCCGTCGCGCAGTCGATCGAGCTGATGCTGAAGTCCGAGAGCTTCAACGTCTACACGACCGATTTGGGGGAAGAAGGCGTCGATCTCGGTAAACTATACGATTACGACATTATTCTCCTCGACCTCAACCTGCCCGACATGTCCGGCTACGACGTGCTCAAGCAGCTCCGGGTCTCCAAGATCAAGACACCGATTCTGATCCTCTCCGGCCTCGCCGGCATCGAGGACAAGGTCAAGGGTCTCGGCGTCGGTGCCGACGACTACATGACCAAGCCCTTCCACAAGGACGAGCTGGTGGCCCGCATCCACGCGATCGTGCGCCGCTCCAAGGGCCATGCCCAGTCGGTCATCCAGACCGGCGACCTCGTCGTCAACCTCGACACCAAGACGGTGGAAGTCGGCGGCCAGCGCGTGCATCTGACCGGCAAGGAATATCAGATGCTGGAGCTGCTCTCGCTCCGCAAAGGCACGACCCTCACCAAGGAAATGTTCCTCAACCACCTCTATGGCGGCATGGACGAGCCCGAACTGAAGATCATCGACGTCTTCATTTGCAAGCTCCGCAAGAAGCTCGCCAACGCCTCCGAGGGCCGCAACTTCATCGAGACCGTCTGGGGCCGCGGCTACGTGCTGCGCGAGCCGCACGAGGCCGACGAGCGCATCCCCGCCTGATCCCTGGGTTTACGTCGCGAGCCCAGTCAGGCTCGCTCCTCCCAGCCTGGACCCCGCCGCAAATGGCGGGGTTTTCGTTTTTGGGGGGACGCTTCATTGGAAGCTTAACGTTTGAACCCCTAGCCTTCCCCTGCCGACGAATGGTCGCTGCACGATGGGGGAACGATGATCCTGCAATCACTCGCCGGCCTGCCCGCCTTCCTGGTCTATTTCTGCACCGGGCTGATCGCGATCGTGGCCTATCTGTTCGTCTACACCCGCATCACGGCGCATAACGAATTCCAGCTCATTCGCGACAACCAGCCGGCCGCGGCGATCGCGCTCGGGCTCAGCCTGCTCGGCTTCGTGGCGCCGCTGGTCAGCGCCATCGCGCATTCGGCCAACGTGCTGGACTGCCTGATCTGGGCGACGATCGCGCTTATCGTGCAGGTCATCGTGTTCTATCTCGTCAAGGTTCCGGTGCCGGACTTGTCGAGGCGCATCGATGACGGCGAGCTTGCCCCCGCGATCTGGCTCGGCCTGTCCTCGCTCGCCGCGGGCCTGCTCAACGCCGCCAGCATGATCTACTGACATGGCCGACAAACCCGCCAAGAAGGAGTTCGGCAAGCGCCGGCCAGTCGCCGAGCCGCCGCCGCGACCGCCGGTGAAGCGCTCCGGCCACGTCGCGCTGCTGGTGATGGGCACGATCGCCGTCGGCACCACCGCCTACACCTTGATGCCGCGGCAGAACTGCGAGCCCACGCCCGGCGCCGTGCCGGGGCAGACGACCACGACCTGCACCAGCAGCAGCAGCAGTTCGTCGGGCGGCAGCAGCTCGCGTTGGTCGTCGCGATCGAGCCTGTTCAGCGGCGATTCCTCCAGCCATACCTCGTCGGGAACGTCGTCCGATATCAGCCACAGCAGCGTGAGCCGCGGCGGCTTCGGCTCGTTCGGCCACGGCTTCTCGGGCGGCGGCTGATCCATGCAGCGCATCACCTGCCTGGAGCGCGACGACTGGCGAGAGACCGCGGCACGATGCGGCTTCGTCTTTCACACCATCGACGGCGAGCGCTATTGGGACGAGCGCGCCTATTACGGCTTCACGCTGGACGAGATCGAGCGTGGCATCGAGGCGCCGACCGGCGATATCGATGCGATGTGCCTGGAGCTTGCCGGCCGCGTCATCGGCGACGAGCGGCATCTGCGGCGCTTGAAGATTCCGGAAGCGTTCTGGGGCCTGATCGCGGAGAGCTGGAAGCGCCACGACCGCAGCCTCTATGGCCGGCTCGATCTGAGGTTCGACGGCAAGTCGCCGGCAAAGCTGCTCGAATACAACGCGGACACGCCGACCTCGATCTTCGAGGCCGCGGTGTTCCAATGGACCTGGCTCGAACAGGCGATCGAACGCCGCGTCATCCCCTCGCGTGCCGACCAATTCAACTCCATCCACGAGCGGCTGATCGCGGCATGGAAGGAGATCGCTGGGAGCCACGTCCATCTCACAGGGATCACCGGCAACGAAGAGGACGCCGGCACGCTCGCTTATCTCGAAGACACCGCGCGCCAGGCCGGACTCTCGACGACGCTGCTCGACATCGAGCAGGTCGGCTGGCGCGACGGGGCCGGCGGCTTCGTCGATCTCGGCGAGAACGACATCGCGCTCGCCTTCAAGCTCTACCCCTGGGAATGGATGTTCCAGGACACCTTCGGCGCAAAGCTGAAGGATGCTCCGACGCGCTGGATCGAACCGCCGTGGAAGGCGGTGATCTCCAACAAGGGCATCTTGCCGCTGCTCTGGGAGATGTTTCCGAACCATCCCAATCTGCTGCCGGCCTTCTTCGAGGATGATCCGCGCGCCGCCGAGCTCGGCACGTCCTATGTGCGCAAGCCGCTGCTGTCGCGCGAAGGCGCCAATGTCACGATCGTGTCCGGCGGCCTGCCGCTCGACGAGCAGACGGGGCCTTACGGCGCCGAAGGCTTCGTGCGCCAGGCGCTCGCTCCGCTGCCGAACTTTTCGGGCTTCTATCCGGTGATCGGAAGCTGGCTCGTGAACCACGAGGCCTGCGGGCTGTCGATCCGCGAGGACGAGAGCCCGATCACGGGCAACCGCTCGCGCTTCTTGCCGCATGCGATTTTGTGATTTTGTCATTCCGGGGCGCGACGAAGTCGCAAGCCCGGAATCCATAACCACAGTCGGATGAAATGGCCCTGGTCTAACCGCCTGCCTATTTCGATGGCCTGTGGTTATGGATTCCGGGCTCCGCGCTAATGCGCGGCCCCGGAATGACAAAGAGAACTCACCTCGCCGCGGCGATCTTGAGCGACGGCGGCATCAATCCGCCCATCGGACGGCCGGAGCGCGCGGGGTTGAGCTGATAGAGGCCGCGGCGATCGGCGATGGGGCGGAACGCGTCCGTGATGCCGACGACGGATTCGGCCGCCCCGAGCAGCAACGTGCCGTCGGCCTCCATCGCCTTCGCCAGGCGCTCGAAAATCACCGCCTTGGTGTCCTGGTCGAAATAGATCAGCACGTTGCGGCAGAAGATCACGTCGAACGTGCCGAGATGGGAGAAGTCCTGCAGCAGATTGAGCTGGCGGAACTGCACCATGGCGCGAATGTCGGCGTTGAGCTGCCAGAGCTCGCCGGTTTGCGTGAAGTATTTCACCAGATGCTGGATCGGAAGACCGCGCTGCACCTCGAACTGGCTGTAGAGGCCGGCCTTGGATTTCTCCAGCACCTCCTGCGACAGATCGGTGGCGACGATCTCGATGCGCCACCCCGCGAGCGCCGCGCCCATCTCCTTCACGCACATCGCGATCGAATAGGGCTCCTGCCCGGTCGAGGCGGCCGCCGACCAGATGCGAAGCGACTTGCGCGCCGCACGCGCCTGGATCAGGCCCGGCAGGATGGTGTCGCGCAAGTGATCGAACGGAATCTTGTCGCGGTAGAAGAACGTCTCGTTGGTGGTCATCGCTTCGACCACGTCGGTCGCAAGCCGGCCGTCGCCGTTCCTGATCTTCAGGACGAGGTCGGGGATGCCGGGAAGGCTTGCCTTGCGGGCGAGCGGCAGCAGCCGGCTTTCGACCAGATATTGCTTGTCGGCGGAGAGATCGAGACCGGAGCGCTCTTTCAGGAACTTGCGCAGATAGTCGTAATCGGTGGGCGTCACGAACGGTCTCCCGCGAACAGGCGGTTGACCTTGGCGCCGATCTGGTTGAGCGGCAGGATCGCCGCGCAGATGCCGGCATTGGCCGCCGCGCCGGGCATGCCCCAGACCACGCTGGAGGCTTCGTCCTGCGCGATCACGCTGCCGCCGGCCGCGACGATGTCCTTGCCACCGCGCATGCCGTCCGAGCCCATGCCGGTCAGGATCACCGAGAGGATGTTGCCGTGCCAGACGTCGATGGCGGAGGTGAAGAGCGGATCGACCGCAGGCTTGCAGAAATTGACGGCGGGGCCGTCGTCGAGCGCGATCACAGGATCGGCGCCGCTGCGCGTGACGCGCATGTGCTTACCGCCCGGTGCGAGGTAGATCCGTCCCGGCTTCACCGGCTCGCCGTCGACCGCCTCGGCCGCCGGCCGGCGGCTCGAGCGCGCCAGATGCTCGGCCAGAATGGTGGTGAAGGTCGGCGGCATGTGCTGGGTGATCAGCACCGGGAAGCGATCGATCACCGGGCCGAGCTCGGTGACGAGCGCCATCAGCGCCTGAGGCCCGCCGGTCGATGAGCCGATCAGCAGCACCTTGGGCGCCTGGGTCGAGAACGGACGCGTTGACACCGAGCCTGACGAGGGGGCCGGAGCGGGCGCAGGCGCGGCAGGCCGCGCGACAGGACTGCGCGCGACGGGAGCCGGGCTCGCCGGCGCCAGCGGCGGGCTCGCAACCGCAGACTTGCGACGCAGCCGCGCGCCGAGATGGCGGATCTTCTGGATCAGGTCGTGATGGAAAATATCCGCGGCCGACGCCTCACGCGTCGATTCCGGCTTGGGAATGTAATCGGCCGCGCCGAGCGACAACGCCTTGAAGCTGATCTCCGCGTTGCGGCGGGTCAGGGTCGAAGCCATGATAATGACGAGATCGCGCTTCTTGGCGAGCAGTTGCGGCAGCGCCGAGAGGCCATCGAGCTCAGGCATTTCGATGTCGAGCACGGCAACATCGGGATTGATGCGATCGAGCTGGTTGACCGCCTCGAGCCCGGTGCGCAGCGAGGCCGCGACCTCCATGTCGTGCTCGGCGCCGATCCAGCGCGAGATCAGACCGCGGATGACGACGGAATCGTCGACGATCATCACCCGCAGCGGCCCGGTTTCGCGCGACGTGCCCATGGTCGAATTACCTGCGAACGCAACACTCATTACCCACCAACTCAGACTGAAACGGTTCAGTTGAAAACAAGCGCCGAAGGATCCGTTCAGCCTCCGGGCGATCGCTCAGATCAGGCCGACTTCCTGAAATTTCGCCGTCACGATGTCCTTGTCGAACGGCTTCATGATGTATTCGTTGGCGCCGGCGTGCAGAGCGCGCGCGATATGCGCGACGTCGTTCTCGGTGGTGCAGAACACCACCTTGGGCTGGTCGCCGCCGGGCATTCGCCTGAGATGGCCGAGGAACTCGTAGCCATCCATGACCGGCATGTTCCAGTCGAGCAGCACCGCGTCCGGCAGGCCGCGCTTGCAGGCCTCCAGCGCCTTCTCACCGTCCTCGGCTTCGAGGATTTGGAAGTCGAGCCCCTCCAGGATCCGGCGCGCAACCTTTCGGATGACGCTGGAATCATCAACGACGAGACAAGTTCGCATGTGAACCTCTGCTTCCTTCCCCCCTTTGCGGGGGCACTTCCAATCGCAAGTCCCTCGGCGGCAATGCCGCCGTATCAGGCCGCCATCATCTCGGGTGCGAGCTCGAGGACGCGGTCGACGTCGAGGACGACCATGAGCTGTCCGTCGAGGCGGTGGACGCCACCGGCGAGCTTGGCCATGCGGGGGTCGAGGTTGACGGGGTTTTCTTCCTTGCCGTCCTCGGGCAGGCGCAGCACCTCGCCGATCTGGTCGATCAGGAGGCCATAGGATTCGCCGCGCAGGTCGACGCCGACCGCCATCGCGGTCTTGCCGTCCTCGTCCTTGGGCAGGCCGAGGCGCGAGCGCATGTCGACCACGGTGACGATGCGGCCGCGCAGGTTCAAAACGCCGGCGATCTCGCGCGAGGCCAGCGGCACGCGGGTGACGCGCTCGGGCATGAACACGTCCTGGACGCGGGAGATCGGCAGCCCGAACAGCTGGCCGCCGATCATCGCGGTGACGTACTCGACCATGGCGCCTTCAGCGGACTGGGTCTTCTTGCTCATTTCAGTGTCTCCTGGTCCATGCCGCTTAAGGTTTAAGCCGCGGCCGCCCGGCTCAGCTCGGAGGCGCCGGCGGCGCCCGCGGTCTGCTCCTTCAGCGCCGCGATCAGGCCGGGACGGTCGAACTTGGCGACATAATCGTGGAAGCCGGCCTGACGGCCGCGCTCGATCGCCGCCGGCGACACCAGCGCCGACAGGCCGATGATCGGCGTCGCGGCGAGGTTGTTGTCGGAGCGGACGACTTCCGCGAACTCGAACCCGTTCATGTCGGGCATCTCGATGTCGGTCAGGATCACGTCGAAGTTTTGGGCGCGCAGTGCCGCGAGGCCCTCCTGCGCGGTCGGCGCGGTGCGGACGCGGTAGCCGGCCGCCTTCAGCACCGGCGCCAGCATGTTGCGGAAGAAGGCCGAGTCGTCGACCAGCAGCACCGACTGCGAATGCAGCGACGGCTTCATCTCCTTGCGGGTGAACCAGTCGGCGAACGCCATCGGCAGGAAGTGGCCGACGTCGATCACCTCGGTGGCCTGGCCCTTGATCACGGCCGAGCCGAGAATGCCGGAGGAGGAGCCGCCGACCTCGATGTTGAGCCGTTCCTCGACGATGTCGATGATCTCGTCGACGACGAGGCCCATGGAGCGGCCGTCGTCGGCGAACACCAGGATCGGCTGGGCGCCCTGGCTCGCAATGGTGACGCCTTCCATGGCCACCAGCGGCATCAGCTGCTCGCGGTACTGCACCATGTAGCGGCCGTTCGAGAACTCGATCTTGTCGGCGGGCAGCTCCTCCAGGCGCGTGACGAGGCCGAGCGGGACCGCCTTGGGCTGCGACGAGCCGGCGCGGAACACCAAGAGCGAGGTGGTCTGCTCGCCACTTCCGATGTGATGGCCGGCCGCTTCGTCGCCCATGCCATGGGCCGAGGAGCCGGCGGCGCCGAGCGCCTTGGCGATGCCGTTGGGATCGATGATCATGATGACCGCGCCATCGCCCAGAATGGTGTTGCCGGAGAACATGTCGATGTGACGCAGTTTTGTCGACATCGGCTTCACCACGATTTCTTCGGTGTGGAACACGCCGTCGACGACGATGCCAAACGTCTGGCTGCCGACTTGCGTCACCACGATGAAGCCGTTCTCGGGATCGGAGGCCGCGCCGTCGTCGATCTTCAGGAGCTTCTTGAGATGGATCAGCGGCAGCAGCTTGTTGCGGAGCCTGAGCACCGCGGTGTCCTTGATGCGCTCGATGCGGTGCTCGGAGTTGGCGCGGGCGCGGACCAATTCCACCACCGAGAGCTGCGGGATCGCAAAGCGGTCGCCGGCGGCTTCGACGATCAGCGCCGAGACGATGGCGAGCGTCAGCGGGATCTTGATGGTGACGGAGCTTCCTTCGCCGGCCACCGACTTGATGTCGATGGTGCCGCCGATCTGGTCGATATTGGTGCGGACCACGTCCATGCCGACGCCGCGGCCCGAGACCGAGGTGATGGCAGCGGCAGTGGAGAAGCCCGGCGCGAAGATGAACTTGTGGATCTGGGCCTCGCTCATCTTCTCGAGCTCGGCCTCGGTGACGAGACCGGACGAGAGCGCCTTGGCCTTGATCTTCTCGGTGTTGAGGCCGCGGCCGTTGTCGGCGATGCAGATGATGATGTGGCCGCCCTCGTGATAGGCGGACAGGCGAATGGTGCCCTGCTCGCCCTTGCCGCTGGCGAGGCGCTCGGCGGGGGTCTCGAGGCCGTGATCGGCGGAGTTGCGCACCATGTGGGTGAGCGGGTCCTTGATCAGGTCAAGCACCTGGCGGTCGAGCTCGGTGTCGGCGCCGTGCATCTCGAGCTCGATCTGCTTGCCGAGTTCGGATGAGAGGTCGCGGACGATGCGGGGCAGCTTCTGCCAGGCATTGCCGATCGGCTGCATGCGCGTCTTCATGACGCCTTCCTGCAGCTCGGCGGTGACGTTGGAGAGGCGCTGCAGCGGCACCTTGAACTCGGTGTCCTCGTTGCGGCGGGAGATCTCCAAGAGCTGGTTGCGGGTCAGGACCAGCTCGGAGACCATGGTCATCAGGTGCTCCAGCGTATCCACGTTGACGCGGATCGACTGGTTGGCGATGCGGTCGCCCTCGCCCGCCATCTCGTCGGCCATCGACTTCTTCGGCGCGGCCTTCTCCTTGGCGGGCTTTGCGGCTTCCTTCGCCACGGGGGCTTCAGCAGCTGCCGCGGGCTCGGCCTTGACCTCGGCCTTGGCAACGGGCGCGGGCACCGGCGCTTCGATCGCGGTCTCGCGGAAGGCGCGCTCGAGCTCGTCGAGCGAGACCTCGCCCGGACGCAGCGGGCGCTCCAGGGTCTGATCGACCAGCGTGCCCATGGTCATCTCCTTGGCGGGGGCGGCTGCAGCGGTGGGCGCTTCCGGCACCAGCGGCGGAGCTTCGGCGACGGGAGCGCTGCCTGCCGCCATGGCGGCCATGCCCTGCTCGACCATCGCCTCCAGCTTGTCGATGAGATCGCGGTCGTTGCCTTCCGGCTCGGCCTCGGTCGCCTCCAGGCCAGCCAAAATCTCCTTGATGCGGTCGATCGAGGACAGGATCACCGTCACCGCCTCGGCGGTGACAGGCATGCCGTCGCGGAATTTGCCCATCAGGGTCTCGCCGGCATGGGCCAGCGCTTCCAGCCGCGGCAGTCCGAGGAAGCCGCAGGTGCCCTTGATGGTGTGGACCAGGCGGAAGATGTTATCCAGGATCTTGGCGTTGTTCGGCTCCTGCTCGAACTTCACCAGCTGATTGTCCACGGTGTCCAGGCTCTCGCTGGTCTCCGTCAGAAACTCCCGCAACAGATCATCCATGAAAACAGGCCTTCATACAGGAAAGGCGCGCACGAGGCGTGATGCGCCATTTCGGAATGGGGCCAGCTTCACCGCAAAGCGTTTAATATTGGTTGAGTATGTGCAAAAGAACGGCACCAACAAAGAGATAAGGCGCTCCGGACAAGCCGAAGCGCCTCGTAAAGAATAGATTAAGAGGTCGGGCGCGACGCGCCGTTTACGAAGCGGTAACGATGATGGCTTCGCCTTCCGGCTTGAGCGTCACCGTGAGCCCGCAGGCCTGCGCCAGCAGCCGCGTATAGTAAGGCTGGATCGCATGCGCATCGGCAGCCGGCCCGCGCTCGCCGCTCAGGAGCTCGGAGATGTTCTGCGGCAGGCGTGCATTGTGTCCGGTCGCGGTGATGCGGAAGCTCATCGCCTCGCCCTCGCCGACCGGATCGACCGTCAGCATGCCGCCGCGCGGGATCGTGTGCTGGGCGACGACCAGCATGTTGAGCAGCAGCTTGACGCGGTTCTTCGGCAGCAGCAGCCGCGGCAGATTCCAGGTGATCGAGCACTTGCCGTCCTCGATATGGCCCTTCGCCATGGTCTGGGCATCGCCGAGATCGATCTGCGCGCCGGAGGAGCCGGCCGCGCCGAAGGCAAGACGGCAGAACTGGAGCCGGGCGGAGGCCGTCTTGGCGCTCTTGCGAATCAGGTCAAGCGCGAACTCGCGATCCTCGGGCTTGGGATCGTCGTCGAGCACTTCGAGCCCGTTGACGATGGCGCCGACGGGGCTGATGAGATCGTGGCAGACCCGCGAGCACAGCAGCGCGGCGAGTTCGAGCATATCGGGAGCGGCAGTGGTCGCGGGCGACGAAGCGTCAGACATATAATGGGGTCCTGGAGGGTTCCTTGCACGGCGCTGGACGCCGCGAATCACGCATGCTTGACGGATGCTGCGGGTTCTAACATTCGCAACCCCGCGGCAGCTAGCTTGCGATCGGTTCGAGGCGGCCCTAAGCCCCAAGCGAATCGATCGGGGCGAATCAGTGGATGAGGAACGATATTGCTGACAGATGAGGCATCCAGGTGAAGCGGACCATTGACGGAGCGGCCGCTGCCGGCCTGATGGAGCCGCTGACTGCGCTGGTGGTGGAGGCGGGCGAAGCGATCCTCGCCGTCAACCGCGCGGCCATGCGGATCGACGGCAAGCAGGATGGCTCGCCGGTGACCGAGGCCGACCTTGCCGCCGACCGCATCATCGCGGACGGACTCGCGCAGCTCGCGGGCGACGTTCCGACGCTGTCGGAGGAGCGGACCCAGCTCGCCTCCCCGCCGTTCCAGGGCAGCTTCTTCCTGATCGATCCGCTCGACGGCACCAAGGAGTTCCTCGCCGGCCGCGACGAGTTCACCGTCAACCTCGCCTTGGTGACGGACGGCGTGCCGCTGCTCGGCATCGTCTCCGCACCCGCACTCGGCCTGCTGTGGCGCGGCATCGTCGGCCGCGGCGCCGAGCGCGTGAGGTTCAACGGCGCGACGATCGCCGCCGCCGAGCCGATCCGCACCCGCAAGCTGCCGACGCGCGGGGAGCCCTGGATCGCCGCAGTGAGCCGTTCGCACGGCGATGCCAGAAGCGAGGCGTTCATCGCCGACAGGCCCAATGCCGTCAGGATGACGTGCGGCTCGGCCGTGAAATTCGGCCGCATCGCGGAAGGCAGCGCCGACATCTATCCCCGTTTCGGGCCGACCTCGGAATGGGACGTCGGGGCCGGCTGCGCGGTCGTGACCGCGGCCGGCGGCAAGGTGACAGACGGCAAGGGCGGCGAGCTCCGATTCGGCCAGCGCAGCGACACCGGCTTCATCATCCCGGAGTTCATCGCCTGGGGCGACAAGCAGGCGGTAGGCTGCGACTGACCGGGCTCGTTACTGCCCGAGCTTCTCCTGCAGGGCCGGCCAGCGCTTGCCCACCTCATAGAGGAAGCGCTCGGGATCGGCGACGAAGGCGTCGCGATTGTCTTCCCGGCTGAACAAATAGAGCCGCTGCGCCACGATCGCGAAGAAGTGCGGATTGGCGGCGACGGTGATGCCGCGGGCGATATCGACCGGATCATAACCGCCGAATTGCGGTCCGTAGATTTCGGGATGGGCCTGGAAAGAGGCGCGGTTGCCCTCGTTCCGGAAGCGCCAGACGGCCCCCCAGAGGTTCGCCTCGAACTCCGCCGTCCCCTGCACGGCCGCACCGGCGACGAAATAGGCGACGGGGTCGAAACCCTCGATGGCGACGCCGCTGAAGCGATTGACGACGATCCGCTCAGTGGTGGCGGCCCCTGTCGGTCCGCCGGCACCGAGGATCCAAATGCCGGCCAGCAGGCAGAGGCGGCGGGCGATCAAGGCAATTCCGGGGCGCAAAGGGCTATCTTCCTGCCGTTGTGCCGTCATAGTTGCTGCGGATAACATCCGAGTCGAGGGGACACCCGGCGCAACCTAGAGCCATGCCTGTTGGCGTGAGGTTAAGGAAGCGACCGGATTCGGTACCAGGGGTTCTTTTATGACTTTCGCATCACGCCTTGCTGCGCTCGCGCTTGCCGCGATGATCGGCTGGATCGTGCCGGCCTCCGCCCAGCAGGCGCCGCCGCCTGACCTGCCGCCGCCGCAGCGGACCCCGACGCCCAATACCTATGGGCCGGACGAGCTCGTTACCGCCGGCCATCGCTTCTTCGGCAACGTCTCGCGCGGGCTCGCCTCGATCATCGAGAAGGCGGTCAGCCAATGGGGCCTGCCGAACGGCTACATCCTGGGTGAGGAAGGCTCCGGCGCCTTCGTCGCCGGCCTGCGCTACGGCGAGGGCACGCTCTACACCAAGAACGCCGGCGACTTGCGCGTCTACTGGCAGGGCCCCTCGCTCGGCTTCGACTGGGGCGGCGACGGCGCCCGCACCATGACGCTGGTCTACAACCTGCCCGCCACCAACGCGATCTACCAGCGCTTCGGCGGCATCGACGGCTCGGCCTACATCATCGGCGGCTTCGGCATGACGGCGCTCACCGCCAACAACATCGTGCTGGTGCCGATCCGCTCCGGGCTCGGCCTGCGCCTCGGCGCCAATATCGGCTATCTCAAATACACCCCGCGGGCGACCTGGAACCCGTTCTAGGCCCGCGTCCTCCCCACTGCCCACCGATCAAGGTTAACGACAGAGCGGGGCTGGCTTTCTGCCGGCCCGCCATGGCATTGTCGTTGGTGAATTTTTCCTTAAGCTTGGGAGTTCTGGCCCATGGTCGAACCGATCATGTACCTGGCGATCGGTTTCCTGCTCTCGATGCTGTGCGGGCTTGCGATCGTGCCGCTGGTGCATAACCGCGCGGTGCGCCTGACCACGCGCCGGTTAGAAGCCGCCACCCCGCTATCGATGGCCGAGATCCAGGCCGACAAGGACCAGCTCCGCGCCGAATTCGCCATGTCCGCCCGGCGGCTGGAGATGAGCGTCGAGCAGCTCAAGAACAAGACCACGAGCCAGCTCGCCGAGCTCGGCAAGAAGAGCGACGCCATCAACCGCATGAAGATCGAGCTCGGCGAGAAGAACGCCACCATCTTCGCGCTGGAGGCGCGCGAGAAGGCCGTGAAGGAGCAGCTCCGCGCCACCGAGGAGGAATTCGCCGCCAAGACGGCGTCCTTGCGCGAAGCCGAGATCGCGTTGACGGACAAGCAGGCCGAGCTCGCCAAGATCAACTCCGAACTGTCCGACCGCTCGATGATGGCGGAGAGCCGCCAGGTCGAGCTGGTCGCAGTGCGCGCGCAGATCGAGGAATTGAAGCACCGGGTCGGCGATGCCGAGAAGGAATTTGCCGCCACGCAAGCGCGCCTCGCACAGGAGCGCACCGAATCCGAGACCGCCTCGCGCGAGCTCGGCGAGGCGCGCGGCCGCGTCGAGAATCTGAGCCAGCGCGTCACCGAGCTCGACCGCCAGCTCATCGTGCAGGTCAAGGAGGCCGAGATGCTGTCGAGCCGCGTCGCCGATCTCGAGGGACGCCTTGCCACGCAGGGCAAGCTGCTCGCCGAGCGCGACTACGAGAACAACCAGCTGCGCCAGGCCAACGAGGGCAATGAGCGCACCATCAAGGAGCTGCGCGTCGAGATCGCGGGCCTCAGCGGCGGCAAGTCGTCGGCTGCGATGGAGCAGCTGCGCGCGGAAAAGGCCGCGCTGGAGGAGCAGCTGCGCAGCGCGCGCGACGAGCGCGCGAAACTCCAGCGCGACATCAACGCGATCCAGCAGCAGGCCGAGAGTTCCTGGGCGACCGAGCGCATGGAGAACGCGCTGCTGCGCGAGCGCATCAACGACATCGCGGCCGAAGTGGCAAAACTCGCGATGCAGCTCGAAGGCCCGAACTCGCCGATCGAGGCGCTGCTCGCGGCCGAGGCCGGCCAGCCGCCGAAGCCGGCGCCGCGCCCGGCCAACGACGCCGCGACCAACGGCGCCGCGACCAGCAGCGGTTCTGCGCCCCGCCTGCCCGAAGGGGGCGGAACGCTCGCCGAGCGCATCCGCGCGCTCCAGGCCCACGCCTCCCGCGCCCGCCAGCAGGGCGCGTAAACGGGTCAAAACCCGGCTTCCCCTGCGGGAGGCGAAGGTTTTCCGCCCCGGCGACGCCTTGAAAACTTGACACCTTGGGCCGGCACTTCTAAATCGCGGGCTCCGACGTGCCGGCCGGCCTAAGGTTGCGGCCGCCTGCATGATGGTCCCGGGCGCATAGCTCAGCGGGAGAGCGTTCCCTTCACACGGGAGAGGTCCAAGGTTCGATCCCTTGTGCGCCCACCACGCTTCGCCAAAAGGCTTCGCGTGGCGCAGCCACCCCCAATGGCAGCGAAGCGTGTCCGGCGTAGCTCGAAGAACGTAGCCGGACTGCGGGTCTTGCTTCGGCTCTGTCAAAAACTCGAAAACAACCCCATGCACAGTAAACAGCAACAGCGGGATCAAGGTGTTACGACTTTTCCGAATTTTTCTTGCTCCGTCGGGCAAAACAGGGGCATGATGGCATCATCGGAAGGGGCGCAGGCTTGATGAGCATGCTGCGTCTGACCGCCCGCACGGCATCGCCGGCTTAGAGATTCAGGGATGAGCTGGATGACGCTCCCTCGCCCTCCTTCGAAACTCTGGATACGAATCGCGATCACGGGGCTTGCGGTGGCCGGGATCGGAGTCGCGGTCATGGTTGGTCTCATCTGGTTCGCACTCGAAGGGTTCGCCAGCTGCCGCAACGTGGTCCTGAGCTCGACCCGGTCGCCCGACGGCACCAAGGCCGTGTTCGTCTTCAGGCAGGAATGCAACGCAACGGTACCGGATTCCACATATGCGAGTATCGCGCCGATGGACCGGACCTTTTCACCCGATCGCAACCACGCATTCGTCGGCTTCGCCGGTCACGCGGAGATACTACCCAGCTGGCGCGGGAGCAACGTCGTCGAAATTGCGATGATGCCAGGGGTCGAGGGAGGCTTCATCCGGCACGATGAGAAGGTCGGCTCGATCCGGATCGATTACAAATGATCTGCGGGCTCGACGAATGATCACCACTTCACGGAGCCCGAACCGGCAATCTCTGCTCCGCAACCACGCGCACAGGCGGAAAAGAAACGCAATCCACGACGTCGAACAGCACCCTGATGCTGCCGCTGAATAACTGAGCGAAAGCGATCGCGTCATCGCGCTTTGCATCGGCAATCTGTGTGCCGAGCGTGCAATGAGGTCGCCAGTTTTCCGGCCGATAATGCAGCCGACACAAGGCTGGATCGATTGCAGCGCTGATGGAAGCGTGCCACCGGACGAGCGTTTCATCGAACTCCGGCTCCGCCCAGAGCACGAGTGGCGGACCTGCGAACCAACGAATTCGCTTGAACCCGACCTGCAATGGCCCTTCGCCTCCAACTGCGCGGAGCATGGTCTCCCACGCGGTCTTGGCGGCAATCTCGGGCGCATCATAAATGGCGAATGTAAAATGCGGCCGATAGCCGAGACCCCTCATCGAAGGCTGGCTCTCAAACGCGGCAACTTCATCCCACAAGGCTTCGATCCGCTCTGCGGAGGAATGGTCGGACCGAATGTTGATAGCCAAAGCCATGCGCCGGTCGCTCTGTGAAGCAATGGATTTTTGCCTCACCAATGGCAACAAAACCAGGCCTTTTGTGCGCTAGTGAGCCATAAGGACGGGGATATCCGCGTGCTCCATGATATAGCTGGTCGCTCCACCGAATATCATCTGCCGTAGCCGCGTGCGGGTGAAGGCTCCTTTGATCAATAGATCGCAACCGTGTGCCCTGGCGGCATCGAGGACCGCCTCACCAGTTTCGCGCCCGTCCAGCTCAACGCTGATCAAGCTGGCCGCAATGCCATTGTATTGGAGTTGCCGAGCGATCTGACCGGCAGACGGTCCTGGCACCGCTTGGCCGCCGACAACGGTTAGGACCGATACCCTTTCGGCCAGACGAAGCAGCGGCATGGCAAATGCGTTTGCCCGAGCTTGCTCGGTACTCCCGTTCCAGTGGATCATAATGTTTGTTGCGACGCTTCTTGGTCCATTCGACGGCGCCAGTAGAACGGGCCTGCCGCTCTCAAACAGCGCGGACTCAATCGCGCGGCGGTGAGGGCCCGCAGCATCAATATCAGACCGCGCCATCACGATCAGATCGAAAGCGCGCCCATAACTTCCGACAAAGTCTTCGCCCTCAGGCGCGGTCTCCAGCCAGCCGAAGCAAGGCGGGTTCGACCCTGCAGTGGCGCGGGGAACATCATGCTTCAGCATGAATGCTTCAAAAAAGTTGCGCATGTCGTTCAGCTCGGCTTCGCTCTTCACTTGATACGAATCCAGGAGAATGCCGGTGGCCAATTCGGCGGCCGCATATTGTGGGATGCCGAACCGGAGTGGAAAGCCTTCAATATAGGCGCCGGAGCGACGCGCTAGGCCTACGGCCACAGCGAGCGTGTCTGTCATCATCGGAATATTCTGAAGCGGAACCAGGAGCGTCTTCATTTCGAATCTCCGATTTTCTGACGAAGATTGACGGTGGATGCATGCTCTCAATTGGGGCGGCGTCTGCAACAGCTTCACTTTGCGAGCCGCTCTGGTTTACCACCGGCAACGGTTGCAATCATGCGGCCTGCTCAAGCCTCGCATCGATCTCCTGGCGCAGCGCGGCGAAGTCGATTGGCTTGGTCAACAGGTCGGCGGCGCCCTTCTCCAGCGCCTTGCGCTTGGTCTCGGCATCACCGTAGGCCGTGATCATGATAACAGGCACATCGGGGCGGGCCGAGCGCACGATGGGCAGCATCTCCAGTCCGCTCATTCCGGGCATGTTGATGTCGGACAGGATCAGAATCAGGGTGGCATCCGCAATCTCGGCCGCGCGCTGCAATGCCAGGGGCGCCGAGGATACAAACTCCATCAGAAAACGACCGGCGCGCAGATCGCGCCGAAACTGCTGCCGGAACAGCGCCTCGACATCGGGCTCGTCGTCGACCACCATGATATAGACGCTCAACTTCTGCCTCCGCTCTGCAATGGTGCCGCCCGCGTACGTGGCAGCGTAATGATGAACTCGGTATACTCGCCCGGCTCGGTATCGACCTCGATGCTGCCGCCGTGCTGCTTCACGATGATGTCGTGGCAGATCGAAAGCCCAAGGCCAGTTCCTTCGCCGGCCGGCTTGGTCGTGAAGAATGGATTGAATATCTTCTCTCTGACATCGGCCGGGATGCCGGTGCCATTGTCGCGAATGCGAATTTCGACGGCGCCGCCGAGGTCTGTGGTCGTCGCACGCAGCCTTGGCTCGAAGCCGTCACCGACGACCTCCTTTTGCTTGCTGGCCGCGTAGAAACCGTTTGAAACCAGATTGAGGAACACCCGCGTGATTTCCTGCGGATACAGCTCGAGCGCTCCCGCAGACGGATCGAGTTTTCTTTCAAGCGTGATATTGAAGCCGGCTCTTTCCGCGCGGGCTCCGTGATAGGCCAGGTTGAGACTTTCCTCGAGGATGGCGTTGATGTCCGCCGCGCGGCGTTCGCCAGACCCTTCGCGGGAGTGCAGAAGCATATTCTTGACAATGGAATCGGCGCGCGTTCCGTGCTGCACGATCTTTTCCAGGTTACCTTGCAGCATGTGGATCAGCGCATCGATGTCCTGCCTTTCCGCCTCGCCCAGGCTGGCTGAGCGCAGCGCTTCGCCGAGCTCGTCGGTGAGTTCGGAGGACAGCGCAGCAAAATTGTTGACGAAATTGAGCGGGTTCTTGATCTCGTGCGCAATGCCGGCGGTGAGTTGCCCGAGCGAGGCAAGTTTCTCGGTCTGGATCAGACGATCCTGCGCATTTCGCAATTCCTCGAGCGATTGCGACAATTCCATGGTGCGCTCGCGCAGTTCATTCAGCAGGCGTGCATTCTCGATCGCGATCACGCCCTGATGTGCGAAGTTGGACACGAGCTCGATCTGCTTGTCTGTGAACGGTTTCACTTCCTGGCGGAAGATCGTGATGGTGCCAATCAGCTCATCTTCCTTGAGCATGGGCACGATGACGAGGGTCCTTGCGCCGGCGAGGGCAGCGAGCGCGCGAACATTGGGGTTGCCTTCAATATAGGGCGGCTGCGTCCTGATGTCGTCGATATGAACCGTCTGATGAGTCTTCTCGACGGTGCCGAGCCCGCTCGCGGGATGTGGGCGAATGTTCTGGTACAGCCGGGTATCGACATAAGCTTGCGGCGCGTTGTGCAATGCGACCGTGCGAAAACCGCCCTCCTCGTAGAGATTCATGGTGCCAAAGCCGGCGCCGCAAATTCGCGTCGCATTCTCCAGCATCTTGTGAAAGACAGGGGTGAGTGCGCCCGATGAAGCGCTTATGATTTCCAGCACCTCCGACGTTGCCGTCTGCCGCTCCAGCGATTCATTCAATTGCTCGAACAGACGCACATTGCCGATGGCGATAACAGCCTGATCGGCAAAGGTCTGCAGCAAGGTGATCTGCTTGTCGTCGAATGGGCGCACCTCCATACGACGCAGCACGATCGCCCCCATGCTCTCGCCTTCGCGCAAGAGCGGCACACTCAAAACAGTCCGAACGTTCGAGCGAGCCGCATATTCGCGTCCTATTGGGTATTCCTCTCCATCGGGCCCAAGCAAGTCGTGCACTTGAACGGTGCGACGATCGACAATTGCCCGGCCGGTGGGCGATTTGACACTGATCGCCCGCCGGCTCCACACCACGGGAACTTGGCCATGATGCGCCTCGATGACGATATCGTCGCCATCCCTCAGAACGACCAGCGCATCATATGCCTCGCAAAGCCCGCATGCGCTTTCCACGATCGCCTTGAGCACCGGTCCGACTTCAGTCGGAGAGGAAGCGATGACCCGCAAGATATTGGCGCTGCCGGTCTGGTACGTCAGCGCCTCGGATAGATCTCGCGTCCTGGTTTGCAATTGTTCGAAGAGCCGGACATTCTCGATGGCGATCACCGCCTGGTCGGCAAAGGTCTGCACGATCTCGATCTGTCGCTGGGTAAATGGGCCCGGCTCCGGTCGCGCCAAACTGAGAACCCCGATCGAGGTGCCCTCGCGTATTAGCGGTATGTTGAGGGTCGCGCGATAGCCGCCGATTCTCGCGAGGTCGTGCCGCGAGAAGTCGGGGTCTTTCATGAGATCGGCGACATGGTCGACGCGGCCAGTGAGCGCTGCCCGGCCGCTCGGCGTGTCGCGGCTCGGCGCAAGCGGCTGGCTCTTGCGGAGCGCGACCCATTCCGGTGGGTTGTTATGGGAGGCTTCCAGGTGCAGCAACCCATCGCGAATGAGATAGATCGCGGCTCTGGGGTCGCCGCAGAGCCGTGCGGCCGAGCTGACAAGCGTCTCGAGAACATTGGGCAAATCGAACGCCGAACGGCTGATCACCTTCAGCACGTCGGCCGTTGCGGTCTGCTGGCGCAGCGACTCGCTGAGATCCTCAGTACGTTCGCGCAACTCCTTGAGCAACCGCGCATTCTCGATGGCGATCACCGCCTGGTCGGCAAATGTGGCGACGAGCTCGATCTGCTTTTCGGTGAAGGGCTGCACGCGCTTGCGGGCAATCACGATTGCGCCGATCGGCTCATTCTCGCGCAGAAGGGGAACACCGAGCGCCGTGCGTTGACCAGCGATCGTGATCGACGCCTGCAGGCCGTATTCGGGATCGGCAGCGACGTCGAGGATTTGCACCGGACGGCGTTCGAGGACGGCCCGACCCGTGACCGTGGCCCGTCCGGGGGCGATCGGATGAGCCTGCAGAAAGGCAATGTAGTCCTCGGAAAACCCGACCGCCGCTCCGGCCTGATATTCATCGCCCTCGCGGCGCATGATGAATGCCATCTCCGCTTCGCACAGCCGTGCCGCCGACTCGACCAGCGTGTCGAGCACGGTTTGCAGATCGAAGGTCGAGCGGCTGATCATTTTCAGCACATCGGCCGTCGCAGTTTGCTGCTGGAGCGACTCGGCGAGGTCGCGCGTCTTCGCCTGGACCTCATCGAACAGCCGCACATTTTCGATCGCGATCACGGCCTGATCAGCGAAAGTGGAGACAAGGTCGATCTGCTTGTCCGTGAACGAGTTCGCGGTCTTGCGGCCCAGGAATAGCACGCCGATCACCTCTCCGGACCGAAGCAGGGGTACGCCCAGAAGGGTGCGGTAACCGCCGGCCCTCTGTTGCTCGGGATAGGCATAGTCGGGATCGACCAGGACATCCGGGATCTGAACGGCCTTGCCGCACAGGAGGACGCGCCCGACCAGGCTACCGCGTCCGGGATTGAGCCGAATGCCCGCCGAGACCTTGGCCCATTCGGGCGAGAAATTGTACCGAGTTGCATGAGAGTAGGCACCATCGGCGTCCTGCCGGACGATTGCCGCCATGTCGGCGCCACACAGCGACGCCGCCGATTCCGTCAGCGTGTCGAGAACCGTTTGCAGATCGAACGCGGAGCGGCTGATGACTTTCAACACATCCGCGGTCGCGGTCTGCTGCTGCAGCGATTCCCGCAAATCGTCGGTACGCGCCTGCACCTCGTCGAACAGCCGCGCGTTCTCTATGGCGATGACAGCTTGGTCGGCGAAGGTCTGCAGAAGCGGCACGTGATGCGGAGCGAAGGCCCCCGGCTCCGCTCGCGTGACGCTGATCATGCCGATCACCGTGCCGCCAGTCGCGAGCGGAACGAACAACATGCTGCGAAAGCCGCGGGCACGCGCGATGAACTTGATGTCATTCGTCAGCGCTTCCGTATCGGGGGTCGGCACCACCTTGCCGGCCTCTGTCCTCGCAAAACTCTCGAAATCGGCGATCGGACGCGGAAACATCTTCTTCAAGGCTTCATCGGCGGCAGAATTCGTCGGCGTGAACGCCGCCAAGTGGGCATTGCCGTCGATGAAGCGGAATACGGTCGTCGAAAAGCCGCCGAGCAAGGCATTTGCGCGCCTCGCGATAGCATCGAATACCGGCTTTACCTCCGATGGCGAACTGGCAATGATCTTGAGAATGTCCGCAGTGGCGGTCTCGCGATCTTGTGCGGCGCGCAACTCGGCCAGGAGCCGCGCGTTCTCCTGCTGCAATTCCGCCACAACGTCCTGAGGAAGCGCGGCCATGATGAAAATCCACGTCGCCAGCCGGTTCGCGGCCGACGTCAAAATTCAATCAAGAAAGCGTCGGGATTATTCCACCATCAGGTGCTTCCGACCAGACCTATCGTGAGTTGATTTTCAATCGACTGCGCGTCGATTCGCCTCCACGATCTGCGGCAAGGACAAAGGGGGCGGCTGGAAATGGTGAGCGACGAGCCGTATCTGAAATGATCCGCGGGGGCGGTAGATTGCGTCCTGAAACAGCCTGGGAGAACCGCATGGCGACCATATTCATCACGGGCAGCACGGATGGCCTCGGCCGGGCGGCGGCGCAATCGCTGCTCGATCAGGGGCACCGCGTCGTGCTGCACGCGCGTTCGGCCGATCGTGGGGCAGCCCTCGGCGGGCTCGCGTCGCGTGCGAAGGGATTGGTGGTCGGCGATCTCAGGAGCGCGGCGGAGACGCGGAGCATCGCCGACCAGGTCAACGCGATCGGGCGCATGGATGCGGTCATCCACAATGCAGGCGTCTACATGCGGCCGAGCCGCGGGTCGACGCCGGAAGGCCATGCGGAGACGCTCGCCATCAACACGCTAGCGCCGTTCATGCTGACGGCCCTGATCGCGCGGCCGGCCCGATTGGTCTATCTCAGCAGCGGATTGCACCGCGGTGGAGAGGGCTCGCTCGACGATCTCGATTGGACCAAGCGGACGTGGGACGCGGGCACGGCCTATGCCGAGAGCAAGCTGCACGTCGTCGCGCTCGCCTTCGCACTGGCGCGACGCTGGCCCAACGTCCTCTGCAACGCCGTCGATCCCGGTTGGGTGCGCACGAAGATGGGCGGCGCAGGCGCCCCGGTCGATATCGACACCGGGCAACGCACCCAGACCTGGCTGGCAGTCAGCGAGGATCCCGCGGCCCTCGTGAGCGGGCGCTACTGGCATCACCTCGAGCAGCAAGCGCCGGCCCGTGAGGCGACGGATTCGAGATTTCAGGACCGGCTCATCGGCAAACTGAGTGAGCTGACGGGCGTCGAGCTGCCGGAGGTGTGACGCTCGATGTATCCTCGTCATTGCGAGCCAACGGGTCCGCGCGAAGCGCGGCCCGATGACAGGCTCCACGAAGCAGTCCAGAATCCTTCTGCGGAAAGACTCTGGATTGCTTCGTCGCAAGGGCTCCTCGCAATGACGGTGGAGAGAGCGGCGCCTCACATCGCGCGCTGTGGGCGCCAGGCCGTGTAGAGGCCGATCAGTGTCCCCATGGCGACCAGCGCGGCCGCCAGCAGCACCTGCAATTCGCCATCGTCGGTGGGGCCGATGGACGACACCAGCCGGGATACGATGACGAACAGAATGCCCACTGCGGCCGCGGCCCCCACGCAGAGATAAGCGAGCTCGCGCGTCAGGCTGCGGCCGAGCAGTCCGAGCGCGGTGAAATACATCGAGCAGGCGTTGGGATGAACGAACAAGGCAATGCGCGCATAGCGGCCATAGGCGTCGAACAGCGACTCGCATCGGCGCAGGGCCGCCTTCGAGGCCACCCGCTGCAGAAACGGCCTGAAGAAACGCGCCTGTCCATAGCTGAGAACGGCGCCCAGGATGATGGCGAGCCACGCCGCGAGGAAGACGGAGCCATCCACGGCCTTCGGACTGAGCGCCACGGACATCAGAATGAGGGCGGTGCCGGGAAAATAGCCGAAATACGGGAAGACCGCTTCCACCAGCACGCAGGCGAACATGAAGGCTGGAAACCATGCCGACCCGGCCGCACCATGGACGATGGCGTTCAGGTCGAACAGGCTCGTCCTGTAGAGAACGAGGTACATGCACATGGCGAGGCCCGCCAGCGCATAGAACGGCAAGGCTCCAGACAAAAACCGTCTCATCCAATCATCAACTTCGTTTGGCGGAGACGACGGCCTCGCGCTGTTCCGGATCATGCTTTAGGCGAATGGGATTGCTGCTGTCGATGGCGCTCTTTGCCACGCGAACTTCCCCGGGGTGCCCGCCTCTAGGCAATCGACAGAATCTCGATCTCCTGCGCGCCAGAGCCGACGACGTCGCCGACCGCCTTGCCCATCAGCGACCGCGCGACCGGCGCGACGAACGAGATCGAGCCGGCCTTGGGATCGGCTTCGTCCTCGCCGACGATGCGGTAGGTCTGGACGCGGCCGTCGGCGCGGCTGAAGCTCACGGTGCTGCCGAAGGCGACGATTTCGGTCGCGACAGGATCGGGCATCACCTGCGCCGTGCGCAAGCGTTCGGTGAGATAGCGGAGATCGCGCAGGGGCACGGCGGACTGCCGGCGCTTCTCGTTGACGTCCTCGATGGCTTGCGCGGCTTCATAGGCCGCCCGCGCTTCGGCGAGCTGCGCCTGCAATGCGTTGAGGCCTGCTTCCGTCACGAGGTTCGGATGCGGCGAGATCGGGCGGTCCGGCAACAGCGTCTCGGACGCGGTTTCGGCGCTCTCTTCCTTGGTGAAGGCGACGCTCAATTGAAGATCCTGTCGAACTGTTTCGCATGCGACGCCATGGCGCCGACGACCGAGATTATATCTCAAGTTCGACGAAACGGCGGAGCTTGAAGACGAGGTCCGGCACGGCCTGGCGGAACCGGGTTGCGTTCCGGAAACTGGTGGAGAACGGCGCGAAAGTGAGCATCGCGTTCCAGTGCCGGTAACCATAGACCGTGACCGAGACGCCGGAACTCGGGAAGTTGTCCAGCTTGCGCAGCTCGCCGAGCACGAGATCGGCGATCGCCTCCGCCGGCAGCAGCCGCTTGCCGTCACGCGTGGTTGCGATTTGCGCGGGCGGCTCGGCCGGCTCGGCGGCCGCCGCTGCGGCATCGGGCGCGCTCTCGGCTTTGGCCGCATCGGATCCGGACTCGGACTTGGACTCGGACTTGGACTCGGACTTGGACTCGGACCTGGACGTCGCGGCCGGCTCCACGGGATCCGCCGGAACGATCGGCGGGACCTCGGCGAGCGGAGGCGGTGCAACAGGGTCTGCGCGCTTGTTGCCTCCCAGGATGCTGCTGATCATGGCCACAAGGCCGGCATCCTTCACCTCGTCGCTCATCATTCCCCCCGGGCTTCGGCCTACTCTAGCACCGCTCGCGCAGACCGCCACCGGCGATGTGGCAGGGCTATCGCACATGGGAGCTCTTCCCTTGCGGCCATCCTTCGAGACGCCCGCTTTGGCGGGCTCCTCAGGATGAGGTCGGAGTGCGCGGCAGCAGCTTCAACGAGCGCTGGTGCCGCAGAGCCTCATCCTGAGGAGGCGCGTAAGCGCCGTCTCGAAGGACGAGGCGTGCGCGCCGGCCGCGCCACAAGTCATAGGCGATAGCGTGCGATCCGTTACTGCTTAGCGAACGGAATGTATTGGTGGTATCGCTTGGGCACCGAGCTGCGGTAGCGCGCCGGCACGGTGCCGGTGTCGACCGAATGATCGATCTCCTGCTGGCGGGTCATCTTCTTCTTCGCCGGCTTCTTCGACGCGCTCTTCTTGCCGTCAGTAGGCTGGCTGGACGTGTCGGTGGTCGCGCTTGGCGCTGTGGTCGTCGCAGCCGGCGCAGTGCTTGTCGCGGCAGGCGCAGCGGTTCCGCCCGTGGCCGGCGCGCCCTGCGCCAGCGCGAGCGGCGATTGCATCATGAGCATCAGCGCTGCCGTCGCAGCCAGCAAATATGATTTCTGCATCAGAACCTCCAAAGTGCCTGATCCGAATGAGCCAGCGTAGGCCTCCGGCATCGACGCGTGCAAGTCCGCCCAAGATAGGCCTGATCGCACGCCGAAACTGTGGTGGGGGTCACACTCCCGGCATGGTCTGCCTCACGACCTCGCAGCGCGCGCAGGTGCGCAATGGCGCGCTCGGCTATGCGCGAGCTGCGCGGCCGGCCTCCTCCAGTCGCGAGGCGAACCAGCGTGACAGCGGCTCGTCGACGGCACCGCTGACATAGACCTCCGACATCGTCACATGTTGCCTGTCCAGCACCAGGAGCAGGCCGATCCAATAGGGAAACCAGACATGGACGTCGGTCAGCGCCCGCAGCTTGTGCTGGTCGTGATCGAGCGGTGTGTGGTTGCTCGCCTTGCGGATCTCCACGGCGAGCAGATTGTTCGGGATCTCGCGCTGATGCACGACGACATCGGGGTAGATCGACTTACCGAGATGGTCGTCGGTCGAGATGATGGTGCCGTGCGGCAGATGCAGCGTGCGCTCGCCGAGCCGGTCGTAATTGCAGTCGACCGACCAGCCCGAAAACTGCTTCTCCAGATGCACGGCGAAACGGTGCGTGACCGCCCGCTCGCCGACGTCCTTCTCGAACAGGAAGCCCTCGTGGGCGTAGAAGTCCCTGACAGAAGCGATCACCTTGTTCAGCTCGGTCTGCATCGTGCCTCCGGGCTCACGGCGCTCTGTCTGCTGCCGCCCTACATCTGAACTTCGATCAGGCGCGGGCCGGGCTCGGCGACGGCCTCTGCCAGCGCCTTGTTGAACTCGTCGGCGTTGGTGACGGCGCGGCCGGGAACGCCCATGCCTTTGGCCAGCGCCACGAAGTCCAAGGTCGGGCGGTCGAGGCGGAGCATGTCGTTGGCGCGCTGGCCGGGCTCGCCGGCGCCGACATTGTCGAACTCACCGCGCAGGATCTGGTAGATGCGGTTGGCGAACACGATGGTGACGATGTCGAGGTTCTCGCGTGCCTGGGTCCACAGCGACTGGATCGTGTACATCGCGCTGCCGTCGCCCACCATGGTGATCACCTTGCGGTCCGGGCAGGCGATCGCGGCACCGATCGACAGCGGCGTCGAGAAGCCGATCGAGCCGCCCATGTTCTGCAGCCAGTCGTGCGGGGCGGCCGCCGCCGTCGGCGGGAAGAAGCCGCGGCCGGTGGTGAGGGATTCGTCGACCATGATCGCGTTCTCGGGGATCGCACAGGCAATGGCCTGCGCGATGGAGGCGAAGGTGAGCGCGCCCGTCGGCTTGACCAGCTCCTGCAGCGCCTGCGGCTTGACGTCCCTGGTGCTGGCCTTCACGGCGCCAGCGAGCGCCTCGAGCGCGGCGACCGAATTCTCGCCCCAGGAGGTCATGCGATGCACCTCGCAGCCCTGCGGCTTGAGCATGCTCGGCTTGTTCGGATAGGCGAAGAACGCCACGGGGTCGTCGGACTCGACCAGCACGATGTGACGGAATTTCGCCAGCATCGGCAGGGCCTGATCGATGACGTAGTGGATGCGGTCGATCGAGAAACGGCCACGGCCGCGCGCCATCTTCGGACGGAAGGTCGGGCCCATCACCGTGCAGCCGGTCTTGCCGGCGATGCGCTCGGCCAGGGCCAGACCCTGCGCGCTCAGCGCGCTGCCGGTCATCAGGAGCAGCGTGCCTTCGCCGTCGCCATGCAGGATCTTTGCGGCCTGCTCGACCGCCTGCGGCGAATAGCTGGCGCGCTGCTGCTCGGCCGGAACCTCGGCGATGCCGTCGGCCTCGTTCCAGGCGGTATCGGCGGGCAGGATCAGGGTCGCGATCTGCGGCGGCGCGCTTTTGGCGGCGGCAATTGCCGCGGCGCCGTCGGCGGCGACCGATTTGGCATCCGGCGAGGTGCGGACCCAGGACGACATCGGCCGGGCCAGGCCTTCGATGTCCGAGGTCAGCGGGGCATTGTAGCCGATGTGGTAGACGGCGTGCTGGCCGACGATGTTGACGATGCCGGAATTGGCCTTCTTGGCATTGTGCAGATTGGCAAGGCCGTTGGCGAGGCCGGGGCCGAGATGCAGCAGGGTCGAGGCCGGCGTGCCCTTCATGCGGAAATAGCCGTCGGCCGCGCCCGTCACCACGCCTTCGAACAGGCCGAGCACGCAGCGCATGCCGGGGACACGGTCGAGCGCCGCGACGAAATGCATCTCGGAGGTGCCGGGGTTGGTGAAGCAGACGTCCACCCCGCCCTTGACCATCGTCCGCACCAGGCTTTCCGCACCGTTCATTCTGTCTGCTCCCGCAACCGGCATTTCCAGCAATCCGTTCGATCAATCATTGTTCGCGCCGCCCGTCAAAGCAATAGCGGGCATTGCGGCCCTGCCCCGCGTGGTGAGACGCGGATTTGGCTAACGCTTTCCAGCAAATTGGCGCAGTTGCGATTTGGTAACGTCAGTCGTTAACGATGCGACCCTCACGGGCCCGTGGCTTGCGAAACGCGCGCAAATATGGCCTCTGGGTCCGGTTGAATCGATTTTTTCTGGGGGAGATGATGATCCGGTTTTTTGCCGCTCCGATGGCCGCAATGGCGCTGCTGCTGGCTGGCGCAACCGACGCGTCCGCGACGGGGATGATAGACTTCACGGGCACCAGTTCCACCAGCTATATCGGCCGCGGCGGCGCGAGCCCGATCCCCCGCACCACCGTCATGTATAACGGCACCTACGCCCCGGGCACCGTCGTGGTGAACACCGCCGAGCGGCGGCTCTATTTGGTGCTCGGGAACGGGCAGGCGCTGCGCTACGGCATCGGCGTCGGCCGCGACGGCTTCCGCTGGGCCGGGGTGCACAGGATCACCGCCAAGAAGGAATGGCCGGACTGGACGCCGCCCTCGCAGATGCTGGCGCGCCGGCCGGACCTGCCGCGCCACATGAAGGGCGGCATCGACAACCCGCTCGGCGCCCGCGCCATGTATCTGGGCTCGACGCTGTATCGCATCCACGGCTCCAACGAGCCGGAGACGATCGGTCAGGCCGTCTCCTCGGGCTGCTTCCGCATGACCAACGACGACGTCACCGACCTCTATAGCCGCGTCTCGATCGGCACCCCGGTGGTGGTGCTGAACAACTGACCAGGAACCCGCGCGGCGCGTGAATTTGCGCTCTTGTGCACGCGGGGCGAATGCGGCAGCGTCACAGCACGATGAGCGCATTCGTCCCGCCCTCGCCCGGCTTTCGCTTCGCCCTGCTGGCCCTCGCGACGCTCGCCTGCGCGCCTGACATCGCACCCATGGCTGCCGCCGGCGAGCTGCCCGCGGTGTCCTCGCGCCAGCGCGCCGAGAAGAAGAGCTTCACCGACGGCGAGATCATCGAGGGCTTCCTGAAGACGGCATTCGGCGCCGAATACCATCTTGCCGGCCGCGTCGACCGCATCCGCAAGTTCGACGGGCCGGTGCGCGTCTACGCCGAGAGCGACCGCGAGGATCGCAAGACGCAGCTCGCCAAGGTCGTGGCCGACATCGGCAAGCGCGTGCAGCATCTCGACATCGCCATGATCGACACCAACGAAGCGGCGAATGTGCGCGTGAAGCTGGTGCGCGACCGCGATCTGTTCCGCACCATCTCGAGCTTCTACGGCGCCGAGAAGGCGCGCGAGATCCGCTCCTCGCTCGATCCGCAATGCCTGTCCGGCTTCCGCAAGAACGACAATTTCGAGATCGAGCATTCCGACGTCATCCTCACCGTCGACAACGGCGATTTCACCTTCCTCGATTGCGCCTATGAGGAGCTGCTGCAATCGCTCGGGCCGATCAACGACACCACGAGCGTGCCCTGGACCATGTTCAACGACAACGTCTCGATGGGCTATTTCGACGTCTACGACCAGTACATCCTCAACCTGCTGTACGATCCCCGCATCAAGGCGGGCATGACCGTGGCGGAGGTCAAGGCCGTGCTTCCCGCCGTCCTCAAGGACGTGCGCGCTTGGGTGAAGCGGGCGAATAATCTGAAGGAGTGAGGCGGTCCAAGGGAGCGATCTACTCGTCCCCGTCCTTCTTCCGCAGCAGATCCGTCGCCAGATCCGACAGCTTCGGCGGCGGCAGGGCCGCGAACGGCAGCGGCCGCGTCACATCGATCGCGGCCAATCCCAGCCGCGCCGTCAGCAGCCCGTTCAGCACGCCTTCACCCAAGCGCTGCGACAGCTTCGCCGCGATGCCGTGGCCGAGCATCTGCTGCACCAGGCTGTCGCTCGCGGCCATGCCGCCGGTGATGGCGAGATGGGCGATGACGTGGCGAAGCAGGCGGATCATGCCGAGCGCGCCGGCTCGGCCGCCATAGAGATAAGCGAGCTGGCGGATCAGGCGCAGCGCCGCCACGAACACGAACAGCACGTCGATGGCGGCGCGCGGGCTCACCGCCGTCACGATGGAGACTTTTTGCGCGGCCGAGGACACCAGCCGCCGCGCCTCGGCGTCCAGCGGCGACATCAGCTCGCGCTCGGCGAGGCGGATCATGTCGGCGCCGTCGATGATCTCGCCGGCGTGGCTCTCCAGCGTCGCGCGGGCGCGCGCCAGCTGCGGATTCTGGTGCGCGATCTTGAGCAGGTCCTGGACGATGACGCGGCTCTCCTTGCGATCGTCGCTGGCCAGCACGGAAGCTGCGCGCTGGTGCAGCTTCTCGATGGTCGCAAGGCGCGCGAGACCGAACGCCTCGCGTCCGATCACCACGGCAAGCGCCAGCGCGGTGACGGCGGCGAAGGCAAGCCCGACGAAGCCGAGTGTCTCGTTGCGCGCGAACAGATCCTCGATCAGGTGGACCACGCCGAGCCCGGTGCCGAGCAGCGTCAATCCGGCGAGCCCCGACCAGAACAGCGTGCCCCAGGGAAAGCCGCGCCGCGCCGGGACTGCGGCTTGCACCGGCACCGGCAGCATCGCCGGATCGGGCTCCGGCGTGATCTGGATGGTGACGCGACCGAGACGGCCGGTCTCATCGGCCTCGGCGACGACGACGCCGGGATCGTCGAGCCGGAACGTCGCCGGCCGCCGTGGCTTGGATCGCTCGGTCATGACAGCTTGTCTCCGATCAGGAACTGCAAGGCACGGTCGAGGCGGATGTGTGGCAGCGTCGGCTCTTCGGCACCCTCGCGTTCGAGCTTCGGCGGGCGGAAGCGCAGGAAGCGGAAATCGCTGTTCCCGGCCGCCGCCGTCGCGAGCCCGCGGAACGCATCCGTGCCGTTGAACAGCGGTTCGGGATCGAGCGGAAGATCGCCCGGAAAGGTCGCAACCTCGGTGTTGCCGTCGAAGAACTCGCCCCCGGCGCTTTCGCCCGCGGCGGGTGTTCCGAGGATCGACGGCAGCTTGTCGCGGCCGTGCGCCACCTGCGCTTCGCGCGTGGCGCGCACCGCGGCCAGCGCCACGACGTCGATCGCCGCGCCGGTGTTTTCCGCGCGCGCGACCGCGCGCGCGACCGCGCGGCGCAGCACGGCCTCGAGCCGGTCGTGGCTCGAATGATGCAGATGATCCGCCTTGGTCGCGGCGAACAGGATGCGGTCGATGCGCGGCCGGAACAGGCTGGAGAGAATCGTGCTGCGGCCGGTGTTGAAGCAGTCGAGAATGCCTGATAGCGCGGCTTCGAGATCGTGCAGCGCCTCGGGGCCTGAGTTGAAAGCGGAGAGCGCGTCGGCCAGCACGATCTGACGGTCGAGCCGCGCGAAATGATCTCGGAAGAACGGCCGCACGACGACGTCCTTGTAGGCTTCGAAGCGCCGCACCATCATCGCCCACAGCGATCCCTCGCCCGCCTGCCCGACAGCAGGCACGTCCAGCGGCGCAAAGGTCAGCGCCGGCGTATCGGCGAGATTGCCAGGCATCAGGAAGCGGCCGGGCGGCAACAGGCTCATCGCAAAGCGCTCGTCGCGGCAGGCGCGCAAATAATCGGTGAAGAGCTTTGCGGCCGTCAGCGTCGCCTGCTCGTCCTCGCGCGATTCGGGCTTGAGCGTTGCGAGATGACTGTGCCACTCGGCCGCGAGATGCGCGCGCGGCGCCTCGCGCGACAGCGCCAGGCTCTCCGCCGACCATTGCTCGTAGCTCTTGTGAAGCAGCGGCAGGTCCAGCAGCCATTCGCCGGGATAGTCGACGATGTCGAGCGTCAGCGTTCGGTCGGCGCCGTTCGGGCGCTGGTAGTCGATCACGAGCCTGAGCTCGCTGATGTCCACGGTCGAGCTCGGCCAGCGCCGTTCCTCGATCAGCGCGCGCAGATGGGTCTCATAGGCAAAGCGCGGCACGGCATCGTCCGGCTGCGGCGCCAGGTGCGCCCGCGCGATCCGGCCCGAGGCATAGGCCTCGAACACCGGAAACCTGCCGCCGCGCGTCAGTCCATGGATCAGCGCGGTGATGAATACGGTCTTACCGGCGCGCGACAGACCGGTGACACCAAGCCGCACCGTCGGGTTGAAGAAATGCTCGCCATAGTCGATCAGCGCCCGCGCCGACAGCCGCGCTTCCTCGACCATATCCTGGAAACTGAATGCCATATGAACGTGAGGGGATCTCGGGCGAGGGATACGCAAAACGGATTAGTCACAAAAGTGGCAATTGCCTGAAGAAATTCAAGCTTTCATACTTCCACCGCCTTTCTCGGCAAATCAGCCGTTTGAACGACCCGCCGGTCCCGAAACACCCATCGAGAGGGCATTGCCTCGAGCCTTTGCGGATTGCCATGACCGTCTTCCAGTTGAAGCAGCTTGCATCCTCTTCCGTCCACGCCGCAGCCGACGCGATCGGCTGGGACTACGATCGTGCCGAGCTGATCGCCGACGGCATCGTCCACGGGATCGGCGTGCTCGCGGGCATCATTGCCGCGACGGTGCTGGTGGTGCTGACGGCGGTCTATGCCGACGCCACCGACATCGTCGGCGTCTCCGTCTATGTCGCCGGCCTGCTCTCGATGCTGGTGCTGTCGGCGACCTATAATCTCTGGCCGGTCTCGCCGGCTAAATGGCTGCTGCGCCGCTTCGACCATTCCGCGATCTATCTTTTGATCGCCGCGACCTACACGCCGTTCATCCTGGAGCTGAAGGACAGCGTGTTCGCGTTGGTGCTGCTGGCCGGCGTCTGGTGCGTGGCAATCCTCGGCATCGTGCTGAAGCTGCTCTATCCCGGCCGGTTCGACCGCGTCTCGGTCGGCATCTATCTCGCGATGGGCTGGAGCGGCATGATGCTCTACGATGCCGTGGTCAGGGCGTTGCCCACGCTGGTGCTGGGCTTCATCCTTGCCGGCGGCCTGCTCTACAGCTTCGGCGTGATCTTCCACGCCTGGCGACGGCTGCGCTTTCAGAATGCGATCTGGCACGGCTTTGTCTTGGCCGGCGCGGCATGTCATTATACCGCGGTGCTCGACCTCGTGTTGAGCTGAGAAGTTTCCGCGAAGCGGTATAAGACGAGAGGAGACGTCGCATGCAGGTGACCGGCAAGGTCGTGGTCGTCACGGGCGGCGCAAACGGCATCGGCAAGGCGCTGTGCGAGGCCTTTCACAATGCGGGTGCGGCCAAGGTCGTGGTCGCGGACATGGACGCCGCCAATGCGCGAGCGGTCGCGGCCATGGTCGATGGCGCCGCGTTCAAATGCGACGTCGCGCAGGAAAAGGACATCGTCCACGTCATCGAGGAGACCGAGCGGCAGTTCGGCCCGATCGCGCTGTTCTGCTCCAACGCCGGCATCGGTGGCGGCTTCGATCCGATGTCGGAGAATGCCGGCGGCGCTTCGGACGAGCCGTGGCAGCGCAGCTGGGCGATCCACGTCATGGCGCATGTCTATGCGGCACGGCATCTCGTCCCCCGCATGAGGGCGCGCGGCGGCGGCTATTTCCTCAACACCATCTCGGCCGCGGGCCTGTTGTCGCAGGTCGGCAGCCCGGCCTATTCGACGACGAAGCACGCGGCGGTCGGTTTTGCCGAGAATCTCGCGATCTCGCACAAGGCCCACAACATCAAGGTCTCGATCCTCTGCCCGCAGGGTGTCGACACCAACATGCTGCGCTCGATTCCCAAGGGCCCGCAATCCGGCGACGGCGACCTGACGCCCGAGCAAGTGGCGAAAGACGTGCTCGCCGGCCTCGAGCAGGAGACGTTCCTGATCCTGCCGCACCCGCAAGTGCTCGGCTACATGCGCAAGAAGACCGAGAATTACGACCGCTGGATCGGCGGCATGGCCAAGATCCAGGCGCGGATGCGGGAAGAATTCGGGAAGTGACCGTTAGGTGCTCCCACGCTAGACGCTGTCATGCCCCGCGGAGGCGGGGCATCCAGTATGCCGCCCCCGTCGGCTCAACCACAACCGTCTCAGAGTACTGGATCGCCCGCCTTCGCGGGCGATGACACCGAGCGTGTAGGAGCAGCTTCAGCAACCTCGCGCATCACACCACCGCCACCGTCTCCCCCACCCGGCTCGCCCGCAGCGCGCGCGCATAGAGCATCATGCCCTCGCACACCGTGCGCTGCTCGGCCGGCGTCAGCGCCGCTAGCGCGCCGCGCACCTGCTGCCGGCCGAACGCATGGAGGGCCTCCAGCGTGCGCCGGCCCTTCGCCGTCAGCGATAGCAGCTTGCTGCGCGCATCCGCCTCGTCCGGCGTCTCCTTGAGCTCGCCGCAATCGATCAGCTTGCGCACCAGGCGGCTGACGCTGGATTTCTCCAGCCGCAGGAAATCGCCGAGCTCGCCCGAATTCATCGGGCCGCGGATGCCGATCTCCAGGATGGTGTGGACCGCCGAGGGCGGATAGCCCGAGGCCGCCACCGTGGCGTCCATGAAGCCGAGTTCGCGCACCATCAGACGCGAGGCGGCGCGGATGTCGTCAATCAGCGAAAGCTCGGCCATGGCTTGACTCAACCCATATAGTTGTATCATACAACTATATGGGCGCAACGGCGCGCGCAAGTGACTTGGAGTCCAAGTGTCTTGGAGTCCAAGTGTCTTGGAGTCCAAGTGTCTTGGAGTTCAAGTGTCTTGGAGCGGACCATGAGCGGAGCTTTGCCGGCAGGTCAGCGGATGAGCGGCAAGGTCTGCCTGGTCACGGGCGGCGGCAGCGGCATCGGGCGCGCGACGGCGCTGCGGATGGCTGCCGAAGGGGCGGAAGCGGTCGTCGTCGCCGGCCGGCGCGAGGCCGAGATCGAGGCCACCGCCGCCGCGTGCCGCGAGCTCGGCACGGAGGCGATCGCGCTCAAGACCGACATCACTGAGGATGACGAGGTCGCGCGCCTCGTAGCCACAGCCGTCGGGCGCTGCGGCCGGCTCGACGTCGCTTTCAATAATGCCGGCTTCCAGGAGCGCCGCGCGCCGCTGGAGGAGCAGGGCACGGAGATCTACGACAGCGTGTTCGACACCAATGTCCGCGCGCTGTTCCTCTGCCTGCGCCATCAGTTGCCGGCGATGCTGGCGCAGGGGCGCGGCAGCATCGTCGTCAACACCTCCGTCAGCGGGGTGCGCAATCCCGATCCAGGCTTTTCGCTCTACTCGGCCTCAAAGGCCGCCGCAATCTCGCTGACACGCTCGGCGGCGATGGAGAACGCGCCGCGTGGCATTCGCATCAATGCGATCGCGCCCGGCCGCGTCGTCACAGACATGATGCTGCGCGCCGGCGTCGGCGATGTGGCAACGGTCGGTGCGGGATTGCCGCTGCGGCGGATGGGCAGCCCGGAGGAGGTCGCCGAGGCGGTGGTGTGGTTGTCGTCGGATGCGTCGTCGTATGTCGTCGGGCATGTGCTCGCGGCGGACGGAGGTTTTTTGGCGTCGTGATGACGCCGTCAATGCTTCTGCCCGTACAGCACCGGCACTGCGGAATCCACGACGACCTCGACGAGACTAGTGCCCGCATACGCCATGCCGCGCTTCAGCGCTTCGCCCAGCTCCGCAGCCTTCGTCACCCGCACCGCATGGCACCCCATGCCCTCGGCAAGCCGGACGAAATCGATCCCCGGCAACTCCAGCCCCGGCACGTTGCGCACCTGCATCACCTGGCTGAACGAGCGCATCGCGCCGTAACCGGAATTGTTGATCACGACGACGGTAAGCGGCAGCTTGCGCTGCACGGCGGTCCAGAGCGCCTGGATCGAATACATCGCCGAGCCGTCGCCGATCAGGCACACCGTTCGCTGCTTCGGCTTGCCGAGCGCCATGCCGACAGCAGCCGGCAGCGAGTAGCCGAGACCGCCGCTCGACATGGTGTAGAAACTGTCCTGGCCGCGCATCGGCAGGAATTTTTGCATCGCCGGCCGGTGCGAGGGCACTTCCTCGACAAGTGATGCGTCATCCGGCATCGCCTGCGACAGCGAATGCAGCAGGAATTCGACCGGCAGCGGATCGGCAGGCTGCGGCGCCGGCGGCAGCGTGCGGCCCTTCGGCGCGGCGCGCTTGCTCTCCGGCAGCAGGTCGAGCAGCAGGCTCAGCGCCGGCTTCATCGTCGCGATGATGCTGGTGCCTGATGGCGTCACCGCGGCGGCATCCGCATCATCCGTGATCTGGAAGATGGTCGCGCCGCCGTCGAAGATCGCCGCATGGCCCTCGACATGGAAGGTGAACACCGGCGCGCCGATGACGACGACGACATCGTGCTCGCGCAGCGCGTCGGACAGTTGCGCCGGCGAGGCATGCAGAAAGCCCGCGAATTGCGGATGCCTCTCGGGGAACGAGCAGCGTGCAGAGAACGGACTAACCCAGACGCTCGCCCTGGTCTTCTCGGCGACGCGCACCATCAGATCAACCGCGCCGGCGCGATCGATTCCAGGGCCGACGACGAGCGCAGGGTGTTTGCTTGAGGCGAGCGCCGCAACCAGCGCCTTCATCGGCTCCAGCTCAGGGCCGATCTCGCGGCTCACTTTGCGCGCCTCGACCGGCGCGCAGGCATGGGCCCAATCGTCGATCGGGATCGACACGAAGGTCGGCCCGCACGGCGGCTGCATCGCGGTGTAATAGGCCCGCGCGATCGCGGCGGGCACGTCCTCCGGCCTTGCCGGCTCGACGCTGTATTTCACATAAGGCCGCGGAAACTCGGAGGCGCGCTCGGCATAGAGGAAGGCCTGCAAGGGCAGGATCGAGCGCGCCTGCTGGCCTGCGGTGATCACAAGCGGGGTCTGGTTGCGATGGGCTGTGTAGATGTTGCCGAGCGCGTTGCCGACGCCGGCGGCCGAATGCAGGTTGACGAAGCCGGCATTGCGCGTCGCCTGCGCATAGCCATCGGCCATGCCGACGGCGGAAGCTTCCTGCAGCGCCAGCACGTAGTCGATATCGTCGGGCCAGTCGCTGAGGAACGGCAGCTCGGTCGAACCAGGATTGCCGAACACCCTGTCGATGCCGAAGGCGCGCAGCAGGTCGAGCGTCGCCTGCTTCACGGTGACGGGCTTGGTGCCGGTCTTGCCGTTCTTGGCCATGGTTTCCGTCCCTGCGTTTATTGACGCCCTACCAGCCCCGCTCGTCATTGCGAGCGAAGCGAAGCAATCCAGAATCTCTCCGCGGAGGCAGTCTGGATTGCTTCGTCGCTTCGCTCCTCGCAATGACGAGGAGAGAGTATCACCACACCGCCGTGCCCTTCATCGTCGGCTGCCCCTCCGCGTTCGCGGTCCACAGCTCCATGCTCTCACCGCTGTCATTGGCGTTGACGGAGAACTCCGTGCCCTCGAACAGCGGCTGCACGCCGCGATACGAAAACCTCTTCGGCGCCTTGCCGCCACGAAGCTTGGCCGCCATCTCGACGATCAGCGCTGCCTGTAGTGGACCGTGGAAGATCAGGCCCGGATAGCCCTCGACCTCAGTGACGTAGTCGCGGTCGTAATGGATGCGGTGGCCGTTGAAGGTCAGCGCGGAGTAGCGGAACAGCAGCACGGGATCGGACACATGCGTTTCGCGATGCTGCGCCTGCGGCGGCGGAGGCGACGCCTTGCCGCCAGCCGGCGCGCCGCCGCTCATCTCGCGATAGACGATGTCCTGCCGCTCGCGGATCGCCGTGCCCCTTGGCGAGGAGATGCTGTGCTCGACCGAGACGAAGCACAGCGTGCCGGTCGATCCCGATTTCACCTGCACGTCGGCAATGCGCGAAGTCCGCGTCGATTCATCGCCGACGCGCAAGGGCTGCAAGAACTCGATCTCGCCGCCGGCCCACATCCGGCGCGGCAGCGGCACCGGCGGCAGGAAGCCGCCGCGAGTCGGATGGCCGTCGGGCCCCAACATCGACATCGGGAACACCGGCTGCGCCAGGCACCAGTGCACCGTGAACGGCGCAGCGTCGCCCGCCTTGGGCTCGCCGACCTCCTGGAACAGCGTCGCGCGCAGGCCCTTCACGAGCTGCGCGGTGACGATGTCGGTGGCCTCCTGGCTGCGCCCGATCCATTGCCTGAGATGATCGATGTCGAGCTTCTCGGTCATGACGCCTCGCTCTCGCTATTTGGACTGGGGACGCTCGCCGATGGCGGGCACGGCGCCGTAGCTGCGCGTCTCGCCAACGATGATCGGCGCCGGCGCGGGATAGCTGACGCGGCCGTTCGGCGTGTCGACCTCGATGCGGCGCAGATGCGGATGGTTGGCGAGGTCGGCCATGGTGTTGACCTCGGCGAATGCAATGTCGGCGTCCGACAGCCGCTTCAGGAGCTCGTCGCGCGTCATCTTGCCGAAGATGTCGGCCACCGTCGTGTCGGTGAAGTCGCGGTTGCGCACGCGCTCGACCATGTTGGCGACGCGGGGATCGGCCGGCAGGTCCGGCTGATCCAGCACCTTCGCGCACAGCGTCTTCCACTCGCGTTCGCTCTGGATCGAGATCAGGATGTCCTTGCCGTCCTTGGAGGTGAACACACCATAGGGCGCGATCGATGGATGGCGCAGGCCCATGCGCTTGGGCGGATTGCCGGCTTCGGCATTGAGCAGCGGCACGGTGCACCAGTCCGCCATCACGTCGAACATGGAGATGCGGATGTCGGCCCCTTTGCCGGTGCGCCCGCGCGCGATCAGTGCCTCCAGGATCGCGGCATGCGCGGTGGCGCCGGTCGCAACATCCACGATCGACATGCCGACGCGCGAGGCGCCATCGGGATTGCCGGTGATCGAGGCGAGCCCGCTCTCGGCCTGGATCAGGAGATCATAGGCCTTGCGGTGGGCGTAGGGACCCTCGTCACCATAGCCGGTGATGGTGCAGGAAATCAGCTTGGGATAGTCCTTCAAGAGCCGCTCGCGCGCGAAGCCGAGCTTGTCCATCGAGCCGGGTTTCAGGTTCTGGATCAGCACGTCTGCACTCGCGATCAGCTTCTCCAGCTCGGCTCGGCCGTCCTTCGTCGTGAGATCGACCACCGCCGATTGCTTGCCGCGATTGAGCCAGACGAAATAGCTGCTCTGGCCCTTGGCCGCCGCGTCATAGCCGCGGGCGAAATCGCCTTCGGGCCGCTCGACCTTGATCACCTCCGCGCCGGCATCCGCCAGGCGGGAGGAGCAGAACGGCGCCGCCACCGCCTGCTCGACCGCAATCACCCTGATCCCGTCCAATGCTCCCATGGCCGCAACCTCAGTACGAGCGCGGCATGCCGAGCACGTGCTCGGCGACGAAGGACAGCACGAGGTTGGTCGAGATCGGCGCCACCTGATAGAGCCGCGTCTCGCGGAACTTGCGCTCGACGTCGTATTCCTCGGCGAAGCCGAACCCGCCATGGGTCTGGATGCAGGCATTCGCCGCTTCCCAGGACGCATCCGCCGCCAGCATCTTGGCCATGTTGGCCTCCGCGCCGCAATCGAGCCCGGCCTCGTATTTGCGCGTGGCTTCCTTCACCATCAGCTCGGCCGCGCGCATCGAGGCGTAGGCCTTGGCGATCGGAAACTGGATGCCTTGATTCTGGCCGATCGGCCGGCCGAACACGGCGCGCTCCTTGGCGTAGTTCGTCGCCTTCGCGATGAACCACTTTGCGTCGCCGACACATTCGGCGGCGATCAGGATGCGCTCGGCATTCATGCCGGAGAGGATGTAGCGAAAACCCTTGCCTTCCTCGCCGATCAGATTCTCCGCCGGCACCCTCATGTCGGTGAAGAACACTTCGGTGGTGGCGTGGTTCATCATGGTGCGGATCGGGCGGATCTCGAGGCCGTTGTTCTTGGCCTCGCGCATGTCGACGATGAACACCGACAGGCCATCGGTGCGCTTCTTGACCTGGTCCTTCGGCGTGGTGCGCGCCAGCAGCACCATCAGATCGGAATGCTCGGCGCGGCTGGTCCAGATCTTCTGGCCGTTGACGATGTAGCTGTCGTTGCCGTCCTTGCGCGCGAACGTCTTCAGCGAGGAGGTGTCGGTGCCGCTGGTCGGCTCGGTAACCCCGAACGCCTGCAGGCGCAGTTCGCCGCTCGCGATCTTCGGCAGGTATTTTGCCTTCTGCTCGGCATTGCCGTGCCTGAGCACCGTGCCCATGGTGTACATCTGCGCATGGCAGCCGCCGCCGTTGCAGCCCGCGCGCTGGATCTCTTCCAGGATCGCCGCGGCCGCCGACAGCTTCAGGCCCGCGCCGCCATATTCCTCGGGGATCAGCACCGAGAGATAGCCGGCCTCGGTCAGCGCATCGACGAACGCCTTGGGGTAGGCCATCTCGCGATCGAGCTTGCGCCAATATTCGCCGGGGAACTGGGCGCAGAGCTTGGCTACGGCCTCGCGGATGTCGGCGTAATCTTCGGTGTGGTGTTCTTGACTCATGGCGTTTCCAATTCTCAGCGGCAGTTAAGATAACGCCGGCCAACCCACGGGCGTTGTGAAAACAATGCCCGCCCCCTATGCTCATTTGTTATAGCGTATGGAGTAGCCTTCCAGGATTGGCAAGCATGGATTTCCGGCAGCTCAGGACCTTCAGTTGCGTGGCGGAGCTCGGCAGCCTGTCCAAGGCCTCCGACACGTTGCGCGTGGCGCAGCCGGCGCTCTCCAGGCAGATCAAGCTGCTGGAACACGAGCTGCGCACAGAACTCTTCACGCGCAACGGCCGTGGCATGGTGCTGACCGAGGCCGGCCGCCTGCTGCTGGCGCGCACCTCCGGCATCGTGCGGCAGATCGACCAGATCCGCGACGACATCCAGTCGGCCAAGGGCCCGCCCTCGGGTCAGGTCGTGCTCGGTCTCGTTCCGACCGTGAGCTGCGTGCTGTCGGCGCGCTTTGCACGGCGCTGCGTCGAAAAATTTCCCGGCATCTCGCTGCGCATCGTCGAGAGCTATAGCGGCCACCTGGTCGAATGGCTGCATCGCGGCGAGATGGATCTCGCCATCCTCTACGGCCGTTCCGCCGATCTGCATCTGAACGTGCAGAGCCTGGGGCGCGACAATATCGTCGCGGTCGGTCCGCGCGGCTGCGGCCTTGCCCGCAAGAAGAGCGTGGACATCGGTTGGCTGCTGCGGCAGCGGCTGGTGCTGCCCTCTCATTCCCACGGCCTCCGGGCGCTGATCGAGCACGCCGCGGCCCAGCGCAAGATCAAGCTCGACGTCCAGCTGGAGGCGGATTCGTTTCGCGTCCTGACGAGCCTGGTCGAGGAGGGCCTGGGCTTCGCGTTGCTGCCGCCGTCCTCGGTCCATGGCGAGGTCGCGGACGGGCGGCTGGAAACCGCCCCCGTATCGAAGCCGATGACCCGCGAGCTCATCTTTGCCTCTCCAATCGACCGCCCGGCCTCGACGGCCTCGCTCGCCATCACCTCGCTGTTGCGCGAGGAAGTCGCCGCCTGCCGCAAGGAAGGCGTGTGGGACATCCGGCTGAGTTAGATGGCGTGTGGTAGAACAGCCGCGCGCGGTCGTGCCTTCGCATCTGGCGCGAGCTGTCATGCCGAAATTTTATAGCTGGGCTGCCGCCGAGCTTTCTGCGACCAGTGTTATACGCGGAAGTCGCCCCGTCATTGCGAGCGTAGCGAAGCAATCCAGGAATCTTTCCGCAGTGGCAGTCTGGATTGCTCCGTCGCTTCGCTCCTCGCAATGACGGTAGGAGAGAGCTCAGCCCGGAATCCGCACCGGCAGCGTCTCATATCCCTTGATGAAGCTCGAATAGATCCGCTTGGGCTCGCCGACCACCTCGATGCGGTCGAAGCGCTTCAGCATCTCCTCCCAGACGATCTTGAGCTGCAGCTCGGCGAGGCGCATGCCGACGCAGCGGTGGATGCCGAAGCCGAAGGACAGGTGCGTGCGCGGGCGGGGGCGGTCGATGATGAACTCGTTCGGCTTGTCGAACATCTCCTCGTCGCGATTGCCGGAGACGTACCACATCACGACCCGGTCGCCCTTCCTGATGTGCTTGCCGCCGATCTCGGTGTCCTGCAATGCGGTGCGACGCATATGCGCCAGCGGCGTCTGCCAGCGGATCACCTCCGGCACCATGGAATCGATCAGCTCCGGATTGGCGCGCAGCTTGTCGTATTGCTCCGGGTTCTCGTTCAGCGCCAGCACCGAGCCGGTCATGGTGTTGCGCGTGGTGTCGTTGCCGCCGACGATGAGCAGGATGATGTTGCCCATGAGGTTGTCGGGGTCCATGTGGCGCGTGGCCTCGTTGTGCGCCATCAGCGACAACAGATCGTTGCGCGGCGCGGAGTTGACACGCTCGTTCCAGAGCTTGGACATGTAGGCATAGCACTCGTCCATCTCGCGGCGGCGCTCTTCGGCGCTGGCGACGATGCCGCTCTTGGGCAGCGCGGTGGAGACGTCGGACCAGCGCGTCAACTTGCGCCGCTCCTCCCAGGGGAAGTCGAACAGGGTCGCCAGCATCTGCGTGGTCAGCTCGATCGAGACGCGCTCGACGAAGTTGAACGTCTCGTTGCGCGGCAGATTGTCCAGCACGGTCTGCGAGCGCTGGCGGATCAGCTTTGCCAGCTCGTCCAGGTGTGTCGGCGTGAACATCGGCGACACCGTCTTGCGCTGCGCCGAATGCCGGGGCTGGTCCATCGCGATGAAGCTCGGATAGTCGTAGCCTTCCGGCACGTCGCGGATCGAGATGCCGCCGAGCTTGGAATCCGAGGAGAAGATGCCGTGATTGGTGTCGACATGCATGATGTCGTTGTACTTCACCACCGACCAGTACGGCTCGATCGGCGCATTGGTGCAGTAATGCACCGGCTCTTCCTTGCGCAGCCGCTCGAACCAGGGCCACAGCGTGTCGTCCTGGAATAGCCGGGGCGCGCCGGGGTGGAATTGCGACAACGGCGTGGCATAGGCCTCCTCGCGCGCCTTCCGCATGCGTTCGGCCTTGTCCACTTTAACCGGCGCTTGGATGTTCATGATCGTGGCTCCGTTGCGTTCGACTCACGCAGCAATCTTCACCGGCAGCGTTTCGATACCCTTTACAAAACTCGAATAGACCCGGGTGGGTTCGCCGACCACATCAATATGGTCGAACCGCTTGAGAATTTCCTCCCAAATAATCTTGAGCTGGAGCTCGGCGAGCCGCAGGCCGACGCAGCGATGGATGCCGAAGCCGAAGGACAGGTGCGTACGCGGGCGGGCACGGTCGATGATGAACTCGTAGGGCCTGTCGATCACGTCCTCGTCGCGGTTGCCCGAGACGTACCACATCACGACCTTGTCACCCTTCTTGATCTGCTTGCCGCGGAACTCGAAATCGGACAGCGCCGTGCGGCGCATATGCGCGAGCGGCGTCTGCCAGCGGATCACCTCCGGCACGAAGCTGTCGAGCAGATCGGGGTTCTGGCGCAGCTTGCGATATTGCTCCGGATGCTGGCTCAGCGCGAGAAGCGAGCCCGACATGGTGTTGCGCGTAGTATCGTTGCCGCCGACGATCAGGAGGATGAGATTGCCGAGGAAGTTCTTCGCATCCATGTCGCGCGTAGCAGTGCCATGCGCCATCATCGACAACAGGTCGCTCTTCGGCGGCTGCTCGATGCGCTCCTTCCACAGCCTCGAGAAATAGACCGCGCATTCCGTCAGTTCGGCCTGCCGCTCGTCCTCGGTGGCGACGAGGCCGTCGGGACCGGGAATGGTGGTCGCGATATCGGACCAGCGCGTCAGCTTGCGGCGATCCTCCCAGGGGAAGTCGAACAGCACCGCCAGCATCTGCGTCGTGAGCTCGATCGAGACGCGGTCGACCCAGTCGAACACCTTGCCGCGGGGAAGATTGTCCAGGCACTCGGCCGAGCGCTTGCGGATGTTGATGGCGAGATTGTCGAGGTGTGTCGGCGTGAACATCGGCGCCACGGTCTTGCGCTGGGCGGCATGGCGCGGCGGGTCCATCGAGATGAAACTCTCACGGCGCAGATCCGGATCGATGTCGCGGATGGTGATGCCGCCGAGCGCGGAGGCCGAGGAGAACACCGCATGGTTGGTCTCGATCTCCATGATGTCGTTGTAGCGCGTCACCGACCAATACGGCCCGAACATCGAGTCCTTGCAGTAATGCACGGGATCCTCGCGGCGCAGCCGGTCGAAATAGGGCCAGAACGTATCGGTCCTGAACAATTCGGGGTCGCCGGGATCGAACTGCTCCAGCGGCAGCGACATCGCGCGCTCGCGCAAGGCGTCGAGCTTGCCCGCGCTTTCGATGGTCCCATGCATGACCGTTCTCCCTGGATATGAACCGCGCGTCGTTGAATTCTGCGCTGCGGTATTTGATTTGCAATTACAGCCGGTTGTCTGCGCCGGGGCAAGGGAGAGTTTTGCCTCATCCAGCCTTCACGAGCGCGTTGCACGATCGTCACGACGCCACGAGAACGTGACCTCCCGCACGCCGGACGACAGAGTATCGCGCGAGAAATCCGCTGGAATCGAGCTAAATCGAACCCGCTCATCTTGGGGATCGACTAACCTCTGATCTATAGTTTGGCCGGAACAGATCCGCATCCCGAGGTTGCCGCCGTGAACGACATGCAATGGACCCCGATCGGGTCCGAACCCTTGCCCCCGCCGCTGCCGGCGACGCGGGTCGATTTCTCCGGCAGCCGCTCCGAGTTCCGCAAAATGGTCACCAAGGGTGCCATGCTCGAGCTCGTCACCTTCGGCTTCTACCGGTTCTGGCTCGTCACCGACATCCGCCGTCACCTGTGGACGCACACCGCGATCGACGGCGACGCGGCCGAATACACCGGGCGGGCCAAGGAGCTCCTGGTCGGCTTCCTGTTCGCGCTCGCGATCCTGGTGCCGATCTATCTCGCCTATTTTCTCATTGGCATTGAGTTCGAGCGCTGGCAGGCCTTTGCCTCGACGCCGCTCTTCATCGCCTTCTACGCCTTCGGCCAGTTCGCGATTTTTCGCGCGCGGCGCTACCGCCTGACGCGCACGGTCTGGCGCGGCGTCCGTTTCTGGATGGACGGCTCGGGCTGGGCTTACGCGTTTCGCGCCATGCTGTGGGGCTTGCTGGTGCTCCTGACGCTCGGTCTTGCGCTGCCCTGGCGCGCGGCGGCGCTCGAACGCTACAAGATGCGGCACACCCATTACGGTGATCTCCGCGGCGATTTCGAAGCCGACGGCTGGACCTTCTTCAAGCGCGGCTGGTGGCTGTGGCTGCTCAGCCCGATCGCGTTCGTCGTCTTCCCGCTCGCACCGTTCTTCTATGCCGAGTTCAAGGCGCGCGAATGGCGCTGGTGGCTCGACGGCATCCGCATCGGTGGCGTCAGCCTGTCCTCAAAGCTGCCGCATGACGCATTCTACGGCCTGTACTGGAAGGTGATCGGCTGGTGGATGCTGCTCACGGTCGCGTTTACGGCCTATATGGCCGGCGGCGCCTTCCTGGTCGTCTCGCTCACCGGCGTTTCCGCCGAGGAGATCTTCGCCGGCGACAATGCGACGAAGAGCATCCCGATGGTGGTGATGATGGTGATCGGCTATTTCGCACTCGCCCTTGCCATCAACATCGTCATGCGGGTCTATCTTCAGCGCGATCTTTGGGCCAAGGTGCTGGAGACCGTCGAGGTACACAACATCTGGGCCGCGGCGGACGTGCGCGGCAGCGGTCAGCTTGCCGGCGCGCTCGGCGAAGGCTTTGCCGACGGACTCGATGTCGCGGGATTCTGAGCTGTGAGTGACGTGTTTGCCGAGCCCCCGGCGCAGTCGGAGAGGCCGACCATCTTCTTCGACGGCGTGTCGAGCCGCAGACGGCAGGTGACGCTGACGCTCAGTGATGCGCTCGAGATCGCCGAGGACGGCGCAACGCCAGTTCGCTGGGCCTATGCCGACCTTCGCCGCGCCGACAGTCCCCCCGGAATCCTGCGCCTGGCTGCGACGTCTGCACCGCCTCTGGCTCGGCTGGAGATCCGCGATGCGGCGCTCGCCGCGGACGTGGCGGCCCGCTGCACGCGTCTCGACGAGCACCGGACGACGCGCAGCGGCGTCGCGAAGATCGTGGGCTGGTCGGTTGCCGCCGCCGTCTCCATCGTCTGCGTCGTCCTGTTCGGCGTGCCGCTCGCCGCCGACCGGCTCGCGCCGCTGGTGCCTAAGCCCGTGGAACGGCGCATCGGCGACGCGGCCGAGGTCCAGATGAAGACCATCTTCGGCCGCAGCGTGTGCGAAGACCCCGCGGGCAAGGCCGCGTTCACGAAGCTCGTCAACCGGCTGCGCGATGCGGCCGGCCTCGACGACACCATGACGGCCGGCGTGCTGCCGACCGCGGTGCCGAATGCCTTCGCGCTGCCCGGCGGCAAGGTGTTCGTGCTGAAGGGCCTGCTCGACAAGGCCCAGAGTCCCGACGAGCTTGCCGGCATCCTCGCCCACGAGCTCGGCCATCTCAAGCATTACGACAACATGCGCGGCCTGATCTACAACGGCGGCACCTCGTTCCTGATCGGCCTCTTGTTCGGCGACATTACCGGCTCCTCGGCCGTGATCTTCGCCTCGCGCAGTCTGGTCGAAGCGTCCTATTCGCGCGAAGCCGAGACCGGCGCCGACACTTTCGCGATCGAGATCATGCATGCGCTCGGCCGTTCGCCGAAGCCCGCGGCCGAACTGATGTTCCGCATCACCGGCAAGGAGGGCGGCTCCGGCCTGACAAATATCCTCGCCAGCCATCCGCTGACCGAGGATCGCCTCGCGCGCATGACGAAGGAGGACCGGCCCGCCAGCGGCCCGCCGCTGCTGACCGACAAGGAATGGCAGGCACTGAAGGGCATCTGCGGCAGCGGGAAGGTGTGACGACCCGCTCCTAGCGCATCACTTCGCCGGCGCAGCCGGTGGATTCGATCCGGTGGTGACGTTCGGCGCCGTGTTCGGGTTCGAGGTCGTGGTCTGGGGACCGAACTCGCGACCATTGTAGAAGAAGACGGCCGCGACCACGGCGATCACGAAGATCGCGCCGACTGCCCAGCCGACCGGGCTGTTGCGGCGTGCACGGTCAGTCCTGGGGTCATCATTCTGATAGGTCATCGTGCTCTCCCTGTTGGTGCAGGAGAACCTCGCGCGGCGGAAGCTGTTCCTAAAACGCGCCCAGCGCTTACCGCGTTCCGTAGGCGCGGTCGCCGGCATCGCCGAGGCCCGGCAGGATGAACCCGTTGTCGTCGAGCCCTTCATCCACCGCCGCGGTCCAGATCGGCACGTCCGGATGCAATCCGCGCAGCCGCTCGAGCCCTTCCGGTGCCGCGATCAGGCAAGCCAGGCGGATGTCCCTGGCGCCGCGCTCCTTCAGCCGGTCGATGGCGGCGACGGCGGTGTTGGCGGTGGCGACCACCGGCGTCACCACGATGGCGAGGCGCTCGCTGAGGTCGGACGGCGATTTGAAGAAGTACTCCACGGCGGCAAAGCTGTGCGGCTCGCGGTAGAGCCCGATATGGGCGACGCGCGCGGTCGGCACCAGATCCATCATGCCGTCGACGAAGGTGGTGCCGGCGCGCAGCATCGGCACGAACACCAGCTTCTTGCCGGCGATCTTGGCCGAGTGCATCGTCGCCAGCGGCGTCTCGATCACGGTATCGGTAAGCGGCAGGTCGCGCGTCACCTCGTAGCACAGCAGCATGCCGATCTCCTTGATCAGCTCGCGGAACGACTTGGTCGAGATGGACTTGTCCCGCACCAGCGTCAGCTTGTGCTGCACCAGCGGATGATCGACGATCGTGACGCCTTCCATGATGGGATGCTCCTGAAATTCACCGAGACGTCATTGCGAGCGCAGCGAAGCAATCCAGAATCTGCCCGCGGTGGGACTCTGGATTGCTTCGCTGCGCTCGCAATGACGCGCTTGGCCGAAAATCTCTATCCATTCTCTAAAAAACCGTGCCGTCGCTGATCACCTTGAGCGGCGGCGATCCATCGGGACGGCGTGCAAGTGCGATGGCGCGGCCCGCCGCCCAGCTGCCACCTTCGAGGATGCTCGCAAGCGGCAAGGTCTCAGGGGTGCGGCCGAGCTTGGCGCGAATGCGCTCCGCCAACCTGTCGAGCAATGCAATTGTGAGCGCGCGCCACTCCACGACGAGCAGCGAATCCACCGCATGCGCGCGCTCGGCGTCGGCGGCCTCGCGCAGGCGCAGCACGTCATGATCGACGAACAGGCCGCCATTGCGATATTCGGCAAGGCCCGTGAGGCCGTCGATGTCGGTCACCTCAAAGCCGGCGCGCTGCAGCGGCTCGATCAGCGAATAGCTCAGCCATTGCGACAGCTTGTGCAGCGGCACGAGGCCTGCCGTGCCGTCGTCCGCTTTGATCGCCGGATGCCGCCAGCAATCGCCGAGCGGCACGCCCGCAAGCTCAAGTCGCGACGGCCAGATCGGCCCGAGCTGGTTCAGCACCGCGGACAGGATCGCGGGCGCAGCGACGGCGCCGCCGACCGCACGCGCTGCGATATGATCGAACAGCCCGCCCGGCCGCGGCATATCGTGCAGGCCGAACACGTCCGCACGCTCCGAGACCTGCCTGCCCAGACGCTGCAGCAGGTCGGTGCGTCCCTCCAGGCCGAGCAGCGGATTGGCCTCGGTCACCTGAAAGGCGGAGGTGAGTGAGCCAAGGGGCAGCTTTGCGAGCACCTCCGCATCCGCCCTGAACGGCGCGCGCGCATCGTGTGAAAACAGCCCGCTCGCGAACATGTCGAGGCTCGCGATCGCAAGCCCTTCCGATCGCCCTACGTCTGCTCCCGTCACGCTGTCGCGATAGCGCCATGCTGCGCCGGCACCTGCATCGAGCAGCACGCTGACGATGGCGAGGTCGAACTCGGCGCGCGCCCGCGCCGCGCGATCCGGCCAGGACGCAGCATCGGCGAGCCGGGCCCAGCGGTCGACGCCGCCGAGCACGAAGTGCCGCCAGCGCGCATGGAACGGAATGTCGAGCGTCGGATAGGCTTTACGGGTCACCGCGAGCACGGCATCGGCAACGCCATCGATGCGGCCGAGATCGACAGTGAAATGGGTGAGCCCGCCGGCAAGGCCGAGCTCGAGCATCTGCCCGGCGCGCGCGCGCACCGCCCTTGCGGTGAGCAACGCGCGCGCCTGCGAGTCCAAAGCGTCCGCCATCGCGATCAGTATTTCTCCAGCGAGCGCCCGACGACGCCGTTCACGGACTGCTCCGGCGCGATGTCGGTGGAGTAATAGCCGGCGGCCTTCTTGGCGGCGATCTCGACATGGGCATCAGCCGGAATCAGCTCCAGCGGGATCGGCACGCGCTCGACGATGTCGATGCCTTGCGAAGTCAGCGCGTCGTATTTCATGTCGCTCATCGACAGGAAGCGATCGATGCGCTTGAGGCCGAGCCAGTGGATCGTATCCGGCATCAATTGCTGGAAGCGCGCGTCCTGGACGCCAGCCACGCACTCGGTGCGCTCGAAATAAGCGGCGGCCGCATCGCCGTCCTCCTGCCGCTTGCGCGCATTGTAGACCAGGAATTTGGTGACCTCGCCGAGCGCGCGGCCTTCTTTGCGGTTGTAGACGACGAGCCCGAGCCCGCCCTCCTGCGCGCCGCGCGCGGATTCCTCGATGCCGTGGATCAGATAGGGCCGGCAGGTGCAGATGTCGGAGCCGAACACGTCGGACCCGTTGCACTCGTCATGCACGCGGCAGGTGATCCTGGTGCGATGGTCCGGCAGTTTTGTCACGTCGCCGAACAGATACACCGTGGTGCCGCCGATCGGCGGCAGGAACACCTTCATGTCCGGGCGCGTCACCAGCTCCGGGAACATGCCGGCGGTCTGCTCGAACAGCGTGCGCCGCAACTCGGTCTCTCCGGTGCCGAAGCGCGCCGCAAGGCCAGGCAGGTGCCACACCGGATCGATCGCGATCTTCACCACCGAGACGCTGCCATTGGCGTGCACGACCTCGCCATCGGCGCGCAGCCGCTTTGCGGCGAGCGCGTCGCGGATCTCCGGCAGATCGAGCCGCGCCCGCGTCACCGCGATGCTCGGGCGGATGTCCGCGCCCTCAGCGATCTCCTGGCGAAAATTCTCGGCGACCAGATGCCCCCAGGGATCGAGCGCGACGATTTTTGTGGGATCGGTCCATTGCTCGAACGGACCGATGGTCGCGGCCGGAAAGGTGTTCGTGAGGTCAGGCCTGCGAATCGGATCAAGCGCGCCGGCGGAGACCGCGAGCGCGCGGTACATCGCGTAGGACCCGCCATGGCTGCCAATCACGTTGCGATCCCCTGCGCGCGACACCGTGCCGATGATCGGCCCACGCGCGCGCGCATCAGCGGCGCCCCAATGGATGGGAAAGGCGGCCTTCCTGCCCGGCTCCGGATGGGAGGTCAGGCGGATGTGGTCGGTACGGTTGGCACGGCTCATGTCCAGGCTCCCAAAAAGCCAACGGCCCGCCGCTCGGACGGGCCTGGCTCACTTGCGACGCCGAACCGGCGGCGCAAGCTCAATCCAACATATTGTAGCGGCCGGCGACGACAGACAAGTTAATCGTGGCAGGGCGCAGGGGCCGTTCGGGGCCAAATTCCCGTCATCGAGAGGGCCGTCAGGCCTGTCGCATCCGATGCCAGCGCGCGCATCGCGCTTGCCGCTCGGCCTGCGAGGCCAGTTTAAGGAATTGAAATAGTTCCATTTTTCGTGTTTTCAAGGTGTTGCTTCGTTTCGTGCGGTGGGCTTCAAGTTCGGCGCACCGCGCTGCCCTGCCTTGGAGACTGCCATGCCTGCCGCCAGCTACATCGATCCCCGCAACGGAAAGCTCTATCCCTTGGACCAGCCGCGCTGGTGCTCGGACGAGCGCACGCCGCTGCTGGTGACGCCGGGGGCGGGCATCTCACGCGAGGACATCGATGGCCGGACGCGCTCGCTGTGGCGCTACCGGGCGGCGCTGCCGGTCGAGATCAAGGACCCGATCACGCTCGGCGAGGGCTGCACGCCGCTGGTCCAGCAGGACTGGGGCGCGCTGCGCCCGCTGTTCAAGCTCGAATGGTTCAACCCGACCGGCAGCTTCAAGGACCGCGGCTCGGCGGTGATGCTGTCGTTCCTGCGACAGATCGGCGTCGACGCCATTCTGGAGGATTCCTCCGGCAACGGCGGCTCGTCGATGGCGGGGCTGGGTGCGGCCGGCGGCATGCGCGTCAAGATTCTGGCGCCGGCCTCGACCTCGCCGGCCAAGATCGCGCAGGTGCGCGCCTACGGCGCGACCGTGCAGCTCGTGGAGGGCCCGCGCGAGGAATCCGAAGCCGAGGCCATCCGCCAGTCGAGCCAGACCTTCTACGCCAGCCACAATTGGCAGCCGTTCTTCCTCGAAGGCACCAAGTCGCTGGCCTACGAGATCTGGGAAGATCTGGGATTCCGCGCGCCCGACAACGTCATCATTCCCGTCGGCGCCGGCAGCAGTCTGCTGGGTTGCGCCTTCGGCTTCCGCGAGCTGTTGAAGGCCGGGCAGATCTCGAAGCTGCCGCGCCTGTTCGCGGCGCAGCCGCTCAATTGCTCGCCGATCGATGCAAGCTTCAAGGCCGGTGTCGATACGCCGGTCGCGCGCGAGGTGAGCAAGACCGTTGCCGAGGGCACCGCGATCAAGACTCCCCTCCGCCTGCGTGAGATCATCGCCGCCCTGCGCGAGAGCGGCGGCGGCACCATCGCGCTCACCGAGGACGAGATCGTCGCCGCCCTGCGCCGCCTCGCGCGCCAGGGCCTGTTTGCCGAGCCGACCAGCGCCAGCGCGGCTGCGGCGCTCGACAAGCTCGCCGCAACCGGCGCCATCAATGCAAACGACACCACGGTCGCCGTTCTCACCGGCACCGGCCTCAAGGCCGCAACCACCGTCGCCGATCTCGTGCAGTAGGCTCGCGCTTACCCTCCCGCTCCAGGCTCCTGGAGGGGATTGGAGAGAGAACGCGAGCGCCCGCCGGCGTCCGCCAGCACCTTCCACTGGAACAGCGGCGAGTCCTTTGGCGGCGAGAGCTGCGGGGTCCAGCCGGTGAGCTTTTCGATCACATAGGTGTTGGTCACGACGCCGCGCCAGCGGCGTTCGACCGTGGCGAGTTGCTCGCGCTGCGCCGGAATGTGCTCCCACAGCGATGCGCGGTTGTCCGGCTCGCGCCCGACATAGATGCCGGCATGACCCTTGATCCTGTCCATGCCGGGGTCGCGGAAATCCTGGAAGCGGCCGCGCTCGTTGATCTCGATAACGGGCACGCGGCCCCGAAACAGCCAGCGCATCATGGCGTAGGTGCGGTAGTCCGTGGTTGCGATCCAGGTCGCGCCTGTTGCGTCGAGGGCGGCTTGCGCCCGCGCGGCGACCTGCTCGTAGCCGGCCTCGGCGCCGATCGGGTCGATCTTGCCGAGCAGATTCCAGGGCGCGGCAACGTAGTAGAGGAACACGATGATGACGAAGGGGATGCCTGAGACGATCGCCGTCCTGGCCCAGAACAGCGAGGACTCCAGCATCCTGGCGGACCATCCCTCTTTCCTCATCGTGACGAGGTTGACCGCGGTGGCGGCAAAACCGACTGGCCACATGAACATCGGCCAGGTGTCGCCGACGCGCAGCGTCAGCGACTTGAAGAAGAAGTAGGCGAACGACACCAGCACCGCCGTCGACAAAAGGATCGCGACCGGCTCGCGCGTGCGATAGCCGCGCCACGCCGTCAGCACCAGGCCCGTCAGCACCACTGGCAGCAAGACGAAGCCGACCAGACCGAATTGCAGGCCGACGTAATCGCCGATCGTACGCAGCGAGATGCCGTAATTGGCGGTGGCGCGCACGCCCTGGAAACGGAATGAGGCCCAGTCGTGCTGCGCGTTCCAGATCAGCACCGGCGAGAACACCGCTAGCGCGACCAGCACGGCGAGATAGGGGTAAGGACTGCGCAGCCAGCGCCAGCGCCAATCCGGCACCAGGAGAAAGGCGGCAACGGCCGGCGCGAACATGACCACGGTGAATTTCGACAGCATCGCGAGGCCCGCGAACAGGCCGGCCGCCAGCCACCAGCGGCCGTCGCCGCTTTGCGCCAGCCGCACCAGCGACCACATCATCGCGACCGCGAACGGGATCATCGCGACGTCGGGCGCGACCTTGGCCATCAACAGGCCGTAATAAAGCGCGGCCTCCGGCATCAGCACCGCGAACACGATCGCGTGCGCATCATGGGTGAGGCGGCGGACGATGTCGGCGAGCAGCAGCTGCGTCACCAGCATCGCGACGATGCCGCCGAAGCGGACGCCGAGATTGGTGTCGCCGAAGATCGCGGTTCCGAAGCGGATCAGCCAGGCGATGCCGGGCGGATGATCGAGGAAGCTGAGCGCAGCCTCCTTGGACCATGTCCAGTAATAGGCTTCGTCGGTGCGCAGCTCGATGGCCGAGGCGTAGACGATGCGGAGCAGCGTCATCGCGGCGATGATCGCTGCGGCCATGAGGATCAGACGCCGTTCGGCGCCGGCCGGCTTCGCAGAGATGTCGGGAGCGATCGTCACGGCGGCGCTTTTCCCCGACTTGGAAGGGGGAGTCAATGTGGGGCAAACTCTCTTCCCGGGGGTGGTCCCGGACAAGCGCAGACGTCGTAGGGCGGGCAAAGCGAAGCGTGCCCACCGTGAGCATATCGGGATAAAAATGGTGGGCACGGCGCGCAAGTGCGCGCCTTTGCCCACCCTACGGTTCTCGTCCGGGAACGACAGCGGTGCCTTGCGACGCATATCGGACAGGCTGTCCGCCGCCGGAATTAAAGGTTACGCTGGCTGGTCTCCTCCATGACCTGACACAACCGAATCATGGCCACCGCTCCCACACAGATGTCAGTCGTCCGCGCCGCCGGGGTGCGGCAGGTGCGGCTCGTCTGCGGCATCATCCTGTTCGCCTTTGTCGTCAGCCATTTCCTCAACCATGCGCTCGGCAACATCTCGGTCGACGCCATGGAGGCCGGGGTCTACTACCACACGCTGTTCTGGCAGTTCCTCCCGGTCGCGATCGTGTTCTACACGGCCGCCCTCACCCATATGGGCCTCGGCCTCTACGCGCTGTATCAGCGCCGCCAGTTCCGCTGGCGAACGATCGAGCCGCTCCAGCTCGTGCTCGGCTTGAGCATCCCCGTCCTCGTCATGGGCCACATCATCGGCGTGCGGCTCGCACAGACGTTGTACGGACACCAGAAGCTGTATCCGCAGGAGCTCTATTTGTTCTTCGTCGCGGCGCCGGGTCTGCTCTGGCAGATGACGATCCTGCTTCTCATTGCCTGGGTGCACGGCTGCATCGGCGTCTATTTCTGGCTTCGGCTGAAGCCGTTCTTCACGCGCGCGGCGCCCTATCTGCTCGCGGCCGCCGTGCTGATCCCGACGCTATCGCTGCTCGGCGTCTACCAGGGCGGCCGCAGCGTCGCCGCCGACAGTGACGACGGCGAATGGCGTAAGCAGCATCTCACCCGCCGCCAGGTCGGCACGGTTGCGGAAGGCAACACGCTCGAGCGCATCGCGGGCGGTCTCACCATGGGCTATTTCGGTCTGTTGGGACTGGTGCTGGCGGCGCGCGGCGTGCGCGCCCTGCGCGAACGGCGCGGCGGCATGATCGCGCTGTCCTACGGCAACGGCAAGACGGTGCGGGTCCCCAAGGGGCTGTCGGTGCTGGAGGCGAGCCTGCGCCACAACGTGCCGCACGCCAGCGTCTGCGGCGGCCGCGCTCGCTGCTCGACCTGCCGCATCCGTATCATCGGCGATCATGATGCCCTGCCCACTCCGTCGCAGCGCGAGGCTTTCGTGCTCACCCGCGTCGGCACCGCCGATCCCTCGATCAGATTGGCCTGTCAGCTGCGTCCGACCTCCGATCTCTCCTTCTTCCAGCTCTTCGCAGCTCACACGCATGCAACGGACGGAGCCTCGACATCGGCCAGTATCGGCCAGGAACGGTATCTCGTCAGCCTGTTCGTGGACATGCGCGGCTCGACGCAGCTGGCCGAGAAGCGCCTGCCGTTCGACACCGTCTTCATCGTCAACCGCTTCCTCGGCGCGGTGTCGCAAGCGGTGATCGAGAACGGCGGCCAGCCGAACCAGTTCGTCGGCGACGGCATGCTGGCGCTGTTCGGACTCGCGGCCGACCCGCAAACCGCCTGCCGGCAGGCGATGAAGGCAGCCGCGGGAATCGCTGCGCATATCGACGAGCTCAACGATCTCCTGAGCCACGATCTGCGCCAGCCGATCCGCTTCGGCATCGGCATCCACGGCGGCGAGGTCATCATCGGCGACATCGGCTATCGCGATCACATCGTCTTCACAGCGCTCGGCGATGCCGTCAACGTCGCCGCCCGCCTGCAGGACATGACCAAGACGCTGGCCTGCGAGGCCGTCGTCTCGGATGAAGTGCGCCGTACCGCTGATATTGCAGAGGACGCGCTGCCGCAGCAGGAGGTCGCCATCCGCGGCCGCGACCAGCCGCTCGCGGTGCGGGTGGTGGCGAATGCGAGGGAGCTGGCGGCGCTGGTCGATCGCAGCGAGCGCGTGGCGGCGTGATTGTTCACCTCTCCCCGCTTGCGGGGAGAGGTCGGAATGCGCGCGTTGCGCGGATTCCGGGTGAGGGGGTACAGGTCTCGCGGCAGTCGAAGGTGTGGAGAGAGGCCCCTCACCCCAACCCTCTCCCCGTAAGAACGGGGCGAGGGAGCGCACCGCCGTCGCAGCCACAGCTCGGCACAATCTCCTACATGCGTAACACCGGCCTGCTGCAACGCAGCGGCACGGGCTTGCCGCGAAAGCGCGAATTGACTTCACGCAAATGGTTGCGACAGATGAGCGCAGGATCGTGGTGATGACCGCCGATCCAACGAGAAGCTCCGGGAGGAGAAGGAATGTTCGATCGACGCGACCTGCTCAAGGGAGCAGGCCTTGCCGCCATGGCGGCCACACTGAATTCCACCAAGGCGCTGGCCCTCGACACGGTGACCCTGCCCTTCGCCAACGGCGAACGGCCGCTGGTGAAGTATCCGCAGAAGCGGCCGATGATCGGCCTGACCAGCCGGCCGCCGCAGCTCGAGACGCCGTTTGCGGTGTTCAATGACGGCCCGATCACGCCGAACAACGCGTTCTTCGTGCGCTACCACCTCTCCGACCTGCCCTACGATCTCGACCCCGACAAGTTCACGCTGGAGGTCAAGGGCAAGGTCGACAAGCCGCTGAAATTGTCGCTGAAGGACATCCGCAAGATGAAGGCGACGGAGATCGTCGCCGTCAACCAGTGCTCCGGCAACAGCCGCGGCTTCTTCGAGCCGCGCGTCGCCGGCGGCCAGCTCGCCAACGGTGCGATGGGTTGCGCGCGCTGGCGCGGCGTGCCGCTGAAGAACGTGCTGGAGATGGCCGGCGTGCAAAGCGGCGCCAGGCAGGTCACCTTCAACGGCATGGACGGACCGGTCAACGACAAGACGCCGGATTTCATCAAGGCACTCGACATCGATCACGCCACTGACGGCGAGGTGATGCTGGCTTATGGCATGAACGGCGAGGACCTGCCGTTCCTCAACGGCTTTCCGCTGCGCCTGGTCGTGCCCGGCTATTACGGCACCTACTGGGTCAAGCACCTCAACGAGATCATCGTCATCGACAACGTCTATGACGGCTTCTGGATGAAGTCGGCCTACCGCATCCCCGACACGCCGAACAATGCGGTCGAGCCGGGCACCGCGCCGAAGGCGACGATTCCGATCAACCGCTTCACCATCCGCTCCTTCATCACCAGCGTCCCCGATGGCGCCAAGCTGAAGGCGGGAGCCGTGACCCTGCGCGGCATCGCGTTCGATGGCGGCAAGGGCATCAAGCAGGTCGAGGTCTCCACCGACGGCGGCAGGACCTGGGCCCGTGCCAAGCTCGGCAAGGACCTCGGCAAGTACGCCTTCCGCGAATGGAAGCTGCCGGTGAAGCTCGCGGCCGGCAGCCACGAGCTCAAGGTCCGCGCCACCGGCAATGGCGGTGAGACCCAGCCGGACATGCCGCGCTGGAACCCGGCGGGCTATTTGCGCAACGCCGTCGAAGCCGTCCGCGTCAGAGTGGCCTGAAGGAGACTGACCATGCAGCGCATCGTTCGCCTCGCCATCACGCTCGCCGTCGCCGCATTAATGGGCTCGTCACTTGCAGCGCCCGTCAATTACAAGACCCCCGACGAAGTCGCCGCCTTCAAGCCCGGTCCCAATCTCGAGGTCGTGCAGGGCAATTGCAGCGCCTGCCACTCGTCCGACTACGTCGCCACGCAGCCGCCGATGAAGGACAAAAGGGCGTTCTGGCAGGCCGAGGTGACCAAGATGATCAAGGTCTATGGCGCACCGATCGACGATGCCGATGTCGGCAAGATCGTCGATTATCTGGCTGCGACCTACTGACCGACGCCGTCGCGCGTGCCGGCCATTTGACCGCGAAACGGGCAAAACCGGCAAAAACGCCGCGAAGTTGAGCGGAATTCGGCGAAATGGCGATGTGGTTTGAGCTACCAAGCCTGCCACATTCCGCGTATCCTGTTAGGACCGAACCGGCCGGTTGGCGGGGACTGGCGGTTCGAGATCTCGGAGGAAGACCCGCGGAGAAGTCGTGATGGCTAAAGGTACGGTCAAGTGGTTCAACCCGACGAAGGGTTATGGATTTATCCAGCCTGCGTCGGGTGGCAAGGATGTGTTCGTGCATATCTCGGCAGTGCAGAAGGCCGGTCTGTCGACCCTCAACGAGGGACAGACGGTGGAATATGAAGAGATCGCAAACCGGGGCAAGACCTCCGCGGAAAACCTCAAAGTATAAGCCCGCGCCAGCCTTTGCTGCCTCCCGGATTTGTCCGGGAGCGGGCCAAGAAAATTTAAGAAGACGGCCGGTGCATTCGACGACAGGCGTTGCGATTGCACAAGGATAGCTATTTTTTCCTTGCGAAGACCGCTCATCGAACCACAGCAATGACAATCGCGACTGCACTTCGCTAACCCACCGGCAGCGGTGCGTCGCGCTTGATCTCCTCCATCACCGCATAAGTTCGCGTCTCGCGCACGCCCGGCATCGACAGCAGGGTCTCGCCGAGAAAGCGTCGATAGGCGGTCATGTCTGCAAGCCGCGCCTTCACAAGATAGTCGAAGCCCCCGGCAACCATGTGACACTCCAGCACTTCAGGGGCGAGCCTCACGGCTCGGGCGAACCGCTCGAAATTCTCGGGCGTCGTCTTGTCGAGCAGCACCTCGACGAACACCAGGAGCCCAAGGCCCAGCCGGTGCGGGTTGAGCCGCGCGCCATAGCCTTCGACGAAGCCCTCGCGCTGCAGGCGCTTCAACCGCTCGCCGATCGAGGTCGGCGACAGCCCGATGCGCTCGGCGAGCTCGACATTGGCAATGCGCCCATCCTCCTGCAGGATTGAGAGGATTTTCCGGTCTGTTCGATCCAGTTCCATAGCTTATGTGGCCAAGTGGCTAATGCTCTTCATTTTCTAAGGCAAACTGGCTAAATTGTCTATCGAACTACGGTCACGCGGGCCTTATCCTGGATTTCAGCCACAGGACACGCCATGCCGAACATCCCGCCCCCCTTCTCCGCGCCTTACGCTCCCGATGATTCCGAGATCGCCGCAAAGCTTCTGCCGGCCTCGCATCTCGTCCCGGCCCAGGAGGCCCGGATCGACCGCACGGCGACGCGGCTGATCGAGGCGATCCGCAAGCGCGACGACCGGCTCGGCGGGGTCGAGGACATGCTGCGGGAGTTCGCGCTCTCGACCAAGGAGGGGCTGGCGCTGATGGTGCTGGCGGAAGCGCTGCTGCGCGTGCCCGATGCACGCACCGCCGACCAATTCATCGAGGACAAGCTCGGCGAGGGCGATTTCATCCATCACGAGACCAAGTCCACCGCGTTCCTGGTCAACGCTTCGGCCTGGGCGCTCGGCCTGTCGGCGCGGGTGATCCAGCCGGGCGAGACGCCCGACGGCACCATCGGCCGGCTGGTGAAGCGGCTCGGCGCACCGGCGGTGCGCACCGCGACGCGCCAGGCGATGCGGTTGATGGGCAACCATTTCGTGTTAGGGGAGACCATCGGGCAGGCGCTGGAGCGGGCTCGGCCGCGCTCCGGCCAGAAGCCGCGCTATTCCTTCGACATGCTCGGCGAAGGCGCACGAACGGCCGCCGATGCCAAGCGCTATTTCGACGCCTATGCCAGCGCGATTGACACGATCGGCAAGGCTTCGGGCAACCATCCCCTGCCCGACCGCCCCGGCATCTCGGTCAAGCTTTCGGCGCTGCATCCGCGTTTCGAGGCGATCAGCCGCGGCCGCGTGATGGCCGAGCTGGTGCCGCTATTGCTGGACCTTGCGCGGCGCGCCAAGGCGCATGACCTCAACTTCACCGTCGATGCCGAGGAGGCTGACCGGCTGGAGCTGTCGCTCGACGTGATCGCAGCGACGCTCGCCGATCCCTCGCTTTCCGGCTGGGACGGATTTGGCCTCGCGATCCAGGCCTATCAGAAGCGTGCCAGCGCGGTGATTGACTATGTCGATGAACTCGCCCGCGCGCATGACCGCAAGCTGATGGTGCGCCTCGTCAAGGGCGCCTATTGGGACACCGAGATCAAGCGCGCGCAGGAGCGCGGGCTCGACGGCTATCCCGTGTTCACGCGCAAGGCGATGACCGATCTGAACTTCGTCGCCTGCGCGACGAAGCTTCTCGCCTTGCGGCCGCGCATCTTCCCGCAATTCGCCACCCACAACGCGCTGACGGTCGCGACCGTGCTGGAGCTCGCAACTGATGGCGGCGGCTTCGAGTTCCAGCGCCTGCACGGCATGGGCGAAGCGCTCTACGAGCAACTCGCAAAGGATCATCCTGACATCGCCTACCGCACCTATGCGCCGGTCGGCAGCCATCGCGACCTGCTCGCTTATCTGGTGCGGCGGCTTTTGGAGAACGGCGCCAATTCCTCGTTCGTGGCGCAGGCGGCCGATTATCGCGTGCCTGTCACGGCGCTGCTGCAGCGGCCGGCGGATGCCATTGGCCGGGCGCAACAGGCACCTCATGCCAAGATTCCGTTGCCGGCAGATCTGTTCGCGCCGGAGCGGCGCAATTCGCGCGGCGTCGAATTCGGTGAGCGTGCCGCACTCGACCGGCTGCTGACGGAGGTGAAGGCCGCGGCGGCCGAGCTTAAGCCTGTCGCTGACGCAACACCGGATCAGGCCAACGCGGGAGTGACGGCTGCGCGCGCCGGCTTTACTGCCTGGAGCCGGACACCTGCAGGCACACGCGCAGCGGCGCTGGAGCAGGCCGCGCATCTGCTGGAGAGCCGGGGCGCCCGTTTCATCGCGCTGCTGCAAGCCGAGGGCGGCAAGACGCTCGACGACGCTCTGTCCGAGCTGCGCGAAGCCGCCGATTTCTGCCGCTACTATGCCGCGCAGGGCCGCAAGCTGTTCGGAAACGATGCCGCCATGCCCGGCCCGACCGGCGAGAGCAATGTGCTTAGCCTGCGCGGCCGCGGCGTGTTCGTCGCGATCTCGCCGTGGAATTTTCCGCTCGCGATCTTCCTTGGCCAGGTCTCGGCGGCGCTGATGGCCGGCAACAGCGTGGTGGCGAAACCCGCCGAGCAGACGCCGCGGATCGCGCGTGAGGCCGTTGCCCTGCTGCACGAGGCCGGCATCCCCAGAAGCGCGCTGCATCTCGTCACCGGCGACGGCCGCGTCGGCGGCGTCCTCACCGCGCATCCTGATGTCGCCGGAGTAGTCTTCACCGGCTCCACTGAGGTCGCGCGCCAGATCAACCGGACGCTGGCGGCCAAGGACGGGCCGATCGTGCCGCTGATCGCGGAGACCGGCGGCATCAATGCCATGATCGCGGATGCGACCGCACTGCCCGAGCAGGTCGCCGACGATGTCGTGACCTCTGCGTTCCGCTCCGCAGGCCAGCGCTGCTCGGCCTTGCGGCTCCTGTTCGCGCAGGAGGATGTCGCCGACCGCATGATCGAGATGATCGCGGGCGCCGCGCGCGAACTGAAGATCGGCGATCCCGCGGATGTCGCGACTCATGTCGGTCCAGTGATCGATGACGAGGCCAAGCAGCGCCTCGATGCGCATATCGCGCGGATGAAGCGCGAGGCGCGGCTGCATTTTGCAGGCGCCGCGCCGGATGGCTGTTTCGTCGCCCCGCATATCTTCGAGCTCAAGGAGGCCGGTCAGCTCACCGAAGAGGTGTTCGGCCCGATCCTGCATGTCGTGCGCTATCGCGCGGAAAACCTCGCTCGTGTGCTGGAATCCATCGCGCGCACCGGCTATGGGTTGACTCTCGGCATCCATTCGCGCATCGACGACACCATCGAGGCCATCGTCGACCGCGTCCAGGTCGGCAACATCTACGTCAACCGCAACATGATCGGCGCCGTGGTCGGCGTGCAGCCGTTCGGCGGCAGCGGCCTGTCCGGAACCGGCCCCAAGGCCGGCGGCCCGCACTACCTCGCGCGCTTTGCCACCGAGCAGACCGTGACGATCAACACGGCTGCGGCCGGCGGCAATGCCGCATTGCTTGCGGGGGAGGAGTGAGGCCCTGCGCCAGGCGCCGTTGCATCCCGGCAAAACATCGGTCTAATGCTCTCACTACCTGCCCGCGCCAATTCCAGCGTGCGGGAAACGACGGAAGCGAGGGAGCGACGCCGCGATGGAGAAGGGCATTTTTGCAGGCCTGAAGGTGCTGGACTGCGCGAGCTTCATCGCAGCGCCCGCGGCCGCGACCGTGCTGTCGGATTTCGGCGCCGACGTCATCAAGATCGAGCCGCCCGGCACTGGCGACCCCTATCGCAACCTGCCGAACCTGCCGGGCTATCCCTCAGGCGAGCACAATTTCGCCTGGCTCTTGGAGGCGCGCAACAAGAAGAGCATCGCGCTCGACCTGTCGAAGCCGGAAGCGCAGGCCGTGCTCTATAGACTGGTGGCGGAGGCCGACGTCTTCATCACCAACATGCCGCCGCCGGTGCGCACCAAGCTCGGCATCACCTACGACCATCTCGCCCATCTCAACGACCGGCTGATCTACGCCTCCTTCACCGGCTATGGCGAGAAGGGCGAGGAAGCGAACAAGCCGGGCTTCGACAGCAACGCCTATTGGGCACGCTCCGGCCTGATGGACCTCGTCCGCGCCGACACCGACACCACGCCGGCCCGCTCGGTCGCGGGCATGGGCGACCACCCTTGCGCCATGGCGTTCTACGGCGCGATCGTCACCGCGCTGTATCAGCGCGAGAAGACCGGCAAGGGCTCGCATGTCGCTTCCAACCTGATGGCGAACGGGGTGTGGGCCGCGAGCGTGCTGGCGCAAGCAAAACTCTGCGGCGCCAAGTTCGGCGAGCGGCGCCCGCGCGAGCGCGCGCTCAACGCGGTCGCCAATCATTACCAATGCAAGGACGGCCGCTGGCTGATCCTGTCGCTGCTCAACGAGGAGAAGCAATTTCCGACGCTGGCCAAGTGCCTCGGACGCGAAGACCTGATCGCCGATCCGCGCTTCGCCACCAAGGCCGACCGCCACGCCCGCTCGGTCGAGCTGATCAGGATTTTGGACGAGACCTTCGTCACGAAAGATCTCGCCGAATGGCGGAGAATCCTCGACGGTAACGGCCTCGTGTTCGGCGTCGTCGCCATCCTGGACGACATCCCCAACGACAAGCAGATGCTCGACAACGAGGTGCTGGTGCCGTTCGAGAACGACACCATGCTCACCATCAACAGTCCGATCTGGATCGACGGCGCCAAGAAGGTGCAGCCGCGCAAGCCGCCCGCGGTGGGCGAGCACAGTGACGAGATTTTGCGCGGGGCGGGATTTGACGAGGCGGCGATCAAGCAGCTGCGGGGGTCGGGGGCGGTGGGGTAGGCAGGTGCGCCCGCGGCGTTACTTCCGCGCAATCAAGCCGCCCACCAGCTCCAACAGCTCCGCCTTCGCCTCACGGCGGAAGCCGGGTCTGGGCGTGGCGAGTTGACGAAAGAGCAAGCCAATCAGCGCCGAGACGAACACCTCGGCGTGGCGGCGCGGGTTTGGTGACTTCGCAGCTTTCAGCGCAAGCTCTGCACTCTGCCGCCACGTGTCAAACCACTCGGCGACCACGGACCGATAGTGCTCTTGCCTCGCGGCGGCCAGGAAGGCCTCATAGCATGCGATATGTGTCTCTGCTTCCCTGCTGAGCTCGCGGACGTAAAAATCGACCAGCGCGTCGATCCAGGCCTCCACCTCGAACGCCTTGTCCTGAAGGCTGAGCGCGAACGCACGCAGCCTTCCGACTTCGCGCGCCAGAGCGAACTGCAGAGCTGCCTCAACCAGCGCATCACGGGTTCCGAAATGATGCGTGACCGCACCGAGCGAGACCCTGGCCTCGGCCGCGACCGCGCGGTGGGTCACGCCGTCGAGCCCATGTCGCCCGATGATGCGCAGTGTTGCCTGCATCAGGGGCCGCTCGCGCTCGCCCGCCTCTGTTTTTGAATTCTTGCTCATCGGCCCAGCATCCAGCTCTTGACCCGCGATAGAACAAATGTTCTGTTATGCGGATCATATGTAATATGGTTGTCCGCCCCCCGCAAGCAAGGAGTGTTCGATGCCCAGTTACCGCCTGCACTACTTCCCCGAATCCGGCAACAGCTACAAGCTGGCGCTGATGCTGACGCTCTGCGGCGAGACGTTCGAGCCGGTCTGGACCGATTTTGCCGGCGGCGTCACGCGCACGGCCGAGTGGCGCAAGGCCGTCAACGAGATGGGCGAGATTCCCGTGCTCGAGATCGACGGCGTGAAGATGACGCAGACCGCGCCGCTGCTGCTGAAACTGGCCGAGCAATACGGCCGTTTCGGCGCCGAGACGGAGGACGAGAAATTCGAGCTGCTGCGTTGGCTGTTCTGGGACAACCACAAGCTCACCGGCTACATGGCGACCTACCGCTTCATGCGTGCCTTCACCGAGAAGAACGACCCGCAGGTGTTGAAGCATTTCCGCCGGCGGCTCGAGGACTTTCTCGGCATCCTCGACGGCCATCTCCAGCACAATGCTTTCGCGATCGGCGCAAGGCCGACGGTCGCGGACATCTCGATGATGGCCTATCTGCACTATCCCAGCGACGAGCACGGTTTCGATTTTGCGGCGAGCTATCCCGCCATCCACGCCTGGCTCGGCCGCATGGCCGCGCTGCCCGGCTGGAAGCCGGCCTACGAGCTGCTGCCGGGAAAACGGATGACGAATTACGCGACTTGAAGGCGCCAGCGCTTAGCTCTCAGCGCCGTCATGGCCGGGCTTGTCCCGGCCATCCACGATCTTGAGCGCGGAGAGGAGAACGTGGATGCCCGGGACAAGCCCGGGCATGACGAAGGAGGACGTGGCTATCGAAGCGACAGCCAGCCGAGCGTGAACAGAATGCCGCCGACGATGACGGCCACCGCAACCGCCCAGATACTGACGCGGGCGCTGCCGATAACCTGCTTGGCTTCCTCGTTCCGCGCGATCTCACGATTGCGCGCCTTGTTGGCTTCGCCGGTATCCGTCATGGGTCATCCAAATCGCTTGAGACTTTATCTTGCGCGTGATCCTTCGGAGAACCGCTCCACACTTTTCCTGGATCACGAGCTAACGTGTCTTGATGAAGCACATGCCGATGCGGCGCGAGGCCGCGGCAGCCTGACAGGTCAGACCGTTAGCACAGCTCCATGACGTAAAACTCCTGTCCGGCGCTCCCGATCCCGCATCTTGCAGGGAACAATGCGCGCCCCAGCCGTCCTGATATTCGCTGCCGGCCAGCTCGCTGCTGCCGCGGGTCTGTGGCCGACTGGCAAATCCGCGTGAGAAATCAGGGGTTTTTCCGGCCGCGAACGCGGTCAGGATGTCGCGGCGGCGGAGCTGGTCGCCGAAGAAGTGCGGCGAGGCCGCCACGATGGCGGCATTCGACGGTCTGTCCGCAAGCCAATCGACGCCCGGGAAATGGAAGCCGCCGATGCCACGGGTCTGGTGACAGCCGGCGCAGGTGACGTCGTTGAGACGACGCTGGAAGCCTGCGACCGAACGGACGTTTTGCATGTCGAGGCCGCGTGCCGCCGCCTGCTTCAGCGCGCCGACCACGTCATTGTCGGTGAAGACGGGATCGCCTTTGCCCTCCCCCTGCATCAAGCCGAACTCCGGCTGCAAGGCTGAAGCGTCGAGGCCGGCGGGGGTCGGCACAATTGCGACCTTGGCCAGGAATTTCTCCGGGATCAGCACGGTGCCGCGATCGAACTCGCGCAAATTCTCCGGCGCGAGCAGCCAAGCCTTGAAGTCGCGCCGCAGCGCATCGTCGGCAAGAATGCGGTCGCGGTCGATCTGGTTCTCCAGCGTCGATTCCTCGAACGTCCTGGTGGCGGCGTCGTACTTGAACACCTTGAGAAGATAGTCGGAGCGGAAATCGTGCAGCGCCGATTTCGGCGCGACCGAGACCTGGATGTTGGTCTCGATGCTGTCGAGCATGGCGTCGTCAGGCGGGAAGCGACTGCCGATCAAGCCCTGCCAGTCGCCGTTGTCGAGCCAGCGCCGCGCGATCTCGGCGCAGTTGATCGGCTTGCCGCTCGCATCCGTCTGGCGCGCGTCGCGCGCCTTCAGCACGAGGTTGAACGTCATCGGCAGGCGCGTTGCGGTTTTGCCGCCATCCGGCCCGCCATCGAACCGCGCGAGACGATAGATCAGCCGGATCTCGCCACAGGACTCTTCCGAGACATAGGCACGGTCCATGCGATTGACGATGCCGGCCAGCACGAAGCGCGCCTCGCGCGATTTCAGATTGGCCCGATCGAACAATTGCGCGTCGAAGCCCTCGCCGACGCCGATGGTCTCACCCGGATAGGTCGTCTTGTACCAGGCGATGTAGCGTTCGAGTTCCGCATCGATCGCGGGCAGAATCGCTTTCAGCTGCGGCAGCGCGCCGAACATCCGCTCGGTCGTGAGCGGGACGTCCGAATTCTGCTGCGGCGACAAAAGGCGCGAGATCGTCAGCGTGTTGTTCTGGTCGAGCTTGCGCAGGAGAGCGGGATCGGTGATCGCGGTACCGCGCGTCAGCGCAGTGCTCTCCGCTGCTAGGAGCGAAACGACACCGCCCAGCAATGCGGCGGCAGCAACGAGAATTCGCAAGGCGCGGCCCATGCCTGAGGTAACACCGCGCAAGCATGCCTATTCAAGCGAAAAGGCGCTTCACATCGCGGTGAAGCGCCTCTTCGAAAGTCGGATATCCGGAGGCTCAGCGTCCGACGATCAGCCCCCTTGAGGTGACGACCACCCAGCGGCCATCCTGGCGGCGGATCGCATCGACACGGCCGACGCCGGGGATGGGATCGCCGGGATAGACCTCGTACAGGCCGTCGCGGCCCTCGATCAGCGCGCCGCCGTTGCTGGCGTTGCGCAGCCGCCAGCCTTCGATCGTCGGCAGACGTCCGACTTCGGTCTTGGGCGCTGCGCCGACCGGGGCCGGTGCGGCCGCCGCGGTCGCGACCTGAGTCTGGGGCTGGGTCGGCGCGATCGAGCCGGTGGTCTCCTTGGGCACCGCTGCTGCGGCCTGCGCGGGCGCGGCGGGCGGTGTGGCGCGGAGCTTGTCGACGGTCTCGGACAGCTTTGCGATCTTCGCCAACGGCTCGGCCTGCGCCTTCTCGAGCTTGTCCAGGCGGTCGTTGGCCCGGTTGAACTGGGTGAGGCCGGTCTTCGAGCTCTGCTCGACAGAGGCCTTGAGAGCGACGAGGTCGGCATCGATCCGCGCGACGGACGCATCCAGCGCGCTGGTGTCGGCGACCTGGACAGGAGCCGGGGCGGGTGCGGCGAAACGCATCATGCCGGCGGTCGCAAGCGCACCGCTGATCGCGCCGACGCTGGCGGCAATCGCCACCACCGCGGCCATCGCCGACAGCCGGCGCTTGCTGCCGGCTTCGCGCGGCTCGTCCGCCTTCCCATGCGGGGCGAACTCCTCGCGCTCCCAGGCGCGGTCGGCGGGGGGCATGACGATGAGCTTGCCGTGCTTCGGCTCAGCCTTTGCCTCGGTCCTGGCCTCAGTGGCTTCGAACTTCGACGCTTCGATCCGCGGCGGCTCAATCTTCGGGGCGTCCGCCTTGACAGGATCGGGCTTGGGCGGCGCTTCGTGATCGGGGGCGATCGAGGGGGCCTCGATACCCGCGGCAGCCTCGATGGCCTGCGGCGCTGCCGCGTCGACGGCAGCGGAATCCTGGGCAGCCTGCTCGGGCATTGGTTCGCTCACGGCTCAAATACTCCAGTCTCGGTTGACCTTTTGGTAACTTTCATTGCTTGCGAAATCCTTACCTCGGGACCCGCTTACCGAAATTTTAGGAATTCATCCGGGGCCGAATTGGGCCGGGAAAGTGGAACCGGTGTGGCGGGCGTGAAACAGTTCGTAATCGGGGGAAGATGAACGGGGGCGGAATGGCCCCCCATGGCGTCTTGCGAGCGCAGCTCCGCGGAGGCAGTCTGGATTGCTTCGTCGCAAGGGCTCCTCGCAATGACGGAGCGCGCCGCACGCGCTCCGACCACATCACTATCCGTCACATCACGACGGGAGCATCCGGCAGCTCGTTCGCATGTGGCCCTTGCTTGGGAAAATGCTTTGCCATTTCGCGCGAGACGGCCTCGATGCCATGGATCACGCCGCGTTCGAACCGGCCCGATCTGAACTCGGCCTCCATCGCGCGGCAGATCGTCTCCCAACCCTCCGCGCCGACCTTCGCGTCGATGCCGCGATCGGCGATGATCTCGACGTCGCGGTCGGCGAGCAGGAGATAGATCAGAACGCCATTGTTGTGGGCGGTGTCCCAGACGCGCAGATGCGAGAACACGTCGAGCGCGCGCTCGCGGGCCGGCTGGTTGCGGAACAGCGGACGGCCGTCGAGCGCCCCTTCGACGACGAAGCGGACCTGGCCGGAATGGGTGGCTTCGCCGCGCTTGATCGCCTGCTCGATGCGGTCGAGCACCGCTTGCGGAAAGATCTGCTTCGCGCGCCAATGATGCTGCACGAGATGTCTGGCAATGCGCTTGATGCTCATGACCGCTACCAGCTCCCCGAGGCGCCGCCGCCTCCGAAACTACCCCCGCCGCCGCTGAAGCCGCCGCTGTCGCTGCTTGACGATCCGCTGCTCCATCCGCCGGAGGAGCCGCTCGACCACGAACCGCCGCGCGAACGGCCCGTGCCCGGCGTGATCGCCGAAAACAGATCGGCGACAAAACCGACGATAAAGCCGAGGATGCCGACAGCCGCCGCGAGCGCGGCGGAGCCGAGGATGAGCCAGGTCACGGCTGCGATGATGCCGCCCGTAACAAATGAGCCGAGCAGCCGCCCCAGGACCGCGCGGAAGAACCCGCCAACGCCGATCGAGGCGAACAGCGCCACTGCAAACACCGGCACCAGATCATCCAGATTATTGTGGGCGAAGTTGACGCTGCGCGAGGGTGCCGGCAACGGCTCGCCGTCGATCACCCGCATCATGCGGTCGACGCCTGCGCCGATGCCCGCGGCGAAATCGCCGCTCCTGAATTTCGGGGTGATAGCCTCGTCGATGATGCGCCGGGAGGTGACGTCGGTGAGCACGCCTTCGAGACCGTAGCCGACCTCGATGCGCAAATGCCGGTCGTTCTTGGCGACGACGAGAATCGCGCCGTCGTCGACCTTCTTGCGGCCGATCTTCCAGGCCTCAGCGACCCGAATCGAGAATTGCTCGATCGTCTCCGGCTGCGTTGTCGCGACGATCAGGACAGCGATCTGGCTGCCCTTGCGGTTCTCGAAGTCGCGCAGCTTTTGCGTCAGCGTGGCGATGTCGCTGCTGGAGAGCGTGCCGGTCTGATCGACGACACGGCCGCTGAGCTGGGGGACGGCGACGTCGGCGCGGGCGGGGAAGGCAAAGGTGAGGAGGAGGGCTGCAACGATCACCGCGCACCACACCCTCGCTGTCATCCCCCGGCTTGCCGCCTTCGCTGAAGCTTCGGCGCGCCGAGCACCCGTGCGAGCCTCGGCGTAGCCTTGGCGAAGCCGGGACCGGGCGATCCAGTATTCCAGAGACGCCGGCGGGATACGGAGAGGCCGCGGCGTATTGGATTCCCCGCTTTCGCGGGGAATGACCGTGGTGGGTGGGACGCGCATCGGGGCCGAACGCGACTACTTCGATGGCGACGGTGCCGGATTGAAGTCCACCTTCGGCGCGGTCGAGATCGCCTTCTCGTTCTCGACCGTGAAGTTCGGCTTCTCCTTGTAACCGAACGCCATTGCGGTGAGGTTGGTCGGAAAGGAGCGGACGGTGACGTTATAATCCTGCACCGCCTTGATGTAGCGGTTGCGCGCCACCGTGATCCGGTTCTCGGTGCCCTCGAGCTGCGACATCAGGTCCTTGAACAAGGCATCGGACTTCAGCTGCGGATAGTTCTCGGTGACGACCAGCAGGCGCGACAGCGCGCTGGAGAGCTCGCCCTGGGCGGCCTGGAATTTCTGGAACGCGGCGGGATCGTTCAGCACCTCCGGCGTTGCCTGGATGCTGCCGACCTTGGCGCGGGCATTGGTGACGCCGAGCAGCACGTCCTTCTCCTGCTGGGCAAAACCTTTCACCGAGTTGACGAGATTGGGCACGAGATCGGCGCGGCGCTGATACTGGTTCACGACCTCGGACCAATTGCCCTTGATCTGCTCGTCCTCGCTCTGGATCGCGTTGTAGCCGCAATTGGTCAGGCTCAGCGAGGCCAGGGCGGCCAGCACGGTCAGGATCTTGCGCATTAAATTTCTCCCGGTGGAATCCGGCGCAAACTATCAGATTGCGCGCCTGAGAAAAGCAGCCGGCTGACGCAAGCCTCTTGCCTCGCACCGGCCGACATAGTCAACTCCGGCAAAACAAGAGCGGAAACACCAGGGGGAACGCGATGTCCTCGTTCGAGACCATCCTCGTGGAACGGCCTGAGCCGGCGATCGTCCGTGTCGTGATGAACCGGCCCGAGGCGCGCAACGCGCAGAACCTGCAAATGACCTACGACCTCAACGCCGCCTTCGACGCGGCGGTGCAGGACGATGCGGTCAAGGTGATCATTCTCGCCGGGAACGGGCCGCACTTCTCCTCCGGCCACGATCTGCGCCCCGGAGACAAGAATACCGCTGGGGTCGATTTCCCGCCGATCGGAAATTGGGGCGGTTTCGCCGAGCCGAACGCCCACGGACGCTTCGCGCGCGAGCAGGAAATTTATCTCCAGATCACCCGGCGCTGGCGCAATCTGGCAAAACCCACCATTGCCGAGGTCCACGGCAAGTGCATCGCCGGCGGGCTGATGCTGGCCTGGGCCTGTGACCTCATCGTCGCCAGCGACGATGCGCAGTTCTGCGATCCCGTCGTCACCATGGGCGTGTGCGGCGTCGAATGGTTCGTGCATCCCTGGGAGCTGGGGCCACGCAAGGCCAAGGAGTTCCTGTTCACCGCCGACAGCTGGAGCGCGCAGGAGGCGCACCAGCTCGGCATGGTCAACCAAATCGTGCCGCGCGCCGAGCTCTCGTCGCGCGTGCTGGAGCTGGCGCGAAGGATCGCGACAAAACCGTCCTTCGCGCTGAAGCTGACCAAGGAGGCGGTCAACCGCTCGGTCGACGTCATGGGCCAGCCGGCCGCGATCGACCAGGCCTTCGCGCTGCATCAGCTCTGCCACGCGCACAATCTCCAGGAGTTCGGCATGATCGTCGATCCATCCGGCCTGCATCCCTCCGTACGCAAGCCGCCGGCCGCCGCGGAGTAGACGCGATGGATCTCAATCTCAGTGACGAGCAAAAGTTGCTGCGCGAGAGCGCGGAACGATTCGTGGCCGAGAGCTATGATGCCGAGCACCGCCGCAAGATGGCGAACGATCCGCTCGGCTTCAGCCCGGCCGTTTGGAAGCAATTCGCCGAGCTCGGCTGGCTGGCGCTGCCGCTTCCGGAAGAGTTCGGCGGGCTCGGCGGCGGCGCGGTTGATATCGGCATCTTGATGGAGGCCTTCGGCCGGGGCCTGGTTTCTGAGCCTTATGTCGCAACCGTCGTGCTCGGGGCCGCGCTGATCGCCAGATGCGGCACCAGCGAGCAGAAGCAGGCGAGCCTGCCCAAGGTGGCGGACGGATCACTGAAGCTTGCGCTGGCGCATTCGGAGCGCGCGGCCCGGTTCGATCTTGCCAAGGTCACGACCAGCGCCAACAAGATAGGACAAGGCTGGCGCCTGTCCGGCAGCAAGATCGCCGTGCTCGACGGACATGCCGCCGACGAGATCATCATCTCCGCCCATATCCACGACCATCGGGGACCCTCGGGCCGGATCGGCCTGTTCCTCGTGCAGGCGACGACGTCAGGACTCGTCATCAGCGATTATCCGCGCCTCGGCGGCGGACGCGCCTGCAATATCGAGCTGTTCGACGCGCATCTGCCGGAAGACGCCCTGCTCGGCGACGGCAGCGATGCCCTGCCCGCGATTGAATGGGCGATTGATCGCGCCATGGCCGCGCTAGGGGCGGAAGCTGTCGGCATCATGCAGACGCTGCTCGACACCACGCTCGACTATACCAAGATCCGAAAACAATTCGGCCGGCCGCTCTCCGCCAACCAGGTGATCCGCCACCGCCTCGCCGACATGGCAATGCAGGTGGATGAGGCGCGCTCGATGGCGCTGCGCGCGGCGTTGAAGGCCGATAGCGCGCCGATCGAGCGTGCCCGGGCAGCCTCGGGCGCGAAGGCGAAGATCGGCAAATGCGCGCGCTTCGTCGGCGAGCAGTCGATCCAGCTCCATGGCGCCATGGGTGTCACCGAGGAGCTCGAGGTCGGCGCCTATTTCAAGCGGCTCGTCGCGTTCGACACGCTGTTCGGCGGCAGCGCGCATCACTATGCCCGCCACGCCGAGCTGGGCCGCAGGGCCATCTCTGCTTAACAAGGAGCGCCTCATGGACCTGTCGTTCAATGCCGAGGAGCGCGCCTTCCAGAGCGAGGTGCGCGGCTTCATCGCCAAGAATCTCACCGAGGAGATGAAGCGCGCGACCGCGCTGACGCCATCGGTGTTCTCCGATCCTGATATCGGGATGGCCTGGCAGCGCGCGCTGCACCGCCAAGGCTGGGGTGCGCCGGGCTGGCCGGTCGAATATGGCGGCCCCGACTGGACGCCGGCGCAGCGCTGGATCTTCGAGACTGAATGCGCCCGCGCCGGCGTGCCCAACGTCAACGTGATGGGCGTGAAGATGGTCGGACCCGTTATCATCGGCTTCGGCAGCCCCGAGCAGAAGAATTTCTACCTGCCGCGGATTCTCTCCGGCGAGGATTATTGGTGCCAGGGCTATTCCGAGCCGGGGTCCGGCTCCGATCTGTCGTCCCTCAAGACGCGCGCGGTGCGTGACGGCGACGACTACGTCATCAACGGCACCAAGATCTGGACCACGCACGCCCATCACGCCAACCGCATGTTCGCGCTGGTGCGCACCAGCGACGGGCCGCGGCAGCAGGACGGCATCAGCTTCATCCTGATCGACATGAAGACGCCGGGCATTACCATCCGTCCGATCCTCACCATCGGCGGCGATCACGAGGTCAACCAGGTGTTCTTCGACGACGTCCGCGTGCCCGTCGCCAATCGCGTCGGCGAGGAAGGCAAGGGCTGGACCTACGGCAAATATCTGCTGGAGTTCGAGCGCGGCGCGGGCATCGCCTCGGCCAAGCTGCGCGAAGGGCTGAAGGCGATCGCGGACCTCGCGGAGTCCGATTTGACGGGCCGCGCGATCGACAGTCCCGATATCGCGACGCGGATTGCCGAAGTCGAGGTCGACATCGACGCGCTGGAGATGACGGAGCTGCGCGTGCTCTCGGCGCTGCAGACAGGGCAAAACCCCGGCGCGGTGTCGTCGATCCTGAAGCTGCGCAACAGCGAGATCCGCCAAGCCGTGACGCGGCTAGGAGCCGACGTGATCGGCCACGACGCCCTCGCCATCGAGCCGATGCGCCCGCTCTACAAGCTCAACCACGGGCCGGCGACGCCGGAGGAGATGCTGACGGTGATGCCGGAATATCTCAACGGCCGCGCCTACACCATTTTCGGCGGCACCTCGGAGATCCAGCGCGATATTATCGCGAAGATGATGCTGGGGATTTAGGGCGAACCGGCGCGACACCTCCGCTGTCGTCCGGACAAGCGCAGCAAAGCGGAGCGCAGATCCGGGACCCATAACCACAGGCCGAGGTGGTTACGGGGACTCGGAGCTGCCAGCTTCGCGCGACAACCACTCCCTGTGGTTATGGGTCCCGGGCTCGCTCTTTGCGCGCCCCGGGACGACGAGCTGAGTTTGGTGCAATAGCCTGCGCAACAGCTAGCGCACTTACCCCGCCGCCTTCGCGTCCCGGATCGCCTGCCAGATCTTCTGCGGCGTCAGGGGCGTGTTGAGCTGGGTGATGCCGAGCTCGGCGAGCGCGTCCATCACGCCGTTGGTGACGCAGGGCGGGCCGCCGATGGCGCCGGATTCGCCGCAGCCCTTGGCGCCGAGCGGATTGGTGCGGCAGGGTGCGGAATCGTCCAGCGTCACCACGATCGGCGGCACGTCGTCGGCGCGCGGGATGCAGTAATCCTGATAGCTCGCGGTCAGCAGCTGGCCGTCGGCATCATACGACACGCCTTCATACAGCGCCTGGCCGATGCCTTGAGCGACGCCGCCATGGATCTGCCCCGTGACCAGCATCGGGTTCACGGCGACGCCGACGTCGTCGACCGTGGTGTAGCGCACGACCTTGGAGACGCCGGTCTCCGGGTCGATCTCGACCTCGCAGATATGCGTGCCGTTCGGCCAGCTGGGACCATCGACCTCGCCTTCGGAATCGACGCTGAGCTTGGCGCCGCTCTCCTTCTCGGCGAGATCGAACAGGCTGATGCGGCGGTCGGTGCCGACCACGGTGAGCATGCCGCCCTGATATTCGATGTCCTCGACCGAGGTCTCCAGCACGTTCGCCGCCTTCTCGCGCGCCTTCTGGATCAGATCGTTGGAGGAGACCGCGACCGCCGTGCCACCGACGAACAGCGAGCGCGAACCAACGCTGCCGAAGCCCATGGCGAGATCAGTGTCGCCCTGCACCACGTCGATCTTGTCCATGGGAATGCCGAGCGTGTCGGAGATCATCTGGGTGTAGGTAGTCTGCAAGCCCTGCCCCATCGCCATGGTGCCGGAATGCAGCACGACGCGCCCTTGCGAGGTCGCTTGAAGCGTGACCTTTTCGGTGTGGGCGCGGCCGCCGGTCCACTCAATGTAGGAGGTGAGGCCACGGCCGTAGAGCAGGCCCTTCTTCTTCGCCGCCTTCTTGCGCGCGGCGAAGCCGTCCCAGTCGGCAAGCTTCACGGCCCGGTCGAGCATGTGCGCGAAGGCACCGGAATCGTAGACCTGCCCGGCCGCATTGGTGTAGGGCAGCTGCGCCGGCTTGATGTAATTGGCCTTGCGGATCGCGCGCGGGTCCATGCCGATTTTTCGCGCAGCGGCGTCGAACAGGCGCTCGACGATGAACACGGCTTCGGGGCGGCCGGCGCCACGATAGGCTCCGACCGGCGCGGTGTGGGTCATCACCGACTTCACCTCGAAATGCACCAGCGGCAGGTCGTAGACACCGGTCTGTACGAACGGCCCGAGCACCAGCGGGATGATGTTGGCCGCGCCCGAGGAATAGGCCCCGGTGCAGCCGATCGACTTGACGCGATAGGCCAACACCTTGCCCTTCTCGTCCAGCGCGAAGGACGCCGTGGACGTGAGATCGCGGCCGTGGGTGCCGCCGACGAACTCGTCGGTGCGGTCGCCGCGCCAGCGGATCTTCTTGTTCAGCTTGGTCGCGGCATAGGCGACGATCCCGTCCTCGGGATAGAGGTTGGTCTTCTGGCCGAAGCCGCCGCCGATGTCGCCGACCAGCACGCGGACGCTGTCCTTCGGGCGCTTGAGCACGGCTTCCGCCAGCACGTCGCGGGTCGAGGCCGGCGTCTGCGATTGCACGTGCAGCAGGAGACGGCCGGACTTCTTGTCGATCTCGGCAATGGTCGAGCGCGGCTCCATCGCGGACGGAACGAGACGCTGGCTGACGATATCGAGTTCGACCGTATGCGCGGCCTTGGCAAAGGCCTCGTCCACCTTCGCGGCGTCGCCGTAAGACATCGCGCCGACGATGTTGTCGGGCGCCTCCGGCCACACCACGGGCGCACCTGATTTCACCGCCTCGACGGGATCGACCACCGCGGGCTGCACATCGTATTCGACCGCGATCGCCTCCGCCGCGCTCTGCGCCTCCACGCGCGAGGAGGCCACCACTGCGGCCACGGCCTCGCCGGCGTAGCGGACGACCTCGTGGGCGAGCAGCCGGCGCGGCGGCACCGTCATCGGCTTGCCGTCCGGGCGCTTGAAGATGTTCAGCGTCGGGATGGTGCCGATGTCGTCCTTGACGAGGTCCGCGCCGGTGTAGATCGCTGCAACGCCCGGCATCGAAGCCGCGGCGCTGGTGTCGATCGAGACGATCTTGGCGTGGGCGTGCGGCGAGCGCAGCACGTGCAACCACAGCGCGCCGTCTGCAGGGCTGTCGTCGATGAACTGTCCCTTCCCGGTGAGCAGCCTCTGGTCTTCCAAACGCTTGACGGGCTGCCCCGCCCCGAAACGCAAATTGCTGGGAAGAATGTTCATTCCGCTGTATCCTCGAGATCGGGAAAAACGACGGCGGCGGTTTTAACCGATTTTGCGCGCCAGACAACCGAGCCCCGGCGCATCTGCAATGCGCGTCGGAGCCCCTTGCACGCGCGGATCGAGCGGCTAGGACCGGTCGATATCGACGATGCCTACATTCACGTCACGGGTGTCCGATCCGCGCTTGACCGTGAGCCGAACGGTCTTTCCGGCCCCGGCCTGCTCCAGCGCATCGGTCAGGTCGGCAAGGCGCCGCACCGGCTTGCCTTCCACCGCGGTGATGATGTCTCCGACCGCTCCCGTGGAAAAGTTGACACCGCGAATCCCTGCCCGCTCGGCAGGACTGCCGGGGGCCGTCCGCACCACGATCACCCCTTCGACAGCTAGCCGGGTCGACACATCCTCGCCGGCGGCCACGATGCCGATGCCTGGTGTCGGCACCCGGCCATTGCGGATCAGCTCGGGCACGATCCGGTTCACGACGTCGACCGGCACCGCGAAGCCGATGCCGGCGTTCGAGCCGGACGGCGAGATGATCGCCGTGGTGACGCCGATCAGCCGGCCGGCGGAATCCAGCAGCGGCCCGCCCGAATTGCCGGGATTGATCGCGGCATCGGTCTGGATGACGTTGGCGATCTCGCGGCCGGCATGGGTGGGGAGCCGGCGCTTGAGAGCGCTGATGATGCCAGAGGTCATCGACTGATCCAGCCCGAAGGGATTGCCGATCGCGAAGGCGAATTGCCCGACCTTCAGGTCACTCGAACTGCCCAGCGCGATCGGAGCCGGAAGCTGGCGCACGCTGCGGATTCGCAGCACGGCGAGATCGTAATTGGGAGCCGTGCCGACGAGGTCGACCTGGGCCACTTCTCCCGATGCAAACCGCACCGCGATCTCGCCGCCATTGGCGACGACATGATTGTTCGTCACGAGATGACCGTCGCGGTCCCAGACGAAGCCCGTGCCGGAGGCGCCGCCACCGCCCTGGCTCTCCTCGCCCATGAGGGGACTTGCCAGGGGACTTGCCGCCGACCTGGCCGCAACCTGAACGACCGACGGCGATACGCGCTCGAAGATGTCGATGGTCGCCTTCTCGCCGTCCGACAGAGGGCCGCGCGGCTCTACGGCACGTGCGGAGGGCGCCGCCCATGGGACATACGAGACGGGTACATGCAGGATCTTCGCGGCCGTGACGGCGAGCAGCAGGGCGGCGAAGGCTGCAGCGGCAATCGCATAGCGACGATTCATTGGGTGATCACCGTGTCTTGTGCTGAATGCGGGCTGTGAGATGCACATGCATGAAGTGGCAGGATCTCGCTTACGCAGCAACGTCGCAAACGAGCGGAAGTTTCTCGCTCAGGTAAGGACCATTCTCCGCCTGGCACGGGTGCCGGGGCATATTGCCGCGTGGCGAGCTATTCCAGCTCGCGCAGCGCCGTTTCCACGATTTTGCGCGCATCGGCCGTCAGTGGCGCCTGCGGCGGGATGGGGCCGCCGACGTCATAGCCCTGGATCGCAAGGCCGGCCTTGATGCACGCCGCGAGATTGAAACGGGCGAAGGCTTCGTTGATCCGCCACAGCCGCCGCTGCAGCGCCATGGCCTCGTCCCAGCGGCCGGCGGTGCAGAGGTCGTAGAGCATCACGCTCTGGCGCGGGATGATGCAGGCGGGTCCCGCCATCCAGCCGCGGCCGCCGATCAGCATCACCGCGGCCGGAATGTGGGCGGAGGCGGAGAACACGCGCAAGGCGTCGCCGCAGCGGTTCATGATCGAGAGCAGCCGGCCCGTGTTGGTCGAGGCATCCTTGATGTAGCCGATGCGCGGATGCTCGGCGAGGCGCGCGATGACGTCGAGGGTGAGATCGGAGCGCTGGAATTGCGGATTGGTGTAGATGACGACGGGAATGTCCACGGCATCGGCGATGGCGCGGAAGTAGGATTCGACCTGCGCATCGGCCAGCGGAAAATACGCCTCCAAAATCGCAAGGATGCCGTCGGCCCCACACTTCTGGCAGGCTTTCGCCTGCGCCACCGCATCCGCCGTCGCGGTCGAAGCGACGCCGGCGATAACAGGCACGCGCCCCTGCGCGGCCTCAATCGTGGTCTGCACGACCGCTGTGCGTTGCGCGGCGTTGAGGTAAGCGAATTCGCCGGTCGAGCCCAGCGGCGTCAGCCCGTGCACGCCGGCGCCGATCAGGTCGTCGCAGAGTTTTGCCAGCACGTTGGTTCGCACCGTGCCGTCGGCATCGATGGGCGAGACGAGATACGGAAAGACACCGTGGAATTCGGACATGCGGCGCTGATCCCGGTCGATTGGTTTGCGGCTGACCGCTATTACCAATGCCAGCGCCGGCGATCAAACCCTGAGCAGACGCACCCGCGTGCCCCAGGGATCGATCGCCTCCACCCCATCCGCAAGCGCCGTGACCTTCACACCGCCTTTGCGCAGCCGTTCTTCCTGCGCGGCGAGCAGCTCCGGCTTCGCCATCACCAGCGAGAACCAGGCAAGACCGGTCGTGGAATCGTCGCGCTGGCCGGCGCCCTGGCTCTGCCAGACGTTCATGCCGAGGTGATGGTGATAGCGGCCCGATGCCAGGAACGCGGCGCCGCTGCGGCGGCGGGTCGGGTCGAGGCCGACCGTGCCGTGATAGAAGCTCTCGGCCTGGGCGAGATCGCCGACGCGCAGATGCATGTGGCCGATGCGCATTCCATCCGGCGCCTTGGCATAATCGGGAACGCGCGTATTGGTGAGCGACAGCAGGTCGGGGATGTTGAGCTCGTCGGTCGCCATCTTCACGCTGCCCTCGCTCCATTGCCATTGCGAGGGGTCGCGGTCGGCATAGACCTCGATGCCGTTGCCTTCGGGGTCGTCGAGATAGACGGATTCGGAGACGAGGTGATCGGCGAAACCCGACAACGGCACGCGGTGCGAGGCGGCATGAACCAGCCAGCGCGCCAGATCCTTGCGCGTCGGCATCAGGAAGGCGGTGTGGTAGAGGCCGGCGGCGTTGCGCGGCTCGATTGCGGCATCGGGCCGGGCCTCCAGCACCAGCAGCGTGATGCCACCTGTGCCGAGCTTTGCGGCTACCGCCGAGCGCTCCATCACGGTGAGCCCGATCACGTCGCGGTAATAGTCTGCGACCTTGTCGAGATTCTTCACCCGCAGCGTCACCATGCCGACCCGCATCGGCGTACGGCTGGCAAAGGTCGGGCCGCCGCCCTGCGCTGTGCCCTCGGCACGGGCCGCGGCTGCGGCGGCCATGGCGAGCGAGGTGGCGCCGGCGAGCTGCAGCAGGGTACGGCGGGTCAAGTCGATGGTCATCAGTCAGGGCTCGCTGGAAATCTTGAGGCCATATGGCCCAATTTTGGGATTGCTACACGTTCCCGTGAGGCGCTCCCAATCACATGTTCGTCGGCCGTGGTCTTGCGGAGGCCGTACTGGTCCTGGCCACCCGGCCAGTTTCGCAATCGCCCGCGGCATCCCAGATTGAGGACAACTTACGGGAGCCCGCCATGACTGATCTTAGTCCCCTGTCCTCACTGTCGTCCGCGCTCGCGGACATTGTGGCGCGCACCGCGCCGTCCGTCGTCTCCGTGCATTCGCATCGCGCTCGCGCGACCGGCTTTGCCTGGAAGAGCGGCCTGATCATCACCGCCGATGAGGCCCTCGCCGACGAGGGCGAGGTCGAGATCGGCCTCGCCGACGGTAGTCGGGTCACTGCCACGATCGCCGGCCGCGACCACACCACCGACATCGCGCTGCTGCGCACTGAGGCCGCGGTCGCGCCGGTCAAGCTCGCCGCAACCGTCCCGCCGCTGGGCGTATTGTCGGTCGTGGTCGCGACCAACCGGGAGACACCGAGTGCGGCGCTCGGGATGGTGTCGGCATCCGGAAAGAGCTGGCGTTCCTTGCGGGGCGGCGACATCGACGCGCGGATCGAGCTCGACGTCCGCCTGCGCGGCAGCCAGCAGGGCGGGCTCGCGCTCGATGCATCGGGCGAAGCCTTCGGCATGGCCGTGCTCGGGCCGCGGCGCGTGCTGGTGATCCCGACGGCGACGATCGAGCGTGTCGCGCCCCAGCTGGAGGCGCGCGGCCGCATCGCGCGCGGTTATCTCGGCCTCGGGCTGCAGCCGGTGCGGCTCGACGACGGCATCGGCGCCATGGTGATGAATGTCGACAAGACCGGGCCTTCGGCCGCGGCCGGCATCCGCCAGGGCGACGTGATCGTGGCGGTCAACGGCCAGAAGCTCTCGGGCGTGCGCGCACTGTCGCGAACGCTGGGACCGGCGAGCGTCGGCGCGGTGGTCGACGTCGCCGTGCACCGTGGCGGCGAGCCGGTCAGCTTCAAGGTCACGGTCGGCGAAAGGCCGGAGGCGTGAGCGAGGACAGGACGGCCGAGATCGTACTGTCGCTCGAGATCGACGATCCCACCCTCGCCGATCGCCTGGCGGCCCTGCTCGGCAATGTCGCCGGGCTTCGCCTTGCCGCGCCCGGCGAGCAGGCCGCCGCGACAATCATCGCCCGCGATCCGCGCATCAGCCCTGCGGACATCGCGCTGACCCAGCGGGAGCTAGATGTGCTGGCGCTGATGGCCGAAGGCGCCTCCAACAAGATGATCGCGCGTCAGCTCGGCATCTCCGTGCACACAGTGAAATTCCATGTCGGCTCGCTGCTCGACAAGCTCGACGCCACCGGGCGAACCGATGCAGTCGCGCATGCGGCACGCCGCGGCGTGATCGAGCTTTGAGCGCTCTCCAAGCTATACAACCCGCGGCGTAAAAGGAGCGCGGCGGCATCAGGAATCGCGCTTTAATGTCAAAAGAATCAGCTTCACGCTACTGCGTCGACGACGGCTTTCACTGCCGATTCATACTATTCAAGACTACCACTGTATCAGGTCCCAAAAGACGCTTTACTCGGAACTGCGTAGCGCGTTCGGGCGGCGATTCACTACGGCGATGAGCCGAGCGAGCAACGAGATCAGCTCCCACTGTTGCATTGCACGAAAGACCTGAAGGGCTAGATCATTCCGGTCGTTTCTCAAGTCAAAGGTCCTAACTAACGATGCAAGATTCCTAATCCGTGTAACCAGCTCAGCATAAAGATCAGGGATATTAATGCTCCCTCCTAGATAAGGATAGTCATACCCATCGTAGTATCGTCGAGGAATCGAGGCCAAATCAAGCTCCGCGGGAGTCAAGCCATCGACCAAGAGCGGACTTATACCATCGAGGCTTTTCGAGTATGCGTCGGCCGCTTTTCCCAAGGCATTCACACAACGATGCTTGATCTCGTCTTCGTCGTTTACGGTATCAACTCGATCGAACTCCCAACTCTCAATTCTAGAAAACAATTGCCAAAGTTCCGCACCTCCAGACAGAGCATTTGTGCCGGCTTGACGAAGCTGAGACTCAACTGACGGCCACTTGACCCCGGCGTTCGCGAAGAATGTCATGACACCCCCCGAAGGCGATCAACATATTCACCGAACTCGCGACTATGCAGATTCCTGAGCTCCTCAAATCTCTGCCTAAATGGGGGTTCGCGCATCGACTCCCGGACATCATTGTCCAGCAGCTTCACGGCAGATTCAGGCAAGTGGAGGACCCTTCTAAGCTCGAAGCAACTCGCATAGTATGCAATAATAACACCCATAAAAAATTTGGTCTTTTGATCTTCCGGAACCAAATCATCCATGAACTTGCGCTGCAAATCTCGCCCCTGAACCAACATATTATTGTAGAGCTGGGCTTGAGCGTTCTGAAGCCCCAGAGCCAGTGTCCTCCAGGAAAAATAGAAACCAGCGACAACTGCAAACAGTTGAACGATGCTTATAATGTTAGTCGTCGATATAGGCTCAAGGTGAAACATTTCTGCCTCCAAATGAGCTAGGCAAAGAGCCGCAATTCAGCGCGACACACAAAACAAAATCTACTTTTAGTTGCTTTTCCTGACTTAGACAAGAGCATCTTATTCCGCAGCAACGAACCTTCTCGCGAGCGCCACCTGGCCGTTGGTAGGCGGAAACCGGAGCTCGACCTTCAGGCCCGGGGAATTGTCGCGCAACGCGATCTCGGCGCCATGAAGCCGCGCGACCGCGGCGACGAGGCTGAGGCCGAGACCATTGCCCGGCGTGTAGCGGCTCTGCTCGAGCCGGTAGAAGCGCTTGAAGACATGCTCGCGCTGCTCGGCGGGAATGCCAGGACCGTCGTCGATAATCGAGATCACCCCACCGCCGTCGGCCCTGCGGCAGCTCACAATCACCTGCCCGCCCTTCCGGCCATGCTTGATCGCGTTGTCGACGAGATTGGCGATGGCGTCGAACAAGAGGTCGCGGTCGCCGGTGATCGCGACCTCGTGGTCACCATCGAGGCTGAGGTGCGTGGCAACTTGCTCGGCAGCGGCATCGTAGAGCTCGACCACCTCGGCGGCGATCTCGGAAAGATCAAGCACGCGGAAGGCGCCGGTGCGGGCGCGGGTCTCGATCTCCGAGATCCGGGTGATGGAGGCGAACATGCCGAGCACGGCATCGAGATCGGCGATGGTGTCGCCGATCAGCGCGGCATCCGTCTCGCTGTTGCGCGGCGCGTGATAGGCCTTCTCCAGCCGGCCGCGCATGCGCGTCAGCGGCGTGCGCAAATCGTGCGCGACATTGTCGCTGACCTGCTTGACCTCGCCCATCAGCGTCTCGATGCGGTCGAGCATCTGGTTGAGGTTTTCGGCGACGCGATCCCACTCGTCATTGCTGCCGCGCAAGGGAATCCGCTGGTCGAGGCCTGCGAGCATGATGGCGCGGCTCGTGGCGTTGATCTGCTCGATCCGCCCCACAGTGCGACGCGTCACCAGCACAGCCGCGAGCCCGGCGAGCACCAGCAGCAGCGCGGCGACGGCGGCCATCGCGAGCTCGATCATGCCGGTGAAGCCGTCATGATCGCCGACCGTACCGAGCCGGCTCTCCACATAGGCCAAGGTACCGAAATAGACGTAAGCCATGATCGCTGCGACGATCAGCCCGAACGCTGCGATCGCGATCAGCGCCAGGCGGAAGGTCGAGGACCGGAGCGTCTTAACCAGGAGCACGGAGGCAATATCCGATGCCGCGAATGGTGTGGATCAGCGGATAGGCCTGGGCATCGTCGACCTTGCGGCGGACCCGGCCGACATAGACATCGATGATGTTGGTGGAGGGATCGAAATGCAGGTCCCAGACGTGCTGCAGCAGCATCGCGCGGGAGACGACCCGGCCCTCGTTGCGGACGAGATATTCGAGCAGCTGGAACTCCCGCGGCAGCAGCGGGATCTTGCGGCCGCGGCGCGAGGCGCTGCGCGCGATCAGGTCGACGGCGAGATCGCCGACGCGCAGCAGCGTTTCCTTGGCGATGGTCTCGCTGCGGCGACCGAGCGCCTCGAGCCGCGCCAGCAATTCCGTGAAGGAGAACGGCTTGACGAGGTAGTCGTCGCCGCCGGCTCGCAGGCCGCGCACGCGGTCGTCGACTTCGCCGAGCGCGGAGATGATCAGGAAGGGGGCGGCAATGCCGTCGTCGCGCAGCTGGCGCATCACGCTGATGCCGTCGATATCGGGCAGCATGCGGTCGATGGTGATCACCGCATAGTCGCGCGCGGCGCCCTGATTGAGGGCTTCGCGGCCATTGGCGGCGAGGTCGACGTCGTAGCCCGAAACCGTCAGCTCCTCGACGAGCTGGCCTGCGGTTTCCGGATCGTCTTCGACGACCAGGATGCGACGGTGACCTCCGGTCATGAAACACTCCGCGCGACAATCGCCACCAGACTATCCCGTTCCGGGGCTGGACGGAACCGCCCGGTGGCGATCGCGACAATGGTGCGGTACGGCGATGCTAGTACCAACCGCCCCCGCACACATTGACCCATTGCCACCCATAGGGCGTCCAGCTCCTGCGCCAGCAGCCGTCGTTGTAGCCGGTGTAGAAATAGGGCGCGCCGAAGACAGCGAAGCGACGGAAATGATGGTGATGGTGGAAGCCGTGACGGCCATGCCAGCCCGCGCCGGCGAAACGCGGCCCGATCGGCGCGTGCGCGAACCGCGCCCCGCCGAAGCCGGGTCCGCCGACATGAGCGAAGCGTGCACCGCCCATGCCGTCGGCCCGCATGCCGCCAAAGCTGCCGGCGTGCATGCCGCCGCCGAAATGGCCGCCACCGCCAAAGCCGCCGCGCGCGAGCGCCGGTGACGCGACCGCCATCATGGCCGCGATCACGCTCGCCGTGAGGCCCTTAAGAAACCTGTTGTTCATCGAAGCGTCCTCCTTGCAGTGCGGCGGTCTCGGCGCCGCACGAGGAGGATCAGATGAGGAGAACGGGAGCGTTGCTTCAACTTACAAATGCGCCAGATTCTGACGCGGGAGTTAGGGAGGGTAGTCCCAGCTCTCTCCCCGTCATTGCGAGGAGCCCTTGCGACGAAGCAATCCAGAATCCCTCCGCGGAAGCACTCTGGATTGCTTCGCTGCGCTCGCAATGACGACGTGGATGGAGCGAATTCCGACCTCTCCCCGCAAAGAGCGGGGAGAGGTTAAGAGGTCACGCCCGCTTGCCGCCGTTCTTCTCCGCCGCGCGGCGCAGCGCCTCGGCGAGTGCGCCGCCGCCCGAAGATTCCTGCTTGCGCGGCGCCGCCGACGTCATGCGGCTTGCGTTGCGCTGATTGTTGTCGCGCTGCATGCCCGGCGCGTCCTTCTTAGGCCCGACCTCGTCGTCGAGGCGCAGCGTGAGCGAGATGCGCTTGCGGGCGACCTCGAAGTCCAGCACCTTCACCTTGACGATGTCGCCGGGCTTCACCACCTCGCGCGGGTCCTTGATGTAGGTCTTGGACATCGCCGAGATGTGCACGAGACCATCCTGGTGCACGCCGATGTCGACGAAGGCGCCGAAGGCGGCGACGTTGGTCACGGTCCCCTCGAGGATCATGCCCTTCTTGAGATCCTTGATCTCCTCGACGCCCTCCTTGAACACTGCCGCCTTGAACGCCGGACGCGGGTCGCGGCCCGGCTTTTCGAGCTCGCGCAGGATGTCGGTGACGGTCGGCAGACCGAAGGTCTCGTCGACGAAATCCTTCGGCTTCAGCGTGCGCACGACGTCGCTGTTGCCGATCAGCGCCTTGATGTCGCTCTTGGTCGCTTCGAGAATCCGGCGCACCACGGGATAGGCTTCGGGATGGACGCCGGAGGCATCGAGCGGATCCTCGCCGCCGAGGATGCGCAAGAAGCCCGCGCACTGCTCGAACGCCTTCGGCCCGAGCCGCGGCACGTCCTTGAGCGCCTTGCGCGACTTGAACGGGCCGTTGGCATCGCGATGCGCCACGATGCTCTGGGCGAGGCCGGAGCCGACGCCCGAGACGCGCGCCAGCAGCGGCGCGGAGGCGGTGTTGACGTCGACGCCGACCGCGTTCACGCAATCCTCGACCACGGCGTCGAGCGATTTGGCGAGCTTGGCCTGACCGAGGTCGTGCTGATACTGGCCGACGCCGATCGCCTTCGGCTCGATCTTGACGAGCTCGGCAAGCGGGTCCTGCAGGCGCCGCGCGATCGAGACCGCGCCGCGCAGGGTGACGTCGAGGCCGGGCAGCTCCTCCGAGGCGAAGGCCGAAGCCGAATAGACCGACGCACCAGCTTCCGACACCACGATCTTGTTCATCTTCAGCTCGGGCAGACCCTTGACCAGCTCCGTGGCGAGCTTGTCGGTCTCGCGCGAGGCGGTGCCGTTGCCGATCGCGATCAGCTCGACGCGGTGCTTGATCGCGAGCCGGCCGAGGGTCGCCAGCGACTCGTTCCATTGCCGCTGCGGCTCGTGCGGATAGATCGCGGTGGTGTCGACCACCTTGCCGGTGGCATCGACGACGGCAACCTTCACGCCGGTGCGGTAGCCGGGATCGAGCCCCATGGTGACGCGGGTGCCGGCGGGCGCGGCGAGCAGGAGGTCGCGCAGGTTCGAGGCGAACACGCGCACGGCCTCGGTCTCGGCCGAGTTCCACAGCCGCATGCGCAGATCGATATTGAGATGCACCTGGATCTTGGTGCGCCAGGCCCAGCGCACGGTGTCGATCAGCCAGCGGTCGCCGGGGCGCTTCAGGTCGGCGATGCCGAACCGCTTCATGATCTTCAATTCATAGGCGCTCGGCACGCCCGGCGGCGGCGCCTCGGCCTCGGGCTGAATTTGCAGGTCGAGAATTTCTTCTTTCTCGCCGCGGAACATCGCGAGGATGCGGTGCGAGGGCAGTTTTGTCAGCGGCTCGGAGAAATCGAAATAGTCGGCGAACTTCTCGCCCTCGGTCTTCTTGCCGTCGCGCACCTTGGAGGCCATGCGCGCATTGGTCCACATCTCTTCGCGCAGGGCGCCGATCAGATCGGCGTCCTCGTCGAAGCGCTCGACCAGGATGGCGCGGGCGCCGTCGAGCGCGGCAGCGGCGTCAGCGACGCCCTTCTCGGCGTTGATGAAGCCTTCCGCCACGACCTTCGGATCATTGCCGGGTTCAGCCATAAGCTGATTGGCGAGCGGCTCGAGGCCGGCTTCCTTGGCGATCTCCGCCTTGGTGCGGCGCTTCGGCTTGAACGGCAGATAGATGTCCTCCAGGCGGGCCTTGCTGTCAGCGGCCATGATCGAGGCCTCGAGCGCCGCATCGAGCTTGCCCTGCTCGCGGACCGATTCGAGAATCGCCTTGCGGCGATCCTCGAGTTCGCGCAGGTAAACCAGGCGCTCCTCCAGAGTGCGCAATTGCGCGTCGTCGAGCGCACCGGTCGCTTCCTTGCGGTAGCGGGCGATGAAGGGAACCGTGGCGCCGCCGTCGAGCAGCGTTACCGCCGCCTCGACCTGCTCGGCGCGAACCCCAAGCTCCTGCGCAATTTTCTGGTTGATGTTGGCCACGCGAGATTCCCTCTAATCCAAGCACGCGGGCGCAGGGGCGAACCACCGGCCGCGGGACGCCGCTTATGGACCAACCAAGGTTGATTCATCAAGGTGCGGTACGCAACCGTCGACAGAGGATTTTTTGCCCGACCGATGCGATCTCGCCACATTCGTGGGGGCGCGGCGACTTGACATCGGCCCCGCGTTCCGCGCCTGCTTGCTCCCGCCGGGCCAATGAACTCTCCGCACGAGGACCAATCATGCGTACCACATCGGTCGGCGTCTTCAGGATCGCCACCACGGGACCCGGCGACGTCTCCGGCCTGATGGACTTGATCGTTTCAGGCGCGATCGATCCCAACTCGATTCTCGCCATTCTCGGTAAGACGGAAGGCAATGGCGGCGTCAACGATTTTACCCGGGAGTACGCGGTGGCCGCGCTCTGCATGGCGCTGGCGCCCAAGCTCGGCCTGTCGGCGGAGGCGGTCGAGCAGCGTATCGCATTCGTGATGTCCGGCGGCACCGAGGGCGTGCTCAGTCCGCATCTTACGGTGTTCACACGGAGCGAGGCCGAGCGCCCGGCAGGTCTGTCCAGCAAGCGCCTCAGCATCGGCATGGCGCACACGCGGGACTTCTTGCCTGAGGAGCTCGGCCGCGCCGCGCAAATCGCCGAGACAGCGAAGGCCGTGCAAGCCGCCATGGCCGATGCCGGCATCAACGATCCCACGGACGTTCATTTCGTGCAGATCAAGTGCCCGCTGCTGACCAGCGAGCGCGTTGCGGCGGCAAACGCCCGCGGCAACACAACGGCAACGACAAGCGCTTACAGCTCGATGGCCTATTCGCGCGGCGCGTCCGCGCTTGGCGTTGCGGTCGCGCTCGGCGAGATCGGCTCCGACCTCGGCGATGAGGACGTGCTGCGGCGCTATGATCTCTTCTCCAAGGTGGCCTCGACCTCGTCGGGGATCGAGCTGATGCATAACGTCGTCATCGTGCTCGGCAATTCGGCGTCATCGGTAAGCGCGTGTGTGATCGGGCATGCCGTGATGGAGGATGCCATCGACGCCTCGGCGGTGCTATTGGCGTTGAACAGCGTCGGGCTTGGCGCTGGGCCGCAAACCACCGCGGGCCGCACGCTCGTCAACATCTTCGCCAAGGCGGAGGCCTCGCCTGATGGCGCCGTGCGCGGCTTCCGCCACACCATGCTTGAAGACACCGACATCAGCTCGACACGCCACGCCCGCGCAGCGGTCGGCGGCCTGATCGCGGGCCTTGCCGGCACTGGCGCGGTCTACGTGTCCGGCGGCGCCGAGCATCAGGGGCCGGCCGGCGGCGGCCCGGTTGCAGCGATCGCACGACTGTCGGATTGATAGCCGACAGCCCGACCTCTCCGCCGGGCGCAACCCTGCCCCTCGTGGCGCCTCGGTTGATTCACGCGGGCCGTTGCGAAAAAGGTGACGCCGCGATCTTGAGGGGATTTGACTTCATGACTTTGCCGATGAGCTGGAATGAATGGACGCAGCACGATGGCGTCGCGCTGGCGGGGCGCGTCCGCAAGGGCGAGCTGACGGCGAAGGAGCTGGCGCGGCAGGCCGCCGCGGGCGTTGCCAAGGTCAATCCGGTGCTGTCCGGCGTGGTCGAGCTGTTCGAGGACGTGATCGCCGACCCCGCCAAGGACGGCGCCAATCTGGCAGGTCCGTTCGCCGGCCTGCCGTTCCTGATGAAGGACCTCGGGCCGACCATGAAGGGTCGGCTGCAGGAGATGGGCTCGCTCTTGATGCGCGGCAATCGCGCCGGCGCCGACACGTTCCTGACCGGTAAATTCCGGCAGGCCGGGCTCAACCTGATCGGACGCACCACGACGCCGGAATTCGGCGTGTGCTCGTCGGCCGATAATCCTGCCGTCTACGTCACGCGTAATCCCTGGAATACCGACTACACCACCTGCGGCTCGTCGGCGGGCAGCGCCGCGATGGTCGCCGCAGGCGTGGTGCCGATCGCGCATGCAACCGACGGCGGCGGCTCGATCCGCATTCCCGCCGGCGTCAACGGCAATATCGGCCTGAAGGTGTCGCGCGGCGTGTTCTCGCTGGCGCCGCACATGTCGGACCTGACCGGCCTCGTCTCGATCCAGGGCTGCCAGTCGCGCTCGGTGCGCGACACCGCCGCCTTCGTCGATCATGCGCGCGGGCCTGCGCCCGGCGAGTTCATGCCGTTCTGGACCACGGCGCAGCCTTACACCGAGATGATCAAGCGCGATCCCGGCAAGCTTCGCATCGCGCTGTCGCACACATGGGGCAATTACACCGCGACGCCCGAGCTCGCTGCCGAGCTGGAGAAGGCCGGACGCTTCCTCGAAGGCCTCGGCCATCACGTCGACTATGCACTGCCGGAGATCGACCTTCCCGCCGCCTTCGAGGCGCAGACCACCTGCTACATCTCGAACTTCGCGGTGGTGATCTCCAACATGCTCGCTGCGCGCGGACTGGAAAAGCCGCCGGAGGATCTGATCGAGCCCATGAACATCCGCATCTGGGAAGCCGGGCGCCACACCAGCTTTGCCGAGCGGGCGAAGATGCAGGCCGTGTTCAACACGACCTCGCGCGGCTTCGGCAGCTTCTTCGAGCAATGGGACGTGATCCTGACGCCGATCACGGCGCTGCCGACGCCGAAGGTCGGCACCAGGGAATATCTCACCATCTCCGACAACCCTGATGTGCGCGACTGGTTCGACAATCTGTGGCGCTTCTTCGCCTTCACGCCGCTCGCCAATCTCTGCGGCATGCCGGCGATCTCGCTGCCGATGGCAGCGCAAGACCACGGCCTGCCACTCGGCATCCAGGCGATCGCCAAGCAGGCCAATGACGGTCTGTTGCTGCAGCTCGCCGCCCAGATCGAGCGCGCGCTCGACGGCAAGTGGAACGGCGGCAAGACCGCGAAGGTGCATGTGACGAAGGCGTGAGATAACAGGTCAATGCGGGAAGGTGATCGCGTTTCGCCGTCAGACCGAGTCAATCAAAATCATCGGGCGTGCGATCTCAGTTCTTCACCGCCGGTATCTCCTCCGCCACCGGCTGCTTCTGACCTTGCTGATACATTGCGAGCGCCTTGTCGAGGGCTTCGCGCAACGCCAGCGCCGCGGCGACACTGCAACGTAAGTGCGCGGTCTGGACCACGTCGACCCTGACGGCGGCGCCGACCGGCATCAACAGGTTTGCGGCAAGCTCGATCTGGATCGCGCCGTTGTGGTGGCCGAAGCAGGATGCGCCGTCGAAATAGATGATCGGCGCCCGCTCGGCGCTGGAGGTGGAAATGGTGACGGGCCCCTGGGCGGTCGAGGGCGTTTCGGGGTCGGCCATGGGCGCTCCTTGCAGTTCATCGACGAACGAAGCGCCCACCATCGGCGCTTCGGCGCGCCCTGTCGAGACCTAACCGCCCGGTGCGGGGCTCATTCGGGGTTTTGCGCGAGGGCCGACACTGGTCTAGAAGGTCCCCATGAGCACCACGCCGACCACGCTTGCCTTCGAGGAACTCGCCGAGGCCATCAAGGGCCGCCGCTCCGATTACGGCCATATCAGCGGGCTCCAGCTCGACCGCTTCGCACCTGGCGAGGCGTGGTCCAGCCTGCCCTATCGACCGGTCTTCGTCGGCGACACCGAGACCGGCGTGCTGCATGGCGGCGTCGTCACCGCGATGCTGGACGAGAGCTGCGGCATGGCGGTGCAACTTGCGCTCGACGGCACCCGCGCGATCGCGACTCTCGATCTGCGCATCGACTATCAGAAGCCGGCGACGCCCGGCCTCGACATCAAGGCGCATTCGGTGTGCTACCGCACCACGCGCTCGATCGCCTTCGTGCGCTCCACCGCCTACCAGGAGTCCGAAGAAGATCCGGTCGCGACTGCAACCGCCTGCTTCATGATCGGCGCCAACCGCACCAACATGCTCGCCGACCGCCGGATGGATGCACGCAGCATCCCGACGCTGGAGGCGCCGGCGGATCCGGACGGTCCCTTTGCGCGCAGCCCGTTCGCGCGCGCGCTCGGCATCCGCGTCAACGATGACGGCACGCTGACGATGCCGTTCTCGCCGCAGATCATCGGCAATCCGATCCTGCCCGCGATTCACGGCGGCATGACGGGCGCGTTCCTCGAAACCACCGCCATCATCGGGGTGGCGCGGGAGCTCGGCGCTGCCGCACCGCCCAAGCCGATCGGCCTCACCGTCAACTACTTGCGCTCCGGACGCGCGCTCGACACGTTTGCCGACGTCTCGATCGTGAAGCAGGGCCGACGTATCGTCGCCTTCGAGGCGCGGGCCTGGCAGGACGATGCTTTGAAGCCGATCGCCACCGCTTTCGGTCACTTCATGCTGCGCCCGACGCCTGGAAGTGACGAGGAATAAGCCCATTTTGACTTGACGGCCGCAGCTCCGGCCCCAACGATAGCGCGCCTTTTCGCCAGAGGAATTGGATTGCGGCATCCGCTCGACATCGTTGCCATGTTCGCCGCACTCTGGCTGCTGGCATCGATGGTGCTCGACACGCTGACGCCGAAGGAGCTGACCGCGGTCATGATCGGCATCGCGATTGGCCCGGCCATCGTCATCACCGCCGTGTTCTATTACCTGCGCTGCCCGCGAACGGATTTTGCGGTGATGTTCGCAGCGCTGTGGCTGATCTCCGATATCGCCATCGCCCTCATCTCGCCAAAGCAGCTGCCGCATTTCCTGATCGCGCTCGGCTTTCTGCCGGCGCTGCTGATCGGCATCGTGCTGCACTGGCAGACTTTCACCTCTCCTCGACGAGGAGAGGTGAACCACCGCGCCGGCTGATATCACCGCGGCAAAAGATTCGTCTTCGCGAGGTCCAGCACCTCGTCGCCGCGGCCGTTCATCACCGCGCGGAGCACCCAGAGGCTGAAGCCCTTGATCTGCTCGGCCGTGATGGTCGGCGGCATCGACAGCTCCTGCTTGGCGGTGACGACGTCGAGCAGCGCCGGCCCATTGTGCGCCAGCATCTCTTTAATCGCGCCCGGAAGCTCGCCGGGATCCTCGACGCGCTTGGCAAAGATGCCCATCGCGCGCGCCATCGCGGCGAAATCCGGGTTCTCCAGGTCGACATTGGTGTCGACGAAGCCAGCCGCCTTCATCTCCAGCGCGACGAAGCCGAGCACGCCGTTGTTGAAGACGACCACCTTCACCGGCAGCTTCTCTTGCGTTAGCGTGATCAGGTCGCCCATCAGCATGGTGAAGCCGCCGTCGCCGGAGAGCGAGATCACCTGGCGCCCGGGCTGCGCAGCCTGCGCCCCGATCGCCTGCGGCATGGCATTGGCCATCGAGCCGTGCACGAAGGAGCCGATCAGCCGGCGGCGGCCGTTCATGTCGAGATAGCGCGCCGCCCACACCGTCGGGGTGCCGACATCGGCAGTGAAGACGGCATCGTCGGAGGCGTGGTCGCTGATGACCTTGGCGAGATATTGCGGATGGATCGGCTTGGCTCCGGGCGTGCCCTTGGCTAGCGAATCGAGGCCTTCGCGGGCTCTCTTGTAATGCGCGACGGAGTCGTCGAGATGCTTGCGCTGCGTCTTCGTCTTGAGCAGCGGCAGCAGCGCCTCGATGGTGAGCTTGACGTCGCCGACGAGGCCGAGATCGATCCTGCAGCGCCGCCCCAGATTTTCCGGGCGGATGTCGATCTGCGCGATCTTGGCATCATCAGGGAAGAACTGCTTGTAGGGGAAGTCGGTGCCGAGCATCACCAGCGCGTCGCAGCCGTGCATCGCGGCGTAGCCCGAGGAGAAGCCGATGAAGCCGGTCATGCCGACGTCATAGGGGTTGTCGTATTCGACATGCTCCTTGCCGCCGAGCGCGTGCACCATCGGGCTCTTCAGCGCTTCAGCGAGTTGCATCAAAGGCGCATGCGCGCCGGCGCAGCCGCGGCCGCAGAACAGCGTGATGCGTTCGGCGCCGTTGAGAAGATCGGCGAGCGCCTTCAGCTCGTCCGGCTGCGGCACGACCTTCGGCGGAGCCAGTGCAAGGCCGCGCGTCGTCGACAACGCGCGCTTCGGAGGACTCCGGAACGCAACATCGCCGGGCATGGCGACGACGGCGACGCCGCGCAAGCCCACCGCCGCGCGAATCGCGTTCTCCAGCACGTAAGGCAGCTGGCTCGGGTCCGACACCAGCTCGCAATAATGGCTGCATTCGCGAAACAGATTTTGCGGATGCGTCTCCTGGAAATAGCCGCCGCCGATCTCGGCGGTCGGGATCTGCGCCGCGATCGCCAGCACGGGAACGCGGCTTCGATGCGCGTCGAACAGGCCGTTGATCAGATGCAGATTGCCGGGGCCGCAGGAGCCCGCGCAGACCGCGAGGCTCCCGGTCATCTCGGCTTCGCCGGCCGCCGCGAAGGCCGCGACCTCCTCGTGCCGGACATGAATCCATTCGATCGTGCCGCGGCGGCGCAGCGCCTCGGTGAGCGCGTTCAGGCTGTCGCCGACGATGCCGTAGATGCGCTTGACCCCGGCCTGTTCGAGCGTTGCCACGAACAGATCGGCCACGTTGTTGATCGCCATGTCGGTCTCCTGATTCAGCCAATCGCGTACCACGATGCGCGCATGTCGGCATCGCGCCACCATATGGCAGAATAGACCATGTCAGGATTACGGCTAGTTTATTGCCGGCTCAATCTTTCTCAATTGCCCGATCGTATGCAGCAATTGTCACCTCTGCGCGGGCTGCGACATCTGCTGCTGTCATGCCTGGCTTGTAGAGGCTGGAGCCGAGCCCGAATGCGGTCACCCCGCCCTTGATGTACTCGGCAAAATTCTGATCGGAGACGCCGCCGACGGCGGCGATCATCACGCCTGCCGGCAACACGGCGCGGATCGCGGCGATACCGGCAGCGCCGAGCACGCTCGCCGGAAAGAATTTGAGGCTCGAGGCTCTCGAGCGCGCCGCCAGCAGCGCCTCGGTCGGCGAGAACACGCCGGGCATGGTCACCATGCGATGCTGATGCGCGCGCGCCAGCACTTCGGTGTCGACATTGGGCGAGACCATCAGCCTGCCGCCGACATCGTTGAGACGATCGACATCTGCCGTCGTCAGCACCGTGCCGGCGCCGATCAACACGTCTGATGGCGCGAGCTTCACGGCAAGCGCGATCGAGCGGAACGGATCGGGTGAATTCAGGGGGATCTCGATCGCGGTCATGCCGGCCTCGACCAAGACGCCGACGATCGCTTCGGTCTCCTCAGGCTTGATGCCGCGCAGGATCGCGACCAGCGGCCGCTGCATCGGCGGAAAGGGAACGCTCATCTCTCGCAGTCCTTCTACTTCGTCCAGATCGCGGCTGCCGCCATCGACAGGCCGCGGCGGACGGCTTCATCCGCATCGACCGGCTTTGCGGTTACCGAGAGCGCCTCGAATGCCAGCCGATACAGCACCGCAAGCCGCCCTGCGGCAATCAGCTGGACGCCCGCTTGCGGCACCGTGCCGGAGAGCCCTGCCGCGAGCTCCACACCGATCAACGTGCCCGACAGCGTCTCGCGCGCCGCGGCCGGCGTGCCGCCGAACAGAAGCTGTCGCGACCGTGCAGTGAACAGCAAGTTGGCGGCGAAGGCCGGAGCATCGAATGCGGCCTTCACGGCTGCCTTGAAGCTCGCGATATCTTCGGCGTCATCAGCGCCGGCGACCGCGAGCGACAGGATCGTCTCGCGCGAGACGGCGCTGAACAGCTCGCCGGTCATGAAGGTGGAGAAGCGCTCGACCGTGCCGTCTTTCACCCGCACCCATTTCGAATGCGTGCCGGGCATGCAGACCAGCGCCTCGCCCGCGGCATCGAGGCCGAGCGCGCCGAGCAATTGCGTCTCCTCGCCGCGCATGACGTCCGGCACCTTGGCATCGCGCTGGGCGATGCCCGGCAGGATGCGAATGTCGCGCGCCTCGCCCGGCACGCGCACTGCCTGTTTCAGGACGGCTGAGAGCTTTGCCGGCGTGTCGACGTAGCCGGCCTCGACCCAGCCGGTCTTGGCGCCGGCCATGCCGCAGACCAGAACCGGTAGATGCGCGGGCGCTTCGACCGCGGCCAGATGCGCTTGCAGCACGGCGGGAAAGCCGGTCTTCGCCGCCGCCAGCATGCCCTCACCGCTGCGGCGCTCGGCCAGCACCTGACCGGCGCGGTCGACCAGCCAGAGCCGGAAGCTGCTGGTGCCCCAGTCCACCGCGACATAGGCGGGTTCGGTCATTTTCAGGTCTCGTCCTCGTCTCATGGTCAAGACGCCGTCTCGCGACACATGAGACGATGTCCAGCAGGCTTCCGTCGAGATACCGGCTATTGCGCGGGCAAACCAGCCCTTTCTCTTCATTTTGAGGCTCCGCCGCGCTGGCACACCGCTTGCTCAAGGTTCATCACTCGACAAGGTTCATCACCCAACTCCGTCAACGCGCGACAAGACGCGTCAACATCAGATGAGGAAATCCATGGAGATCGGCTATTTCACGATGCCTTCGCATCCGCCGGAGTGCGGCCTCAAGGAAGGGAACGACTGGGATCTGCAGGTCATGCGCTGGCTCGACGAGCTCGGCTATCAGGAGGCCTGGGTCGGCGAGCACCACACCGCGCCCTGGGAACCCAATCCCACGCCGGACCTCCTGATCGCGCAGGCCTTGATGCAGACCAAGCGCTTGCGCATCGGGCCGGGCGGCTTCCTGCTGCCCTATCATCACCCGGCCGAGCTCGCCAACCGCGTCGCCATGCTCGATCATCTCTCCGAGGGCCGGCTCAATTTCGGCGTGGCGGCGAGCGGGCTGCCGAGCGACTGGGCGATGTTCAACGTCGACGGCATGAGCGGGCAGAACCGCGACATGACGCGCGAGGCGCTGGAGATCATCCTGAAGCTGTGGACCGAGCCGGCGCCCTTCACCCACAAGGGGAAGTACTGGACGGTGACCAAGCCGGACACGATGTTCGACTTCCTCAAGCCTCATATCAAGCCGCTGCAGGCGCCGCATCCGCCGATCGGCGTTGCGGGCCTTTCCAAGAACTCGGACACGCTCAAGCTCGCTGGCGAGCGCGGCTTCATCCCGATGAGCCTCAACCTCAACCCGGCCTATGTTTCCAGCCACTGGGACTCGGTCGAGATCGGGGCGGCCAAGACCGGTCGCAAGCCGAACCGCCAGGACTGGCGCCTGGTGCGCGAGGTATTCGTCGCCGACACCGACGAGGAGGCCTGGAAGCTCTCGACCGGCGACATGATGGGCCGGATGATGAGCGAGTACTTCCTGCCGCTGCTCGGGCATTTCGGCTTCAAGGATTATCTGAAGCACGCGCCCGATGTGCCAGACAGCGACGTCACGGTCGAATATTGCGCCAAGCGGAACTGGATCGTCGGCTCGCCCGCGACGGTCGCCGAGAAGATCGAGAAGATCTACGACGAGGTCGGCGGCTTCGGCGTGCTGCTCGTGTTCGGCTTCGACTACAAGCACAAGGCCGAGGCCTGGCACCACTCGCTCTCGCTGCTGAAGAACGAGGTGATGCCGCGCCTTGCGCATCTCGGCTCCGCGAAGAAGGCGGCTTGACGCTCAGCGGGTGCGGCGCGATCGTGTCGCACCCGCTTCAATTCTGGGAGATTTCCGCGTGACGGTGGACGCGAAGGACTTCAAGCAGGCGATGCGTCAATGCGCCGGCGCCGTGGCGCTGGTAACGGTCGGTGCCGAACACGGCAAGCGCACCGGGTTGACAGTGACCTCGGCCTGCTCGTTGTCTGACAAGCCGCCCTCGCTGATCGTCTGCGTCAACCGCAACGCCAGCGCACATGCGCGCATCCGCGAGGAAGGTGCTTTCGCCATCAACTTCCTGCACGAGGATCACGCGATGCTCGCCCTCACCTTCAGCGGCCAGAAGGGCGTCAACGGCGACGATCGCTTCGCCTTCGGGCAATGGACGCGTGGCGTGACCGGCGCGCCGGTGCTGACGGATGCGGTGGCCGCGTTCGACTGCGTGCTGGCGCAGGAGTTCGAGACGACGACGCATTCGATCTTCGTCGGCGAGGTCCGCAGCGTGTCGCATGCGGATACGGCGCGGCCGCTGGTGTACCTGCGCAGCAGTTTTCACACGCCACAAGAGATGCGCGAGATCGTGACAGTCGGCGACCTCGATTCACGCCATCTGAGCTGGACGGATTTTTCGTAGGCCTTGCGCCGACATTGTAGGGTGGGCAAAGGCGCACTTGCGCCGTGCCCACCTCCGATCAAACATCACGACAAGAGCGGTGGGCACTCTTCGCTTTGCCCACCCTACGACATCTGCGTTCGCGGCAGAGACCTCTCAACTTTCTTGCCGCACGCGGATCGAGCGCTACTGTGCCGTTTCGATCTTCAGCTGCTTGATCTTGCGATACAGCGTGGCGCGGCTGAGCTTCAATGCGCGTGCGGCTTCCGTCACGCGTCCACCATGCTCACGTAGCGCCGCGACAATCGTCGCACGCTCGGCTGCTTCGAGATCAGGCTCCGTCCGTCCAGCAAACGGCGGCAGATCGAGATCTGCATCGGTGATGACGCCATCTTCCGCCGTGCAGCCGGCGAGCCGCAGCACGTGGCGGAGCTGGCGCATGTTGCCGGGAAACGGGTAGGCCGCGAGCTGCGACCAGGCTTCTTCCGAGAGCCGGCAGTTCGGCGCCTCCTCGTGCGCGATCTGGCGGATGATGTCTCCGCGGTCGGCACGCTCGCGCAAGGCGGGCAGGCGCACTTCGATGCCGCGCAGGCGAAAATAGAGGTCGGCGCGGAAGGCTCCCGCTTCCGCCATGCGGCCGAGATCGCGATGCGTGGCGCTGATCAGGCGGATGTCGACCGCGACAGGCTTGAGCGCGCCGAGCGGCCAGACCTCGCGGTTTTCCAGAACGCGCAACAGGCGCGTCTGCAAGCCGATCGGCATGTCGCCGATCTCGTCGAGGAACAGCGTGCCGCCGTCGGCCTGCACGATCAGGCCCTTCGAGCCCTCGCGCCGCGCGCCGGTGAAGGCGCCGGCCTCGTAGCCGAACAGCTCGGCGTCGATCAGGCTCTCGGGCATCGCCGCGCAATTGAGCGCGACATAATTGTTGCGCGCGCGGTTGCTCGCACCGTGAATAGCCCGCGCGAACACGTCCTTGCCGACGCCGGTCTCGCCATGCAGCAGCACCGGCAGATTGTGGTCGCCGATGCGCATCAGCCGTTTCACGCTTCCGATCAGGCCGGGATCGCCGCCGGCGAGCCGGTGCAAGGCGTCGAAGCGATCGACGGGCGGATCGCGACGCTTGGTGAGCGGCCGCGCGCGCTGCGGCGGCGCGATCTGCCCCTGCCCCAATGGGCTGCCATCGGCGCGGCGCAGCTGGACTATGTCTTCTGCGTCGCGCGCGGCGTGATGATCGAACTTGATGTAGCGCGACAGGTCGATGCCGGACGCGATCAGGCCGTCGGTGAGGCCCAGCAATGCACGCGCGGATCGGCATGCGCCGACGACGCGGCGATCGTCGTCATAGGCGAGCAGGCCGCTACCGCCGTCGCCTGGCACGGTCGCGATCCAGGCATTGCGGAAATGGTCGCGGAAGATCGCGCCCTCGATGCGGCGCGTCGCCTGCATCGTGACCGCGAGCGCGAGCTGATGCGCGGCGCGGCTGAGATCATCCCGGCAAGACGTGATGTTGACGGCGCCCGCGATGCGGCCGACGGGATCGAATAGCGGCGCGACCGCACAGGAGAAGATGCCCCATTGCTCGCGAAAATGCTCGTCGCGATGAACCAAGATCGGCTTTTGCTCCGCAAGGCAGGTGCCAAGCCCGTTGGTGCCTTCATGGGCCTCGGAAAAATTCGAGCCGGTATAGACTTTCCAGCGCAGGAAGATCTCCGTGTCGGCCTCGCCCGGCAAGCGGCTGAACAGCATGGTCGCGTTGGCATCAGCAAGATTGACGCAATAGCCGGCCTCGCGCAGCACACGGGCGAGATCCTCGAGCTCGGACGTGGCCAGCCGGATCGTCGCCTCCATGGGCTGGGCGACGCGGCGGATCTCGGCTGCGGTCAGCGTCTGCGGCGGGCCCCGACGGGCCGGATCGAGTTTGTGGCTGATCAGGGAGCGCCGCCAGGAATCGGCAATCCGCGAAGAGGCATCGACGTCGGCCACATGATTGGCGACGGACAAGACACGGGCGACATGGTTCGAGGCCGAGAGGCTGGCCATCGCGGACGTCTCCACCCTGTATTATTGTGCAAAGTCTGGCACCACAGGCGGGGATGTCAATCGGGAACCGGGACGCAGTTGTAGGTCGCGATATCTCGGCGCCGTCATGGCCGGGCTTCGTCCCGGCCATCCACGTAGTGCAGCGCGCGCGAAAGAACGTGGATGCCCGGGACGAGCCCGGGCATGACGGCGTTGATATGGATTTGCCTCAAGCACCGGGTTGCTGCACCGCCCTCACCACGTGTCGATGCACGGCCGCTTCTTCTTCGTCCTCGGCTCGGGCTTCGGCACCGTGCGCAAGCCCGCCATGATCCAGCGCCGCGTCTCGGCCGGGTCGATGACGTTGTCGATCTCGAACACGGAGGCGATCGAGACCGCTTTGCCGTTGGCATAGAGCTCGGCGACCTTGTTGCGGTAATAGGTCTCGCGTTGCTCGGGGTCGGCGATCGCCTCCATCTCCTTGCGGAAGCCGAGGCGGACGTAGCCTTCCAGGCCCATGCCGCCGAACTCGCCGGTCGGCCAGGCCGCGGTGAAGAAGGAGGCATGGAAGCCGCCGCCGATCATCGATTGCGCGCCGAGACCGTAGCCCTTGCGCAGCACGATGCCGAACAGCGGCACGGTGAGGCTGGCGCCGGTCACGAACATGCGCGAGACGTGGCGCACGATCGCGGTCTTCTCCGCCTCCGGGCCGACCATGAAGCCAGGTGTGTCGCACAGCGAGACAACAGGCAGATCGAAGGCGTCGCAGAGCTGGAGGAAACGCGCGGCCTTGTCGCCGGCGTCGGCATCGATGGCGCCGCCGAGATGGCGCGGATTGTTGGCAATCAGGCCGAACGGCTTGCCTTCGATTCGGACCAGCGCCGTGATCATGCCGACGCCGTAGTCGCGGCGCAGCTCCAGAACGGAATCCCTGTCGGCGACGAGGTCGATCACGCTGCGGATGTCGTAGACACGCAGGCGGTTCTCGGGGATGGCGCGGCGGAGCAGGCGCTGGTCGGCGGCCTCCCACGCCGTCACTGCGCCCTGGAAATAGGACAGATACTTTTGCGCGACGCGGGTCGCTTCCTCCTCGTCCTCGACCAGGATGTCGATGACGCCGTTCGGCGACTGGAATGATACGGGGCCGACCTCGGCCGGATGATAGACACCGAGGCCACCGCCCTCGATCATGGCAGGACCGCCCATGCCGATCGAAGCGTTCTTGGTGGCGATGATGACGTCGCAGCAGCCGAGCATCGCGGCGTTGCCGGCGAAGCAATAGCCGGAAACGACGCCGACGACAGGCACGAGGCCCGAGAGCCGCGCGAACTGCACGAAGGACGGGCCGTCGAGGCCGGTCATGCCGAGCCGGTCGGTATCGCCGGGCCGGCCGCCACCGCCTTCGGCGTAGAACACCAGCGGCACGCGCCAGTCTTCCGCCAGCGTCAGCATGCGGTCTATCTTCTTGTGGTTCATGTGGCCCTGCGTGCCCGCGAGCACGGTGTAGTCATAGGCGACGACGATGCAACGCGCGCCTTCAGGCCCGAACTTCTCGGCATTGACCGTGGCGACGCCCATGACGAGGCCGTCGGCCGGCGTGTTCTTGATGAGATCGTCGAGCTTGCGACGGCGGCGCTGCGCCGCGATCGCGAGACTGCCGTACTCCATGAACGAGCCGTCGTCGACGAGCTGGGCGACGTTCTCGCGCGCGGTGCGCTGGTTGGTGTTGCGCCGCCGCTCGACTGCAGCGGGGCGGTTCTCGTCGAGCGTGTTCGCCTGGCGCGCAATCAGCTCGGCGAGATCGGGGCGGATATGGTCGAGATCGACATCGGCTTCCGCCGTCGTGCTGTCGGCGGCGACGTCGAGCGGCTCGAGATAGAGGATCGGCTCGCCATGCATCAGCGTGACGCCGTCGCCGGCGATGAGCTTCATCACCCGGCCGCCCTGCTCGGCCATGACGAGGTGCTCCATCTTCATGGACTCGATCACGGCGAGCTGCTGGCCCGGGCGGACGATCTCGCCCTCCGTCACCTGGATGGTGACGATGGTTCCTTGCAGCGGCGCCGCGACCATCACCGTGCCTTCGGGTACGGCTGGCGCGACGTGCACCTCCGCGCCGTGACCGGCGCCGCACTCGGACGCGGCGAAGTAAAGCGGCTTGGCGGCGCCATCCGATGCTTCCACGAGCCTGGCGATGTTGCGGTCGATGAAATCAGTCGCGATACGGTTGGTCCTGAAATCGGGATGCGCGAGCACCGCCTGAAGGAAAGCAATGTTGGTGACGACACCGTCGATCCGGAACTCGCGCAAGCTGCGCGAGGCTTTCGCGACCACATCATGCCAAGCCTCGCTCCGCGTGTGCACGATCACCTTCGCCAGCAGTGAGTCGAAGGAGGCGCTGGTCTTGTAGCCGGCATAGCCAAAGCTATCGACGCGGACGCCGGGCCCCGACGGCGGCTCGAACACGGCTAGGACGCCACCGGTCGGATGCGTGGCGCCTGACACGTCCAGCGTCTCCATGTTGACGCGAAGCTGCATGGCATGGCCGCGCGGCTTCGGGATCGATGCCTGCGCAAGACCGAGCGAGCTTAATGTGCTGCCTGCGGCGACCACGAGCTGGGCGCGGACGAGATCGACGCCGAGCACCTCTTCCGTGACGGTGTGCTCGACCTGGAGCCGCGGGTTGGCCTCGATGAAGGCGAAGCTGTCCTCGGCGGTTCCGTCGACCAGAAACTCGAACGTGCCGAGATTGTCGTAAGACGCAGCACCCGCCAGCTGCTTTGCCGCCTCAATGATGCGGCCGCGCAGGGCATCGCTCAATGACGGGCTCGGCGCCACCTCGATCAGCTTCTGGTGCCGGCGCTGGATGGTGCATTCGCGTTCCCAGAGATGGGAGATCGCACCATGGCGGTCGCCGATGATCTGGACCTCGATGTGGCGCGCCTGCCGGATCAGCCGCTCGGCATAGACGCCCTCGAAGCCGAACGCCGCCTTGGCCTCGGATTGGCAGCGCGCATAGGCTTCCGAAAGATCGGACGCGTTCTCCACCACGCGCATGCCACGGCCGCCACCGCCCGCCATCGCCTTGATCACGATCGCAGCGCTGCTGCCGAGCGAGGTAAAGAATGCCGTGATCTCCTCGAGGCTCGACGGCCCGCTGGTGCCGGCAATGATCGGCACGCCGCAGCGTTTCGCCAGCTGACGTGCCGCAACCTTGTCGCCGAACAGCTCGAGCGCAGCGGGTTTCGGCCCGACGAAGGTGATTCCGGCGTCGGCGCAGGCTTTCGCGAAGGCCGCGTTCTCGCTGAGGAAACCGTAGCCGGGATGCACGGCATCGCACGCCGCGCTCTTCGCCGCCATCACCACGGCGTCGACGTCGAGATAGGCCCGTGCGCCGCGGCCGGGGATCTCGATCGCCTCGTCCGCAACGCGCACGTGCAGCGACAACGCATCGTCGGCAGGATGGATCGCGACCGTCGCAATGCCGGCATCGGCCGCCGCGCGTGCGATGCGGATGGCGATCTCGCCGCGATTGGCGATCAGGAGCTTCTTGAACGACATCGTCTCTCTCACTGGACGGCAGGAGGATTTGGATTGAGGTCCTGCTTCCTGACCTTGCCCGTTGCCGTCAACGGCAGCCCATCGATAATGCAGACTTCCGGAACCTTGTAGACGGCCATGCGCTCGGCGCACCAGGCGCGCAGTTCTTGTTCTGAGACCGTGCCGATCGCTTCCGGCTTGAGCTGGATGTAAGCGACCGGCACCTGGCCCTTGTCCGGATCATCACGGCCGACCACGCCCGAGCCCAGCACCTTCGGATGCTGCCCCAGCAACGCCTCGATCTCCGGCGGAAACACGCTCATGCCCTTGACCTTCAGCATCTCCTTGCGCCGGCCGAGGAAGTGCAGAAAACCGTCCTCGTCGATGGTGCCGATATCCCCGGTGCGCAACCAGCCGTCGACGAGCGATTCCGCCGTCGCCTCGGGCTTGTTCCAGTAACTCTTGAGCAGCGACGGCGTACGCACGCGGATCTCGCCTTCGGCTCCCAGCGGCAGCAGCGCACCGGTCTCGAAATCGGTGATCTTGAACTCGGCGCCGGGGACCGGCAGGCCGACGAAGATCGGCTGGCTGTTGAGGTCGAAATCCCCGTCCTGAAAGCCAGCGGTGAAAGTATTGGAAGTGTGGGTTTCGGTCATGCCCCAGGCCGCCTCCATCAGGATCGTGCCGGTGAGGTCCTTCCAGCGCCTGCGATAGCCGGCGTTGAGCTTCTTGACGAAGGAGACCACGCGCACTTGTTGCAGCGACGACAGGTCGAACTCGCTCCAGCGCGGATGGTCCATCATCTCGACCGCGCTGTCGACCGGCATCGCCGTCATCGTGACCTTGTACTTGTCGATCGCCGCCATCGCGCCGACAGCGTCCCAGCGCGCGAGCAGAACCAGCGTGCCGCCCGAGAACAGCGGGAAGATCAGACCGGAATTCTCGCCCGCAATCCAGAACTCCGGAAAGAACGACAGGAACACGCTGCTCTCGTCCGAAGGAATCGAGATGCCGTAATTGGCGGCAGCCGTGTAGACCATGTCGCGATGGGTATGCACGCACCCTTTGGGCATGCCGGTGGTGCCGCCGGTGTAGTTGAGCGCAGCGACATCATCGAGGTGAGGCGGCGGCAGCGGGGTCGGTGCGGGCAGTGCCGCGAGCGCCGGCAGGAGATCAGTTGCGCCGGAGACCGCAACGCGCGGCGTGCGGATCGAGTCCGGTGCCGGAAAGGCAGGCGCCGCCGGCACGACATCGGCGAAGCTGGTGACGATGATCTCGCGCAGGCGCACGTCGCCGCGGACCTGATCAACGATAGGCATGAGCTGGTCGAGCGCGACGATCACCTCGGCCTGGGTGTCATTGAGCTGGTAGGACAATTCGAACGCGCGCGACAGCGGGCTGACGGGGGCATGGACCGCGCCGAGCTTCAGGATACCGAAGAACACGACGTGGAATTGCGGACAGTTCGGCAGGAAGACGGCGACGCGATCGCCCTTGCGCACGCCCTTTGCCTGCAACAGCGCCGCAAAGCGATCGCTCTGCCGATCGAGATCGGCATAAGTGGTCACATGCCCGTAGAAGATCACCGCGGGCCGCTCCGGACTCCGCTTCGCCCAGGTGCGCAGATATTCCGTCAAGGGAACTTCGCCGTGCAGATAGTTCGGCGAGCGCGGCAGGCCCTTCGGCCAGGCCTTGTCCCACAGGCCGCGCAAGGTGGCGAGGTAGTCATTCTCGTCCAGGCCCGTGTTCATGACGTCCTTCCCGTGTTGCTTTTCTTTTCGCGAGGGACGCAAGGCAGCATCGCTCGACCTCGTTACACGTCGAGCACCGCAGAGTTGATGTCAAGGAAAACAGTTTTCCGCAGCACGGCCGATGCCGCGGCGCGGAAAAACCAGAGGTTACGCCGCGACGAGACGAGTGATCCGTCGCACGGCAGATGGGATCGGGGCGATGATTGGCGCCGCGAACATCGGCTGAAGCTCGTGGGCCGCTTCACCCAGCGGCCCGCCGCCGATGATGACCGCTTCCGCTCTGTCTCGCACAATGCAGGCCTCAACCGCGCCGGCGAGCGCTGCGCGCAGCTGCGCCGGATCGCGCATCAGCTCTTGCGGATCACCGTCGGCGAAGCGCGTGCCGGTGTAGCTTGCGCGCAAGCCCAGCGTATCAGGCAATGCATCGATCTTCGCTTTCAGCAACGGCGTCGTGGTCGCCACGCCGAACCGGCGACCGTTCCCGGCGGCTTCCAGCATCGCGGATTCGCCGATGCCGACGGCGGGCAGCTTCATCGCCGCCTTGATCCCGGTGAGACCGGGATCACCGAATGCCGACACGATGACGCCGTCGCACTCGCCGCCACGGAGACGCGCGATCTCCTCGACCTCCAGCGCAGCCACTTCCAGCGCGTCCGCCGAGACGATCATCGTGGGCGCACGCGTTGCCGTGGCGCCGACGATATCGAAACCATCGGCGGCAGCGGACCTTGCGATCGCCACCATCATCGTGGTGGTCGCCTCGTTGCTGTTCGGATTGATCAGGAGGATGCGCGCGCGTCGATCGGAGTTTTGGCCCATCCTCCCGCTATACTAAGCCGCCCGCACGCCCGCAACGAAGGCGCTGACCTCGTCCTGCAGCGATTGCAGCTTGTGCGTCAGCCGGCCGCTCGATTGCAGTACAAGGCCGGCGGCCTGTCCGGTCTCGGCCGTCGCATCGGTGACGCCGGAGATGTTGTGCGAGACCTGGTCGGTGCCGGAGGCCGCCTCCTGCACGCTGTGCGCGATCGCCTTCGTCGCGGCGCCCTGCTCCTCGACCGCCGCGGCGATCGACGAGGAGATCTCGTTGACCTCCATGATGGTGGCGCGGATGCTCTCGATGTTGCCGACGACCTGATTGGTCTCGGCCTGGATCGCGGTGATCTGCGCGCCGATCTCGTCGGTCGCCTTCGCGGTCTGGCTCGCCAGCGACTTCACTTCGCTCGCGACCACCGCAAAGCCCTTGCCGGCCTCGCCCGCGCGCGCCGCCTCGATGGTGGCGTTGAGCGCGAGCAGATTGGTCTGCGAGGCGATCTGGTTGATGAGGTCGATGACCTCGCCGATCTTGTGCGCGGCGGCGGCAAGGCCCTGCACGGTGTCGTTGGTGCGCTGGCCGTCGGCGGCGGCCTTGTCGGCCACTGTCGCGGCCTGCGCGACGCGCTGGCTGATCTCGGCGATCGAGGCCGACAATTCGCCCGCGGCGGAGGCCACCGTCTGCACGTTGCTCGAGGCCTGCTGGCACGCGGTGGCGACGAAGCTCGCACGGTCGCTCGCCTTGTTGGCGGTTTCCGACATGCCCTGCGCGGCCTGCTGCATCGCGCGGGCCTCGTCGAAGACGTCGCGGACGACGGCCTGCACGCTCGCCTCGAACTTGCCGGCGAGATCGGTCATGGTCTTGCGCTTCTCCTCGTCGGCCTTCTGCTTCAACTCCTGCTGCTCGGCATGCATCCGGCTCACCGCCGATGCATTGTCCTTGAACACGGCGAGCGCCTTGGCGAGGCCGCCGACCTCGTCGCGGCGGTCGGTGTAGGGCACGTCGAAGGCGCTGTCGCCGGCGGCAAGGCGCTCGGTCAGCGCGGTGATCCGGGCCAGCGGCCGGGTGACGCTGCGGCCGATCAGGAAGGAGGCGCCGAGCACCACGACCAGCACAGCGAGACAAATATAGGCGAAGGTCATCGCGTTCTGGCGGAAGGCGGCATCGACGTCGTCCAGATAGATGCCAGTGCCGATGATCCAGCCCCAGGGCGCAAAGCCCTTCACATAGGAGATTTTCCCGACCGGCTGGTCGAAGCCGGGCTTCGGCCAGAGGTAGCCGTAGAAGCCCGCACCCTGCTTGGTGACGACGTCAACGAAGCCCATGAAGAGCGCATTGCCGGCGGGATCCTTCATCCCGGAGAGATCCTTGCCGTCGAGCTCGGGCCTGATCGGATGCATGACCATCTTGGGGGTCATGTCGTTGATCCAGAAATACTCGACCTTGTCGTAGCGCAGACTCTTGATCTCGGCCATCGCGCCGGCCTGCGCCTGCTCGCGCGAGAGCTTTCCTTCGCTCTCGAGTTTCTGGTAGTGCGCCAGGATGCCGTAGCCAACATCGACCATCTGCTGCGTCTTGGCCTGACGGTCGGCGACCATCTGCGTGCGCAGGGTCGAGAGGGCGACCGGCGCCAACGCGATCATGCCGAGGAGGCTGATGCCGACAATCAGGACCAGCTTGAAACTGATGCGGGAGAAAATCATCGGTGCTCACAGGAATTGGAAGGGCTGATATGCCAGATTATCCCGCGTCTCTTAGCAAAGCTTTAAGCATTCGGGTTCCGACACTCCGAAATTTTGCGGGGAACGTGACCGGCACGCTCGTATGGCCACGAGACAAAGCGAGACCGACCTCACCCGAGATACGAATTCTTCCAATCTAGAACACCTCGACATCGTCTCTCCGCGCGTTGACTTGGAGAGCTCTCTGGCAGAACGATCGGCGCAGATCATCCGCGCCAGCGCTGGCGTGAGCGCAGCCGGAGGCCAGAGGCACAATGCATCGATCGACATACACGAGGCCCGTCGACCTTCCTGCGCTGAGTGCGGCGGAGCGGCTCTTCATCTGGGGATTTCGGGCGAAGGCGCGTAGCGGAAGCGCCGTCCCGACGGCGGCCGATATCCAGCAGGTGTACGACCATTTTCGCGTCGGCGATGCCGTGCTGTCGCTGGATTCCATCATCGAGATCTTTGCCTGCACCGCGCATACCGCGATCGAAGTGCACTGCCCCACCTGTCCGCGCATGTCCGACAGCGAGCGCGGAATCTTGCGCGCGATTGCCGCGGCCCAGCAGGACCGCGTCGATGTCGCGCGCGAGCAGTTCGAGCGCTGGCTGCCGCCGATCGGCGCCGATTGGGCGCTCGCGCCGGTCCTGGGGCTTGCGACGATCTTCCGCATGGCCGGCCTCGTCCTGCCCGACCGGCACGAGCCGCCTGTCGCGCATGACGGAATTTCGGCGATGAAGAGCTGGTTCGTCGGCAGCGCCACGTTGCATTGACGCGATCGTTCAAGATGCGGGCCAGTTGCGATTCTGCGGCGACGTCGGACGCGGGTGAGCGGCTGCTCTGTCCACTCCAAGCCGCGCTTGCGACCCGTCCGGACATCGACAGCTACGATGATTTTTCCCGCCTCGCGCTGGCGCTGCTCCGCTTCATCGGAGCGGCCTATGCGACCGGCGCATCGGATTGCTGGGAAGCGGCCTATCGCTTTGCCGAGGAAGCGCCCGGCATTGCCGACAGTCCGCTGCTGGTCGCGCGCGCGGCCGCGCTCGTCAGGATCCTGCGCAAGGAGCGGCCCTGCGAGCTGTGCTTCATGCCGCCGTCCTGCAGGCGCCTTTCCAAGGACGAGGCGGAATTGATGCGACTGCTGGCGGTCGCGCGCCGCAAGCAGCCGGGCGAGCTCGAATCCACCGTTGGCCAGGTCGTTGACTTCGGCGAGGATGCTGCGACACGCGCGGTCAACGCGCTCGCGCTGTGCTGACACCTATCCGCCATTCCTGCCGAGCACGAGATCGATCGTGTGCGCGGCGATCTTGCGCAATTGGGGCTCGTCCCCGAAGGCACGCTCGAGCACGGCGAGGCCGCGCGTCACGGTGACGATGTGCAGCGCCGCAGCCGCGGGATTGCCGTCGAACTCGCCCCGCGCCGCGCCAGCGGCCAACGTGTCCTGAAGCAGTGCGGTGATGCGCGAGATCAGGTTCGCAAAAGCCTGGCGCGCGTTGTCGTCGAGCCCCTCGCCTTCGGCGCCGCCGAGTTCCATCAGCCCGCGCGTCGTCGGACAGCCGCGCGGCGGCGTGCCCGAGCGGAAATTGGTGATGGTCAGATCGAAGAACGCGGTGAGGCGCTTGCGCAAGGAACCTGCCCCGAGCGCCTTTTGCACCTTGGCGAGATAATCCCCCGCGTAGCGTTCATAGGCCTGCAGGAATAGCGCCTCCTTGCTGCCGAAGGCATTGTAGAGACTCCCGCGCTGGACCGCCGCATCGCGCGCAATGTCGGACAGCGAGGTGCCGCGCACGCCCTTGCGCCAGAACTGGTCGAACGCGATGCGCAGAACCTCGTCATGATCGAACTCGCGCGGTCTCAAGCTTGGCTCCGCAAAATATTTGACATGCCGTCAAGAACATGCTTTCTCGACATCGTGTCAAAAACCGATCGAGATTGATAGTCCGTTTTTTCTCAATTGGCCGAGCCGGCGGCGTTCACATCGCCGTGTCGGCCGGAGCCGCATGCAAAGGGCCGCGTGATGCCTCTCCTCCACATTTCGATGCGCGCTGGTAAGCCGCAAAGCTACCGGCAGGCGATTCTGGACGGACTTTACCGCGCGATGCGCGAGGCCCTGAACGTGCCCGAAGGCGATGCGTTCATGGCCATCACCGAGCATGAGCCGGCCAACTTCCGCTGCGGCAATGCTTACGGCGTCGAGCGCAGCGAAGACGCCCTGCTGATCCAGATCACCGTGTTCGCCTCGCGCACGGCCGAGCAGAAGAAAGCGCTGTATCGCCGGATCGCCGACCTGCTCGGCGAGAACCCGGGGATCAGGCCCGAGGACGTGTTCGTCAACGTGCTCGACGCGCCCAAGGAGAACTGGTCCGTCGGTCACGGCATCGCGCAGTTCGCGTGAGGTGCACGGCGACGGATGGCCAGTCGAGGACTGAGATTCAGCGTCCTGCATGCGCACCGTGGTGACGGTGATAAGCGCTCGGCGAGGGCCAGGTCCAGCCCTTCAGGGCCGTTCGATCCGGCTCGAAGATTTCGATCTTGAGCGGATGGCATGCCGCGGCATCGCTGGAATGGGTTGCGCTGCAGTCTCCACCCGGACAGGCCGACAGCGCGCCGAGCAGGTCGATCTCCGCGAAGAACTCGATGAAGTCGCCGGGGCGGACTGGACTTGCCTTCATGAAATATTGGTGCGTGTCCCCAGTGAAGCCGGTGCACATGAAGACGTTGAGCACGTCGTGGACATCATGCTCCACTGCGGCCGGATCCGCCTTCAATTCGGTGGCGAGGGCGCGGGACAGGTTGGAGTGGCAGCAAAAATCGTAAGCCGTGCCGTTCAGCAGGAGATTTGTGTAGGGATCGCAGCGCGTGCCGATCACATCGTGAATGCCGGCACCGTCCGCGTCGAAGCCGTACCAGCCAAGCGTATCGTGGCTGATGGTCGCCATCGGCCGAAGATAGGGCATATTGCTCCAGAGCCGGTCACCGATGCCGACATGCGTGCCATGGAGCGCCCGCGTCTTGCCGCTGAAGAAGCGCTCGGAGAGATCGTCTGCATTCCAGAGATTGAGGTCGCCGACCTGCGGGCCTTCGATGCTGACGATGCGGAAGAACTGGCCGCGCGCCACGCGAAAGGCACGGGCATCGCGTGGGGGCACGATAAGCTCGTGCGTCTTGACCGCAGCACGGCGGACTATTTCGAGCGCGGCCATGTCCGGCCCGGGCATCGTCCCGACCGGATAGACGATGGCCGGCTTGGCAGCGCGGCGCGAGGCAGCATCAGCGGGGGCGAGTGGGATATTTGGCGGCATAGTTCGGCCTCGGATCGACTCGGCAAGAGGAGAGGTGGTGGCTAATGGCGGAAGCGGTTGACCCTACCCCCTCAGCTCAGCCGCCGGCAACGCACGCCTCCATGACTTCATCGAGCTCCGCCTTCGAGAGAACGCCAAGCTCGGCAATGAAGACGATCCGCGACCGCGCCGCGCCCGGTGCCGGCGCATCGCCTGGCGCGAGCGTCGCGCGGCCGGCGGCGAACTGAAACACCATCGTGCGGCCGGGCTGCTCGATGGTTTCGAACAGGCCCTTGGCGCGCGCCAGCTTCGGCGCAAGGCGGTTGATGGCCTGCTGCAGGCGCGGCAGCGAGACCGGCTTATCCGAGGTCCAGCTCAGTGCCTCGAAGCGCTCCTCCGCCGGCCGTTTCGGTCCCACCTCGCGCGACGCCGGAGAGCGGTCGGCGTCGGCGGGAAACAGCAGCGCGGGCGGAATCTCGCCGTGGTGTGCATCGACCACCACCGCGGGCACGCGCTGGGCGCGGATGGCGTCACGCATCCGCACCCCCGCGCCCGCGCCCGCCAGATCCAGCTTGCTCAATGCCACGATATCGGCGACGCGCAGCTGCGACCGCATCAGCGCGTCGTCCAGAGCCGAAGGCGGTGTCCCTGCGTCCAACACGCAAAGCACCGTCTCCAGCTGCGCCTCGCGCAGAATCACCGGGTCCATCAGGTTGCGCACGATATCGGCGGGATCGGCGACGCCGCTGGTCTCGATGACGATACAATCGGGCTTGGGATCACGCCGCAGCAGCGTCGAAAGCGTGCGGAGCAGATCGCCCTCGAGCGAGCAGCAGATGCAGCCATTGGCAAGGCTGACCACGCCGTCGCTCGCACCCGCGATCAGCTCCGCATCGATGTTGATCGCACCGAAATCGTTGACGACGGCGGCGATCCGCCGCCCCTCCGCATGCGCCAACAGATGATTGACGACCGTGGTCTTGCCGGCCCCCAGAAAGCCGGTCACCAGGAGAATGGGGACCGGCATGGCTCAGCTCTCGACGATTGGGCGCCGCACCGGCCGGCCCGGCCGCGCAGCCACATCGAGAATACCGTCGCTGATCAGCACCTGGCCGCTGACGACCAGATGCCGCACGCCCTCAGAGGGCCGGTTCATCGCCGTGAAAGTCGCTCGGTCCGAAAGCTTCTCGTAGTCGAACACGACGATATCGGCATCCGCGTCCTTCGCCAGCCGGCCCTTGGCGCGCATCGCCGGCGTGCTCTGCGAGAGGATCTCCGCCGGGATCAGCGCGCATTTGCGCACGCCTTCCAGCAGCGACACGGCCTTGCGCTCGCGGACCCATTCGCGGATGAACTTCGTGAAGCAGCCGGCCGAGCGCGGATGCGAGGTCGCGTCATCCGGCAGCGGCCAGGCATCGCCGGTGTAGGTTGAGCCGTCCGACAGCGTCCACGGCATCGCGTCGGAGGCGATCGCGCCGCCGGGATACAGCACCGACATGTCGAGCAGGTCGCGGTGATGCGCGTTGTTGTCGGTGTCGAGGATGTGCCAGAGCACCAGCGAGGACGGCTCCTCGGCCTGCGCCTTCAAGAGCTCCTCGCGGTCGTGGAAGCGGTAGCCGTCGGTCACGCGCTGCACGGAATCGTAACCGGTGCCGTTGCGCTCGACGAACTCCGGATCACTGAAGAAGGCGGCGGCCAGCACGGTCGAGCCGGTGCCGTAAGGATAAGCCTCGACCGTGATCGGCAGGCCCTGTCCTTGCGCCTTCTCGATCAGCACGCGGCAACGCTCGACATCGGTCTTGCTCGACGAGTTGAAATGGCAGATGTGCATATGCGCGCCGGTAGCGCCGGCATAGCCGATCAGGCGGATATAGGCTTCCACCGCGCTCTCTGGGTCGATGCGCGACATGAAGGCGACATGGGTGAAGGTGGGCACGTCCTGCTTCGCGGCGAGCTGGCACACTGCGGTCAGCTCCTGCACGCCGGCGCCGGGCGCATAGGCGTTGAGGATGCCGATGCCGATGCCGCCCTCGTTGAGACCGCGCCCGAGACGCTCGAGGATGCCCGAGACCTCCGCATCGGTTGCGACGTTGTCCATCCAGCGGCGATCGCGCATGGCGTTGCCGAACGCCTCCAGCGAGCTCTCCGCGTTGGAGCCCGTCATCGCGCCGATGCGGGCGAAGGCCCAGTTGGTGGCGGCACCATAGTTCAGCACACGTCCCTTCCGTGCCTGGCGCTCATACCAGGACGCGACCGGCAGCACGCCGGCCTCGAGATCGAGCGTCGTCGTGACGCCGTCGAACGCCTGCATGCGGTCGGCCGGGATCGACTGGCCATGGGCGTGCAGATCGATGAAGCCGGGCGCCACCACGAGGCCGGTGGCGTCGATCACCCGCTCGGCGTCGCCGAGACCGGTGCCGACGGCGGCAACCTTGCCGTCCACCACCGCCACGTCGCCAACGGCGTCCATCCCGCTCGCGGGATCCACCACCCGGCCGCCAGAGATCACCAAACCGCTCATCTCGTCACTCCGAAAAGCAAATTGCCAAAATCTCCGAAGGCCCGGCAGCAGCTTCGGAGGCGCATCGGCGCGCATAGTGCAGATTTTGAGATCGACGACCACCTCCACTGAAGCCGACGCAGCATGCATATCGCCGCTCAGCCAATGCCCGGATCGCGCTGGCGGATGCAGTCTCGGGTTGCATCCCGGCAAAGGCCACGCTATTGGATGCACGCAATCTTTCTTTCTTGGAGGCGACCATGTCTACGACTGCACGCTTCCCGGGTTCGACGCGCGATATTTGACGCGCCCCTCCCGGGATTGAGTCCCGGATGAGATCACAACGCTCCGTATCAAATCGAATGTGCCGCGGTGCCTCTTGGGCCGCGATCGCGAACCTGTTGTCATGACATCCAATCTCCTGCCGGCCCCTTGTCGGGTGACCGCTCGCTCCGACCTGCTCGAACGCAGGCTTCGGCGGTATCATCCGCATTTCCAGGGTGCCGTACGCACTCTGGCCCTGCAGCACCCGCGCTTGGCCGACCTTGCCGCGAGCTTTCCCGCGCTGCTCTTCGCGCTGGCTGTTCCGCGGACACGGCTCGATCCCGCGCGTGCGATCGCACGCGTGGTCGAGGGCGCTCCCCTCGCGCAAGCCGCCGCAGCTGCCGATCTGCCCCTGTGGCTGCGCAAGCTGCCGCCGGAGGCATTCGCGCGCCCGGTCCCGCGCCTGCCTGACGGTGAGCTGTTCCGCCGGCAGATCGCGAACCACCTTCCGCGCTCACTCAAGCTCGCGCCGTGCTGGCTTCAGCTCATCGCCGAGGCCGCCGAGCTCGCGCATGCGCCGATGACTGTGTGGATCGCGCGCGAGTTCGTCCGCGAGCCGCAGCGTGTGAGGACTGCGCGGTTGCGGTTCATCTGTCTCTGGGCGTGGTTTTCGTCTCAACCGACGACATTGGGGCACGATCTGATCGAGAGGCCGTGGACACCGGACCTGGGGATCGATGCCGCACGTTCGGCCGCAGAGGATTGGCGAACGGTCGTTGCCTTGCACACCAACCTCGGCCGCCTGCCGATCGCCGACATGTGGCTGCGGCCCGGCCGGATGGCAGGCTACGAATTCGTGCCGCTGGATTGCATTGCCGCCATCACCGAAGAGGCAAAGGCGATGCGGAATTGCCTCAGAACCCTTGGCAGCAGCCTCGCACACAATCATTCGCGACTCTGGAGCATCCGGAAAGACGGCGAGCGGATCGCGACGTTACGGATCTCCCGCCGCTACCGTGATCCGCTGCCGAACCTCGTCGAGCTCCAAGGCCCCGGCAATGCTGAAGTATCGCGCGAATTGTGGTGGGTCGCTCGCCAATGGCTGCACAAACACGATCTATCGCAGATCGACATGAGGCAATTTGACTGGGGTACGGCACCGATCGACCGCGAAAGTTGGACATTGCTTTGGCGGCCGTACTGGCTTGCCAAGCGGCGCATCCCGCAATGGCTGCCGGTCGCGCCGTCGCGCACGGCGCTTGAGTTGCTGTGAGCCGGAAATGACGCTCTCTGAGATTGATTGCGGTAACTCGCAGAGCTCCACCCATTCTGCGAGCCGATTGGCCTTCGTTCGGACGCAAAGACAACCCGCCGGGATGCGACTCTGCCGTCTTCTCGCCCCCATTCTCCTTCAGGGAGCTAGCGGGGCGGCGTTACGGTGGGCAAAGTTCCCTGAGGTTCCGTGTGATCGTCCGACGTCTTCTGCAACGCGACTGCCGTCCTTCCGTTTCGCGCCGCGCCGTCCTTGGCGGACTCCTGTCGGCAGGCAGCGCGCTCGCGCTCGGCGGATGCGCGGGCCTCGGTGCGACCGGCGCGCGCTACGACGCCTCGTCGCTCTCCGTTGACCCCACGTTGCTTGTCGTCACCACGCGCAAGCCCGTCAACGGCGCCCGCGCGAAACCCTGGTTCGGGCCGGAGCGCGCCGCGAGCATGACAATCGCACGGGCGAAGCTGACAGCGCCGGATGAGAGCCGACTTTCCCTCGCCTCGGTTGGCCTCGAGGATTGGCGTCTCGACCGGATCGAGCCGGTGCCCGCCGAGGCGGGCGATCTCGCTGCGCAGGCCGGCGGCGGGGACGTGCTGATCTATGTGCACGGCTTCAAGCAGACATTCGAGACGGCGGTGCTGGATGCAGCCCACCTCTCCAATGGGATCAAGTTCCGCGGCCGGACCATGGCGTTCTCCTGGCCTTCCAAGGCAGGACTGTTCGACTACGCCTATGACCGCGACAGCGCGATGTGGTCGCGCGATAATTTCGAGCGCGTGCTCTCGGCGCTGGTGTCGGCACCGGGGGCGGGGCGCGTGCACATCGTCGCTCACAGCATGGGAACCATGCTGACACTCGAAAGCCTGCGCCAGCTCCATGGGCGATACGGCGACACGGTGACGAGCAAGATCGGCGCGGTGGTGTTTGCCGCCCCCGACATCGACATGGACGTGTTCTCGTCGACGATCCAGCGCATCGGCCCACTCGCCGGCAAGATCACGGTGATCGCCTCGACCAACGATCGTGCACTGGCGCTGTCGGGACAGCTCGCCGGCGGCATGACCCGGGTCGGCGCGGCCGAGAAGGCCGCCATCGCTGGGCTCGGCGTGCGCGTGGTCGATGCGTCGGCGGAAGGCTGGGGCATCATCAACCACGATCTGTTCCTGTCGAATACGGAAGTGCAGCGGGTGATCCGTCGCTCGATCGACGGCACGGCCGCGTAGGAGAGCGCCTGCGCCGGCCACGCGAAAAGCCTGCTCCTGCCCACATCCGTTGCGGCTCCCAGGGGAATTGCATTGCAGCTTGCGGATGGAAGACCTATGCTGAGTTTCTAGTCAGGCAGCCGCCCATCGTATGGCGAGAGACTGCAGGATCGGCCTCACGGTGGATGGTTTCCATTCAGCATCGGAGGTGATGCCATGGCCATTGCTCCCACCCTCCAGAAATACCTCGCCGCCGAGAACATCCAGTACGAGGTGATCCCGCACGAACTCAGCATGACGTCCGCCCGAACGGCGCAGGCATGCCATATCTCCGGCGACCGCCTCGCCAAGGGTATCGTGTTGCGGCGCGACGGCGGATACATGCTGGCCGTCTTGCCTGCATCGCATCACCTCCGCCTGTCGGACCTGAGGACAAGCCTCGGCGACAATGTCCACATGGCCAATGAAACCGAGATCAATCGGCTGTTCAGCGACTGTGCTCACGGTGCAGTTCCTGCCGTCGGCAAATGCTACGGATTGGATATCATCGTCGACGACAGCCTCGAGGCACAGCCGGACATCTATATGGAAGCCGGCGATCATGAGACGCTGCTTCACATGGGTCACGCGCAGTTTGCGCGCCTGACGGCCAACGCACCGCACGGCCGCTTCAGCGCGCATGACTGAGGATCCTGTGCGCCGCCCATTGTCCTTGCGGCCCTGGGCGGGAACTCTAGCCGCAAGATCGCCGTCATACCGTTCCGCAGGGTGGCGGCGAGAGTGTCTGCGCTTTGTCTTCTGGTCGGAGTTCGGAGGATGGGGGTGCCGCTGCATTGCATCAACGCACTTGAAACCCACGAACGGAGGCTCACCATGAAAGTCAAAGACGTGATGCACAAGGGTGTCGACTGGGTCAGCCCCGACACGCCAATCACCGAGATTGCCAAACTGATGCGGGCGCATGACATCGGCTGCATTCCGATTGGCGAGGATGACAAGCTGGTCGGAATGGTGACCGACCGCGACATCGTCTGCAAAGGACTCGCGAGCCACAGCTTCGATGCCGGCCGCGCGACGGCACGTGACGTGATGACCGAGGGCATCCATTGCTGCCGCGAGGACGATGACCTCGCCAAGGCGATGCATCATATGGAGAAGCTGCAGGTCCGCAGGCTGCCGGTGATCAACAAGAGCAAGCGGATGGTTGGCATCATCAGCCTGGGTGACATCAGCCATTCCTCATCGGGTGACATGCTCACCGAGACCGTCAGAAGCGTTTCGGCGCATCACTGAAGTTACCGCCAAAACGTATGGCCACGGCTCCTCTCGCGATCCCCCCGAATAGGGTTGGGGGGGGAGCCCGAGGCATGCGCTCGTGGTGCAACCGTCGCGCGGCGCAGAAGCGACGACGCGATGCGGCTCATTTTGCGCCGGAGTGAATGCAAGTTGCGCCGGAATGGATGCAGGGCCCGTTCACTCGATCACGTCATCATCGATGACGCTGCGACGCGCAACCTACCACGATGTGTTCTTTCAAATGCGGGCCTGCAGCGGGCGATCCGCCGCTCGATTGACTGCACTGCCGCGTGAAAGAGCGCCTGCACAGCGTCGGGCTACGCGATCAAGCGCTGCACCAATGCCGACTCGCTCGAATACGTCAGGAGCGCCTCGTGAGTTGCACGGGTCACCCCGACATAGGTCAGCCGGACACATTCCTCGACGGTCTCGCCGTGGCGGCCGAGCAGGCCCAAGCCGGTGATGGCGACGCAGGGAAACTCCAGCCCTTTCGCGCTGTGCATGCTCAGGAATCGCACGGCGACCCGCTTGACCGAAACGCGGTTGCGATTGTCCTTGGCGATGTCGATCGGCGCACCATGCCCAGAGAGAATCTGCGCGACCCGTCCGCCGATCCAGTGCTCCGGGTAGAGACACGCCATCTGCGACCACTCGTAGCCGGCTTTCTTACGGTCGAGAAACCACTCGGCAACGCAGTGAGCTTCTGCGTCGATGCTCACGCACCGCCGCACATCCGGCTCCAGTCCCTGCCGACCCGCATCTTCGGGCAGCAGGATGGCGTGTTCGTCGTCGGCCGTGATGCCGGGAGCGCCGATAACGTCCGCGGCGAAGCGTCTCGCGAAGGCAACGATTTGGGCGGTGTTGCGATAGTTCACCTTCAGTACGGTCGTTCTGCCCTTTGCTTCAATGCCGAGCTGGCTCCAGACCGGCCGTTCACGCCCCTTATAGATAGCCTGGATATCGTCGTAGACGACCATCAGCGCCTTGGTGCGCGGGTTCACCATCTTGGCCGCAAGCGCGAGCCATTGCGGTTCGAAGTCGTGCGCCTCGTCGATCAGGACCGCGTCGTACTGCTCCGCCGGGATATGGCCGTGATCGACCGCCTTCACGACCTCTGAAACGCTCGCAGCCAGGCGCTCCGCGTAGTCCGGATAGTCTCGCTCGGATGGGGCGACAATCCCGTACGTCCGCAGCATCCGGTAGCACCACGAGTGGAAGGTGAGAACCTGAACGCGGTCCTCGACGCCTCTGCTCTGCATGGCATCTTCGAGCCGGCCGGCGATGCCGTTGGCGTAACACAGGATCAGCACCGGCTTTGCCGCCGCACGTGCCAGATACTCGGCGCGAAAAGCGAGGATCAGGGTCTTGCCCGATCCGGCGACGCCGCGAATGATGCGATGCCCCTCGCCCAGGCTGCGCGCGAACTGCTCCTGATGAAGGTCCATGACCGCGAGCGTCCGATCCGAAGAATCGGCGCGAGGCGCATCGTCCAAAGGCAGGGCAATCTGTCGTATCCGAACCTCCGGAAACAGCAGCGCGCGCAGGCGGTCGAATTGCGGCATGGACAGCGGCTCTTCGACACGCGGATGAACCATGCGCCACAATTTCGAACGGAATTCCTCGGGGTCCGCGCCCTCGGTCATCTCGTCCTTGAACAGACAGAGATGCTCGGAGAACACCTCCTTGAGATCGGTCTGATCGAACTGCTTGCGGGTGATGTTCGTGAACACGGCCCCGAAGCCGAACGGAACAATGGACCGGCCCGCGAGGCGATGCCCCGGCGGAAACAACAATTGCCCGTCGCGCTCCAGCGTTCGCACGACCTCGAACGTATATTTGCGAGCCTGCTCGAGCGGATTGCTTTCCCGCACCGCACCACGGCTCGTCAGCAGCTCGACCTTCGTCTTGTCCGCCGAAACGATCGTCTCCAGGCGCCAGTCTTTCACCTCGAGCACGAGCAGGCCGTTCGCGGGATGAATGATGATGAAATCCGGATGCCGGTTGCGAGGGCCGACGGGCAGGTTGTGCCAAACGACGGCGTTCTCCTCGAGGAAGTCCTTCAATCGTTCCGCCAGTCGTAGCTCCCCACGGCTGTCGAAGCGTGCGAAGCCGAGACTCGGGATCAAGATAGCCATGTCACGGCCGCGAGCACCATTTGCGGACCGCCTCGTGAGCTACGTGCAACAGAGCGGCCGCTCCAGGCTCACATGGTTGCCTAGAATGTGCAGGTTTTCAATGGCTTAGGATTTGGCTGGCGCTCCCTAGGGGACCGCATCTTTCAAGCGAAAACAGCGAGTTAGTGAAGCATTTGGGGAAAACTTCCTTCACTGCGCTGCAACCTGTTTCAATAGCGCTCCCCAAACGGCGGACGGCCAGCTAGAAACGACGTGCAAGACCGCAGGGGCGGCGCTGCACAAGTAAAGGGGCCGCCATGGGCTATGGCGACCCCTCAACTTAACAAATTCAGCAGCAGCCCCCGCTTATAGACCTTGGCCAAAGGATGCAAGTGCATCTTCCGGGTCCGCGCTTGGGGCTGCCTCACCATCTAACGAGGCATCTACCAATGAACGCACCTATCCGACGCATTACCGCCCCCACCCCGCTCTTCCACCCCACCGTCCCGGCGCTGAGGGCATACATCGACCGCATCGGCGCGGAGGAAAGCAACTTCCGTCGCTATTTGGTGAAGGACTATCACGGGCACTACTACAAGGAGCGCGCCGTCATCAAGCTGGCAGACGACGGCACTATCACGTTGACCGGAGACCCCACGTGTGAGCCGACGGAAGACGAGCGAGCGCTCATCAAGTCCGCGTTCGCGAGCGTCAGGATGCCCACCGGAATGCCCATACGGCCCGCAGGCATTCAAGATTTGATGGTGAAGCTGCGCACTCAGCACCTAGAGCACTCAGTGAACGCGGACGGCGACCCGCTCTTCTTTGTTTTCTACGATCAGCGCACCGGGAATGTGCGCATGGTGCAGCAGCGCATCGACACGCCTAACGGCAAGCGCTACCTGCCGTGGTCCTTCTGGAACGACGGGGAATGGCGCTGCATGGAGCCGGACGGCGGCTTGCCCTTCTGGAAGCCAAAAGAGGCGAGCGACAAAACCAAGATCATGGTGCACGAGGGCGCGAAGGCGGCGAAGTTCGTCACCGAAATGTGCGCCGACGAAGCCTGCACCCACCCATGGATTGAAGAACTGCGTCAGTACGAGCATTGGGGCATGATCGGTGGAGCGCTTTCGCCGCACCGCGCGGACTATGAGGAGCTATTCGCCCGCAATCCGGACCTGATGGTGTACGTCTGCGACAATGACGAGCCGGGAATGAAGGCTTTGGCTACCGTCAGCAGGAACTACAGGCGCACCATGTGGGGCGTGCAGTTCGACCAGACGTGGCCACCGCATTGGGATATGGCCGACCCGATACCGCTCTCCTTCTACAAAGCTGATCGCTATGTTGGCCCGGTTATCGACGACCTGTTGCGCCATGCCACCTACGCCACCGACCTGATCCAGCCACCGGCTGGCAGCAAGGCGCGGCCGACCTACGCGATCACGCCTCACTTCGCGAAGGAATGGTTTCAGGTGCGCGAGCCGGAAGTGTTCGTGAACGTGAACAAGCCGAACAAGTTGCTAAGCGAGAAAGCCTTCAACGGCTGGGTCAGCCCGTTCAGTGACGCCGAGGACACCGCGCGCATCTTGCGGCGCGTACAGACGAACAAGGCCGCAGGGCTGAAGTATGACCCGACAAAGCCGAGCGGGTTGCTGAACGACGTCCGCGACAATGCATATGTGAACACGTATGTAGGTCCGCGCTTGGTGGCTGAGGCTGGCGATTGCTCGTTGTGGGAGGCTTACCTCGAACACACCTTCCCGATTGAAACGGACCGCAAGGAAGTGATCCGCTGGGCTGCTACGCTCGTATGCCACCCAGAGGTCAGGATGAATTACGGCCTGCTGCTGATCAGTGAAACGCAAGGCGTTGGCAAATCCACGCTCGGCAGCGACATCCTCAAACCAATGATCGGAGAGTGGAATTGTTGCGAGCCGAGTGAAACAATCGTGGTCGACGGCAACTTCAACGGTTGGGCGGCGCACAAGCGCCTCGCCGTCGTCCATGAGATTTACGCGGGTCACAACGCGAAGGCTTACGACAAGCTGAAAAGCGTCATCACCGAGAGGAGCCTGCGGATCAACGAAAAGTACATGGCGGCCTATGATATCGACATTTGGCTGCATGTGCTCGCTTGCTCCAACTCCAAACGCGCGCTCAAGCTCAGCATGGACGACCGCCGCTGGTTCGTTCCATCGGTCAGCGAGCAGAAGCGCGACCCGGCAGAATGGACGCGGCTGCATAAGTGGCTCGACGATGAAGGCGGGCACGGCAAGATCAAGCACTGGATGCAGGAATGGCTAACCGCGAATGGCGGGCCGGTCAGTCGCGGCACTCCACCACCAAATTCACAAGCGAAGAGGGAAGTGATCGAGGAGGGCTATTCGCAGGGTCAGCAGATGGTTGTGCAAGTTCTCAGCGACCTGACAGAGCGCTTCCCCAACACCAAGCTGATCGTGACCGATGCTGGCTTGCGGAAGATGATCTCCGAACGCGTCCACGGCGGTCGCCCCACCGACAAGCTCGAAAGCCTCGCCACCATCCGCAAGGTAGCCAAGGGCGAAGGATGGCACACCGTCAAGCAGCGTGTGAAGCTCGCAGGTTGGCGCGCCCCGGACGCGGTGACCATGGCGCTCACCAACGACACGGACCTTGTGGGGTGGGCGATAGCCGACCTGATGGCGGCGCACAACGAGGGGGCCGTGAGGTTTGTGGACGTGGGCGGGGCGTTATGATCCGGGCTTGGCAGTTTGGGACCGGGACCACACAGGAGGCCGTTTTGCCACTCTTATACAAACTGTCTCTTTCTATCTCTCAGTTTCCACAAGAGTATAGAACAGGGCACTTTTTCCGTCCCGGTCCCAAACGCCTGTGCTGTGTGTTGGCTGGCGACCCGCAGCGCGGGCCGTACAGCCGAGCAAACGCATCCGCTCGGCCCAACCTACCAGCAGCCCGAACAAACGCACCAGTCGCCGCCCTTATCGGCTGGGTCCCTGTGGCCGCGCCCCACTGCGGCGCTACGCGTCCCGGAATTCGGCCCAATGCAGGTTCTTCCGATGCCTGGTTCCGTGCAGCAAAAGCAAACGCGAACGGCACAAATCATGGAGGTCTGTAGATGCCCGCACCGGTAACCGCAGCCGATATGGGCCGCATGGTGGGCGTTACCGCCCGCCAAGTGCGCAGCCTCGCGGATCGCGGCCACATGGTACGCGAAGGGGATGACCGCTATGCCGTCGAAGCGTCGATCCGCGCTTACTGCGCCTTCCTCCGTGCCGCTGCCCAAGCCCGTGGTGGTGAAGCCGCTTCGGACGCAGCTGCGGAGCGCGGGCGGCTGGCCAGAGCGCGCGCAGACTACGCTGAAACCAAAAACGCGATCATGCGCGGCGAGCTTGTCTCGGCTGCCGAGGTCGAGGCGGAATGGTCGGCCATCCTGCGTCAACTTCGGGCCGCGATGTTGGCGGTGTCGACGAGAGTGTCGCAGCGGCTGCCGCATCTTTCTGCCTATGATACATCGGAGATTGACCGCGAGGTCCGCGCCGCATTGTTGGAAATAGCTTTGGAAGGTTAAGGATGGCACAGGCTGATTGGAAAGATGAAGGTCCCGGCATCCAAGTCGCTACAGCGGCATCCGCCGGAGAATTTCTGGAATGGCTCCGAAGATCAAATTCACAATGGTGGGAGGGCGATCACAATCCTTGGGTCTTCAGAGGTCATGCTGACGAGAACTGGCCGCTCCTGCCATCTGCGTGGAGGTCAAATAACGCGATCATTAGCGCTTCGCGAGAGGAGGCGACCAAGAGATTTGATAGAGTTAAGCCAACGCAATCGTTATTCTGGTGGCTGCCCCCAAACTTCCATACTGGGGCTGCAACATTCGGCAACGATGATAAGAAGCTGCAGAGAGAACTCGCCATCTCGGTAACAGCGGAGCTTTTGCCCGTTTGGGACTTTTGCATCCGATGCAACGAACTTGGCCTGCCGACAGCCATGTCACATGTGCCACCTGATGCAGCATCGAACCCCGATTGGCTCTGGGACGCTGGAGCACCGCTGGTGGCGGATCACCTGCTGCGTTTCAGCGACATACCACCAGTGTTAGCGCTGGCGCAGCACCATGGCTTGCCGACGCGCCTTTTGGATTGGTCCTTCAACCCTGTCGCAGCAGCCTTCTTCGCCGTCGAAAATACCGATATCGAAACCTATGACAATATTGCGGTATGGGGCCTGCATCGCCTGAATGCGACTGGCGTTGCGACTGCGGGCGTCGAGTTTCCGAATGGAAACCAGCCGTTGCGTATCGAACCGCGAGTTGAAATCATTCGCCCCTCGGTGCGAGATAACCCCTATCTGGCCGCCCAGTCAGGTCTATTCACCACCGTAAGCGCATCCGGCGTCTATTTCATGCAAAACGGTGGAGAACGACCATCATTGGAAACATTCGTGCGAAAATCGCAGACGACTAAAGTTGTTCTGCGCAAAATGAGATTGTCGTGCGAACACGTTCCTGACCTCGTCCAAACCTTGCAGCGCGAACAGATGTCTCGTTCAGGGCTAATGCCAACAAGGGACAATGTTGCTGGAGATGTCCGCAAGCGATGGCTGGACCGGGACTAGCCAGTGACAGGCATCTCTCACCCCTCACCTCTCGAAGGTGTTCGAAAGCGGGCGCTCGCATCTCTGCGGCCCCCTTTGCGCCTAAAGCTGAGCGATTGGATAGAGCGGCAAATGCGTCTGCCGGCCTCAACAGCGGCGCTGCCGGGCCCCGTCCGACTGTGGCCGTACCAGCACGCAATCGCAGACGCCATCAGCGATCCTGAAATTGAGCGCGTTACGATGGTCAAGCCCGTGCGCGTGGGATTCACCACGCTGTTGACGGGTGCGATCGGACACTTTGTGGCGAACGAGCCAGCGCCGATCTTGTGCTTGCTGCCGACCGACAGCGACGCTCGCGATTACATGGTGAGCGACATTGAGCCAATCTTTGAGGCCAGTCCTGCACTGAAGGACGCGTTGATGGATGGCAACGAGGAAGGCGAAGACCGCAACACGCTCATGTCACGCCGCTTCCCCGGAGGCAGCCTGAAGATTGTTGCCGCCAAGAGCCCGCGCAACCTGCGCCGACACACCGCACGCATCCTTATCATCGACGAAGCGGACGGAATGGAGGTCGGCAAAGAGGGCAACCCGCTGCGCCTTGCCGAGCGCCGCACGCTCAGCTTTGCCAACCGCAAGATCATCCTCGGCTCAACGCCCGTGGCGGAAGACACCAGCCACGTTCTGCGCGCTTATGAAGCTTCCGATCAGAGAGTGTTCGAGGTCCCGTGCCCTAGCTGCGGTGTATTTCATGAAATCATGTGGGAGGACATCGAGTGGCCTGAAGGCCATCCAGAAGAAGCCGCCTTCCGCTGTCCTCATTGTCGCCAGCTAATTTCAGAGCGGCACAAAGGCGGGATGGTGGCTGCCGGTGAGTGGCGCATCACCAAGCCTAAAGTGAAGGGTCATGCGGGCTTCCGCCTGAACGCGCTTGTCAGCCAACTGGCGAATGCAAGCTGGGCTAAGCTCGCCGCTGAATACATCACCGCCCGCAACGATCCGGCAGAACTGCAAACCTTCGTCAACACCATTTTGGGCCAAGGCTGGCGTGAGGCGGGGCAAGAGCTTGACGAAGCCGCATTGGTCGGCCGCGTTGAACCGTTCGGCCTGAGCGACGTGCCCGCCGAAGTCTTGGTCATCACAGTTGGCGTTGACGTCCAGGACGACCGCCTTGAGTACACGGTCACAGGATGGACAAAGGACGGAGCGTGCTTGGTGCTTGGCCATTCGATCATCTGGGGCAGCCCGGACGATGATCTCACGTGGGTGGAATTGGACGAGTTACTGCGCACCGAGTGGCGTCACCCATATGGAGGCAAGCTCAAGGTTGATGCCTGCGCAATCGACAGTGGCGACGGCGACTGGACTGATCGCGTGTACGCCTACTGCTTCCCTCGTGCCACGCGCCGCGTGATGGCAATCAAAGGCATGAGCGGACAACGCCCTGCTATGCAGGTGAGTGGCGGCAAGGTGAAGGGCGGACGGCTTTGGATTGTTGGCGTGGACACGATCAAGACGACCATCTTCACCCGCTTGCAACGTGCGCACGGCGTTCGCTTTAGCAACACCCTTGAGGCAATCTACTTTGACCAATTGGCTTCGGAGAGACGTGTCGTCCGCTATAGGCGCGGCGCTCCCGTGCGCAGTTTCGAGCGCATCCCCGGGAAACGGGCCGAAAGCCTAGACTGCCTTGTGTACGCCTGGGCTGCCCGGCAGGCCTTGCAAATCCCGTTGGGGCAGCGCGAGGACGACTTGCGCAAGGAGCGCCCTTCACCTCCCCAACCAAGCGTCATCCGATCCAGCTGGATGGCTCGGTAGTCGGTTGTTTTGACTTACGAATTTTTAGTTTGGGAGAAATCTTCTGTTTGTTTTTTTATTCTTGTTGCGAACAGCACCAGATGAGCGCCATATATACCACAAATGTGGTATCAAACTCCATTTATGTGGAATTCGCTCATGGCTGGATTTTCTTTCGCTCAGGTCCTTGACGCTCTGGGAGTGCGGCGAACCCGCGCTGATCAATGGATCGCACGTGGGCACTTCAAAGTAAGCGAGACCACTGCATCAACGCGCGAGTGGTCATTCGGTGATGCTATGCGACTGGCCGTATTCGCCCGGCTGCAAAAGGACGTCTCGGCCGATCATGCGGGGCGCCTCACGGAGCGAAACTTTCACGGCTTCAGGGACGACAAGGCTTTATTTGTGGTCTGGAGCGGGTGGACCGAAACTGCAATCCAACAGCACGGCCGCCGAGTAAAGATCAGAACACCGGAAGCTTGGTCGTCGAAAATCATCCCTAGCAGAGAGTTAGGGGATTTCATCAACAGCGATCTCGTTGAGACCGCCATTATCATCAAGCTCGACACCCTGAAGGATGAGCTCGAAGCCATTCTTCCACGAGCCGAGAAGTGGCATCGTTGAGGCGCGCTGCAAATGCAATTCCGCGCCCGCCTTGCCGCCTTCGCCCGTGACCTGCTCAAGCGGTCTACTGGGTACAACGCCGCCAGCGGCTCCCCCCGTTGGCCCGCATGGGCCACCATGAGTGCCCCGGTTGCGCAGACCCACGCCGCCGCTCACCTTGCTGGCAGCCGCGCATACTTCGCTGTCGGCAGCACGCCGATGGCTGCCAGCCTTGCGGCCGTCTACACCGATGCGCTCTTCCCAGACGCGCCTTCCGTGAAGCTTGCCAACTCCAACCGCAACGCCGAGCAGGCTTTCGCGAATTGGCTCGCGGCAAACACCGCAGCGCTTCGCACCCTTGTACGCAGTCAGTTCGTGAACGGCGAAGGGCTGGCACATATGCGCTTCACCCGACGCGGCGAACTGCGGCTGCTTGTCCTGAACAACGAACAACTAGACCGCAGCATCAGCCGCGACATTGAAAATGGCGGTCGCATCATTGCTGGCGTGGAGCTTGATGCTGCCGACAACGTGGTTGCCTACCACGTCCTTCCCGATGCGGTTGATCAGCCCTTCGCCACCATCGCTCCGGCACGGCGCATCCCGGCCGACGACATCATCCATTTCTTCGAACAAAAAGTTGCGGGCCAGCGGCGTGGGATCAGTGAGCTAGCACCAGTCCTGACTCGATTGCACGAGCTTGAAAAGCTGCAAGACGCTCTGCTGGCCCGCGCCAATACAGCCGCGCTCTTTGGCGGATTTATCACCGATGCCACCGGCAACGCGTTCGGCGACGCCACAGCGCGGCCGCCAGAAGCCGACCTTTCCCTTGAGCCGGGCGCACTGCGAGTTCTGCCAGTAGGTACAGACATACGTTTCCCCACAATGCCAGACACGGCAGATGCGCCCGGCTTGCTCAAGGCCATGCAGCGCGACATCTGCGCTGGTGTGGGCATTCCGTACGCCCTCGCGACCGGCGACCTCAGCGATAGCAATTACAGCAGCTCAAAGCTGGGGCTCGAAGCGTTCAAGCGCCGCGTCAAGGCCACACGCGCCAGCCTGCTCATACCGCTGGTCATCGAGCCGCTTTACCGCCGTTGGGCGCTGCTGCGTCTGCTGAACGGGCAGGCCACCGCGATCAGCGATGCCACGTTCCTCTTCCCAGATTGGGCTTCCATTGAGCCGAAGAAGGAAGCGGAAGCCGATGTAATCCTGCTCAACGCGGGGCTGCGCAGCCGCGCAGAAATCATCTCGTCCAGAGGGAGGGACATTCAGGACGTGGATGCCGAGATCGCCGCCGACACTTTCGTACCCAAGGCTCAGCCGGGCCAAACACAGGAGACTGAGAATGCATAAGCTGCTGGTGCGCGAGAGCGCCGCCACCTTTGAGACGCGCCGCGCGAACCTGCGGCCCGGCTCCTACAACGAACAGGCGCGCACGATCGAGGCCGTCATCGCCACGTCCAATCCCGTGGCCCGCCGCGACGCGAACGGCAACTTCAACGAAATCCTCGACGTGGCTGGCGCGGACCTTAGCGTGCTGCCCGGCGCGCATGTGCTCAACAGCCACCGTCAGGCCAGCGTGACCGACATTCTTGGCACGGTGGAAAGCGCGTGGCGTGAGGCTGAGGGCATCGTGGCGCGTATGCGTCTCAGCGACCGCCCCGAGGTTGGCTCTATCGTAGCGGCAATCCGCAGCGGCGACATCAGTGGCGTTTCCATCGGCTACGAAGTCTCGACGTGGGCTGATGGCGTGGACGGTGCGGGCAACCGCACGCGCACGGCGACCGCTTGGCGCATCCGCGAAGTTTCTTTCGTACCCGTCCCCGCCGACCCCCACGCCCGCACGCGCGGCAGCGCTAACGAGACGATCCGCCAACTGGCCCGTCAGGCTGGCATGGAGCAACGCTCCATCGATGCCTTGATTGATCGCGGCGCCACGGTCGAAGAAGCGCGTGGCGCCATCCTGGACGACATGCTGACCCGCAGCGCCACGATCATACGCTCGTCCCACAACGTCCACACCATGGACAACAGCGAAGCCTTCATCCGCGCGGTTGGTGGTGCGCTGTATGCCCGCGTCGAGCCAACCCACCAGCCGGACGGGGCAGAGCGTCAGTACGTCGGTTATAGCTTGCTCGACGTTGCGCGCGAGGTTTTGCGCCGCAGCGGCACCAACATCACCGGGCTGGCCTCAGTCGCGTTGATTGAACGCGCCCTGACCACGTCTGACTTCCCGCAAATCTTGGCGAACACCGTCGGCCGCACCCTCCGCGCGTCCTACGGTCAGCCCGGCAGCGGCATTCGCCAGCTTGCCCGCCAGACGACGGCGAATGACTTCCGCGCCAAGACCAAGCTGATGCTGGACAGCGCTGGCATCACGCTGGAAAAGGTGAACGAGCACGGCGAGTTCAAGTCCGGCTCGCTGGTGGAAGCGGGCGAGAGCTACAAGCTCGCTACCTTCGGCCGCATCATTTCGTTCACGCGGCAAGCCATTGTCAACGACGACCTCGGCGCGTTCACCGACATTGCGCGCCGCTTGGGCTTGGCCGCACAGGCATTCGAGGCTCAGCAGCTGGTCGATCTGCTTCAGGCCAATGCGGGCGTTGGCCCGATCATGGCGGACGGCAAGGCGCTGCACCACGTTGACCACGGCAACATTGCCCCGGCTGGCGCGGCTCCGTCCGAAACCACGCTCAGCGCAGCGCGCTTGGCCATGCGCAAACAGACCGGTCCGGCTGGTGCGCTTATCACAGTCACGCCGCGCTATCTGCTTATCCCGAGCGAACTGGAAACCAGCGTGGAGAAACTCCTCACCGCCATTCAGGCCATGACTACGGCCGACGTGAACGTGTTCAGCAAGCTGGTGCCGGTTGTTGAACCGCGCCTGACTTCACCAACACGCTGGTGGCTGGTAGCCGACAAGGCGGAGGTGGACGGCCTTGAGTACGCGCACCTTGCTGGCGCTCCCGGCCCGCAGACCGAGAGCCGCGCTGGCTTCGAAGTAGACGGCGTTCAGACCAAGGTCCGCTTGGACTTCGGCGCTGGCTTCGTTGACTGGCGCGGCTGGTACACGAACGCGGGCTGAGCCAAATGGCAGACCTCGCCACCCTCCAAGCCGAGCTTGAAGCGCTGAAGTCGGCTCGCCGTGGTGGCGAGCACAGCGTCAAATACGAAGGCCCGAAAGGCAGCCGAGAGGTTGTCTTCAAGTCCGACAAGGAAATGGCGGCAGCGATTGCCGCCACGGAAGCCGAAATCGCAGCACTGACGGGCAGTTCCGTAGTGCGCACCATCAACGTTCGCAACAAAGGTTGGAGCTAGAACTATGAAGAACTTTGTGCAGCCAGGTGACATCGTCACCGCTATCGCGCCTGCTGGGGGCACCGTCAGCGGCACGCCCTACCTAATCGGCGCTTTGTTCGGCGTGGCGACCACCACGCAGGCCGCTGGTGAAGAAGTAGAGCTTGCCACTGTCGGAGTGTTCGAACTGCCGAAGGTCGCGGCTCAGGCTTGGGCCACCGCGTTCGCTGCCATCTATTGGGACAACGCCGCGAAGAACTGCACGACCGCCGCGGCCGGTAACACAAAAATTGGCGTGAACATGCTGCCGCAGGGCGCGGCGGACAGTAAGGCGCGCATCAGACTGAACGGCGCTTTCTAATACCAAATTGGACCGCGTGCGATCCTAGAAGGGTGACGGAGCCCATCCCACAACGGCAAGCAAACCTCCCGCACACGCGGTCTGGATGGGTTCATTGGAGTGGACCCCATCCGTCCAACACATCGGGTCAAGGTAGGCGAGGCTCCACTTAACACAGCAGGGCAAGCAGCAATGAACCACATCGAAACGATTAAGGCCAGAGCGCTCGATGCGCTTCACGCCGAATCACTACCAACCAATGCATGGGCGCTGAAGAACCGCGTCGCCGTCACGGTGCTTGGGGTTAGCACCGCCATATTCAGCGAGTGCATGGCGGCCAAGCGCGAAGTTCCGCGTCTGACCAAAGGCGATCATAAAAACATCCAGCGCGACATCCTCAAGCAGCTGAACGCAACGCCCAAGACCGGCACGCCGCTTTCGTGAATTTCAAGGCTGTCAAAGCAGACGACTCACCATAAGCGAAACAGATGCGCCACGCTGCACTCCCCTTCAACCTACCGCCTCGCATGCTGAGCCGCGAGGCTGCGGCTGCTTATGTGAACGTTTCACCGAACACGTTCGACGGCATGGTGGCTGAAGGCAGGATGCCCAGTGCACGCAAGCTGAGCGAGCGGCGCATTTCGTGGGACCGCATGGAGTTGGATGCTTACATTGAAAGGCTCGCCCGCGTCGATGACGACGGCGCAGCCGAAGTCGATACAACATGGAGTAGATGATCATGGCGCGCAGGCTGCCGCTGTATTGTCAGCATCACTTTGTTGGTAAGAAGAACTATATTTATTTCCGCAGGGGCAAAGGCCCACGCTTGCGGCTTCCCGATGACCCGACGAGCGAAGCCTTCATGCAGGCCTACCAAGCCGCGCTCGCTGGCTCTACCGCACCACCACCGAAGCCGAAAGAGGACGTGCCCGGCACGCTCGGCGCGCTGATCGTTTCATTCAAGCGATCCTCCAAGTTCAAGAACCTTGGAGAAGGCAGTCGCGCCGCATACAGCAACCGGCTTGAGACGATCCGTAAGGCGCACGGCCACCGCACCGTCAAAGCCATGACGCGCGAGGGCATCGACGAGTTAATTCTTGCCCCATATGCCGACCGACCGGGCGCACAGATCGACACGCTTAAGAAGATGCGCATCCTGATCAAGCACGCCATCCAGATCGGATGGCTCAAGCAGGACCCTTCCAGCGGCATCAAACGCGGCAAGTCGAAGGAAATCAGAGCTTGGCGCGACGATGAGATGGCGGCTTTTGAAGCGCGTTGGCCGGTCGGCACCAAGCAGCGCGCCGCATATGAGCTCATGTTGAACGTCGGCACCGCCCGCGCTGACGTGCACCTGACGACGTGGAAACAGGCCGACGACGAGGACTTTGAATACACTCGCAAGAAGACCGGCGTGCCTGTTGTGGTCTCTATGGCGACGTCGTTACGCGCGGCGCTGACCGCCCTGCCGCGTCGGCACGTCTGCATCATCACCACCGACTACGGGAAGCCGTTTACGGTTGATGGTTTCAGCGGCTGGATGCGCGACGCGATCAAGGAAGCTGGCATCACCGACCTGACATGCCGGCCGCATGGCTTGCGCAAAACGCTGGGGCGGCTCATGGCCGACGCCGAATGCACGGCGCATGAGATCATGGCGGTGCTCGGTCACACCACGCTGGCCGAAGCCGAGCGCTACACGCGCGAAGCGGATCGCAGGCGCGGCGGACGGCGGGCTATCGTCAAGCTAGAAGACCGAAGGAAGAACAAAACGCCCCAAAACCCGGCGCTCCGCATTCCCCAAAACTCTAAAAGTGAAAGGAAGACAAGGTGATACCAGCAGGGCTGGCGCTCCCTAGGGGAATCGAACCCCTGTTTCAGCCTTGAGAGGGCCGCGTCCTAACCGCTAGACGAAGGGAGCGTGAGGGCTAGCCAATAGCCTCGAAATTTGTCCGCCGCAAGGACCCCGAGGGGCCTTTTACGGCTCATTGGCGAATTTCAGCCGTCCGGCCGACTTCAGGGTAAGGGCATCGAAGGTGCGGATCTCGATGACCCCGCCGAGATCCAGCGTCACTACGAGGCGGTCGCCGGCGACCCCGGTCGAGACGATTTTCGCGCCCTTGGGCAGGGTGGCAGTGACATCGCTTGCCGCTTCGACCGCCCTTCCCTCCGACTTGAAAAGGCGGTAGCCCACCGCGATCAGCACGGCGCAGAACGCCAGCGCCGTGGTCAACCCCGCGATCAGCATCATCCGCCGCACCCGCGCGAACAGCGCGGCCTGCTCGGGGGTCGGTTCGGGAACAGCGGTATCAGACGTCGTCATGGAAAGCCCTGGGTCAGCGCAAAGGTTGGAGGTTGTGGTCGAAGGCTCCGAGGGCTCGGCCCGGCTCGACCGCGTGCTGGCGGCGCGCCTGCCGGAGCTGTCGCGATCGAGGCTGAAAGCCCTGATCCTGGCGGGCGCAGTGCACCTGAAGGCCTCCGCGGTCCGCGACCCCGCTTATCACGTCGCATCCGGCGATACGATCATAATCGACGTGCCGGAAGCGGCGCCCGCCGAGCCCAAGGGGGAGGACATCGCCCTCGATATCGTGTTCGAGGACGACGACATCGTCGTCCTCAACAAGCCCAAGGGCCTCGTCGTGCACCCCGCGGCCGGTCACGAGACCGGCACCCTGGTGAATGCGCTGATCGCCCATTGCGGCGCCTCGCTCTCCGGCATCGGCGGCGTGCGCCGGCCCGGGATCGTGCACCGGCTCGACAAGGACACGACCGGGCTGATGGTGGTTGCCAAGAACGATCTCGCCCACGCTTCATTGACGGCGCAATTCGCCGATCACGGCCGCACCGGCGCGATGCGGCGCGGCTACATGGCATTCGCCTGGGGCGTGCCGAACCGGCACCGCGGCACCGTCGATGCGCCGATCGACCGGCATCCGCATGCACGCGAGAAGATGGCCGTGCGCCAGGGTGGCCGCGAGGCGGTGACGCATTGGGAAATCCTGGAGAGCTTTCATGGACGCGACGGCAAGGGCGTCGCCGCCCTGCTCGCCTGCGAGCTCGAGACCGGCCGCACCCATCAGATCCGCGTCCATCTCGCCCATATCGGCCACCCCCTGATGGGCGATGCCGTCTATGGCCCGCATTTCAAGACCAAGGCCAACCAGCTCGGCCCCGACTCGCAGGCGGCTTTGGCGGCGCTGGGGCGTCAGGCCTTGCACGCTTACCTGCTGGTGTTGGAGCACCCGAGGACGGGAGAATTACTGCACTGGGAGGCGCCTTTGCCGGAGGATTTGCTTCTCCTGGAACGGGCGCTCCAGGCGGCGCTATGACGCAGGCCGCTTCAGAAAGCCTTTACATTACAAAAAGTTATAGCTGCCACACGGGGACGTGACGTCAGCAATCCTTCCCTTTTTGACTCCCGATGGGGTATATTGCGTCTGCGTTGAAATGACCAACGCGGAACATCGCAGCTACGGCCGGCTTTAACACAGCGGTCGTCTGCCTGGCCCGCCGCTATCGGGGGCCTGAACCTTTTGGAGGGCGCACTATGGCCCGTACCGCTGCTTTGCCGGTCCTCAATGGAGAATCCGGCCTTTCTCGCTACCTCGCCGAGATCCGCAAATTCCCGATGCTGGAACCGCAGGAGGAGTACATGCTCGCCAAGCGTTGGCGCGAGCATGACGATCGCGACGCGGCACACCAACTCGTCACCAGCCATCTGCGCCTCGTGGCCAAGATCGCCATGGGTTATCGCGGCTACGGCCTGCCGATCTCCGAGGTCGTCTCGGAAGGCAATGTCGGGCTGATGCAGGCGGTGAAGCGATTCGAACCCGAGAAGGGATTCCGTCTCGCCACCTACGCCATGTGGTGGATCAAGGCGTCGATTCAAGAGTACATCCTGCGTTCGTGGTCGCTCGTGAAGATGGGCACCACCGCGAACCAGAAGAAGCTGTTCTTCAACCTTCGCAAGGCGAAGAGCAAGATCAACGCGCTGGACGAAGGCGATCTCCGCCCCGACCAGGTCAAGATGATCGCCAAGCGCCTCGGCGTCACCGATCAGGACGTGATCGACATGAACCGCCGACTCGGTGGCGATGCGTCGCTCAACGCACCGATCCGCGACGACGGCGAAGCCGGCGAATGGCAGGACTGGCTGGTCGACAACACGCCCAACCAGGAAGCCATGATGGCGGAGCACGAGGAGTATGATCACCGCCGTGACGCGCTGAACGGCGCCATGGGCGTGCTCAACCCGCGCGAACGCCGCATCTTCGAGGCCCGCCGCCTCGCCGATGAGCCGATGACGCTGGAAGACCTTGCTGCCGAGTTCGGCGTGTCGCGCGAGCGCGTCCGCCAGATCGAGGTCCGCGCCTTCGAGAAGGTGCAGTCCGCGGTCAAGGGCACGATCGCAAAGGCCGAACAGGCCGCGCTGGAAGCCGCGCACTAAGCGCGGCGGTTCAGCGCCCCAGATTGGCGGATCGAGAGAGACGAAAAGCCGGCGGCAACGCCGGCTTTTTTGTTGGTGTGATGCGAACTGCGCCCGATAGCGGTGCGTGTGGGCACACCGCCTATTCCCCCCATTGCCTTGCCATCGTCGCGAGCGTGCAGCCTTCGCAATAGCGGGCGTCCTTGTAGTCGATCCAGTTGTGCGCGTAGACCCGCTCGAGCGGGATGTCGTAGCGCGCGCGCAGCACCTTGACGAGGATCTTCCACGCCGCGACCTGTGCCGCCGTCGGCCCCGTCGTCACGTCGGGATAATTGCCGGCGAACTCGACGCCGATCGAATTGTCGCGCAGGACCTGGCGATAGGTCGGACGATTGTCGATGTACTTGTTGTCGTTGCGGTTGGCGCCATCGCCGTGGGTCGGCACGAGGTTCTCGGCGACCGCCCAATAGACCGTGCCGTCGGTCTCGACCCAGACCGTGACGCCGCGCCGCGTCGGGTTCTTCGCCTGCGCCTGCGCGCCGCCGCGGGCCGAGCCCGCAGGTCCCTCGGTCTGGTGCACGATGATGTTGCGCCAGGATCTTGCGCTAGCGACGTCGCCCCACGGCGCCAGCCAGACGATCTTCAAGCCGGGGATGTCGGGCGTGCCGGAGGCGCGCGCGAGCCTGGCGAGTTCGGCATCCGCAGCAGCGGCGGGGACGATCGGAAGGAGAGCGACCAGGACGGCCACGAGCAGGCGAAACGTCATCATGCAAGGTCCCATGCGACCTCGAGCCTAACAGGCTTTACGCGAATGTCCTCACCGTCCCGACAGACTCGGGCGACAGCCGCGGGGCGGGGTCATAGACCGCAAAATCGTTCTTGCCGTTCTTCTTGGCGGCATAGAGGGCGTGGTCGGCATTGGCCATCAGGCGGTCCGGGAATTGCCCGATGCCGCGGTCCCACTCCGCAACACCGATCGAGATCGCAATCTGAATGTCGCGGCCGCTGCAGCTGGCGGCGTCCTGACGGCAGACTTCGAGCACGCGGCGGGCGATCGCGGCAGCCTCGCGCAGCGACGAGGACGGCAGCACGATGCAGAACTCGTCGCCACCGGTGCGGGCGAGCATGTCGCCGGGCCGCAGTCGCGTCTGCGCCGTCAGGGTGAAGTGCCTGAGGCAGGCATCGCCGGCGGCATGGCCGTGGGTGTCGTTGATGGTCTTGAAGCCGTCGAGGTCGATCAGCAGCAGCGAGAACGGCTCACCGCTGCGCTCCGACCGTGCGCATTCCTCCGACAGACGCTTCAGCAGATGCCGCCGGTTGGCCACGCCGGTGAGATCGTCGAGCAGCGCGAGGTCGGCGACCTCGCCTCGCAAGCTGTCCATCGCCATCAACAGGAAGCCGAAATTAAGGGTCATCGACAGGAACAGCAGCCCGAGCACCATGATCGCATGGGCCTGGCCGCCGGCGCGCGCCGAGAGATCATAGCCAAGCATATTGCCCACGGTGCGCGCGAGCAGAATCGCGATGATGCTGAGGATGACGATGCCGGACAGCTTGGCGCCCGGGCTGACGCGGCCTTCCGGCGACAACAACAGACGCAGCGCCAGCATCAGCGGCAGGGCCTGACCGAACGTGTAGCTCAGCATGCGCAGCTGCATGTGCTCGAAGCCGACCATGAAGAGCACGACGCCGACAAGGCTCAAGCACCCCGTCGCGGTCATCAGGCGCCACGAGACCGGACGGTCGTAGAAGCGCTGAATGCCCATGGCGGCAAGGCAGCTCGCAGCGATGACGCCGCCGGCGCCGAGCAGCAGCGGCAGGGGAGAGGCGACGAACAGACGGATCAAGGCCGTCATCGCGCCGGCGGCACCGACGAAGGCCGATGCCATCCAGAACCGCGCAGCCACGAAATTCGGATAGGAACGCGTCACGTAGGCCCAGATCACGCCGAGCGCCAGGAAGTTGACGACGAAGACCGTCCACAATGTCGGTACGTTCAGCATGACGCGTACAGCACGCGCAGCGTCCCGCCCCCCGATCCCGGCAGCCGTCCGTCCATGACCCATCCCCGTTTTCTTGCGGAAGACAATGCGATGGTTGCGCTTAATGGAGTCTCACTGCGGCTCGCGAAAACGCGCCCTTGGTTTTGGATTCATGAACGGCACGCGGCTATTGCCGGATCGTTAAGGCTGTCGCGGCCGATGGCCGTGCTGACGCGTGGAGCGGATTCGCGCCAAAAATCACCCGAAAATGCATCTGAGCTGTGGATAACAGGATGACACGGATGTGACGACGCGGGGCAGCCGGCTCCGAATCTGCTGAGTTTGTCGTCGAGGATGTTGCGAGGCTGGCCCTCCGCCGAGCACCCTCGTGTCGCGTTCCACCATTTAACCCTTGAGAGGATACTATGGCTAAGAAAGCGAAGAAGGCGACGAAGAAGAAGGCGAAAAAGGCCAAGAAGGCGAAGAAGAAGTAACGAGGCTTCTGTTTCTTTGCCCGGGTGGAGCGAGCTCCGCCCGGGCGTCGGATCGATCGCAGGCGGCGGGCGCAAGGCCCGCTTTTTTATTGTGCGAGAGTTCGAAGTGTACCCGCTCTAACAGCGTCATGGCCGGGCTTGTCCCGGCCATCCACGCCTTGCCGCACGGTCCGAAGAACGTGGATGCCCGGGACAAGCCCGGGCATGACGAGACCTTTCGAGAGGTGACGAAGACCTACCGCTCCGACAAGGCCAGCTTGGCGCCGAGCGCGGCGAAGCCGGCGGCAAAGGAGCGGCGCAGCCAGGCCATGACGGCCGGGCGGGAGATGACGCGCTCGCGCACCGCGGCGGCGCAGAAGCCGTAGAGGACGAACACCGCAAAGGTCATCGCCATGAAGGCGCCGCTCAATTCCAGCATGCGCGCCAGCACATGGGCCTCGTCTGCCGCAATGAATTGCGGCAGGAAGGCGAGAAAGAAGATCGACAGTTTTGGATTGAGGATGTTGATCAGGAAGCCGGTGACGATGACGCGGCTGCTCGACCGCTCGCGGATGTCGCCGCCAACCGCCAGCGCCCCGGTCTCGCGCAGCGCCTGCCAGGACATATAGAGCAGATAGGCGACGCCGCACCATTTCAGCGCGGCGAAGGCGAGCGCGCTGGTGTGGAGCACGGCGGCAAGACCGAGCATCGCCGCCGCCATGTGCGGCACGATGCCGAGCGTGCAGCCGAAGGCGGCCGCCACGCTGGCGCGCGAACCGCGGGTCAGCGCTGCGGCGAGCGTGTAGAGCACGCCGGTGCCGGGGGAAGCGATGACGATGAGCGAGGTGAGCAGGAAGGACCAGGTCATGGTCCGACCTTATCACCGCAGGGCGCTGCGAGAAAGCGGGCGCGTCAGGACAGCTGAGCGATCTCGGCCTCGCGCAGCACGTCGAGCGGCGCCCAGGGCTTGGCCCAGAACTTGGCGCCGTCGGGCAAGGGCTGCTTCAACGGGCGTCCCGACGTGACGACGACGTCGAGCTTGGGATTGCGGTGCTTGGCGACATGTGCGAGCTCGACGCCGTTCATGCGGCCGGCAAGCTGGACGTCGGTCAGCATCAGGCAGAGCGCGCCGGCGTTCCTGTCGAGCACGCGCTCGGCGGCCTCGGCGCTTTCGCACTGGATGACCTGGTAACCGCTCTCCTCCAGCAGGACGCAAAGCATCTCCCGCTGCATGGCGTCGTCTTCAACAATCAGCGCAGTCGCGCGAAATGGCGTCGCTTGTCCCATCGGCGGCTCCTCATGCATGCCTCCATAACGAATGTTAAAAACGGAGGCCGGATACGGTTCGGTTCCATTCTGAAAAAATGTAAAGCATAGTTCCCGCATCAGGGGCTTGACGGGGAACATCATGACGACGATTCGGGGCGCCGCCGCCATCACGGGAGCGGCGAGCGGCATCGGCCGGGCGCTGGCCATCGAGCTCGCGCAGCGCGGCTGCGACCTCGCGCTGGCCGATCGCGACGAGGGCGGATTGAAGGCGCTCGGAGCAGAGATCGGAACAGCGCGCAAGGTCAGCCTGCATCACGTCGACGTCGGCGAGCCCGACGACGTCGTGCAGTTCGCGCGCGAGGCCATCGCCGCGCATCCCGCCCTCGGCATCGTCGTCAACAATGCCGGCGTTGCGCTGATGGGCACGTTCGAGGAGATCGACCAGGCCCAGATGGACTGGCTGTTCGACATCAATTTCTGGGGCGTGGTGCACGGCACGCGCGCCTTCCTGCCGCACCTGAAGACGATGAGCGAGGCCCACATCGTCAACCTTTCCTCGATCTTCGGCATCATCGCCCCGCCGGGCCAATCGGCCTATGCCGCGGCGAAGTTCGCGGTGCGCGGCTTCTCCGAGAGCGTGCGGCACGAGCTCAGCGTCGCGGGCAGCCCGGTGAAGCTGTCGGTCGTGCATCCCGGCGGCATCGCCACCGCGATCGCGCGCAACGCCCGCACCGGCGTCGGCATCACCGACAATGCCCGCCGCGCGCAATCGATCGAACGGTTCGAGAACGCGGCGAAGACCTCGCCGAAGGACGCGGCACTGCGCATCATCAGGGGCATCGAGCGGAACGAGCCGCGCATCCTGATCGGCAACGACGCCCGCTTCATGGACCTGCTGCAGCGTTTCCGCCCGGGAACCTATTGGGCGCCCTTGCAGCGGAAGCTGGAGAAGATGGCGAAGGGGACGTAGGCTGGGAGAGACGTGTCTCTCCGCCGTCATTGCGAGGAGCCCTTGCGACGAAGCAATCCAGACTGTCTCTGCGATTCTGGATTGCTTCGCTGCGCTCGCAATGACGGATGTGGCCGGCGGAGTGCCGCCGTCACTGCCCCATCAGCCGGTCCGCGAAATAGCCGATCGTCTTGCGATAGACCACCGCCCTGTTCCACTCACGCATCGCCTCGAAGTTCGACGTTCCCTCGCCATAGGGCTGGCCCATCTTGAAGCCGCTCGTGTGCAACAGGTTCGCGGTCGAGGCGAGCACGTCGGGGATGCTGTGGCGGAGGTCGACATGGCCGTCGCCGTCGAAATCGACGCCGTACTTGATGTAGGACGACGGCAAGAACTGGGTCTGGCCGATCTCGCCTGCATAGGCGCCGATCATGTCGCGCAGCTGCAGGTCGCCGCGTTGTACGATCTTGAGCGCGGCCAGCAGCTCGCCCTGGAACAGATCGGTGCGGCGGCAATCATGCGCGAGCGTCGCCAGCGTGCGGACCACCGGCAGCTTGCCGGTGTCGCCCTTGCCGAAATCGCTCTCGAGCCCCCAGATCGCGACGAGGATATAACGGGGCACGCCGAACTTCTGCTCGACGCGCGACAGCAGCGCGGCATGCCGCTGCAGCATCGCGCGCCCGCCATTGATGCGGCCCGGGCCGACGCGGGTCGCGACGTACTGCTCGAAGGTCTTGTTGAAGGTGTAGCGCTGGCGCCGGTCAAAGGCGAGAACCGCAGGGTCGGGTGTCACGCCACCGAGCGCCGCATTGGTCACACTCCCCGAGACGCCGGCGGCCTGCGCCTCCTGCGCCATGCTGGCGATGAAGCCGTTGAAATCGCCGCCGCAGCGGGCGGCCTGCGCCGCCCCGCCGGAGAGAAGCACGACGAAGGCAGCGGCGAGAAGCAGTCTCAGCATGTGGAGCAATCCCCCAGGAATCCCAGCGAAGCAGCGCTGAGGATCATGCCCGGGAACGGGATTCGCGTCAAAGCGACCGGATCGATCATAGCGGTGTCCGCTACCCGGCGCCGAAACAAAAACTGCAAAACAACCCCATGCACAGTAGACGTCAAGCGATGGCGTTTGCTATTTTTCCGAAACGACCTTGACCGTCGGGCAAAACAGTGCTATTGTGGCAACATCGCAGATTGCAGCCGTTGACGCCTAGGGGCTCTCGCCGCGCTTTCGAGGGCGCGGCAAGATGAACAAAGTACTTCGACGATCCGCCGCATCTGCTTTTCGAGATTGTGGGAAATTCACGATGGCCGTCAGCTGCATATCTGATGCGCGTGCTGCGACATCGTCACGCGACGATTGGCCTTGCCATCGCAGAGCGCAGGCGATAGCCTTCTATCTCAGGTTGTCGCCCCTGCCAGCCCCGGGCGACGCTGAAGCGATAAACGGCGGGCTTCGGCCCGCCGTTTATTCAAGGGCATGTATTGAAGGGGCTGGCGACGATCTCGAAAGTCATTTGCCCGAAAGTCATTGCCCTAAAGTCATTTGACTGCGGCGTCCTGATCGAGGACAAGCCGCCATGGCCAAAAAACCCGGAACCAACCCCAAAGGCGAATTCGCCTTCTTCAACGTCGTCTACGCCGACGAGTCCCAACGCTCCAACCGCCGCGTGCCGGCCGAGCTGCTCGGCGGCCTCGACGGCGACGAACCCGCCCGCGCCTTCATCATGGAGCAGGACCGCGAGATCGCGGAGAAGAGCGGCAAGCCGGCGCTGGAGATCAAGCGGATCGAACGGGTGGGGGCGAAGAAGAAGTAGGCGGGCCGTCATCCGAGGACTCCTCAGTCACCCGGCGTGGCGAGCCTCTTCATTCCATAGCCGACCGCTTTTGACCCAAAGCGAATTCTATTCCTGGTGAGGGGCAGATGGAATGTAAGTCGGCGCCTTAGCGTGCTACGGGCGTCGCGCGGACAACCCTGCCATTGCGGTCGGCATAAATCAGTCTGTCGTCAGCGAGGCGAATGGAGGATATCCGCGCGAAGGCCGACCCAGGGTCGCGCGGCGCCACAAAATCATCAGCCAGACGAAACCTTCCCCCTTCCAGCTTTTCCAGAACGAAATAGCGTTCCTTGGCGACTTGCGGGATTTCCATGAAGCGGACGGCAAACTCTCGTCCAACGGCGACAACGTCGTCATCGCTTCCCATGCCGTAGCCCGGAAACTTGATATTGCTGAGCTGACGCGCGACGTCGTGCCAGTCCGCGAAATCCGGGCCAACCTTCGCATCTGTCATCAGCTTCTCGACGCGCGGAATTTCCGATGCTGCAAGGTTGGCCGGATCGTTCTTGTAGTCGTCGTAATCGACATACTTCTTTGACAGCCGGATCTTCTCGCCACGGTAATCCATCTCATCGCTGCCGAACGCCTCGACATAGGCCATACGCCCGAGCACCACGGCGCCCACTGACGCCAGAAAGATACCTAGAGCGACTATCAACCTTCTGGATCGTGTCAACGTGCAATTCTCCAAGCTGCCCCTAAGGCGAGGACTCTATAACAACTAGCCTGCCATGCAGTCAGGCGCCATGACCGCCGTTGGCCCGTTGCTGGCCTTGAGCCTGATTGCCGTCGCGTCTGCTCTTGGGGGTAGGCCAGACAAACGGTAGGGCCGCTCCGCAGCCGATTTTGACCCAAAAGGGACATCCGGACTGGGATCTGCTACATTGTCTCAGTGCAGCCCTGGCACTGGGAGGGACACATGCGACGACGCGATTTCATTGCGTTTGTTGGTGTAGCATCCATGCTGCCTGCTGTGGCACACGGGCAACCTAGTAAAGTGCACCGGATGGCGATATTGCATCCATCGCACCCCGTAACAGAGCTAAACGAACTTAGCCGCTTTCGCTATTACCGGGAGTTCTTCAGGGAACTTCGTCGTCTTGGATATGTGGAAGGGAGCAATCTATTTATTGAACGCTTCTCCGGAGAAGGTCGCGTTGATGGTTATCCTAAGCTTGCGGGCGATGCCGCAGCTCTCAATCCAGACGTTGTTTTTGCGATTAGCGTTTCTCTGGTCCTTGCCATGAAGCACGCAACGCCAACAGTCCCCATCGTTGCCATGACCAGCGACCCCGTGGGTCACGGCATTGCGGCCAGCATCGCTCGGCCGGGCGGAAACATTACTGGCGTTACCGTCGATCCCGGCTTAGAGCTTTGGGCAAAACGCATCGAGATTCTGAGGGAGATTGCTCCTAAGATATCAAAACTCGGCATTTTAGCTACAAGAGCAAATCCGGAGGCAGCCGCAATGCGTGACGCGGCCGATAACGCCGGGATCACCGTTGTGGGCCCCTCTTATGTAGATAATGGGAGTGAGGAAGAATACCGAAATCTCATTGCGACAATGTCGCTGACAGGTGCCGATGCGCTCTTCGTCGACGGCAGTCCGGAGCACATTACAATGCGAAAACTAATCGTCGAGCTGGCGGCAAAGTCCCGATTGCCGACCATTTACCCGTTTCGTTCGTTTGTGGAAGCCGGCGGGCTGGTAGCTTATGGGATCGATCTGGTTGAGATTTTTCGGCGTGCCGCCGGTGCCATTGACCAAGTTCTTAGGGGCTCAAAGCCGGCCGACATTCCGTTTTATCAGCCGACAAAGTTCGAGCTCATCATCAATCGCGCGGCTGGAAAGGAAATCGGAGTAGTGTTCTCTGAGCAGCTACTTGCACGGGCCGACGAAGTGATCGAATGAGAAGTGTTCATTGACCGCTTTTGGCCCATCTCGGAAGTCGGGCACCGTCCGCTCTTTCGTTGCTGTTGGAAGCGGACATGGGTCGGGCAATCGCCCTGGTGAGTACAAACTGCAGCCTGGATTGCTTCGTCGCAAGCGCTCCTCGCAATGACGGGGCGAGAGCCGGGTCAAAGAAAAACGGCGGGCTGTTGGCCCGCCGTTTTCGTTCCGATTGAAATTCGGATCAATTATCCAAGAAGCTCCGCAGCTTCCGCGACCTGCTCGGATGCTTCAGCTTCCTCAGCGCCTTCGCTTCGATCTGGCGGATACGCTCGCGCGTCACGCTGAACTGCTGTCCCACCTCTTCCAGCGTATGATCCGTGTTCATACCGATGCCGAAGCGCATGCGGAGCACGCGCTCTTCGCGCGGGGTGAGCGAGGCGAGGACGCGCGTGGTGGTCTCGCGCAGGTTGGACTGGATCGCCGCGTCGATGGGCAGGATCGCGTTCTTGTCCTCGATGAAATCGCCGAGATGTGAATCCTCTTCGTCACCGACCGGCGTCTCCAGCGACAGCGGCTCCTTGGCGATCTTGAGGACCTTGCGGACCTTCTCCAGGGGCATGCCGAGCTTTTCGGCGAGCTCTTCCGGGGTCGGCTCGCGGCCGATCTCGTTGAGCATCTGCCGGCTCGTGCGCACGATCTTGTTGATCGTCTCGATCATGTGCACGGGGATGCGGATGGTGCGGGCCTGGTCCGCGATGCTGCGGGTGATCGCCTGCCGAATCCACCACGTGGCGTAGGTCGAGAACTTGTAGCCGCGGCGGTACTCGAACTTGTCGACCGCCTTCATCAGGCCGATGTTGCCTTCCTGGATCAGATCGAGGAACTGCAGGCCGCGGTTGGTGTACTTCTTGGCGATCGAGATCACGAGACGGAGGTTGGCTTCCACCATCTCCTTCTTGGCCTGGCGGGCCTCGCGCTCGCCCTTCTGCACGGAGTGCACGATCTTGCGGAACTCGACGATCTCGAGGCCGGTCAGCGCGGCGAGCTGATGCACCTCGTGGCGGAGGTCCTTGATGCGGTCCTTCTCGTGGTGGACGAAGTTCTTCCAGCCCTTGGCCGAGAGCTTCGAGACGCGGTTGAGCCAGCGCGGGTCTAGCTCAGAGCCGGTGTAGTTGCGCAGAAAGTCCTCGCGCGCGACGCCGTGGCTGTCGGCAAGGCGCATCAGGCGGCCCTCGTGCGAGACGAGGCGCTTGTTGATGTCGTAGAGCTGCTCGACGAGCGAATCGATACGCGCCTGGTTGAGGCGCAGCGACTTCACCTCGACGATGATCTCGTCCTTCAGCTTCTTGTACTTGCGCTCCTGGTGCGGCGAGAGCGACTCGTTCTGAAGCTGGTTCTGGATGTCCTGCTCCTGAAGCTTGCGCAGCTTCTTGTAGCTGTCGGCGATGCGGTCGAAGATCTCGACCACCTTCGGCTTGAGCTCGGCCTCGATCGCCGCGAGCGACATCTGGTTCTCGAACTCGTCGTCGTCCATGTCGGATTCGGCCGCGGCCTCGCCCGGATCCTTCTCCTCGCCGGCATCAGCACCGCCGCCGGCCGGCGCGGCGCGGAACGGGGTCGGCGACGGAGGCGCGGCGGGCGGCGCGACATGGGCGGGTGCGGCTGCAGACGCCGTGGCTTCGCCGCCCTCGGCGGGCGCTTCGCCGCCCTCGCCATTGGGACCTGCAATCATTGCGGCGTTCATGCCGCCCTTGGCGTCCGGGCCGGCATAGGTCGCTTCGAGATCGATGATGTCGCGGAGGAAGATCTTGCCCTCGTTGAGCTCGTCGCGCCAGATGATGATGGCCTGGAATGTCAGTGGGCTTTCGCAGAGGCCCGCGATCATCGCCTCGCGGCCGGCCTCGATGCGCTTCGCGATCGCGATTTCGCCTTCGCGGGAGAGCAGCTCGACCGTGCCCATCTCGCGCAGATACATGCGCACGGGATCGTCGGTGCGCTCGCCCGGCTCGCTCTTCTTGACCTCGGTGACGGCCTTCTGGGTGACCTCGACGAGCTCGTTATCGGTCTCGTCGTCGCCCTCGTCCTTCTCTTCCTCGCCTTCGGTGTCGTCGGCTTCGGTGACGTTGATGCCCATGTCCGAGAGCATCGACATGATGTCCTCGATCTGTTCGGGCGAGGTCTGGTCGGACGGCAAGACTTCGTTGAGCTGATCGAAGGTCACGAAGCCGCGCTTCTTGGCCTGCTTGATCATCTTCTTCACGGCCGCATCGGACAGGTCGAGCAAGGGCGAGGGCGCGTCCTGGGAATCCTTCTCCGGCGCATCCGCTGCCTTGTCGTCTTTTTCCTTGTCCTTCGCCTGCAGCGTCTTTGCCTTGGTGGCCATCCATTGCTCCTAAACGCGCTTCATGCGAGACGCATGCCCGCGCCTTCGCGTGAATTCACATGAACCTGTTGCTCGACGCTCTCGCTTCGGCAGCTCTCGACACGGAAAGGGCGGCGCACAAACCTCTCGCCACCCCCAACTCTCTCTCGCCGGAATTGCCTAACGCTTCGTCAGCCTCTTTGTCGCGGCGGATGCAGGTGTAGTGCCAACAGCGATTGCGCGGATTCATTCCTGACGCGTCTGTTATGCCTGCGGCCGCCTCTGGGCCAAAGTGCTACAAGACCGTTAAGCCTCGATTAACCCTGTTTTTGCCGCCAAACCTAGGATTTGGCGAGTCTTTTAGCGGTTCCAGCCGTGGCCGTCCGCATGATTCTTTCATCACATGCTCTTCTGGAGCCGGCCCGACAGCTCGCCAAAACCCTCGATCAGGGCCTCGGTACCGTCGACTTCCCCTATCCGAGCCTTGACGTCACGCAGCCACGCCAAATTGGCCTCGCTGGGATCCTCCCCCAAGGCCAGCTCGGCGTCTTTCAGCTCTCTAAGTAGTGAATGCCATTGCCGATGCAAGGCAACCAGCTGGTGCCAAGTGGCAAGAACGTCGTCCCGCGCCGCGCCCTCGCGGGCGGCCCACACCGCCTGGGTCGTGATGACATTCTCAACCCTTTGAAGAGTTTGAGAAAATCCGCCCTTTGCGAGGTCGCCGCGCATCTTTTCGGCCTGCTCGCCGGGGTCCGGCGAATGGTGATGGTCGTTGGCGAAGGCGGCGATGATGGCGGCCCGGAGCTTGTGGGCCTCCGGATGGGCCAGCTCCAGGGCGGCGACCTCCTCCAAATGCTCGTGCAGCAGCCAGGGGTGGTTGATCAGGGATTGCAGGATCAGCGCCTCCCGGCGGGAGATGGCGCTGCGCTGGCCCCGCAGGATCGGGCTTGCCGCCAGCTGCGGGCTCGCTGCCTGGTAGGGGCCGGAGGGCAGCGGGGTCGGACCCGGGGCGCCGCGACGGCCGCCGAACCCTTGTCCGCCGAATCGATTCGCCCCGCCCCGCGGCTGGAACGGGCGGCCGCCACCGGGGCGGAAATTGCCCCGGCCGCCAAAGCCGCGCCCGCCTTCGGGCGCGAAGGTGCGCTGCAGCCGCTCGACGAATTCGTCGCGATAATAGCGCCGCACCACCTCGTCGCGGATGCCGCCCGTGAGCTCCCTGATGCGGGCTTCAAGCGCGGCGCGCCGCTCGGGCGTTGCGAAATTGCCGCCCTCGAGCTCGCGCGACCAGATCATGTCGGCGAGCGGACGGGCAGCGCCGATCACCTCCTCGATCGCACCGCGCCCGCCGGAGCGCACGAGATCGTCGGGGTCCTGCCCTTCCGGCAGCAGCGCAAAGCGAAGACTCTTGCCGGGCGCGAGGAACGGCAAGGCAAGGTCCGCAGCACGATACGCCGCCTTCTGTCCGGCGCGGTCGCCGTCGAAGCAGAGGATCGGCTCGTCCGCCATCTTCCAGAGCAGCGCGAGCTGGCTCTCGGTGAGTGCGGTGCCGAGCGGCGCGACGCTGCCGGCAAAGCCGGCGGTGACCATGGCGATGACGTCGACATAGCCTTCGACCACGATCAGCGGGCTGCCGTCATGGGTGGCTTTGCGCGCAGTCTGGTGATTGTAGAGATTGTCGCCCTTATGGAAGAGCGGCGTCTCCGGCGAGTTCAGGTACTTGGCCGGAACGTCCTTCTCCAGCGCACGCCCGCCGAAGGCGATGACACGGCCGCGCAGATCGGTGATCGGAAACATCACGCGATCGCGGAAGCGATCGTAGGGAACGGGGATGTCGTCGCCGCCGATCAACAGGCCGGTCTCGATCATGTCCTCGACGGAGACGCCGAGCTTGCCGAGATGCTCCTTCAGCGCGAAGCGATCGGGCGGGGCATAGCCGAGGCGGAACTGCAATTGCGTCGCTGGCGAAATGGCGCGATCGGCGAGATAGCCGCGCGCTTTCGCGCCCACGCGCGAGGCCAGCGTCTCGGCGAAGAATTTCGCCGCGAGATCCATCACGTCATGCAGCGAGCGCCGCCGCTGCTCCTCGCGCGCGGCGTTGGGCGTCACCGCCGGCAGCGGCAGGCCCGCCATGTTGGCGAGCCGCTCCACGGCTTCCGCGAACGGCAGGCCGTCGGTCTCCATCACGAAGCTGATGATGTCGCCGTGCTTGCCCGAGGAGAAGTCGTGATAAAAACCCTTCTGGTCGTTGACGTAGAAGGACGGCGTCTTCTCCTGCTGGAACGGCGACAGCCCCTTCCACTCGCGCCCGGCCTTCTTCAGCTTGACGCGCTTGCCCACGACCTCGGAGACCGAAAGCCGGGCACGAAGCTCGTCGAGGAACTGGGGTGTGAAGCGCATGGGGCGAGTTTAGCCGAGCGTTTGAGTCGGGCGAAGGATCAGGGATATAGGGACGACCCGGTCAAGGGCCAGGTTTGTCGGGCTTATCCGGCTTATTCGACCTATGCACAGGGCCGTCATTCCGGGGCGCCCCCCGCAAGGGGCGAGCCCGGAATCCATTGCGCCGCCGGAATGCGGGGAGAAATGGACTCCGGGCTCGCGCTGCGCGCGCCCCGGAATGACAGAAAGCTTGAACCGCGCCCGGTTCCACGCTTCCATACCGCCATGTTCAGGACCTTTCGGGGCGGCCAGACCGGGGGTTGGCGGGTGACCTCGCTCTCGCCTGTGACGGGCGAGTCCCTGCCCTTCGTGCCGGCGCTGTCGGTGACCGACAGCGAGGCCGTCTCGTTGCCGCTGGTGCCCTCGCGCAATGCCTGGCGGCTGGTCGGCGTCGCCAGCAGCCTGCGCTACACCGAAAGGCCTGAGAAGCAGCAACTCGTCGCCGTGCAGGCCGGCCTCGGCCGGCTGGAGGCCACCAGCGCGGCGCTGATCCCGATCCGCAAGTCGCAGGCCTGGTGGGAGCTGACCCAGGAAGAGCGCCGCAAGATTTTCGAGGACAAGTCGCACCACATTGCCAGCAGTCTTCGTTTTCTGCCCGCGATCGCGCGCCAGCTCTATCATTGCCGTGATCTCGGCGGCCCCTTCGATTTCCTGACTTGGTTCGAATTCGCGCCCGCGAACGCCTCGCTGTTCGAGGAGCTGGTGGCGATGCTGCGGCGGACCGAGGAATGGACCTATGTCGAGCGCGAGGTCGACGTGCGCGTGGTGAAGGAAGTGCTGTCGGCTTGAAAGCGGGATGGCTTTAGGCTGGATCGATTGCCGCGGCTCGCTCACCTCTCCCGCAAGCGGGAGAGGTCGGCGCGAAGCGCCGGGTGAGGGCTTTCTCCTCTTGGGGATTGTCCCATTGCGGAAGCACCCTCTCCCCAGCCCTCTCCCGCAAGCGTGAGAGGGAGCCACCTCCGTCGTTGCAACAATCGAACCTAATTTCATCAAGCCTTTAATGCTCCAGGAAGCGCCCGGATGCGATGCGCGGCAGATCGGTGACGGGCCAATTGTAGACGTAGGTCCAGGCCTTCCCGGTGGCGCCGTCGGGCAGCGTCACCTCGATCATCTGTCGCAGATATTCCGTCGGCTCGGGAAAGCCCTCGCCGCAGGCCTCGTACATGTCGAGTTCGCGCAGGAGCTCGTCCGGCACGCGCAGCTGAAACAACTCGCCATGGACGATGTCGGTCGGCGCCTCGGAGAGCAGCAATCCCGGATAGTGCTTCACCAGAACGAGCCGGCCGCGGCAGGTGGCTTCACTGATGAATTCCGCATGGCCGGCGAGCAGCCGCGCCATGGGGTGGTCGAAGCCGCGCATCAGGGTGCCGTAAACGAAAAGTCTATCCGAGCTCATGCCGTTCCAACGTTGCGGCATCGGTGCGATACCGCTACTCCGTTTACACAGTTTGTCATTCCATAGGCAAATCAGGATGGCTTTGGACATAGCCGACGCAACCGACCAGCTGCTCGGCGAGGGCGACATTCCGCCCGTGCATGAGGTGAATGCGGCAGGGACATCGCCGTTCCTGCTCACCGCCGACCATTACGGACGGGTGCTGCCGCGCGCGCTCGGCGATCTCGGCGTCGCGGACAGCGATCTCGTCAGGCACATTGCCTGGGACATCGGCATCGCCGGCGTCGCCGAGCGGCTCGCGGCGATGCTCGATGCGCATCTGATCGCGCAGCGCTATTCGCGCCTCGTGATCGACTGCAACCGCCCGCCGGGCGTCGCAAGCTCGATTCCCATGATTTCCGAGGCGACCGCCATCCCCGGCAACGAGGATGTCTCGGCGGCGGCCAAGGAGATGCGCCGGCGCGAGATCTTCGATCCCTATCACCGCCGGATTGGCGCTGCGATCGATGCGCGCGTCGAGGCGGGCAAGCCGACGGTGCTGGTGGCGCTGCACAGCTTCACGCCGGTCTTTTACGGCGAGCCGCGGCCCTGGCACATCGGCACGCTGTATCACCGCGACACCGTGCTGCCGCGGCTGATGCTGCAGCATTTGCGGGCCGAGAGCGCGCTCGTCGTCGGGGACAACCAGCCTTATGCGGTGAGCGACATCACCGACTACACGATTCCAATCCACGGCGAGGCGCGCGGCCTCGTCAACACCGGCATCGAGATCCGCCAGGACCTGATCGCCGAGGAGAGCGGCCAGCAGCAATGGGCCGAGCGGCTGGCGCGGATCCTGCGCGAGATCGAGGCCGCGCTACGCGAGCAGGGAATGAGTTAAGCGGTCACTTCGCCCGCGTCAGTGCCAGCCAGATGCCGCCGCCGATCATGAAGCCGCCTGAGATGCGCGACACCATTCGCGTGCGCCGCGCCGAGAAGAATTTTCGGGCGCGCCCGGCGGCAATCGCGTAGAGCGCGTCGGTCATCACCGCCGTCACCATGAAGGTGGCACCCAGCAGCGCGACCTGCGGGAAATGCGGCTGGCTCATGTCCATGAATTGCGGGATGAAAGCGCCGAAGAACACCAGCACCTTGGGGTTCGACAGCAGCACCAGGAATCCCTGCAGGAAGAAGCCGCCGCGCGGCGGCGGAGGCGGCGCGTCGACATCGACGCCTTCGACCGGCTCCCAGATCAGCTTGATGCCGAGCCAGATCAGATATGCGGCGCCGGCAAAGCGCACCCAGTCGAACCAGTAGCCCATGGTCGCCATCAGCGAGGTCAGGCCGATCGCAACGATGCCGATGACGATGGCAAGCCCGGCCTGCGCGCCGGCCACGTTGATGAGCGCCGCACGCGTGCCGTGGCGCAGGCCATTGGCGATGACGAGGGTGACGATCGGCCCCGGCAGCAGCGCCAGCGCAATGCAGGCGGCGACGAAGGCGAGGTAGGCTTGCATGGACATCATGGGAGGACTCGCTGCGGTTCGGACGCATTAATGCATGGCCGAAGCTGGAACGGAAGTCGCGTGAGCCGTTCCATCTTGACACGCAACCATTTAGTTGCCTATTCTCACCGCCATGGATGAGGTCTTCAAGGCGCTCGCGGATAGCTCGCGACGTTCACTGCTCGACAGGCTTCACGCCAGGAACGGCCAGACACTGAACGAGCTCTGCGAGGGGCTTGCGATGACGCGACAGGCCGTCACCAAGCACCTTTCCATCCTGGAGGAAGCGAACCTCATCACCACCATCAGGCATGGACGCGAGAAGCTGCACTACCTCAACCCGGTGCCGATCCATCAGATCGGCGAACGTTGGATCAGGAAGTTCGAACGCAGCAGGCTCGCCGCGCTCAACGAGCTGAAACGTCAGTTGGAGAACGGCAACGAGTGAGTCCGCTCAACGAAGGATTTGATGAACGATGAACCTCGATCAATTCAAGCCGCTGATCGTCTACACCATCTACATCGCCTCGACGCCGGAGAAGGTGTGGGAGGCGCTGACGTCCGCCGAGTTCAGCCGCAAATATTTTTCCGGCTTTGCGGTGGAGATGGAGCCGAAGCTCGGCGGCAGTTTCGTCGTGCATGCGCCCGACGGCTCCGAGCACATCCGCGGTGAAGTGTTCGAATACGATCCGCCGAGGAGGCTGACGGTGAGCTGGAACGTCAATTGGCCGGACCTCGTGGAAAAGCTCGGCACCACCATTGTCACCTACGAGATCGAGCAGGCCGGCGAAGCCGTGCGCCTCACCCTGAGCCAGCGCCATGATCGCGAGCTCAGCGACGACATCCTTTCCGGCGGCCGCACCGGCTGGCCCGCGATCCTCTCCGGATTGAAGAGCCTGCTGGAGACCGGCAAGGCGCCGCATATCGAGATGTCCCCGCCGGTGCGGTTGCTGGAGGCGCTGAAGGCGATGGGGATCAAGGTGCCTTGAGCGAGGCAATCTCCGCTGTCGTCCCGGGGCGCGCGAAGCGCGAGCCCCGGACCCATAACCACAGGATGAAGTTTGGCGAAGACTCGTGGTTACGACTTCGCGCCCCAACTTCTCCCTGGGGTTATGGGCCCCCCGCCTTCGCGGGGGCGACGGCCTACACCGGCGCCACCAACCGGCGGTACAGGTGCCATGTCGCATGCCCGAGCACCGGCAGCGTGACCACCAGCCCGAGAAAATAGGGCAGCGCCGAGACGATCAACAGCATCACGATCAATGCGGCCCACGAGATCATCGGCAGCGGGCTCGTCACCACCGCGCGCACGCTCGTCACCATGGCCGTGACGAAATCGACCTCGCGATCGAGCAGCAGCGGGAACGACACCACGGTCAGCGAGAACAGGATCAGCGACAGCACGGCCCCGACCGCGTTGCCGATGGCCAGGAACAAGAGGCCCTCGCTGGTCGTCAGCACCACCGTCATGAACTCCTGCAAGCTCGAGAACGAGGCGTTGAGGCCGAGCAGCAGCGCGATCAGGAGCCGCACCTGGTACATCCAGACCACGAACACGAACAACGTCACGAAGGCCATCCAGCCGATCTCGCTGCGCGAGCGGATCGCGGACCAGATCGCAGCGAACGAGACCGGCTTGCCGCGCTCGCGGCGCCGGCTGACCTCGTAGAGGCCGATCGCAACGAACGGTCCGATCAGCGCAAAACCGGCAGCGAGGGGATAGACCAGGTAGACCATGCCGAGGGCGGTGAGACAGAGCATGATGACGATGCCGCCGGCGGCATAGAGCGCGCCGAAGCAGAGACCGTAGAGCGGCAGCGCCTGGAAATCGCGCAGGCCCAGGGCCAGCGCCTCGGCGATGTCGACCGCCGCCACGGGACGCACCACCGGATCGACCTTGCCCGAGATGGACATCAGCTTCCTCCGCAGATCGGCGCGATCTTCGTCGCGCGCATACCGCGATATTAGCGCCGCCGCGCGGCGGCGCAACTTGATGCCGGCCGGCGCGAAGGGTGGCAGCGAAAAGACGATGCTCGCACGGCGAAATCGTTAGCCTTTCGCGCGATTTTGCACCGACCGCTATGGACGGGGCAGATGATCGTGCCGCAAATTGCACCTCAGAATACCGTCGCCCGAGAGCCGATCGCCCACCGATGAGCCTGCGTACCCGGTTACTTATCCTCGTCATCGCGGCCATGCTCGTGCCGGCGATTCTGGTCGGGCTGCGCTTCGTGCAGAACCGGACGAGCGAGATCGACGCGGCGCTGGCAAATCTCGCCGCATCCGCCGACGACATCGCCAGCGATCTCGGCGAGAAGATCCAGGGGACTGCCCAGCTTCATTACGGGCTCGCCCGTGCCCGCGACCTCGACACGCGCGACAAGGCGGCATGCTCGGCGTTTCTGTCGGATGTCCGCGAGGAATATCCGCAGTTCACGGGTATCCTGACCATCGATCCCGACGGCAGGCTGTTCTGCGACTCGCTGCGGACCAACCGCACGCTCGACCTGAACGACCGCGGCTATTTCAAAGAGGTCAAGACTCTTCACGGCCTCGTCGCGGTGGAACCGGTGTTCGGCCGCCTCACCGGACTGTCGGTGCTGCAGATCGCCTATCCGGTGCGATCGGATACAGGCGCGCTGAAATTCGTGCTGCTGGCGTCCTTCAACCTGAACAAATTCGCGGAGTTTCACGACAAGCGGCTGCTCGCCGAGAAGGACATCCTGCTCGTCGACGCCAAGGGCACGGTCCTGGCCGCCCCCAAGCGCGGCGGCTGGAGCGTACCCATCGGCGGCTCCATTGCGGGCTCCGACCTGTTCCGCTTCGCGGCAGATCCCGACGGCGAACCATTCCGGGAGATCGCCGATCGCGACGGCCGCACGCAGATCTGGGGCGTTGCCCGCTCGCCCGCGATCCGCAAGGCCGGACTCTATATCTTGGTGGGGCGGTCCAAGGACGGACTGATCGCGGCAGCGAACCGCCGGCTTTACGAGGACATGGCGATCCTGGCGGTCGCCTCGCTGCTGCTCCTCGCCGGCCTCTGGATCCTTACGACGGTGAGCATCGGACGGCAGGTCGGACGGCTCGCCGCCATGGCAAAGAGTCTCGGGCACGGCGATCTCAGCGCGCGCATTCCGGAGCCCCACCCGGGGGGCGAGCTCGGCGGGTTGATGACGCTGCTCAACAGCACGGCCGAATCGCTCGAGCAGCAGCGCGCCGCCATTGCCGATCTCAGCCACAAGCTCAGCCAGTCACAGAAGATGGAAGCCATGGGCCAGCTCACGGGCGGCGTGGCGCACGATTTCAACAATCTCCTGACCGTCATTCTCGGCAATTCCGAGCACCTCGCCGACAGGCTTGCGGGCAACGAGGAATTGCGCCGGATCGCCGACGACATTGCGACCGCCGCCGAACGGGGTTCCGACCTGACGCGGAGCCTGCTCGCCTTCGCGCGCAAGCAGCCGCTGCGGCCGCGCGAGATCGACATCGCCGAGCAGGTGACCGGCATGGAGCAGCTTCTGCAGCGGACCCTGGGCGAGCATATCGAATCCAGCTTCACGTTCGCACCGGATCTCTGGCTCGCCAGCGTCGATCCCGGCCAATTGGCGACGGCCGTGCTCAACCTCGTGCTCAACGCGCGCGACGCGATGCCTGACGGCGGCAAGCTGATGGTCGAGGTGCGGAATGCATCGCTCCGTGAATCCGACCTCGACGTCAACGGCGAGCCGCGGCCCGGCGACTACGTCATGCTGGCCGTGAGGGATACCGGGTCCGGCATGAGCAGCGAGGTGTTGCAGCGCGCGTTCGAGCCGTTCTTCACCACCAAGGAGGTCGGCAAGGGGACCGGCCTTGGCCTCAGCATGGTCTACGGATTTGCGCGGCAATCTGGCGGACTCGTGCAGATGCAGTCCGAACCGGGTCAAGGCAGCGTGGTCAGGCTGTTCTTTCCTCGCCTGCCGACGTCATCGAGCGAGGAGCCGTCAGCGGCATCGCGTGTCGCCGCACCCGAGGGATACGAGACGATCCTCGTCGTCGAGGACGACGACATGGTGCGCGCCTATGTCGAGAACGAGCTGAAGGCGCTCGGCTACCGCGTCATCACGACGTCGAACGGTCCCGCGGCGCTGGACGTGCTGCGCCGGTCGGGGGACATCCAGTTGTTGTTCACCGACGTCGTGATGCCCGGCGGCATGTTCGGGCCGGAGCTGGCGAGGCAGGCCGTTCAATTGCGGCCCGGCCTCAAGGTGCTCTTCACGTCCGGCTACAGCCAGAATCCGGTCAAGACGCCCGACGGGATCGACGCACGCATTCTGACCAAGCCGTTCCGGCGCAAGGAGCTCGCCGCGATGCTGCGCGCGGCCCTTGCGGAGCCGCCGCGCTAAAGCGCGATGCGGTTAGGATGAATCGTCATCGCGCTTTAGATTGTTGTTTGAGCATGATCTGTTCGGAAAACCGCTTCACACTGACGCGATCGTGAGCTGCAGCGCCACTGCGATATTGGCCGCGAACAGAGCCGCGTCGATGACGAAGATCCGGAGCATCGGGCCCTTCAACACCGGCCAATAGGCCACCCCGACGCGGCCACCGCGCATCAGCACCGGCACGTTATAGGCGAACTGGCTGAAATGGCAGGCGGCAAAGAACAGGAAGAGCGCGAGCTGCGCTTCGACCGGCTGGAAGAAGGACGGACGGGCGGCCAGGAGATAGAGCGACAAGAGCCCGATCGGCAGATTCATGCCGCCGAGGAACGCGACGCTTGCTGCAAGGGTCGGCGCGATCGGATTGCTGCGCTCCTCCCGCGGCAGCAGGATCTTCAACGTGTTGGTTTGCGCGATGCTGAACTGGATGAACGCGCCCACGAACCAGAGCGTGTTGAGGAGCAGGACGATATCCGAAAATCGCATGGTCATTTCCCGTAGAAGGCTTCGCTGCGCACCACACGGCCCGCATCGTCGAAGTCCATGAATTCGCTGGCGCGCGTATCGCCCAATTGCCACCACACCGTCAGTCGCGCGATCGCCTCGTCCCAGCTCCAGTCCAGGATCTTCAGGTCGGCGCTTTCGATGTGGCCGTAGGCTTTCCGCCAGTAGGCGCGAATGTTCTCGGCGCCGGTGACGGTCGGAGACCCCGTCAGGGTGAGCGCGAGAGGGCTGCGCATCTGCGCATCGTCGGCGAAATGGGCGACGACAGCGTCGATGTCCACTTTGCACCAGTTCGCGCACCATGCCGCGACGAAGCTTGCGGCGGCCGCGCGGTCCATTGCCTGTCCGCTCACGACACGGATCCTCCCTTCGCCTTGTGGCCAGGAAGGTGGCAAAACGCGCGCCTCATGTCAACTATGTTGACTTGAGATTTCGGTCAGTTGTTGTCGGCGATCGCCTCCATCACGCCGATCCATCCCGCCGCACCGCTCGCCCCGGCGCGCGCGAACGCCTCGCGCAGGACCTGGCGCTCGTGATCCGAGGCGCGTTGCTCGATGCGCCGCCCCGCTTCCGTCAGGCGCAGCAATTTCGAGCGGTGCTGTTCCGGCGCGCGCTTCGACGTCAAGAGCTTGCGCTCGAGGAGCAGATTGAGCGGCCGGTTGAGGGCCTGCTTGGAAATGCCGAGGATCTCGATCAGCGCGCCGATGGCGATATCGGGCCGGCGCGCCACAACGTAGAGGATGCGATGGTGCGGACGCGACAGGCCCTGCTTGGCCAGATATGCGTCGGCCTCAAGCGTCATGCCGCGCCAGCCGTAATACATGAGCTCCAGCGCCGTATCGAGCTCGTGCAGCTTTGCAAGCGAGGCGCGGTGAAGCCCCGCGGCTTGAACCGTCTTTGCCATGATTGGAAGCTAGCCTCTCGCCCGCAGCTCGCGGCGCAGCACCTTGCCGGTCGCCGTCATCGGCAGCGTCGCCGTGAATTCGACGAAGCGCGGATATTCGTGCGCGGCAAGCTGCACCTTGACGAAGTCCTGAATCTCGCGCGCGAGCGCGTCGCTGCCGGCAAAGCCCGGACGCAGCACGATCCAGGCCTTGATCGATTCGGTACGGATCGGATCGGGAATGCCGACCACCGCAGCCATGGCCACCGACGGATGTTTCATCAGCGTGTGCTCGATCTCGGAAGGGCCGACGCGGTAGCCGGCGGTGGTGATGACGTCGTCCTCGCGACTGACGTACCAGAAATAGCCGTCCTCGTCCTGCACGCCGAGATCGCCGGTGAGCAGGAAGTCGCCGGCATATTTCTTCGCGGTCGCCTCCGGATTGCGCCAATAGCCAAGCATGGTGACGGGGCACGGCTGGCGCACGCCGATGATGCCGCGCTGACCCCGCGGCAATTCCTCGCCCTTGTCGTTGACGATGCGGACATCGAAGCCGGGCGTTGCCTTGCCCATCGAACCCGGGCGGATCGGAAACAAGTTCGCGTTGCTGCCGATCACGAGGTTGCACTCGGTCTGGCCGAACACCTCATGCGCGTCGACACCAAACGTCTCGCGCACCCAGCCGAGCAATTCACCCCCGAGCGATTCGCCGCCGGTGAAGATGCTGCGCAGCTTGACGCCGGAATGCTTGACGCCGGCCTGCCGCATCAGCTTCAGCGCCGTCGGCGGCAGGAATACGTTGCGGACGGCAAGATCGGCCATCATCTGCATCGCCGCCTGCGGCTCGAATTTCCGCGCGCGATGGCCGACCAGGGGAATGCCGTGGTACCAGAACGCGAGCAGACCGTTGATGAGCCCGCCGATCCAGGCCCAATCCGCCGGCGTCCACATGAGATCGCCGGGCCTGGGCAAGAAGTTGTGGCACATCTCCACGTTCGGCAGATGGCCGAGCACGACACGATGCGCATGCAGCGCGCCCTTCGGGTTACCCGTCGTGCCCGACGTGTAGATGATCAGGGCGGGATCGTCGGCCGAGGTGTCCGCGCGCGTGAAGTCGGGCGAAGCGGCCTTCACCGCATCCCAGAACGATGTCGTGCGGGCGGGCACGCGTGCGCCGACGATGTAAACGTTGCTCAGCTCCGGCAGGCGGTCGCGGATCTTGGACAGCTTTTCCCAGCCGGCTTCGTCGGTGACGATCGCCTTGGCCTGCGAATTCGACAGACGGAATTCCAGCGCGTCCTCGCCGAACAGGGCGAACAGCGGGATCGAGATCAGGCCGGAGCGAAACGCCGCCATGTGCACGATCGGCAGTTCCAGCGACTGCGACAGGAACACCGCGACGCGGTCGCCGCGGACAAGCCCGTCCGTCTTCAGCACATTGGCGAAGCGGCGCGACATCTCCGCGATCTCGTCGAAGGTCGTGCGGCTGGTGGCGCCGGTGTCGTCGACATAGATCAGCGCAAGTCGGCCGGTGCCGTCGGCATGGCGATCGCAGCACGCTTCCGCGATGTTGAAGCGCGCGGGGACATCCCAACGGAAGTTGCGGACGAGTTCGTCGTAGGTTGCGGCTTCGGTCAGCATGGTATGGTCGTTTCCAGTGTCTTGTTATTATCGTTCAGTCTAGGGCCGCGGGCGCACGGGACAAGTCCCTCGCCGTCATTCCGGGGCGCCCGAAGGGCGAGCCCGGAATCCATCGGGCCACAGGAAACGCCGCTTGATGGATTCCGGGTTCGACGCTAGCGCGTCGCCCCGGAATGACAGCGGAGGCTACCGCACCGTTGCGAAGAACTTCCGGACATCGCGCACGAACAGCTCCGGCTGCTCGAATGCCGCGAAGTGACCGCCCTTCTCCATCTCGCTCCAATGCGTGATGGCATGGAAGTTCGGCTCCATCCAGCGCCGCACCGGCGTGATGATCTCCTTTGGAAACACCGCGACGCCCGTCGGGACCTTCACCACCGGCGTGGTGCGGCGCTTGCCAAAGCTCTCCCAATAGAGCCGCGCCGACGAGGTCGCCGTCTGCGTCGCCCAATAGAGCGTGACGTTGTCGAGCAGCTCGTCCTTGCTGAAGATGTTTTCGGGGTGGCCATTGCAATCGGTCCAGGCCCAGAACTTTTCCAGGATCCAGGCCGCCTGTCCGCTCGGCGAATCCGTCAGGCCATAACCGAGCGTCTGCGGCCGCGTCGATTGCTGCTTGGAGTAGCCGGAATCGAGATCGACATAATGCTTGAGGCCCACCAGCGCCCGTTTCTCTTCTGGCGTCGGCTCGCCCTCGACCTTCGGCGCCGCGTTGAATGCGAGCGTGATGTGGATGCCGGCGCAATGAATGGGGTCCTGCGCGCCGAGCGAGGTCGTCACCGCCGAGCCCCAGTCGCCGCCTTGGGCGCCATAACGCGCGTAGCCCAGGCGATCCATCAGCTTGGCCCAGGTCGCGGCAATGCGATCGACGCCCCAGCCCGTGGTCCTTGGCTTACCCGAGAAGCCGAAGCCCGGCAGCGAGGGACAGATCACGTGAAAGGCGTCGGCGGGATTGCCGCCATGCGCGGCAGGATCGGTGAGCGGCGCGATCACCTTCTGGAACTCGACGATGGAGCCGGGCCAGCCGTGGGTGATGATCAACGGAAGCGCCGAAGGCTCCTTCGAGCGCGCATGAATGAAGTGGATGTCCAGCCCGTCGATCTCGGTGGTGAACTGCGCGAAGCGATTGAGCTTTGCCTCGCGCGAGCGCCAGTCATACTCGTTGGCCCAATAGGTGCAGATCTCCTGGATCCATTTCAGCGGCGCGCCCTGGCTCCAGTCGTCGACCAGCTCCGCATCCGGCCAGCGCGTGCGGGCGAGGCGTGACTTCAGGTCGGCGAGGATGTCGTCGCCGATGGCGATGCGAAATGGCTTGACGGTGGTCATCGTGCCTCCCCTTGTTCTTGTTGTCATTCCGGGGCGCGCGTAGCGCGAGCCCGGAATCCATTTCGCAACGGAGTCGGAAGCCCGATGGATTCCGGGTTCGTGCTCCGCACGCCCCGGAATGACGACTTAGCCCGACAGCGCTGCCTTCACGAGACCGGACGCCTTGCCGAAATCCATCTGTCCCGCGTATTTCGCGCGCAGCGCGGCGATCACCTTGCCCATGTCCTTCATGCCGCCCGCGCCGGTCTCGGCGATCGCATCCGCGATCGCCTTCTTCACGTCGTCGTCGGACATCTGCTTCGGCAGATACGCCGAGATCACCGCGATCTCCTCGCGCTCCTGCGCGGCAAGCTCGGCGCGCCCCCCCTTGTCGTAGAGCTCGACCGCCTCCTGACGCTGCTTGATCATCTTCTGCAGCACCGCCAGGATGTCGGCATCCGACAGCGGCGGCTTGCCGCTGCCGCGCGCGTCGATGTCGGCGTTCTTGATGGTCGAGTTGACCATGCGCAGCGTGGACAGCTTGCGCTCGTCCTTGGCCTTCATGGCCTCCTTGACCGCATTGTTGATGTCGTCGCGCAGCATGATCGTGATCCCTTCGAATATCCAACGCTTGATCTAGGCCGTTCGTGGCCTTCAGACAACCTCGGTTCGGAGCCATTCGGTCAGCGCTTGAACGGTCGCCTCCGGCTGTTCGGCTTGCGGCAGGTGCCCACAGCGATCGAGGATCACGAGCCTGGCGCCGGTGATCCCCTCGGCCATCTCCTTGGAGAAGGCGTTGGGGATGGTGTTGTCGGCATCGCCCGTCAGCACCAGCGTCGGGCATGTGATCGTCGCCAGCAAGGAGCGCGAATCCACCCGTGCGATGATCGCGGTCTGCTGCCGCAGATAGCCTTCGACGCCGACGTCCTCGTCCTGCGCATGCACGAGCGCGAGAATCCCGGCATCGTCACGCCGCGACGGATGCACGAGCTCCGGAAAACTCTCCTCGCGCACGGCGCGCAGCTCGCCGCGTCTGGCGCGCTCCATCTGGGCACGGCGGCGTGCGGTGGCTTCCGGCGTGTCGGGCCGCGCCTGCGTGTTGATCAGCGCGAGCTTTGTCACGCGCTCGCTGGCCTGGCGCATGATCTCGAAGGCGATGTAGCCACCCATGGAATGGCCGGCGAGGGCGAAGCGCGGCGGCGCCTCGGCGAGGATGCGGCGGGCGATCGCCGCCATGCTGTCGTCGCGGATGTGGTTGGCGACCGTCACCGGCCCGAAACGCCAGAGCGCAGGGATCACGGACGCATAGATCCGGGCCGAGGACGCCAGCCCCGGAACCAGCACAATGGGGGTGGTCTGGTCCATTATTGCCTCGCAAGCCCAGGAAATTGCCGGAAATTGTGCGGCCGAGCTTAAGGGTGGGAGGAGGCCTGTCAAATATGCAAAAACGCATGTGAATCGGCCTTCTCTCGCTTTGACGTGCACACGCGGGGGGCTTATGAAGCGGGCTCATGACACAACATGACAACGATCCCGCCTGGCCGGACCACAAACCGACCGCGCTCCTCGTGCTTGCCGACGGCACGGTGCTGGAGGGCTTTGGTCTCGGCGCCGAGGGCCACGCCGTCGGCGAGGTCTGCTTCAACACCGCAATGACCGGCTATGAGGAGATCCTGACCGATCCCTCCTATGCCGGCCAGCTCATCACCTTCACCTTCCCGCATATCGGCAATGTCGGTACCAATGAGGACGACATCGAGACGGTGAACATGGCCGCGACGCCCGGCGCGCGCGGTGTGATCCTGCGCACCGCGATCACCAATCCCTCGAACTACCGCGCCACCAAGCATCTCGATGCCTGGCTCAAGGCCCGCGGCATCATCGGCCTTTCCGGCATCGACACCCGCGCGCTGACCGCGCTGATCCGCTCCAAGGGCATGCCAAATGCCGTGATCGCGCATTCCAGAACCGGCGAGTTCGACCTGCACGGCCTCAAGGAAGAAGCGCGCGAGTGGCCGGGCCTCGAGGGCATGGACCTCGTGCCGATGGTGACGAGCGGCCAGCGCTTCACCTGGGACGAGACGCCCTGGGCCTGGGACAATGGGTTTGGCAGGCAGGACAAGCCCGAGTTCAACGTCGTCGCCATCGACTACGGCATCAAGCGCAACATCCTGCGCCTGCTCGCCGGCGTCGGCTGCAAGGTGACGGTGGTGCCGGCGACGACCCCGGCCGAAGACATCCTGGCGTTGAAGCCGGACGGCGTGTTCCTGTCCAACGGTCCGGGCGATCCGGCCGCGACCGGCAAATATGCCGTGCCCGTGATCCGCGACGTGATCAAATCGGGCACGCCGACCTTCGGCATCTGCCTCGGCCACCAGATGCTGGGCCTTGCCGTCGGCGCCAAGACCAAGAAGATGCATCAGGGCCATCACGGGGCCAATCACCCCGTCAAGGACGAGACCACCGGCAAGGTCGAGATCACCTCGATGAACCACGGCTTTGCCGTCGACGAGACGACGCTGCCGAAGGGCGCGACGCAGACCCACATTTCCTTGTTTGATGGGTCCAACTGCGGCATCCAGCTCGACGGCAAGCCGGTATTCTCCGTGCAATACCATCCCGAGGCCTCACCCGGCCCGCGCGACTCGCATTATTTGTTCCAGCGCTTCGCCGATCTGATGCGGCAGAGGAAGAGGGCGTAAGGCGCGTTCTCCCGGAATACTTCACCACAAAAGTCCGGGCTCGCCCGGACTTTTTCATCCCGGGGCGCGCGTAGCGCGAGCCCGGAATCCATCTGGCAACAGACTCTGCAGCGCCATGGATTCCGGGCTCGACGCTGCGCGTCGCCCCGGAATGACGGTGGAACGAGGAACGTCGCCGTACGCGTTTAGTTGATCCCTGCTATTCTTGCGCAGGAGCACAGCCATGTCCGTCGTCCGCGACAAGGCCGAGACGCTCGCCATTGTTTTCGAGGATGACGGGCTCGTGCCGAACAACATCCTTCCGTTCCTGGTCTACCAGGGCGCGGTGAAGCTCGACCCAAAGCGCCCGGAAGAGACTATCGAGAATCTGTTCGAAGCGAACGGCTGGGGCGGGACGTGGCGCAACGGCGTCTACGATTATCTGCATTATCATGCGACGGTGCATGAGGTGCTCGGCGTCGCGCGCGGCAGCGCCCGCGTGCGTTTCGGCGGCGATCACGGCCAGGAGCTGGACATCAAGGCCGGCGACGTCGCGATCCTGCCCGCCGGCACCGGACATCAATGCATCAAGGCGAGCGATGATTTTTGCGTGATCGGCGCCTATCCGCCAGGCGCAAAAATGGAGATCACGCGCGCAACGCCGGAGAACCATGTGAAAGCGCTGAAGACGATTCCGCAAGTGGCGCTGCCGCCGGCTGATCCCGTGACCGGGAAGGACGGCGCGCTGATGCGGCTGTGGCGGTAACTACGAGCGCGGTGCGGTAGGGTGGGCAAAGGCGCGCCCCTGCGCGCCGTGCCCGCCACTCCATCCGCACACTCCTGTTGGTGGGCACGTTTCGCTTTGCCCACCCTACGAAAGCTCGGCCTACGCCTCGTTGCCGCCTTCCTGCCTCGTCGCTTCAAACAGGAACCAGGTGCGGCGCTCGGTCTCGTCGATGAAATTCTCCAAAATGCTGGCGCTGGCAACGTCGCCGGCCTCGTCGCAGACGTCGTGCGCCTTGCGCATCGCGGCTGCGACGTGCTTGTTGTCCTGCATCAGTTCGCGCAGCATCTCGCGCGGCGGGACGTAGTCCTCGTTGTTGTCCTTGATGGTCTGGAGCTTTGCGACCTGGCCGATCGACCTCAGCGTGGTGCCGCCGATCTTGCGGACGCGCTCGGCGAGCTGGTCGGTGGTGGCGAAGATCTGGTCGGACTGCTCGTCGAGCAGCAGATGGTAATCGCGGAAGTGGCGCCCGCTGATGTGCCAGTGGAAATTCTTGGTCTTCAGATAAAGCGCGAACGCGTCGGCCAGAAGCACGTTGAGCGCCTCAGAGACTTTCTTGACCCCGTCGGGCGACAAATCCGTGGGGGTATCGAGTTCGGGCGAGACCTTGTTGTTGGTTTTGCTCACGGGAGACCTTCCTGTTAGGACGCGGACATTGACGGCGCGCCGCCGCACCCCTAACGCAAGGTGGGCAGCGCGGTTCCTAGATAGGAACCCCTGGGCGGGATACCAATGGACGATTGGATCGATTATTACGACTCGACGCATACGATCTATGTCAGCAAGCTGCATCGCGACTTGCACTTCCAGATCATTGCGCGGGACATCATCGGCTACATCCCCTCGCCCGATGCGACGGTGCTGGACTATGCCTGCGGCGAAGCGCTGTCGGCGAGCCAGGTGGCGGCCGCCTGCGGCATGCTGATCCTGGCCGAGCCCGCGCCGGGCGTGCGCGGCCGGCTGATCGCGCGGTTTGCCCCAAACACCAAGATCCGCGTCCGCTCGCTCGAGGACGTCCGCAAGATGCAGGATCAGTCGATCGATCTCGTCGTGATGAACTCGGTCGCACAATACATGACGCCGGACGAGCTCGATGCGGCGCTATTGAACATCCGCCGCATCCTGAAACCCTCCGGCAAGCTGGTGCTGGGGGACGTTCTACAGCCCAATGTCGGCATGGTCAGGGATGTGATGGCGCTGCTCGGGTTCGGCCTGCGTCACGGATTTCTGAAGGACGCGCTGATCGGGCTGATCAGCACCGCGCTGTCGGATTATCGCCAGCTGCGCTCGAAGATCGGACTGCAGCGCTACAGCGAGGACGAGATCACGGCCAAGCTGAAGGCGGCGGGCTTCGCGGTCCAGCGCGCCCACAGCAATATCGGGCACAACCGCTGGCGCATGACCTTCATCGCGAGGCCGCCTCTGATCCGTTAAGCATAACGATCAGCTGAGGTGGCCTGGCGCACGCCGATCGGGAATAATCCTGATGGCCCGGTGGCGGAAATGTCTACGCGGGGGCGGTGCATCGCTCTTCATCCTGGTTCAAATCCAGGCCGGGTCTCCACGCTTCGCTGGCTTCGCCAGCTTCGGCTCGGCAAGCCCTTCGTAGCGAAGGCTGCCGCGGCGAAGCCCAACGGGCGAAGCCGGGCGCGCTCGGCAGAGTCCCAAACCCCTGAAAATTGGCGGTTGATGGGCGTTTTTCGGGGTTTCGCCGCTCCAAAAACTGGTTTAAGACCCACCCGCGCGCGAGGGAGACCCCCGCGCTCTCGCCAAATGGGGACGCGCGGCAAGCGCGCCCTTTTTTTGTGCCCAGATCCCAGCCCGTGAGCGGTGATGCCCAAACGAACCGACATCTCGACCATCCTGATCATCGGCGCCGGTCCCATCGTGATCGGCCAGGCCTGCGAGTTCGACTATTCGGGCACCCAGGCGGTGAAGACGCTGAAGGAGGAGGGCTATCGCATCGTCCTCGTCAATTCCAACCCGGCCACCATCATGACCGACCCGGAATTGGCCGATGCGACCTATATCGAGCCGATCACGCCCGAGATCGTCGCCAAGATCATCGAGAAGGAACGTCACGTCGTCCCCGGCGGCTTCGCGCTGCTGCCGACCATGGGTGGCCAGACCGCGCTGAACTGCGCGCTGTCGCTGCGCCGGCAGGGCACGCTGGAGAAGTTCGACGTCGAGATGATCGGCGCCACCGCCGACGCCATCGACAAGGCCGAAGACCGCCAGCTGTTCCGCGAGGCCATGACCAAGATCGGGCTCGAGACGCCGAAGTCCCGGCTCGCCAACGCCTCCGAGCTGAAGAAGTCGTTCCGCGAGAAGTATCAGGCCGCGCGCGCAAAAGCTTCGGGCGCCGAGCTCGAAGAGCTCGACCGGCAATGGACGCTCGGCGAGAGCGAGCGTCGCAAGCGCTACCAGGAATACGCCTTCGGCCAGGCCATGATGGCGCTGTCCGAGATCGGCCTCCCTGCGATCATCCGCCCCTCCTTCACGATGGGCGGCACCGGCGGCGGCATCGCCTACAACAAGGAAGAGTTCTCTCGACATCATCGAGCGCGGCCTTGACGCGTCTCCCACCAACGAAGTGCTGATCGAGGAGTCCGTGCTCGGCTGGAAAGAGTACGAGATGGAGGTGGTGCGCGACAAGAAAGACAATTGCATCATCGTCTGCTCGATCGAGAACCTCGATCCGATGGGCGTGCACACCGGCGATTCCATCACGGTGGCGCCGGCGCTGACGCTGACCGACAAGGAATACCAGATCATGCGCGACGCCTCGCTGGCGGTGCTGCGCGAGATCGGGGTCGAGACCGGCGGCTCCAACGTTCAGTTCGGCGTCAATCCCGAAGACGGCCGCATGGTCGTCATCGAGATGAATCCGCGCGTGTCGCGCTCCTCCGCGCTGGCCTCGAAAGCCACCGGTTTTCCGATCGCCAAGGTCGCCGCCAAGCTCGCGGTCGGCTACACGCTCGACGAGATCGCCAACGACATTACCGGCGGCGCGACGCCGGCCTCGTTCGAGCCGACCATCGACTACGTCGTCACCAAGGTGCCGCGTTTTGCCTTCGAGAAATTCCCGGGCGCCTCGACCACGCTGACCACCTCGATGAAATCGGTCGGCGAAGTCATGGCGATCGGCCGCACCTTCCAGGAAAGCCTGCAAAAGGCGCTGCGCGGGCTCGAGACGGGATTGACCGGCCTCGACGAGATCGAGATCGAGGGCCTCGGCCGCGACGACGACAAGAACGCGATCCGCGCCGCGCTCGGCACTCCGACGCCGAACCGCATCCTCCAGGTCGCCCAGGCCATGCGGCTCGGCTGGTCGAACGAGGACATCTTCAACTCCTGCAAGATCGATCCGTGGTTCCTCGCCGAGATGCGCGGCATCGTCGAGATGGAGGACAAGGTCAGGAAGAACGGCCTGCCTGGCAACGCCTTCGGCATGCGCACGCTGAAAGCCATGGGCTTCTCCGACGCGCGGCTCGCCGTGCTGGCCGAGACGACGGAGGCCGAAGTCAAGGCGAAGCGCCACGCGCTCGGCGTTCACCCGGTATACAAGCGCATCGACACCTGCGCGGCCGAGTTCGCCTCGCCGACCGCCTACATGTACTCGACCTATGAGGCGCCGTTCGCCGGCCTGCCCGCGGACGAGAGCGCGCCGTCCGACAAGAAGAAGGTCATCATTCTCGGCGGCGGTCCCAATCGCATCGGCCAGGGCATCGAGTTCGACTATTGCTGCTGTCACGCCTGCTTCGCGCTGCATGACGCCGGCTACGAATCCATCATGGTCAACTGCAATCCGGAGACGGTGTCGACCGACTACGACACCGCCGACCGGCTCTATTTCGAGCCGCTCACCGCCGAGGACGTGCTGGAGATCATCGCCAAGGAGCGCAGCAAGGGCACGCTGCACGGCGTGATCGTGCAGTTCGGCGGCCAGACCCCACTGAAGCTGGCGCGTGCGCTGGAAGCCGCCGAAGTGCCGATCCTCGGCACCTCGCCCGACGCCATCGACCTCGCCGAGGACCGCGACCGCTTCAAGCGCGTGCTCGACAAGCTGCGCCTCAAGCAACCGAAGAACGGCATCGCCTATTCGGTCGAGCAGGCCCGCCTCGTCTCCGCCGATCTCGGCCTGCCGCTGGTGGTGCGCCCGTCCTACGTGCTCGGCGGCCGCGCGATGCAGATCATCCGCGAGGAGAACCAGCTCAACGATTATCTGCTCGGCACGCTGCCGGAGCTGGTGCCGGCCGACGTCAAGGCACGCTATCCGAACGACAAGACCGGGCAGATCAACACCGTGCTCGGCAAGAACCCGCTGCTGTTCGACCGCTATTTGTCGGACGCCACGGAAATCGACGTCGACTGCCTGTGCGACGGCAAGGACACCTTCATCGTCGGCATCATGGAGCACATCGAGGAAGCCGGCATCCATTCCGGCGACAGCGCCTGCTCGCTGCCGCCGCACTCGCTCGATGCGGAAATGATCGAGGAGCTGGAGCGGCAGACCCGCGAGCTCGCGCTCGGCCTCGACGTCATCGGCCTGATGAACGTGCAATACGCCATCAAGGACGGCGAGATCTACGTGCTCGAGGTCAATCCGCGCGCCTCGCGCACCGTGCCGTTCGTCGCCAAGGTGATCGGCACGCCGGTCGCCAAGATCGCCGCGCGCATCATGGCCGGCGAGAAACTTGCCGATTTCAAGCTGAAGAAGGCGGCGCTCAAGCACGTCGGCGTCAAGGAATCGGTCTTCCCGTTCGCGCGCTTCCCTGGCGTCGACACCGTGCTCGGCCCCGAGATGCGCTCGACCGGCGAGGTCATGGGGATCGACCGCTCGTTTGCGGTCGCCTTCGCGAAGAGTCAGCTCGGCGGCGGCACGCGGGTGCCGCGCAAGGGCACTGTGTTCGTCTCGGTGCGCGAAAGCGACAAGACGCGCATCGCGGATGCCGTGCGCGAATTGCATTCGCTCGGCTTCAAGGTGCTGGCGACCTCGGGCACGGCGCGCTTCCTGACCGACCAGGGCATCCCGACCGAGAAGGTGAACAAGGTGCTGGAAGGGCGGCCGCACATCGTCGATGCCATCACCAATGGCGACGTCCAGCTCGTCTTCAACACCACCGAAGGGCCGCAGGCGCTGGCCGACAGCCGCTCGCTGCGGCGCGCGGCCCTCTTGCATAAAGTGCCATATTACACCACTCTTTCCGGGGCCGTGGCGGCCGCGCAGGGCATCCGCGCCTATTTGGGCGGGGACCTTGAGGTTCGTACCCTGCAGAGCTACTTTTCGGAAACCTGATCGCTAGCGGCAGCGAAGCTTCCGCTAAGTGATTGGCAATGAAGCCACAATGGCCGGAGGAACTGTCCGGCCAGGTGGTAGTTCTGTTCCGGCGCTAAAGCCCATATCTGTCAAGGTCCGGCAGCCCCTCTTTGGGCTCTGGAGGACTGACGAATCAAGGTTGCGGCGCCCATCCGCATTCTGGGGCGCACGATCGAAGGACGAGAGAGACGATGGAAAAGGTTCCGATGACCCAGGCCGGCTTTGTCGCGCTCGGGGAAGAATTGAAGCAGCGCCAGTCCGTGGACCGTCCGCGGATCATCGAGCATATCGCCGAGGCGCGCTCGCACGGAGACCTGTCGGAGAACGCGGAATATCATGCCGCGAAGGAAGAGCAGTCGCACAATGAGGGCCGCATCGCCGAGCTCGAGGACAAGCTCGCGCGCGCCGACATCATCGACATCTCCAAGCTCTCCGGCGATACCATCAAGTTCGGCGCCACCGTGACGCTGGTCGATGAGGACACCGAGAAGAAGACGGTGTGGCAGATCGTCGGCGAGGTCGAGGCGGACGCCAAGAAGGGCCGGATCTCGATCACCTCGCCGCTCGCACGCGCATTGATCGGCAAGAAGAAGGGCGCCACGGTCGAGGTCAACACGCCGGGCGGCGCCAAGGCGTACGAGATCACCAAGGTGGAGTGGCGGTAAGGACTTGCCGCTGCGTCTGCTGACATTTCGAAAAGGCCGCGCAGTGCGCGGCCTTTTTGTTTCTGCGTCTGGTGTCCCGGACGCGCTGCAACGCCCTTAGCGTTGCTGCGCAGAGCCGGGACCCAGAAGGCAGCACGGCACGCGGTGAGATGGGCCCCGGTTCTGCAGCGCACCGCTGAAGAAGCGCTGCGCTGCGTCCGGGGCACGAGTTCGCGCGACCTACCGCCGTCCCTTGACCTCGAGCGGCACGGCCGCCTCGTACTTCGAATTGTGCAGCACCAATGACGTGCGCACGTTGCGGACATGCGGCGCCGCGGTGAGGTGCGTGACGAAATCCTGGAAGGTCGCCATGTCGGGGGCGACGCATTTCAGGATGAAATCGACCTCGCCGGACAGCATCCAGCATTCCCGCACCAGGGGCTCGGCGCGGACGAACTCCTCGAACGCGCGCAAATCTCCTTCGGCCTGGCTGGACAGGTGCACGGCGGCGAAAACGGTGACGTCGAAGCCCAGCTTGCGTGCGTCCAGGAGGCCGCGATAGCCGTGGATGTAACCCTCCTCCTCCAGCGCCCGGACGCGGCGCAGACAGGGGGGCGGCGAGATGCCGACGCGCTTGGCCAGCTCGACATTGGTGATTCGACCGTCGGCCTGAATCTCTGTGAGAATTTTCAGGTCGATCTCGTCTAGGTTCCGCGACACGTGATTGGAACTCCTGGCCTTTGCGGCGGTATTGGGTGATTTGTCGAAATCCTCATAGCGCAATCCTCACCGCCGGCGCAATTTTATTGCGCGTGCAGCGCAATCGACTTTTGTTCCCTGTTGGAAAAATCCGCCGATAGGGAATGCAATTCTTGCATGGCTCGCCAGATTGCTTAGATTAGCTCTGATATTTCAGCGCCTCCGCTAGGCCTCCCGGCACATTCCGCGCCCGCGCTGCAAATCCCCCGTGAAAGGCGTCCATCGAAATGTCCGCTCCTGTTCATGCAAAGGTCGTCATCATCGGCTCCGGCCCGGCTGGCTACACCGCCGCGATCTACGCCGCGCGCGCGATGCTTGAGCCGATCCTGATCCAGGGCATCCAGCCCGGCGGCCAGCTCACCATCACAACCGACGTCGAGAACTATCCAGGCTTCGCCGACGTGATCCAGGGCCCCTGGCTGATGGAGCAGATGGAGAAGCAGGCGGTCCATGTCGGCACCAAGATCGTCTCCGACCTGGTGACCAAGCTGGAGACGGCCCAGCGGCCGTTCCGCCTCACCTGCGACAGCGGCGACGTCTATCTCGCCGAGACCGTGATCCTGGCCACCGGCGCGCAGGCGCGCTGGCTCGGGCTGCCGTCGGAAGCCAAGTTCCAGGGCGGCGGCGTGTCGGCCTGCGCCACCTGCGACGGCTTCTTCTACCGTGGCAAGGAGGTGATCGTGGTCGGCGGCGGTAACACCGCGGTCGAGGAAGCACTGTACCTCACCAACCATGCCTCGCAGGTCACGATCGTGCATCGTCGCGATCATTTCCGGGCCGAGCGTATCCTGCAGGAGCGCCTGTTCAAGCATCCGAAGATCAAGGTGATCTGGGACGCCGCGGTCGACGAGATCTGCGGCACCGAGAACCCCAATAAGGTCACCCATGTCCGGCTCAAGAACGTCAAGACCGGCGCGCTGACGGACGTCAAGGCCGACGGCATCTTCATCGCCATCGGGCATGCGCCGGCGACCGAGCTTGTCAAGGATCAGGTCAAGCTGAAACCCTCCGGCTATATCGAGGTCGCTCCGAACTCGACCGCGACCTCGGTGCCCGGCCTGTTCGCCGCCGGCGACGTCGCCGACGAAACCTATCGCCAGGCCGTGACGGCCGCCGGCCTCGGCTGCATGGCCGCACTCGAAGCCGAACGTTTCTTGGCCCTTCGCGCCAGCGAGCGCGCGGCAGCGGAATAGAATCATGCCCCGAACACGCGACGGATTTACGGATATGGACTGGGACAAGCTGAAGGTGTTTCACGCCGCGGCGGAAGCGGGCAGCTTCACGCATGCGGGCGAGCAGCTCGGCCTGTCGCAATCGGCGGTGTCGCGCCAGGTCTCGGCGCTGGAGCAGGAGCTCTCGGTCTCGCTGTTCCACCGCCACGCCCGCGGGCTGATCCTCACCGAGCAGGGCGACCTGTTGTTCCGCACCGCGCATGACGTGTTCATGCAGCTGCAGGCGGCGCGCGCCAAGCTGACCGACAGCCGCGAGCGGCCGAGCGGCGATCTCAAGATCACCACCACGCCCGGCGTCGGCATCAACTGGCTGATCCCGCGGCTCGGCGAGTTCACCGCGCTCTATCCGGAGATCCGCATCTCGCTGATCGTCACCGACGAGGAGCTCGATCTGTCGATGCGCGAGGCTGACGTCGCGATCCGCACCCGCAAGCCGACGCAGCCGGATCTCATCCAGCGCAAGCTGTTCGCGATGGGCTTCCACGCCTATTGCTCGCCGGAATACATCAAGCGCTTCGGCACGCCGCGCACGCTGGAGGAGCTCGACTCCCACCGCATCATCACGCTCTCGGACGGCAACTTCGCGCCGCACCTGCAGAACCGCAACTGGCTGATCGAAGCCGGGCGCAACGGCTCGGGTCCGCGCGAGGCCTATTTCAAGGTCAACAACATCCTCGGTCTCGTGCGCGCCTGCGCGCAGGGCCTCGGCATTGCCGCCCTGCCCGATTACCTCGTCGAGGAGCAGAGCAAGCTCGTGCAGCTGTTCGGCGAGTCGGATTCGATCCAGCTCGACACCTACTTCGTCTATCCCGAGGAGTTGAAGACGGTCGCGCGCGTACAGGTGTTCCGTGACTTCGTGGTGAGCAAGGCGCAACGCTGGCCGTCCTGATTTCCGCATGACTGACATGCGGCCTCGGCTGTTGCTGCAAGGCACTCGGCAAGCTCATAATGTTTGCACGCTGAGCCTTCGCGTTGCGCATTTGTCCCCCTCCTCCAGTGGCGCGGGAGTTCAGTAATCCCTCTTGGAAGGTGATTGTGTCGGCCTCACGTGGCCAATACCTAAGCCGGGCCCTCGGGTCCGGCTTTTTTTCGTCCAAAATATTGCTTCGCCCTGCGCGTGTATTGACAGTTCCACGCCTACCCCGCATCATTGGCCTATGATCACGAAGTCGTGCGCAATCTCGTTCGAGGCCATCGTCTCGAAAAAAGGGCCCCATCCCGGGGCCTCGGATTTTTGCGCGCGCTAGCCGACTTCGTCATCGCTGCAAATCTTCGAAAACCCCGCCGCCTGGACGGGGTTTTTTCATGTGCCCTCCGTCTCAGGCATTTTTCCCGAGAAGGAGATGGAAACATGACCGGACTACGAGATCACTTGCACGGGCTGTGGTTGCCGCTGGTGACGCCGTTCCAGGACGGCGCGCTGGACGAGAGGTCGCTGCGGCGGCTGACCCGGCACTATTGCGCGCACGGCATCGACGGCCTCATCCTGGGCGCGACCTCCGGTGAAGGCATGACGCTGCGCGCAGCCGAGCTCGAACGTCTCGTCGCCGTGGTGCGGGAGGAGATGGCGGCCGCCGGCCGCAACCTGCCGATCTGCCTCGGACTGTCGGGCGCGGACACCTCGCGTCTGCAGGAGCGCCTCGACGAGACCGCGGACTGGCCGATCGACGGTTACCTGATCGCCAGCCCCTATTATGTGCGGCCGTCGCAGCGTGGCCTGCTGGCGCATTTCGAGGCGCTCGCCGACCACGCCGCATGGCCGATCGCGCTCTACAACATTCCCTATCGCTGCGCCGTCCACGTCACCAACCAGACCATGCTGCGCCTTGCCGAGCACAAGAACATCGTCGGCCTGAAGGATTGCGGCGCGAGCCGGGAGCAATCGATCGCGCTCTTGCGCGACCGGCCGAAGGGCTTTCGCGTGCTCACCGGCGAGGACGCCAATTATTTCGAGGCGCTCGGTGACGGCGCTGACGGCGGCATCGTGCTCTCAGCCCATGTCGAGACCGCGACCTTCGCGGCAATTTATAGCGAGCACAAGCGCGGCAACCACGATGCGGCGCAGGCGCGCTGGGACGAGGTCGCCGAGCTGACGCGGCTGTTGTTCGCCGAGCCGAGCCCCGCGCCGGCGAAGTATTGGCTGTGGCGGTCCGGCCTGATCGACAGCCCGGAGGTGCGCCTGCCGATGGTGGAAGTGAGCAGCGAGCTCGCGGCAACGATCGATCGCGAGATCGAGCGACGGATGACGATCGCGGCGTAGTGCTTCTTTCGCCTCTCCCCGCTTGCGGGGAGAGGCCGGAATTTGCGCCTGCGCAAATTCCGGGTGAGGGGGAGCCTCTGCGAGTCCAGCCGCCAAAGCATTTGCGGAGACAGCCCCTCACCCCACCCTCTCCCCGTAAGAACGGGGAGAGGGTGCGAGAGAGCGCGGCGCGTGGTTAACCGCGCCCCAACGGCCTTCGCAGCTGCCGCAATCCGTATCCACGTCTCGTTTACGTGACTGCGCCTATCGTTCTGTCCAAAGTTACCGAAGGGGAAATGACCATGGGGTAGCGCACCCGGCCAACGGCCGCGAGCCAGTTCGCGCCCGCCGATCTCTTGAAGGGAATTCTCGTCGTCTCGTCGTTCGGGTTCTGGGCCGTGATGCTCGGCCTGATGCCGGTGCTGCTGTTTCGCGTCTGGCTGGTCGGCTGAAGCTGCGCGCGGGATGGTTAATCCGTGGTAGCACCTGTGTTCGAAATGCACGGGCAGATGCGATCCGGATCTTAAAACATCGCTGCTATCACCGACGCCCATAGCGAAGAAATCGCGGGGGCGTTTGTGAATAGTCAGAATGAAATGGCGTCGCATTTCGACGCCGAACAGCAGGGCTTCAGCACCGAGGACATTCTCTGGGCCGTCGGCATCTGGTCGGTGATCCTGACCCTGTCGCCGGTCATCGTGTTCTACATGCTGATGGTGGCGTGAGGACAAGCCCAGAAACGCAAAACGCGCGGACATTCCCGCGCGTTTTTCGCCGTTCGGAATGACCAATGCAAATTAAGCTGCCTGCTTGTGCATTGCGCCGGAGGCCGACGCGGTGCCACGGATAGCCTTCACCGAACGCTCGATCGCCGCCCACAGCCTGGCGATTTCCTGAGCCGCACGGCTCTCGGCCTGATACTCGCGCGCGCCTTCGCCGTGGCTGAGCGCCATCAGCAGATCCGAACGATTGGTGATCTGGCCGCCCCACACCGGAGCGCGGAATTTCGCTAGGGCTTCGCGGGCGATGGTGACGATCGGGCTTTCGACTTCGTCGCGCTTGGCCGGGGCGCCGTTGAGCACGACCGCGTAGGGCTTGCGCGCGGCGCGACACATCTGGATGGTTTCCTGCACGGCGTTGACGTCGAACACGCCGGGACGCGCCGGGATGACCACCATGGTGGCATTCTTGATCGCGTCGTCGACGACGGCCGACAGGTTCGGCGGCGTGTCGATCAACACCCATTCATAACCGTCGCGCTTGGCTGCGGAGACGATGCCGCTGACGGAGTTGACGGCAGCCTTGATCGGGGGCTCGTTGGTGCCCCGGAGCTTGTGCCACAGCGTCAGGGAGCCCTGCGGATCGGCGTCAACCAGCATGACCTGCTTGCTCGCCTTGATCTGCGCGGCGAGATGCGCGGCGAGGGTACTCTTGCCCGAACCGCCTTTACGAGATGCAAAAACAATGACGTTCATACCTTCCGCCTCCAGATTGACCCCAGGCCGCGAAAATGAATCAGTGCGCTGATTCGTGAAAGAAAAATTTGTCGGGAGCTGCGCGACAGCCACGAAATAACAAGACGTGTTGGCTTTTGAGTCACACTGCTTCGCAGGACGGAGACACGGGCCGCATCGAAATGCCGCTCGTGCGCGCGTCTGTGCGTTTTTTGAGCAACGCGCGGGACAAAGTGGAATGCAACCTTGCCGCGCAAATCTGCCCGCGCATCTTTTCAGGCGGCCCCGTCGATCGACGCAACCCCGCGCGTCGTGCGAACAAAACGAGTCCGCTGGCTGCCCGCGAAGCCGATGTCAGGGCCGGAACGAGGAAGGCGCGCGGTTGCGCGCCTTCGGCGGAGTTTCAAACCGGGAACGCGCTGCCGGGCGCTCAGCCTTGGTCGCTGGGCGCTCAGCCTTTTGGTCGCTGGGCGCTCAGCCTTGGCTGGATTTCTTCTTCGGCGCCGGCTTGGCGGTCTTCTTCGCAGCCTTGGGCGCGATCTGGGTCGGCTTGCCGGCGCGCTGCTCGCGCGGCGCCGGTCCGCGGCGGAAGAACACCGCGCATTGCGGCGAGAGCTGCGCCTTCTTCTTGATCATGCAGGCGGTGATGGCGTCGACGTTCGGGACGAACTCGCCGCACAGCCGCATCGCATCCGGCGTGCAGGCCTGCTGCTCCTCCTGGGTGTAGGCGAAGCCGGCGCGCGGCAGCGCCAGGATGGCCAGGGCAAGCGCGAGGCTTGCAACGGCCAAGGGCTTTGCAAAGGACTTGAAGCGAAACGCCGGCATCGATCCCCCCACATCACGAGTCAGCGCGAATAGTGGGTGAACGGCGGTTCGTTGGCAACCGAGGGCAAGTGCGAAAGCCGGCACGTGTGCGCTCTCGGCAACAGGGTGGGGTGGGCCCCATCTCCACCGTGTCATCCCCGCGAAGGCGGGGATCCAGTGTTCCAGAGACGCTCAACGTTCCCGAGAGGCCGCGGTGTACTGGATCCCCCGCCTGCGCGGGGGATGACAGCTGTGGGCGGGAGAGTCTGGCCCTCCAAAACAAAAGTGCGAAAACAACCCCATGCACAGTAGCCAAGTCATTGCAAACGCTCACGTCGCCGAAATTTAGGATTTTTCGAAGCAAGATTTGACTTGTCGGGCAAAACAGGGGCATCATGTCACCCTCAAAAAGATGCGCGTGGGGTGGCCGGCCTGTCTCCTGCGCTGGTCGAAAAGCGCACACGAGGAGGACACTCACATGACGGGGAATGAGGCGGAGCTGCCGCTGTCGGGTGTAACGGTGGTTTCGCTGGAGCAGGCGATCGCGGCGCCGCTGGCGAGCCGGCACCTCGCCGATTGGGGCGCGCGGGTGATCAAGATCGAGCGGCCGGGCAGCGGCGATTTCTGCCGCGACTACGATCATGTGATGAACGGCATGTCGAGCCAGTTCGTCTGGACCAACCGTTCCAAGGAAAGCCTTGCGATCGACATCAAGAGCCCCGAGGGGCGCAAGGTGCTCGACGCGCTGCTGCCGCGCACCGATGTATTCATCCAGAACCTCGCGCCCGGCGCGGCGGAGCGGCTCGGCCTCGATGCCGCTTCGCTGCTGCGCAGGTTTCCGCGCCTCATCGCTTGCGATGTCTCGGGCTATGGCTCTGGCGGGCCTTACAGCGACAAGAAGGCCTATGATCTCTTGGTGCAGTGCGAGGCCGGCGTGCTCGCCATCAACGGCACCGAGGCCGAGCCGGCCAAGGTCGGGCTATCAGTCGTCGACATCGCCACCGGCATGTACATCCTGAACGGCGTGCTGATGGCGCTGTACGCCCGCGAGCGGACGGGCAAGGGCACGGCGTTCCAGGCCTCGCTGTTCGATTCCATCACGGACTGGATGAGCTATCCGGCGTTCTACACTGAGAGCACGGGCCGGCCGCTGCCGCGCACCGGCGCCAAGCATGCGACGATCGCGCCTTACGGCCCGTTCCGCGTCGGCGACGGCAACACGATCTTCTTCGGCATCCAGAACGATCGGGAATGGCGCTCGCTGTGCCTGATCGTGCTTGATGATGCCGACTTTGCCGACGACCCGCGCTTCCGCACCAATCCGCTGCGCATGCAGAACCGCGACGAGCTGCAAGCGCATATCGAGCGGCGCTTTGCAGCCATGACCAGCGCGGAGGTGTTGCGCCTGCTGGACGAAGCCGCGATTGCCAACGCGCACCTGAACTCGGTCGAGGCCTTCCTCCAGCATGAGCAGCTGCATGCCCGCGCGCGGGTGAGAAGCGTGGGATCGCCGTGCGGTCCGGTGATGAGCTTCCTGCCCGCGCTCACCATTCCCGGCGTGACGCCGCGCATGGACCCGGTGCCTGATGTCGGCGAGCACAACGCGTCGATCCTCGGCGAACTCGGCCTCAGCAAGGAGGCGTGACAATGGTCTCGCTCCGGCCGACGCGGGCCTATCTCGCCGTTCCCGCGCATCGCGCCCGTCTCGTCGCCAAGGCTGCGGCATCATTGGCGGACGCGGTGTTCATGGACCTCGAGGACGCCGTGCCGCCCGCCGAGAAGGGCGTTGCGCTGGCGGAGGCCGCCCGCGCGCTATCCTCGCTCGACTGGGGCAGCAAGCATGTCGCGGTCAGGCTCAATGCCGTCGACAGCCCGTTCATCGCAGAGGAGATCCGCGCTCTGGCGGCCCTGCCCCGGCTGGATGCTGTGATCGTGCCGAAGGCGGAGCGGGTGAGCGACATCGTCGCCATGGCCGATCAGCTGCGCGCAGCCGCGTCCGATCGCGCCGCGCCTGTTACGCTCGAGCTGCTGATCGAGACGGCGCTTGGCCTCGTCAATGTCGACGCCCTCGCCGCGTGCCACGACAGCGTGGCCGCGCTGCATCTCGGCGTCGGCGACCTCGCGGCCTCGCTCGGCGCCCGCACCTCCGACATCGGCATCTCGCCGGATGGCTATCGCCACGTCGGCTCAGCGCAAAGCGGCTACGCCACAGCGCCGCTCGACCTGTTCGCCTATCCCATGATGCGCCTGCTGGTCGCCGCCCGCGCGCACGGCCTGCGGGCGATCGATGGCCCCTGCGGCGCGTTCCGCGATGCTGGGCTGACCGAGGCCAGCGCGCAAAAGGCCGCCGCGATGGGCTTTGACGGCAAGCAGGTGATCCACCCCGACCAGATCGAGCCGACGCTGCGCGCGTTCACGCCCTCGGCCGAGGAGCTGGAAGAGGCGCGGCGGGTGGTCGAGGCGATGGAGCAAGCCGAAGCGCAAGGCCAGGGCGCGGTGACGCTGGACGGCAAGATGATCGACTATGCCAATGTGCGCATGGCGCGGAGGATCATTGGGCTGGGGTCGTAGAGGCGCATGGCCACCTTGCTGATCGTCGCGCCGGTGTTTGCGCTGATCGCGGCCGGCTATGCCGCTGTGCTGTTTCGCTTCGTCTCGGAGGTCGCTCACAAGGGCATCAGCGAGTTCGCCTTCAGCATCGCGATCCCTGCCCTCCTCTTCCGCACCATCGTCGTCTCGGAATTCCCCGACGTCAGCCCCTGGCGAATGTGGGGCGCCTATTACGGCGCGCTGGCGCTGACCTGGATCGCGGCGCTCATGATCTCCGCACTCCTGCGCGGGCGGCGCGGCAGCAGCGAGGACGGCGTCGTGTTCGCGATCGGCTCGGTCTACGGCAACATCGTGATGCTCGGCATTCCCCTCGTGCTCTCCGCGCTCGGCAACGAGGCGGCGGGACCCATGGCGCTGATTCTGTCGGTGAACACGCCGCTGCTCTGGCTCTGCGGCATCCTGCAGATGGAGCTGGTCAGCCGCAAGCAGACGGGCTCACCGCTCGCGATCATCTGGCCCGTGATCGCCGACCTAGCACGCAACCCGTTGATGCTGGCGATCGGCTTCGGCGTGGTCTGGCGCCTTGCCGGACTCGGCCTCACCCCCGTCGTCGACAAGACGATCGAGCTGCTGGCGCAGGCGGGCTCGCCGGCGGCGCTGATCGCGCTCGGCATCAACCTGTTCCGCTTCGAGGTGAAGGGCGAGAAGCTGAGCATCCTGGTGATGTGCGCGCTCAAGCTGCTCGCCATGCCGGCCGCGGCGTTCGTGCTGGCCAGACTGCTCGACCTGCCACCCGTCGCCGCCGGCGTCGTCGTGCTGTTCGCGGCGATGCCGACCGGCGCGAACGCCTACATCTTCGCGGTGCAGTATCAGCGCCTGGTAAACCCGGTGTCGGGCGCGGTGGCGCTCGGCACCCTGCTGGCGGCGGTGACGTCGCCGGTGGTGGTGTGGGTGGTGGCGGGAGGCAAGTAGGGCGGCCCGTCGATTGCCGACACCGCTATGCACCAGCCTGGCCGGCGCGCCAGGCCATCTCCCAGAAGTCTGCCTCCAGGCGGGTGGCTTCCTTGAAGATCGCAATCAGCTCGGCCTCGCGGGCCGGCGTGGCGTAGCGATCGGCGAGATGCTCCATATGCGCCTGCGCCCTGGCAGCGACCTCCTGGTAGGGCGCGCCGGCATATTCGTCGATCCAGACGCGATAGGCGTTCGTCGCAGCATCCGCACCGGGGCGCGAGACGAGCCTCGTTGCGATCTCCGCGTACCCGATCACGCAAGGAGCAAGCGCGACCTTGAGCGCCAGCAGATCGCCGCGCATTCCCGCATCTAACACATAGCGCGTATAGGCCAGCATCTCGGCCGCCGGAGGGGCTTGTTCAAGGTCGCTCGGGGACAGGCCCCATTCGGCACAGAGCTTCACATGCAGGTTCATCTCGACATCGAGGATGGCCGACAGGCCGGCCGTGGCTTCACGCATGTCGGCAAGCCTGGGCGACTTGTAGACCGCGAGCGCGTAGGCGCGAGCAAACTCGATGAGGAACAAATAGTCCTGAATGAGGTAGTGACGAAACGCCGCTTCGGGGAGCGAGCCGTCCGCCAATCCGTTCGTGAAGGGATGCTCCGTATAGGCCCGCCACTCAGTGGACGCGGCCGTCTTGAGACGTTCGAAAAAACTCACGATCTTTTCCGCCTGCTTGCTTGTCCATCAAACGTCATTGGCTCGCTACCGATAGCGCATTGCGAATGGAGGAGCTACGGTGGCCGCGGACAAAGCCGGCTTTGAGCAACGTTGCGGATGCCCCCCTTCGAGCCGCACTGATCGCTTGGCATCAACCGGCCCCGCTTTCGAGGTGAAGGGCGAGAAGCTGAGCATCCTGGTGATGTGCGCGCTGAAGCTGGCGGCGATGCCGGCAGCCGCGTTCGGGCTGGCCAAGCTGCTCGACCTGCCGCCGGTGGCTGCCGGGGTCATCGTGCTGCTCGCAGTGATGCCGACCAGGGCGAATGCGTACATTTTTGCCGTGCAGTATCAGCGGCTGGTGAACCCGGTCTCGGGCGCAGTGGCACTGGGGACGCTGCTGGCGGCGGCGACGTTGCCGGTGGTGGTGTGGGTGGTGGCGAGCTAGGGGTCGGAAGCTTGGCGGGCGACGCCGCACGGCTTCGCGCCGAATTGCCAATCAGCGCAGGCCGAAGAACGAGAGCACCGCAGCAATCACGACGATCAGCCCGATGATATAGATGATACCGTTCATAGCTAAGCTCCCTCAGCGTTGTCTGTCCTGCCGCAGCTACAAACACCTGGGGCTATGAAAAGGTTCGCCGGTGCTGGCCATCGTTTTCTTCCACAATCGGGGAACGAAGACGAACCGTCCTGCTTCGTCGCGCTGGAGCCGCGCGATCTTTTTGCCTTTGCACGCAAAGGTCGCTAGGCTGCCCCGATACATATTGCAGGGAGGGGCCCATGGCGAACCGCGAAGACATGCTCGCATTGATCAGGGCCGGCTACGCCGCGCGCGACGGCGGCGACACCGATAGCCTGGTGACGGCCTTTCATCCCGAGGGCGCGTTCACCCTGATGGGCGACAAGAGTGCGCTCGAATTGACAGGACGCATGCAGGGCCACCCGACCCTGCGCGAAGCTTTCGGCCAATTCACCAAGGGCTTCGGCTTCGAAGGCCGCGAGATCCTCGCCGAGCTGGTCGACGGCGATCGCGTCGCCGTCCACTCCCGCGTCACCGTGCGATACCACCCGACCGGGAAAGCGGTCAGCACCGAGATCGTGGACCTGTTCACATTTCAGGACGGCAAGATCGCGGAGCTGATCGAGTTTGCGGATACGGCGCAGATCAAGGCGATGATCTCCTGACGGACGATGAGGTTCGATTTGCTTCAGAGCGGGCAGCAAGCCACCATATAAGTGGGCAGAGCACTGGCTGCCTGCCCACCATGTTCGAACGTCGACTTGTTCTGCTATCTCAAGCCTGGATGCCTCGATGTCGAGCGCTTCTCGACCTCTGTGTGTTCGCAGTTTACCTGCACGCCGGCTTACTGCTTCGGTTCAGCTCGCGCTTCCAGCCCGCGAAGCTGTGTCCCGACAACCAAGTCACCGATCTTACGGCCCATGTCCTTTCCGACCTCCGTCGAGAAACGGTAATGGAAACCGGCATAGATGCGGGAATTTGAGACCTCATCGCTATAATCCTGGAGCTTGGTCCATTTGCGAGTCACCCCTGGCGCAGTGGGGCTAGTCATCGTTAGCTCTCCGACTTCATCGCCGGCGATGGACCGGAGAACCGTGGAAACCGCCGCCGATACGATACAGTGGGCACAGGGGTATTCGGGATGCATCGGCGTTTCGCCCAGCGGCAACCAGGACGGTTCGCGTGGCGTCTTCGGATTGTGCGTGATGTCCGCGTTGCGTATGGCCGTCATTGGCCGCCAAAAATTGTAGTGATACTTCGCATCAAGGACGGCAACGATTGCGTCGTTCCCCGCGATCTCGGCGAGGGCGAAGAGACGAGCGCAGTCCACGACGTCCATATTCTTGGCCAATGCGACTTGCCGGACGATTGGATTGAAGCTGGGAGGCCCGACCAGAAACCAGGCTCGCCCGATCGCGGTCTGCTCTGCCGTTCGGGTGGTGCTGTTGCGAGCACCGAGCTCCCGAATTTCGTTGACGTCTCTGGTCCAGATCTCGGAATCAAGCGCCGGTGGCGGCGCTGGACGGAATTGTGAGACCGAAGTCATGACCCAAGGGTCATTGCTCCGACCGTCGTGCCGATCGGCACCACGGTCGGCACATAGGCCCCCGGGCCTGTATAGGGACGATAAGTCTCCTGGACGTCACTGCCGTCATTCCTGCGCAATGCTATCACGCCGGAAGCGGCCATCGTTCCAAGCTCGATTCCATTCGCCTTTCCCTCCGTGTCCGGAATGCCGGAAAGCGATGCATGGAGGGCGGTATCAAGGGCAGATTTCTGGTCCGGATAGATCGTCAGAAGAATGTTGTAGGCCGCAGCAGCCGCCGCCGCTTCCTTGGACGTGGAGCGGCCTGACACGAGATCCAGCTTGTATGGAGTGTATCGCCTGTCGATCGCGTTGACGGCCTCGAACATGGCAACGTGCAGCATCGACATCGTCCGGGCCTGTGGCACAGGCAGGACCTTCTTTTCAGCGGCAATCGCATCTGCTTTCGCATTCCAGTCCATGATGACATCGGCACGCGCAGTGCCGATGCAGACTGCAAGAGTGGCGACAATCAGGAATGGGGATTTCGTTGCAAGAAACGTCTTCATCTTCATGCTCCTCGTTGTTTCAACAGAGAGCGACATCTTGTACGGACGAGCCGCGCAAGAACGTAGAAGTGCAGAGCGATCTTAAGCGTGCAGCAAGTCGGCTGCTGTGAAACAGCTTACACCCGTCGTCGCTTTCCTCGAAAAGACTTTGAGGCGCGCCCAAAGAGTAAGATCGACTGGCTTACCTGATGCACGACCTGCAATCTCGGCAGTCTTCCGAACAATCATTACATCCTTTGCGCATCGGGCTCGCCGACGGCGCTGATCAAGCTCGGCATCTATTCGTTTCGCGAGAGATGAAGAGCGAGCGGCCGAGCATTTTGGTGATGTGTGCCGCTCCGGCTTGCGGCAATGCCGGCTACGTTCGTGCTGGGAAGATTGCTCGACCTGCCGCCGGCGTCATCGTGCTGTTCGCGGCGATGCCGACAGGGGCGAATGTGTACATTCTTGCTGTGCAGTATCAGCGGCTGGTGAACCCTGTCTCGGGCGCAGTGGCGCTGGGGACGCTGCGGCGACGCTGCCGGTGGTGGTGTGGGTGCTGGCGGGAGGGAGAGAGCTGCGCACCGACAGAAATTCAGCTGCCGGGTTTACGCTGCTCGGCATGACCAATCGAAGGCGGGCAATTTGACTTGAGGCTAGGCAGCCCAGTCCAAGATCGCGTCGATGAAGGTCCGAGCCTGGCGGATCGCGTCGAGCCTCGTCGCACAGACACCGACCGACACTGTTCGGCCCTTTCCGACAGTCCACTTCTAACCAGCCGGGTAGCTCATTTGAACAATCGAGAAGCTTACGCCGCGATGTTCCACGGAGAACCTCCGCTAACATGTTGCCGTGTCTGAGAAAGGCTACTCCAAATGGCCAATTTGTCCAGCCGAGCCAAGTCCCAATTCGCTCGCACGGCTTGGATATAAGCGTTCGGGAGAGCGTCGCCCGTTGTGGAGCTTCGTGCACTTTCACCGAAATACCGGCTGGTGACCCCGTCTCTGGTGGTCCTAGGGGCGGCGATGACGCTGCCGGTGGCGGTGCGGATGGTGGCGGGTGGAAGGTCGTGCAGCACAGTTCAATCATTTTGCCTTTGCACGCAAAGGTCGCTAGGCTCCGCTGATACGTCAGGGAGGGTAACATGGCACAACGCGAAGAGATGCTTGCAACCGTCAGGCGCGCTTACGCTGCACGCGACAACGATGACGCTGAGGGTTTGGTATCAGAGTTTGATCCCAAGGGTCTGTTCACCTTGATGGGCGACAAGAATGCGCTCGAATTGACGGGAAGCGTGGAGGGACACCCGAACCTGCGTGGTGCCTTCAGCAAATTGATCGAAGACTTCGGCTTCGAAGGCCGCGAGATCCTGGCTGAGCTGGTCGACGGCGACCGTGTCGCCATCCATTCCCGCGTCGACGTTCGATACCGTCCAACCGGCCAGGTTTCCAGCACCGAGATTCTGGACCTATTCAGGCTTCAAGACGGCAAGATCGTTGAGCTGATCGAGTTTGCGGATACGGCGCAGGTAAAGGCGATGATCTCCTGACACGCGATGAGATGGATCGAAGCGTCCTCGCGCTACGCCAGAAGATGAATGTCAGTCGGCTCCGGGTCTGCACCCGCGGCCGTCAACATCGCGTGGACCTGACCTCGATGGTGGGTCTGGTGATTGAAGAGTTGAATAGCAACGAGCGTCTTTGGCTTCTCGATTCGAGTTGAGCCGTCCCCGGGATACCAAACAAGCATCCCGTTCAGGTCCGCGTCGCGCAATCGCGCTGACCACGCTTCGATTTCCTCGTTCCGTTGCAAGCGGAGCGCCTTGAAGGCATCCCAATCCGAAGGACTTGTGAGGGAATGCTTGATCGTTTCCTCTGGACGCGCGTTTCCCTTCAGCCGCTCCAGAATCAGGGCATCAGCCCAATAGAGATGGTTCAACGTCGCTGCGATCGACCGGAAGAACGCCCCTCGATCCTTCCAGCGATCCTCGTGGGTCAGCCCGTCGGCGGTCGTTACCAAAGAGGCGTTCTGCCAAGTGTTGTAGCGGGCCATAAGGCGGCAATAGTCGGCTGAGATCATTTTCTCGAGCTCCAAGATTGGCGATGTTGGCTGATCTCGGGATGTTTGCCCAGACGTGCGCAAAGCAGGAAACCATCAACCTCAGACTTTGCCCGTTCGCAGCCCAAACAGCCGCTCGTCGTGAGGATAGCGCCCGACATGAGACACGCGGATGCGCGCCGCATCCACGTGTCTCGGATTGAGGAGATAGTTCTGCGCAAACGGTACGATGACCGACGGCACCGACACCACGGCCGTGCGCATCTCGTCGAACCACGGCCTCAACACATCGCGTGTCACCCTGGGATCCCCGGCCCAATTCGGCGATACTCTCTCAATATCGCCCAAGCTCACCTTTTCGACAGCCAGGTTATCAGGCACGTCAATACGAAGCAGTTGGTAGCTGGTCGGCAAGTCCTCCACATCGATTTCCAGATGCACCATCACTTCGAGTAGCGCCGAAGCCGGATGATCCGCGGCGTAGACAACGTGCCGGCCGCGATCGTGCCAGCGGCCGTCGGCCTTCAGGCCGCCAATACCGGAAAGATCATCGAAATTAGAGATCCGCCAGATCCGCACGCCGAATCCTCAAGCGAGGATGCCGTGGTCGATCCGATGCAACATCTCCTCGACCACGCGCGCGCCCGCTTCCGTCGCGAGATAGGCAAGTGGCGTCTCCCCGCCGAGTGCCTTCTTCGGCTTGCGCAGCCAGCGGTGCGCCTTTGCGACCTCGCCAAACACGTTTGCGGCGAGCCGGTCGACCCGCGCGAGCCGAACGGCCTTGTCGGTCTCCTCGACCGTCAACGGCTCGCCGTCCGACAGCCGCCGCGCGAGCGTGCGCTTGGGCACGACGAGCGCGTGGATTTCGTCATCGCTGTAATTGGCAAGGCGTTTGAGCGCAGCGGGCTCGATGCGGAAGAGGCTGTTGGCATCGATGACGACGTCGAACAGCTCGGCCGAGGAGTGCGCTTCATCCGCGGTTCTGGCGAGCCCGAGCGACGGCGCATCGGTGATTGTCGAGAGCCCCGTGACCGCATCGAAATGCCCTCGCACGACAACGGCGCCGGGTTGCGGTTGATAGGTCGGGTCCGGCTCGGCCGCGGAGAGGCGTTCAGGCTGTGCCGACTTGCGAGACTTGTAAGGAGATTTACTAGACCCCCTCTTATGGTCAGGCCGCTGAGTAAGGGCCGACACTGCAATCGCCTTGATCTGCTTGCTAGTCAGGGAGCCGGGGGCGCGAACGCCTCGCGAAGAAACTCGAGCGACGCCTTTGCCACTGCGCTCGTTCTTACCCATGGTTTCTGCCTCGGCAAGCCCTGTGCCAAATGCCTTAAGAACTCGGCCAATTGGCATCTAAGCACAGGCAGCGATGGATTCAAGCCTCGTCGCAGTTGGGCTCAGCCCCACAATCCCACCGGCGATCGCCAAGTCGCGCGGTCAGCAATGCTCCCCGCCCACACTGTGGACAGTCTAACAATGCGTCGAAACTCAGCGATCGGAGAAATGCTGCATCGCGCGCCAATCATTGCGATCATTGGTACAGTTGGGTGGGAACCACGAACCAGCCGCATCAGCATTGAAAAGACTAGCGAATTTGTGCTCGCGTCAGCCTCTTTTGTAGCAGGATTTTGTATTTTGCAACATGGTGTTAGCGAGCTTCAGCAACCCGAAACGCCTGTGGCTTGAATACTATAGTCTGTCGACCAGTAGCTGCGCCTTCTTTCAGATGCCCCCGTTTTTGGGTGGGAGGGGCTCTTGAAGGTGACGGCCGTAGCACAACCGGGTTCGGTTAGCGCGGCAATCAGCACCCAAGTCTCCCAGGCGGTCACAGCTGCCCTGCAGGCCGTGCGAACGCTTGGCAACGACTTCATAGTCAACGACAGCCTTTGGTTCGCGGAGAATGACCGCGGCAGGGTGACGCCCTGCGTGATGAACTCAGCGGCGTTCATCAGCAAGACCTTTCTCGCCCACCTTGAAGGTCTGGGGTGGACCAAAGAGAAGGAACTGCTTGAGCAGAGGATCGACGCATACGTCGAGCTCAGGACGGAGGGCCCGACTTACCGCATCGCGGCGGACCGCTTTGTCGCTTACTTTCAGTCGTTCTTAATCACGCCCGAAGGCGCGACGGCGCTCAGCGAAGCTGGAACACTGGATCGCCTGTTTACGAAGCTCTACGGCGCGTACGTGAGCCGACCTTTCGTCTATCCCGATGGTCTCCCGGTCCACCTGCAAGCCTACGCGGTTCCAAGCTCAGAGCCCCTGACTGTAAGGGTGGGGCTGGAGTTCGAAACAGGAAACATCGCGAGCTCGTTCCGTTCCCTCTACAAGCTGGGTTTTCTGTATGGAGAGGGCGAGATTGACGCGGGCGTATTCATAACGTCCATCGATAAGAACACTTGCGCCTGTCGCATCTGGCCCGTGTCCAATCGCAATGGCAGCTTCCAGGAGCTGAAGCAGCGAAACTACAAGCGGATGGTTGTGCTTCCGCTCTGGGAATTTGGTTTCGCTCCAGACGGATTCTCTCACAAGGCATCTTTCCTCGGCAGTGACAGTCAGCTTTTCGAGCCAGTAAGCACGTCAAAGACCCTCACGGGGAGAGACGGCAACAAGTACGAGGTCTTCACCGGCGAGCGCGGAAAAAAGATACTCAGGCCGGTCGAAACGTCGGTGCAAGTGCTTGCAACATGAGCGAGCTCAGCAAAGCGTTCGGGCTTCTCCTCAGTGCCCTCCGTCAACAGGCGGGAGCATCTCAGGAGGAGCTGGCATTCTCAGCTGGGGTCCACAGGACGTATATCAGCCAGCTAGAGAGGGGCCTTAAGAGCCCGTCACTTGAGACGATTTTCCTGCTCGCACACGCGCTCGGAGTTAAGCCGACCGAGCTGCTGCCGCCTTACTCGGAAAAGCCTCAGAGGAGGCGTGCGAAACGCGGAAAGCGCTCTCGGAAGCACGGGCCTTAACAAGGCGCGATAATTGATCAGCCGGACTGAAGATGTGCACCTTCTTCGCCGCTCGAGTTCGTCCCCCTGTCGGCCACTCAGGAGAAATAAACCGGCTGTCGGAATTGACCTCCACCCAGTGCGTATCCTCGTTAATCAGCGCCGCACAATAGGCGGTGAGCACCAGCGCAGCAGCGAGCCTAACGCGCAGCCCTCGGTCCGGCACTATGCGTGACTTGCCCGACAGTGGCATGAACGTGTTTGCATACTTCTGCGCTGGAAAGTGCCTGTCTACAAGCTGGGAGAGTTCGTCGACGACCTGCTCAGGACCAAGAGGGCCAACACATCTTCCCGTCCAGTTTGCCTGCAGCGTGCTTGCATCAGGCACCCTCCCCACGAGCCGCTTCTCCGCTTCCCCCAACATCGCCTCAAATCGCTTGGCAACTTCGCGGTTCACAGCGCAATACGATGCCACCTCTTCCAGCGCGGCTTCGATAGAGAAGGTTTCGGTCTTTAGGTTCTTGCTGCCTTCACCGACGTAAAGACGGGCTTTCCACAAAAGGATGTGATTGCCTTTTGCGAGTTGAGCGAGCATCGGTTCGTTGATGCCCGAGTTGTCTAGCTCTACCCGACAGCCCCTCACTTCCTTCCCGGGGACCAACTCCCCGAACCTTCGGTTCACGGGGAACACGGCGGGCTTGAGCCGAGGAGGCCTTAGGCTTGCGGGAGGTGACAGCTCGCTTGGCCTCGTAGCCAGAAGCGGGCCCTTGAGCTCGTTGTGTCCTTCAAGCCTGCGAATCTCCTGCCCGATAAGGTAGGAAAGCCGAGGGGGCACCGCATCGCCCGCCAACCGATATCTGGCGTTCAAGCTGCCACCGAAGAATTGGTACGAAATCGGAAAGCTCTGGAGGGTAGCGCACTCCCGAACGGTTGCGCGCCGAAACAAAGTCCTCCCTTTTGCGACGGCACCTATCACCAGTGTTTCTCGGCCGAGCTGTGTGGCTACCACAGTTCGAGCGGGCCGGCCCTCCTCGTCAGGGAATGCCATTTTTCCCATGAAAGGATGCGCGACCTTAGCGTTTCTAATATTCCTGGTCTCACGCTCGTTGAGCAACACCGGATGAAAATGGTCCGTGAGTTCCTCGCGCGGAAGCTCAAACCCATAATTTGGATCTGTGACAACACCAGAGCCTTTCGCTCTGAGGGGGTCGGGCAATGCGCGCAAAATCCCCCCTAGCGTCACCCATGGCAAGCGAGCTTTCTCAGAGCTGCCGAACAGATCGGGAGAGCTAGTTTGTGCGGTATGTGTGGGTTGGGGTACGGGAAAATTCCCCATCAAAAATCGTCTGCGCGCTTGCGGCACTCCGAAATCGGCACAGTCAAAATACGTGCGTACCGGCACATGCAAGCTACCGGGCTTGTTCACTCCAATCCACCTCAGAGGTATCTCTTCTGGTAGATGAAGCACAATCCGTGGGACGTTCTCCATAATCCAGTATCGGGGGGAACGCTCGTAGACCACGCGCAGGTATTCCTGCACAAGTCTCAGCCCCTCAAGGATGTTGCCCTTTGATCCTTTTGAGCTCGAAAATTCGATGCACGGAGGTCCTCCGACGAGCACATCGAATTCAGGCAAGCTGTCGGGATCAAAACCCGTCACATCTGCTCGGACGACTGTCGCCTCGGGATGGTTTTTTGCAAACGTGTCCGTTGCCGCACGATCCTTATCGAGCGCATACACCGACACCAGTCCAGCCTGCCTGAGCCCCTCGCTGATGCCACCGGGACCACAGAATAGGTCGACAACCCTAAGCGTTTTCAAAAGGAGCTCCTTACGGCCAGTTCGAGCCGATGACCGCTGCCCACGAATCACTGCTCCCAGATCCTACACTGAGGCCCAGCGTCTTGACTTGACTAGCATAAGGGGGCGCTGCTTCAAGTCTGAGGGGCTCTTCGGTTGGAATGGACTGTGGAGCGCCCGGTTGGAACTGCCGCCAACCCTCCCTAAATCGTGTCACTGACGCCTGCGCACCAAATGGCTGATCGCCTGACACCAGAACAGCGTAGCGCACATATGGCGCGGATCGGGCGCTGCAACACTCGGCCCGAGCTCATGGTGCGACAGCTCCTCACCGAAATCGGCTATCGCTACAGAATTCATCTAGGCGGGGTTCCGGGCCGGCCCGATGTCGCCTTTACAAAGCGCAAGAAGGCGGTGTTCATCCACGGTTGCTTCTGGCACGCACATGAAAACTGTCGTGTGTTTAAACTGCCTAGTTCACGAAAAGAATTTTGGGAGAGGAAATTCGAGAACAATAAGGCTCGCGATAAGCGGCTGTTGGAAGCGGCCGAGGAGGCAGGCTGGCAAACCCTTGTCGTTTGGGAGTGCGAGCTTTCGAATCTTGGTCGTGTCAGCCGAAGGCTGAAGCGTTTCCTTGGGCCGCCAAGACATGACGAAAAAAAGGCTAAGGTTGATCGCTGAGTATCTTCTTAAGGCGCGCCCAGCTTTCTTCAGGTAGCTGCTTCATTAGCCTGACGATGTTCTGGTCGCCACTCGCGAGCACATGCTTCCTCAGCGTACCTGCCATTGCCTCTGCTTCTTGGACTTCCTCTTCGTCCAAATCCATGCCTCGGACGATGGCTCCCGCGCGAAGTGCCTCGTCCAATGTTAAGACGAATTCCGTCCCGAATCCTTCGCCGCAGTGCTGGCAGGACTTGGCGCTCATAACGTTCAGTCCACCGCATTTTCCGCACGGCTTGAAACGAGCAGGAACTGGCGGAAACTCGAAGCCGCAGGCGTCGCAGAATTTGGCACCGATTTGAATTTCACTCGCGCACGAGGGGCACTTTTTTGTCTTTGGAGCGCCCGTGTCCTTGCGGTGAAAGGCTGGCATCTCTTGCTCGATGCGTATAGCGAAAGCCTCGAACACGTCGAAGGATGGCATGACGACATACGCCCGCGTGTCATCATCGGGCCCAGCAGTGCGTACAACGCGACCAATGGCTTGGCGAAACGCCAACTCAGTCATCGCGTTCGGGAGATAAACGAGCACTCGAAGGCGCGCGATGTCGACACCTTCCGAGATCATTGCAACTGAGACAAGCCAGCGCTTGTCCGTATGTCGGAAGCTGTCGATCCGACTGTCGGCGTTGGGAAGCTGGCTATGCACGATGGTCGGGCGTTCCCCCTCCACCCTTTCGATCAAAGCAACCATGTACTCGGCCATCTCGATGGACGGAGCAATGACCAATCCACCCGCATTGGGCATTCGCAAGCGCAAGTCGTCGAGCTTGTTGCTCGCCCACTCCAGCATCGTGGCCTGGTAACCGTCAATCCGGGGGGTCTTGCCGTCCGCTTCAAATTGGGCCGTGCAAGCGAGCTTGTAAAAGTTGAGTGCTCTTTGAAGGCCGGGAATTCGCTTCAGAGTCGGCGTAAGCTGCGCTTCATGCTTACCAGAGACTGTGACCTTCTCGCCATCCTCCAGGTCAACAGTGAACTTGCCCTCATGACGATGGAAAGTCGCCGGCCTGCAGTATCCCAGCTCGACCGCCTCACCATAGCTCAGTGTATAGGAGCCGTCTTCAGGATGATCGATCTGGCCTTGATCCGTGTAGGCCATCCAAATCGATTTCTTTCCATCCGACCTGATGGGCGTACCTGTGAGCACTAATGTAAACTTTGCGTCTGCGAACGCTCCGCTCGCGCCGGCTCCCCAAGCGGCCTCGACAGCTGCATGATGATGTTCGTCACAGATGATAAGCACGCGCGAACTTTGGCATACCTGCTGAAACGCGTCCTGTAGGCTCTGTACAGCCGCCCATGTGGCACAAACGTCAATGTCGATACGATCATCGCCGCCGGTCACTCGGCCCATGAAGCGGCCGGTCACTGCATAGAAATCCTTAGCCCACTGCTTCACGACCTCGATTCGAGGTGCGATGACGACGACTCGATCAATCTCACCCAAGTCGATGAGATTTTTCGCGATGGTGCAGGCGGCAATCGTCTTACCCGCACCCGGTGCGGCGTTGATGAGAAAATGCTTGTCGCTACGTTTTTCGACCAACCATTTCAAAGCCTTTTGGAGGGCCTGTGCCTGCCACGGCCTGAGCTGCATTTGCTTTGATCCTTTCGAAAGGTTGCAACGCTCACACAAGGCCTGCCCATTTAGGACGACGGTAGGCCCACCTCTTGAAAACGGCGTCCGGTGATCGGCGTGGAAACTACCACTTAGTCTCTCTCCGCATTGACCACATCGCCCCCCGCTCAACAGCGAAAGGATTAGTCGCTGCCGAAACGAGAAGCGTCGTTTCATTTACTAATCCAGTACTCCGTGAACATGATGTCTCGAATTGGCAAATTCGGAGGGGGCTTCAGCACAGCATACTCGTTGATTCGCACCATCGCCCTGGCATAGGAGACCTTACGCGATTCGACGACGAAGCCCTGCTTCTTCCGCATCTCGTAGACAAGTTCTGGTAGGTTCGACAAGCCGAACAGCACTAATGCCTCCAGTCGCGTTAGCGGCTTCCCTGATAAGAGATGCTCACGCGCTGCTGTTATGGCGATAGCTGACCCGTCAGTGCTTGATGTTGCCATTCTGGACCGAGATGCTTTTCGATGAGGGGACGAAGTCGAGCTAAAGCTGAAATGTCACGCTCACGCAAGGACATCATCAGCTCGCTTTCGTATTCGAGTACACGCCAACCTCCATCGCTCATCGCCACGTCCACAGGCAGAGAAGAGAAGGGCTTCGAACCGCGCCTTGTCTCGTAGCCGGGATCTGCGTCAGGCGGCAGGTCGTCGACATAAGAGCGAAGCAAAAGGTGCGCGAGCCGTAAGACGTCTCCGGCAGTCGCGGTCGGTCCTAGGCTTGCCCTCAGCTCATGGTAGATGGCCCTCAGAAGGGCAGGTCTACTCATCCGCTCCCCGCGCGGCTTCCCCCTTGTTTCGGCGAGGATAACACCGCCTGTTCAACCGGTGCTAGTAGCCGATCGTCTCGGTACAACCCACTTGCGCCACTCATGCAGTTCGGAATCCCTCGGATTCGAAATTGTCGGTGGTGGTCACACACCTGTACTGTTACAAATTGATCTAACGTTCGTTACATCGATTTGTGCAAATGGGAGCCGTCCGTGGCTGAGGGCAAATTCGTCTCATACTTGCGGGTGTCGCGCGATAAGCAGGGCAAAAGCGGGCTTGGCCTTGAAGCTCAGCGGGCGGCGGTCGAGAACTACCTGAACGGCGGCAAGTGGAAAGTGCTCGCCGAGTACGTCGAGGTGGAAAGCGGCAAGCGCAACGACCGACCCAAGCTCACAGCTGCTTTAGCTCACGCCAAGGTATCAGGCGCCAAGGTGGTCTTCGCGAAGCTGGACCGGCTCACCCGCGATGTTGATCTGCTCAGGGCTCTCGCGAGCAGCAATGTAGACCTCGTGTTCTGTGACTTGCCCAGCGTGCCCCCTGGTGCCATGGGGCGATTCCTTCTCACGCAAATGGCATCGGTGGCTGAGTTGGAGGTTGGGCTCATTGGTGAGCGTACGAAGGCTGCCCTCGCTGCTGCCAAAGCGCGCGGAGTGAAGCTCGGCAACCCCAACGGAGCACGCGCTCTCCGGGGAAAGCAGATAGGCAACGCGGATGCTGTGGCGAAGATCAAGGCGAACGCGGCTCAGCGAGCAGCGGACCTTAAAGGCATTGTGGATGACATCAGGAGCTCCGGAATCACCACGGTGCGCGGGATTGCCGGTGAGCTGCACGCGCGGGGCATCAGGGCGCCCCGTGGCGACACATGGCATCCGACCGCTATAGCTCGCCTTCTCAATCGGCTCTCGTCCTAGGAGCAGCGCGCTGCCGGGCTCCTGTTTTGGGTCCCCTCCCGGTCGAACCTACGGCGCTGGATCGAGCCCGTCCAACGGCTTCAAAATTGGCGGCTTCGCTGGCGAGCGTTTGCCAAGCTAAAGCGGGTCGCGTGGGTCTCCCAGGAATCATGGTGCGCAGATCGGACACGCCTCTTGAGCGCTGGCTCTACGCTGGCTAGCCTTGGGCTTTATTTGGAGTTGCACTTGGCTGACGCTTGGTACTACGCCCACCGTGGAAGGCAAACTGGACCTCTTGCGCTTGATCAGCTGCAGGATGCACTTCTGCGCTTGTCTGAACCGGAGAGCGTCCTTGTTTGGCGAGCAGGTTTTGCCAATTGGGTAAAAGCTAGTGATGTGGCCGAGTTCAGCGCACTAACACTCAGGCCACCCCCGATGCCGCCGGACCAACATCCAACGTGGACGGTCAGATGGTGGTGGTATCTCATCCCGTTTATCTCGGTGGGCGTTGGCAGTCAGGCTGGCCGAAAGGTTATGACCTGGAATCACCTCCAACGGAGAAAGGCGAAAGAACTAAAACGTAAGGGCTAGGTGTCACACCAAAGCTCTCTTGGCAGACACGCTGCCGCTCGCCCTCAAATTTGGGGCCCCTTCCAGGCGAACCTACGGCGCTGGAAATCACCTGCCCCTCGGCTTCAAACGCGTAGGCTTCGCTGGTGGGTGATTGCTGGGCTAAAACGAGCCGCGTCACTTCCTGAGAATTACGACGCGGGCCCAATCGCGTCCACCGGTTTACCCTTGGTCCCTTTGGGAGCGCGGTGCTTACGGCGCGTGCGCCGAACGGGATTGGCGGGCGTATTGAGCAGAAGCCTAAGGAGCTTCTCCGTACGGTCAAAGGCCGCTCGTGCATCCCTGTTCTCACGGCTCGACATGAAGACGGCGAGAACACCTAGGGACCTGATGGCGTGTTGCGATGGATGCTTTCCTCCCTCCAATAGCTTTCGCTTGCGGTAACGATAGCCACTCAGTTTCGGGCTAGTCCTGTGCTTCATGAAGCTGCGCGGCAAGAGACCGAAGCCGGCCTTGTAGCCCCGATACTTTGAAGCTGCGTGTTTGATGAGGTCACGCATCCGCAGCACGGTCCTGTACGATACGCCGATTTCCGTTTTTAGCTCGCTAAGCGGTGGCGGTCTAAGCCTGCGGTTTGCATCTCTGCCGTAAGCTGGACCTTCGTAGCTGAAGGCGTATGCGGCCCGAACCCAGGTACTCAGCGGTACCCTTAGGCGTTCAAGCGCGGTACCTACCGTTACGGTGAATTGCCGTCGGCACGGCTTGCATTGGTAGAGGCCCTCGCGGTGGCTGTGCTTCTCACCGCCGATCTTGAATACATCGGCGCCTCCTGCGTCACAGTGAGGACAGCGGGGACCTTCCGGCCACCTTATGGCTTCAAGAAGTTCGCGGGCAGCCGCGTCATCGTCGAATGGAGAGCGCATATCGGGCCTTGGTTCAACGCCAGATAAGATTGTTTTGTTAGGTTCACAACTGTCGCTGGGATAATTTGCTAACCACCATTGAAAATGCAGGATAATTTCGAAAGCATCAATGACTTAGGCGCCGTACTTGGTCCCCGCTTACAGAGAAGGGGCCAGTCCCCGCGATGAACGTAAACGCGGCCCGGCGCGCGCCAGCACGTCCTCGGATGGATACACCGAGTGCACGCAGGCTCATCCGCACGGATTAGCCGCCAGCTTGACCGCTCCAACACAGAGAATCAGTTGTTCGACCAGCCTTACGACGTCAACGCAGCAGCCGCGCTGCCACAAACACCACTATCGGCCGCATCATCGGCCCCGGACTTCAGGCAAGTCCGCCGCTATCTCCGCAACCTCCAACAACGCGAATTGCTCGGCCAGTTCATCAAGGCCGGATGGTCACCCGCGGAACTCGCGGAATACGCACGCAGTATGTACCTTGTGCCTGGGCAATCGAAGCCAACTGCCGCCAGTTATCGGATCGTCATTGCGATGGGACCGGACCACGAGTTGGCTCAGCGGGCCTTAGCTCGAATGCGGGGCCCCGACTACGTCATGCCTCCCTTTGATCGCCCGGAGCCCAAGCACTATGCGTGGGATGATCACGACAATCCCGCGCACCCCGCAGGGGTTCGGGAAGCAGTTGAAACGCTCGCACGAGGATACATGGCCGCATATGACGACACACTGAAGCGGCCACGGCGAGGACCTGACACCCCAATACGCAAGGGCCTCCTGCGAAAGTGTTTCCGCGAGCTGTATGACGCTGACGCCTTCGGATTGCGAACTGGCCGGCGGCGATAGACGAACCTGAGGGTACACAGGCTATCAACGCCGAAACAATCCAAGCGTTGAACTCCTGTCGCTAGGCGAGATGAATCAGTTTGACCAACGGACGACCGATGTCTGCACTCGGCGGAAGCGGACATACGGCGTCCAATGAGGAAGTCCGGGTTTGACCCGAAGCGGACGTGCTCGAGAGCCCGAAAGTTGCCATATCGACGAGAACTCGCGTAAGCACCAAGGGGAGAATATGGCGGGAGACGTTCACATGTCGATGGAGCTGCGGGGCGCGAGCGGGGACGGATTTGCGACGATTACCTCGGATGGTCGCGTGTTGGATGCTTGGTTTCTCCGGCTAAACTTGGTTGCGCAGGCCGACAGGACGGCAACGGTGCGGCTGACGAGCGAGGAGATCAAGGTGTCGTTGGGTGAGTCGGTGGACGGATATGCGCGGCACGACGACATCCGCAATGTCGACATCGTTTCCATTCGTACAGACATCGGCTCGCTTGCATCGGCGCCGACCGATGTGCACGATGCATATCTTCGACTCCATCTCCTGAGCCACCGTCTCGTCCGGCCAAATTGCCTGAACCTTGACGGAATATTCAGTCTGCTGCCTAACGTTGCCTGGACCACACTTGGTCCCTGTGAATGCTCGCGTGTACCGGAAGCACGAATCCTGGCGCGGAAGCGTGCCCTCGCTTTTGAGGTGGCAGGCGTCGACAAGTTTCCGCGCATGACTGATTATGTGACACCGGCAGACGTGAGAATCGCAGATGCGGATCGCGTCAGGCTCGGCGCCCATTTGGCTTCGGGCACAACCGTCATGCATGAAGGTTTCTGCAATTTCAATGCGGGTACGCTCGGTCCCTGCATGGTCGAAGGCCGGATCAGCGCCGGCGTGGTTGTCGCGAGCGGCAGCGACATTGGCGGCGGAGCGTCGATCATGGGTACGCTCTCAGGAGGAGGGAAAGAGAGGATTACGGTTGGCGAGCGCTGCCTCATCGGAGCCAACGCTGGTATCGGCATCTCACTGGGTGACGATTGTATCGTCGAAGCCGGCTGTTATGTCACGGCCGGCGCACGTATCCTTTTGGAAGACGGCATAGTCCTAAAAGCAAAGGAGCTCTCCGGCCAGACGGGTCTTCTTTTTCGCCGCAATTCCCAGAGCGGCGCTCTTGAGGCAACACGACGAAGAGGAATTTGGGACGGCCTTAACTCACAACTTCACAGCTAGGCAGTTCACCCAAATCCTGGTGGGGTCAAGCGATGTCGCCTCTTGGCCCATAGCTACCCCGGGACCTGTGTTAGGCATGTCCGGAGTTGGCAGAAGCCGACACCGCATTTTCCTCGGGTCGGTTGGGCAACCTACCTCCAAGACCAAAGGCGCCTACCCTCGCCCCCAAAACGAGCACACGGACACACCGCAGGTTGGCGCAAAACACACTTGTTGAAGATGGTTGCCGGTTTGGCACCCATTGGGTCAGCGAGCGGGCACCTATGCTCTACTGCGGTCTCCTACGGCAACACGAGGGACCCATGCACGAACCGGCGCGATCCATCATGACACCCCAGCGCCGGCGCGCCGCTATGCGGCTTGGAAACGCTCTGGCGCCGCTCTATCGCCTGGACCCGAACATACGCCTACGTGTCGTGCGGATGTTTCTGCTCGTAGCGCAGGAAGGCGGGCTCACCGTAGGCGAATTGGCCGAACGCATCGGTGTGTGGAAGACCCTTGCTTCCCGCTACCTGAGCGACCTAGGCACCGTCGATAGACACGGCAAACCAGGGCTCGGTCTCATCATGATGGTGCAGCGTGTCTATGGCGACCGCCGCGAAAAGCACGTCTATCTAACGGAGCAGGGGCTGGACATAATCGATCAGATTGAAGTTGCCCTGACCGAACCAAGGCCACGACGGCGCTTTTGACGCGGCTCGAAGATTCCTAGGGAGCCCCTGTGGTGCGCCTTACACAACACCCCTGGGATTGGCGCCGCGAGCGGCTTAGGCGAATCCACGGAACTCCTAGGGGCCTCTAAGGCTGTTTGCCTAAAAAGGCGAACCTCGCCCCTCCCGCTTTGCAACTAATCCGCTTGGCAATATCGCTCCCTAATCCGTTGGCCTGCCATCGATTTACTTCCACCGACAAAGTCCCCCTGAGACCTCTAATGATCTCCTTCTTTAGAGCTTTTGGGGGTACTTAATCGCCCATCCAGTTAGCCTCTCTCAAACTCCCCTTAGACCCTAGGGGGTCCTTCTGTCTGGTCGTGTTCGACCAACAATCAATCAACCATCCACATTCACAAGCCCACCGCTGGTGTTCATCAAGGACACCTATCGGCTTGTCGTGTCCCTGCAAGGAACACCACAACTATGAACGATACAGTCTTGCTCAGCAAGCAACATGATCTCGCTCTCGTGTGTCCGCAAGAGTTTGCCTCACGGATGCTTAAGCGCTGGACCACGCCGTGTCCCGACGGTCTAGGTCAACACGCATCGACGGCCTTGGTAACCCTGTGGCGCATCATGGGAGACACTTTCCGACTGGCCGCCATCGAAGCGGCCTCCGGTGTTCAATCACCATGGCGGATTCTGCAGCCACCGACCGGCACAGGCAAAACCCAAGGCACCTGTGTGTACGCTGCTATGCAGGCGGACGCCAATCGCCGCGCTGAAGGCGCTACGCGGCCCGTAGGAATACTCATCGTCACGCGGCTGAAGGAAGACGCAGACAACATACGGGACACCGTGAATGCTCTGGCCGGCCGAGCAGTCGCTGTCGCGCACCATTCGGGTAGCTACGCCAAACCCGAGCAATTGTATGAGAGCGACGTGGTCGTGATCACGCACCAGGCTTTCATCAACGCCAAGAGAGATACCAAGAAATGCGACTGGCGGCCTTGGGATCGTCTTGTGTCCTGGCGCGGCGGCAAGCGCCTCCTTACGATTATTGATGAGGCACTTGCCAACGTCGTTGACGAGAGCAGCGCGACCTCGGAGAACCTCGGGTTCGTCATTGGCCTCATCCCTCCTGAAGTGCGTTCAGCGTTGCCACAACAAGTAGGGGTTATGGAGCAGGTGCACCGGGTCCTGCTCGCGTATACCGACCCTGATGACTTGGACAACGCCATGTCCATGATCTGGGAGGAAGGTGGCGCGCCTGCTGCGGTTGACTTCGCGCCGCTTATCTCGGTGATGAGCACACTGCCCTATGACCGGATCGTGTACGACCGTAGCAGCACAAAGGATCGAACCCGGCTAGCGGAACGCGTGGCCGAGACCATTACGGCCGTGCAGTCGTGCCTTGAGCAATTCGCCTATTACGCGAAGTCCGGGCAGTGGCATTCAATCAACACAGCAGCTTTGGCCGTCCCGCTGGATGCACCGGGCCCTGTGGTGCTGGATGCGACCGCTAAGGCGAACTTCCTGTGGGACTTATTTGAGGAGAAGCATCAGCGCCTTGCGGTGCCGGCCCATGCCCGTGATTACAGCACGGTCACGCTTCACGTCGCACGCGGCGCCGGGCTTGGAAAGAATGCCATGGCCGAACGCATCAGAGAGCGCATGCCTCGCATCAAGACAGCTCTCGAAGAAGCCATAGGGCCGGAGCACTCGGTGTTCATGTGCGTCCATAAGGGCGTTGAAGAAGTCATCACAAGGAAGCGGGCATGCGGGGAAAGCTGGGTTGAGAGACTGAACTTCAGGGCGTGTTCAATCGGTCATTGGGGCGCTGTTGACGGCCGCAACACTTGGCAAGACTGCGATACAGCGGTGATCCTTGGGTTGCCCTACCGTCCTCAGACATGGGCAACAAACATGTTCTGCGCGCTACAGGGGGCCCAGAACGACCAGTGGCTACAATCCCCTGAATGGCGACAGTTCAAGAATGTGCGTCAAGAAATGGAACAGCGCCAAATGTCGGTGTCGGTAATCCAGGCCATCAACCGCATCTGCTGCCGTCACGTTATCGATGCTGAAGGTCGCTGCCCACCTGCGGACATTTTCCTTGTGCTGCCCCAGGATGCCATGGGCGATGCGGTGCTTGATGACATCAGGGCAGACATGCCTGGCATCAAGGTGAAACCTTGGGACTTCGCACTCGACCCGGCGAAGGAAAAGAAGCCCCGCATAGGCAGCTCGCATGTCCGGCTAATTGACTACATGTCAAAGCAAGGCTCGGGCGCAGTGTCCCTATCGACGGTTCAGCACGACCTGCAGCTAAACAGTGTAAAGAAGTTGCGTGAAACACTGAACAATGATGGGCATCCGACGACGCAGGCGCTCCGGCAGATGGGCGTGAACTACATTCCCGGCGTCGGCAGAGGATCGAAGAGCTATCTCGTGAAAGCAGCATAGCCCCACTGGGCAAGTCACAGGCCGCACACAAGAAATCCTTAGGGAACGCCAGTGTGCGGCTTTTTTTCTTCTCGGTGGCTCACTCACACCCCGCGCGGTGCAGGCCCGACGCGAGCCAAGACGTCGAGAATATCAATCCCAAGCCGTCCTGCAGTTCTCTCCGTCCATCCCTCCAGTGCTTCGCCGGCCGACAGGAGGCGCTTGTACAGCCGCAAAATGACGACGGGAGCCCGGCTTATGCTCCCCCGTTGCCCTAGGCTGATCAGCGCCCACGCGAGCCCAACGCTTGAGGAAAGCAGCGCAGTAGTGACGGTCTTTGCGATGTTGGTATCAGACATGTAGTGTCCCTATCGATTCCCAGCGGGCCCGCGCCCCTGGTGGCTTTCAGGTCTCCTAGATGCCGCGTGTACGCTTGTACTTCCCATCGGTGGACACGCAGCGGTCCCCTTGGGCAAACTCTTCAAAGCTTGTAGCGGGGGAATCTCTTCAGGGCCTTTGCCATGTCTTCCACAGTCGGCGCCCCGTACCTGCGCCCCTCGCTCGCAGGCGCGTGGCCTGTGATGGCGTCGTGAACCTTTTCGCTGATACCTACGCGATCAGCGATTTGCTTGAATGTATGTCGCCACGCGTGGTTAGGGCTGAGTTCCGTGTCGGTGACGCCGATGCTCCGCACCCACTCACCCAAATGCGCTCTCGTGGTTGCTGCTCGGGCCCGGCTTGGCTTTAAGGGATCAACCTTGCGCGCGCGCTGTGGTGCGCGGTCGTTGTAAAACAGCGCGCCCTTACCAACTTCCCGAACCATCTCAAGGAAGCCTTGGTCAATGATATGCTGGTGTATCGGCACAACGCGCATTTGCCGCGTCTTGATTGTGCCTGCATCTGGCGTGAGCTTCATTACGTAGAAGCGCCCACGCTGCTCTATATCGCTGCCACGCAGCTGAGTGATTTCGCCGGGCCGTGCGCCAGAATATGCGCAGAGCCAAGGTACCCAACGCTTGGCGCGCTCCGAAGGCGTCCGAGGGCTCTCGATTGCTAAGGCTGCCTTAAGGATTGTCCGCGCCTCTTCAGGAGTGAAGGCCTTGCCTGTCTCCCGTGTTTGCGCCTTCCGAGGCACGTCCACCTTGATGGTGGCGAAGGGATTCCTGTGGAGGTGCTTGTGCTCCAGTCCCCAAGCGAACACGCGGCGAGAAGCAGACAGCCATACCTCACGCACCGTCAGTGCAGAGCGCTCCTCGGACACCAAGCCCCTCACCCATGAGCGCGCCGCATCCTCGGTGATTCCGTTGGCGCCGATGTCTACGAATTGTCGCTGCATTTCGAGAAACACAGCGCGCCAGCGTTGCACTGTGGTGTCTGCCGGCTTCGTAGCAACGACGAATGCCTCGAAGAGGTCCCAGCAACCTAGGCCCGACGCTCGCACAGGCCCATCCGTGAAGGGCGGGAAAGTGTCAGGCGTATCGTCATGGGAGTAGTCGCCGTTGGCGCGCTTCTCCAAAAGCGAGAAGGCAACTAGGAGGTTATCGCTCACAGCATCCACGAACAACGCATAAGCGGTGGAGTTCAGCGACTTCCCTTCGCTGGCGAGGAACGTTGCCACGCGAGCCACCTCGGCAATCTGCGGCCTTACCGCCTCCCGCACCTCGGGTTCTTTCGCCCATTCCCATCGGGGATCAGCCTGGGGATCAACCTCGTATTCTTCTGGCGCCTCGGGGCGGATCACGTTCCACACAACGTAATCGCTGAGGTCGCGCCAATACTTCGGCTTTCCCGGGTCGGCCTCGTGCTGCTTTACGAACCAATTGTACCAGCGGCCCGCGAGCGCGATTGCATTGAGCTTGGTGAGTGGCTGGCCTTCGCCGTTCCTTTGGGCTCGCAGGGTCGCGATGCGAGTTTCAATCTCCGCTTCCCATTCCCCGAGGCGAGCCTTTGCCTCGTACTTTGGAGTGTCGGCGGCGAGCTTCAGATGAGCTTCTCGCTTGTGGCCGTAGAGCCTTTGGTAGTCCTCACGGACGTCTTCGGGGATGCCTTTGCGAGCAAACCACCGCCCATCTGCAGCCCTGTTTAACGCGACCATTCGCAACGCCATTTGTATCGCCTTTTGTATTTTAGGCGGCACAAATCCAGCTGGTCTATCAACAAGTTGCTGAGAATGCGGAGTTATCCGCAACGGTGGTACAGTTGGGTGGGCTCGAACCACCGACCTCCTGTTCCACAGACAGGCGCTCTAACCAACTGAGCTACAACTGCATCCTTGCGCGCCGCGCCTTGGGCTGCCTGAAAAGGCTTGATGCCTGAGGGGGCTGGACGGGGCGGAAACTAGGTGCAACGGCCCGGTTTGGCAAGGCCGCAGAACCCGATATTTCCCCTCTTCAGCGCGAAGAAAACAGGTCGATTGGCCGGGCGGGATCACCTCTCCCCAGCGGGGAGAGGTCGGATTGCTCTGGTGCGCGAATGCGCGCCGGAGCGATCCGGGTGAGGGGCCGCGGCGGCCGGTGAGACCTGAGCCCCTCACCCGGACCGCGCCGGACGATGCTTCGCATCGCCGGGGGCGGGATCACCTCTCCCTTTGGGAGAGGTGGACGGAGTGCTGGGCGCGACCCGGTCGACCCATTTCCAAAAGAAAAACCCGGGCCTTTCGGGCCCGGGTTTCGCTGGCTTACATCGATCCGACCGCTCAGGCGGCGGAAGGGTAGTACTTGGAGGCGCTGGCCTTGATCGGCTCGGCGGTCTCATTGGCGACGCGCTGAGTGAGCTCGACCAACTCCTTGGCCTGGGCCTGGAAGGTCTCGAGCTGCTTGCGGGCGTGGCCGGTCCACAGCTCCATCGCTTCGGTCGGCGACTTGGCGCCGAACAGCTGCTGGGCGAAGTCGAGCTGAGCGCTCGAATTGGCCTTCATGAACTCGACCAGCTTGGCGGTGTACTCGCTCGCGCCCTTGGAGGCCGAGGTGAACACGGCCTCGACGGTGCCGTTGTGGGTCTCAGCGGCGTCCTTGAACTTGGCGTAGTTCTCGCGGGCCTGCGCCGCGCCCTTCTCTGCGAACGCACGCACCTGCTCGGGAACCTCGAACGGGATGATCGAGGCAGAAAACGGATCAGTCGCACCTGTCATGTTGGTCCCTCACGCTAATTGAAAAAATGGAGTGAGCCTTTCTGGCGCGCCCGCCGGCCCCGACCATGGGCCCTGCGCATTGAGCGGGTACGAAGACTGGAAACGCGAAACAAAGGTGATGGCTCGCCCAGCGCCAGCACTATGGCTGCCTATCATGTCAACATTGTGCATCGCAACGCGGCAGAGCGGTGCGATGCGAAATTTAATCTCGGGATGGGTGAGGTTCCGGAGGTCGGGAACCGGGGGTTGAGGTAGTGGGATGCGCCGGGCAACAAGCTTTTACCCTCCCCTGGAGGGCGAGGGTCGGCTCATATTGAGCGTAGCGAAATATGAGCCGGGGTGGGGTGATCTCTCCCCGCGGGGACCGCCCGTGGCGAGAGACTGTCACCCCACCTCGTCTCACATTCGCTACGCTCATGTGAGCCGATCCTCCCCCTCCAGGGGAGGATGGGCACCGCGGGTGCTGCGCGCGCCTATGCCCTCCGCTTCGAATCCCTTGGATGCAACGTTGGCTCGGCTTGCGGGGTTGGCGGGATTAAGGTTATCGCCGCTTGGGGGTCCGTCGCGGGGCTTTGAACCGTGGACCTAGTCGCGCCTTCCGGGCGATACTAACCCTTTCTTAAGGCTGTCATTCCCGGCAGCCGCCACTCGTGAAGCGTGAGATGCAGCCGGCCTGATGACGCGTTCGGATTTCCAGTTGCGAGGGGTGGGCGATCCGCGGCTGGCCGTGCATGCGACCTCTGCCCTGCCGGTCTGGCTGTGGTCGACCGACGGCGCGCGCGTGCTGTGGGCCAATCCGGTCGGCGCAAAACTGTTCGGCGCAGCCAACAGCGCCGGCCTCGCGGACAAGGTGTTCGGCCCCGCCGACAGCCACCGCCGCCAAATCGTCAGGCTCGCCCCCCAGCTGCCGGCGAACGGCGCAATACGGCTGCAGCGGCTGCGCGGCTTCGGCGCCCGGTTAGGGGCGCTGATGACCTGCGGCTGCGCGCGGCTCGACTTTGCCGATGGCGGCCATGCGGTGCTCGTCATCGCGATGGACCCGACGCTGCGCACCATGCCGCTGGTCGAGCGGCTGCATCGGCTGGTCGCCGGCGCCAAGGTGCCGATGGCGGCGTTCGCGCCGGACGGGCTGTTCGTCGGCGCGAGCGAGGCCGCGCGCTCCCTGCTCGGCTTTCGCGATCTATTCGAGGCGCGGCCTCGACCGCGCCCGCAGCGATGCGCTGGCAAAAGGCCGCGCCGCGACGCCGATCGGCATCGGCCAGATGGTGCTGCAGCGGGTCGGCAGCGGCGCCGATATCGGCCTGGTCGCGCTGATCGAGCCGGCCGCCGCCACGGCGGCGCGCGAGGCCGCGCCCGACGTGACGCCCGCGCAGCCTCCGGCCGCGGTGCTGGAGGACGCACAGCCTGCACCGAACGAGGCGCCGTCTGCGATCGCGCTGTTCGACGCATTCGCCGAGCCTGCCGAACCACCCGCCGAGACGATTGCGCCGACGCCCGAGCCGGTCGTCCCCGCGGCGGCCAAAACTCCGGTTGAAAACCAGCCGCAAGCCATTGTGTCGCCGCAGCCCGCGCCGATCAATGCAGGCATGGTCGAGCCGACTTCAGACCAGCAGTCGGGCCAGCAAGAGCCGCCCGCACCGCGTCAGCATCCGCTGCGCTTCCTCTGGCAGATGGATGAAGAGGGCCGCTTTGTGCTCGGCTCCGATGACTTCATCCGCCTGATGGGCACGCACACGGCCGCCGGTTTCGGCCGCCCCTGGCGCGAGATCGCCGAGGAATTTTCGCTCGATCCCGAGGGGCGCGTGGCGAAGGCGCTGGAAAGCAAGGATACCTGGGCCGGCATCACAGTGAACTGGCCGGCCGACGGCGGCGAGCATATTCCGGTCGAGCTCGCGGGCCTGCCGGTCTACGACCGCAACCGTCAGTTCGCCGGCTTCCGCGGCTTCGGCGTCTGCCGCGATCTCGACGCGCTCAACCGGCTCGAGGCGCTCAGGCGCTTCGAGCTGCTGGTCGACGCGCCGCCCCAGGGCCGCTCCATTGAGGCCGTCGCGTCCGATGCGGAGGCCGAGCCTGAAGCGGCGGCGGAAACAGTGGCCGAGAGCGAAGCAGAGGCACCGCCGATCGCGCCATCCGAGCCTGAGCCGCAAGCCGAGCCCGAACCGCAAGCCGAACCCGACCTGCCAGAGCCCACAAGCGACGTGACTTCACACCCAACCGAACTGGACACGCCCGTGGAAACGCCTCCCAATGTCGTGCCGTTCCGCGTCGCCGGCGATACGCGGCCGCCGACGCTGACGCCGGTCGAGAACAGCGCGTTCAACGAGCTCGCGCGGCAATTGTCCGAGCGGCTCGAACGCGAGCGCGAGACCATCACGACCGACGCGGCCGGACCAGTGGCGGAGATCAGCGCCGAAGCATCGGAGCCGGAGCCGCCGCAGGCCGCAGCCGAATGGCTGACCGAGCCCGCACCGCCGCCGCGCGGGATGAGCGCGCGCGACCGCACACTGCTCGACCTGTTGCCGACGGGCATCCTGATTTACCGGCTCGACCGCCTGCTCTACGCCAATCCCGCCTTCCTCGCGCGCATCGGCTATGACAGCCTGAACGCGCTGGAGCATGCCGGCGGGCTGGATGCGCTCTATGTCGAGCCGGGCGTGTCGGCGGCCAGCAGCACCACGCAAGGCGGCACGCCTGTGACGATCAGCGCGACGGTCGCGAACGGCGAAGCGCCGCTGGCGACGACGGAAGCGCATCTCCACACCATCGACTGGGACGGCGACAGCGCGCATGCGCTGATCTGCGCGCTGCCGCAGGCGGCGCCGATCGCCGCGGCGGCTGCCGTCGCAGAGACCTTGGTGGCCGCAGAGCCTGACGCCGCGGACGCGGAGCCCGCGGCCGGCGATGCCGATGCCGAGGATCTCGCCGCCATCCTCGACACCACAGCCGAGGGCATCGTGATGTTCGATGCCGAAGGCAACATCCACGCCTGCAACCGCAGCGCGGAGGCGCTGTTCGGCTATGACGGCGAGGCGCTGCTGCAGCAGAATTTGCTGACGCTGTTCGCCCCCGAGAGCCAGCAGATCGTCGCCGATTATCTGGAAAGCCTGAAGAGCCAGGACATCTCCAGCCTGCTCGATCACGGCCGCGAGGTGCTGGGCCGCGAGAAGAAGGGCGGCGTCATCCCGCTCGCGATGATCATGGGCCGCACCCGGCCCGACGGGCCGAACTTCTTCGCCGTGTTCCGCGACCTCTCGCACGCGAAGAAGGGCGAGAGCGAATTGACGAAGGCCCGCCGCCTCGTCGACGGCGCGGCCAACGCCAAGGCCGACATGCTGGCGCGGATCAGCCACGAGATCCGCACGCCGCTCAACGCCATCATCGGCTTTGCCGAGGTGATGATCTCCGAGCGCTTCGGCGCGCTCGGCAACGAGCGTTATGGCGAATACATGAAGGACATCCGCGCCTCCGGCGAGCGCGTCATCGCCATCATCGACGACCTCCTGGAGCTGTCGCGGATCGAGACCGGCAAGCTCGACCTGAATTTCGCGAACTTGAACCTGAACGACCTGGTCGAGGCCTGCGTGACGGTGATGCAGCCGCAGGCCAACCGCGAGCGCATCATCATCCGCACCTCGCTCGCCCATGCGCTGCCGCAGGTGAGCGTCGATGCGCGCGCGATGCGGCAGATCACCATGAACCTGATCTCGAACTCGATCCGGCTCGCCAGCGCCGGCGGCCAGGTCATCGTCTCGACCGCGCTGACCGATCGCGGCGAGATCGCACTGCGCATCCGCGACACCGGCCATGGCCTTTCCGAGCGCGAAGTCGCCGCCGCGATGGAGCCGTTCCGCACCCCGCCGCCGGGCGATGCTGCCGACAGCTCGGCGCTGAGCCTGTCGCTGACGAAAGCGCTGGTCGAAGCCAACCGCGCCCGGTTCAACATCAAGAGCGCCGGCCACGGCACGCTGATCGAGGTGGTGCTCGCGCCAGCGCTGGCGGGGGCGTGAGGTGTTCTCCCTCTCCCGCTTGCGGGAGAGGGTCGGGGAGAGGGTGTCTCCACGACGGGACAATCCCCGAGAGGAAAGAGCCCTCACCCGACGCTTCGCGTCGACCTCTCCCGCAAGCGGGAGAGGTTGGCCCGCCGCACGATCAACCTACCTACTGCCGGTTTGCAGACGCGCTTAAGCCGCCCGCACCGTCTCCAAAAACCTGCTCACCTCGAGCTTCAGCCGGCTGCTGTCGTTCGACAGCGATTGCGCCGCGGACAGCACTTGCGAGGAGGCAGATCCCGTCTCGGTCGCGCCCTGGCGCACGCTGGAGATGTTGGCGCTGACCTGCGTGGTGCCGGCGGCGGCGCTTTGGACGTTGCGCGAGATCTCGCTGGTCGCGGCGCCCTGCTCTTCCACCGCGGCCGCGATGGTGGAGGAGATTTCGGACAGACGCTCGATGGTGCCGCCGATGGTCTTGATCGCACCGACGGAATCTTGCGTCGCGACCTGGATGCTCGAGATTTGCTGACCGATGTCGCCGGTCGCCTTCGCGGTCTGCTCGGCGAGCGCCTTCACTTCCGAGGCAACCACGGCAAAGCCGCGTCCGGCCTCGCCCGCGCGCGCCGCCTCGATGGTGGCGTTCAGCGCGAGCAGATTGGTCTGGCCGGCGATGGCGTTGATGAGCTCGACCACGTCGCCGATGCGCGCGGCCGCCTTGGACAATTCGCTGACGCGATCGTTGGTCTGCCCGGCCTGGGTGACGGCCTCGCCCGCCATGCGCGCGGAGGCCTGCACCTGACGGCTGATCTCGTTGACGGAGGCGGTCAGCTCCTCGGCCGCGGACGCCACCGACTGCACGTTGGTCGCCGCTTCCTCGGACGCCGCCTCGACCAGCGTGGCGAGCTCGGTCGAGCGGCTGGCGGTCGTGGTCAGCGACGTCGCCGACGCCTCGAGCTCGTTGGCCGCCGACGATACGGTCTCGACGATCTCGCCGATCGCGCCTTCGAAATCGTCCGCCATCCTGATCATGTCGGCGCGGCGGCGCTCGGCGGCGAGCTTATCCTGCCTGATCTTCTCTTCGGCCTCCTCCTGCGCCTTTCGCTCGGCGTTGACCTTGAACGTCTCGACGGCTTGCGCGATCTCGCCGATCTCGTCGGGACGGCCGAGGCCGGGAAGAACGATGGCGAAATTGCCGTTGGCGAGCTCGATCATCGCCGCGCGCATCGCGGTCAAGGGCCTCGAGACCGAACGTCCGATGAAGATGCCGAGGCCGAGCACGCTCGTCGCAATCAGCGCGATCGCGACCGCAATCCAGAACTGGATGCTGGTGCGCTCGGCCTCGTTGAGACGGTCGGCGTCGGCGCGGATGCGGTCGACCGATGTCGAGATCTGCTCGATCACCGGCTCGACCGAAGCGAAGGCCTCGGACATCGCCTTCGATTCGGCCGCCAGCTTCAGCGCGGTCTCCATCCAGGCGGAGAAGTCGCGCTGATAATCGGCGAGCTTCTGGCGCAGCTCGGCCTTGGCGCCGTCGGCGATGGCTGCCGCGTCGAGGCCTGCGGCAAATTCGGACGCGCGCTTCTTCATCTCCTCGCCATATCTCGCGTTCCGGCGCAGCATGAAATCCTTTTCATGCCGGCGCATCATCAGCATGATCACCTTGAGCTCGGAATTCTGGAACTGGTCGACCTGGCTTTCGATGCCGTGGACGGAAGCGCGCAGGCGGCCTTCGAGCCCGGACTTCTCGTCGAGGCCGAGCCGCTGCCGTTCCTCGACCACCGCGGCGAAGCGGGCCTGATAGGTCTTGAGCGACGCATTCATCGCGTCGATCTTCTGCGCCAGCTCGGGCTGGCCGAGCGCTGCGATCTTGCCGCGGAGCGTCTCGATGTCGAGCGCCACCTGCCGGCTGATCTCGACCTGGCGCTGCGCCCTGGCCGGATCGCTGCGCAGCAGAAAATCCTTCTCGGCGCGGCGCGCCTCGAGCAGCTCGACCGCGATCCTGTTGTTCAGCTCGAACACGGTGCGCGCATCCTCGGCCGCGTCGCGATAGACGCCCATCCTCCGCTCGCCGTAGAGGTGAATGCCGCCGATCAGGACGACGCCGATGACGCCAATGACGCCGATCGCGGTGATCTTGTGAGTGAGTCGCAGGGACGGGAGCCGCATCGTGAACCAAGCTGGTGGTGAGCGATGCTGTTGATGAAGCGATATCAGGTAAAAGCTTCCGTTAATTTGCGGACACGTATTAATACGTGTACTCCCCAAGAATGCTCGCTGCTATGCACGGTGAAATGCACAGGCCGGGGCCGGCCGCCCCCTGGCCGCCGCCGGTGCACAGGTCAAGACGGCACGCTGATCGGGGTGGTGCGCGCGCCAGCGCCGACAGGGGCGTAGCGTCAACCAGGCGAGTTTTCGGCGCTGCGGCGCCCCGCGTCGCGAGCCGCCGCGCATCGCTATGCGACTTGTTCCCGAGCGGAACCGAAGGCCGCGTCGCGGCTTGAACTCGTGGCGTTCCTGTTCGTCCATTTTCAACAACGCGAATTTGCACTCGCCACGTCACCGCAATGTCCGAGCGACTGAAATCGGGGGCATCCAAGAAGACCCCTCCCCAGGGGAGCGATGCTGTTTCCGACCGAAAGCCGCTGCCTTCAGGCGCTTCGGCCCGCATGAATGCCCGTGTGGTTCTCGCGCTCGTGCTGGTCGCGCTCGCGCTCTGGACCGCGGCTGGATTTCTGACCGCGCTGATCTGGGCCGCGATTCTCGCAATCGCGCTTTGGCCGCTCTACGTCAGGTTCGCCCAACGCTTCGGCGCAGGGCCGACCACGCTGACCGCCCTGGCCTTTACGCTCATGGTCGCACTCGTTCTGATCGCGCCCATGTCGCTCGCGATCTACCAGATCGCGCAGCAGGGAGAGGCGTTGGTCAGCTCGCTGAAGAAGGCCGGCGAGAGCGGGATCGAAGTCCCGGATTGGCTTGCCCGCTTGCCCGTCGCCGCTGAGAGTATCGAGCAATGGTGGCGCACCAACCTCTCCGACCCCAAGGCGGCAAGCGAGTGGCTGAAGACGGTCAGCGCCGACAATGCATCGGATCTGTTTCGAACGTTTGGCGGGCAGCTACTCCACCGGCTGTTCATGATGTTCTTTTCGCTGTTGGCTCTGTTCGTGCTGCTCCGTCATGGCCGGCTGATCGCGAGCCGCTTTCTGGAAACGTGTGACCGGCTGTTTGGCGAAGCCGGCGAAGGTCTCGTCGCGAAGATGGTCGCGACCACCCGCGGCACCGTGAACGGCACGGTGCTGGTCGCCGTGGGCGAGGGATTGCTGATCGGCGTCGGCTATCTGGTCGCGGGCGTGCCGAACGCCGTCGTTTTCACGATCCTCACGGCGGCATTTGCGATGATCCCGTTCGGCGCCTGGCTGGCCTTCTCGGCCGCGGCGCTGGTGCTGGTGTCCGGTGGCGGCAGCGGGCTGGCGGCCGCAGGTGTGTTCTGCTGGGGCTCGATCGTGATGCTTGCCGGCGATCATTTCGTCTGGCCCACACTGGTCGGCGATTCGGCCCGGCTGCCGTTTCTCCTCGCTTTCGTCGGCATCTTCGGAGGCCTCGCCGCCTTCGGCCTCCTCGGCCTGTTCCTGGGTCCCGTGATCATGGCCGCCTTGCTGACGGTCTGGCGAGAGTGGATATTCCGTCCCAATGTTCGGGAGCAGTCGGGCTGAGCCGTCCGGCTTCGCCAACCCTCGCACGCCGCGGAACTGAAAAGGCACGGCGCTTCAATCGCGCCGTGCCTTCGCATGCGAGTCGCGTTGGATCAGTGATAGATCTCGAACAGGCCGGCGCCGCCCTGGCCGCCGCCGATGCACATCGTCACCACGCCCCACTTGGCCTTGCGGCGGGCGCCTTCCTGCAGCAGATGGCCGGTGAGACGGGCGCCGGTCATGCCGAAGGGATGGCCGATCGCGATCGAGCCGCCGTTGACGTTGTACTTGGCGGGATCGATGCCGAGCTGGTCGCGGCAATACAGGCACTGGCTGGCGAAGGCCTCGTTGAGCTCCCACAGATCGATGTCGTCGATCTTGAGGCCGGTGCGCTTGAGCAGCTTCGGAATCGCGAACACCGGGCCGATGCCCATCTCGTCCGGCTCGCAGCCGGCGGTCGCCCAGGCAACGAAGCGGCCGAGCGGCTTGAGGCCGCGCTTCTCGGCGTCCTTGGCTTCCATCAGCACCACCGCGGCGGCGCCGTCGGAGAGCTGGCTGGCATTGCCGGCGGTGACGAACTTGCCGGGCCCCTTCACCGGTTCGAGTTTTGCCAATCCTTCCATCGTGGTGTCAGGGCGATTGCATTCGTCGCGATCGACGGTGTAGTCGACGATGCTCTCGGCCTTGGTCTGCTTGTCGACGACCTTCATCTTCGTCTTCATCGGGACGATCTCGTCCTTGAACTTGTTCGCCTGCTGGGCCGCGGCCATGCGGCGCTGCGATTCCAGCGAGAACTCGTCCTGATATTCACGGCTGAGCTTGTAGCGCTCGGCGACGATGTCGGCGGTGTCGATCATCGCCATGAAGATGTCGGGAGCGACCTTGAGCAGCTCCGGATCGATAGATTCCTTCGGCGTGGCGCCGCCGGGAATCGAGATGCTCTCGACGCCGCCGGCGACGATGCAATCGGCGCCGTCGGAGCGGATCGAATTGGCGGCCATCGCGATGGTCTGCAGGCCCGACGAGCAGAAGCGGTTCACCGACACGCCGGCGGTGGTCTTCGGCAGGCCGGCGAGCAGCGCGGCCTGGCGGCCGATGTTCGGCGCGCCATGGGCGCAATTGCCGAGATAGCAGTCCTCGACATAGTCCTTCTCGACGCCGGCGCGGTCCACCGCGTGGTGAATGGCGTGGGCCGCGAGCGACATCGGCGGCGTGATGTTGAACCCGCCGCGGCCGGATTTCGCCAGGCCCGTGCGCGCATAGGAAACGATGACGGCTTCACGCATTGTTTTCTCCCTTGTCGAACGATTTGGAACGGAGCGTCCTAGCGCCATTGGTACACAAAGTCAGGAGGTCGCGGGGAAAATAAAACGCCGCCTCCGGTGAAGGAAGCGGCGTTGTTCCGCGGGTCGGAATATGTCTGTGGAAGGCGATGGAATTCGACTCTGTCGGCTCGCTGTGTCACCTCTCCCCGGCGGGGAGAGGTCGGATTGCGCCAGCAATCCGGGTGAGGGGCCGCAGCAATCTGTGAGAGCCTAACCCCTCACCCGGATCGCATCTTACGATGCGACCCGACCTCTCCCTTCGGGAGAGGTGAAGCTCAGAACGTCAGCGCCTTGGCCTGCTTGACCTGCGGCAGGGCCTGCACCTTAGCGAGCACGTCGGCCGGCACCACGCCGTCGACCTCGACCAGCGCAATGGCATCGCTACCGGGGGCGACGCGGCCGAGATGGAAGGTCGCAATGTTGATCTTGGCGTCGCCCAGAAGCCCCGCGAACTTGCCGATGAAGCCCGGCTTGTCCTCATTGGTGACGTAAATCATCGACTTGCCGAACTCGGCATCGACGCGGATGCCCTTGATGTCGACGAGGCGCGGCTTGCCGTCGGCGTAGACGGTCCCCGAGACCGACCGCTCCTGCCGCTCGGTGGTGACCGTGACGGTGATCAGGCTCTCATAGTCGCTCTGGGCGGCGCGGACGATCTCGTCCACCACCATGCCGCGCTCCTTTGCGACGACCGGCGCTGACACCACGTTGACCTCGCCCAGCATCGGCCGCAGCAAGCCCGACAGGACCGCGGAGGTGATCGCCTTGATCTTCATCTCGGCGACGTGGCCCTCATAGGTGATCTCGACCTTGAGGATGCCGCTCTCGGTGAGCTGTCCCGCGAACGAGCCGAGCTTCTCGGCGAGCGCGATGAACGGCTTCAGCTTCGGCGCCTCTTCCGCCGTGATCGAGGGGAAGTTGACCGCGTTCGAGATCGCGCCGGTGAGCAGGTAATCCGACATCTGCTCGGCGACCTGCAGCGCGACGTTCTCCTGCGCTTCGGTGGTGGAGGCGCCGAGATGCGGCGTGCAGATCACGTTGGGATGGCCGAATAGCACGCTCTTGGTCGCGGGCTCCTCGACGAAGACGTCGAAGGCGGCGCCGGCAATGTGCTTGGTGTTGAGCGCCTCGACCACCGCCTGCTCGTCGACGAGACCGCCGCGGGCGCAATTGATCAGGCGCACGCCCTTCTTCATCTTGGCGATCGCGGCCGCGTCGATGATGTTCTTGGTCTTCTCGGTCAGCGGCGTGTGCAGCGTGATGAAGTCGGCGCGCCTGAGCAGATCGTCGAGATCGACCTTCTCGACGCCGATGTCCTTGGCGCGCTCCGGCGACAGGAACGGGTCGAACGCGATCACCTTCATGCGCAGGCCGAGCGCGCGGTCGGCGACGATCGAGCCGATATTGCCGCAGCCGACGACGCCTAGCACCTTGCCGGTGATCTCCACGCCCATGAAGCGGTTCTTCTCCCACTTGCCGGCCTGCGTCGAGGCGTCGGCCTGCGGGATCTCGCGGGCGAGCGCGAGCATCAGGGTGATGGCGTGCTCGGCGGTCGTGATCGAATTGCCGAACGGCGTGTTCATCACGATGATGCCCTTGGCCGTCGCGGCCGGGATCTCGACATTGTCGACGCCGATGCCGGCGCGGCCGATCACCTTCAGCCTGGCCGCCTTCTCGAGGATCTTGGCGGTCGCCTTGGTCGCGGAGCGGATCGCAAGGCCGTCGTAATTGCCGATGATCTCGGCCAGCTTGTCCTTGTCCTTGCCGAGATTGGGCTGGAAGTCGACCTCGACGCCGCGATCCCTAAAGATCTGCACGGCAGCGGGCGAGAGCGCGTCGGAAATGAGAACTTTGGGTTTGGTCATGGGATTTGTCCTTCACCGTCCCTGAGGGAGGATCGGCCCGAGGGCCGGAAATGCGTGAGTGACTTGGAAGCTTGTTGGTCTCCCTCTCCCCGTTCTTACGGGGAGAGGGTTGGGGTGAGGGGCAGCCACAGGCGAAGTGCTCGTGGAGAGAGCCCCTCACCCGGATCGCTGCGCGACCCGGCCTCTCCCCGTAAGGACGGGGAGAGGCGAAGAAGAAACTTACGCTGCCTTGGGCAGAGCGGCCTTGGTCTCGGCGAAGGCCCAGTCGATCCACTGCGTCAGCAGCTCGACGTCCTTTGCTTCCACCGTCGCGCCGCACCAGATGCGCAGGCCCGCCGGCGCGTCGCGGTAATAGGCGAAGTCGTAGCCCGCGCCTTCCTTCTCGACGAGGGAAACCAGCTTCTTGCTGAACTCCGCCTGCGCGTCCTCGGACAGCGAGGTGATCGCGGGATCGGTGAACTTCAGGCACACGGAGGTGTTGGAGCGGATCGAAGCGTCCTTGGCGAGGAAGTCGATCCAGGGCGTCTTCGCCTTCCAGTCCGCCAGCACCTTGGTGTTGGCGTCGGCGCGCGCGATCAGCGCCTTGAGGCCGCCGATCGACTTGGCCCAGTTCAGCGCATCGAGATAATCCTCGACGCAGAGCATCGACGGCGTGTTGATGGTCTCGCCGACGAAGATGCCTTCGTTTAGCTTGCCGCCCTTGGTCATGCGGAAGATCTTCGGCAGCGGCCAGGCCGGCTTGTAGGTCTCGAGCCGCTCCACCGCGCGGGGCGAGAGGATCAGCATGCCATGCGCGGCCTCGCCGCCGAGCGCCTTCTGCCAGGAGAAGGTGACGACGTCGAGCTTGGCCCAGTCGAGCGGCTGTGCAAACGCGGCGGAGGTGGCGTCGCAGATGGTCAGGCCTTCGCGGCTCGCGCTGATCCAGTCCGCGTTCGGAACGCGCACGCCCGACGTCGTGCCGTTCCAGGTGAAGACGACGTCGGTCTTGGGATCGACCTTCGACAGATCCGGGATCTCACCGTAGGCCGCATTTAGCTTGGTGACGTCCTTGAGCTTCAATTCCTTGACGATGTCGCTGACCCAGCCCTCGCCGAAGGATTCCCAGGCGAGCGTGGTGACGGGACGTGCGCCGAGCAGCGACCACAGCGCCATCTCGACCGCGCCGGTATCGGAGGCCGGCACGATGCCGATGCGGTAATCGGCGGGGACCTCGAGCACTTCGCGCGTCAGGTCGATCGCGAGCTTGAGCTTGGTCTTGCCGATCTTCGCGCGATGCGAGCGGCCGAGAGCTGCGTCCTTGAGATTTTGGGCGTTCCAACCGGGGCGCTTGGCGCAGGGGCCGGAAGAGAAATGCGGCACGGTCGGCCGCGAAGCGGGCTTCGCTACAGTCATGATCTACCCTTCCAGATAGTAAGCCTCCCGTTGGGGGGAGGTGTCCCGCCGCGGCTGATACGGGAATCGGGAAGGTCCGTCAAGGAAGTTCCGGGGCCTCACGCGCCAGTGATGGCGTTTCCGGTGCAATATCGGGGGATTCGACAACAGCGAGCGCATTCAGCAAGTCCGTGGCATCGCTGATCAATTGCGCCGCCTTGCGGCGGCTTCCGACCTTCAAAATGCATTTTTCATTGGCCTGCACGACGTAGTCGTTGCCGACCTTGATCATCGAATAGCTTGTCATCGAAATATCCCGAACCGAGCGAGCCCGGTGTCAGATGCCCCCGTAGCACCCTTCGTTCCTTCATCAATGTGAACGACGGAGCGGTAGTTTACCGGCTCTTAACACGACTGAATGAAAAGCCCGCTTTTCGCCGGCTGCGCAGCGCTCGCGTCGCACTGCCTCAAAAGCGGACAGTCATGCCGACGTGACTCGCCGCAAAGCCGAGCCGCTTGTAGAAGCGCTGCGCATCGACGCGCGTCTGATGCGTGAGCAACTCGACCAGATTGCAGCCGCGCGCCTTTGCTTCCGTCACGGCCCATTGCACCAATTGCTCGCCGATGCCGCGGCTGCGACACTCGGTGGCAACGCGAACATCCTCGAGCAGGCCGCGCGATCCGCCTTGCGAGCTCAGGCCCGGGAGGATCGCGAGCTGCAGGCAGCCGACCACCCTGCCCTCACTCTCGGCAACCACCAGCGTCAGATTCGGATCGCGCGCGATCCGCGCGAATGCGTCGTAATAGGCGGCCGGCAACGGATCCTCCACGCGCTCGCGCGCGCGGCCGAGATGATCGTCCGCGAGCATCGCCACGATCGCGGCGACGTCCTCGCGGCGCGCGGGACGGATAGAGACCGCTTCGGCATTCATGTCAGGCGACTCCGCACCTCAGCGCGCCGGCGGAAGGCCGAGAAACGCTTCGACGTCGCCGATCCAGCGGCGGACGGAGGCATAGCGGCCGAGGTCGAAGCCGCCTTCATGCGCGAGGCGCGTATAGGCGAGCAGCGACACGTCGGCGAGCGACACCTCGTCGCCGGCGAAGAAGCGGCTGGCGGCGAGATGCTGCTCCATGCGGTCGAGCGCCGCATAGCCGCGCTTGACCTTTTCAGGATCGAGCTCGGAGGAATCCTTGCCGAGATAGACCATGAGGAAGCGGCACACGGCGATATAGGGCTCGTGGCTATACTGCTCCCAGAACAGCCATTCGTCCATCTTGGCCGCCGTGAAGGCGTCGCGCGGAACCAGCGCGCTGTCGCGGGCGAGATAGCGGATGATGGCGTTGGACTGGGCCAGCGTGCGGCCGTCGTCGAATGCGACGGTCGGCACCTGGCCGGCGCCGTTCATCTTCAGGAATTGCGGCGTGCGCGTCTCGCCCTTGCGGGTGTCGACCTCGATCCACTGGTAGGGCAATGCGAGCTTGTCGCAGACCCACTTCACCTTGAGACAATTGCCGGAATTGCTGTCGCCGTAGATCTTCATCGCTGCCGCCCCACTTTCGGGACGACAGAGCATCAGGACGAAGCGAAGCTGTCAACAAGAAGCGGACGGCTCAGAACTTGTAGCCGAGGCCGAGGCGCGCGTTGTTCAGCGTCACCTGCGTGTTCATGACGGGAGAGAATCTCACATATTCATATTCGATGCGGGCGAACAAGCCGTCCCAAACGCAGTATTCGAGCCCGAGGCCGGCGGTCCAACCCACGGCGTAAGTGTTGGTCCTGTGCTGACCTTGCGTGCCCGACTGCGCAGGAACCGGGCCCCACGTTCCAAGTGTCGTCGTGGTGTTGCCGAAGAAATCCGTCGTCGTCGTGTCCTGTCGCATCGACACGCTGCTGGTCACGGTGCGCGACACGTCCATTCGCCCGACGGCAGCGCCCATGAAGGCATAGGGCATGAAGCTGCCGCCGTCCCAGCCCACACGGCCGCGGAGCGTCACCATGTCCTTGACCTGGGCCGCCGCGGCACCCGTCAGCGTGACGGCATAGTTGTTGGTGACGCCGGGGGCCCGCACCTCACCAGGCGGGTTGACGATGACGAGCGAGTTGGATCCCGACGTCAATGTCGCCATGTTGTTGAAGTAGCTGTAGGTGCCCTCGAGACTGAGAACGGCATCATACCATTGCCAGTTGCGGCCGACGAAGCCACCGAAATTGGTGCTTTGAGTGTTGGTCTTGTTCAGCAGCGACCACGTCGAGGTCGGCCCCTGGAGTACGCTGTCGCGGAAGATGTAATTGGTCAGGCCGACCACGCTCTGGCTGAAATCCGTGGCATCTGCGGTATAACCGCCATGACCGCCGACATAGAAGCCATTCCAATTGACGGAGGTCTTCGACAGACCGTCGGCGAAGCCGCCGCGCAGCACGGGCAGGTCCGGCATGTCGGCCGCTTGCGCGGCAGACACCGTCCCCAACATCGCCGCTGCCAACACCAGCCTACGCATCACCACGCTCCATCGGACTCGAACTGTTGCGATGATCATCGCCTGTTAACCTTAACCAATGGTTGCGCCGGGCGCTTTCTGCGCACCTCGCCATGAAAAATACGCAAAGCAAAACGGCGCGGGATGATCCCGCGCCGTTAAGGAGTCCTAACCGATCAGCTTGCGATCAGCCCTTGGTGACCAGCGGCGGCGGCACGTAGGCCGGCGGGCTGTTGAGATCCCAGCGCACGCCGAGCTTGACGTCGTGCGAGGTGATGTCCCTGACCTTGATCGTGGTCGGGCCCGAGGCGCTGTTGTCGAACAGGCGGTAGTTGCCGGGCGCGGCATCGCCGAGGTTCATGTAGCTGTAGGCCAGTTCGACGGTGAAGCCGGGATTGACCTTGTAGGCAAGACCGGCGTGAGCGGCCCAGGCGAGGTTCCACTTTCCGTTGTCGGCGAAGTAGGCGACGCTGTTGTTGAGTAGCGGGCTGTAGGACACGCCGTCGTCGCGGAAGCCGCTGAGCTTGTTGTAGGAGCCGCCGACGCCCGCGCCGATGAACGGCGTGACGCACCACCAAGTGCCGAGGTCGACATAGGCGTTGGCCATCACGAGCCACTCGGACTTGCTGCCGCTGTAGTTGTTGACGCCGACGAAGCCGGGTCCCACGACATTGTCGCTACCGTGCAGATTGGCCTTGCCCCGGTACTGGCCGATCACGTCGGCGCGGAACCAGTTGTTGAAGCGATAGCCGACGCCGAGGCCGAACAGCGGCGAGGAGTCGAAGCCGAGGCCTTCCGTCGTCTTCGAGTACCCGGCCGGCAGGGCGCTCTCGATGCGCTTGGCGCTCTGGTTGGTCATGCCGATGTCGCCGCGCAGATACCAGCCGCCGAAGTCGGCGGGCGGAGCCGGCGGCGCGTACATCGGAGGGGGGGCGGCGATCGGCATATCGGCGGCGAACGCCATCGACGAGATCAGGGTTGCCGCACCCGCGGCAAGGAGAGACTTAACGCTACGCATTGCTTCGTCCTTATGGCCGGTGAGGCTGAATACGAGCGCCTCACGTTCTGGAAACTCACGGGGGGACGATGCCAGCAAATGTTTAAGCGCCACTTAACCCTAATTTTTAAGGTTGATTTTTTCTCACCCTACACGCGCGCGCCGTGCGAGCGTTGCAAAAATGCCGCGCCAAATGCGACATCGGCGCCGAATTCCCTAACGATGTGTGAAGCCGCAACGCGGCAAGAGAGGATGCGTTAACGCGCGTTTCGCGGCAGCTTGGGCAGGAACACCGCGAGCAGCCCGATCGCCGGCAGATAGGCGCAGACCTGGTAGACGAACTCGATCGAGGTGTGGTCGGCGAGCTTGCCCAGCACGGCCGCGCCCAGGCCCCCGATGCCGAAGGCGACGCCGAAGAACACGCCGGAGATCATGCCGAAGCGGTGCGGCACCAGCTCCTGCGCGAAGACGATGATCGACGACGTCGTCGAGGAGATGATCAGGCCGATGGCGACGCTGAGCACCGCGCTCGCAACGAGCCCGGCATAGGGCAGCGCCAGCGTGAACGGCAGCGCGCCGAGGATCGAGATCCAGATCACGATCTTGCGGCCGAAGCGGTCGCCCAGCGGACCGCCGAGAAACGCACCCACGGCGTTCGCCGCGAGAAAGACGAAGAGATAGATCTGGGCCGCCTGCGTCGAGACGCCGAAACGGTCGATCAGGTAGAAGATGTAATAGCTCGACAGGCTCGAAACGTAGAGCTGCTTGGAGAACAACAGCACGACGAGCACTGCGAGCGCTACCGCGACACGGCGCGAGCTCGGCGCGCCGGGCTGGCTGTGGACGGGCGCCGCTTTCTTCGTCGCGATCTGCGGCGCGTACCAGCGCCCGATGCGCCAGAGAATCAGGATGGCGAGGAACGCGATGGAGGAGAACCAGGCGATGCTGCCCTGCCCGAACGGCACCACGATCAACGCGGCAAGCACCGGCCCCATCGAGGTGCCGAAGCTGCCGCCGAGCTGGAACACCGATTGCGCAAAGCCGTAGCGCCCGCCCGAGGCGAGCCGCGCGATGCGCGCCGATTCCGGGTGAAATACCGCCGAGCCGAGGCCGACCAGCGCGGCGGCGACGAGGATGACGAGATATTGGTGCGCGACGCTGAGCAGCAGCAGGCCGAAGAAGGTCGAGGCCATGCCGACCGCGAGCGAATAGGGCTGCGCCTTCTTGTCGGTGTAGTGCCCGACCACCGGCTGCAACAGCGAGGCCGTGAACTGGAACGCCAGCGTGATCATGCCGATCTGCGCGAAGTCGAGCGCGTAGGCGTCCTTTAGGATCGGGTACACCGAGGCGATCAGCGACTGCATGGTGTCGTTGAGGAAGTGCGAGACGCTGATGCCGGCGAGCACGATATAGGCCGGCCCCGCCGCCTTGGGGGCGGCCGGCGCCAATTCGGCGACGACGACGGGCTCGGTCAGCGTTTCCTCTGAGACGACGACAGGCTTGTTCAAGGCGGCAATCCGGCGCGGCAGATTGCCGCGAGGTGCTGATTACGACGCAAGCGGCGGCGGGACCATCGTCAATCGCAAATGGCTGGGATGCGTATCTTACCCTCTCCGCGAATCCGATATCGTAGGGTGGGCAAAGGCGCCCCTGCGCCGTGCCCACCATCTTTCCGATATGCGACAGACGCGTGGGCACGCTTCGCTTTGCCCACCCTACGATACTTGTAGCCCGGATGGAGCGCAGCGTAATCCGGGACCTTTATCGCCCGTCGCACGAATCCCGGATTTCGCTGCGCTCCATCCGGGCTACGATCGCGCCCTACGCCGCGGCCTGCCCCAATGCCGAAACGATGGTGTCGACGACGTCCTCGACGAGGTGACGGTCCTCGCCTTCGCCCATGACGCGGATCACGGGCTCGGTGCCGGAGGAGCGGATCAAGAGGCGGCCGTGGCCGTTGAGGCGCTTCTCGCCGTCGGAGATCGCCGACTTGACGTCGGAATCATCGAGCGGCCTGCCGCCCTTGTGGCGGACGTTCTTGAGGATCTGCGGTAGCGGATCGAAGCGGTGGCAGACCTCGGACACCGGGCGGCGCAGCTTCTGCACCACGGCGAGCACCTGCAATGCGGCGACAAAACCGTCGCCGGTCGTGGCGTAGTCGGACAGGATAATGTGGCCGGACTGCTCGCCACCAAGATTGTAGCCGCCGTTCAGCATCTGCTCGAGCACGTAGCGGTCGCCGACCGGCGTGCGCACCAGCTCGAGCCCCTGCCCTTGCAGGAAGCGCTCCAGCCCGAGATTGGACATCACGGTGGCAACGATGCCGGGACGCGAGAGGCGTCCATCCTCCTTCCAGCTCTGCGCGATCACCGCGAGCAGCTGGTCGCCGTCGACGACATGGCCGCGCTCGTCGACCAGGATGACGCGATCGGCGTCGCCGTCCAGCGCAATGCCGATGTCGGCGCGCATCTCGCGCACCTTCTTCGACAGCGCCTCCGGCGAGGTCGAGCCGCAATCCTTGTTGATGTTGAAGCCGTCGGGCTCGACGCCGATCGGCACCACGTCGGCGCCCAATTCCCACAGTGCCTCGGGCACCACCTTGTAGGCGGCGCCGTTGGCGCAATCGATCACGACGCGCAGGCCCTCGAGCGAAAGGTCGCGCGGCAGCGTGCGCTTGGCGAATTCGATGTAGCGGTCGTGCACGCCGTCGATGCGGCGGGCACGGCCGAGGCTCGCGCTCTGGGCGAGCCGCTTGTCGAGGGATTCGTCGAGCAGCTGCTCGATCTGCCGCTCGACGTCGTCGGAGAGCTTGAAGCCCTGCGGGCCGAACAGCTTGATGCCGTTGTCCTCGAACAGATTGTGCGAGGCGGAGATCATGACGCCGAGATCGGCGCGCATCGACTTGGTCAGCATCGCGACCGCCGGCGTCGGCATCGGGCCGACCAGCAGCACGTCCATGCCGACCGAGGTGAAGCCTGCCACCATGGCGTATTCGATCATGTAGCCGGACAGACGGGTGTCCTTGCCGATCACGACGCGGTGGCGGTGGTCGCCGCGCTGAAACGCAAGGCCCGCGGCCTGGCCGACCTTGAGCGCGAGCTCCGGCGTGATCAGTCCGTTGGCGCGGCCCCTAATCCCGTCCGTCCCGAAATATTTGCGGCTCATATCGTCCCCCAAGCAGCAACCAGGGACTCCCCTCTACAACCACGGGCTGCCCCAACGGGACCCGCATCCCTGATTTGCCGAGGTCTTATAAAGCTATCGCGGCTAACTTGGCTTCAAAAAATGTGATGAATCATTACGGAACCGGCGCCGCGACCGCCCCCGATAACACATTGTTAACATTGCAATTCCAGCGTGACCAGCGAAAAGCGGTGGAACTCGCCTTAATCCGAGCGCTTCACATGGCCGTCCGCGCGGCTGGGCGCCGGCTGGGTGACGTTAACGGGATCGGAGCCCGGGAAGGTCTCCTCCAGCCCTTCTTCGAGCGCCTCCTCGAGATCATGCTTCTCCTTGATCTCTTCCGGCGAAGGTCCTGCGTGCGGCTTCGTCATGACGCTCTCCCTGGCACTCTCCTTCCAAAACGTTCTGCAAACGATTTGGCTGTGCATCCAACCATGCTAGATGACCCCGAAATCTTCCGATGCAAGACTGTTTGGTACGTGACGGGCCGGGGAAACGACATGAAGCATATTACCTGTATCGACGATCTTCGCACGCTGCATCGGCGCCGCGTGCCGAAGGCATTCTTCGACTATTGCGACCGCGGCTCCTACGCGGAGGAGACGCTGCGCGCCAACCGCGAGGACATGCAGGCGATCAAGTTCCGCCAGCGCATCCTGGTCGACGTCTCCAAGCGCGACACCTCGACCACGATCCTCGGCGAGCCGTCGACGATGCCGCTGATCCTCGCGCCGGTCGGCCTGCTCGGCATGCAGCACGGCGACGGCGAGATCCACGCCTGCCGCGCCGCGCAGGCCGCCGGCATTCCGTTCACGCAATCGACGATGTCGATCTGCTCGATCGAGGACATCGCCGCCAGCGTCGAGAAGCCGTTCTGGTTCCAGCTCTACGTCATGAAGGACCGCGGCTTCATCAAGGAATTGATCCAGCGCGCGATCGCAGCCAAGTGCAGCGCGCTGGTGCTCACGGTCGACCTGCAGGTGATCGGCCAGCGCCACGCCGACATCAAGAACGGCATGACGGTGCCACCGGAATGGTCGCTGTCGAAGCTGCTGGACTTCGCCAGCAAGCCGGCCTGGGTCTCCGGCGTGCTGCAGGGCAAGCGCCGCACCTTCGGCAACATCGCCGGCCACGTGAAGAACACCGAGGATCTCAACCGCCTCGCCGAATGGACCGCCTCGCAGTTCGACACCTCCTTGAACTGGAAGGACGTCGAGTGGGTCCGCAGCATCTGGCCGGGCAAGCTGATCATCAAGGGCATCCTCGACGTCGAGGACGCCGAGGAAGCCGCCAAGACCGGCGCGCAGGCGCTCGTGGTCTCCAACCACGGCGGCCGCCAGCTCGACGGCGCGCCGTCCTCGATCGAGGTCCTGCCCGAGATCGCGGACGCGGTGGGCGACAGGATGGAGATCATGTTCGACGGCGGCATCCGCTCCGGCCAGGACGTGATGCGCGCGCTGGCGCTCGGCGCAAAGTCCTGCATGATCGGCCGCGCCTATGCCTATGGCTTAGGTGCCGGCGGCCAGGCCGGCGTCGCCAAGGCGATCGACATCATCCAGAAGGAGCTGCTCACTACGATGGGCCTGTGCGGCGTCAACCGGGTGGACGAGATCGACGATCACGTGATTGCGGTGTGAGCGCGTCTGCCGGGATGCCGCAGCAATAATCACGGTCGTCCCGGACAAGCGCGCCCAAAGCGCGCGCCGATCCGGGACCCATAGCCACAGGCAGGTGTGGCTATGGGGACTCGGATTGGCCTGCTTCGCGCAAAAACTTTTCCCTGTGGTTATGGGTCCCGGATCTGCGCTGACGCTTGTCCGGGACGACGGCGGTGTTTGAGGCGGCAGGTGCGCGTCTCACAGCCCCTCACATCGGCGGCGTCAGGCCGTCGCGGCCGACGCTGACGCGGTTGGTCTCGAACGAGCCGTCGGGCAATTGCTTCATGAAGGCGATCACCTTGGCGCCGGGCTTCAGCTCGGATTTGTCGCCGGGCACGAAGGTCACGACCGGCGTGTCGTCGGCGACGAACACCTTCTTCTCGCCGTCCTTGTACTTGACCAGCAGCGTGTGACCGTCATTGCCGACGACGCTCTCCGCGACGGTCGCATTGGTCATGCTGGAGTTGGGCTTGAGGTCCCAAGGTCGCGAACCTTCCCCGGTGCCGCGCATGCTTTCCGGAAACACGTGCACCTCGACGGCGTTCTGGCTGCCGTCCGGTCCCGGCACGGTGGTGGCGCCGATGAACGAGCCCGGCTTGATGTCGGCGAGTGAAATCTTCGTGACGCCCGACACGTTCACGTCGGAGGCGAGGCGAAGCTTAACCTCTTCACCGCTGCGCGACTTGACCTGCATAGTGTCGCCATTGACGCTTTCGATGGTGCCGCGCACGCGCGTCGGCACCGGCGCTCTCTGGGCGAAGGCGCAGTAGGTCGAGACGACCACCATCGCGACGGCGATCAGTGGACGTGTGAAGGTTGCACGTTGAACAGTCATGACGGTCTCCGTTGCCCCCAGGAATAGAGAACTCCGAAAGACCCTGCGCTATTCTCTCAAGACTTCGTGAGATCGGCCTCAACCAATGCGCGCAGCTCGGCGGTGACCTCGGGGCGCCGCCCGAACCACAGCTCGAAACCGCGCACCGCCTGATGCAGCAGCATGCCGAGCCCGTCGGCGGTCTTCAGGCCGCGCGCCGCCGCCGCGGCGAGCAGCGGCGTCACCAGGGGAACGTAGACGAGGTCGCCGACGACGGCATCTTGCGGCAGGCGCGCGAGGTCGACGTCGAGTGAAGGCTGGCCATGCATGCCGAGCGAGGTCGTGTTCACGAGAAGTTTTGCGCGCGGCAGCACGTCGCCGATCGCGTCCCACGGCAGCGGATGCACGTTCGATCCGAACTGTTGTGCCAGCGTCTCGGCCCGCGCCATGGAGCGATTGGCGACATGCACGCAGCTGATGCCGCGTTCCAGCAGGCCGAACACGACCGCGCGCGAGGAGCCGCCGGCGCCCAGCACCAGCGCCGCCTCGGCCATGTCCCAGCCGGGCGCGCTGGCGTCGAGATTGTTGATGAAGCCTTCGACATCGGTGTTGGTTGAGCGCAGCTCGCCGTCGGCGAACCACAGCGTGTTCGCGGCGCCGACGGCCCTGGCGCGGGCGTCGGGCGTCGACAGCGCCAGCACGGCTTCCTTATGCGGGATGGTGACGTTGGCACCGACGAAGCCGCGCAGCGACAGTCGCAGCACGAAATCGCGCAAATCCTCGGGCGGCACCGCCTCGATGACATAGCCGCCCTCGAGATCGAGCGTGCGCAGCCAGTGATGGTGGATCAGCGGCGAGCGCGAATGCGCGGCCGGCCATCCGATCAGACAGGCTGCAGGGGGCTTGGGCGCGGTCATCTTTCCCTCGGGTCGTTTCCGAGGCGATCCATTTCGCGTCGCGCCCGCTCTGTCAAGCGCGCGTGGTCAGCTCGCAGCGGTCTCGTCGGCGGCCCGGCCCTTGATGTCGGCGATGGCGCGCTCGAGGCTCGTGCGGTAGCGCGCGCGCGGCGGCGTGACGCCATGGGTGAGCAGCGCGCGGCGGACCGCGGGCGAGGCCCCCGTGATGAACAGCCGGATGCCCTGGCGGTGCGCCTTGGCGGCGACGCGGCCGATCACGTTGGCCGCGGTCGAATCCAGGAACGGCACCGCGGCGAAATCGACCACGAAGGCCTTACGCCTGTCGGCAATGCCGTCGAGCACGCTGCCGATCGCCGAGGCCGCGCCGAAGAAGAACGCGCCGGTGATGCGATAGACCAGCACGTCGCGGTCGACCGCAAGCGCGGGATCGTAACGCACACGGTCGCCGTTGCCGTCATCGGGGCGATCATCAGCAACCAGTGGCGTCCGCTCCTCGATGCCGGTCATCTCCGCCATGCGATGGATGAAAAGCACCGCGCCGAGCGCGAAGCCGACCAGGATGCCCTCGGTGAGATCGCGGAAGATCGTGAGCAGGAAGGTCGCGAGCAGCACCACGGCATCGCCCCATGACGAGCGCACGAGCGTCGCGAATTCGTGCTTCTCCGCCATGGTCCAGGCCACCACGACCAGCACCGCGGCGAGCGCGGCCAGAGGGATGTAGCTTGCGAGCGGGGCCGCGACCAGCATGAACAGCAGCAGGAACACCGAATGCAGCATGCCGGCGAGCGGCCCGCGCGCGCCGGCGCGGATGTTGGTCGCGGTGCGCGCGATCAGCCCGGTGACGCAGATGCCGCCGAACAGCGCCGAGCCGATATTGGCCGCGCCTTGCGCCACCAGCTCGCAATTGGAGCGGTGACGGCGGCCGGTCATGCCGTCGGCGACCACCGCCGACAACAGCGATTCGATCGCCGCCAGCAGCGCAAACGCGATCGCATCCGGCAGCACCGCCCTTGCCTTCTCCAGCGAGAATGCGGGCAGCGCCGGCGAGGGCAATTCGCGCGGGATGCCGCCGAAGCGCGAGCCGATCGTTTCCACCGGCAACGAGAATATCGCGCACACGAAGGCGGCGAAGACGACCGCGATCAGGATGCCGGGCCAGGAGGGACGCCAGACCCGCAACGAGGCGATGATGGCGATGCTGACGATCGCGACCAGCACTGCGGATGGATTGATCGTGTTGAGGCCGCCGGCGAGCGCGACGAGCTTCGGCACGAACTCGCTCGGCTCCTTCCCCGCGAGCGTGATGCCGAAGAGATCGCGGAGCTGGCTGGCAAGGATGATGACGGCGATGCCGGCGGTGAAGCCGACCGTGACCGGATAGGGAATGAACTTGATGTAGGTGCCGACCCTGAGCAGCCCTGCGCCGATCAGGAACAGGCCCGCCATCATGGTGGCGAGGATAACTCCGTCGACGCCGTGCCGCTCCGCAGTCGCCGCGACCAGAACGATGAAGGCGCCGGCAGGGCCGCCGATCTGGAACCGGCTGCCGCCGAGTATGGAGGCGATGAAGCCGCCGGCGACGGCGGTGTAGAGGCCGCGGTCCGGCGTCACGCCCGAGGCGATCGCGATCGCCATCGACAGCGGCAGCGCGACGATCGCGACTGTGAGGCCGGCGAAGACGTCGGCGCGGAAATCCGCAAGGCCGTAGCCTTCGCGAAAGACGGTGACGAGCTTCGGCAGATACAGTTCGGCAAAGGTCGGCTGACGCAGCTGGTGCAGCCGTCCTGCCTGATCGCTCGTGATGCTCATGTCAGCAAAGTGCTCCGCTGGCCCCACAATGCTCCGAAGCATCGTGCGTCCTAAGGTGCGACGATGCGCTAGCCCATCTTGATCCCGGGCACGATCAACGCGCGATCATGCTCCGACCCGGCGCGGCGGCCCCGGCTCTTTCAAGCGAACGCCACGTCCGCCGCCGTCGCTGCGGGCCTGCTCGCCGATCAGCTCGACGCCGGCCCGGTCGAACGCCTCGACTACCTTGATCAAGGTCTCGACCACGCCACGAACATTGCCGGTGGAGGCCTCCATCCGCTGGATGGTCGGCAGCGACACGCCGGCGAGCTCGGCCAGGGTTTTCTGGTCGATGCCGAGCAACGCGCGGGCTGCCCGCATCTGGAACGAAGTGATCACCTTGGCCTCAGTTACGAGCAGTTATAAGTGATATCTAGAACATATACAATGATATAAAATACATCATACGGTGGCGAAAGCAAGGGAGGCGTCGTCCATAGCCTCCGTCATTGCGAGCGTAGCGAAGCAATCCAGAATCTTTCCGCGGAGGGATTTCTGGATGGCTTCGCTGCGCTCGCAATGACGGAGTGTGGTGCAGTGGCATACGAGAATCTCATGTCCCGGACGCGCTGCAACGCACTTGGCGTTGCTGCGCGGAGCCGGGACCCAGAAATTCCAAGCACGCTGATACATGGGCCCCGGCTCTGCAGCGCACCGCTGAAGGAGCGCTGCGCTGCGTCCGGGGCACGAGATCGCCTACCCGATCACGCCGCGTGCTGATGTGCGGCGATGATCTGGTCGGCGGCGCGGCCGGTGACTTCGGCCATGTGGTCGAACTGGCGCGTGAAGCTGCCGGCGCCAGCGGTGGCCGAGCGCAGCTCCACGATCAGCTCGCCGATCTCCGCTTCCGGCATCATGGCGCGGACACAGTCCCAGCCGGTCCAGCCCTCGCGGGTGTCGAAGCCGAGAATCTGGCCGCGCCGCGCCGACAGGATCGCGTTGATCTTGGCGGTGGCGTCGGTCGGGCAGACGATCTCGACCATGTGGATCGGCTCCAGCAGCACCGGCTGGCATTGCGGCAGGCCTTCGTTGAGCCCGACCCGCGCGGCCGTGCGGAAGGCGAGATCGGAGCTATCGACGCTGTGATAGGAGCCGTCGGTCAGCGTCACCTGCACGTCGGTGACGGGGAAGCCGAGCGGACCGCGCGCCAATCCATCGACGACGCCCTCCTCCACCGCCGGGATGTAGTTGCGCGGCACCGCGCCGCCCACCACCTTCTCGGCGAACTTGAAGCCGTCGCCGCGCGGCAGCGGCGTGATGTCGAGCACGACATCGCCGAACTGGCCGTGGCCGCCGGACTGCTTCTTGTGGCGGCCGCGCTGGGTGATCGGCTTGCGGATGGTCTCCTGATAGCCGATCGCGGGCGGATGCGAGGTGATCTTGACGCCGAAGCGGTCGCGCAAGCGCTCGCTGGCGACGCGCAGATGCATCTCGCCCTGGCCCCACAGCACGGTGTCGTGAGTCTTGGCGTTCTGCACGATCATGAGCGAGGGATCCTCCTCATGCAGGCGCGTCAGCGCCTGGCCAAGCTTGACGTCATCCTTGCGGTCGGTGGCCGCGACCGAGATCGCGAGCACCGGCGGCGTCGGCTCGATCGTGATCAATGCCGCGGGCGCCGTCTTGCCGCTCGAAACTGTGTCACCGGTCTTGACCGGATCGAGCTTGGCGAGGGCCACGGTCTCGCCGGCTTCGGCCGAGGCGCGCTTGGTGTCGTAGGCGCCGTTGACGGCGAGGATGCCGGAGATGCGCCCAGCACCGCCGGATGAGGATTGCAGCGTGGCGCCGTCGTCGAGATGGCCGGCGAGCAGCCGCGTCAGCGACAACTTTCCGCCGTGCTGCGAATGCAGCGTCTTGAAGACATAGCCGAGCGCGTCCTTGGCCTCGGATACGCCAAGACGTTTTGCGGTCTCCGCAACGCCGGGCGCCTCGTGACGCAACGCCTTCATCAGGCGCAACACGCCGTTTTCGCGCACGGCGGCGCCCAGCAGCACCGGGCAAATCAGCCCTTCCCGCAATTCGCGGGCGAGATCGTCGAAGACGGCATCGCGCGGCGGCTGGATGTCCTCGAGCAGCTGCTCCATCAGCGCATCGTCGTGGTCGGCGAGCTTCTCCAGCATCGAAAAGCGGGCTTCCTTCTCGCGATCGAGATTGCCGCCCTCGAGCGCGATCACCTCGGAGGCCTTGTGCTCGCGATAGATGAAGGCGCGCTCCAGCGCGAGATCGACGAAGCCCTCGATCAGCTCGCCCTTCCAGATCGGGATCTGGCGCAACACCAGCGGCACGCGCGAGGCGGGCTGCAGCATCGCCAGCGTCTCGCGGATGCGCTGGCTGGCGCGGTCGATCTTGTTGAGGAACAGGAAACGCGGAATCTTCAGCTCCTCCAGCTCGCGCAGGATGATCTGAAGCTGCGGCAGCTTCTTCTCGTCGGCCTCGCAGACCACGATTGCGGCGTCGACCGCCGGCAACGCGGCGCGCATGTCGTGGGCAAACTCGACGGAACCGGGACAATCGAGGAAGGTGTAGCTATCGCCCATGAAACTCGTGGTGGCAGCAGTGAGGCCGACGGTCATCTTGTGATGACGGGCCTCGGGCGTGGCGTCGCCGACGGACGTTCCGGCATCGACGCTGCCGGCGCGCGGGATTGCACCCGTTCGCGCCAATATTGCTTCCAGAAGTGTGGTTTTACCGCTTTGGAAAGGGCCCACCAGCGCGATGCACCGTGGACCTCGGGGACTTCTGACGTCTTGTCCCATTTCGCCGCCTCCTTGGTGTGGAGCTCGGCCCGTGATTGGGTCGGCAAACGCCGATGCTCTGCCCCTCCCCGAGATTTGGCAAGCATCAAACGTCGCTGCGGTGCGTCGTCAGCAAAATCGCGCCGCTTCGCGCGGCGCGATCACACGCAGAAGTGTCAACGGCCCGGACGGAGTTCCAGGCTCTCGAGGCCGGCGGCGATGTTGAGGCCGACCTGGCCCTGCACGCTCAGCGGCTGCAGCGCGATCGAATTGTTTGAGCCGCCGACCAGCACGTTGCCCCCCAAGCCGACACCGACCGAGGCGCTGCCCTGCGCGCCGACGTAATTGCCGGAGAGGTCGCCGGGGCCGAGCCGGTCGACCGGCGCGAACACGCCCCAGGCCAAAGCCGTCTCCTGGGTGATGCCGATGTCGAGGCCCACTTTCCGGATGGTTGCGACGTAGCGGTCGTCGGGCAAGCCGTCGGCGCGCAGCACGCAGCCGAGATGAGTCACCGACCCCACGATGAAGCCGACGCTGGCGCCGCCGCGGCATTCGAGCACGCCGACCCGCGCCATCCGCTGCTGCGCGCCGGTGTTCACGACGGAGGCCGTGAGGCCGGCAGCGGTGAGTGCGGCGAAGAGGAACGAACGGCGCATGAATGTCTCCGGCGAAAAGTGTGATGCGAGCAGAGAGAGCGCCCCACCCGTGTTGCGGGTCTATGCCACAAGAGCCGCGGCCGTGCCAGATCGCGTGCAACTAAAACCGGATTCGCGGAGAGAGCCCCTCACCCCACCCTCTCCCCGTAAGAACGGGGCGAGGTAGTGAGAGAGCGACACGTCCCTCACAGTGCAAACTCGCCGGCCTTGCTTAACCTCTCCCCGCCCTTCTGCGGGGAGAGGTCGGATTGCGCAGCAATCCGGGTGAGGGGCCGCGCACAACGCGACCAGAAGCAAAAGTCCATCCGACTCAGCTCATAAAAACAACAAAAAAGGCCCGCCGCGGCGGGCCTTTTCATTGGCACTGTCTTCGGCTTTACCGCAGATTGCCGCAGAAGCGCTGGATGCGCTTGCAGGCGTCTTCGAGGTCCGAAGTCTTGGTCGCGTAGGATATACGGAACGCCGGTCCAAGGCCGAAGGCCGACCCCTGCACCACGGCGACGCCTTCGGTCTCCAAAAGCTCGGTGACGAAGTCCTCGTCATTGGCGATCACCTTGCCCGACGGCGCGGTCTTGCCGATCGTGCCGGCGCACGACGGATAGACGTAGAACGCGCCTTCGGGACGCGGGCACTCGATTCCCTTGGCCTGATTGAGCATGGAGACGACGAGGTCGCGCCGCTCCTTGAACACCTTGTTGTTGGCGGGGATGAAGTCCTGCGGACCGTTCAGCGCCTCGACCGCGGCCCATTGTGCGATCGACGAGGGGTTCGAGGTCGACTGCGACTGGATCGTCGACATCGCCTTGATGAGCTGCGCGGGACCGCCGGCGTAGCCGATGCGCCAGCCGGTCATGCAATAGGCCTTCGAGACGCCGTTCACGGTGAGCGTGCGGTCGTAGAGTTTCGGCTCGACCTGCGCGACCGTGGTGAACTGGAAGTCGTCATAGACGAGATGCTCGTACATGTCGTCGGTCATCACCCAGACGTGGGGATGCTTCACCAGCACGTCGGTGAGCGCTTTCAGTTCCGAACGCGTGTAGGCAGCTCCGGTCGGGTTCGACGGCGAGCACAGGATGACCCATTTGGTCTTCGGCGTGATCGCGCGCTCGAGCGCCTCGGCCTGGAGCTTGAAGCCGGTCGCGGCGGTGCAGACCACCGGCACCGGCTCGCCGCCCGCGAGCGCGACCATCTCGGGATAGCTGACCCAATAGGGCGCGGGAATGATTACCTCGTCGCCCGGATTGATGGTCGCCATCAACGCGTTGTAGAGCACCTGCTTGCCGCCGGTGCCGACGATGATCTGGTTCGGCTTGTAGGCGACGCCGTTCTCGCGCTGAAATTTCGCGATGATGGCTTCCTTCAGCTCGGGAATGCCGTCGACCGCGGTGTACTTGGTCTTGCCGGCCTCGATGGCGCGGATCGCCGCCAGCTTGATGTTGGCGGGCGTGTCGAAGTCGGGCTCGCCGGCACCGAGGCCGATGACGTTGCGGCCCGCCGCTTTCAGCGCGCGTGCTTTATCCGTGACCGCGATGGTCGCGGACGGCTTCACACGGTCGAGCGCAGCGGCAAGGAAGGACATCATCATCTCCTGGCGAGCGTCGTGAAGCCCTTCGCCTCACGACTCCAATTGTGGGAATGAGCCACCCTAAAACGTGTGCCGCTGGGCCGCAAGAAACTTCGGCCCGATCCCGGAAAAGTTTACGATTTGGAGTGGTTCAAGCCACGATTTCCCGCAATTTTGCGCAACATTGCCTCCGGAATTGCTCATATCCGACAAGGCCTGTCCTCGGAGCAATTCTGGATGGTGCACGTCTCCAGGAAACCGCTCGTCGTCATGCCCGGGCTTGTCCCGGGCATCCACGTTCTTCGTGCGGCAAGTGAGTCGTGGATGGCCGGGTCAAGCCCGGCCATGACGATGCGGAAACACTGGCGTCCTAATCTCGATCGTCTATGCGGTAGCCTACGTAGAGCGATGTGTCCGCAGATTGACGTACATGTGAACTGAACTGCATCGTCGCGGAAACGATCTTCCTTGCCATTGCAGTGCGGTAGGGTTTTCGAGTTTTTCTATCGGACGGCACTTGCGGCGGATTCGCATCGGCATCATTGTTTAGCCGCCTCGCGGGGCAACGGGCGCCGCGTCTTCTCGTCCTCGGATTTCGAACGCCAGAATGTACAAGCTCTATTCGATGCAACGCTCGGGCAACAGCTACAAGGTCCGCCTTGCGCTGGCGCTGCTCAACCTGCCTTACGAAGCAGTGGAGGTGGACATTCTGCGCGGCGAGAGCCGCACGCCGGATTTCCTGTCCAAGAACCCGTCGGGGCAGGTGCCGCTGCTCGAGGTCGGCGAGGACCGCTATCTCGCCGAGTCCAACGCCATCCTCTGGTACGTTGCCGTCGGCACGCCGCTCGCGCCGGAAAACCGCATCGACCGCGCCGAGGCGCTGCAATGGATGTTCTTCGAGCAGCACGCGCTGGAGCCCAATATCGGCGCGGCCTATTTCTGGCTGTCGCTGGTCAAGGGCGGCCGCGACCTGCAGACCCATTCGCTGGAGGACTGGATGGAGCGCGGCTATGGCGCGCTCCAGGTGATGGAGAACCACCTCAAGACCACCCCCTACTTCGCTGCGCGCCAACTCACGGTCGCCGACATCGCGCTGTACGGCTACACCCACCTCGCCGACCGCTGCGACTTCGACCTCCAGGCCTTCCCGGCGATCCGGGACTGGCTGAAACGCGTCGAAGCCACGCCCGGCTTCGTGACCATGGACTGGCGCCCGGCCGACATCGACGACCCCGCCAGCATCGCCGCGAACGCCTGACGACGCGTCCGCTCCGGCGAATAGCGGGTATAAAGGTAATATTTGCCGCAATCTGGCCATTTTCAGCGCTAAGGCCGCCGCAATCTTGCCGGTTGAAACTGGGAAAATTCTGGAAAGTCGCGGGTGATTCGCTCGCGTGTTGAAGGATTTAGACCATGATGCGGGCGTCCGGCACGGCAGGCTTTCAGAGCCCATCCGCTACCGTCGCGTCTTCCCGGCTCACCCATGCGGTCGCGGCTTCGCTCGCCGTCGCCGCGCTTTCGCTGTGCCTGATCGTCACCCTGACGGTGTTGTCGACCAAGGCGACCATGGCGATGGGCCTGCCGGTCTGATTCCCGTTTCATCCTGGACCAGCCTTCAGGGCGCCGTGCGGCCCGCGCCGACCGGCATCGCGACAGGACGTCGATGAAATCACCTGTGGTAGTCGTTGCAATCACCCTGACTGCGGCCATCCTGGTCGCCTCGCTGCTGATCATCGTCGGCACGCGCAAGGGCACGGGCACGTCGACGCTGCATGCGCCGACGCTGCAGCAGCGCGCGCACATGGTCTAAAATCATCCGAAAGCCTTACGCTTGCGCGCAAGCGCGCCTTAAGCACGCCGCGCGAAATCGCATCGCGGTCACGCAACAATCAGCCAGTGTTGCGGCCTTACCTCGTTCGGAAGGAGCGAGACAGGTCCATGCGGTTCGGATGGCGTGCGATCTCCGGTCCGGCGCTGACGGCAGCGACCCTGCTGCTGGCGATTCTGCTTGATCGCTTCGTCCCCGCGCCCTCGCCCGCCCCGCTGTTCGTCGCCATCGCGGCTCTCGCCGGCGCGCTCGCAGGTCTCGCCTCCGCCGTGACGACCGCGATTGTCGCGGTGATCGGCGGGGCGCTGTTCTTCCTCAACCGCCACGGCGTCTCCGGCCATGGCGCCGCCGATCTGGCGCCGCTCGGCCTCCTGGCCATCACCGTTTTCGGAACCGCCGGCATCACCGGGCTGATGCGCGAGCGGCTGCTCGGCAGTTTCGCGGCCGAGCGCCGCAGCCACGCCATTGCCGCGCGGCTGTCGGCCGCGCTCGACAAGGTCGATATCGGCATCGTGCTGCTCGATGCCGAGACCCGGGCCGAATTCATCAACCGCGCGTTCCGCGACTATTTTGCGGTGCCGGACGAGGTCGCCGAGGCGAAGCCACCCTTCATCGCGCTGATGTATCACGGCCGCGACACCGGCGCGTTCGCGCTGCCCGAGGACGAGCTCGGCACTTTCATCGCGCAGCGCATGGAGATGGTCCGGGTCGGCGATGCCACGCCGATCAACGTCGCGCTGCGCAACGGCGAGGTGCTGCGCTTCGTCTGCACCGCACTCGCCGACGGCGGGCGGATGCTGAGCTACACGCCGGTGACCGACCTCGTGCGCCACACCGATGCGCCGGCGCGCGCCGACTACTACCGCTCGCTGCGCGATCCGACCGGCCGCAAGCTGATCCAGTACTTGCGCGTTGCGGAGTAGAGCGTGTTGAATTCAAGCTCTGCTGGTCGCTGGAGGTTCACCTCTCCCCAGCGGGGAGAGGTCGGATTGCGCAGCAATCCGGGTGAGGGGCCACGGCGTTCACTGAGACCGTAACCCCTCACCCGGATCGCATCTGCGATGCGATCCGACCTCTCCCTTCGGGAGAGGTGAACCGAATTCTGAGCCGGCACCGATTCAACCAATCCCCATCTCCACGCGATTGATCGGCCATACGATCATCACGTATGAAGGGCATCCCTTCATCGCGCACCTCCGAGATCGCGGAAATTCACATGTCGCTCATCATTCGCGCCGTCACCAGGCAGGATTACGATCAATGGCTGCCGCTGTGGGACGGCTACAACGCCTTTTACGGCCGCTCCGGTCCGACCGCGCTCGCGCCCGAGATCACTGGGATGACGTGGCAGCGCTTCTTCGATGCTTATGAGCCGATGCATGCGCTGGTCGCCGAGGACAACGGCCGCCTGATCGGGCTGACGCATTATCTGTTCCATCGCAGCACCACCGCGATCGAGCCGTCCTGCTATTTGCAGGACCTGTTCACATCAGAGGCCGCGCGCGGCAAGGGCGTCGGCTCGGCGCTGATCCATGGCGTCTACGAACGGGCGAAGCTGGCGGGATCGCCGCGCGTCTACTGGCAGACGCACGAGACCAATCTCACGGCGCAGCGCCTGTACGACAAGGTCGCGGAGCGCTCCGGTTTCATCGTCTATCGCAAGATCTTCTGAGTCGTGCCGGGAGCCTGTGGATAACTCCACCTGTCACCCGCGCGTAACACAGCAAGGCTAGGCTGCCCCTGCGTCTGGTCAGGCCCCCCGTCACCGATCATGCGCCCCCAGCGGTCCCCGTCAGTCGCCGCGTCTGACAGGGGCCGCATTTTTTTGCTGGCAGCGCTACTTGGCAGCGTTACTTGGCGCCGCGCCCCACGGTCTGCATCACCTCGAAACCTTCGAACTGGGGATGGCCTAGATAAAGCGGCTTGTTGTCGCCCGCTTTATGATGTGCCGCGCGAAACGCTTCCGACTTGGTCCAGGCCTCAAACGCCGCATAATTCGCCCACACGGTGTGCGAGGCGTACAGCGTGTGGTCCTCGGCTTCCGGCCCGCGCAGCAGGTGAAACTCGACGAAGCCCGGCACCTTGTCGAGATGGGTGTCGCGCGTGAGCCAGACCTGCTCGAAGGCAGCCTCGGAGCCCTTGGCGACGCGAAAGCGGTTCATGGCGATGTACATGGGGTGGTGTCTCCTGATGCTCGGCTCATCATGTCGTCATTCCGGGACGCGCCGCAAGGCGCGGGCCCGGAATCCATTTTTCTGCAGAACGCGTCGAGAGATGGATTCCGGTTCGCGCTCCGCGCGCCCCGGAATGACGGCTTAGCCAACCAGTCCGCGCATCGGCCGTGCTCCTGCGCTGTCGGGGAACACCGTCTCGGCCAGCGCGCGATCGGACAGGCCGAACTGATCCTGCAGCACGCCTTTGATCACCGAGCGCAGATCCGTGGTCGGCTTGAGGTCACGGCCCTCATACAGATTGGCGAGCTTGAGGCCGGGCCAGTCCGCGATCACCCGGCCGCCCTGCACCGCGCCGCCGGCAAGCAAGGCGATCGTGCCGGTGCCGTGATCGGTCCCCTCGGTGCCGTTGATGCGCGCGGTGCGGCCGAACTCGGTGGCGACGACCACGACGGTGTCGCGCCAGCGATCCCTTAGGCCGCTTTCGAATTCGGCGAGCGCCCCGTCGAGGCCGCCGAGCAGGAAGGCGAGACGCCCCACAGGGCCGCCTTCATTGGCATGCGTGTCCCAGCCGTCGAAGGCGAGCGCGGCGATGCGCGGGCCATCATCGGCCGCCATCAGCTTTGCGGCGCCGCGCGCGACCTGCCGCATCTGCGCGACCGCATTGCCGCGCGTCGCTTTCATGTCGTCGCCGCTCGCCGCCTTGTCGAGCTGGAGGCCTTGCGACAGCGCGGAGGCCAAGGCGGGATCGCGGTGGCGGTAGAGCTCGACCAGGCGCATTGCGGTGTCATCATCGGCCTGCGGCAGCGCGACCGGCGCCCAGCCCACGGTGGGCGCGCTGCCGCGCAGCACTAGCGGCGTTGTGGGGCCGACCGCGAGGCCGCTCGACACGCGCTCGCCGCGCGGCAGCGCTTCCAGCGCGCGGTTGAGCCAGCCGGACTGCACGCGGCCCGGGCCGGCATAGCCGCTTTCGAGCACGTCCTGACCGTCGAAATGCGAGCGGTCGCGATAGGGCGTCGCGACCGCGTGGATCACCGCCGCGTGCTTGTCGCGATACATGCGCGCAAACTCCGGCATCGCCGGATGCAGGGCGAAGAACGAGTCGAGCATGATCGCGGGATGCGCCCCGTCGGCGCTGAGCGCGATCGATCCATGCAGGCCGGCATAATCGGGATCGCCGAGCGGCGCGACGGTCGAGAGCCCGTCCAGTGCGCCGCGCAGGATCACCACGATCATTCGCGGATCGCGCCCGTCGGCCGCGCGGGCGAATTTCGGCAGGTAAGCCCAGGCCGCAAAGGACGCGCCGCCGAGCAGGAGACCGCGGCGGGAGGTGAGGAGCCGGTTCTCGACGCAGTCGGTCATCATCATCTCCTCTGCATTTCCGGCGACATCAGCAGCAGCGCCAGCGCCTGCTGCCGCGACTCCGCGCGCTCGATGGTCCGCCGCGTCTCGGCCGAGGCGGCATCGGCGGCGGCGAACTCAAGGAGGTCGAGCGGATCGATGTTGTTGCCAAGCCGCGCGCCGATCTGCGCCGCGATGTCGAGCCTGAGCTTGATGCCTTCCGGCGCGCCCCAGGCGGCATTGCTGTCGGGAAAGCCGTTGGGACCCGGCGGCGACCACAGCGGCTGGCCGAGCAGATTGAGGTTGTTGAGATAGGCGCCGGGATCCTCCGGCACGCGCGCCAGCAGCCGGCCGCTCGCGACCAGGAAATCGTATGGCGAGCGCAGCTTCGTGAGCGGCGCTTTCCATGCTTCCTCGGAATCGACGAGCGTGGTCGCCATCGCCTTGAGATCGCCGTCGGTCTTGACGAAGACGTCGCGCAGGCGCGCAACGAGCGCCGGCGGCGGCTCGTCCGCGACGAAGTGACGGACGAATTTGGTGGCGATGAAACTCGCGGTCGAGGGATGTCGCGCGAGATCGGCGAGCGCGGCTTCGCCCTGTGCGAGGCCGGCCTGATCGTAGGTCTTGCCGAGCAGCACCTGCGGCCCGGGCTGATGCGCATTGGTGTTGAAGACGAAGGAGCCGGGAACCCCGAGCTGCCCTTGCCTGCCGGCAAAGGTCCAGCCGGTGATGATGCGCGCGAGCGAGGTGACGTCGCCTTGGGTGTAGCCGCCGCCGACGCCGAGCGTATGCAGCTCCATGATCTCGCGCGCGAGATTTTCGTTCAGCCCGCGCTTGCGGTTTTGTCCCGCGCGCGAGTCGGGTCCAAGCGATTGCTGGTTGTCGAGGAAGAACAGCATCGCCGGATGCTGCTCGACCGCCCTCAGCATGTCGGCGAAGCGACCGAGCACGTGCGGCCGGATCGCCTCGCGCTCGAACGCGCCGGCCCAGATCCGCGCCAACTCGCCCTTACTGGCAGAGATACAGAAATGATTGGACCAGAACGCGACGAGGCGCTCGGTGAAGCCGCACTCGGCCAGCGTGGCGCGCTGCAGCCGCGCCAGCGCCTCGGCGCGAAAGGTTTTCTGGATGACATTGAGCGGCTGCGGCGCTGGCTTGGCAGCAGGCGGCGCAGCGTTCGGCTGCATGGTCTCCGGCTTCGGTGCGCTGCCTGTGGGCTTCGCATCGGCCATTTGGCCAGTGATCTCTGCCGCTGCATTCAGCGAGAGATTACGGCGCAAGGGCGCGTCCTGATCGGCAGGCGCTAGTGCCGGCGTCTCGGCGGGCGCGGCGGCCTTCGCCGCCTCACGCGCCTGCTTGACCTGGTCCTGATAGGCAAACACGGCCTGCCCGAGCTGCGGCGTCGATTGCAGGCCCGGCGCTTCCAACAGCACGCCATTGGAACGCGAAAGCTCGGCCTTCACGAAGCCGCGCGGGTCGGAGCTTGCGTTGACGAGATCGCCCGATGCACCGCCGCGGGCGCCGAAGCCGAAGCGGTTGAGCGCGACGAGGGCGGCTTGCGAATCGCGGGCCATCGATGATCTGTCCTTCGCGTGTTGCGAGGTGCTTTCCTGCGACGCGGGCGACGCGTAATATACTGCAGCGGCAGATGAACCCGCCCTGAAAATGACGACGAAGCTTCGACGTAGATCATGACAAATCCGAAAGAAATGCCGTCAGCGCCGGCACTTGCGCGCCGTCTCACCTGTTCCCGTTGCGGCAGCGAATTCGGCTGCGATCTCTATGGCAATTGCTGGTGCGCGGAGGAGACGGCAAAACTGCCGATGCCGCTCGAGGGCGAGGACTGCCTGTGCCGGGCGTGCTTGCGGAAAGCGGCGGCGCGTAGCCCGGATGGAGCGCAAGCGTAATCCGGGATTCGTTCCGCTAGCACCGGCCCCGGATTTCGCTACGCTCCATCCGGGCTACGAAGTTTACACCTCGTGCCCCGGCGATTTGCGCGCCAAGCCGTCGAACGCATCCAGCAGCTTTTCGCGCCAGGCATAGATGGGATCATCCGCATCCAGCAGCTTGAACGGGCTGACCATGCGCGCCCATTGGAATCCGCCGAACACGATGTAGTCGGCGTAGTTCGGTGCCTGCCCGCCGAGAAAAGGCTGCGTCTTGAACGTCTGCCGCATGATCTCGAGCGACTTGCGGAACGCGATGACGCCGGCCTCGCGGCCCGCCATGATCTCCTCGAGAGTATTGCCGCCGAAGCGGGCCTCGCGCGACTTGCGGAAATAGGCGGCATCGACCTCATTCAGATTCTTCGGGATGTCGGCGATGATGAGCGGAAAGATGCCGCCCACGATGGCGATGTCGCCCCACGCATTGATCATGCGCGCCATGGCGCGGCCGCCCTCGCCGCCGAACAGCGACGGGCGATCCGGAAAATGGTCCTCGAGATAGTTCGCGATGATCCAGGAATCGACGATCGGCTTGTCGTGATGCATCAGCACCGGGACCTTCTCCGAGCCGTGCGGCGCAATCGCGCTCTTCTCGGTGAAGCGCCAGGGCAGCGATTCCGCTGCAAGGCCCTTGTGCGCGAGCGCCATCCGCGTGCGCCAGCAATACGGGCTGAAGGGGCGCGCTGGATCGGTGCCGACGAGTTCGTAGAGTTTGAGCGACATGGACCAGTGCTCCGTCATTGCGAGCGCAGCGAAGCAATCCAGGCTACCGCTGCAGTGACATTCTGGATTGCTTCGCTTGCGCTCGCAATGACGATGTGGAGAGAGCTGCGCTATGTCTTCTCCCTCTCCCCGTTCTTACGGGGAGAGGGTTGGGGTGAGGGGCTGCCTCCGCAATCACAGTGAGAGACGGACTCGCGGAGACTCCCCCTCACCCGCCACGCTTCGCGTGTCGGCCTCTCCCCGCAGGCGGGGAGAGGCAAAGAAACTACCGCCCGTTGGCGCGCAACAGCCTCTCACCGCCTTCCGTCACCGCGATCACCAGCCCGAGACCTGCAATCGTCTCGCGCGCGACGTAGCCGCGCTCGGCGGCGTCTTCCCAGATGGTGAGGCGCGGGCACGAGGTCTTCCAGGTCGCGATCACCTCGGCATAGGCGCGCGGCTCGCGCGCCACCCATTCGACGAAGTCCAGCACCAGCGGATCGGCCGTCTCGCTCATTGCAAACCTCCCTTGTCGAAGGCAGCCAGAACCGGCGCACGCAGCAACAGCCAGCCGCCGTGGACGATGTAGTAGCAGGCGATGGTGGTGATCAGCTTGTTGGACCAGGCGATGAACTGCTGGTCGGTCATGGCTTCGAGGATGCGCCGCGCCAGCGTGGTGCCGAGCATCGAGGCTGCGATGGCGACGGCAGCGAGCACGGGATCGAGGCCCGCGGCCTGGTCGATGATGCCGCCGAAATAGATCAGCTTGGTGAAATGGCTGACGACCTGGCACATCGCCTTGGTCGCAACCTTCTCGCGCCGGCCGAAATCGCCGCCGAGGAAGAAGGTGTCGAGCAGCGGGCCGGAGACGCCGGTCATCAGCATCAGGCCCATGCAGATCGTGCCGTAGACCGTGCCCTGCCAGAGGCTATCAGGATCCGGCTTGACGTTCGCCGGCAAAAGCCGCGCCATGAACGGGGTGACGCCGAGCAAGAGCAGCGCCGTCGGCTTGTCTGGCACGTAGCGGGTCAGCGACCACGCCGCGAGCGCGACGGCCGCGCCGACCATATAGTTCGCGACCGGCCGCCAGCGGATATGCGCCCGCCACAGGAACGCGCGCCAGCCGTTCGAGGCCATCTGCGTGATCGCATGCAGCACCATCGCGGTCGGCAGCGGCATCAGGGCCAGCAGCACGCCGATCAGGATCAGCCCGCCCGCCATGCCGAACAGCCCCGACAGGAACGCCGTGGCCACCATCAGCAATCCGAGGGCAGCGATCATGATGGGCGTCACGAAAGGATCTCCCGAGGGCGAGTGAGGGACGCGAACTGTTGCACTCCCTCGCCCCACTCGCGGGGAGAGGCAAAGGAGAACGTGCCTCGCTTGCGCCTTTTCCGCAAACTGAGTTATCTTGCCCTGGCATCAGCTTTCCTGAGGGTGATCATTTGCGGCGACTGCTGTTTCTCAACGGCATCAAGGCGTTCGAGGCGGCGGCGCGGACCGGAAGCTTTGCTGCGGCCGGGTTGGAGCTGAGCGTATCGGCGGCCGCCGTCAGCCGCATGGTGCACCTGCTCGAAGAGCGGCTCGGCGTCGCCTTGTTCGAGCGCAAGGCCAACAGGCTCGTGCTGACGCAGGCCGGCCGCGCCTATCAAAGCGGGCTGACCCCGATCTTCGATGCGCTGGCGAGCCTCACGGCGCAGGTGACGGCGCCTGCGAGCGTGCGCGTGCTCACCATCGGCGTCGGCCACACCTTTGCGATGCGCTGGCTGATCCCGCGCCTTTCGGAGTTTCGCAGCGAGGAGCCCGACATCGAGGTGCGCTTCACCACCGGCGGCGCCGCGGTGCCGTTCGGCGAGGACTGGAACTGCGGCATCAAGCTCGGCACCGGCGACTGGCCCGGCCTCGTCGCCGAGCCGCTGTTCGCGGGCGACCTCACCCCCGTCTGCGTGCCTCGCCTTGCCGGAGGATTGAAGCGCCCGGCCGACCTGAAGGGACCGAGCCTGATCCGCGTCGCGCACTCACCCGAGGACTGGCCGATCTGGCTGAAGGCGGCGGGCACGGCTCGGATCAGCGCGCGCGGGCCCGAGTTCCAGTTCTACGGCCAGGCGCTGCAGGCCGCGGCCGACGGGCTCGGCATCGCGATGGGCATCCGCCCCTATATCGACGACGATCTTGCGGCCGGCCGGCTGGTAGCGCCGTTCGACCTGTCAGTGCCCAAGGGCATGCGCTGGTACCTGCTCTATCGCAGCTTCCAGACCGAGCAGCGCGACTTTGCCGCCTTCCGCCGCTGGATCATGCGGGCGGCATCGGAACCCGCCGCCCGGCCGCGCCGGATCGGCCGTGCTGCAGCGCGGAACTGAAGGCGGGCAAAAAAGCCGCCCGCTTGTGAACGGCTTCACATCCCAAAATCCGCAGACGTGGTCTCGTGACCCTCCGAAAAGAAACGTGGGACCTACACTCATGACGACCCTCTACGACGGCTTTGACATCGAATCCTTCGAAGCTGGCAAGGGGCTGTGGCACGCGCGGATCCGCCGGGCCGATCTCAGCCCGGTGGCCATCGACGGCGTGCTGTTTCCGGCCATGGAAGTCGGCTTCGCCTGGCCCGATCGCGATGCCGCGATTGCCGATGCCAAGCACCACATCGATCGTTTTCGGCTGCGGGCCGGCGGCGACGACGAATAGGCGGTCCGCAGGCGGATCAGAGACAGGGCGGCGCAAAGGGGGGAACCGGTATGTCCATCGTCGAAACCGATGCAGCGCAGCCGCGGATCTATGCCCGCGCAGTGCTGTCCAACTGCCCGGAATGCGACAGCGATCTCACGGTGCTCCGTGTGATAGGCGGCCGCGCCGGATGCGAGTACTGGACCATGCGCTGCACTGATTGCGGCGGCATTCATCTCGACATCGTCGAGCCGAATGTCAGCACCGGAGACGACGAGGGGCCGCTGCCGGCGGCGTGAACCGCAAGGCTGCTGCCAACCTGCTGTCAGCAGCCTGCATCGCCACGGGCATTCACCCTTTATTGCGGGGCGGACTCGTCCCATATTCGCCTCATGGCGAAGAAACCTGCATCCTCCGAAAAACCCGGCAAATCCACGAAGACCAAGGCTCCGAACTCGAAGGCACACCGCCCCGACGTGCAGCCGATCGGGCCGGCGCTGGCCGAACTGCTCAATCCCGCGATCAATCGCGGCGATGCGGGCTTGGGATCAGGCACCGGCCTGCAGCCGCCGCCGGACAATTCGCGCGACCGCCGCGCCGGGGGCGAGGCCGCCGCACATCGCGCGCGGGCTTCGACGCCGAAGGAGTTTCCACAAGATGCGGCGCGGCCGATGCCGCTGCGGCCCAATCCGCAGCCGCCGGGCGCCCGTCAGTCGGCTGAGCTCGCCGGGCTGGAGGAGGCGCCGCAGGCCAATTACGGAACCGCGGCCACGATTCCGACGCTCGATCCGGAGCTGGCGCGGCAGCTCGGCCTGCCCACTGAGGAGGACGATGCCGAGGCGCTGGCGCGTCCGCCGCGGTCCAAGATGGAGGCGCTCGGCGTCAAGGCCACCGCGGATGCACTGGAATCGCTGATCCGCGAGGGCCGGCCGGAGTTCCGCAAGGGCGACGGCTCCATGAAGGTGTGGACGCCGCACCGGCCGCCGCGGCCGGAAAAGTCCGAAGGCGGCGTCCGCTTCGAGATCAAGTCGTCCTACGAGCCCAAGGGCGACCAGCCGACCGCAATCGCCGAGCTGGTCGAGGGCATCGAGCGCAACGACCGTTCGCAGGTGCTGCTGGGCGTCACCGGCTCGGGCAAGACCTACACCATGGCCAAGGTGATCGAGGCGACGCAGCGCCCGGCCCTGATCCTGGCGCCGAACAAGACGCTGGCCGCCCAGCTCTATGGCGAGTTCAAGAACTTTTTCCCCGACAACGCAGTCGAGTATTTCGTCAGCTATTACGACTACTACCAGCCGGAAGCGTATGTGCCCCGCACGGACACGTACATCGAAAAGGATTCCTCGATCAACGAGCAGATCGACCGCATGCGCCACTCGGCGACGCGCGCGCTGCTCGAACGCGACGACGTCATCATCGTGGCCTCGGTGTCCTGCATCTACGGTATCGGCTCGGTCGAGACCTACACCGCGATGACCTTCGCGCTGAAGAAGGGCGAGCGCATCGACCAGCGCCAGCTCATCGCCGATCTCGTCGCGCTGCAGTACAAGCGCACCCAGGCCGATTTCACCCGCGGCACGTTTCGCGTGCGCGGCGACGTCATCGACATCTTTCCGGCGCACTATGAAGACCGCGCCTGGCGCGTGAACCTGTTCGGCGACACCATCGAGAATATCGAGGAGTTCGATCCGCTCACCGGCCACAAGCAGGACGAGCTCGAATTCATCAAGATGTACGCCAACTCGCACTACGTGACGCCACGGCCGACGCTGGTGCAGGCGATCAAGTCGATCAAGTTCGAATTGAAGCAGCGGCTCGACCAGCTCAACAACCAGGGCCGCCTGCTGGAGGCGCAGCGGCTGGAGCAGCGCACCACCTTCGACCTCGAGATGATGGAGGCGACGGGCAGCTGCGCCGGCATCGAGAACTATTCGCGCTACCTCACCGGGCGTCGCCCCGGCGAGCCGCCGCCGACGCTGTTCGAATACGTGCCCGACAACGCGCTGATCTTCGCAGACGAGAGCCACGTCACCATCCCGCAGATCGGCGCGATGTTCCGCGGCGACTTCCGCCGCAAGGCGACGCTGGCCGAATACGGCTTCCGCCTGCCGTCCTGCATGGACAACCGCCCGCTCCGCTTCGAGGAATGGGACATGATGCGGCCGCAGACCGTCGCGGTGTCGGCAACCCCGGGCAGCTGGGAGCTGAACGAGAGCGGCGGCGTGTTCGTCGAGCAGGTCATTCGCCCCACGGGACTGATCGATCCTCCCGTCGACATCCGCCCGGCCCGCACGCAGGTCGATGATCTCGTCGGCGAGGTGCGCGCCACCGCGCAAGCGGGCTATCGCTCGCTGATCACGGTCCTCACAAAACGCATGGCGGAGGACCTCACCGAATATCTACACGAGCAGGGCATTCGCGTCCGCTACATGCACTCGGACATCGACACGATCGAGCGCATCGAGATCATCCGCGATTTGCGCCTCGGTGCATTCGACGCGCTGGTCGGCATCAACCTCTTGCGCGAAGGCCTCGACATTCCCGAATGCGCGCTGGTCGCTATCCTCGACGCCGACAAGGAAGGTTTTCTGCGCAGCGAGACCTCGCTGATCCAGACCATCGGCCGCGCCGCGCGCAACGTCGACGGCAAGGTGATCCTCTACGCCGACCAGATGACGGGATCGATGGAGCGCGCCATCGCCGAGACCAACCGCCGCCGCGAGAAGCAGGTCGAGTACAACAACGCCAACGGCATCACGCCGGAGAGCGTGAAGAAGCAGATCGGCGACATCCTCAACTCGGTCTACGAGCGCGACCACGTGCTGATCGAGGTCGGCGGCCACGACATGACCGACGACGTCATCTCGATCGGCCATAATTTCGAAGCCGTGCTCGCCGATCTCGAAACAAGGATGCGCGAGGCCGCGGCCGACCTGAACTTCGAGGAAGCCGCGCGCCTGCGCGACGAAGTCAAGCGCCTGCGCGCCACCGAGCTCGCCGTGGTCGACGACCCCACCGCCAAGCAGCGCGTGGTCGCGGGCAAGGCCGGCGCCTATGCGGGGGCGAAGAAGTATGGCGATGCCGCGAACCTGCCCGTCAGCGCCATGAAGAACAAGAGCGCCGCGACCGCGCTCAAGGCCGGCGGCGGCAAAGGCTCCCGCGTGCACAAGCCGCATCTCGACGAGATGCACGGCCCGGAATCGCTGCCCTATCGCGAGAGCCGCGCGTTGCCGTCAAAGCCGTTCGGCAGCGCCAGCCGCATCATCCAGCCGACGGATTCGCGGCAGTCGGGTCCGGAGTTCGGGCCGGCGCCGAAGTCGACGGGTGGCGCGCCGGGACGGCGCGGGGGGTGGAAGAAGAGGTAGACGCGTAGGTTTATCGGCGACGTTCGTGGTTACCCCCTCACCCCACGCTCGCCGTCACCACCGCCATCACCGACAGCAGCAGCACGATCGTCACCAATTGCAGCGAGGCGACGGGCTGGGTGCGCCATGCCGTGATCTTGTCGGAGAGCGACAGATGGGCCTCGAAGAATTTCGGCTCGTAGACGGTCTTGAACAGGTGCGGGAAACTCGGGCCCAGGGTCACGGCCAGCGTCGCGTGGGCGAGCGAGGCAAATGCGACGAAGATGGCAACGCCGGGGTCGCCGACGAGGTCGTGGTCGCCGCAGAGCTTGAGCAGGAAGGCCGATGTGGCGAAGGTCGGGAAGCTCTGCAGGCTCGCGGTCAGCGCGAGGCCTTCGAGCGCGTTATGCAGGCGGGACTTTCTTGCATTGGCGATGGTGGCCATGGCACGTCTCCCTGATGACATGCCGATGACGGTAGCCACGGCGCCGGTGGGGTGATGTGAGATGGGTCACGCGGGACGGGCCGGCTTCGCTCCACTTGCGGCAAGACTATCGCATATGAGCTGTCGGCCTATGGGCGCCGACTCTCTCCACGTCGTCATGGCCGGGCTTGTCCCGGCCATCCACGCCTTTCACGCAGCACGAAGAACGTGGATGCCCGGGACAAGCCCGGGCATGACGGCCTCTGGCTAATTCAAATGAAGTTTCCGTGCGCCTGTGCTGACGTTGCGCACGGCGCCATGCGCGTTGCGCCCCGCGCAACCGGATAGAGCGCGAATTCGTGCAGCTATCCCGCAATTCAACTTACAGTTGCATATCGTGAACCGAGCATTGCGCTCGTGCGTCAAAACGCATGCAACATCCCTGTGATTTCGCGGATTGCCGGTGCGCGACACCGCGCGTTAGCGTTGCGGAACGCAACGGGGCCGAACGAGGACTGGTGGCAATGACGGTGGAGAAGCTGAATCGCCAACGCGTGGTGCACCTGCTCGATGCCTTCGCGCGCGGCGATATCGAGGCGGCGCTGGCCTGCTGCACCGATGATGTCTATTTCCTCACCCACGCGCCGATCGACGTGCTGCCGCACATGGTACCGCGCCACGGCAAGCAGGAGCTGCGCGAGCTGTGGCAGACGGTCTGGTCGCGCTATTCGGAGGTTCGTTACAAGACGCCGCACATCGTCGCCGAGGGCGAGGCCGTCGCGACGTACATGCACGCTTTTTTCAAGAAGCGCAGCAACGACCGCATCGTGCAGTTCGACATGGCGGTGTTCTACACGTTCCGCGGCGGACTGGTGGCGGAGATGCGCGAGATCATCGATTCCTACGACCTGGTGCAGCAGGTGCTGGAACGGGAGATCGGGCCGCTGATCGCCCGGGCGGACTGAGCGCCGGGACCCGGACAATTACGGGGTTCTATTGTAAATCTCACAAAGAGCGATCAAGTGTGCATTGCGAAAACGTGAATTGCGTTTTGGCCGAAATCTGCTAATTTGTTCGTATACAAATGAGTTGGCCCCGGCGCCCGAGTGCGCATGGGGTTGTTTGCCGTTTTTTCCGTAAAGCCAGCTTCAGGACTGCCCCAAATGACAGAGCACAGCCTCTGGCGTTTCTCGCGCGCGTTGCACCGCGCGATCAACGACCGGCATTTCGCTGATATCGAGGTCCTGATCGACGAGGACGTCGAATGGGCGCTCTACGGCCCGATCGACATGTTTCCGTTCCTCGGCGCGCGCCAGGGCAAGGATGCCGTGCTCGACGTCATCCGCCAGCTCGCCGACAATTTCCAGGTCCGCCGCTTCGACCGCGAGAGCATCATGCTGGGCGTCGATTCCGCCGCCTCGATGGTGCGCTATTCGCTGACGGCGCTGGATTCCAACAAGCCGATCAGCCTGCGCGTGGCGCAGTTCGCCCAGTTCAAGGCCGGCAAGCTAATCAGCATGCGGGTGCTGATCGACACCTTCGACCTGGTCGAGCAGGCACTCGGCCGCGCCATTCATCTGCCGAAGATGACCAGCGTCGGCTAGCGCATGATCCGGCCCCGAAAGGGCCGCGCTAGCGCATAGTGCGAAGCGATTTTCCGAGAAGATCATGTGCAAACAACAACCTGAAGCGCGATGATGATCATCGCGCTTCAGGGGGGACGCCAACGGGCCCCGCTGTTCGGGACCGACGACGAGGCGATCGCGACGTCCTGGCCTCCAGCCCCGCCGGATGCCGTCGCATCACGAGCTCGTCATCGGGCGCGCGCCTCTCGCGCGGCCCGTTGGTTCGCCTTCCCTGGCGAACCGCCACAATTCCGCAACGATAAACCGGCACTTTCAGCGCCGGAATGGCGCATGGTCATTGCGACCGCTATAGTGGGGCGGACAGCATGCGCTGGGGTTCGTGGGCAGGACGATGGAATTCTCGACAGGGTTTGGCTGGACCAGGCTGCCGTTGCTGGCGGCCGCATTCATCTTGGGCTCGGTGCTGACGTTACAGGCACAGATCATTCCGCCCTTCTCCTCACCCGCATCCGACGACGAGGCCGAGGCGGCCGAAGCCCCCGACGTCAATGATCCCGACATCATGAAGGGCATCGACGTCGACAAGCTCGACTGGAGCCAGATCGCGGTCGATGCGGGGACCGGCATCGACCCGATGACCGCCAAGAAGCGCGCGCAGGCCGCCGCCAGGGAAGGCCTCGACTGGTCGTCGAATCCCAATGCCAACGGCTCCTCGGCGGTGACCGTAAAGCAATCGGTGTCCTCGTTCTGGGATACCCGAGTCGGCGCCGACATGACGCTGGCGAGCGAGCCCAGGACGATGTCCGAGCTGCTGGCGCAGAAGGCCACCAACGGCGGCAACCTGCCGCAATCCTCGGGCAGCGCCTGGGCGACGGCAACCGCGCCGGGCGCGGGCGCGATCTGGGACAAGACCGCGGTGGAAGCCAGGGTCGATCCCGGCGCCACACTGACCAAATCGGTGCCGCTGTCAGGCGACACCTCGCTGACGCTGCAGAATGGCTACAGCGTCAACCAGCAGGGCACCAGTGCGGTCCCCGGCATCGGCGGCCACGTCACGCGCAATTACGAGACCGACCAGAGTGCCAAGGTCACCGTGACCGACACCGGCACCAGCATCGTTGCCGGCCAGACGCTGTCGACCACCGACGATAGATGGCTGCGCAAGCTCGGCGCCGAGCAGAAGCTGTTCGACAACGTCACCGTATCAGGCTCGGTCGGTGAAACCTCGCAAGGCACGCTGAACAAGAGCGTTACGGCGGGCTTCAAGAAGAGCTGGTAGTGTCTTCGCCTCTCCCCGCCTGCGGGGAGAGGCCGAAATTTGCGACAGCAAATTCCGGGTGAGGGGGACTCTCCGCGAGTCCAACTCTCACCGTGATCGCGGAAGCAGCCCCTCACCCCACCCTCTCCCCGTAAGAACGGGGCGAGGGCGTGAAGCACCGGCCGAGCCGCGCATTCACCTCGCACGCGATTCACCCTTCCCTAACCATACGCCACGGCAAAACCCCCGAATGGTCCGGCCTTGCCGCATCTCGGCCCATTTGCGGTCAAAATCGGACGCCCTGATGCGGCCTGCCTCACAGACGTCGTCGTGCGGGGGACACTCGCGCTGCGCTCAACGCGAACAGGGGAATAACGATGAACGCCATGCGTCCGGAAAAGATCGAAGCCACCGAGACCGAGACGGTCGACACCAACCTCGCCGCCGTGACCGAGGTCGAAGCCGGCATCCGCGACTTCGTCCGCAACGACATCGCCTATCTGCGCCGTCCGGCCGCGACCACCACCGACGCCCCGCCGCTCGACCCGAGCGCGGAAGCCACCGTCAACAACGTCAACTCGCTGATCCAGCGCGTCGCCGGCACCTCGCTCGCCGAGATCGAGAATTTGATCTCCGAGCTCGAGAGCCTGCGCGACCTGCTTCACGCCGAAGGCCAGCGCGTCCAGCGCGAGATCTCCGGCTACGCCCAGCTCAGCCAGGCCGCGATGAAGTCGACCCGCATGATCGCCGACAACGTCGCGCAGTGGAAGCGCGCCGCCGACGGCCTGCGCAACAGCTGATCGCCGGCACGAAACGCATCATCGGCCGCCGCGTTCCGGAAGGGACGCGGCGGTTTTGATTTCGAGGGAGGCCTCGTGCCCCGGACGCGATGCGGCACGCAGTGACGCGTCGCAGAGCCGGGGCCCATGTCACAGCATTTCTCCAGCGCGGCCTTCTGGGTCCCAGCTCTGCGCAGCAGCGTTGCACGCTGCAGCGCGTTCGGGACACGAGACTGCCGTTTGAACCCACCGCCGCTCCCGGGCGACAAACGCCAAGCGCCCGTGCCGTCGCGGCCGGGCTCAGGGGGACATTTCAGATGGAAAGCATTCGGCCCGACACCACGGACCCGATCCCGTTGCGGCCCGCGCCGAATCAATTCGGCACGATCATGCTGCGCTTTGTCGGGCTGCTGGCGGTTGCGATCGCCATCCTTGCGTTCGTCTATAGCCGCTGAGCTGCGGCCGGATGCCGGCCGCGATCGTTAACGAATCTTACCGGGCCGCTTCCACGGTCGAGGCTTCCAGCGTGTAGGCGCCATCGGCGTAGCCCTTCGCCACCATGCCCGCGACCAGCATCACGGCCAGCGTCGCGGTCGCGAAGATGAATCCAACAAATTTGAGTGCGCCGCGATCAGCCATGGTCCTCGTCCCCTGTCGTCTGCCTATTCGTTTCAAATAGACAGCGACAGGTTCATAATTAGTTAGCAACTGACTGGTTCCGCGAAACTGCTTCGCCGTAACCATGTTGCGCAGGCTTATGGCAGCCACCCGGAATCGCGTCCATAGCGCGCGGGCAACACTCGCGCACTCATTTGCCCGTTCATCTTGGAACAGATCTAACCGCCCTCGCGCAGCGGCACGAAGGCGGAGGCGGTGATGGAATAGACCTCCTCGCCGCGCTGGTTGGTGCCGGTGGTGCGGGCCGTCAAAATGCCCCAGCCGGGACGGGAGGCGGAGGCGCGCTTGTCGATGACTTCATTGACGTAAGCGACGGTATCGCCGGCGAGCACCGGCCTGATCCAGCGCAGGTCGCGAAAGCCTGGCGACGGGCCCCACACCGCGACCTCCTCGCCGCGCGAGGCGGCCTCGCGCGCCAGACGCTGGCCGTCGGCGACAAGCAGGCTCATGCAGGCCGAGCCGACATGCCAGCCCGAGGCCGCGAGCCCGCCGAACAGCGAGTTCTTGCCCTCCTCCTCATCGAGGTGAAAGCGCTGCGGATCGAACTTCGCGGCGAAGGTCTTGATCTTTTCCGCCGTGAACGTATAGGCGCCGATCTCGCGACGCTGACCGATCGCGATGTCTTCGAAGAACCGCATCAGGCCGCTCCTTCGCGCCGCTTGATCAGGATCGGCGAGGTCATCTCGGCGAGCGCCTGCCCCGCCGCATTGCGCGCGGTGCATTTGAACTTGACGATGCCGAGCTCAGGTCGGCTCTTCGAGGCCCGCGCTTCCAGGACATCGACGTCGAGCGTGAGATCGTCGCCGGGCCGCAGTGGCGACAGCCAGCGCACCTCGTCGACGCCGGGAGATCCCAGTGACGCGGCGCGCGTGATGAAGCCGTCGGCCATCATCCGCATCATCAGCGAGCACAGGTGCCAGCCCGAACCGGACAGGCCGCGCAGCATGCTCTCAGCTGCTGCCGCCTCGTCGAGATGCATCGGCTGCGGATCGAACTCGGCGGCGAAGGCCAATATCTCGTCGCGGGTGACGTGGCGCGGGCCGAACGTTCCGAACCGGCCAGGCGGGAAATCTTCGAAGGTCAGGGTCATCTCGGGAAAGCTTTGCGGGAATGACAGATTGTGGCCGCACTTTGCGGCAATCTCAACCCGCCGGCCCGCATGGCTCGTGCTACATACTTGAGATCGGCGTTGATTTGAGTCGGATCGATCGACGGCCGAAGCCCGATTTGAAGTCCCGATTTGCCTTGGGGAGAGCAATGTTCTCATTCAGCGACCTGTTCCAATGGGACCGCTTCATCACGCCGACGATCATCAAGACCTTCTACTGGCTGGTGATCGCGCTGATCTGCCTGTTCGGGCTCTCCGGCATCTTCTCAGGGTTGGCTGCGATGGCGATCAGCCCGTTCGGCGGCTTCCTGGTGCTGCTGTCGTCGATCGCCAGCGTCGTGGTCGGCATCGTGTTCTCGCGCATCGTCGCGGAGCTGATCCTGATCGTCTTCCGCATCAACGAGCATCTCGGCGCGATCAGGGACCAGGGATCAGGGATGCGGTGATTCCCGTCATTCCGGGGCGCCTCGAAGAGGCGAGCCCGGAATCCATTGAGCCACAGAACAAGCGTATAGATGGATTCCGGGCTCGCGCTTCGCGCGCCCCGGAATGACCAGCTCCTACGTATTGAACCTGAAATGCATCACGTCGCCGTCGGCGACGACGTAGTCCTTGCCTTCGAGGCGGAGCTTGCCGGCATCGCGGGCGCCGGCTTCGCCGCCGAGCGCGACATAATCGTCATATGCGATGGTCTCGGCGCGGATAAAACCCTTCTCGAAATCGGTGTGGATCACGCCGGCCGCCGCCGGCGCCTTGGTGCCGCGATAGATGGTCCAGGCGCGCGCTTCCTTCGGGCCCACGGTGAAATAGGTGATGAGGTCGAGCAGGGTGTAGCCGGCGCGGATCAGGCGGTCGAGGCCGGCTTCTGCGAGGCCCAAAGTCTCCAGGAAGTCCGCGCGCTCGTCACGCGAGATGGTCGCGATCTCGGATTCGATCTTGGCGGAGATGACGACGGCAACCGCGCCCTCCTTCGCCGCCTGCTCCTCGACCGCCTTGGAGAAGGCGTTGCCGGTGGCGGCCGAGCCTTCCTCGACGTTGCAGACATAGAGCACGGGCTTGGACGACAGCAGGCCGAGCATCGAGAAGGCCCGCTCCTCCTCCGCCTTGCGCTCGACGAGGCGCGCGGGCTTGCCTTCGCGCAAGAGCACCAGGGTGCGGCCCACGAGATCGAGCTGCTCCTTGGCGTCCTTGTCGTTGCCCTTGGCCTTCTTGGTGAGATTGTCGATGCGCTTCTCGAGGCTGTCGAGATCGGCGAGCATCAGCTCGGTCTCGATGGTCTCGATGTCCGCGAGCGGGGCGATCTTGCCTTCGACATGGGTGATGTCGGAATCTTCAAAGCAGCGCACCACATGCGCGATGGCGTCGACCTCGCGGATATTGGCGAGGAACTGGTTGCCGAGGCCTTCGCCCTTGGAGGCGCCGCGCACGAGGCCGGCGATGTCGACGAAGGTCAGCCGGGTCGGGATGATCTGGCCCGACTTGGCGATCGCGGCGAGCTTGTCGAGCCTGGGATCGGGCACGGCGACCTCGCCGACATTCGGCTCGATGGTGCAGAACGGATAGTTCGCGGCCTGCGCCGCGGCCGTCTCGGTCAGCGCATTGAACAAGGTCGACTTGCCGACATTGGGCAATCCGACGATCCCGCATTTGAATCCCATGGTGGTCCTGGCCTCCGCGCTCCGCGCGTCAATATCTTCCGAACTCGTCATGCGCGGGCTTGACCCGCGCATCCATCTTCTTCGAACGATGGATCGCCGGATCAAGTCCGGCGATGACCGGTGTTATTCCTTGCCGTTCTCGTCCTTGGTCAAAAACCCCTTCGCCTGCATGGCCAGATGCACCCTGTTGGCGAAGGTCGCGTCCGTGCCCTTGGCAAGCAGCGCGGCGTGCTCGGCCACCGCATCGCAGAGCGTCGTCACCCATTCGTTGTCGGCCTTGGCGAAGTCCGACAGCACATGGCCGTGCACCAGCTCCTTGACGCCGGGATGACCGATGCCGAGCCGGACCCGGCGATAATCGTTGCCGACATGCGCCGAGATCGAGCGCAGGCCGTTGTGGCCGGCGATGCCGCCGCCGATCTTCACCCGCACCTTGCCCGGCGGCAGCTCGAGCTCGTCGTGGAACACGGTGGTGTCGCCCGCGGCGATCTTGAAGAAGCTCGCCGCTTCCTGAACGCTGCGGCCGGACTCGTTCATGTAGGTCGTGGGCTTGAGCAGGATCACGCGCTCGGTGCCGAGCGCACCTTCCGAGGTCTCGCCCTGAAAGCGGCGGCGCCACGGCGCAAAGCCATGACGCCGCGCGATCTCATCGACGGCCATGAAGCCGATATTGTGCCGGTTACGTGCGTATTTCGCGCCGGGATTGCCGAGCCCAACAAAGAGTCGCATGACGCGGCGCGCCCCCCGCTCGGCGCGCGGTCAAGGACCGCGCGCCAGCTTCGAGAGATTACTTCTTCTTGTCGCCGCCGGCGGGAGCCTTGGCAGCAGCGGCAGGAGCAGCAGCCGGTGCCGCAGCACCAGCGGCCGGAGCAGCCGCAGCGCCCGGGGCCGCACCAGCAGCGGCAGCCGCAGCAGCGGCCTTCTGCTCTTCGGCGTAACCGGACGGCGGAACGATGGTGACGAGGGTCGCGTCCTCGCGGGTCAGCGCCTTGACGCCGGCCGGCAGCTTGACGTCGGCCAGATGCAGGGAGTGACCGATCTCGAGCGAGCCGACATCGGCCTCGATGTACTGCGGGATGCTCTCGACGCCGCATTCGAGCTCGATCGCGTGCGCGACGATGTTGACGGTGCCGCCGCGCTTCACGCCCGGAGAGGTTTCCGCCTTCACCACGTGCAGGGGAACGCTGATGCGGATGGTGGCGCCTTCGCCCAGCCGCATGAAGTCGACATGGATCGGGAAGTCCTTGACCGGGTCGAGGTGGTAGTCGCGCGGAATGACGCGGTGCTTCTTGCCCTCGAGGTCGATGTCGACCAGCGTGGTCAGGAACCGGCCGGCAAGGATGCGCTGGCGCAGTTCACGATCCTCGATCGAGATCGTCAGCGGGGGCTGGTTGTTGCCGTAGATCACTCCGGGCACTCGCCCGGCGCGACGCTCAGCCCGGGCGGCCCCCTTGCCGCTCTTCGGACGTGCGGTCGCCTTCAATTCCTTGACGGTCGTCGCCATGTCGTTAAGTCCTTGTTTTTGCAAAAGTTAATGGGCCGCAAGGCGGCCCATGGCATGGTCCACAGCAAGCCTCCAGGGGTGCGGGGGCCGCGGACGTGGCGGGCTTTTACCCGGAAGCTGCGGAAATGACAAGGAGAATGGGCTGGCGGGCGGTTTCCACCCTCCCCTGGAGGGGGAGGGTCGGCTCATATGGAGCGTAGCGAAATGTGAGCCGGGGTGGGGTGACAGTCTCTCCACCGAGGCGGTGCCGAGTGGAGAGATCACCCCACCCGGCGCTGCGCGCCGACCCTCCCCCTCCAGGGGAGGGACAGAGAGAACCGCGCTTTACGACGTCGGGGTCCCCCCGAGCTTTGCCTCCAGCGCGGCGACCCGCGCCTTCAGGGCTTCGTTCTCCTCACGCGCCAGGCGCGCCATGTCCTTGACCGCCTCGAACTCCTCGCGCTTGACGAGATCCATGTCGCGCAGGAATTTTTCGGCCTGGCTGCGCATCACGGAATCGAACTCGCGCTTGACGCCCTGGGCAGCACCGGCGGCGTCGTTCATCAGGCGGCCGATCTCGTCGAAAAACCGGTTATTGGTCTGGGTCATTGTGGGCCTCCGATAAACTTTGCGCGACCTCGCGGAAAGACAATGGCAATCCGAGGGGGCCGGTTCAAGAGCGAAGCGGCGGTATCCTTGTCACGCGCCGGTTTCCTTGCAATCGTATTCAACGTCCCTGCATAAGAGGAATCACGGGGCGTCTGCCGGCGCCGACCGCCGCGATTCCGCTTGGACACAGAAGGCGCGATGCCGTTTTTGCTCATCGACTTCCCCGCCTTCAACCCGATCGCGCTCGAGATCGGTCCGTTCGCGATCAAATGGTATGCCCTGGCCTATATCTGCGGCATCGTATTCGGCTGGCTTTATGCCCGCGCGCTGCTGAAGAGCGAACGCGTGTGGGGCGGACCCGCGCCGATCTCGCTGCTTCAGATCGATGACTTCATCCTGTGGGTCACGCTCGGCATCATCCTCGGCGGCCGCGCCGGCTACGTGCTGTTCTACAACCTGCCCTTCTTCATCGATCATCCCGCCGCGATCTTTAAGTTGTGGGAGGGCGGGATGTCGTTCCACGGCGGCTTCCTCGGCTGCGTCGTCGCGGTGATGTGGTTCGCCTACCGCAATGGCATCTCGATCCTGTCGCTCGGCGACATCACCACCGCGGTCGCCCCGGTCGGACTCTTGCTCGGACGCATCGCCAATTTCATCAACGGCGAATTGTGGGGCCGCGCCACCGACCCGAGCCTGCCCTGGGCGATCATCTTCCCCAACGATCCCACGCAGTTGCCGCGGCATCCAAGCCAGCTCTACCAAGCCGGCATGGAGGGCATCCTGCTGTTCACCGTGCTGGCGATCATGATCCGGTTCGGCGCCTTGAAGCGCCCCGGCATGATCCTCGGCGCCTTCATCCTGGTCTATGGCCTGGCCCGCATCGCCGGGGAGCATTTCCGCGAGCCGGACGCGCAGCTCGGTTTTCTCTGGGGCGGATTAACCATGGGCATGCTGCTGTCGATCCCGATGCTTATCGTCGGCCTCATACTTATTGTATTGGCAGTGAGGCGCGGTGCGCTGACGCCCGTCGAGGCCATTCGTTAATTCATTTCGAGAAGATCGCCGTGACCGACCAGCCGCTGCTCAACGAGATCAAGGCGCTGATCAAATCTTCCGGGCCGATGCCGGTCTGGCGGTACATGGAACTGTGCCTGATGCATCCGCGCTACGGCTATTACGTCTCGCGCGATCCGCTCGGGCGCGAGGGCGACTTCACGACGGCGCCCGAAGTCAGCCAGATGTTCGGCGAGCTGTTGGGGTTGTGGACCGCCTCGGTCTGGAAGCAGATGGGCTCGCCGCAATTCCTGCGGCTGATCGAGCTCGGCCCCGGCCGCGGCACCATGATGGCGGATGCGCTGCGCGCGCTCCGCGTGCTGCCCCCGCTCTACCAGGCGCTCCACATCCACATGGTCGAGGTCAATCCCGTGTTGCGGGACCGGCAGAGCGCGACGCTCGCCAACGTGCGCAACATCGCCTGGCACGACAGCATCGACGAGGTGCCGGAGGGCCCCAGCATCATCCTCGCCAACGAATATTTCGACGTGCTGCCGATTCACCAGATGGTTCGGCTCGAGAACGGCTGGCACGAGCGCGTGATCGAGATCGATCCCAACGGCAAGCTTCAGTTCGGCGCGGCGCCGGAGCCGACGCCGCGCTTCGACGTGCTGCTGCCGCCCTTGGTGCGTACCGCGCCCATCGGCGCCGTGTTCGAGTGGCGTCCTGACGGCGAGATCATGAAGCTTGCCACGCGCGTGCGCGACCAGGACGGCGCGGCGCTCATCATCGATTACGGTCACCTGCGCAGCGACGCCGGCGACACGTTCCAGGCGATTGCGCGCCACACCTTCGCCGATCCATTGAAGGCGCCGGGCCAGGCCGACGTCACCGCCCATGTCGACTTCCAGGCGCTGGCGCGCGCGGCCGAGGATGTCGGCGCGCGCGTGCATGGGCCGGTCACGCAAGGCGACTTCCTCAAGCGGATCGGCATTGATACCCGCGCCGCCGCCCTGATGCAGAAAGCTGCGCCCGACGTTGCCACCGACATTTCGGTGGCGCTCAAGCGCCTGACCGATACCGGGCGTGGCGGCATGGGTTCGATGTTCAAGGTGCTCGGCATCTCCGAGCCGCGGCTGACGGGCCTTGCCGGCCTCAGCGATCTGGAACAGGCAGGAGAGGCCTCATGACGATAGCTTCGTCGCTGCTGTCGGCCGTGCCCGGCCTGCGCCATGCCTTCTTCACCCGCGAAGGCGGCGTCTCCGGCGGCATTTATTCCGCGCTGAACGGCGGACTCGGCTCCAACGACGATCAGGCCCTGGTCGCCGAGAACCGCCGCCGCATGGCCGAGCATGTCGGCGTTGCGCCCGAGCGCTTCCTCAGCCTGCACCAGATCCATTCGCCCGACGTGCTGGTTGCCGAGGCACCGTGGCCGAGCGGGCCGCGACCAAAAGGCGACGCGCTGGTCACGAAGACGCCAGGCATCGCGCTCGGCGTCTCCACCGCCGATTGCGGGCCGGTGTTGTTCGTGGATCCCCAGGCGCGCGTGATCGGTGGCGCGCATGCGGGGTGGAAGGGCGCACTGACGGGCGTGCTGGAATCCACCATCGCGGCGATGGAGCAGCTCGGCGCCACGCGCGGCGGCATCATCGCCGCGATCGGCCCGTTGATCCGCCAGGACAGCTACGAGGTCGGCAACGAGTTCGTCGCGCGCTTCATCGAACAGGATGCGGAGAACGTTGTGTTCTTCATCCCCTCGGTGCGCGAGGGCCACGCGATGTTCGATCTCGCCGGCTTCATCCGCAAGCGGCTGGAGGCCGCCGGCATCCTGATGATCGACGATCTCGGCCTCGACACCTATTCCGACGAGCGCTTCTTCAGCTATCGCCGTTCGGTGCACCGCAAGGAGCCGGATTACGGCCGCCACGTTCACGCGATTGCGCTGGAGGGATGAGGCCTCGCGCCCCGGACGCGGTGCAGCACGTAAGTGATGTGCCGCTGAGCCGGGGCCCATGTCTCTGCAATCTCAATCTCGGCGGCAATCTGGGTCCCGGCTCAGCGCAGCGGCACTGCGCGCCGCAGCGCGTCCGGGACACAGGGGCAACCCCGTCATTCCGGGGCTCGCGAAGCGAGAACCCGGAATCCATCGTGCGGCAATTCACGCTGCGAAATGGATTCCGGGTTCGATGCTTGCGCATCGCCCCGGAATGACGGTGGGGGGTGTGGCTCGCCCGCCCTAGACGTTAATGCGTTTTAACGATATCGCTGCCCTCCATAATGAGGGACGCGTCATTCATCTTTCGCCGCGCGGGTTCGCGCGTGCTGGCGGTCATGCTGCTGGCAGCGGCGGCCGCGCTGGGCGGCTGCGGCGGCGGCAGTGCCGTCAATTCCTATGCGATGGCGCCGAGCGCCGGCAGCGGGGCCACTATCGCCTTCGAATCGATCGACGGGCCACCTCCGCAAGTGTTCGACCGCATGGTCGGCGTGCTCGACAGCGAATCCAAGCTGCGCAGCCTGTCCGTGGTCTCCCGCGAAGGTACGGCTGCCTATCGCGTGCGCAGCTACCTCTCCGCCCAGGTGGTGCGCGGCAAGACCGTGATCGCCTGGGTCTGGGACGTCTACGACGCCAACCAGCAGCGCGCGCTGCGTCTTTCCGGCGAGGAACCGACCTCGGCCAAGGGCGGCCGCGACGCGTGGTTGGCTGCCGACGACCTCGTGCTGCGGAAGATCGCCCAGGCCGGATTCAGCGGACTTTCCAACATGATCAACGGAACGCCGGATGCACCCGGCGCGGCTCCGGCATTGCGGGGACCGGCGGTGGCCAGCGTCGTCAAGGACGCTTCCGCGCCGGACATGCCGGCATCAGCGCTCGGCTATGCCGAGCAATAACCCCCGCTAAACCACGGCCTCAACTTGCGGCCAAGCCGTTGGCCCGACTCAGGATTTTCAAAGGGAAAACGTAGCATCCCGGGTTGCCATTGCGGCCTTCCGCCTGATATTTCCTCGCCCGTCGTAACCGTGCTGCCAGCGGGTATTCTCAGATGTTGAAGGTCGTATCCAGCAAAGCGCGGGAGGAAGCGTCCATGTCGGCCAAAAACGGCTCCATCAAGCTCGTCGCCGGCAACTCCAATCCGGCCCTCGCCCAGGCGATCGCGCAAGGGCTCGACCTGCCGCTGACCAAGGCGGTGGTACGGCGCTTCGCCGATATGGAGATCTTCGTCGAGATCCAGGAGAACGTCCGCGGCTCGGATGCCTTCGTCATTCAGTCGACCTCGTTCCCCGCCAACGACCATCTGATGGAATTGCTGATCATCACCGACGCGCTGCGCCGCTCCTCGGCGCGCCGCATCACCGCGGTGCTGCCCTATTTCGGCTACGCAAGGCAGGACCGTAAGTCAGGCTCTCGCACGCCGATCTCGGCCAAGCTCGTCGCCAACATGATCACGCAGGCCGGCGTCGACCGCGTCATGACGCTCGACCTGCATGCCGGCCAGATCCAGGGCTTCTTCGACATTCCGACCGACAACCTGTTCGCCGCGCCGCTGATGGTGCGCGACATCAAGGACAAGTTCGACCTGACCAAGACGATGGTGGTCTCGCCCGACGTCGGCGGCGTCGCCCGCGCGCGCGGCCTCGCCAAGCGCATCAACACCCCGCTCGCGATCGTCGACAAGCGCCGCGAGCGGCCGGGCGAGTCCGAGGTCATGAACGTGATCGGCGACGTCTCCGGCCACACCTGCATCCTCGTCGACGACATCGTCGATTCCGGCGGCACGCTGGTGAACGCGGCCGATGCGCTGCTCGCCAAGGGCGCCAAGGACGTCTACGCCTACATCACCCACGGCGTGCTCTCCGGCGGCGCGGCGGCGCGCATCGCCGGCTCCAGGCTGAAGGAGCTGGTGATCACCGATTCGATCCTGCCGACCGACGCGGTGACCAAGGCGCCGAACATCCGCACCCTGCCGATCGCCAGCCTGATCTCGGATGCGATCGCGCGCACGGCGGCGGAAGAATCGGTGTCGAGCCTGTTCGATTGATCCTTGAGGATCGTCATTCCGGGGCGGCGCGTCAGCGCCGAACCCGGAATCCATCTTGCCGCCATCCGTGTCGATCAATGGATCCCGGGCTCGCGCTACGCGCGCCCCGGAATGACCACTGCCTACCCCACGATCCCCGCCGCGACTTGGCCGCGCAGGCGCTCCAGGCCGTGCAACGTCTCCGCGCAGGCGGTCGCGACCTCGACGCCCTTGATCGCAAAGTGCTTGCGGAAGAAATCGTAGTGCACCTCGGTCTCGTGGAATTGCTGCGGCGTCAGCACGGCCGAGAACACCGGCACCTCCGTGCGCAGCTGCACGTCCATCAGCGCCTTGATCACGGTGTCGGCGACGAATTCGTGGCGGTAGATGCCGCCGTCGACGACGAGACCGGCCGCGACGATCGCGGTGTAGCGCCGCGTCTTGGCGAGGACCTGCGCGTGCAGCGGGATCTCGAACGAGCCCGGTACCTCGAACACGTCGACATGGGTGAGGTGGCGGGCTTCTGCCTCCTTCATGAAGGCGATGCGGGCTTCCGCGACCACGTCGCGGTGCCAGCAGGCCTGCACGAAGGCCACCCTCTGCGGCTTGGCGAAACGCGGATGCGCAGAGGCCGGATCCACGGGAACCGGCGGCGGCGTTTGGGACGTTTCGGTTTGGGGGTCTTGCAGCATCTGATTCATGGCTTTCCTCGGTTTAAGGACCAGAATCAGGGCACACGGAACGACAAACAGCCGCATCGTCTCGATGCGTCTGCCAGCGACCGTTCTCTTTCATCCGGACTTTAACCGTCGGCTTCGGAGTTGCACCGAATCTGCTGACCCTTCCGTTCGGGATAAACCCTTGCGGAAGGCGCTCGCGGGCTTGGGCCTGTCGGCCCTTACCGCCGGTGGGGACTTTCACCCCGCCCTGAGAACATCGGCCGTCCGGGATGAACGGCCTATCAGGCAATATGCCGCCGCCGGGCAGTCGCGGCAAGCGTGTTCCGCATGGGCCAAGTGCATGGTGCCATGCCGCGGCGGCGATTCGGCCCTCGCCCCACGGAATTTGCGGCGTGCTTTTTTGCCGAAGCCGATTCCGGTTTGTTCTCGTCCGTTAAGAATTGTGGCGGAGATGAGCTGTGGACGAACGAGTCCTGGCTTGTGGACGGACTCGCGACCCCGTTGCGCAGATTCCGCAAATCACATCACTTGATCCGCGACAGGCCCGCGCTGATCCGAGGGATCGCAACAGCGACTCCGAGGGGATTGCAAAGGCCGATCCGAGGGACGCCGCAGCGACGTTTAGGGAGTGCGCGCCGGGCCCAACCGCGTGCGTATCAAAGACAACAAGAAGGCAAGAGGTCGAGACGGCATGTCCCTGCTCGAAGGCACTATCGATTCCAGAAACCATCCGCTCGCGGTGGTCGAGGACATCGCCGCCAGCAACAACTGGCCGTTCGAACGCTCCGGCGAGGACGAGCTCACGATTGTCTCCAAGGGACAATGGACCGACTACCAGCTCTCCTTCACCTGGATGGGCGAGATCGAGGCGCTGCATCTGGCCTGCGCCTTCGACATGAAGATTCCGCCCGCGCGCCGCGGCGAGGTGCAGCGGCTCGTTGCCGCCGTCAACGAACAGCTGTGGGTCGGCCATTTCGACCTGTGGACCAACACCGGCATGGTGATGCACCGTCAGGCCCTGGTGCTGCCGGGCGGCCTCACCGCCTCGCCGGCGCAATGCGAGGTCATGCTCGCCGGCGCCATTCATGCCTGCGAGCGCTACTTCCCCGCGTTCCAGTTCGTGGTGTGGGCCGGCAAGACCACCGCGGAGGCGATGGACGCGGCAATGTTCGATACGGTGGGCGAGGCGTAGGGCCTACCAAGGCGCGAGGGCGGCAGCTCCCTCCCCACGTCATCCCGGACAAGCGCGCCCAAAGCGCGCGCCGATCCGGGATCCATACCGCGTGATGTCGCTTGTGGCACGCGGCTTGTTGCCAACACCTCGATCCACTAGAACCGCCTGTGGTTATGGGTCCCGGCCTTCGCCGGGACGACACCGAATTTGTGGTGACCACAGTGGCTAACAGCAGCACCCTCCAAAACATCACCGGCACCATCCTGCTCGCCGGCGCCGGCAAGATGGGCGGCGCGATGCTGACCGGATGGCTTTCGGGCGGGCTCGATCCGCGCCGCGTCGCGGTGATCGAGCCGCACATTGCGCCCGAGATCTCCGCGCTGGCCGCCAAGGGCGTCGTGCTCAATCCTGATGCGAGCACCGCCGGCGCTGTCGAAACGCTGGTCGTGGCGGTGAAGCCGCAGATGTTCCGCGAGGCCGGCGCCAAGCTGAAACCGTTCGTCTCGGACAAGACGTCGGTGGTCTCGATCATGGCGGGCACCACGATCGCCACGCTCCAGGAGGTCTGTGGCGGCGCCGTGGTGCGCGCGATGCCGAACACGCCGGCCGCGATCGGCCGCGGCATCACCGTCGCTGTTGCCGCGAACGACGTCAGCGCCGCGCAGCGCGCGGTGGCCGATGCGCTGCTGCGCGCCACCGGCTCGGTCGAATGGGTCGAGGACGAAGGATTGATGGACGCGGTCACCGCCGTGTCCGGCTCGGGCCCGGCCTATGTGTTCCTGCTCGCCGAAGAGCTCGCCCGCGCCGGCGTTGAAGCGGGATTGCCCGAAGCGCTGGCGACCAAGCTCGCCCGCGAGACCGTCGCCGGCTCCGGCGAACTGCTGCACCGGTCGGAGCTGCCGTCGAGCACCCTGCGCCAGAACGTCACCTCGCCCGGCGGCACCACGGCCGCAGCGCTCAGTGTGCTGATGGGCGAGCCGGGCCTGCGCGAACTCATGCTCCGCGCCATCGCAGCGGCCACGCAGCGGTCGAAGGAATTGGCGAAGTAGAAGCTGCGTAGGGTGGGCAAAGCGAAGCGTGCCCACCACCTTCATACGAGTCTGAGGAGAGATGGTGGGCACGGCGCTTTGCGCCTTTGACCACCCTACGGCGTCGTGCCCGCGGCCAACCGCTTGTTGAACATCTCGACATTGACGAGCCCGCGCGCGTGGCGGCCTTCGCCGAGCTTGCGCGTGCCCTCGAATGCCTCGACGTCGAAGCGGATGACCCGGCGCTCGACCGCGACCACCTTTGCGGTGGTCCGCACGGTCGCGCCGACGAGCGCGGCGGCAAGATGGCGGATGTCGACCTCGGTGCCGACAGTGACCCAGCCCGGCTGAAGCGCTGAGCGGATCGCATCGCCCGATGTCATCTCCATCTCCAGAATCATCATCGGCGTCGCGTAGACAAAAGGCATGCCTGACACGAAATGCCCGACGGTGCGCTCCACCGGGACCACCAGCGTGCGCTCGGCGCTCATGCCTGTTGTGATGAAGTCGCGTGCGTCCATGGGGACCTCAAACTCAGTGTCGTCCCGGACAAGCGCGCCGCGCGCGCCGATCCGGGACCCATAATCACAGGACGTCGTGGTTGCGGGGACTCGGAGTGACCGCTTCATTCCACAAACCACTTCCTGTGGTTATGGCTCCCGGATCTGCGCTGACGCTTGTCCGGGACGACAGCGGCGCTTGCCGCAACGGCGATGGCTACTTCTTCGCCGCCGCCGCGCGCTCCACGAAGGTCTTGCCGCCCTTCATCTTGTGACGGAGCGGGGCTTCGTTGATCTGGATGACGACGGCATCGGCATCGACGCCGAGATTCTTCACCAGCGCCTGGGTGATGTCGCGCATCATGCCGGCCTTCTGCTCGTCGGTACGGCCTTCGGCCATGCTGATGGTGATCTCAGGCATTGTTCTCTCCCTGCTGCGCGTTCATCTTCCACTCGTCATTGCCGGGCTTGACCCGGCAATCCATCATTTTGAAGATGGATGCGCGGGTCAAGCCCGCGCATGACGATCGAGGCGAATAGCTAGCCCCAGCTCACGTCATGGCGGGCCAGGACTTCGCGCACCTTGACCACGAGATCGGCCTCGCTGCACGAGAACTGCGCCGGCCGGGTCTCGCGCCATTCCTGGTTGGAGGCGATCGCTGCGGCCGCCTTGGCGCCTTCAATCAGGTCCTTGACCTGCACTTCGCCGCGCGCCTTTTCATCCGAGCCCTGGATGATGACGCAAGGTGAGTTGCGGCGATCAGCGTATTTGAGCTGGTTGCCCATGTTCTTGGGATTGCCGAGATAGAGCTCGGCACGGATGCCCGCACCTCGCAAGCTCGCGACCATCTTCTGGTAGTCGGCGACGCGGTCGCGGTCGAACACGGTGACGACGACGGGGCCGAATTCGGGCCGCGTGTCGAGCTTGCCGAGCAGCGTCAGCGCCGCCTGCAGCCGCGACACGCCGATCGAGAATCCGGTTGCCGGCACCAGCTCGCCGCGGAAGCGCGAGACCAGGCCGTCATAGCGCCCGCCGCCGCCGACCGAGCCGAAGCGCACCGGGCGGCCCTTCTCGTCCTTGGTGTCGAGCAGGAGTTCGACCTCGTAGACGGGGCCGGTGTAATATTCGAGGCCGCGCACGACCGAGGGATCGATCTTGATGCGATCCGCACCATAGCCCGAGGCCGTGACCAGTTTTGCAATCTCTTCCAGCTCGCTGACGCCGGTCTGACCGACTTCGCTCTTGGCGAGATAGGTTTCTGCCGCGGCAATTGCTTCTTTCCAATCCTCGCGCGGCTTGGTGATGGCGAGAACAACATCGGCTTCCGCCGCGCTCAAATTGGCGCCTTTGGTGAAGTCGCCCTTGCCTTCCTCGCCGCCATCCCAGCGTCCGGGACCGAGCAGCTTGCGCACTTCATCCGCGGAAAACTTGTCGAGCTTGTCGATCGCGCGCAGCACGGTCAGTCGGCGCGCCGCATTTTCCTCACCCGCGAGGCCAATGGCTTCCAGAACGCCGTCGAGCACCTTGCGATTGTTCACCTTCACCAGGTACTGGCCGCGCGCGATCCCGAGCGCCTCCATCGTGTCCGCCGCCATCATGCAGATCTCGGCGTCCGCCGCTGGCGTCGCCGAGCCGACCGTGTCGGCATCGAACTGCATGAACTGGCGGAAGCGGCCGGGGCCGGGCTTCTCGTTGCGGAAGACGTAGCCAACGCGATAGCTGCGATAGGGCAGCACCAGACCATCTGTACCGTAGCGCTCACCGACGTAGCGGGCGAGCGGCGCGGTCAGATCGTAGCGCAGGCTGATCCATTGCTCGTCGTCGTCCTGGAACGAGAACACGCCCTCGTTCGGACGATCTTGATCCGGCAGGAATTTGCCGAGCGCGTCGGTATATTCCATCGCCGGCGTCTCCACCGGCTCGAAACCGTAGAGCTCGTAGACGGCGCGGATCTTCTCGACCATCTCGCGCGTCGCCCGGATCGCGGCAGGGTCGCGATCCTCGAGCCCGCGCGGCAGGCGCGCCTTCAGTTTCTGGGGTTTTTTAGGTTTCTCGGCCATGCGCGGCGTTTACCAGCCGGGGCGCAAGGCGGCAACCGGCCTATCCGCAGAACTCGTCATGGCCGGGCTTGTCCCGGCCATCCACGCGCCGCGATGGGGCGCCAAAGACGTGGATGCCCGGGACAAGCCCGGGCATGACGGAGTGTGTGGTTAAGAGCGGAGAAGGAGAGAGTTTTACGGCTGCTCCATCCGCGCCCTCAGGGCATCGGCGTCCGCCTTCGGCAGGGACTTCAGCGTCGGCTTAATGGTCTCGCCGCCGACGATCTTGCCGTTGCGCATGAACATCCAGTCCGAGATGTCGGCCTCCGCGAACTTGACCTTATCGCCGGCTCGCTTGCCCGGCAGATCGCGCGGCTCGTTGGCGAAGACGCCGGTCAAGGTCCCGTCGGGCAGCTTCTTCACCTCACCGATCCAGATGTGCTCCCCGCCCTTGCGGGTCGTAAAGCGCACCTTCAGAGCGTGACCAGACTCGGACGGCTTGGGCGATTCATAGGAGGCCCAGAAGGTCGGCAGCGAGCCGCGGGCGCGAGCGATCGCGGTGTTCATCTCGGGGTCGGTGGTGCGTACGTCGACGATCGGCGAGCGGTCTTGCGCTGCGACCTCGTGGGTCGGGCCGATGGTCAGGATGCCGAAAACGCAAACGCCGGTGATGGCGGCGAGAACGACCCATTTCATGGGTTGGGAGAGCTTTGTTGCCATGATCGCGATGTCCGGAACGCTTGTTGTGTCCTGGCTTTGTCGCACGTCGGCAGCAGCACGTTCAGTGCGCAATAAGCCACAAACGTTGCGCTTTTTACCCTCCCCTGGAGGGTGATCAAAACACCTTGCGGATCCAGTTGTGGGGATCGTTGGTGCGGCCGTACTGGATGTCGACGAGCTGCTTGCGCAGGCCCATGGCGACGGGGCCGGCGGCGCCGCCTGAGATGTCGAAATCGCCGCTGACCGAGCGCACCTTGCCGATCGGCGAGATCACGGCGGCGGTGCCGCAGGCGAAGGCTTCCTTCAGCCTGCCTGAGGCCGCGTCCTTGCGCCACTGCTCGAGCGTATAGGGTTCTTCGCGCACCGTCTTGCCGGGCGTCGCGGGCGAGCGTGATGATGGAGTCGCGGGTGATGCCGGGCAGGATGGTGCCGAGCGGCGGCGTCGACAGCGAGCCGTCGTCGAACACGAAGAACACGTTCATGCCGCCGAGCTCCTCGATGTAGCGGCGCTCGACCGCGTCAAGGAAGACGACCTGGTCGCAGCCGTGCTGAATCGCTTCGGCCTGGGCGCGCAGGCTCGCGGCATAATTGCCGCCGCATTTGACCGCGCCGGTGCCGCCGATCGCGGCGCGCGTGTAGTTCTCCGACACCCAGATCGAGACCGGCGCGGGCCCGCCCTTGAAGTAGGAGCCGACCGGCGAGGCGATCACCGCAAAGATGTATTCGGACGATGGCTTGACGCCGAGGAAGGTCTCGCTCGCGATCATGAACGGGCGCAAGTAAAGGCTGCCCTCGCCGCCCGGCATCCAGGCGCGGTCGATGCGCACGACCTGCTCGACCGCCTCGATGAAGACGTCTTCGGGCAGCTGCGCCATCGCCATGCGATCGGCCGAGTCCTTGAAGCGGCGCGCATTGGCGTCGGGACGGAACAGGTTCACCCCGCCGTCGTCGCGCTTGTAGGCCTTCAAGCCTTCGAAGATCTCCTGGGCGTAGTGCAGAACCGCGCCGGCGGGATCGAGCTGGAAGTTGGCGCGCGCCTCGATTTTCGCCTCGTACCAGCCGCCCTTGGCCTGGTTGTAGCGGACGATTGCCATGTGATCGGTGAAGATCCGCCCGAAGCCGGGATCCACCAGCTTGGCGACGCGGTCCTTCTCGGGCGTCGGATTGGATGCGGGCTGGATGTCGAATGTCATGCTCATGTCCTTGCCTCCCGCTGCCGGTGGCGGCGCTATTTCTCGCGCCCGCCTGCCCGCTCGGGCCCGGCTGGCTTGATTGGTTTCTGGCTGGACCGCCGCCAGCCATGTTACGGCCGGTTTCCGCAGCCAGCATGTCATCGAGGACATGCTTTTGCGGAAGGCGGAAGTCCAGTATGTTTTGCCGAAATGCCGCTCGACAATTGCACGGTAGATCTGCTTCGGCCGTCGCCACCTGTCCGGCTCTCTCCGGCCGTCCTGCTCCGATGCCACCCGGCGCGAAACGATCTAAAATTTCGTGCGGGTCGATCGTTTTGTAACATTGAACCCAAGATACGTCAATATGCCTGACATAAATTTCGCGACTCCTTCTCAAGACGCTGCCGCGCCCCGGCCGGCCGCAGGCGATGGAGGCAATTTGCGCTGGGATATCATCGAGCTGCTGTTCTTCGCCTATCGCGATTTCGTCGGCGATCCCGACCAGGAGCTGGAGGCGTTCGGCTTCGGCCGGGCCCATCACCGGGTCATGCATTTCGTCTACCGCTATCCCGGGCTCAAGGTCGCCGACCTGCTCGACGTCCTGCGCATCACCAAACAGTCGCTCGGCCGGGTGCTGAAGCAGCTCCTGGACGAGGGCTATATCGTGCAGAAGACCGGCGACAATGACCGTCGCCAGCGGCTGCTCTACGCGACGCCGAAGGGCGAGGCGCTGGTGCAGAAGCTCGCCGGGCTGCAGACCACGCGGATCACCAGGGCGCTCGCGGAGATGGGTCCGCAGGATGCCGAGACGGTCAAGCGCTTCCTGCGCGCGATGATCGACCGCGACGATCCGGACAAGGTGCTGGAGACGATCTTCGCTTCCGTCAAACAAGACGCCAAGGAGTGACCGTGCCGCTCGCAGCCACGCTCGCGCGCCCGCCGGTGCAACCGGCCGACGATGCCCCGCATCTCTTGCTGGTCGATGACGACCGCCGCATCCGCGACCTGCTCTCGCGCTTTCTTGCAAGTGAAGGCTACCGCGTCACCACCGCGGCGAGCGCCGGCGATGCGCGCTCGAAGCTGATGGGCCTGCATTTCGATCTCCTGATCCTCGACGTCATGATGCCCGGCGAGACCGGCTTCGACCTCGCCCGCTTCATCCGCACCTCGTCCTCGGTGCCGATCGTGATGCTGACGGCGCGCCACGAGGCGGAAGCCCGCATCGAGGGCCTGCAGATCGGCGCCGACGATTACGTCGCAAAACCGTTCGAGCCGCGCGAGCTGGCGCTGCGCATCAACAACATTCTCAAGCGCGCCGCGCCGCCGCCGCAGGCCACGACGCTCGAGAAGATCGCCTTCGGCCCCTATGTCTACCATCTCGAACGCGGCGAATTGCGCCAGGGCGAGGAGGTCATCCACCTCACCGACCGCGAGCGCGAGATGCTGAGGATTCTCGCGGAGACGCCGGGCGAGACTGTGCCGCGCAGCGCGCTGACCGGCAATGGCAGCGTCAACGAGCGCGCCGTCGACGTGCAGATCAACCGCCTCCGGCGCAAGATCGAGACCGATCCCGCCAATCCGCTGTTCCTGCAGGCGGTGCGCGGCATCGGCTACCGCCTGGTGGCCTCGCCCTGAACCGCAGTGAAGCGCGCCAGATGAGCACGATCGATACCGGCCTGACGCTGCTGAAGAGCGCCGCCGGCCGCGTCTCGGCCGCGAACGGCTGGATGGGCAACGCGTTCAAGGGCTGGATGCCGACCGGCCTCTACGCCCGCGCGCTCCTCATCATGATCGTGCCGATGGTGATCCTGCAATCGGTCGTCGCCTTCGTGTTCATGGAGCGGCACTGGAACACGGTGACGCGCCGCCTGTCGGCCGCAGTGGTGCAGGACATCGCCGCACTGATCGACGTCTACAAGGGCTATCCGCAGGACAAGGACCGCAACGAGATCCGCCGCATCGCGCAGCAGCGGCTCGGCCTGGTGGTCGATTTCCTGCCTGCCGGCGACATGCCGCCGCCGGGACCAAAGCCGTTCTTCTCGCTGCTCGACCAGACGCTGTCGGTGCAGCTCGGCCGCCAGATCGGCCGCTCGTTCTGGATCGACACGGTCGGCCGCTCCAACCTGGTCGAGATCCGCATCCAGCTCGACGACGCCGTGATGCGCGTGTTCGCGCAGCGCAGCGCCGCCTATGCATCGAACTCGGAGATCTTCCTGTTCTGGATGGTCGGCACGTCCTCGATCCTGTTGATCGTCGCGGTGCTGTTCCTGCGCAACCAGATCAAGCCGATCCTGCGGCTTGCCGACGCCGCAGAAAGCTTCGGCAAGGGCCGCGAGGCGCCGAACTTCAGACCGCGCGGCGCGCGCGAGGTGCGGCGCGCGGCGGTCGCCTTCCTGGAGATGAAGTCGCGCATCGAGCGCACGATGGAGCAGCGCACCGCGATGCTCGCCGGCGTCAGTCACGATCTGCGCACCATCCTGACCCGCTTCAAGCTCGAGCTGGCACTGATCGGCGACAGCCCCGAGCTCGAAGGCATGCGCAAGGACGTCGACGAGATGTCGATGATGCTGGAGGATTACCTCGCCTTCGCGCGCGGCGATTCCGGCGAGCAGTCGCAGCCGACCGACATGGCGCAGGCACTCGAAGAGCTGCGCAGCGATGCCGAGCGCCACGGCCATACCGCGACCGTCGCCTTCAACGGCCTGCCCGTGGTGACGGTGAAGCCGGCCTCGTTCAAGCGCTGCCTCGCCAACCTCGTCACCAACGCAGCGCGCTACGGCAAGAACATCGCCATCACCGGCCAGCGCGATCACCGTTATTTGACCGTCACCGTCGATGACGACGGCCCGGGCATTCCCGCCCACCTGCGCGAAGAGGTGTTCAAGCCGTTCCTGCGGCTGGACAACGCCCGCAACCAGGATGAAGGCGGCACCGGCCTTGGCCTCGCGATCGCCCGCGACATCGCCCGCTCGCACGGCGGCGACATCACGCTGGGTGACAGCCCGATGGGGGGATTGAGGGCGAGCGTGCGGATACCGGTGTAGGTGGCTTACTCCACCTCTCCCGCTTGCGGGGAGAGGTCGGATCGCTCTTGCGATCCGGGTGAGGGGGTACAGGTCTCTCATCCATCTCACGTGTGAGAGAGCCCCTCACCCCCACCCTCTCCCCGTAAGAACGGGGCGAGGGAGCGCACCGGCCGCGCGGCGAGCACACCTACTTCGGCAGCAGCGCCTTCAGCTTGTCCATGTCGCGCGTGTTCATCTTGAAGCCGCCGGGCATGACGATGTCACCGGGCTTCTGATCCGGCTTGCAGGCCCCGAGCCACTTGGCCTGCAGCGTCGTGGTGCTGTCGCGCCCGGCGGCACCGGCAACGCCACCTTTGGCGTGCGAAGTGGTCTTCACCGTGTAGGCCGAGTTGAAGTCTCCGGTGATCTCGGCATGCGAGGTCGTGCTGACGCCGGCGACGCTGCACTCGGAATCGCTGACATAGCCGGTCGCGGTCTTCTTGATCTCCTGCTTGGCGCAGACCTGCTTGGCCATCGGGGAGACGTTGTTGCTCATCTCCTTGTCGACGGTCTCGTCGGTGCAGTGCTGCATGATCATCTCGGGCACGGGCGAGCCTGATGTGACCAGCTTCATCTCCCAAAGACCGGCCTTGCGCAGCGGCAGTTCGTCGGCGCCGGCGCTGCTCGCTGACAATGCGAGGCAAAGCATCGAGCCGAGCAAAGCGAGTTTGCGCGTCATGAGGAAAGCTCCCGGCTGAGAGAAGTACGGCCTTGCGACAGCGCTCAGTACAGCGTGCGGATCGGCCGGTCGGCGGCGCCATAGGGCACCCAGCGGCACGAGAACGAGATGTAGCCGCCCTCATAGCCCTGCACGGCCAGGAATTTCGCGACCTTGCCGTAGCGGGCGCAGTGATCGACCGCGACCTGGCGCGCATCGACCCGGGTCGCCATCGAATAGGCGATGATGCCGCCGGTGTCGTTGCCCTTGAACGGCGGCACGTAATCGGCGCGCGCCGACTGGCTCGCCATCATGCCCGAGACAACCAGGCTGGCAAGAAGGCCCGCGGCCGCAATGATTCGCATTCCCGTCACTCCAATTGGCTGGCGCCAGTTTACGGTGCCGGGAGGCACCTGAAAAGAACCGAACCCCTGTTGGCCGCGACACTTGGTCAAGTCCTTGCGAAGTGTTGCCGCGCTGCACTTGACCTCCCCCAACCTTCGCGGCACCGTCCGGACCTTCGCAAGACCTTAGCTGTCCGGATTGACCATGCCCGCCCCCTCCCAGAAATCGCTCCGCTTTGCTGCCGTGCTCGGCCTCATGTTCGGAGCGCTGTCGCTCGGCGAGGCCAGGGCCGCCAACCCGCTGGAGCTGAATTTCTGGCTGAGCGGGCCGCGCTATGACGGTGCCGTCGCCCCTTGCGACTGGGCTCTGCCGAGGATCGTGCACGAGTTCGCCGAAAAGGAATACACGTTCTGGAATTCTTCGTTGCAGATCACCGGTTTCTCCGCCGTTCGCGAGACCGCGTTCCGGCCCTGGCAGTCCGACAACATTCCGCGGCGCTATTGCACCGGCGAGGCCATGCTCAATGACGGCAAGGCGCGCAAGGTGCATTTCTCGATCATCGAGGATGGCGGCTTTGCCTCCTACGGCAACGGTGTCGAATGGTGCGTCGTCGGGGTGGATCGCAACTGGGCCTACAATCCGGCCTGCCGCGCCGCCAAGCCCTGATCCCAACAGCGGCGGATTCGGGCTGATCAGCCAGCCGATGACTGCCGCCCCAATTTTGTTCTTGAAATGTTCCCATCGCCTGCTAGGCTGTGTGTGCACAGTCTAGTTGAGGGGCGTCGCCATGTTTCACTTCAGATTGCGTTCGTTGTCCCGTTTGATGATCTCGCTCACTCTTGCTGCGGGGTTGGCCAGCCTCGCCGGCGGTGCGAAGGCGCAGGACAAGCGGCAGAACGCACCCGGCGAGTTCGACTTCTATGTGCTGGCGCTATCGTGGTCGCCCTCGTTCTGCGAGGAGGCCGCCGAACGCGGCGGACGGTCCCAGATGCAATGCAGCGGACGGCCCTACGCCTTCGTGGTGCATGGGCTGTGGCCGCAATATGAAAACGGCTTCCCCGAATATTGCCAGCGGCCGGCGCCGCGGCTGAACCGCAATATCGTTTCCTCGATGCTCGACCTGATGCCAGCGCCGGGCCTGATCTTCAACGAATGGGACAAGCACGGCACCTGCTCCGGGCTCGAGGGCCGCGGCTATTTCGAGATGATCCGCAAGGCGCGCGCTGCGATCAAGATCCCGCCCGAATATCTCGATCTGGCGCAGGCCAAGACCGTCGCGCCGGCGGAGGTCGAGGAGGCCTTCATCAAGGCCAATCCGGGTCTCGGCAGTGCCGCCGTCTCGGTCACCTGCAACCGGACACGGCTGTCAGAGGTCCGCATCTGCCTCAGCAAGGACCTGCAATTCCGCGCCTGCGATGAGATCGAGCGCCGCGCCTGCCGCCGCGACCAGGTGACGATGCCGCCGATCAGGGGCGGGTAGGCACGCTCTCGTGCCCCGGATGCAGCGCAATGCGCCGCGAACAGCGGCGTGGTGTGCTGCTGATCCGGGGCCTTTCGCGAAGAGCTGGGTCCCGGCTCAGCGGCGCAGCGTTACACGCTGCACCGCGTCCGGGACACGTGATCGTGCCTCTTTGCTCAAGCCATCGCGTGGCGTAGTGCTCTTGCCATGAACTACCGCCACGCCTTCCACGCCGGCAGCTTCGCCGATGTCATCAAGCACATCGTGCTGGCGCGCATCCTTACTTATCTGCAGGACAAGCCGGCAGCGTTCCGCGTCATCGACACCCATGCCGGCGCCGGCCTCTACGATCTCGACAGCGAAGAGGCGCGCCGCGGCGGCGAATGGCTGACCGGCATCGCGCGGCTGCTGCAGGCACGCCTGTCGAACGAGAGCGCAGCGCTGACGAAGCCTTATCTCGACATCGTCCGCGCCTTCAACCCAAAGGGGGAGCTCAAGGCCTATCCGGGCTCGCCGTTGATCGCACGCGGCCTGCTCAGGCCGCAGGACCGGCTCGTCGCCTGCGAGCTCGAGCCGAAGGCCCGGAAAGCGCTGATCGACGCGCTGCGCCGCGACGAGCAGGCCCGCGTGGTCGATCTCGACGGCTGGGTGGCGCTGCCGGCCTTCGTGCCGCCGAAGGAGCGGCGTGGCCTCGTGCTGATCGATCCGCCCTTCGAGGCCAAGGACGAGTTCGAGCGGCTCGGCGAAGCCTTCTCGGCAGCGTTCGCGAAATGGCCGACCGGTATCTACGTAATCTGGTATCCCGCCAAGAACCGGCGCGCCACCGACACGCTGGCACAAACCGTGGCGCGGCTCGCAGCTGCAGCAAAGCCGCCCGGAAAATGCCTGCGCCTCGAATTCAGCGTCGCGCCGCAAGCCGACAGCGCCGCCCTCACCTCCACCGGTCTCTTGATCGTCAACCCGCCCTACACGCTGCACGGCGAGCTCAAGACCATTCTGCCGGAGCTGGAAATACCGCTCGGCCAGGGCGGTGCTGCCAGATTCCGGCTGGAGGTGCCCAAGCCTTGACGCCAAGCATTGACGCCAAGCCGTAACGCCAAGCCGTAACACTCCGGCATTCTTGGGAAAAATATGCAGGACCGGTAGTCAATCTGCAAAGAACCGTATTATGCTATTTCCGTGACTGGCTTTACGTTCCGCTTCCGCGAATGGTTGCGGCGGAGTGAAGGCCCTAAGAAAGATCCCGCCGGACCGATCAGGTCCGTCCAAGGATGGCCAGCTCCCGGGCTCCGTAAGGCCCGGTCATGTCGCGACGTGAGTCTGCGTCGCGACGGAGGAGCAATGAGGGGGAGTTTCCCGATGGCCATGACGGGAACGGTCAAGTTCTTCAACGGCGAGCGCGGCTACGGCTTCATCAAGCCTGACGACGGCGGTCGCGATGTCTTCGTTCACATCACTGCTGTGGAGCGGGCGGGACTGAAGGACCTTGCCGAAGGACAGCGTATTACTTTCGAAGTCGAACCGGACAAGAAGGGGAAGGGACCGAAGGCGGTCAATCTGGTGATCCTCTCCTAGCAAGCCTGGCGAAAAAAATCCCGGCCGCGAGCGGCCGGGAGGCTGGTCCGGTATTTTCTTCTTTGGATGTCAGAAGCGATAGTTCACGCCTGCGCGGACAACGTTGGCGCTATAGCCGTTTGACACGCCCGTGATTGCGAACTGGCTGGTCGAGAGATCGATGTAGAGATATTCGAGCTTGGCGCTCCAGTTCGGCGCGAGGCCGACTTCCGCACCGGCGCCGATGGTCCAGCCGGCGGTGGTGTGCGACTCAGACCAGCCGAAGGTCTGCGCCCGCAGCTCGCCGAAGGCGAGACCGGCAGTGCCGTAGAACAGCACGTTGTTGAACGCATAGCCGGCGCGGCCGCGCAGGGTGCCGAACCACGGATTGGAGAACTTCCACGGCGCGAACGTGTCGTCGGCGCCGGCGGCCTGGATGTCGCCCTCGACGCCGAACACCCACGGGCCGTTCTGGAAATTGTAGCCGGCCTGCACACCGGCGACGAAGCCGGACGGCTTGGTGGGGTTGTTGTCGACCGAGCCCCATTCGTAGCCGATATTGCCGCCGAGATAGGGACCCGCCCAGCTATAGGCATTGAGCGGCTGATTGACGGTATAGGGCGCACGCTGCCCGTATTGGAGATCGGCGGCCTCTGCCGAAGCTGTCCAGCCGGCTGCAACCAACGCGGCCGCGCCCACAACGAGCCTCTTCATCACTCACTCCAACGCCACTGTCGCAACCCGAGCGATGCCCGCGCCGCCGCACGAGCAAAACCGCATGGTTACGGAACCAAGAACTTTTCGCGTAGGATTTATCGAGAGTTTTAAGTTAAAGGGCTGTTAAGCCGGGTTACCGCCCGCTTAACAGACTTAAGGAAGCGTTACCGGAAACTGGGCGCCATCCGCTGTGCGTGCCGCATGGCCGGAACTTCAAATCAGTCCCCCCAGCGCCTAAATTCGTCCCATGGTTCACGATTCCCCCGACAATCCGGACGACCGCGCGCGCAAGGCGCCGCCGGCTCAAGCGATCGACACGCCGCCCGAGCGGCTGGCCGGGCCGGACGTCGATCCCGCGGCGGCAGGGGGCGACGACGAGGACGATGCCCTGCTGCCGGACATCCTGGAAGAGAGCGGCGCCGTCGGCGAAGGCCCGCTCGCGACCGGTCACGAGGCGATCGAGCGCGCGGTCCGCCTCGCACCGACCTCCCCCGGCGTCTACCGCATGCTCAATGCGAACGCCGACGTGCTCTATGTTGGCAAGGCCAAGAACGTCAAAAAGCGCCTGGCCAGTTATGCGCGCCAGAGCGCGCCGCTGCCGGCCCGCATCCTGCGCATGATCGCGGCCACCGTCACGGTGGAGATCGTCTCGACCACCACCGAGACCGAGGCGCTGCTGCTGGAAGCCAACCTCATCAAGCAGCTGCGGCCCCGCTTCAATGTGCAGCTTCGCGACGACAAGTCGTTCCCCTACATCCTGATCACCGGCGACCATTGGGCGCCGCAGATCCTCAAACATCGCGGGGCGCAGACCCGGCCCGGCCGCTATTTCGGCCCCTTCGCCTCCGCCGGCGCGGTCAACCGCACCATCACGGCGCTGCAGCGCGCGTTTTTGATCCGCTCCTGCACCGATTCCTTCTTCGAGAGCCGCACCCGGCCCTGCCTGCTCCACCAGATCCGCCGCTGCGCCGGACCCTGCACCCGGGAGATCGATTTCGGCGGCTATTCGACGCTGGTGCGCGAGGCCAGCGACTTCCTCTCCGGCAAGAGCCATGCGGTGAAGCAGGAACTCGCCGGCGAGATGGAGAAGGCCTCGAACGAGCTGGAATTCGAGCGCGCCGCACTGTACCGCGACCGCCTCGCCGCGCTGTCGGCGATCCAGTCGCAGCAGGGCATCAATCCGCGCACGGTGGAGGAAGCCGACGTGTTCGCCATCCACCAGGAGGGTGGCTTCTCCTGCGTCGAGGTGTTCTTCTTTCGCACCGGACAGAACTGGGGCAACCGCGCCTATTTTCCGCGCGCGGAGAAGAGCTTTACGCCGGAGGAGGTGCTGGGGTCCTTCCTGGCGCAGTTCTACGACGACAAGCCGCCGCCGAGGAACATCCTGCTCTCGCACGAGATCGAGGAGAGCGAGCTGCTCGCCAACGCGCTATCGATCAAGGCTGGCCACAAGGTCGAGGTCACCGCGCCCAAACGCGGCGAGAAGAAGGAGCTGGTCGCCCACGCGCTGACCAATGCGCGCGAGGCGCTCGGCCGCAAGCTCGCGGACACCGCGACGCAAAGCCGGCTGCTCGAGGCCATGGCCGCGACGCTGAGCCTGCCGCACGTGCCCAAGCGCATCGAGGTCTACGACAACAGTCACATCCAGGGCACCAACGCGGTCGGCGCCATGATCGTCGCGGGCCCAGATGGCTTCGTGAAGAACCAGTACCGCAAGTTCAACATCAAGTCGGAAGGGATCACGCCCGGCGACGACTTCGCCATGATGCGCGAAGTGCTGGAGCGCCGCTTCAAGCGCCTGATCAATCCGCCCGAGGACGCCGCCAGCAAGGCCAAGGACGACGATTTCCCGCAATGGCCCGACCTCGTGATCATCGACGGCGGCCGCGGCCAGCTCAATGCCGTGCGCGAGATCTTCGCCAATCTCGGCCTGACCCAGGTGTCGCTGATGTCGGTCGCCAAGGGACCGGACCGGGATGCCGGCCGCGAGACCCTGTTCATGCCGGAGCGCGAGGCGATCAAGCTGGAGCCGCGTGATCCCGTGCTCTATTTCATCCAGCGCCTGCGCGACGAAGCCCACCGCTTCGTCATCGGCTCGCACCGCAAGCTGCGCAAGAAGGACATCCGCGAGGCTGGTTTGCAGGAGATTCCGGGCATCGGCCCGTCACGCAAACGTGCCTTGCTGCACCATTTCGGAACCCTGAAGGAGATCGAACGGGCCTCGATCGCCGATCTCGGCAAGGTTCCGGGGGTGAGCGCCGAGAGCGCGCGCAGGATTTTCGAATATTTCCATCCCCAACCGGGATGAACTAAAGGGGGACCGCAGTCATATGATCGTCGTGTCCGCACCTCATTTGGGGCGCGGGACGGTTGACGTTCAGGCAGCAGCGGTATTGGTAGGACGGATGAACATCGCCACCACACGAGGGACGACCAGCCGCGCGATGTCCCTCCCCAACATCCTGACCTATGGCCGGATCGCCGCGATCCCGGTCGTGGTCGGATGCATCTATGCGCAGTCGATTCTGGATCAGCCGCTCTGGCTGCGCTGGCTCGCGGTCGCCCTTTTCATCGCCGCGGGGGTGACGGATTACCTCGATGGCTATTACGCGCGGATCTGGAATCAGCAATCGGCTTTCGGCCGCATGCTCGATCCGATCGCCGACAAGCTGCTGGTCGCATCGTGCCTATTAATGCTGGCCGCGGACGGCATCATTCACGGCTGGTCGCTATGGGCCGCCATCGTGATCCTGTGCCGCGAGATCCTGGTCTCGGGCCTCCGCGAATATCTGGCTGCGCTCCGCGTCAGCGTGCCCGTGACCAAGCTTGCGAAGTGGAAAACCACGGTCCAGCTGGTTGCGATCGGCTTCCTGATCGCCGGCCCAGCCGGCGATCAGGTGGTGCCGGTGGTCTCGATGATTGGGCTCGCACTGCTGTGGGCTTCGGCGATCCTCACCATGTACACCGGCTACGACTATTTCCGCGCCGGCATCCATCACCTCATCAAGGAGGACGAGGGATGAAGGTGAAGTATTTCGCCTGGGTACGCGAGCGCGTCGGCAAGGCCGAAGAGACGATCGAGCCTCCCGCGAGCGTGCGCACCGTCGAGGAGCTGATCGCCTGGCTCTCCGGCCAGAGCGAAGCCTATGCGCACGCGTTCGAGAAGCCGAAGGTGATCCGCGCCGCGATCGACCGCGCTCACGTCAAGCAGGACACCGCCATCGCAGGCGCCCGCGAGATCGCGTTCTTCCCGCCCATGACCGGCGGCTAGCCTCATGACCTGCCCCGTCACCATCCGTATCCAGGAAGACGATTTCGACATCGCGCGCGAGATCTCGGTCCTGACGAGCAGCCGGACCGATATCGGCGCTGTGGTGACATTTTCCGGCATCTGCCGCGCCGACGAGGACAGCGCCAAGGTCGCTGCGCTGACGCTCGAACATTACCCCGGCATGGCGGAGGAAGAGATCAGGCGCCACGCCGACGAGGCCGTCTCGCGCTGGCCGCTCAACGGCATCACGGTGATCCACCGCGTCGGCCGCTTGATGCCGGGCCAGAACATCGTGCTGGTGGTGGCCGCCTCGCAGCACCGACAGGCGTCGTTCGAGGCCGCCGAGTTCCTGATGGACTATCTCAAGACCAGCGCGCCGTTCTGGAAGAAGGAAGAGAGCGCTACCGGCACCGACTGGGTCGAGGCCCATGCCCGTGACGACGAAGCCGCCGCACGCTGGACCAAATCCTGATGGCTAAGCCAACGAAAAAGACCGCGCGCGGCCGCGCCGCGCCTGACCTCGCGAAGGTGGGACCCGGCGAGCTTCTCACGCTGCTCGACTTCGTCCGCTACGCGGTGAGCCGCTTCGTCGAGGCGAAGCTCGCCTTTGCCCACGGCACGACCGACCCCGTCTCTGAAGCCGCGTTCCTGGTCTGCGAGGCGCTGCATCTCAATCCCGACCAGTTCGAGATCTTCGCCAACGCGCGCGTCAGCGCCGCGGAAGGCAAGACCCTCCTCGATCTCATCCATCAGCGCGTCACGACGCGCAAACCGGCCGCCTATCTCGTCAACAAGATCTACATGCGCGGCCTCTCGTTCTATGTCGACGAGCGCGTCATCGTTCCGCGCTCCTTCATCGGCGAGCTCCTGGAGTCGCATTTCGGCGCCGACGGCGAGGCCGGATCGCTGATTGACGACCCGACGGCGGTCGAGCGCGTGCTCGATCTCTGCACGGGCTCGGGATGCCTTGCGATCCTCGCCGCGCATCATTTCCCGAACGCCAATATCGACGCCGTCGACATCTCCAAGGGCGCACTCGAGGTCGCGGCACGCAATGTCGGCGAATACGAGCTCGAGGACCGCATCAGCCTGTATCGCGGCGACCTTTTCGCCCCGCTCGGCGACAACAGATACGACCTGATCATCACCAACCCGCCCTACGTCGACGCTGAGGGCATGGCGGCGTTGCCGCCGGAATGCCGCGCCGAGCCGAAGCTCGCCTTCGATGGTGGCGCCGACGGTCTCGACGTGGTGCGCCGGATCCTGCGCGATGCGCCCGACCACCTGACGGCGGATGGCGGGCTGATTTGCGAGATTGGCCGCGGCCGCGAGCTGGTCGACGCGGCTTTCCCGGAACTGCCGCTGCTCTGGCTGGACACCGAAGATTCCGAGGGCGAGGTGTTCTGGATCGCAGCCGCCGATCTCGGCTGATTCATCGCGGCCGATCACGCTCCGTCGGAACAAGTCAAATATCGCCACGTTCATCCCCCGACGAATTTTCTAGTCCTTGGAGGATGTCCGCATGCTCGCGCCATCGGGCGAATTGCTGCGCGCCGGGATGGCGCTCAAGCTCAATCACGTCAAACGCGCTGCTCAATCCTATCTGCGCGACCAGACCAGCCAGGCAACCGGCAAGGTGACATCCTACGCCGTGGCCGGCGGGCTGTTCGCGGTCGCCGGCCTGTTCGTTGTCGCGGCATTTTTCGTTGGCCTGATCGCCTTGTACCGCTGGGTCGGGATCACCTACGGGCAGTTCTGGGGATTTGGCGCCGTCGCCGCAGTGCTGCTGGTGCTGGCTGCGGTCTGTGCCGGGGTGGCTATGGCCCAAATGAAACGCAAGGCCAAGCCGGTCGTGCCGCTCGCGAGCCGTCTGCGCGTGGCGGTCGCCACGCCCCGGATCCCGCGTGGAACGGTCAAGGAGGCGGTGAAGGAGGTCGCAACGACGATTCCCCTCGCGCCGCTCGCACCGGGCGAGCGCGGCAGCATCAAGACCTGGCCGGCCCGCGCCAACCGTCCCGTGCAGCTGGGCCTGATGCTCGCGGCGGTCGGCCTGGTCGGGCTGACTGCCGCCCGGCGGCGACGCAACAGGCACAGTCTGGAGGCGTGATGCTGGCGCGGCGCTCCGATCAGATCGACTCCTGGTTGCTGGTGGCGGCAACGGCCGTGTTCGTGCTGACGGCGGAGCGCTACTTTCAGGATTCCGGCCTGGCGAGGCCGGGGCCTCCGCAAGACCACCGCAAGGGCGAAGCGAATTCCCCGGAAACTCACCCGGCCGGTGCGGCGATGCAGCCGGGCCGCGGCCGCCGGGCGAAAAGCCCGTTCGAGATCCCCTGGGCGGGCTGGAAGGACATTTTCTGGCGGACCTATCAGCGCATCGACGAGGATCGCCTGCTCGCGACCGCGGGCGGCGTCGTCTTCTTCGGGCTGCTCGCACTCTTCCCCGCAGTCACCGCGCTCGTCTCCTCCTATGCCCTGTTCGCCGATCCCGCCACGATCAGCGCCAATCTGCACACGCTTGCGACCATGCTGCCCGAGGGCTCGTTCCAGATCGTCGAGGAGCAGGTCGCGCGCGTGGTGTCGAACGGCAATGCGACGCTCGGCGTCACCTTCCTGGTCGGCCTGCTGCTTGCGATCTGGAGCGCCAATGCCGGCGTCAAGGCGATCTTCGACGCCCTCAACGTCGCCTATGAGGAGCGCGAGAAGCGCAGCTTCATCCGGCTGAACATGGTCTCGCTGGCCTTCACCGTTGGCGGCATCGTGGCGCTGCTGTTGATGGTGGGAGCCGTCGTCGCCTTCCCGCTTGCGCTCAATCATCTCGGCATGGCGCCCGAAAGCAAGCTGATCGTGGCGCTGGCACGATGGCCGCTGCTGTTCATCATCCTGCTGGTCGCACTCGCCATCCTCTATCGCTTCGCGCCGAGCCGCGATGCGCCGCGCTGGCAATGGCTGAGCCTCGGCGCCGTGATTGCCGCGATTCTCTGGATCGCGGGCTCTGCCCTGCTGTCCTGGTATCTCTCGGAATTCGCCAATTACAACGCGACCTACGGCTCGCTGGGCGCGGCGATCGGCCTGATGACGTGGATGTGGATGTCGGCGATCGTCATCATGTTCGGCGCCGAGCTGAATTCGGAGATCGAGCGGCAGACGCTGCGCGATACCACCACCGGGCGGGCGAAGCCGCTCGGCACCCGGGACGCCGTCTCCGCCGACACGGTCGGCGCCACCGCGCCATTTTGATCGGTGGCGGTCGGGCCGAAGCTGGCCCGACCGCATCCCGGGCGCGATCAGCGCTTGGTGATCACGGCTTCCAGATATTCGCTGTGCACCACGATCGTGCCGTCATCGGCGTGGTTGAACTCTTCGAGCAGCGCCAGGAGATCGCGCGTCAGCGCGGCTTGCCCGTTCGCGTCGAGCGCGGCAAACGCCTTCAGCGTGGGGCCGTAGAAAGTCTTGAAGATGTCGAGCCAGTGGTCCGGCGACCGATAGCGGAACACGAACATGCGCGGCTCGGCGGCGATCTCCGCGGCCACGCCGCCGAACATCTCCTCGAGCCGTGCCGGTGTCCCCCACATGGCGGGCGATTTCACCCCGGCCGGCGGCGGCAAATGCTTGCCGATGGTCTTGAACAGCTGGCCGATAAAACCTTGCGGCGTCCAGTTGGCAAGGCCGATCTTGCCGCCGGATCTGCAGACCCGCGCGAGCTCGGAAGCGGCCTTGTCCTGATCCGGTGTGAACATCACGCCGAAAGTCGAGAGCACGACGTCGAAGGCGGCATCCGCAAACGGCAGCGCCTCGGCATCCGCCTCGCGGAACTCAACAGTGAGGTGTTCGGCCATGGCGCGCTCGCGCCCGCGTTTGAGCAGCGCCGGTACGTAGTCGGTGGATGTGACGTCACACCAGCGCCGCGCCGCCGCCAGCGTTGCATTGCCGTTGCCCGCCGCGACGTCCAGCACCTTGCTGCCGGCGCGCAAGTCAATGGCCTCGCAGAGCTGTTCCCCGACGATCTGCAAGGTGGTGCCGACCACGGCATAATCGCCGGACGACCAGGCGCCGTGCTGGCGCTGCTTGACGGCGGCAAGATCGGGCTGGGGGGCGGCTTGCTTGAGCGCGGCGGATGTCGACATGGCAATCTCCTGCGGTTGAAAACGCCGGGACGATAGAGCGCATGCGGCGCGCTGGCCTTGAGGGCGGCATGATTTTCCGCTGAGAGCGTCTTGATTTCCGCACCTGAGCCGGCAGACGGGTAACGAAAGGCTTTGGGCGCGCGGGCCTGAATAGGCGCCGACACAGTCACTATCCCCTCGAATCAACAATGATGTTAGGCTCATCGATGCTTGGGGGAGCATGAGGCGTGACGAGGTCGAGCGCGACCCGTGTTTTCCCCGGGTGAGGCAGTCAGCTCTTAAAGGCATAACGCGCGGCATGATTCGCATTTCGACGATCTTCATCGCCATCTGCATGGTCCTGGTCGCGGCCTCGCTCGGGCTCGTGCTCTATTCGGTCACCGGCATCAGCGGAACGGAATCGGCGATCGTGGCGCTGACCGCGCTGACCTTCCTGATCCTCTACAACGCGGTGTCGATGCGGCTGCGCGACCGCAGCGACGTCGGCGGCCAGATCGCCGACCTCTCGCGCGGCACTGCCGACCTCGCCCGCCAGGTGGCCGAGTTCGGCCGCCGGCTGGCTGCGGTCGAGAGCCGCATCGCCGCGTCCAATTCGACCAATTCCGACCGCATCCAGTCGGTCATCGGCGAGATCAATGAACTCGGCGGATTGGTCAGGCAGCTCGCCACCACCGTCGCGGCCCATGAGGATCTGCTCGCCGGCCACGCGCCAGCGGCGGCACCCGCCCCGATCACAAGGCCCGAGCCGGAAACGCCGATCGATCTGGCTGCCCCCTTCGAGGAGAAGCCGCTCGCTCCTCCTCCCCTTCCGCAGCCCCCGCCACGGCCGGCGCCGCCGACGGTGCAGGCCCAGGCCATCCCCCCGGTTCAGACCGCCAATGGGCGCAACCAGACCCAATTGCTGGCGACGCTGCGCAATGCAGTCGACGAGAACCGCATCGATATCTTCCTGCAGCCGATGGTGACGCTGCCGCAGCGCAAGGTGCGGTTCTACGAGGCGGTGACGCGCCTGCGCGACGAGCGCGACCAGCTCATCGCCGCCGAGGAGTTCATCAGCATCGCGGAAGCCTCGGGCCTGATCGGGCGCATCGACAACATGGTGATGCTGCGCTGCGTGCAGGTGCTGCGGCGTCTGATGGTGCGCAACAAGGACGTCGGCGTGTTTTGCAACGTCGCGGCTTCCACGCTGGGCAATTCCACTACCTTCGCGCAATGCCTCGATTTCCTGGAAGCCAATCGCGCGCTGGCGCCCTCGCTGGTGCTGGAGTTCAAGCAGTCGACCTTCCGCAATCTCGGTCCCGTCGAGACCGAGAACCTTGCGGCGCTCGCCCAGCGCGGTTTCCGTTTCTCGATCGACCATGTCACGGATTTGCGCATCGAGCCGCGGGAGCTGGCCGATCGCGGGGTTCGCTTCATCAAGGTGCCGGCCGCGCTGCTGCTCGATCCCAAGCAGGCCTCCGCCTCCGACATCCACCCGTCCGACCTCTCCGACCTGCTCGGCCGCTTCGGCATCGACCTGATCGCCGAACGGATCGAAGGCGAGCGCGCCGTGGTCGACCTGCTCGACTATGACGTGCGGTTTGGACAGGGCTTCCTGTTCGCGCCGCCCCGGCCATTGCGGCCGGAGGGGGCATCTGCTACCGGCGGGGCCTCGCCGAACCAGGCGCAGGACATTCAGGGATCCAATGGCTCCGCCACACCCAGCTCAGGCGCGACCTCTTCGGCGCCTCCGCCCCAGCGCATCACCGGCAACGCAGCCCTCGCGCGCCGCATCTGATCGGCCGCGCTCGTCATGACCGCGCTGCATTTTGCCGGAGGCCTGCGCGAGCTCGTGGGCGGTGTGGAGGTCGTGCTCAGCGATATCTGGGGCGTGGTCCATAACGGGCTGGAATCCTTCCCCGAGGCGTGCGAGGCGCTGCACACCTATCGCAGCCGGGGCGGTACGGTAATCCTGATCACCAACGCACCGCGCCCGGCCGATTCCGTGCAGCGGCAATTGCGCAAGCTCGGCGTCCCCGATGAGACCTATGACGCCATCGTATCTTCGGGCGACCTGACCCGGCTCTACGTCGCCGAGCATCCCGGCCGCAAGATGTTCTGGCTCGGCCCCGAGCGCGACAACTCGATCTATCGCGGCCTCGATGCGGTGACCGCGCCGCTGGAGCAAGCCGATTACATCGTCTGCACCGGCCTCTACGACGACGAGACCGAGACGGCGGAAGACTATCGCGGCATGATGCTGCAGGCGCGCGAGCGCAAGCTGACGCTGGTCTGCGCCAACCCCGACATCGTGGTGGAACGCGGCGACCGGTTGATCTACTGCGCCGGCGCCATCGCCGAGCTCTACCGCGAGCTCGGCGGCGAGGTGATCTTCTACGGCAAGCCGCACCGGCCGATCTACGAACGCGCCATGGCGCTCGCCGGCGAACGCCAAGGCTACCAGATCGACCGGAAAAAGGTGCTGGCGATCGGCGATTCCGTCCGCACCGACTTAACCGGCGCCCGCGAATTCGGCATCGACTGCCTGTTCGTCACCCGCGGCATCCATGCCGAGGAGTTCGAGGGCCTCGACCAGCTCGACCCGAATTCGGTCATGGAGCTGTTCGGCCACCCGCCGAAGGCGCTGATGCGCGAATTGAAGTGGTGACGGCGGAGCGCGCGCAGCTGCAATGGGCTTAGAGGCAAGCCTCAGACGCCGTCATGGCCGGGCATAGCCGTCCGAAGGACGGCGTCGCTTGCGCTCGCCTATGACCCGGCCATCCACGTCTTCCTTTTTTTGCATCCAAGAACGTGGATGCCCGGGACAAGCCCGGGCATGACGTTCCAAACGGAAAATTGTTGTCCGGCGAAGAGCGCCCTTACGCGCTCGCCATGTCCGGGAAGACCGCCTCGATCTTGGTCTTCAGCGTCGCCGCATTGAACGGCTTGACGATGTAATTGTTCACGCCGGCCTTCTTGGCCGCGATCACGTTCTCGGTCTTCGATTCCGCGGTGATCATGATGAAGGGCGTGGTGGCGAGGTTCGGATCCGCGCGGACTTCGCGCAGGAGGTCGTAGCCCGTCATCGGCTCCATGTTCCAGTCGGAGATCACGAGCCCGTACTTCTTGCCGCGCATCTTGTTCAGCGCTGCCGAACCGTCGCTGGCATCATCGATGTTCTCGAAGCCAAGCTGCTTCAGCAGATTCCGGATGATACGGATCATGGTGCTGTAGTCATCCACCACCAGAACCGGCATCGACAAATCAACCGCCATCTCGACTCCCCCAACGCAAACCCAGGAATATTACGATCGGACCTGCCAGGCCGGCGCCCGGCAGTTCCACGCCTCAAGGACTAGCACCAAGGCCTTAAACAGCGCGTTAACTGCGGTCAGCTCCGAAGGCTTGAAATCGTGTTCAATGTCTGCCCGCCCCGCCGCTTGACTTCGCAGGGCCGGTCGCGCCACGGTCCGGGCCGGTCCTGCCCGGTTCGAGAATTCCCCTGATGGCTCCGCCTTTTACCGTCATCCGCGATACAACGCCGGATTCCGCGATTCCGAGGGGCGCCGTCGTTGCCATGGGCAATTTCGACGGCGTGCATCTCGGCCATCGCGCCGTCATCGCGGCTGCCCTGGAGATGGGCAGGGCGCATGGCCGGCCTGCGCTGGCCTTGACCTTCGAGCCGCATCCGCGACGGTTCTTCAGCCCCAACACCCCGCAATTCCGCCTGACGGACGAGCGGGCCAAGCTGCGGCTTCTGGCCGGTACCGGACTTGCCGGCGCCGTGGTCATGACCTTCGACAAGGCCCGTGCCGGAACCAGCGCGCAAGATTTCATTCACCATGACCTGATCGGGCGTCTCGGCGTCAGCGGCATCGCGGTCGGCTACGACTTCCATTTCGGCAAGGGACGGGTCGGCTCGCCCGGCCTCCTGGTCAACGAGGCGCCCCGGCTCGGCATCGAGGTCGACGTCCAGCCGCATGTCGATATCGACGAGCGGCCGGTCTCCTCCAGCGCGATCCGGATCGCCCTCGCCGAGGGCCAGCTCGACGAGGCCACGACCATGCTGGGCGCGCCCTGGTTCATCACCGGCGAGGTCATCCACGGCGAAAAGCGCGGCCGCGACCTCGGCTATCCCACCGCCAACATCCGCCTGGACGCCAATTGCGGCCTCAAGCACGGCATCTACGCGGTCCGGGTCGGGCGCGGCCAGGGAAAGGCTCAGGTGCGTCTGGATGGCGTGGCCAGCTTCGGCCGCCGCCCGACCTTCGACAATGGCGCCCCGCTCCTCGAAATCTTCCTGTTCGACTTCAAGGGCGACCTCTACGGGCAGGCGCTCGACTGCGCCTTCATCGGCTTCATCCGCGAGGAGGTGAAGTTCGAGGGCATCGAGGCCCTGATCCGCCAGATGGACGACGATTCCGCACGCGCCCGCGCCTTGCTCGCCGCCGCCCCGGACGCGTTTCCGCGGCTGGGCGTGATCGATTGAGAGGCGAAACCGGGCCACCCGGACCTTTGCGCTTCCTCCGCCCCCCTGCTATGGAGAGCCCATGTTTGCGCGGCGCATCATAGGGATTAGCGGCCCGGCTTCCGCCTGAGCCTGAGGGCTCGGCGCAAGACCGGGATTTCGTCGTTTCACCCGCGATTCCGCATCGCCATCCGTTCCCGCGCCCTTCCGAGCCAGTCAGCCTCATGTCCGAAAAGCCGCAAAAGTCCCAAAAGTCTGAAGCCAAGGACTATTCGAAGACCCTGTTCCTGCCGCAGACCGAATTCCCGATGCGCGCCGGCCTGCCGCAGCGCGAGCCGGAGATCCTCAAGCGCTGGTACGAGATCGGCCTCTACGAGAAGCTGCGCCAGAATGCGAAGGGGCGCGCCAAGTTCGTGCTGCATGACGGCCCGCCCTACGCCAACGGCAACATCCATATCGGCACGGCGCTGAACAAGATCCTGAAGGACCTCGTCACCAAGAGCCAGCAGATGCTCGGCTTCGATTCCAACTACGTGCCGGGCTGGGACTGCCACGGCCTGCCGATCGAGTGGAAGGTCGAGGAGGAGCATTATCGCAAGAAGGGCAAGCAGAAGCCCGACTTCCGCGACAGCGCCGCAATGATCGATTTCCGCAAGGAGTGCCGCGCCTATGCCACGCACTGGCTCGGCGTGCAGCGCGAGGAGTTCAAGCGCCTCGGCGTGATCGGCGATTGGGACCATCCCTACGCCACTATGAGCTATCCGGCCGAAGCCCAGATCGCGCGCGAGCTGATGAAGTTTGCCGCCAACGGCACGCTCTATCGCGGCTCCAAGCCGGTGATGTGGAGCGTGGTCGAGAAGACCGCGCTGGCCGAAGCCGAGGTCGAGTACGAGGACCACACGTCCGATACGGTCTGGGTGAAATTCCCGGTGACCTCGCCCGCGCACGGTGCCCTCGCCTCGGCGAGCGTCGTGATCTGGACCACCACGCCCTGGACGCTGCCGGGCAACCGCGCCATCTCGTTCTCGCCGAAGATCGCCTATGGCCTCTACAAGGTGACGGACGCCCCCGCCGACAATTGGGCCAGAAATGGCGACCTCCTCATCCTCGCCGATGCGCTCGCCCAAGACGTCTTCAAGCAGGCGCGCGTGACGGCTTATGAGAAGGTCCGCGACGTCCCCGGCGACACCATGGACGCGATCGAGTGTGCCCATCCGCTCAAGGGCATCGGCGGTGGCTACGACTTCATCGTGCCGCTGCTGCCTGGCGACCATGTCACCGACGACACCGGCACCGGCTTCGTGCACACGGCGCCCGGCCACGGCCGCGAGGACTTCGATGTCTGGATGGCAGAGGCGCGCGATCTCGACGCGCGCGGCATCAACACCGCCATCCCCTATACCGTCGACGAGAACGGCGCCTACACCGATCATGCGCCGGGCTTTGCCGGCAAGCGCGTCATCACCGACAAGGGCGAGAAGGGCGATGCCAACGAGGCCGTGATCAAGGCGCTCGTCGAGAAAGGCATGCTGCTCGCCCGCGGCCGGCTCAAGCACCAATATCCGCATTCCTGGCGCTCCAAGAAGCCGGTGATCTTCCGCAACACGCCGCAATGGTTCATCGCGATGGACAAGGATATCGCGACGGCTGGCAAGACCAAGGCCGGCGACACGCTGCGCGCCCGCGCGCTGCACGCGATCTCAGTGACGCAATGGGTGCCGCCGTCGGGCGAAAACCGCATCAACGGCATGATCGAGGCGCGCCCGGACTGGGTGATCTCGCGCCAGCGCGCCTGGGGCGTGCCGATCGCCGTTTTCGTGCGCGAGAAGGGTGACGGCTCCGCCGAGATTCTCCAGGACGAGGCCGTCAATGCGCGCATCGGTGAAGCCTTCGAGAAGGAAGGCGCCGACGCCTGGTATGCGACGGGCGCGCGCGAGCGCTTCCTCGGGCCCCGCGCGAACGAAAACTGGCAGAAGGTCGACGACATTCTCGACGTCTGGTTCGATTCCGGCTCGACCCACGCTTTCGTGCTCGAAGATCCCGTGCAGTTTCCCGGGCTCGCCGGCATCAAGCGCAAGGTCGACGGCGGCGCCGACACGGTGATGTATCTGGAAGGCTCGGACCAGCATCGCGGCTGGTTCCATTCCTCGCTGCTGGAAAGCTGCGGCACGCGCGGCCGCGCGCCTTACGATATCGTGCTGACCCACGGCTTCACGCAGGCCGAGGACGGCCGCAAGATGTCGAAGTCGCTCGGAAACACGATCGAGCCGCAGGCCGTCATCAAGGAATCCGGCGCCGACATCTTAAGGCTCTGGGTCGCGTCGAGCGACTATACCGACGACCAGCGCATCGGCCCCGAGATCCTGAAGAACACCGTCGAGACCTACCGCAAGCTGCGCAACACGGTGCGCTGGATGCTGGGCACGCTGCATCATTACAAGCCGGCCGACGCAATCGCGCCGGCCGAGATGCCCGAGCTCGAGCGCTTGATGCTGCACGAGCTCTCAGGTCGCGCCGCCGCGATCGGCAAGGCCTATCGGGAGTTCGACTACAAGACCGTGGTCGCGATCCTGTCGGCCTTCCTTAACAGCGAGCTCTCCGCATTCTACTTCGACATCCGCAAGGATACGCTGTATTGCGATCCGCCCTCGTCACTGACGCGCAAGGCGGCGCTGACGACCATCGACCTGTTGTGCGCTTCGATCCTGAAATGGCTGGCCCCGATCCTCAGCTTCACTGCGGAAGAGGCGTGGCGCATGTACCGGCCCGACGCCGAACCGTCCGTGCACCTGACGCTGTTCCCGACCGATCTCGAAGCCTTGCGCGACGACAGGCTCGCCGCGAAATGGGAGACGATCCGCAACGTGCGTCGCGTCGTTACCGGCGCGCTCGAGCTGGAACGCGCCGCCAAGAACATCGGCTCCTCGCTCGAGGCATCGCCGGTGATCTATGTCGCCGATCGCGGCATGCTGGCGACCTTGTTCGACATCGATCTGGCTGAAGTCTGCATCACCTCGAACTACGAGGTGCGGGAGGGCGAGGCGCCGGCCTCGGCGTTCCGCCTCGATGCCGTCCCCGGCGTCGCGGTCGTGGTGGAGAAGGCGATCGGCACCAAATGCGCCCGCTCCTGGAAGATCTCGCCGATGGTCGGCGAGGACCCTGAATACCCCGACGTCACCCCGCGCGATGCAAAGGCACTGCGCGAATGGAAGGCGCTCGGGGTGAGCGTCTGATCGGTCGGCCATGACTCCGCTCCGCGCCGGCATCCTCGCGGCCATGGTCACGCTCGTGGCCGACCAGGCCTCGAAGCTCTGGCTGTTGAACGTGTTCGAGCTTGCCCGTCGTGGCGTGGTGCGGGTAACGCCGTTCTTCGACCTGGTGCTGGCCTGGAATATCGGCATCAGCTTCGGCTGGCTTCAGAACGACAGCCAGGCCGCGCAGCTCGCGCTGATGGCCGTCAAAGCGGTCGCGGTGATCGCGCTGGCGATCTGGATGGCCCGCTCGCACACCATGCTTGCGACCGTCGCGCTCGGCCTGATCATCGGCGGCGCCATCGGTAACGGCATCGACCGCCTGGCCTATGGCGCGGTGGTGGATTTCGCCCTGTTCCACATCGAGATCGCCGGAAGTACCTATAATTGGTATGTGTTTAACCTCGCGGACGTGGCCATCGTTGCTGGGGTGGCAGCGCTATTGTATGATTCCTTCCTGGGGGTACCCGCCGCAAAAGCGCCCTGATCCCGGCCGATACGGACCGGCAGCTGGAACCCGGCTTTTGCAAGGGTCAAGCCGCGTGTGGGCGGCAATCTGCTACAATATGAAACAGGTACGGTGATGCGCAGCTCGAAGACCAGCGGTTCGATGGTTCGGGGCTCCCAATCCGGGGGCTGGCGGGCACTGAAATTGGCCGCCGTCGCGCTCGGCATCGGCCTTGTCATGTCGACCGGCGCCGCCCGTGCTGCCGATGATGACGACGACGACATGACCTTCGAAGAGAAGCTCATCGACAACCTGATGACGGGCCTTGGCGCCAGGAGCATGGAAAAACCCGGCATCGAATACCGCGAGCGTTCGCCGCTGGTCGTGCCCCCTAAGCTCGACCTGCCGCCGCCGGCCGCCGCCGAAGCCGCGGCTGCGCCGAACTGGCCGAAGGACCCCGACGAGAAGCGCCGCAAGGAAGCCATCGCCCAGCGGAAGAAGTCCGGCAACAAGGCAACGGAGTACTGGAAGAACGCCCAGCCGCTGTCGCCCGCCGAGTTGAACGCCCATCGGACGGCCGCCGCCGACAGGACGAGCAATGAGCCGGTCCAGCCAGGCACCAACGTGGCCAATCCGACGATGAGCCCTGCCGAACTCGGATATACCGGCGGGCTGTGGAAACTGTTCAAAGGGAACGGGCCTGAGTCGAAGCAGTTTACGTCGGAGCCGCCACGCCAATCACTGGTGGAGCCGCCGCCGGGATATCAGACGCCGTCGCCGAACTACGCCTACGGCGCGGGCCCGGATAATTCGAAGCGGACCTATTTCGACGTCCGATCCGGCAAGGAGAAGGAGCAATAGCGTTCCTGTCCTGTCGCGACATTCTGACCCACGCGAAGCGAGGGTCGGCGGTGCATGTCCGCCCACCTCGTTCAAAATTGCTTATCAGTAACTTGCCTAAGCGTTGAGTTCTCTGCTTCGTGACGCGAAGCCTCAGCCGCACGGAGTAGCATGCCGTGCCCTCCGAGCCGGAGATCCGGGCTCGGCACCTCACAACCAGGGATCATGATGTCCTCTTACCGATCGGCTGCCTGCCTCCTTGCCGCGCTGCTTTCGACGAGTGTCCTTTCGGCCGGCGCCGCCCTTGCCCAGACCACGGTGACATCGGCTCCGCCCGCCAGCTTCACGCTTTCCAATGGCATGCAGGTCGTGGTGATCCCGGACCGCCGCACCCCCGTCGTCACCGAGATGATCTGGTACAAGGTCGGCTCGGCCGACGAGACGCCCGGCAAGTCCGGCCTCGCCCATTTCCTCGAGCACCTGATGTTCAAGGGCACCGCGAAGCATCCGGCTGGCGAATTCTCCCAGACTGTGCTGCGCGTCGGCGGCAACGAGAACGCTTCGACCTCGGTCGACTACACCAACTATTATCAGCGCGTGCCGAAAGAGCAGCTGCCGACCATGATGGAGTTCGAGGCCGACCGCATGACGGGCCTCGTTCTCAAGGACGAGAACGTGCTGCCCGAGCGCGACGTCGTGCTCGAAGAGTACAACATGCGAGTCGCCAACAATCCGGATGCGCGGTTGAACGAGCAGATCATGGCCGCGCTCTATCTCAACCATCCCTACGGGCGGCCGGTGATCGGCTGGCATCAGGAGATCGAGAAGCTCGATCGCGAGGATGCGCTTGCCTTCTATCGCCGCTTCTATGCGCCGAACAACGCGATCCTGGTGATCGCCGGCGACGTCGACGCCGCTGAAATCCGCCCGCTGGTCGAGCGCAATTTCGGCTCGATCCCCGCGCAGCCCGCGATCCCGGCGCGGCGCGTTCGTCCGCAGGAGCCGGAGCCCGCCGCCCCGCGCACCGTCACGCTGGCCGACCCGCGCGTCGAGCAGCCGAACATGCGGCGCTATTATCTCGTGCCCTCCGCAACCACGGCCGCGGCCGGCGAGAGCGCGGCCCTCGACGTGCTGGCGCAGCTGATCGGCAGCGGCAGCAATTCCTATCTCTACCGTGCCCTCGTGGTCGACAAGCCGCTCGCGGTCTCCGCCAGCGCCAGCTATTCGAGCATCTCGCTCGACCCGACCCAATTCGCGATCTCGGCTGCACCGAAACCCGGCGTCAGTTTTTCAGAGCTCGAGCAGGCGGTCGACGGGGTCCTTGCCAACGTCGCACAGAACCCGATCCGCGCCGAGGATTTGGAGCGGGTCAAAACCCAGCTCATTGCCGAAGCGATCTACGCCCAGGACAACCAGGCTGTGCTGGCGCGCTGGTACGGCGGCGCGCTGACCACCGGCCTGTCGATCGAGGACATCAGGAGCTGGCCCGATCGCATCCGCGCCGTCACCGCCGAGCAGGTTCGCGCCGTTGCGCAGAAATGGCTCGAGAAGAAGCGCTCGGTGACGGGCTACCTGATCAAGGACACTGTAACGGCCAAGCGCGAGGAGAAGCGCTCGTGACCTATTCCTTCCTTCGACGCGTTGCATTCTCCGTTGCCGCCGGCGCGGTCCTCGCATTCTCTGCGGTCTCGCCATCGCAGGCCGCCGCAAAGATCCAGCACCTGATCTCGCCGGGCGGCATCGAAGCCTGGTTCGTGCAGGACGCAACCGTGCCGCTGATTGCCATGGAATATTCCTTCGCCGGAGGCTCGGCGGAGGACCCCAAGGACAAGCCGGGCGTTGCCAATCTGGTCGGCTCTCTCCTCGACGAAGGCTCGGGCGATCTCGATTCCAAGACGTTCCATGAACGGCTCGACCGCCGCGCCATCGAGCTGTCCTTCAACGCCACCCGCGACACCCTCCGCGGCAGCCTGCGCATGCTGCGCGACAACAAGGACGAGGCCTTCGACCTGCTCAGGATGGCGCTGACCTCGCCGCATTTCGACGCGGCCGACGTCGAACGCATCCGCTCGCAGGTCATCTCGGGCCTGCGCCGCGAGACCACCAATCCGACCTCGCTGGCGAGCCGCAAGTTTCTGGAGCTCGCGTTCGGCGATCACCCCTACAGCCGGCAGAGCAACGGCAACCTCGACAGCGTGCCGACCATCACAATTGCCGACCTGAGGAATTATGTCGGCCGTGTCCTCGCCAGGGATGGCCTCAAGATTGCGGTCGTCGGCGACGTCGATCCGGCTACGCTCGGAAAGCTGCTCGACCACACCTTCGGAAGCCTCCCGGCCAAGGCTAATCTGACGCCAGTCCCCGACGTCGAGGCTGCAAAGCCGCCGCAACGTGCCTTCGTGACCCTCGACGTGCCGCAGACGGTGATCACCTTCGGCGGACCCGGCGTGAGGCGGAGTGACCCCAGCTTCATGGCGGCCTATGTGGTCAATCACATCCTCGGCGGCGGCGGCTTGTCATCCCGGCTCTATCGCGAGGTGCGCGAAAAGCGCGGGCTCGCCTATTCAGTGTACGAGTCGCTGCTCTGGATGCAGCACTCGGCGATCTTCATCGGCAACACCGGCACCCGCGCAGACCGTGCCGGCGACACCATCGAGGCCATCGAACAGGAGGTGCGCCGCATCGCCGAGGAGGGTCCGACGCAGAAGGAGCTCGATGAGGCCAAGTCCTACCTCAAGGGCTCGCAGATGCTGGCGCTCGACACCTCGTCCAAGCTGGCACAGGCGCTGCTGCAATATCAGCAAGACAAGCTGCCGATCGACTATATCGAGAAGCGCAACGCCATCGTCGACGCCGTGACGCTGGACGATGCCAAGGCGGCCGCCAAGCGGCTCTGGGGCCAGGGGCTGCTGACCGTCGTCGTCGGCCGGGCCCCGCAGGCCGCCGCGCAACCGGCGGCTGCGACACCGAAGTCGAACTGATCTCTTTTCTGGACATTTCCAGAATGGCCGGGCTCGTCCCGGCCATTTGCGGTTCGCGGCAGCGGCATTGCTGAAGGCAGATGTCCGCGGTATGTCCTGACATCACGAATGGTGCCAGCATGCTGCGGATATCCCGCGATCTCGTCATCGACGAGGACGACATCGAGATCGGCTTTGTCCGCGCCTCCGGCCCGGGCGGGCAGAACGTCAACAAGGTCGCGACCTCCGCGCAGCTGCGCTTCGACACGCGCAAGCTGACCTTGCCCGAGGACGCGGCGCTGCGCCTTGCCCGCATTGCCGGCCAGCGCATGACCAAGGACGGCGTGATCGTGATCCACGCCCAGCGCTTCCGCACCCAGGAGCGCAACCGCCAGGATGCCATCGATCGCCTCGTCGAGATGCTCAAGGAGGCCATGGTCCGGCCGACACCTCGCCGCGCGACGCGGCCGACCTTCGCCTCCAAGCAGCGGCGGCTCGAGGGCAAGAAACGCCGCAGCGACATCAAGGCCGGCCGCGGCCGGAGCTTCGACGATTGATGCGAAAAAACCTCCGGTCGCGCGAGCGACCGGAGGTTTGCCGTTCGCGAGCTGGCGTCAGTAGCGCTTGCCGGCCGCAGCACCGCCGGTCGCCGCGTCGTCTGCGGTGCCCTTGCGCGTCGCGCTGCCGGTGGTTCCGACGGACCCCTTCTTGCCCTTGCCCGACTTCATGCCGACCTTCTCGCCGGCTGCGCCCTGCTGTGCACCGAGATCCTCATCCTCGCTGCCTGACGCGCCGCCTTGCATGGGCTTGCTTTGTACGGTGCCGCCAGGCCTCGTCGCAGACGAGGTGCCTTGGGCGAGAACGGGCGTTGCAACGAGGGCCGCGAGAGCGCAAGCGATCGCAGAGGTCTTCACCAACTTCATCCATTTCTCCTGGAATGTCGCGATGAACCGTTCGGCTGCCTTCTGCACCGTTCGCCTGCACCGGATCGGTTCATCGCGCTGAGAGTTCGAACGGTGCGGTGTGATGCAAGCCGCGTCGTGTGGTGATCGTTTAGGGTTTTCGCGGCGCTTTCGCGGAATTGTGCTCCTCATATGCGGCGGCGCGGAACATGCCACGCATTCCCGACGGACGACGCGAGTCGAAAATGTCCCCCATTTCGGGTGTGGGAAGCTCGACCTGACCCATGCATTTGTCGCTGCGCGGCATTAGACTTGAGAATATTCGCCGAGTGAGCCTCATGCCCGTCCGCCAGCTGCCAGAACAGGTCGTCAACCGCATCGCCGCCGGCGAGGTGGTCGAACGTCCGGCGAGCGTGGTCAAGGAGCTGGTCGAGAATGCGATCGACGCCGGCGCGAGCCGCATCGACGTCTTCACCGACGGCGGCGGGCGGCGGCGGATCGGCATCACCGACGACGGCAGCGGCATGACCGCAAAAGACCTTGCGCTCGCCGTCGAGCGCCACGCCACCTCCAAGCTCGACGACGAGGACCTGCTGCAGATCCGCACGCTCGGGTTTCGCGGCGAGGCCCTGCCCTCGATCGGCTCGGTGGCGCGCCTCGCCATCACCACGCGACACGCGAGCGAGCCGCACGCCTGGGCGCTGTCGGTCGAGGGCGGCGAGAAGTCCGGGATCATGCCGGCGGCGCTGGCGCATGGCACGCGCGTCGAGGTTGGCGACCTCTTCTATGCGACGCCGGCGCGGCTCAAGTTCCTGAAGACCGACCGCACCGAAGCGGAGGCGATCCGCGAAGTGGTGCGGCGCCTCGCGATGGCGCGACCCGACATCGCCTTCACGCTCGCCGGCGAGGAGCGCGCACCGGTGACCTGGACCGCGGCGCTGCCCGGCGCGGCCGGACGGCTGACCCGGCTCGGCGACATCCTCGGCGCCGAGTTCCGCAGCCACGCCATCGAGGTCCATGCCGAGCGCGAGGGGGTCGTGGTCGCCGGCTATGCCGCTGCGCCGGCGCTCACAAAGGCCAACGCACTCGGCCAATATCTCTTCGTCAATGGCCGGCCGGTGCGCGACAAGCTCATTCTCGGCGCCGTGCGCGCGGCCTATTCCGACTATCTGCCGCGCGACCGCCATCCCGTGCTGGCGCTGTTCGTCACGCTCGATCCGCGCGAGGTCGATGCCAATGTGCATCCGGCCAAGACCGAGGTGCGCTTCCGCAATGCCGGCCTCGTCCGCGCGCTGATCGTCCATGGCTTGAAGGAAGCGCTGGCGCGCGAGGGCCGCCGCACCGCCGCCAATAGCGGCGAGAGCGCGCTGTCATCGTTCCGGCCCGCCTTCATGCCGACGCGCCCCGCAAGCTGGGACTGGCGCGCCTCGCCAGCCGCCCCGGTGGCGCCGATGCCGTCGTTCGAAGGCTCGGCTGCACCTGCGTTCACCGAACGGGCCCAAGCTGCGTTCGACGTCGGCGCGCCCAGCGCGGACGTTCGGATCGAGACGCAGCCGGTAGCTGATCTCGTCGACCGCCCGCTCGGCGCGGCGCGCACGCAGATCCACGAGACCTACATCGTCTCGCAGACCCGCGACGGCCTGATCATCGTCGACCAGCACGCCGCGCATGAGCGCATCGTCTACGAGCGGCTGAAGGCCTCGCTCGCTGCCAACGGCGTACAGCGCCAGATCCTGCTGATCCCTGAGATCGTCGAGATGGACGAGGCGACGGTGGAGCGCCTGCTGGAGCGCAGCGAGGAGCTGGCGTCGTTCGGCCTCGCGATCGAATCCTTCGGCCCCGGCGCGGTCGCGGTGCGCGAGACGCCGTCGCTGCTCGGCGAGACCAATGCCGGCGGCCTGTTGCGCGATCTCTCCGAGCACATGGCCGAATGGGACGAGGCGCTGCCGCTCGAACGCCGCCTGATGCACGTCGCGGCGACCATGGCCTGCCACGGCTCGGTGCGCGCCGGCCGCCGCTTGCGGCCGGAGGAGATGAACGCCCTGCTCCGCGAGATGGAGGACACCCCGAACTCCGGCCAGTGCAATCACGGCCGGCCGACCTATGTCGAGCTGAAGCTGAGCGACGTGGAGAAGCTGTTCGGGCGGAGGTGATCCGATGCTCTCGTAGGGTGGGCAAAGGCGCGCTCTTCGCGCCGTGCCCACCATCTTCCAAAGTCGCAAGAAATGTGGTGGGCACGCTTCGCTTTGCCCACCCTACGGCAGCGGCGCTACGGCCCTTTCAGAAACACGAACTCCGTATCGTCATACGCTCGCCGCTCCAATTCCTCGTATCCTTCCGGCGTCACGAACTGCGCGGCCTTCGCCTCCTCCACCACCAGCAGCGCGCCCGGGGTGAGCCAGCCGCCGTCGCGCAGGCTCGCGAGCGCCTTCTCGGCAAAGCCCTTGCCATAGGGCGGATCGAGGAACACCAGCGAGAACGGCTCGACGGGATGCGCGGGGCCGAGATCGGTCGCATCGCGGCGATAGACTTTTGTCACCCCGCCGAGGCCGAGCGATTCCACATTGTTGCGCAGCAGCGCCCGCGCCTCCGCGCCGTTGTCGACGAACAGCGTGAATTTCGCCCCGCGCGAGGCCGCCTCGATGCCGAGCGCGCCGGTGCCGGCGAAGAGATCGAGGACGCGCGCGTCGGGAATCGGATCGTCATAGGCGTGCACGAGGATGTTGAACACGGACTCGCGCAACCGGTCCGCCGTCGGCCGGATGTCACGCGAGGACGGTGAGGCAAGATTGCGCCCCTTCAAACGACCGCCGACGACGCGCATCACACCACTCCGTCATGCCCAGGCTTGTCCCGGGCATCCACGTTCTTCAGCCGTAGGCGCAAGCAAGACGTGGATGGCCGGGTCAAGCCCGGCCATGACGACCACTTGCGCATTGCCAGGCTCGTTCTACCCATTTGGACCTACTCGCCGTCCCGCGGCGTCAGGTCGCGCTTGCCGTGATAGCCGCGCTTGGGACGGCGCGGCGGGCCGTAGCCGCTCGCCTCCATCTCGTTGCGCTCGCGCGCCTCCTCGCTGCCGGTGCGCTGCACCAGCACGCGGCGACCCTTGCGGTCGTTGATCACCGCGCGCTTGCTGGCGGGCTTCTTCTCGCTCGCTGCGTCGTCGGCGCGCGAAGATGATTTCGAGGGCGCGTCGAACTGCGCGCCCGACTTCTCGATCACCTTGTCGCCGAGCTGCTCGCGCAGCACGCGCGCGCGGATCTCCTCGACCTGGCCTTCCGGAATCTCGCCGAGCTGGAACGGGCCGTAGGAGACGCGGATCAGCCGGTTCACCTCGAGGCCGAGATGGGCGCAGACATTGCGCACCTCGCGGTTCTTGCCTTCGCGAATCGCGAACACCAGCCAGACATTGGCGCCCTGGTCGCGCTCCAGCGTGGCCTCGATCGGACCGTACTTGACGCCCTCGATCTCGATGCCGTTCTTGAGCTCGTCGAGCTGTGCCTGGGTGACATCGCCATGGGCGCGGACGCGGTAGCGGCGCAGCCAGCCGGTGTCGGGCAGCTCGAGCGTGCGCGCGAGGCCGCCATCGTTGGTGAGCAGCAGCAAGCCCTCGGTGTTGAAGTCGAGCCGGCCGACGCTGATCAGCCGCGGCAGGCCTTCGGGCAGATTGTCGAACACGGTCGGACGGCCCTCGGGGTCGTCATGCGTCGTCATCAGCCCGCGCGGCTTGTGGTAGAGGAACAGCCGCGTGCGCTCGCGCTCCGGCAACGGCTTGCCGTCGACCATGACGACGTCGTTCTTGGTGACGTCGAGCGCCGGCGAGTTGATCACCCTTCCGTTGACGGTGACGCGGCCCTGCGTGACCATCTCCTCGGCGTCGCGGCGCGAGGCGAGACCGGCGCGGGCCAGCACCTTGGCGATGCGCTCGCCGGCCTTCTTCGGCTTCGGTGCGTCGTCGCGGCGCGGCCGGCCCTCGAAATCACGATCGCGCTCGCGATAGGCGCCGCGGCCGCCGAAGGCGGGACGCTTCTCGAAGATCCTGCTGTCGTCCTCATTCTCGCGGCGCGGACGATCGCGGAAGCGGCCCTCGTTGCGCGGATGCTCCTGCCAGTCCATGCGGCCTTCGGGGCGCTGGCGCGGCCGATCGAACTTCGGACGGTCACCGCGTTCGCTGTCGCGGTCACGGGGCCGATCGAATTTCGGCCGCTCGCGGAACGGGCGGTCACCGGATGCGCGGTCGTCGCGCGAACGAGAGAAACGCGGACGTTCATCGCCACGACCGCCCTCACGGCGATCGTCGCGCTGACGCCAGGGCTTCTCGTCGCCGCGATCGCGGCCGCCGAAATCCTTGTCGAAGCTCTTGCGCGGGCGATCCCCGCGCGGTGCGCGATCACCGCGATCGAAATTCGGGCGGTCTCCGCGTGGCTTGAAGCTGCGTTCGCCACGATCCTCGCGCGGCCCGCGATCCCCACGGTCGCGTTGGCGATCCCCACGGTCGCGTCCGCGATCCGGCCCGCCCCGCGAAAATTTCCGTTCGCCGTCGAATTTGCGCTCCGGGCGGTCGCCGCGCGGCGCGTAGGGCTTCTTCTCGCCGAACTTCCTGTCGCTGGAGCGGCCGGCCGAGCGTGCATCGTCGCGATCCCTGCGCGGCGGACGATCGTCGCGGCCAGATGACGGACGATCGCCGCGCGGCTTGAAGCTGCGCTCACCGCGGCCCTCGCTGCCGCGGTCGTCGCGCTTGAAGCGGGGACGGTCACTGAAATCGCGGCGCGGTGCGTCGCCTTCCTCGCGGCGGCGGAATGGACGGCTGTCGCGGTCGCCACGCGGCGGGCGGCTGTCGCGCTCACGCTTACCCCCACCCTTGCCCTCGAAGCCGCGCTTGGCGAATTTCTTCTCTGGCCCGCGCGGCTTGCCGCTACGGCCTTTGGCCGGGCCTCGCCGGCCGCGGGAATCGTTGTCTTTGTCGCTGTCGCGAGGCATGACTAATCTCACTTAAGGGGTGGCGCGAGCATTGTGCGCGCTCGCTGCGAGCCGCATGCTCAGGCAAAATCGGTATCCACTCTTGCTGAAGGCGGAGCTAGTAGCAGGTTTCTGGCGATGATACGAGGCATGAAAGCCCCTTCTTTCATGGATTTGGCGCTTCTGGCGGCCGAAAATGCCGGAAAAGCGGGCGAAGTTCCGATCGGATGCGTGGTGGTCCGCGATCACGAGGTGATCGCCACCGGCGCTAACCGGACGCTGACCGACCACGACCCGACCGGCCATGCCGAGATCATCGCGCTGCGCGCGGCCGCGGCGAAGATCGGCAGCGAGCGCCTGGTCGACTGCGACCTCTACGTGACGCTGGAGCCCTGCACCATGTGTGCGGGCGCGATCTCGTTTGCAAGGGTGAGGCGGCTCTATTACGGCGCGGCCGACCCCAAGGGCGGCGCGGTGGAGTCAGGCGTGCGGTTTTTTGCCTCGCCGACCTGTCACCACGCGCCGGACGTCTATTCCGGCGTCGGCGAGAGCGAGGCGGCGCGGCTGCTGAAGGAGTTCTTCCGGGAGCGGCGGTAGGAGCTACGCACTCCACTGTCATGCCCAGGCTTGACCGGGGCATCCAGTACGCCGCGGCCTGTCGAGTCGATCGCTGGCGTCACGGAGTACTGGATCGCCCGCGTCAAGCCAGGCGATGACAGTTGTGGGTGTGGCGCACCGCGGTGCCTAAGCCGAGAAGAACTCGCGCAGCGCCCTCGCGGTGACATCCGGATTCTCCTCGGTGAGGAAGTGCCCCGAATCCACCGGCATGCCATCGACGTTGGTGGCCCATTGTGTCCACGTGTCCAGCGGCGTCGCGGCGGCCTGGGCGATGCCGGCATTGCCCCACAGCGCCAGCATCGGAATGGTGATCTTCTTGCCGGCCTCGAAATCGGCCTTGTCGAGGTCGTAGTCGAAATAGGCGCCGGCGCGGTAGTCCTCGCACATCGCATGAATGCGGGCGGGATCGCGAAACGGGGCGAGGTAATGCTCGAGCGCGCGCGGGTCGATCGCATCCAGCGTCTTCGACCTGGTCTGGCTCGCCATCTTGAAGCGCAGGAAGAACTCGCCTTGGCCTGCGATCAGCGTCTCCGGCAGCGGATAGGGCTGGGCCAGGAAGGTCCAGTGATAGATCTTCAAGGCGTAGGCGCGGTTCATCCGCTCCCAGTAATTATAGGTCGGCAGGATATCGAGCACGGCGAGCTTCGACAGCCGGCCAGGATGGTCGAGCGCGAGCCGATACGAGACGCGGCCGCCGCGGTCGTGGCCGGCGAGCGCGAAATGCACGTGGCCGAGCCGCTCCATGACCTCGACCATGGCTTTCGCCATGGCGCGCTTAGAGTAGGGGATGTGCAGCGCATCGCTCGCGGGCATGTCGGACCAGCCGTAGCCGGGCAGATCGGCGATGATCAGCGTGAAGTGCTCGGCGAGCTCAGGCGCCACCTGGTGCCACATCACGTGGGTCTCGGAGAAGCCGTGCAGCAGCAGCAGCGGCGGGCCCTTGCCGCCGACGCGGGCGAAGATGCGGCCGAACGAGGTATCGATCCATTCGGCGGCGAAGCCCGGATAGAGGTCGGCGAGATCGGACATCTTGTTGCATCCTTGTTGGTCGGTCCCGGGGCCGGCCTCGACAACAAAGTGTCGAAAACAACCCCATGCACAGTACCGGTATTATCGTCGGGGCAACTAAGCCCAACAGACAATTGCATATTTTGGAGTGTAGATGTGGCGGCGCGGTGACGCGAATGTCGAGATTTCCGGATCGGCGCGTTGGCGCGCCGTCCGCAATGACGACGCTAATTTTTGGCCTTTTCCGCCTCCACCGCCTGCCAGCCGATGTCGCGGCGGCAGAATCCGTCCGGCCAGTCGATGCGGTCGACGGCCTGATAGGCGCGTGCCTGCGCTTCCGTCACGGTCGCCCCCAGCGCGCAGACATTGAGCACGCGGCCGCCATTGGCGAGGATCGCGCCGTCCTTCTCAACCGTGCCGGCGTGAAAGATCTCGACATTGTCGACCTTGGCGGCCTCCTCCAGCCCGCCGATGCGGGTGCCCTTCTGGTAATCGCCGGGATAGCCCTTCGCGGCCATCACCACGGTGATGGCGGATTCCGGATACCAGCGCAGATCGAAATGCTTCAGCTCCCCGTCGCAGGCGGCGAGCAGCGCCGGCACGATGTCGCTCATCATGCGCAGCATCAAGACCTGGCACTCGGGATCGCCGAAGCGGACGTTGAACTCGAACAGTTTTGGGCCCTGCGTCGTCAGCATGATGCCGGCATAGAGCACGCCGCGGAACGGCGTGCCGCGCTGCTTCATGCCAGCGACCGTCGGCAGGATGATTTTGGCCATGATCGCGTCGTGGACGGCGGGCGTGACCAGCGGCGTCGGCGAATAGGCGCCCATGCCGCCGGTGTTCGGGCCAACGTCGTGGTCGAACACGCGCTTGTGGTCCTGGGCGGAGGCCAGCGGGATCGCCGTCTCGCCGTCGCACAGCGCAAAGAAGCTGATCTCGCGGCCCGGCAGAAACTCCTCGATCACCACCTCCGCGCCGGCCTCGCCGAAGGCGCCCTCGAACATCATGGCGATGGCGTCCTCGGCCTCGCGCACGGTTTTCGCGACGACGACGCCCTTGCCGGCGGCAAGGCCGTCGGCCTTGACCACGATCGGCGCGCCCTGGCTCTGCACATAGGCGCGCGCGTCGTGGGCATTGGTGAATCGCTCATAGGCGCCGGTCGGAATGCCGAACTCGGTGCACAGCGCCTTGGTGAACCCCTTGGAGCTTTCGAGCTGGGCCGCCGCCTTGCTCGGCCCGAACGCCTTGATGCCGCTAGCTGTGAGATCATCGACGATGCCGGCCGCCAGCGGCGTCTCCGGCCCGACCACCACGAGCTCGACCGCGTTCTGTTTGCAGAAGTCGATCACCGCGGCATGGTCGGCGACATCGAGCGCCACGCATTCCGCCTCCCTGGCGATGCCGGCATTGCCGGGCGCGCACCAGAATTTGGTCACCAGGGGAGAGGCTGCGATCTTCCACGCCAGAGCATGTTCGCGGCCGCCGGAACCGAGCAGGAGAATGTGCATAGGAGGCTCAGAAATGAAGGGTTTGCTGGGGCGGAGGTCGCATGAATCGGGGTGGGGCTCAAGGGGGATGGGGGGCGAGCTCCCTTCCATTCTGAGGCCCCAAGGAACGCCATTAGCACCGCAGCCCGATAAGGTGTGCCGTCTTCCGCAACCAACTTAGAGGTTCAAGATCTCCTCGACGACTGTGTGAATATCAGGGACAGGCGCTTCACAGTTCGAGCACTACCCTGCATTGTGCCCGCCTTATGACTCGCGAATCAGCCCCTCCAAATCAGAACGTGGCGACATCAAATGGATATGATAACCGAAGGACTGCTGGCTGAGTTCTCCAAGGAATTTCAAATTGGCGCCCTAACGGAGGACAAGCGATTTGAGCACCTCTGCGGGTTCATTGTTGTAAAGCGTCATTACTCAGAGACTTTCGATCCAAAAGACATTGTCGTAGGTGCGGGCGGTGACTTAGGTATCGACGCCATTGGAATTGTCGTCAATGGTGTCCTAGTGACTGACAAAGATCAGTTGGAGGACATGCTCGATGGCAATCCCGACTATTTGGACGTCACTTTCATATTCGTGCAAGCGGACCGAGGTGCAAATTTTGAGGCCGCTAAACTTGGGAGCTTTGGTTACGGGGTAGGAGAGTTCTTCAATCCCGCAACCAAGGAGCCTCGAAATCCACGCATCTCAGATTCTGTTGAGATAATGCGCGCGATCTACGCGAGGAGCAGCAAGTTCAAGCGAGGCAACCCCGCTTGCCTGCTCTACTACGTGACTACGGGCAAAGTAGTCGGAGACCTTTCGCTCGGGGCAAGAGCTGAGAAGGTGAAAGAAGAACTAACTTCGCTCGAATACTTTAGCGTGGTAGAGGTCACGCTGATTGGCGCAGCGGACATCTTGAAGCTGTATACGTTTTCCAAGAACTCCATCTCGCGAGAGTTTTCATTTCCCAGCCGACAAGATATTCCCGAAATCCCAGGCGTAAAGGAAGCGTTTGTTGGCTTCATACCCGCGCTGCATTACCTCCCCATAGTCTGCGATAATGACGAGATCGTCCGGAGCGTCTTCTACGACAACGTTCGAGACTGGCAGGGGTACAACGATGTTAACGACGAGATCCGTGCGACACTCGGGTCAGATCGCCGGAGGCGCTTTGTCCTGATGAACAACGGCATCACGATTATAGCTAGAAACATGACGCACACCGGAAGCAAATTCGTTATTGAAGACTTTCAGATCGTAAATGGGTGCCAAACAAGCCACGTTCTCTTCGAGAATAGGCAGCATTTGGATGAATCTGTGCTCGTGCCTCTACGTCTCATTTGGACGCAAGACGAGGAAGTGATTGAAGACATCATTCACGCGACAAACAAGCAGACAGAAGTCACTACCGAGCAGTTCTTTGCCATCACCACTTTCGCAAGACATCTCGAAGCATTTTTTAAGAACTTTCCGGAAGGCAAGAGGCTCTACTATGAACGGCGCTCGAGGCAGTACGATGGTCTGCCGGTCGAGAAGACGCGCGTTGTACCGCAGACAAGCGCAGTCAGGGCTTTCGCCGCCATGTTCCTTGCCGAACCTCACAACACGGTTCGAAGCTACAAGAAACTTTCAGAACGAGTTGGCAACGATATATTCATCCAAGAACACAAGCTATATCCGTATTACACTTCGGCATATGCTCTTTACGTTTTGGAGTATCTGTTTCGCAATCAGAAGATCGACAGCAAGTACAAGGTTGCAAGGTTCCAAATATTGTTGGCTGTTCGGTTGCTTGGCAACAAGATCCCAACACCAAAGTGGAACGCAAACGCGATGGATAAGTATTGCGAGGCAATCTGCGAGAACCTTTGGGATCCCTCGAAAGCCGATGTGCTCTTCGATCGCGCATTGAAAGCAATCGATTCGGTTTCTGGGTCGAGTTTGGATCGCGACAAACTCCATACAACAAAATTCACCGAGGACCTCATGATATACTGCGCGACGCAGTGAGAGGTAGACACACACCTTAGAGCGTTCGATGCAATGGCTATTCGAGGCGTAGCGCGCGGAGCGTTTCCCGAAACGCGGCGGCGACATCCGTTCACGATCGATGCCATCGTGGTGCTGCCTGACCACCTTCACACCGTGTGGACGTTACCGGAAGGTGATGCCGATTTTGCGATGCGCTGGCAGCTGATCAAATCCAGCTTTTCGCGCGGGCTGGCGCGCAATGAGAAGATATCCCAAAGCCGCTTGGCTTGAGGTGAACGGGGCATTTGGTAGCGCAGATATTGGGAGCATACCATTCGTGACGACGTCGATTTCGCGCGGCATGTCGACTATGTTCACATCAATCCGGTCAAGCACGGGCTCGTCAACCGGGTGCGTGACTGGGCACCCTCCTCGTTTCATCGCCACGTCAAGCTTGGCAATTACCCGGTCGATTGGGCTGGCGATCATTCGGATGACGGCCGCGGTTACGGTGAGCGGGAATAGAGCAGCGATGGGTTTCGCAAGGGCTCAACCCATCCTACGAACTGGAGAGAGCGTGGATCCTCAAAGAAACAATATTCAACAGGCTAAGTCCCCTTGCCTCCGCGCAAGCGGGAGAGGTGAACGATCCGCAGCAATCCCTTCCAGCCGAAGCCAACCCGCCAGGACGTGTGCTTATAAGCGGCTCGGCGCGTGAGGTCCACAGCGGCGGAGAAGCAGCAATCTTCCAAGGTCGCGCAAGGGCCAAACGCAGACGTCGCCAGTAGTCGCGACCGTTAACGCCATTCGATTCCGTATGCATCAATGGGCTGCTGAAAGCCTTTGAGATGGTAGGCACCCAAGCTTGACACTTGCACGCGATCCCGGATGCAATCCTGTACAGCCTTTGACACCAGAATGGCATCGGGGTCGGCCAACTGACACAAACGAGCGGCCAGTTGAACGGTCGCACCGAAAAGGTCGTTGCTGTCAGCAATCGGCTCGCCGACATCGATGCCAATTCGCACCTGAAGCTTCTCCTTGCTTGCCAGATTGAAGGCTTCAAATGCACGCTGGATGGCGCGGGCGCATTGCACGGAGGCCAAGGCGTCGGCAAAGGATGCCATGATACCATCGCCGGTGTGCTTCACGACATACCCGCCCTCGTCCTTCAAGGCCCGGCGCACCAGCGCGTCATGAGCCCGAACCATCTCCACCGAACGGGCATCGCCAAGACGCTCCGTCATGCTGGTAGAGCCAACGATGTCGGTGAACATGATAGCTCGCAGCGCCGAATCGAATTTGACATCATCTGCCCCGCCGCCAGGGACCGGGTCCGACACCCTCCCCAGAAACGCCTGGACCGCCGAGAGGTCCACTTCGATGACATCTTTCGCTACGTCGCCGTGAGCTTCGTCATGAACCCTCATCGCCGTTCGGATATCCGGTGCGTCGATGAGACAGAAGCCCGTACCGCGCGATTCATCAAACCAGTACGTTAGAAAACGAACGCCGTATCGATCTTGCACTTCCAAATCTTTGCGATGCGCCTCGGCGATATCGGCGGCAGTCAGCCCCGAGAGATCGTGTCGATCGAGGAAAATTGGCATCGGCAGCACCCTATCCCAATTCTTCGAAATATGGCCTGAAGTCTGCACCAAGCTTGCAGTTCCCGAAAGGGCCAATCCCTGCGTCCTGATGTCAGCCGGGGCCAACAGGCGGCATTGTAGACGCCGCAACGCCTGGACTTTGCGATTCCAGGAGAAGCCTTCGAGGGAGTCCCTGTGATATTATGATCCGATGCAGCTTATCTTCATCTATGGGCAAGTCGCCTCGGGAAAACTGACTATCGCGCGCCATCTTGCCTCGCGGACAGGGATTGCGCTGTTTCACAATCACCTCGTCGTCGACGCAGTTGGCGCGGTATTTCCGTTTGGCACAGAGGCATTCTCGCGTTTACGTGAGCAGTTCTGGATGGCTATGTTCGAGGAAGCCGCCAAGCAGAAGCGATCGCTGATATTCACATTCGCCCCCGAGCCAACGGTGGCCGGCGATTTTCCGGTCCGCGTACAAGAACTAGTGGAGCGGAATGGCGGCGAGGTCATCTTCGTCGCACTTCACCTGGAACAGGACGAGCAAGAGCGACGCCTGATCGATGAAGATCGTGCCGCCTTCGGCAAGATGCGGGATCTATCGCTGCTTCGCACACTCCGACCGCAGTTCGATGCCTGCATGGCATCAATGCCCCAGCCCGCACTCACCCTCGATGCAGGTCATCTGAAGCCGTCCGAGAGTGCCGAGGCTATCTCAAGCCTGATCTCGGCAAAGCCCACGAGAGAGACCTAGGGCGAGTTGCAGCCCGTAGGATGGGTTGGGCCCTTGCGAAACCCATCGCGATTTCGCGCGGCATGTCGACTATGTTCACATCAATCCGGTCAAGCACGGGCTCGTCAACCGGGTGCGTGACTGGGCGCCCTCCTCGTTTCATCGACCACGTCAGGCTTGGTAAATTACCCGGCCGATTGGGCCGGCGATCAGTCGGATGACGGCCGCGAATACGGAGAACGCGGATAGAGCAGCGATGGGTTTCGCAAGGGCTCAACCCATCCTACGAACTGGTGGATGATCTCGTCGAACTCGGCCAGGCGCTGCCGGCGATCGACTTTTCGCCGTGCGAGCAATCGGCTACACGGAAATTGCATTTCCACCGTGCGCTCGCAGGCGCTGATCCAACAAGGCCTAGGGATGACTGAGAAGCCGCAGCCGGGCGCGCCCGCCCTGGAAAAGGGGCTGGACCTTCTGGAGGCGCTGGCGGGCGCGGCGCGCGGACTGAGCCAGAAGCAGCTCGCCGAAACCGTCGGCCGCTCCGTCAGCGAGATCTTCCGGATGCTGGTGGCGCTGGAGCGGCGGGGCTATGTCGCGCGTGACCCCGCGACCGGCGAATACACGCTGACGCTGAAACTGTTCCGGATCGCCTCGCAATTCCCGCCGACCGAGCGGCTGCTGAAGGCGGCGCTGCCGGTGATGGAGCAGCTCGCCTCGCGTGTGCAACTGTCCTGCCACCTCACGGTGCTGCACGGCGAGCAGTTCATGGTGATCGCCCGGATCGAGCCGGAATGGCTGATGGGCTGGTCGGTCAAGGTCGGCGCGGTGTTTCCGCTGACGCAGCAATATGCGTCGGCGAAGGTTCTGGCGGCCTTTCAGCTCGAGGGCCGGCGCCAGGAGCTGGCGCAGGTCATGGCGACCAACGACCGGATCAGCATCAAGAAGGCGCTTGCGGCGCTCGACCGCATTTCCGCAGAGGGAGGAAACTTCTCCAATGACGACGGCTATACGCGCATCCTTGCCTATAGCTGCCCGATCATTGAAGCCTCAGGCCGCGCGGTGGCCGCGATGACCGTGCCGTTGGTGCGGCAGGATCAAATCCCCGCTGCGGAAGCCAGCGCCATCGCCGCGGAGTTGCGGAGCGCGGCGAGGATCGTCTCCGAGAAGATCGGCGGCGTTTCCTGACGTATGCTGGGAGCAGGCTCCATTGCTGCAACGATGGAGCTGCACTCCCTCTCCCGCTTGCGGGAGAGGGCTGGGGAGAGGGTGTTTCCGCGATGGGACACTACCCCAGAGGCGAAAGCCTTCACCCGCGCGTTGCGCGACCTCTCCCGCATCCGCCTTCGCCAGAAGGCGGGCTTCGGCGGACAAGAGCGGGAGAGGTTGCACCGAGCCCGCAGAAACGGTCTGCTGCTTTCACCCTTTTTGTTTCTGTTCTGCGCTTTTTCCATCGGAGCTTTTGGAGCGCTCTTCGAAACGATCGGCCCCCTTAGGCAGATCGTGCCCCATCTTGCTCTCGTTTTTCGCTTCTTCCTTGGACGTTGCTTCACGCAAGCCTTCAGCGGCCTGTTTCCCCGCCTTTGATGATTTTCGTTCGTCATCCATTGGTGGCTCCTCCCTGATCGAGACGCCTCCCAGGAAGCTCGCTGGTCTATCCCGGATTGGGCGTACCAACGTTCCAAGCAGATCGGCGAGACATTGTTCCCGCTGTCCGGTGAGGCTGTCAGTCGAGCCGCGGCACATGCCAACCGAACAGCGCAGGCCGGCATCGATGCGCTCAGCACGCTTCGACGGGCCCAACAGCGCTCGAATGTCTGCCTTGGGTCAAGGCCGGCGTCGCCGGATTAAGCGACAAGGTCAGCTACACATCAAAAGCAGACGTTCACTCTCTTCAGGACTTCAGACGCCCCGTCTTCTGATCTCGTCCTCGATTTCTTTGAGCACCTTGAGGATTTCGGGACCATCCATGTCGTCAAGCGCGGCGCGCTTAAAGCGCTCAACGATCGTCAGCTCAGCCTTCGAAGAAGGTCCAGCCCCGCTTTCCATCGCCGTCTCCCTTTCCGTAAGTTCGTGGCTTCAATCGCGTGACCGAGAGCCGAGATGCTCCTGCTTTCGTCCCTGGGGCTAGTGACGGGGCCTGTCCCTGTTCTTCTGGATGGGAGGCGTGCTTGGATTTAGCTTGCTCCGGAAGTGGTTCAGGACGGCGTTGATAGCCCAGTCGCTCTTGTTCGCCACCCTCGTTCGAAAGTCGATTATTCTCTTCACGCGATTGCGTGCACGGGATTGAAGGTGTCCCATCATGTCGGAGCCCGCAGACCCGGCGACGAAACCCACTGGTTAATGTGAATAGCCACTTCGGCCTGACGAACCTTCTGCAGCAAGTCGTCCCTGTCCTTGCCAGGCCGCAGTCTTTCGGCCTGATCGCGCCCGCGTTGCGCAAATTGGGAAAGCCGTTCTGAAAGTGTCAAAATCCGAGATTGCATAGTGCTGCTCCCTGTCCGGTTGGGCGGGAGCACAATACTCTCAGTCACCGATAGAAGCCGTGGGCCGAGCGGTGATGAAGCGACTAGACACCCTATTCGGCAGGGAGTCGACCAAATTCGGTCGGGGCGCTTCGAATTGTCAATTCGCTGTACGAAGTAGGTAAAACAGCGCGCTATTTCCCTCGAGCTGGGCCGTTTCGCGCGAAGTCTCATGGCCGCTCATCAGCAGGGCGTCGTCTTCCCAAACCTGCCACTCCCACTTCTGCGGGAGAAGAGCGTCCAGCCTCACCTCAAGCATGCGCCTCGCGGGAATTTTGTGGGCCATACAGCGTATATCCGCTCTCAGTCACCGATATATGCTACTGGCCTTGCGGTGATGCCGAAACGCTAGCACGGCACTAAGGTATTGTCTGTACAGATGTTGCCGCTTGCGAGCGGCAACAGCACCATAGGGCTTGGGCTATTGCTATCGTCCGCTCCCTTCAAGGCAGTGGATCGTCGACCGGTCGTTCGGGGTGCCAGACGATCGGTACCGGCTTCCGAAGAAGTTCATACGAGCGGGCAAAGTTGCGTCCGAGGTTGTTTACTCCCCTCAGGAGAGCCCTAGCGCCATCGAAAGGATCGTGAGGAGACCGATGGCGGCTATTGCCCCAGCCAATAGCATCATCATCCACGTAGGACGATTACTGAACATTCCCTGCGCCTCCGGTGCAGCTCAACGTAGGCAACTACGTGGGTCGAGAGGCTGTTTGATCTAAATCAAAAGTCCATGTGTCCCGTTAAACCCCGGGTCTGAGTCCTTCAGGATTGCAGGACCTTAAAGACCACAGTGGTCCGTCTTCTTATCTCGTCCTCGATTTCTTTGAGCAACTGGAGGAGCTTGGGGCCATCCAATTCTTCGCGCGCGGCGCGCATATAACGCTCCACGATTTTGGCTCGGCCGTCGAAATAGTTTCAGCCACGTTTTCCATCGCCGTCTCCGATCCGGTTAAGGTCTGCCATCGGCCGGCTTTGCTCATTCTCGCGCCGTGTGCGCTCTGCAAGCTCGGCCAGTTGCATGTACTCGCGTGCCATCGTCTCAAGCTCCCGCTTGGCTTCGGGATTGCCGGTTTGAGACGCCTGCCGCCGGCACAGCACTTCAAGCGAGCGATAGGAATAGTTGGGTAGGTAATCCATCCGGCCAGTATGATTGGCAACCGCGGTTAGGGTCTTTCACTTGCGTTACAAAGTGAGCAGTTCCGGGGTCACTATCACTCGGTTCCTGCACGGAACAATGTTGTGCTCGCCTCCGGCTACTCGATCCACTCCCCTCGCGGCTGCGGCGGGGTACAGCCCCCAAACAACGGGCATCTCCTCGCCAGCATCGTACCGTTCGCTTGCGATCTTCTCGATGACTAGTCGATGCTTCCTAAAGGTGGCTGCGATGTCGTTCGGCTCGGCTCCATCGGCAATCGCGCGGTCGGGCAAGGCGGACCACTCAACTTTGCAGACAACACGATCGTCGCCATCGAACATCGAGAACAGGACCGCTTCGGGCTGCTTCTCCTCGAAATGACCCGATGGATCAGGCGAAAGCGGCATCTCGGTTCTCCTGCGCTTAACGCCGAAGAACGCTGTGTCGCTCTGGTTCGTTCCTGGTGCCGTCCACTCCCTTCAAGGCAGTGAACGGAGCTTAAGGTCAGGCAGGGTCACAAGCGGTAATGCTTAGCCGATCACGAGATTTTCCGCTTCGTTCCTCCGGAGGCAGACATGCTCTGATGCGTACTCGCCTTACGCCAGCGTCATCCCGCCATCCACGACCCAAGCGGCACCGTTCACATGCGCCGCCTCGTCAGAAGCCAGGAAGGCAACGACGTTGGCGACATCCTGCGGCCGCCCATGGGCGGTCGCAACGTTTCGGCGCAACGCAATGGCGCTGTCACGCGCCTGGCCTTCCAATGCACGGATCATGCGCGACTCGACCGGGCCGGGCAGAACGGCGTTGACCCTGATCCTCGTGCCGGCGACATCGAGCGCCGCCGTTCGTGTCAGCCCGAGAACGGCGTGCTTGGAGGCGACATAGCCGGCGAGCCCTGCGCGCCCCCGGATCGCGGAGGTCGATGCGGTGTTGATGATGGCGCCCGTCCCACGCTGCATCATCCTTACGATGACGTGCTTGAGGCCGAGAAACACGCCCTTGACGTTCACCTGCAGCAATTGATCGAAGGTCTCGTCAGGGTATTCGTGAAGAGGCGCGACGACGCCCTCGATGCCGGCGTTGTTGGCGAAGGTGCCGATCGGCCCCAGGCGTGCCTCGGTCGCCTCGATGAAGGCGATGGTATCCTGAGCGAGCGAGACATCGGCGCGGATGGCGAGCGCCCTCGCCCCGGTCTGCTCGACCAGTTGGGCCGTGCCGCGCGCAGCCGCTTCGTCGCGATCGACGATCGCGACCGCAGCGCTCATCCGCGCCAGCCTCAACGCAATGGCGCGCCCGATATCACCGCCGCCGCCAGTGACCAGCGCGACCGGCGGCCGGCCGGTGCCGCTCACGACTTGGGGAATTCGCAGCCGCCATCCGCCAGCGGCCGCCAGGCCTCGGCCGGCGCGATGGTCTTGACCAGCTTGTAATAGTCCCAGGGATATTTGGAATCCGCGGGGGCCTTCACCTCGAACAGATACATGTTGTGCAGCTTGCGGCCGTCGGCACGGACGCTGCCCTTGCCGAACAGGGGATCATCGGTCGGCAGCTTCTTCATCTGCTCGACGACGGCCTTGCCGTCGCTGGAGGCGCCGAGCGCATCGACGGCCTTGAGGTAGTGCAGCGTCGTGGCGTAGGCGCCCGCATGCAGCGCGGTCGGATAGCGGCCGTTGTTGCGCGGCGCGAAGCGCTTGGTCCAGGCGCGGGTGTCGTCATTCAGATCCCAGTAGAAGGCTTCGGTGAACTGCAGCCCTTGCGCAATCTTCAGGCCGAGCGAATGCACGTCGCTGAGATACAGCACCGTCGCCACCACGCGCTGGCCTCCTTGCGGAATGCCGAACTCGACCGCCTGCTTGATGGAATTGATGGTGTCGCCGCCGGCATTGATCAGCGCGATGATCTCCGCCTTCGACGACTGGGCCTGCAACAGGAAGGACGAGAAGTCCTGCGTGTTGATCGGCGTGCGCACGCCGCCGAGAACCTTGCCGCCGGCTTTCTGCACGACGTTCTTGATGTCGCCTTCCATGGCATGGCCGAAGGCATAGTCCGCGGTGAGCAGGAACCAGCTCTTGCCGCCGCTCTCGACGACGGCGCGCGCGACACCCGACGACAGCGCATAGGTGTCGTAGGTCCAGTGCACGAGGTTCGGCGAGCACGCCTTGCCGGTCAGGTCCGACGAGGACGCGCCGGACACCAGCAGCGTCTTGTTGTTCTGCTGCACGATGTTGCGCACCGCGAGGGCGACGGCCGAGTTCGGTGCGTCGACGATGACATCGACGCCTTGCCGATCGATCCATTCGCGCGCGATGTTGGCGCCCACATCTGCCTTGTTCATGTGGTCGCCGCTGATGATCTCGATCGGCCGCGTCATCTTGGGCCCTGAAGCCTGGAAATCCTCGACCGCCATTTTGGCCCCCAGCACCGAGCCCGGACCGGTGACATCGGCATAGAGGCTGGACATGTCCGTCAGCACGCCGATGCGGAGCGGCTTTGCTTCCTGCGCCCGTGCACCGAACCCCGTCATGCCCAGCGCCAATCCGCCGGCGCCGGCCAGCAGCCGGCGGCGGCTCACCCGATATCGTCCAGCCATGTTTAGGCCCTCCCTTGCCTTGTGCGTTCTTCCCAATGTTTGCCGCCCGCACGTACATCGCATGCAGGCTGATCTTGTCGTTCAGGGCGTGAGGCGCTCGATGAGCCTGCGGTCCTCGACCTCGAATCCGCCGCCATAGACGTCAGACACCATGAAATGCGCGCCGAGGATTTCCGGCTCGAGCTCGGCAATCGGATCGTACGCGCTGGCGTGCAGCGTCATCGCGGCGCGACCCGGCACCGGCTTGGAGTATTTCAGCGGCGTGCGGCGATAGGCGATGTCCGCATAGGCCGTGCCGAGCCGCTCGGGATGCGGCAAACGGCGCACGTGGATCTCGCCGGCCGGCAGCTCGTCGCCGTCGACGATGCGGACGACCGGCGCGGACGCATCCGGCGTGAAGGTGAAATCGGCGAGCGGTATGCCGCGGCGCCGGACCCATCCGGTGATCGATCCGTCAGGATGCTCGTCGAAGGCGTAATGCGCATCCTTCTTGGTGTAGCCGAACACCTCGCGCCCGGCACAGATCCCCATCGGATCGCTGCAATACATGAAGATATGCGTTTCGGTGAACAGCCCCTTGTAGCGCACGGGCACCGAGATCATCAGGTCGAACATCTCGCCCGCGTGCACGGCAAGGGAATGGCCGGGCGAACGCATGAAGCGGAAGGCGACGCGGTCGCTGGCGATCTCGAACGGCGTCTCGGCGAGCAATGTCGCGACCTTGCCGGGCGCGACACGGGTCATGATCTCGACCGTCCGCAAGGTGCAGCCCCACTCCACCGGGTATGCCGGCGAATAGGGCGGATTGACCCCGCTATTCGGCTTGAGCCGGTACTGCCCGAACATGCGTCCGCGCGGATCGTCGGGATCGGTGACGACGGTCATCAGGAGCCGCTTCCTCGTTTTATTTATGATTTTTAGATTTCATATATGAAAGTCAGTGGAAGTCAAGCGATGGCCGTGGGGCAGTTCCCCAAGCCACCGAATCGATTGGCGCTGGCCTGCGAAAATCCCTAACGTCGCCCTCGACCCCAAAATGCCGAATCGTTTTTGAGATGCCGCCTGCGGAACAACTGCTTAACGCGCCTGAATTCACCGTCTCCGAACTGTCGCTGTCCCTGAAGCGGACGGTCGAGGACGCCTTCGGCCATGTCCGGGTCCGCGGCGAGATCTCCGGCTTCCGCGGGGCGCATTCGTCCGGCCATTGCTATTTCGCGCTCAAGGACGAGAGCGCCAAGATCGAGGCGGTGATCTGGAAGGGCGTGCATAGCCGCATGCGCTTCAAGCCCCAGGAGGGGCTCGAGGTGATCGCCACCGGCAAGCTCACGACCTATCCGGGCTCCTCGAAATACCAGATCGTGATCGAGGCGCTGGAGCCGGCCGGCATCGGCGCGCTGATGGCGCTGATGGAGGAGCGCAAGAAGAAGCTCGCCGCCGAAGGCCTGTTCGACGAGGCGCGCAAGCAGCTGCTGCCGTGGCTGCCGGAGGTGATCGGCGTCGTCACCTCGCCGACCGGCGCCGTCATCCGCGACATCCTGCATCGGCTGGAGGACCGCTTTCCCCGCCGCGTGCTGGTGTGGCCGGTCAAGGTGCAGGGCGACGGCTCGGCCGAGCAGGTCGCGGCCGCGATCCGCGGGTTCAACGCGCTGCCCGAAGGCGGCAGGATTCCGCGGCCCGATGTGCTCATCGTCGCGCGCGGCGGCGGCTCGCTGGAGGACCTCTGGTCGTTCAACGAGGAGATCGTGGTGCGCGCCGCAGCCGAGAGCATGATCCCGCTGATCTCGGCGGTGGGGCACGAGACCGACATCACGCTGATCGACTTCGTCGCCGACAAGCGCGCGCCGACGCCGACGGCGGCGGCCGAGATGGCGGTGCCGGTGCGCAGCGACTTGTTCGTCGAGGTGGGCGATCTCGGACGCCGCACCCGCGCCTATTGGCAACGCGCCCAGGAGAGCCGCCGCAGCGAGCTGCGCGCTGCTGCGCGCGCGTTGCCGGCGGCGGGCGATCTGCTCGCGATCCCGCGGCAGCGCCTGGATTCGGCGGGCGCGTCCCTGCCCCGCTGCCTCAAGGCCAACACGCATGCGCATTTCCGCAGGTTCACCGCGGCGAGCGCGAAGCTGACGCTGCGCGTGCTGCACGGCCAGATCTCGCAGGCCGATCATCGGCTCACGGTTTGCGGCGAGCGGCTCGGCCTGTCCGCGCGCTCGCTGTTGCGGCAGCGGCGCGACCGCTTTGCGGGCTTGCAGGTGCGCCTGCGCGCCTCAAAGCTTGCGAATGCGCAGGCGCAGCGCAACGCGATTGCCCGCCAGCGCGAGCGTACCCATCGTCTGACTGAGCGGGCGCAGCGCGCGCTCGTCACGCTGCTGCACCGGCTGGAGGCGCGGGTCGAGAACAGCGGCAAGCTGCTCTCGGCGCTGTCCTATCGCAGCGTGCTCGCGCGCGGCTTTGCGCTGGTGCGCGACGAGGCCGGGCATCCCGTGCATGCGGCTGATACGATCGGCCCCGGCGCGCGGGTCGAGATCGAGTTCGCGGACGGCCGCGTCGGCGCGACGGCGGATGCGGACCGTCCGGCGCCCGCGGAGAGGCGCGCGCCGGCGCAGGCCAAGCCGGCGGCGGAGACGAAGCCGGCACCGAGGCGCCTGGCCAAGCCGGTGGATCAGGGCAGCTTGTTCTGAGGGGGAGGACGGGCTCAGGCCACGGTGTCATTCCCCGCGAAAGCGGGGAATCCAGTACGCCGCGGCTTCTCGATTGAATCGCAACGCCGCGGAGTACTGGATCGCCCGGTCAAGCCGGGCGATGACAGCGCGTGTGTGGAACGCGCGTCGCCACAAATAGGTGGAGACAGCTCGCCTACCGACACGACAATCCCGCCTCGATCGTGGTCCAGAAGCCGCAATGGTCCGGCGCGCGGTGGGGGCCGGCGTGGGCTTCGAACAGCAGGATCGCGACGGTGAAGACGATCAGGGCGGACGCGAAGAGCGTGATGCGGTTGCGCATATGAGATGCGTTTAATCGACATCGTGGTCGAATGATGGCGCGGGCACGTGCTACGACACCGCCATCACCGCGCCAGCCATTGCGCGACGTCCTTCTGCGAGGCGGCGCGGGCTTCGGCATCGGCGTGCTCGGGCGCGCCGGCGGCGTGCAGCGGCGTGCCGGCACGGTCGAAATCGTGACCGGCGCCGGGATAGACCACGATGCGCGCCAGCGCGCTGCGGCCGCGCGCACCATCCACCATCTGGCGGCAGGCCGGCGGCGACGACACCTCGTCATCGGCGCCGATCAAGACCAGCGTCGGCACCCGCGTGCTCCAGCCGAGGCCCGCCGAGATCCGGCAATCCGGATAGAACGCGATGGCGGCGCGGAAATCCGGACCGGAATCGCGGCCTGCGTTCTGCGGACGCACGGCCCAGAGCAGCGCGCTCGCACCATTGGCCCAGCCGATCAGGCTGATGCGGTCCCGCGCCACGAATGGCTGCTGCATCAGCCAGGCGCGCGCGGCCGCGATATCGGCGACGCGTTCGCGCCGCGCCTTGACGTGCATCTCCTTGACGCGGCATTGCGGGCCGAGCTCGCGCGAGCCGTAGCTGTCGGGCAGCAGCACGGCATTGCCGGCCTTGAGCAGGCGCTCGGCCCAGTCGCGATAGGGCGGCAGCACGGGATCGGAATGGCTACCCAGCCCACCGCAGCTGTGCAGCGCAATCACGGCCGGGAATGGCCCCTTGCCCGCGGGCTTGTAGAGCTGCGCATGGAGCACGCCGGACGCCAGCGGAATCTCGACCGGCTGCGGCGCCGGGGCGGCGTGCGCGGCCGACATCAGCAGCGTCAGGAACAGGGCGGTCATCGGAGTCTGCCGCAGGAGCTGCCGGAACCAGCGCCCCTTCGACTGAAGCCTCATCGCGCGAAAACGGCGGCAAATCATCACGAACCGGTGGGTTTAACGGGCGGACAAGCCACCCCATCTATGCTACATCCCGTCCAACACATCGTGCCTTCCACGGCCTTCCATGGAGAGGCCTTCCCGGAGACTTTCGACCGTGCTGAACAAGTTCGGCCCCTCGGGCCATGGCGAAGCGCAGGTGCAATATCTCGACGGCGATTTCCGCGTGATCTCGCCGGGGACCTTCGTGCGCTGCGCGATCACCGACGTCCGCATCCCGCTCGACGAACTGAAGTATTGGAGCGTCGATCTGCAGGAGGCCTATGCCACGCCCACCGCGGTGCTGCAGCGGCATTTTCCCGGCGCACCGAAGCAGTCGTGATCCCTCGGCTCTCGTAACTCTCGCAGTGCGGGCAAAACCGGCAGACACACGAGGTTGGCGGTAACAATTGCAGGGTGCAATTTCATCTGACTTCTCCTGGACGCGGCTTCATCGATAGGCCTGCGGCCATGAATGCCGGCTGAATGTTCGCCGATATCTAAAATTGTCCGGCTCCCATTGGGGCCCATTTAAGCCGGCCTGCACCACATTGCCTCGGGATAAAGTGGCAATCGGGCAGGAAAGCATGGACCTCCGGAGAATTTTCAGCCGTTCGTTCGGTGCACCTTCGAGCGCAAAGAATCATTTGCTCGAACGGTTCATCCGCGACGAGCAGGGCAGCTACGTGCTCATTTCTGCGCTGCTCATGCCGGTCCTGGTCGGCACCGCCGGCCTCGGAACGGAAGTGGGCTGGTGGTACTACAAGCACAAGAACATGCAGAGCGTTGCAGATTCCGGCGCGGTCAGCGCTGCGACGGCTGCCAGTGTCGGCGGCGACCCCTCGTCCGAAGCCAAGGCGGTCGCGGCAAATTATGGCTACACCGACGGGGCGAACGACGTCACTGTCACGGTGAACCAGCCACCGAAAACAGGCAGTCAAGCGTCGAACGCGCAGGCCATCGAAGTCATCGTCAGTCAGCCGCAGCGTCGGCTGCTGTCGGCCTTGTTCGGCTCGGATCGCGTACCAATCACCGCGCGCTCGGTCGCCCTGCCCAATTCCGGGACGGGCTGCGTACTTGCGCTCAACACGAGCGCAAGCCCCGCCGTCAATGTCAGCGGCGGCAACCAGCTCAACCTGATCAAGTGCAATCTCTATAGCAATTCGAGCGCAAGCCCCTCGCTCAACGTCGCCGGCAGCGCCTCGGTGGCAGCAAACCAGGTCGGCGTGGTCGGCGACGTCTCGGGCGCAAGCAGCATCACGGCGACCAACGGGGTCAAGACGCACATCACGCCTGTCCCCGATCCCTATGCCGACGTCTCTCCGCCTACGCGGCCGAGCTGCAGCAATGCCAAGATCACGGTCAACGCCAACGGAAAGACAAACTCGCTCGACCCCGGCTGCTACATGGGCAGCATCACGGTCAACGCCGGCGCAGTCCTGAACCTCAATCCGGGCATCTACTATCTGGATGGCGCCAGCCTGAGCGTCGCCGGAAATGCCACCATCACCGGCAGCGGCGTCACCCTGGTGTTCACCGGCTCCGGCAGCGACTGGGGCACCGCCTCAATCGGCAGCAACGCGACCGTCGACCTGACCGGGCCGACCAGCGGCCCGACGAAGGGCATCGTCATGTACGGCGACCGCAACATGCCTGCCGGGACCAATTTCAATCTCACCGGCGGCAGCACGCAGAATTTCGGCGGTGCCATCTACCTGCCGAAGGCCAATCTCAGCTTCAGCGGCGGCAACGGCACCAGCACATCCTGCACCAAGATCATCGCGGATACGCTGACGTTCAGCGGCACGTCGAACCTGCAGGTCAATTGCACCGCGCTCGGCACCGCGACGATCGGTTCGCAAACCGCGCAGCTCGTCGAATGAGGTTTGGGGCGATGCAGATCCGGAATTACTCATCCAGGCTTGGCCGTCGATTGCTTGGTTCTCTGGCGCGCCACGTGAGCAATGCGGCCGGCGATCAACGGGGCGTCGCGGCAGCCGAATTCGCGATTCTAATTCCCCTGCTGTCCCTGATGGTCGTCTCGGTCACGGACATCGGGCTGGCGCTCTATCGCAAGATGCAGGTCGAAAATGCCGCGCAAGCCGGAGCCCAGTACGCGATTGCGCGCGGCTTCGACACGAACGGCATCGCGAACGCCGTCGCAAGTGCCACCAGCGCGACGAACATCACCGCGTCACCTCCGCCGGTCCAATTCTGCGGATGTCCAACGAGTGCGGGCGTGAGCGCCACCAGCTGCGGAACGGTCTGCACCGGCGGTGCGCCGGCCGGAACATATACGACAGTCTCGGCGAAAGCGACGTATTATACGATCATCGATTATCAGATCGTGGCGGCCACATACACGTACACCGCGCAGTCCACCACGAGGCTGCAGTGAAGCTCACCGCAGCATGGCGAGACACGCGGGGCACCACAGCGCTGGAATTCGCGCTGACCGCTCCCGTGTTCTTCCTGTTCATATTCGGGATCATCGAATGCGGATTGCTGTTCTGGACTCAGCTGGGAATCCAGCATGGGAGCGAAATGGCGGCGCGCTGCGCGACGGTCAACAACACGCTCTGCCCGAACAGCAGCGCGATCACGACCTACGCCGCCCAGCAGGCCTACGGCCTCACGCTGCCGCCGGGGACATTCACCTTTGCCACGGCCGCGTGCGGCAACCAGGTCAGCGCGAGCTATTCATTCGAGTTTCCGCAGATCATCAACCTGTCTCCGATCACGCTGACCGCGCGGGCATGTTTTCCGAGTTGAGGTCGCCGACAGCCGGTTTTGCCGCGAAGGTAAAGGGCGATGTGCCCGCGCCGCATTGCCGGCAACTCAGCAAAATGGTCTCTGTCGGGACGGACGCTTGCGTTCTACATTCCTTGCAGCCGTGGGTGAGTCGTTTCGCGCTTGGGTTGGATTTTTTTTGCAGTTCCGCGTCTTTAAGTTGTTTGACGAAGTCTTGCTGAAACAATGAGCTGCTATATCGCACGCCAGGTAACCGGCCCCCGTTCTTTTTTACCGCACAGGCAATCGACCAACCAATCAGCCACTGAGCTCTGGAACTGGACGATCTGTGAACGGGCTCATACGAAGAGCCATTCTAGCGGGCTACGATCACCTCGAAAATCAGCGGTGGAATATCTGTAAATCAAATCAAGCGGTGGGGGTGGATCATGCCCGCCATATTCGAACTGCTCTACCGTGAATATTGCCGCGCCCGCCTCGCTGAAATGCGCAAGCAGCTTCTGATCGCAGCCGAACGATCCGAGGCTCTCGAAGCGCTTTGTCGTCCTGCGGACCAGGGTGACGACGAGAGAACGGACACGCACAGCAAGACCGGTCACGCCACGCCGAATTGAAGCGGCTCCCAGACCGAACGATCACTCCCGCGCAGCAATGACCAAGCAATTGGCAACATTTGGGAGACAGCAATGAATACACCCGAATGCTACACCGTCGTCGTCGCCTGCATGTCGTGCCTGACCATCATCGGATTGATGGCCACGGGCGCGTGGTGAGCATGCCCCTCGGCTCGTCGCAGACCTGCTTCCTGCTTCGACATGAGTACAGCCGCCGCGTCGTCCGACGGCGGTGGCTGTACTCTGGGTCCGGCGATCAGCTTCAGGTCGTTACGGCCCCTGCACCTCACATGATGAAGATTCATTGCCCGCCCTGGGCATCAACGCCGTCGATGATTTCGGGGAGTTCGGCACGTCCCGGTGACGGCTCTCATGCAAGGCTACTTCAACTCCCGAACGCGCGGAAGAAGATTCGCCAGCAGCGACATTTCGCGTTTCGCGACTGGGGCAGAGACGTTGTCTCACGTTGCGTGATCAGCGCGCGCTGAACCTTCGCTCGCGCGCTCTGTAGAGATGATCGCTGATCAATTGCCGCAGCTTTGCCGGGTCATCGAATTCGAGCTGAACGGCGAACGGCACGATGCCGCTAGGCACGCCTGCGCGGCCGCGCAAGCGTGCAAGATCCTTTTCCGTGGTCACCAGCATGAGCTGCTCGCGCTGGGCGTCCGCTGCGAGCGCCGAGATCTCGCCGTCCGAAAACATGTGGTGGTCGGCGAAGGCGCGCGTGCGCGCGACGTCGATGCCGCTCGCACTTAAGGTGCGGAAGAAACGCTCGGGATCGCCGATGCCGGCGAAGGCGAACACCCGCTTGCCGGAGAGCTGCGCGAGCGAGGCCGCATCCGGCTTCAGGCGCGCACGCAGCTCGGGCTTGTTCCGCTTGGCGATCTCCGCCGCGACGTCGTTGGCGGCATTGCCGTCGCCGATCATCACCAGCGCGTCGGTGCGCGCGAGCTGTGCCTCGAGCGGCGCTCGCAGGGGCCCCGCGGGAAACACCTTGCCGTTGCCGAGGCCGCGCTCGCCGTCGATCACGATCAGCGAAGCGTCCTTGAGCAGAGCAGGATTCTGGAAGCCGTCATCCATCAGGATCACGGTGGCGCCTTGCGACTTCGCCAGCGCGACGCCGTCGAGGCGGTCGCGCGCGACCACGACCGGGACGTCGCGCGCCATCATCATGGGCTCGTCGCCGACATCGGCCGCGCTGTGACGCTTGCGGTCGACCATCACCGGCCCCTTCAGGCACCCGCCATAGCCGCGGCTGAGCACGACCGGGCTGAGCACGACCGGCGTCTCGCCGAGCTCGCGCAAGAGCTTGGTCAATGCCAGCACGGTCGGGGTCTTGCCGGCGCCGCCAACATGGTAGTTGCCGACGCAGATCACGGGGATGCCGGCGTCCACGCCCTGGCGCGACATGCGCCGTGCGGTGATCGCGCCGTAGAGCGCGCCGAGCGGCCATAGCGCGTAGGATTGGAGGGAGCGTGGCCGGTACCAAAAGGCCGGCTCACGCATTCGCGGCCCCCATCTCGATCCGCAACTGCAAGAGATATGGCTCGAGCGCGGTCATGGTGCGATCGAGCGCACCGCCAAGCTGCTCGACCACGCCGGAGGCCGCGCGCTGCATCTTGTCGCGCATGACCGGATCGGCCAGCAATTGGCCGAGCTGCTTGACCAGCGCCTCCTGCGTATCGGCCTGCCGCGCCCCGCCGCTCCCATCGAGCGCCTCATAGACGTCGGCAAAGTTGAAAACGTGCGGGCCGTGGACGATGGCGGCGCCCAGCTTGATCGCCTCGATCGGATTCTGCCCGCCATGGTGGATCAGCGATCCACCCATGAACACAATTTCCGAGAGCCGATAGAACAGGCCGAGTTCGCCCATCGTGTCGGCGACATAGACGTCGGTCGTCGCCGTCGGCAGCTCCTCGCGCGAGCGCAGGGCCGGTTTCAGGCCGGACGCCGTGACGAGGCCCGCGATCGCGGAGCCGCGATCCGGGTGCCGCGGCACGATCACGGTGAGAAGCTGCGGGAAGAAGCCGACCAGGCTGCGATGCGCCGCGACCAGCATCTCGTCCTCGCCCGGATGGGTCGACGCCGCGACAATGATCGGCCGCCCCCGCGTCATCGCCATCAGCCGTTCGAGCTTGGCGGGATCGGCCGGCGGCGCCGGCACGTCGAGCTTGAGATTGCCCGTGGTGACGACGTCGCGGCCGCCGAGGGCGGCAAAGCGCTCGGCATCGGTCTTCGACTGCGCGAGACAGATGTCGAACCGCGATAGCAGCGCCGAGATGGTGCCGTGCATGCGCCGCCAGCGCGGGAAGGAACGCGGCGACATCCGCCCGTTGATCAGCACCATCGGCACCCGGCGCGCCGCGCCGGCGAGGATCAGGTTCGGCCACAGATCGGATTCGATGAACAGCGCCAGCGACGGCTTCCAATGGTCGAGGAAGCGCGCAACATAGCGCGGCGAGTCATACGGCACGTATTGATGGATGACGTCGGGCGGAAAGCGTTTTGCGACGACCGCGGCCGAGGTGACCGTGCCCGAGGTGAGCAGGATGCGCAGATTGAGATCGCGCAGGCGCTCGATCAGCGCGGCCGCCGCCAGCACCTCGCCGACGCTGGCACCATGAATCCAGACCAGCGGGCCGTGCGGCCGCACGTCGGCGGACAGGCCGCGCCGCTCGCCGACGCGGGCGGGATCCTCCTTGCCCTGCTTCAGCCGCCGCTTGATCAGCGCAGGCGCGAGCGGCACCAGGCCGGCGGCCAGGCGCCGATACATCCGCAGCGTGATCGGCAGCGCAATGGGCAGCGACTTAGGCATCTTCCGGTCCCGGGCGGCCGAGCTGCGCATAGGCGCGACGGGTCGCCTCGTTCAACGTGTCTTCCAGCTCCTGCCGCAACGTCTCCATCATGGCGGCGTCGGCATCTGCGGGAACGTGGATTTCCTTGATGCCGACCAAAGCGCCCCGCCCGAATGGCAAATTGATGGTGGTGCGATCCCAGTTCTTGAGCCGGACGAAGCGGCTGGTCGCCATCGCGAAAGGCATGATCGGCCGTCCCGATTCCCGTGCCAGCATGATAATGCCGAGCCCGACCACGCGCGAGCGCTTGGGGACATCGGCGGTCAGCGCGACATTACAACCGGCCTGGAGCGTCCGCACCATTTCCTTGAAGGCGCCGACGCCACCCTTGCGGTGGAACGCGCCGCCATGGTCGCCGGAACCGCGGATCGTGCCGATGCCGAGCCGCTCGGCGGCGATGGCATTGAACTCGCCGTCGCGGTGCCGGGAGATCAGCACCTTGGCCCGATAGGACGCCTTGTTCTGGTTCTTGATGAAGGGCGTCAGGAAATGCTGGCCGTGCCAGAACGCGAAGATCGCAGGGAGCTGCGGCTCGACGCGCTCGTAGACGTCGGGCGGATCGAAGGTGAAGGTGTTGGTCCGCCAGACCAGACGCAGATATTCGGCCGCCAGGACCCCGACGGCACGCTGAAACCAGCTGCTTCGCAGCGTATTGCGAAGCAGTTTCTTCAACGCGCCGGTTCTTGATTCGGATCGAGCAGCCGATGCAGGTGGACGATGAAGTAGCGCATCTGCGCGTTGTCGACCGTGCTCTGCGCCTTGGCCCGCCAGGCGGCGTGGGCGCTGGCATAGTTCGGATAGAGGCCGACGATGTCGACCTCGTCCAGATTCTTGAAAGTGTTGTGCTCGAGATCGACGAGCTCGCCGCCGATGACGAGGTGGAGCAGTTGTTGCGGGGCGCTATCTGGCATGAGTTCTGTTCCTAAGGGGCTGCCCGGCAAAGCAGTGTTCGAGAAGCACGACGAATGCGCCTTAGGCTAAGGGACGGTTGCGAAAATGCGCGACAATGCCCGCATGACGTTCGCGTCCCGCTGCCACCAGCACCCCGTGCGCCACTTCCCGGCGGTTATAGAGGATGGGTTCTCCGGAGAGGTCGCTCATCCTACCATCCGCTTCCTGCACGATCAAATCGGCCGCCGCAAGATCCCAATCATGGCTGTTGCCGCCGGCAAAAGCCGCATCCAGCGCGCCATGGGCGACCCGGCAAAGCCGCAGCGCCAGCGAGCCGATCCGCCGGTGCAGCTTGATCTCGCCGAGGGACGGCTTCAGCCGCTCGACCAGCGGCTTCGGGCCGGCGACGCGGGCAAAGTCGAGCTCGGATCCGCTTGTCGCGCGCACCGGCTTGTCGTTGAGCGTCGTGCCCTTACCGCGCGTTGCGAAGAAGAACTCGTCGGTGGCCGGGGCGAACACGGCGGCAAGCACCGGCGAAGCGTCCGCCACCAGCGCGACGCTGACGCACCATTCGTCGTGACCGCCGAGATAATTGCGCGTGCCGTCGATGGGATCGACGATCCAGGTCAGCCGCCGCGACAGCCGCGCCGCATCGTCGGCGCTCTCCTCGGACAGCCAGCCATAATCGGGCCTAGCGGCGCGCAGGCGCGATTCGAGCAGATCATTGACGGCGATGTCCGCCTCCGACACCGGCGAGGACGCGCCCTTGGTCCACTTTCGCAGCTCGGTGCGGAACATCGACTGCGCCAGCGCGCCCGCCTCCCGCACCGTGTCCTTCAGCAGCGCCGCGTCGCGGGTCAGGATAGTGTCGTCGAGAGCAGCGGCCATCGGGGTCAATCGCGCGGCACGCCGAGACCACCTCTCCCCATCGGGGAGAGGTCGATTTGCGCCTCGCGATGCGAAGCATCGTCGAGTGCAAATCGGGTGAGGGGGGGCAGATCCCACGAGAGAGAGTAACCCCTCACCCGGATCGCATCTTGCGATGCGATTCGACCTCTCCCTATGGGAGAGGTGAGCCAACTCGCTTCTGCTCGATCAGCGTCCGCCAAGCGTCAAACCCTCGATGCGCACCGTCGGCGCATTGATGCCGTAGCGGAATTCGAGATTGTTCGCGGGCTGCATCGACTTGAAGATCTCGAACAGGTGCCCGGCGATCGTCACCTCGCTGACGGGATAGGTGATCTCGCCGTTCTCGATCCAGAAGCCGGAGGCGCCGCGACTGTAATCGCCGGTGACGCCGTTGACGCCGGAGCCGATCAGGTCGGTGACGTAGAAACCCTGCTTGATGTCGGCGATCAGCTCGGCCGGCGTTGCCGTGCCGGGCTCGAGATGCAAATTGTACGGCCCCGGCGAGGGCGAGGAGGACACGCCGCGATGGGCGTGACCGGTGGTGGTGAGGCCGAGCTCGCGCGCGGTGGCGCAATCGAGCAGCCAGGTCGTCAGCACGCCGTCATCGACCAGCGCGGTCCGCTTCACCGCGACGCCTTCGGCGTCGAAGGTCTGCGAGCGCAGGCCGCGCTTGCGCAAGGGATCGTCGATGATGCGGATATTCCTGGCGAACAGCTGCTGGCCGAGCTTGTCCTTCAGGAAGCTGGTCTTGCGCGCGATCGAGGCGCCGTTGATGGCGCCGACGAGATGCCCGACCAGGGAGCCGGCGACGCGCGGATCGAACACCACCGGGACCTTGCAGGTCTCGACCTTGCGCGGATTGTAGCGCGCCACGGTGCGCTCACCGGCGGAGCGGCCGACGACCTCCGGCGACAGCAGATCGGCGCCATGCGGCGCCGAGGTGAAGTCGTAGTCGCGCTCCATGCCGGTGCCTTCGCCCGATATGGCTGTGGCAGAGATGCCCTGGCTGGAGCGCAGATAGGAGCCGTGGAAGCCGGTCGAGGTGACGAGCACCATGCCGCCGATGCCGGATGAGGCCGAGGCGCCGCCGGACTTGGTCACGCCCTTGACGCCGAGCGCGGCAGCTTCGGCCGCGAGCGCGCGGCGCTCGAGCTCAGTCGTCGTGGGCACGGCGGGATCGAGCAGGTCGAGATCGGGAAAGTCGCGCGCGAGCAGCGCGGGATCGGCGAGGCCGACATATTTGTCGTCGGGCGCGACGCGCGCCATTGCAACCGCGCGCTCGGCGAGCTTGGTGACGGCATCGCCGCTGACGTCGTTGGTGGAGACCACCGCCTGACGCTGACCGACCAGCACGCGCAGACCGACATCGTCGCCCTCGGACCGCTCGGATTCCTCGACGCGTCCGTCGCGGACCTCGACGCCCTGCGAGACGCCGCGCACCGCGACCGCGTCGGCCGCATCCGCGCCGGCGCGCTTGGCCGCCTCGACCAGCCGCTGCGCGAGATCGGAGAGCGCGGACTGATCGAACAGGTCGCGATTGGCGGAAGGCGAAAGCGTCGGGCTTGGTGAAGAGTTCACGAACGAAATCCTGTTGGGGCGGGGTTCGGGACCGGAACCCACAGATGTGCCCTGATAGCGCGGACTTCAAGCATTTTCAGACTGCCAAAAGCTCAGATTCGCGACGTCGGCGCAACGTCTCGTCAATCATGCGCGCCAAGGTCTTGTCAATCATGAGGAGCGAGTGACGGTGGGTTAACCAGCCTTTTTAAGCGGTTTCGGACCGCCCCGCGCTAGGGTCCTCGCATCGACCGGGAACATAATCCTGGCGGGGAGAACGAAGCCGTGAGGCGTCAAACAGCAACATGCGGGGTCCACCCCGCCGGGTCGAGCCGCTCCTTGCGGCTCGACCCACTTTCCCTTCCGGTCCGCTTCGATGCGCATGATCCGCGCGCCGACGGACATGTCAGGCAGATCGAGCTTCATCGCGAGCGTGTCGTGCTGCGCCGTGCCGTGCGCGGCATGCAGATGGCGATCAACGTGCGCGTCGCCGACTTCACCGGCGTTGCGCTCCGCGGCAATGACGAGACGCAGACGCTCGTCCTCGTGCACCGCGATCCCTCGCTCTCCATCCCGCTGCTGATCAGCACTGACACGGACGAGATCGCACAGGCCTGGACGATCTGGAGCGAGATCTTCGCGCTGCCGCAGCTCGACGAGGGCGCACGCAAGCCCGCACCGCGCCGCCGCCGCGCCAACGCGATCCGCGCCCGCCGCCCGAAATTCTTGATGCGCCGGCGCACCGCAATGGCGCGCGAGCTGCCGGTTCATCAGGGCGAGCGCGAGATCATCGCGAGGAATTAATGATGCCGTAGGGTGGGTTAGCCCGAAGGGCGTAACCCACCTCTTTGCTTTCCGCGCAGATAGGAGTTGGTGGATTACGCTTCGCTAATCCACCCTACGCATTTCGCGTCACGCCGCCCGCAGCACCGCGTCGGCGAGCAATCCCGCAAACAACAGCAAGCCGGCATCGCGGTTCGACTTGAACAGGCGCAGGCAGAGCGCGCCATCGGCGATATTTAGCCGCGCGATCTGCCACACCAGATGCGCGGCGAAGGCGGCTAGCCCGAGCCAGGCCGGCCAGCGCGCTTCGCCAGACGCCAGCGCGACGCCGATCAGCATCACCGCGAGCCCGTAGAACAGGACAAGCGCCTGGCGCGTATGCGCGCCGAACAGGCGCGCGGTCGACTTGATGCCGATCAGCGCGTCGTCCTCCGCGTCCTGATGCGCGTAGATCGTGTCATAGCCGATCACCCAGGAGATTGCGCCGGCATAGAGCACGAGCGCGGTAGCGTCGATGCGGCCGAAGGTGACGGCAAACCCCATCAACGCGCCCCAGGAGAAGGCGAGCCCGAGCACGATCTGCGGCCACCAGGTGATGCGCTTCATGAAGGGATAGATCGCGACGATCAGGAGTGAGGCGATGCCCGTTGCAATCGCGAAGCGGTTGAACTGCAGCAGCACCGCAAGACCGACCAGCGCCTGCGCGAGCATGAAGACCAGCGCCTGCCTGGTGGTCACCTGCCCCGACGGCAGCGGCCGCGAGCGCGTGCGCTCGACCTTGTCATCGAGGTCGCGATCGGTGATGTCGTTCCAGGTGCAGCCGGCCCCGCGCATGACGAAAGCGCCGATGAAGAACAGCACGATGGTGAGCGGCAGGCCGCGAATGTCATGCGCCATGCCGGCGGCCAGCGCCGCCGACCACCAGCATGGCATCAGGAGAAGCCAGGAGCCGATCGGGCGATCGAAGCGGGACAGGCGCAGGTAAGGCCGCGCCCAATGCGGCGCGAGCGTATCGACCCAGTTGCCGGTGGAATCGGCAACGCGGGCGGATGTATCGTTCATCTCGTCAGGACGTTGCCGTTGAGCGTATCGAAGGTGCTGCCGCCCTTCTTGCCGGCATTGGCCTCGGGCGCCGAGCCCGAGCCCAGCACCTCGCTCAGCGACGGACCGGCCGGACCGCGCGGCTGGTTCTGCATCTGCTGCGCGACGTTGCAGACCTTCGTCGCCATGGCCTCGGTGTTCTTGTGACCGTCCTTCAGCTGCGCGCCGATCTGGCGGCGGGATTCCACATTTGGCGGCATTGGTCTCGATGTACTTGATCATCTTGACTTCAGCCTGGCTGAAATTGCGGATCAGCTTGCAGGCCTCGTCCGGCGGCGCGTGACGGTCGCTGGCGGCCTTGATCAGCTTGCCGCGCTTCTCGGCTTCCTCGCGCAGCGGAATGAAGGCCTTCATGCAGTCCTCGCCGGGACCGGCCTGCGTCGGCGGAGCGGCGCTGAAGGCGCCGGCGCCGCCGATCGGGGCAGCACCGTTCACCGGAAAGGACGATTGCGGAGCCGTACCGACCGAAGCCGTCGGTGCCGAACCGTTAACCGGAGGAAATGGGGAATTGGCGGCAGCCTGGTTGGGCAGCGGCGCCGGGAACGCGCTTTGCGCAGACGCGCCCACAGCACTCATGCCGACCAAGGCGGTGGCGACCATGGCGGCAGTGATCGGAACCATCAAATGACGGATCATCAAGATAGTCTCTCCGGCAGGAGCTTACGGGGCTCAGGGCTTCCCAATTGAAGCGCGACCAGCGTGTTCGCGTTTTTACGATTCCCGCCGGCGCTTAACAACCCGTGGAATAGGGCGAGAGCGCGGCGCTGGGACGCACCAGTTCGGCAATATTTACCCCCGAAATGGCGCCTTTCGGTTAAGAACGGCCGGTAATCGGACCCCAAGCGATGCCTTCTCACGATTTTCGCGCCCCCCGCCTGTTCGTCGATGCCCCCCTGGCCCAGGACGCCAGGGTGCCGCTCGACCGCGACCAGAGCAATTATCTCGGCAATGTGCTGCGGCTCGCGGCCGGGGCCGAGGTCCTGGCCTTCAACGGCAGGGATGGCGAGTGGCAGGCCGCCATCGAGGGCCGCAAGCGGCCGAACGGCCTCGTGATCCTGCAGCAGACCCGGCCCCAGGACCGGCTCGCGGACCTCACTTACGTCTTTGCCCCGCTCAAGCATGCCCGGCTGGACTACATGGTGCAGAAGGCCATCGAGATGGGCGCCGCCGCGCTGCAGCCGGTGTTGACCCGGTTCACCCAGGCATCCCGGGTCAACACCGAGCGGATGCGCGCCAATGTGGTCGAGGCGGCCGAGCAATGCGGCATCCTCAGCATCGCCAGCGTGGCCGAGCCGGTGCCGCTGGAGCGCTTCCTGAGCCAGCGTCCCGCCGACCGGTTGCTGATCTTCTGCGACGAGGCGGCGGAGGTTCAAGATCCCATTCAGAGCCTGCAAGGCGCGCGCGAGGTCGGACGCGGTATCGACGTGCTGATCGGCCCCGAGGGCGGTTTTGCCGAAGAAGAGCGGGCGCTGTTGCTGCGCCAGCCCAAAATCCTGCGGCTGGCGCTCGGCCCCCGCATCATGCGGGCGGACACAGCCGCCGTCGCCGCCTTGGCGCTGGTGCAGGCGGTGCTGGGGGATTGGGGCGGCAAGGCCAGCTAGCTTCGTCAGCGTGCAAACGCAGGGCGTCGTCATGCCCGGGCTTGTCCCGGGCATCCACGTCCTTTGCGCCGGAGGGCAAGGCGTGGATGGCGGGGACAAGCCCGGCCATGACGAATGAGCCACCCGTTAAGCGATTGATCCTTTGGAGGTCGAAACCGCTGTCGGGCCATGCTAAGGGCTGCGCCAATTCGCCTCCCCTTGCCTGCCCGGTTCCGCCGGGACGATGGACCGCTGAGATGACCGCGACTGCCACCTCAAATGCTGCCGGCTCCGCCGCCTGGGCGGATACGCTGCTCTTGTCGTTTGCGCAGGCCGGCTACGTCAGGGCCGAGCCCGCCATCCTGCAGCCGGCCGAGCCGTTCCTGGACCTGTCCGGCGAGGACATCCGCAAGAGCCTGTACCTGACCACCGACCTCTCCGGCGAGGAGCTCTGCCTGCGCCCGGACCTGACCATTCCTGTCGCGCGCGACTATCTGGCCTCGGGGCGCGCCGGCCAGCCGGCGGGGTTCAGCTATCTCGGTCCGGTGTTCCGCTACCGTAGCGGCCAGGCCCGTGAATTCCTCCAGGCCGGCATCGAATCGTTCGCCCGTCAGGACCGCGCCGCGGCTGATGCCGAGATGCTGGCGCTGGGGCTAGAGGCGACGGCCGCCTTCGGCGTCCGCGACGTCGAGATCCGCACCGGCGACGTCGCCTTGTTCAATGCGCTGCTCGACGCGCTCAACCTCTATCCGGTCTGGCGGCGCCGCCTGGTCAAGGATTTCAACCGCAAGATCAGCCTGGAGCAGGATCTCGAGCGGCTCGCGGCCGCGACCACCGCGACACGCAGCGAATATGAGGGCGTGCTGGCGGCCCTTGCCGGCTCCGACCGCAAGGCGGCGCTCGCCTTCGTCACCGATCTGATGTCGATCGCCGGCACCACCAATGTCGGCGGCCGCACCACGGCCGAGATCGCCGATCGCTTCCTCGAGCAATCGACGCTGAAGGGCGGCGCGCTGCCGCGCGAGGCCATTGCCGTGCTCAAGCGCTTCCTGTCGATATCGGGCAATCCGGACGACGCCATCGCCGAGCTACGCGCACTCACCGCCGACGCGAAGCTCGATCTCGCGTCTGCGATCGATCAGTTCGAGAGCCGGGTCGGCTTCATGGCCGCGCGCGGCATCAACGTGAGGCAGATTCGTTTCTCGACCGCCTTCGGGCGCGGGCTCGACTACTACACCGGCTTTGAGTTCGAGCTGCATCACAGCGGCAACGGCACCGAGCCGCTGGTCGCCGGCGGCCGCTACGACGGGCTGATGACCCAGCTCGGATCAAGCGAGCCGATTCCGGCGGTCGGCTTCTCGGTCTGGGTGGAGGCGCTGAACCGGATCGGCCGCAAGGTGGGAGCGTAAAATCATGAGCGCGCCATTCGTTCTGGCCGTTCCCTCCAAGGGCCGCCTGCAGGAAAACACCGAGGCCTTCTTTGCCCGTGCCGGCCTCAAACTGTCGAAGGCCGGCGGCGCCCGCGACTACCGCGGCACCATCGCAGGCCTCGACAATGTCGAGGTCGCCTATCTCTCGGCGAGCGAGATCGCCGCGCAGCTGTCGCGCGGCTTCGCGCATCTCGGCGTCACCGGCGAAGATCTCGTGCGCGAGAACATCGCCGATGCCGACAAGCGCGTGTCGCTGATCGACGGGCTCGGCTTCGGCTATGCCGACGTCGTCGTCGCGGTGCCGCAGGCCTGGATCGACGTCCGCACCATGGCCGACCTCGACGACGTCACCACCGGCTTCCGCGAGCAGCATCACATGCGGATGCGGGTCGCGACCAAGTTCGTCAACCTCACCCGCGGCTTCTTCCAGGCTCACGGCATCAGCGATTACCGCATCGTCGAAAGCGCGGGCGCCACCGAAGGGGCGCCGGCGGCCGGCAGCGCCGAGCTGATCGTCGACATCACCACGACCGGCGCGACGCTCGCCGCCAACGGCCTGCGGGTGCTCGACGACGGCGTGATCCTGCGCAGCCAGGCCAATCTGGTGGCCGCCAAGGAGGCCGACTGGTCGCCGCAGGCGCGCGAGACGGCGCGTGTCATCCTCGATCACATCGCAGCACGGGCGCGGGCCAACAAGTACCGCGAAGTCCGCACCCGCTTCCGCCAATGCGATGCCGCCCTGCTCGGGGAAGCCCACAGCCGGTTCGGCGTGGAGGCCCCGTTCGGCGGTCCGACCTCGTCAGGCATGCTGACCCTGCACTGCCCACCGGGGCAGCTCTACGCGCTGGCGAGCTTCCTGCGCGAGCATGGCGCCGAGACCGTCTCGGTGGTGTCGCTCGACTACGTGTTCGACCGGGAGAACCCGCTGTTCGCCAAGCTCGAGGCGTTCCTGGATCGGTGAGCCCAAGGTTTGTTCAGCTTTGCGACAGCAAAGGGCAGCTACCATATGCGGTTGAGAAGACCTAAACACCTCTGGAACCTTGATCGATGACGCTGGGCTCTGACGTATCCGGCATGACGACCACCGCAGCCAGCGCCGCCGCGAAGGGGCTGTCGATCGTCATCCCCGTCTACAACGAGGCGGCGGGCCTCGCCGCTCTGCACCAGCGCATCTGCGAGCTCGCCAAGACGCTGCGGCAGCGCTATCGCCTGTCTTGCGAGGTGGTCTATGTCGACGACGGCAGCAAGGATGCGACGCTGTCGATCGCGCGGTCATTGCCGGCCGACGCCATCGACGTTCAGGTGGTGTCGCTGTCGCGCAATTTCGGCAAGGAGGCCGCGCTGATGGCGGGCCTCGACCATGCCCGCCTCGGCGCGGTCATGTTCATGGACGGCGACGGCCAGCATCCGCCGGCGCTGGTTGAACAGCTGGTGCGGCACTGGATCGATGACGGCTATGACGTCGTCTACACCGCCAAGGCGCATCGCGACAACGAGTCCTTCCTGCGCCGGGTCGCGGTGCACGGCTTCTACGCGCTGATCAATTGGGGCGCCCGCCAGAAGATTCCGGAGGACGCCGGCGATTTCCGCCTGCTGTCGCCCCGCGCGGTCGCCGCGCTGAGGCAGCTGCCGGAACGCAACCGCTTCTTCAAGGGCCTCGCGAGCTGGATCGGTTTCCGCCAGATCCGCGTCGACTACGAGCCCGCAGCGCGTGCCCATGGCGTCACCACCTTCAACGCCGCGAGCCTGCTTGGCCTGTCGATCGAAGGCCTGACGTCCTTCTCGGTGGCACCGCTCCGCTTCGCCAGCCTGCTCGGCGTCATTCTCGCCGGCGGCGCCTTCCTGTTCGGCCTTTCGATCCTCTGGGAAGTGTTCACGACCGGCAAGCAGGTGCCCGGCTATCCTTCGCTCGTGATCGGCCTGATGACGATCGGCGGCGTGCAGCTCATCATGATCGGCATCGTCGGCGAATATATCGGCAAGATCCTCTCCGAGCTGAAGGCGCGCCCGATCTACTTCGTGGCCGAGCACAGCGAAAAGCATTTCGAAGCCGCCAAGGCCGATGAGGCCGCGAGCAGGACGGCAGCCGAATGAGCGTGGCCGCGAGCCCGCGGCGGATCTGGCTCTGCGCCGACGATTACGGCATCAGCCCGGGCGTCAACCGCGCCATTCGCGACCTGATCGAACGCGGCCGCCTCAACGCCACCTCGGTGATGATGGTGGGGCCCGCGATTGCGCGCAGCGACGTCGAGGCGCTGCAGGCTTCGGCAACGCAAAGCCCGCGATGCGCGATCGGATTGCACGTGACGCTGTCGGCGCCGTTCCGGCCGCTCACCATGCATTTCCGCCCCTTGGACGGCGACATGTTCTTGGCCTTTCCAAAACTGCTGTGCGCCGCACTTTTGCGGCGACTCGACCGTGAATTCATCCGCAACGAGGTGAAGGCGCAGCTGGCCGCCTTCATGGACGCGTTCGGACGCGCCCCCGACTTCGTCGACGGTCACCAGCATGTGCAGCTCTTCCCGCAGGTGCGCGACGGCTTCGTCGATGCGGTGGTCGAGGTTGCGCCGAACGCCTGGGTGCGCCAGGGCGGCCGCGATCTGCCGCTTCGGCAGCGGCTGGCCTCACCGAAGGCGCTGGTGCTCGATGGTCTCAGCGCGCAATTCCGCCGCCGCGCCGGCAGCGCCGGCCTCAGCTTCAACCCCGCTTTCGCCGGCGCCTATGATTTCACCCGCGCCGCCGATTTCGGCGCGTTGATGCGGCAATTCCTGGACGGCCTCCCAGATGGCGGCCTCGTGATGTGCCATCCCGGCTTCGTCGACGATGTCCTCACCGGCCTCGATCCCATGACCGACGTGCGCGAGCGCGAGCACGCCTATCTCGCGGGCGATGCCTTCGCGCGCCTGCTGGCGGATAGCAACGTGACACTGAAGTGATATGCTGCCCTCATGGACAATCGAGACCGCCTTTTTCCAGAGCTACCAGGCTGGCGTTTTTCACTGACGGAGACGTCTTTCGGCGTTTACCGGGCTGAAGGCTTCCACGACGACGGTCGCTCCGTCAGCCGCATGGGGCACGACGTCCCACTTCTGATCAAGGAAACCGCCGAAGACGCGAGAAATCTGCCGAAGCGGCGAGGCAGCTTGTCGCATACCGAAATTTAATCCGGCCGGCACTGTTGGGGCCATAATGGAACCCTACATCTCCTCTCGCGCTTGGTTTGGCGCGAAGGAGACAGATCATGACGCCGCAGGAACGCCAGCTCGTCGACGACCTTTTTGACCGGCTTTCTAAGCTCGAGAATGCACCGCGCGATCCCGATGCGATTGCCGCGATCTCCGACGGCCTGCGCAAGGCGCCCGGCGCCATCTACGCGCTGGTGCAGACCACGCTGGTGCAGGACGAAGCGCTGAAGCGCGCCAATGCCCGCATCCAGGAGCTGGAAGCGGCCCACGCGCCCGAGCAGGCGCAGTCCGGCGGCTTCCTCGACACCATGCGCGACACATTGTTTGGCGGCGGCCCGTCCCGCGGCTCGGTGCCGAATGTGCCGCAGCGTGAGCAGCGTCCGGCTTGGAATACCGGACAGGCGATGCCGCAAGGCCAGCCGGGTTACGGCGCGCCGCCTTACGGACAGGCTTACGGCCAAGGTCCGGGTCAGGGCGCTCCGCCGATCGGCGGTGGCGGCGGCTCGTTCCTCGGCACGGCGGCGGCGGCCGCAGCCGGCGTCGTCGGCGGCTCGCTGCTGCTCTCGAGCATCCGCGGCATGATGGGCGGATCGCACCAGCAGGGTTTTGGCGACAGCAACGCGCTCGGCGACCGCAGCGCTGGTGGAAGTCCTTGGGGCGGCGGCGATCAGTCCGGCGGCTCGCTGGCGCGCGAGGCCGGCCTCGATGACATCGGCTCGAACCGGGAATCCCGCCAGGGCTTCTTCGACCAGGCGTCGAACGAGCGCGACAACTACGACCAGAACTACGGCAACGATCACGACGACAGCTTCGACACGGCCGACAACAGCGATTTCGGCGGCGACGACGACGGCGGCAGCGATTACGCGTAGGCCATTCGACCGACAGATGTGGAACGGCCGCCTCCGGGCGGCCGATTTCTGTTCAAGCAGAGCTCGACGCACTTCTGCTCTGCCACCACACGCCATGATGCCATTCGATATAATATGACTAGTGCGTGCGTTGTCGGACAGCACCGTGCAAAACGTCACGAGGTGCGCCTGACTTCACCATACCGAGCGAAATCGTCCTCCGACACACGCCGCCGTAGACTCCCGGATTTCCAAATTTGGACATGGGTGTTCAATTGGAAGAACACATTGCTTATGCCACACATCGTGGCTGCCTCTCTTGGCTACAGTCGGGGGTTTTAAGAATGAGTTCACTTCAACAGCGCATCGCGACCCTGAGCGACGTCACGACCCATCTCATCACCGAATTGTACGAGTTGGAGGGACTGCACGAGCGCCTCAGGAAGGCAGAGCTGTCGGTGCGGCGGCTGAACCGCTCGGCTCGCGCACCGCATTCGGCTTCATCAACTCGTCCTCGCCGCTCCGCTGTCCTTCGTCCCGGGTCGAGGCACCGTCATCGGACGTAGGACTATTCAGGCAGACGTTTGGCGGCGGCAGCGTCCCTTCGACGCCGCGCATTTCGAGCCGACGCGGCACCCGGACTTGATCGCTCCATCGAGCGCATGACGCTTCACAACACCACGACCTTGGTGCCGACATTGACGCGGCCATAGAGGTCGATGACGTCCTCGTTGCGCATGCGGATGCAGCCGGAGGAGACGTTGGTGCCGATGGTCCAGGGCTCGTTGGAGCCGTGGATGCGATAGAGCGTCGATCCCAGGTACATCGCACGGGCACCGAGCGGATTTTCCGGGCCGCCTTCCATGTGCCTGGGCAGATCGGGCCGGCGCGCGAGCATTTCCGCCGGCGGCGTCCAGTCCGGCCATTCGCGCTTGGCGGTGATCGATTTCACGCCGGACCAGGTGAAGCCGGGACGACCGACGCCGATGCCGTAGCGCAATGCCCGGCCGTTGCCCTCGACGAGATAGAGGAACTTGTTCGGCGTATCGACTACGATCGTGCCGGGACTTTCCTTGCCGCTATAGTCAACGAGTTGTTTCTCGAATTTCGGATCGAACGGACGCTGCCGCGGATCGACCGCCTCCTGCTGCGGAGACGCGCCCTGCTGATATCCGCCTTGTTGATACCCACCTTGCATCTGCGGCTCGCCCATCGGGGGCAGGCGCCGCTGGTCGTAATAGCCCGGCTGCTGCTGATACACCGGCCGCTCCGGCGCGTAGGCCGGGCCGCGGCCGGGGCCATCGCCGAACAGGAATTCGATGAAGCCGCCGCCCATGTTGGAATGGGACGCCACGCGCACCGGCGCCGGCGGCACGCGCGGCTGGTACAGCACCGCGGGCGGATCGTTCGGCACGCTGTTGTCGAAGGCGCCTGCGTCGTTCGCGCCGGCCATGAAGGTGCAAGCGCTGCCGAGCAGCGCGACAGACATTTTCTTGAACATCGACGTACTCTGTACTGTTTCGTCTAGATCACATGCGTCGTGGAGAGCCGGTGGCTGATCCGCGCTCTTCGACGTGGTCAATAAAAAGCAAAAGCCGTTTTGTTTGGTAAACGGACAGCGCGTTTGGATTCACCACGTCGCGAGTGCGCCTGCAATTTGGCGATCAGCGTTTATTTTCGATGAACGCCGCGCGGTGATGGTTAATCGCTTCTTTGCGCCGCGTCGCGCGCGGCCGATCAGCAGTTCCTGCTGTGAACTTCGTGTTAAATCGCTTCTGTCTACAAAGACGCGTGAGTGAGGTGGGGGGAGTATCCTGATGGCTGTTCACCGCAAGCGTTTTCGCGTCGAAGATATCGTCGGTGGCGAGATGCCCATTGTAGACGTAACTGAAGAGGCACTCCCGATGCATAGCGAGATCATGGCCGAGCTTCGCGCGATCCGCGCCCAGATGGCAAAGGGCATCGTCGCGGCCCCGCTGTCCGGCAGCGCTGCCATGGCGGCGATCGACGCCTCGACCGCGCACGAGCTTGCCGAAGCGCGCACCATGCTCGAGACCTACCGGGCGCAGATCGAGCAGTGCGAGAAGCTGAAGGTCGAGCTCGACCTCATCCACGACGCCATCGACCGCACCAAGCGCGAGATCGCGACGCTGCACGGCAAGAGCTTCGACGGCGGCGAGATGGCCAAGGTCAACGGCGAGCTCGGCGCCGTGGTCGGCGGCACCGAGCAGGCGACCCAGCAGATCCTCGAAGCCGCGGAATCGATCGACCAGGCCGCCAGCGCGATGTCCAAGGTGGACTCGATCGATCAGCAGAAGCGCCTTGCCGACGACATTCAGGAACGCGTCATCTCGATCTTCGAAGCCTGCAACTTCCAGGACCTGACCGGCCAGCGCATCAGCAAGGTCATGGGCACGATGAAGTTCATCGAGCAGCACATCAACGCGATGATGGAGATCTGGGGCGGCGTCGACGCGATCAAGTCCCATGTGCCGGCGCAGGTCGACAATCGCAGCGAGGAGGAGAAGCTCCTCAACGGCCCCAAGCTCGCCGGCGACGTCGGCCACGCCTCGCAGGACGACATCGACGCGCTGTTCGACTGAGCGGGGGCGATATAGGAATAACAAAACGCCGGCCTTGGGCCGGCGTTTTTTGTTTAGGACCCCTCCGCTGTCATCGTCCGGCTTGACCGGACGATCCAGTATTCCAGAGGCATCAGTGATTGAGCCGGGAAGCCGCGGCATACTGGATGCCCCGCCTTGGCGGGGCATGACGAAGGAGAGATATTACGCCCTGGGCGCGCAGCGGACGTAGACCATGTTGCCGTAGCGGGTGCCGGCGTCCTTGTCGATGAAGCGGGTGATCATGACGCGACCGTCGAAGGAGACGATTTCGCGGTCCTGGTCGCCGGGGGTCGGGCCGGCCGGCCCGATGTAGTTCTTGCCGCTCGGCGAGCCCTTCAGCCGCAGCTCCTGCGGCGTCGCCTGGTCGGCGAGATGCATGATCACGCCACCGGAGGAACCGGCGGTGATCACGTAGGGGTTTCTGCATTGCTCGCGCGCCATCTTCTCGGTGCGGGCGCGATCGGCCGGGTTCTGGAACGAGGCGAGGCCCCAGCGGCCGACGATCTCGTCGGCGCGGATGCTGGCGGGCATTTCCGGAGCGACGCCAGGTTCGGCTTCGGGCGGCGGCGGGGACGACGTGAGGGACGGCAGGTTGAAGCCGCCGCCGCAGGCGCCCAGCAGCAGCGCCAGACAAGAGACGACCGCCAGATTGGCAACCGTGCGCGCGTGAGCCGAACTGATCATGGCATTCCCCCGAACAAGACCATGGCCGCACCCCTCCCGCAGCCAAGCGCAAAACCGCTGCCGGAGCAATGACGTCGTTCTCTACGGCGACGCCCCGAGCGAGTTTCCAATGCCACCATCCTATATCCGCCTCAACAATCGCTTAACCACCTTTGCTTGACAGGATCGCGGCCAAGCCATATTTCCGGACCCACTATTAGCACTCGGAAAGCCCGATTGCTAAGCGCGCCGTTCGATCCTCGACGCGAGGGCGGACGGAAGCGCCGCCCCACCGACCCCACTACTTCCGAAGCGAGCCTCCAAAGGGAAACGTCATGGCTAAATCCAAATTTCGTCCGCTGCATGACCGTGTCGTGGTCAAACGTATCGACGCCGAGGAAAAGACCAAGGGCGGCATCATCATTCCGGACACGGCCAAGGAAAAGCCGTCCCAAGGCGAGGTCGTCGCCGTCGGCCCCGGCGGCCGCGACGAGACCGGCAAGCTGATCCCGATCGACCTCAAGGTCGGCGACCGCGTGCTGTTCGGCAAGTGGTCGGGCACCGAGGTCAAGATCGACAACGAAGAGCTCCTGATCATGAAGGAGTCGGACATCATGGGCGTGCTGGCCTAAGGCCGTCCGCCTGAACAGCCGCTGAATGTCATGCCCGGATCCAGGCGATCCGGGCATCCATCGTTCCGCCGCACGGCACAAGACAACACACATCACATAACACGAGGGATTGCAGACCATGGCTGCCAAAGACGTCAAGTTTTCCGGAGACGCGCGCGATCGCATGCTGCGCGGCGTCGACGTTCTCGCCAACGCCGTCAAGGTGACGCTCGGCCCCAAGGGCCGCAACGTCGTCATCGAGAAGAGCTTCGGCGCCCCCCGCATCACCAAGGACGGCGTCACGGTCGCCAAGGAGATCGAGCTCGAGGACAAGTTCGAGAACATGGGCGCCCAGATGGTGCGTGAGGTCGCCTCCAAGACCAACGACCTCGCCGGCGACGGCACCACCACCGCGACCGTGCTGGCCCAGGCCATCGTGCGCGAAGGCGCCAAGGCAGTCGCCGCCGGCATGAACCCGATGGACCTCAAGCGCGGCATCGACACCGCGGTTGCCGCCGTCATCAAGGACATCGAGAAGCGCGCCAAGCCGGTCGCCGCCTCCTCCGAGGTCGCCCAGGTCGGCACCATCTCGGCCAACGGCGATGCCGCCATCGGCAAGATGATCGCCCAGGCGATGCAGAAGGTCGGCAACGAGGGCGTCATCACCGTCGAGGAGAACAAGTCGCTCGAGACCGAGGTTGATATCGTCGAGGGCATGAAGTTCGACCGCGGTTATCTCAGCCCCTACTTCGTCACCAACGCCGAGAAGATGACCGCCGAGCTCGAGGACGCCTACATCCTCCTGCACGAGAAGAAGCTCTCGGGCCTGCAGGCCATGCTGCCGGTGCTGGAGGCCGTGGTGCAGTCGGGCAAGCCGCTCGTCATCATCGCCGAGGACGTCGAGGGCGAGGCGCTGGCTACCCTGGTCGTCAACCGGCTCCGTGGCGGCCTGAAGGTGGCCGCGGTGAAGGCGCCGGGCTTCGGTGACCGCCGCAAGGCCATGCTGGAGGACATCGCGATCCTGACCGGCGGCCAGCTGATCTCCGAGGAGCTCGGCATCAAGCTCGAGAACGTCACGGTGAAGATGCTCGGCCGCGCCAAGAAGGTGGTGATCGACAAGGAGAACACCACGATCGTCAACGGCGCCGGCAAGAAGCCTGACATCGAGGCCCGCGTCGGCCAGATCAAGGCCCAGATCGAGGAGACCACCTCGGACTACGACCGCGAGAAGCTGCAGGAGCGCCTCGCCAAGCTCGCCGGCGGCGTCGCGGTGATCCGCGTCGGCGGCGCCACCGAGATCGAGGTCAAGGAGAAGAAGGACCGGGTCGAGGATGCGCTCAACGCCACCCGCGCCGCGGTTCAGGAAGGTATCGTCCCCGGCGGCGGCGTCGCGCTGCTCCGCGCCAAGAAGGCGGTCGGCCGTCTCACCAACGCCAATGACGACGTCCAGGCCGGCATCAACATCGTGCTGAAGGCGCTGGAAGCCCCGATTCGCCAGATCTCCGAGAACGCCGGCGTGGAAGGCTCGATCGTGGTCGGCAAGATCCTGGAGAACAAGTCCGAGACCTTCGGCTTCGACGCCCAGAACGAGGACTATGTCGACATGGTCGAGAAGGGCATCATCGATCCCGCCAAGGTGGTGCGCACCGCGCTGCAGGACGCCTCCTCCGTGGCCGGCCTCCTGGTGACCACCGAGGCCATGGTCGCCGAGATGCCGAAGAAGGAAGCTCCGCCCGCCATGCCCCCCGGCGGCGGCATGGGCGGCTTCTAAGCCTTCCGTTCCGTGACAGAGTTGCGAAGGCCGCCTCCGGGCGGCCTTCTTTTTTGCCGACCCTGCCCGTTTCGCTTTCCGATTCAACCAGCGGCCAAAACCCACTACGGTGGCGCGCCGATTCTGATTGTTTGGGCATGATCCTCAGACCGCTTCACGCTTTCCGGATCATGGCCGTTGCGCGAGGATGTCATCGATGCGTGCGCTTCTGGTTTGCTCCACGGCCGTTCTGGCCCTGCTCGCCGTTCCGCCGCAGGCCTCCGCCCAGATGAAGCTGTCGCCGAAGGCGACCGCGCCGGGCGGAGCCGAGACGCGCTATTTCACCGCGATGGACGGGCTGATGGACGGCAATGCCGACGTGATCCTGAAGGAGACGCGCCAGGGCAAGACGCTGACCGCGGCGGTGCTCGACGTCTGCTACCCCATCGCGAAAAACTCCGACCGCAAGGACCGCTTCGTCGTCAACCTCCAGGTCGCCGGCCAGACGCTGACCGGAACGACGCAGAGCATCAGTGAGAAGTCGCCGGTCAGCGTCAAGCTGACGCGCAAGCAGTCCGGCGACATGTTTGAATTCCGCGGCCAGATCGCGATCGGCCAGGCGGTGACCGAAGTGACCTCGCCGGACAATTCCGATCTCAGCGAAAAGGAATTCCTGGACAGTCAGAGCTCCGACGACGGCATCACGGCGCAGCCAAAGGATTTCACCGACGTCTCGCCGGAAGCGATCGCGGTCAAGGTCAAGCTCGACGCCGCGACCGAGTTCCTGAAGAGCCTGAAGGGCCAGGAGGTCGAGGTGACGCTGGCGAGCCTCAATGTCGGCTGCGACGCGCTGCGCGCGGGCGAGCAGACCATCACCATGTCGGTCGATCCCGAGCGCGCCGGCGCGCTGCTGGCGAAATTCAAGGCGATGCCGGGCGTCACGGCCGCAGGCTGGACCGCAGGCATGACCGAGATGGACCGCACCATCCGCTTCCCTGCGGCCGACTGGCGCGAGGGCGACAAGATCAACAAGGGCAAGCTTGCAACGGCGGTGGCGAGCGTGCTGAGCAGGACGCTCGCCGCAAAGGCGGTCACGCAAAACTTCAACCCGGCCACCGGCAGGCTCAAGCTGGTGTTCAAGCGGCCGAACCAGGACTTCCCGGCACTCGAGCTCACCGACACGATCGAGGTCGCAGGCCTGGTCTCGCCCGACAAGCCGGGCACCACGGACAAGCTCATGCTCTGGATCGGCAGCCCGGCGACCACGACGGCCGACGAGGGCAGCGGGGCCAGGCTCAATCTGTCCGACGATGCGAGCCTCGACGAAGAAGGCGATCTGCCCGACGACAACGGCGCGATCGAGGCGCTCGTCAAGGAGCTGAAGGGCCAGCGCTGGGACGCCGACAAGTCGGTGTGGAAGTAGGCTGAGACAGCCACCGCTGTCATCGCCCGGCTTGACCGGGCGATCCAGTATTCCGAGACAGCAGCGATGGAATCGATAGGTGCGGCGTACTGGATTCCTCGCCTTCGCGGGGAATGACAGAGACCTAATTCCCCGTCGTCCTGAAGCGCAGCGGCTTCGGGCCGATTAGCGTCAGCACGTCGCCCTGGCGCTTCCAGGTCTCGACGCTGCCGAGGGCTGCGACGAGCTCGTCGTCGGCCTGCGCTCTCGCCGGCGGACAGTTGCGGTTCTCGATCTGGCCGGGCACGAAGATCACGGTGTTGCCGGCGACCGAGAACTGGCCCTTGCCGCCCTTGCACCAGAGCTCCAGCACGACCTCGCCATTGTCGCCGATCTCGATGTTGGGAATCCGCTTCGAGCCTGCCTGCGGCAACGCCTCCAGCGTCATCTCGGTGCCGAACGGAAACCCCTCCTGGGCACGCGCGAGTGTGGACATCGCGAACATTGCAACCGCCGCACACAGAACGAAACCATGAGACCTCTCGACCGACCTGACTTGCCGCACCTTCTATGAGACGGCGGGGGCGTTGAGAAGGTTCGCGCATGGTCGATGCGGGCGCACCGGCATGGCGAAGCCCGGGGCGCCTCGAACGCCGAACGAGAAAGCGAGCCGCGCCGCAAAATTCGCGCATGCGGCGGTTCCCGGCCGCTCACAAGGTCGCGAAATCCCGGAGCACCCTGCCCCGCACCGGCGGGCACCATGCTAGGGTTGCTGGCTGCGACAATCCAACGCAAATTGCAGAACTTGCGACTTTCGTCTAAGCGCGCCCATTTCCGCCATCGCCTCAGCTATTTGGCTCTGGGCATCGTGCACATCCCCTGAGGAGATCCAGCTCTGTGAACAACATCCGCGCCACGCTCGCGATCGTCTGGCGAATCGCCATCCCTTATTTCCGGTCAGAGGACAAATGGGCCGGCCGCGGCCTGCTCGCCGCGGTGATCGTGATCGAACTGCTGCTGGTCGCCATCGATGTGCTCGTGAACCAATGGTACAGCCGCTTCTACAACTATCTCCAGGAGCGCGACTGGAACGGCTTCGTCTGGGAGCTGGGCGTCTTCACATTGCTCGCGAGCGCCAGCGTCGCGCTTTCCGTCTACCAGCTCTATCTCAATCAGTGGCTCCAGATTCGCTGGCGGCAATGGCTGACGCGTCATTATCTCGGCGAATGGCTGAATAGCGCGACCCACTATCGGATGCAGCTCAAGGGCGATGCGGCCGACAACCCGGACCAGCGCATCACCGACGACGTCCGCAGTTTCGTCGAGCAGACGCTCAATATCGGCATCGGACTGCTCTCCTCGATCGTCACGCTGCTCTCGTTCGTGGTTATTCTGTGGGGGCTGTCGAACGCGGCACCGCTGCATATCTCCGGCATCGACTTTCCCATCCCCGGCTATTTGGTATGGGCGGCGCTCGTCTACGCGATCTTCGGCACACTGCTCACGCACTGGATCGGTTCGCCTCTGGTCAATCTCAATTTCGAGCAGCAGCGCTACGAGGCCGACTTCCGCTTCAACCTCGTCCGCGTGCGCGAGAACTCCGAACAGATTGCGCTGCTCAAGGGCGAAGGCGCCGAACGCGAACGACTGCTGCTCCGCTACGGCTATGTCGTCGGCAATTGGTACGCGATCATGAGCCGGACCAAGCGTCTGACTGCCTTCACGGCGAGCTATTCCCAAGCCGCCGTGATCTTCCCCTTCATCCTCACTGCGCCTGCCTATTTCGCCGGTAAGATTCAACTTGGGGGGATGGTGCAGACCGGGTCCGCGTTCGGCAGCGTGCAGAAGGCCCTGTCCTTCTTCGTGACCGCCTACCGATCCCTGGCCGAATGGCGTGCGGTGGTTGCCCGCCTCGATGGCTTCGAAATGTCGGTCGCCTCGGCGGTCAATCTGCCGGCACATGAGCCTGCCATCGCGCTGGAGGTCGCCGGCCGCCATATCGACCTCGAGCAGCTCTGCGTGAACCTGCCCAACGGCACGCCGCTGGTCGCCGCCAAGGCCTTCACCATTCAGGCCTCGGAGCGCGTGCTGGTGACCGGACCGTCCGGCTCCGGCAAATCCACGCTGTTCCGGGCCATCGCCGGCATCTGGCCGTTCGGCACCGGCACGGTTGTGGTCCCGGAAAAGGCAAAGCTGATGATGCTGCCGCAGCGGCCCTATTTCTCGGTCGGCGTGTTGCGCGATGCCGTGGTCTATCCGGCAGCGCCGGGCGCGTTCGACGCCGCGCAGGTCCGCGAGGCCCTGATCGCGGTCGGGCTGCCCGATCTCGCCGAGCGGCTGGACGAGGACGGCCATTGGAACAGGATGCTCTCGCTCGGCGAGCAGCAGCGTCTCGGGCTTGCGCGCGCGCTGCTGCATGCGCCGGACTATCTGTTCCTGGACGAAGCCACCGCCTCGCTCGACGAGCCGTCGGAAGCCCGGCTCTACCGGCTGCTGACGGAGAGACTGCCGCAGGCCACCATCGTCTCGATCGGCCACCGCTCGACGCTCGATGCCTTCCACACCCGCAAGGTGGCCCTGGTGAAGGACGGTGCGATCCACGTCGGCGGCGGCGAGCGGAGTGCGGTGGAGCCGAGCGCCGCACGCTGAGGCGAGCGCTGTGTGGCCGCTGGTCATCAAGTTCGAGTCGGGTCAAGCCCGGCCATGACGGCGTGGAGAAAAGCAAAAGGGCGGCAGGTTGCCCTGCCGCCCTCGCGAAGTCGTTTCGGGAGGAAGCTTACTTCAGATTGCTCATCGCCGTCAGGTCGAACGAGAGCTTGGCCACGCCGGCCGCGCTGCACCAGTTGGAGCCGAAGCCGCCCGGGTTGATGGGGGTGAAGCTTCCGGTGAACTTCGCGGTGTGATCGCTGGTCAAGGCGTTGCAGTCGCCCTTGTTCAGGTCGGTGTCGTGATAGCGCAGATCGAGCGTGAACACCTTGTAGGTGAAGCCGACGCCGACGTTCCAGGTGTTATAGCTCGGCTCCTTGATGCCGTTCGCATAAACCGGATCGCCCGCGATGCCGTAGAAGATGTCGGAAGTGCCGAACCACTGCCGGCCGAACTCACCCGACACATACATGCCGACGCCGCTGGCACCGAAGATCGTGCTCGGGGCGGTCCACTTGGCGGTGATCGAGGCGTAATTGCCCCAGGCGCCGAGGTTCAGGAAGTTCGGCGAGTAATACTCGTTGAAGCCGACCGTCCACTGATCGTTGATGACGACGTTCAGCTTGGCGTAGGCTTCGAAGAAGCTGGCGTCCTTCTTGGCGAAGTTGCCGTTGATGGGAAGGCCGATCGCGCCCTGCGAGTAGTCGATGTCGCCGCCACAATTGCCCTGAGCCAAGGTGCCCTGCGAGCCGAAGCATTGTCCGCCCGGATAGAGGTAGCCCCAGAGACCGAAGTCGAAGGCGAACATGCCGAAGGTCGGGCGGATACCGCCGTAGAAGTCGACTTCCGCCGCAGCGCGGTTCGGGAAGGAGATGCTCGAGGCGGACGTACCGACGTAGAGCTGCAAGTCCTTGGTGACGTTGTAGCGAGGCTCGAAATAGGCCGTGACGGCCGGCTTATGGTTCGACTGGGTGATGCCGCGGAAGACGTAATCGCTCATGATGCCGCCGCCGAAGGCGATATCCCAAGGATCGAACGCCGGGGGCGGCGGGGCCTTCAATGCCTTCACGCGCAGATCTGCCGCGAACGCCGAACCCGTCGTCACCATTGCCAGCGCCGTTGCCAACAAAGCCACTTTTTTCATTTCGGTCCCCATCTACCCGTTCTTACTTAGCAGTCGCCCCCGGAAGCCCCCCGGGCATGCGGCCTACCTGCAAAATTGCGTCACTGCGGCAATTTGGATCGATGGACAGGAACCGTGAAGCAAAAAGCACGAGCATCTGCCGACTTTTTAGGCGTTTTGACGAATTCACGAAAGGTTGTCAGGCTGTGTGGCTTCTCGATCACATTATTTGCATTCCAAGGTGCAGTGCAGACCCGTGTAAACCCGGGGATCGCCAGGCGGCGTGACACCTTCGCTACGAATCAGGCTGGGCCCCGCACGGCGGCCGACGGGGCCGCTCGCCGCGATGCAAAAAGGCCGCAGCACCGGGGTGCCGCGGCCTTCTCGTTACAATCCCAAGTAACAGTCCCAAGTGACAGTCCGAAGGCGATGAGAGACCGCCTTCCTACCCCTGCCCCTCGGCCGGCGCCGCTTCCGCAGAAGACGAAGGCATCGCCCAGCTTGTCTCGGCGGGCGCGGGAGCCTCCGCCGGTGCCGACGGCTTCGGAGCAGGCGCTGCCTTCGCCTTCTTCGGTGCCGCCTTCTTCGCGGCCTTCTTCGGAGCAGCCTTCTTGGCCGCCGACTTCTTTGCGGTCGTCTTGGCAGCCTTCTTCGAGGCGGCCTTCTTGGCAGATTTCTTGGTGGCCTTCTTGGCCGCCTTCTTCTTCGTCGCCTTCTTCGCGGATTTCTTTGCCGCTACGGCCTTCTTGGCCTTTTTGGCCTTCTTGCTTTTCTTCTTCTTCGCTTTCGCCATCGTGGTCCTCCTGTTGCCGCCGAACAATGCTTGATCGGGCGTCTTCAGTCGTCACCTCGGGAGGACAGTTCGGGCTCCTGAAAGCTCAAACCTGCGCGTTCAGTGCCGGCCGCGCCCCGCCCGTCGCCCAATCGAGAAGCTCAATCGTGTGTACGACCGGAACTGACGTGCCACTGGCAATCTGCACCATGCAGCCGATATTGCCCGCGGCAATCATGTCCGGCTTGACGCTCGCGATGTTGGCGACCTTGCGATCACGCAACCGACCCGCAAGCTCGGGCTGGAGAATGTTGTAGGTCCCCGCCGAACCGCAACACAAATGGCTCTCGGGCACATCTTTCACCACGAATCCATTCTTGGAAAGCAATTCTTTCGGAAGCCCTGTGATTTTCTGTCCATGCTGCAACGAACACGCGGAGTGATAGGCGACGACGATGTCGTCCGCTCGCGCCGCCGTCGCAAGCTCGAGGCCGGCGACGTATTCGGTGATGTCCTTGGCGAGCGCCGAGATCCTCGCAGCATCGGCCGCGAACGCTGTGTCCTCGCGCAGGAGATAGCCGTAATCCTTGATCACCGTGCCGCAGCCGGAGGTCGTCACCAGGATCGCATCGAGCCCCTCGCCGGCCATTTCCTTTCGCCACGCCGCGACGTTGGCGCGCGCCCGCGCCAGCGCATCCTCGTCGTTGCCGAGGTGGTGGGTCAGCGCGCCACAGCACTGCTCGTCCCTGACAAGGACGACCTCGATGCCGTGGCGGGTCAGAAGATTGATGGCGGCCTGGTTGATGCGGGGCGCCAGCACCTGCTGGGCGCAGCCCTGGAGCAGCGCCACACGCCCGCGCTTCTTGCCCAGCGCCGCGAACACGCTGCCGGCGGCGGGCCCTGCGGGCGGCAGCCGGTCCGGCGCCAGCGCCAGCATCGCCTTGATGCGCTGGATCAGGCCCGGCGTCGCCGCAGGCCGGGGTGTCGGCAGCAAGACGCCGAGCGGACGGGCGAGCCGCGCCAGCCACATACTTACGCGAAAGCGCTGCGGGTCCGGCAGGACGAAGGCCAGCACCTGGCGCAACAGCCGCTCGGTCAGCGGCCGCCGATAGCGCTGCTCGATCCGCACCCGGGCCTGGTCGACCAGGTGCATGTAGTTCACGCCCGAAGGGCAGGTCGTCATGCAGGCAAGGCACGACAGGCAACGGTCGATATGCTTGACCACCTCGGCGGTCGGCGCCTGATCCTTCTCCAGCATCTCCTTGATCAGATAGATGCGGCCGCGCGGGCTATCGAGCTCGTCGCCGAGCAGCACATAGGTCGGGCAGGTTGCGGTGCAGAAGCCGCAATGGACGCAGGCGCGCAGGATCTTGTCGGCTTCCGCGATATCGGGGTCGGCGAGCTGCGCGAGTGAGAATTCGGTCTTCATCAGCCAGCGCTCCGCGTGAGCCGCCCCCGGTTGAGAATGATCTTCGGATCGAAGCTGGCGCGCACCCGCTCGCTCAGCGCGGCAATCCCCGGCGCCTGCGGATGGAACACGTCGACCTCCCGCCTGACATCATCAGTCGCCCGGATCAGCGTGGCATGCCCGCCGGCCGCGTTCGCGCGCGCACGCACTGCTGGGGCATGCGCGTCCGGCTTCGGCGGGAGCGCCGCCCAGATCAGGCCGCCTCCCCAATCGTAGATCACATCGCCGCCCGTCTCGCGTGCCAGCTGCGTGCCCAGCGCCGCGCCCGAGGCCGGCGGGCAGACGATCCGCCAGACCGGCCAGGCGCCGAGCGCGCCGCTCGCCGCGAACGGCAGCACGTCGCGGATCGCGCTCCACAGGGCCGCGGATGCCACGTCCTCGATCAGCGTCGCGGTTCCAAACGGCGCCAGCAATTGGCGCAGCGAGCCGGCGCGGTGCGCAGCGGACGCGGTGAAGCCCTCGAGCCGCAGCACGGTCAGCGCCTCGGCCTCGCCCTCGCCCTGGCCCGCAATGTCGCTCAGCCCCTCGGCGCCGGTCCGGAACGCGGATTTCGGCAGATGCGCGGCGGCGGAGACGTCGAACGGCGAGCCCAGCGCCGCGGTCATGGCCTTGTTGGCCGTGGCATCATCTAACCCGCGCAGCAACAGCGTCCGCTCGGCCTCGGGCTTGGGCATCACCTTGAGCGTGACCTCGGTCATCACCGACAGCGTGCCCCAGGACCCCGCCAGCAGCTTGCAGAGGTCATAGCCGGTGACGTTCTTCACCACCTTGCCGCCGGTCTTGAAGCTGTCGCCGAAGCCCGAGACGGCATGCGCGCCGAGCAGGTGGTCGCGCGCTCCGCCCGCCCGGATCCGCCGGGGTCCGGCGAGCCCGGCCGCGATCATGCCGCCGATGGTGCCTGTTGCAGGCGTGCCGAGCAGCGGGGCGGTGTTTACAGGCTCGAAGGCGAATTGCTGGTTCTTGGCGTCGATCAGCGCCAGCACGTCGGCCAGCGGCGCGCCGGCCTGGAGCGTGATGATGAGCTCGTTCGGCTCGTAGGCGGTGACGGCATTGAGGGCGGAGACGTCGAGCACGGCGTTGGTCGCCATCGCGTGGCCGATGCCGCGCTTGCCGCCATGGCCGATGATCTCGAGCGGCTGCTCGCTCGCGATCGCCGCGCGCACGACCTCTTCGACGTCTTTGGCGTCTCTGACCTTGAGCGTATCCACGGGAAAAGGCGGTAGCGAAATTCGCGCAGGAAATCAATTCGACCCGCGTCGGAACGCTGGGCCGTTCGGCGACATTCGCACTACGATGTTCATCGAACCATTGTTGCCCAGAGCTGCGCTATCGAATGGAGAATTCTCAGGGAGCTCCATCATGATCGAACAGGCAATGAATCAACAGACCGGCCACCCGGCCATCGGCGGCGGACTTCTCGTCGTGGCGCAATGGGAAGCAAAGGCCGAAGAGGTCGACCGCGTTGCTGAAATCCTGCGCGGCTTCCTCCCTCAGGCGCAGCGCGAGCCAGGCGTCAAGCTGTTCCTGATCTCGCGCGCCAAGGACAATCCGGCCCAGTTCCTGTTCTACGAGTTGTTCCGCGACGAAGCCGCCTTTAGGGCGCACCAGGAGAGCGCGCATTTCAAGAGCTACATCGCGGAACAGGCGCTGCCGCTGCTGGCCAGGCGCGAACGCGCGCAATACGCCTTGCTGTGAATGATCTGCTTCCTTCTTGCGAGCCAGGGCTATCGCCTATGACTCGCAGCGGCGGGCTGCGTGCAAGCTGGGGCTGGATCAAGCCCCGGCCTTGCACGTGATCCCGCCGTCGACAACGAGCTCGATGCCCGTCACGTATTTCGACTCGTCCGAGGCCAGGAACAGCGCGGCGTTGGCGACGTCCCATGCATCGCCCATATGACCCATCGGCACCTGGGCGTCGCGCGCGCGCCACATCGCCTCGACATCGCCCTTGGCGTAGCTGGCGGCGAGGCCGGCGGAGTGCTCGACCATCGGCGTCTTCATCAGGCCGGGCAGGATCGCGTTGACCCGGACATGATGGCGCGCGAACTCGATCGCTGTGGTGCGCGTCATCTGGTTCATCGCCGCTTTCGAGGTGCCGTAGGTGACGTAGGAGATGCCCATGTGGCGGATCGAGGCGATCGAGGAGATGTTGATGATCGAGCCGCCGCCCTGCTTCACCATGATCGGGATCACGTGCTTCATGGCGAGATAGGCGCTCTTGAGGTTGACGCTGAAGACGCGGTCCCAGCTGTCTTCGCTCACCTCGACAACACTGCCCATCTCGGCGATGCCGACATTGTTGTCGAGCACGTCGATGCGGCCATAGGCCTGCAGGCACGCCGCGACCATCGCCTCGATCTCGGCAGGCCGCGACACGTCGGCCGTGAATGCCGTCGCCTTGCCGCCTTCTTCGGTGATGATCCTGGCGGTCTCCTCGGCCGCGGCACCGTTGCGATCGACGCAGAACACCTGCGCGCCCTCGCGCGCAAAGGTCACCGCGGTCGCCTTGCCGTTGCCCCAGCCTGGACCGATCGAGCCGGCCCCCACCACCATCGCAACCTTGCCCTTGAGCCGATCCATCGCGTGTCTCCTTATTTCTCTTGTTGTTCGCAGATGCTCATCTTGGTCACGTTAGCACCAATGGAATGCCCGACAATCTCCGACAATGTCCGGCACCTCCCGTCATGGCACAGTCGCCATTCTCCGGCCGCGCCGGAATTGCCGAGCACTAATTCCGGCATCGGCCCACGCTGCGGCCGCCATTGAAACCAACCGTCGACCAGCCGCGCTTCGGCCGGCGGCTCCATGCCGGGGCCGGTGCCCTTGACGCGGGCTTGCACCAGCTCAAGGCCGGCGGGTGTGAGGTGCCAGTCTTCCTGCCATTCGACCTTCGCGATCGAATGCGTCCAGACAAGCGTGAACGCGGACAGCGCCAGCGCCTTCACGCCGCCCGCTGTCGCAAGACAGAGACTCACACCGCCTCGACCGGCGCCGGCGGACGCTGCCGCCATTGCCAAAGCGCGAGCGCGGCGGCGAGCACGAAGCCCGCGCTGTCGCTGAAGGGGAATTCGCCGAGCAGGCAGAACGCGGCGCCGAGCGCGATCAGGCGCTCGATCAACGTCAGCCGCGTGAACAGGAAGCCGATCGCGGCCATGCCGAACAGGCCGATCGCCACCAGCGCCTTCAAGCTCGCCAGCGCCACCGCGCCGTAGAAGCCGAGCTTGGCCGCCATGGGATCGCCGGCCTGCAGCATCAAGGCCGGCGAATAGACGAAGATGAAGGGAATGACGTAGCCCGCGAGCGCGATGCGCATCGCCTCCCAGCCGATCTTGTCCGGATTCTCCTTGGCGATCGGCGCCGCCGCGAGCGCGGCGAGCGCCACCGGCGGCGAGAGGTCGGCCATGATGCCGTAATAGAATGCGAACATGTGGCTCGCGATCAAGGGCACGCCGAGCTTGGCCAGCGCGGGAGCCGCGAGGGCGGCGGTGATGATGTAGGTCGGGATGGTCGGGATGCCGGTGCCGAGCAGGATCGACAGCAGCATGGTCATGACCAGCGCCAGGAACAGGCTCTTCTCGCCGAGCCCGATCACCCAGCCGCCGAAGATGGTGCCGACGCCGGTCTGCGACATCATGCCGATGATGACGCCGACGATGGCGCAGGCCATGCCGACGGTGATGGCGGATTTCGCGCTCTCGGCCAGCGCATCGCGGCAGGCCCGCAACGCCGCGAAGCCGCCGCGCACGAACGCCGTGATCACGATCAGGCCGACCACGACGGTCGCGACCGGCACGATCTGGAGGCCGTCGCGCGACAATGCCGCGACGACGAGCGCGAGCCCGACCCAGAAGATGGTCCGGACCACGTTCGAGGAGGCGCCCGTCGTGATGGCGGTGCCGAGGATCAGCGTCACCGTCAGCGCGAGGCCCATGCTGCCGGCATAGAGCGGCGTGAAGCCCTCGAACAGCATGTAGACCAGCGCTGCGAGCGGCAGCACGAGGTACCAGCGCGTCACCAGCGCCTTCCAGGCGCTCGGGATCTCCGAACGCTTCATGCCGACGAGGCCGTGCTTGCCGGCTTCCAGATGCACCATCCAGAACGCGGAGGCGAAATAGAGGATCGCGGGGATCGCGGCCGCCTTGACGATCTCCGAATATTGCACGCCGAGCGTCTCGGCCATGATGAAGGCGACCGCGCCCATCACCGGCGGCATGATCTGGCCGCCCATCGAGGCCGTCGCCTCGACGCCGGCCGCGAAGGCGCGGCGGTAGCCGAACCTGATCATCAAGGGAATCGTGAACTGGCCGACGGTGACGACGTTGGCGACGCCCGAGCCGGAGATGGTGCCCATCATGCCCGAGGCGAACACCGCGACCTTGGCAGGACCGCCGCGGGTGCGGCCGAACAGGCCGAGCGAGACATCGGTGAACAGCTGGATCATGCCGGCGCGCTCCAGGAACGAGCCGAACAGGATGAACAGGAAGATGTAGGTCGCCGAGACGTAGACCGGTACGCCGTAAAAGCCTTCGGTGCCGAACGACAGATGCGTGACGATCTGGTCGAAATCATAGCCGCGATGGTTGAGCGGCGACGGCAGGTACTGCCCGAAGAACCAATAGAGGAGACAGGCGCCGCACATCAGCGGCAGCGCCGCGCCCATCAGCCGCCGCGTGCCCTCGAAGATCAGCACCGCGAGCAGGGTGCCTACGGCGAGATCGAGCCTGGTCGGATCGCCGTCGCGCGCGATCAGGTCGGCATAGAAGATCCATTGGTAGAGACCGCAGTAGAAGCCGGCGCCGCCGATCGCCCAGCCCAGCGCACGGCCGAAATTGCTCTTCGCGGTGAAGTTGGCGATCAGGCCGAAGGTCAGCAGCAGCAGGAAGCCGACATGGACGCCGCGCACCACCTGGCTCGGCAGATAGTTGAAGGCGGCGACATAGAGCTGGAAGATCGCGAACGCGATGCCGATCCAGTAGGCGAGCCGGCCCCACCAGCCCGGGCCGAAGCCTTCCGGAAAACCATGCTCGAAATTGTCGAACTCGACCTTGACCTTGTCGGGCGCGATCTCAGTCCCCTCTGCCTTTTCCAGCATCTCAGCCCATCCCCAATCGTCGAGCGCTTGTAGCATTGGCACGGTATGTCCCGAGCCGTCATGCCCGGGCTTGTCCCGGGCATCCACGAAACTTCCATGCACCGCCGCAGAACGTGGATGGCCGGGACAAGCCCGGCCATGACGTCCGACGACAGGAGCTGATTACTTGATCAGCCCCTTTTCCTTGTAATAGCGGATCGCGCCGGGGTGCAGCGGGACCGGGCTGCCGGTGGCGGCGGTCTCGAGCTTGATCTCCTTGCCGGCCGCGTGCGCAGTGACGAGCTCGGGCAGCGATTCATAGACCAGCTTGGTCATCTGATAGGCGAGATCGTCCGAGACGGCGGAGCTGGTGACCAGATAATTGATCACAGCCGCAGTCGGCACGTCCTTGTCCTGGCCGGTATAGGTGTTTGCCGGAATGGTCGCCGCAACGAAGGGCGGGCCGATCTTGTCGACGGTCTCCTTCGGCACCGACACCACCGTGATCGGGCTCGAGGTCGAGAGGTCCTTCAGCGAGGCGACGCCGAGCCCGGCCGATTGCAGCGTGGCGTTGAGCTGGCGGTTCTTCATGAGATCGACGGATTCGGCGAACGGCAGATATTCGACCTTGCCGAGCTCCTTGTAGCTCATGCCGGCAGCGGCCAGGATCGCGCGGGAGTTCAGCTCGGTGCCCGACTTCGGCGCACCGACCGACAGGCTCTTGCCCTTGAGGTCGGCGAGCGTCTTGATGCCGCTGTCCGCGGTCGCGACGATCTGGATGTAGTTCGGATAGATCGCGCCGATGGTGCGGAGCTTGTCGAGCTTGGTCTTGAAGCCCGCCTCCTCCTCGCCGTCCCAGGCGGCCTTCAGAGAGTCGCCCAGCGTGAACGCCAGCTCGCCGCGGCCCTGCTGCAGCAGGATCAGGTTCTCGACCGACGCCTTGGTGGCCTGCACCTGCGTCTTCACGTTCGGAATCTTGTCGCCGTAGATCTTTCCGATCGCGACCCCGAGCGGATAGTAGACGCCCGAGGTTCCACCCGTCAGCACGTTGATGAAGGATTGCGCCTGGGCGCAAGGTGCCGACGCCGCCAGAGCCAGAGCCGCGGCTGCGCCGAAAATCGTCCGTTTCATGGTTGTTGTACTCCCCAAACCGGCGGCGAAATTGGCCCCATGAGGGATGCGGGTCAACCCATCCAAAAGGCACAACAGGACTGCGGCAAAGGGCCGTTGGGTTTTTGGGAACCGGACGGCGCGGCGAGGTGGCACTTCACCTCTCCCGCTCGCGGGAGAGGTCGGATCGCGCAGCGATCCGGGTGAGGGCTCTTTCCTCTAGGGGACAGTCCCGTTGTGGCGACACCCTCTCCCCAACCCTCCCCCGCAGGCGGGGGAGCGAGCGCACCTTCAATGAGGCGATGGTCGAACGCACCCCCGAGCAGCAAATGCTACTGGAACGTCATGTCCAGGCATTTGGAGATGTCGGAGCCGAGGCCGGAGGAGATGGTGATGCAGCCGCGCACCTTCTGCGCGCCGACGTCGGCCGCCCAGACCGAATAGCCGCCGGGGCCGAAGAACGAATTGGTGTTCGGCGGCTCGGTCTCGGTGGCGTCGAAATCGTACTTGCCGTCGGTCTCGAAAATGCGCGGCTTCTTGGTGCAGCCGCCGTCGGTCTGGACGTTGATGACTTCCTTGTTGTCGCGGGTCAGCGCCAGGGAAACCTGGCAGCGGAAATATTCCGAGGTCTTGGTGTTGAAGAGATAGGTGTAGGACTTGCAGGTCGCCGTGTTCAGCTTGCCCGGGGCAAGGCCGCGGCTGCACGAAATCCGCTGGTTGTGGCTGAGCCGGTAGTCATCGGCTTGGGCGGCCGGCGCCAGCGCCGTGAGCAACAGCGCGGCAGCCGAGCAGGCTTTGACGACAAGGTTCATTCGAATCATCCCCACCAATATTTTTGTCGAGTTGCGTTCTAGACGGAAAGCGGAACATAGTCGCGAGGGGACGGAGGGAAAATCACAAACTGCTGGGCAAGACGTGATGCGCTGCGGCGCTATCGCAAATTGACCGGGACGCAGCGTTCGTGATTTGTTCAATCTTGGAATGTCCCGATCTTGGGAGGATGGGATGACGGCATTTTCAATCAAGACATTTGCAATCGCAGCCGCGCTCGGCGCATTGGCTTGGCCCGCATTGGCGCAAACCGCAGCGACGCCCTGGGAGCTGAAGACCGACACCGCCTACGCCTACGACAGGGAGGGCAAGACCTATTCCTACAAGATGGGCACCAGCAACGCCGGCGAGCTCTTGAAGGGCGCCAAGAAGGTGCCCAAGGGCACACTGTTCTTCATCGGCCAGAACGGCCAGCTCTACATGCGCACCGGTCCGTATCTGGAGGGCGACGGCAAGTTCAAGTTCGGGCCGGATCAGTAGGAGCCGCGATTACGGTGCGCTCCCTCGCCCCGTTCTTACGGGGCCGCGACGAGCTTCGCTCGCGCTGAGAGGGTTGGGGTGAGGGGAGATCGTCGAGGGACCTGTACCCCCTCACCCGGATTGCATCTGACGATGCAATCCGACCTCTCCCCGCAAGCGGGGAGAGGTGAAGACAGCGCCAGCGTCCTAAAACGCCCCTGCCAGCTCCCTTGCGCCGGCTTTGCCGCTGTTCACGTCCATGCGCTCGTCCGTCACGGCCAGCAGCTTCGCCACCGTGTTGTGTCGGATCGCGACCGGGTTGCGCTCATAGCCGCCGCGCTGAAAGAAGTTCGAGGTCGGCACCCGCTCGCGCATCGCCTGCGGCATCGTCACCATGTCGAGGCCGGTGCCGTCGCCGGTGAGGTTCATCATCTCGAGCTCGGCCGCAGAGAGCGGGCGCGTGTGGCCCTTGGCCCGGGCGAAATGCACCGATGTCAGCAGCTTGTGGGTCTGCAGCATCGGACCGATATCGACGTCGAGCACCATCGCATGCATGGCCCAGCCCTGCGGGGTAGCGCCCATCTTCTCGTGCTCCGACCAGGTATCGGGCACCGACTTCGCGTGCGCCACCATCTTCTTCAGGACAGCGAGCTTGTGCTCGAGCGCATGCCGCGCCGGTCCTGATGTGCGCGCCACCTTCTCAGAAAGGGCGCGGATCAGTTCATGGCCCTGCTCGGCGAGCAGTTCGACGCTGTTGGTGGTGAGCAGCTGGTTATAGCCCATCGCGGTCGAGATCGCGCGCTTGCCGCCATGCTCGATGCCCGCCTGCACGTCGTAACTGCCGGTGCCGCCGGTCTCGAACGAATAGACCCGCACCGCCTGCTCGCGCGTCAGGCCATGGGCCAGAGCGTAGCGCGCATAGGCGCGCTTGAACTCGAGCTCGCTGGACGGGCGCTGCGGCGTGAACTGGTAGAGTTCCTGCGCCGCACGCAGGAAATCGGCGACGACGGGGATCGGCCTCCTTGTGGGGCGGTCAGGCGTTTCCTCCGGCTCCGGATTCACCGGCTTCTTCGGCCCGTTGTAGAGCGGCGGATGCTCCAGCACGTAATCATCAAGCGTGATCTGCTGCCCATTGCGCCGCTTGGCGTTGCGGGCCTTCCGCTTCTCGGAGATCTGGCTCCAATAGGCGCCGGCCTCGGCATCGAAGGCGGCGCGCGCGGCCTGATATTCCGCGAGCTTGCGGCGATATTCGAGCACGGCGGGTGAAGCCCCCCCGCCTTGTGCGAAAAACTGCGACAGCAGCTGGGCGTTGGCATTTCGAACGGCGGGCGGCAGTGCGTCGGCCTCGGCGCCGCGCGCCGCGGGCGAGATCAGGACGAGCGCGAGCGGAACCAGCGCCAATTTGTTTCGAATCGAATGATGCATGCTGCCTTCTTAGCAGGCATCCGGTAACCGTCGCGTTAACGCGCCGTTTACCATCGTCACGTCCAGGCGAATACCGGCTGTTCCAGGTCGGTGACGCGGGTGTGCCGCCCCGCCAGCACCTCGCGGAACTGGTAGATCAGCGCCGCGGTCGGGGCATGGATCAGGCTCATCTGGTGATGGAAGCGGATCACGCGGCGGCTGCTCTCGGGAATCCCCGTGAAGTCGAAGGCATCGTCACGCTCGATCGTGGCCAGCGCGATGCGATGAACGGAGGCGACCTCGTCCGGGTTCGGGCGGATCGCAGCACTGTCGGCCGCCCAGACCACGACCGGCGTGATCAGATAGCCCGAGCGCGTCGGATAATCGTCGAGCAGGCCGAGCACCGCATCGGCTGACAGCGCGAGTGCGAGCTCCTCGTCGAGCTCGCGCAGCGCCGCCTCGACCGGCGTCTCGCCGGCATCGCAGCGTCCGCCGGGCAGCGCCCATTGGCCGCGATGGGCGCGCAGGTGCGAGGCGCGCCTGGTGAGCAGGAAGGCGGTGTCGCCACCGTCGTCGGATTCGGTCAGCGCCAGCACCACCGCGGCGCGCTTCAGCGCCGACGGCTCGGCTGTGTCGGGCAGCCGCGCGAAGGCGGCGCAGACCTCTGCGATATTCCGTCTGGTGGCATCGTCGAACGCTCTCATGATGCTTGACTACACCAGGACTGCATCTGATGAAACGAGGAGACATCGCGTTGCAAGGACAGACGACGACATGACCAGCAAGGCCGCCGCAAGGCTGAAATCAGAGGGCTGGAGCATCCTGGAGACCACGGGCTTCCTGCATCTGATCGGCCCGTTGTGGGAGCGCAAGGTCGACGGCCATTACGAGTTCGCGCTCGCGACCGAGGACAAGCACCACAACCGCCGCGGCATGGTCCAGGGCGGCGTGATGATGACGTTCGCCGACCGCACCTGCGGCATGACCGCCCGCTACGTCTCCGGCAAGGAGTACTTGGCGACGGTGCAGCTCGACACCCATTTCGTCGAGGCCGGCCAGATCGGCGACACCCTGATCTCCCGTCCGCGCGTGGTGCGCTCGACCCGCAGCCTGATCTTCATGAGCACCGAAGTGACGGTGGACGACCGCTGCATCGTGATGGCGAACGGCGTGTTCAAGATCTTGAAGGGGCCGGGGTAGCTAGCCGGGCTAGCACCGCCCTCTCCCCGTCATTGCGAGCGCAGCGAAGCAATCCAGCATCTCTCCCCGGATGCATCTCTGGATTGCTTCGCTGCGCTCGCAATGACGGAACCGGGCGGTTATGCTGGCCTTCACAAGACATCGAGGACTCGCCCATGCAATACCGCCAGCTCGGCCGCAGCGGCCTCAAGGTCTCGCCGATTTGCCTGGGCACCATGATGTTCGGCGGGCCGACCGATGAAGCCACCTCGAAGCGGATCATCGACAAGGCACGCGACGCCGGGATCAACTTCATCGACACCGCGGACGCTTATTCGAAAGGCGCCTCCGAGGAAGTCGTCGGCCGCGCGATCGCGCGCAATCGTGGCGCGTGGGTGCTTGCCACAAAGCTCGCAAACCCCATGGGGGACGATCCCAATCGCGGCGGGCTGTCGCGGCGCTGGGTGTTGCAGGCGGCGGACGAGAGCTTGATGCGGCTCGGCACCGATCACATCGACATCTACTATCTGCACAAGGAAGACCATGCCACGCCGTTGGAGGAAACGGTGCGCGCCATGAGCGACCTGATCCACGCCGGCAAGGTGCGCTATTTCGGCGTCTCCAACTACCGCGCCTGGCGCGTTGCCGAGATCTGCAACATCTGCGACCGTCTCGGCATCGACCGGCCCGCGGTGAGCCAGCCTTACTACAACGCCATGAACCGCATGCCGGAGGTCGAGCACTTTCCGGCCTGCGCGTATTATGGCCTCGGCATCGTGCCCTACAGCCCGCTTGCGCGCGGCGTGCTCACCGGCAAGTACAGGGTGGATGCAGCGCCCGACAAGGAGACGCGCGCGGGGCGCAACGACACCCGCATGATGCAGACCGAATGGCGGCCGGAATCGCTCCAGCTTGCGCAGGAGATCAAGGCTCACGCCGAGAAGAAAGGCATCACCGCCGGCCAGTTCGCGGTCGGCTGGGTGCTCAACTCCGCCCTCGTCTCGTCGGTGATCGCTGGTCCCCGCACCGAGGAGCAATGGGACGGCTACATCAGCGCGCTCGATTACCGTTTCACCGCGGAGGACGAGGCGCTGATCGACCGCCTGGTGACACCAGGCCATCCCTCGACGCCGGGCTATAACGACCCGGCCTATCCGATCGAAGGCCGCCGCGCGCGGACGGCTTGAGGGCGGGAGACGACGATGGGGCTTGAAGACCGCTACGGCCTGCCGCTCTCGACCTCTTCGCACGAGGCGGCAAGTGCCTATCGCGACGGCGTCGACCTCATGCTCGCGGGCTGGACCGGCACGGCGGAGATGCTGGAGCGCGCGATCGCGGCTGATCCTGACTTCGCGCTGGCCCATATCGCCCGCGGCCGCGTTCATGCCTTCTACCAGCAGGGCGATCTCGCACGGCAGAAGGCGGCGCTGGCGCGCGAGCTGGTGATGAAGCGCGGCAGCGAGCGCGAGCGCTCGCATGTCGAGACCTTGGCGCTCGCGATCGAGGGCCGGCTGCCGGAGGCAATCGCATCGATGCTGAAGCATATCGATGCATGGCCGCGCGACGCTGTCGTGCTGTCGCTGCCGCTCGGCGCGTTCGGCCTGTTCGCCTTCTCCGGCATGGCCGATCACGACCGCGCCCGGCACGAGCTCTGCGAGAACATCGCGCCACATTATGGCGAGGACTGGTGGTTCCTGACCATGTCCGGCTGGGCGATGACGGAGAATGGCGACGTCGCGCGCGGCCGCGCCGTCACCGAGCGTGGCTTCAATCTGCGCCGGGAAAACGCCCATGCCGCGCACGCGGTGCTGCATGCGATGTTCGAGGATGGATTGATCGAGGACGCCGATCGTCTCGTGGACGAATGGCTGCCGGCTTACGACCGCGCCGGAATCCTCCACGGACATATAAGCTGGCATCAGGCGCTCGGCGCGCTCGAACATGGCGATGCGGCGCGGGCGCTCGCGATCTATGCCGACGTGCTTCGGCCCACTGCCACGCAGGCGCCGCCGCTCAACGTCATCACCGACAGCGCCTCGCTGCTGTGGCGCCTGTCGATGTACGGCCATGCGGTGCCGAAGGCGCTGTGGCAGGAAGCCGACGACGCCGCGCAAAAACTGTTTCCGAAATCGAGTCTGTCCTTTGCCGACGTCCACATGGCGCTATTCGCAGCCGCGACGCAGAATCGCGAAGCGCTCGCCGCCCGCCTTGCGGCGATCGAGCAGCGGCTGGCCGACGGCAAGCTGCCGGCGGGCCCTGTGGTGCCGGCGATCTTCCGCGCACTCGCGGCTTTCGCCGATGAGGATTACCGGACTTGCGTGCAGATGCTCGCGCCGGTGCTCGGCGAGGTCGTGCGCATCGGCGGCAGCCACGCCCAGCGCGAGCTGATCGAGGACACCTATATCGTCGCGCTCATGCGCAGCGGTGAGCTGCCCCGCGCCCGCGCCGTGCTGGACGCCCGCCTCCACCGCTGCCCCTCCTTCCGCGACAGGCGCTGGCACCAGCTGGCCACCAGCTGAGCGAAGCAAGCTAAACCTCTGCGGCTCGATCTCAGTCGCGTCTCGCACGGAGCCAACTTCGCAGCCGAACCATCGAACCAAGCCCCTTACGCTGCGTCTTGCCCGGAGGCGCGGTGATCAATCAGCTTGTTGCGGCGAGCACCGTTGCGCGTTACCACGGGGGTAACCGGCGCTCCGACGGCCGCGGCCTTGAGCGACCCTCGAGCCAGCTTCGGCCCGATCGTCTGCTCATCATAGCGCCCATCGAGGTGCCCGTTGATGACATCCCAGATTTGGCGGAGCCGGCGGACGTGCAGATCGTCGCGGATATAGGACACGATGGCTTGCAGCGCATCTGCATCGTTCAGCGGGACCTCGCTGCCCGTCGCGACGGCACCTTCCGCTACGGCTTCGAACTTTGGGGCGTATTTCGCCTCGACATTTAACAGGATGTGGATGAGCCGCTGGCGCAGAAGCGGGTTCTTCAAGCAGCGTTCGAGATCAAAGATCGTGCGGATGTTCATCTCCCGCAGCCTGCGCGTCCGCTCGGGCCCGACAGCGAGAATGAGCTGCGCCTGCGCGACCCAATCCATGACCTCGTAGAGCCCATAGGGGGTCTCCACAAAGATCTGGATGGGGTTGATGGTCGCAAGGTTCTGCACGTCCTCGATCTCGAACTCTCCGAGGCGGAGCTTCATGAACGGGTCGATCCCGAGAATCATGTCGAGCGGGAGCTCCTCCTGAAGCGCCTTGCTTGCGGAGCTCACCCGACGCAGCCGGATCCACGGAAATTTCGCGATCAGCACGCTGATGAAAAGGTCCGGGAAGAAGCCGATGACGAATGCCAGAGCGACCTGCGCGCCGTCGCCGAGATGTGTCATGAACCCGGAGTGCCAGACCGCCGCGGTCACGAAGATCGCGAGCAGGATGTGGAAGAACGACTGGAAGAACGAAATCGGGGAGAGATCGAAATTGGCGATTCTTCGGATCAGGTACTGGATCGACCAGATGTAGCTGCCGATGAACGCGTAGGTGATCATACCGCCCGGGGTACCGCGCGGCGTCCAGAAATTCGAGACGTAGTCGTCGGGTTTGGCCACCCCATGCGGCGCAATGTCTTGCCTGAACGCGAATTGGAAGCAAAGGCACGTCAGCAGGACGTAGATCGCGACAGGGAAGATGTAAAATCGGACCGCGTTGGAGTCCGGATCCGTGGTCTGCCGCTCCGGATTTGCTTGCGGGTCGTATTTATATTTGACCAGTTCGAACGACGGCAAGATAAGCGGCCGTCCGCCCACTTTTGCGAACTGAAAAAGTCTCTCGAGATCTCGCACGATTTCACGCCGGCTCGCACGAACGTTCATGCGACCGATATAGACGCCGACGGGAACGATGAGGCTGAAGAGAGCAATGGACAATGCACGAAGGAAAGTATCGAATTCGAAACTCATGACGCACCCTCACGCAATAGGATGAAAACGATCAGGAGACGAAAACTATCAGGAGAAGAAGAATATCGATCAATCAACCTCTGTGAGGCTACCCCCAAAGCACGGCTAGCTCAAGCCTAGCCCCCGGCCCGCCGTCGATCGGTGCCCCCCGAGGGAGACCAATGGCTATTTTGACCCGGTCCGCGTCCGCCGACGTACCGGCCGCCGCTGTCCCGCCACGAAAAAAACACCGGCCTGATGGCATGTGGCCGCCGGGATGGATCGGGCGATTTGAACAAGTCGCCGTCGGGGTGAAAGTGGTGGTATTCCAGGCGGGACTTGCAGCACAAACGGGATCGCAACCAATTTGCGGTTCGATGGTTACGGTGCGGAACTCTTCCGCCATGGCCCCTGGCTCATGAGCCCGACGATGCGCCTTCGCCGATTGGTCCTCGCCGCGTTGCTCGTGATCGCGGCAAGTCCTTGTTTTGCCGAGACTTCCAAACCCGTTCCGGTCAACAATCCGCCCGCGCAGCCGAACGCCTTCATCGATCTCCTGGCGCTGATGTCCGGCCACTGCAAGACGTTCAGGGTCGCGGGCCGCACCTTCCCGTGCAAGACTGTGGCCTATGCCCATGGCGACACGGGCCGGGTCAATTTCGCGGTCGCGGTCGACGATCCCTCCGATGACAGCCACGTGGTGTCGTTCTCCGGCGAGAACGGCAAGCGCGCCGACGACAATTCCTACGAGCTGCGGATCGACCGCGTGCTGCTTAACTCCAAGAACCGCCCCAAGGTCGACGGCCTGCCGGTGCCCGCCGAGCAGACCTCGACCGGCATCTGCCGGCAGACCGGCAACTTCGCCGCCAGAAAGGTGAACGACGTCACCTGCTCGGCGACCGACAGCGAGGGCCGCAAGTACGAGCTGCTGTTCGTCTCCGACGGCACCCCGGTCAGCGTGCGCCGCATCCGCCAGTCGGCCCCGTCGATCCAGGATCCGTTCAAGTAGGTCCGTGTCCGCTGGCGTAACGTGTACGATCGCGATGATGCCATGGATCCCTGGCACTGCGCTCAGCTATCACGGTCGTACATTCATCGCAGACAAGGACGCGATCCTCGCTGCGCTCTCCGAAGGACACCGCTTTCCTAATCCGCATCCGTGACAGTGGTTGCGAAAATCTACATGCGCCACTCTCGTGTCCCGGACTCGCACCGCATCGTCGAAGAGACGCTGCGCCGCGTTCGGGGCGCGAGTCGCAGGCCATGCCTCGTCATGCGACGATAGAACGCGCGGCCTTCGCTCGTTCACGAACGTTAACGTACGTTCATCGGGGAACTAAAATCTGCGTCGTTTCGACGCCCGCAGTGGCAGGAACGCGCGGGATGCTCATGTGTTGTCACACGACCTTCAACTGGAGTGATGACATGAAATATCTCATTGCCGCGATCGCCCTCGGTGCTGCGGCGTTGGCCGGTGGATCGGCGAGCGCGGCCGGCAGCGTAAGCGCCAAGCAGACCGCGCAGGAAAGCCAGACCACCGACATCAGCGCGCACCGCAGGCATTACCGCCACCATCATCATTGGCGGCATCATCACGGCTATTACCGGCCGTATTACAGGAGCTACGGTTATTACCCGCGGCACCACGGCTACTACGGCGGCGGACCGTACGGCTATTACGGCGGAGGCCCCGGCGTGACGTTCAGCTTCGGCGGCGGCCGCTGGTAATATCTGGAGAGACACGCGACGAGAGGCCCGCATCAGATGCGGGCCTCTTTTTTAGTGTCCGCGCAGGATCGTGAGCGCCGTCTCCAGGCCAGTCGCCAGTGCCGCCTCGACCGTTCCCATGTCGCGGCCGCGATAGAGCGCTTCACCGGAAAACAGCACCAAGCCGTCGCCGCGCGCGAGGATCGCCTGTGCCGCTCGGGTGCGCGGCGTCGCCCACGAATAGGCGCCGCGCGCGAACGGATCATGCGCCCAGTTGGTCGCGGCGGACGCCACCAGCTCGCGCGCGATGTGATCGCGCGGCAGGCCGAAGATTGCGGCGAGCGAGCCGAGCCCGGCATCGATCAATGCTCGCGCGTCGAGGCTTACCAGCTCCGCCGTGCGGGGGCCGCCGAACCAGCCCGTCAGCACGGGATGCTGGTCCGGATAGCGCGTCCACCAGACCGGGATCGCCTCATCCGACAGCAGGAAGGTCATGTCGGCGAGGTCTTCCTTGCGCTCGCGCCACCATGGCCGCGCGAAGCGCAGCAGGATCTTGATGACGTTGCCGAAGCCGATGTCGACGACAGCAGCCAGCTTGGCACGCGCGCCTGCCGGCAGCGCGATCTCGCGCAGCAGCGGCAGCGGCACGGTGAGGATCACGCGGTCGCAGGCGTGCACGTCGCCGCCGGCGCAGCGAACGATCACCGCGCCGCCCTCCTCCGCAATCGCCGACACGACGCTGCCGAGGCGGATGGTGACGCCGTGCCTGCGGCAGTCGGCCGCCATCGCCTCGATCATCGCGCCATAGCCGCCTTCGATGCGCGCCTGCGGAGCGTGCCCCCCGTCCATCCATTCCGCGCGCAGCGCCAGCGTGGAGGCGCGTTCGGGATCGGCCGCGTCATAGCCTTCGACCATCCGCTCGATCGAATGGCGCAGCGGCGCGTAGTCGTCGCCTGCAAAATGCCGGCGCAGGAAGTCGGCGACCGTGAGATCGTCCTTCAAGTCCGCCAGCTTGGCCTGAAGCTCCGCTTCATGGGTATCGTCACGCGCCTCGCGCGTGAGCTTCGTCCCGTCAAAGCTCCACTGCTCGCCTTCGATCTCCTGAAGCGAGAGGCCGGCCTCGCGCAGCAATGCGCGCGTGACCGGCGCCTCGCCATGGACGAACTCGGCGCCGCCGTCGGCGGCATAGCCGAACTGCGAGGCCGGCAGCGGATGAATGCGGCCGCCGCAGCGCTGGCGCGCCTCCAGGATCGTCACCTTGCGGCCGGCACGCGCCAGCTCGCGCGCCGCCATCAGGCCGGCGGCGCCGGCGCCGACGATGACGATGTGCTCGGACGGATCGGACATGGCCGCGCCTTACCGGCTCACGGCTTGCGGATCGTTCTGGATCAGATAGCGCAGCAGCAGGACGCCGCCGCCGAGCTCGCGCGTGCTCTCCAGGGTCATCGCGGCGATCGGCGCGCGCCGGTCGCTGTCCGCCTCGGTCGAATCGAACACGAAGGGAGCGCCCTTCGCGCCGTCGATCGCAGGGCTGAGGATCAGGTTGAATTCGTCGATGAGGCCGGCGCGCAGGAACGCGCCGTTGGCAACGCCGCCGCCCTCGACCAGCAGGCGCTTCACGCCGAGCTCGCGGCTGAGAATGTCCAGCGTCAGTGCGAGGTCGATCTCGGATTTGCCGGCAAAGATGTAGGACACGCCCTCGCCGCGCAGACCGGCGAGATGCGAATCCGGGACGTTCTCGGTCAGCACGACGACGATCGGATCGCCGCCGATCTCCGCGCGCCCCCAGCCGATCTTGCCCTCAGCATCGAGCACGACGCCGTAGGTCTTCGCATCGCGCCGGGCGAACCAGTTTTCGCGCGGAAATTTCGCGTCTGTCGGGGGATAGGGCCTGCCCTTGGCGAACTCCGAACCCGTGACGCGGCCGATCACCCAGGCATCGCCGCCGAGCTCATCGTGGATCTTCTCGAACCAGTCCGTGCCCGCGCCTTTCGGACGCCAGCGGCTGGGATGCGTGCGGCCGTCGAGGCTGGAGTGCATCAGGCAGATGACGTGGGGCTTCATGCAATCCTCCGGGCAGCACTCAGGCCGCGGGTCCACCGCGCGCGGCACGATCGTTCACGATCGCCGCCAGCGGATTGAGCTTGGGCGGCGCGATGAGCTGGAGCGTGTTGGTGTCGTGGTGATTGAACGGCGCGCCGCGCACGAACAACTCGGTCTGGATCAGATAGGTCCAGCTGCCGTCGTCGTTGAAGGTGATGTCGCAGCGATAAGCGTCGGTGCGAAAGGCCTGCTCCAGAAAATCGGTCGAGCAGATCCCGTAGGCGGTGTCGCCGCGCTTGGCAGTGACCGAGATCGTCTTGTCGTCAGGCCCGGCCTTGCCCGAGGCCAGCAGCACCTGCCCGCGCGGGATCGCCAGGGTCTGCATGATCAGCCCGGTCGCCGGCTCCCACAGCCAGTAGCCGACCTGGTCGTGGAAGGTGATGTCCTCCTCGGGCGTGTTGATGTGGATGTGGTAGCGCAGCCCGTACAGCAGCTGCGGCCCGTTGGCCTGCGGATCGATCGGATCCATGCGAATGTGCTCGATGAAGGTCCGCCGCTCCGGCCCTTCCGCCTTCGGATTGATGTCGATGCCCTTGTCCGCCTGCCAGGTGCCGGCAAGACGCCGAATCGGGCCGAGATTGGCCAGGCCGTCGGGCGAGACGTCCTCGGGTTCGGTGAAGATATCGGCAGGAATGGGAAGCATGGCGGCCTCGCGGGGGTGCAGAGACCAGCCATAACACGGGCAGGCGGCAGCCTGAATTCAACTGTTAGCGGCACAGCGCCGGAGGCATTCGAGCCATGCGAGGATGCGCGTTGCATCCTGCGCCGGCCTCTGGCGCTGCAGCCGGCCGTTGACGAAGACGTCGAGGCTGGCGCGCCCCGCGACCGCTTCAAGCCGCTTCCGACACCGATCTCGCACGCTGCTCGAGCACGCCGATCGTCGCGACCAGATTGTCGCGTCGGGCGCGAAGGTTGGCCGCGAGAAGCGGATAGGTCGGCTGAACCGGGTCGAACACCCCGGCGCGTGCCTCTTCCTCGAGAATGTCGGTATTAATCAGCCGAACGCGCCACCATAAATCGGCGATCAACGCGTCGAGCCGGAGTTCGTCAGCAGCACCAGAACGGGACACTTCCTGCATCACTTGCCTCAACCTGAAACGGCCTCTCCGCCGAGGCCCGGGCTTGGGTCAGGACTGAGCAAGGGGAGTGCCAGGACGGGCGGGCGCGCGGGCGCAGGCTTCCGAACCGACAATTGAGGAACGCTCTTCGGCCCAAGGGGCTCTAGTGGCGGGGTATGATGACAAACGCCCGAGGGCATTCAGCTCACGCCACCCGCCGTTTCCGGCGCGCCGTGGGGGCTTGCCAGGAGAGGCTTGCAAGTGGCACGGGCTTGCTGAAGTGAAATCCCTGGCCGAGCGGGATGCCGAGTGATTGGAGCCGTCTGACCTGTTCGGAGGACTCGACCCCCTCGGCGACGATCGACAGCTTCAGCGTCTTTGCCAGCTGCACGATGGATTTCAGCACGGCGACGGTCTCGCAGCGATCGATCCTGTCGATGAAGGATTTGTCGATCTTGACCTTGTCGAAAGGAAAAGCCGTCAAATAGGACAACGACGAGTATCCGACACCGAAATCGTCGAGGGCAATGGAGACGCCGAGCGCCTTGAGGCGCTGGAGCGTCCTGAGGTTCTCCTCGGTGTCGGCGAGAAATACGCTCTCGGTGATCTCGAGCTCGAGCCGGGTCTGCGGAAGCCCGCTCTGCGTCAACGCAAAGGTCACGGTGTCGACGAGATTGGCGCTGGCAAATTGCAGGGCGGAGAGATTGACAGCGACCTTGATGTCGCCCGGCATGCTCATCGCATCGCGGCAGGCCCTGGCGAGCACCTGGTGGCCGAGCTCGACGATCAGTCCCCCCGCCTCGGCAACCGCAATGAACTCCGCCGGAGGGACGTAGCCCCTGGTGCCGTGATGCCAGCGCGCCAGGGCCTCGACCGACTTTACCCGACCGGTGCCGAGCTCGATCACAGGCTGATAAAACAGCTCTATCTCCTCGCGCCAGATCGCTTCACGCAGCTCGATCTCGAGCACGTTGCGCTGATCCGCTTCCGCCTTGAGCTCCGCTGAATAGACGTGGAAGCAGTTTCTGCCGGCATTCTTCGACCTGTAGAGCGCAAGATCGGCGTTGCGAAGGATCTCGTCGACCCGCGTGCCGTGCTCGGGCACGAGCGCAAGGCCAATGCTACAGCCGCTCACGACGGGGTGGCCATCGATGTGAAAGGGTTCGGCAATGGCCTGGACCAGCCGCGCGGCCAGGCTTTCAGCGCCCTCGCGCATCCCGGCCCCGCCGGGTGCCACGATGACGGCAAATTCGTCGCCGCCGATTCGCGCCGCCGTATCGGCATCACGGATCTGCGCCTTGATCCGGTCGGCAACCTGCTTCAGCAACGCGTCGCCGCATTGATGGCCGAGCGCATCATTGACCGACTTGAACTTGTCGAGATCGAGCAGGAGTACGGCGCACGCGGGCTCCAGCCGGCGCGGACGGGCCAGCGCCTCGTCGATGCGCTCCTTGAACAGGTTGCGATTGGCAAGGCCGGTGAGGCTGTCGTAATGCGCGAGCCGCTCGATGCGGTCCGCCGACGCCTTGCGCTCGGTGATGTCCTCATGCGTGGCAACCCAGCCGCCGTCCTCGCGCCGGCCGTAGGAGATGTAGACGACCCGGCCGTCCGGAAACTGCACCGTGTTCGAGATCTGCTCCGACTGGGCGAGCCGGTTCTTCAAATCGACGAGATACGCCTCGACGTCGAGCACGGCGGTCTGCTTCGCGAACACCTCCCGGAAATCCATACCGATCCGAATGTCTTCCGGTACGAGGCCATAGAGTTCGAGCCATTGCCCGTTGAACGCGATCAGGCGGTCACGGCCGTCGAACATGCTCAAGCCCTGGGGAAGGTTCCTGAGCGCATCCTCGAACTTGCTGGCGAAATCGCGCCGATCGCGGTGGGCGCGATCCAGCGCCTGCTGCCGCCGCCAATGAAATGTGGTCGCGGCGAGGATGATGAACGTGAGCAGCAGCGCGCCGCCGAGGTAAACTTTCTGCCTGAAGGCGGAGCGGGAATAGATCTCCTGCTCCGAAATGCCGACGGTGAATATGAGCGGAAACGCGCGCGACCTGCGCGCCGTGATCAGCCGGTCGCTGCGGTTCGGCCGGTTCTCGTTCCAATATTGCGCATGGAAGCCGTCGCCCAGTTCGCGCTCGACGCGGCTAGGCGCGCTTTGTCCCAGCACGGAGCCCTGGTCCACGCCCCGGGCGGCGAGCACGACGTGGTTCGCATTCCTGAGCATCAGCGTTCCTCCGACGCCGAGCTTTGCGGTGTCGTAGAACCTGCCGACGACGTCGACGCTGATCGAGCCGACGACCACGCCGACCGCATTGCCGGTCACATCGAACAGCTTTCTCGCGATCTGTATCGTCCACTTTTTGGACGCGCGGCCCAGCACCGGCTTCGCCACGTAAAGGCGGTCGTCGACCTGAGACAGGGTATGGATGAAGTGCTCGCGATCACCGAGATAGAGCGGCGGACCGGAATAGCCCGCCGTCGTCTCGATCATGTACCCGTCCGATCCGATCAGAGCGAACTGGACCACGTCGCCGGTGGCGATGCGTGCCTTGTCGGACCAGAACTTCAGGCTGAAGGACGACGGATCCTCGGCGTAGAGGGCCCGTACCACCAGCAACGACTGATCCACGCGCTCGAAGATGCGCTCGGTGTTCTCCTCGAACAATTCGGCCACGCTGTTGCCGTGCGACCGCGCTTGCTCGATCGCATCCATCCGCTCAGACGCGGTGATTGCGAAATAGCCGATCCAGACCAGGGGCAGAAAGAACAATGCGATCTGCAGCGGGCCATTCCGCAGGATCGCTCTTCCGGCTTGGCGGACTGCCCCTGCGGCCATCACGACGCGCCCCCCCCGCTCCGGCCGCCACGGCAGAACTGCGCTCGCCCGCGGTATTGGCATCGCCTTGTCTCCGCCTCGACTGCACAGGGACACAAGCGGCCGAAAGCGGCGCGCGAGTGCTGTTCGTGGCGGCGAAGATAGGCGGAACAGCCTTAAGTTTTTGTTGGGAAAAAGCTCAATTCTTCAGATTCCAGCATCCGTATCATCCCGGAGGCCGGCTGGCTTTGAGCAATCACGCGCATGGACGTGCCGAAAACGGCGCATTTTAACCGTCTTTGGACCGCTTTTCACATCGCGCGCGCAAGGACGATCGTGCCGGACAGGATGAGGAGCGCGCCTGCCGCATAACTCAGTCGTTGGCCGAACGGCAGCAGCTTTCTCGGCGGCGACATAGAGCGCGATGCCGATGATCCAGGCCAGGTTCATCACGCCGCCGACGAACAGCAATACCATTAGAAACCAGCAGCAGCCGACGCAGTAGCTGCCGTGGCGAAGTCCCATCCGGAATGCGCCGCGCGTGCCGGGCCGCCAATGTCGGCTGAGAAACAACAGAGGGCTGTCGCAATAGCGCAGGCAGGCCTGTTTGAGCGGCGTGAACTGATAAAGCCCTGCTGCAATCAGAACGCCGCCGCCCAGAATGGCGCTGGTGCTTGCCATCGCCATCGAAAGCAACCCGAAGCGTTCGAACGCTCCTTGCACCAGGACTGCCACGAGACTGAACCCGGCCCACGTCACGAGATAGCCGGCGAGAAAGATCCAGCTATCGATTGCGGCGCGAGAAGCAGCCTCCTGCTTGCGCTTCACGGTCGCATACAAGAGAACGGTGGGCACCGCGCTCGGCGCCATCATCGCGACCATCATCACCCACCACATCACGAACAGCAGCGCGCCATAGAATGGCGTCCACGGCATCGGCGCCATGTCCGGCATGTCGGCCATCATCTCCGTGTCCATGCCGGCGCCCGCAGCGAGATAGGCCCAGGCGAGCGCCACCACTGCGGCGGTCCCGATCGCGACGATCAGCCGGTCGCGGTGGAGCAAGTGTTCCAGTATCGAGCGCCCCTCCATCGACTTGTCCATGGCGATCAGGAGCTGACACCGAGCTCTCGTGTCGGTGTCAGCGCCGCATCATGCCGCAACGCCCTTGGGCGTCTGCACGACGTTGGCGAGCGAGCTGTGCGTACCGCGGGTCTCGAACGGGATCGCGCCGGTCGAGCGGATGTCGGCGGATGCGATCTCGGCCGCCCGATGTTCGAACCCCTCGGGCATCACCACCTGGATGCGGTGAGGATCACCGGTCACCGGATTCTTGATCGGCTCGACATCGGTCTCGAGCACGCCCCTGGCGACGAGTCTTGCGACGCGCCCGTCTTTGTCGAAGGAGAACTCGAACGGCGCAAACACGGGATCATGGATCTTGGTGACGATCATGCTGACGATCTGGAACAGCGTGCCTTCGGCCGAATGCTTGCCGGAGAAGATATCGAACAACGCCTGTCGCTGCTCCGCCGTGGCGCGTTCGTCGATGATGGGCTGGATTGTCCCGTTGCCCTCATGCAGCGGCCCGGGGAAATCGACCGTGATCGCAAAGCAGAGACCATCGAGCCTGGTCCCTTCGAAATGTCCCTTGGCGATCCGCATGGCGACCAATCCCTTGCAATAGCCTTGGGTCGGCGGTGCATTGAAATCGCAGGGGCAGCCAAACGCGCAGGTGCAGTTCTTCATCCATTCGCCTTCGAGACGCCAGTCCGATGCAGTCATGGCACATCTCCCAATATGAGCGGGGACGCGGCAGCCGTTGACGAACTTGTTCAGCGTTGTTGTCGAAGCAATGCGAAAAGGCGCGAGCGGGATCGAGTTCGATCAGAAGGCCGGCATCGCAGAAAAAGTTTGGTGGCGAGCTGCCGTTTACCGTCCGAGGATCATATCAGCGGCCGCCGGGCTCGTATAGTGACCAATATTGCCCGGTATCTTGGGAGGCGGGAGGAGGCCGGCGTCAGATTTCCGCCTCGGGCGCCGGAACTCGGAGCTAGGAATTGTCCTCATGCATATCAGCGATCGACTTCTGACGGGCGCGTGACAGCCTGGACATCACGGTGCCGATCGTGATCCCCGTAATCTCGGCGATTTCGCGATGTTCGAGGCCCTGGATATCACGCAGCACGAGCACTTCGCGAAAAGCCATTGGTAAGGCGGCGACCAAGGCTTCCAGTTTCGCCGCGTCGGCGGCAGTAATGAGTGTCGAATGAAGTCAGCCAGGCGTTCCGCGACTTTGTGCCGGAACCTCGGGACAACGGTCGTTTTGCACTTGTCATGAAGGACCGGTGATGTCGGAAAGCGAGCGGGGTTCTCAAACATGGCAAGGGAGCGACGGAGTGCGGTCGCCTTCCGGACCATTGCGATGCAGCCCGTCTGACAGCTCGACCAAACCGATCCGTATCATCTCTGCCCGCGGTTCGGCAGGCACCGGTGCACCAGAGCAATTCCGCTTTGCATCTCGTGCGGCATCAGCCGTTTGGGTATGCATCCTCTGCGATGAAATCGGATGTCAGGAAGACGGTTGTCGCTGCCTTGGTTTGGTCTTGATCGAGCTGAGCATCGTTGCGGCCGCGATCAGCACCAGGATGCCGAAGAAACTGAGTGCGATCTGCATTGCAATCTCATCTGAGATGTTGACCAGCGCAATGTGGCTGGCAAGCGCCAGCAGAACGCCGAGGCAATAAATTGCCAGGGAGTTCTCGCCGCAGCGGATCGCCCCGCGCATCAGCGGCGTCGACAGCCCTTGCCAATTGCGAGGCACGAGCCATACGGCCAAAATCGCAAGGGCAATAAAATGCAGCAATCGCAAAGGATCGAGGTCCGATTTGCCTGCGAGGTCAGGCAACTTCGTCAGGATCTGTGGGTCAAGTCCCTCGGCTGGTCTAGCGCTCCAACCCAATGCGATGGTCAGGCTGAAAGCCAGATAGAGAACGGCAGGTCCAAGCGCCGTGCGTGAGCTCATCCGCGACCAGAACCTCTTGCCCTCCATGACACACCACGCACCAAGCACAACCAGCAACTGCCAAGCAAGCGGATTGAAGAACCAATCGTTGTTCGGCCACGCCGGAACGGTCCAGCCGAAAAGATGCACCGACGCGTAAAGCAACAGCGAGGCGCCGAGCGCCATGTTCGGCACTCGGAGCATCAGCCACAGCAGTGGCGCGAACAAAAGATGGAAAACCACGAAGAGGGGCAAGACGTCGGTGTTAACGGGTCGGTATTGCAGTATCGCTGCATGCGCAAGCGTCGCTCCCGGATGGTCCAAGAAAATGCGCGTGTTGGTTTCGTCGGCAAGCCCGCCGCTGCCTGCGAGGTAGACCACGATGACGCAAGCAAGCGTGAGCAGCAGAAATGCGGCGTAAATGTCCCAGCTTCGCCACAGAGTACGGCTGAGCACGCCGGGCCAGCCGCCGCGCGCATGCGCCTTGCCGTAGGCCAGCGCGCAGGTCACACCCGAAAGGAACATGAACACTTCCGCACTATCGCTAAAGCCGTAATTCCGCAGCGTCACCCAGCTTCCGATGTTGTCGGGAATGTGGTTCAAGAAAATGCACCAAAGCGCGATACCGCGGCACGCATCGATGCGCAGGTCGCGGCCGGGCCCGTTCAGCTCCGGCAGCGCGCTCGTCCCTGATTTCGTGGGCGTCGCGAGCAACCTGGGTGCGAGGTGCAGAAGCCGACCGAAGAATCCCTTGTCATTGGATTCAATCTCCGCCGACGTTCGGTGAAAACCAGTGTTCGGCGAGGTCCTACCGCGATGCTTGTCAAGATCGATAGGAGCCTCACGCATAGGCTCCCGGGCATTGGAAAGATCAAGCGAACTGATCGTCACCATCTCGACGGAAGAATCGCGGGGCGGCACTGCAGGCACCATGATTTTGGTGGCGACGGGCTGAAAGGAAGGAGCTGACAAGCCTTCCATCGACTCTTCGTCGGTAACCACTTCATATGAGCCCGCCGGTAGGCGTCGTTCAACGCTTGCGATCCGGAATGGGTGCTTGAACACCACCGTTTCGCTCCGTGATCGGGTCATCACCATGATCATTCTCGCAGATTGATCCCGGAGTTCCGCCATATCGCGCAGCGGGCGATGCCGCCGGGGGCAAACGCCATTCAGCTCGGGCGAATGTGTGCCGATTGAAACTCAATTGGTCTCCACGCTCGGTGGAAAGCGCTGAAGCTAGCTTTCTTTGAGCTTCATCCCGCTGGGTACAGCTTCGCCCTGGCGCGACAATCGAACACGACGAAACGATGCGCTCTTTATTTCCGAATAGCTATCAATTTCTAATTATTCGAGTCATCCGCCGACTCAGCCGCGACTGGCAGCCCCACTTACTGTTCTCAATCGGCTCTCGCCTTCGACGTGCATGAATTGTCGGCTCATGCTGAACGTGCCGACCCTTGCATGATGTAGCGCTCGACAGTTCGGTCGGCACGAACGCGGAGTAAAGTGTCGATCCGAAGTTTCAACGGACATCGCTCGGGAGAAGTTGGCGTAGATTTCGTTCTGCCAGTTTGAATACCGCCTCGTTGGGTCCCGCGATGAGTTGCCCCGAGGCGAAAGTATTCATGGGTTTGGGAACGGATACGGCGTTAGTCTGTTGCTTGTAGATCGGATTGTTTTGTCCGAGAGCTGCCTCAAGAACGGCCACACACCGAAGTCGCCGCGTCCATGAAATGGCAGCCCGGTGCCGTAGGTAGGCGCACACGTCATCCTGCAAATTGATATTCGAATGTCATCACGATGCGCTCAGGCAGTGCCTGCGTGGCTTGCGACCAATTAAATGGCCGAATTGAGGATACCATGAAAATGAGCATTGCAGCTGCTCTAGGCGCTTTGTCGGCTGGAGAGAAAAAGTTGGCGAAGTACGCTCGAGCCTCCACTACCACGTGGCTCGGTCGCTCCGTTCTCATCAAAGTGGCGCACGTCCTTGAAAGATCCGGACTTGCCATGGTTGGAGGCGCCGGCGGCCTGTACGTCGCCCTAGGACTGATGCGTATGGAAAGCGATTTATTCCGAAACGAAGAAATCGCCTTGCTGATGATGCTTTACGGGGCGTTTGGCTTCTATCTAGGCATCGATCTGCCGAGCCGTCTTGTGCAGACGGTACAAGTCAGACGACCGGGAGAATGGAGCTTCGAAACCGATGCGGCGGCGATGGCCAGCGCGGCCGGAACCTTCTTTGCGGCGATTGGGGTGTTTCTGTCCGTTGGCATCATTGTGTTTGACCACACCATGCGGAATGAATTCAGCGTTCTGGTGGGATGCTCTTGGGCGATTGGCACCCTGTTTCAAATTGCCGCCGGCGCCATAAGCCGCAGCAAAGTCATTAGTGAGGCCCAGGATGTGGGGTAAAGATAAATCAATGTCCCTTTGGACGCCCGAGAAGCTAGGCGAAAAAGCCAAGGCAGACGCTGAGAACGACAACTACAATCCACCACATTCATGGTGGCCTGGCCGATACAGCGTTGGTACCGAAGCCCGCGACACGTACGACAGAGCTTTCAATCTTCATCACAGCGCCAAGGACGAGCGCTAGGCTGTCCCAATCGCCTTGTGGCGAGATGGTCAATCTGCACAGATTCGGGCCGCTATAGGTGCGTGTCACCGCGAGGCCCTAGGCATTTATCGGCGATGAGAACGTCATCAGTCGCTCTCGTCTGCCTGCTTGTCCTATAAAACGGGAGATGGTGATGCAAGACGGGGCCGGAGAGGCTGAGCTGACCATCGTGGAGCGCTATAAGCGCGACGCGCTTGAGGACATGAACATTCCCGACATCCTCGATGTGCTTAAAGAAATCGAGGACGAGATCAGACGACGGGGCGCCCCCGAGGGAGCGACCGATCGAGAATAGAACAGTCAGCCTCTTAAAAGAACCGTGGTGCCCAGGGGCGGAATCGAACCACCGACACTGCGATTTTCAGTCGCATGCTCTACCAACTGAGCTACCTGGGCGTGCTCCAAGAGAGGGGCCAAAGCCCATCGAGCGGGCGGTTTATAGTGGGCTCGAGGCGGCCTGTCCACCCGGCTTCACCAAGTGGCTGCGCCGGGCGCGGCCCCTCTGTGCACAAGCTGGGACGGGGTTGCTGTTGCGGCCGCCTGCCGCCTCAGAGGCTCTCTTAATCTATTGAGATAGCTCGATTATTCGACGTCGTCGGTTTCGTCGTCACGGCCGGGGATGACGTAGGAGCCCTTCAGCCAGCGGTTCAGATCGACGTCGCGACAGCGCGAGGAGCAGAACGGACGGGTGGCCTGCGTCTGCGGCTTGCCGCAGATCGGGCAGGTTTTGAGCGGGCCGGTGGGCTTGTTGACCTGGTCGTCCATGGAATGTCGGCAGTTTACACGGGGTGACGGGGTTCAAGAGCCTGCCCCGAAACGGGTTCCTGGCGCAGCCGCGCATGCGCCGCTGGGCGGATCCGGCGGGGCCATTCTACTGTGCATGGGGTTGTTTTCGAGGTTTTTGTCGGCGCGGCCCTTGGACTCAATTGGGCTCACACGGTGGCGGTATTGAGCCAGCCGAAGCGGATCGGAAAGCCCTCGCCGCCGAGCAGCGTCGTGGTCTCGTAGAGCGGCAGGCCGACGACGTTGGTGTAGGACCCGACCATCTTGACCACGAATGATCCGGCGATGCCCTGCACGGCGTAGCCGCCGGCTTTGCCGCGCCATTCGCCGGAGCCGATATAGGCCTGGATGTCGTCCTCGGAGAGGCGCTTGAAGCGCACGCGCGTCTCGACCAGACGCTGGCGGAAGGCCTCGCGCGGCGTGACCAAGCAGATCGCGGTGTAGACGCGGTGGTTGCGGCCTGACAGCAGCCGCAGGCACTGCGCGGCTTCGTCCACGAGGTTCGCCTTCGGCAGGATGCGGCGGCCGACCGCCACCACCGTGTCCGCGGCGAGGACGAAGGCGCCGCGCAGCTCGTCGTCGAGCTGCACCGACTTCAGCGCAGCGTCGGCCTTGGCCCTGGCCAGCCGGTTGGCGCAGGCGCGCGGCAGCTCGCCCCGCTTCGGCGTCTCGTCGACGTCGGCCGGCCGGAGCGCATCCGGCTCGATGCCGGCCTGGTTGAGCAGCGACAGCCGACGCGGCGAACCGGAGGCAAGTACGAATTTTGGGCGGCCGAGCATCAGGTGATTTGGGGGATGAGGCAGGGGTGAATTGCGCGCGGAACCTATCGGAAGGGGGCTGATTTCACAACCCGGGAACCGGAGTTTGGTGATTCGAGGTATCGCCACGGCTGTGCCTGCTCTCTGTGACGCGGGTGTTACGGAGGGTCTCGTGTCCCGGACGCGGCGCGGCATGAAATGCTGCGACGCTGAGCCGGGACCCACGCCCGTGCGATGAGATGGGCCCCGGCTCTGCAGCGCATCGCGAAGACGCGCTGCACTGCGTCCGGGGCACGAGATCACCCGCTCGCCGCGCCGACCTTGGCGAAGCGCCGCCGGATGCGCATCAGGAGCTGATCGCAGACCTCGCGATAGGCAGCGAGCTTCTGGTCGCGGCTGCCTTCGATGGTGGTGGGATCCTGCGTCGGCCAGTATTCGACCTCGGCCGCGAGCGTTCGCGTCAGCTCCAGCGCCTTGTGATGCGCCTCGGGCGAGAGCGTGATGATGAGGTCGAAATTCAGTCCCTCCCAATCCTCCAGCTCCTCGAAGGTCTGCGGCTTGTGGCCGGAGATGTCCTGGCCGAGCTCGCTCATCACGGCGACGGCGAAGGGATCGAGCTCGCCCTTCCTGGTGCCGGCCGACTTCACGTAGAGACCTTGCGGAAACATGTGCTGCAACAGGCTCGCGGCCATCGGCGAGCGCACGCTGTTCATCGCACAGGCGAACAGCACCGACTGAGGATCGCGTGCGCGTGGCGGATCCGCCATCGCGCTCAGCCTCTTTTGATAGAGGGCATGGCCTTGTCGGAAAACCGCTGCACACTTTTCCGGGCCATGCCCTAACCCTTCCAGTGCAGGACAGTGATGAGCGTGAACAGCCGGCGCGAGGTCTCGAAGTCGACCCGCACCTTGCCTTTCAGCCGCTCCTGCAGCGTGCGCGATCCCTCGTCATGGATGCCGCGGCGGCCCATGTCGATGGCCTCGATCTTGTCGGGGGTCGCGGTGCGGATCGCCTGGTAATAGCTGTCGCAGATCATGAAATAGTCCTTCACGATCCGCCGGAACGGCGTCAGCGAGAGCAGATGCGCGACGACAGGCGTGCCGTCCTCGCGGCGGATGTCGAACATCAGCCGGTTGCCGGTGATGCCGATATGCAGCGTGAACGGACCTTTCCCCTCCGCACCCTCGGGCGCAAACAGGTTCTGCTCGATCAGATCGTAGATTGCGATCGCCCGCTCGTGCTCGATGTCGGGCCCGGAACGGCCGATCGATTCCTCGTCGAGCGTGACGCCGACGATGCGGTTGGTCGAGTCGTCCTGTGCGGGCGGCTTTGTCATGACAGGTTGAGGCGCAATCCAATCGAGCGGGAATGGGCATCCAGCCCCTCCGCCTTGCCGAGCGTCATCGCGGCGGGGCCCAGCGCACGCAATTGGTCGGGCCCGCATTTCAGGATCGAGGTGCGCTTCATGAAGTCGTGCACCGAGAGCCCGGAGGAAAACCGCGCCGAGCGCGCCGTCGGCAGCACGTGGTTGGAGCCGCCGACATAATCGCCGATCGCCTCGGGCGTGTGCGGTCCGAGGAACACCGCGCCGGCATTGCGGATCTTCGCCGCGAGCGCGTCGGGATCGACGGTCATGATCTCGAGATGTTCGGCCGCGATGGCGTCCGCGAGCGGGATGGCCTCGCCCAGGTTCTTCACCATGATGACGGCGCCGAAATCGGCCCAGGACGCGCTGGCGATCGCGGCGCGCGGCAGCGTCTTCAGCTGCGCCTCGACCGCCTTTTCGACGTCGGCAGCGAGGCGCGCGGAGTCCGTGATCAGGATCGACTGCGCGCTGGAATCGTGCTCGGCCTGCGCCAAGAGGTCAGCGGCGATCCAGTCGGCATTGCCGGTGTCGTCGGCAATGATGAGCACCTCCGAGGGGCCGGCGATCATGTCGATGCCGACCTTGCCGAACACTAGCCGCTTTGCCGCGGCGACATAGGCATTGCCCGGGCCGACGATCTTGGCGACAGGCGCGATGGTCGCGGTGCCATGCGCGAGCGCGGCGACGGCCTGCGCACCGCCGACACGATAGATCTCGGTGACGCCGCCGAGATGGGCGGCCGCCAGGACCAGCGGATTGAGCTTGCCGTCCGGTGAGGGCACCACCATCACGAGGCGCGACACGCCGGCGACTTTCGCCGGCACCGCGTTCATCAGCACCGAGGACGGATAGGCAGCCGTGCCGCCGGGGACGTAGAGGCCGGCGGATTCGATTGCGGTGTAGCGCCACCCGAGCTCGACGCCGAGCGGATCGGTGAAGCGCTCGTCGTTCGGCAGCTGGCGGCGGTGATAGGTCTCGATACGGTCGCGCGCGAGCTTGAGTGCATCCAGCGTCGCGGGCTCGCAGGCCTTCACGGCGGCCTCGATCTCGGCGGCGGAGACGCGCAAGGAGGATGCGTCCAGCTTCAGGCGGTCGAACTTGGCCGTCGCCTCGAGCAGGGCGGCATCGCCACGCTTGGCCACGTCGTCGACGATCGCGCGCGCGGCGGCCTCGACGTCGGCCGACGCCTCGCGCTTGGCGGCGAGGAAGGCGGCGAATCGCTGATCGAAATCGGCGCTGCTGCGGTCGAGGCGAACGGGCATGTTTCGCTTGGCTTTCGGCTGGTCTTGAGGGGCGGATCGGCGCACCAGGTCCCCTGCTCAATGGCGCGGCGGGAAAGCTGCGTCAACCCTCGGCAGATGCCATCCCCGCCAGGGCCCATTCGGCTGGTATACGGCCTCTTCACTCCTCCCCCTGGACTCCCGTGCCCAGCGTGTCGGCCCCGAGGTCGGTCAGCTCGCATTCCAGACACTCGACGTCCAGGCGGATGGCGCCGCCCTGGGCGAACAAAAGCAGGGCGCTGCCGCCGGGCTCCTCGGCTCGGCCGTCCTGGGGGTGAAATTCAATGCCGACGAGATCCAGGATCTTGTCCGGTGCGGCGAGGTCAATGTTGCGCGACTTGCAGGCGAGCACACGGTCGAAACGGAGCGCTGCGACCAGCCGGCGCGGCTCGGTCTCGCCCTCCAAGGTCTGCTCCCAGTCCAGCCGGCTCATTCCGACCACAAGGCGCTTCTCGCCCTGCCGCCAGATGATATCGGCAGCCTGGACGCGGGCGTCCTGGACATGGGTCGAGATCACGGCGAGGTCGTCGGCGTCGAGCGCGATCAGTTTGAGCTGGGGCGACATCGCCGCGCCTCTCCTTGAGTGGATGGGGCTCAACGCGCACGAGCCCCGAAATTTCCGCACAAGTTAAGCCCTGGCCCGGCTCGCCGCTACGCGGCGAGCGACCCTTTCCCACAACAAGGGAGGGTGAGAATCGTGAAACCTCACTCCCTGAAGAACGCCAGGAGATCCGCGTTGATCGTCTCGGCATGGGTGGTCGGCATGCCGTGAGGGAATCCCTTGTAGGTCTTCAGGATGCCTTTCTTGAGCAGCTTGGCCGAGAGCGGCGCCGAATCCGCGTATGGCACGATCTGGTCGTCGTCGCCGTGCATCACCAGAACCGGCACGTTGATCTTCTTCAGATCCTCAGTGAAATCGGTTTGCGAGAACGCGACGATGCCGTCGTAATGCGCTTTCGCGCCGCCCATCATGCCCTGGCGCCACCAGTTCTCGATCACGGCTTCCAGCGGTTTTGCGCCGGGGCGGTTGTAGCCGTAGAACGGGCCGGCGGCGATGTCGCGGTAGAAGGCCGAGCGGCCGGCGGCGAGCTGGGCCTGGAAATCGTCGAACACGCTCTTCGGCAGGCCGCCGGGATTGGCCGCGGTCTGCACCATCAGCGGCGGCACCGCCGAGAGGATCGCGGCCTTCGCGACGCGGCTCTCGCCGTGACGGGCGATGTAGTGCACGACCTCGCCGCCGCCGGTGGAATGGCCGACATAGAGGGCGTTCTTGAGGTCGAGATGCGCGGTGAGCGCGGCGAGATCGTCGGCATAATGATCCATGTCGTGGCCGTCGGCGACCTGCGCCGAGCGGCCGTGGCCGCGGCGGTCATGGGCGATGACGCGATAGCCGCGCGTGACGAAGTACATCATCTGCGCGTCCCAATCGTCCGAGGACAGCGGCCAGCCATGGCTGAACACGATCGGCTGGCCCGAGCCCCAGTCCTTGTAGAAGATCTCGACGCCGTCTTTGGTGGTGATGGTGGGCATGGTGAGGGCTCCTTTCAATGAGAGACGCCATTCCGGGACGCGCGTCAGCGCGGACCCGGAATCTGGAGATTGTTTAATCGAGATTCTCAGGTGCGCGATTGCGCACCAGAGTTCATCGCTGCGCGATGCCCGGAATGACGAGAGGGGCCAATCAGGCAAACGCCAGGGGCTTGTAGCGGCGCCAAGCGCCGATGGTCAGCACGACGAAAAACACCAGCACGATGCCCTGCACCACGGCGAACACCGGCCCCGATGGCGGCGCCGGGGGCACGGCGGGCGCGAGCGCGGCAAGTGCGGGCACCTTGAGGAACGACTGGATCACCAGCACGAAGACGTTGAAATAGAGCGAGATCATCGCGGTCACAATGTAGACCGGACGCCAGACGCCGGCGAGCTTCATGCCGTAGAGCGCGAAACAGGCGATCGCGAGCAGCACCAGCGAGATGATGCCGATGATGTGCGAGGGCAGCAGCTCCTTGAATGGAAACAGGAAGCCGGTGGCGCTGGTGAGGATGGTGAAAGCTAAGAAGATCGCAGTCATGCCCGGCATCGACTTCGAGCCGAGCAGGCCGAACATCACGACGAGCCCGGCGACGATGGCAATCAGGCTGATGATGACATGGATCAGCGTAAGGGCGGACAGGCTTAGGCCAAGCACCATGACATCTCTCCTACTCTCGGCGTTGAGGTGACGAGAATAGTATTACGGTCCTCATCGGATTACCACCTGCGTTGTCGTCACATGCATGAGCGCAGCCATGCGTCATCGTGCGAAATCGAAAAACGCATGGCTGAACTTTTTTGGAGCGCTGTCACAAACGACGGCAGGCTTTCGACGAAAGTTGAATCGAACTCACACGTTCTTGGTATCGAAGATCAGGATGTCGGCACCGCCGCTGGCGAATTTCGGCACGTCCGCGCCGGTCGCCTTGCCTTCCTCGCTGCCAAAGGCGGCCTGAATGTCCGCGACGCTGTCGAAGGTGAGAATGGCGACGAGGTGGATTCCGGAAGGACCTGCGGGAGATGCGACCGGCCCCTTGCTGACGGCGTAGTTCTTCAGGCCGGGAAGCTTCTTGGCGAGCGGAATGTGCGTCTCGGCATAGTACTTGTCGAAGGCGGCAGCATCCTTGGGTGTCTTGTAGAGCACGACGACTTCAGCCATTTGGTCCTCCCGTTGAATCCTTGTTTTTTCCGCGCGCGATTTGCCTCGCGACGAGGGGATAGTCACGCATTGCGCAGTAAGATGACAAGCCGGATTTGGCTTGCCATTGCCTTGCCTTGTCCTTGACTAAAGCGCCGGTTTTGCGGCGTCGCCGAGATAGCCATGCAGGGAGGCAACGACCTGCGCGCCCTCGCCGATGGCGCCGCCGACGCGCTTGACCGAGCCGGAGCGGACGTCGCCGACGGCGTAGACGCCGGGCACGGAGGTCTCCAGCGGCGCCACCAGCTTGCCCTGGTTCTGCTCCGACTGCGCGCCGGTGACGACGAAGCCGCCGCGATCGAGCGTCACGCCGCAGCCGTCGAGCCAGGACGTAGCGGGATCGGCGCCGACGAATAGGAAGAGATTGCGGATGTCGGCGGAATCCTCGTCATCCGACAGCCGGCTCTTCCAGCGGATGCGCCGCAGCAGCGAGGCCTCGTCGCCCTCGAGTGCGGTGATCTCGGTGTTGAACATCAATTCGATGTTCGGGGTCGCTTCGATGCGCTCGATGAGATAGCGCGACATGCTGGCGCCAAGGCCGCCGCCGCGGATGATCATCAGCACGCGTTTGGCATGGCCCGACAGGAAAACGGCGGCCTGGCCGGCCGAATTGCCGGCGCCGACCAGAGCCACCTCCTCGCCGGCGCAGAGCCGCGCCTCCACGGGAGATGCCCAATACCAGACGCCGCGGCCCTCGAACTTGTCGAGGTTGGCGATATCGGGACGGCGATAGCGCGCGCCGCTCGCGACCACCACCGAACGGGAGCGCAAGGTGTCGCCGCAATCCAGCGCCAGCGCGAAGGTACCGTTGGCGCGCGAGCAATCCAGCGAGCTCACCGACATCGGAATCATGATGTCGGGCGCCGAACTTCTGCGCCTGGGTGAAGGCGCGGCCCGCCAGCGCCTGGCCGGAGATGCCGGTCGGGAAGCCCAGATAGTTCTCGATGCGCGCGCTGGCGCCGGCTTGGCCGCCGAAGGCGCGGGTGTCGACGACCGCGACCGAGAGACCTTCGGACGCAGCGTAGACCGCAGTCGCGAGCCCCGCCGGCCCGCAGCCGACGATGGCGACATCGTAGATACGGTCGTCCTTGGCCCCACCGATCATGCCGATGGCGCGGCCGAGCTCGGTCTCGCTGGGATTGCGCAGCACCGTGCCGCCGGCCGTGACGACGAGCGGCCAATCCTCCGGCTTCGGCGAATAGCGCGCGATCAGTTCGGCGGCGTCATGCTCGCTCTCGGGGTCGAGCAGATGATGCGGCTGGCCATTGCGGGTGAGAAAGCCCTGCAGGCGCACCACGCCGGCGGAGTTCGAGGGCCCGATCAGCACGGGGCCGCCGATGCCGCCCTGGATCAGATTGACCCGGCGCAGGATCAGCGCGCGCATGATGCGCTCGCCAAGCTCGGCTTCGGCCACCAGCAGCGCGCGCAGCCGGTCCGGCGGGACGAGCAGCACCTCGACATTGCCTTCGGCGCGGCCGTCGACCAGCGCCGGCCTGCCCGAGAGCTGGCCGAGCTCGGCCAGGAATTGCCCCGGCCCCTGATCGATCACCGGCGTGACGTGACCGAGACCGTCGCGCTGGGTGATGGCGACGTGGCCCGCCAGCACCACGAACATGCCGGGCCCGGGCTTGCCGGTCTCGAACAGCAACTCGCCGTCCGCGTAGGCGCGGATTTCGCCGAAGTGCCTGATCCGTTCGATCTCGGCGGGCGTCAGCGCCGGAAAGGTCTGCTCGGGGCGGGTGAACCGCAGCAGCTGCGCATCACGGTCGGTTCGTTGTGTTTCGTCCTGCCCCATGGCCACTGCATGCACTCCAAAATCTCCAGCCGCCGGCGTTCAACGAGAGGTCTTGCCGGCGGCCCCCTCATTTGGGGAACCATCGTCGTTCTGCGAGGGGTCGGTGCTTGCGGCGCGTTCGCGCGCCTGCACCTTCCGCCGCTTCAGGTTTTCGCGCAGCGCCGATTTCAGCCGGTCGTCCCGGGACGCCCTCGCCTGCCTCGCGCTCTTGTCAGTCTCGTCGCCCATCGCGGCTCCATCACAGCAACCGGCCACAGGATGCCATCGAAGTGTGGCAGCTCAAGAGGGTGAGGCGATAGGACCCCAAGCGAAACGCGACATGGATCGAAACCGGCCCCCAGGCCAACTGCCCAGTTGGGCAGGGATATCAGACCCCGAATCGGCGTGAAGTCGGTCAGTTCGGGCGAAAACGGGCATTTTGGCGCCGATATCGGCCCGATTTTCTCGTTTTGGCGGGGCTAGCAAGCTTGCGCAGGAGGGGGGCTTGTGGCAGATATCGGCCCGCTTGGTAGGCCCCTCGGGCGGCCGATTCTTGTCCCAGCACATGCTGCCGTAGCTCAGTGGTAGAGCACTCCATTGGTAATGGAGAGGTCGACAGTTCAATCCTGTCTGGCAGCACCAGCTCTCTCCATCGACGCGAGCCTTGTTGAACCTGGCCTTGCGCCTGTCAGCGAGACCGCAGGCACCCACGGATGCGATCGTGATCACACGTTCCCTGCCCTATGAAGGACTGCTCCACGAGATCGTCGAGCACAACGGCGTGCTCTATCTCGGCGGTATCGTCCCTGAAGATGCCGGGCTCGACATGGGGGGCCAGGCCGACGATGTGCTGCGCCAGTTGAAGATCCTGCTCGAGGGAGCCGGCTCCGATCTGTCCTGCGTTCTCCAGGTGACGATCTTCATGGCCGACCTCACTGAGAAGGCCGCGTTCAACCAGGTGTGGAAGCGCTATTTCACCGCGGAGCATCTGCCGGCGCGTGCCGCGATCGGCGTTGCGGATCTCGGCCCGGGCGTCAAGCTGGAGCTGACGGCGATCGCCGCGCGCCGGTGATCCTCGAGCGACGGGCGAGAAGAGCAAGTTCCGTCATTTCGCCAGTTTTCCATACATGGCTCGGCATTCTCGCGGCCCGAAACGCCCGAGTTTTGCTCGTTTCCTTGTCCCCCTTCTATGAAGAGGGCGCAGGGAAGGCCGGGTGCCGGCTGGCACCCACGGTCCGCTGTGCGACAGCACACGCAGAAAACTGCACAGCGGCATACAGGTGAAGCCCAACACACGGCCTTCCCTGCGCAGTGGTTTGACGGCTTATGCCTGCTCTCCCCGGAGCCGAGTTCCTTCTGGCCTCCGTCACCTCGCGAATTGACGATGCCTCAAGGCCCGGTTGAGCCGAGATGCATCTCCGCAAGGCTTGACCGTAGCAACGACGGTCAGGACCACACGGTTTTGCCGTACGCAGCTTCCGGCTCCGCCAAGAGGCTTCGCCGGATGTTGGCGCCGTCCGTTCCGCACGCTGTGAGACCTCACGAGGTTCATCTCGCCCTGGTCCCGCCCCGCGTGCCCGACGCAGCCGCGTCCACCGCACCCTGGCCCTCGTTCGTGACGACGTACGATCGCCCCTCGCCCTGGGCCGGGATGCGCGATGGATACCGCAATTCCGAATTTCGGTAAAGTGGAATATTTTCGCGGGAGGGGTTGACGGGGCTGCGCGGAGGGGCGTTGTTTTGCCCGACGGGACAGAAGCGTTGCGATCCTTCCGGTTGCGGCTCTTCAAAAGATGCGGTCACACGGCACGTTGACCCCTCATTTCATGGTGATAGTCTTTCCGCTCGCGACCTGTCCGGGAGGACACAATGGGATGGTTCGACCGCCTGTTTGGAAGGATGTCGGAGCCGACGATTCCTCTCCTTGCGAGATTTCGGCGGAAGTCAAAAGCGCCGACCGATCCTGATCTTCTGAAAATCGCCAGGGACCGGAAGGGGCATGTTTCCCGCAGAGCCGTCAGGGACGAGTATAATCGGCTGGTCCTGGAGAAGTACGCGCACGACAAGTCGTGATGCGCGTCGAGGATCTCAGTAGCCCGTAGGATGGGCTGAGCGAAGCGAAACCCATCTGCTCCTTGTCGAGCCACGAAACATGATGGGTTTCGCAAGGGCTCTACCCATCCTACGCACTGCGCACCATCAATGGTCGCCCTTCATTTGCAGTGCTGCGAAGCGGTCGTCCGAACGGCGCAACCGCCGGCATAGCTCGCGATTGATGTTCTGCAGGACGATCACGTAGGCGTGGATGTCAGCCTTGTAGCAGGCATAGAGCTTTTGGGCCGTCAGCTCGTACAGCACGGTCGGCGCCTCCGCGATAACAGTGGCGGAACGGTTCTGCATTTCGATCAGCGTCATCTCGCCGAAGAAATCGCCAGGCTCCAAACGCGATATCGGGATGACCCTGCCCGCATGCGTGCGTTTGCTCACCGCCAGCCGGCCGGACTTGACGATGAACATCGAACGTCCCGGCTCACCCTCGGCCACAACGGTCGCGTCGGCTTCGAAGCGGCGCTCGACCAGCATCGAGATCAAGAGGTCGAGGCCTGCCTCCGAAAGCCCGCCGAAGAACGGCGTCGCCAGCAGGAACGCTTTCAGATCGGGGGCCGTGACGGTCATCGCGCGAGGTTACGCCCGGTCGAAGGCTGCGGCAAGCTAAGCGGTGCAGCCAGGTTCCGTCATTGCGAGCGTAGCGAAGCAATCCACGAATGTGTCCGCGGAAACAGTCTGGATTGCTTCGTCGCAAGGGCTCCTCGCAATGACGCGGCGAGAAATTTCACCTCTCGACTCTGGACCACTGCCGCGCGCAGCGAAACCCATCAGACTCGTGCGGTGGCGAAGATGATGGGTTTCGCAAGTGCTCTATCCATCCTACGGGCCGCACAGTGCGAGCTATTGGGGCCGGTGGCCCCTGATCGCGTGCGCGCGCGCAGCGCAGGTGATGCGACCGTCCGCATGCGCCGGCAGGCTTGCACGCACCCGCGCGATGAGGGTCTCGACGTCTGCGGGCCTCATGGCGGCAACGGAAGGCCGGAGCGCGGGGGACTTCAGACTGATTGCCCAGAAGTCATCGAAATCTGAAAACGTTCGTTGCACCGTAATCTCTCGCGTTTGCACGTCCTCGAGACCTGCTCCTCGCCACAGGTCCCGCAACGCTTCCATGCGAGAGGCGTCCATCCGTGGCGGGCGCGTTGCCGGAATGCCCATTGCCTTCATCTCGTCATAGATCGGGTCGAGCGGAAAGCCGCCACCCAACATGTCCCACATATACGTCATGACCGCACCGCCGGGGACAACGACCCGCACCATTTCGCTGACGCCCCTGGCGGGATCCGGAACGAACACCAGAACCAACGCCATCACAGCCGCATCGAAGCTGGCGTCGGCGAAAGCAAGTGCCATCGCATCGCCCTGGTGAAACTTTGCCACGCGCGCCGCAGGTCGCGTGCGCGCAAAAGCAAGCTGCTCGGCCGAGGGGTCAATGCCCTGGACCTCGGCGGGGCTGCAGCGCTCGACCAGGAGTTCAGTGAAGGCGCCGTTGCCGCAGCCGATGTCGATCCAACGCAAGCCTGCAGGAGGCGCCAGCCAATCAAGGAATATCTCGCCGGCGAACCGGCTCCAGATTCCCATCATCTGCTCGTAGGCGGCACCATCGTCGAAGCGAATGGTCTGCTCTGCCATGTCGAGATCCTCCCGGCCCGATGACGATGCTTGGCGCGCGCCATTCTGCGCACAAGAGATGGGACTGGGGAAGTCCTGGAACTGACCTGATCCGCCGGATTATTGCCGCGCGACATTCTCCCCGCGCGGCGTCTTTCGCTTCCGCCACACCTGCAGGTCAATCATGACTTTCACCGTCGCCGCGAGGACGAGCGCACAGAGCGCCGCCTTCGAGATTGTCTCCATCGTCCCCTCGATCAGCAGGCAATGGACCACGCTGCCTGCGACGATGACGATGGCGAGGGGAATATGGATGATGCGCCAGGTTCGCGGCCGCAATCCCAACCGCCTTCGCAGCAGAGCCAGGAATGCAACCGCGAAGATGGCCCACATCGCGGTCACGCCGAAGGGAGAGAACGGCGTCGGCGATGAGAAGGTCAGTGCGTCGACCATGTCGGGCGGGCTGGTGATCCAGAGGCCGGCGACATGGATCAGAATGGCCAGAACAAGCGCGCCCCCGATCCAGTGATGGGCGCGCCTGCCGCGATAGGCCGACAATCGCGGCAGGTAGCCGCCGATCAGCAAGGGCTGCACGAGCACGAGACCGAGGGCGATGATACCGGCGAAGCCGGCGATAATGTAGACAGGATCACGCCATGCCAGCTGCTCGCTGGCTGCAGCAAGCGCAATCGGCACACCGATCGCCACGCCAAGGGCGACCCAGATCAGGGGCGCCCGGGCCGATCTCCATCGCGTCATCTGCAAGTGGGGTTCAAGCCGGCTGCAGCACGAAGTGCGCCTCGAGGCTGGTCTCCTTGGCGCTCCGCATCACCGGCCGCAGGAAGACGGTCTTGAACTCGCCGCTGTCATAGGCGAGGTGGCCGTGCGGCTGGCCGAAGATCGGAATGATCTGCGGCATCTCCAGCCGGAACTTGCCGTCCTTGTCGGTGAGCGTTGCGCCGTGGCTCTGCGGCTCGTGCTCCCGCCCTTCGACGGTGTGCGCCCAGATCTGGATGCGTTGCCCGGCCAGCGGAGCCCCGTCGCCGGCGCGGCGCACGGTGCCGCTCATCCAGAAACCGCCCTTGCCGATCCGCTCGACGATCGCCGCGCCCTTGCGGTAATTGTTCGCGCCGCCCGACATCGACTCGGTCGGCGCAAGGCCCGACGCACGGGCGGGCAGCAGGAGACCGGAAGCGCCGGTTGCCAGAAGCCCGGTTGCGAGGACCGAGCCGCCGGCCGCGAGGAGGTTGCGGCGGGTGAATACGACCGTGGTCATGTCAGTTCCTCCTGGCAGCAGCGCAGCCGCTTCCCGCAAGCTACAATATCATGTGCAAAACGCCCAGTTGGCGCGAGGGGCGCCAGGGGTCGCAATAACAGTGTTGTGAACGAAGGCGCGGACCGCCTGAGCAGCTTCGTAGGACGGGTAGAGCGAAGCGAAACCCATCGGGCTCGTTCGGTCGCAAAGACGATGGGTTTCGCAAGTGCTCTACCGATCCTACGCACCGACACTACATGTAACCGCGCAGCTCTCCCGCCGGACCTTACCCATGATCCCCTTCTCCGTGCTCGACCTCGCACCCATTCGCCAGGGCGGCGATGCGGCGCAGGCGTTCCGCAATTCGCTCGATCTGGCCCGGCATGCGGAGATGTGGGGCTTCAAGCGGTTCTGGCTCGCCGAGCATCACAACATGACCGGTATCGCGAGCGCGGCGACATCGGTGGTGATCGGACATGTCGCAGGCGGAACGAAATCGATCCGCGTCGGCTCCGGCGGGATCATGCTGCCGAACCACTCGCCGCTGGTCATCGCCGAGCAGTTCGGTACGCTGGAATCGCTCTATCCCGGGCGGATCGATCTCGGGCTCGGCCGGGCGCCGGGCACCGACCAGTTCACCGCGCGGGCGCTGCGCCGCGATCTCGCCACCACGTCCGAGAATTTTCCTCATGACGTGCTGGAGCTGCAGGCGCTGCTCGGCGACGTGCAGCCGAACCAGGCGATCCGCGCGGTGCCGGGCATGGGCACCAAGGTGCCGCTTTGGATTTTGGGATCGAGCACCTTTGGCGCGCAGCTGGCGGCGATGCTCGGCCTGCCCTTCGCGTTCGCCTCGCACTTCGCGCCGCAGATGATGATGCCGGCGCTGCGCGAATATCGGGCGCGGTTCGAGCCATCGGCGCAGCTCGACAAGCCCTATGCGATGATCGGCGTCAACGTGTTCGCGGCCGACAGCAATGAAGAGGCGCAGCGAATGTTCTCCTCGCTGCAGCAGCAGTTCATCAATTTGCGCCGTGGCACGCCGGGGCCGCTGCCGCCGCCAGTGGACGACATGGACGCGCTGTGGTCGCCGGCGGAGAAGGCCAGCGTTGCGCAGGCGCTGTCATGCACGGCGGTCGGCTCGCCCGATGTCGTCGAAGCGAAGCTGAAAGCGCTGATCGCCGAGACGGGCGCGGACGAACTGATGACGACGGGGCAGATCTACGACCACACGGCGCGGCTGCGCTCGTTCGAGATCGCGGCGGAGGTGCGAGAGCGACTGGCGGCATCGCCCAACCCCTGAACCGGCTCCGCCTGGAACAGCGTGCGATTGCCGGCTCCGCAATGCTGTCCTAAACTCGGGATATCGAAGGGTAGCGCAGCGCCGATCCCTCAAGGCCTGATCGGAGGATCGACGATAGATATGATCCGCAGCCGCGCATTCGAGTTCATCGAGACGGTGCAAGAACTTTCCGACGCCGCGAGTGTCCTGGACGCAATGGGACGCATGCTCGGCCAGTACGGCGCCGACCAGTTCTGTTGCGCCTATATCGCGCCGCTCTCGACCGAAGCCCCGCGCGAGGCCATTCTCGCCCATCGGCTGCCGCCCGGCTTTCTGGACATGTATTCCACCGAGCAGTTCGTCTGGGACGATCCGGCGCTGCGCTACTGCAAGACGACACTGCGCCCGTTCAGGTGGTTCAAGGACGCGCCGTTCGATCCGATCCGGGAGCCGCGCGCGGTCGAACTGGTGCGCCGCGCCCGCGACTTCGGGCTGAACGACGGCGTGATGGTCCCGATCGCTTCACCCGCCAACCGCATCGGTCATGTATTCTTCGGCGGCCGCGCGATCGACCTGCCGGAGCGTGATTTGGCGGCTCTCCATCTCATGGCGCTTTATGCCTTCGACCGGGCGCTGACACTGCGCGGCCAGCCCGAGGCACGAACAGTCGCGCTGTCTCTGCGAGAGTGCGAGGTGCTGACTCTGGCCGCAATCGGACGATCCACCGAAGACATCGCCGACGCCCTGGCGATCACGCCGCGCACCGTGAAGGCGCACGTCAAGAGCTGCTGCAAGAAGCTCGGCGCGACCACCCGCACGCAGGCCGTGATGATCGCCATGCGCGACCGGATGATCTCGCCCTGAGCCGTCGTGCTGCGGGTCGTTATTTGCGCATGATCTTTTCGGAAAACCGCACCGCACTTGTCCGGATCATGCTTTAGTCCGGAAAGCCGAACAGCTTGGCCGGATTGTGCACCAGGATCTTCTCCAGCTCCGCCTGGTCGGGCGCGTAGCGGTACATCAGCTCGAGCAGATCGGCATCGTTCGGCGGCCGCTTCACCGAGACCGGATGCGGCCAGTCGCTGGCCCAGACGCAGCGGTCGGGAGCCGCCTCGATATAGGCGCGCGCGATCGGGATCACGTCGTCGTAAGGAGGACCGGCCTTCGAGGTCTTCTCGCCGAGCGAGAGCATGACCCAGAAATTGCCCTTGGCGAGCAGCTCCAGCATCTTGCGCAGGTTCGGATCGTTCTTGCCGGCCTCGGGGGCGGGCCGCGCCATGTGATCGATCAGCACGGGCACGTCGAGATTCTCGTATTTGGCGACGCTCGACATGATGCCGTCCTTCTCCGGCTGGATCTTGACGTACCAGCCGAGTTCGCGGATGCGGGCGATGGCGCGGGCGAAATCGGCGTCCGACAGCACGGCGCCGAGCTCCTGGCGGAAGCTGAAGCGCGCGCCGCGCACGCCGGCGTCATGCAGCTTGGCGAGATAGGCGTCGTTCGCTTCCGCGAACACCAGCGCATTGGCGCAGCCGCGATAGTTCGGGCCCATCGCGGCAAGGCCGTCGAGCACGACGGTATGGTCCGCGCCGTAGGTCGTGGTCTGCACGATGATGCCGCGCTCGATGCCGAGCGTCTTGTGCATGCGCAGCGCCGCTTCCCAGGTCGCCGTCGGCATCCGATAGGCGGCGCCGGGACGCTCAGGATATTTCTCGATCGGCCCCAGCACGTGGAACTGGCTGTCGATGGACTTCGGCGGCGGCGCCTTGATCGGGCGGCGCGGGTTGGGGTCGAACGGCAAATAGGTCGGCATGCGAGCGCTCCCTCAGTCGATCACGGCGGTGAAATCGCAACTTACCAGTGCGCCGCCCTCCATGTTGTCCATCGGCAGCGCGTGGCGCGCGGGGCGCGAATGCTCGTCCGGAAACATTTTCAGCCATTCGACATTGAGAGGGCCGCGATTACCGCGGTCCTTCAGCCACACCGTCATCTTGATGATGTCGGAGGTCGAGCCGCCGGCGGCCTCCACCGTCGCCTTCATATGCGCGAACATGTTGGCGCATTGGGCATCCAGGCTTTCAGGCATCGCATTGGTCGCGGGATCGCGGCCGAGGATGACGCCCGACATCACGAGATTACCGATGCGGCAGGCGTTCGGAATCGGGTTGACGTGCTTGAAGCCGCCGATATGGATGCTCCTGCGCCGCGTTTGACCACTCATGGTGCGCTCCCTGTTATTGTTGCTTCAGACGAACTGGCACGACACCGAGCCGAAGGCGCCGTAATCGGCATGGAAAGTGTCGCCGCGACGGATGTCGACGGGCCGCGTGAACGATCCCGCCAGCACGACCTCGCCGGCTTTGAGATGCTCGTCATGCGGCGCGAGGCGGTTGGCGAGCCAGGCGATGCCGTTGGCGGGATGATTGAGCACGCCGGCGGCAAGGCCGGTTTCCTCGACCTCGCCGTTGCGGAACAGCAATGCGCCGATCCAGCGCAGGTCCGCATCCATCGGGCGGATCGGCCGGCCACCGAGCACCAGCGCGGCATTGGCCGCGTTGTCCGAGATCGTGTCCATCACCTTGCGCGTCTTGCCGGTCTCGGGGTCGACGCGGTGCATGCGCGTCTCCAGAATCTCCAGCGCGGGCGTGACGTAGTCGGTGGCGTTGAGCACATCGAAAATGGTGCAGTCGGGCCCGCGCAGCGGCGCCTTCAGCACGAAGGCGAGCTCGACCTCGATCCGCGGCGCGTGGAAGCGGTCGAACGGAACAGGCGTGGCATCGGCGTAAAACATGTCGGCGAACAGCACGCCGTAGTCGGGCTCGTTGATGCCGACCGCGTTCTGCATCGCCTTCGAGGTCAGGCCGATCTTGTGACCCTTGATGATGCGGCCGCGGCCGAGCTGGAGTTTCGTCCAGGCGCGCTGGACCGCGTAGGCATCCTCGATGCTGAACTCCGGATAGTCCTTGGTGAACATCGGGATCAGCGATTTCGTGCGCTCGGCTTCGTCGAGGCGCGCGGCGAGGCGTTCGATCGTGGCGGAATCCAGCATCGTTTACTGCTCCGCCGCCACGGTGTTGCGCAGCACGCCGATGCGACTGGACTCGACCTCGACGACGTCGCCGTCCCTCAGCCAGCGTGGCGGATCGAACCGCGCACCCGCGCCGGTCGGCGTGCCTGTCACGATCATGTCGCCGGGCTTGAGGGTCGCGAAGGTCGAGAGATAGGAGATCAGGAAGTCGAACGGGAACATCAGCCGCTCGGTGGTGTCCTGCTGGCGCAGCTCGCCGTTGACGCGCGTCATGATGTCGTGCGGCCCGCGCGGGTCTAGCTCGTCGGCGGTGACGATCCACGGGCCGATGCTGCCGGAGCGATCGAAGTTCTTGCCCTGCGTGACGTTGAACTTGCCGTGGCGCAGCCAGTCGCGGATCGTGCCCTCATTGCACAAGGTCATGCCGAAGATGTGCGACCACGCTCTTTCGCGCGGAATGTGGCGGCCGCCCTGCCCGATCACGATGACGAGCTCGCCTTCGTAATCGAGCTGATCGGACACCTTGGGCTTCTCGATCGGCTGACCGGAGCCCGTCATCGAGGACATGCTGCGCACGAACAGGCTGGGATATTTGGGCAGGTCCGAATTGTCTTTATACTCCGCGTTGCGCTCGGCGTAGTTGACGCCGATGCACCAGAGCTTCTCCGGCGCCAGCACCGGCGGCAACAGGACGAGCTTGTCCAGCGTGTAATCGGGCTTCTGGCCCGCGATGGCCTCCTGCGCTTCGGCGAGTGCATTGGCCGCGATCAGCGCCTTCACATCCGAATAGTCGCGGCCGATGCGCCTGGTCAGATCGACCACGCCGCCGTCCACGGCCGCGCCATAGCGCGTCTCGCCGTCCAGCAGATAGCTCAGCAGTCGCATTGTATGTCCTCCGATGATCTTGGGGCGGCGGCCGGCGATGAGGCCCGCACGCTCAGTCTTTCGACTTGGGAGTCTGGAACACGCTGCCCAGCGTCACGATCTCGCCGAGGCGGGCGTAGCGCGGGCCACCGATGCGCGCGATCGGGTCGAGCGCCCTGGTCTCGACCTTGCCGTCGTTGACGAGACCGTCGCGCAAATGGAACAGCACGACCTCGCCGACGATGAGCCGGCTCTTGGCGTCACCGAATTCGAGGCACTGCCGGAAACGGCACTCCATCGCGACCGGCGCGGCGGCAAGCCGCGGCACCTTGATGCGCTCGCTCGCGAGCGTCTCCAGGCCGAGATGCTCCACCTCGCTGATTTCAGGCGGATGCTCGACCGAGCTGTCGTGCACGGCATTCATCAGCGGCGTATCCGCGATGTGGATCACATATTCCCCGGTGTCGAGGATGTTGTGCGCGGTGTCCTTGTAGTCGTCGCCCTTGCGGCCGACGCTGATGGCGAGCATCGGCGGCTTCTGCGAGACGAAGGTGAAGGCGCTGAACGGAGCGAGATTGAGCACGCCCGTAGCTGACAGGCTCGTCACCCAGGCGATCGGGCGCGGCACCACGATGCCGGTCATCAGGCGGTAGATGCGCTCGGCGCCGAGCTCGGTCGGATCGATCCGCATCGATCAATCCGCCCTGATATTGGCCTTGCGCACCACCGGAATCCACTTGGCGTCCTCGCGCTCGAGATAGGCCCTGAATTCGGCCGGCGTCATCGGCGTGGCTTCGCCGCCGAGCTTTTCGAACTTGTCGACCACGGCGGGGTCCTTGAGAATCGCGACCAGCGTCTCGTGCAGCTTCTCGACGATGGGCGCAGGCGTGCCAGCGGGCGCGAACAGGCCGGTGAAGGTCTGGCCGTCGAAATCCTTGTAGCCGAGCTCGGCGAAGGTCGGCACGTCGGGCAGCGACTTCAATCGATGCGGTGAGGTGACGGCGAGCGCGCGGAACAGGCCGGCCTTGATGTGCTGGAGGCTGACCGTGAGCTGGTCGAAGGCGAACTGCACCTGACCGCCCAGGAGATCGTTGATGGCCGGCGCATTGCCGCGATAATGCGCCGTGACCCATTGCAGCTCGAGGCTGGACTGCATCAGCTCGCTGAGCAGGTGGTTCGTGGTACCGGGGCCGGGCGAGGCCATGGTCAGCTTGCCGGGCTCGCGCTTGGCGAGGTCGAGAAACTCCTTGAGCGTGGTCGCCTGCACCGAGGGATGAACCTCGAGCACCAGCGGCGTCATCGAAATCGTCGAGATCGGGAGGAAGTCTTTCTTCCAATTATAGGCGTCGCGCTTGTTGATCTCGGTCGCGAACAGCACCGGGCCGTTGGCGCCGACGAACAGGGTGTAGCCGTCGGGCGCCGACTTCGCGAAGGCTTCGCCCGCGATCATGCCGCCGGCACCTGCCTTGTTCTCGATGACGAAGGGTTGGCCGAGCTTTTCCTGGAGCTTGTCGGCGACGATGCGCGCGGCGCTGTCGACATTGCCGCCGGCGGGATAGGGCACGATCAGCTTGACGTTGCGCGCCGGCCATTGCTGGCCGGAGGCGGGTCCCGCCAACATTGCGGCTGCTGCAGCGATGGCAATCCAGATTAATCTCATGTTAACCTCCCGGCGGCGCTTCAAATTCCATATCGGGTGCAGATGACGTCGTGCATGGCATCCCGATCGGAGCGCAATCTCCAGATGCGTGCTTGCCCTGTCGAGGGAATTGTGGCGTTCTTGTCCATATTATGGACAAGAGGCGCGTAACGAAATCGGCTCGCAGCGCCGTGGAACCGCGAGAGGGCGCGCAGGCGATCCGGCGCGCACTCGCGGTGCTGCGCATCCTGGCCGCAGGACGCGAGGACGGTGTGCCATTGGCCGAGGTGGTCCGCACCACGGGCCTCACCCGCCCCACCGTGCATCGCATCATCCACGTGCTGATTGAGGAAGGCATCGTCGAGCGGCACGGCAGGAGCGGCCGCTACGCGATCGGCAACCAGGTACCGGAACTGGCGCTGGCGCGTCCCCGGCCCTCGCGGCTCCTGGTCGCCGCAAATCCGTCGCTGCAGCGCGCGTCCGCCGCGATCGGCGACACGCTGTTCCTGACGGTGCGCACCGGCAACGACACGCTGTGCGTCGATCGCCGGATCGGGGTCTATCCGATCCAGGTGCTGTCGATCGAGGTCGGCGCGCGCCGGCCGCTCGGCGTCTCCAGCGCCGGCGTTGCCATCCTCGCCGCGATGCCGGCGCAGGAGGCGCGCAAGATCGTCGCGGCGAACGAGAAGCGGTTCGAGGCCTACCGGACCGACGTCGCGACCGTGCTCGGCCAGGTCACCGCCGCCAGGCGGCTGGGATACGGCATGAGAGAGATCGGCCTGGTGCAGGGGACGAAATCGATCTCGACCTGGATCAAGACGCCGGACGGGCAACCGGCTGCAGCGATGACCGTCTCCGCCGTTCGCACGCGGCTCGGGCCAAGGCGCGAGCAGGAGGTCGCGGAGATCCTGCTGCGCGAGGCGCGGATGATCGAGCAGGCTATTCGCGGCAATCTTGGCTAGTGCACGATAGCCTGCGACGGCGTCATGGCCGGGCTTGTCCCGGCCATCCACGCCTTCCAGCGGCACGAAGGACGTGGATGCCCGGGACAAGCCCGGGCATGACGACCTCTTGTGTGGGCTGTCAATGGGCTGACGTACCGCTCCGTTTTATGGCACAACGCGCCATCGCCGACCGACCAACGAGGCCACGCATGCCCGCGCCGAAACCGCCTGCCTTCGAGACCCTGAGCCTGCATGCGGGCCAGCATCCGGATCCCACGACCGGCGCCCGGGCGGTGCCGATCTACCAGACCACGTCCTACGTGTTCCAGGATTCCGATCACGCCGCCGCGCTGTTCAATCTGGAGCGCGCCGGCCACATCTATACGCGCATCTCCAATCCGACCACCGGCGTGCTGGAGGAGCGGCTTGCGGCGCTGGAAGGCGGCGTCGGCGCGATCTGCACGGCGAGCGGCCAGGCGGCGCTGCATCTGGCCATCGCCACGCTGCTCAATGCCGGCGACCACATCGTGGCATCGAGCTCGCTCTACGGCGGCACCATCAACCTCTTGGCGCACACGCTGCCGCGCTTCGGCATCACCACCACCTTCGTCAAGCCGCGCGATCTCGACGCGTTCCGCACAGCGATCAAGCCGAACACGAAGCTCGTGATCGGCGAGACCATCGGCAACCCTGGCCTCGAGGTACTCGACATCCCGAAGGTTGCGGCGATCGCGCATGAGGCCAAGATTCCGCTTCTGATCGACAACACCTTCGCCACGCCCTATCTCAGCCGCCCGATCGAGCTCGGTGCCGACATCGTGATGCATTCGGCGACCAAATGGATCGGCGGCCACGGCATCGCGATCGGCGGCGCCATCGTCGACGGCGGCCGCTTCGACTGGCGCTCCTCCGGCAAGTTCGGCGTGTTGACCGAGCCCTATGGCGGCTATCACGGCATCGTCTTCGACGAGCAGTTCGGCACCGCCGCCTTCATCATGCGCGCGCGCACGGAGGGCTTGCGCGATTTCGGCGCCTGCCTGTCGCCGACCAACGCGTTCCAGCTGCTCCAGGGCGTCGAGACGCTCGGCGTGCGCATGGACCGGCATATGCAGAACACGCATCTGGTGCTGGAAGCGCTGAAGTCCAACAAGGCCGTGGACTGGGTGCTGCACCCGTCGCTCGAGGACCATACGGACTACCAGCTCGCAAAGACGCTGCTGCCGCGCGGCGCCGGCTCGATCGTCTCCTTCGGCATCAAGGGCGGGCGGCCTGCCGGACGCAAGTTCATCGAGAGCTTGCGCATGATCAGCCATCTCGCCAATGTCGGCGACGCCAAGACGCTGGTGATCCATCCGGCCTCGACCACGCATCAGCAGATGGATGCCGAGCAGCTCAAGGCGGCCGGCATCGGCGAGGAGCTGGTGCGGCTCTCGGTCGGCATCGAGACCGCAAGCGATATCATCGACGACCTCAACCAAGCGCTGCGCATCTCGCAAAAGGCCTGACACCATGAAGCTTTCCGTCAACGGCGCCGATGTGTTTGTCGCAACCGGCGGCCGCGACTTCGACAAATCCCTGCCCGCGGTCGTCTTCATCCACGGCGCCGGCTTCGACCATTCGACCTGGGCGCTGCACACGCGCTGGTTCGCCCATCATGGCTTTGCCGTGCTGGCGCCCGACCTGCCCGGCCACGGCCGCTCTACTGGGCCTTCGCTCGGCAGCATCGCCGAGATGGCCGACTGGACGGCGGCGCTGCTCGATGCGGCGGGCGCCGCAAAAGCGCATCTGATCGGTCACTCCATGGGCTCGCTGATCTCGCTGGAGACCGCCGCGCGACATCCCGACAAGGTGTCAGCGCTGAGCCTGATCGGCACCGCCGCGACCATGACGGTGGGGCCGGATCTGTGGAAAGCCGCCGAAGCCAACTCGCAGGATGCCAACGACATGGTCTCGATCTGGGGCCTCGGGTTCAACGCGGAGCTCGGCGGCAGCCTGGCGCCGGGCCTGTGGATGCATGGCGGCGCGCAGGCGGTGCTCAGGGCATGCGAGCCAGGCGTGCTGTTCAGGGATCTGTCGGCCTGCAACGCCTATACGAATGCGCTTGCCGCTGCGGCGACCGTGAAGGTGCCGACGACGCTGGTCCTCGGCGAGCGGGACATGATGACGCCGGCGAAGGCCGGCAAGGCGCTCGCCGCCGCGATCCCGCATGCAAGGACCGTCGTGGTGCCCGGTGCCGGCCACATGATCATGGCCGAGCGGCCGGACGAGTTGCTGGCGGCGCTGAGGAACTAAGCGGATCAATCTTCCGTCTTGCGCGTTGCGGTCAGACATCCCTCTCACTCAAGAAGGGAACTGGACCATGCCGAGACAGGAAGTCATTCGCAAAGCGAGGCAAGACAAGCGCGCCGGCAAGTCGGCCAGCACGCAGGCCGGCGAATTCGTCAAGGACCAGATCGACAAGATTCGCAAGGGCAAGCACGGCGCGCGCTCGACCAAGCAGGCCATCGCGATCGGCCTCTCCGAAGCGCGTCGCGCCGGTGTCGATCTGCCGCCACCGCGCAAAGGGCGCACTACGAAGGCGACGCGGCGCAGTGCCAAGTACGCTTACGAGGTCGGCCAGGGCAAACGCACGCCGAAGCGGAGGCCGAAAGTATCGCGCGCCGCCACGAACGCTCTGAAGAAGGAACCGCGATCGACCGCATCGCGCAGTGCGCTATCGAAACAGGCCAAGCGAGCCGCAAGCCGCCGACCCGCAGCGTCCCGCTCGGCCGCCGCGCGGAAAGCGAGCCAGACCAAGGGCGCCAAGGTGCGCTCCGCCGCCGCCAAGAAGGCGGCGCGCACCCGCGCGCGCCGCCGGAGCTGATCAGTCGCGCCGGCTCAGGAGCCTGGATTCCATTTCCAGACGATGCCGGAGACGTTGACGGGCTTCGGGATCAGGCCGAGCTTTGCGAAACGGTCGGCGACCGCCTGCTGGCTTGCGATGATCTCGGCATCCAGCGGCACCACGCGGAAGTTTGAGCGACCCACGAAGCGCCTGACGGCCTCGATGTCGACGCCGGTTGCGTCCGCCTGCGCTTTGGCGACGTCCTCGTGGTGTTCGTTGGCCCAGACGCCTTCGGAGGCGAAGGTGCTGTTGAGCTTCGCCACCAGCGAAGGATATTTATCAACGAAATCCGTGTTAGCGACGTAGAACGCATTCGGCTTGTGCACGTCCTTGTCGAAAGCGATGACCCGCGCCTTCTCCTTCAGCTCGGCGAGCGCGAGATAGGGATCCCAGATCGACCAGGCATCGACCGAACCCTTGATGAAGGCGGCGGTCGCATCGGCAGGTGCGAGCGGCGCCGGCGTGATGTCGGACCAGGATAGGCCGGCCTTTTCGAGCGCGGCGACCAATAGATTATGCGCGCTGGATCCCTTGCCGAAGGCGACGCGTTTGCCCTTGAGATCAGCGAGCGTCTTGATGGCCGAATCCTTCGGCACGATGATCGCCTGGGTGTTGCCTTCCGATTTCACCGCAGCGACGTAGCGGATCTTGGCGCCGCCGGCCTGCGCGAAGATCGGCGGGGAGTCGCCGACATAGCCGAAATCGACGCTGCCGACATTGATGGCCTCCAGCAGCGGCGGACCGAACTGGAAGTCGATCCACTTGATCTCGATGCCGAGCGGCCTGAAGGCGTTCTCCAGCGTCTGGCGCTGCCGCACCGCCGGGAAGAAGCCGCCCTTCTGCGTGCCGATGCGGATTTCCGCCGGCTTGTCCTCGGCGTGCGCGGGCGCAGCCAGGGCCGTCGCAAGCAACAGCGTCGTTGCCAGAATGTGTCGTCGGGTGATCATGACGCGGGTCCTTTCGATTGGATCAGTTGGGGAAAGAGTTGCGAGCTCGCGCGGCCGCTCCGCTCGGAGAAGACGGCACGGGCGGCGCGCTCGGCCTCGCGGGCCGAACGGAACTGGCGGCCTTCGAGGCTGTCGAACAGGCGCTCGGAGGAGAAAAAGCGGAAGCCGCGCTCATCGCGCGTGATGATGCCGGCGGCGCGGTCCTGGATCTCGATGATGTAGGCGTTCGACTGGGTCTGGGACATGACTGCTCATTCGCCGGAAGTTCGGCGTTCCTGTCTTTGGATTTCCGATGTGAGGTGCTGCTAGGAGACGGTCAGCAACAACAACAGGCGCCCGTCGCCGCCGAGAAACAGCGCCGCGTCATGCACGCATGCATGTCGTTCTGATTGCGCTGGTGATCGGTTTTCATAGTGCGGCTTCAGGCTCGAGGAGCAGTTTCGATGTCTCGAATATCGAGCGATCGGCACGATTGGTCAATGAAATGGCTATCCAAATTTACGGCGCGCGCGCTCGGGCGCTTCTCCCGCTGCAAGCACTGACAGACGGATTCATCTCGCGATGAGTTCAACACGCGCAAGCAGCGGGCGTGATACGCTCCCAAGGCCAATGATATGGGAGGTTCCAGGCATGGCGGATACTCTGAAGGGGCGCACGGCGCTCGTCACCGGCGGCTCGCGCGGAATCGGCGCCGCTGTCTGTCGTGCGTTGGCCGAAGCAGGCGCGTCGGTGGCGATCAACTGCCGCGAGAGAATCGGCCAGGCCGAGCAGCTGGCGGGCGAGATCGGCAAGCAGGGCGGCCGCGCCATCGTCGTTGCCGCCGACGTCTCGCAAGCCGAGGCCGTGGCCGGAATGGTCGAGCGCGTCACGGCCGGGCTCGGGCCGATCGACATCCTCGTCAACAATGCCGGTATCGCCATCACGCGCGGCGTCGACGATCTCACCGAGGACGATTTCGACCGCACCATCCTGGTCAACCTGAAATCCGCTTTCCTGTGCACGCAGGCGGTGCTGCCGTCGATGCGCGCGCGGACATGGGGCCGCATCGTCAACATCTCCTCAGGCGCCGCGCGCGGTGCCGGCTCGATCGGCCCGCACTACAATGCATCGAAGGCCGGCCTGGAAGGCCTGACGCGAGGCTATGCGGCGCGGCTGGTGAAGGACGGCATCACCGTCAACGCGGTGGCGCCCTCGCTGATCGAGACCGACATGATGAGCAGCCAGCCCCAGCTCGTCACCCGCATCCCGCTCGGCCGCTTCGGCACGGCGGACGAGGTGGCGAAGGCCGTGATGCTGCTGGTCGACAACGCCTACATGACCGGACAGACCATCGCGCTGAGCGGCGGGATGGCGTTTAATTGAGTGATGGCTCTTACCTCTCCCCGCTTGCGGGGAGAGGGAGACGAGAGAGCGCACCTGCTCACCACATCGTCGCCGCCGCCCGTTCGGGCCAAGCGCGATCGTACTCCGCGCCACCGACCTTGTTGTCACTCATCTCCGCAAGGATCTGTCCCGGAGTCGGCAGCGTTTTCGGATCGACGCGCTTGTCGAGATTCCAGAGGTCGGAGCGGACGATGGCGCGGGCGCATTGGAAGTAGATCTCGTCCACGTTCATCACCATGACGCTGCGCGGCGCCTTGCCTTCGACCTTGAACGAGGCGAGCAGCTCCGGATCGATGGAGAGATGCGCGCGGCCGTTCGCCCGCACCGCATTGCCCGAGCCCGGGATCAGGAACATCAGCGACACCCTGGGGTCGCGCACGATGTTCCGCAAGGAATCAACCCGGTTGTTGCCGCGGCGGTCCGGCAACATCAGCGTCTTGGAATCGTGGATACGGACGAAGCCGGGCAGATCGCCGCGCGGCGAGCAGTCGATGCCCTCGGGTCCGATGGTGGCGAGCGCGGCGAACGGCGCCTTCTCGATGAAGATGCTGTAGAGCGGGGTGACGTGGTCGGCAACTTTGACGGTCGAGGCATCGTTCGTGACGCCGTAGATGGCCTCCAGCTGCTCGACCGTTTCAATCACCGTCATTCCACTCTCTCCTTGCTGTTGCCAGCAACTAGTCTTGCCAGCCTTCATTCCTGATCACGCGTCCCAGCTGGCGGCCGTGGTAGTCCGCGCTGCCGGCATTGACGATGGTGACGTCCGCGTGCGCCGACGCATCATCGACGCTGCGCGACAGCCGCTCGGCGATGCTGCCATCGCTTGTCCGGGCGCGCGCAGCAAGCCGCTGCGCCAATACGTCCGGCGGCGCCGTGATCGCGACCACCACGACGTTGGCATAGGCCTGGCGCAAGGCGGCGATCACGGTGCGTGAGACGTTGACGACGATGGTGCGGCCGGCGCGGATGTCGTCGTTGATCTCGAGCGGCAGCGCATAGGAATGCCCATGCGCCTCCCAGTGCACGGCAAAGTCGCCGTGCTCGCACGCACGGCGGAATTCGTCGGGGCTGACCGCGATATTGTCTTCATCGGCCGAGGACGCCCGCGTCACGATGCGGCGCGGGAAGACGATGTCGGGGTCCTCGCTGCAGGCGGCCTGCGCCAGCCGCAACAGCGTGTCCTTGCCGGCGCCGCTGGGGCCGACCACGAGCACGAGCCGGCCGGAGCCGATCGCACCCGTCTCGCCTTCGCCCGTGGTCGCCATCTCGCTCATGCGACGCGGTGTCCTTCGCGCCAGACGCTGCGGACCACGGGAACGTGGCCTGCGACATGGACGCGGATCAGATCGGCGCGCTTGCCGGTCGCGACCTCGCCGCGGTCGGTGAGGCCGACCGCTTCGGCGGGCGCTTTCGTCACGGTGCGGACCGCGGCAGGAAGGCTGATCGCGGGCACATGCTCGGGCAATTGCAACGCGGCCATCAAAAGGCTCGACGGAATGTAATCCGACGACAGGATGTCGAGCAGGCCTTCGCGGGCGAGATCGACCGCCGCGATGTTGCCGGAGTGCGAGCCGCCGCGCACTACGTTCGGCGCGCCCATCAGGATGTCGATGCCGGCCTGGTGCAGGCCGCGCGCGGCCTCCAGCGTGGTCGGGAATTCCGCGACCGAGACGCGGTCACGCACGGCGTCCGCGACGTTCTCCTCGGTGGTGTCGTCGTGGCTCGCCAGCGGAATGTTGTACTCATGCGCCAGCGCCACGATCTCGCGCATGTTGGCCGCGGCATAGAGCCTCTGATACTCGAAGCGCTTTGCGAACAGCTCGTCGAGCTCGGCATCGGTCTTGCCGCCGCCCTTGCCGCGGTAATAGTCGCGCAGCTTGACCTCGTCGCGGAACTGGCGCTGGCCCGGCGTGTGGTCCATCAGCGACATCAGCTTGACGTCGGGACGGTCGATCAGCTCCTTGGCCTCCTCGACCACGCTCGGCATCGGGATCTCGCAGCGCAGATGCAGGAAGTGATCGGCGCGCAGCAGGTTGGCCTCGCGCGCGGTGGTGATCGCGGCGGCGAGCACGCCGGCGCGGCCATCGACCTCCTCGGCGCCGTCCTCGCGCCAGACCCGGAGCGAATCGAACACGGTGGTGATGCCCGAGGTCGCAAGCTGGCCGTCATAGGAGATGACGGCGGCGACCGGATTCCAGAACACTTTTGGCCGCGGCACGTAATGCGCCTCGAGATGGTCGGTGTGGAGCTCGATCAGGCCGGGCATGATCAGATCGCCGCCGGCATCCTCGGCACCCGCGGGCGCAGTCCCCTCGCCGATCTCCGCAATGCGGCCGTCGGCAAGCGCGAGCCAGCCCTGCTCGATCACCCGGTCAGCCAGCACGATCCTGGCGTTGGCGATCACGGATTCCTTCTTCATTTCCCCATTCCTTCAGGCCGCGGCGGCAAAGCCGGTGACGTCGACGATGCGGTCGGCAATCAAATGACGGATTTCGTCGTCATGGACAATGGCGACCATGGCGACGCCCTGACGTTTCTTTTCAGCGACCAGCTCCACCACCACGGCGCGATTGGCTGCATCGAGCGAGGCGGTCGGTTCGTCCAGCAGCAGGATCGGCAGATCCGAGATGAAGCCGCGGGCGATGTTCACGCGTTGCTGCTCGCCGCCGGAGAAGGTCGCGGGCGGCAGCTGCCAGAGCCGCTCGGGAATGTTGAGGCGGCGCAGCAGCTCGCCGGCGCGCGCCTGTGCCTCAGTCCGGCTCATCCCGTTCACGATCAACGGCTCCGCCACGACGTCGATGGTCGCAACCCGCGGCACGGCCCGCAAGAACTGGCTGACATAGCCGATGGTGGAGCGGCGGATGTTGAGCACCTGCCGCGGCTCGGCGGTGGCAAGATCGACCACGGCGCCGCGATGGCGGATGCCGATGCGGCCGCTGTCGCAGCGGTAATTGCCGAAGATCATCTTCAGGATCGACGATTTGCCGGCGCCCGACGGACCCGACAGCACCACGCACTCGCCGGGATTGACGTGGAAGGTCACGCCGCGCACCACCGGCAGCTCGATGCCGCCCTGCAGGTGCATCGTGAAGGTCTTTTGCGCATCGGCAATGTCGATCATGGCGGGCATCGGAGGGCTCATGTTGTAAAGATCATGGCGGCAGGATCGAGGAGACCAGCAGCTGGGTATAGGGCTCGCGCGGATCGTCGAGAACCTGATCGGTGAGACCGGTCTCGATGACGCGGCCGCCTTTCATCACCATCACGCGGTGCGACAAGAGGCGCGCCACCGCGAGATCGTGGGTGACGATGACGACGGCGAGGTTCAGCTCGGCGACGAGGCTGCGCAGGAGATCGAGCAGGCGCGCCTGCACCGACACGTCAAGGCCGCCGGTCGGCTCGTCCATGAACACGAGCCGCGGCTCGGTGACGAGGTTGCGGGCGATCTGGAGGCGCTGGCGCATGCCGCCGGAATAGGTGCGCGGCGCATCGTCGATGCGCGCGACGTCGATCTCGACGCGTGTCAGCCAATCCGACGCGGTCTCACGGATGCGGCCGTAGTGATTCCACCCCACCGCCATCAGCCGCTCGCCGACATTGGCGCCGGCCGACACCGCCATGCGCAGCCCCTGCGCGGGATCCTGATGCACGAATCCCCAATCGGTGCGGAACAGGAAGCGCCGTTCGGCCTCGCCCAGCGTCGTGAGATCGCGGGTGACGCCGTCACGAATCCGGTAGGAGACGTGCCCCGCGCTCGGCGCGAGCTGGCCCGACAGCATTTGCAGCAGCGTCGACTTGCCCGAGCCGGATTCGCCGACGATCGCCAGCACCTCGCCGGGATAGAGCGAGAACGAGACGTCGCGGCAGGCATTGATGCGGCCGAACGACTTGCTGAGGGATTTTGCGACCAGCAGCGGCTCGTCGTTCTCGATCAAATTCTGATCAGCCATTCGCGGCCTCCTGCGCCTTCTCCTTGTACGGCGCGGCACTGAGGCTGCCGTGATGGCCGGCAGCCTGGCGGCCCTCGCAATAATCGGTATCCGAGCACACGAACATGCGCCCGCCCTTGTCGTCGGTGACGATCTCGTCGAGATAGGAATTCTCCGCGCCACAGAGCGCGCAAGGGGCGTTGAAGCGGTAGGGCTCGAACGGGTGGTCCTCGAAATCGAGCGACACCACCTGCGTATAGGGCGGGATCGCGTAGATGCGCTTCTCGCGGCCGGCGCCGAACAATTGCAGCGCCGGGCAATTGTCCATCTTGGGATTGTCGAATTTCGGCGTCGGCGACGGATCCATCACATAGCGCGCGTTGACCTTCACCGGATAGGCGTAGGCGGTGGCGATATGGCCGAAGCGGGCGATGTCTTCGTAGAGCTTCACATGCATCAGGCCGTATTCGGCCAGCGCGTGCATGCGCCGCGTCTCGGTCTCGCGCGGCTCGAGGAAGCGCAGGGGCTCGGGGATCGGCACCTGATAGACCAGGACCTGGTTGGCACGCAGCGCCGTCTCCGGGATGCGATGGCGGGTCTGGATCACCGTGGCATCCTCCGTCGCCGTCGTCGTCGCAACGCCGGCGGTCTTGGCGAAGAACTTGCGGATCGAGATCGCATTGGTGGTGTCGTCGGAGCCCTGGTCGATCACCTTCAGCACGTCGGCGGGACCGAGGATCGCGGCCGTGACCTGCACGCCGCCGGTGCCCCAGCCATAGGGCATCGGCATCTCGCGGCTGGCGAACGGCACCTGATAGCCGGGAATGGCGATCGCCTTCAGGATCGCGCGGCGGATCATCCGCTTGGTCTGCTCGTCGAGATAGGCGAAATTGTAGGCCGGCGCGTTCATTCCGCGGCCTCCTTCATGGCATCTTGGGTATTGGCGTCGGCGAACGCTTCGGAGAACTCCTGGCGCAGCTTGCGCAAGAGGCCGAGCTCGGATTGGAAATCGACATAGTGCGGCAGCTTCAGGTGCTCGACGAAGCCGGTCGCCTGGACATTGTCCGAATGCGACATCACGAATTCCTCGTCCTGCGCCGGGGCCAGCGCCTCCTCGCCGAGCTCACGGGCGCGCAATGCGCGATCGACCAGCGCCATCGACATGGTCTTGCGCTCGCTCTGGCCGAAGGCGAGGCCATAGCCGCGGGTGAAGCACGGCGCTTCCGTCGCCGAGCCCTTGAACTGGTTGACCATCTGGCACTCCGTGAGCTCGATCGCGCCGAGCGGCACGGCAAAGCCGACGTCTTCCGCGAGGAATTCGACCTCGACCTCGCCGAAGCGGATCTCGCCGACGAAGGGATGGTTGCGGCCGTAGCCGCGCTGGGTGGAATAGCCCATCGCGAGCAGAAAGCCTTCGTCACCGCGCGCAAGGTTCTGCAGGCGCAAATCACGGTCCGCGGGGAAATTCAGCGGCTCGCGGGTGAGATCGCCGACGCTGGCGCCGTCCTCAGCTTCCGGCGATGATTCGATCAGCCCGTCGCGCCCGAGAATGTCTGTCACGCGCGGCGTCGGCGCGGTGGAGGCTTCGGCCGCAGCCGGCCTCTCTGGCACAAAACCTTGGGCGAGCGATGGATCGAGCAGGCGGTGCGTGTAGTCGAAGGTCGGCCCCAGGATCTGGCCGCCGGGAATGTCCTTGAAGGTCGCCGACACCCGCCGCTGCACCCGCATGGCGCCGGTGTCGACGGGCTCGCTGACGCCGAAACGCGGCAGCGTGGCGCGGAAGGCGCGCACCAGGAAGATCGCCTCGATCAAATCGCCGCGGGCCTGCTTGATCGCAAGCGACGCGAGCTCGCGGTCATAGAGCGAGCCTTCGCTCATGACGCGATCGACAGCGAGGCCAAGCTGCTCCGAGATCTGATCGAGCGAGATTTCCGCAACGCTCTGGTCGCCGCGCCGCTTATGCGCGAGCAGGCGATGGGCGTTCTCGATGGCGCGTTCGCCGCCTTTGACTGCGACATACATGCTTCTAGCTTCCCTTGCTCACGATTCGCGTGGTGCGGGGGATCGCGACCACGGCGTCATCGGCGACCAGCACCACATCTATGCCGCGCGGAAACAGCGCTTCGTTCATCTGCAGGCGCTCGAACAGGTCGAAAGGCTTGATCGACGCCTGCAGCGTGGCGACTCCGTCGATGCCGGGGCCGCGCAGCTCAAAGCTGCGCCCGGCGGCGAGGCTGTCGACCTGGATGATCACCGTGGTCGAGCGGTCCGGATACTCGCTGGTGCCGAGCGCGAAGGATTCGAACGAGGGCAAGGCGCCGCCGTCACTGATGAGCGCGAACGAAGCGACCGACGAATCCTGCACAACCGGCGCGCCAGTGTGGAACTTGAGCCACTTCGTCACGTCCGCGCTTTCCGCCATCCGTGCGTCGAGCCAGAGCGGCGTGTCGTGGTCGAACAGCGTCAGCGCGATCGCGGCGGTGCCGCGCATCATCGTATCAGGCGCGCCCGCCATCGGCACGATGCGCTGGACCGAGCCCGGCCGCGCCATGGCGTCCATGACCGAGCGAAAGGTCGATTGCGCCGACAGCACCTTGTCGGCGAAACCCGGCGGCAGCTCCGCAATCGTGGTCATGATCTCACCCCTCACCGCGCACCATGGTGTAGAAATCAACCTTCGTCGCGGCGGCCGCTGCCGCCGCCTGCTTGCGACTGACCATGAGCTGCTCGCGCAACGGCGCGATAATTTCGCGCTCCACCGCTCCGCCGAAATCGCGGGACTGCACCAGCGCATCGCACAGCGCGATCAGACGCGCCTTCTCACCGTCGCGGCCGAGCGTGTAGCCGAACCCGACCTCGCCGCTCGCAAGCCGCACCGCGGCGCGCGACACCGTCGCTTCGCCGAGATTGAACGGCGCACCATCGCCGCCGACCCGGCCGCGCAGCATGACGAGGCCGTTCTCGGGCGTGCGCAGATCCTGATGGTCCGGGAGGGCCAAGTTGCGGAGGCGAGCGGCGATCTCGCCCGCCTCCGCGTGCGCCAGCACCGCCATTGCGGCCTTGCGCTGGGCTTGCTGGTCGTTGTGCTGGGTCACCTGGTCCATCGAACCTTCTACAGAACTTGCCGCGCCGAAGTTGTCTATGATAATAGACAACTTCATACGGACGCGCCATGACTGTTTCGTGACAATGCTGTGATTTCTGGAGTAGGTTTCCCGCGACATGAGCATGCAGGACACAGCCTCGTCGGGCGTCGCGCTATGGCGCCTCGTGGCCGATGGCATCGAGCGCGGCATCGCCGACGGCCGCTTTGCGGCCGGCGACAAATTGCCGGGCGAGATGGAGATCGCCGAGACCTATCGCGTCAACCGCCACACCGTGCGGCGCGCGCTGGCAGCGCTTGCCGAGCGCGGCCTGGTGCGCGCCGAGCGCGGCAGCGGAACCTATGTCGAGGCCCAGAAGCTCGCTTATCCCCTGCGCTCGCGCACGCGCTTCTCCGAGATCGTCGGCGCCGATGGCCGCGAGCCGCACGGCCGGCTGATCGAGGCGACCAACGACGTCGCAACGCGCGAGCTCGCACGGGAGCTGGGATTAAGGACCGGCGCACCCCTGGTGCGGATCGAAGCGATTCGCCTCGCCGACCGCACGCCGATCTGTGTTTCTACCACCTGGCTCTCGGCTGACCTGTTCCCGGATGCAGGCGCCGTGTTCGCGGCGACGCGCTCGATGACGAAGCTGCTGGAGCATTTCGGCGTCCGCGACTATCGCCGTGGCGCAACGAGGATCACCGCAGGGATTGTCGATGCGAGCGACGCCGCACGGCTCGATCTGGCGCTGGGGCGGCCGATCCTGGTGGTCGACGCCACCGACCATGATCTCACGGGCAAGCCGCTGGTGACGAAGCACTCGCGCTTTGCGGCAGAACGTGTGGAGTTCTTGGTGGAGAACGGTTAGATCAGAGCGTTTTCCAGCGAAGCATGCCCTCGGACTTGATCCGACGTGGAAACGGTGTGCGTCGAGAAAACGCGTCAAAACAAGAAGCCAGAGTTCCGTTCCGATTCAATCGGAATGGATAAGGCTCCAGCACGACGTTAGGCGACCGTCCGCTTGCCGATAATCGCGAAGCGCAGCTTGCCGGAAATCCAGTCGATCGACGATACCGTTATCAGGATCAGCAGGATCAGAAACGATACCTTCTGCCATTCCAGCACCCGGATCTGTTCGGCAAGCTGAAGGCCAATGCCGCCAGCGCCAACGATTCCGATGATCGTCGCCGATCGCGTGTTCGACTCGAAATAGTAGAGCACCTGGCTCAGCAAGACCGGGAATACCTGCGGCAGCAATCCGAACCGGACGCTGTGGAAATGGTTGCCGCCCGATGACCGAACGCCTTCCGCGGGGTTCTTGTCGGCGACCTCGATCGCTTCCGAGAACAGCTTGCCGAACGTTCCGAAATCGCTGCAGATCACGGCCAGGATGCCGGCAAACGGCCCCAGCCCCACGACACCGACCCAGATCAGTGCCCAGATCAAGGTATCGACTCCACGGATGGTATCGAGGCCACGACGCGTCAATACGCGGATGATCCGGCTTGCAACCACGTTGCGCGCCGCCAGCAGGGATACCGGCAGCGCGAGCAGCGCGCCGCCCAGCGTGCCGAGAAACGCGATCGACACCGTCTCTCCGAGCGCATGCAGATATTTCAGAACCTCCGCCCAAGAACCCGGATTGGGCGGCAACATGAGCTGGACGAATTCGCCCAGCCTGACCATGCCTTGGGAGAGCCGGTTAAAGGGAATATCGAGCTGGACGATCCCGAACAGGAACAGCCCGACCGCCCCGCCGACGAGTATTGCGATCCTTCCCCGCTGCCACCAATCGGTCCGGAAGACGTCGGGATACCGTTCGGCAATGCCGGCCCGGTTTTCAAAACTGAAGGAGCTCATCGGGTGCTTCCCTCCAGCCCGAGCAGGCGGTGTCGCAACCGTTCCGTCAGGAAGTCGATCAACATGACGGTAAGGACGATGAGCAACAGGATGGCGCTGACGTCGGTGAAGTAGAACTTGCGAACCGCCTCGATCAGATCCTGGCCGATCCCGCCGGCGCCGACGAAGCCCATCACGGCAGCGCCACGCACGTTGATCTCGAACCTGAGCAAGGCATAGCTCACGAAGTTCGAAAGGACTTGAGGCAACGCGCCGAACCGAACAACCTGAACCCAACTGCCCCCGCTTGCCGCCACCCCTTCGACCGGCTTGCTGTCGATGTTCTCGACAACCTCGGCGAACTGCTTGCCCAACGCTCCGGCGGTATGGATTGCAATGGCCAGAACGCCCGGCAGCGGCCCGAGACCAAAGGCCAGCACGAAGATCAGGGCAAACACGATCTCCGGCACGGTCCTGAAAAATTCCAGGACGCGCCGGGTGACGAAAACAGTCGTTCCTGATTTCACGAGATTGGCCGAGGCGAGGAAGCAAAGTGCGAAACCGCACAGCGCACCCGAGAGGGTGCCCATATATGCGATCAGCAACGTATCCCCGAGAAGCCGTGTCCAGCGCGGCAACCCCCACAGCCAGTCCGCCAAATCGCTCCATGCGGTCGCGAACGAAAATTTGGGTGCGATGCTGACGAAATAGGCCGGGAAGCGCCAGAAGTTCTCGACAAAATTTCCAAGACTGACCTCGCCCATCCAGCCCGCGGCAATAGCAACGGCGATCAGGACGGCGGCACCGAGCCATACGCGCCGGCGCTTGGCGGCAATTGCAGCCGCATAGCGATCGGCAAGCTCACGCAGCCTGGCTTCCGGGAATTCGGGAACTGCTGTTCGCATGGGATGTTCGGAAGAGCCGACGGCCAGATCGTGCGATCTGCCCGTCTTGTCCAACCCTTCGTTTCCCTCAGGATTTCTGCTTGCGAATGCTGTCGACAAACTTGGTCAGTTCGATCACGGCCTCATACGCCTTGTGGTCGACCTCGACGTAGGGCAATTGCTTCCCCTCGTAGATCTTGTCGAAAGCGGCCTTGTCCTTCACCGCAATTTCCAGCACGGCTTTCTTGATCGCCGCCTTGAGGTCGTCAGGCAGGCTGCCGAGATAGGCCATCGGCGAGTTCACAATCTGCTCGGACTTCATGATGATCTTGAAATCCGCGGCCTTCGCCATGCCCTTCCGTTCCATCCGGAGCAGGTTCGATTCCTTCTCATCGTTCCACCAGTTGAACGCCGCGTCGCAGGTGCCCTGCGAAAGCCCGATCACTGCGTTTTCGTGGCTCCCCGAGTAGACCACCTTGGCGAAGAACTTTTCCGGGTCGATGCCCATCTTGTTCATCGCGAAACGCGGCACGTTGTTGCCGGAAGTCGAATTGGGATCAACGAGGCAGAGGTTCTTGCCTTGCAGGTCCTTGATGTCCTTGTAGCTCGAATCGCTCTTGACATAGAGAACCGAGTAATAGCCCTTGGTGCCGTCGCCGTTCACCTCGATAGCGAACGGTTCGACCTTCGCGCCAACGATGTAGGCACGCGCGTAGGACGCCGGGCCGTACATCGCGATGTGAATGTTTCCTGCACGCTGACCTTCGATCACTGCGGCGTAGTCATTGGCAATCCGCAGCGTGACCTTGGTTCCAAGCTCGCGGGACAGGTACTCCGTCAGAGGCGTCCAGCGGTTAGTGGTGCCGGAGGCATTCTCGTCGGGAACTTTTGCGAAGATCAGCTCAGGATATTTTGCCTTCCAGTCCTGCGCCGCAGCGGCCGAAACTGAAAATGCCAGGGCCGCCGCAGCGGCAACGATCGTACGACGGTCTATCATGACGTCTCCCATTTCAAGGTTATGCAACTGTCGAGCTCCGGCTCTACGCTGGGCTCGATTTGAAGCGGCAATCAGGCCGCGGCAACCGTGCCGAAGGCAGGAACTGCCGTGCCGACCGATGCATCCCGGGGCGCAACATCCATGACTTCATTCGCCTCGAGATCGTACAGCTCGCGCGCGATATGGTCGGTCAAGGCCGCCGGCGCGCCGTCGAACACGACCCGCCCCGCGGCCATCCCGATCAGGCGGTCGCAATAGCTGCGGGCGAGATCGAGCGAATGCAGGTTGCAGAGCACCGTGATACCGAAATGCTTGTTGATGCGCAGAAGCGCATCCATCACGATCTTGGTGTTGCGGGGATCGAGCGAGGCGATCGGCTCGTCGGCAAGGATGATGTCGGGCTGCTGAACCAGCGCCCGCGCGATCGCCACGCGTTGCTGCTGACCGCCCGAGAGGTGGTCGGCGCGCTGGGCCGCGATGGCAGCCATGTCGAACTGCTCAAGCGCCGACATCGCGACGGCCTTGTCTTCTTCGGGCCAAAGCTGCAGCAGCGACCGCCATGTCGGCACCGTCGACAGCCGCCCCATCAGCACATTGGTGAGGACGTCGAGCCGGCCGACGAGGTTGAACTGCTGGAAGATCATCGCCGAGCGGGCGCGCCACTGCCGCAACTCCCTGCCGCGCAGCGAGGTGACGTCGACGCCGTCGAACAGGACGCGTCCTCCGCTCGGCGTCACCAGCCGGTTGATGGACCGCAGCAGTGTCGACTTGCCGGCGCCGGATCGCCCGATCACCCCGACGAAGCCGCCCGGGGAAACTTGAAACGAAGCATCGTCCACCGCGGCTTTCGCGCCGAAGCGACACGTCAGGCCTTCAACCACCAGCATACAGGAGCTCCAGAGTAGCTGGAGCCAACCGCTAACGCCGGCGCTTAACACTTGTGTGACAGCGCTGCTGCAGTGCGGCCATCCTACGCGCATCATCCCCTGTCATCTGTTTGTCATGACATCGTCATCCGGCCGCTCGAAGAGAGACGCCCGCCCTCGCACTTCGGATGCAACATGGCCGCCAAAGCTCTTTCGGTTCAGCCGACCGTCGATCCCTCGGCCAAGCTGCATGAGACCAGGCTCGGCGCCTACACCGAAGTCGGCGCGCGCACGATCCTGCATGAAGTGGCGATGGGCGATTATTCCTATGTCGTGAACGATGCGCAGATCACCTACACCACCATCGGCAAATTCTGCTCGATCGCGGCGATGACCCGCATCAATCCCGGCAACCATCCGATGCATCGCGCCACTCAGGCGCATTTCACTTACCGATCCAGCGCCTATTTCGAGGGTGAGAGCGACGATCTCGAGTTCTTCGAGTGGCGCCGGCAGCATCACGTTCATATCGGTCATGACGTCTGGATCGGCCATGGCGCGATCGTGCTGCCGGGCCGCAACATCGGCACCGGCGCGGTGATCGCCGCCGGCGCGATCGTCACCAAGGACGTGCCGGCCTACAGCATCGTCGCCGGCAATCCGGCCCGCATCGTGCGGCGGCGGTTCTCGGAGGAGATCGCCGGACGGCTCGCAAGGCTTGCCTGGTGGGACTGGGATCACGACAAGTTGCGCGAGGCGCTGCCCAATTTCCGCAAGCTCGGGATTGAAGATTTCCTCTCGGCATACGAAGCAAAAGCGAGCTCACTCGCCAATTCTCCTGCCAGCAAACGAAGCGCGGTCGCGTGACAGACATATTCATCGAAGGCGGCCGGGCCCTGATCGGCGCCGAGCTCGCCGAAACATCTCTTCTCGTCTCCGGAACAGACATTGCAAAGGTCGACGCCTCTCGCGGCCGGGCGCGGCTGGCGCTGGATGCCCGTGGCCTGCTGGTGCTGCCCGGCATCGTCGATCTACACGGCGATGCCTTCGAGCGCCAGATGATGCCGCGCGCCGGCGTCGACTTTCCGATCGACGTTGCGCTCGCCGACAGCGACCGCCAGGCGATCAGCAACGGCATCACCACCGTGTTTCACGCCACGACCTGCTCGTGGGAGCCGGGCCTGCGCAGCGCCGACAATGCACGCGGCCTGATGGAGGCGATCGAGCGGCAGCGTCCGCAATTCGCCGCTGACACCCGCTTCCACCTGCGGCACGAGACCTACAATCTCGATGCCGAAGCCGAGATCGCACGGTGGCTGGCCGAGGGCCGCGTCGACCTGCTCGCATTCAACGACCACATGGACGGCACCGTCGCCGACATGGCCAAGCCGCGCAAACGCAACCGCATGGTGGAGCGCACCGGGCTGTCGAGTGAAGAATTCGACCGGCTGGTCAAGCGCGTGGTCTCGCGCGCCGACGAGGTGCCCGCCTCGGTGTCACGCCTGGCCGCCGCGGCCCGCACCGCCAAGGTGAGGATGCTCTCGCACGACGATTCGAGCCCGGCGATGCGCCGGGACTTTCGCGAGCTCGGCGCCTTGATCGCGGAGTTTCCGATCAACGAGGAGACGGCGCGCGCAGCGGCCGGCCACGGCGATGCCATCGTCTACGGCGCGCCGAACGTCGTGCGCGGCGGCAGCCACACCGGCTGGACCAGGGCATCCGACATGATCGCAAAGGGGCTCTGCTCGGTGCTGGCGTCGGACTATTACTATCCCGCGCAGCTGCTCGCCGCGTTCCGCCTGGCCGCCGATGGCGTGGTGCCGCTGGCTCAGGCCTGGGATCTAATCTCCGCCGGCCCGGCGCGGGCAACCGGCCTCACCGATCGCGGCCTGCTCGCGGAGGGACGCCGCGCCGACATTCTCCTCGTCGACGACAGCGTCGAGCTGCGGCCGCGGCTGATCGCGGTGATCTCAGGCGGCAGGCTCGTGCATCTCACCGACGCGACGCGGCTGCTCACCGCAATGGCGACGCCGCGCGAGGCTGTCGTCGCGGCGTAAATTGGTTATGCTGAGGCAATGACAGGTTTCCCCCGCTACGCGATCTACTATGCCGCAGGCCGCGACAGCGCCCTCTCCCGCTTCGGCGCCGAGCTGCTCGGCTATGACGCCTATACCGGAGACGAGCTGCCGTTTCCGCAACAAGCGCTGCAGGCCGCGCCGGACTGGCGCGAGGTCAGCGCCGATCCCCGCCAATACGGCTTTCACGCCACGCTGAAGGCGCCGATGGCGCTGGCGCCTGGCAAGACCGAAGCCGAGCTGCTGGCCGCCTGCTCGGCCTTCGCGGGCAGGACACGTCCGATCCCGGCGATCCGACCGGTGGTCGATGCCATCAGCGGCTTCATTGCCGTCATTCCGGCCGAGCCGGTCGAGGCTCTCCAACAGCTTGCCGCTGATTGCGTTCGCGCGTTCGACCTGTTTCGCGCCCCGCTGACGACGGAAGATCGCGCCCGTCGCAAGCCGGAGAGGCTCAGCGAGCGGCAGCGGGATTATCTCGACCGCTGGGGCTATCCTTACGTGATGGAAGAATTCCGTTTCCACATGACCTTGACGGGTCGGCTGGATGCGGATCGGCGCGGGCCGATCCTTCAGATGCTGCGGACAAGGTTTGTGGCGCTGGGGATCGAGACGCTCGCGATCGATCGCATTGCGCTGTTCAGGCAGGATGATGCCAAGGCGCGGTTTCGCATCATCGGCGAGTGGGCTTTGGTGCGGTAGACCTCAGCGCGAGGCCGCAAGATTGAAAGCGAGCGCCACCGCGCCAACCAGAACGAGGCTGATCGCCCAGACTGCATCCAGATTGAACCAGCTTCGCGAGACGAACTTCAATCCCAGATGGCGGTAGACCAGCCACGCCAGACACCCGCCGGCGCCGACCATGGCGGCAACGTGCACCAGGGACACCAGCACCGCCATCCCGAGATTTGCCGCCATCAGCGCGCCCGCCGCCTGATGGCCGGCATCGAGCTCGAAGGCCTGGCAGAGCCCGAGATAGATCGGCACGAGCATCAGGGCAGCGCCGTGAGCGATGGCGACGGCAAATGACCAGAGCACCAATTGCGTCGGCGGAATTCGTGCCAGCGCGCGCGGATGACGCCGGTCGATCAGCCGGTAGACGCCAAAGCCGATGACGAGAAGACTCGCACCGATCTGGATTGGACGCTGCCATTCGGCCAGTACGAGCAGGAAGGCGAACGGCAGCAGCACGAGAAGTGTTGCCAGGAGGTGCCCGGCCGCCAGAGCCCACAATGCACGGAAGAGCGCGAGAGGGCTCTTGTCCATGAGCCCGGCCGAAACGGCGAGCGGCCATCCCATTCCCGGATTGATCCCGTGGTAGAGACCGCTCGCAACAAGCGCGAGCCACAGCCAGCCAAGGGCCGGGCTCGCCTGCGTCCCATCTAGACCGACGGGTAGCAAAATGAGTCCGTCGAACAATCGCCGCCCTCGAGTCTGATCTGGTGCGCACGATATCCGTCGGGGAAACTCACGAAATAGTCCTTGTCGAGCTCGAGGCCGCCGTCACGACCGACATTGGCCATGACTTCCACGCCCGGAACCCCGTCGGGATAGAACTGGTCGTCCCAGGTGGAATAGAGCGAATTGGTCCAGTACACGCGCCGGCCGTCGCGGCTGATCTCGACCATCTGCGGGCCCGCCGCAAAGGCCTTTCCGTTCGGATGGGGCGTGCGCCGCGCGATGCCGCCGATGTGGACCGAGCCCGCAAGCTTCGGCTTTCTGGGATCGCTGACGTCGTACTGGCGCATCTCACCCGTCCCCCAGCACGAGACATAGAGAAACCGATCGTCCATCGACAGGTCGATGTCCGTCACCAGCGGCGGCACGGCGCCAAATCCCTGCAGCAGCGGCGGCAGCTTCTCCTTGGGCGCGGCTTCGGGAGGAATCGTCGCCGTCTTCTCGGCATGGAATTTTCCGCCCTCGCGCCACCAGGTCCAGATCGACGCTTCGAGGTTGGTGGTGTCGACCACGACACCGACGAAACCATACTCGCGAACCGGATCGTGCGCGGGGCGCACCTCCAGCGCCATCTGATGATTGGCGCCGAGGTCGATGGTCTGGACGTTGCGACGCGCGCGAAGGTCCCAGAAGTGGAGACGATGGCCATATTTGTTCGCAAGCAGATCTTCCGGGACGATCCCGTTCTCGAACTGCGGCGGTAACGCCCATTCGCTCGTCACCATGTAATCGCGCGGCAGATTCCACCAGAAATCATAGTGCAGCGTCTGCGGGCCACGGTCGATCTCCCATCGTCCAAGAACTTCGAACGTCTCGCAATCCATGATGAAGACGCCCGGAGGTCCGTTGGTGCCGTCCTTGCCGCCGCCGCCCAGCGTGCTCACGTAAATGCCGTCCGGCCCGCAATGGATCGTGTGCGGCCGCGAGTAGCCGGTCTTCTTGAAGACCTCCTCTGGCTCGATGATCTTGTGAATCTTGGCCTTCGTCGGATCGGGCTTGGTATCGATGACGTAGATCCGCGACGAGCGCAGCCCCGGGATGATGAGATAGCGCCGCTCGATGAAGGCGTGTCCGGCGAGCGGCGACAGGGCGGAGGAGCAAGCATTCCAGCCGAAATGATGAAACTCATCACCCTTGTTGGGCATCGTTACGGTGTGGACGATCTGGCTATAGGTCGGCGATCCCGGCTTGACGTCGATGACCGCGAGAGCGTCCGGCTTTGAGAAATCCGGACTGAGCAGCAAGGTGTAAGCAAAGTTTTCCGCAGGCGCTTCCATCGCAAGCTTGGGCGATGCGTGAAAGGTGGGATCCGGCCTCATCGTCATGGCACTGCCTCCCTGTTCTGTCGGTTTGCACCAACCTGGCTCGGGATAGTGGCAAAAGAAGAGCTGTTGCGAGATGTCCTGGGAATCTCCGCAAGGCGCCGGTTGGCGCGCGTACAATATGCCATCGCCGGGCTGTGGGGAACGGCCCGGCACGCGCTAATTCGACGCCTTCAGGCGAAATGGGCATCCCTCGTTCATTGCGAGCGAGGGCGCACAAGTCGCTCCTCGCAGCCTTCGTAGGGTGGGCAAAGGCGCAAAGCGCCGTGCCCACCGCTCTTCCCGAGGGCGCGCAAGTTGGTGGGCACGCTTCGCTTTGCCCACCCTACGACAGCTTCACGCACTGACGGGGAGAGAATTACTTCCCCCACCTGAGCGCCAACGCGTCGCGCTCCTTGGCGAGCTCCAATAGCCCCGCCCGCGTCGCCGGATGCAGCGGCTGCAGCGGATGCCGCACCGCCTCCGACTTGATCACGCCGCCGGCCTGCATCATCGCCTTGCAGGCGATCAGGCCGCATTGCCGGTTCTCGTAGTTGATCAGCGGCAGCCAGCGCTCATAGGCGGCCTTCGCTTTCTCGCGATCGCCCGCGAAATAGGGATCGATGATCTGGCGGATGCCGTCGGGATAGCCGCCGCCGGTCATGGCGCCGGTCGCGCCGGCATCGAGGTCGGCGAGCAGCGTGATCGCCTCCTCGCCGTCCCAGGGACCTTCGATGTCCTTGCCGCCCGCCTCGATCAGGCTGCGGAGTTTTGAGGCTGCGCCCGGTACCTCGATCTTGAAATAGCGGATGTTGGAAAACTCGCGCGACAGCCGCGCCAGCAATTCGACCGACAACGGCGTGCCGGCAACCGGCGCGTCCTGGATCATGATCGGGATGTTGATCGCACCGGACAGCACCTTGAAGAACTCGACGATGCCTTTCTCGGGGACGCGGAAGGTCGCGCCGTGATAGGGCGGCATCACCATCACCATGGCGGCGCCGGCCGCCTCGGCCTGCTTGCTGCGCGCCGCGCACACGGCCGAGCTGAAATGCGTGGTGGTGACGATCACGGGAACCCGGCCGGCCACATGGTCCAGCACCGCATGCATCACCGTCTCGCGCTCGGCATCGGTGAGCACGAACTGCTCGGAGAAATTGGCGAGGATGCAAATGCCGTGCGAGCCGGCGTCGATCATGAAATCGATGCAGCGGCGCTGGCCCTCGAGGTCGAGCTCGCCGCGCTCGTCGAAGATGGTGGGCGCGACCGGGAACACGCCGCGATAGGGGCGTTGGGCCTTGTGTGGGGTGACCGGCATCGAACTCTCCATCCCTGATGTGTCTTGGGTCTGTCGCCGCGCCCGCGGGAGCGAGGCGGCACAGATGTACCCGCAGTGCCGAGCTGCGGCAATGCCCGCGCGACGTCCGATGGAAAGAGTACGAAAATCAGGCGCTCTTCACGGCGCCCAGGAAACCCTCGACCGCGACGCGAAGACGATCGGCATCCGCCGACATCTTCTTGACGGACTCCGACAGCACCGTGCCGGCATTGCCGGTCTCCTGGTTGAGCCTTGCGACGCTGCCGATGGTATCGGTGACCTCGCGGGTGCCCTGGGCCGCCTGCTGGAAGTTGCGCGAGATCTCCGTCGTGGCCGCGCGCTGCTGTTCGACCGCGGCGGCAATCGCCGTCATCTTCTCGTCGATACCGCTGATGGCCCCGCCGATCGAGCGGATCGCGGCGACCGCCTGGCCGGTGGCGCCCTGGATCTCCTCGACCTGGCGCGAGATCTCCTCCGTCGCCGTCGCGGTCTGCGCCGCGAGGCTCTTGACCTCGCCCGCGACCACGGCGAAGCCGCGGCCGGCCTCGCCGGCGCGCGCGGCTTCGATGGTGGCGTTCAATGCCAGCAGATTGGTCTGGGCCGCGATCGCGTTGATCATCTTCACGACCTCGCCGATGCGGCTCGCCGTCTGATCGAGGATCTCGACCGTCGCATTGGTCTGCTCGGCCTGGGCCACGGCCTCGCGGGCCTCGCGCGCGCTCGACTGCACCTGCGCGGAGATCTCGCCCACGGACGCGGAGAGCTCCTCGGTCGCGGCGGCGATGGTCTCGAGATTATTGGTGGCCTGCTCGGCGGCCGAGGAGACCGCCGCGGTCTGGCTGCTCGATTCCGAGACCAGCGAGCGCACGCCGCTCGCGGTGGCGTCGAGCTCCCGCGTCGAGGCCGCAACGCTCTGAATGACCGCCTGCACCGTGTCGTCGAAGCTGCGGCAGGCGGCATCGACGGTGCCGGAGCGGGCGAGCTGAAGCGCCTGCTGCGACTCGCGTTCCTTACCCAGGCGCTCCGCAGTCGCCGCGCTCTCGCGCAGGCTTTCGAGCGCAGCCGCCATGGTGCCGAACTCGTCGGGATGCCGCGATTGCGGCACCGGCGTCGCATAATCGCGCGCGCTGATGCGGGCGATGGCATCGAGGATCGCGCGCACCGGGCGCATCAGCCGGTTGCGCACCACAAACACGCCCGCGACAGTCACGGCCAGTGCAAGCAGGAAGCCGAAGGATTGCACGATGAGATTGGTGAGGGCCTTGGCCTGAACCGCCTCCGCGTGCGCGATCGACAGGTCGAGCGCCTTGCTCGCGACCGCGACGATGGACGCGAACGGAGCCTGGCACAACGCGTTCCATTCCGAGGCGGGCATCGCGGGACGGCCGCTGCCATCCAAGCCCTTGGTGAGCTCGCCGATCTGCTTGAGAGCGCCGTCGGTCTTGGCCCTCGCCTCCTTGGCCGCGTTGACGAGGTCGGCCGGCACGTCAGGCGCAGCCAGCAGCTCCTCCATGCCGGTCCAGCCGGCGGTGACGACGCCGTTCCATCCAGCCACGGTCTGCTTCTGGGTGTCGTCGAGCGGCTTGCTGGCGTTGACGTTCGGCCGCAGGGTCGAGCACTGGATGCCGTAGCGGTCGCGCACCTGCCAGGCGAGGCGGCGGGCCTGGATCATGCGGGCGATGTAAGGATCGTTCATCCAGGCGCGGTTCGACACCGCGGTGGATGCGAGATTGGCGGTCTCGATCACCTTGGTGACCGCATCGTACCAGGGCGCGGTCCGCTCCAGCTTGCGCTCGGCGCGCGGCAGCTTGGCCTCGTCGTAGAACAACTGGAATTTTGGCGCGGCCTCGCTCCAGCGCTGCTTCAGCGTGCTGGCGAGCTCGTCGCGGCGGGCGAATTCGACGGTGGAGAGCGCAGCGCTGATGGCGTCGAAGCCGGCCTGTTCCGCCTTCTCGGCAACGCCGAGCTTGGCGCGCGGATCGTCCTCGCCGAGCAGGGCGCTCTGGGCATCGCCACGATTGCTGCGCAGGGCAACCACGCCATGGAAGATCGACTTGTCGGCATTCGCGAGCCGCGCGGTCTCCAGACTGTCGCTATAGCGGCCGAAAGCCCCGACCATCTGGATGGCCGTGCTGGTCAGCGCGCCGGCCGCCAGCAGCGTCATCAGCACCAGGAGGAGCGTGCTTACCGATTTCTTAACAATGGACATGGGTCGAGGGGCCTAACTCTCCGGAGAGGCCACCTTGCACCGCCACGTGCCAATGTTTCGTTAAGGTTTGAGTTGAATCGAAACGATCCAACCTGCACGCATTCGGAATACTATCCTATTCTGGTGAAATCCGGCGGGCGGCGCTCCGCAAACGCCGTAAACGCCTCGCGTGCTTCGGCGGTGCGCAGGCGCTGCGCGAACTGCTCGCCTTCGGCCTGCATCTGCGCGACCAGCGCGTCGCCGTTGCGCATCAGCCGCTTGGTCGCGATGAGGGCCCCGGCCGGCTGGCGGGCGAGACGCTGCGCCAGCGCAAGCGCTTCGGCATCCAGCTTGTCGAGCGGCACCACACGGTTGGCGAGGCCCCATTCCAGCGCGGACCTGGCCGGCACGGTTTCGCCAAGCGCGAACATCTCGTAGGCGCGGGCGTAGCCGATGCGCGCCGGCATCAACAGGCTGGAGGCGGCTTCAGGCACCAGCGCGAGGCTGACGAACGGCGTCGACAATTGCGCGTTGTCGGCGAGCACGACGAGGTCGCAATGCAGCAGCATCGTGGTGCCGACGCCGACGGCACGGCCCTGCACGGCCGCGACCAGCGGCCGGGTGCAGCGCGCCAGCGACTGGATGAAGCGCACCACGTTGCGGCTGCCTTCGGACTTGCCGGCCGCGACGGCCGCGAACTCGCCGACGTCGTTGCCGGCGGTGAACATGTCGCCCTCGCCGCGGATCAGGATCACGCGGGCGGGTGGGTCGAACTCGGCGGATTCGATCGCATCGGCGAGCTTTCCGTACATCGCATCCGTCAGCGCGTTCTTCTTGTCGGGACGTGCCAACGTGAGGGTGAGAATTCCGCCGCTGTTCTCGATCCGGACGTGCTCGGTCATTGGTCTGCTCCGTTTTATTCGTCTGAACGTCTTGGAAACTTGTCCTGAATGCTCGTCAGCCAGCGTGCGACGATGTCGATTTCCGCGGCCGTGAAACCTTCCGTCAGCGCCGCATTGACCTCCGCCGCGCTGGTCTTGGCCTGCGCCAGCGCGGTGCGCCCCTTCGGGGTCAACCAGATGCGAAAGGCGCGGCCGTCCTCGCGGTCGGCCCGCCGCTCGACCAGCTTCGCAGCCACCGTCCGGTCGACGAGGCCGGAAATGCCGGCCGGTCCCATGTCGAGCGCCGCCCCAGCCTCGCCCATCAGGACGCCATCCTGCTTGCCGAGGATGAACAGCAGCCCCGCCTGCGCCGGCGTCACCTCGCTCTCGGGCCGCGCCGCCATCCAGCGCTGCAGCCGGCGGTGGGCGACACTCAGCAGGTAGATCAGCCGGGGATGCCGAGCGTCGGCGCTGTTATTTCGCATGCGAAGCAAATAGCGTCTACCGATCTCGTTGTCAAAGCGCTTGACGTTCTCGCGCGTTCATGTTCCTTATTTGTTCTCAACCCGTTCTAGTTGCAGACAGGGAGGCTAGCCGTGGCGCAGAGGTTGGAGCAAGCGGAAGAGCAAGACCAAGAGAACGAAACGGAAGGTCAGTTCACCTATGCGTTCGGAGTTCTGGACGCGTATTTCGAAGACATTCCGCTGAGCAAGCTCGTGACGACCACCCGGCAGTTTCCCAGCCACATGCGAGTGGACGTCCAAGCCGCGCTCGACAAGCAGCTGGCAGCACACGTCGACTTGTTCGGACTTGCCGAGGAACACTACGAAACGCTGTCGTTTGCGCGCCTGCTCCGCGACGATCGGATCGCCGTGGCGATCGCCCCGCTGCAATATTCCGACGTCGATGTCGGCGACAGCAGTCCATCGCGCTGCCTCGACAACGGTTTGTGGCTCTGCGAGCACGACGGTTTGCGCTATGCCGTCCTGCTCTGCGCCAACCGCGACTCCCGTCGCGAGCCCGGCATCCGTATCGAAATCGTGGTGTCTGCGGGAAGCGCTGGGGCGGCTGTGGTGCAGCGTTGCTTCGGCGCGCTCGAAGAAGCCGTGCAGGCCGCGCGCACCTATCGCGGCAAGATCCTGTCGCTTGAGGAGTCTTCCGACTATCGCGGCCTAGCCCGCGGCATCAATGTGCACCGGTTGCCCGCCGTCGGACGCGACGAGGTGATCCTGCCGGAGCGGACTCTGCGGCTGCTCGATCGCAACGTGCTGAATTTCGTCGGCACCCGCAAGCAGCTACGGCGGCTCGGACAATCGACGCGCAAGGGCATCCTGCTTTATGGACCGCCCGGCACCGGCAAGACCCATACGATCCGCTACCTCGCAACGCATCTGCCTGAACAAACCACCCTGATTATCACGGCCGAGCAGATCGGCCTTCTCAGCGCCTATATGAGTCTGGCACGGCTGCTGCAGCCCTCCATGGTGGTGATTGAGGACGTCGACCTGATCGCGCGCGACCGTCGCAACATGGGGCCGTGCGAAGAATCCATGCTCAACAGGCTGCTCAATGAGATGGACGGGCTGAAGCAGGATGCCGACATCCTGTTCGTTCTCACCACCAACCGGCCGCAGGACCTTGAAGCCGCCCTTGCCGGTCGCCCCGGCCGCATCGACCAGGCCATCGAAGTCCCGCTACCTGACGAACATGGCCGCAGCAAGCTGGTGCGCCTCTACGGCAAGGCATTGCCGCTCGACGACGCGATCATCATCGAGGCTGCCCGCCGCAGCGAGGGCACGAGTTGCGCCTTCATCAAGGAGCTGATGCGCCGGCTGGCGCAAGCCAGCCTGGCGCGCGACGGCGGTAAGTCGATCGTCTCGGCCGACATCGACGAAGCCCTCGACGACATGCTGTTCTCCGGCGGCCGGCTCAATGCGCGGTTGCTCGGCGCGGCACAGGCGATGGCAGCGGAGTGACGTTCGCTCATTCATCCGGCCTATCGCGCCTCACGGCGCGCAGGTGAAGCTCGCCGCTTCCGTCACCGGGCCGCTCTTGTAGTGCGGCCAGGCCGGCCAGCGGCACAACGGCAGCGAGCGCGTCGCGGCAAACGACGGTGCCTCGACCTTCTGCTCCCTGACCTCTAAGTCGCCGGGCGCTTTGCCGTTCTCGACCCAGTCGACCAGAACGCTCAGCATATCGACATTGGCGGGGGCGCCGGAGCCGACATGGTCGACGCCAGGCGCAGTGTAGAGGCGCGCGAACTCCGCGGTCTCGGCCTTGCCCATCTTGCGCTCGACACTCTCGAAATAGCGAATGCCGGCATAGGGGCTCTGGGCGTAGTCGGCCATATGCTCCAGCACGATCAGCCGGCCGCCCCGCGCCCGGAAGCGGCTGAGATCGGGGTCGGTGGAATCCATCAGGTTGGACACTTCGAGCAGCCTCGCCTTGTGGTCCTCCACCTTGTAGGTGGTGACGTCGAGCTTCGGATCACGCGCGAAGACATATTGGATGCCGCCGGCGCCGTAGATCCAGGCGATGCCGTTGTTCGGCGCGGGCGGCTGTGCCGGCGGCGCGGTGCCGAGCCACCAGGAGACCCAGCCGCCGGTCGGCCCGACCGCGGGGATGTCCTCGCCGGAGACGCCCCAGCCCGGATAATCGTCGAGACCATTGGCGAGCGCGAAGGGGAATTTGTAGGTCGCATGCAGCGTGTTCACGGCCTTGATCTGCGCGTCGGTCAGGCATTGGTCGCCGCTTTGCCCGGCCGCGCAGCGCAGCGTCTCGATCTTGAAGGCCGCCTTGCAGCCGACGGGATCCTGCACCAGCGCATCGTCGGAGCCGTCGGCCTTGTCGCAAGCCGCGCGCACGGCCTCGCCCACGAGCTTGACCTGTGCCGGGTTGATCCAGCCCTCGCCCATGGTGACGAGACCCGAGCGCGTGCCGGCATGCTGCAGTCCGACCCAGTTGATCACGGGCACGCGGGCGAAGATTCCGTCGAAATCATCAGGATAGCGCTGCGCCATGGTGAGGCCTTCGCGGCCGCCCTCTGACGAGCCCATGAAGTACAGCTTCTCCGGCTTCCTGCCGTAGGCGCGCTGCATCAGCCCGACCGCGGCGTCGCGCACCTTCTTGTAGGCGCGATGGGCGAAATTCTCGAACGCCTCGTCATTCAGCGCAAACACCTGCGGCGGCTCGCCCTGCTTGGTCTCGTGGCCGGAGTCGGTGCCGTAGGTGACGAAGCCGCGCGCCAGCGGCGAGGGCTTGTCGAAGGGGTAGGCCGGCGGCAGCGTAAGGCCGGTGATCAGCACGCCGTTGAAGCCGCCGCCGCCATATTGCAACGAGCGACCATTCCATTCGACGGGAAGGTTGACCTGGAATTTGATCGGGGGCGCCTTGGGATCGGTGGGATCGATATGGCCGAGCACCTTGCAGAAGCCCGGATTGGCCGGCGTGATGCGTGCTGACGGCGTCGGCCCGCGCTCGGCTACGGCCATTTGCGACGGCGCCTGCAGGATCGCGGAATCGATCTTCACGGCGTCAGCGCCGCCGACGAGCCCCTTGCAGACAGTCTCGGCGTCTTCCGGCAGCGTTGCCGCCAACGCACCACTCGCGCTCATTACGGCCGCAGTACCCACCAGCCATGCACACAGCTTCGCTCTGTTGCGCTTCATCGTTTCCACCCGGCTTGTTCTGTTGCGTTCGGTACTTGGCCGCATTCAATGCAACCTTCGCCCGTCCGTCAATCGCTGACGCTGGCTTTCCGTCAGAACGAGCCCAGCGCAGTGCCCAGGACGATCACCGCCAGCAGCGCCAGGAGCGAGGTCACGATACCGACCATGACGATATCGAAATAGCTGTCGCGATGGGTCAGGCCGCAGATCGCGAGCAGGCTGACCACCGCACCGTTATGCGGCAGGATGTCCAACGTTCCCGCGCCGATCACCGCCACGCGATGCATCAGCGCAAGGTCGATGCCGTGGCGCGCGGCAACTTCGACATAGGTCGGGCCGAGAGCATCGAGGGCGATGGTCAGGCCGCCCGACGCCGACCCGGTCAGCGCGGCCAGGATGTTGGTCGCGACGGCGAGCGAGACCAGCGGTCCCCCTTCGATCGCCAGCACCCAGTCGCGCACGATCGTGAACGCCGGCAGCGAGGCCACGACGGCGCCGAAGCCGACGAGGCTAGCGACGCTGAACGCAGGCAGGACCGACGCATTGGCCCCGGCGTCCATGGTCCGGCGCAGCACCGGCAGGCGCGCCCAGTTCAGCGCGATGGCCGTCACGATGGCGGCAGCCAGCGCCACCGCGACCGACCACACGCCTGCGACCGCCGCAAGCGTCGTGTCACCAAAGCGCGGCTCGGCGAGATAACTGACATCGAGCCGCGGCAGCACCACCAGCGACATCACCAGGTTGACGGTCACGACGACGACGAGCGGCGCCATGGCGTTCAGCACGGGCGATGGCCGCTCGCTGCGATGACCGTGCTGTAGCTCTCCCGGATCGAACTCGCGGGCAGTCGTCGCGCGCTCGCGCACGAGCTCGTCGGCAGCGGTCTGCTCGATCGCGCCCCCGGCGTCGTCGCCATAACCTTCCCCGGCGCGGCGCGCCGCAGCTTCGGCGCGATGCAGCCACCACAATCCGGCGCCGAGAATGATGAGCGAGCCGACGACGCCGAGGCCCGGCGCGGCAAACGGCGTCGTGCCGAAGAACGGCATCGGAATCGCATTCTGGATCGACGGCGTGCCAGGAAGGGCCGACATGTCGACGTTCCCAGCACGATCGCGGCCGGGATCAGACGACGCGGAATCGAAGCGGCACGAAACAGCGACCGGGCCATGGGAACGATGACGAAGAACGCAACGAACAGGCTGACACCACCATAGGTCACCAGCGCGCCGGCGAGCACGACCGCCAGGATCACGCGCCGTTCGCCGAGGCGCTCCGCCATGAAGCCGGCGACCGACGTCACCGCGCCACAGTCGTCCATCAACTTGCCGAAGACGGCGCCAAGCAGAAAGATCGGAAAGAACTGCGCCAGAAATCCCGCCGCGTTCACCATGAACACCTGGGTCAGGTTCGCGAGCAGCGGCTCACCGCCGAACAACGCGGCAATGAGTGCGGCGAACGGCGCGAGCAGCAGGACGCTCCAGCCGCGGAAGGCGAATAGGACGAGCAGACCGAGCCCGACGAGGAGACCGAGGAGACCCATGCCTCAGCACTCCGACAGCAGGACATCGAGATCGGCGGTCGAGCGGTGGCCGATCTCCGCGCCGTGCTCGGCGAGGAAGTCGTCCGCGGCCATGCGTCCCTCGGCGCGCAGCATCGAGACGAACTCCCACTCCGCGTTGAGCTTCGAGGAGGCCCCGAACTTCGCCAGCATATCGCTCTTGATCCGGTGTGTGCGCATCTTCGCCCAGCGCGCGCCCTCGCCGCTGCCCGGATCGGCCGCCTGACGCAGCAGCGCGATCATGCGCAGCTCCTTCATCAGCGGCGAGTTGAAGGAGATTTCGTTGAGACGGTTGAGGATCTCCGCAGCCGTCCGCGGTTGCTCCGGCCGCTCGGTCGGATTGATCTGGACGAGAATGGTGTCATGCGCGTCGCTTTCGCGGACCAGCGGCGTGATTGTCGGGTTGCCGGCATAGCCGCCGTCCCAATAGGGCTCGCCGTCGATCTCGATCGCGCGGAACATGGTGGGAAGACAGGCCGATGCCAGCAGCACGTCGGCCGTGATCTCTGCGTTGCGGAAGATACGTCCGCGCCCGGTGCGTACCCGCGTCGCGGTGATGAACAGCTGGATCGGCGAGCGCACGAGGCGTTCGAAATCGATACTCTCGGCCAGCACCGCGCGCAGCGGATTGTAACCGGTCGGATTGAGGTCGTAGGGCGAGAGCACACGCGACATCAAATCGGTGAGGATATAGAAGGGCGACGTATCGAGGGTCCAGCGCCCCATCAAGCGGTCGAGCGGAGAACGTTGTAGCGGGCTGAAGGCCGCGGCCTTCGAAACACGGCGCCAGTACCGGTCGAGCGCCTCTCGCGCGCCCTCGGCGCCGCCGCCGGTCCAGCCGTCCGCCAGAACCGCCGCATTCATCGCGCCTGCGGAGGTTCCGGAGATTGCGGCGATCTCCAGCCATTTCTCTTCCAGAAGACGGTCGAGCACACCCCAGGAGAAGGCGCCGTGCGAACCGCCGCCCTGCAGCGCGAGATCAATCAGTACGGCGTCCCGTTCCATGGCGGACACTCACGCAACTGAAGCTCAAATTCGACATGATTTTTGATCGGGCCGAAATCGACGGCAGTGTGGGAGCAGTTGCTACAAGTTGCAACCGGAACGTGGGGTGATCTAAAGCTATTTCCGTTCTGATGCGATCGGAACGAAACGGCTCTGAATTCTGATTGACGCTATTTTTTTATATCCGCTTCGCTCGAAAACGCTCTAATGCTCGAACACCAGCCGCGCTCCGACCGTTCCCTCGAGGCCGCGGATCTGCTGCAGCAGCTCGCCGGAATCGTGATCACCGAGATCGGCGTCGAGCACGACGTAGCCGAGGTCGCCGGCGGTCTCCAGATATTGGGCGGCGATGTTGATGTCGCGCTGGAGGAAGACCTCGTTCAGCCGCCGCAACATGCCCGGCACGTTGCGATGGACATGGCTGAAGCGTGCGCCGGAGGGACGAAGATGCAGCTGCACCTCCGGAAAATTCACCGCGCCCATGGTCGAGCCGGTGATGAAATAGTCGACCAGCTTGCGCGCGACCTCGCCGCCGATCCGCTCCTGCGCCTCCTCGGTCGAGCCGCCGATATGGGGGGTGAGGATGACGTTCTCAATGCCCTGAATGGGACTGTTGAAACGATCGGCATTCGATGAAGGCTCGACGGGAAAGACGTCGACGGCCGCGCCGGCGAGATGGCCATCGCGCAAGGCACGCGCCAGCGCATCGAGATCGACCACGGTCCCGCGGCTGTTGTTGATCAGGAACGAGCCTGATTTCATCGCCCGCAGCTCCCTCTCGCCGATCATGCCAGCAGTCTCCGGCGTCTCCGGCACGTGCAGGCTGACGACATCGCTCTGCGCCAGCAGCTCTTCGAGCTTCTCGACCGGCTCGGTGTTGCCGTGGCGAAGCTTGTCGGTGCGGTCGAAATAGATCACGCGCATGCCCATGGCTTCGGCCAAGGTCGAAAGCTGCGAGCCGATATTGCCGTAGCCGACGATGCCGAGCGTGCGGCCGCGCACCTCGCGGCTGCCCGCCGCCGACTTGTCCCAGCCCCCGGCATGGGCCGACACCGAACGCGGAAAGATCCGCCGCAGCAGCATCACGATCTCGCCGATGACGAGCTCGGCGACGCTGCGCGTGTTGGAGAATGGGGCGTTGAAGACGGGAATACCGCGCTTGCGCGCTGCCGAAAGATCGACCTGGTTGGTGCCGACGCTGAAGCAGCCGACCGCGAGAAGCTGGCCGGCCGCCGCCAGAACCTCATCCGTGATCTGCGTGCGCGAACGGATGCCGAGCAGAGACACGCCCTCGAGCGCGCGCCGCAGATCTGCGCCGTCCAGAGCCTTGGTCAGCCGTTCGACATTGGTGAAGCCAGCGCTCGTGAACAGGTCGACAGCGCTATCATTGACGCCTTCGAGCAGCAGCGCCTTGGCGCTTCGCTCAGGGCTTTGGCCTGGGGCGGACATGGCATCTCCGTAAGTAGCCGCTTTGCCTGAGCACATAGACCGCGGGCGATACGCAGCACAATAGGGAGCGGATACGAGAAGAGGACGGCCGGAGCCGAGGATGCGCTTGGCATCCCAGAGCTCGCTCAAATCACATAGAACCCGTGCGTACCGTCGCGGCGGAGCTGTTCGACGAGGCCGTATTCCCAATCGAGATAGGCCTGCATCGCGGCTTCGGCCACGTCGGTGCCTTCATAGGGCCGGCGGTAGCGGTGGGCCGGATCGGGCTTCGGCAAGACCTGCGGTGGACCGATTTCCAGTGCGCAATCATAGCCGCCCTCGAGCACATAGACTTCCCACCCCATCTGCGCCAGCCAGGACGCCGTCATGTCGGCGCGCACGCTTTTGTCGTCGGTCAGGACGATGCGCGCGCCGCGCACGGGAGCGGCCATGTCGGTTTCCTGCACGAGCTGGCCGCCGGGATAGTGGCGGAAGCCGGGGAGATGGCCGGCTGTATAGTCCTCTGCATCGCGCACGTCGAAGCGATACAGCGTGCGATGGGTCTCTGCGACCAGCGCCGCCAGCTCGTTCGCTCCGATATGGCGAACACCGGCGCGATAGGCGACATCGCGAGCATTGGCCGGACCGCCCTCGAACGAGCCGATCGCACCGCGCCTGCCGGCGCCGTGATTGAGCGCGTGCCGCGCTAGGACCCAGCCGATGGTGCCGTTGCGCAGCGCCCGCACCTTGTTGGGCACGCCGGCATTGATCAGCGACTGGGTGCCGATGATGGAGCGGGTGCGGCCGGCGCAATTGACGATGATGGTGGTGTCGGGATCGGGCGCGGCCTGGCCTGCCCGGAGCACCAGCTCCGCGCCGGGCACGCTGACCGAGCCCGGGATGTTCATGGTCGCATATTCGTCGAAGCGGCGGACGTCGAGGATGGCGATGTTGGCTTTGTCGGCGATCAGCTTTGCCACCTCATCGGCACTCAGCGAGGGCGTGTGGCGACGGGACTCGACCAGCTCGCCGAAAGCCTTGGAATAGGAATTGACGTCCTCGAAAACCTCGAAGCCCGCATCGCGCCACGCCTTCAGCCCGCCCTCGAGTGCGCTGACATTGGTGAAGCCGAGCGCGGCAAGGCGTTCGGCGCCGGTCGCGACCAGCCCCTCGCCGTCATCATAGAGCACGATCGCCACGTCCTTGCGCGGCAGCCGCACCTCGGCCTCCACTACAATCCGGTCCGCGGCCAAGTTGGCCGCGAACAGCGGATGACCGGTGGCGAAGGCTGCCTCGTATCTGAGATCGAGCAGGGCAATTTCTTCGCGCAGGAGCAGCGCGCGGCGGATATCGGCGGGGGTGACGGTCGGAAGCTTCATGGCGAAACCTGACAAGGACGTGCCACGGGCTTTTGAACGATTGTCGAGGTGTTGGCTAGCCTCTTCGGCAGCAACTCACTCGCCCGGAACGAGCCGCCCGAGCGGCGCCTGCGCCGGGCGCCGCAACCTGCGGCGCGACAGATAGAGCAGGATTCCGGTGACCGAGAACAGCGGCATCAGGGCCGCGGCAATCATGAAGGCGAGCTTGCCGGGCCAGCCCAGGATCGCGCCGCGATGGATATCGAGCACGTTGGCGATGATCTTCTCGCCCAACGTCTTGTCGGCGTAACGTTCCGCGGAGGCGAGCTGACCGGTGACGGCATCGATGCGGAATTCATCGCGCGTGGTGTCGAGCGTCGAATCCTTGCCCCACGACCGGATCCGTATCGCCGTGCCGGGGCTGGGGGGCAGCGTCAGCAGAGCCCTGGCGAAGCGGTCGCCCTCCTCACGCCGGAACGTCGTCCATGCCAGGTCGAACCCGATCGGCTGGGCCGGCTCGGAACGGGCCGCCGCACGCGGTGCCTTCGCGGACATTTTTGGCTGCATCTTCGCGGCACTGACCTCGGGACGTGCCAGCAGCCAGACGACGCCGTCCTTGTACCAATCGAACGAGTACCACAGGCCGGTGAGCGTCATCACCAGATAGACCGGAAGAACCCAGGTGCCGATCACCGCATGCAGCGAACGATGCAGCCCGCGTCCGCTGAGACCGAGATTGGGATTGAGCCACATCTTCAAGCTGCGCGCGCGGCGGGGCCAGCGCAGCACGAGACCCGAGACCAGCATGACGATCAGACCGAGAGCGGCCACACCGGTGATCTGGCGGCCCCAGCCCTTGGCATCGCCAGGGATCAGCAGCCAGCGATGCAGCTTCCGAACCGTCGCGAAGAACGCCTCGCCGCGCGGCGCACCCAGCACGCGCGCATCATAGGGATCGACATAGAGCGAATTCGGCCGCTCGCCCTGCGCGTCGCGCGCGAAGCGGACCCGCACGGCCGCAGTCGGATCGCTCGACAACATGACGGCCGAGACCTTGCCCAGATCCTGCCCCGCCCCCAGCCGCGCGACCAGCTCGTCCGGCATCAGCGCCGGCATCTCGCGCGGTGCTACATGCATGATGCCGGCGTTGAGATGATCGACGATCTCGTCCTCGAAACTCATGATCGCGCCGGTCAGCGCGATCAAAGCGAGCAGCACCGCGAGCACCAGGCCCGCGATGGAATGGACCTGGAGCAGGACAGTTTTGATCATGTGCCCCGGCCGCGCGGCCATGGCTAGAACTTCACCGTCGCCGAGAGAGACACCCGGCGCGCGTCGCCGATAGCGACGTTTAGATTATTCACGGCTGAGGGATAGTAGACCGTGTCGAACAGGTTCTTGACGTTCACCTGGTACACCACCGGAAATTGCTCGTGTTTCGTCTCGTAAGTCGCAAAGAGGTCTGCGACGACATAGGACGGCAGGAAGAAGCTGTTGATCGAATCGCCGGGACGGTCGCCGACATAGCGCGCGCCGCCGCCGAGACGGAGCTGGCCGGGCAAGGCGGTGCCGAAGTCGTAGACCAGATAGAGCGAAGCGGTGTTCAAGGCGACGTTTTGCAGCTTCTTGCCGAGCAACGTCAGATCATCGGAGGCCGTCACGCGGGCGTCCGTATAGCCATAGCTCCCAATCAACGCCCAACTGTCGGTGAGCCTGCCGGTGACGTCGATTTCGAGGCCGCGCGAATGAGCGCGGCCGACGGTGTGAAGCTCCACCACGCCCGCGCTGTTCGTCTTCGTCGTTTGCACATTCTTCTTGTCGAGGTCGTAGAATGCGACGGTCCCGGAGATGCGCTGGTTGATGTCGAACTTCACGCCGGTCTCGTACGACACACCCTCCTCGGGCGCGACCCTGGAGTCGATCACCACGCCGATCGGCGCAATCGTCGAATTCGGCTTCAGCGATTCGGTGTAGCTTGCATAAAGCGAGATCTGATCGGTCAGCTTGAAGATCGCGCCGCCAAGCGGGAGCACCTTGTCTTGCGACACGTTTGTGTTGGTGTTGAACGGCTTTCCGCGTCCGGCGATCTGATCGTAGTCCATATAGCGCACACCACCGACCAGTGCGAACCGCTCGGTCAGATGCAGCGTGTCCTGGAAGAACAGCGACCACTGGCCAAGCTTGTCGGTCTGGGCGCTGTCGGGATTCGACACCCTGGTTCCCGGCCCGATCAGCCCATAGACAGGATCGTAGACGTTGAAGGCGGGAGTTGTCTGCCGGATCAAAACATCGCGGTAGATCGTGCGATACTGACCGTCGCCGCCAAATAGCACCTCGTTGCGCATGTCGCCGAGCCAGAAGCCGCCCGAGACATAGGATGTCCCATAGCTGACATTGCTCAGCGAGCTTCCCGTGCCGTCGTTGCTGCGCGTCTCGACGCCGGTCGTGAAATTGATGCCGGTGATGCGGAGCTGGTTGGCGCTGAAGGTTTCGGTGTTGTAGCTGTAGCCTGCGTAGAGCTTCCAATCCTGGTTGAAGCGGTGCTCGACCGAAGCCTGGATCAGATCGGACGTGCCCCAGGTGTTGTTGAAAGGCTCATCCAGCCGGCGCGTAGCGGGCACGGCCAGCGGCGCCTTCGTCACCGGATTGAACGCGGTGCCGCGGTCGAACGGATAGATGAACTCGCGGTGCTCGTAGTTCAGCTGCACCGTGGTGTCCTGGCCGTACCACGCGAGCGAGGGGGCAACCAGCATCTCGCGGTGACGGCCGAAATTCCGCCAATAATCCTCGCTGACGCCGTAGCCGATGAAACGATAGGCCAGCCCCTGGTCGCCGATCGGGCCGGTGACGTCGAGCAGGCCGTCGGCGCCGGTCTTGGAGGCACTGAAGGCCGAGCCGAGTAGCGTGACCGAGCCGTGCTGATAGAGCTCGGGCCGCTTGCTGATGGTGTTGACGATGCCGCCGGGATCCATGATGCCGTAGAGCAGCGAGGCCGGGCCCTTCAGCACCTCGACGCTTTCGACCGCAGGATTGAGACTGCGGCCCTGCACCAGCGGCATGCCGTTGCGCATGATCGAGCCGTCGCGGTTGTCGCCGAAGCCACGGCGGATCACCGCGTCCTGGCTGCCGGCGAGCGTGTTGGTCTGGGTGACGCCGGAGACGTTGCTCAGCGCGTCGTCGATGTTGCGCGGGAGCTGGTCCTTCAGCACCTGCGCGGGCACGACGTTGACGGCCTGCGAGGTGTCGAGCGGCGAGGCGCCGCTGCGCAGCGTGGTCGCACTCGGCATCGCGCGGTAGCCGAGCTTGGCGGCTTGCTGTGCGGCGGCTTCGGCGGCGGCGCGCTCCGACAGCGTCGGCGCCGCGGGTGCGGAATTGCGACTGGACTGGCGGCGCGCCGCCGTTTGGGCGCGGCGTGGCGACTGCTCCGATGCACGCGCCGGCTTCGGTCGTGGCGCCGGCGCCTCCACCGTCACCGGCGGCAGAGCCGATTGCGCCTGTGCGCTCGTCGTGATGGAGGGATATTCGATGAGCAGCACCGCTGCTCCCATGAGAAGACCTGCACGGCTCTTGCCGGCACGAATTCGATGGCCGTTGTCACGTTGGCCATCCACGAAGGCACGCACTTTCATTCCACTTCAAGTCAGGAGCATTGAAGTGTGCGCCTGTAACAGCCGCCGCGATCGAGGAGAACCGTAGCCGGGCTTGAATCGCTCTAGTGTTGAATTGTTCTAAGAGGAGACGGATGCTGAACAGCAATCATGAATTGCCGGCGCACCGCGCATGACACGCTGCACGCGAAATCGTGGCCCGATATTTCACGATCACGCGATGGCGGGAGCGATCAACTCGTCGAGCTTCCGCTTGAACGCACTGCCGTCCGACAAAGCGCGGAGCGGCGGACGGACGCGCAGCCAACCTGCATCGCCGGTCTGCATCGCGAGGATCGCCTTCAGCGTTGCGACCAGGGAGGGCGTCTTCAGCACGACGTCGATCGCCGCCTGCATGCGCGCCTCGACGTTCTTGCCGTCAACCATAGCCTTGACCAGCTCCGGCGCAATGTTGGCCATGCCGCAGATGGTGCCGGCGCCGCCGGCGGCGATCGCGCGAGTGATATCGGCTTCGTTGCCGACGGTGATAGCGAGCTCGGGCGCGGCGGCACGGAATGCCTGGAACTGCTTGAAGTCGCCGCTGGAGTCCTTCAGACCCGCAACCACTTGGCCGTAGCGCTTGCGCAGGCTTGCGGCGACTGTCGTCGGGATCGCAACGCCCGAGACTTGCGGAATGTGGTAGAGCGAGGCGCGCAGACGATCGTCGGCAACACCGTCGATGATGGCGGCAAAGGCATCCTCGATGCCCTCAGGCGTGACACTCCGATCGAAATAGGGCGGCAGCAGCAACACGTGGCGCAGGCCGAGGCCGAGCACGGCGCGCGTCAGCGCGATACTGTCCGTGATGGCAGGAAAGCCGCCGCCGATTCCGATGCGCTCCGCCGCGACCCCGGCCTTGAGCATCGCTTCGATCGTTGCAATGCGTTCGGCGGCATTGAATGAGGTCCCCTCGCCGGTGGTGCCGAACAGCACGACGCCGTCGACGCCCTTGCTGAACAGCTGCTTGGCGTGAGAGGCGAGCTTGGGGGCGTCCACACTGCCGTCCGTCGCCAGCGGTGTCGCCGACGCCACCCAGAACCCGCGAATCGCCTCGGTCATCACACCACCCTTTGCTGCGGCGCCCGGCCAAGCCGCTGATCTTCAACGATCTTTCGCGCTTGCCGCGGCCTTGTTTTCACTTTAATGTTGCTCTTGTATCTTACATACAACATTGATGCAAATCCTCCGCGCCATGTGCGCGGCAGATCTTGAGGAGGTCTCGCATGGACATGGTGACCCCCACCGGACACCCCGACCAATTGCTCGGCGTGTTGCGCGACAGGCTCGGCACGGCGGCGGTGCTTGTTGGCACCGATGTGCCGGCGCGCAATTGCAACGACGGGAGCGCGAGCCTGCCGCAGACGCCGCGCGCGGTGATCCGCCCCGTCGATGCGCAGGGCGTCGCCGATGCGATTGCGACCTGCCGGCAGGCGCATCTGCCGTTCGTGCCGCAGGGCGGCCTGACCGGCCTGTGCCGCGGCGCTTCGCCTGAAGCTGGCTGGGTCGCGATCTCGCTGGAGCGCATGACGGGCATCGAGGAGATCGATCGCGCCTCGATGACGATGACGGTGAAGGCCGGCACGCCGCTGGAGACGATTCAGAAGGCGGCGGACGAAGCCGGCTTCTTCTTTCCGCTCGATCTCGGCTCGCGCGGCTCCTGCGCGATCGGCGGCAATCTCTCGACCAACGCCGGCGGCAACCGCGTGATCCGTTACGGCATGACGCGCGAGCTGGTGCTTGGTCTCGAAGTGGTGCTGCCGGACGGCACGATCATCACCAGCCTCAACAAGCTGATGAAGAACAATGCAGGCTATGATCTGAAGCATCTGTTCATCGGCTCGGAAGGCACCCTCGGCATCATCACCCGCGTGGTGCTAAAACTGTTCCCGAAGCCGCGCTCGACCATGGCCGCGCTGTGCGCGTTGAAGGATTATGCCGCGGTGATCGCGCTGCTCGACGCGGCGCGCTCAGGGCTCGGCCCGCTGCTGTCCGCCTTCGAGGTGATGTGGCCGGATTATTGGGACGTGATCACGAATCGCGCCGGCGTGAAGCCGCCGGTCGCCCCAAGCCACGGTCTCTACGTGCTGGTGGAAGCGCAGGGCACCGACGAGAGCGTCGATGCGCCGCGCTTCCAGAGCTGGCTCGAGGAGCTGATGGAGCGCGGGCTGCTGGCGGATGCCGCGGTGGCGCAATCGCTGGCGCAGACGCTGAGCTTCTGGCGCGTGCGCGACATCTGCGCCGAGTTCGGCCAGGTGCTGGGGCCGCACATCTCCTACGACATCGGCCTTGCGGTGGCACGGATGGACGAGTTCGTCACACGCTGCAAGGCGGCGCTCGCTGCGGGCATCGAGGGTTGCGAGAGCGTCTATTACGGCCATATCGGCGACGGCAATCTGCATCTCGTCTCCTGGGTCACCGGCCTTTCCGTCGCGCAGCAGCCGAAGGAGGAGATGGACGCGATCATCTACGGTCTGGTCCGCGAGCTCGGCGGCAGCGTCTCCGCCGAGCACGGGATCGGCACCTTGAAGAAGCAATGGCTGGGCCATGCGAGGGGCGAGGCCGAGATCGCGCTGATGCGCACGCTCAAGGCGGCGCTCGACCCCGATCACCTGCTCAATCCCGGGAAGGTGATCTGAACGCACCATGCGATCGCTCAAGCTCGATACGCCGAAATCGCTGTCGCAGCGGGTGATGCTGCGGCTGCGCCAAGCCATCATCGACGGCGAGTTCGCATTAGGCGCTGCCATCTCCGAGGAGATGGTGGCCAATTCCTTCGGCGTCAGCCGCACGCCGGTGCGCGAAGCGATGGGCCAGCTGCAGGCGCAGGGACTCGTGGTGATCCGACCCCAGGTCGGCAGCTTCGTCTTCACGCCGAGTGCGGACGACATCCATGCGCTCTGCACCTTCCGCATTGCGCTCGAGCCCAAGGCCGCCGAGCTCGCCTTCGGCAATGACCGCGACGGCGCGATCGCGTCCATGGGCGCGGCGATCGCGGCGATGGAGCCAGCCGTCGCGGCAAAGGACAACATCGCCTATGGCCGCGCCGACACCGCTTTTCACGAGGCGCTGTTCGCCCATTGCGGCAACCGCTATCTCGCCGAATCCTATCAGCTCGTCTCCGGCCGCGTCGCCGCGCTCCGCACCAATCTGACCTCGCCGATCGACGTGCGCACCCGCACGTCCTTCGACGAGCACCGCAAGCTGCTCGATCTGTTCGCGCGCGGCGAGTTCGCCGCCTTCGAAGGCCTGATGACGACGCACATCACGAATTCGGGAATGGTCTATGCCACGGCGCTGAAGGTGGATTGAGCGCGTTATTGTTTTGAGCATGATCTTTTCGGAAAGCCGCTACGCACTTTTCCGGATCATGCTCTACCGCTCCTCCTTCGATCCCGGCCTGTCCAGAAAATCCAGCGCGGTGTTGATCTGCTCGAGCTGGTGCTCGATTCGGTCGCGATCCTCCACCGATGGCGCCTGTTCGAGCTGTTCCACCAGCTTCTGCTTCCGCATCAGCAAGTTCTCTATGACCGTACCCACGATTCCCCCATCGCCAGAGGCGACGTCACGAGCGCCGAATCGATGGAGGCGCGCGCAACCCGGGCCCGCGTCGAACCCTCCATCTGAATGTTGCTGGGAGCGATTGGTTCCTCCGGCGCCGTGCCGGATCGCACTACTTCTTGGTGATATTCCAGTAGACCGGGACCGCCCCCTTTACGAGGCCGTCAACGTTGCTGCGTACCGCCCGCACCAGATAGAGCTGTGCAGCAGGCCAATACGGCACATAGTCGACGGCGCGGAGCTGGAGGTCGGCTGCGATCTTCTTTTTCTGCTCGGGATCTGTCGCCAACGCGAATTCGTTGCGCAGCTTTTCGATCTGCTCGTCGCAAGGCCAGCCGAACCAGGCCTTGTCGCAGTTTGCGCGCAGCCCAAGGTGGCCGACCGGCTCGAACATGTCGGCGCCCGTCGGTCCCGACATGAACAGCGACCAGCCGCCCTTGTCGACGGTTTCCTTGGACGCGCGGCGTCCAACCAGCGTGCCCCAGTCCATCGCCTGCGGCTCGACCTTGAGGCCGATCTGGCGCATCATCTGCTCGGCGACGAGGCTAAACGTATTCGTCGGTCCGCTCTCGGTCGCGTGCAGCACCACGACCGGCGTACCGTCATAACCGCTGTCGGCGATCAGCTTCTTGGCCTTTTCGATATCGGGCTTGGTCCAGCCGGCAGCCGTGAAATAGGGCGACGAGCACATGTAGAAGCTCGGGCAGCTCTTGTAGAGCTTGGGGTCGCTGACATAGGCTCGCGCGAACTTGTCCTGGTCGATCATGTAGCTGATCGCCTGCCGGACCTTTTGATTGTTGAACGGCGGGGCCGAAATGTTCATGCGGAACACCATCTGCATGCCGAGCGTGTCCTGCGGCATCGTCTTGATGTCGGGATTGCCGGCAAGCGTCGGCAGGAAGTCCGGCGGCACCTCCTCGAAAATGTCGATCTCGCCGGCCTGGAGTGCATTGAGCGCGGTCTGCGCATCCGGGATGTAATGCCATTCGACCCGGTCGACCTTGGCGAGCTTACCGCCGGCAAGGCCGCTCGCCGGCTCCGCGCGCGACTTGTAGGACGGGCTCTTGACGTAAACGACCTTGGAGCCCGGAACCCACTCGTCCTTCTTCATGATGAAAGGACCCGAGCCGGTCGCATCCGTGATGGCGGTGTCCGCCGGCGTCGCAGCGATCCCCTTCGGCATGATGAAGGGCACGTTGGAGCTCGGCTTGGAGAGCGCCTCGATCACCAGCCCCCAAGGACGTTTGAGCTTCAGCTCGAAGGTTTTTTCGTCCTTAACGGTCAGGCTGTCGCTGACGGAGGCAAGCTGTTGCCCAAGGCCGTCACGCTGCCACCAGCGCTTCAGCGAAACGACCGCGTCTTCCGCGGTGACCGGCTGAGCGTTGCTGAAAGTCAGGCCGCCGCGCAGCGTGAAGGAATAGGTGAGTTGATCGCCGCTGACCGCGAAGGACTCCAGCATTTGCGGTTGCGCGACGAGCTTCTCGTCCAGCGAGAACAGCGTGTCGTACACCATATAGCCGTGGTTACGAACCATATAGTCGGACGTGATCACGGGATCGATCTGCTTGAGATCGCCGAAGGGGCGGATCTTGAGCACCGTCTCCGCAACGGCAGGCGATATTGCACCCAGCCAACCTGCCGCCATCATGACCGCAAATATTCCGTTCGGCGATCTCATTTGGTAATCCTCCCGTTTTCTGTTTCTAGGCAACTGCGTCGGGGGCTACTGCCCGGCCCGGACCCGGCGCGTCGAAGCGTGGCAGCGATCCTGCGTGATGACAGGCGACGGCATGGCCGGGCGTGATTTCAGTCATCGCCGGCGCCGCTTGCGCGCAAATGTCCGTCGCGAACGGACAGCGCGTGCGAAAGCGGCATCCGGACGGCAGCGCGGCGGCGCTCGGCACCTCGCCTTCGAGAGCCGCGCGGCGGCGCCGGTTGCGCGGGTGGACCGCAGGCACGGAATCGATCAACGCCCGCGTATACGGATGCACCGGTGCAGCGAACACGGCTTTCGCCGGCCCCTGCTCGACGATGGCGCCGAGATACATCACCGCGACGTCGTCCGCGAGATAGCGCACCACGGCGAGATCATGCGAGATGAACAGATAGGAGATCCCGATCTCGCGCTGCACATCCTTCAGGAGATTCAGGATCTGGGAGCGGATCGACACGTCCAGGGCCGCGACCGCCTCGTCCGCGACGATCAGCGCGGGATCCGCGGCGAGCGCCCGCGCGATGCCGAGGCGCTGCCGCTGTCCGCCCGATAGATGATGCGGCAGACGTGCGCGAAAAAGTTGGGGCAGGCCGACCTGGTCGAACAGACGCGCGACCTTCCGCCGTCGCGACACCGCGTCGCCGATGCCGAAATTCTGCAGGGGCTCTTCGACGATCTCCGCCGCGGTCATGCGCGAGTTGAGGCAGGCGAAGGGATCCTGGAACACCATCTGCACCTGCTGGCGCTTCCTGCGCAGCGTCTCGCCGGAGAGATTGCCGAAGTCCTCGCCATTGATGTGGACGGAGCCGGCCGTCGGCCGCAACAGGCGCACGACCATGCGGCCGATCGTGGTCTTGCCGCAGCCGCTTTCACCAACGAGGCAGAAGGTACGTCCGCGCGCGACGACGAAGCTGACGTCGTCGACGGCGCGAAGATCGCGCCGGCCGAACAATCCGAACGGCCCCTGCCGTGAGGTGAAGATCTGGGTCAGACCTGAGACTTCGAGGACGGCGCTCATGCCGGCACCATCGCGCCGGCCTTGCCCAGCCAGCATGCCGTCAGGTGCTCGTCAGCGCCCGACAACAACGGCGATTCCGAGTGACACACCGGCATCGCCGCGCCGCAGCGCTGGCGAAAGGCGCAGCCCGTGCCGAGCGAGACCGGGCTCGGCACGCTGCCGGGAATCTCGGCGAGACGATCGCGGGTGCCGCTGTTGAGCTGGCCGATCGCCCCAAGCAGGCCGCGCGTATAGGGATGGGCCGCGGCATCGAAGATGCCGTTGACGCCGGCCTGCTCGACGATGCTGCCGGCGTAGAGCACGACGACCCGGTCGGCCATTTCCGCGACGACCCCGAGATCGTGCGTGATCAGGAGCACGGACGTGCCGAACTCGCGACGCAGATCGTCGATCAGGGTCAAGACCTGGGCCTGGATGGTGACGTCGAGCGCGGTGGTCGGCTCGTCGGCGATCAGCAATGCAGGGCGCAGGGCGAGCGCCATCGCGATCATCACGCGCTGCCGCATGCCACCGGAAAGCTGGTGCGGAAATTCGGAGGCCCGCCGCCGCGCATCCGGAATGCGGACGAGATCGAGCAATCCGACCGCCTGCCGCCGCGCGTCCGCCTCGGACACGCCACGATGCTCGACGATGACCTCCGCGATCTGCTCGCCGACCCGCAGGAGCGGATTGAGCGACGTCATCGGCTCCTGAAACACCATGGCGAGACGGTCGCCCCGGAGCTTGCGCAGTTCCTCGGCCCCGAGCGTGACGAGATCGCGCCCCTCGAAGAGGATGCGGCCGGAAGCGACCTGCATGACGCTTCGGTTGAGCAGACCGATGATGGAGAGCGCGGTCAGGCTCTTGCCGCAGCCGCTCTCGCCGACGAGGCACAGCGTTTCACCCGGATCGATCGCAAACGAGACGTTGCGGACGAGCGGCACCGGGGTGCCTCGCGTATTGAGTGTAATGGAGAGGTTCTCGACGGAGAGCAGCGGCGTACTCATCGCATCTCGCCTCCCGCAAAGCTCGGATCGAGCAGGTCGCGAAGCGCATCGCCGAGCAGGTTGGCGGCGAGCACCGTCATCGCCAGCATCAAGGCTGGGAAGCCGAGAATCCACGGCGCGATCTGCAGGAACTGCCGTCCCTCCGACATCATGTTGCCCCAGCTCGGCACGTCGGGCGGCGTGCCCGCACCGAGAAACGACAGGATCGATTCCAGGATCATCGCGGAGGCAAAGACGTAGGTCGACTGCACCATGATCGGCCCGGCAGCGCCGGGCAGGATGTGACGATGCAGGATGGTCACGGTACGCCCGCCGCAAGTGATGGCGGCCTCGACATAGACGCGTTCGCGCAAACTGAGAACGCTGGCGCGCACCACGCGCGCCATGCGGGGAATTTCCGGGAGGCTGATCGCCGTGACGATCACGATGGGCGAAGCGCCAATCAGCGCCACGAGTGCGATCGCGAGCAGGATCGCGGGGATCGCCATCACCGCATCCATCGCGCGCATCACAATCTTGTCGACGCTGCGGAAATAACCGGCGATGACACCGATGCACACGCCGATCAGCGTGGTGAGAACAGCAACGGCAATGCCGACCGACAGCGAAACCCGCGTTCCCACCAGCGCGCGGGCAAACACGGAACGTCCGACTTGATCGGTGCCGAAGGGCTCCGCCAGCGACGGCGGTTGAAGCCGGTTCAGCGGGTCCAGCGCGGCGGGATCCACGGTGATCCACGGGCTCACGACGGCCGTCACGCCAAAGGCGAGCAGCAGAGCGCAACTCAGAGCCAGTATGGGCTGGCGAACCGGCAGGCTCGCGATCTGCGAAAACCGGTTGACACCGATGTCCGGCGCATCGAGCCCTTCTGCTGCGTGGGTCATCGCCATCGGCTCGTCCTGCATCAGTACCGGATCCGCGGATCGACGACAGCGTAGAGAATGTCGACCACGAGATTGACGACGACATAGACGAAGGCGAACAGCAGGATCAGGGCTTGCACCACCGGATAGTCGCGCCGGAGAATGGAGTCTGCGGTCAGCCGGCCGAGGCCGGGAATGGAAAACACGGTCTCGGTAACGACGACGCCGCCAAGCAGCGCGGCAAATCCGATGCCGACGACCGTGATGATCGGGACTGCGGCATTGCTGAGCACGTGCCGTACGATGATTTTGCGGGCCGCGAGCCCCTTGGCATGGGCGGTGCGGACATAATCTTCGCGTAGCACCTCTAGCACCGCAGCGCGCGTCACCCTCGCGATCAAGGCGATATAGAGGAAGCTCAGCGAGATCGCGGGCAGCACGAGCGAATGCAGGCAGGCCAGCACGCCCTGCGACAGCGGCTTATAACCCTGCACCGGAAACCAGTGCAGGCCGAGTGCGAGCGTATAGACCAGCGCGAAAGCGACGACGAAGACCGGCAATGAGAAGCCGAGCACCGCCCCCGCCATGGTCAGGCGCGCGACGAGCCCCCTCGGACGATAGGCGGCGACGAGGCCGAGCGGCACGGCGACGACGACCGCGATCGTGATCGTCATGAGAGAAAGAAGCAGCGTCGGCTCGATCCGCTGCGCGACAAGCTGCGAGACCGGGATGCGGCTGAACAGCGACAGGCCGAAATCGCCGCTCAGGATGCGGCCGGCCCATGCGAGGAAACGCGGCAGCAGCGGCAGATTGAGTCCGAGCGCCTGGCGCACCGCCTCCACCTGTGGCGGCGAGGCGAAGTCACCGGCGATCAGCACGGCGGGATCACCCGGCACGAGGCTGAGCAGCAGAAAGACGAATACCGCGACGGCGAGCAGCACGGGGATGGCCGCGAACAGCCGACCGAGCACGTAGCCGGTCATGCCGAGCGCCTGCAAATGCTGACCGGCGATCGCCGGACGCCATCCAGCCCACGCACCATTGCCTCCCTGGTCCTAGTTAAACGTTTTTCTAATGAAGCACGGAAGCTGGTCTATCGCAACGGTATTTTACTTTTTCTATACGTCTTTTGGCTTGCCTCCAGTCAATCCAAACAATACAAAAACGTTTAACAGGAGAATAGTTGATGTCGGCAGGGCCGTTGCCCACTATCCACGAGGTCGCCCGGCTCGCCGGTGTCTCCGTGGCCACCGTGTCGAAGACGCTCAACCGGTCGGGCAAGGTCAGCGAGCTCCTCCAGGCGCGCGTCAATGCGGCAGCACGCAAGCTCGGCTATGCACCGCATGCCAGCGCCCGCAGCCTGCGCAGCGGCGCCACGCGCATCCTGGGGCTGCTCGTGGCAGACCTCGCCAATCCCTACTTCCTGAAGCTCGTCGAAAGCATCGAGTGGCTGTCGAGCGCGGCAGGCTATTCGGTCATTCTCTGCAACAGTGCCGAAGACCCCGAGCGCGAGGAGCGGCATCTTGCCATGCTGCTGTCGCAGCGCGCCGACGGCGTCATCGTCATCCCGACCCGGCGCGGCTGGAGCGGACGCCAGGCCGCGCTGGCGGACTTGCCGATGCCGGGCATTCTGGTGGACCGACGCATCGAGGGGCTCGACCTCGATTCGGTCACGACCGACAATGTCGCGCTGGGACGGCTCGCGGCCGAACATCTCGACGATCTCGGCCATCGCCGCATCGCCGTGATCATGGGATCGCCCGAGCATCAGATCGCGCGCCACCGCCTCGATGGCCTCAGAAGCGGCCTGGCCTCGCGCGGCACCACCCTCGACGAACGGCTGATCGAGAAGGACAATTTCTCCGAGGCCGCCGGCCATGCCGCCGCAATGCGGCTTCTGCGGCATGCGCAGCGACCGACCGCGATCTTCGCCACCAACAATCATCTTTCGCTTGGACTGCTTCGTGCCATTGCCGAGAGCGGGCTCACCATTCCCGACGACCTCTCCGTCATCGCGGTCGACGAGCCTCCGTGGGCCGGCTTGGTGCGGCCGGGCATGACCATCGTGACGCAGCCATCCGAGGCGATTGCCCAAACCACGGTCTCGACCCTGCTGTCGCGAGTTTCGGAGGGACGTTCCGGCGTCGAGGGAGAGGCGAGATCGATCCAGCTTCAGCCGGCGCTGGTGGTGCGCGGGTCCACCGCCGCGATCCGGACATAGAGATGAGTGATGCGCCCGGCCTTGCGCCTTCCACCGGCATTCTTGCGCTGTCCGCCGTCGACGCCATTGCCGAGATTCGCAAAGGCCATCTGTCGCCGCTCGACGTGGTCGATGCCGCGATCGACAGGATCGAAGCGACGGATGCGGGAATCAACGCGATTCCGGTTCGCTGCTTCGAGGCCGCACGGGGTGAAGCACGGCGGCTTATGGAGAAAAAGGCGGCCGGCGAGGACTGGCCCCTGCTCTGCGGGCTTCCGCTCGCGGTCAAGGACAACACCGATGTCGCAGGCGTGCCGACCAGCGGCGGCAGCGCGCTGACGGCACGCGGCGCCCCCGAGATATCGAATCCCGCGATCGATCGTCTCCAGCGCAATGGCGCCATCGTCGTGGGCAAGAGTAATCTGTCGGAGCTCGGCGGCGCCAACACCACCAACGCGCTGTTCGGCGCGACGCGCAATCCGTTCTTTCCTGCGCTGACCGCGGGCGGCTCCTCCGGCGGATCGGCAGCGGCGCTGGCCGCGCATCAGGTCTATCTCGCCCATGGCAACGATGTCGGCGGCAGCCTGCGCACGCCGGCCGCATTTTGCGGTGTTGCGGGGCTGAGGCCCACACCAGGCCTCGTGCCGAGAAAGCCGCTCTCCGATCCGTTCGACACCGTTTTCGTCGAGGGACCGATGGCGCGGACGATTCCCGATCTTGCCTTGATGCTGGATGCGATGGCCGGCTTCCATCCGCCCGATCTGTTGTCGCGCGAGCATCCCGCATCGTTCCGCAACGCCGCCGCACGACCCGGATGGGCGGGGCGCATAGCGGTGTCCGAGGATCTCGGCTTGCTGCCGGTCGATCACGACATTCGTTCCGCCTTCCGCGGCGCGATCGACCGGCTCCAACCCGCCGGCTGCAGGATGAGCGAGACCGCCCCTGATCTCGCCGGGCTGCCGCGCGTGATCCGCGCGCTACGTGGTCTCGCCTATCTTGCCACCTGGGGCAGACTTTGGCCGCAATCGCGCGCGGCCTTCACGCCCGAGGTGGCAGGCGACATCGCCCATGGTGAAAGCCTCTCCGCAACAGACATCGCGGCCGCGATAGAGCAGCGCGCGGCCATCTACCGGCGCATGCAGGACTTCTTCACCGACATCGACATCCTGATCTGCCCGACCGCGCAGGTCGCGCCCTTTCCGGTCGAGATCATGTGGCCGGCCGAGATCGAGGGGACCGCATCGAAGATCTACATCGACTGGATCATGATCACCTATGTCTGGTCGATCCTCGGCTGCCCTGCGCTGGCGGTGCCCGCCGGCCGCGATGGAGCCGGCATGCCGGTCTCCTTGCAGGTCGTCGGCCCACCGCACAGCGAGGAGCGCCTGATCTCCTTCGCGGCGCGGATCGAGCAGGCGTTTTCCTCGCCATCCTGAGGGAACGGCGATGTCCCGCGGAACCTGATCTTTCACACGCCCGTCGGTTGAATTCATGGCCTCGGAGCCCTATGCGTAGGCGCCATGGACACCCAGATGATCACCGCCGAAAAGCCGCTGATGGCCCAGGCGCGCCCGCGCAAGCCGGCGCCGTTCCTCCCCATGAGCCGCGCCGAGATGAATGCGCTCGGCTGGGACGCCTGCGACATCGTGCTGGTGACCGGGGATGCCTATGTCGACCATCCGAGCTTCGGCATGGCGATCATCGGCCGGCTGCTGGAGGCGCAGGGTTTCCGGGTCGGCATCATCGCGCAGCCGGACTGGCATTCGGCGGAGCCGTTCAGGGCGCTCGGCAAGCCACGAGTGTTCTTCGGCGTCACCGGCGGCAACATGGATTCCATGGTGAACCGCTACACCGCGGATCGACGCATCCGCAGCGACGACGCCTATACGGCGGGCGGCGAAGGCGGCAAGCGGCCGGACCGCTGCACCATCGTCTACGCCCAGCGCTGCCGCGAGGCGTTCAAGGACACCCCGATCGTGCTCGGCGGCATCGAGGCCTCGCTGCGCCGGATCGCACATTACGATTACTGGTCCGACAAGGTGCGCCGCTCCGTACTGGCCGATGCCAAGGCGGACCTGCTGCTCTACGGCAACGCCGAGCGTGCCGTGGTCGAAGTGGCGCACCGGCTCGCCGCTGGCGAAGTGCCGCGCGAGCTCGACGACATCAGGGGCGTGGCGCTGTTCCGCAAGGTCCCCGACGATTACACCGAGCTGCACGCCGACGATCTCGAGTCCGCCGACGAGGGCGCATCGCGCCAGAAAGGCGCGATCGTGATCCGCCTGCCGGCGCTGGAACAGGTCGAGCAGGACAAGGAAGCTTATGCGCGCGCCTCGCGCGTGCTGCACCGGGAGAGCAATCCCGGAAATGCAAGGCCGCTGGTGCAGCGTCATGGCGACCGCGATCTCTGGCTCAACCCGCCGCCGATCCCGCTCACCACGGAAGAGATGGACGCGGTCTACGACCTGCCATATGCGCGTGCGCCGCATCCCTCCTATGGCGACGCCAGGATCCCCGCCTGGGAAATGATAAAATTCTCGGTGACGATCATGCGCGGCTGCTTCGGCGGCTGCACCTTCTGCTCGATCACCGAGCACGAGGGCCGCATCATCCAGAACCGCTCCGAGGGCTCGATCCTGCGCGAGATCGAACGCATCCGCGACAAGACGCCGGGCTTCACCGGCGTCATCTCCGACATCGGCGGCCCCACCGCCAACATGTACCGGATGGCGTGCAAGGACCCGAAGGTCGAGGCGGCATGCCGCCGTCCCTCCTGCGTCTTCCCCGAGATCTGCCCGAACCTCAACACCTCGCATGACGATCTGATCCGGCTCTATCGCAAGGTGCGCGAGACCAAGGGTATCAAGAAGGTGATGGTCGCCTCCGGCGTGCGCTACGACCTCGCGGTGGAGAGTCCCGAATACATCAAGGAGCTCGTCACCCATCACGTCGGCGGTTACCTGAAGATCGCCCCCGAACATACCGAGCGCGGCCCGCTCGACAAGATGATGAAGCCGGGCATCGGCGCCTACAACAAGTTCAAGCGCATGTTCGACGAGGCGGCCGAACGCGCCGGCAAGAAATATTACCTGATCCCCTACTTCATCGCGGCGCATCCGGGCACGACCGACGAGGACATGATGAACCTCGCGCTGTGGCTGAAAAAGAACCGCTACCGCGCCGACCAGGTGCAGACCTTCCTGCCCTCGCCGATGGCGACCGCGACCGCGATGTACCACACCGGCGTCAACCCCTTGCGCGGCGTGCGCCACGGCGGCAGCGACAAGGTCGAGGCGATCAAGGGGCTGCGTCAGCGCCGGCTGCACAAGGCCTTCCTGCGCTATCATGACCCCGACAATTGGCCGCTGCTGCGCGAGGCCCTGATCGAGATGGGCCGCCGCGACCTGATCGGCTCGCAGCCGCATCAGCTCGTGCCTGCGCACCAGCCTCCCGGCACCGGCAAGGCCGCCGGCACCAGGCGGCCAATGCGGCCCGGCGGCAAGACGCAGCGGTTCACGACCAAGGGCCTGCGGGTGATGAAGTAGCGGGCGTAAGCCGGATCTGGCACGGTTTGGTCTGGCGTCTTCGCGTCGGCAAAACGGAAGCTCGAAAACAACCCCATGCACAGTAGCCGGGGGTAGCAAGATCAACGGCTTACGAGCGCGATGAGATCGGCGCGAACATCGACCGCAAATCGAGGCATGATCGGCCCGGGGAAACGGTCAATTTCCGTTTTTGCGAATTGGCTTGATCGTCGGGCAAAACAGGCGTAAGATGCCACCATCGCGGAACGTGGATGAGACGAACCCGTCCTGCTGCTCCGTATCGATAGCTTGAGTTCACCGCGCCGCGCCCGAATTTCACCGGCTTGGCTTGCAGGTTCGCGACGAGCGCCGAAACTCCGCGCTCGGTCTTGTTCTTCTTCATGCGTTTCATCGCCGAAGCAAGCTCCGCGTAACAAAGCCATTAATTAGAAGCGCTCTAACAACTGATCCAAGGCGCGATCGAATCACCGCTGCAAGAATCGAACGCACCAAAGAAGCCGATGCGCGGTTGCCGCTTGCGCAATCGTACTCGTGACAAATCGTCGCGATGATTGCGCAAACGCTGCTGCTGCGCACCAGACTGTAGAAGTTCTAATTTCGCTGCGTTGCTTCTGATGTTTCGAGCCCCTAGCAGACGATCTGCTGAGTAATTGGGGGCGTTGGTGAGTAACATTCAGAACTACAAGAGCCGCCTGCTTGTCGGAGCGGCCGTCGGTACGTTTTCGCTCTGTCTGACGGGCGCCGCGGTGACGGAGAGCAGCGCGCAGAGTTCCGCACCGCAAGCGTTGCCGGCGGTGACGGTCGACGCGACTCAACAGCGCGCGCGCGTCACGCGCAACGCGCAGCCGCGCGGAAGCGTCCAGCGCGCTGCACGCGATGCGCGGAGGCCAGCCGAACAAGCTCCGTCGAATGTTCCGGTCACCACGATGGGAAGCACGCGGACGCTCGGCGCTCCAGCCCCTGCCTATGCCGGAGGTCAGGTTGCGCAGGGTGGAACCCTTGGCCTGCTGGGCAACGTGAGCGTCATGAATACCCCGTTCAGTGTGGTCAACTACACCTCGCAATTGATCGAGGACCAACAGGCACGGACGGCGGCGGATACGCTGATCAACGACTCGTCGGTTCGTGTCACCACCGGGCCCAACGGGTTCGACGACACGTTCCAGATTCGCGGTTTCCCCGTTGCCGCGACAGACGTCGGCTTGAATGGACTTTACGGTCTGGTGTCCTCCAGTCGCGTTCCCGCCCAGATCATCGAGCGCATCGAGTTGCTCAAGGGGCCCGGGGCACTCATCAACGGCATCGCTCCTGGCGGTACGGTCGGCGGCGCCATCAACATCCTCACCAAGCGCGCCGGGGAAATCCCCTTCACGCGTGTGACGCCGTTCTTCATGAGCGCCGGCCATTATGGCCTTCACGTCGAGACCAGTCAGTGCTATGGCGAGAACAAGGAGTGGGGCGTCCGCTTCAACGGCGTCGGCCGCAACGGCGAAGCCACGATCGACAATGGCAATTGGAGGAGTGGTCTCGGCGCGCTGGGTGTCGATTATCGCGGCGAGCGCCTGCGCTGGACCGTCGATGCGATCTCGCAGAACGACGATACCGAGAACTTCCGTCCGCAGATTGGCATTCGAACGACGGTACCGTTCATTCCGGCTCCACCGGACCCGCGCAGCACCTGGTATCCAGGCACATTGCTGAAGCAGCGGGACAATACCATTGCCACGGCGCTCGAGTATGACCTGTCCCAGTCGATCACGGCGTATGCAGGCATCGGTTACCGCGACGGCGAGATCTATCAGACATTCCCCGACTCCCGCGTCACCGGTTTCCCGAGCGGTGCGGACGCCTTCGGTAATTTCCGGCTGATCAACGCCTACTACGATTCCTACAGCAAGACGACGAGCGGCAATGCCGGCATTCGGTCGCGCTTCGATGTGGGTCCGGTCACGCACAGGGTGAACTTCGCCTTTACCGGCTACTACCAGGAAAACGGCAACGCCTACGTGGCCAACACTCCGGCACAGTCGGTACCCTCGAACATCTACAATCCGGCCCCGCTGCCGGTGGTCACCGGCGCGCGTCTTCCGCCCCGGCTGGCCAACGAGATCCTGCTGCGCAGCTTTGCGCTCGCGGACACGATGTCGGTGCTGGATGAGAGGGTCCTGCTCACGCTCGGTGCCCGCCATCAGCGTGTGGAGCAGGATGCCTTCAGCACCACGACGGGCCTCAAGATGAGCGACTATGGCGCGGAGGCCGTGACGCCTCTGGCCGGTCTCGTCGTCAAGCCGCTGCAGAACGTGTCGCTCTACGCGAACTACGCCGAAGGGCTCAGCCAAGGTGTCATCGTTCCCGCCGGCTTTGCAAATACCGGGTCGATCCTGGCGCCCTACAAGTCCAAGCAGCAGGAAGCCGGCGTCAAGGTGGACTGGGGCACCATCACCACGACGGCAGCGGTGTTCCAGATTGCACGGCCGAGCCTGGTCACCACTGCCGGGAACGCCCGCGCCTACGACGGCGAACAGCGCAACCGCGGCCTCGAACTCTCGGCTTATGGTCTTCTGCTGCCCGGCCTGCGCGGCATGGCGGGCGTTACGTTCCTGCGTCCGGAGCTGACCAATCCGGCCACGGCCTCGGAGCGCGGCAACGATGCCGCCGGTGTTCCGAACGTGACATTCTCGGGTGCCCTCGACTGGGATGCACCGTGGGTGACAGGCCTTTCGTTCAACGGGCGCGTGATCCACACGGGCGGCTCCTACCTGACGAATGCCAACCTGGAGTGGCAGCGCTTCCCCAGCTGGACTCGCTATGACATCGGTGCGCGTTACGCGACCGTCCTTAACGGCCGTCCGGTGACGTTCCGTGCCAATGTCGAAAACCTGTTCGACAAGCGATACTGGCTGACCAGCGGCGGTTTCCAAACCGTTGGCGCCGGCCGCACCTTCCTGCTGTCGGCGGCGTTCGATCTCTGATCGAACATCCCCGATGGCCGCAGCAAGGTCATTCGCGATGGATGATCTCCAGCTGTGCCGAGCGTCTTAACATCGTCGGATCGCCGGGGCCTCGCGCGCCGGCGATTTCACGTCACATACGGATTGTGTTTCGAGGAGTCTGTCATGATCAGGAGTTTTGCCGTCGTGATTTCCCTGCTTGCCGCAGTCTTGCCGGCGCAGGCGCACCAGATCTGGATCGAGCAGGCCGACGGCCAGAACGCGATCGTTCGCTTCGGCGAATTCGGCGAGAACCTTCGCGAGGTCTCGCCGGGCCTTCTGGACAAGCTCGGCAAGGTGACGGGCACGCTGATCTCGGCCAAGGGTGAGTCCAAGGGTGAGCAGAAGTCCGATGCGACCAAGAGCGGTGACGGCTTCAGGCTGCCGTTCTCGGCCGCCGCAGGCGACACCATCGTGGCGGAGGACGCCAGCTATCCGCTCTACGTCCGGAAACAGCCGGGCAAGGACGTCAACAATTGGTTCTATCCGGCGGCCCGCTACATCACCAGCTTTGCCGCGCAGCAGCCGAAACTGGTGTTCGATCTCGTGCCGACCGGCCAAGAAGGCCAGTTCAAGCTCGTCTTCAAGGACCAGCCCAAGGCCAAGACCAAGGTCACGCTGGTGACGGAGTCGGGCTGGCAGAAGGACGCCCACACCGACGAGCAGGGCCACGTGACGTTCGATATGCCGTGGAAGGGCGTCTATGTGGTCGAGGTCAGCTTCAACGACCACAATGGCGGCGAACGCGCCGGGACGAACGGCACCGAAAAGTACGATGCGGTAAGCTATTCCACGACCGTCACCTTCGTGAACGCCAAAGGCCTGGCGCCGATTCCGGCCGGGCCACCGGCAACACCCGCTAAATGAACGCGCTGATCCGACAGGTCTGGGCGACGGGGCCGCTGATTTCCCGCATCATTGCGGCGGTGTTCGGCGGCTATGCATTGGCAGCGCTTGCGAGCGTGGCTGTGCTGGCATTGCCCATGAGCAAGCCGCAGGCGGTGCTCACGGGCATGCTGGCCAGCTTTGCCATTTACGCAGCTGCCGTGATCTGGGTCTTTGCCGTACGCAGTGCGTGGAAGTCATGGGCGGGCTTGATCGTCGCGGCCGCGGTGCTGACACCGCTGGCCTGGTCCGTTGGCTGAGGGCCGGCGCGTGAAAGCCGACAAGGAGACACAGAGGGCGGGCCGCGGTATCCGCCAAAGCATGTCCGGTCTGCACACCTGGGCGGGGCTGCTGCTCGGCTGGGTGCTCTACGCCATGTTCCTCACGGGCACGGTGTCCTACTTCAAGGACGAGCTTTCGCAATGGACGCGGCCGGAATTGGCGCGACTGTCGCAAGTTCCTGATCAGGCCGCAGTGGCGCAGCGGATCGCCGATGAACTCGGCAACGTTGCCGCCGGAAGTTCGCAGTGGAGCATCCGACTGCCGGACGGCCGCAACAACAGCGTCTATGCGTTCTGGCGGACGCGTGGCCAGGGCCAGCGCGCGTTCGGCGAAGCCAATTTCGACCCAGCGACGGGTCACAAAATCTCCTCGCGTGAGACGCTGGGCGGCGAGTTCTTCTTCCGCTTCCACTTCCAGCTTCACTACATGCCCGTGGTGTGGGGACGATGGATCGCCGGCATCGCCGCGATGTTCATGCTCGTCGCCATCATCAGCGGCGTCATCACCCACAAGAAGATCTTCGTCGATTTCTTCACCTTCCGCTGGAGCAAAGGCCAGCGCTCGTGGCTGGAGGCTCACAACGCGCTGTCGGTCTTCGGATTGCCGTTCCATTTCATGATCACCTACACCGGCCTCGTGACGCTGATGGCGCTCTATATGCCATGGGGCGAGAACGCGGCCTTCAAGACGCCGGCCGAGCGCCAGCAGATGACGAGCGAGCTCAGCGTCTTTATTCAGCCCGGCAAGCCCAGCGGACAAAGCGCTCCTCTGGCATCGGTCGAAGACATGGTGCGGCAGGCGCAGGAGCGCTGGGGCAAGGGCAATGTCGGACGCGTGACCTTCGTTCATCCCGGCGACGCGGCCGCACGTGTGGCGGTGGCACGCGGAGAGGCTGGCCGTGTTTCGATGAGCCCGCAATATATGGAGTTCGAAGGCACCACCGGCAAACTGCTGAACGTCCGCGACAGCGTCGGCGCCGCCGCCGAAACCCGGGGTGTACTCTATGCGCTCCATCTCGGGCGCTTCAGCGACACCCAAACGCGATGGCTGTATTTTCTCGTCAGCTTCATGGGCACGGCCATGGTGGGCACTGGCCTCGTGATGTGGACCGTCAAGCGGCGCAGCCGGCTGCGCGATCCGGAGCGCCCGCATTTCGGCTTCCGTCTCGTCGAGCGCCTGAACATCGCGAGCATTGCCGGCCTGTCGATCGCGATGACGGCGTTCCTGTGGGCCAACCGCCTTCTGCCGCACCCGATGGAAGCCCGCGCCGACTGGGAGATCCATGCATTCTTCGCGGTCTGGGCTCTGACGCTGCTCCACGCCCTGCTGCGTCCGGCCAAGGCGGCCTGGATCGAGCAATTATGGACGGCGGCTGCGCTGCTCTTCCTGTTGCCCGTCCTCAACGCGCTGACGACGCAGCGGCCGCTGTGGCACAGCCTGGCGCAAGGCGACTGGGTGTTCGCCGGCATCGACGTGACGTGCTGGGCACTCGCACTGCTCCATGTTGTTCTGGCTGTTCGCACTGCCCGGAACCGATCCATCGTGCAATCGAGGCGCATGCAGCAGGTGCCGGTCGCCATTGCTTCCAGCGGTGCGGCGGAATGATCCATCTGCTTGCCCTTGGGCTGTGTCTGGCGGGCTTTGCTGCGCTGGCTTTCGCCACGCACCGCCAGCAGCGCGATATTTTCGGCACAGCGCTGCCGCGGGTGACGACCTATGGACTTCGGGCCGTCGGTGCAGGGGTGCTGCTGCTGGCGCTCGGCATCCTCGTGGCCGCAAAGAGCTGGAGCATGGGCCTCGTGATGTTCAGCGGTCACACCACGATGGCTGCCGCCATCGTGTTTTGTGCGCTGATCGGGTGGGGGAGACTGGCTGCACGCACGCCGCGACGTGGACGGAATGATGCTCGCGTCCGCTCCGTCACTCGACGTTGAAGGTATTCGTTTCGTGACCCAGCTGGCCAGAAACGGTCGTGGATGCGGCAAATAGATGGTCGTGACTTTGTCTGCTTCTGGTCCAGAACCGGACATCGACCTGAGCGGGATGTCTACATCGAACGACAAACACTGCACCCTCGGCTAAATTATCATCCCTTACCGGCACTTCAGGTCGTGATATTGAGACCACGGGCGCCGTGAGGCGGCGACTGTTTGAAAGGAAAGTTATGTATAGTCCTTCTCAACAACTCATTCACCTGGGCCTTGGCTTCATGGTCTCCCAAGCCTTGCGCGTTGCGACAGATCTTAACGTTGCGGATCGCTTGGTCGCCGGAGAGCGGAGCGTCGACGATCTGGCGGAGGAAACGCATTGTCACTGCGATGCGCTCTATAGGATTATGCGGCTTCTCGCCGCCGAGGGGGTCTTTAGCGAAACCTCGGCCCGCCGTTTCCAACTCACCGAATTGGGCGCAGCCTTGCTTTCCGACGCACCCTCAAGTCCCCGCGACCTGATCCGAATGATGAACAGGGAGCCGTATCTCGCCTTCGCCCAGCTCACTCATTCAGTGCAAACGGGTTTGCCGACGTTCGAAACCGTATTTGGAAAGCCCAGGTTCGATTGGCTGGCGGACCATCCGGACGCGGCCTCGCTATTCCAGCAGGCGATGATCGCGCTTAGCCAAGGCGCCAATGAAGCTGTAGCAGAGGCGTGTGATTTTGGTGCGTTTTCTCAGATTGTCGATGTCGGCGGCGGCCATGGACAGCTGCTTTCGGAGATCCTAAAGAGACACCCTCACCTTTCCGGCATATTGTTTGACCTACCGGCCGGGGTTGAGGCAGCGCGGGCTAATGCGGCAAGTTTCCCGCCACAGACCTCGTTCGTGGCCGGCAATTTCTTCAACGCCGTTCCAGCCGGTGCGGACGTCTATATCATGAAAAAGGTCATTCACGATTGGAATGACGAGCAAGCGGTACGCATCCTGCGCAATTGCCGAGAGGTAATGAAACCCCACGGACGAGTTTTAATTGCGGAGACTATTATTCCCCCAGGAAACGAACGAAATACGATCAAGCTAATCGATGCGACCATGCTTGTCGTTACGGGGGGCGTCGAGCGAACCGAGAGCGAATTTGCCGCTTTGCTTGCCGCCGCAGGTCTGCGGCTTGAGCGGGTCATTTCGACCGCCCGGGCGATCTCAGTTCTTGAGGCAAGCCGAGCCTGAAGTCTTCGAGAAAGCATCGGGTCATACATGCGCAACGAACCTTTAGATCGTCGAAAGGAGGGGATTTGCCATCGGCGGCGTTGGAGCGGATGAGCTGGCCGGTGCCAGCCGGACCGGAACCCTTTCAATAGTATTTTCTTGAACAGATGGATCGAGGCTCGATCGTCGGTGGTATCCGACAAAAAATGAGCTCCGTAGACGTCGTTGTTCCCTGCTTCAGGTATGGGCACTTCCTGCGAGAGTGCGTCGAGAGCGTTTTGACGCAATCCGGTCCCGAATTGCGCGTGCTCATCATCGATGATGCGTCACCTGACAATACCGCGGAAGTTGCGCAAGAGTTACGGTGCTCCGATCCCCGCGTCGATTACCGCAGGCACATCTCGAATCAAGGTCTCATCGCGACCGCCAACGAAGGCATTGCCTGGGCGAGCGCCGACTATATGCTTCTGCTGTCTGCGGACGACTACCTGCTGCCCGGTGCCCTGTCGAGATCGGTCGATCTGATGGACAATCACCCTTCTGTCGCTTTCACCTTCGGAGGCGCGGTTGTTCTAGACCAGCGCGGGGATCATCCATTCTACAGAAGCTATTATGGAACGGAAGTGGATCTCCGAACGCGCATCTTGTCCGGACTCGAGTTCATCACTCTTAGTCGTGCACAATGTATTGTGGTGTCACCGACCGTCGTGGTTCGCACGAGCCTGCAGAAAAAACTGGGCGGGTATCTAGCAGACTTGCCCTACGCCTCCGACATGGAAATGTGGATGCGGCTCGCCGCACATGGCGACGTCGGATTCATTGGTGCGGACCAGGCCGTGTATCGATACCACTCAGTCAACATGTCGAGTGAACCTTCACCGGAGCTAAACCTGCTCCAACGCAAGGCGGCTATCGAACATTTCCTGAATGGCGGCGCCGCGATGCTGACAAACGATCTCAGGAACTGGTTGACCCGCCAATTGGCACTTGACGCGATCGTCCGCGCAAGCATTGCCTTCAACGAAGGAGCGATAGACACCTCAGCACGCCTTGCCGAACTTGCGTTGAGTATTGACCCAAGCGTTCAACATTCACGTCGTTGGTGGTTTCTTGCCTGCAAGAAGATTCTTGGATTGCGAGGATGGCAGCTGGTGCGGCCTTCAGTTGAGTTGTTCAGATCCATCTTCCGGAACGAGCGGCGCTGAGTAGCCGAGCTCGCCGCGAGGCATAGGCTGCCCGCTAAAACCACTGGCGTATCATTTTCGCTTCTGGCCCGTAGCCGAAGGTTCCGGTGGCTGTCGGCGCGTCGGTTGCGGGGTGTAGAGCGGAAGCCGCTGAGATCGGATCCCATTGGCAGCATATGCGCCCATCCTCCGCCAGGAGCCGCTTGTGGCCCAAGAGGGACATATCGGGTTGCGAAGCAGAATGCCTGCTCTCGTTCACCACATTTAAACCTTAAGATTGTACGAAGAGTGCTCACCCACAGGTCGCAGGAACATGCGAACAGCCTTCCTACAGAAGCCGTCATTGGACTTCGGCCAATGAAGGCCTGGCAGACCAGCTGCATCGTGGCTGTTCTCGCATGCGCGGGACTCTTTCTGGCCGCCGGGAACAGACCGGCGGCGACGTTGCCGGATGTCCTGTCGGAAGCGGCTGCGAGCATACCGGCTGCAGCGAGCACAGCGGCTCCTGCGAACGTGGTGACGCCTGCCACCTACGCAGAGGCATCCGCCAAACTCGCGGCGGCGCTTCGGGCAGAAAGAGCGGAGCCGGGCTCGGTGACGTCGGCAGGTTCGGCGCCGCTGCGCACGGAAGCCGAGATCGTCGATGAACCCGTCGCGCCGAAATTGGCGTCGTTGGGACAGGATGTCGTCCAATCGCTGCCGCCGGAACGCGATGCGTCCAACGGAGCTCCGAAAGCGGCGTCGACGCAGGATTTCCGTCATCTGATCTACTACGTCTGGTCCGAACTGCCGCCCGCCGAGAAACCGGCGGAGATCGTCTTGCGTGCGTTTAGGGACATTCCGGTCGGAACGCCGACTGAGGAGATCAAGCGCGCTGCCGACGCGTTTGGTCTCGATTTCAATTTCATGATGGCGGTTGCCAAGATCGAATCCGGCTTCAACCCCAATCAACGCACCGGGTCCTATATCGGGCTGTTTCAGCTGAGCTATTATGAGTTCGGAAAGTTCGGCTTCGGGCAGATTCGCAGTCCGCGGGATAACGCCGTCGCGGCCGCCTACAAGATCATTACCGAAGGCGTCCTGTTCGAGTGGATCACCCACCGCAAGCCGGACATGAGCGATCTCTACCTGATCCATCAGCAGGGCTGGGAAGGCGCCGCCGAGCACATCAGCCGGCCCGCTCGCCTTGCGTGGAAATCAATGTGCGCCACCAGCGAAGGCAAGGAGAAGGGCGAGAGGTGGTGCAAACGCGCGATTTGGGGCAATGCACTTCCGGCCTTCAAGCGCACCTGGAAATCGGTCGACAACGTGACGTCAGAAGCGTTCGTCGGCATGTGGCGCGGCCGGGTCGCCGAATTCTACACGAAGTATGTGGCGACTGCTGCGGCGGCGGCAAACCAATAATCCCATCGTCGGCGGCGCCGCACACGTTGCTTTGTCTTTAGCGCAACTCGCCGGCCGTCGGCCTTTACCCAGGGTGTGTTGGGCCCTCACCTGAACGGGCTATTGAGCCGTGTAAACGCAACGAAACCCGATATAGACCGCGTGAAAGTCGGCCGATTTCCACTGTACGGCTGACGCTTTTGTCTTGTCCGCACCGTACCACCACGACCCGCCGGCCGTCAGTGCCTCATCGCCCCGCCGATCCGCGAGCCATTCCCAGACATTGCCACCCATATCGTACAGACCGTTGACACCCCGCTTGGTGGTACCAACGGCTGCATGCCGCGGCCAGCGATCTCTATCGGATGTGTTCATGCCGTCAGGTCTATCGCCGACAGGATAAGGATAGGTGCGTCCATTTACGAAATCGTCGGTAGGATTCGCACGCGTTTCGGTATAGGCGGCTCTTTCCCATTCTTCCAGGGTCGGCAAGCGTCCGCCCGCGGCTAAGCAGTAGTCACGAGCTTCGTTCCACGACACATGCACCGCCGGCTCATCGTCGCGGCTCGGTTCTCCGAACGGCGTCGCCCATGTCCAGCCGCGGCGACGGACCCAGCTGCCCGCGAATTCGTGTCCGCCTCCTTCCTGTTCGGCCGCGGTCTTCAGAGCTTTGTCAGCAGCGAAATTGCGAAACTGGCCGATCGTGACCTCGGTCCGGTCGATGGCAAACTTGCCCAGATTCTCGCGTTGGGCAGGCTCGGCGAATGCAACGCCGGTAACGGCCATCAAGCCACATCGCAAAGCAATCGAGCGCCATTTCATGTAAGAACTTCTCCTGTATTGCCTCGAGGTGAGACGTGGCAGGCGCCGACCCAGCGCGCCTGCCATTCACCGATCAACTCATGCGCTGACGCAATGCCGCCTGCGAACGGCGAATGACGCCCTGGTACATGCTCTGCTTGTCAGGATACCATTGCATCGACGCGAGATTGGCGAAGCCGGGAATGCTTTCCATATGCCGTGCCATCCGCTGCCGCATGGATTGATCCGGCTGAGGACCGCGCAGTGCGCCGACGTTCTCGGCCGCGTGATCCGGGTTCGACGTCGCGGCAAGAACGGTCGTCACCGCCGGATGGCCCATGGCCCATTTGATGAAGAACTGCGACCAGTTCTCCGCACCGATATCGCGGGCAAAATCGGGCAGCGGCCGGCCCTCGACGATCTTGTGCAAGCGGCCTTTTTCCAGCGGCATGTTTGTGAGCACGCCGACGCCCTTGTCGCTCGCCGCGCGAAGGACGCGCTCCTCGGCGTGACGATTGAAGATCGAATAGTTGACCTGGATGATGTCCACCAGATCCTTGTCGATCAATCCTGCGAGAATGTTGTGATAGTCATTCTCGTGGACCGAGGCGCCGACATAACGAATCCTGCCCTCTCTCTTCCATACGCGCAGCAGTGGCACGATCGCGTCGACATTGACCAGGCTGTGGCAGTGGAGCACGTCGATCTTGTCGCGCCACAGCCGAAGCCTCGATTGCTCCATGCTGGCCAAGGCGTGGCTTTCGTCGGCCAGGTAGTCGCCGGTCGACCAGATCTTGTTGCTGATGAACATCTGGTCCGTCACGCCCATGGCGCTGAGAAAGCCACCGACGCTGACCTCGCCGGTACCGTAGAGCGGCGATGTATCGATCACCCGGACGCCGGCATCTATATATTTCCTGGTGACCTCTCGCAGCGCGTCGCGATTGCTGCCCGGCAGCAGGTCAAAAGTCAGAAACGTTCCCAGTCCGAGCGCGGGCAGACTTTCGTTGGTGCGGCCGATCGTTCGGGTGAGTACCGGCCCCGCCGCAGCCGCACGCGATGCAGTGCCGGCTGGCGCTTGCGCACTGGCGCTCGAAACGCCGACTGCAGTTGCGTGAACAGCTGTCGCCGCGATGGCGCCCATCGCGGTGGCGGCGCCGAGAAACTGGCGGCGATCGGTCGCCGTCGGCCTATCCTGTGGTGTCTTATCCATTGCAAATCTCCGTGATTTCGCCTGCGGCACTTGTCGCCTGCCAATAGAAAGGATCGACCGCTCGCTTTGTCGCGCGGGATTCTGACCAAATCACTCGGATCCTGACGCGACGATGCTCCCTTTCCGGTCTGCAAGGAATTGCGGTTCCAAGCTTGAATGTGTATTCAGGCGACGTCGCTGCGCAGGAAGTCGCGATGCACCGTGTCATTGAGAATGCGTCGACAATCGATCGGTTGAGCTCCCGGCCGGATGGCTGGCGGCGCACCCAATGGGCGAACGGTGCATTCGAAACGGCGTACCGGCCGATGACCTCCATCGTCGAAGGACGCATCCTGTCGCCAAATCACCTCATCATGGCGACCCTGTCCGGCGGCGCCGAGCGACATGTAATTTCGGCCGATGGCGGGCATCGCTATGACGGGCCCGATCTGCCGTCGACCGTTTCATTTCTTCCGGCTGGCTGCGAACGACGGCTTCGGCTTCACAATGTGGGTTGGCGATGGGCAGCGATCGCCCTCGACCCCGCCAGGATTTCAGCAATCGCCGGCGCATCGATCGAAGGACTGGGCCCCTGTCGGGCGCGGAAGACAGCTTCGTCTGGAACATGCTCGCGGAGTTCGAACGAGTTGACGCGCTGGAGGGAGGTCTCGACGCGATCTATTGCGACACGATGAGCCTTGCTCTCGTTGTATACCTTGCACGCCGATACGGTGGTGCAAGAGTGAAGGATACATCGATTAAGCTGCCGGCGTGGCGGTTACGGCGTGTCACCGAATTCATCGACGCGCATCTAAGCGCGACAATTCGGATTGCCGATCTCGCTGATCTTGCGCAGCTCTCGGAAGGCCATTTCCATCGCGCATTCAGGGCAGCGACCGGGCAGACGCCGCTGGCATTCGTCCATGCGAGGCGAGTCGCGATGGCAAAACAACTGCTGGCGAGCAGCAAGCTTTCGGTCGCGCAGATGGCGCTACGCGTCGGTTTTCTCAGTCCCGCGCATTTTGCCCGCGTCTTCCGGTCAATGACCGGCCAGAGTCCATCCCAATATCGACGCTCATTCCATCTTTGACGGCGGAAAGTAACGCCTGACGGCCAATGGCGTACAACGGCAGTCGGCAAATAGCCGACGACACGCCCCAACCCTGCTTCATTTTCCGACGAGCCCGTGGCCCCGGCGTCAAGACGCAGCGGTTCACGACGAGGGGCCCCTGCGGGTGATGAAGTGGCGGCGCGGCCCGCGCTACAGCGCGAGCACGACCTCGCCCGACACCGCGTCCGTCACGCCGCGTCCGTTGCCCTGGTCCTCGAGCACGGACCTGAAACTGTCGAGGGTCTTGATCATCGCCGAGCGGGCCGCGACCAGCGCATCCTGGCTGGACCACGTGCCGATGAGGCAGAAGGTCTGATCGCCGGTCCTGATGATGACGCCGTGCTCCAGCCCCGGCCATTTGGCCTTGCCGTCTCGGTGCGCATCGAGGAAGGCGCCCTCCTGGCCCGGCTTCACCTTGAACTTGACGACGTTGTAAACCTGCATGACGCGCCTCCGGAACATGATTGGATGAAAATGCGAGCGCCGTACCAGATCGGGTTCGGACCGATATCTTTGCACCCCCGCAACAAAAAGTCGAAAACAACCCACGCACGGTAGGCGGGGCAACAGAATCAGCGACTTAGAGCGCGGCGAGACGGAATAGATCTCCGCGGCGGGCTGGCTGCTCCAGCAAGCACGATCTTTCGAATGACCGCAGCGCACTCTGCTCATCTTACGAAAGCGTTGCACCGTCGGGAAAAACAGGAGCAGGGCGCATCGGAAGAATCAAGATGGGCCGAACCCATCCGCTGCTCCGTACTGACATCCCTGGGCTTCACACCTCGTGGAACCAACGAGGGTGTCGCGCGTTGCCGCGCTGCTCTAGAAGGTGACGCAGCTGAAGCCGGGTCGCCTTGCTGGGCCAATCAAGACGGGAACGCCGGGCGAGCCAAACCAGATGCGTCGTATCCGACTCGTGATCGCAGATCGCCGTCCGATCGTCTTGCAGGGTTTTGAGACGCTATTTGCGACCGAACGTGACTTCGAGATCGTTGCGTCCTGCATCAATGGAGCCGATTGCCTCGAAGCCGTCCGGACGTTGGTGCCGGACGTCGCGCTTGTCGAGGATGGATTTCCCGATCTGACGGCCTCAGCCATGCTGGCCGCCGTCAACGCCGAAAGCCTTCGCACACGGCTGGTCTTCTACACCGCATCGATCGCACGCGGCGATCTCGCTGCGGCCGTCGCAGCGGGTGCCTGCACGGCTATACCGATGCGCGAGGAGCCTGAAAACCTGCTGCAGTCCCTGAGGCTGGTGGCGCCGAACGCGCATCCGGCGGCCGGCAAGGCAGGCAATGGCGCGTCTGGCGAAAATGGCCTGGCAGCGCTGACGGACCAGGAGCGCAGGATCATGCGTCTGGTCGCCAGCGGCATGTCGAACAAGGAGATTGCGCGCGAGCTCAAGGTCGCCCCAGGCGCCATTCAGGCGCGGATCGATCGCATGTCCGCGCGGCTCGACATCAAGGGCCGGACGGAGCTCGCAAGCTTCGCCCTGTCCCGCCTCTACGGCGGCGTCGGCGCGCTTGCAGCTCTGATTTGGGCGGCGCTGGATGACGTTCAATCCGCGAACGCGGCGGCCTTCGATCATGCGGATGCCGACAATTTCACGGTCATAACCGCAGACGGCGCCGGCGCGATCGTGAGCATCAAGATCACCTCCGCAAAAACGACCCTTCCGGCCAAAACGGCCAAAGCCTTCCGTATCGAGAACTCCCCGGCAGACATGCCGACGCGGGCCGCCAAGCTCATCGAATCCCGAGCCGATATTGCTGGCAGCACGATCACGGCGCCGCCCCTCACCCCTTCAAGAGCGGGCTTGAGCAGCGCCGGCACGTTCATGATGACGGCAGTCGGAGTCTCGCTTTACGAACTTTTCAGCAATCACGCGCAGGCGTTCACGGTTTCCGACGGCCTGAGCGACGTCTTTGCGTCGGCTTCCGCAGAGACCAGCGCGTTCGCCGCCCTCAACCCTGCAAGGCCGGATGCGAACCTCGACGGCTTCGACAAGCTGCCCTGGCCCGATCCCGAACTACACCATGATTCATTCGCCTTCGCCGCTGCCCGAGGCGACGCCATGGCCAGAGCCGACGAGGTTCAGACCATCGACGCGGCCGCGCGCGAGGACGGCTTCGGCGACAACGGCAACCCTCATATCGGATCCGGCGCCATCGACGCTCTGAGCGATCATGGCGGCTTGGAACAGGCGGCCGCAACGGGCGCGAGGAATGCCGAACGCGGCACGACACAGGCAGCGGCGATCGACGCACGCGATCATGGACAAGCGCAGCGCGATTTGCACGCTTCGGAAGACGGCGCAGCAGCCGGCAAGCCGAATGCCGCGCACGGGCCGCCGGACCACGCATCGAACCAAGAGAAATCGCACGCTTCGGAGAAGGGTGCGGCAGCCGGCAACAAGCACGCCGAGCACGAGCCACCCGGCCACGATCCAAGTCATGAGCAATCGCAGGGCGACCTGCACGCTTCAGAGAAGGGCGCAGCGGCCGGCAAGCATCAGGCCAAGCTGGATTCGACTGGACAGGACACCAATTCAGGACAATTGCATCGCACTTCGGAGGACGGTTCCGCAGCTGCCAAGCACCACGCCGATAATGATGGCCCGGCAAGCCATGCCAGTTCCGGCCAGGCGCAGCGTGACGTGCATCAGGCACATCAAGGCTACTCCAAGAATTCGCCTGCCGAGGCGCCCCGGAAGGCCGGCGGCAACGATCAGGCTCAGCATGATTCAGGGCCGGAAAAAGCGGCTGCCGCGCCCAAGGCCGACGATGCTTTTCATTTCAAGCATGACCTGCCCGCGCCGAGACATTCTGATCATCTCGAGGTTGGCTTCGGCGCCGGTACGGCTGGACATGGTGTGCATCCCGCCGGACATGCTGAACTGACGTCGATCCTGACTTCGGACCCGATTGGCCATTCGCACGCGGAGCAAAGCGCACTCGATCACCCAAGAGGCGTTGAGCACCATCCGACGCAGGATCTTCTCGTGTAGCGCACGCGTCTCCCGACGGCGTTAACCATCACCCGCGGTTCCGGCCCCGGCGAATTCGCTTCGAAGTTTCTTAAATCTTGCGGGGTACCTCTCCTAGGCGTGGCGACCTGGGAGAAGACATGAGCAAGCGGGCCAAACGCCGGAAGGCCGAGACGATCGCACTGCCGATGGCAGCAAGAGTCGGAATTGGCGCCGTGGCCGTCGCAGCATTGGGGTATGGCCTATTGGCTCCCCCGGGAAACGTGCAACCGGTGCGGAAGCCGTCCGCGCCCCAGGCCATGGCATCGTCAACTCCGGTCTACGTGGCACCGCAGGTTCACGCAGCAGCGCCCGCGCCGCCTCCGGTTCCGGCTCCGGCGCCGCTGGTCGAACCGCCCAAAGCCGACGCCGAAATTCCCGGAGCCTTGGTCCGGCAGGTGGTCGACTATGCCAGCCGCCAGACGCCGGGCACCGTGATCATCGATACCAACAACACGTTCCTCTATCTCGTCCTGAACGACACGCAGGCGATGCGCTACGGCATCGGTGTGGGCCGCGAAGGTTTTGCGTGGTCCGGTGAGCAGACCGTGGCGCGTAAGGCAGAATGGCCGGATTGGCGCCCGCCTGCGGAGATGGTCTCGCGTCAACCCTATCTGCCGCGGTTCATGGCGGGCGGGCCCGGCAATCCGCTCGGCGCCCGCGCGATGTATCTCGGCGAGACCGAATATCGCATTCACGGCACCAACAAGCCCGAGACGATCGGCAAGCGGGTGTCGTCCGGCTGCATCCGCCTGACCAACGAGGACGTCGTCGACCTCTATGAGCGGGTGAAAGTCGGCGCGAAGGTGATCGTGCTTCCGACGAATGCGGCGCGTCGACCGTCCCAGGGTGCGCCCGATGCCGCATCCCGATCGCCGGACCCGGCCTCGCCGTCGAACCGGCCGTCGGCGACCAGCGCACAGCTGCCGTCAGCCGGACCGAAGATCGCCGAGGTGCAGTAGTTCGGTCCTTCCTCCTGGCTCTGCCCCGAGGACAAAGAGGCAATTCAAGTCGTCACTACACGTCGGTAGCCACGGCCGAACAGACCATCTTGCGCGACCAAAGCCGGTCTGCGTTGGCAAAATGCGGCATCGAATTAACCGTGTCGACAAATGATTGCCGTTGGGCGGCGGCCGCCGGCAAAGTTGCCTTATTGACGCGCAGAATTTTTAGCGGCGCTAACCTGGGTCAGAGGCGCGTTATGCTGAGAATGGCGTTGTTGGGCCTCCTCATCCTGTTGAGTGTGGGAATGCTATCGGCCATGGAGCTGAGTGCTCCACCGCGTCGCATCGCCGCCACGGTCCAGCCGCCTGCCGAGCAGAACGCAAGTATCCCCGCTTCGCACGATGCGCTGGCGAAGGCCGATCGCCTCGAGGTTGCCGCTGAGAGCCGCGCGATGCCGACACAGACCGCTTCGGTGGATAACCCGGTTGCTCCGCAGGACGTGCATGTCCGTTCATTCGCGCCGGCGCCGGTCGTCCGTCCGCGAAGCAAACCGAAACGGATCGCGACCGCTGAACCTCCCAAGCCGAAGCCAAAGGCATTTGGCGTCAAACGAGCCGCCACTGTTCAGCGCGCAAAGGCCGCCAACGAGACCGAGCACTGTCGCCTCAAGGCGTTCGGCGGCCTGCTCAAGGCTTTGAACTTGACCGGCTGCGAAATCTGACGCCGCCTCCAGGAACGTCTCGCAAACTCTTCCGATCAGCCATATCTTGCCCGCATGAAAAAGATCGGATTCCTCTCCTTCGGGCACTGGACGCCCTCGGCGCAATCGCGGACGCGCTCGGCGGCGGATACGCTGCTGCAATCGATCGAGCTGGCGGTCGCGGCCGAACAGTTAGGGGCCGACGGCGCCTATTTCCGCGTGCATCATTTCGCGCGGCAGTTGGCCTCGCCGTTTCCGCTGCTCGCGGCCGTCGGCGCCAGGACCAGCCGAATCGAGATCGGCACGGCCGTGATCGACATGCGCTACGAGAACCCGCTCTACATGGTGGAGGACGCCGGCAGCGCCGATCTCATCGCCGGCGGACGGCTGCAGCTCGGCATCAGCCGCGGCTCGCCCGAGCAGGTGATCGACGGTTGGCGCTATTTCGGCTATCGGCCGGCCGAGGGCCAGAGCGATGCCGACATGGGGCGGCGCCATGCGGAGGTCTTCCTCGACCTGCTGCGCGGCGAAGGATTCGCCGAGCCCAATCCGCAGCCGATGTTTCCCAACCCGCCGGGGCTCTTACGCCTGGAGCCGCATGCGCCGGGCCTGCGCGAGCGGATCTGGTGGGGCGCCGGCTCGAACGCCACCGCGGTGTGGGCGGCGAAGCTCGGCATGAACCTCCAGAGCTCGACGCTGAAGAACGACGAGACCGGCGAGGCCTTTCACCTGCAGCAGGCGGCGCAGATCCGAGCCTATCGCACGGCGTGGAAGGAAGCCGGCCACAGCCGCGAGCCCCGCGTCTCCGTCAGCCGCAGCATCTTCGCGCTGATGGACGAGCGCGACCGCGCCTATTTCGGCGGCGAGCGCGGCAGCGAAGACCAGATCGGCTTCATCGACCCGCGCACCCGCGCGATCTTCGGCCGGAGTTATGCGGCCGAGCCCGACGTGCTGATCGAGCAGCTGCGCCAGGACGAGGCGATCACCGAAGCCGATACGCTGCTGCTGACGATCCCGAACCAGCTCGGGGTGGACTATTGCGCGCATGCCATCGAAGCGATCCTGATGCATGTCGCGCCGGCACTGGGGTGGCGGTGACACGAACGGCAATATGTCCCAGAGGAATCACATTTGGACCCTCCCAAACGGTCGTCATGCCCGGGCTTGTCCCGGGCATCCACGTTTCTCGGTGCCGCGCGGCGAGGCGTGGATGGCCGGGACAAGCCCGGCCATGACGATGTGGGGACTATCGTGCCTCAAGCAACCTCACATGCGATAGCCCGGACCCTACCCAGCCTCACCCCGTCTTCGTCCCCGTGATGACGGCCAGCGCCTCGACGAGGCGGTCGAGATCGGCCTCGTCGGTGAAGAGCGCCGGCGTCACACGGATGCACTGGCCTTTGGCGACGCCGGCGCGGCGCACCGTCATGATCCGGTAGCTGTCCCGAAGCTTCGCAACGATGGCCTCGTTGTCGGCCTTGCCGGTCTTGCCGGCAAGGCGGAAGGACGTGATCGCGCCATATGAGCCGACTTCATCCGGCGTCAGGATCTCGATGTCCTTGAAGCCGCGGACGCGGCTCACCCAATAGTCGCGCAGATGGCGCAGACGCGCTTGCTTGGCCGCGCCGCCGATCTGCTGATGCAGCGCCAGCGCCATCGGCACCGTCAGCATCGTGGCGAAATTGACCGTGCCGGTATGCACCCGCGAGCGGATGTCGCTTTCCGGAAAATCTTCGTCGCACATGTTGCGGTCGATGGCCGAAAGGCGATCCTTCCTGATGTAGAGGAAGCCGACGCCGAGCGGCGCGCCGATCCATTTGTGCAGATTGAAGCCGACGAAATCAGCCTCGAGCTCGCTCACCCGGAAGTCGAGCTGCCCCCAGGAATGGGCGGCATCGACGATGGTGTCGATGCCCTTGGCCTTGGCCATGCGGGCGATCTCGGCGACCGGCATGACGAAGCCGGTGCGGTGGCTCACATGGGTCAGGAGCAGAAGCCTCGTCTTCGGGTTCGCCTCGATGGCGCGGGCATAGGCGTCGAGCACCACCTGGCGGGTGGCGGGCTCCGGCACGTCGAACTTGACCACGTCGACGCCGCGGCGCGCCTTCAGCGCGTTCATCGCATATTGCATCGAATCATAGTCGAGATCGGCATAGAGCACACTGTCGCCCGGCTTCAGCCTGTTGTAGCCGCCGATGAGGAGCTGAAGCGCTTCGGTGGCGCCGCGGGTGAGCGCGATCTCAGCTGGAAGCGCGCCGACAGCCTCCGCCACCTTGGTGCGCACAGCTTCGAAATCCGCACCCGCACGCAGCCGCGCGTAATAGGTGTTCTGATAATTGACCATGTCGGACTGACGGATGAACTCGCGCCGCACGGGCTCGGCCATGATGCCCCAATAGCCGTTCTCGAAATTGAGGATGTCGAGCGTCACGGCATAGAGCCCCTTCACGGCCGCCCAATAGGACTTGTCGGTGGCGATGGCGGCCACTGAGCCGGTCGGCTGCGGCGGAAGTCCCTCGGCGGCAAAGGCCGGCCCCGCAAGCGGCGCCACGGCCGCTACCGCGAGGCCCTTAAGCATCGCGCGGCGGTCCGCTGAAATCGTCCTGATCCGTTGCATGTCAGCTCTCCCCAGAGCGTTTTCGAGCGAAGCGGCGTCGGAATCGCATCGCGAAAGTGCCAAACGACGATCCAGAGCTCCGTTCCGACGTCACCGGACGAAGCAGGCTCTGGCGCGCGGGACAAGAGCAACGGACGATGCAGCGGAGATGACCGGAGCGTGACAATGCGATGATCGGAAGCCGATGGCGACGGCGCGGCCGGAGCAGCGGCCTCGACGCGCGCGAGCGGATGTGGGGCCCGGTTTCTTGCTTTGTCCGGAAACCGGAACCTTCACATCAGTGCAGGTAGCCGATGAGATAGATGCCGCCGCCCAGGACGATGAGCGCGGGCACCGCCCAAAGAATCAACACAGGCATTTTCCTCTCCTCCAGTTGAATCCTCCCGGGGAGAGAACGGGAAAAAACGGCAAACGTTCCGGGTTTCCTCGGAACGGCGCAGCTGATGGCGAGTTCATTGCAGCGCCGCATGCAGCGGCAAGGGAGAACGCGATGAAGAAGCTCATGTTGATTTCGGCCGCCGCTCTGCTCGTGTCGACGGGCGCGATGGCACAAACCACCGTCACCACCACGACCGGGGCCGGGCACGGCGCCGCCGTGCAGATCGAACCGGAATACCGCACCAAGATCCGGTCCTACGTCACCGAGCGCAAGATCCGTCCGGTCGAAACGCGCGAAAAGATCGTCGTCGGCTCGCCCGTGCCGAGCGACGTCGAGCTCGCGGCCGTGCCGAGTGACTGGGGTCCCTCGCTCACCAAGTACCGCTACGTCTATTCGGGCAACCGCGTGATGTTGGTCGATCCCGGCAGCCGCATGGTCGTCCAGGAGATTGACTAAACCGCCGCACGGCGGGTCGTCGAGGCGGCCCGCCCGTGCCTTTTCTCGATAGCTCCGTTTGCATTAGCGCCTGATGCCGATCGTTCGATATTTCGTGTTTGCAAGCAGTTTCGTCGTGGCGCTGCTCTTCTTGTTGGATCGCTCTCTGCCGCAGCCCGCCGAGCGTGCTGCCGGCCCGGACGTCGATCGAACCAGCATTCGCATCCACTCCACACGGGCGCTGCCTGAAAGAATCATCTTCGACACGTCCACTCGGATCGCCACCACGGTCTCCACTCCCCTGCTCGCGGCCGAGTCGCCGGATCATGGTGCAGGCAACGCGTTGGCGATGCTTGAAACGCGAAAGCCGGACGTCACGCCGGCATCTCGACGCGGCACGGCGCGAGCAGCCGGTCTGCATTCAAATCGGAATGCCGCGCGGCTTCCTCGCGCCTCTCCACGCGTCTGGTGACGGTCGGAGCATTCTGAGAGCTACGATCCAGCGAACGCGACTCCATGGCCGCAAGCACCCAGATGAACGCTGAATGAATGAAACGCGATGCGCTTCACGTCGCGGAACTGACTCCGAGCGCATCGACGCGTCAACGTGTCCGACATAAGGAACGTTTGAGCGATTGCCAATTTATCCCGGGCCTGATTGGCGATTTGATTTTTGGAAACCTGGAGGAAATGCACATGAGGATCCTGAAGCTCTCTGCGGCTGCGGCCGCGCTGCTGGCCGGCACGGCGCTCGCCGTTGCGCAATCGAGCTCGACGGTCGGCACCGGCGGTTCATCGGCCGGCGGCGGCACCAGCTCTTCGACCGTCGGCACCGGTGGCTCTTCGGCTGGCGGCAGCGGGTCAGGCTCTGCTTCGACGCTCGGCACCGGCGGCTCGTCGGCGGGCGGCGGCACCAGCTCTTCGACCGTCGGCACCGGCGGATCGGCGGCGGGCAGTGGCTCGGGCAGCGGCTCGGCCTCGACGCTCGGCACCGGTGGTTCATCGGCGGGCGATGGCAAGAGCTCGTCCAGCGTAGGCACCGGCGGCTCGGCTGCGGGTGGCTCGACCGTTGGCCAGTCCGGTTCGTCGAAATCGCCCGGCATGGGCGACGGCAAGTCCGGCAGCCACGCCAGCGACATGGGCCTCGAAAAGGGCAAGGGCCACAACAAGGACGAATGGAAGAAGGACAAGAACTAGTCCGAGCCGGGGAGCGGCACGGTGCCGCTCCCCTTTGTCCATGTTGAGGAGGAGACGCAATGAACAAGTCAATCGTTGCGATCACGGTGCTGGCCCTGATGAGCAGCGCCGCATCGGCAGAAACCATCGAAAAGACGGGCAAGACGAGCTCGGGCGAGACCTGCAAGGTCAAGGTGGAGAAGCATGCGGACGGCAGCATCACGGCCGCGGGCGCATCGGGTTCGAGCACGACGGGTTCGACCGCATCGAGCGGCTCGCTGTCGAGCTCGAGCTCGGCGGGCGGATCGTCGGTCAATGTGCAAGCGGGCGGCGGCCACGTCTCGAGCTCCTCGTCGACGGCGGGCGGGCCCGGCTCCACCAGCGCCAGCACCATCACCGTCAACGGCTGCACGATCTCGACCTCGTCGCCTTGATGCATAGAAAGGATTGAACCATGAGAACGCTCGTTACGACCTCGGCGGTCGCGCTTCTGCTTGCCGCCGCTTCACCCGTGTTGGCGCAGACCAGCATCACCGGCGGCAGCGGCGGCTCGGCCGCAGCAGGCGGCACCTCCGCCTCCACCGTCGGCACCGGCGGCACGTCCACCTCGGCGACGGGCCGCACCGGCTCCTCGATCGCGGCCGGCGGAAGCGCGGCTGCCGTCGACGGCAAGACCAAGACCGGCGTCAGCATGAACAAGGGCAACGGTCCGGTGATGAACTCCAACGCTCGCGCGCAAGCCCATGATGGCGGCACGTTCAGCCGCTCGCACACCCGCACCAAGGTCAAGGCCGGCGAGCAAGTCGGCTCGACCACCAAGACGATGTCGCATGTGCCGGGCTCGAAGCCGACCATGTCGAGGACGACGACGACGGCGCGCTAGAATCGCGCGGCTCTCAACCACCTGCTGCCCGGCTTGCTCGGGCAGCTTTCGTTTGCGGCTTTTCCGTCTTGGGAGCTGGCTCAGCCACCATGCAGGCTGCGGCTGATCCGGGTCACGACGGCGTCCCATCGCCGCTTCTGGGCGGCGGGATAGTTGATCAACACGCAGTGCACATAGCCCCGCGCGAAATTACACCTGTTGTACCAGATCTTGTCGCGCTTGATGCTCGAGACCACGAAGAAGCTCGAGGTGATCCGCCTGTAGATGATCCCCGTCGGCGGATTCTTGCTGGCAAGGAATTCGGCCGGCGACAGGCCCTGCCGGTTCTCGGCGGCCTGAACGGTGAGATCCGCACTGCCGTCGGAGCTGCGAAACCGCTGCCCATATCCGTCGGGCTTGCCGGCCGGCTCGGTGAAAATCGAGGCGGGAATGTCGACCGACGTTCCGGATTCCGGGATGCGGTAGATCCTCCAGCCGTTTGCCGAGGCAACCGAGCATGTCGCACAGAGCGCCATGATTGCGGCAAGCAGTGCCTTCATGTCCGCCTCGTCATTTGCGCGGCGCCAGTTGCAGCTCCATCAGGGCGATTCTTTGCAGGTTGGAGACGTTCCGCTCGCCGGCGCCGGCGGTGCGCAGGATGGATTCGGCGAGCGCGTTGACGTGCGAGGAATGCACAGGATCCGGCAGGGTCGCAACGGCAGCTTCCAGCGCGGTCGTCATGATCTCGATCACCTCGGGAGAAAATTCGGCGTTGGAAAAATTCTTCATCGCATCCGTCGGCCGCTTGTGCGGATCGTGTTCAACGCCGGGAAAAAACGGAAGTTCCTGGATGGGCACGTACTGGGACCGTCGGCAGGCCGGCAGCTCACGCAGCCGGCTGGTAGCGGGTGAGCCCAGCGGGCTCGGCATCCTCGTTGGCAACGCTCTGCACCCTCGCGTGGCTGCCGATGACGAGACCGGCGAGCGAGAGCATCAGGCCCAGCGCGAGCGGCGCGAACAGAGCCTCTTCCTGAAATAATCCGTTGAGCAGAACGACCAGGATTCCGAAGCCGGCGAGGCCCTGCGTCAAATATCCCGACGACGCGTAGAGGCGCCAGGCCTTGAGCGCCATCGCGAAATAGAAGGCCAGCGGCACGAAGGCCGCGATGCCCATCTGGTACAAGAGGACGCCGATCGCGCTTTCGACCGCGCCGTCGATCGTGCCGGCCGCCTGCGCAGCGCTCCAATCGATCGAAAAATAGCTGTCCGACAAATTGCCGCCGATGCCGAGGCCCCGGCCGTAAGGTCTCTGCACGAATCCGTCGAGGCCGCCCATCAGGCCGATGACGTGATAGTCGCCGATCTGCAGGCCGATGCGGATCGCCAGGATCGCAAAGGCGATCATGCCGGCGAACCCCAGCAACAATGTCGCTACGGCACCGATGAGGCGAGTCCCGATCCAGCCCGCAGCCACGAAGATGACGGTGATGAGCGCTCCCTTCACGCTGCAGAAGACCAGCAGCGGCAGGGCTGCCAGGGCGAGCAGCGGGCGTCCGACCGAGAACAGGAACAGGGCGAGAAAGCCGATCCCGTAGGCGAAGCTGATCGGGTGCATGTTCGGGCCGTGAATGCGCAGCATCTTCGACAGGCCGAAGCCTTCGAGCAAGGGCGTGTTCAGGAAGTCGAAGCTGAAACGATCCTTGAGTGTGACGGGCACGTTGCCGGTCTGCCGCATCTGGGTTTCCCAGACGCCGGAATGGGTCGCCTTGAGCTCGTCGAAGCCCCAGAACGTATGGCCGTTGGTGACGGCCAGCCAGACATCGCGCAAGACGAGCTCGACATAGCCGCACAGCATGAGGATGACCGCTAGCGCAACCAGGAACGGCGTGATGCGCACCTCAAAGGTTGCCGCGGTCAGGAACGACAGCTGAAACAGGAACAGCGGCAGAACGATGTTGCGCAAATAGACCGCCGCCGGCTGTCCGTCCTGGACGAAGCCGATGGCGAAATAGAGCGAGACCACGGCCAGGGTGACGACGCCCCAGCGCATGATCTGATTGATTTCCCTCGACTGATTCCTCTGGCCCAGCACGTAAAGCGCAAACGTCGCCAGCCACATCACGGAGCAGAGCAGGAAATTGTAGCCCTTGATGAAGTCGAGATCGGAGGGTAGCGGGACGGGACCAGCGGCGACAGGATGGAGACGAACAGGTTCTGGAAGAACAGGACGAAGATCGCGACCGCCGGCGCAGAGGTCGGGACCGCAACGACGATGGCGATGCCGATCAGGACCTCGATGGTGATGGCCAGCGCCGGATTGGCGAGGTGCAGAACCGGCGCAGAACCGATCGCCGCGATGGCGATGCAGAAGGTCGCGGCCAGTTCGCGCCAGGCCGGAGGCGACGGCGCGGCCTGCACGCTCTGGCCTTGCGGTGAGTACCCGGCGCTCATCAATCGTCCTTTGCCATCGCGCCGGACAAGATAGCCGCGCGAGGGGTAAGGATCCGTTAACGATCGCGACGCGCGGCGGGAGCCCGTTCAGGCCGGCCGGGCGTGCCGAGCAGCGCCCGTAGCACGTCGGGATCGGGCTTGCCGGTTGCGGAGTCGACGAGGCCAAAGCCTTGCGCCAGTTCCCAATGCGCCCAGCCCCAGCAATGCGCGCGGGCATAGGCAGTGACCTCCGCCAGCCAGCGCAACCGGCTCTGCCGGGGGGCGCCGGCTTTCAACACGCCGAACTCATTGACGATGATCGGCCGCGAAAATTGCCGCTGCCATGCGAGCGCGGGCGCGAGCCAGCGATCGGCTCCCGGCTTGTCCCTGGCAGCGGCAATCGCGGTATCGAGCATGGCGAGCGCCGTGACCGCGTCCCTGTCCTGCAAATCCTGCCGAAGCGCCTGAACCTTGGGATCGCCGGCATTGATCGGATAAGGCAGATCCATGATGTCGTGCAGCGGATCGCGCGCGTCCCAGTGGCCCTGATGGGTGAACACCATCGGGTCGTAGAAATGGATGGCGTAGACGACGTCAGGGTCCGCCAGCGGACGAAACCGCGGCAGCGAGTCCGCGCGCTGCCAGTTGACCGGGCCGACGATGAGCGTGGTTGAGGGCAGCAACCGGCGAACAAAGGCGGCGAGCGCCTCGACCTCCTTTTGCCATCTGTCCGCTTCGATATCGGGTTCGTTGAGCAACTCGGCGAAGACTAGATCGGCTGGATAGGACCGAATGATCCCAGCAAGCGCGCGCCAGGCCTCCTGCATCTCGCCCATTGCTGCATCCGGATCATCCTTGTGCAGGCGATTGAAGCGCTCGCCCGGATGAAGGTCGACGGAGCTGGAATAGCCGAGCGAGGTCAGCTGCTTCAACGCGCCGTCGAGCACGCGCAGCGTCACCTCGCGCTCGTCCTTTGCGGCAAAGCGCGGCATCACGCGCTCCGCCGGCACCGGCAGGCGAACGTGGCTCATACCCGCCTTGCGCAGCTGCTGCAGCAGCGCGCGGCTCGGCGGCGCACCGTTGATCCAGCCATCGGCGTTGAAGCCGCGCGAGAGCGCGGCAAGCCGCCCGGGCGAAACCGTCGACGGCAGTGGCACGCAATCCTCGGCGAATACCGGACGACCGACCGTGATCGACAACAGCATCGCCGCAGCCAGCAGACGGCAGCGCAACGCTGTCATCGTCACACCGCAAGGCCCAAAGCGCCACCGTCGGGCTGAGACGCCATTGAACCGGCGGGCACGTGATTGACGACGAGGCCGGTCGGCACCGCCGCGTATCTCGCCAGCGCCGCGGTCACTCTGCGCATCGCCGACGAACCAAGCTCGCCGGCGCGCGTCACCAGAACGATCAGGTCGGCATGCGCGGCCAGCGCAATGGCGTCCGGCTGCAAGGCGAGATTGCCGGCGTGGACCACGATCAGGTCGAACTCCGAGCGGATATCGTCCTCGGGCCGCGCATCGGGCTTCCGCCCGGCACTGAGCAGCTCGTCGATCGACTGAAGTCCCGCCGTGGTCGAGCCGTCCTGCCATTCGGTCACCGGCGGCTGAGTGCCTGCAAATTCCGGCTGGAGCCGGATCAGCACGCTCATCATGCCGCGGTTGACGGCGGCACGATTGAGGGAGCGCGCTACCGTGTTGCCGCCGGCGCTCTTGCCGACCGACAAGACTAGCGCGACCTTGCAGCCGCGCACCGGCACGCGGTCGATGCGTTCGAGCAGCGGCCGTAAGTGGGGGCCGAGATCGAGTTCGGCCGACGCGCTGACCGGTCTTTGCCAGACCGTGTTGAACCCGCCTCCTGGCGCCAGCTCGGGGATGCGGGCCCAGACAGGAAGGCGGGGCATAGCCTCGGCTGGGCGCGCGGCGGCGGCAGGAGGGGAAACTTGCCGGTTGGGCGTCTCCTCCGCTTCACGTGAGACAGGCGCCTCAACGGATTCGGGTTTGTCGGCGGACAGGCTGGTCGTCACAGCAACGGCGGCGGTGGACGTCAGCAGCGAGCCGATCGCCAGCGCCGCAAGCAGCAAGGCGAGCGGCGGACGCGTCGAGCGCAACGGCGGAATGGCAATTGAGGCGATCTTGGTCTGGGACGCCTGCAGCTGACGCTGCTCATTGGTGGTCTTGAACCGCGACAGGAACTGCTCGTAGATGTTGCGGTTGGCATCGGCGTCGCGCTGCAGCTCCTGCAGTTTCACCAGCGCCTGGCCGTCGCGCAGCATCTTCGTCTCGACCGCCTTGAGCTGCTTTTCCAGCGCGTTCTGCTGCTCGAGCTGGGCCTCGTATTCGGACTTGGCGGTGTCGATGTTCTTCTTCCGCTCGATCTCGATCTGCCGGTTGATGTCCGCCAGCTGGCTGTAGGAGATCGCAAGGTCGGGATGGCGGTCGCCATAGACCGCCTTCTTCTGCGCGATCTGGTCGTTCAGCGCCGAGCGCTGTGCGCGCAGCATGCTGAGGAGATCCTGCTTCACCGGCCCTTCGACATTGGCCTTGACGTCGCGCTGCACCTGCTCGTAGCGCGCCTTGGCCTCCTCGGTGCGGGCGCGGACGGCGGAGACCTGCTGGGTCAGGTCGGTCACACGCAATTGCTGCGTGGTGGATTCCTTGCCGGCATTGACGATGTTGTGCTCGAGCCGGAAGGCGGCGACGGCGTCTTCCGACGCGCGCAGGCGCTCGCTCAGCGTCTTCAGCCGGTCCTGGAGCCAGCCGGCCGCCTCGTCCGTCGCCTCGGTGCGGACGCGGCCCTGGCTGACAACGAAGGCCTCGGCGATGGCATTGGCGTAGTAGGCGGCGCGATCCGGCCGGTTGGAGGTGAAGGAAATCGCGATGACGTAGGTCAGCCCGCGCCGGGTGATCTCGAGGCGGTTGCGGAATCGTTCGAGCAGGCGCGTCATGTCGGTATAACCGCCCGCGATGTCCTCGTCGTCCGCGATCTTGAGCTGCTCGATCAGGGGGCGGAGGAAGCCGTCGGATTTGGCGATCTCGATCTGGCTCTGCAGCGCCGCGGCATCCTGGCCGATGCCGGGCAGCACGTCCTGCTCCGAGGTCACGCGCAGCTCGCGCGGATCGAGCACGACCAGGGCCGTCGCGGCATAGCGGACCGGAAGCACCATCAGGGCGACGACGCCGAGGGCGAACAGCGCCAGCGCCAGCGTCAGGATGCGCCGGCCGTTCTCGCGCAGAAAGGACAGCGTACCGGAGACGGTCAGCGATCCCTTGGTCAGTCCCGGCGCGGCGGCGTCAGGCTTCGCCTTCGCAGCGCGCGGCGCTTCCCACGAAGCCGCTTGCTCCGTCGGGGCGATGCTTCGCGGAGATGCGCGGCTACCGAACGCCATGGGTTGGACTCGAAATCAACTGACAGTCATAGCTCAGAGGCTTGCTACACCGTAAATATCCATGGTTAACCGCCGGTTACGGCTGGGCTGGGCTGGGATGGTCTTGGGCGGTGAACGATTCGTTAACGAGGCGCGGCCAGCCACGCGCCGTATTTGACGATCGAGATCACTGGAGGCCGGCTTGCTTTGGCGTGACGCTTTCCTGACGGCGCTCGTTGCATTGATGGCGTTGAGCTTTCTGCCATCGCTGCGGAAGTCCCGGCAGACGCCGGTCCCATTCGATCCCGCCCGGCCCTATCGGGCCTATACAAAGGACTTTGACCTCGAGATCAAGGCCGGCGATCTGGATGCGGTCCTGGCCGCGTCGCCCGATCGCCGCTCAGCGGAGCGATTTCCGCAAGTCGACACCGGACCGCTGTACGACCTCGAAGCGGAGCTTGCGGGACGACGCGCGGACCTTGCCGCCACCCAGCAGCGGGACAGGTCCCCTTCGGATACGATCGTGACACTGCTCATCGACCATTCCGGATCCATGCGCGGACAGCCGATCCTGTTCGCAGCAAGGGCTGCACTGGTCGCCTCGGATTTGCTCGATAGCCTCGGCGTCACCCACGAAGTGCTTGGCTTCACGACGGCACGCTGGAAGGGCGGACAGAGCCGGGAGAAATGGCTGAACGACCGCAAGCCCTCTTATCCCGGCCGCTTGAACGATCTGCTGCATGCCGTCTATTGCAGCCCCGCAGAGAAGCTGAGCGCGCGACATTGTGCCGAGATGCTGCGGCGGGATCTCCTCAAGGAGAACATCGATGGCGAGGCCATCGAATGGGCTGCGTCGCGCTTGCGCCAGCGCGACGAAAGACAGAAATGCCTTATCGTGCTGTCCGACGGCGCGCCGGTCGACGATTCCACGTTGCTCGAGAATGGCGACCTGTATCTGGATCGCCATTTGCGCCGTGTCATCGGCGAGATCGAGCAGGCCGGCGATATCAGGCTTGCCGCAATTGGTATCGGCCATCCGGTCGAGCAGTATTACAAGGATGGCCTCACGATCAGCTCTCCTGAAGAGCTGGAAAGCACCCTGGTTCAGCTCATCAACCGGCTCTTGCATCCGTCCGCTTAGTTGCATTCAGGCGCGGCGCGCATTAGCGGCGCCTGCCTGCGCTCGCCTCGATGTGCGACCGCTCACAAGCCGATGACATACCCGTCCCGCCTCGGATCGGCGGCACCCGTCATCATGCCGGTTACCGGATCGAGCGCGACGGCCTGCATGCCTCCGCAGAGCATGGTCCATCCGGTTTCCAAGATCTCGATCTCGTGGCCGCGGCGCTTCAGTTCGGCGATGGTCTCCGGCGCGATGCGGTTCTCTGCCTGAATGAAGCGGCCGTCCCACAGCCGTGAACGCGGCGCCTCGATCGCCTGCTGCAGCGGAAGGCCGAACTCGATGTGCTGCACATAAGCCTGGGCCTGGGTTTGCGGGATGCCGTAGCTGCCGGGCGTCCCCAGCGCGAGCACCGGACGGCTGCCGCGCGTCGCAATCGACGGTGCCATCGTCATGCAACGCGTCGCCCGGCTTGGCGAGGTTCGGGCTTCCCGGCTGCACGTCGGCCCAATGCAGATGATTGTTGAGGCAAACGCCGGTCCCCGGCACTACGACGCCGCTGCCGAACGGGCTGCCGAGACTTTGCGTCATGCAGACCAGATTGCCTTCGGCGTCGGCGATCGAGAACGAGGTGGTGTGGCCGGGATCGGCACGATCCTGCGGCATCCATTGCTCTGTCGGGCCGGTGATCGGCCGGCCGTCGCTCACACGCTGGCGAAGCCGCGCGATCGTCGCGTCGGACATTGCTCCAGCGGCTTGATCCGGTCCCAGATTGCCGTGGGCGATGCGCTCGCCGGCGGCGAGACGGATCGCGCGATAGACCGTATCGAGATGATCGGCGCCGTCCTTCGGCAGACGCCCGAGGTCAAAGCCTTCAAGGATCTTGAGGGTCAGGGCGAACTGGAAGCCGCCGCATTGCTGCGCCGGGACGTGAAGCTCGAGCCCCCGATAGGACACGGTCAGGGGATCGAACCAATGCGGCTTGACGGCGATGACATCGTCCAGCGTCAGGCTGCCGCCGAGCGTGGCGAGATAATCCACGATCCGCCGGCCGAGCTTGCCGCCATACAGATACTCGTGCCCCAATTCGGAGATCGCGGCAAGAGTCCGCGCGAGATCAGGCTGCGCGACGATGCTGCCGAGCTTCACCGGCATTCCATCCGGGAGATAATTCCTGACCAGTGCCGCGTGCAGCTCCGGCCAGGGTTCAAGCAGCGGCACCTGCTCGTTGATCTCATCAACACCGAAGTCCGAGAGCGCAAAGCCGTCGCGCGCCAGCGTGATCGCCGGCGCAAAGACGTCTGGAAGCGATTTGCGTCCATAGCGCGAGAGCAGCTCGCACCAGCCCGCGAGATTGCCGGGCGTGGAGGCCGCCTGCGGACCGCGCTCGAGCTCGAATCTGCTGGTGTATCTGCCGACCGGGAAGCTTGTGGGCATCGGCGGAGCGAAGTCGAGCACGCGAATGCGCTGCTCGCTTGCGACCCAGACCGTGGCCAGTCCGAACCCGGCAAGCCCCGACATGAACGGTTCGACCACATTGAGGGCGGCCGCGGTGGCAACGGCCGCATCGAACGCATTGCCGCCCTGCATCAGGATTCGTGCACCGGCCTGTGCCGCGAGCGGATGCGCGGCGGCGACCATGCCGTGCCGCGAGAACAGCGTCGGACGCCCATATGTCCTGGCGAGTTGCATCCGGAAAAGGCCTTCCGCCGATCAGTGCATCGTCGCAGCCTGGATCGCCTCCGACATGATCTCGAGACCGCGATCGATTTCGGCCTCGGACACTGTGAGCGGCGGCGCGATGCGGAATACGCCGCCCATGCTGGGCAACTTGACGATGTTCATGCTGAGACCGCGACGCATGGTCTCCTCCATGATCCGCGCGCCGAGTTCAAACCCCGGCGTCTTGGACTGTCGGTCGACGACGATTTCGAGACCGAGCAGAAGCCCGCGGCCCCTGACGTCGCCGACGCATTCGAACTTTTGCTGCAGCGACAGCAATCCATCCCGGAGCCTGTTGCCCCTGGCGGTTGCCTGCGCCACCAACCCGTCGCGCGCGACAACGTCGAGCACCGTGACGCCGACCGCGGCGGGCAAGGGATCGGAGACATGGGTGGTGTAGAACAGGAAGCCGCGCTCGAACGCGGCCTGCTCGATGGCCTTTGTCGTCATGACCGCGGCGAGCGGCAGACCGGCGCCGAGCGTCTTCGACAGCGTGAGAATATCAGGCACCACGCCGTCACGCTCGAAGGCAAACATGTGCCCGGTGCGGCCGATTCCGGTCTGAGCTTCGTCGAGGATCAGCAGCATGCCGCGCTGCTCGCATTTTTGCTTCAAGGCCGCGAGATAGCCGAGCGGCAGTTCCAGAATGCCGCCGCTGGAGAGGATCGGCTCGGCGATGAAGGCCGCCAGACTACCGGTGGACTGGCTGTCGATCAGTGCGAACGCATCGTCGAGCTCGGTCTGCCAGTCGTTGCTGCCGTCGACGTTCCTGAAGCGCGGCCGATAGGCGTTCGGCGCAGGAATGACGAACGATCCGACCGCGGCCGGCCCATAACCGCGCCGGCCCGCGCTGTAGGTCGCCGACGCCGCCGCGCCGGTCATGCCGTGCCAGCTTTGCGCGAAGGCGACGATTTCGTGCCTGCCGGTGACGAGCTTGGCCATCCGGATCGCCGCTTCATTGGCTTCCGCGCCTGTCGTCAGCAGCTGCACGCGGTCGAGACCGGGCGCAAGCGCAGCGAGCCGCTCGGCCAGCGTCACCACCGGACGCGAGAGCATGCCGCTGAAGAGATGAGCGACCGCACCCATTTGCCGTGCAACCGTGGCGACGATGTCGGGGTGCGTGTGCCCCAGCACGGCACTCATCTGACCCGAGGTGAAATCGAGGATGGCGCGTCCATCGGCGTCGTACACGAAGCTGCCGGCCGCCCGCTCGATAATGACGGGTTCGAAACTCGGGCCGTAGCGGGTCAGATGCGTGTTGGCGGACGCCCAGAAATCGGTATCGGCGTTCAAGGTCATGACAAGCCACCTGCGCTTGGGACTTCTGACCTCTAGTCAAGAATTTGACTTCAAGCTAATTGATATAATTCAATCTGGATATCAATCTTCCTGATGTCGATGCTGGATCTCACCCTTCTGAAGAATTTCGTCGTCGTGGCCCGCACGGGCTCGATCAGCCTGGCGGCCTTGCAGATTGGCCGGACACAGTCCGCGCTCAGCATGCAGATGCAACGGCTGGAAGAGACGATCACGCAGTCGCTGTTTCACCGCAGCGGATCCGGCATGAGGCTGACCACGGCCGGCGAGAAACTGCTCGTCCACGCCGAGACGCTGCTGGCGCAGCACGACGAGATTCTGGCCGACATGAGCGGTGGGGGCCTCAAGGGGACGCTGAGCCTCGGCTGCCCGGAGGACTATTCGATCGCTTTCCTGCCGGCGCTGCTGAAGGGGTTCTGCGCGCTGCATCCCAATGTCGAGCTGCGCATGGTCTGCGCACCGACCTCCGAGCTGCGCCCAATGCTGGCGCGGCGCCAGATCGACATGGCGCTGGTCTCGCTGTCCGATGCTGGAGCGCGCGAGGTGATCCGCGAGGAGCGCTTCGTCTGGGTCGCGAACGAGGCCGAACCGAAAATACTGACGCAGGATGTGCTGCCGCTGGCGCTGGCGGCGCCGATGAGCCTGGACTACCGCGCCGCCTGCGCCGCGATGGACGCGGTCAATCGGCGCTACAGGGTCGCTTACGCGAGCAACAGTCTCGCCGGCCTGATCGCGATCGCGCGGTCCGGTCATGCGATCAGCGTCCTGACGCGAACCGCCGTCCCGTTCGATCTTCACGTCGTGTCGGCCGAACTGCCCCTGCTTCCGACCATCGGCATCGCGCTCGAATTCTCGGAGGCGAGGCCCTCGCTGCTGGCGACGACGCTGGCCGAGCACGTCCGCACCGTGTTGCCCGGACTGAAGACCAAGGCGGAGATCGATTAGTGAACTGTCGCACCTCGATGTGCGCGTCCTTGACCGGCTTGCGCCAGCGATCCCTCCTGCCCGACATAGCGATCGAGCTGTTCCGGCGCCGCGTCGTGGCCGTGACATGAGGACGCTGGAACGGGAAGCGCCGCATTGCGTTCGGCAGCGAGGAGAATCCTGCCATGCCGACCAAGCCGACCATCGCCCGCATCTGGCGCGGCCGTACCCGCCGCGACCTCGCCGACGCCTACCAGGCCTATCTGCAAGCCGAGGGCATCCCGCCGCTGCGAAAGACCGCGCTCGGTGTGCAGCAATTGCGCGAGGACCGCGACGAGGAGACGTGGTTCACCACCATCTCCTACTGGGCCGACATCGCGGCCATGACCGCTTTCACCAAGGGCGAGCCGACCAAGGTCCATCATCTCGCGCGCGACGCGGAGTTCCTGATCGAGCTGCCGGAGCGCATCGAGATCCACCGCATCCTGATCGACGAGCAGGGCCTGCGGTGAAAGCCTCGTAGCCGTAGCAGCTGGAGCCGTATCGCCCGCGGAGAATCAACTGCTCGCGGCTGTGCGGTTTCGCCGCAATGGTACCGCAGGAATGAATCACTATAGTCGGAATGTCATGGCATATGTCGTCGACATAGACGCGCGCACCGCGCGTTTCAGTCTTCACGCCGGCCGCCTCCAAGCAGGCGGTTAGCCGGACGGCGCTGTGCGCCGTCCGGGCTCTTTTCCAGCTTTCGTGACCTCCGTCTGAGAGGTCGTATTGAAGCAGAAGGAGTGTGCCGTGCTGCCTCTTCCAAGAATCAAGCTCATCGCATCGGACTATCCACGGCTTGAACAGCTTGCCTGCCGCGCCTCCCAAAGGGGCGATCTCGACGGGATCTTCCTGCTCAGTGAGATCAACCGCGCCGAGATCGTGCCGGACACATGGGACGATCTCAATTCGCGGGTGACCGTGGGATCATGGGTCACGTTCTGCACGAATTGGGGCGTTCCGCGCCGCACTGTGCACCTCGTGTGGCCCGAGGAGTGTTGGTCGGACCCCGCTCGCATTTCGGTGCTGACACCTTTGGGAGCCGCTTTGATCGGCCTGCAGGTCGGCGATCAGATGCCGTACGTGGTCGCGGGCTGTCTGAACGTCGTCAGGGTTCAGAGCGTCAGCCAATCGAGCCCGAACGTCGTCCCTCTCGTCCGATCAAGTCGGCGCAAAGGGCCGTGCGATGACGACCCGGGACCAAGCGCAGCCTAGGAGGATAAAATGCAGAAATTCGAAGCCGAGATCCGAAGAGAACAGTCGGCGCTGCCGCCGATCAAGATCGCAGACGAGGAATCGCGGCGTCTTAACTCGCTTGCGAATTCGACTATGGACCTGTTTCCCCGCGTCGCCCAGTTTCTGGCCCGGGAGCTGGAACGCGCAACGATCGCGCAAGAGAGCGATTTGAGCGGCGTGGTTCGGATGGGCTCCAGAGTGATCTATCGCGATGACGGGGCGGGCTCCAGTCGGGAGATCGTGCTGGTTTATCCGCACGAGGCGAACATCGAGCTCAACCAGATTTCGATCCTGACGCCCGTTGGAGCCGCCCTGATCGGTCTCTCGGTGGGACAGCGGATCGAGTTCGAGACGCCCGACAAGCGGACGAGAGGGCTCACCGTTCTCGCCGTCTCCTGACAAAGGAAACGGCAATCCGACCGAGCATAGGCCTGCTCCTTGCAGGAACGCGCCCGCGGGCGCGTTCCGTGCGCGCTCAGCGGCCACGCAAAGGTCAGTGTGGTGACAGAAACGCCTGCGCGCTTTTCGCAATTGCCCCCTCGTCGGGCACGACAATGGGAACAGCCATGAAGAACATGAGTGCCGGCCAGGTCGCGCTGTTGGTCGCTCTCGGAGCCATGTTGATCCTCACGGGCATTTGGGGATTCTCGGTCTGGGGAGCCAGCGCCGGGGTCGAGATGGACAAGCATGGCTGGATCGCGCTTGGCCTTGGCGCCTTCTTTTCCCTGCTCGTCGGCTGCGGGCTGATGGCGCTAATGTTCTTCAGCAGCCGCAGCGGTCACGACGATGTCGCCGATCCCTTCCGCCGGCGGGATAGCGAGGACAGATAGTAACGAAGCGCCTGCGCGAGCGACGGGCACGGCAGTAGCGACGCTCCGCACGCACCGTTACGAACATTTCATTTTCTGCGACCCTCTGACGCTCGCCACCCGCTGGAGGAACGGAGCGCGCAACCGGCCGTTGCTCTCGCATCCTCACCAACAGGGAGCCCGACATGACGATGCGTCGAACTTTCGTTGCCCTCGCGGCCGCTGGAGCGATGCTCTCGATGGCTTCACCCGCGCTCGCGGCACCTCTGCCGATCGCAAATCCCGCCCCCGATTCCGGCGTGGAACAGGTGCAGTACCGGCACTGGCATGGACATGGTCATCGGTATGGCCACAGGCACCATCACCGCCATTACGGCACGGGCGCAGCCGTCCTCGGCGGCCTCGCAGCGGGCGCGATCATCGGCGGCGCCATCGCCAACAGCCAGGCTCAATCCAATGCCGCCTCCTATTGTGCGCAGCGCTATCGCTCCGACGATCCCGCCTCTGGGACCTATCTGGGCCGCGATGGTCTGCGCCACTCCTGCCCATGACCCATGCATAAGCCTGCGGCAGCCTCCGCGTTCGGTGCGAGGCTGCCGACGCTCGACATGCGCTCCGCAAGCCGCGCGTGTGCCTTGATTCGGCGCTCCACCGCGTTATACGTTCCCGCCATGATGTTCATCTCCACATTCTTCCCGCTGATCTGAACGGCAGAACGTCGTTCCGGCGCTCCTGCGCCACTCAGATCAAACGGCTTCGCGCGCTGCGATAGCCGAACGGAGAGATGTGCAATGCCCAAGACCGAACAGGCTGGCCTGACGCCAAGACAGGTCCAGACCTTCATCGACGACGGTTTCGTCAAACTCGAGAATGCCTTCAGCGCCGACCTTGCCAAGCAATGCAGGGACGAGTTGTGGGCGGATATCGGCCTGTCGCCGGACGAGCCCGAACATTGGACCCAGCCCGTGCTCCGGGTCGGCGCCAAAGCCACGCCCCCCTTCATTGAAGCCGCGAATACGCCGCTTCTGCACAAGGCCTATGATCAGCTCGCCGGTGAAGGGCGCTGGCTTGCGCCGACGGGCCTCGGAACCTTTCCGATCCGCTTCCCGTCATCGCAATCGCCGGGCGACGATGGCTGGCATTTGGACATGAGCTTTGGCACCGCCGATGCCGACTTCATGGAATGGCGTGCCAATGTGAAGAGCAGCGGCCGTGCGCTGCTGATGCTCTTCCTGTTCTCGGACGTCGGAAACGATGATGCGCCCACGCGAATCCGGAAAGGCTCGCATGCGGCCATCGCGCGGGAGCTACTGCCCCATGGCAAGGCGGGCGCAACGCTCCGGCAACTTGCTGCCGGCGACTGGGCGTCGACCAGGGACTGCGAGGTTGAACTTGCGACCGGCAAGCCAGGCACCGTCTATCTGTGCCACCCGTTCCTGGTTCATGCCGCGCAACCCCACCGCGGGAAACAACCGCGCTTCATGGCACAGCCTCCGCTGCTGCCGAAGCGCGAGTTCGATCCGGCGCTGCCACCTTCGCCGGTTCAGATCGCGATCCGGCGGGCTTGCGGGCTGACGGTCTAAGGGGGTGACATCCGGGACCTCCGGGGGTCCCGGATGTTGCTCGAACCCAGGCTATTGCACCTCGATATTCGCGTCCTTGACCAGCTTGCGCCAGCGTTCCTCCTCCTGCCTAACGTAGCGATCGAGCTCTTCGGGCGCGCTGCCGACCATGATCAGGCCTTCGTTGGCCGACAGCTTCTTGAAGGCACCGGACTGAACGGCCTTCGCGACCGCCTGGGTGAGACGCGCAATCACCGGCGCGGGGGTCTTGGCCGGTGCGTACAATCCGTACCAGGACTCGGCGGCGTAGCCGGGCAATCCGGCCTCGGAAACGGTTGGCAGTTGCGGGAACGCGGCCGACCGCTCGGCCGAGGTGACGGCCAATGCCCTGAGCTGACCCGCCGCCACCAGCGATGCTGCGCTCGCCACGGTGGTGAACATCACGTCGATCTGCCCGCCTAGGAGATCGCTGATCGCAGGCGCCGCACCCTTGTAGGGGACCGCCGTCATCTTGACTTTCGCCATGGCGTTGAACAGCTCGCCGGCGAGATGGGCCGAGGTGCCGATGCCGAACGTGCCGAAATTGAGCTTGCCCGGCTTGGCCTTGGCTTCGGCGATCAGATCGGAGATCGAGTTGATCTTGGATGCGGGGTTGACGACGACGACATTGAAGGACCGCGCGATCAGCGAGACCGCGGCGAAATCCTTGTGCGGATCGAACGGCAGCTTGTTGTAGAGGCTCGGGTTGACCGCGTGCGCGAAGGTCGCCAGCAGCAGCGAATAGCCGTCCGGCTCGCTCGTCGCGACGGTCTGGGTGCCGACGATGGTTCCGGCGCCCGGCTTGTTCTCGATGATGACGGGCTTGCCGAGGTCCGTTTGGATCTCCTGGGCGGTCGTTCGCGCGACGATGTCGGTCCCGCCGCCGGCTGCGAAGGGCACCACGATCTTGATGATCTTCTCGGGATACTCGGCCCGCGCCGGCGCAGTGCTCGATCCCGCCAGCACCAGCAACGCCGACGAGACGAGAATGGCGGAGCGCGGCCAGCTACTTCCTGCAGCGCGGTCGCGACTGATGATCTTGCCGATTGCCATGCGGACCTCCCATCCGGTTCTGGTTGAGTTATTCAACGAGGCTTGTCGTTTTGGACGAACGTAGCCGCGCGCCTTTCTGCAAGTTCTTGGCGGTGCGGCTTCACTTGCTCGCGTTGAGAACAGCCAGCCCGTCGGCCGCCTTCACGCCCTGGCCGGCCGGCAGCACGAAGACCGGATTGATCTCGGCCTCGAGAAGCCGGTCGCCGAGCTGCGCGACCATCTGCGAGAAAGCGACGATCGCTGCTGCGAGCGCTTCGACATCGCATTTCGGTCGGCCCCGAAAACCGTCCAGCAACGGCCATGTGACGAGATCGCGCGCCATCGCGCGCGCCTCGGCGAGGCCGAGACCGCCGTTCGGCGGCAGCAGGCGCATCGTCGTGTCCTTGAACAGCTCGGCGGCGACGCCGCCCATGCCGAGAAGGATGGCGACGCCCAAGGGATCACGGTACATCCCGAGAATGATTTCGACGCCGCTTGAAATCATCTCCTGAACCAGGAATTGCTCGGGTCGCTTCCCGGTCCCTGCCTCGACTTCGTCGGCCATCGCCGTGAGCCGGCCGCCAATGCTCTCGGCTGTCAGGTTGACCGCGACGCCGCCGACGTCGCTCTTGTGTGCGATCTCGCGTGAGAGAATCTTGAGCACGACTCTGCCGCCGAAGTCTCGCGCAGCCCGTTCCGCCTCTCCAGCCGTTGCGACCACTTGCTCTGCCACGATCGGAATACCAAAGCGGGCGAACAAGGTTTTGGCCTGTGCTTCGTCCAGCGATCCGGCCGGGAGATCGGCGATTTCGACAACCGTCGCAGCCGAGCCGGACGTCTGGACCTGCTCCGGCATTCCGGCCTGCAACAAGCCGTCGAGCGCAGCGGCGCAGCTTTCGGCAGAGGTGTAGGCGGGAACGCCTCGCTGCGTGAGGACGGAGACCGCGTCGGGCGCGTGAGGGCTCACATAGGCAATGACGGGCTTGTCGCTGAGCGGCAGGCAATCGTGGATGGCGTCGGCCATCAGCGCCGGCGATCCCACGGCTGACGAGCCAGCGATGACGACCAGCGCATCATAGGACGGGCTTGCGAGCAGGATGCGGATTGCGGCGCGCAGCAGATCCGGCTGCAGGCCGGCCAGCGTTACGTCGATCGGGTTGCGATCGAGCATGGCGTGCGATCCCGACTGCAGAGCTCGGAGTTGCGCGGCAGTATCCGGGCCGGGAGCGGGCGTTGCGAAGCTTGCGACGCCCAGACTGTCGGACACGATAGTGCCGGCGCCGCCGGTCGAGGTGAGGATCGCCACGCGCCGGCCGGAGAGCTTCCGTCCTGCGGCAAGCGCTGCCGGAATGTCGAGCAGGTCTTCGAAGGTTTTCGCGCGGATCACGCCGAGCTGCCTGAACAAGGCGTCGTACATGCGGTCGGAGCCTGCGAGCGCGCCCGTGTGCGAGATTGCCGCCTTTGCGCCCGCTTCCGATCGCCCGATCTTGAAGGCGACGATTGGCTTGCCGGCATCTCGCGCCTTGAGCACCGCTTCGCGGAAGCGGGCCGGGTTGCGGATCGCCTCGATATAGAGCGCGATGACTTTGGTCGCATTGTCGTCGGCGAGAAAGTCGATGAAATCGGCGAGATCGAGATCGGCTTCGTTGCTGGTCGACACCAGCTTCGACAGCCCGACCCCGCGCGCCGCGGCGCGCGACAAGATGGCGCCGAGAATACCTCCGCTCTGCGAGACCAGTCCGACCGGACCTGCCGGGAAATGGTCCATGGCCAGCGCGCCGGAGGCGGACAGCACGATGTTGTCGGTGAGATTGACGAGGCCGATCGTGTTCGGCCCGAGCAGGCGCATGGATCCGGCGGCTTGCATCAGCTGCTGCTGGCGCGCGGCGCCTTCGGCGCCGATTTCGGTGAAGCCGCTGGCGAGAACGATGGCCGCGGCAACACCGCGCGCGGACAATTCGCGCACCGCGACGTGGGCCCATTCGGCGCCGAGCAGGACAAGGCCGACGTCGGGCACATCAGGTAGCGAGGCGATGTCGGGGTAGCAGGCGAGACCGCCGATTTCCTTGACCTTGGGATTGACGGGATAGATCGCACCCGCGAAGCCGTGTTTCCGAAGATAGGAGACCGGTCGCCCCGAGGTCTTGCTCGGGTCCGCCGATGCACCGATCACGGCGATGCTGCGCGGCCGGATCAGGCGTTCGATCGCGTTCATCGCTCAACCCTTCGCCGAGGATTGCGCGAGGAACGCCGCCACGGCCTCGCGATGCTCCGCGCTGGTGTAGCAGATGGCCTGCGCCTGGCTGCCGAGATTGAAGATGTCGTGCGCGGAATGCTCGAACGTCTCGTTCAGGATCTTCTTGCCGAGCGCGAGCGCCGTGGCGGACCCGTGAGCCAGTTCCGCCGCCCAGGCCTGTGCGGCCGACAGCAGCTCGGTCGCAGCCACCTTGCGATCGACGATGCCGAGCGCGAGCGCTTCGTCGGCCTCGACGACGCGGCCGGTGAAGATCAGCTCCTTGGCCCTGGCAAGCCCGACCCTACGCGGCAGGAAATACAGGCCGCCGCCGTCGGGGATCAGACCGCGCTTGATGTAGGACCAGGTGAATTTCGATCGCTCCGTCGCCATGACGAAATCACAGGCCAGCGCAGTGTCGGCGCCGAGGCCCGCCGCGGCGCCGTTGACGGCGGCAATCGTCGGCTTCGGCAGGCCGAGCAGCAGCGACTGCACGTGATGCACGCCCTGCTGACGGCTCCATCCGTTGAATGCGACTTCGCCCTGCGGCGCGTGGAGCCGGCGTTTCATGCCGCTGATGTCGCCGCCGGCGCAGAACGCGTGGCCGCGCCCGGTCAGCACCAGCGCCTTGATCGCCTTGTCGCGGGACACGGTTTCGAGCGCACGGGCGAACTCGGCGCGCATCTCATCGCTCATGGCGTTGCGTCGCTCCGGCCGGTTGAACGCGATCGTCGCAATTCCGGCCTCGACGGAAAATTCGATGAGCTGATCGGACATGGCAACCTCCCTGAAGTCGGATCCATCGGCGTGCGATGAATGATCGGCGCGAGCTCCGCGACTGCGTTTCCTCATCGCGCCGTGCGCAGCCGGCGTTGTTCTTGCCGCTGCCTATAGCGGCTTGCAGCCGGCCGGACATCCCCTTAATTCCACTGAGTGGAAACGGCGGGGGAGATCAAAGATGGCACGGGCGCGCAGATATGCGGGCGGGATCGATGGCAACCGCTCGCTCGAGCGGGGCATCGAGATCCTCCGGGCATTCCGCCCCGGCGTCGATACGCTCGGCAACGGCGAGATCGTAGAGCGAACAGGCTTGCCGCGATCGACGGTCAGCCGGCTGACACGGACGCTGGTCAATTCCGGGATGCTCGACGAAGTCCGCAGCGAGCGGGCCTACCGCCTTGCCGCATCGGTCATCAGCATCGGTCACGCCATGCGGACGGGATCGCCCGTGCTCAACGCGATCGGTCCGATGATGCGCGCGGAATCGGCTAGGCGGCGGCTAAATGTCGGGCTCGCGACTGCCGATAGGACCATGATGGTTTATCTGGAATCGATCCGCTACAGCCCTCGCGCGGCGCTGCGCAACGTGGTCGCCGGCCAGCAGGTGCCGATGGAGCTGACGTCGCTGGGTCGCGCCTATCTCGCCGGCACTACAGAGACCGAGCGCAAACGATTGCTGAAGCAGTTCAAGCGGCGCAGCGCGGCTGCAACCAGAGCGCTGCTGGCGGAGGTCAGGCAATCGATCAGCTCGGTCGAGCACGACGGCTATTGCGCGGTGTCGTGGCAGCCCGCCGTTCTCGCCGTCGCAACGCCCATCGTGCTGGAGTGCCTTCCGGTCTACGCACTCAACATGAGCCTGCAGAACGTCGAGCGCTCCGACGCGCTGGCGAGCGAGCTCGGCGCATACCTCAACGCGTTCGCGGCCAAGTGCAAGGAGGTGCTGGCGGGGCGGTGAAGCCGAGCGGCGAGGCGCAGCCGCTTGCCCGTCAGCTGGAGGAAGAGGTCACGTCCCCTTACAGTTTCCCATAGACCCGCGCGGCCACCGCCTTCAGGCGCTCGACCGATCCGGACTGCGGATGCGGCTTGACCGGGGCGAACAGGATCGAGGCCTGCCGGCCGTTCTTCCAGACGTGGATGTTGACGGCGTTGCCGTTGCCCTTGGTACAGGAATGCTCGCCGAAGGCTTCGCGGCCGAGCTCGGGGATCGCCACGTGCGTGCAGGGGCCTGCGCGCTTCATCATGCCGAGGGCGGTATCGCGCGAGGTCGTGATCACCGCGACGGTCATGGTGTTGGCCTCACGATCGAACATCATGCAGCTGCCTGCTCCGGTCCGCTGCACCGTCAGCGTGCTGTTGTCGAGAAAGCCGTCGGCATCGGCGGCCGTGAGCCACTCGCAATTGCCGAACCGCTCGCTGCTCCTGCTCACATTGCCGACGGCAACGCGCGCGGCTTCGGCGATCGGCGCGAGCAGCGCATCATCGGCACGCCGGCCGATCGGATAGACGCTGATCTGCAGGATGTAATCGCCGGACAGGGCGACGACCGAGGCCTCCTGGCGCTCCGCGCCCGCCGCGCTCGTTCCACCCTGGCCCTCGTCGCCGATTCCGGACACTGCGCTCAGCGGCATGCGTTCGCCAAGCGTCTTGACGAAGGTCGCGTACAATTCCCTGGCGCGGTCCTTGTCGGGATTGCGGAACACGGAGAGCATCATCGTGTCGCCGCGCCCGGCCTGGTAGATGCAGCCGCGGCCGTCCTGGTTCGAAATCAGCGACCATTTCAGCGCCGGCATCGCCCGGGCGAGCTCCTGGGCGCTGATGAACGGGCAGGTTTCGGCCGCGCGCGCGGGAAGCACCGGGGCGGCCGCGATGGCAAGAAATAAAACGAGGCGGGAGAATAGATGATCGATCGTGCGCATCGGAGGAACTTACTATCGAAACGGTGCGCCCGACGAGATGAAAATGAAAAAAATCCTATTATGCAGCCCCCGGTGCCTTCGCCACCGTCAGGTCCTTTAAAAACTGCTCCATGAGCGGCTTGTTGCCAAACCGGCGATAAGAGCGCTCTGCCTCCAACGAAAACGTCGGTTGCGCCCCTACCAAGCTTGCCATCGTCAGCTGCGCCGCTTCTATATCACCGCGCCGCCCTTGCAGCGCAGCCTGGATGAGCAGGCAGTTGGCATCGCGCGGCGCCCTTACAAGGCATTCGGAGATCACGGTAGCCGCCTCATCGCGACGATCAGCGGCGTAAAGAGCCTGGCCATGCACATAGGCGTAATATTCCGGCGCCATGGGATGAAGGCGACGCGCCCGCTCGGCATTGGCAACGGCGTCCGCGTAGTCCCCGAAACGGACTTGTGCTTTTGCCAATGCCATCATGCTGTCCGGGTCATTGGGATTCAGTTCGACGGCGCGCTTGGCGGCCTGCAAGCCGCCCGCATAATCGCCCTGCACCGCCAGCCCGAAGCTGATCACCTGATAGCCGAGCGAGAGATTGGGATCGAGGCGCACAGCCTGGCGCGCTTCGCTAAGACCTAGTTCCAGCTCATGCGCTGTCGCCCGACCACTCGACCTCTTGGCCACATCCGCGATGTAAGTGAGGGCCAAGCCCGCACGGGCGGTGGCATAGGCCGGGTCCATTTCCAGCGCGCGCTGATATAGGCCGCGTGCCTCCATAAGTGCTTCCGCATCCTGGACGCCATGCCGGTATCGATGACGGGCCCGCAGGAGAAGATCGTAAGCCTGAAGGTTGTCGGTCGGACGTTGCGCGGCAGCGATGGCTTCATTTCGGCCGATATACGGCGCGAGCTGGGCGACGATTTCCGTGGTCAGCTCGCTTTGTACGGTGAAGACGTCGGCAACCTGCCTGTCGAAGCTGCGCGACCAAAGGTGCGCGCCCGATTTCACGTCGATCAGCTGCGCCGAGACGCGCAGCCGGTCGCCCTCGCGGCGCGCGCTGCCTTCCACCACGTAGGAAACGCCCAGCTTTGCCCCGAGCTTGCGCATATCGCTGTCTTGCCCGCGCACAGCATAGGTGGAGTCGCGCGCGATGATCTGAAGCTCGGAATTCCTTGCAAGCGCGGTGGTCACATCCTCGGTCAGCCCGTCTGCAAAGTACGATTGGTCCCCACCCATGGTCGCAAAGGGCATGACCGCAACTGACGGCCGCGGGTCGGCGCGGGTCTGGTCGAAAGATAGCGCGGCCGGGAGCCGGCTGACCATCGCCGCCAGGGAAAGTGGTTGGATTTGGGTGCCGATGAGGACAAGGGCTACGGCGGCGACGCCATATGACCAGCGCGCAGCGGTACCGCGTAGAACGCGCGGGACTTTTCGCCAGCGATACCATGATGATTGCGCGCGCCGGACCCGGTAGACATTAAGACGCTCGGGAATGTTTTTGGCGCGCCTGCGGCCCACACGCGCGAACACGTCGCCGCGATTGCGGTCTGCGGCCATGACGACAGCGCCGCTAACAAAGATGCTACCGGGATCGGCCATCGTCTCAAGCCGTGTGGCGACATTAACGCCGTCGCCGTACATGTCGCCATTGTCCTCGATGACATCACCGAGGTTGATGCCTATGCGCAGCTCAAACGGGGCGTTGTCGAACCCTTGCTGGATGGCAGTGCCTGCATCAACGGCTTCGTTGACGCTGGGAAACATCGCCAGAAACCCGTCCCCGGTCTTCTTGAAGATGCGTCCACCATGCTGCGCGACTGTGGGCTCGATCAGATTGTCGAAGACCGTGCGCAGCTCTTTATAGGTGGAGGCCTCGTTTTCGGCCATCATCAGGCTGTAGCTGACGATGTCGGCAGCCATGATCGCGGCGAGCTTGCGTTCCATCAACAGTTTCCCTGTACAGGGGCCAGGCACAACTGGCATTGCGGACATTCTACGCCAGCTTGAAATTAAACCTTCCAACCCGCATGCGGTTATCAACACAGCTCATATATTCGTGAGTAATGAGATCCGTCCGGCGGCGCGCAAGCAGCACCACTCTGCTCATATGGCTGATCCTGAGTTGCCCTGCGGGTTCCCATATGGCGACGGTGAGGCCGGCGCTGGGGTCAGCGGGCCGTCGTCACCGCCCCTGATATTCGGCCCAGCAATCCGTCGTTTCATAGACGCGGACCGCCCACAGCAGTGGCAGGCTGGGCTTCAAGCGGTCCCAGATCCAGACCGCGATGTTCTCGGCGGTCGGATTCGCGAGGCCGTCGACCTCGTTCAGGCACTGGTGGTCCAGCGCCGCCATGATGCCGGCGAAGCTTGCTTCGATATCGAAGAAATCAGCGACGAAGCCGGTGTGCGGGTCGACCTGCCCATCCAGCTGGACCTCGACCCGATAGGAATGACCGTGCAGCCGGCTGCACCGGTGAGTCTCGGGCACGTTTGGCAGCCGATGCGCCGCCTCGAACTTGAACGCCTGCGATATCCTCATCCAGCTCCCCACACGGCATGGCCATCCGGTCTCGGGCCGGTCTGGCGACCAGATGCTGTCCTGTCCTGACCTTTCGGCAAAGAATGGCGCGCCCGGAACGATTCGAACGTCCGACCCTCAGATTCGTAGTCTGATGCTCTATCCAGCTGAGCTACGGGCGCGTGTTTCGCAAACAGCGCGGGCAGGGCCCGCAGGCAGCCCCCGGCGGAGCCGGAGGGGGTGCGAAAGAGCGCTCTGACTAGCCGCTCTTGTCCCGATTGGCAAGGTCCGGGAGGGGGAGTTTTTGCAGGGTAGATGACGGTTTCGGTGTCATTCCGGGATGCCCCGAAGGGGCAGGCCCGGAATCCATAACCCCGACTGGTGGTTATGGATTCCGGGCTCGCGCTACACGCGCCCCGGAATGACGAGAGGTGGGTAGGCGAGGTCCTCGGAAACGAATACCGCACGCTCGGCCGCTGGCCGACTTACGCTCTCTGGCGCTCGTTGCGGATGGAGAGCAGTTCCACGGGACGGTCGGGGATGACTATGCGGAAAGTGGCGCCGATGGTGCCTTCGACCAGGTGGATCTCGCCGCCATGAGCGCGGACCAGCTCGGCGGCGATGGCGAGGCCAAGGCCGCTGCCGCCGGGGCGGCCCGAGGTCTGGAAGGCCTCGAACAGGCGCTCCCGGGTCTTCGGGGGGACGCCGGGGCCGGTGTCGGAGACCTCGAGAATGGCGACGGCGCCTTCGCGCTTCCCGGTGATCCGGATCTGCTGCACGCGCCCCTCACCCGCCGCATGGCTTTCGAGCGCCTGGGCGGCGTTGCGGACGAGGTTGAGCAAGACCCGGAACAGCTGGTCAGGGTCGGCATCGACCGTGAGCCCGCGCTCGATCGCAGCGACCCAGGCGATCGAGGCCTCGTTGGCGAGTCCCGCGGTCTCCCGCACCTCCATCACCACAGGCTCGATCAGGATCATGCGGCGGTCGGGCGCGGCCTCCTGGGCGCGGCCGTAGGACAATGTCGACTGGCAGAAGGCGATGGCGCGCTCGAGCGAGCGGACGAGCTTGGGCGCAAAGCGCTGCACGCGCGGATCCGGCACGCTGGCGAGCTGATCCGACAGCAGCTGGGCCGAGGCGAGCAGATTGCGCAGATCGTGGTTGATCTTGGAGACGGCAAGACCGAGGGCGGCAAGCCGGCTCTTCTGATTCAGCATCGACATCAGGTCGCGCTGCATGTCGGACAATTCGCGCTCGGCGACCCCGATCTCGTCGCTGCGCTGGCTCGGCACGATGATGCCGGCCGAGCTCTCGGGATTCTCGTGGAAGCCGACCAGGCTCGCGGTCAGCCGCCGCATCGGCCGTACGAAGAGATAATGGAGCGCGAGATAGACGAGGCCCGCGGTCAGCACCGCGATGATCAGCGCGACCACGACGAGGTTGCGGGAGAAGCGGTACATCTGCTTCCGCAGCGGCAGCTCATCGGTGACGATCTCGATGAACTGTGCATTGCCGACCCCGGGGCCGACGATGCGGATCGCCTGGTTGCCGGTCTCCAGCATCATCCGGAACGAGCCGGTGATCGCCTCCCAGGCCGTCATGTCGCGCAGGTCGATGTCGTGCTCGATGGCGGCGGGAATGTTGTCGCTGGCGAGCAGCCGGCGCTGCTGGCCCATCTTGATGGCGACGGCGCGGGCATTGATGCTCTTGAGGATCTGCCGCGACAGCGAATCGGGGACCATGCCGAGCGGCGCCGCATCCAGCACCAGCGCCGCGGTGTTGGCCGCCGCGACGCGGTCGTTCAGCCGATTGACCCAGAAATTCGCGATGGCGGGCACGTAGAGCAGCACCGCGGCGATCATCACCAAGGGAATGGTGAGCAGCAGCAGCTTGCCGGACAACCCGAGCCCGCGCGAGCCGCGGGGCCGCGTCGCAGGCTGGTCTGGCTGATCCAGATCCTGGATCGGCTGGCGATCTGTGGCTGGCACGAAACTCGCCCCTGTTGGCCTTGGCTGATGGAGGATGCGACCCGACCGATGTCCGGTCAAATTACGGATCGCTAATCTGCCGAGGTGTGATGTAAGCGCTGATAGCGCGAGTCGCCACCTCAATGGTTAAAAACGCCGCGCAAACAGCGATATTCACCACAATCGCGCGCTTGTGCGGCGTTGACGAAGACAAGGCGCTCCCTTATAAGCCGCGCGAATTGTCCGCGATGACCCGGTGCGACACCGGGAGCGGCTCTCTTGGGGCCGAAAAAGGGCCCGTTTTGGGCCGCATCTTCCGGACTTTACCATCAATTCTACAGGCAAATTGCCCGGTCAGCGGAGAAAAACCCGTGAAGCGGACTTATCAACCCAGCAAACTGGTGCGCAAGCGCCGTCACGGCTTCCGCGCCCGTCTCGCCACTGCCGGCGGCCGCAAGGTTCTCGCCGCCCGCCGCGCCCGCGGCCGCAAGCGTCTGAGCGCCTGAGCCGGACCCCCTTTTTGGGATTTCATCATGGATCGGCTGAGGCAGCGGGCGGATTTCCTCGCCGTTGCCAATGGCGCGCGGGTGAATAGTCCCGCGTTCGTCCTGCAAAGCCGCCGCCGCGATGATTCCGGCCCTGTCAGGATCGGCTTCACCGTCACCAAGAAGAACGGCAACGCCCCCGAGCGCAATCGCATCCGGCGCCGGTTGCGCGAACTGGTGAAGCGGCTCGATCCGACATCGATGCAGCCCCACCATGATTATGTCCTGGTCGGACGAAAGGACGCGCTCTCGCGCGACTTCGCCACCATGCTCGACGATCTGCGCATAGCGTTCACGAAGCCCGCGCGGCATACGGCCAAAGCGCGCGGCCACAGGCCGGGTCACGCCGCAGCGACCAGCCGCAAACCGGATTGATGACGAGACAATCGAGATGACCGACAATCGCAATACCATCCTCGCCGTCATTCTGTCCGGCCTGGTGCTGATCGCCTGGCAGTATTTCTACAACGTGCCGCAGATGGAGAAGCAGCGCGCCCAGCAGCAGGCGCAGTCCGAGCTCCAGAAGGGCAGCACGCCGCAGCCGGGCGCGTCCCCGACGCCGGGCAGCGCGCCGCAGCCCGGCGCGGCCCAGCCGTCGACGCCGGCCGCGAGCCCGCCCCAAGCGGTCGTTTCGCGCGAGACTGCCATTGCAGCGAGCCCGCGCGTCAAGATCGAGACGCCGCGGATCGCCGGCAGCATCTCGCTGAAGGGCGGCCGCATCGACGACATCGCGCTGGTGCAATATCGCGAGACGGTCGATCCGAAATCGCCCCCGATCGTCCTCTATTCGCCGTCGGGCACGGCGGAGCCCTATTACGCCGAGTTCGGCTGGGTCGCGGCGACGGGCGTGACGGCAAAGATGCCGGATGCCCAGACCGTCTGGCAGCAGGAGGGCAGCGGCAGCCTGACGCCGTCGACGCCCGTGGTGCTGAAATGGGACAATGGCGACGGCCTGACCTTCCGCCGCACCATCGCCGTCGACGATCATTATCTCTTCACCATCAAGGACGAGGTGAGCAATGTCGGCAACGCGCCCGTCACGCTCTATCCGTTCGCGCTGATCTCGCGCCACGGCGCGCCGCATGTCTCCGGCTACTATATCCTGCATGAGGGCCTGATCGGCTATCTGGGCGAACACAGGCTGCAGGAATATGCCTACAGCAAGATCGACGAAGCCAAGCAGGTGAACTTCAAGGCCACCAATGGCTGGCTCGGCATCACCGACAAATACTGGGCCTCCGCGCTGCTGCCGGATACCAACGCCCAGCTCCAGGCACGTTTCTCGTCGAACCCGGTCGGTAAGGTCCATACCTACCAGACCGACTATCTGCTCGACCCCGTCACCGTCGCGATCGGCGGCACCGCGACGGCCAACGCGCGGCTGTTCGCAGGCGCCAAGGAAGCCGGCGTGGTCGGCATCAACTTCCCGCTCGCAGGCCTCGGCGGCTACAACAAGGCGCTCGGCCTCAACCAGTTCGACCTGCTGATCGACTGGGGCTGGTTCTACTTCCTCACCAAGCCGATGTTCCTCGGCCTCGACTTCTTCTTCCGCTTCTTCGGCAATTTCGGCGTCTCGATCCTGCTGGTGACGGTGATCGTGAAGCTGTTGTTCTTCCCGCTGGCGAACAAATCCTACGCCTCAATGGCGAAGATGAAGTCGATCCAGCCGCAGCTGCTGGCGCTGAAGGAGCGCTATCCCGACGACAAGGTGAAGCAGCAGCAGGAGATGATGGAGATCTACCGCAAGGAGAAGATCAATCCGGTCGCCGGCTGTCTTCCCGTGCTGATCCAGATCCCGGTATTCTTCGCGCTCTACAAGGTGCTGTTCGTCACCATCGAGATGCGGCACGCGCCGTTCTTCGGCTGGATCAAGGACCTCTCGGCGCCGGATCCGACCAATCTGTTCAACCTGTTCGGGCTGATCCCGTTCGATCCGACCACGATTCCGGTGTTCGGCTATTACCTCGCGCTCGGCATCTGGCCGATCATCATGGGCATCACGATGTGGATCCAGATGAAGCTGAATCCGACGCCGCCGGATCCGACCCAGCAGATCATCTTCAACTGGATGCCGCTGATCTTCACCTTCATGCTGGCGGGATTCCCGGCGGGCCTTGTTATCTACTGGGCCTGGAACAACCTGCTCTCGGTGATCCAGCAGGGCTACATCATGCGCCGCAACGGCGTGAAGGTGGAGCTGTTCGACAACATTCGGAACTCGTTCAAAAAAAAAGTGACGACTGAGGCGACGTAAGCGTCATTGCGAACTGAGCTGCCTCCACGTCGTCATGCCCGGGCTTGTCCCGGGCATCCACGTTTTGGAAGCTTGCTCCGTGAAGACGTGGATGGCCGGGACAAGCCCGGCCATGACGCGAGGATAGACTTTCAGATGACCGACAAGTCAGACGACAAGCTGATCGAGGCCGGGCGAAAGCTGTTCGCCCGCGACTGGCAGTTCATCTGGGCCTCGCCTTCGATCGAAACGCTGCCGCCGATGGCGGGGCTGGAGATCGCCTTTGCCGGGCGCTCCAACGTCGGCAAGTCGAGCCTGATCAACGCGCTCACGGGACGCAACGCGCTGGCGCGCACCTCGCATACGCCGGGCCGCACCCAGGAGCTGATCTTCTTCGAGGTCCCCGGCAAGAACGACCTGCGCCTCGTCGACATGCCCGGCTACGGCTATGCCAAGGCGCCGAAGAGCCAGGTCGCGTCCTGGACCGAGCTAATCCACAGATTCCTGCTGGGACGCGCCAGTCTCGCGCGCGTCTACGTGCTGATCGATGCGCGGCACGGGATCAAGGATGTCGACCTCGAGGTGCTAAAGACGCTCGACCGCTCCGCCGTCAGCTATCAGATCGTGCTGACCAAGGCCGACCAGGTGAAGGCCGCCGAGCTGCAAGCGCGCATCGCCGAGACTGAGGCCGCGCTCGCCAAGCATCCGGCGGCGTTCCCGAACGTGCTCGCGACCTCGTCGCGCAGCGCGACCGGCATGGCCGAGCTTCGCGCCGCGATGGCGAAGCTGCTGGAAGAGCGGGCCTCGTGATGCTGACGCAGCGCCTGCTGATCGGGCTTGCCGGCTTGATGGGTGCGGCCGGCGTCGCGCTGGCCGCCGCGTCCGCCCATGGCGCGGACGCGAGCCGTCTTGCCTCCGCCAGCGCCATGCTGCTGTTTCATGCAAGTGCCATGCTCGCGACCATCGCCTTGCTCGCGCGCGGCCTTCTGCACGACGGAATTGGACTCATGGCGGCGTTCGGCTTCGCGATCGGTGCCGCGCTGTTCGCAGGCGACCTCACCTTGCGGCAATATGCCGGGCACGCGCTGTTTCCGATGGCGGCGCCGACGGGCGGGATGGTGATGATTGCGAGCTGGCTGGCGGTAAGCGTGGCGGCGGTGGCGGCGAAAAGGTGATGCTATCGTGTCCCGGACGCGGTGCGGCACGCAGTGACGCTCCGCAGAGCCGGGACCCAGAAGCGACATGGGCCCCGGCTCTGCAGCGCACCGCTTAAGGAGCGTTGCGCTGCGTCCGGGGCACCAAGACTGCTTTGCGCTGTCCCCGCCAATCGGATAGAACGCGCACCATTCGATCCGCCAGCGAGACCGCGACATGACCGACATCTCTCCGCTCGACCAGGCCCGCATCCTGTCCGAAGCGCTGCCGCACATGCAGCAATATGACGAGGAAACCATCGTCATCAAATACGGCGGCCATGCCATGGGCGACGAGGAGACCGCGAAGAACTTTGCCCGCGACATCGTGCTCTTGGAGCAGACCGCGATCAATCCGGTGGTGGTGCATGGCGGCGGGCCGCAGATCGCGACCATGCTCAAGCGTCTTGGGATCGTCTCGGAATTCGCCGCGGGCCTGCGCATCACCGATGCCGCGACCATCGAGATCGTCGAGATGGTGCTCGCCGGCTCCGTCAACAAGCAGATCGTCGGCTACATCAACGAGGCCGGCGGCAAGGCGGTGGGCCTGTCCGGCAAGGACGGCAACATGGTGAAGGCGACCAAGACGACGCGCACCATCGTCGATCCGGACTCGCACATCGAGAAGGCGGTCGACCTCGGCTTCGTCGGCGATCCTGAAAAGGTCGACCTCACTTTGCTCAACCAGCTGATCGGCTACGAGCTGATCCCGGTGCTGGCGCCGCTCGCGACCTCCAAGGAAGGCCAGACGCTGAACATCAACGCCGACACCTTTGCAGGGGCCGTCGCCGGCGCGCTGAAAGCCAAGCGCCTGCTGCTGCTCACCGACGTGCCCGGCGTGCTCGACAAGTCGAAGAAGCTGATCCCGCAGCTCTCGGTGAAGGACGCGCGAAAACTGATCGCCGACGGCACCATCTCCGGCGGCATGATCCCGAAGGTCGAGACCTGCATCTACGCGCTGGAGCAGGGCGTCGAGGGCGTCGTCATCATCGACGGCAAGATGCAGCACGCGGTGCTGCTCGAGCTCTTCACCAACCAGGGCACGGGCACGCTGATCCACAAGTGAGAGACGAGCAGCGAAGAAGAGAGGGCGTCATGCCCGGGCTTGTCCCGGGCATCCACGTTCTTTCTTTGCCGAAGCGAGACGTGGATGGCCGGGACAAGCCCGGCCATGACGACCGGAGAAAGTCGAAACACCGCCGCTCCCGCCTCACCCGCTTCCTGATGTCGCTGCCGGCGGCCGCTGTCTCCTTCTTCTTCTCCTCCGCGCCAGCGATCGCCGACCTCAAGATCTGCAACCGCATGTCCTATGTGGTCGAGGCCGCGATCGGCATCGACGACAAGGCGGCCACCGCGACGCGCGGCTGGTTCAGGATCGATCCCGCGGCCTGCCGCGTGGTGGTGCAGGGCACGCTGACCGCGGACCGCATCCTGCTCAACGCGCGCGCGCTCGGCGTCTACGGCGCGTCCCCGATCCCGCAAAGCGGCAACGACATGCTGTGCGTCGCGCAGGACAATTTCGTCATCGCGGCGGCGCGGCAGTGCCGCAGCGGCCAGACGCAGGTTCCCTTCACGCAGGTGACGCCGACGCAAAGCCCGGACGGCAACCTCGTCGCTTATCTCGCCGAGGATTCCGAATATGACGACGAGCAGGCGCGCCTCGCCGGCATCCAGCGGCTCCTGGTGATCGCAGGCTACGACGCCGCGCCGATCGACGGCGTCGATGGGCCGAAGACGCAGAGCGCGCTGGCCGCATTCCTGAAGAGCCGGGGCTTGTCGTCCGACATCGTAGGCTCGCAGAACTTCTTCAAGACCATGGTAGATGCGGTGCAGACGCCGTCCGCGACTGGCCTCACCTGGTGCAACGACACGCCGCACAAGGTGATGGCGGCGATCGCGACCGACGACGGCAAGGCCGTGACCAGCCGCGGCTGGTATCGCATCGATCCCAAGACCTGCCTGCACCCCGATGTGACCGGCCAGCCGAAGCAGATCTTCAGCTTCGCGGAAGCGGTCGACGCCGACAACCGAATCGTCAAGCTGAAGGACAAGCCGCTGAATTGGGGCGGCGACAGGCAGCTCTGCACACGCGAGACCAAGTTCGAGACCAGCGAGCAGACCGATTGCGGCGCGCGCGGCTTTGCGGCAACGGGCTTCAGCGCGGTAGACATGTCGACCGGCGGCAAGACGCTGCGCTTTGCCGTACCGTGAGCGAGAGACTTGTGATGAGCCCACCCCGCAGCTTCAGCCATGTCGACACCTGGGTGTTCGACCTCGACAACACGCTCTATCCGCATCACGTCAATCTGTGGCAGCAGGTCGATGCGCGGATCGGGGAGTTCGTCTGCAACTGGCTGAATGTCGGCCCGGAGGAAGCGCGGGCGATCCAGAAAGATTATTATCACCGCTTCGGCACCACGATGCGCGGCATGATGACCCTGCACGGCGTCTCCGCCGACGACTACCTCGCCTATGTCCACAAGATCGACCACTCGCCGCTGGAGCCGAATCCGGCGCTCGGTGCGGCCATCGCAAAGCTGCCGGGCCGCAAGCTGATCCTCACCAACGGCTCGGTCGACCATGTCGATGCCGTGCTGGCGCGGCTCGGCTTCGCCGGCCATTTCGACGGCGTGTTCGACATCATCGCCGCCGAGTTCGAACCGAAACCGGCGGAGCAGACCTACCGCAAGTTCCTCGGCCAGCATGCGGTCGATCCGACCCGCGCCGCCATGTTCGAGGACCTCGCCCGCAACCTCACTGTCCCGCACCAGCTCGGCATGACCACCGTGCTGGTGGTGCCTGACGGCACCAAGGAGGTGGTGCGCGAGGACTGGGAGCTGGAAGGCCGCGACGCCGCCCATGTCGACCACGTCACGGATGATCTGGCGGGGTTTTTGGCGGGGCTGTCGCCCCAATGACCGAAGTCATCCCGGGGCGCGAAGCGAGCCCGGGATCCATAACCACAGGGAGTGGTTGTGGCGCGAGATCGATAACTCCGAGTCCTCGCCAAATGACCGCCTGTGGTTATGGGTCCCGGGCTCGCGCTTCGCGCGCCCCGGGACGATAGTGGAGTTTGCCTTGACTCCACCCCTGCAAATCCCGAAAAAGCGCTCCAATTCTCGCGAAACCACGCGCTTCCCAGAGGAAATCCCGATGTCTCTTGCAGCCCTCGAATCCACCATCAACAGCGCCTTCGACGCGCGGGACGGCATCTCGACCTCGACCAAGGGCGAGGTGCGCGAGGCCGTGGACCAGGCGCTGGAGACCCTGGACAAGGGCGAGGCCCGCGTTGCCGAGCGCGGCAGCGACGGCAAGTGGAAGGTCAATCAATGGCTGAAGAAGGCCGTGCTGCTGTCGTTCCGCCTCAACGACATGGACGTCATTGGCGGCGGCCCCGGCAAGGCGAGCTGGTGGGACAAGGTGCCCTCGAAGTTCGAAGGCTGGGGCCCGAACCGCTTTCGCGATGCCGGTTTTCGCGCGGTGCCGGGCGCGGTGGTGCGCCGCTCGGCCTTCATTGCCAAGAACGTCGTCTTGATGCCGTCCTTCGTCAATCTCGGCGCCTATGTCGATGAGAGCACGATGGTCGACACCTGGGCCACCGTCGGCTCCTGTGCGCAGATCGGCAAGCGCGTGCACATTTCCGGCGGCGCCGGCATCGGCGGCGTGCTCGAGCCGCTGCAGGCCGAGCCTGTCATCATCGAGGACGATTGCTTCATCGGCGCGCGCTCGGAAGTCGCCGAAGGCGTGATCGTGCGCAAGGGCGCGGTGCTGGCGATGGGCGTGTTCCTGGGAGCCTCGACCAAGATCGTCGACCGCGAGACCGGCGAGGTCTTCATGGGCGAAGTGCCGGAATATTCGGTGGTGGTGCCCGGCGCTCTGCCCGGCAAGCCGATGAAGAACGGCCAGATCGGCCCGAGCACCGCCTGCGCCGTCATCGTCAAGCGCGTCGACGAGCGCACGCGCTCCAAGACCAGCATCAACGAGCTGCTGCGGGATTGATGCCAGGCGAGTAGCGAGTAGCCAGTGGCGAATAGGGCGCGGACCCTCTTCCCCATTCGCCATTCACCATTCGCTGCTAGGATCGAACCCACCCACTCTCCATGGCGACCAATGTCCGGGCGGCTCCGTTCCGCCCGGAGCCACTCGCATGGATTGGACTTGGTACCTTTTCCGCTTCGACGGGCGCATTGGCCGCGCCAAATTCTGGCTGGCCGGGCTGATCATCCTCTGCTGGATGATCTTCATGGCGGCAATCGCGGTCGCGTTCGGCGCCGGCTCGTTCGCCATTTCAATCAGCGACATCTTCAAGGTGCTCGACCCAGACACTTATCGCGCGCTGTCGCGCGCCGATCTCCCGCTGGTCCTGACCAAGCTGATCGGCACGCCACTGTTCACGTGGGTGTTCGCCGCGACCTTCGTCAAGCGTCTCCACGACCGCGACAAGTCCGCCTGGTGGCTGCTCGCCTACTTCGTGATGCCTGGTCTGTTCAAGCAGTTCGAAGAGCGACTTCCAGACAGTTACTGGATAGCGCCCATCGCGCTGGCCTGTTTCGTCCTACCCCTAGCCGGCTTCGTCGAGACCGGCTTCCTGCGCGGCACCCGGGGGCCCAATCGGTTCGGTCCGGATCCGTTGGCCCAGAACGACTCCTCGCTGACCCCGCCTGCGAGACGCTGGGACCAGGGCCGCGAGATCGAAATTGTCCCGCTCCATGCTAGCCCACCCGGCGGCATGCATGTTAAGCGAGGCGCATGACCGATGCTCTCTCCATTGCCCGCGACCTGATCCGTTGCCCTTCAGTCACTCCGGCCGATGCCGGCGCGCTCGGGGTGCTCGAAAAAATCCTGGGCGCTGCCGGTTTCACCTGTCACCGCGTGACCTTCAGCGAGCCTGGTACCGCCGACGTCGACAATCTCTATGCGCGGATCGGCACGGAAAGTCCGCACATCACCTTTGCCGGCCACACCGATGTGGTGCCGCCCGGCGACGAGAGCGCCTGGAGCGTCGGGGCGTTCTCCGGAGAGGTGAAAGAGGGCGTGCTGCATGGCCGCGGCGCGGTCGATATGAAGGGCGGCATCGCCTGCTCGGTCGCGGCGGTGCTGGAGCATCTCGCCGCCAACGGCGGCAAGCCGCGCAGCGACGGTAAGGGCTCGATCTCGTTCCTGATCACCGGCGACGAGGAAGACGTCTCGATCAACGGCACCATCAAATTGCTCAAATGGGCCGCCGAGCGCGGCGAGAAATTCGACCACTGCGTGCTCGGCGAGCCTTCCAACGTCGAGACGCTCGGCGACACCATCAAGATCGGCCGGCGCGGCTCGCAATCCGGCACGCTCGTCGTCGACGGCGTGCAGGGCCACGTCGCCTATCCGCACCGCGCCTCCAATCCGGTGCCGGACATCTCGCGGCTGATCGTCGCGATCTCCGACGAGCCGCTCGACCATGGCAGCGCGCAATTCCAGGCGTCCAATCTCGAATTCGTCTCGGTCGACGTCGGCAACAAGGCCTTCAACGTCATCCCCGGCGAGGCCCGCGCAAGATTCAACATCCGCTACAACGACAACCACACCCAGGCGAGCTTGCGTGAATTGGTCGAGACGCGTCTCGCCAAAGCCTGCGGCAACCGCATCAAGGCCCGCATCGTGTGGGAGCCCTCCAACTCGAACGTGTTCGTGACCAAGCCGGGGCCGTTCACCGATCTCGCGGTCTCCGCGATCGAGGAGGTGACGGGGCGCAAGCCCGAGCTGTCGACCTCAGGCGGCACGTCGGATGCGCGGTTTATTTCCTTCTATTGCCCCGTGATCGAGTTCGGTCTGGTCGGGCAGACCATGCACCAGGTCGACGAACGCGTGCCGGTGGCGGATTTGGAGAGGTTGACGAAGGTGTATCGCGGGATCTTGGCGCGGTATTTTGCTTGAGGCACTGTTGCCTCCACAAACACGACCGTCATCGCCCGGCTTGACCGGGCGATCCAGTATTCCAGAGACGGCAGTGATTGAGCCGAGAGGCCGCGGCGTACTGGATGCCCCGGTCAAGCCGGGGCATGACACCGAGGTTTGGCGAGAGCATGCCCGCTCTCTGCGCCGCTCGCCTAATAATCCACCTTCATCAAATACAGGCCCTCGGGCGGGGCGACGATGCCGCAGGCGGCGCGGTTGCGGGCTTTGAGCGCGGCGGAGAGATCGTCGGCGGTCCAGCGGCCCTCGCCGACCCAGACCAGGGATCCCACCATCGAGCGCACCTGGCTGTGCAGGAACGAGCGTGCCGAGGTGATGACGTTGATCTCGCGACCATCGCGGATCACGTCGAGCTGGTCGAGCGTCTTCTCCGGCGACTTGGCCTGGCACTCGGTGTCGCGGAACGTGGTGAAATCGTGCTTGCCGAGCAGGCGCTGCGCCGCCGCATGCATCGCCTCAGTGTCGAGCTTGCGCGGCACGCGCCAGGCGTGGCCGACATCGAGCGCGAGATTGGCGCGGGTGTTGACGATGCGATAGCGGTAGTGGCGCTTAACCGCCGAGAAGCGCGCCTCGAAATCGTCGGGCACGATCTCGGCCTCGAGCACCGCGATCGGATGCGGGCGCAGATGCGCGTTGAGCCCGTCGCGAAAACGGCCCGGCGGAAACTGCTTGTCGACGTCGACATGCGCGACCTGGCCGCGCGCATGCACGCCGGCATCGGTGCGGCCGGCACCGTGCACGCGCAGATCCGCCCCGGTCATCGCCTTCACGGCCGCCTCGAGCGCGCCCTGCACCGACGGCAGCGTGTCCTGCACCTGCCAGCCGAAAAACGGCGCGCCGTCATATTCGATGGTGAGCTTGTAGCGGGGCATCGTGTCCAGTTTCGTCGTCATTGCCCGCGAAGGCGGGCAATCCAGCACTCCGCAGCTTATCCGATTGACCGAGAAGCCTCGGCGTACTGGATACCCCGCCTTCGCGGGGTATGACAGTGTCAGGTGAATTTGGATCCCGCCTTTAACGGCACGCCGCGCAGGAAGTCCGCGGCCTGCATGCGGGCCTTGCCCTCGCGCTGCAGCTCGATGATGCGGATGGCGCCGTCGCCGCAGGCGACGGTAAGCTGATCGTCGAGCACCTCGCCAGGCGCGCCGGAGCCTTGCGCCAATTCGCAACGCAGGATTTTGACGCGCGCATCGTCAAGCTCGCTCCAGGCGCCGGGGAAGGGCGAGAGGCCATGGACGTGGCGCAGCACCGCGCGCGCGGACCTGGTCCAGTCGATCCGCGCCTCGGCCTTCTCGATCTTGGCGGCATAGGTGACCCCGTCCTCGCTCTGCGCCTTGAGCTGGAGCCCGCCGCGTTCGAGCGCGGCCATCGCGCGCACCATCAGGTCGGCCCCCAACCGGGACAGGCGATCGTGCAGGTCGAGCGCGGTCATGTTGTCGGTGATCGCGATGCGCTCGGCCATGGCGACGTCGCCGGTATCTAAGCCGACATCCATCTTCATCACCATCACGCCGCTCTCGGCATCATCAGCCATGATGGCGCGGTTGATCGGCGCGGCGCCGCGCCAGCGCGGCAACAGCGAGGCATGCAGATTGTAGCAGCCGAGTTTTGGCGCATCGAGGATCGCCTTCGGCAGGATCATGCCGTAGGCGACGACGACGGCCGCATCCGCATCAAACGCGCGGAACTCCGCCAGCGCCTGCTCGGTCTTCAACGTCTTCGGCGTCAGCACGGGGATACCCAGCTTTCGCGCGGCTTCCTCGACCGGCGTCGGCTGCAATTGCAGGCCGCGCCGTCCACCCGGCTTCGGCGCGCGGGTGTAGACCGCCGCGATCTCGTGGCCATGAGCGATCAGCTCGAGCAGCGTTGGCACAGAGAAATCGGGCGTGCCCATGAAGATGAGGCGGAGGGGCATGTAGCTGCGTTCGGTGAGAGTTCTGGTTCTCCGTCATGCCCGGGCGTGTCCCGGGCATCCACGGTCTTGGCGACAAAGCAAGCAAGGCGTGGATGGCCGGGTCAAGCCCGGCCATGACGAGGAGAGAGAGCCGAGCCCAGCCTACTCCGCCGCGCGCTTGGCGGCTTTCTCGAACTTCTTCATGACGCGGTCGCGCTTGAGCTTCGACAGATAGTCGACGAACAGGACACCGTTGAGATGGTCGATCTCGTGCTGGATGCAGGTGGCGTAGAGGCCCTCGGCATCCTCCTCATGCACCTTGCCGTCGAGATCGGTGAAGCGCACGCGCACCTTCGCGGGCCGTTCGACCTCCTCGTAATATTCGGGGATCGAGAGGCAGCCTTCCTCGTAGACCGACAATTCCTCGGACGAGGCGATAATCTCAGGATTGATGAAGACGCGCGGCGCGTGCTTGGTCTCGCCGTTCCCGTCGCGCTTGGCGAGGTCCATGGTGATCAGGCGCAGCGGCTGCGCGACCTGGATCGCCGCGAGCCCAATGCCGGGCGCGTCGTACATGGTCTCGAACATGTCGTCGGCAAGCTTGCGGATCTCCGCCGTGACCTTCTCGATCGGCTTGGAGACCAGGCGCAGCTGCTTGTCGGGCAGGATGATGATTTCTCTGAGGGCCATGGCCGCGATTTAAGCCGCGCGCCGGATGCGGTCAATGCGGCCCGGAACCCGTTAACCCCTCGCTAACCATAAAACTTCACCTTTCATTAACCATGAAAATTAAGGGCCGGTTAACCCAGAATGTTCCCTCTTCGTTCGCGAGAGTGCAGCGAATCGGCTACAAGGCGGCATGAACGAGATCATTGTCATGCTGGGCGACTGGCCGGTGCGCATCGTCGATGCGCTGATCGGCTTCGGTGCGCTCGTCCTCATCCTGCTGGTTGTGATTGCGGTCGTGATCGCGCGCTCGGGGCGGCGTGGCGCGGAACTCGCCATGGCGAACGCGATCCGGGCCGACGAGCTCGAGGAGCGCCTCGCCCAGGTGCTGCGCGCCCAGAGCGAGGCCTCGGGGCGGGTTGACGCCATGACCCAGGCGCTCGCGGGACGCCAGGCCGAGATGGCGCGGGCGGTCAACGAGCGGCTTGATTCGGTGACGCATCGGGTCGGCCAGTCCATGGAACATTCGACCCGCAACACCATGGAGAGCCTGCGCGCGCTGCATGAACGGCTCGGCATCATCGACAACGCGCACAAGAACCTCACCGACCTCACCACGCAGGTGACCACTCTGCGCGACGTGCTCGCCAACAAGCAGTCGCGCGGCGCCTTCGGCCAGGCGCGCATGGAGGCGATCGTCCAGGACGGTCTGCCCAAGGGCTCCTACGAGTTCCAGTTCACGCTCTCGACCGGAAAACGGCCGGACTGCGTCGTGTTCCTGCCCGACCAGCGCCCGCTCTGCATCGACGCGAAGTTTCCGCTGGAGGCGATGACGGCGCTGCACGATGCCCGCACCGACGAGGAGCGACGCGTCGCCACGCAGCGGCTGCGCAGCGACGTGATGAAGCATGTCAGCGACATCGCCGAAAAATATCTCGTCGCCGGCGAGACCCAGGAAATGGCGCTGATGTTCGTGCCGTCGGAATCGGTCTACGCCGAGATCCACGACGGCTTCGACGACGTGATCCAGAAAGCCTATCGCGCCCGCGTCGTGCTGGTGTCTCCCTCGCTGTTGATGCTCGCGATCCAAGTGATGCAGCAGATCATGAAGGACGCGCGCATGCGCGATGCCGCCGACCAGATCCGCACGGAGGTGATCAAGCTCGGCGACGATTTGGGGCGACTGCGCGACCGCGTGCTCAAGCTGCAAAAGCATTTTGCCGACGTGAACGAGGACGTCCGCCAGGTGCTGATCTCCGCCGACAAGATCGAGAAGCGCGCAGGGCGAATCGAGGAGCTCGATTTCAGCAAGAGCGATGCGCCGGAGGCACCGCGCCTGGTGGCGACGGGAGCGGCAGAGCTGTTTCCGCGCAAGCTCCAGGCGGGGGAGTGAGATTGGGGCACACTGTCATGCCCCGCGAAGGCGGGGCATCCCGTACGCCGCGGCGGTTGTGATCGAACCGAGACGCTGGTGGTTACTGGATCGTCCGCCCCCCTGCGCAATTGCGCGCGGACGATAAGGGCGGTGAGATGGTCACATGGGTGCACGCCTTTACTACGTCTACATTCTCGCCAGCCGAATTGGCGGCACGCTCTATATCGGCGTGACGAACGATCTCGTCCGCCGAGTGGCGCAGCACAAGTTGAAGGTCATCGAAAGCTTCACCGAAAAGTATGATGTCGTTCGGCTGGTCTACTTCGAGCAATTCGATGATCCCGAGAACGCGATCAGGCGGGAGAAGCGGCTGAAGAAGTGGAACAGGGCCTGGAAGGTCCGCTTGATCGAGCAGCATAACCCAAACTGGGATGATCTCTATCCTGGCATAGCCGGACCACCGTAAGGCGGTCATACCCCGCGAAGGCGGGGTATCTAGTACGCCGCAGCAGTTGTGATTGAACCGAGACGCCGCGGAATACTGGATCGTCCGCCTTCGCGGACGATGACACCGAGAGGGTGGAGAGAGCATCCGCCCCACTGAGCTCGCAAGAGTCATTTCCCCCAGAATCTGCTAACACCCCCTCCATGACCGCACCCGACGCGACCTCCCCCGCCGCGACTTCCGCCGCCTCGCCCTCCTGGCGCGACAGCCTTGCCGTTTACCTGCAGCCGCGGGTGCTGATCGTGCTGTTTCTCGGCTTCTCCTCGGGGCTGCCGCTGGCGCTGTCGGGATCGACGCTGCTGGTGTGGATGGCCGAAGCCGGGGTCGATCTTGGAACGATCGGGCTGTTTGCACTGGTTGGAACACCATACACGCTCAAATTCCTGTGGGCGCCGCTGGTGGATGCGCTGCATGTGCCGTTGTTCACGCAGTCCTTTGGACGTCGCCGCGGGTGGCTGGTGTTTTCGCAACTGCTGCTGATCGGCGCGATTCTGCTGTTGGCGCTGACCGATCCGGCACGTTCGCCGCTACTGGTTGCGCTTGGCGCGCTGCTGGTCGCGACGATGTCCTCGACGCAGGACATTGTGGTCGATGCTTTCCGCGTCGAGAGCCTGCCCGAAAGCGAGCAGGCCGCCGGCATGGCCGCCTATGTCGCCGCGTATCGCATCGGCATGTTGGTATCGACCGCAGGCGCCCTGTTCATCGTCACCGGCTTCGAGGCGATCGTTCCTCGTGGCGCCGCCTGGATGTGGGGCTATGTAGTGATGGCGGCTCTGGTGCTGATCGGCACGGTGACTGCGCTCGCCGCCACCGAGCCCGCACAATCCGCGCGCGCAGAGGCCGCCACGCAGGACGAGGGCGCGCTCACGCGGGTGTTCCATGCGGCGCTGGGCGCGTTCTCGGAATTCCTGCGACGCAAGGAAGCATGGGTCGTGCTCGCCTTTGTCGTGCTGTTCAAATTCACCGACGCGTTTTCCGGCAACATGACCGTGCCGTTCGTCATCGATATCGGCTTCACGCGGAACGACTATGCCGTGATCGTCAAGGGCGTCGGCATCGTCGCGACCCTCGCCGGCGGCTTTGCCGGCGGCTTTGTGGCCCGGCGCTATTCGCTCGCGACCAGCCTGTGGATCGGCGGCATCGTGCAGGCGATGTCCAATTTGTCGTTCTCGTGGCTGGCGCTGGTCGGCGTCAACGAATGGGCGCTGACCCTCGCGATCACCTCCGACAATTTCTGCAACGCCATCGGCACCGTGATCTTCGTCGCCTATCTCTCGGCGCTGTGCCAGAACCCGCTGCACACGGCGACCCAATATGCACTGCTGACGGCGCTCGCCGCAGTAGGACGGACCTATTTGTCGTCGGGCGCAGGCTATCTGGCGAAAGCGACGGGCTGGCCGATGTTCTTCGCGATCTCCGTCCTCGTCGCCATCCCGAGCCTGATGCTGCTGGCGTATTTGCAGAGGCGCGGGCATTTCGAGGCGCTGGGGCCGGTGCGGGTGTAGGACTCACCTCTCTCTTTCGTCATTGCGAGCGAAGCGAAGCAATCCAGACTGTCACCGCTGAGGCAGTCTGGATTGCTTCGTCGCAAGGGCTCCTCGCAATGACGACCGAGGGAGTGGAGCTCCCTACTGCTTCTTGATCAGGCTCCACTTCGTGATCACGGCCTCGCTCATTTGGCCGGGATCGCTGGCGCAGGCGACCTCGTCCACCTTCACGGAGATCTCCTTGCCGACGAAGGATTTCAGCTGCGCGGCCTGCGCCTCGCTGGAGGTGACGAGCTGGAACGTCTCGGGGCCGGTTTCGAGATTGCACAGCCCGTTCGGCGGCGGCAGGCGGCGCGGCTCGGACGTGATCTGGTAGGTCGCGACGCGCTTGCCGTTCTTGGCGTCGCGCACCTTCATCGCGTTCAGCTCGCCGGAGAGCACGTCGCCAGTGTTGATCGGCTTGCCGGGCTTGGACGGCGGCGGCGCCTCGTCACGCTGCTGCGCGGAGATGGCCGGGGTCACCAGCATCAGCATCGTCGCGACCAAAGCGAAGCGTGTGGCGAAAAGTTTCGTCATGTCGTCCGTTCCGTGAAGTCTGGATGGCTAGAACAGGGTGCGCTGCCGCATCGCAGCCGATAGCGTACCTTCATCGAGATAATCAAGCTCGCCGCCGACGGGAACCCCATGGGCGAGCCGCGTCACCTTCACATTGGCGTCCTGAAGCAGGTCGGTGATGTAATGCGCCGTGGTCTGGCCGTCCACCGTCGCATTCAGCGCCAGGATGATCTCGTGCACCTGCGAATCATGAGCGCGCGCCACCAGCGCGTCGATGGTGAGGTCCTGCGGGCCGACGCCGTCGAGCGGCGACAATGTCGCGCCGAGCACATGATAGCGCCCCTGGGTCGCATTGGCCCGCTCCAGCGCCCAGAGGTCGGCGACGTCGGCGACGACGACGATGATCGCCGGATCGCGCTTCGGATCGGTGCAGACGGTGCAAGGATTTTGCGTGTCGATGTTGCCGCAGGTCTTGCAGACCTGGACCTTGTCCAGCGCCACCTGCAAGGCGCTCGACAACGGCATCATCAGTGCTTCACGCTTCTTGATCAGATGCAGCGCCGCGCGCCGCGCCGAGCGCGGACCGAGGCCCGGCAGCCGCGCGAGCAGCTGGACCAGCCGCTCAATCTCGGGACCTGCAACAGCGCCCATTTTATTGGCCGAACAGCCCCGGCGGCAGGCCGAGCCCGCCGGTGAGGGCCTGCATCTTCTCCTGCATGGCGGTCTCGGCCTTGCGGCGCGCATCAGCGAGGGCGGTGACGAGCAGGTCTTCCAGCACCTCGCGCTCTTCGGCCTTCATCAGCGAAGGATCGATCTTGATGCCCTTGACGTCCATCTTCGCGGTCATGCGCACGGCGACGAGACCGCCGCCGGAAATGCCTTCGACCTCGACGTTGGCGAGCTGGTCCTGCATCTCCTGCATCTTGGATTGCAGCTGCGCCGCCTGTTTCATCATGCCGAGAAAATCAGCCATGGGTGCGTGTCCTTGGAAAGAATGGTTCAGAGATCGTCGCCGTCGGAACCGTCGGGCGGATCGTCGCTGCCATAGTCGGCGTTAATATCGGTTTCCGGGGTCTCGGGAGCAAGCCTGCGGACCTCGACGACCTTGGCGCCGGGGAAACGCGACAGCACCTCCTGCACGCGCGGATCGGCTTCCGCGGTACGGGCATGCTCCTGCTTGGCCGCCTGGTTCACCGAACGCAAAGTCGGCTGGCCCTGCTCGTTGGAGACGATCACGGTCCAGCGGCGGCCGGTCCACAGCTCGAACTTCTTCGCAAGTTCCGAGATCATGGTCTTGGAAGCGTTGGGCTCGAGCGCGACTTCCAGCCGCCCCTCCTCGAAACGGACGAGGCGCATGTCGCCTTCGAGCGCGCTCTTGGTCATGATGTCGCGCTTCTGCCCTGCGAGCGCAACCAGCTGGGTGAAGCTCGCGATGCGCAGCTGGGGCGCCGCCCCTTGCGTATCCGGCGCGGGCGCCGCCATCTGCGGCCGGGCGCCACCGCCAAACGCTGGAGCCGAGGCTGTCGGCATGCGCACGGGCGCAGCCGACATCGGCGCTGCGGAGGCAACCGGCGCGCCGGGCGCGCCGCTGCGCGCGCTACTTCCGCCGTTCACGACCGGCGAGCCGCCGCCGTTCTGCTCCAGCATCCTGATCGCTTCGTCGGGCGTCGGCAGGTCGGCGACATAGGCGATGCGCACCAGAACCATTTCCGCCGCGGCCGCGGGGCGCGTTGCGGCCTGCACCTCGGCGATGCCCTTGAGCAGCATCTGCCACATCCGCGACAGCACGCGCATCGAGATCTTGGAGGCGAACTCCTTGGCACGCACGCGCTCGGTCTCGCCATAGGCGACGTTGTCGGCGGTCGCCGGGATAACCTTCACACGGGTGACGAAATTGACGAACTCGGCGAGGTCCGAGAGCACGACGATGGGATCGGCGCCGACATCGTACTGGTCGCGGAACTCCTTGAAGGCAGCCGCGATGTCGCCGCGCGCCAGCGACTCGAACAGGTCGATGACCCGGGTGCGGTCGGCAAGGCCCAGCATCTGCCTGACGGCATCGGCCTTCACCTGCCCCGCCGCATGCGCGATCGCCTGATCGAGCAGCGACAGCGAATCGCGCACCGAGCCCTCCGCGGCGCGCGCGATGATGCCGAGCGCCTCCGGCTCGATCTCGACGTTTTCCTTGGCCGCGATGCTGGCGAGGTGCTTCATCAGCACGTCGGCCTCGACGCGGCGCAGGTCGAAGCGCTGGCAGCGCGACAGCACGGTGACCGGAACCTTGCGGATCTCGGTCGTCGCGAACACGAACTTGGCGTGCTCCGGCGGCTCCTCCAGCGTCTTCAGGAAGGCGTTGAACGCCGCCGTCGACAGCATGTGGACTTCGTCGATGATGTAGACCTTGTAGCGGGCGCTGGCGGGGGCATAGCGCACGCTATCATTGATCTGGCGGACATCGTCGACGCCGGTATGCGAGGCCGCGTCCATCTCCAGCACGTCCATGTGCCGGCTTTCCATGATCGCCTGGCAATGCACGCCCAATGTCGGCATGTGGATGGTCGGCCCTTTCACCGATCCATCCCGCATCTCGTAGTTGAGGGCACGGGCGAGAATGCGCGCGGTGGTGGTCTTGCCGACCCCGCGGACGCCGGTGAGAATCCAGGCCTGCGGAATGCGCCCGGTCTCGAACGCATTGGAGACGGTGCGGACCACGGCCTCCTGGCCGATCAGGTCGTCGAACGAGGATGGGCGGTATTTGCGCGCCAGCACCCGGTAGGGCGCATTGCCGGCCTGGCCGGCGCTATCGGGGTTCGGAGGGGCGCCAGCGTCGGTCATCGGTCGATCCGCAATGAAATGTCTCTTGGCCGGCTTTTGCGGAAAGGAGCGCGCTGGCGGCTGGTGCCGCCGGCGCTGGTTCGCTCGGAAAAACAGGTAGGAGACTGACGAGCGACCCGATCCGGACCTCGTTAGGGCTGCTTCCTTCCGGACCTGACCCGGTTGGCGAGTGGCTCGTCCACCGCCAATCTCCCGGTCCCTATTTGGGGCCAAAGGGAGCGGAAAGCAAGCGGGGTCTGGGGCTGTTCCGACGGCGCTTGGGGACTTCCAGCGCCGAATTCGCCCTCATTCGGCCTGCCCCACCGGGTGCGGCGCATAAGGACCACGGCGCATACGGATGTTGTCTGGGGGCGTGGTCTCTGCGACGGTAAGAATCAATCAAGAGAAGCCTTCATGCCCGAACCCGCCTGGTCGCTGCACTCCCGCCTGAAAGAGGACACTATCGATATCGGCGACCTGCCGCTGTCGAAGGTGCTGGTCATTAAGGACGCGCATTATCCCTGGCTGCTGCTGGTGCCGCGACGCGCCGATACGGTCGAGATCATCGATCTCGACGAGGTGCAGCAGGCGCAGCTGATGACGGAGATCTCCCGCGTCTCGCGCGCGCTGAAGGAGATCACCAAATGCGACAAGCTCAACATCGCCGCGCTCGGCAATCTCGTGCCGCAGCTGCACGTCCACATCATCGCGCGCCGCACCAGTGACGCGGCCTGGCCGCGGCCGGTGTGGGGCGTGATGCCGCCGCTGGCGCATGACGCCGCGGAGGTTCAGAATTTCATCAGCGCGCTTCGCCGCAAGATCTGGTTGGGTTGAAAGAACAATAATGTCAGCATTCAACGCGTTTCCGCTGGGGCAGCCGGCCTTCGTCACCAACGTCCTCGACCGCGCCGCGCATCTGCGCCGCGACGACGAAAAGCTGTTCGCCCTGGAGCAGAAGCCGTCCTCGCGCGCCTATGTGGTCTATCGCGACTCGCTGCTGGTGAAGCGCGAGGGCGACAAGGTACGCGCGCTGCTCGGAATCGACGAAGCGCTGAAATGCGGCGCCAATCCCGGCACGGTGTTCCTCGGGCTTCGCGACGGTGCGGCCGTGTTCGGCATGGGCCTGTCGCAGGCCGCCGCCGAGAAGCTGGTCGGCCGCGAGGATTATACCGTGACCGAGCTGCGCGGCATGGCGATGCAGGGCGCGATCCCGCCCGAGGAGCTCTCGGCCGTCGCGATGGCAAAGTCGATGGTGGGCTGGCATCAGCGCCACGGCTATTGCGCCAATTGCGGCGCACGCACCAGCATGAAGGAAGGCGGCTGGAAGCGCGACTGCCCGGCCTGCAAGGCCGAGCATTTTCCGCGCACCGATCCGGTCGTGATCATGCTGGTGGCGTCCGGCGACAAGTGCCTGCTCGGCCGGCAGAAGCAGTTTCCGGCAGGGATGTATTCGTGCCTCGCCGGCTTCGTCGAGGCGGCCGAGACCATCGAGGACGCGGTGCGCCGAGAAATCTTTGAAGAGTCCGGGATCCGCTGCACCGACGTGCAATATTACATGACCCAGCCCTGGCCCTATCCGTCGTCGCTGATGATCGGCTGCAGCGCGCGGGCCGTGAGCGAGGACATCGTCGTCGATCACGCCGAGCTCGAGGATGCGCGCTGGTTCACGCGCGAGGAGGCCGCCAAGATGTTGACGCGGACGCATCCGGACGGGCTCGCCGGTCCGCACCCCTTCGCCATCGCCCATCATCTGCTCGGCCGCTGGGTGCACGACAAGAGCAGCTGAGCCGAACGACGATGGCCGGCACCGCGCCGCGCATCCTCTGCATCGGCATGCCGGTGCGCGACCTCATCCTGCGCGTCGAGGCCCTGCCCGAACGCGGCAGCAAGGCGAACGCCAGCCATCTCGCCGAGGTTTGCGGTGGCAATGCGCTCAACGCTGCCATCGCGATGGCGCGACTCGGCGGCCGAGTCGCGTTCGCAGGTCCCATGGGCGATGCGCGGGAGAGGTCGAGCGATTTCATTCTGGCGCAGATGGCGCAGGAGGGCGTCGACACCACGCACATCGTGCGCATGCCGGGTCTGACCACGCCGGTCTCGGCGATCATGATCGAGCCCTCCGGCGAGCGGACGCTCACCATCTATCGCGATCCCGCGCTGTGGACCGTGAGGCTACCCGAGGCCGACGCCTTGCTGACCGATTGTCAGGCGGTGCTCGTCGAAAGCCGCTGCGCGGCGTTCGCGACCTCGCTTTGCGCCGAGGCACGCCGGCGCGGCATTCCCGTTATCGTCGGCGTCGACCGCGCGATGGCGCTGCAGGACGGCCTGCTCACGGCCGCCTCGCATCTGCTGTTCGCCAGCGCCCAGCTGCAGGAGACGGCCGGCATCGCTGACGACAGCGCGGCCTTGAAGCGCCTGGCGGAGCTGACGCCCGCCTTCCTCGCGGCCACAAGGGGCCCGCACGGCGCGATTTGGCTGAACCAGGCGGGCGCGCTGGAGGAAACACCTGCCTTTCCGGTCGAAGCGGTCGATACGCTCGGCGCCGGCGACGTCTTCCATGGCGCGTTCGCGCTCGGCCTCGCCGAGGGCAAGGGGTTGCGGGAAGCGATGCGATTCGCCACGGCCGCCGCAGCGCTGAAATGCACCCGCCATGGCGGCGGCTTGGCCGCCCCGCAACGCGTTGAAGTTGAAAGGTTTTTGCGCGATCGTCCGTAGAGCGATTCCATGGAAGCGCCGAGATTATGGGCTTGCTGTGGAAAGATTTTCTCTATATCTGGGAAATCTGCCCCTGAAATGAAACAAAGTTCTTCAAATGACTGATGTCGCCGTCCAAATTCCCGAGACCAGCCGCCGCCTCGACGCCATCGACCGCAAGATCCTGATGGTCCTCCAGGAAGACGCCTCCCTTTCCGTCGCCGAGATCGGAGACCGGGTTGGCCTGTCCTCGACCCCCTGCTGGAAGCGCATCCAGCGCCTGGAGGCCGACGGCGTGATCATCAAGCGCGTCGCCCTCGTCGACCAGAACAAAATCGGGCTCGGCATCTCCGTGTTCGTGTCGGTCGAGAGCTCCGACCATTCGGATGCCTGGCTGAAGCGATTCGCGGAGGCCGTCAGTGCCATGCCCGAGGTGATGGAGTTCTATCGCATGGCCGGCGACGTCGACTACATGCTGCGCGTCGTGGTCGCGGACATGCAGGCCTATGACGTGTTCTACAAGAAGCTGATCAGCGCCGTCCCGCTGAAGAACGTCACCTCGCGCTTCGCGATGGAGAAGATCAAGTCGGTGACGGCGCTGCCGATCCCGGCGGTGGTGGCGGCGTAGGTTCACCTCTCCCCGTTTGCGGGGAGAGGTCGGATTGCGAAGCAATCCGGGTGAGGGGGTACAGGTCTCGCGACATTCGAATCCGCGGAGAGAAGCCCCTCACCCCAACCCTCTCCCCGCAAGAACGGGGCGAGGGAGCGCACCGCCGTCGCAGCGGCAGTCACCAATCAGATCTTCTGATTGTACTCGCCGACTTCGGGATGCGTGCGCAGCACGCTGTTCACCATCTCGAACATGTCGTGCATGCGCTGCTCCGAGACCGGGCTCTCGACCACGACGACGAGCTCGGGCTTGTTGGAGGAGGCGCGCACCAGGCCCCAGCTGCCGTCCTCGACCGTGACGCGGACGCCGTTGACAGTGACGAGGTCGCGGATCGCCTGGCCGCCGATCTTCGCGCCCTTGGCCTGCAGGCCTTCGAAGTGCTTCACCACCTTGTCGATGACGCCGTATTTGGTCTCGTCGGCGCAATGCGGCGACATGGTCGGCGACGACCAGGTCTTCGGCAGCGCGTTCTTCAAATCGGCCATCGACTTGCCGGGCGCGCGGTCGAGCATGTCGCAGATCGCGAGCGCCGAGACCAGGCCGTCGTCATAGCCGCGGCCATAGGGCTTGTTGAAGAAGAAGTGGCCGGACTTTTCGAAGCCCGCGAGCGCGCCGGTCTCGTTGGTGCGGCGCTTCATGTAAGAATGACCGGTCTTCCAATAGGCAGTCTTCGCGCCCTGCTTCTGCAGCACGGGATCGGTGATGAACAGGCCGGTCGATTTCACGTCGACAATGAACTGCGCGTCCTTGTGGATCGCCGACATGTCGCGCGCCAGCATCACGCCGACCTTGTCGGCAAAGATCTCCTCGCCGGTGTTGTCGACCACGCCGCAGCGATCGCCGTCACCGTCGAAACCAAGGCCGACATCGGCCTTGTGCTGCAACACCGCGTCGCGGATCGCGTGCAGCATCTCCATGTCTTCCGGGTTCGGATTGTATTTCGGGAAGGTGTGGTCGAGCTCGGTGTCGAGCGGGATCACCTCGCAGCCGATCGCTTCCAGCACCTGCGGCGCGAACGCGCCGGCAGTACCGTTGCCGCAGGCCGCGACCACCTTGAGCTTGCGCTTAAGCTTCGGACGAGAAGTGAGGTCGGCGATGTAGCGCGCCGGATAATTCTCGTGGAACTGGTAGGAGCCGCCCGCCTTGTTCTTGAATTCCGCGTTCAGAACGATCTCCTTCAGACGCGTCATCTCGTCGGGGCCGAAGGTCAGCGGGCGGTTGGCGCCCATCTTCACGCCGGTCCAGCCATTGTCGTTGTGTGAGGCCGTGACCATCGCAACGGCGGGCACGTCGAGATCGAACTGCGCGAAATAGGCCATCGGCGTCACCGCAAGGCCGATGTCGTGCACCTTGCAGCCCGCCGCCATCAGGCCGGAGATCAGCGCGTATTTGATCGAGGCCGAGTAGCCGCGGAAATCGTGGCCGGTGACGATCTCCTGGCGGACGCCGAGCTCGGCGATCAGCGCGCCGAGCCCCATGCCGAGCGCCTGCACACCCATCAGGTTGATTTCCTTCTGGAACAACCAGCGCGCGTCGTATTCGCGAAAGCCGGTCGGCTTCACCATCGGCTCGGATTCGAAGGCGTAGGTGTTGGGCAACAATACGGATTTCGGCTTCGGGAACATTGATTCGGTCTCATGGAAAGGGGGCGGGATTTGCTGCAGGCTTAGCGAACGCCAAGCCGCAGCGAAAGGCGGGAATGAAGGCTTATGGCCGATAATTGCGGCAGTTTGGTAACGAAGAAACGTGCCGCGACGGCGGCCAGAGCAATGATATCTTCTTGAATTCGACGACCGCGCAATGGCGCGGGGTGCCTCTACTGCTCCAGCACCATCTGCCCGTTGGCGTATTCAAAACGCTTCAGGCGGGACAGAAAGGAGAGTCCGAGCAGGTTCTCCGACAGCGCCTCGTCGGGCAGCACCATGGCATCGACGTCGCGCACGATCAGGCCGCCGACATCGAGCATGGCGATGCGGGTTCGCGCGGCCTTGATGGTGCCGTTGGCGGTGGAGACGGTGGCGTTGTAGTCGCTGCGCGAGGGACGGAGACCAAAGCGGGCGGCCGAGGTCTCGTTCAGCGCAACGACGGAGGCGCCGGTATCGATCATGAAGCCGATGCGCTGGCCGTCGATGCGGCCCTCGGTCTGAAAATGACCGCGGGCGTCACGGGCAATGGCCAGGCTGCGGCCGCCGGCCGGCGCTGTGGCCGCGACTGCGACCGTCGTGCGCGGCACTGACGTGGCGGAAGCCGAGCTCATCTTGTCCGCCATCTGCGCCATGAAGGTGCCGAGGCCGATCATGACGGCCGCGATGATCATAATGTTACGCATCACACCACTTCCGAGCCGAAAGCTCGATTTCATCACGCGACGAGCCCGGCGGCGAGCGCAGGCACGCCGGGGCTCCTGTCATTTTGACGAAAAGGATGAGCGGAGGGTTAATGGGCGCCGTTGCAGCTACTCCAGGCCCTCATCCTGAGGAGCCGCGAAGCGGCGTCTCGAAGGATGGCCGCACGCGAGAGCGGGGCCTGCATGGTTCGAGACGCGCGTTCCGCGCTCCTCACCATGAGGGTCTACCACCTCACGTCCCGCGCGGCTTCGCCCGCCTTGTTGGCACGGCGCTCGCGGGATCGTCGGGCCAGGGGTGACGCGGGTAGCGGCCGCGCAGGTCGGAGCGGACGGCGGCGTAGCTGCCGCGCCAGAAGCCGGGCAGATCGCGCGTCACCTGCACCGGACGCTGGGCCGGCGACAGCAATTCCAGCACCAGCGGCACCTTGCCAGCGGCGATCGAGGGATGGGTGTTGAGGCCGAATAATTCCTGGAGCCGGACCGCGATGGTCGGCCCCTGCTCGGCCTCGTAGTCGATCGCGAGCACGCTCCCCGTAGGCGCCTCGAAATGGGTCGGCGCCTCGCGATCGAGCCGCGCGCGCATCTCCCAAGGCAGGAGCGCCATCAGGGCATCGGAGAGATCGCCCGCGGAGATGTCCTTGAGCGCGATCTTGTCGTAGAGCGCCGGCACCAGCCAGTCGTCGCGCCGCGCGATCAGACCGTCGTCCGACAGGTCGGGCCAGCTGTCGCCCTCGGCCTTGCGCAGGAACATCACGCGATCACGCCATTGCTTGGCGGCTTTCGACCAGGGCAGCCGGTCGAGGCCCGCGGCGATCAAGCCATCTGCGAAGATGCGCGCGGTCTCCTCCGAGGGCGATACTGAAAGCGTCGCCTCGGACAGCGTGATCGCGTGCAGCACGCGCTTGCGCCGTGCGCGCAGCGCCATCGCGCCGCGATCAAAGGAGATCTCGTCGGCGGTCTCGATATGCTCGGCGAAATGCCGCTCGATCTCGTCCTCGGTGATTTGCGCGGCGAGCAAGATGCGTCCGCTCGCCGCCGTCCCGGTCATCTCACCGATCGCGATGTAGGGCGCACGGGCGAGCGAGGAGGTCTGCTCGATGGAAGCGCCACGGCCGTTGGCCAGCACGAAACTGCCATTGCCGCGATTGCGCGCGACGCGGTCCGGGAACGCATAGGCGAGCATCAGGCCGGTCGAGAGATCCTCCTGCAGCGCCACCTTCTCCGAAGCCGCGACCTGCGAGGCCCAGCGGCGCGCGAGATCGCGCGCGCTTGCCGCGCGCGGCGAGCGGTCGCGGCGGAACTGGTCGCGGCGGTGCTCGAGATCGACGCTGTCGCCGCCAAGGCCGCGCTCGGTGATGATGGCCGCGATCTCGGCGGCGGCCTGGCCCTCGCCGGCGCGATGCGAATCCACGATCATGCGCGCCAGCCGCGGCGGCAGCGCCAGCGCGCGCAGGCTTTTTCCCTCGGCGGTGATGCGGCCGTCGCCGTCGAGCGCGTTGAGCTCGCTCAGCAGGCTCTTGGCTTCCTTCCAGGCCGGCTGCGGCGGCGGATCGAGGAACGATAGGGCCGCGGGATCGCTGACGCCCCATTGCGCCAGATCGAGCACCAGCGAGGACAGGTCGGCGCTGAGGATTTCCGGCTGGGTGTACGGCGCGAGCGAGGTGGTCTGCGGCTCGTCCCAGAGCCGGTAGCAGACGCCGGGCTCGGTGCGGCCGGCACGGCCGCGGCGCTGGTCCACCGCCGCGCGCGAGGCGCGCACGGTCTCGAGCCGGGTCAGGCCGATATCGGGCTCGTAGCGCGGCACGCGGGCAAGACCGCTATCGACGACGATGCGCACGCCCTCGATGGTGAGCGAGGTCTCCGCGATCGAGGTTGCCAGCACCACCTTGCGCGTGCCCTTGGGCGCCGGCGCGATGGCACGGTCCTGCACGGCGGCATCGAGCGCGCCGAACAGCGGCACGATCTCGACGGAGGCGTCCTGCACGCGCTCGGAGAGGAAATTCTGCGTGCGGCGGATCTCGGCGGCGCCTGGCAGGAAGGCCAGCACCGAGCCGCTATCGGCGCGCAGCGCAGATGCGATCGCATCCGCCATCTGCCGCTCGATCGGTGCATCCGCCTTGCGGCCGAGATAGCGTGTCTCGACCGGAAACGCACGGCCCTCGCTTTCGACGACGGGGGCATCGCCGAGCAGCCTTGCCACCCGCGCACCGTCGAGCGTCGCCGACATCACCAGGATGCGCAAATCCTCGCGCAAGCCGGTTTGCGCATCACGCGCCAGCGCAAGGCCCATGTCGGCGTCGAGCGAGCGTTCATGGAATTCGTCGAACAGGATCGCGGCAACGCCTGTTAGTTCGGGATCGTCGAGGATCTGGCGGGTGAAGATGCCCTCGGTCACCACCTCGATGCGCGTCGCGCGCGAGATCTTCGAGCCGAAGCGGACACGATAGCCGACAGTTTCGCCAGCGCGCTCGCCGAGCGATTTGGCCATGCGGTCGGCACTGGCGCGCGCGGCGATGCGGCGCGGCTCCAGCACGATGATCTTCTTGTCCTTGGCCCAGGGCGCATCGAGCAAGGCCAGCGGCACGCGCGTGGTCTTGCCGGCGCCGGGAGGGGCCACCAGCACTGCGGCGTTGCTGGCCTCCAGCGTACGCGACAAATCGTCGAGCACGGCATCGATCGGGAGGGGCGTGTCGAAGCTGCGGGGCAAAGTCTATCCGTTCGTCATGCCCGGCCCCGTGCCGGGCATTCACGTTCTTTCGTCTGGCAGTGAACAAGACGTGGATAGCCGGGACAAGCCCGGCCATGACGGCTTCGTTCAATGAGAATATGCAGCAATCAGCCCTGCACCGCCGGCCGCCCGACGCTCTCGTAGACGAAGCCGGCGGCTTCCATGTCTTCGGGGCGGTAGATGTTGCGGAGGTCGACGACGACCGGCTGCGCCATGGTCGCCTTCAACCGGTCGAGATCGAGCGCGCGGAACTGGACCCATTCGGTGACGATGACGAGCGCGTCGGCGCCTTGCGCGCAGGCATAGGCGTCCTCGCAATAGGTGATATCGGGCAATTCGCCCTTGGCCTGCTCCATGCCGACCGGATCAAACGCCTTCACCTTCGCGCCCATGTCGATCAGGCCTGTTACCAGCGGGATCGACGGCGCATCGCGCATGTCGTCGGTGTCGGGCTTGAAGGTGAGGCCGAGCACCGCGACGGTCTTGCCGCGCAGATTGCCGCCGAGCGCTTGGGCTACCTTGCGCGCCATCGCGCGCTTGCGGTTCTCGTTGACCGCCAGCACCGATTCGACGATGCGCAAGGAGACGTCGTAGTCCTGCGCGATCTTGATCAGGGCCTTGGTGTCCTTCGGGAAGCACGAGCCGCCGAAGCCGGGACCGGCATGCAGGAATTTCGTGCCGATGCGGTTGTCGAGGCCGATGCCGCGCGCGACCTCCTGCACGTTGGCGCCGGCCTTCTCGGACAGATCGGCGATCTCGTTGATGAAGGTGATCTTGGTCGCCAGGAACGCGTTGGCGGCGTATTTGATCATCTCGGCGGTGCGGCGCGCGGTGAACATCAGCGGCGCCTGGTTCAGCGACAGCGGGCGGTAGATGTCGCCCATCACCTTGCGGCCGCGCTCGTCGGAGGTGCCGACCACGATGCGGTCCGGGAATTTGAAATCGCGGATCGCCGCGCCCTCGCGCAGGAACTCTGGGTTCGAGGCGACAACCACGTCGGCCTTGGGATTGGCCTCGCGGATGATGCGCTCGACCTCATCGCCGGTGCCGACCGGCACGGTCGATTTCGTCACCACCACGGTGAAGCCCTGCAGCGACTGCGCGATCTCTTTTGCGGCGGCATAGACGTAAGACAGGTCGGCGTGTCCGTCGCCGCGGCGCGAGGGCGTGCCGACCGCGATGAACACGGCATCGGCATCGGCGACCGGCTGCTTCAGGTCAGTGGTGAAGTCGAGCCGCTTGGCTTTCACGTTGTTCGCGACCAGTTCGTCGAGCCCGGGCTCGTAGATCGGGATCTCGCCGCGATGGAGTGCCGCGATCTTCCTCTCGTCCTTGTCGACGCAGGTGACGTCGTGGCCGAAATCCGCAAAGCAGGCGCCGGACACCAATCCCACATAGCCCGTGCCGATCATCGCAATTCGCATGAAAAATCCTGTTCCAGCTTGGTTAACGGACGTCCAACTCAGCCCAATCCGGGGCGGTTTAGCATTTTCCCGAGGCCGTGGAACAGTCCGCATGCAAAAACCGGCCCGCGATTTGAACCGGTAAAGAAGTCGGAAACTACTGGGCTCCAAACTGCCCCAGGACCGCACAGGCACGGGCGGAACGCGCCTCGGAAAGGGACACCATGGCACGACCAGGCACAATCGCGGCGGCCAGCCCCTCCACGGCCGCTTCGACCGCGCGTATCGACTGGGTCGACTACGCCAAAGGCATCTGCATCGTCATGGTGGTGATGATGCATTCGGTGCTGGGGGTGGAGCTTGCCGCCGGGCAGACCGGGTTCATGCACGTGCTCGTAGCCTTCGCAAAGCCGTTCCGGATGCCGGATTTCTTTCTGATTTCGGGCTTGTTCCTGTCTCTGGTGATCGACCGAGACTGGCGAACCTATCTCGACCGCAAGGTGGTGCATTTCGCCTATTTTTATGTCGTCTGGGTGACAATCCAATTCGGCTTCAAGGCCCCGGCCTTTGCGGCCGAGACCAGCTGGCAGCATGTTGGCCTACTGTATCTCGAATCCTTCATCGAGCCGTTCGGCACGCTGTGGTTCATCTATCTGTTGCCGGTCTTCTTCGTCGTCACGAAACTGACACGCAAGGTCCCATCGCTCGCGGTCTGGCTCGTCGCCGCCGCGCTGGAGACCGCGCACATCACAACCGGCTGGACCGCCGTCGACGAGTTCTGCGCGCGCTTCGTCTATTTCTATTCGGGCTATTTGTTCGCGCCCTACGTGTTCGCCCTGTCGGACCGGGCGCGGAAGCATCCGGCGCTGGCGCTTGCAGCGCTCGCTGCCTGGGCGGTGATCAATGCCGGCCTCGTCGCAGCGGGCGCCAGCGAGTGGGCGATCGTCTCGCTCGCGCTCGGCTTCGCCGGCGCCTGCGCCATCATCGCGGCGGGCACGCTGCTCGCGCGGGCGCACTGGCTCAACTTCCTCCGCTTCTGCGGCGAGCATTCGATCGTGATCTACCTCGCCTTCTTCCTGCCGATGGCGGCGACGCGCACGCTGCTGCTGCGCACGGGCATCATCCCTGATATCGGCACGGTATCGCTGCTCGTCACCGTCGCCGGCGTGCTCGGTGCGCTGGCGATCTGGCAGGTCGCGCTCCGCCTCAATGCGCGCTTCCTGTTCGAGCGGCCGGAGGCATTTTGGATTGCCCCAAAGAAGACGGGAGCGGTGTTGCAGGCGGCGGAGTGACTGTCATGCCCCGCGAAGGCGGGGCATCCAGTATTCCAGAGACAGTCGTTGTCGATCGATGGGGCGCAGCGTACTGGATTCCCCGCTTTCGCGGGGAATGACAGTGGGGATAGCGGCGTCACCACGCCAAAAATCCGCCTCCGAAGGCTGTCAAAGCCCGCAAAAATTCATACATTGCGGCCATGCCCAAGACATCGCAGAAGACCACCGCCAAGGCTGAGACCAAGATTGCCGAGCCGAAGGCGGCCGCCGATAAGCCTGCTGCCAAGGCGGCACCCGCGACAGCTGCTGCCAAACCGGTCGCGGCGAAGGCGGCCGGCAAGGGCGACCACGTCTTCCTGGTCGACGGTTCCTCCTATATCTTCCGCGCCTATCACGCGCTGCCGCCGCTGAACCGCAAATCCGACGGGCTCCAGGTCAACGCCGTGCTCGGCTTCTGCAACATGCTGTGGAAACTGTTGCGCGAGATGCCCGAGGACAACCGGCCGACGCATCTGGCCATCATCTTCGACAAGTCGGAGATCACCTTCCGCAACAAGATCTATCCGGACTACAAGGCGCACCGGCCGCCCGCCCCCGACGATCTCATTCCGCAATTCGCGCTGATCCGCGAAGCCGTGCGCGCCTTCGACCTGCCCTGCCTGGAACAGATCGGCTTCGAGGCCGACGATCTCATCGCGACCTATGTGCGACAGGCCTGCGAGCGCGGCGCCAGCGCCACCATCGTGTCGTCCGATAAGGACCTGATGCAGCTCGTCACCGATTGCGTCACCATGTACGACACCATGAAGGACCGCCGCATCGGCATATCAGAGGTGATCGAGAAGTTCGGCGTGCCGCCGAACAAGGTGGTCGAGGTGCAGGCGCTCGCGGGCGATTCCACCGACAACGTGCCGGGCGTACCCGGGATCGGCATCAAGACTGCGGCGCAACTGATCACCGAATATGGCGATCTCGACCAATTGCTGTTCCGCGCCGGCGAGATCAAGCAGCCCAAGCGGCGCGAGGCGCTGCTCGAGAACGCGGAAAAGGCGCGCATCTCGCGGCAGCTCGTGCTGCTCGACGACAAGGTCGAGCTGGAGGTGCCGCTGGACGACCTCGCCGTCCACGAGCCCGACGCGCGCAAGCTGATCGCCTTCCTGAAGGCGATGGAGTTCACGACGCTGACGCGGCGCGTCGCCGAATATGCGCAGATCGATCCCGCCAATGTCGATGCCGATCCCGGCTATGCCAGCGGCGCCAGCGTGTTCACGACGCTGCCGCCCTCGGACGTGGTGCCCGCACCAGGCGCGGGAACCCCGGCGCCAGCCCGGCCGAACCAGCCCAACAGATCGGCGGGCAAGGACGACAAGGCTGCGAGCCCCAAGGGTGCGCCGATCTCGCTCGCCACCGCGCGCGAAGAGGCGCTGCGCAAGCTTCCGGTCGATCGCGGCAAATACCAGACCATCAAGACGCTGAAGGAGCTCGACGCCTTCATCGCGCGCATCCATGATACCGGTCATGTCGCGATCGAGACCAGAGCGAACTCGATCGATCCGATGCAGGCCGATCTGTGCGGCATCGCGCTGGCGCTGGCGCCGAACGAGGCCTGTTACGTGCCGCTGGCGCACAAGCAATCCGGCGGCGGCGCCGGCCTGTTCGATGCCGGCCTCGCGCCGGACCAGGTCAAGCATGACGACGCGCTGCAAGCGCTACGCCCGGTGCTGGAATCGGCAGGCATCCTCAAGATCGGCTTCGACGTCAAGTTCACCGCCGTGATGCTGGCGCAGCACGGCATCACCCTGCGCAACATCGACGATGCGCTGCTGATCTCCTACGTGCTTGATGCCGGCCGCGGCTCGCATGCGCTGGAATCGTTGTCGGAGCGTTGGTTCGGCCATGCCATGCTGAAGGAAAGCGAGCTGCTCGGCAGCGGCAAGGGCAAGATCACCTTCGACCAGGTGCCGATCGACAAGGCCGCACCGCTGTCAGCCGAAGGCGTCGACATTGCGTTGCGGGTCTGGCGCGTGCTGAAGCCGCGCCTCGTTTCCGAGCACATGAGTGCGGTCTACGAGACGCTGGAGCGGCCGCTGGTGTCGGTGCTCGCTCGCATGGAGCGGCGCGGCATCTCGATCGACCGCCAGGTGCTGTCGCGTTTGTCCGGCGACTTCGCCCAAACCGCGGCGCGCGTCGAAGCCGAGATCCAGGAGATCGCGGGCGAGCCGGTCAATGTCGGCAGCCCCAAGCAGATCGGCGACATCCTGTTCGGCAAGATGGGATTGCCTGGCGGCACCAAGACCAAGACCGGCGCGTGGTCGACCACCGCACAGGTGCTCGACGAGCTCGCCGAGCAGGGCCACGACTTCCCGAAGAAGATTCTGGAGTGGCGCCAGGTCTCCAAGCTGAAATCGACCTACACCGACGCGCTGCCGACCTACGTCAATCCGCAGACCCACCGCGTGCACACCACCTACGCGCTGGCTGCGACCACGACGGGACGCTTGTCGTCGAACGAGCCGAACCTGCAGAACATTCCGGTGCGCACCGAGGACGGCCGCAAGATCCGCCGCGCCTTCATCGCCACGCCCGGACACAAGCTGGTCTCTGCCGACTATTCGCAGATCGAGCTGCGGCTGCTGGCCGAGATCGCTGACATTCCCGTGCTGAAGCAGGCGTTCCGCGACGGGCTCGACATTCACGCCATGACCGCGTCGGAAATGTTCGGTGTGCCGATCAAGGGCATGCCGAGCGAGATCCGCCGCCGCGCGAAAGCGATCAATTTCGGCATCATCTACGGCATCTCCGCCTTCGGCCTCGCCAACCAGCTCGGCATCGCGCGCGAGGAAGCCTCCGCCTACATCAAGAAGTATTTCGAGCGCTTCCCGGGCATCCGCGCCTATATGGACGAGACGCGCGACTTCTGCCGCAACCACGGCTACGTCACCACGCTGTTCGGCCGCAAATGCCACTACCCCGACATCAAGGCCTCGAATGCCTCGGTGCGCGCCTTCAACGAGCGCGCCGCGATCAACGCGCGGCTTCAGGGCACCGCCGCCGACATCATCCGCCGCGCCATGACGCGGGTGGAGGATGCGCTCACCGAGAAGAAGCTCTCGGCGCAAATGCTGCTCCAGGTGCATGACGAGTTGATCTTCGAGGTGCCGGACGACGAGGTCGAGGCAACGCTCCCCGTCGTGCAGAAGGTGATGCAGGACGCGCCGTTCCCGGCCGTGCTGCTCTCGGTGCCGCTGCATGTCGACGCCCGCGCCGCGAACAATTGGGACGAGGCGCATTAGCGCTCTCTCTCCCTTCACCTCTCCCCGCTTGCGGGGAGAGGTCGGATCGCTCTTGCGATCCGGGTGAGGGGGTACAGGTCTATCGACGACCGCCCGTGTGAAGAAAGCCCCTCACTCCAGCCCTCTCAGGGCGAGCGAAGCTCGTCCCGGCCCCGTAAGAACGGGGCGAGGGAGCGCACTGAATTCGCGGCGCAAGCGCTCAATTGCCCTCCGAGCAATTGCACGATGGCCCCACGATCCCGCGCATATTAGAACCGTGCCGTCTCCCGCACCGGTTCAACCATGCCCCACACCTCCGCCTTGCTCGGCTTTGCCCTCGTCAGCCTCGGCCTCGTGCTCACGCCGGGACCGAACATGATCTATCTGATTTCGCGCTCGATCACGCAAGGCGGCGCGGCCGGCATCGTCTCGCTCGGCGGCGTGGCGCTTGGCTTCGTGTTCTACATGCTGTGCGCGGCGTTCGGCATCACGGCGCTGTTGCTCGCCATTCCTTTCGCCTATGACGCGCTGCGCTTTGCCGGCGCCGGCTATTTGCTGTGGCTTGCCTGGCAGGCGGTGAAGCCGGGTGGGCGTTCGCCGTTCCAGGTGAGGAAGCTCGCCATCGACAGCCCGCGCAAATTGTTCGCGATGGGCTTCGTCACCAACCTGCTCAACCCGAAGATCGCGATGCTGTATCTGGCGCTGCTGCCGCAGTTCATCGATCCCGCGGCCGGCAGCGTGCTGATACAGTCGCTGGTGCTGGGCGCGATCCAGATCGCGATCAGCGTCAGCGTCAACGCGATGATCGCACTCGCGGCCGGATCGATCGCCCTGTTCCTGGCGAACCGGCCGAGCTGGATGCTGGTGCAGCGCTGGCTGATGGGCACCGTGCTGGCCGGGCTCGCGGTGCGGATGGCGGTGGAAGCGAAGAGGGTGTGAGGATGGTTTTCACCTCTCCCCGCCTGCGGGGAGAGGTCGAATTCGATCGCAGATCGAATTCGGGTGAGGGGGTACAGGTCTCTCGACCATCTCGCATGGGGAGAGAGGCCCCTCACCCCAACCCTCTCCCCGTAAGAACGGGGAGAGGGAGAAGAGAGATCAATCCAGCTTCGCCTCCATCCCCCGCTTCACGGCCGGGCGTGCCATCAGGGCGTCGTACCAGCGCTTGACGTTGGGGAAGTCGGCCAGATCAACCTTGTGGCGAGGATGGCGCCAGGCCCAGCCCAGGATGGCAAAATCCGCAATCGAGAGCTCGCCGGCGACGAAGTCGCGCCCCTCGAGGCGGCGGTCGAGCACGCCGTAGAGCCGGCGCGTCTCGGCCATGAAGCGCTTCAGGCCGTAGGCCCGGTCCTGCTCGTTTTCGAGTGCGATGAAATGGTGCACCTGGCCGGGCATCGGGCCGAAGCCGCCCATCTGCCACATCAGCCATTCGTAGACCGGGATGCGCTGGATAAGCGATTTCGGCAGGAATTTGCCGGTCTTTTCGCCGAGATAGAGCAGGATCGCGCCGGATTCGAAGATGCTGACGGGCTTGCCGTCGGGCCCTTCGGGGTCGACGATCGCGGGGATCTTGTTGTTGGGCGAGAGCTTGAGGAACTCGGGCGCCATCTGCTCGCCCTTGGTGATGTTCACCGGGATCACCTTGTAGGGCAGCCCCATCTCCTCCAGCGCGACCGAAATCTTGCGGCCGTTCGGCGTGTTCCAGGTATAGAGCTCGATGGTCATTCCGTGTCCTTCCCCAAGAGGCTTGCCCGAAGGCTTGCCCCCTCACCTACTCCAGAAGGTTGCGCCCTCACAACCTGCGGACCGGGATGGCCGATCCCTGTTGACGGGAGACGCCCCCTCTGGAATGTCGCGTCGGTCGCGGATAAATTCCGCCCCCACCAAAAACGCTGTTCGAGGGACCGCCGTGTCGAAATCCGCCTCCCGCGCCCGCCTGTTCGAGATCATCCGCCGGCGCTCATTCGGCCGCGGCGAGGTGACGCTCGCGTCGGGCCGCAAGAGCGATTTCTACTTCAACCTCAAGCCGACCATGCTCGACCCCGAGGGCGCAACGCTGCTCGCCGAGCTAACCTACGAGGCGCTGAAGGACGACCAGCTCGATTTCATCGGCGGGCTCGAGATGGGCGCGGTGCCGCTCGCCGGCGCGCTGGCGCAGATCTCCTGGATCAAGGGTCATCCGATCGCGGCCTTCTTCGTGCGCAAGAAGCCGAAGGAGCACGGCGCCAAGCTCGCGATCGAGGGCCTGCCCAAGGGCGAGACGCTGGCGGGCAAGCGCGTCGTGATCGTCGAGGACGTCACCACCACGGGCGGCTCGGCGATGAAGGCGGTGGAATCGGTGCGCGAGGCCGGGGCCAATGTCGTGCTGGTGCTGACCATGGTCGATCGGGAGGAAGGCGCCACCGACACGTTCGGTGCGGCCGGCCTGCCGTTCCGTTCGCTGTACAAGGCGTCGGAATTCTTGAAGGGGTGAAGTGGCGGAAATTTCTCCGCCGTCATGCCTCAATGTGTCCCGGTAGCAACCATCGGTCCAAAGCTGCGCCCGGCCTTAAAGAGGCCACCGCCTCGTCTTGAAACCGCCTCTGCTCAACTGCTCATTTACCATCCCGCTTTATGGTGAATCGCGTGCTGAGACCTCTCGGTCCCAGCCGGTTCAGTAGCGTCGGGTGGAGTAAGCATTGCGTACAGTCATGTCCCATGCGCGCCGGCGGCGTCGCGCGATGCTTGTGGCCGCCATGCTGGCGGCGCCGCTGCTCGCAGCTCCTGCCCCGGTCTCGGCAGAAGGTCTGTTAGATTTCCTCTTCGGCGGAATGCAGCAGCAGCGGCCGCAGCGCGAGGTGCCGCCGGCGAACTCCTATGTCGATCCCTTCAGCAGCCAGCAGAATGGCGCCACGCCGCAATATGTGCCGCCGACTCGCTCGGCCGCGGCCGGCGGCTCGGGCCCGGCCTTCTGCGTACGCAGTTGCGACGGGAAATACTTTCCGCTGATGCGCGGCCTCGTCTCGCCCGCGCAGATGTGTCAGGCATTCTGCCCTGCCAGCGCGACCAAGGTCTATTTCGGCTCGTCGATCGATGGTGCCTATTCCCAGACCGGCGAGCGCTACGCCGACAGCGAGAACGCGTTCGCCTACCGCAAGGCGCTGCGCGCCGATTGCACCTGCAACGGCCGTGAACCCGTCGGCCTGGCCCCGGTCGACCTTGCGCTGGATTCCTCGCTGAAGGCCGGCGACGTGATCGCCACCAGCGACGGCCTCGTTGCCTATACCGGCGTCCGCGTCGGCAACGACCAGGCTGCGGATTTCACCCCGGTTGCCTCCTATCCCGGTCTCACCGCGCAGGTTCGCGCCCGGCTTGGCGAGATGAAGGTGGCGCCGGTGCGGGCCGAGACGGTGTCGGCAGATGCGCCGGCGTCAAACGAGATCGTGCGTGAACCGCTGCCGGACGTGACAGTGCCGAAGACCGCCGCGAAGCCGGCGAAGCGGGCGGGGTTGGAGTAGCAGTTTCGTGTCCCGGACGCGGCGCGGCACGCAGTGACGCGACGCCGAGCCGGGACCCAGCATGCTGCGAGATGGGCCCCGGCTCTGCAGCGCACCGCTGAAGAAGCGCTGCGCTGCGTCCGGGGCACGAGAGCTCACCTCCCGATGATCACCCCGATCACATTGGGCGCGGCCAGATATTTCTCCTCGATCGCGGCTCGCGCGGCGGCGCGGTTCTCCGGCGTCAGGAGGCCGCGCTTCTCGGCCAGGATCATCCAGCAGAAGCCCCACCAATCGGTCAGCATGCCTTGATCGCCGACGAGGTCATAGCCCTGCTCGGCCGCGAAGATGCGCGCATGCGCTTCGTCCAGCGTGTCCAAAAACAGATGGTCCTCGGGCGAGAACAGATCGTCGCTGACGTCGTCGATGGTGTAGCCCCAGATCGACTGGCACACCGCGTTGAACTCGCGGTCGAACTGGTCGTCATCGACCCTCTGGCGCCGCGCGGCCTGATGCAGCCGTGACAGCGAGCGCGCGAAATCGGCGATCCGGGTGAGGGCAAACTGGTCGAAGGCAATCGTGGACATGTAGTCCTCGCAAAGTCGGACAGACGCTAGATGTTGTATCGGCAAGGCGCCGAATCACAATGATATATCAAAGACTTGCTAAAGTGTTCTTAATTTGTTCTAAGCGTGCGTGGAATCGAAAGGGGCCGCCCGAGGCGACCCCTTGCCGGTTGCAATCTTGTTCGGGATGAAATTCCAGCCCCGGCGAGGGCGGACCTTAATACCGACAACGGGCCTTGCGCGATTCCGGAAAAATACCGATCGTGGTGCTGTCCTAATTCGGCCGGCACCTTAACAGCAGCGCGAGGCCGCAATGGCGTGGACGCGGCGGTCGCCGAGGAGATGGGCGACAAAGCCGTTCTCCGGAAAGATTTTGGCGAAGGCGGCGTCGCGGATACTGAGGCCCCCCGCGTAAGCACCGAATGCCGGCATCACCGCCCGCATCCCGTCGCTCGCGAAGCAGCGGCGCTCCATCGAGCGGCCACGTGCCGAGACACGCGCCTTCGGATGCAGATGGCCGGCGATCTCGCCGTGGGCGCCGGTGGGCTCGTGGCGGAAGGTGATCGGGCCGATCGCGACTTCGACCGCGATGGTGCCGCCGAGATCGCGCGGCAGCATGGGATCATGATTGCCCGAGATCCAGATCCAGTCGCGGCCGCTCTGGAGTGCGGCCACCGCGTCGCGGTCCTCGGCGGACAGCCGCTCATGCGCGCTGCGGTCGTGAAAACTGTCGCCGAGCGCGATGACGATTCGAGGATCATGGCGGGAGATGACAGCAGCGAGCCGGCCGAGCGTCGCAATGGTATCGTAAGGCGGCAGCAGCACGCCGCGCGTGGCGAAGCTCGACCCTTTCTCCAGATGCAGGTCGGAGACGACGAGCAGGCGCTGCTCGTCCCAGAACAGAGCGCCGGAGAGATCGGCCGCGAAGGTCACATCGCTGATCGTGACTCTGGAAACGCGCATGTCCTCGACATCTCCCGAAATCAGCGCGCCTGCCGTCACGTCTTACCCGCTTCTATCCATCGCCTCTTTGACGAGCTCGTCGGCGGCTTCGGCCAAGAGCTCGTCTGCAGCTTCGCCATAAACTGACTCGCGGCCGATTTCCAGCATCACGGGTACGGCGAGCGGAGAGACGTGGTCGAGTTCCCGGTGCGTGATGCGGCCGTGGATGCGCATCAGCATGTCGCTGAGGCGGCGCAAATCGAGCAGGCCGGTGGCGGCATCGGCGCGCGCAGCGCGGAGCAGGACGTGATCGGCCTGGTGCTTGCGCAACACGTCGTAGACGAGATCGGTCGAGAACAGCACCTGGCGGCGGCTCTTCTCTTCGCCGGTGTGGCGGCGGGCGATCAGGCCGGAGATGATCGCGCAGTTGCGGAAGGTGCGCTTCATCAGCGCGGATTCGGCGAGCCAGGCTTCGAGATCATCGCCGAGCATGTCAGGATCGAACAGCGCGTTGAGGTCGATCCGCCCGTCGCGGATCATGAAGGAGAGATCACCAAGGCCCCAGATTGCCACGGCATATTCATTGGCGACAAAACCGAGCGGCCGCGCGCGGGCGCGCTCCAGCCGCCTCGTCAGCAACATGCCGAGGGTCTGATGCGCGAGACGTCCCTCGAAGGGGTAACAGACCAGATAATGCTTGTTGGCGCGTAGAAAGCTTTCCACCAGGAGCTCGCGGACCGCCGGCACTCTGCTGACATCCTTCTGCAGCGACAGCCAGTCGCGCACCTGCTCCGGCAAGCCGCCCCAGGCGCGGCCATCATCGAGCAGGCGGCGCACGCGCTCGGCGAGATAGGTCGAGAGCGGAAACTTTCCGCCCATGTAGGACGGCACCTTGGGGTCCTTGTCATGTGCGCGCGAAACATAGACCTGGTCCTCAACCAGGGTCTCGTAGCGCACCACCTCGCCTGAGAACACGAAGGTATCCCCGGGACTCAAGCCCTCGATGAAGGCTTCCTCGATCTCGCCGAGCAGCCGGCCGCCGCGCGCGATCACGCCCGTGGATCCTCCACCGCTGCCGCGCGAGCGCACCAGCCGCACCTTCAGCATGTCGTCCTCGACGATGGTGCCGACATTCATGCGGTAGCTCTGCCGCACCTTTGGATTGGCGACGCGCCAGCGTCCCTCCTTGTCCTGCTTGATGCGGGCGAAGCGCTCATAGGTCTTCAGCGCATAACCGCCGGAGGCGACGAAATCGACGACGTCGTCGAAATCCTGCCGCGACAGGCTTGCGTAAGGCGCGGCTGTACGGACCTCGCCGTAGAGCTCGTCGCTCAAGAACGGCTCGCCGCAGGCGCAGCCCAGCACATGCTGCGCCAGCACGTCGAGGGCGCCCGTGCGCAAGGGCGGCGTGTCCTGCGCATTCTCGGCGATGGCGTCGATGGCGACACGGCACTCCAGCACTTCGAAACGGTTGGCGGGCACCAGCACCGCGCGCGAGGCCTCGTCGAGGCGGTGATTGGCGCGGCCGATGCGCTGCATCAGGCGCGAGGATCCCTTGGGCGCACCGATATTGACGACGAGATCGACGTCGCCCCAGTCGACGCCGAGGTCGAGCGAGGAGGTGCAGACCACGCCGCGCAGCCGGCCCGCCGACATGGCGTCCTCGACCTTCCGGCGCTGGGCGACGTCGAGCGAGCCGTGATGCAGCGCGATGGCAAGGCCATCGTCGTTCATGCTCCAGAGATTCTGGAACAGCATCTCGGCCTGGCTGCGGGTGTTGACGAAGACCAGCGTGGTCTTGTTGGTCTTGATCAGCTCGTAGATTTCAGGAAGCGCGTGACGCGCGCTGTGGCCGGCCCAGGGCAGCCGCTCGCGCGTATCGAGCATCTCGACCACGGGCGGCGCGGCACCGCCGGCGAGGACGATGTCGGCTGCCCGCTCCTTGCCGTCGGGCTGCGGCACCAGGAAGCGCGCGAGCTGCTCCGGCTCGGCTACGGTCGCCGACAAGCCGATCGCGCGCATCTGCGGGGCGAGGCGCCACAATCGCGCCAGCCCGAGCGAGAGCAGATCGCCGCGCTTGGACGTGACCAGCGCGTGCAGCTCGTCGAGCACGATGCGCTTCAGTGAGGAGAACAGGAACGGCGCGTCGTCCGAGGAGAGCAGCAGCGCGAGCTGCTCGGGCGTCGTCAGCAACACGTCCGGCGGATAGCGCCGCTGCCGCTGACGGCGCGAGACCGGCGTATCGCCGGTGCGGGTCTCGACCTTGATGGGCAAGCCCATCTCGGCGATCGGACGCTCGAGGTTGCGCGCGATGTCGACGGCGAGCGCCTTGAGCGGCGAGATGTAGAGGGTGTGCAGGCCGCCGCTGCGCTGCACGCTGCGGCCGGTGGAGACGAGGTTCTTCTTCGCACCCGCCTCGCGTGTCAGCGGCTGCATCGACAGCTCGACCAGCGTCGGCAGAAATCCCGCGAGCGTCTTGCCGGCGCCGGTCGGCGCTATCAAGAGCGCCGACCGGTCCTCGCGCGCCTTTTCCAGCAGCGCCAATTGATGCGCACGCGGCGACCAGCCGCGGGCTGCGAACCAGGCCCGAAAGCGATCCGGCAGCAGGGCGGCCGGCTCGGTCGATGTCTGGAGGATACGGGGCGGCACGGCATGACAGGTAAGCCGTAGGGATGGCTTCGTCGAGGGGGACTATGGCCTGCGACAGGGCGATCGCTCACGCGCTGTCCATTTGAGGCACGATAGCCTCGACATCGTCATGGCCGGGCTCGTACGTGGATGCCCGGGACAAGCCCGGGCATGACGACCGCTTGTGAGGTGCAAATTTCGGTCCTCTCCTCGCCTGCGCGACGAGGGCCAGCGCTCTCACGCCCCGGCCGGGACCTGATCGAGAAATCCGGTCACGCTCCTGATCCGGCCGTCCTTCAGCACGGCGAAATCGGTGCCCTTGATCGGGCTGTCGGCGCCGTCAGGGCCAAGTCCCCACGAGAAGCGGATGTGATCGCCGTAGCCGTTGGGCTCGCCGATCAGCTTGAATGTGAAATCGGGAAAGCGCTGCTGCACACCTGCGATCAGCGCCTCGATGCCGTCCTGGCCGTCGCCCTTCATCAGGGGGTCGACGTAGCTCGCATCCGTCGTCCAGCCTTCGCTCAGCAGCTCGCGGCGGCGGCCGGCGGTGCGCTCGTTCCAGAGCTCGATGTAGCTGCGGGCGATGGTGACGGGGTCGGTCATGGTTCTCTCCTTCGATGGCGCCGTGCTGTCCGGCTGACCGTCACTATCGAAGGTTCACGCGCGTTGATCGATTACCTCGGAGGTCATCAACGCGCGTGAGGTGTTCGCAAAAATTACTTCGCCGCCGTCACCATGATCTCGACGGTGTATTGCGGGGCCGCCAGCTTGGCTTCGACGGTGGCGCGCGCAGGCGTATTGCCGGGCGAGACCCAGGCGTCCCACACAGCGTTCATCTCGCCGAAGGTCTTCATGTCGGTGATGTAGATCGTGGCCGAGAGCAGCTTCGACTTGTCGGTGCCGGCCTTGGCGAGGTGGCCGTCGATGGTCGCCAGGATGTCCTGGGTCTGCTTCGTCACGCTTTCGCCGGCCGCCTTGTTGGCGACGACACCGGCGAGATAGACGGTGTTGCCGTGCACGACGACCTGGCTCATGCGCGGGCCGGTTTCAAAACGCTGAATGCTCATCTGGGATCTCCTGACTGGAATGGCGGCCCTGTCTAGCCCAGCGATTTGCACTGTGCCAGCCCTGGCACGCATGCGTTGCCCGGCACGCATGCGCAGCCCTGCACGCATGCGTTGGCCAACATTGCGCCGCTCACGGAAACCGACTGAAGAACGTCCAGATCGTTTCTGCGCCGTCGATGTCGCCGTTTTGCGATCCGAGCAGGTTCCTGGCGACCTTCGGGAAGCGGGCATCCGGAGCGAAGCCTGGCATGCGGTGGCCACCATGATTGATGCGATAGAGCACGACGTCGTGCCCAGCCGGGCAGCGCGAGCTGATCCGCGTCACCGTGGACTGGTCCGCCGGCGCCGCATCGGGCATGTCGGTGATCCCGGCGTCGTCGGTCTCGCAGCCATTGAGCCTGCGCCAGAACGCCAGCGTCTCGTCCGTCGACCAGAATCCCTCTGCGGCAAAATAGCTCGATCCGCGCCCGCCCTCATAAGGGACCAGCGGATCGGCGGTCCCGTTCATGAGCAGCATCGGCAGCGGCCGCGACGGATGACAGGTGACGGCGGCTTCATCGTTGAGATTCATGATGACACTCGCAACCGCCGCAAACAGATCGGCGCGCGCGCAGGCCAAGGTCATCGCCATGGCACCGCCATTGGAGACGCCGGCGACGTAGACGCGCTTCGCATCGGCCGTGCCGTCGGCCACCAGCTTCTCGACCAGCCTTGCGATGAAGGCGACGTCATCGGTGCCCGCCGGTGGTCCGCGCAGGGCCGGCCCCGCCTTGGTGCGCGCGTCCGCCCATGCGTTGTTGAGCCCGTCCGGAAACACCACGGCGAGGCCCTCGCGCTTGGCAACCTGCGGCCAGGCCGTCCGTGTAACCATGTCGGCGCCGCGCTGGGTCTTGCCATGCAGCACGATTACGAGCGGTGCGGGCCGCTTGGTCGGCAGCTGCGCGGTGTAGGAGCGCTTCACCCCGTTGACGTCGACCGTATCGGCGGACGCGCGAAAACCGCAGCAGATTATTATCGTCAGGCAAAGAAGCGGAGACAGCCAGCTGGGGCGTGAAAAGGCCATGGTTGGCACCCGGTCGAGGCTCAATGCGGCGCGTCCTGGTTTGGAGTTTCAATAATGCCATCACGGACTTGCATGGCGGTCGCAGGTTTTCCGCTCAAATCTTAAGCTCCGTGTATATCGGGGATTGAGTTTGTCCCAACTAAGGGTTGAAATAGGTCATTGTTAGTTTGGGGGCACTGACTTGCTCCAGTTTCAAGATCATCTCGATCCCTGGGATATACTTCGCTTTTTTGAAGACAAGGTCGGAGCTGGTCTGTGGCGCTACGACGCCGAGGGCCGGATGCAGTGGTCTCGCGGCTTCTACCGCCTGCTTGGGCTCGATCCGTTCACGATTGCGCCCTCCTACGCGGAGATCGAGAAAAGGATTCATCCGGAGGATCGCCGGCCGAAGCGCGATCCACGCGAGTTCATGTTCGACCGGTCCTTGCTCAATGGTGAGATTAGGATCGTGCGGCCGAATGGTGCGCTGCGCTGGATTCGTATTCAGTCGGAGGTGTTGCTGGATCCTGCCAGCGCGAAAGAATCCGTGCTTGGCCTTGCTATCGACATCACCGAGCAACGAAGATTGCTGCAGCCGCTCAAGATGGACTCCGACCGCTACGCTGCGCTGATTGATATCACGGGTGGAGTGCTGTGGATTGGCACCCAGGACGGTCGGATTACGGCTCTTCTGAAGGCCGACGACAATGCGGAAGCGCAGCGATTGTTCGGCAACGGTTGGATCGATCTCCTGCCCGAAGAGGAGCGCGAGACGGCGTTGCGCAACTGGCTGGTGGCGGCTGAAACGGGGCGGCCCTACGATGTCGAGCACCGGCTGCGCCAGCCCGACGGCTCCTACCGCTGGTACCGCTGTAAGGCCGTACCGGTCCCGGAGGCGGACGGCGTCATTCGGGAGTGGCTCGGCATTTCCATGGATGTGCACCAGGCAAAACTATCGCTTCAGCCTGCGGGAGCTGCGAAACTTACGGGTGCGCAACTGCGGGCAGCCCGCGGCATGCTGAACTGGTCGGTCAAGCAACTGGCTTCGCGAACGGGACTCTCCGCCGCGGTGGTCAGGCGGCTGGAGGAGCAGAATGGCATGCTGCGAATGCCCGAGGGGACGATCAACCAGCTTCGCGATACACTTTCGGCCGCGGGCGTCGAGTTCATTTTTCCCGCGGTGGGCAAGCCGGGCGTGAGGCCACGATGATCGGAGAAAAAAATTCGAAGATGGCCTGCGTACTTCCTGCGCCTTGAAGATGAAACTAAGTTCGTCTTACCCGCAATTCTTGAATGGTGGTGCGCCACGATCTGGCGAACCAAGCCGAAATTGCGCTCCCCTGCCGCCGCACTGAGGCGCTTGCGGCCGTAAGCGCAAATTTTGCGTGTCCGTCGAATGTCGCCGGCAAATCTTTCTTAATATCGCGATAAGCACCTTCTTCCACCCTCCCGATACACGTAATGATCGGGGTCGGGGCTGTTATTAGACCGGCGGTGGCATCGGCAAATTTGCAGCGGCAGAACGGGATGGATCAGCCTCGAAGGAGCGGCTCCATTCATTGCTGTGGCAAGCGCTGTCACGCTGATCTGCCTCATTCCCTGTGGACGGTGGAAGGGATCATCGCCTACTGCCCGATCGGCACGTGTGGCCTTTCGACGCGTGTCAAAGAGATACTCGGATATTGAGGAGTATTGCCTATGTCCTTCTTTCAATTTCGTATTCGCGGCAGATTGATCGCTGGTTTTGCGGCGGTATGCGTGATCATTGCGGCTTCGGTCGGCTATACGGTATTTGCGGTGGGGGGAGTTGCCATGACCGTCGATCGGATGGCGAACCTGCGCGTGCCGGTCGCGCTCGCGAGCACCGAACTCGTCGGCAATCTCTATTCCACGCTGGCGACCCTGCGAGGCTATCTGCTCACCGGAAATCCGCAAGGCAAGCTCGACCGCGCCGCGATGTGGAAGGAGATGGATGCGACGGTTGCTGCTTTCGACGAGAAGGCCGGTCAGTTCACCAATCCAGAGAACAAGCAGAAATGGCAGGAGGCCAGAACGCTGCTCGGGGAGTTTCGCGCCGCGCAGGACAAGGTCGAAGCGATCGCCTTCACCTCCGACGCGTATCCGGCGACCAAGCTCTTGACGACCGAAGCGGCCCCGCGTGCTGAAACGATCTTTTCCGAGATCACCAAGATGATCAATGAGGAGGAAGGTCTGGAGGCCACCGCGGAACGAAAGAAGCTGCTCAAGGCGATGGCCGATACGCGCGGCAATTTTGCTGCCGCAACGGCCCAGCTCCGCACGTATCTGCTCACGGGCGATCAGGCCGATAAGGAGAGATTTTTCAAGCCCTGGGAGGCTTTCGAGAAGGGTTATGGCGGAGTCCATTCGCGAAAGGACCTGCTTACGACCGGACAGCATGCCGCCTTCGACAAGATCGCCAAGGCCAAGACCGAGTTCGCGCCGCTGTTTGAGAAGATCTTCGCTCTTCGGGAGTCTCCCGCCTGGAATGCGCCGGTCTACCTGTTGGTGACCGAGGCAGCGCCTCGTGCGGCCAAGCTTCTCGACCTGCTTGACGGCGCAAGAGGTGGCGATAGTACGCGCTCGGGTGGAATCAAGTCCAACCAGAAGAAGATGCTGATCCAGGAAGCCATCGACGTTGCGTCGGGCATTTCGCTGTTGAAGCTGGTCTTGTGGGTCTTGCTTGTGCTCGGACTCGCGCTTGGCGCAATCATCGCGCTGCTCACCTCGCGTTCGATCGCAATCCCAATTCAAGGAATGACCTCCGCCATGGGCAAGCTCGCTGCCGGCGACATGTCCACGGCAGTCCCCGGCGTGGGTCGCGCCGACGAGATCGGCGAGATGGCCGATGCGGTCCAGGTGTTCAAGGAGAGCATGATCGAAACCGAGCGTCTGCGCGCCGAGCAGGCGCAGGCCCAAGCCCGTGCCGCCGCTCAGCGCAAGGCGGAAATGAACAAGTTTGCCGGTCAGTTCGAGGAGACGGTCGGAGACATCGTCAAGACGCTCTCGTCGTCCTCGACGGAGCTTGAAGCCGCCGCCAGGACCCTGACCAAAACGGCCGAGACGACGCAGGAGCTGTCCGGCATGGTCTCCGCCGCGTCCGAGGAGGCCTCGACCAACGTTCAGTCTGTTGCCTCCGCCACCGAGGAGATGAGCTCGTCGGTCAGTGAAATCAGTCGCCAGGTCCAGGATGCCGCCAGGATCGCCAGCGCAGCCGTTGAACAAGCGCACCGGACCAATGACCAGGTCAACAAGCTGTCGCAGGCCGCATCCCGTATCGGCGACGTGGTCGAGCTCATCAACACGATCGCGGGACAGACCAACCTGTTGGCCCTGAACGCGACGATCGAGGCGGCGCGCGCCGGCGAAGCGGGGCGCGGCTTTGCCGTGGTCGCCTCCGAGGTCAAGGCACTGGCCGAACAGACCGCAAAGGCAACCGGAGAGATTGGCCATCAGATCTCAGACATCCAGGCGGCCACCCAGGACTCGGTGATCGCCATCAAGGAGATCAGCGGCACAATCGCTCGAATCTCCGAGATATCGTCTGCGATCGCCTCCGCGGTGGAAGAGCAGGGAGCGGCCACGCAGGAGATAGCCCGGAACATCCAGCAGGCAGCCCAAGGCACCGACCAGGTGGCCGCCAACATTACCGAGGTGAAGCACGGCGCGACGGAAACCGGCTCGGCTTCCAATCAGGTGCTTGCCTCGGCGCAAATGCTGTCGAAGGACAGCGCGCGGTTGCACTCCGAGGTCGAGCAGTTCCTGACCACCGTGCGCGCGGCCTGACCCTGGGACAGGTCTCCGCCGTGACCACATGAGCGAACGCGATGACCGATCGAAACACGCAAGAGTCGCTAGCGGGCGCGCGCGACAACGTCATCCCGTTGCCGCTTCGCCAAACCAGCCTGGTCGCCAGCACCATGAGAGACTGCAACTTGCTGCGGCAAGGCATCGTGGCGATGCAGCAATGTCTCAGGGCGCTCCGCGACCTTGTCCGAAATCTCGATGACAGACCGGAGGAGGCCGAGCGACTTCGAGCCCACATGGCTGAGCTGAACGAGCTGTTGTATTTGCGGCTCGATCAGCTCTCACTGACTGAACGCCTGTTGCAGGAGATGCTTCGCCGCCGTTGAGGCCGGTGCGAGGCCGTGCACGGCCAACCTCGTCGGTCACCCCACCGTCTTGGCGGCGGCCCGGCCCGCATTGCGGCCCGAGAACAGGCAGCCGCCCAGGAAAGTCCCCTCCAGCGAGCGATAGCCATGCACGCCGCCGCCACCGAAGCCGGCGGCCTCGCCGACGGCGTAAAGGCCGGGAATGACGCGGCCCTCCTCCCCGAACACGCGGGAGTCGAGATCGGTCTCGAACCCGCCCAGCGTCTTGCGGGTGAGGATGTTGAGCTTCACCGCGATCAGCGGTCCATGCGCGGGATCGAGGATGCGGTGCGGGGAAGCGGTGCGGATCAACTTGTCGCCGATATAGCGGCGCGCATTGTGGATGTTCATGACCTGCGCATCCTTGACGTAGGGATTGGCGATCTCGCGGTCGCGCGCCTCGATCTGCATCCTGATGTGCTCGAGCTTGAGGAGATCGCTGCCGGCGAGCTTGTTCATGGCCGCAACGAGCTCATCGAGCTTGTCGCGGACAATGAAGTCGACACCATGGCTCTTGAACGCCTCCACCGGCGCCGGCGCGCCCTTGTTGGTGGCGCGGCGAAGCGTCATGCGCCAGCTCTTGCCAGTCAGGTCCGGGTTCTGCTCCGAGCCCGACAGCGCAAACTCTTTCTTGATGATGCTCTGGGTCAGGATGAACCAGGAATAATCGTAGCCGGTCGACATGATGTATTTGAGCTGGCCGAGCGTGTCGGAGCCCGGGAATAGCGGCGCCGGCAGCCGCGTGCCTGTGGCGTCGAACCACATCGAGGAAGGACCCGGCAGGATGCGGATGCCGTGGCGCGGCCAGATCGGGTTCCAGTTCTGGATGCCCTCGACGTAGTGCCACATGCGGTCGCGGTTGATCAGCCGCGCGCCGGTCTTTTCCGTGATGCCGATCATGCGCCCATCGACATGCTCGGGCACGCCGGAGATCATGAACTTCGGGGGCTCACCGAGCCGCTTCGGCCAGTTCTGCCGCACCAGTTCGTGGTTGCCGCCGATGCCGCCGGAGGCGACAATCACGGCCTGCGCCTTCAACGCGAAGTCGCCGACCACGTTGCGCGAGGAGCTCTTGCCGCGCTCTGCATCATCGGGCGCAAGAACGACGCCGCTGACGCCATCCACGGTGCCATTGCTGATAGAGAGCGCATCGACGCGATGACGGAATCGGAAGATCAATCGGCCGGTCTTCATCGCCTCGCGCGCGCGGCGCTCGAACGGCTCGACGATGCCCGGGCCGGTGCCCCAGGTGACGTGGAAGCGCGGCACCGAATTGCCGTGGCCCATCGCGTCATAGCCGCCGCGCTCGGCCCAGCCGACCACGGGAAAGAAGCGATGGCCCATCGCGCGCAGCCAGCCGCGCTTCTCGCCGGCCGCGAAGGCCACATAGGCTTCGGCCCATTGGCGCGGCCAGAAATCATCGTCGCGGTCGAAGCCGGCGGTGCCGAGCCAGTCCTGCATGGCAAGCTCGTAGGAGTCCTTGATGCCGAGCCGGCGCTGCTCGGGCGAATCGACCAGGAACAATCCGCCGAACGACCAGAACGCCTGGCCACCGAGCGACTGCTCGCCTTCCTGGTCGACAACTATCACGCGCTTGCCCGCATCAGCGATCTCGGTGGCGGCGACGAGGCCCGATAGTCCCGCGCCGACGACGATGACATCCGTTTCTTCAACCATGCGTTTCCCCCTCCAAGTTCTTCTCCTCCCCAAGGGTTCCCCCCTGTAGTTGCCCGGATTGAAGCCAGCGGTGGCAACTGAGATCAAGGGTGTGGCGCGCAAGACCTCGTTAACTTGTTCCACTTTGGGATGGAGACCGGCCGGGTGCAGCGCGGACGCAACACTGGATTTGAATTTGTTTTGAGCCAGCAGGCCTGCCTAGACAAAACCTCGGTTACGACCGACGCTAGCCGTGCATCACCACCTGACACACAGATTCGAATTCGACTGGGGCGGGGGAAAATGAAGTTTCTGACGGGGTTGCTTGCGGCGGTTCTCTTGATCGCAGGCATGGGGGCTTCTCACGCGGTGGTTCGGATCGCGGACGACCGCGGCGGCCGGATCGGAACCTACGTCGACAAGTACCAGGACCTCAGGCAATCGGGCGAGACGGTCATCATCGATGGCCTCTGTGCCTCGGCCTGCACCATCGTCCTCGGTGCTATCCCGCACGACCGGATTTGCGTGACCTCGCATGCGACGCTGGGCTTCCACGCCGCCTGGGATTTCGGCGCCAACGGCCGCGCCATCACCAATCCCGAAGCGACCCAGATGCTGTACGCGATGTATCCCTCGCAGATCAGGCGCTGGATCGGCCAGCGGGGCGGCCTCACCCCGCGGATGCTCTTCCTGAGGGGCAAGCAGCTCCAGGCCATGTACAAGCCGTGCTACCTTGACGCGCAGGCCTCGACGACCAGGCCGTCGCGCCGGTCGCTCCCGCAAGCGGACCCGCTCGAATCCGCCCGGGGCCAGCTCCTCCACTGACATCCACAGGCTGGCGGCGTCCTTTGGCGCCGCCGCGGCGTCTTGCCTGCTGGCGGCGCCTTGCCCGCAGCCGGCGCAAAGCCTATCTGAAAGCCAGGGAACCGGGGCCTTCGTCCCGATCGTTGTCATGGCTCAACCGCTGCACCCGGCACATCGGCTATCGGACAATTCGCCCACTGCCGGGCGGATGCCATCCGTGCTGCTGTGGGCGGGCGCTACAATCGGCGGACTCGCCGTGATCGGCGCGCTGGCGCTCTGGTTCCACTATGGCAGCCAGGTGTTCTTCGAAATGATCAGGACCGGCTTTGCCGCCTGCTTCTGACCTGCGACAGGAAGTTTTCCGCCAATGAGCTCCGCCACCCGTCCGCTGGTGATCGCGACCGCCTTCGCTACAAGCCTCGTCGTCGGCCTCCTGATCATGTTCTGGGCGATGGGCGGGGTCGGCAAGGTGGCACAGCCGGCCGCGATCGGCGGCCCGTTCCAGCTGACCGACCAGAACGGCAAGGCCGTCACCGACAAGAGCCTGAAGGGCAAGCCGACCCTGATCTTCTTCGGCTACACCCATTGCCCCGACGTCTGCCCGACCTCGCTGTTCGAGATCTCGGAAGTGCTGCGCGCGCTGGGCAAGGACGCCGACAAGGTCAATGCCATCTTCATCTCGGTCGATCCCGAGCGCGACACGCCGGCGACGATGAAGGATTACCTGTCGAGCTTCGATCCGCACCTCCAGGGCCTGTCCGGCGACCCCGCCGAGACCGCCAAGGTGATCTCCTCCTACCGGGTCTATGCCAAGAAGGTCCCGACCAAGGACGGCGACTACACGATGGACCACACCGCGCTGATCTACCTGATGGACCGCGAGGGCAGGTTCGTCTCGCCGTTCAATTTGAAGCGGACGCCGGAAGAGGCAGCGGTTGATTTGAAGCGCTATCTCTGAGCTTCACGCTGGCTACAATCGGCGCTCGCGTTCCCGGCGGGATGGTCTATAAGGCCCTCCGATCCCGACGAAATTCATTCCTTCGGCCGATGGCTCCATCGCAACAGGCGAAATCGCTCAAATCTGTCCGTGACTTGCTGGCAGGGCTGGTTGCCGGCCTTTGCCTGCTCGGCGGCCTCACCGAGGCGAACGCGCAAGCCCCCGCCAAGCGGCCGCCGACGGCACCTCAGACCACCCCTCAGGCGGCGCCCCAGGCCGCCCCGCAGGCGGTGCCCGGGTTTTGGGACCCGCGCCGGCGCCCCGAACGGCCTGACCTGTCGCGCCTCACCGTGATCCGCTTCCTGACCGAGACCGATTATCCGCCGTTCAACTACACCGGTGCGGACGGCAACCCGGCCGGCTTCAACGTCGATTTCGCCCGCGCCCTGTGCGAGGAGATCAAGGTCACGTGCACGGTGCAGATGCGGCGTTTCGAGACGCTGGTCGATGCGCTCACCTCCAACCGGGGCGATGCCATCATCGCCTCCATGGCGGTGAGCCCGCAGCTGCGCGCCCGCGTCGACTTCACCGATCCCTATTATCGCGTGCCGGCGCGCTTCGTCTCGCGCAAGGATGCGGTGATGCCGGAGATCCGCCCCGAATATCTCGAGGGCAAGAAGGTCGGCGCCATCGCCGGCTCGGCGCACGAGGCGTATCTCAAGGCGATGTTCACCGACGCCGAGCTGCACGCCTACCCCAATGACGATGCGATGCGCGCAGCTCTGCGCAGGGGCGAGGTCGACTTCATCTTCGGCGACGCCATCTCGCTGGCGTTCTGGATCAACGGCACGGATTCGGCCGATTGCTGCGCCTTCTCCGGCGGTCCGTTCGTCGAGAGCCGCTTCTTCGGCGAGGGCATCGGCATCGCCGTGCGCAAGGGCAACGACGTGCTGCGCCAGGCCCTGAACTGGGCGATGTTCCGGATCTGGGAAAAAGGCCGCTACACCGATCTCTGGCTACGGTATTTCTCGGTCAGTCCGTTCTGACCTTTCGCCTCTCCGCCTGCAGCGGGAGTGCGGACGATCGCAGAGATCATCACGCGCGCGTCATACCCATTCACCACGCCTGAAATTTCCCGGTCCCGCCCGCCGGCGAATTCCGCTATTGAAGGACGCGGTAATCGTTCCGTCCTCTCCGCGAGCATTCCGCGTTCGTCGATCCGTCTCGCCGGTGCGCAGGTTCAATGCAGCTTTACCTCCCGATCGCCGATCTTCCGGTCAACGTCTTCCTGGTGCTCGCCATGGGCGCTGCGGTCGGCTTCGTCTCCGGCATGTTCGGAATCGGCGGCGGCTTCCTGATGACGCCGCTTTTGATCTTCATCGGCATCACGCCGGCGGTCGCGGTGGCCTCGGTGGCGAGCCACATCGCGGCCTCCTCCTTTTCCGGCGCCCTCTCCTATTGGCGGCGGCGCGCGATCGATCCGGCGCTGGCGAGTGTGTTGTTATGCGGCGGCGTGACCGGCACGACGCTCGGCGTCTGGACCTTCACCCAGCTGCGCGCGCTCGGCCAGCTCGACCTGATGATCGCGCTCTCCTACGTCGTGCTGCTCACCACGGTCGGCAGCCTGATGTTCTCGGAAGGATTGCGCGCCTTGATGCGGACCCGGCGCGGGGCGCTGCCGCCGCGCCGCACCCACAACTGGATCCACGGCCTGCCGCTGAAGATGCGGTTCAAGCGCTCGAAGATCTATCTCTCGGTCATCCCCGTGGTGATCGTCGGCATAGTGATCGGTTTCATCGGCGCCATCATGGGTATAGGCGGCGGCTTCATCCTGGTGCCGATCATGATCTATCTCTTGAGGGTGCCGACCTCGACGGTGATCGGGACCTCGATGGTTCTCACCGTCGTCACCATGCTGTTCGCGACCATGCTGCACGCGGCGACCAATCACCTGGTCGATGCCGTGCTGGCGCTGATCCTGATGGTCGGCGGCGTCACCGGCGCGCAGTTCGGCGCCCGTGCCGGCCAGAAGATCCGCGGCGAGCAGCTGCGGCTGCTGCTGGGCTTGCTCATCCTCTCGGTCGGAATCCGCTTCGCGATAGAGCTGGTGATCCAGCCCTCCGATCTCTTCACCATCCGCGAGCTCGGAGCGAGCCGATGAGGCGCATGCTTCTCGCCATCGTCCTCGTCCTGCTGCTCGGCGGCGCTGCGCGGGCCGAGCGGCTGATCGTGTCGGTCTCGAATCACCGCGTCACGGTGACGCCGAACTATTCCGGCGAGGAGCTGGTGCTGTTCGGCTCGGTCGAGAAGGATACGACGACGCCCGCGGACCGCACGGCCTACGATCTCGTCGTCACCGTGATGGGCCCGCGCGCCGACATGGTGACGCGGCGGAAGGAGCGCACCTTCGGCATCTGGATCAACACCGACTACCGCCAGTTCCTGCAGGTGCCGAGCTATCTCGCGCTGTTCGCCAACCGCCCGCTCGACGCCATCACCTCGCCCGAGATCGCGCGGCGACAGCAGATCGGGCTCAACAACGTGCTGCTGACGCAGCGGGTCAGCGGCGACTTTGCCGACGTGGTGCCGAACGATGCGTTCCGCTCGGCCTTCATTCGCCTGCGCACCCAGCGCGGGCTCTATCGCGAAGACGGAAGCGCGGTCACGTTCTTGACGCCGACGCTGTTCCGCACCGGCATTCCGCTGCCCGCGGAGGTGCCGATCGGCACCTATGAGATCGAGATCAAGCTGTTTGCCAACGGCGCGTTCATCGGCAAGACCGAGACCGCCTTCGAGATCGTCAAGGTCGGCTTCGAGCAGTTCGTCGCCACCACCGCCCGCCAGAACGGCCTGATTTACGGCCTCGCCACCGTGGCGATGGCGCTGATGACGGGGTGGATGGCCTCGATCGTGTTCAGGAAGGACTAGCCCCGTCATTGCGAGCGCAGCGAAGCAATCCAGACTGCCTCCGCTGCGGCAGTCTGGATTGCTTCGTCGCAAGAGCTCCTCGCAATGACGGTAGTGAACAGCGGGGCCTCCACCTACACCACCGCCTTCGCCGGCCGCGTCACCAGATAGATGCCGAGCGCGACCGGAATGATGCCGAGCAGGTCGCGCGCCTCGATGTGCTCGCCGAGGACGAGGAATGCGAACAGCATGCCGAGCGGCGGCATCAGGAAATGATAGGCGCTGGCGGCGGTGGCGCCACACGTCTTCAAGAGACGAAACCAGAGCCAAGAAGCGATGATCGAGCCGCCGAGCACGAGAAAGGCGAAGGCGCCGATCAGGCTCGGCGTATAGTCGATCGCGTCGACATCGGCGAAGGTGAGCGCGACCGGTGTCAGCACGATGCCGGCCGCGAGGTTCTGCACGCCATTGCCGATCCACAGGGATCCCTTCGGCGCCAGCAGCTTGAACAGGATGGTGCCGGCCACGATCGAAGCGAGCGAGGCCAGCGTGAAGACGACGCCGTGCAGCGAATCGGTGCCGACCGACAGGCGGTGCCAGACGATTGCGGTCACGCCGATGATGCCGAGCAAGAGGCCGCTCGCCTTGCGCCAGGTCATGCCTTCGCCGAGCAGCAGCGCGGCAAGGCCCGCGGTGAACACCGGATTGGCTGACACGATCAGGCCGCCGAGGCCGGCGGAGACCGATTGCAGGCCGGTGTAGCCGAGGCCGAGATAGAGCGCGTTGTTGGCGATGCCGAGCACCGCGAAGATCGCGGCATCGCGCCACGACAACGACCAGGCTTCGCCGCGGATCAACGTGGCGCCCAGGATCAAGATACCCGCGAGCGAGAAGCGCGCGGCGAGCAGGATCAGCGGCGGGCAATGGGTGACGCCGATCTTGCCAGCGATGAAGGCGTAGCTCCAGAGCAGGCAGAACAGGCCGATCGCGAGCGGCAATGTGTTGAACCGGCTGCGGGGGGCGGGAAGCGAGGTCGCGAGCGACATGAGGGCATTCTCGGATGTTTTCTTCTGCCCTCGATCTAGGGAGGCTGCTTGTCATTTGGAAATTAAATGATTAACTCATGCCAAGTGGATTTCTTAATGGAGGCGGCCATGCTCGATCTCGAGCTGCTGCGCAGCTTCGTCTCGGTGGTCGAGGCCGGCGGCTTCACCCGCGCCGGCGAGCGCGTCCACCGCACGCAATCGACCGTGAGCCAGCAGATCAAGCGGCTGGAGGAGGATGTCGGTCAGGTGCTGCTGCACCGCGACGGCAAGGACGTGCGCCCGACCGAGGCCGGCGAGCGGCTGCTGTCCTATGCGCGGCGATTGCTCTCGCTGGCCGAGGAGGCGCGCGACGTGCTGCGCCAGCCCGATAGCGAAGGCGCGATCCGGCTCGGCATCCCCGAGGACTTTGCCGCGTACCGGCTGGCAAAACTGCTGGGAGCGTTCTCGCGCTCGCATCCGGGATTGCGGCTGGACGTGCGCGCCGACCAGAGCAAGCATCTCGCCCGCGATCTCCAACGCGGCGAGCTCGACCTTGCGCTCTACAAGCGCGAGGCTGGCGCGAAGGACGCGATCGCGGTGTGGCCGGAGCGGGTGCACTGGGTCACCAGCAAGAGCCATCCGGTCGACGTCAACGTGCCGTCAGTGCCGCTGATCGGCTTTCCGCTCGGCTGCATCTACCGCGCCGGCGCCATCCACGCGCTGGAAACGGCCGGCCGCGCTTGGCACACCGCCTACACCTCATCGAGCCTCGCCGGCATTCAGGCCGCGGTCGCCGCCGGCATGGGCCTCAGCATCCTGTCGGAGATGGCGATCCAGACCGACCACCGCGTGCTGACGGCGAAGGACGGCTTTGCGCCGATCAACAAGACCGAGGTTGCACTGATGGCTTCACCGGATGCGAGCCCGGCGACGCTGCGGCTTGCGGACCGTCTCGCGGAGTTTTGCGATGCGGTGCAGAGCAAGGCGGCTTGAGCTCGCCAAAGCTCCTACGGCTCTCAATTCGCTGCGGATATCAGCTTGTCGCCGCACGCGCTTGCGTAGAACTTGCCGCCGCATTGGCGCTTGATCGCAGCGCAGCGGGCTGCGGGCGACGCCTTCTGCGGCACTGTGAAGCCGCAGCTGAGGCCATCGGCGCTGCGACCGGTCGTGCCGGCGGCAAACGCCGCACTGGTGGCGCTGATGCAGACGACGAGCAGGGCCGCAGTGGCGATCTCGATCAGCAGTCTCACGGTCCGCTTCTCCACACTGATGGCTGAATCTTTCGTAATCTAGCACCGAATCTGGGTTTCTCCGTGCTCCTCCGGGTTCCCAATTCGGCCCATTCCTTGCATAAATTTGCGCCAGCGCAGTGCACGGCCACGCGGGCGACAGTTCCGGTGCAAGGGCAAGACGCGTACAGTTAAGAGTTGTTTCGACCTAGGAAGTAACGGCTTTGCAGGATTCATCGTTCCAGCCCAGTTTTCCGGCCCCCGGGCAGCCCATCGACGAACTCGCGCTGGCCGAGATCAAGGGCGCAATCCTGGCAAAGCTGCGCCTTGCCATCGGCAAGGACGCTGGCATGGCGACCAGGCACGATTGGTACCAGGCCGCGGCGCTCGCGCTGCGCGACCGCATCGTGCATCGCTGGCTCACGGCCGAGAAGCACAGCTACGACGCCGGCCGCAAGCGGGTTTACTATCTCTCGCTCGAATTCCTGATCGGCCGGCTCTTCACCGACGCGCTCAACAACATGGGCCTGCTCAAGATCTTCGAGGTCGCGCTCGGCGATCTCGGCGTCTCGCTGCCGGAGCTGCGCAAATGCGAGCCGGATGCGGCGCTCGGCAATGGCGGTCTCGGCCGGCTCGCCGCCTGCTTCATGGAGAGCATGGCGACGCTGTCGATCCCCGCGATCGGCTACGGCATCCGCTACGATTACGGCCTGTTCCGTCAGATCATCAATCAGGGCTGGCAGCAGGAATATCCCGACGAATGGCTGAGCTTCGGCAATCCCTGGGAATTGCAGCGGCCCGAGGTGATCTACGACGTCAATTTCGGCGGCGGCGTCGAGCATGTCGACGACAAGGGCCGCGACCGCTCGATCTGGCATCCTGCTGAGACCGTGCAGGCGATCGCCTATGACACGCCGATCGTCGGCTGGCGCGGCCAGCACGTCAACGCGCTGCGGCTGTGGTCGGCGCGCTCGCCCGATCCGCTCAAGTTAGATGCCTTCAACAAAGGCGATTACGTCAGCGCCAGCGCCGAGCAGGCGCGCGCGGAGGCGATCTGCAAGTTCCTCTATCCGAACGACGAGAGCCCGGCGGGCCGCGAGCTGCGGCTGCGCCAGGAATATTTCTTCGTCTCCGCCTCGCTCCAGGACCTGGTGAAGCGGCATCTTTCCTCCGACGGCCAGCTGCGCAACCTCGCCGGCAAGGTCGCGGTGCAGCTCAACGACACCCATCCGAGCCTTGCCGTCACCGAGCTGATGCGCATCCTCGTCGACCTCCACAATTTCCGCTGGGACGAGGCCTGGAAGATCACGGTCGCCACCCTCTCCTACACCAACCACACGCTGCTGCCGGAGGCGCTGGAGACCTGGCCGGTCGAGCTGTTCGAGCGGCTGCTGCCGCGGCATCTGGAGATCATCTACCGCATCAACGTGCAGCATCTGGCGCTCGCCGAAGCGCGCTGCCCCGGCGACATCGACTTCCGCGCCTCGGTCTCGCTGATCGACGAGAAGAGCGGCCGCCGCGTGCGCATGGGCCAACTCGCCTTCGTCGGCTCGCATCGCATCAACGGGGTCTCGGCGATGCATTCGGACCTGATGCGCGAGACCGTGTTCCACGACCTCAACCATCTCTATCCCGGACGGATCACCAACAAGACCAACGGCATCACCTTCCGACGCTGGCTGATGCTGGCGAACCCGAAGCTGACCGATTTGTTGCGCGAGAGCTGCGGCGATGCCGTGCTCGACGATCCGACCCAGCTCTCGCTGATCGAGGCGCGCGCCAGCGACGTCGAGTTCCAGAAGAAGTTCCGCAGCGTCAAGCACCACAACAAGGCCCAGCTCGCCCGCCTGATCGGCGAACGGCTCGGCATCAGGGTCGACCCGGGCGCATTGTTCGACGTGCAGATCAAGCGCATCCACGAATACAAGCGCCAGCTGCTCAACGTCATCGAGACGGTCGCGCTGTACCAGGCGATCAAGGACGAGCCCAACGGCAATTGGGTGCCGCGGGTGAAGATCTTCGCCGGCAAGGCGGCGGCGAGCTATCGCTACGCCAAGCTGATCATCAAGCTGATCAACGACGTCGCCGAAATCGTCAACAACGATCCCGCGATCGGCGGCAAGCTCAAGGTCGTGTTCCTGCCCGACTACAATGTCAGCCTCGCCGAGGTGATCATTCCCGCCGCCGATCTGTCCGAGCAGATCTCGACCGCGGGCATGGAAGCCTCCGGCACCGGCAACATGAAGCTGGCGCTGAACGGGGCCATCACCATCGGCACGCTCGACGGCGCCAATATCGAGATCCGCGACCATGTCGGCGCGGAGAACATCGCGATCTTCGGCATGGAAGCCGGCGACGTGATGATCCGGCGCAAGCAGGGGCTGGATGCCTCCGACGTGATCCGCCGGTCGCCGAAGCTGCAGCGTGCCATCAACGCGATCGGCGCCGGCGAGTTCTCGCCCGGCGACCCCGGCCGTTTCGAATCCATCGCGCACGCGCTGCGTTATCTCGACCATTACATGGTCAGCGCCGATTTCGATTCCTACTACGAGGCGCAGCGCGCGGTCGATGCGCGCTGGCAGGTGGCGCCGGCCTGGACCCGCGCCTCGATCCTCAATGTCGCGCGCATGGCCTGGTTCTCCTCGGACCGCACCATCCGCGAATATGCCGAGGAGATCTGGAACGTGCCGGTCAATCCGACCACGCCGCTGCTGCCGAACCTGCGCGACGCCGCAGGCTGATTTTTCCGCGGCGTGGAAGCGGCGTTACCTGCGAGGTTATTGCATCCTTCGCGAGGGATGATGATATGATCGTCATCATCCCCTAAGCGGCGTTGTGACACGACGCCGCAACCTCAACCGCCGTCATTGCGAGCGCAGCGAAGCAATCCAGAATCTTCCGCGGAGACAGTCTGGATTGCTTCGCTACGCTCGCAATGACGGCTGTGGAGGCATCGAGGACCAACATGCACGCCAAGCTCCCGCACCCCTTCGACGAGGCCACGCGCGTCACCGCCGGTGACTCTAGCTGGCAGGGACACACCAGCGACGATTACTGGGCCTTTGTCGGCCCGTTCGGCGGCGCCACCGCCGCGACCATTTTGCGGGCGCTGATCGAGCATCCGCAAGCCGCCGGCGATCCGCTCGCGCTCACCGTCAATTATTGTGCGCCGATCGCCAAGGGTCCGTTCGATCTCGACGTGCGCCTCGTCAAGGCCAACCGCTCCAGCCAGCACTGGAGCGTCGAGCTCAGCCAGGGCGGCGGCGAGGTCGCAACGCTCGCCACGGCGGTGTTCGCCGAACGCCGTCCGTCCTGGGAGCACAGGGTGGCGCAATATCCGGACGCCAAGCCGTTCGAGGAGACGCTGCCGTTCCCAAAAATCTCGGCATCCTGGGCCAACCAGTACGAATTCCGCTTCGTCGAGGGCGAGATGCGGATCGGCCCACCGCAAGCCGAGCCCGCCAGCACCTACTCGAAGATCTGGATCAGCGACCGCACGCCGCGCAAGCTCGACATGCTGTCGCTGATGTCGATGTCGGACGCCTTCTTCGGCCGCATCTTCCACGCAAGGCGCGAGCTGGTGCCGTTCGGCACGGTGTCGCTGACGACCTATTTCCACACCGACGCCGAGGAGCTCGCGGCTGAAGACATCACGCGCGTGCTCGCGACGGCGGATTCGAAGATCATGCACAAGAGCTACGCCGACCAGAACGCGGAGCTGTGGTCGCCGAACGGCCGGCTGCTCGCGACCACGACGCAGATCGCGTATTTCAAGGCGTGAGCTTTCTCCTCCCCCTCTCCCCGTTCTTACGGGGAGAGGGTTGGGGTGAGGGGCTGCATCCGCAAACTCGCTGACAGACAGACTCGCGGAGGGTCCCCCTCACCCGGATTGCATCTCCGATGCAATCCGGCCTCTCCCCGCACGCGGGGAGAGGCGCAGAGCCCGTCCCCGCGCACACAAAAAGGGCGGCCCCGCGGCCGCCCTTTTGCATTTCAAGCGATGGAGCTTTACTCCGCCGCCAGCTTCACGTCCGGCGCGGCCGCGCGGACCTCGGCGTCCACCTGTGCTTCGAACTTGGCAAAATTCTTCTGGAACATGCCGACCAGCGCGCGGGCGGTCTTGTCGAACTCGTCCTTGTCCTTCCAGGTGTTGACCGGGTTGAGGATCTCGGCCGGCACGCCCGGCAGCGCGGTCGGGACCGCGAAGCCGAAATATTTGTCGGTGCGGAATTCGACGTTGCGCAGCGAGCCGTCGAGCGCCGCGGTGAGCAGCGCGCGCGTCACCTTGATCGGCATGCGGCTGCCGACGCCATACTTGCCGCCGGTCCAGCCCGTGTTGACCAGCCAGCAATCGACATTGTGCTGGGCAATGAGGTCGCGGAGCATGTTGCCGTAGACGGATGGATCGAGGGGAAGGAAGGGCGAGCCGAAGCAGGTCGAGAATTCCGGCTGCGGCTCGTTGCCGAGACCGCGCTCGGTGCCGGCGACCTTGGCGGTGTAGCCGGACAGGAAGTGATACATCGCCTGCGCCGGGGAGAGCTTGGCGATCGGCGGCAGCACGCCGAAGGCGTCGGCGGCCAGCATCACCACGTTCTTCGGCTGCGGCGCGCGGCCGGTGCGCGAAGCGTTCGGGATGAAGTCGAGCGGATAGGCCGAACGCGTGTTCTCGGTCTTGGAGCCGTCGTCGAAATCGACGACGCGGGTGTCCTCATCGAGCACGCAGTTCTCGAGCACCGCGCCGAAGCGGGTCGAGGCGGCATAGATCTCAGGTTCGGCTTCCTGCGACAGCTTGATGCACTTGGCGTAGCAGCCGCCTTCGAAATTGAAGACGCCGTTCGGGCCCCAGCCGTGCTCGTCGTCGCCGATCAGGGTGCGGTTGGGATCGGCCGATAGCGTCGTCTTGCCGGTGCCCGACAGGCCGAAGAAGATCGCGGTGTCGCCCTTGGCGCCGACATTCGCCGAGCAGTGCATCGGCATCACGCCGCGCTCGGGCAGATAATAATTCAGGGTCGTGAAGACCGACTTCTTCATCTCGCCGGCATAATAAGACCCGCCGATCAGGACGATCTTGCGGGCGAAATCGATCGCGACCACGTTCTCCGAGCGGCAGCCATGGCGTTTAGGATCGGCGCGGAAGCTCGGCATGTCGATGATGGTGAGCTCCGGCACGAAGGTCGGCAGCTCGATCGCCTCGGGGCGGATCAGCAGCGTGCGGATGAACAGCGAGTGCCAGGCAAGCTCGGTGAAGACGCGCGTCTTGATCCGGTAGGCCGGGTCGGCGCCGCCATAGAGGTCCTGCGCGAACAGGCGCTTGCCTTCGGCGTGCTTGAGGAAATCCTGGTAGAGCGTCTCGAATTGCTCGGCGGTGATCGACTGGTTGCCGGCCCACCACATCTTCTTCTCGGTGGTGGCGTCGCGCACCGTGAACTTGTCCTTCGGGCTGCGCCCGGTGAACTCGCCGGTGTCGGCGCAGAGTGCGCCATCGGCGGAGAGCACTGCCTCACCCGCTGCGAGCGAGTATTGATAGAGTTGCGGCGCACCCAGGTTCCAGTGAACCTGCTTGAGATTCTTTAAGCCGAATTTGTCGGCGCCGAAGGCACCGTTGCGCACGCCCGTCTCTTGCACGAAGAAATCCTCCTAGAACCCGCGACATCAAGCGCGGCCAAGTTTGGCGCCGTCGCGATCACCGTGAATATGGGCCGTTCGGCCTCGGCTGAACGACCTAATACTGATGAACGCTGGCGTTGCCAAGCTGATCCCGCAGGATTTGGTTTATTCAAGGACCGCGCCAAACGTCGCGCATGTCAGCTCTGAAAGGCCGCAGCGAGAAAGTGCGGATGATCGCGCAACCAAATGCACATCTGCGCGTTATGTCTGGTTATTGCGGCGCACAATCACTGCGTCAACACCCCTATCTTACCTCGCCCTCGCCGATCAACGCGAACGGTCCCCACATCGCGGGATAGGCGTTGCGCGGCGACGAGGCGTCGTCGAGATAGGCTAACATCGCGCGGCGCAAGGCTTCGGCGCGGCCGAGCTTTGGCTCGTTCTTCAGCAGCTCGAACGTCGACGTGGTCAAGCGGGTCGCAGCCTCCGAATCCACGGCCCAATGGGACACCAGGAGCGCGCGAGCACCTGCGTAGAAGAACGAGCGCGCCAATCCCGACAACGCCTCCGCACCGGGCTTGTCGCCCGCGATGGTGTTGCAGGCGGACAGCACAACCCAATCGGCATTGAGCTTGAGCTGGGCCACTTCGCTCGCGGTGAGAAGTCCATCGTCGAGCTCCGTCGGCTGGTCGGGGATGGAGAGCGCCAGCGAGGGCTCCCCCAATCCCTTGACGTCGCCGGCGACAAGGCCGTGGGTGGCAAAGTAGATGATGCCGTATTGGGCAAGCGCTGCACGCTTGAGCGTCGTTTCGCTGGCGTCGCGGCCGAGATGGATGTCAGCCTCGGCAGCGCCGACGTCCCTCGCCACCGCGTTCAATTCGTCGGCGGTATCGGGCAGCTGCGGCAGCGCCTGGGCCAGCCGCGCACGATCCACGCCCGCGCCGCGCCAGAAGTCGGCATAGGCCATCGTCGCGATGCTGCGTGCCGCGACCTTGCCGTTCGCGGCGCGCCGGTCGGCGGGCCCTTCGGCTGCAGGGTTGAACACGGGATCGCCGAAACCGGTCATCGGCTTGACGCTTTGATCCCTGCGGGCGAAAGCGCGCAGCGATTTCAGGCTGATCACCGACGGCAGCACCGAGACGGCCTGTCGCCGCAGCAGCCAGGCAGCGCTGCGATAGCCCTCGAGCCGGTCCGGGATTGCAGCCTGCGGCCTCTCCGTGACCAGCAGATGAAACGGCAATGCGGTCAATGCCGCCGACGGCACGACCAGCAGGTTGCGCTTGTCCCTGGTCAGCGCCTCAACCGGGCCGAGCAGTGCGACATAGAGCTCGTTGGCAAGACCGAGGTCGAACAATCCCGATTTGCCGGATGCATCGCGCGCCTTGCCAACATCGAGCCCCCTGCGGAAAGCCGTGACCTTCTGTGCGACCGCGTCCGCTCCGAGCGGAATCTCCTTCCAGTCGACGCTCTCGCGCGTGATCGCGACGACATAGCTCCGCCTGTCGACGACGGAATAGACCACCATCGCCTCGTCGGACGCCAGCAGCGGCTGGATGTCCTTGATGGTCAGCGGCAGCGGGTTGGACAGCGAGGAATAGTCGGGAAACTCGACGGCGAGCGTCTTCTGCAATCCGTTGCGCTCGCCCGCGATCGCCGCGATCCGCACGCGGCTGCGCTGCTCGGCCGCGACGTCGCGCTGCGCCGATGGCTTCGACACTGCAGCGATGATCGCCTTGTCGAGCGCTTCGGACTCGGCCGCGAGATCCTGATCCTTGCGCACGAGCTCGGCGAGCCGGTCGCTGCCGGCGGCGAGCCGCACCGCGAGCTTGTTCACGGCAGAAGCGGCAGAGGATTGCGTGCCGCGCTGGATCGCAGCGAGCGCATCGTCGAGCGCCTTTTCGCTCGAAAGCAGCGATTGCTGCCGTGCCGCGAACAGGATCGGCAGCACGACGCGCAGCTGCGCACGATTGGCCGCGAGCGTCTTCTGCGCCAACGGCAAGGCGTCCGCCGTCCGTCCCGTCGCCTGCAGAAAATCGGCGAGATTGCTCGTCGAGGTCGCGACATCAGGGTGATCAGGCCCGAGCGCACGCTCGCGGATCGCCAGCGCGCGGCGATACAGCGGCTCGGCATCGGCATGACGCTGCTGGTGCTGATAAAGCCCGGCGAGGTTGTTGAGCGAGCGCGCGACGTCGGGGTGTTCAGGCCCCAGCACCTTTTCACGGATCGCGAGCGAGCGCTTGATCGGCGCTTCGGCATCGGCGTCGCGATTAAGGTCGCGCTCGACCTGTCCGATGTTGTTCAGGACCGTGGCGACCGCGGGATGCTCGGGACCGGCAGCCTTCTGATAGATCGCGAGCGCACGGCGGAACAGTGGCTCGGCATCGGCCGGACGCTGCTGCTTGGCGTAGAGCGTGGCGATATTGTTGAGGGATTGACCGACGTCGGGATGCTCGCGCGGCAGCGCCTTCTCGCGCACGGCAAGTGCACGCTTGAACAGCGGCTCGGCCTCTGCGAAGCGACCCTGCCGCTGATAGAGCGCGGCAAGGTTGGTCAACTCGGCCGCAACCAGGGCGTTGTCGGAGCCGAGCGATTTTTCCATGAGTGCGATCGCGCGCTTGTAGAGCGGCTCAGCCAGATCGTCCCGTCCCTGACCGGCATGGACCTGGCCGAGATTGTTCAACGCGCCCGAGAGATCGCGGCCGTTGTCCTTCTCCAGGCTGGCGACCATCGCCTGCGCCAACGGCAGCGCTTCCGAATATTTTCCGGCACCGATGAGCGCGTTGAGCCGCGCGCTCTCCGCGGCGAGACCTTTCTGCGCAAGGGCTGGCGTGGCGAGCAAGGTGGTGATGGCGAGCGCGAGAGCCGCCGTCCATGCCAAACGTTGACGCGTCATGACCCCTCTCGCTGCGAGCCCGAAAACCATCACGGTCATGGGTCGCGGCGATCGGTAGCCGCGTTCAAGCGGTTGCGCCCTGGTCCACCTTCGTGCGCGCTTCGCCAGCGAGACGGACCAGCATCTTGCGAAGCGCCGTGCCATCCGTCACCCGCTCCGGGAAGTCCAGTCGCAGCGTGGCCTGGCCGACCTGCATGTCGAGGCCTTCAGGATCACAGCCGGTACAGCGCCAGTCGCCCTCGGCGGCGCCGAGCAGCTTCGTGGCATAAAGATTGAGGGCGTCGCGATGGTCGGCGTTCATGTGCTCGACGGCGCTTGCCTCCGCCGCCAGCAGGTCCTCGGCGCCGGTGAGGTCCGTCAGGAATTGCTCCGGCTTGAGGTCGACGATCCGGCCGAAGCCGGCGACCAGATGGGTTCCCGTGGGCCGGATCCGGAAGAAGGAGAAATCCTTAAAGGAAACAAAGCCTTCTGCCGGAGGATGGGCACTCAGATACCGTCGCTGGAGCAGATCCTTGTCGGAATCGACCTCCGCCGCCCGGCCGGACAGCATGATCCGGGCGCCTTCCAGGGGATCGCCGGCCACGCGCTCGTCCAGCATCAGCGAGACCCTGGAGTCCGCAAGGATGTTCTTGGTGTGCACGGCAAGGCGCGAGATCAACAGGATCGGCGAGCCGTCGGGATGGCTGGCCAGATTGACCAGGGAACAATAGGGATCACCGCTGCCGGCCATCAGCGTCGCCAGAGCCCCCTGCCGGGACCGCCTCAGCAGCGATTTGGCGAGCTTTGCGGGGTCGAAATCGGGGGTCGGTTGCATCGGCTTTCTCGGCTCAGGTGGTTGCAAGGAGGGCCTTTTTTCAGGTAAACGGGGGCCCGGTTATGGGTCGAGATGCGGCGAATCTGCCGTGTTTCGTGGAACTTGGTCACACTTCAGCCCAGCTTGCATTGCTCGGTGACACGGTTCGAACGCCACTTCGGCACCCATGTATGCGGCGCATCACTGATTGCTCGCCGTTTCAAGCCACGACCCAAACGGAAAGCAGAAAGCAGAGAGGCTCATGCCCACAATCGCTTTGGTCGACGACGACCGCAACATTCTCACATCCGTCTCGATCGCGCTGGAAGCCGAAGGCTACCGTATCATGACCTACACCGACGGCGCCTCCGCGCTCGACGGTTTCCGCACCACCCAGCCCGATCTCGCTATCCTCGACATCAAGATGCCGCGCATGGACGGCATGGAGACGCTGCGTCGTCTCAGGCAAAAGTCCGACCTGCCGGTGATTTTCCTCACCTCCAAGGACGAGGAGATCGACGAGCTGTTCGGCCTCAAGATGGGCGCCGACGACTTCATCCGCAAACCGTTCTCGCAGCGTCTGCTGGTCGAACGCGTCAAGGCGGTGCTGCGGCGCTCGGCGCCGAAGGATCCGACCGTCGCGCCGAAGGAGAACGACGCCAAGGCGCTCGACCGCGGTCTGCTGCGCATGGACCCCGAGCGCCATACCTGCACCTGGAAGAACGAGCCGGTGACACTCACCGTGACCGAATTCCTCATCCTGCAGGCGCTCGCGACCCGGCCCGGCGTGGTGAAGAGCCGCAACGCGCTGATGGACGCCGCCTATGACGACCAGGTCTATGTCGACGACCGTACCATCGACAGCCACATCAAGCGGCTGCGCAAGAAGTTCAAGGTGGTCGACAACGAGTTCGAGATGATCGAGACGCTCTACGGCGTCGGCTACCGTTTCAAGGAAGCCTGAGGGCGCCCCCTCCACGGCGATCGAGAGCATCTCCGGTTCTCGTTCCATCGGGACGAGGATCGCTCTAGGATGCGGGGACCTTCGCACGGGCCGTCCTAACGCGGGCGTAAGCATTGCTTGACCGAACGCAGCCTGACCCTAACCAGAGCGCCGGGATCGCATCCGACGGCGTTCAGGAGCACGTTGCCGACGACAAGCCGCAGGGCTTCCGGCCGCTGAACTGGCTGAAACGCGCCGGACAGTTCTTCTTCGCGCTGTCCTTCTCGAGCCTGACCCGCCGCATCGTCTCGCTCAACCTCGCCGGCCTCGTCGCGCTGGTGGCGAGCATCCTGTACCTGTCGCAATTCCGTGCCGGCCTGATCGATGCCCGCGCCCAGAGCCTCCTGGTCCAGGCCGAGATCATCGCCGGCGCGATCGCGGCCTCTGCCACGGTGCAGACCAACGCCATCACCATCGATCCCGACCGGCTGCTCGACCTGAAGCCGGGCGAGACCTATGGCGGCTCGGACGAGTATTCGCCGCTGGACTTCCCGATCAATCCGGAGCGCGTCGCGCCGGTGCTGCGCACCTTGATCTCGCCAACCAAGACGCGCGCCCGCATCTACGATCCGAACGGCAGCCTGCTGCTCGACAGCCGCAACCTGGAAAACGTGCTGCGCTTTCCTCTGCCGCCGCCGGCCGAGCAACCCGGCATCATCGAGCGCGGCAAGGTCGCGGTGCGGACCTGGCTGAACCGCGGCGACCTGCCGCTCTATCGCGAGCTCGGGCCCGAGAACGGCAATGGCTATGCCGAAGTGGGCGACGCCCTCCAGGGCCAGAAACGCTCGATGGTGCGGGTCAATGCACGCGGCGAGGTGATCGTCTCGGTCGCCGTCCCCGTGCTGCGCTCGCGTGCGATCCACGGCGCCTTGATGCTGTCGACGCAAGGCGACGACATCGACCAGATGGTCACCGCCGAGCGCCTCGCCATCCTGAAGGTCGGCGGCGTCGCCGCCGCCGTCATGATCATGCTGTCACTGCTGCTGGCGAGCACGATCGCAGGTCCAGTGCGCCGGCTCGCCGACAGCGCCGAACGCGTCCGCCGCCGCATCAAGGCCCGCATCGAGATTCCCGATTTCACCCGCCGCCGCGACGAGATCGGCCACCTCTCCGGCGCGCTGCGCGACATGACCAACGCGCTCTACAGCCGCATCGAGGCGATCGAGATGTTCGCCGCCGACGTTGCCCATGAATTGAAGAACCCGCTGACCTCGCTGCGCTCGGCGGTCGAGACGCTGCCGCTGGCGCGCAACGAGAACAGCCGCGCCCGCCTGCTCGAGGTGATCGAGCACGACGTCAAGCGGCTCGACCGGCTGATCTCCGACATCTCCGACGCCAGCCGCCTCGATGCCGAGCTGCAGCGCCAGGATGCGATCCCGGTCGATTTGCGCCGGCTGCTGACGACGCTGACCTCCGTCGCCAACGAAACCAAGCTCGGCCACGACGTCGCGGTCGAAACGCGCTTCGAGGGCCGCGGCCCGACCGACACATTCGCCGTGAGCGGCCACGATTCCCGGCTCGGACAGGTCGTCTCCAACCTGCTCTCCAACGCGCAATCCTTCTCCGAACGCGGCAGCAAGGTGCGCCTCACCTGCCGCCGCGTCCGCTCCGAGATCGAGATCGTGGTCGACGACGACGGGCCCGGCATTCGCGAGGACGCGCTGGAGCGCATCTTCGAGCGCTTCTACACCGACCGCCCGCATCAGGGCTTTGGCCAGAACTCCGGCCTCGGCCTGTCGATCTCCAAGCAGATCGTCGACGCCCATGGCGGACGGATCTGGGCGGAGAACCGCCCTGGCCCGCCGGACGCCGACGGCACTCCGACAATTGCCGGTGCGCGCTTCGTGGTCAGGCTGCCGGCGCTATGAACGAAGGCGGGCCCAGCGTTCACGCCTCTGCCGTCAAGGTCGGGCCTTACGCCGTGCTGATCCGCGGGCCCTCGGGGTCCGGCAAGTCGCGGCTTGCCTTCGATCTGATCATGGCGGGGCGCTCGGGCATCGTGGAAAGGGCCGTTCTGGTCGGTGACGACCGTGTCCATCTGGCGACACTCGGCCACGAAATTGAGGTCCGCCCCGCGCCTCGCCTGGCGGGCCTGATTGAGATCCGGGGCCTCGGAATCCGCCGCTGCGACTTCGTGGAGCATGCGACCGTCGGTCTCGTGGTCGATCTGGCCGCAGCCGACGCGGAGCGCCTGCCGCCGGCCGAAGCCCTGAAAACCTGCATTTTTGGTGTCGAAATACCGCGAATCCCTGTTGCCCGCGACTATTCGCCCCTTCCCCTGGTTGTTGCGGCCTTGACCACTACCAAGAGTTCATCTTCGGTTAACCCTTCAGGCGATTGTTTGAAGGGAAATGGTAACCATATGAACCCCACTATCGCGACCGAATAGACCGGCGCAGCTTCCCTCATCCATCCGTCTAGATTCAGGGAGATACGCAACATCCCCTCTTGCGCGGGGGCTCTGGATGGTCAAAGTGGCGCGTTCGTGCGGTGCACCAAAAGCGCCCGCGAGGAGTTTTCCGATGATTGGTCTAGTACTTGTGACCCACGGGCGCCTTGCCGACGAATTCAAGGCAGCGCTTGAGCATGTCATGGGCCCACAAAAGCAAATCGAAGCGATCACGATCGGCGCCGAAGATGATTCCGATCTCTGCCGAAGCGACATCATCGAGGCGGTCAACCGCGTCGATTCCGGCGACGGCGTTGCGATCCTCACCGACATGTTCGGCGGCACGCCGTCGAACCTGGCAATATCCTGCATGAGCCGGCCCAAGGTCGAGGTGCTCGCGGGCATCAACCTGCCCATGCTGGTGAAGCTTGCCAAGGTGCGCGAGGAGCGACCGCTGCCCGACGCGATCGCGATGGCGCAGGAAGCTGGCCGCAAATACGTCACCATCGCCAGCCGGGTGCTCGCCGGCAAATGAGCGAGGAGGCGCCACAAGCCGCGACCGGCGTGCCCGCAGGCGCGATCTCCAAGGATCTCCTGATCATCAACAAGCGCGGCCTGCATGCGCGCGCCTCGGCGAAATTCGTCCAGGCCGTCGAGCGCTTCGATGCGCAGGTGTGGGTGACGCGCGGCGGCGAGACCGTCGGCGGCACCTCGATCATGGGCTTGATGATGCTCGCCGCGGGTCCCGGCACGACGATCACGGTGGCGGCGGCAGGAACCGACGCCGAAGCCGCGCTCGCGGCGATCACGGAGCTCGTTGAGAGCAAGTTCAACGAGGAAGGGGTTTAGGGGCTTCGTCAATGAAGCTGCCGTAGGGTGGGCAAAGCGAAGCGTGCCCACCAAGTCTGTCGCGCTTGCCGAGAGATGGTGGGCACGGCGCTTCGCGCCTTTGCCCACCCTACGGCAGCTCGGCTACTTCCCCGGCGGCGCGAAGTAGATGTTCCAGCTCATCGACGGGCCGGCTTTGCCGTTGGTGAAGCGGCGCGTTGTCATCACGATGCGCTCGGCGTTGGGCGCAACCTCCGACACCCATTTCTCGAATGCGGGCAGGCGGCCGTCGGTCGGATCGAACACGCCGATGAAGCCGTGCTTCCTGGCGTCGTCGCGCGAGGTCAGTCCGGAATCCCAAGCCTCCAACGGTAGCAGCGCGGACGGATGATCCGGGCTGTAGAACACCAGCGGCTGGATCTGCTCCATCGTGCCGGCAACGACGGCCCAGCGCGAGCCGAAGCGGCTGTGCCAGGCCTGGGTCAATTCGCGCGCGAGCTCCGAGCGCGCGCCATAGATCTGTGCGTTGCCGGCATTGGCCTCCATCTCGCGCGCGGCGATCCGGGGCGAAGCGGCGAGCGTCGCGGCGCTGAGCACGAGCCAGATCGCGGCGATGTTGAACAGCGCGGCGCTCTGCACGCGCAGCGTCGGAATCGCGACCAGTGCGAGCGGCACCAAGAAGAACAGCGAGATGCCCCAATCCGTCTTCATGTAGATGCTGAAGGCGAGCGCGCCGAGCGGCGGGCCGACTGCGACGATGACCTGGACGATCCAGACATTCAGCGCCTGCGAGACATTGATCCCTGCATTGGCGCCACGCGCCCAGGCGCGCGTGACGATGCGCAACGGCGCACGCAGCAGCAATTTGACCCATGGCGGCACCAGCGCCATGGCCAGCGCCGCGAGCGCCACCGGCAATGCCAGCAGCGCGAAGTTGTGCAGCACATAGCCCGCGACCAGCTGATGCAGCTGGGCCTTGTCCTGGAGGCTGTAGGTGTCGCCGGCATAGGTCAGCGGCACGAAATGCGCATCCGCCAGCCAGACGAGGTGCGGGATCATCGCCGCGACCAAGGTGGCAATCGCGACCCACGGCGCGGGCGATGACAGGAAACGCAACCGCTCGGGATGGATCAGCGCGGCGAGGCCGATCGCGCCGATCATGGTCAGCACCCAATATTTGGTCATCAGCGCCAACGCGCCGGCAAGCCCGAGCAGGATTCCGGATTGCCAGCTCCGCTTCTCGAAGGCGTTGAGATAAGCGAGCACCAGGAGCGGCAGCGTGACGAGCTGCAGCAGGTCCGGATTGTACTTGAACCCCTTGAAATTGAAGATCGGGTACAGAGCGATCATCACCACGACCAGGAACGCGCGGCGCGCATCCACCACGCGCAAGGCGATCAGCCAGCAGAGCACCATGCCGACGCTCACCGTCGTCATCGCCAGCGCATAGGTCGCCCAGTCCGCCGCCGGGAGCGCCTTGAACCAGAGGCCGGCCACCCAGCCCGACAGCGGTGGGTGCTTGCCATAGCCCCAGAGGAATTTCTGTCCCCAGCCCCAGGCTTCTGCGACGTCCATGTGAACGTCCTGCGCCGCCTTCAGATTGATCAGGATGAAGGTCCAGAGCACCGCATGCAGGAGAGCGAATTGGATCACCAGCCACAGGCGCGCCTCGGGGCGGATCGCACAGGCGACCAGGAAGGCCCGGAAGCGGTTGTAACTCAAGCGGGTCTTTGCCCGCGCTCCGGCAGTGGGAAGAGAGGTCGTGGACATGGCCGTTGCGTAGCGCGTTTTGGCCCCTCATGGAATCAGCTTGGCGTGAACAAAGGCCCTGAAAATACAGCAATATGGTTGCCGCACGGGGATGTGAGTGGTATCCCGCGCCCATGACGACCGCCCCCATTTCCAACATCCGCAATTTCTCCATCGTCGCCCATATCGACCATGGCAAATCGACGCTGGCCGACCGCCTGATCCAGATGACCGGCGGCCTCTCCGACCGCGAGATGGCGGGCAAGGAGCAGGTGCTCGATTCCATGGACATCGAGCGCGAGCGCGGCATCACCATCAAGGCGCAGACGGTGCGCCTCGCCTACCGCGCCAAGGACGGCAAGGACTACATCTTCAACCTGATGGACACGCCCGGCCATGTCGACTTCGCCTACGAGGTCTCGCGGTCGCTGGCGGCGTGCGAAGGTTCCCTGCTCGTGGTCGACGCCAGCCAGGGCGTCGAGGCGCAGACGCTCGCCAACGTCTACCAGGCGCTCGACAACAATCACGAGATCGTCCCGGTCCTGAACAAGGTCGACCTGCCCGCGGCCGAGCCCGAGAAGGTCAAGCAGCAGATCGAGGACGTCATCGGCATCGACGCCTCCGACGCGGTGATGATCTCGGCCAAGACCGGCCTCGGCATCCCCGACGTGCTGGAAGCCATCGTCACCCGCCTGCCGCCGCCGAAGGGCGATCGCGACGCCACGCTGAAGGCGCTCTTGGTCGACAGCTGGTACGACGTCTATCTCGGCGTCGTCGTGCTGGTGCGCATCGTCGACGGCACGATGAAGAAGGGCCAGCGCGTGCGCATGATGGGCACGGGCGCGGCCTATGACGTCGAGCGCGTCGGCTTCTTCACGCCGAAGATGCAGCAGGTCGAGGAGCTCGGCCCCGGCGAGATCGGCTTCATCACCGCCGCGATCAAGGAGGTCGCCGACACCCGCGTCGGCGACACCATCACCGACGACAGGAAGCCGGTCGCCGAGATGCTGCCGGGCTTCAAGCCGGCGATCCCGGTGGTGTTCTGCGGGCTGTTCCCGGTCGACGCCGACGATTTCGAGACGTTGCGCGCCGCGATGGGCAAGTTGCGCCTCAACGACGCCAGCTTCTCGTTCGAAATGGAGACGTCAGCCGCGCTCGGCTTCGGCTTCCGCTGCGGCTTCCTCGGGCTTCTCCACCTCGAGATCATTCAGGAACGCCTGTCGCGCGAGTTCGACCTCAACCTGATCGCGACCGCGCCGAGCGTCATCTACAAGATGAAGCTCACCGACGGCCAGGAGATCGAGATCCACAATCCGGTCGACATGCCCGACGTGGTCAAGATCGCCGAGATCGACGAGCCCTGGATCGAGGCGACGATCCTCACGCCCGACGAATATCTCGGCAGCGTCCTGAAGCTGTGCCAGGACCGCCGCGGGGCGCAGAAGGAGCTCACTTACGTCGGCTCCCGCGCCATGGTGAAATACGACCTGCCGCTCAACGAGGTGGTGTTCGACTTCTATGACCGCCTGAAGTCGGTCTCCAAGGGCTACGCCTCGTTCGACTATCATCTCACCGACTACAAGCCGGCCGATCTCGTCAAGATGCAGATCCTGGTCAATGCCGAGCCGGTCGATGCGCTCTCGATGCTGGTCCACCGCACCCGCGCCGAGGGCCGCGGCCGCGCCATGGTCGAGAAGATGAAGGAGCTGATCCCGCCGCACATGTTCCAGATCCCGATCCAGGCGGCGATCGGCGGCAAGGTGATCGCCCGCGAGACGGTGCGGGCGCTGCGCAAGGACGTCACCGCGAAATGCTACGGCGGCGACATCACGCGCAAGCGCAAGCTTCTGGAGAAGCAGAAGGAAGGGCAAGAAGAAGATGCGGCAGTTCGGCAAGGTCGACATTCCGCAGGAAGCTTTCATTGCCGCACTGAAGGTGGATAGCTGAGGCGGGGCTTGGGAGGGCCGGTCCGGTCTTCGGGGCCGGGAAACAGGCGGCCTCCGGGCGGCAAAACAAAAGTGCGAAAACAACCCCATGCACAGTAGCCGCCGCCTTGGCGGCATTGCGATTTTTCGATTTTTGCGAATCCGGTTTGACCCGTCGGGCAAAACAGGGGTATAGTGGCATTATCGGAGAGGGCCGGATGAGCCGGCACGATTGACCTTGCCCCCGGGGCTTAATCCAGTTTGAAGTTCGTTCTGGCCCACGACGAGGACCAGAGCATGAAGCGTAGCCGCTTTACGGAAGAGCAGATTATCGGGATCTTGAAGGAGCACGAGGCCGGGGTGTCGGTCGCCGATCTATGCCGCAAGCACGGCGTGAGCGACGCCAGCATCTACAAATGGAAGGCCAAGTACGGCGGGATGGACGTCTCCGAGGCCAAGCGGCTGAGGACGCTGGAGGACGAGAACACGAAGCTGAAGCGGCTCCTGGCTGACGCCATGCTGGACAATGCGGCGTTGAAGGACCTTTTGGGAAAGAAGTGGTGACGCCCGCGGCCAAGCGGAAGGCTGTCGCGCATCTCGTGGATGCCCACGGGATGAGCGAACGGCGGGCGTGTAAAGCCATCGGCTGCTGCCGCATGACCATGAGATATCGGACGACCCGAGCGGATGATGCCGGCGTTCGCCAGCGCATGAAGGCGATCGCCCAGGAGCGCCGCCGCTTCGGCTATCGGCGCCTGCATGTTCTGCTCAAGCGGGAGGGCTTTGCGATCAACCACAAGAAGCTATTCCGGCTGTACCGGGAAGAGAAGTTGGTGGTGCGCCGCCGTGCCGGCCGCAAGCGGGCGATCGGGACTCGGGCGCCGATGACGGTGCCGATGGCACCGAACGACCGCTGGTCACTGGACTTCGTCTCCGATCAGCTCACGGATGGCCGCCGCTTCCGCATCTTGACCGTGGTCGATGACTGTACCCGCGAGTGCTTGGCGCTGGTGGCCGATACCTCGCTCTCCGGGGCCCGGGTGGCGCGGGAGTTGGATCGGCTGGTCATGGAGCGCGGCAAGCCAAAGATGGTGGTCAGCGACAACGGCACCGAACTTACCAGCAACGCCATCCTGACCTGGGCCGATCGGAGCCGCGTCGCCTGGCATTATATCGCTCCGGGCAAACCCATGCAGAATGGCTTCATCGAAAGCTTCAACGGTCGGCTCCGGGATGAATTGCTGAACGAGACGCTGTTCACGTCGCTGGCTCAAACCCGCGTCGCGCTCGGATGCTGGCGCGCCGATTATAACTACACACGACCGCACTCACAGCTCGGATGGAAGACACCCTCCGAGTTCGCCTTTACCTGCCACCCGCGCCGGGATCTGGCGCTGCGCTATGCCGATGGCTCCGCGCCAGCTCCCGTCGCTACCACCGCCCAACTGGGCAAATCCAATGGCTTGAGCGAACTCAGAACTGGATAAAATCTGGGGGCAAGGTCACGATAGTCCATCTGATTTTTTCGAGTCTCGATCATTCATGCACGGAGCAATTTCATGGTCCGTGCAAAAATCATGCGTCGCAAAGACACTTGGCAGCCTAGGCGCTGCAGCATGCCAGGCTTCTGCAATGGCGTCAGGGACGTTCATTGCTTCGGCCCACACGCAATCGGCTCGGAAAGATGCGTCTCGTTCCCGCGCGTATTACGGACCCTGATCGCGCCATCGCGTCACGGAACGATTGCGTGGGCGCTGGGCAAGTGGTTGTTGGCTCGGGTCGGCGCTCGCGTTATTGTGGTTGAGCCTCAATCAGAGGAGGTGTCATGCAGCGACGGGAATTTCTCGCACTGATCGGCGCCGCGGCGGCCTGGTCACCCCTTGCTCGCGCGCAACAGCCGAAGAAAGTCCCCCATATTGGCTTTTTGACCACCGGCTCGATCGAGCAAACCCGCACTTCGATGGCTGCCTTTCATCAAGGACTACGCGAACGCGGTTATATCGACGGAGAGAATATCATCGTCGAGCTTCGAGCAGCCGATTCAAAGGCCGAACAACTCCCGGCCTTGGCGAGTGACCTCGTCCGTCTCAATCCTGCTCTTATCGTTGCACAGAATTCGCTTGCTGCGCGGGCAGTGCAGCAAGCTACCAAAACAATTCCTGTTGTTGTGCCAGTTATGGGCGACCCGGTCGAAGACGGACTCGTTGCCAGCATCGCCCGACCAGGAGGTAACATCACGGGACTAACCTTCATCGGCCCGCAGCTTGTTCCCAAGCGGCTCGCGCAATTGAAGGAAGCATTGCCCAAGGCGTCTCGGATAGCAGCGATCTGGCATCCGGCTGCATACGGCAAGACTACAACTCAAGGCATGATCAGCGGTGCGGAGTCCGCATCAAAAACCGTGGGCGTTCATTTGCAACTCATTGCCGTCCAGGATCCTGACGGGCTGGGCGAGGCGTTTTCGGCGCTTGCGGGCGCGCGTGCCGATGCAGTCTTCCTGTTTCCCAGCCCGATGTTCTTCATTGCACGCAAGCGCATCGCCGACCTCGCCGCAGAGCATCGGCTGCCGCTGTTTGCCATCGGCAAGGAATTCGTTCAACTCGGTGCGCTGCTGTCCTACGGAGCGGACATCATCGACTTGAACCGGCTAGCCACTGATTACGTCGATAAAATCCTCAAGGGCGCCAAGCCCGGGGATCTGCCGGTCGAGCAACCGACCAAGTATGAACTATTCGTCAACCTCAAGACTGCAAAGACACTCGGGATCGAAGTTCCAGCTGCATTGCTGGCCCACGCGGACGGGGTGATAGAATGATCGACTGATATTCAAGTCGATGCATTCAAGCCCGCGGACGGCCAGTCTTTTCGAGACCTCGTCCCGTTCCCGACAGAGGCAGGGCTATCGCATATGACTTGTAGCGCGGCCGATGCGCACGCCTCGTCCTTCGAGACGGCGCTTACGCGCCTCCTCAGGATGAGGCTAGTCAGCGCTTGTGCCCTTTGAAACTGCATCCGCGCGCTTCGTCCTCATCCTGAGGAGCCCGCCTAAGGCGGGCGTCTCGAAGGATGGCCGCACGGAAAACTCTCAAATGCGATAGCCGTGGGATCGGCGGGACTGTTTTGGCTTACGAGCCTTGAAGCGTGCTATAGTCGACTATCGCACGGCAGCTTCGAGCGAGGTCAGATGAGACGGCGCGCATTCATCGGGCTGATGACGGGAGCAATCGGCGGATCGCTCATCGCACGCGCCCAGCAGTCTTCCACACCGCGCATCGTCCACTTGGGACCGGTCAAAATCCCCGCGCAGATGGCGGCAACCAAAAGGCTGCTTGCTGAGCTAGGTTACGTCGTGGGACGAATTCGACTCGAATTTCGTGATGCGGCCGGAGATCCCGACGCGCTGCCGGCACTCGCGCAGGAGATCGTGCGGGATGACCGGGTGGACGTGATCATCGCCATCAGCACACCTACCGCTCTCGCCGCTTACAAGGCAACCCGAACCATTCCGATCGTGACCCTTGCCGCGGTTGATCCAGTCGCGTCCGGATTGGCCGACAGCCTCGCCCGTCCCGGTGGCAACGTGACGGGCATCGCAATTTTCTCGGAGGAAACCACTGTAAAGCGGGTCGAGCTCCTGCGGGAGATCCTGCCACAGGCCGTCCGCCTCGGAACTGTCACGACAAAGGTGTCGCGCGGCGCACAGAGTCTCACGCCTGTTCTGGAGGCCGGCCGCAAGCTCGGCTTTGAGGTTGAAGCAATCAACATCGATGATCCCGCCAGCATCGGGACAATCCTGAGCCCGGACAACCTCGCCCGATTCGACGGTCTTGTTTTCGTTCCGGACGTCGTGCTCAGCGCCCACCTGGCCGAAGTCGTCAAGCTGGTGAATCTGAGCATGAGGCCTGCGATCTTTGCTTCACCAGACTGGGTTGCGAACGGCGCTTTCATGTCGTTCGGCCCCGACTTTGCAGACGCTGGGCGCCGCTTGATTGCGCAGGTTGATCGCATTCTACGGGGCGCAAAACCGGGCGATCTGCCCTTCGAACGACCCACCAAGTTCGACCTCAGGATCAATCTCCGCATCGCCAAGGCCCTTGGTCTCGACTTGCCTGCAACCGTCGTCGCCCGCGCCGATGAAGTGATCGAATAGCCCCCAGGATTTCACCCGTACTCAACCGCCTTGCCCTCGCCCGGTAGCCACCATCCCTACTGCGCAGCATCAACAAGAAGTTTGTAGGGTGGGCAAGGCGAAGCGTGCCCACCGCTTGTGTGCCGTCGGGAAGAGTAGTGGGCACGGCGCTCAGCGCGCCTTTGCCCACCCTACGAAAGCTGTGCTCGCCTTCGCTCCTCGCGGCAAATCCTCACGACATCTTCTTCGCCTCGACGTATCGCGCAAAATTGTCGAGGATCGCCTGCCAGCCGCCCTGCTGCTGCTCGACAGAGTGCGTGGTTTCGGCGTCGAAGACGACACGGACGACAACGCCCTTCAGGCCCGGCACGAACTCGACCTCGGCCTTCCGATCGCCGAACGAATATTCGATCCGCTTGTGCTCGACAATCTTGGTGTAGGTGCCGGCGAAGTCGAAGCCCATGCTGCCGTCCTTGGCCTCCATCCGCGATGAGAAGGCGCCGCCGTCCCGCAGGTCGACCGTCGCCCTGGTCGTATGCCAGTCGTCGGATGCGGCATTCCACTTCACGATGTCGGCTGGCGTCGTATAGGCACGCCAGACCTGATCGATCGGGGTGGCTACGCTGGTTTCGACGGTGATCCTCATGGGCATTGCTCCAGTTGCGACTTTGACGCTCGAATTGACGGAATCTCGCCACGTGTGCCGGGTCCATTTCCAGCACGTCCGGGACGTGTCGACCCAAGGACGATCGAGACCGGCCCATGCCGACATGGTCCGGCGTCAATGTGCAAAAAAGTTGGAAAAGTTGTGGTGTGGGCAAAGCGAAGTGTGCCTGCGCGCACGCCTCGTCCTTCGAGACGACGCTGACGCGTCTCCTCAGGATGAGGCTCATTGGCGGCGGTGCCTGTTGAAACTGCTGCCGCGGACTCCGCCCTCATCCTGAGGAGCCGCTCAAGCGGGCGTCTCGAAGGATGGCCGCAGGGAAAAACTCTCTAATGCGATAGCCCTGCCCGCCAGCGTCGCTCTTCGGGCTGCGGCGGACAAGTCGCACTACCATCCTGCGCCGCTCTTCAGATCGGCCTCGTCTTCCCTCGGATGGCCGTCGACCGTTTCAGGACCTGCTCGGCATCGGCATAGCGGCCTAGATACTTGTAGAGACCGGCGAGGTTTTCCAGAACGCCGGCGAGATCCGGATGGTTGGGGCCGAGGGTTTTCTCGAAAGTGGCCGCCGACCGCTTGAACAGCCGCTCGGCCTCCGCGTTACGGCCCTGACGCCCATAGAGCGCAGCCAGATTGTTCTGTGCCTGCGCGATGTCGGGATGATCCGGGCCGAACGCCTTCTCGGTGACCGCCATCGACCGCTTCAGCAGGCGCTCGGCATCGGCATAGCGATGCCGATTGGTATAGGCGTCGGCCAAATTGTTCATCAGCACCGTGGCTTCGGGATCGTCGGGACCGAGCTCCTTCTGCAGCACGGCGAGGCCTCGCTCGAATAGCGGTATGGCCTGATCGTACCGGCCCTGATGGCTGTAGACCGCGCCGAGGTTGCTCAACGCCATCACGATCGACGCATCATTGGGGCCGACCGTCTTCTCGCTGATGGCGATCGATCGCTTGAGGAGCGGCTCCGCTTCTGCGTAACGCTCTTCCGCGCGATAGAGATCGCCCAGATTGTTCAGCACCATGGCGACTTCGGCATGATTCGGACCGAGTGTCCTCTCCCGAATCGCCAGCGCGCGCTTGTACAGCGGTTCGGCGACGGCGTATTGGCCGAGATTGTAATGGATCGTGCCAAGGTCGTTCAGCGGCATCGCGACGTGGGCATCATCAGGGCCGAACTCCTTCTCGCGAAGGGCCAGCGACTTCTGGGCCAGAGGCAGCGCTTCCATGTACTTCCCGGCCTGATAAAGCACCTTCATCTGCCGCGCGAGCGTGCCCGCCTCGTCCTCGTCGGCATCGGACGGCACGCCGAACGACAGGCTCAAGGCAAGCGCAGCAACTGCAACGCAGATCGATTTTCTCAGGGTCCTCATCGCGCCTTCCCTCGTCGCGGCTATTGGGACTTACGCGCCGTTGGTGCGCCCGGAAGCCGGACAGGTTCAATGCAGCCGCGGCTTTCCGACCCGACCGACCGCGCCAGCGCGGCCGTATGCCATTGGCAGGCGTGAGTAATTCATCATTGCCCGAGCTGTTGAAGCACAGCAGACCACAACGCCAGCGGCTCCCGGAGCGCGCCCGGCTCGGACGGCTTCTGGCGAACGGCCGTGTGCACCATGACGAGCTTGGAGGCGGGATCGACCAGGATGACCTGACCGCGGATGCCAAGCAGGGCAAATCGGCGCTGCTCGCCCGGAAGGAGCCACACCTGATAGCCGTAGCCGAAATAGCGCGTCGCCACGTGCGGGGCGAGATGACCGTCCTCTGGCCTGACGGTCGTGGCATCCAGCAGCCACTGCCGGGGGATCAGCTGCCGCCCCTCCCAGGCGCCGTCATGGGCGAGCAACCGGGCCAAGCGCGCATAATCGCGCAAGGTTGCGTTGAAGCAGCAATAGGCGATCTCCTGCCCGCTGCCGTCGATCACCCATGAGGCATCAGCCTCGGTGCCGATGGGGTCCCAGATCCGGTCGCGGAGATAGTCGGCGACCGGCGTGTCCGTGGCGGCGCGCAGGACCAAGCCGAGTATCTCCGTTTCAACGCTGGCATAGTGGAATTTGGTGCCTGGCGGCGCGGTCCGCGTGTTGAACTGCGCGACGATGGCGGCGGGATCTTTCGGCGGGCCGGCGAACAAGGCCCGCCCAAGCCGGGCGATGTCGTCGTTCCCGTCATAGACTTCCGAGAATTCGACGCCTGACGACATGTTCAACAAGGCGCGGATGGACGTGTTGCCATATTCCGTGCCTGCAAGGCCGCCGACATAGGTCGAGACGAGGTCGTCGATCGACTTGATCCGTCCCTCCGAGACCGCGATCCCGACCAGAATGGCCACCACCGTCTTGGCCATGGACATCGAGACAAAGCGGTGATGGTCGGTCCGCGCATATTGATAGTGCTCGTAGAGGATGGTGTCGTCCCTGGCGATCAGGAGGCCCGTCACCGGGTTGCGCTTGAGGTAGTCCGCGATGCCGAACTTTTCGGTGCCAAAACTGTAGGTGACCTGTGGCTCCGGCGCGCGCTTGAATTGCCAGGGCGCCGTCGCGCGAGCGACCCGGCGCGAGGGATAGATCTCGCCGAAATGGCTGTAGCTGCCGACGAGCTTGTCGAGCGGGGGAGCGGCTCCCCGCGTGCCGACCGGATAGCCCTCAGCCGCACCGTAGAGCCCGGCATCGGGACCGCTCTCCGAAAAGACCGGCCCCGGCGCGGCGGGCGCGCTTCGAACGTCCTGCGCGCACGCCAGGGGCGACCAGATCGCGGAGGCAAAAATGACGGGCAGGAAAAGCCGGCGGCACCCGCGCGGCCTAAACGACGCTCCCCAGTTCATTGCACTTGCCTCCCCGCACGTTGGTGGGTGTGCGCTTCACGAGAACAACATCGCTAGCCGGTAAACAGAGGCATACTATCATCATGGGCAAATGGTGTCAGCGGGTGACAGTCTGCTTCACTCTCTCCCATGGATAGGCCAGCATCTTTGCTGCGCAGCATCAGTAAAATCAAAGCACGAGGAAACCCTTGAGCAAGCCAAAATGAGGGATTTGACCGGCATCATTGCCGCGCATGCGCCCGCCAAATGGCGCCCGCCGTAAGTCTTGACGCTGTCCCGGGCGAGCGGAGCGAACTCTTTTGCGAATCCGTCCGGATTTGTCACCGTGTTGTCTTCGATCATGAAGACCGGACGACTAGTCTGCGCGTAAATTCCGTGACTCTCCAGCGCACCAATGGCGATGCCTGCGGCCAAAGCGCAGGCCACAACAAAACCTCTCAGAGACACGACCCTTCCGAATGGTCGTTCAACTCCTCCTTGCTCCGAGCGCGATGGCATCCGTCCGGACCAGCTTCAGCGACTTGACCATCTTCTCCGTCGTAGCCTTGTATGTCTTGAAGTGGGGAGATTCGAGGTGCGACCTGTACGCCTCGACGTCGCGATAGACCTCGAAAACTCTCACCATGGTCGGGTTGTCCTGATCCGACACGGCATACAGCACCAGGACGCCCGGTTCGACGCGGACCGCGGTCTCGATGTGTTCCCTGACCGCCGTCTTGTAGGCTTCAAGCTGAGCCGGATCGATCTCGATTTCGGCGAGCTGGATGTAGCGGCCCTGTGCTTCCTGGGCAATGGCAGGTCCTCCCAGAGTTGAAGCCAGCATGGATGCACCGACAATCAGAAGCTGCTTCGTGTTCACGATTACCTCCTGCGCAGCGCCAACAACGGCGGCGGCATCACGTCTCGGCAACAACTCACCTTTGGTATTGCGCGTCGCTGACCTTCTCGAGCCACTCGACGTTCCTGCCGTTCACCGATTCCTGAATTGCGATGTGCGTCATCGCGGTCGTCGGCGATGCACCGTGCCAATGCTTGAGCCCCGGCGGAACCCAGACGACGTCGCCGGGCCGGATCTCCTCGACTGGACCGCCGTCTCGCTGCACCCAGCCGAGCCCCGCAGTGACGATCAGCGTCTGCCCAAGCGGATGCGTGTGCCACGCGGTCCGAGCACCGGGCTCGAAGGTGACTTGGCCGCCGCCGACACGGGCGGGATCCGGCGCCTGAAACAGCGGATCGACCCGCACCGTTCCGGTGAACCAGTCTTGCGAACCCTTCTGGGAGGGACGAGACCCGTTTTTCGTGATGCCGATGTCCATGGCTAGTTCCTTTGGCGGTTCGGACGTGAGTGCTTGCGCGCGCCGAAGTGAGACGGTGGCGGCGATGCCACCGCAGATGAGGGCGTCTCTGCGCGTGATCATTGTGTTCCCCGGCTCACAGCGGGCGACATCCGGACTACGTCAGCGCGGGCGCTTCTCGATGACGTCCTTGACGACCGGCGCCGCAGAGAAGGCGTTGGGCCAGCCGGCATAGAAGGCGAGATGGCCGAGCATCTCGCCGACTTCCTCCCGCGTCAGTCCGTGATCCATCGCCCGGTTTAGATGATACGTGATCTGGGCGACCTGTCCGGTTGCGATGAGCGCGCTCACGGTAACGAGGCTGCGATCCCGCGGAGCCAGACCCGGTCTGAGCCAGAGATCCCGGAACAGCACGTCGGTGGTGTACTGAACCAGGCTTGGCGTGATCTGGCCGAACTGCTCGCCGACGCGTGTGGCTCGCTGCTTTTCCGCCGCCTCGTCGAGCGGAAGCTGCGGTCCCGACGCCTGCGGCAGCTGATTGGCTCCGATGTTGCGGCTGTCGAAGACCGCCTTTGCCGCCGGAACCGCGTCGATCGCGTTCGCCCACCCGGTGTAGAAGGCCAGGTGCGTGATGATCTCGGAGACCTCTGCCGGCTTCACGCCGTTGTCGAGCGCGAGACCGAGATAGAATGGCAGCTCGATCTTCTGATTGCGGGCGATGAGAGCAGCGAGCGTGACGATGCTGCGGTCCCGCGGCGAAAGCCCGGGGCGCTTCCAGAGATCGCCCAGGACGACCTCCTGTGCATAATTCTGGAGCACGGGCGCGACGGCGCGGATGTCCTCCGGTTTCGACATGCGATGTGCTCCTTCGCTCGATGACCGATCGTCGGCGGCCGCGCCGACAATCAGGCAGAACAAAAACAGGGTCGCGGCAAGCCGTCTCATTGCGGGCATCCATCAATGGTTGTCGTGTCGGTCATCAGTCACGCAGCCGAGAGCACAGCGTACAAGGTCGCGCCGCTGACGCGAAACACAGGCGACCAAGTCACCCCATGATCTTCCCACCGGACGACCGCGGGCTCCTCCACGGCTGGTCCGAACCTAAGACTTTGGTTCGTCCGCGATTAGGTGATAGATTTGATATGCAGTCATTAGGATAGCTTATCAATGCAGCGAGAGGACGCGAGCGACCTGCTGGCCTTCCTCGCGGTGGCGCGGGAGCGCAATTTCACCCGAGCCGCGGCGAAACTCGGCATGACGCAGTCTGCCCTCAGCCAGATCATTCGAAATCTGGAGGAGCGGATCGGCATCAGGCTTTTGAACAGGACGACGCGCAGCGTCACCCCGACTCAGGCTGGAGAACGGCTCTTCCTCAGCATTGGGCCGAAATTCAACGCCATGGATGCAGATCTCGCTGAGCTCAGCGAACTCCGCGAAAAGCCGGCGGGAACGGTTCGTTTGACGGCGACGGAGAACGCAGCCGTCGCGATCCTATTGCCTGCCCTCGGGAAGATCCTGCCAAAGTACCCCGACATCCACGTCGAAATCGTCATCGATTACGGGCTCACCGACATCGTGGCGCAGCAGGTCGATGCCGGCATCCGGCCGGGTGAACTGGTCGCCAAGGACATGATCGCCGTGCGCGTCAGTCCCGACCTGCGGATGGCCGTCGTCGGTTCCCCCTCCTACTTCGCCGAGCGCAAACGGCCGAAGTCGCCTCGGGATCTGACGCATCACAACTGCCTCAACCTTCGCCTGCCGACCCATGGTGGCAGCCTGTACGCCTGGGAGTTCGAGAAGAACGGGCGCGAACTCAAGGTGCGTGTGGAGGGACGGCTGGTGGTCAACAGTGCGGGCCTTCTCCTGGACGGAGCACTCAAGGGCCTGGGCCTCGCCTATCTTACGGAGGGCCACGTGCAGCAACATGTTTCCGAGGGCCGACTGGTCCGGGTGCTTTCCGATTGGTGTCCGCCATTCTCGGGCTACCACCTCTACTATCCGAGCCGGCGGCAGCCTTCCTCCGCCTTTTCGGTGCTGGTCGAGGCGCTCCGATATCGCGGACGGTAGACCTGCCAACGCGAGATCACTTATCTCTTGATGGCCACCCGCAAAACAGACCGTCATGAACTGCGCTCCCGATCGGTCGGCAATGGCGTGCAACACCCAGCCTTGCTCTCGCCCTGCAGATAAGCCACCATCCTCTCCGCGCCATCAACAAACCAACAGCGCTGAGGAAACGCATGAGCAAGCCGTCACGCTTCGACTATGGCTGGGTCGTTGTCGCCGCGGGCGCGCTGATGACCTGCATCGGGTTCGGCACGATGCTGTCGCTGGCGGTGTTCCTGCAGCCGATCTCGGAGGCGATGGGCTGGTCGCGCGCCGGGGTGTCGGCTGCCGCGACGCTGGATTTCCTCTTTATGGGATTCGCCGCATTCCTATGGGGCACGCTGTCGGACCGGTTCGGCACCCGCATCGTGGTGCTCTCGGGAAGCGTTCTGCTGGGACTAGGTCTCGTCACAGCGAGCCAGGCCGCAAGCCTGTGGCAATTCCAGCTTTGCTTCGGCGTGCTGATCGGGATCGCCGTGGGCAGCTTCTACGCACCGATGATGGCGCTCGCGAGCGCCTGGATCGAGAAGAACCGCAGCCTCGCCGTGGCGCTGGTCTCGGCCGGCATGGGCGTGTCGCCGGTGACGGTCGCGCCGGCCGCGAGCTGGCTGATCACGGCCTATGATTGGCGCACCGCGATGCTGACGATCGGCATCGCTTCGTGGGCGCTGTTGATCCCCGCCTGCTTCCTGGTGCGTCCGGCGCCACCAGCCGCGGGCTCCGCAACGACGGACGCTGTGCCGGAGGTCGAGATGGGCGCGGCGCAGGCGCTGCGCACGCCGCAATTCATCGCGCTCGCAGCGGCGCATTTCGCCTGCTGCGCGGCGCATTCCGGTCCGATCTTCCACATGGTGTCCTATGCGATGGTCTGCGGCATCGCTCCGCTCACGGCAGTGACGGTCTATAGCGTCGCCGGCGTCTCAGGCCTCGGCGGACGCCTGCTGCTGGGCGTGCTGGCCGATCGCATCGGCGCGAAACCGGTCCTTGTCGGCGGGCTGTTCGTGCAGGCGATGTGCATCGCGACCTATCTGGCGGTGGCGCAGCTCGGCGAGTTCTACGCGCTCTCGGTCGTGTTCGGACTCGCCTATGGCGGGGTGATGCCGCTCTATGCGGTGCTGGTCCGCGAGTTCTTCGGCGCGCGCATCATGGGCACGGTGTTCGGCGCCGTGTCGGCCTTCGCCAGCCTCGGCATGGCGCTCGGGCCCTGGGCCGGCGGGATCGTGTTCGACACGTTCCAGCAATACACCTGGCTGCATGTGGGCTCCTTCGCGATCGGGCTTGCAGCGGTCGCGGTGGCGCTGAGTTTTCCGACGCGGCGCAGGCCATCGCTCGATCTTAGCCGCGCGACGGCGTGACACTGGATAGTGGCGATTACTGGATCTGACTTTGCATAATGTAAGTTTGATGGATTTCGCCTCCCTCTGTCATCCTACTTCCTGCCTTCTGGCACCGATTATCTTGGTGTAGCATTCCCTTGTGATCAGATCGTTCTGGCATCGCGAGAGGCTAAATGAGGCGGCGGACGTTTCTGAGCTTCTTGGGAATGACGGCGATCTCGGCGCGCGCAGCCTTGGCCCAAAAGCGCGTTCCGGTCGTGGGATTCGTCGGATTTGCCACGCCGGAAATCGACAATGCGGTGCTCGTTCCGTTCCGGAAGGCGCTGGCCGAGCTGGGTTACGTGGAGGGCCGCACCATCGTCATCGAGGCCCACTCGACGGCCGGCGACGTGTCGCGGGGCCTTGCATTGATCGACGACCTCGTGGCCAGACAGGTGGACGTCCTGCTTTCGCCCGGCCCGGCCGCAGCACGCGCGATGGTCAGGAAAACCAATATTCCCGTCGTCGCCGTGGCGCTGCCTGCGGTGCAAAGCGACCCTGAATTGTTTCAGAGCCTCGCGCGGCCGGGCGGCAGCCTCACCGGCTTCGCCGCGTTCGGCGAGGAGATGTCGGCCAAGCGCATCGAGATGATCCGGGAGATCCTGCCCTCGCTGAAGCGGATCGGCGTCTTGAACAATGCGACGGACCCGACCTTCAGCGCCTGGGGCGCGCAAACCATCGAGGAAGCACGACGTGCCGGGCTGGAGCCGGTGCGCCTCGGACTGACGAGCGCATCGCCGGCGGCGGTTGCCGAGCAATTCAACGTGCTCGCGGGCGCCGGCGGCAACGCCGTGATCGTCATTCGCGACTACATGACCGCCGCGATGCAGGACGCAATTTGCCGTATCGGCATCGACATGAAGATCGCCGTCATCGGCCAGCAGAAGGAGTTCGCCCATGCCGGCGCTCTGATCAGCTATGGTGCCGACATCGGCGACCTGTTTCGTCGCGCCGCGGGCTATGTCGATCTGATCCTGAAGGGACAAAAGCCGGCAAACATGCCGATCCAGCTGCCAACCAAATTCGAGCTGGCCGTCAATCTCAAGACCGCGCGTGCGCTTGGCGTGACGATCCCGCCCACCATCCTCGTGCTGACGGACGACGTGATCGAGTGACGGGTCGTTGAAAATCCGCCGATTGCCGCGCCGTGAGGCGGGTCAACATCCAGTCATTCGCGAAGCTTCGGCGGAGCAATTCATGGAATGCAGCATCCGGCCCGCGTGCGCGACAGCTATTATGGCGACGAACGCACGATCATCATGGAGCGAGTGCTGGCAGACCGGTCCTAGGACTGGTGGACGCACTGGCAATGGCTGCGCAGGATTCCGCTCGTCTCACTCTCCGCCTTGGGTCTATTCCACGCCTCGCTGCGCGATCCTGACCCCACCGATCACTCCGACGCAGTTTCGCAAGGGGTCGAGCTCCTGCGGAACCTATTGCCCCAAACGCAGGGGCGCGGGTATCTCGTCGTTCTTGCCAGTTCTGATTTGTAAGCATGAAGCTTGACGGGTTGTACTTCGCCCTGCCCTACGAGCTGGATTGCACCAGCTTGTGTTCGACGCGCGATTTGAAGCGGCAACGAAAGTCGAGCCGCGCTTCGAAGATGGAAATTAGTTTTGCGACATAATCGTAATGACTCCGACGCAAAAAAAGAAAATAGGGTGAAATCAACAAGAATAATGGGAGGAGTGAGATGGACACTGCGGGTCGCCTGCGCGCGATGGCATTTTTATGCCGTCAGACAGCCGCGCGTCATCCTGATCGAGGCTGGAAACTGCTCGCGGAAGCTGAATATTGGGAGCATTTGGCCAATGATGCGCCGCTCGATCATTTCGAACGTTGCTCGGTTGGCTCGCCGCCCGATCCCGAGCCTGGTATCACCAAACCAACCGCGGCCCCTGTGGGGTGAGTGCGAAGCAAAATAGTTTGTTAGCTTCCGTGTGCGTAACTTGAAGAGTGCCGCCCACCGCCAATGCGGCACATTGGAATGGGAATGCCGGCCCCGGCTGTTACCCCATCCTGCGGCTGGGGCCGTTTTGAACTTTCGCAGCATCGTTCAAACCCGATCCACAACCATGCTCAGAGGCATCGCTATAGCGCTCTTCGGAAAAGGCATCTTGTCTCGGCTCGATCGAGCGCTCTCCCATGGTCGCAATACTGAGGCTGCGCCCAGCCTTGTGCGGGACATCGGCCGAGGCTTCGGGCTGTAGGGCGCCGTCCACGCGCCTCGTCGATCAGGCAGCGCCTGCCCTACCGGCGACTATTTCTTCAATAATATTCCTTTCGCTCGCGCCATGCGCCTGACTGATCCGGCGTGGCGGCCCAGTTCGGCGGCAATCTTCGATACCCCAATGCCCTGCCGGGCCAGCGTGACCAGCCGTCGAACCTCCTGCTCGGCCCATTGCTTCGGCTTCGGTGTCTTCATGGTGCGACCCCACGACCGCACGACTTAACGACGGCAGCTGACGGTCCGCACTTGGGAAATTTACGGGTGGCGCGCCCGGGCCGTTATCCGTCCGAACCTCCAAACGGAAATTGACCGAGGCCGCGCTGTCATGTGCCCCAGCCTTTGGCCTCGTTGTTGAGGCAGATCAAGGCTGCTGGCGCCGGGCAAGGCGGGAGAGGCCGATGGCGAAGCGGTGCGTTCTTAGATATCGCGGAGGCGAGCGGTCACGCCACCAGCGCGGCGTCCTCCTCGTCGTCGATGCCGCGCTGTGCCGCCAGCAGGCTGACGATCTCCGCATTCGGCCGGGCCTTGCTGAACAGGAAGCCCTGGCCCTCATCGCAGCCTTCGGCGCGGAGGCAGCTGAGCTCCGCTTCGGTCTCGACGCCTTCGGCGGTGATGGTGACGCCGAGGCCCTTGCCGAGGCTGACGATGGAGCGGATGATCGCCTGGGCCTCGCGGTTGGCCGCGAGATCGCGCACGAAGGACTGGTCGATCTTGATCTTGTCGAACGGGAAGCTGCGTAGGTAGCTGAGGCTGGAATAGCCGGTGCCGAAATCGTCCATGGAGATCCGCACGCCGAGCGCGCGCAGCGCATGCAGCGTCGCCAGCACCTGCGCGCTCTTCTCCAGGAGCAGCGTCTCGGTGATCTCGAGCTCGAGCCGGCGCGGCGCCAGGCCGGAATGTTTCAGCGCGTCAGTGACCATCGAGAGCAGATTGCCGCTGCGGAACTGGAGCGGCGACAGGATGACCGCGACGCGGACGTCGTGCGGCCAGGCCGCGGCGTCGAGGCAGGCCCGGCGCAGCATCAGCCCGCCGAGCGGATTGATCAGGCCGGTGTCCTCGGCGACCGGAATGAACTCGGCCGGCGATACCATGCCGCGCTCGGCATGCGGCCAGCGCAGCAGCGCCTCGAAGCCGGTGATGCGGCCGCTCGAGAGGTCGATCAGCGGCTGGTAGTACGGCCGCAGCACGTCGTTCTGGATCGCGTCGCGCAGCTCGACCTCGATCTTGCGGCGGCTCTGCGCCTTCGCATCGAGCGCGGCCTCGAAGAAGGCGAAGCTGCCGCGCGCATCCAGCTTGGCGCGTGACAGCGCCATGTCGGCGCTCTTGAGCAGCTTTTCGGAATCCTCGCCGTCGCCCGGCGCCATCGCAATGCCGATCGAGGCGCCGATCACCACGGAATGACCGTCGAGCAGATAGGGATCGGCAATGGCCGCCAGGAGCCGCTTGGCCAGCATCACCGCGTCCTCGGGACGCGCCAGCCCGCTCTGTAGAACCGCGAACTCGTCGGAATTGAGCCGCGCCAGCGCGTCCTCGTCCCGCAAGGTGGAGCGCAGCCGCTTGGCGACGCCGCGCAGGAGCTTGTCGCCGACCGCATGCCCCAGCGTGTCGTTGACCGCCTTGAAATTATCCAGCCCCAGCATCAGGAGCGCGACCTTCTCCGAGCCGCGGCGCGTGTGCAGCAGCATCTCGTCCATCTGCTGCCGCAGCAGGCTGCGATTGGGCAGGCCGGTCAGCCCGTCGTGCTGGGCCATGAAGGCGAGCCGCGCCTCCGCGCGCTTGCGCTCGGTGATGTCCATCAGCGCGAGCAGCACCGCGGGCCGATCAGCATAAGTCAATTCGCGGGAATAGATCGCAAGGTCGATCAGCGCGCCGTCGGCCTTGACGTGCTTCCAGGTGCGGCCGGCCTGATCCTCGCCGGTCCCATCGACGGTCCAGGGCGGCTCGCTTTCGAACGCCTGCAAGGACCGGATCTTCAATCGCTCGAACTCGGCCCGGCTGTAGCCATAATGCGCGACCGCGGCATCGTTGACGCCGAGGATGCGCTCGTCGTCCAGCGCGCAGACGATCATGGGCACGGGATTGCCGTCGAACAGCAGGCGGAACGAGGCCTCGCGCTGCTTGAGCTCGGTGATGTCGACGCGCAGGCCGACGACGCCGCCGTCATCGGTCAAGCGCTCGTCGATCAGGATGACGCGCCCGTCCGACAGCTTCTGCTCGTGGCGCGCGCCGGGCTTGTAGAGCTTTTGCAGGCGCTCGGCGATCCAGGCTTCTTCATTGCCGATGGCCTCGGGATAGTCGCCGCGGGCGACTCCGATGCGCAGCGTGTCCTCGAGCCGCGCGCCTTCCTCGAACAGATCGGCGGTCTTGCTGTAGATCTCGGCGTATTTCTTGTTCCAGAGGACGTAGCGGCCTTCGGCGTCGAGAAACACGATGCCCTGCGGCAGGATGTCGATGGCCTGGCGCAGGCGCTCATGCGACTTGCGCGCCTCCGCGATCGCGGCTTCCGCCTCGGCACGGCTGCGCAGGATTTCGTCGTGTTCGGAAAGGGCACGGTGCGCGCGCGCGAAGCGCGGCTTGCGCGCCTTTTGGCCGGCGCGGGCAAGCATGCTTTGCTTTCGCTTTCTTGTTTTTCGAGACCCCAAACTCAACTTCACTCGTCCCAGTCGCGTCCAGCGGCCGCAAGATTTGAGGCAAGTGTCTGAAAAAAAAGTAATCCTAGCCAGCCGCGGTCCGCGCGCGGGGCGCATATTGCCTGTTTGCGCGGCGTGGCGGGCGGCGGCAGGCGCCATCAGACTGAGTGCGGCGCCCTCAATCAGTGAGCGATCTGGCGCAAAATTGCGCGCGCGCCTGAATCGGTTCCGAAATCTCGCGCGATCGCATGCGAACCGCAGAATTTTTTGCGCGCCGCGCACGAATTTTGGTCAATGCAGGATACGGTTATTACACCCTTAAGAAACGGCGGGTCGAGACGCGATTCGGGCGCGCTGCGGTGAGTTGGCGGCGGGCTCGTTCTTAACCCTGGTGCAGCATTGGGTTATAAGAACGTCAGCATGAGTCGCCGCGGCATCACCCTCCTCCTGCTCTCGTTCGTCTGCCTGGGCGCCGGTGGCGCGCTGGCCCAGGACCGTGGCAGCATCAACCCGAAGCCGCTGCCGCCGCTCGCCAATCCCAACGACCCCGATCTCGCCGCGAAGGAGCTGTTCGCGCGAAAGCTGCTGCCGTCGAAGGGGCCGGCCCATGTCATCGGCTCCTACACCAGGGGCTGCATCGGCGGCGCCGCGCAGATGCCGGTCAACGGCGACAATTGGCAGGTGATGCGACTGTCGCGCAATCGCAGCTACGGTCATCCCGACATGATCGCGTTGATCAAGCGGCTTGCAGCCAAGGCGCACAAGGACGCCGGCTGGCCCGGCATCCTTGTCGGCGACATCGCCCAGCCGCGCGGCGGGCCGGCGCTGTCAGGCCATGCCAGCCACCAGATCGGTCTCGACGCCGACATCTGGCTGACGCCGATGCCGGACCGCCGGCTCTCGCGCGAGGAGCGCGAGGACATGTCGGCGGTGATGATGGTGCGCCAGGACCGGCTCGACATCGACCCAAAAGTGTTCACACCAGGCCATGTGCTGGTGCTGCGCGCTGCGGCGCGAGAACCCGCCGTGCAGCGCATCTTCGTCAATGCCGCGATCAAGAAGGCGCTGTGCCGCGAGGCCAAGGGCGACCGCGCCTGGCTGTCGAAGATCCGCCCCTGGTGGGGCCACGACTACCATTTCCACATCCGCATGCACTGCCCGGCCGGGGCCGGCGAATGCGAGGGCCAGCCGTCACAGGCCGAGGACGAAGGCTGCAAGCCCGCCGATCTCGCCTACTGGTTCTCCGATGCGGTGCTGCACCCCAAGCCGCCGCCCGAGCCGCCCAAGCCGAAGCCGCCGATGACGCTGGCGCAGATGCCGGCAGCCTGCAAGGCGGTGCTGCATGCAGGGGATGCGAAGCCGTAAGGTTCGCTGCCACGGAATCCACCGTCGTCGTCCCGGGGCGCGAAGCGAGCCAGAGACCCATAACCACAAGACGTGGTTATGGCGCGAGGTGCCCACTCCGAGTCTTCGCCAAACACAATCCTGTGGCTATGGATCCCGGCTCGCACTGCGCGCGCCCCGGGATGACGCATCAGGTTTGACCTTCCGACCTGGCCTGCTATCTTCGCAGCTGCGATATCCCACGCTGGCCGTAAGCCACCGTGGCGCCGTGGAACAGCGCGTCCGCCCGTCGCATCAGACCACCAACGCCAGATTGCGCGTGCATCGTCCGCGCAAGCTCGCACGGAGCGCTGTTCATGATTCGTATTGCTGGACTTTTCACCGCCTTCGTCATTCTCGCCGGCACGGCCGTCGCGCCCGCCGAGGCCGAGGACAAGACCATCACGGTGTTCGCCGCCGCCTCGATAAAGAACGCGCTGGACGAGATCGACGCCACCTACACCGCCAGGACCGGGGTCAAGTTCAGCGTCAGCTACGCCGCTAGCTCGGTGCTAGCCAAGCAGATCGAGCAGGGTGCGCCGGCCGACGTGTTCGTCTCGGCCGACACCGACTGGATGGACTACGCGATCGCCAAGAAGACTATCAACGAGCCCTCCAGAGTGAATCTGCTCGGCAACAGCATCGTGCTGATCGCGCCGAAGGATTCCAAGATCGACAGCGTGACGATCGCGCCAGGTTTCGATCTCGCCAAGCTCGCCGGCGACGGCAGGATCGCGACCGGTGACGTCAAGTCGGTCCCTGCAGGCAAATATGCCAAGGCGGCGCTGGAAAAGCTCGGGGCCTGGCAGGCCGCAGAGCCGAAATTCGCCATGGCCGAGAGCGTGCGCGCGGCGCTGACGCTGGTCGCCCGCGGCGAGGCTGTGCTCGGCATCGTCTATTCCACTGATGCCAAGGTCGAGCCGGGCGTGAAGATCGTCGGCGCCTTCCCGCCGGATTCGCATCCTGCGATCATCTATCCGGTCGCGGCGACCAGCACCGCCAAGCCGGAGGCGAACGGCTATCTCGCCTTCCTGCGCTCGGCGGCGGCCAAGGCCATCTTGGAAAAATACGGCTTCAAGTTCCTGATCAGCCCCACAACCTGATTGTTGCGAACCTGATTCTTGCAAACCTGATTTTGCAACCTGTTTTCTGCGACCTGATATGACGACTTGATGTTCGAGATCTCTCCCGCCGAATGGACGGCGATCCTGCTTTCGCTCAGGGTCGCCGTCATCGCCACGCTGGTCGCAACGCCGTTCGGCATTGCGCTGGCGTGGCTGCTCGCGCGGCGTGACTTCTGGGGCAAGTCGGTGCTCGACGCACTCGTGCACCTGCCCCTGGTGCTACCGCCCGTCGTCACCGGTTATCTGCTGCTGCTCAGCTTCGGTCGCAAAGGTCTCATTGGCAGCTTTCTCGCCGACCATCTCGGCATCGTCTTCGCGTTCCGCTGGACCGGTGCGGCGCTCGCCTGCGGCGTGATGGCGTTTCCGCTGCTGGTGCGGCCGATGCGGCTGTCGATCGAGGCGATCGACCGCCGGTTCGAGCAGGCTGCGGAGACGCTCGGCGCAGCGCCGTGGAAAGTGTTCTTCACGGTGACGCTGCCGCTGGCGCTGCCGGGCGTGCTCGCCGGCATGGTGCTGGGCTTTGCCAAGGCGATCGGCGAGTTCGGCGCCACCATCACCTTCGTCTCCAACATTCCAGGAGAGACCCAGACGATTTCGTCGGCGATCTATTCGCTGATCCAGACGCCCGACGGCGATGCCGCGGCAGGCCGGCTCGTGATCGTCTCGATCGTGCTCGCGATCGGCGCGCTGATCGCGGCCGAATGGTTCGCCCGCCGCGCCACGCAGCGCCTGCACGGGAATTGACCATGCTGCGCGTCGACGTCGAAAAACAGCTCGGTGAATTCTCGCTGTCCGCTTCCTTCAGCAGCGAGGGGCGCGTCATCGGGCTGTTCGGCGCCTCGGGCGCCGGCAAGAGCTCGCTGGTCAACATGATCGCCGGCCTGCTGCGGCCCGATCGCGGCACCATCGTGATCGATGGCGAGACCGTTGACGACACCGCGGCCGGCATTCACGTGCCCACTTACCGCCGCCGCATCGGCTACGTGTTCCAGGATGCGCGGCTGTTTCCGCATCTGAGTGTGGCGCAGAACCTCGATTACGGACGGCGGATGAACGGGCTTGCGCCCGATCCGGCGCAGCAGAGGCGCATCATCGACCTGCTCGACATCGGCGCGCTCAGCGATCGCCGTCCCGGGAAGCTGTCCGGCGGCGAGCGCCAGCGCGTCGCGCTCGGCCGCGCGCTGCTGTCGAAGCCGCGTCTCCTGCTGCTCGACGAGCCGCTCGGCGCGCTCGATGAGGGCCGCAAGCTCGAGATCCTGCCCTACTTGGTGCGGCTGCGCGACGAGGCCAATGTGCCGATGGTCTATGTCAGCCACGACGTCGCCGAGCTGCGCCAGCTCGCGACGCAGATCGTGATGCTCAAGCAGGGACGGGTGACGTCGTTCGGCGGGGTGAAGGTGCTGACGTAGTTTTTGTGGAGCGAAAGTGCTGATGTAGGGTGGGCAAAGGCGCGCTCTTCGCGCGCCGTGCCCACCGTCTTGCCTGCTGGTGGGCACGGCGCAAGGGCGCCTTTGCCCACCCTACGGCAGCGTCAGACCCCCGCGACCGAGGACCACAGCTCCGCGAGCTTCTTCCGCAGCGCCCGAGCGCCTGTCAGCGGCAGCGGTGTCTCATCATCTTCGGGCAGGCGCAGGCCGACGAGGTTGACGCGGCCACCGGAGATGCTGCGGGCGACCAGCACGATCTCGCCCAGGGCGAGCTCGGCGCCCTCCTTTGGAGCGTGGTCGAGATGGACGTCGAAATAATCGGCGAGCGTGAGCTTGCTCTCGTCCTCGCTCACCTTGACGCCGTAGATCGCGGCGAGCTCGGCGAGCGTGTGCTCGCCGGAGACCATGAAGTCGCCGAGCAGATGCGGATCGGGCGCGGTGCTCGGCTGCATGTCGACGAAGAAACGGTCGAGCGCTTCGGCCTTTTCCGGCGGCGCCAGCAGATAGATGTAGTCGCCCGGTGCGATCGGATCGGCCTCCGTCGGCGTCAGGATGTGCTCGTTGCGGATCACCAGTGTCGGCTTGGACCAGGACGGGATCAGGCCGCGACGGAAATACAGGCTCTTGGGCCGCACCGGATAGCCGACCAGCTGCTGCTCGAGCTGGCCGGGCAGATCGAGTTCGACGCGGCGGGGGCCACGGTCGGCGCGGGGCAGCGCCACGTGCAGCTTGCGCGCGGCCGGCGCCAGGGTCCAGCCTTGCAGCAGAAGCGAGATGATGACGACGACAAAGGCCACGTCGAAATAGAGATAGGCCTTGGGCAGCCCGACCAGCATCGGGATCGAGGCCAGGAAGATCGCGACCGCACCGCGCAGGCCGGTCCAGGCGATGAAGATCTTCTCACGCCAGTTGAAGCGGAACGGCGACAGGCACACGAACACCGCGAGCGGGCGCGCCACCAGCATCAAGACCAACGCGACGGCGACCGCCGGCAGCACACTGGAACCCAACCGGCTCGGCGAGACCAGAAGGCCGAGCAGCACGAACATCACGATCTGCGCCAGCCAGGTCGCGGCGTCGAGGAACGTCACCACCGAATTATGCGCGCGGGTCGGCCGGTTGCCGATGATGATGCCGGCGAGATAGACCGCGAGGAAGCCGGAGGCGTGCATGATCTGCGAGCCGCCGAAGATCACGAGCGCGGCCGTGGTCACGAAGGGCGCATGCAGGCCCTGCGGCAGAGCGACCTTGTTGAGCGCGATGACGACGAGGCGGCCGCCGATGACGCCGACGACGGCGCCCAGCACCGCCTCCTGGATGAACTCCATCAACACATGGCCGGGCGAGCTGGTACCGACCGAGATGTATTCGACCAGCATCAAAGTGAGGAAGATCGCGAAGGGATCGTTGGTGCCGGATTCGGCCTCCAGCGTCGCGCCGACGCGCGGGCGCAGACGCAGGCCCTGGGTGTGCACCAGCAGGAACACCGCGGCCGCGTCGGTCGAGGCCACCACCGCACCGACCAGCAGCGCCTCCGACCAGTTGAGGTCGAGCGCATATTTGGCGAACGGCGCCGTGACCAGCGCGGTCAGCAGCACGCCGACGGTCGCGAGCACCACGGACGGCGCAAGCACGGTGCGGATGCTGGCAAAGCGCGTGCGCAGGCCGCCGTCGAACAGGATCAGGGCGAGCGCGACGGAGCCGACCAGATAGGTGGTGCGGACGTCGTCGAACTGGAGCTGACCTGGGCCGGAATCGCCGGCGAGCATGCCGATGATGAGGAAGACGAGCAGCAATGGCGCGCCGAAGCGCAGCGCAAGCAGGCTGGAGAGGATGCCGGCCATGACGAGGACGGCGCCGAGCAATATGGCGAGACTGACGGAGTCGAGAGAAGCCATCCACCTTCCGGGTAAGAAATCGCTGGAATTTCATCCTTATCGTCGGTGGACTCGCGCGCCAACCCATTTTCGCGCTTCGCGGCAATCTGCCCGCATTTTACGGCCTTAACGCGCTTCACTTCACGGTGTATCGATGGCCCGGCCGCGCCCTTTGTGGGATTGTCCGGCGCCCTCGAATCAATTCCTCCCCGCTTGCCGACGAGACCCGATGGACATGGACCTCAAAGACTTCATGGAGTTCGTGCAGACCACCGCACGCAGCGTCGGGGCGGAAATCTCCTCACCCTGGTTCTACCTGCAATTCGGCCTCATCCTGGCCGCCGCCGGCATCGCCTATGCCGCGGAGGCCGCCATTCGCAGCCGTGTCGACCTGACCTCGCTGGCGATGCGCTGGCCGCTGCCGCTCCGGCATTTCGTCCGGGTCATGGTCGCCAGCGCCTCGACGGCGGTGTTCACGCTGCTCGTGATCGTCTCGCGCGTGGTGATGTATCACGCGACCTGGCCGAGCCGCTCCTATCTCCTGATGGTCGCAGCCAAACTTGGTTTCGCATGGCTGGTGATCCGGCTCGTGACCTCGGTGCTGCGCAACGCCTTCATCGTCAAGCTGGTGTCGATCACGGCCTGGTTCGTCGCCGCGCTCTCCATCGTCGGCCAGCTCGATGCGACGGTCGACCTGTTGGATTCCTTCGCGATCGTGCTCGGTGGCCTCAGGCTGACCCCGCTCCTGGCGCTCAAGGCCGGCGCGCTGCTGCTGATCGCACTCTGGCTCACCAACATCGCCAGCAATTTCGCCGAGAGCCGGATCAATTCGACCACCGACCTGACGCCGTCGGTGCAGGTATTGCTGGTCAAGATCATCCGCATCGGGCTGCTCACGGTCGCCATCGTGATCGCGCTCGGCGCGGTCGGAATCGACCTGTCGGCGCTCGCGGTGTTCTCCGGCGCGGTCGGCGTCGGCATCGGTATCGGCCTGCAGAAGATCGTCGCCAATTTCATCTCGGGCATCATCCTGCTCGCCGACAAATCGGTGAAGCCCGGCGACCTCGTCACCATCGGCGACAATACCGGCCGCATCAGTGCGATGAAGACGCGCTATATTTCCGTCGCTGCCGGAGACGGGCGCGAATTCCTGGTCCCGAACGAGGATCTGGTGACGCAGAAGGTCGTCAACTGGACCTATACCGACAAGAACACGCTGGTGAAGATCGCCTTCGGTACCAATTACGACGCCGACCCGAAGCTGGTTTGTACGCTCGCCGCCGAGACCGCCGCCGCTCATCCGCGCGCGCAGAAGGGCAAGCCGCCGACCTGTCTCCTGACCGAGTTCGCGGAAGCCGGGATGAAGTTCTCGCTGACCTTCTGGATCGCCGACCCCGACGGCATGGACAAGGTCAAGAGCGACGTGATGCTGGAGCTGTGGGACGCCTTCAAGCGCGAGGGTATCCGGGTTCCCTATCCCGTCCGCGAAATCCGCATCCGCGGCGGCGCCCTGCCGGTGGAAACCGCCGTGGAAGTCCCGAATTAGGTCACTTTCACCCCCCAAGCAGGCCCCTCGGCTTGCATGAAGGCTGCCAATCATTAAATTGGGGCCTGAAATCAAGCCTTTCCACCGATATCGAGATCAGCCCGAGAAGACCTGACACGCATGAGCTACGTCGACGCCACCGAGACCTCCCTGCGCAAGACCGGACAGATCAAGTTGCACGGGCCTGCCGCCTTTGCCGGCATGCGCAAGGCGGGCGCGCTGGTGGCCAGGTGCCTCGACGAGCTCACCGACATCGTCGGGCCCGGCGTGCCGACCTCCAGAATCGACGAGTTCGTCCGCGACTTCGCCTTCAGCCATGGCGCCTACCCGGCGACGCTGATGTATCGCGGCTACCGCTACTCGACCTGCACCTCGCTCAACCACGTGGTCTGCCACGGCATGCCAGGCGACCGTCCGCTGAAGGAGGGTGACATCGTCAACATCGACGTCACCTTCATCGTCGACGGCTGGTATGGCGATTCCAGCCGGATGTATGCGATCGGCCCGATCGCCCGCAAGGCCGAGCGGCTGATCGAGGTGACCTATGAAGCCATGATGCGCGGCATCGCCGCGGTGAAGCCGGGCGCCACCACCGGCGACATCGGCCATGCCATTCAGAGCTTCGTCGAGCCGCAGGGCATGAGCGTGGTGCGCGATTTCTGCGGCCATGGTCTGGGCCGCATGTTCCACGACGAGCCGAACATCATCCATATCGGCCGGCCCGGCGAGGGCGTGCAGCTCAAGCCCGGCATGTTCTTCACCATCGAGCCGATGATCAATCTCGGCAAGCCGCATGTGAAGATCCTGTCCGACGGCTGGACCGCGGTCACCCGCGACCGCTCGCTGTCGGCACAGTTCGAGCACTCCGTCGGCGTGACGGCAACGGGCGTGGAGATTTTCACGCTGTCGGCGCGGCACGGCGAGAAGCAGATCGGGTGAGCTAGGCCCCCGTCCTCGTCTGACGCGCGACTTTCTCCCGCAATTGACGGTTGCAAAAGCGCTGGCCCCCGGCAATGCTGGCGGCCGATGCCCGCCAAGCCTGACCACGACAAGAGCAAGCCTGACGACGCGCCGCACTATCTCGGCCATCGCGAGCGGCTGCGCGAGCGCTTCTACAGCGCGGGCGCGGATGCGCTGAGCGATTACGAGCTGCTGGAGATGGCGCTGTTTGCCGCGCTGCCGCGGCGCGACACCAAGCCGCTGGCGAAGACGCTGATCAAGACCTTCGGCTCGTTCGCCGAGGTCGTCCATGCCCCGGTGGCGCGCTTGCGCGAGGTCGACGGGGTCGGCGAGTCCGCGATCAACCAGCTCAAGCTGATCGCAGCTGCCGCCCATCGCGTCGCCAAGGGCGAGGTTAACAGCCGCAACGCGCTGTCGTCCTGGAACGAGGTGATCGCCTATTGCCGCACCAGCATGGCGTTTGCCGACAAGGAGCAATTCCGCCTGCTGTTCCTGGACAAGCGCAACCAGCTGATCGCCGACGAGGTGCAGCAGACCGGCACGGTCGACCACACCCCGGTCTACCCGCGCGAGGTGATCAAGCGCGCGCTCGAGCTGTCCGCGACCGCGCTGATCCTGGTGCACAACCACCCCTCAGGCGATCCCTCGCCCTCGCAGGCCGACATCCAGATGACCAAGGCGATCATCGACATCGCAAAACCGCTCGGGATCGCCGTGCATGATCACATCATCGTTGGTAAGAGCGGGCATGCGAGCCTGCGCGGGATGCGGTTGATCTAGGCCAAATCAGAACGCCTGGCTCTTGGCGGCTTTCAAATGGTCTTCCGCGGCTGTGAAGCCGGCGAATGCCTTGAGCGTCAGGGCGGTCGGTTGCGGTTTCCATTCGGCAACCATTTTCTCGGCCTTCTCGAGCTCAGGCTTGGACAACATGGAAGCCATTTCGTTCACGTTCTTGGCCGGCACCTTCGCGAGTTTGAAATAGGCATACGACAGTGACAGATCTCTCGGCGTTCCCTTTCCGGCCGAATAGGCGCGGGACAGGCCGAACAGGGCCTCGGGAAGCCCCTGATCGCCCGCCAGCTTCCACCATTTCAGCGCTTCTTCCGAATTGCCTTGCCGGTCATACATGAGCGCGACGTCGTGCTGGGCGCGCGCATAGCCCGCATTGGCGGCAACGAGCTTGTATTTCAGTGCTTGGTCCGCGTCGGTTGCGATGACGCCTGCGCCTTGCCCGTCATAATAACAGCCGAGCTTGTAGGCTCCGAGCGGATCGTTGGCGGCGGCCGATTTCTGAAACCATTCGAATGCCTGGCTGCGATCCTGCTGTGTGCCGATGCCGTTATTGTGCATCATGCCGACATGATATTGCGCCTCCGCATCTCCGCGATTGGCCAACGCGACCATCGCATTGAAGGTGCGGGTGTCATTCGCGCCGGCCGGCATCGCGAACAGCAGAAGGCCCAAAAAGGCCAGGGCAACGGATTTCATGTCAAAGCCCGATTGAGATTGAGCCATTCCGTCTTAGGTCGCTCGAGACGGACGAAAAGTTCGAAATTCAACAAATTCCGAAATCAGCGATCTCGCCTGTCGGAATCGGCGCAAGGCACCGCGCTGCGATCGAAGGTGACGGCTTAGAATATGGATGAGGCGCGAGGGACGTCGACAGTCTCCACAGCGTCATGGCCGGGCCTGTCCCGGCCATCCACGCCTGGCTACGCGGCCCAAAGAAAGTGGATGCCCGGGACAAGCCCGGGCATGACGACCTCTTGTAAATCTTCATATGCGATTGCGGGTGAGGGCCGGAGAGCCCCCTGTTTACCGACGCCCTACTGCCGCAGCATGATCAGGGGATCGGCGGTGTCGGGGACGCGGCGCCACTGCGCGTGGTCGTCGGCCTCGAACTGCCAGGCTTCGCCTGATTTCGACATCAGGATGATCTGGCCGCGCTCGAGGCGCCATTGCGTCGGGTTGAACTGCGCAATCGCCGCGTCGCATCTCGGCTTGAGGAAAACCTGGAAATTGTCCGAATCCGCTTCGGTGTTGGTCAGCGTCAGCCCGCAGATCGGCTGGCCCTTGCCGCGCACCATCGACCAGTCACCGATCATCTGGTCCATTGACTTCGCCATCGAGCGCGCGGCGGCGAGATCCTGCAGGATGTAGACGCCCTCGCCCTGGCGCAGGCCCTCGAAGATGCCGGCCTCGACCTCGGTGAAGTCGATCACGGCTTCGCCGGTCGCATCCTGCAGGCGCACGATGTCGAGGCCCCTCACGCTCCAGGCCACGATGTCCTTGGTGAAGGGCAGCGCGGTCTTGCAGGACGGCTCCAGCTCCAGCTTGAAACCCTGGCCTGCGGCGTCAGCCTTCAGCGTGACGACGCAGGTCTTGCTGCGCTCGGTGGTCGAGAGCTCCCACTGTCCGGGCATCTGCTTCTTCAGGCTCGCCGCATCCTGCGCATGCGCGATGCCGATCGCGGCCAAAAGGGCCGCGACGGCGCCGATCGCGGCCAAGGAGGCCGCGACGGCGAATGCGAGAACCCGAAGAACTCTCATCAGCGCCCCTTGACCGGCGTTTCCGCAACCGGGGTCAGCGGTGCCTTGCCGGCGAACCAAGCCTTGAGATTGTCGACCACGAGCTGGTCCATGGCGTTGCGCGTCACCACCGAGGCCGAGCCGATATGCGGCAGCAGCACGACGTTCTGCATGGTCTTGAGCTCGTCGGGCACGTTCGGCTCGGCCGCGAACACGTCGAGCCCGGCGGCGAGAATGGTGCCGGATTTCAGCGCCTGGATCAGCGCGGGCTCGTCGATCACCGAGCCGCGGGCGACGTTGACCAGCACGCCGCGCGGACCGAGCGCCTTGAGCACCTCGGCATTGATCATCTTGTTGGTGCTGGCACCGCCGGGCACGATCACAACAAGCGTGTCGACCGCCTTCGCCATCTCGATCAGATCAGGGTAGTGCTTGTACGAGACGTCCTTGGATGCGTTGCGGGAATGGTAGACCACCGGCACCAGCGAGGCGTCGAGCCGGCGCGCGATGGCTTGGCCGATCCGGCCCATGCCGACGATGCCGACCTTGCGGTCGCGCAGCGAGCCGACGCTGAGCGGATAGTTCTGGGTCTGCCAGAGCCCGGAGCGGACATAGCGGTCGGCCTTGATGAACTCGCGCAAGGTGGAGATCAGAAGGCCCATCGCGACGTCGGCAACCTCCTCGGTCAAGACGTCGGGCGTGTTGGTGACGACGATGCCGTGCTCGGCCGCATATTTGGCGTCGATGTGGTCGTAGCCGACGCCGAAGCTCGCCACCATCTCCAGCTTCGGCAGCTGCGACAGCGAATCCTTGTCCGCGCGCACGGTGTGGTAGGTCACCGCGACGCCGCGGATCTTGTCGCGGACCGCCGGCGTCAGCCGCTCGAGATCGCCGCGCGTCTCGGCCTTGTGGACGACGAAATGATCGGAAAACCCGTTCTCGAGGATCGGCCGCACCGGCCCATAGATCAGAAGGTCGATCTTTTCGGACGAAATCGAACCGGCAGCCATCAGTTTTCCTTTCCAAGCGCGCTCTCATGCCAGCGCCGTAAAACGAGGTGGGAAACTAGCGCCAGCACCCCATAGATGACAATCCCGGCCAGCGACAACAGAAGCAGCGCGGCAAACATGCGGGGTATGTTCAAGCGATAGCCTGACTCGGCGATCCTGTAGGCGAGCCCGGAGCCGGCGCCGGCCGTTCCGGCCGCGATCTCGGCCACGACCGCGCCGATCAGCGACAGGCCGCCGGCGATGCGCAGGCCCCCGAGAATGTAGGGCAGCGCCGCCGGCAGCTTGAGGAAGCGCAGGGTTTGCGACTTCGACGCGCCATAGAGCTGGAACAGGCCGGCGAGGTTGCGGTCCACCGAGTTCAGCCCGAGCGTGGTGTTCGACAGCACCGGGAAAAAGGCGACGATGAAGGCGCAGACGACCACCGCGGTCTGCTGCTCCAGATAGATCAGCAAGAGCGGCGCGATCGCGATGACAGGCGTCACCTGCAGCACGATGGCATAGGGGAACAGCGAATATTCCACCCATTTCGACTGGTTGAACAGCAGCGCCAGCGCGATGCCGCCGATGCTGGCGGCGACAAAACCTTCGAGCGTGGTGACAAGCGTGGTCGCCAGCGATTGTGACAGCACCGCCCAGTCCTTGATCAGCGTCAGCACGATGACGGAGGGCGCCGGCAGAACGTAAGGCGGGATCTCCCTGATGCGGACCACGAGTTCCCAGGCAAGGAGGCCGGCTGCGAAGACGATGACGGGCAGCACAAAGCGCATCGCGCGTTGCGCGCCGGACGACTTTGCGGGCACGGGAGCTTGCGCGTTCATAGCGTCGACTGCCCGGAATAGGACGGGGCCAGCGCGGCCGACACGCGTCGGCAATAATCGGAATAGGCCGTCGAGGTGCGAAACTCCTCGGCCCGCGGCTCGACCGTCTCGATACGGATGTCGGCCTGGATGCGGCCGGGGCGCGCCGTCATGACGACGACACGCTGCGACAGATAGACGGACTCGAACACCGAATGGGTGACGAAGATGACGGTCTTGCGTAAGCGTCGCCACAGCGCGAGCAGATCGTTGTTGAGGCGGAAGCGCGTGATCTCGTCGAGCGCGGCGAACGGCTCGTCCATCAGCAGGATATCGGGATCGGTAACGAGCGCACGGGCCAGCGACACCCGCATCTTCATGCCGCCGGAGAGCTCGCGCGGAAAGGCATCGGCGAAATCGGCGAGGCCGACGCTGGCCAGCGCCGCGTCGGCACGCGCGCGCCCCTCCGCCTTCGGAACGCCGCCGAGCTTCAGCGGCAGGCGCACGTTCTCGCGGACGTTGGCCCAGGGCATCAGGGTCGGCTCCTGAAACACGAAGCCGATGCCGTGGCCCGGCTGCGGCACGCCCTCGTGCCGTGCCACCCGCACCGTGCCCGACGACGGCGCGCCGAGCTCGGCGATCAGCCGCAACACCGTCGACTTGCCGCAGCCGGAGGGGCCCAGCAGCGAGATGAACTCGCCCTTGCGGACGGCAAGGTCGAACGGGCCGAGCGCCATCACGCCGTTGTCGTAAGTTTTCGTCACGCCGCGCAGGCTGACGGCGAGATGCGTCAGGCTGGCCTCGACGGCGGGCGATGGATTGCGCTCTACCATTGAGAGCGGGCTGCCGCGTTTCGGCCGCTCTTCACCTCTCCCCGACGGGGAGAGGTCGGCGCGTAGCGCCGGGTGAGGGGGAAGAGGTCCAACGAGAGAGCGTAACCCCTCACCCGCATCGCATCTTGTGATGCGATGCGACCTCTCCCTTCGGGAGAGGTGGGCCCCAGCCGCACCGGCGCGCCTGACCTCAACATCAGTTACGGCTTGTTCGGGCGCAGCTCGACGCCGACGCCCTTGTTGACGAAGCGCAGCGTGTAGGATTTGCGGTAGTCGAGATCCGCCTTCACGACCCCGGCCTTGACCATCTTGTTGAAGAAGGAGGCGTAGCGCTCGTCGCTCATCGCGCCGATGCCGTTCTTCAAGCTGTCACCGGAATCGACGATGCCGTGCTCCTTCATCTTGACGACGGAATAGGCCAGGAGATCGTCGGTCATCTCCGGGTTGAGCTGCTTGATCAGGGCGTTGCCGGCGGAATTGTCCCGGTAGAGGTAGTTGTACCAGCCGATCATGGAGGCATCGACGAAGCGCTGCACGAGGTCAGGCTTCTTCTCGACGATCTCACGGCGGGTTTCGATCAGGGTGGAATAGGTGTTGAAGCCGTAATCGGCGAGCAGCAGCACATTGGGCTTGAAGCCGGCGGCCTTCTCCACCGCAAACGGCTCGGAGGTGACGTAACCCTGCATCGCGCTCTTGGGATTGGCGATGAAGGGCTGCGGATTGAAATTGTAGGGGCGCACGTTCTTCTCGCTGAAGCCGTATTCGGACTTCAGCCATTGGAAGTAGCTGGTCATGCCTTCCTTGGAGACGAACAGCGTCAGCGGCTTGAGGTCCTCGATCTTGGCGACCTTGGCATCAGGCTGCGTCAGCATCACCTGCGGATCCTTCTGGAAAATCGCGGCGATGGTGATGACGGGAACGTTGTTGGCGACGGCGTCGAACGACATCAGCGTGTTCGCGGCCATGAAGAAATCGATCTTGCCGGCGATCAGCAGCATCCGGTTGTTCTCGTTCGGCCCGCCGGGGACGATGGTGACGTCGAGGCCGTATTTCTTGTAGGTGCCGTCGGCGACCGCCTGGAAGAAGCCGCCATGCTCGGCCTCGGCGACCCAGTTGGTGCCGAAGGTGACCTTGTCGAGCGTTTGGGCGCGCGCCGGTGCAAAAGAGGCGAGAGCGGCCAACAAGCCCGCAACTAACGCTCGCCGCAGATGAAAGGGGGTCATATTGGCACTCCGTCGATCGTGGCTGGCCCAATCGCGTCTGGTCCGGGTGAAGGCAACGCGATAGAACCGCATGACATCAGGGGATGCGGGCCGCCCGGGCCCGCATCCCCTCATACCGCAAATTACGTGACAAATTCGGGCAAGGAAACCTCGATGACGCCCCCCCGCGACTGGATCGACATCGACTGGGCTGATGCGAGCCCGGGCGAGGTGTCGCGCTGGATCGCGGTGCTGCCGCTGGCGGCAACCGAGCAGCACGGTCCGCATCTGCCGCTGACGACGGACGTGCTGATCGCGGACGCCTATCTGGCACGTGTGCGCCAGCTGTTGCCCGCCAGCGTTGCGGCGAGCTTCCTCCCGGTCGAGCGGGTCGGGATTTCCACCGAGCATATCGACTATCCCGGCACGCAGACGCTGCCGACTGAAATTGCGCTGAGAAAATGGACAGCGATCGGCGCGGACGTTGCACGCCGCGGCGTGAGGAAGCTCGTCATCGTCACCAGCCATGGCGGCAACAGCGCGGCGATGATGCTGGTTGCGCAGGATCTGCGTGCGCATCACAAGCTGTTCGTGGTGACGACGTCGTGGGCGCGGCTCTCGGGCACGGACAAATTGTTCCCGGCCGATGAAGTGCGGCACGGCATTCACGGCGGCGCGGTCGAGACCTCGATCATGCTGGCGCGCTATCCGGATCAGGTGCGCAAGGATGCGATCGCCGATTTTCCCGCGAGCAGCATCGCGATCGAGCAGCAGTATCGCTGGCTCTCGACGCAGCGGCCGGCGCCGTTCGCCTGGCAGGCGCAGGATCTCAACGCCAGCGGTGCCGTCGGCAACGCGACGCTGGCTGACCCCGCGAAGGGCGAGCAGCTGCTCGATCAGGGCGCGACGGCGTTCTGCGAGCTGCTGGCGGAGGTCGATAACTTCGACGTGAACAGGCTCGCCAAGGGCCCCCTCGGCTAGGGGGCATCTTCCTGGATTCATTCAGGAAAGATCGAGCTTTGGCGAGCACATTTGCGGTCTTCGAACCGGACGCGAGGAGCCTCCGTCCAACTGGGCACGCGGGCCACAACGGATCGCCTCAACCCCGGATGGAGTTTCACATGTCGATCAAGACCAAGTTTGCCGCCGCAGCTCTCGCTGCTCTCGCCGTGACCGGCAGCATCGCGTCCACCACCTCCTCGGCCGAAGCCAAGCAGCCCGCTTGGGTCTATGGTGTGGGCGCCGGCATCGCCACCGCCGCCGTCGTCGGCTCCGCGATCGCCGCCACGCACGACCCCTACTATCACGGCTATCGCCGCTGCGGCTGGGTCGCGCAGTACAACGCCTTCGGCCAGTACGTCGGCCGCGTTCGTACCTGCTACTGATTTGAGTACCTGAGGCCGATCTCACGTGGATCCTGCGTCCGACACGGGCGCCTCATCCACCCCGTGTCGTGCCCCCGACCCCGCCCGGCTGTCCCCCCGGGCGGGGTCATTCCGTTTTGGATTCCCGGATTTTGTTGCACCCGCGTCACACAGTGGTGCGAACTCTCCTCTGCGACAACGCAAGGTGAATTGCTCTTGCGAATTATTCGCAATAGACTTGTCGTAGATTCAGGAACATGGGACGAAGTCGAGGTCAATCGAGATTATCTCGGCCAGTCGCCTCGAGCGCGGAGGCCAGGTGACAGAATCGCCGCGACGCGGCAGGGATATCGTGGCGGGTGGGACACATTCGCGTTTGGGGGCGTGCGTTTGGCGTTGAGAAGTCACAGACACCGGTGCTTGCGAACGGCCGCGGCGATCGCCACGGGCGTGCTTGCCCTTCCCGCGGCCAGCCGCGCGGCCGATCTGCCGCTGAAGGCGCCAGCCTTGAGAGCGGTCTATGACTGGACCGGCCTCTATATCGGCGCGCATGCCGGCTACAGCCACGGCTCGTCGCGCTTCGCGCTGAACGACGGTACCGCCATGAGCGACAGCGGCGTCTTCAGCGGCATGATCGGCGGCGTGCAGGCGGGCTACAATCACCGCCTCAACTCCGGCTGGCTGGTCGGCGTCGAAGGCGATTTTACGTTTCCCAACTACATCACGTCGAATTCGATCGTCTCGTTCCTGGCGACGCCCGCCAACACCGTCACCCAGCAATGGGACTACACCGCGAGCGTGCGCGGCCGCGTCGGCTACACCAGCGGTCCCTGGCTCATCTACGCCACCGGCGGCTTCGCCTGGATGGGCGAGCGCTATTTCGACGCGCCGGCCTCCGGCGCCGAAATCCCGAAGATCCTGAACACGCGGCCCGGCTGGGTCGCAGGCGCCGGCCTAGAATACGCCTTCGCGCCGCATTGGAGCGCACGGCTCGAATATCTCTACAGCCGCTTCGACGGCGCCAACGTCGCCTTCTCTACGGGCGCGCAGTACACCTCCTCGTCGGTCGATTTCCAGCAGGTCAGGCTCGGCCTCAACCGCAAGGTCGATTGGCCGGGCCTGCCGAGCTACAACCCGAACAGCTCCTTGATCGACACGGAATCGGATCGCTGGGAGATTCACGGCCAGACCACCTATCTGCCGCAGGGCTATCCATCCTTTCCCGCGCTCTATACCGGGCCGAACTCGCTGTCGCCGTCGCGGCAGGCCAAGGCGACCTGGAGCAACAGCCTGTTCCTGAACGCGCGGCTGTGGGACGGCGGCGAGGTCTATTACAATCCCGAATTGCTGCAGGGATTTGGGCTGAACGACACGGTCGGTGCGGCCGGCTTCCCGAACGGCGAAGCGCAGAAGTCGAACTTCCCCTATCCGCATTACAACACCTCGCGCCTGTTCGTGCGCCAGACCTTCGGCTTCGGCGGTGAGCAGGAGGAGCTTGCGAGCGGTCAGCTCCAACTCGGCCAAAAGGTCGACGTGTCGCGCCTGACGATTCAGGCCGGCAAGTTCCCGGTGGTCGACGTGTTCGATGGCAATGCCTACGCCAAGGACACGCGCCGAGATTTCATGAACTGGTCGATCTGGGCGCCCGGCGCGTTCGACTATTCCGCCGACAAGGTCGGCCTCACCTACGGCGTCACCGCCGAGCTCAACCAGAAGCAATGGGCGCTACGCGGCGGCTATTTCCTAATGGTTGCCGAATCCAACTCGAATCACTTCGACACCAGGGTCGGAGAACGCGGTCAATATTTGCTCGAGCTCGAGACGCGCTTCTCGCTGTTCGGCCGACCGGGCAAGCTCAGGACCATCGGCTGGCTCGATAGCGCCAACATGGGCAGCTTCCGCGAGACGCTGGACAATCCCGCGCTCAATCTCGACATCGCGCAGACCCGCCGCGGCCGCCTGAAGTACGGCTACGTGCTCAACCTCGAGCAGGCGATCACCGACGATGTCGGCCTGTTCGGCCGCTGGAGCTGGAACGACGGCAAGACAGAAACGCTGGCCTTCACCGACATTCATCGCAGCCTGTCCGGTGGCGTTTCGATCAAGGGCACGACTTGGGGCCGACCCGACGACGTGATCGGCGTCGGGCGGCGCGATCAACGCGATCTCACAGGATTACCGCGACTTCCTCGCCGCCGGCGGCCTCGGCGTGCTGGTCGGCGACGGCGCGCTGAACTACCGCAAGGAACGTATCCTCGAAACCTATTACGCCTACGTGGTGAACAAGAACATCACCCTCACCGCCGACTACCAGCTCATCGTCAACCCCGCCTACAATGCCGACCGCGGACCGATATCGGTGTTTTCGGGGCGGCTGCACGGGGAGTTCTGAGCCCGCGGCTCAGAACAGGAGCGCAACGCCCGAGACGAACAGCAGCGCCAGCACGATCTTGCGGAACGTGGCCTCGTCGATCCGGCCGAACAGCTTCAGCCCGAGCCACGTTCCGGCGAACAGAAAGGGCAGACCGAGCGCGAACAGCTTCGCCGTGTCTGATGTGAGCGATCCCTTGGCACCGAGCCAGAACGCCGCCATGGCGAATACCACGACGGCGACCGGCTGGAACGTGGCGCGCTGCGCGTCCCTGGGCAGGCCGCGCAAATTGCACCAGATGGTGACGACGATGCCCGCAAGACCGGTGAGGCCGCCGAGCAGTCCGTTGACGAAACCGACCGTCATGTCGGCGGCCGGTGGCATGGCGGCCGCGAGCTTGAGCTGCGGCCGGAAGAATGCATAGAGGCTGTAGGCGATCAGGGTAGCACCGACCGCGATGCGAACGCTCTTCGGATCGGCCCAGGTCAGGAGCGACACCCCCGCCGGCACACCGATGATTGCACCGACGATGAACGGCCACAGCCGGTGCCAGTCGAGCGCGCTGCGCAGCTTCCAGACCGAATAGCCCTGCACCAGAAGGCCGAAGCCGACGATCAGGCTGGCACTCTGAAGCGGCGTCAGCACGTAAAGCCACAACGATGCCGCGAACAGGCCGAAGGCGAAGCCGGAGAGGCCGGCGACGAACGCGCCGGCGAAGGTGGCCAACAAAAACAGCGGAAGCTCGATTGCGATCCCGTCCATTGCTCGCTCCATGGATAAGCGAGCAGCGCTTGCGTGGGATCACCACTTCACGGGGAGGCTGCGACATCCCCGGGATGCAAGTCTAGGTGAAGCGGCCTTCTTGCACAATGACCTTGTTATGCCACGCGGATCGCGTCGAGGAATTTCCCGACCTCGGTCTTGAGCCGGCTGCTCTCGCCGGACAGCGACCTTGCCGATGCGAGCACGTTGGAGGAGGCCGATCCGGTCTGGCTGGCACCGCGCTGCACGTCGACGATGCTGGCGGAGACCTGCTGGGTGCCGCGCGCGGCCTGCTGCACATTGCGGGAAATCTCCCGCGTCGCTGCGCCCTGCTCCTCGACCGCCGCGGCGATGGCGGACGCGATCTCGGACATGCGGGAGATGGTGTCGCCGATCGACTTGATGGCGCCGACGGAGTCCTCCGTCGCCGTCTGGATGCCCGAGATCTGCTGGCTGATCTCGCCGGTGGCCTTGGCCGTCTGCTCGGCCAGCGCCTTGACCTCGGACGCGACGACGGCAAAGCCGCGACCGGCCTCGCCGGCGCGCGCCGCCTCGATGGTGGCGTTGAGGGCGAGAAGATTGGTCTGGCCCGCAATCTGGCTGATGAGCTCGACGACGTCGCCGATCCGGCCCGCGGCCCTGGCGAGCTCACCGACATGCTCGTTGGTTCGCCCGGCCTGCTGCACGGCCTCGCCGGCGATGCGCGCGGAATCCTGAACCTGACGACTGATCTCGTCGACCGAGGAGGCCATCTCCTCGGCCGCGGCGGCAACGGTCTGCACGTTGGTGGAAGCCTGCTCGGAGGCGGCGGCGACCGTCGCCGTGACCTTTTCCGATTGCTCGGCCGTGCTCGTCAGCGTTCCCGCGGAGGCTTCCAGCTCCGAGGATGCCGACGAGACGGTGTTGATGACGTCGCCGATCATGGCTTCGAACTCCCGCGCGATCTGATCCATGCGCTGGCTGCGCTTCAGCTTCGCTTCCGCTTCGATCGCGGCCGCCTCGTCGGCGGACTTCTTGGCGAGCAGCGAATCCTTGAAATGCTGGAGCGAGCCTGCGACCTGGCCGATCTCGTCGCTGCGGCCCGTCGCGGGAATCTCGACCTCGTGCTGCCCGGCGGCGAGCGCGCCGATCACGTCGGCGATCCGGCCGAGCGGCGTCACCACGCGCCTGCGCAGCATGATGGTCACGCCACCGAGCGTGCCGAGCAGCGCCAGCACGGCGACACCGGCGAGCGCGAGCATCGCCAACGCGCCGTCGCGCGCGGCCGAGGCACGCTCGGCGGCTTCCGCCAGCGCAGCGTCGCGCACGCCGTAGAACATCTGGATGGCCGGCACGATGACCTTCGCCAGCTCATCGGCGGTGCCGGCGTACTTGCCGTCGCTCCGGGCCGCAGGAAGCTCCTTGTCCACGGCAACCGCCGCTTGTCCGAAATAGGAGGCCGTTGCCGCCTTGAGCGCGGCGGCGATGCGGGCGGGGTTTCCGAGCTGGTCGATCCCGGCCTCGAGCCGCTCGCGGTTCGCCTCCACGCGTCCCTGCATGCGGTCCATCAGCGACAGTTCGGCCGCGGTGAGCGGGCGGCGCGCGGAGAGCGCAGGCGACAGCGTGGCCGCGCGGCTGCCGGCCGAAACGCGCAGATCCTGCGCCGTCCGCGCCAGGTTCAACAGCGCCGCAAGCGAGGAATCGGCGTTGATCACCTTTGCCTCGAGCTTGTTCATGACGGGTTCGAGATTGGCGAGGACCTCGGCGACGCCGGGCAGGAAACCCTTTGTCGCGGCGCCGTCGCGCGCCGCCAGCGGAACGCTCATCGCGCGACCGGCCGCGGTGGTGATTTCCTTCAGCCGCCGCGCGGCACGGTCGAGATTCTCGGCGATGGCACCGCCGGCGTCCAGCACCATGACGGCGCGCCTTGCGGCCTCGAAGCCCTCCTCGGCCGTTTTCGCGGCCTTCGCGGCAACTTCGAGCTGCGCCTGCGTTGCAGCGCCTTCCTGGAAGATCGGTCCGATATAGGGAGCGCGAAGGCTGGCGACGTGCTGGCTGGCCATCAGCGTCGCGCCAAATGCCTCCACCGTCTTGATCGCATCGGAGCGATTGGCGAAGATGCGCGTCTGCGGTATCAGCACCTCGGCGCCGAGGATGACTGCAAACACCGTCACCGTCAGCATCGACAGCGCGAAAAGCTTTCCGATCCGCATCCTCAGGTCCCCCGGGTCTTCTTGCAAGCGCAAAAGCTAGCGGGCGGCCACTAAGGGCTCGTTAAGCAACGATCCGTAGTTCCGCGGGGTGTCAAGTCGTCGCGGACACCTTTGGGAACGCCGTCGCGCACGGGTTCCCTTTCGGCGATGAATAAGCAGAATCGCCAGCACTTCCGCACTGAATACCTATATCAGTGGCTTGCCGGCCACACTTGCTTACCTCCGGAACGTCAATGCTTTCGCTCGAACTCGCCATCGTCGTCGTCCTGATCGTCATCAACGGCCTGCTCTCCATGTCGGAGCTGGCCGTGGTGTCATCGCGCCCAGCGCGGCTGTCGCTGCTCGCGGCCAAGGGCGTGCGCGGCGCCGAGCGAGCGCTGACGCTGGCGGCCGATCCCGGCAAGTTCCTCTCGACGGTGCAGATCGGCATCACGCTGGTCGGCGTGCTCTCCGGCGCGTTCTCGGGCGCGACGCTCGGGCAGCGGCTGACGCAATGGCTGCTCGAGCTCGGCCTGTCGCCAGGCATTGCCGACATCGTCGGCGTCGGCATCGTGGTCACGCTCATCACCTACGGCACCCTGATCGTCGGCGAGCTGGTGCCGAAGCAGGTGGCGCTGCGCGACCCCGAGAGCATCGCGGTGCGGGTCGCGCCGGCGATGCACGCGCTTGCGAAAATATCGCTGCCGCTCGTGTTTCTGCTCGACGTCTCCGGCAAGCTGATCCTCACGCTGCTCGGCCGCGGCGGCAAGGCCGAGGAGAAAGTCTCGGAGGACGAGATCCATCACCTCGTCAGCGAGGCCGAGAGCGCAGGCGTGCTCGAGCCCGGCGAGAAGGAGATGATCGCCGGCGTGATGCGGCTCGGCGACCGGCCGGTCGGCGCGGTCATGACGCCGCGCACCGAGGTCGACGAGATCGACCTGAACGACGATCCCGCCGCCATCCAGGACATCATCGCCAAGAGCCCGCATTCGCGCTTTCCCGTGTCCGACGGCGACCGCGACAAGCCGATCGGCGTGCTGCAGGCCAAGGACCTGCTGATCGCCTATATGAACGAACGCAATCCGGACCTGCGCGCGCTCGTGCGCGAGGCGCCCGGCATCCCGGTGTCGGCAGATGCGCGCGACGTGCTGACCATCCTGAAAGCGGCCCCGGTTCACGTCGGGCTCGTCTACGACGAATACGGCGCCTTCGAAGGCATGGTGACCGCCGCCGACATCCTCTACTCGATCGTCGGCGCCTTTCATTCCGAGGAGGGACCGCCCGAGCCGGCCTTCGTCAGGCGCGACGACGATTCGCTGCTGATCTCCGGCTGGATGCCGGTCGACGAGTTCGGCGAACTGCTCGGCATCAAGCTCCCCCCGCATCGCTACAACACGGTCGCAGGCCTCGTGCTGCAACAATTCAACATGCTGCCCAATGTCGGCGATGCCTTCGATTTCGGCGGCTGGCACATCGAGGTGGTCGATCTCGACGGGCGAAGGATCGACAAGATATTGGCGAGCCGATTGACTGAGGTCGAGACGGGGTGAATTTAGCAAGCCGCAAAGTTAGCTGTCGTCCCGGACAAGCGCGCCTCAAGCGCGCGCCGATCCGGGATCCATAACCACAGGGAGGGGTTTGGCGAAGACTCGCAGTTTGGTATTGCCACCAGCCGCACTCGCGAGATCACGCGGTATGGGTCCCGGATCTGCGCTCGCGCTTGTCCGGGACGACAGCTGAGTTGTGGCTCGAGTTCGCGTCACTCGCAGAACCCTACCCGAACCTGACCCCGATCCGCTTTTCCTTGCGCCAGACCACCGTGCAGGCCCGATGCGTGCCGTCGGCCTGGACGAACAGGGTGAAATGATCGGGAATGCCGACGGGGGCTGGCGACGTCGAGTGCGGCGCCGGTATCGGAGAGATTGCGGACGGTGCAGTCGATCGCGCCGCCGCCGAACTCGATCGTCCCGGCCTTCAGCACGCGATGTCGGGCCTTGTCGCGTCGCTCGTCCATGGGCCGAATCTACACCCAAAGTTGAACCAGCCGTTAAACCCTACCCTCCGCTCTCGGCAATTTGAGGTCCCTGGCCTACGGCAGCCGCAGCCCGCATCTTACAACGCCGGCTGGAACGTCTCGGCGCGCGCCATCTGCCAGGCGTCGCGGAAGCGCGGGTCTTCCGTGCCTTCGAGCAGCTCGCCCGGACGCAGCGCCGGATAGAGCTGCGCGAACGACTTCACCTGGGTCGTCGACGTCCGTTGGCTGAAATGGATCGGCCGCAGCTGCTGCGGATGTTCGAGCCCGGCCGCGGCGATCAGCTCGGTCAGCGAGTGCAGCGTGGCATGGTGATAATTGTGCACGCGGTCGATCTTGAGCGGCACGTAGAGCGCGCGCGCCCGCGTCGGGTCCTGCGTCGCCACGCCGGTCGGGCAGCGGTCGGTGTGGCAGCTCAACGACTGGATGCAGCCGAGCGAGAACATGAAGCCGCGCGCCGAATTGCACCAATCGGCGCCGATCGCCATGGCGCGCGCCATGTCGAAGGCGGTCGCGATCTTGCCGGAGGCGCCGATCTTGATGCGGTCGCGCGCATTGATGCCGACCAGCGCGTTGTGGACGAAATTGACGCCCTCGCGCATCGGCATGCCCAGATGATCCATGAACTCAAGCGGCGCCGCGCCGGTGCCGCCCTCATTGCCGTCGACGACGATGAAATCGGGATAGATTCCGGTCTGAAGCATCGCCTTGCAGATCGCCAGGAACTCCCAGGGATGGCCAATGCAGAGCTTGAAGCCGGCCGGCTTGCCGCCCGAAAGGCGGCGCATCTCGGCGATGAACTGCATCATGCCCACGGGCGTCGAGAAGGCGCGGTGCGAGGCCGGCGAGATGCAGTCCTCGCCCATGGCGACGCCGCGGATCTTGGAGATCTCCTCGGAGACCTTGGCCGCCGGCAGCACGCCGCCATGGCCTGGCTTGGCACCCTGGCTGACCTTGAGCTCGACCATCTTGATCTGGTCGTCGCCGGCGACGCGCGCGAACGCTTCGGGATCGAAGCTGCCGTCGAGATGACGGCAGCCGAAATAGCCCGAGCCGATCTCCCAGATGATGTCGCCGCCCATCTCGCGGTGATAGGGGCTGACGCCGCCCTCGCCGGTGTCGTGCGCGAAACCGCCCTTCCTGGCGCCGGCATTCAATGCCCGCACCGCATTCGGGCTGAGCGCGCCGAAGCTCATCGCCGAGATATTGAACACCGAGGCCGAATAGGGCTTTGCGCAGTCCGGCCCACCGATCACCACACGGAATTTCTCCGTGGCATGCGCCTTCGGCGAGACCGAGTGATGCATCCACTCGTAGCCCTCGCGATAGACGTCCTCCTGGGTGCCGAAAGGACGCTTGTCGAGCTCCATCTTGGCGCGCTGATAGACCACCGCGCGGGTGTCGCGCGAGAACGGCATGCCGTCCTTCTCGCTCTCGAAGAAATATTGCCGCATCTCGGGGCGAATCTCTTCGAGCAGGAAGCGGATATGCGCCGAAATCGGGTAGTTGCGCAGCACCGCGTGGCTCTTCTGCAGAAGATCGCGGACGCCGAGCAGGGTCAGCGCGCCGAAGATGAGGATCGGAATCAGCAGGATGTCGAAGATCTTGCCGTCGGAGATGCCGATGCCGATCAGGAGCGCGGTGACCACCGCGCAGATCGTCAGCACGATGAAGCGCGGCGAGAAGGGCAGCAGCAGGGTTTCCATGATCCCCTCCTCCGCCAGCGGCAGGCGTTTCGGGGATGCATGCGTCTTGTTGTCGTCGGCCACGATTCCGATCCTCTCGCCAGCAGAAGGCGTCACGATACGCCCGCGCCTGTCATACGGATATGACGCCGCCCTTGTTTCAGGCTAGCGAATTCGGCCGAGACAAATCAATCAGCCGGATGGACGGATTTTGCGGTGCAGCAGAGGGAGGAGGCGACAGCCGCCACTGAAACTCAGTTGCCGTCCCGGGCAAGCGTCAGCGCAGACCCGGGATCCATAACCACGGGATTACGTGGTCAGAGAAAGCTGTCACTCCGAGCCGTAACCACGTCCTGTGGCTATGGGTCCCGGATCGGCGCGCGCTTGGGGCGCGCTTGTCCGGGACGACGAGTGAGTGTGGCGCGCGATCGCGCCACTTCCTCAGCAAAATCAGCGCTCGACGAAGGCCTTTTCGATCACGAAATGGCCGGGCTTGTTGCCGCTTCCTTCGACGAAGTCGCGGCTCTCGAACATCTGCTTCAGCTCTTCCAGCATCGCCGGGCTGCCGCACATCATGATGCGGTCGGTTGCGATGTCGAGCGGGCCCTGCCCGATGTCGTTGAAGATCTGCTCGGAGCTGATGAGGTCGGTGATGCGGCCGCGATTCCGGAACGGCTCGCGGGTCACGGTCGGATAATAGAGGAGCTTATCCGCGAGCAGCTCGCCGAACAGCTCATCCTCGCGCAGGGTCGCGACCAGCTTCTCGCCATAGGCGAGCTCGGAGACCTGGCGGCAGCCATGCACCAGCACGATGGACTCGAACTGGTCGTAGACCTCGGGGTCCTTGATCAGGCTCGCGAAGGGCGCAAGGCCGGTGCCGGTCGAGAGCAGCATCAGCCGCTTGCCGGGAAGCAGGTTATCGGTGATCAGCGTGCCGGTCGCCTTGCGGCCGACCAGGATGGTATCGCCTTCCTTGATCTTCTGCAGGCGCGAGGTCAGCGGGCCGTCCTGCACCTTGATCGAGAAGAACTCGAGCTCTTCCTCGTGGTTGGCGCTCGCCATGCTGTAGGCCCGCAGCAGCGGCCGACCATCGACCTCGAGGCCGATCATGGCGAACTGGCCGTTCTGGAACCGGAAGCCGGTGTCGCGGGTGGCGCGGAAGCTGAACAGCGTGTCGGTCCAGTGGTGGACGGAAAGAACCTTCTCTCGGTAAAACGCGCTCATGATTTTCGATATTCCGAATAACTGCGGTTTTAGGGCAAAAGCGTTGCCCGGCCCTGAAATCGGGCGGTCACCATTTGCCATGGCGGAGGATTTCGCGTGTGTGATCTACGCCATTGAGACCAATAATCAACCTCGTTTCGGATGCAATTGATGCCGGTCAAACTGGCATTTGCGGCAGAACTGGTCACATCATTAAGGAATCTGCTGTCTCGCACGCGAGGAGGATAATTTCTTTTCCCTGCCGGGCTTCATTGCAGCACTTAATTTCCGGCGCGCTCGCAAGAATTTCATTAAGAATAGCTCTGAATTCTCACCCGGCTTGGCGCCGGCGCCCGCATTTTTGCGGTTTTTGGCGCCAGGAACGACGAAACACCATGGCAAGCGGCGAGCGGATCTTCGTTCAGGCGATCAGGCGCTATTGCGCGGAGCGGGGCATCGCGGTCGATGTCCGCTCCGGTGGCTGGCTCATCGCGATGCGCCGGGGACCGACACGCCATTTCGCCTTCGGCTACGACATCGGCCTGAACAGCGCCATCGCCCATCGCCTCGCCAACGACAAGTCGGCCACCGCCGAGGCGCTGACGCTGGCGGCCGTGCCCTGCGTTCCGCATCGGCTGTTCCTCAACCCGAAGCTGGGCGTGCATGTCGCCGGCGCCGATTGGCGCGAGGGGATGCTGGCGCTGCTCGCCGAAAATCCGCACGGCGTGGTGGTGAAGCCGAACGAGGGAACATCGGGGCGCTCGGTCTTCAAGGTGACGACGGAGGCGGAGCTCGACCACGCCGCCGACGAGGTCTTCTCGATGAGCACGGGGCTCGTGATCTCGCCCTATGTCGCGATCGAGGAGGAGGTCCGCGTGGTCCTGCTCGATGAAATGCCGCTCGTCGTCTACAGCAAGCAGCGCGGCTCGGATTGGCGGCACAATCTCGATGCCGGCGCAAAGCCGGTGCTGCTGGAGCACGGCGCAGTCCGCGCGGCCTGCGCAAAGCTCGCGATCGATGCCGCGCGCGCCATCGGCATCGTCTTTGCTTCGATCGACGTGGTTCGGGTGAACCGCGAATGGAAGGTACTCGAGATCAATTCCGGCGTGATGATGGAGGCGCTCGGCAAGCTGCACCCGGAGCTGGTGCAGGCGACATATGACGCGGCGCTTGACCGGGTGTTTGCGTGACGCTCCGAGCGCCAAGCGCAAGCTGCAATCCCTTCTGCGTGCGGTCGCGTTTTCGGGATGTTCCCATTGTGAAATGGAAAGCGGCGATCTAGCCTTCATGCAGCGCACGACGCATGCGGCTTGCACGCTTTCCTTGCGGCGGCTGCATCAATGATCGTCAAGCAAATGAAAAGGGAAACGCCATGAGCGGCAACATCAATCGCCAGATCCTGCTGGTGGAAAAGCCCAGCGGCAAGCTCGGTCCCGAACATTTCAGGATGGTCGAAGGCGCGATGCCGGAGCCGAAGGACGGCGAGGCCTTGCTGCGCGTACGCTACATCTCGCTCGACGCGGCCAACCGCGCCTGGATGCACGGCGCGACCTATCGTTCCGCCGTCGAAGCCAACAGCGTCATGGCCGGCGGCGCCATCGCCGAGGTCGTCAACTCGAAGGCAGCGGGGCTTGCGCCCGGCGACATCGTATTCGGCGACACCGGCTGGCAGGAATTTGCCGCCGTGCCGGCGAAGCATCTGACCAAAATGCCGAAGCTCGAGCCGATGACGCACCTGCTCAGCGTGTTCGGCATCGCCGGTCTCACCGCTTATTTCGGCCTGCTTGAGATCGGCAAGCCCAGGGAGGGCGAGACGGTCGTGGTCTCCGCAGCCGCAGGCTCGGTCGGCTCGATCGTCGGACAGATCGCCAAGATCAGGGGATGCCGCGTCGTCGGCATCGCCGGCGGCGCCGACAAGTGCAACTGGCTGACCTCCGAGCTCGGCTTCGATGCCGCCGTGGACTACAAGGACGGCGCGGTGTTCAAGGCGCTGCGCGCAGCGGCGCCGAAAGGCATCGACGTCTATTTCGACAATGTCGGCGGCGACATCCTCGAAGCCTGCCTGCCGCAGATGAACAACTACGGCCGCATCGCCTGTTGTGGCGCGATCTCGCAATATGACGGCGCGCCTGCCGCACATGGCCCGCGCGGCGTGCCCGGCCTGATCGTGGTGAAGCGGCTGACCATGCAGGGCTTCATCGTGATGGACTACATGAAGGACAGCGAGCGCGCGCTCGCCGATCTCCAGGCCTGGGTGAAATCCGGCAAGCTCAAGGTGCAGGAGGATATTCTCGACGGACTCGAGAACACGCCGAAAGCGCTGATCGGATTGCTTGCGGGCGAGAACCGAGGCAAGCGCATGGTCAAGCTCTGATCGCGCAATTGCGCCGACATTATTGACTTGCGGGTGACGCCAAAGCGGCGAATGATGCTGCATGCGAGGCGTCACTCGCGACAATTGCGATTGCACTACATTTTAGCGAATCGTCGGCGTTACCGACGGGGCAGGAAATCACCAGATGTTCAACACGTTGACGCATGCATCGACGCGCACGGCGTTGCTGGCGACGGCACTCTTCGCAACTGCAACAGGAGCGCTCGCGCAGACCGAGGCCCAGAAAAGCGCGATCCGGTCCGCATGCCGCTCGGACTTCATGGCGTACTGCTCGAGCGTGACGCCCGGCGGAGTGGAGGCGGTTCAATGCCTCGCCAAGAACATGTCGAGCCTGTCGTCGGGCTGCCAGGCTGCGGTTCGCGCGGTCGAACCGGCCGCCGCGCCGAAGACCGAAGCAGCGCCCGCCAAATCCGAGCCTGTCAAATCCGAACCGGCAAAAACGGAAGCGGCGCCCGCTGCCGCGCCAGCTTCCAAGCCGGGAGCGGCGGCGGCATCGAAGGCGGCAGCAGCAAAGCAGCCGAGCCCCGCGCAGGTTTCCGCGATCAAGAGCGCCTGCCGAAGCGATTATCCCAAGGTCTGCGCCAGCGTGCCGCCCGGCGGCGCGCCCGCGATCGAATGCCTGGAGAAGAACAAGGCGAAGGTGTCGGCCGGTTGCGCCAACGCCGTGAATGCGGCTTTCGGTGGCGGAGCGGCCGCGGCCACGCCCGCTTCGGGTGCTGCACCACCGGCCGCCGCGGCGCCTGCCGCGGCTCCGGCCGCCCTCGTGCTGCGGCCATTGCTGCCGCGCGAAGAGCTGTTCATCGTTCGGTCGGCTTGCGGCGCCGACATCCGCACGCTCTGCGCCGGCGTGGCGCCCGGTGGCGGCCGGATCATCCAATGCATTTCCAACCGGGCGGCATCGCTCTCGCCGGCCTGCAAGGAGGTGCTCGCGCCTTTCGCGGCGAGGTAAGATCGAGCGGGCTTAATTCGTCCGCGGCATGAATTGCGGTGCGTGACGCGAAGGTTTTCGCGTGCTGAGGCGTAAAACTAACCGACCCTTGTTTGAAAGGCCGCTACGACCACGACAAGCCCCGGGAGGACAACATGCGTTCATTGCTGCTCGTTGCTTCTGCGCTCTTCGCCTTCGCCGCCACCATGACCTTCGAGGCCACCGACGCCAATGCGGTGGTGTGCGCACGCGGCGTCGTTCGCGCCGGCTGCGTCGGACCGAACGCGGCCGTCGTCGTCCGCAAGCCAGTGCCGGCGGTCCGCTGCACCAGGGTTCTTGTGAACGGGGTCTATGTGAAGCGCTGCGTCTGACCCCTGGTGGCCAATCCGCCCCGGTTTGGCTATGATTCGCACCTGACGGTTTCGGACCCGCAAAACGCGTGTCCGGACACGTGCTTTGGCGTGCCGCGCGCTGCCGATAATTCCGCTGGCGCCGGACGCCGGAGCACATTAGTCTACCCCTAGATAGTAAGTATACTGTCAATTAGGGAGGCAGTCGTTGCGGATCGCCGTGATTGGCGGGGGGCCCGGCGGGCTCTACTTTGCCTATCTCTGGAAGAAGCGTCACCCCGAGGATCAGGTCGACCTGTTCGAACAGAACCCGGCCGACGCGACCTGGGGCTTTGGCGTCGTGTTCTCCGACCAAGCGCTGGAGTTCCTGCGCGCGGACGACCCCGAGACGGTCGATGCGATCGCCCCGCACATGGAGAGCTGGGAGAACATCACGCTGCACCTCCATGGCGACAGCGTCGCCATCGACGGCGTCGGCTTCTCATCGATCGGGCGGCTGGATCTGCTCAGATTCCTGCAGCAGCGCGCGCTCGATGTCGGCGTGACCCCGCGCTTCGACACGCAGATCCAGGCGATCGACCAGCTCAACGGCCACGATCTGATCGTCGCCGCCGACGGACTGAACTCGCTGGTGCGCCGCGCCTATGAGGGCGATTTCGGGACGTCGCTGTCCTACTCATCCAACAAGTTCGTCTGGTACGGCACCTCGAAACGCTTCGACACGCTGTCGCAGACCTTCGTGAAGACCGAGCGCGGCGCCTTCAACGCCCATCACTACCGCTATTCGCCGACCATGAGCACCTTCCTGGTCGAATGCGATTACGCCACCTGGCAGGCCTATGGGTTCGCCTACAAGGACGTCGAGCAGTCCAAGGGCGTCTGCGAGGAGGTGTTCGCCGACACGCTCGGCGGCCATTGCCTCGTCTCCAACAAATCGGTCTGGCGCAATTTTCCCTGGATCTGGAACGAGCACTGGTCGTTCAAGAACATGGTGCTGCTCGGCGACGCCCTGCATTCGGCACATTTCTCGATCGGCTCGGGCACGCGGCTCGCGATCGAGGACGCCATCGCCCTCGTCAAGGCGCTGGAGTCGGATGCGCACCTTGCGACCGCGCTGCATCGCTATCAGGCCGCGCGCAAGCCCATCGTGCAGAAGCTCGTCAACGCGGCGCGCACCAGTGCGTTCTGGTACGAACATTTCGCCGAGCACATGAAGCTTCCCCTGATGGACTTCGCCTACAGCTACATCACCCGCTCCGGCCGCATCGACGATTCCCGGCTGAGTGCGATGTCGCCGGCCTTCATGGCCCGCTATCAAGCGGCCAGGAATGGCGGGGACAATGGGGGAGGCGAGGCATGAGCAACGCGATTTTCGATCAGGTGCCCGCCGACAGCGAGGGCGCACGCGAGATCGGCTTTGCCGTCCCTGACATCTACAACGCCAGCCGCATCCTGTTCGAGAATCTCGCCAAGGGTCGCGGCCACAAGCGCGCGTTGATCGGCCCCGCGGGCACACGGACTTATGCCGAGCTCTGCGACGAGGCTTGCCGCTGGGGCAACGGCCTTGCGTCGCTCGGCCTGAAGCGCGGCGACCGCGTGCTGCTGTTCCTCGACGACACACCGGCCTATCCGGCCGCCTTCTTCGGCGCGGTGCGCGCCGGCTTCGTGCCGCTCTTGATCAACACGCTGACGCCGCCGGACCTCTTGCAATTCTACCTCGCCGATTCCGGCGCGACCGTCGCGGTGGCGGATGCAGAATTCGTAGCCCGCTTCAATGCCGAGGCTTGCAGGGAGACCAAGCTGCATACGCTGATCGTCGCCAATGGCGTGGCCGGCGAGCACGCGGCGCCGCAGGCGCTCGCGGTGGAGAACTGGCTCGCGCAATTCCCTGCCGAGCTGGCGGAAGCGCCGACACAGCGCGACGAAATGGCGTTCTGGATGTACTCCTCCGGCTCGACCGGACGGCCCAAGGGCATCGTGCACCTGCAGCACGACATGGCCTACACGGATGCCGCCTTTGCGCGGAGCGTACTGAAGCTGACGCCTGACGACATCTGCTTCTCGGTGCCAAAAATCTTCTTCGCCTACGGCTTCGGCAATTCCGTCACCTTCCCGTTCTCGGCCGGCGCCGCAACATTGCTGCTGCCGGGCCAGCCGAAGCCTACGTCGATCTTCGCGGCGATTGAGCAGTACAAGCCGACGGTCTTCTTCGGCCTGCCGACGCTGTACACCGCGCTGACCAAGGCCGACGGCTCGGACAAGACGGATTTCTCGTCGCTGCGCATGGCGCTCTCCGCCGCCGAGGTGCTCTCGGCCGAGGTCTTCAACGGCTGGAAGACGCTCACGGGGCTCGAAATCGTCGAAGGCCTCGGCTCGACCGAGGTGCTGCACATCTATCTCTCCAACCGGCCCGAGCAGAAGAAACTCGGCGCCGCGGGTCTGCGCGTTCCCGGCTACGAGGTCGCGCTGCGCGACAAGGACGGCCGCGACGTCGGCGACAACGAGGAAGGGATTCTGTGGGTGCGCGGCGATTCCAACACGCCGCTGTACTGGAATCGGCCGGACAAATCCGCCGAGACGATCCGCGAGGGCGGCTGGATCTACACCGGTGATCGCTTCGTGCGGGATGCCGACGGCTTCCACTTCTTCCGTGGCCGCGCCGACGATCTCATCAAGATCTCCGGCCAGTGGGTCTACCCGCTCGAGGTCGAGCTGTGCCTCGCCGATCACCCCGACATCCGCGAATGCGCGGTGTTCGCCGCCGAGCTGCCGGACCGTCGCATGACGCTGAAGGCGGTGGTGGTGATGAACAACCGCGCGGTCGACCAGAGTGAGGCGGCGCGCAGGCTGCAGGACTATGTCAAGAGCAGGCTGCTGCCGTACAAATATCCGCGCGAGGTGATCTTCATCGACGAACTCCCGAAGACCGGCACGGGGAAGATCGATCGGCAGGCGTTGCTGCGGATGTGAGGCGAGGACGGAGTTCCGCGCACCGCGATCGTAGGGTGGGCAAAGCGGAGCGTGCCCACCATTCCCCAATAGGAGAGAGATCGTGGGCACGGCGCTTCGCGCCTTTGCCCACCCTACGAGATCGCGCTCTGGGCTGGCCGGGGCGCCCCCTCACGCACCGTTCCCCAGATGCTCCAGCGCGTCCTCCGCGCGCAGCGGCACGCGGGAGGCTTCGTTGTTGAGATCAACCAGCTGCGCCAGCAGCCCCATCAGCGCCTTGCGATCGGCGGGCTTGAGCGGCTCCAGCATCCGGGCCTGTGCGCGCTCGACGGCGGGGATGATCTCGCGCAGGATCGCAGCGCCCGACTTGGTCAGATAGAGCAGCTTGATCCGCTTGTCCTCGGGTGCCGGCTTGCGCTCGATATAGGCCTTGGCCTGCAGACGTTCGATCACGCTGCCGAGCGTCGAGCGGTCGAAGGCGATCACCGCCGACAGCCGCGTCGCGTCGATGCCCGGATGGGTGTGGATTGCGACCAGCGCGGCATATTGCACCGGCGTGAGATCAAACGCCTTGCACTCCTCCATGAAGATCGAGACCGCGATCTGCTGCATGCGCCGGAACAGATAGCCCGGCGCGGCATAGACCGCGTCGATCGTGATCGGAGGGGGCGGCTTACTCGGCATCGGGCTGCTTCTCCGGCGCGGCATCGGCAAATGCCGGCAGCGCCTTGGCGGCGGCCTCGGCCTGGAGCAGGCGCGGATAGGCGGAGACGTCGACGCCGAAGCGGCGGGCATTGCCGAGCTGCGGCACGAGGCAGAGATCGGCCAGCGTCGGCGCATCGCCGAAGCAGAATGGGCCCTTCTCGTCCTTGATCAGCATCTCACAGGCCGACAGGCCCTCGCGGTTGACCCAGGCGGCCCAGTCCTGGACCTTCTCTTCGGGCAGACCCAGCTCACGCAGCCGCGCCAGCACTTTCAGGTTCTGCACCGGATGGGTGTCGCAGGCGATCGCTAGCGCAAACGCCCGCACCCTGGCGCGGCGCAGCGGATCCTTCGGCAGCAGCGGCGGATTGGGATGGGTCTCGTCGAGCCATTCGATGATGGCCACCGATTGCGTCAGCACGCCACCCGCATCGTCCTCCAGCGCCGGCACCAGGCCCTGCGGGTTGATGGCGAGATAGCCGGGGGCGCATTGCTCGCCCTTGCGCAGATGATGCGGCAGATGCTCGGCGCCGAGCCCCTTCAGGTTCAGCGCGATCCGCACGCGATAGGCGGCGCTGGAGCGGAAATAGCCGTGCAGCTTCATTGAGAGCCTCCCTGCTTTTGTCATTCCGGGGCGACGCGCCAGCGTCGAGCCCGGAATGACACGACCTTTGTGTGTCGTTCGTCAAGTTGACGCTATATAGATTGTCAGTATACTGTCAATCAACAATGAACGGGAGGCTCATTCATGGAAGCCGTGACCAAGACGCCGGAACGCGAGGCGTTCTACCGGAAGATCGACGGCGAGAATCTCACCGCGCTGTGGACGGTGATGAGCGACCTGATCACGCCGGAGCCGAAAAGCGCGTGCCGGCCTCACCTCTGGAAGTTCGACGTTATCCGCGATTACATGACGGAGGCCGGCAAGCTCATTACCGCCAAGGAAGCCGAGCGGCGCGTGCTGGTGCTGGAGAACCCGGGGCTGCGCGGGCAATCCAAGATCACGACCTCCCTCTATGCCGGCGTGCAGATGGTGGTGCCCGGCGACGTCGCGCCTGCGCACCGGCACAGCCAGTCGGCGCTGCGCTTCGTGCTCGAAGGCAGGGGCGCCCACACCGCGGTGGACGGCGAGCGCACCGCGATGGAGCCCGGCGACTTCATCATCACGCCCTCGATGACCTGGCACGATCATTCCAACGAGACCGACCAGCCGATGTTCTGGCTCGACGGCCTCGACATCCCCCTGGTGCAGTTCTTCGACTGCTCCTTTGCCGAAGGCGCGAACGAAGACCAGCAGAAGATCACAAAGCCTGCCGGCGACAGCTTTGCCCGCTACGGCCACAACCTCCTGCCCGTCGATGTGAAGCGGAGCTCGAAGACGTCGCCCATCTTCAGCTATCCCTATGCCTACACCCGCGAGGCGCTGGAGAAGGCCAGGACGAGCCAGGAATGGGACGCCTGCCACGGCCTCAAGCTGAAGTTCAGCAACCCCGAGACCGGCGATTTCGCAATGCCGACCATCGGCACCTTCATCCAGCTGCTGCCCAAGGGTTTTAAGACCACGCGCTATCGTTCGACGGACGCCACCGTGTTCTGCCCGATCGAAGGACGCGGTCGCAGCCGCATCGGCGATACCGTGTTCGAATGGGGCCCGCGCGATCTGTTCGTGGTGCCGAGCTGGCACTGGGTGACACACGAGGCGGATGAGGACGCCGTGCTGTTCAGCTTCTCGGATCGGCCGGTGCAGCAGAAGCTGGATCTGTTCAGGGAAGATCGTGGGAACGCGTGACGGTCGCCGGTCTCGTAGGGTGGGCAAAGGCGCCCTTGCGCCGTGCCCACGTCTTCGCGACTCATGAAGGAATGGTAGGCACGCTTCGCTTTGCCCACCCTACGGCGCCGGTGATCGTATCTAGCGCCAGTGCAACAGCCGCATCTCCAGCCAGCCGATCACCTTCCCCACGACGAGGCCGAACACCGACAGGATCACGACGCCCGCGAGCAGCTGATCGGTCTGCATCAGGTTGCCCGCTTGCAGCACGAAGGCACCGATGCCGTATTGGGCGCCGATCATCTCGGCGCTGACGACCAGCAGCAGCGCGACGGAGGCGGTGATGCGGAAGCCCGCGAGGATCGCCGGCAGCGCGCCGGGCCAGATCACCTTGCGCACGATGGTGGCGAACGGAACGTTGAAGCTCTGCGCCATGCGGATAAGGTTGCGCGGCACCGCATCGACACCGCTATAGACCGAGATCGCGGTCGAGAAGAACACCCCTAACGCAATGGTCGCGATCTTCGGCTCTTCGCCGATGCCGAGCCAGAGAATCAGCAGCGGCAGCAGCGCGATCTTCGGGATCGGAAACAGCGCCGAGATGAAGGTGATGCCGACGCTGCGCGCGAGACGCGACAGGCCGATGGCGAAGCCGACGGCGATTCCGGCCGCCGTTCCCAACAGCCAGCCGACGCCGATCCGCAGCAGCGAAGCCGAAACATGCTGCCAGAGTGCGCCGGAAACGGCGAGCTGATAGATCGCGCGAACAATTGCGGAAGGAGTCGGCAGAAACAGCGCATTGACGAGGCCGGCGCTGCCGGCGGCCTGCCAGATCGCGATAAGCAGGCCGAGCGCGATCCAGCCGCCATACCGGCTCGACGCGGGCACGAAGCCCGCGCCGCGAAAGTGGACGCGCCGCGTCGCTTCGTTCTTGGCCGCCATGTCCGTTGCCGCGCGATCAAGCATGCTGGACCTCGCGCTCGGCATCGATCGCCTCGTTGCGGATCAGCGACCAGATCTGGTTCTGCAGGGCCAGCAGTTGTTCGCGGGCCCCCGCTTCGCCGCGGGCCGCGCGCGTCATCGGCACGGTGACGACCTCGCGGATACGACCGGGCCGGCGTGACAGCACCACGATGCGATCGGCAAGCCGCGCGGCCTCTTCGAGATTGTGGGTGACGTAGACCGCGCCCATGCCGCCATCGGCGAGCAGGCGGATGAAATCCTCCAGCAGCAGCTCGCGGGTCTGCGAATCCAGCGCCGAGAGCGGCTCGTCCATCAAGAGGATCGCGGGCTTCACCGCGAGCGCGCGCGAGATGCCGACGCGCTGGCGCATGCCGCCCGAGAGCTGCTTTGGATAGGTCTGGCGAAAATCGGTGAGGCCGGTGCGGCGCAGCGCATCCTCGACCAGCGCGCGGCGCTGCGCGGCCGAGAGCTTTGTGTGCAGCAGCGGGAATTCAACATTCTCCTCCACCGTCGCCCAGGGCAGCAGCGCAAAGTCCTGGAACACGAAAGTCAGCGGATTGAGGCTATCCGCCGGCGGCGCGCCGCGCAGCTCCGGCGCGCCGGAGGTCGGCTGCAGCAGTCCGCCGAGGATCGACAGCAGCGTGCTCTTGCCGCAGCCGGAGGGTCCGACGATCGCCACCACCTCGCCCGCCCCGACGGTGAACGAGACGTCGTCGAGCACGGCGAGATCGCCGAAGCGATGGGTGATGTGGCTGGCGATCAGGTCCATGCGGCGCACCGTTTCTGCTCGGGCTGTGCGCGCTCTTCACCCTCCCCTGGAGGGGGAGCATCGGTTTGCATGCAGCGAAGCGAAATGCAAACCGGGGTGGGGTGATAGTCTATCGGCGCGGATGCTGGCAATTCCTGCCCCCGAACTTCCCGCGAATGGTCGGAGCAAACGACAGATAGACCACCGCCGTGGCTCACCCCACCCCGCTCGCTCGGGACGATGCTGCGCATCGCCGGTGCGATCGACCCTCCCCCTCCAGGGGAGGGTGGCAGATCGCCTGCCGCGGGAGTTTGCACAATCAGCATCAATCCGCCTTCACATAGTCCTTCGCGATGATCGCTTCCGCATCAAAGCCCTTGTCGACGAAGCCCTGCTCCTGCAGCCATTTGATCTGGTTGTCGACGTTCTTCACGTCGAGCTTGCCGTCGGGATCGATATAGGCGCAGTTGCCGACCACCTGCTCGACCGGCAGGTTGGTGTACTTTGCGATGATCTCCAGGAGCGGCCTGGTCTTGTCGTTGATCGGGGCAACACCGTCTTTCATCGCTGTGAGGATGACGTCGTGATATTCGCGGTCGGCTTTCGCGAGCACGCCGAGGAATTTCGTCACCAGCGCCTTGTTGGCCAGCGTCTTCGGCGCGGCGAATACCGCGCCCAGCTGCCACGGCGTCTCGTCACCGACCCAGCCCAGGAATTTCGCGCCGCCCTCGTCCATCAGCTTTCGTGCGGTCGAGATCGGCAGCAACGCGGCATCGACGGTCTCGCCCTTAAGCGCAGCGGCGGCATTCGACAGCGATTGCAGCGGCACGATTTTCACGTCCGCGAGCTTGAAGCCGTATTTGTCGGCGAGCAGGCCGAGCGAATAATGGAAGCTCGATCCGACCTGCGTCATCGCCACGCGCTTGCCCGCAAGGTCCTTCGGCGTCTTCAAGCCGCTCGCATAGGCATTGTTGCTGGCGAAATAGCCGATCAGGGGATAGCCCGGCTTCTCGCGGCTCATGCCGCCGATCACCTTCAGCACCCCCTTGCCGCCGAGATTGTAGAGCCCGGCGGTGAAAGCGGTGACGCCGAAATCGACGTCGCCCGAGGTGGTGGCGACCGCAATCGGCTGCGCTGCATCGAAGAACTTCAGCTCGACCTCCAGGCCGGCCTCACGGAAATAGCCCTTGTCCAGCGCGATGAAGACCGGCGCCGACGAGGACAGGCGGAGCACGCCGACCTTGGCTTTCAGCGCATCCTCGGCCCGTGCCATGCCCATAGCCATGATCGCCATCAGGCCCGCTACCGCGAGCCGCGCAATCCCGATCATCCCGTTTCCTCCGCTTTGTCTTGCAGTGCGTTACACGCCTTCGGGCACCGCCTGGTCCCCTCCGATGAAGGCGCCCTGTTGTTTCAACGTTTCCTGCAACTTTTCAATGGGGATTTCGCGTGGAATCCGGTTTCCGGACAGCGCCAGCGCGGCGGCGGAACCGGCGGCCTCACCCATCGCGAAGCAGGCACCGGAGACCCGCGCGGCCGACTGGCCCTCGTGGGTCATCGAGGCACAGCGACCGGCGACCAGGAGGTTGTCGACGCCCTCAGGGACCAGCATCCGGTAAGGCAGCTCATTATAGCCGCGCGATTCCGGGATCGGCGGGAAGGTGAAGACGACGTCGCCGGGCACATGGGCCTCGATCGGCCAGCCGTTGACGCCGATGGAATCCGCGAACGAGGCACAGCCGAGCACGTCCTCACCGCTGAGCTGGTAGCCACCCTTGATGCGGCGTGTCTCGCGGATGCCGAGCTGTGGCGGCAGGTCGACGATGTAGGATTTCTCGAAACCCGGCACCGCGCTGCGCAGGAATTCGTACGCGGCGAGCGCCTGCTTGCGGCCCTCGATCTCACCGCGGGTGAGATCGTCGGGCTCGATGCCGTTGATGGCGTGGCCGTCCTCGCGCGCGACCTGGGTGAAGTTTACCCGCCATTCGATGCCGGATTTCTGTGGCCGCACGATCGCGCTTTTGCGCGGGAATGTGTGGGTGCCGGCCGCGGAGGCCTTTTCCATCAATTGCGGAATGGTGCGCCAGGCATCGCCGGCCTTCTCAGGGTCGATGCCGTTGAGACGGAGCATCATCGAGGGGTAGAGCGGATGGCCGTGCGCGTCGCCGATCTCGAACGGCGCGCCGGCCCACACGGCAAGATCGCCGTCGCCGGAGCAGTCGATGAAGATCTCCGCGCGCACCGCCTGCCGGCCGGCCTTGGTCTCGACCAGCATCGCGTCGATGCGGCGCTCCTCGGCCATGACGACGCCGGCGCCGAGCGCGTGGAACAGCATATTCACCTTGTGGCTGGCGAGCAGCTCGTCGGCCGCGATCTTGTAGGCGGCGGTGTCATAGGCCTGGGCAAAAACCTTGCCGAGGATCAGATGCGGCGCATTGAGGCCGTTCAAGCGATCGATCCGCGCCAGCAGCTCCGACGCCAGACCCTGCACAAGCCGCCGGTGCTCGCCATGGACATTGCCGTGGAGGCCGCAGAAATTGGTAACGCCGGCCGCAGTGCCCATGCCGCCGAGAAAGCCGTAGCGCTCGATCAACAGCGTCTTCCGCCCCGCACGCGCCGCTGCGGCTGCCGCCACGATGCCGGCCGGGCCGCCGCCGAGCACGACGACTTCATATTCGCCATAGAGTGGCACTTTGCGCGCCGGTTCGTCGATCGTCGTAGCCCGCATGGCGCGTTCCTTCCCGGAATCTGGTTCGAACTGGATCACGACTTAGCCGGCGGTCCTCATGCCCGCAAGATCGCGGTTGCTCGCTAACGGTGGACCTGAGACAAGTGCAGGCATGGATTCGATCATCGCCAGATACTGCTTCGCCGCTTCTATCGCCCTCGCGATCTCGGCCGTTCCCGCCTCGGCCGTGGAGCAAAACTGCCGCTTCATCCCCGCCAAGCCCGATCGCGAGGCCTGCTACAAGCGGCAGGAGGAGGAGCTAGCCGCGAAGCGCAAGCCTGCACCTGCGGTCGACGACGGCAAAGCGCTCGAAACGCTGCGCCAATTGCGACAGGATGATGATGCCGTCTATCGCAGCATCAACAACATCTGCCGCGGCTGCTGACCACGAGCACTGCAATTTGGGCGGTCACAGGACTCTGCTGGCAGCAGCGTGCGAGCCGCGCGACTGGGCGACAAGAGCGCCGATATAGTCTTCGAGTGTCGTCTCGCCGCGTTCGAACGGCTCCGACATGGCAAAGCCGCTGTCGACGCTGACCGCGGTCATTCGCGCATAAGACTCCGCCGCCGCGGCGGAGAAGCCGAGCTTTCCATAAGCCGCGATCCATTGATCGCGCGGGATGACCTCGACCTTCACCTGATGGCCGAGCACGGCCGCGAAGGCATCCGCGACATCCCGCGGCGAATACCGCTCGGGTCCTTCGACATGATGCACGTCCTGATCGCGGGGCAGCTCCAACAAATGGCGCGCGGCCGCCTTGCCAAGATCGGGGGGCGCGACCATTGGGATCTTCATGTCTGCGGGCAGCATGGTCGGCAACATGCCGCACTTCGCCGCATCGAGCAGTTGGTCCCAGTTGCTCATGTAGTAGGCGCCTCGCTGGATGGTCGCTGGTATCGGTTGGGCGGCAAGCGCCTGCTCGAAATGATAGAGAACATTGAGATCGCCGCAGCGCTCTCCCGGCTGGGCGCCATAGGTAGATGCGGCGACGACCTTTTCGAGCCCGGATCCTTCGAGCGCCGCCACGATGCTCCTGACGGTCGCATGCTCCTCACGATCGGTGTCGGTGGAGATGTCGGCGTTCGGATTGAGCAGGAAAGCGCGCTTGCCCGTTCTGAACACCGCGCGCAAGCCGTCGGTGTCGCGCACATCGACAACCGCGGTCTGCGCACCGCGACTGCGCCAATCGGCCTCGTTGTTGTTGCTGTGAAGCACGGCTGTAACCGGTCGCCCCGCATTCAGCAACCTCGACGCGACGGCCGATCCGATACGCCCGTTTGCCCCAACCACAATGAACATCGGCGCGCTCCATAAGGCTGAATCGGGTAAATCTTCTGCCCCGTCCGCAGTTCCGCGCGATACCCCCATAGCCCACTTTTTCGAGCCGCACCTCGTCGCATCCCTCAGCTTTTGTCGGCGCCCCACCTCGCTGCCCGTTTCTCGGCGAATGACGCCAGTCCCTCCGCTGCCTCGGCGCTCTGGCGCTTGAGCGAGTGCAATTGCACGAGCCGGGTGTAAGCGTCATCGTCCACGGCCATGCCGCCGAACGAGCTCTCCAGCGCAAGACGCTTGGTCTCGGCCGTGGCCTCCGGTCCGTTGGCGAGCAGCTGCTCGACCACCTTGGCGCCTGCGGCCTCGAGATCGGCGAGCGGCACCACCTCGTGGACGAGGCCGATGCGGCGGGCGTCTTCGGCGCCGAAGCGTTCGCCGGTCAGCGCGTAGCGGCGGACTTGCCGTACACTAATGGCATCGCAGAGCTGCGGGATGATGATCGCGGCGGTCAGCCCCCAGCGCACCTCGGTGATCGAGAACAGGGCGTTGTCGGCGGCAATCACGACATCGCAGGCCGCGATGACGCCGGTACCGCCCCCGAAACAGCCGCCCTGCACCAGCGCGACGGTGGGGATCGGCAAAGTGTTGAGCCGCTGCACGGCTTCGAACGTCGCGCGCGAGGCCGCCTCGTTTGCCTCGCGCGATTGCGGACGCACACTGTTAATCCATTTGAGGTCGGCACCGGCCTGGAAGTGCTTGCCGTTGCCCCGGAGCACGACGACGCGCAAATTGGGCTTGCTGCCGAGGTCGTCCATGGCCGCGAGCACGCCTGAGATCAGCGCGCCGTCATAGGCGTTGTTGACCTCCGGCCGGTTCAACGTGACGGTCGCAACCCCGCGTTCATCGAGGCTCCACAGGACGGGGCTGGCAGTCATCGGCGGTCCTCCGGTTGTTTGCCGCACACTATGGCTGAGCGCGCCTGCCCTGATCCATATCTTTCCGGCGTAGGGTGGCCGCGTCCATCGCATGGCGGCTTGTGTCATGCTGGCTGCGGGCGACACCACGGGATGGATACGGGATATCAATATGCGCATCTGCATTTTCGGCGCAGGCGCCGTCGGCAGCCACATTGCGGTACGGCTGGCGCGCGCCGGCCATGAGGTCAGTTGCGTGATGCGGGGGGCGCATCTGGAGGCAGCCCGCGCGGGTGGCCTCAAGCTGCGCGTCGGCGATTCCGAGGTCGGCGCCAAGGTGAACGCGTCAGGCGATCCGGCCCAGCTCGGGCCGCAGGACGTCGTGATCTCGACCTTGAAGGCGACCGCGCTTCAGGGGCTGGTTTCCAGCATCAAGCCGCTGCTCCAGGACGACACTGCGATCGTGTTCGCTCAAAACGGCATTCCCTGGTGGTACGGCATCGGCCTGCCTCCGCGGCACCCGGCACCGCCGGACATTTCATTCCTCGATCCCGGCGGCCGCCTGCGCGCCTGCATCCCGAAGGAACGGATCGTCGGCGGCGTGATCTTCTCCTCCAACGAGGTGATCGCGCCCGGCGTGGTGCAGAACCTGACCCCGGACCGCAACCGCCTCCTGATCGGCGAGTGCGACGACCGCAATTGCGAGCGGATCACGAAACTGCGCGGCGTCTTCAACGACGCGCGGCTGGAATCGCCGCCGGTCGCCGAGATCCGCGAGGCGATCTGGTCAAAGCTGCTGACCAACATGTCTCTGTCGGTGCTGTGCCTGCTCACCGGCCAGACCGCGCGCGGCGTGCGCGACGATCCCGCCTTCACGGAGGTGATTCCGCGCATGCTGAACGAGGCCAACGAGATCGCTCAATATTTCATTCCCGAGGTGAAGCGTGTCAGCCGCAGCGGCCCCGCCCCCAACCACAAGCCGTCGCTGCTGCAGGATTACGAGCTCGGCCGCGCCATGGAGATCGACGTGCTGGTGAAGGCGCCCCAGGCCTTCGCGCGCACCGCCGGCCTGTCGACGCCGACGCTCGACCTGATCGCCGCCCTCGCGATTCAGAAGGCACGCGACAAGGGGCTTTATTCCGCGTGAGCCTCAGAGCGCATCGATCCAGGCCCCGAGCGTGTCCAGAACCTCGCCGAGCGCCTCGTCATTGGTCCGGCCGGACTTCTTGAGCACCGCAAACGAATGGTCGCCGCCTGCGACCTCATGCAGCGTCGCCTTACGCCCGAGCCGCTCGATGACGGGCTCGAGATGGGCAAGATCGGCAAGCTCGTCGCGTGTGCCTTGCAGGAACAGCATGGGAATCGCGATTGCAGCGAGGTGCTCGGCGCGCTCGCTCGACGGCTTCTTGGCAGCATGGAGGGGAAAGCCGAGGAAGGCCAGCCCTTTGACATCGGGGAGCGGCGACTTCGACTGCGCCTGCGAGGTCATGCGGCCTCCGAACGATTTTCCGCCGGCAACGAGCTTCAGCCCGGGGCAGAGCCGCGCTGCCTCCGTGACCGCGGCACGGACGCTCGCGTGGGCGATTGCTGGCGGGTCGGGACGCCCCTTCTTCGCTTCCATGTAAGGAAAATTGAAGCGGAACGTCGCAATGCCGCGCTGGGCAAGGCCGGCTGCAACCTTCTCCATGAAGGAATGCCGCATATCAGCCCCGGCGCCGTGCGCCAGGACGTAGCAGGCGCGCGCGTGGGTCGGCTGCGTCAGGATCGCCGAGACCGTGCCGATGCGCTCGATGTCAAACTTGAGCTCTGTCGTCTTGCCCGTCATGACCGCCTCGATTTGCATCTAAAGCGCCATGAGATCTGGATGAACGTCATCGCGCTTTAGGTTGTTGTTTGCGCATGATCTTTCCGGAAAACCGCTTCGCACTTTTCCGGATCATGCTCTAGCGACGCGTGCCGCTCGCGGGCCAGAGATAGTTCAGGACCTGATCGAGCGTCATCATGATCTCGCGGCGTCCGGCCTCGTTCTTCACAGAGCCGAATTTCTCCTCGAGCGCAAGCTTGGCAAAGCCGTGAACGGTTGACCAGGCCGCCGCAGCCGCCGTCTTCGCCTCCTTCGCGGTGCCGCCGGTCAGCTCGGCGACGACGACCTCGAACGCATGGCCGGCGGCCCTGCTCGCCTGCTTCAGGCGCGCATCGTCGGCAACCAGCCGCTTGTTGGCAAACATCATCTGAAAACGGCCGGGATGCCTCAACGCAAAATCGACATAGGCAAGCCCCTGGGCATGGAGCTTGTCGCGGACGCCCTGCTCGCCGGAGGCCGCCTCGCGCAAGGCGCCGGCAAGCGCGTCGTAGCCGCGGATCGCCACTTCGGTGAGAAGGCCCTGGGCGTTGCCGAAATGATGCGACGGCGCGGCCGGCGAAACGCCGGCGCGGCGTGCGGCTTCGCGCAGCGTGAAGGCTTCCGCACCCTGCTCGGCGAGAATGGCTTCGCTCGCGGCGATCAGCGCCTCCTGCAATTCGCCGTGATGGTATCCGACCTCCGGCTTTGGCCGGGTCGGAGCAGTGCTGCGCTTGGCGGCGGGGGCCCGTTTCTTCATGTAACTTGACACTGTTCAGATTGCAGCATATCTATCTTAACACTGTTCAGATTGAGCGGACCGGAGTTCGAAATGACCGAAATACAGAATATCACCGCGAGCAATCCCGTAAAGCGGCGTCATCTGGTCGGGAGCGCGGCCCTCGGCATGCTCGCAGGTGCCGTCGGCGGCCTCGCCGGCGGCGTGGCGCTCGGCCAGGGCGCAGCGCTGCCGCAGCAGAAGCCGAGCGGCAAGCAAAGGTTCGCGGGCAAGATCGTCATCGTCACGGGCGGCACCTCCGGAATCGGGCGGGCCGCAACGCTGATGTTCGCCGCCGAGGGCGGCCGGGTCGCCTTTTGCGGGCGCAACGCCGACCGTGGCAAGCAGGTGGAGACCGAGGTGCGCGCGTCCGGCGGCGAGGCCGTCTTCATTCGCGCCGACCTGCGCCACGAATCCGAGGTGAAGGCGCTGGTCGACACGACGATCGCGCGCTACGGACGGCTCGACGTCGCCTTCAACAATGCCGGCATCTCCATCGAGAAGCCGCTGCATGAATTTAGCGCGGCCGAATTCGACGACGTGATCGGCACGGATCTGCGCGGCGTGTTCCTGTCAATGAAGTACCAAATCCCGCACATGCTGGAGAAAGGCGGATCGATCGTCGTCACCTCCTCGTCGAACGCCATTGCGACCTCGGCCAAGCGCTCGGCCTATTCTGCGGCCAAGCGCGGACTGGTCGGCCTGGTGCAGGCCGCAGCACTCGACTACGCAAAGCATGGCATCCGCATCAACACCTTGATCCCCGGCACCACGGATACCCCGATGATCCGCCGGCTCGCCGGCATGGAGGGCCTGCCCGATGCCGCCTGGCACGTCGGCATCGCGCAATGGGCTAAATCCAACGTCCCGGGGTTGCAGCGCCTGGCGACGCCCGAGGAGATCGCGGCTTTTGCGCTGGTGCTCGCCTCAGACGATCATCCCTACACGACCGGCGGCCAGTTCGTGATCGACGGAGGCAAGACGGCTCATGGCTAGATCGGACGCAGCCTGAAAACACAATTCATGGCGATCCCGTGGGCGTACCTGCCGCCGTCCTCGGCGCCCAGGCAGTAACGCGCGGGAGCCGTCAGCTGACCCGCCGCTCCCGCCCCTCCCAGAACGGCCTGCGCAGCTCGCGCTTCAGCACCTTGCCGGCGCCGGACAACGGCAGCGGCGTCTCGGTGATCTCGATGCTGCGCGGACATTTGTAGCCGGCAATCAACGTCTTCGTGAACTCGATCAGCTCGCCGGTCGAAACCTCTACGCCGCTGCGTTTGACCACGACGGCATGGACCTGCTCTCCCCATTGCTCATTGGGAATTCCGATCACGGCGCATTGGAGCACCGACGGATGCTGGGCCAGCGCGTTCTCGACTTCGACCGAGTAAACGTTCTCGCCGCCCGAGATGATCATGTCCTTGACGCGGTCGACGACATAGATGAAGCCGTCTTCGTCCATGTAGCCGCCATCGCCCGTGTGCATCCAGCCGTCGACGACGGCGCGCGCGGTCTCCTCCGGCCGCTCCCAATAGCCCATCATCACGGTGTCGCCGCGCACCACGATCTCGCCGACGGCGCCCGCCGGCAGCGGCTGGTCGTTCTCGTCGACGATCCGCACCTCGCAACCGATCGTGGCGCGGCCGGCGCCGCGATGGCGCCCCTTTTTGCGCCCCTCCCCGACATGCTCGTCGGGGTGCAGCAGCGTCGCGATCGGCGACAATTCGGTCATGCCATAGGCCTGCGTGAAGCGCACATGCGGCAGTGCGCGCGCGGCACGGTCGAGCACCGCCTCGCTGATCGGCGAGGCCCCGTAAATGATGTTCTTCAGGGACGACAGGTCATATTTGCCGATCGCGGGGTGATCGACGAACATCTGGATCATCGTGGGCACCAGCAGCACGTCTGTGACGCGCTCGTTCTGCATCGCAGCCATCACGCCTTCGGGCGTGAAGCCCTGAACGATCACGTTCGAGCCGCCGGAGAGCAGCAGCGAATACATCGCCGCCCCGTTGGCAAGGTGAAACATCGGTGCCGCATGCAGATAGATCGCACTTGCCGGAAACAGGCCTTCGCCGAGTGCGTTGAGCGCATTGGCCATCAGATTCTGATGACCGAGCATCACGCCTTTGGAACGGCCGGTGGTGCCGCCGGTGTAGAAGATGCCGGCGAGATCATCGCCTTTGCGCATGGCGTCGGGCACCGGAGCGCTGCCCGCAACCAGATCCTCATAGCTCTCCATCCCCGCCGGCGCCTCGCCATCGTCGGCATAGATCAGCTTCAGCCCCGGAATGGCGCCGGCGAGCTGCGCACCGACCTGCGCAAAGGCCTTGTCGACCAGCAGAACGGAGGCACGGCAGTCGCGCAGCGCATCCTCGTTTTCCAAAGCGCTCCAGCGGATGTTGAGCGGCACGATCACGCCGCCCGCCCAGCCGGTCGCTAGATAGAGTTCGAGATAGCGGTCGGAATTGAAGGACAGCACTGCAACACGGTCGCCGTTCCCGACGCCGCGCGTGCGCAGGCCGCCGGCCAGCCGTGTAACGCGCTCGCCGAGCTCGCCCCAGCTGCGCCGCCGCTGGCCATAAACGGTCGCCAGCCCATTCGGATTGATCTGCAGCGCCCTGCGCAGTCCGTGCGTGATGTTCATCCCGTTCCTCCTCCCGTGCGTTTCTTCCCTGTTGCTTTGCGTCCTGAGTTGCGCCCTTGCGGCGCCCTCGGCGTCTTCCTTGCCATTTGCAGCCGAACCTCGGCCGCCAGGCCGTCCGTCAGCCGCACCGTGAACTCGTCGGCGATCGCGGTCGGCGACAGGTTGCCCTCCCGCCGATACCAATGGCCGATCCAATTGAGCGAACCCGCGATCGCGAAGGCTGCAAGCTTGGGATCGCAAGGCCTGATCGAACCGTCAGCAATGCCTGCAGTAATGTATCGCCGGAAGGTGGCGTCGATCCGCCTCTTGGCGGCGCGCGCGACGACGGCGTTCCGTTCCGCGAGGTCGCGTAGATCGAACCGCACCAGGCTCGCGCCGAAATCGGTCGCCATCAGTTCGGCATAGGCGCGGACCAGCTTGCGCAGCTTGGCGAGACCCGAACCACCACCGGCGTTGATCTCCGTGATCACGCCGTCGACGAGCTCGGCGCCCATCGACCAGCATTCGAACAGGATCTCGTCCTTGCCCCGGAAGTAGTTGTATAGCGCGGGCTTGGTGATGTTCAGCCGGTCCGCAACCTCGTTCAGCGTTACGCGATGATAGCCCTGCTCCAGGAACAGCTGCACGGCGGCACGCAGCACCGCCTCGCGCTTCTCGTCGCGGGCGCGGCGCCGGCTCTCGAACGGCAGCCAGGGCGAAGGCGATGACGGCGGAGCTGAATCCATGGTCGATCGGTTGACTCTGGTGGAGATCGGACGATATGTTACCCAGGGGTAAGAAAAAGTCCAACGGGTAATTTATTGGGAGGAAGCGATGTCTGACGTCGTCGTCGCCGGGGTCGGCATGATTCCGTTCGCCAAGCCGGGCGCCAGCGCGCCCTATCACGAGATGGGAACGGAAGCGGTCAAGCTCGCGCTCGCCGATGCCGGCCTCGGCTACGAGAAGATCGAGCAGGCCTATGTCGGATACGTCTATGGCGATTCCACCTGCGGGCAGCGCGCGCTCTACCCCGTCGGTATGACCGGCATCCCCATCGTCAACGTCAACAACAATTGCTCGACCGGATCGACCGCGCTGTTCATGGCGCGGCAAATGATCGCAAGCGGGGCGCTGGATTGCGTGCTGGCGGTTGGCTTCGAGCAGATGAAGCCCGGCGCGCTCGGCAGCGTCTACACCGATCGCCCGAGCGCGTTCGAGGACTTCGACGCCGCCGCGGACCGGCTGATCGACGCCCCCGGCATTCCGCTGGCGCTGCGCTATTTCGGCGGCGCCGGGCTCAGCCACATGAAGAAATACGGCACCCCGCTCGACGCCTTCGCCAAGGTGCGCGCCAAGGCGAGCCGTCACGCCAAGAACAATCCACTCGCACTCTTCCGCAAGGAAGTCAGCGCGGACGACGTCATGAACGATCAGGTGATCTGGCCGGGCGTGATGACGCGCCTGATGGCGTGCCCGCCGACCTGCGGCGGCGCCGCCGCCGTGCTGGTCTCCGAGCGGTTTGCCGACAAGCATGGCATCGGCAAAGAAGTACGCATCGCGGCGCAGGCCATGACAACCGACAAGCCCTCGACCTTCAAGGCAGGCGACATGATGCAGCTGGTCGGCTACGACATGGCCAAAGAGGCGGCAGGCCGAGTTTATGAAAGCGCCGGCATCGGGCCTGACGATCTCGATGTCGTCGAACTGCACGACTGCTTCGCCCATAACGAGCTCATCACCTACGAGGCGCTCGGCCTCTGCGGCGAGGGTGAAGCCGGCAAGTTCATCAATGACGGCGACAATACCTATGGCGGCCGGATCGTGACCAATCCGTCCGGCGGATTGCTGTCCAAGGGACATCCGCTCGGCGCCACCGGGCTTGCGCAGTGCTACGAGCTGACGCGGCAGCTGCGCGGCACGGCAGGCTCCACGCAAGTCGAGGGTGCGAAGGTCGCGCTCCAGCACAATCTGGGCCTCGGCGGCGCCTGCGTCGTCACGCTCTACAAGCGGCACTGATATCGGCCATGGTCGACCAGTCCGCCGTAGGGCGCAGCTTCACGCCGGTCACCGCGCGCGTAGAGCCCGGCCGTCTCCGCTACTTCCTCAACACGCTGGGTGAACAGAATCCGGTCTACCGCAATGCGGATGCCGCGCGAGCGGCTGGATTCGCTGGCACCCCAGTGCCGCCGACCTATCTGTTCTGCCTGGAGATGATGGACGTCGACGACCCATTCGAGATGTTCAGCACGCTCGGCATTGATCTCGCCCGCGTGCTGCATGGCGAGCAGAGCTTCGCCTATCATGCGCCGGTTCTGGTCGGCGACACCCTGACGTTTCGGCCGCGCGTAACCAGCGTAACGGACAAGAAGGGTGGCGCGATGACGCTGATCGGCATCCGATGCGAGGTGACCAACCAGGACGGCGTGCATGTCGCCGATACCGCGCGGACCATCGTCGTCCGCAACGAGGTGACGTCATGACGGCGTCCGGAGACATCAAGGCCGGCGACCGCATCGTCCACAAGGTCTTTCCGCCGATCACCCGCCACACGCTCGCGCTCTATTGCGGCGCATCGGGCGACCACAACCCGATTCACGTCGACATCGACTTCGCCAAGGCGGCCGGATTTCCGGATGTGTTCGTCCACGGCATGCTGGTGATGGCCTGTCTCGGGCAGGCGCTGACGGATGTGGTGCCGCCCTCGAAGCTCCGCACCTTTACGACCCGGTTCGTCTCGATAACTCAGCTCGGCGCCAAGCTCACTTGCGAAGGCACCGTGACCGAGCTCTTCGCCGAGGATGGCGAGGATCGCGCAAGGCTCGCGCTCGCCACCAGGGACGATCGCGGCGAGCTCAAGCTCGAAGGCAGCGCCGTCGTCGCGCTCTGACAGCAAGAGGACTCATCCAGATGACAAAACTGCAGGGAAAGGTCGCGCTCGTCACCGGCTCGGGCCGCGGCATCGGGCGCGCGATCGCGCTCAAGCTCGCGCGCGAAGGCGCCAGGGTGGTCGTCAACGATCTCGATGCCGAGCCTGGCAATGCCGTGGTGGCGGAGATCAAGGCGATGGGCGGCGACGCCACTGCCGTGAACGGCAGCGTCTCGGAAGCGGGTTTCGCCGATCGCTTCGTCGGCGCCGCGCTGGACAAGTTCGGCGGGCTCGACATCATCGTCAACAATGCCGGCTACACCTGGGACTCCACCATCCAGAAGATGACCGACGAGCAGTTCCAAGCCATGCTCGACGTCCACCTCGTCGCGCCGTTCCGGATCCTGCGCGCGGCCGCCGAGCCGATCCGCGTCTTCGCCAGGAAGGAGGCCGAAGAGGGACGCGAGGTGTTCCGCAAGGTCGTGAACATCTCCTCCATCGCAGGTCTCTACGGCAATGCCGGGCAGGCCAGCTATTCCTCGGCCAAGGCTTCGCTGATCGGATTGACCCGAACCATGTGCAAGGAGTGGGGCCGCTACAAGGTCAACGTCAATTGCGTCGCCTTTGGCCTCATCAACACCCGCCTGACCCAGCCGATCGAGGCGCAGCAGAAGACCATCGACGTCGCCGGCCGGGACATCAAAGTCGGCGTGCAGCCGCACATGCTGGAAGCCATGTCGCGCATGATCCCGCTCGGCCGCGGCGGTACGCCGGAAGAGGCGGCCGACGCCGTCTATCTGTTCTGCAGTCCGGAATCCAACTATATCAGCGGCCAGGTGGTCGTCGCCGGCGGCGGCCTGATTGTCTAAGAGCGAGGCGCTGATGCATTATCGATCCTCCTGGATGACCGAAGAGCTCGACGTCTTCCGCGACCAGTTCCGCAAATATCTCGCCAAGGACCTGGCGCCCCATGCCGAGAAATGGCGCGAGCAGAAAATGGTCGACCGCTTCGCCTGGCGCGGGCTAGGCGAGATGGGCGCGCTGCTGGCGAGCGTGCCGGAGGAATATGGCGGCCTGGGCGCGACCTTCGCCTATGACGCCGCCGTGCTCGATGATCTCGAGAGCACGGTGCCGGAGCTGACCACCGGCGTCTCCGTGCACAGCGCCATCGTCGCGCATTACATTCTCAACTACGGCTCGGAGGAGCAGAAGAAACGCTGGCTGCCGAAGATGGCGTCCGGCGAGATGGTCGGCGCAATCGCCATGACCGAGCCGGGCACCGGGTCGGACCTGCAAGCCGTGAAAACCACGGCGAAGAAGCAGGGCAATTCCTACGTCATCAATGGCCAGAAGACCTTCATCACGAATGGCCAGGCCGCCGATCTCGTCATCGTGGTCGCGCGCACGGGCGAGGCTGGTGCCAAGGGCATTTCGCTGATCGTGGTCGAGACCGCGGGCGCGGACGGCTACAAGCGCGGGCGCAACCTCGACAAGATCGGCCTGCATGCCTCCGACACCTCGGAGCTGTTCTTCGACAACGTGACGGTGCCGCCGGAAAACCTGCTCGGCAAGGAGGAGGGCCAGGGTTTTGTCCAGTTGATGCAGCAATTGCCGCAGGAACGCCTTGCGCTCGCGGTCGGCGCCGTCGCCTCGATGGAGCGCGCGGTCAAGCTCACCACCGACTACACCAAGGAGCGGAAGGCATTCGGCAAGCCGCTGATGGATTTCCAGAACACCGCCTTCACGCTGGCCGAGCGCAAGACCGAGGCGATGATCGCGCGCGTCTTCGTCGACTGGTGCATCGAGCGCCTGATCGCCAAGGACCTCGACACCGTGACGGCCTCGATGGCGAAATATTGGTGCTCGGAGAAGCAGGTCGAGACCGCCGACGAATGCCTGCAGCTGTTCGGCGGCTACGGCTACATGCAGGAATACCCGATCTCGCGCATCTTCATCGATTCCCGCATCCAGAAGATCTATGGCGGCACCAACGAGATCATGAAGCTCCTGATCGCCAGATCCTTGTAGATCAGGTCGCTGTCGATCACCGCGCGCGCCAGTCGCGCGGCCGGCAGCCGAAGCGCTGCTTGAAGCGGCGGGTGAAGTGGGACAGGTCCGAGAAGCCCCAATCAAAGGCGATCGAGCCGATCGCCTGGCCCGCCTTCGCGGGATCGCTCAGGTCGCGCGCCGCGCCGTCCAACCTGCGGTCCATGACGTAGTCCGAGAATGTGGTACCCGCGCGCTCAAACAATTTGTGCACGTAGCGCTCGCTGATACCGATGGCACGTGCGACGTCCGCAACCGCGAGGCGCTGCTCGGAGAGGCGTTCATGCACGGCGCGGCGGAGCGCGAGCGCGGTCGCATCGGCAAAGCTGGCGGCTTCGGCCGTCTGCGCACGCGAGCGGCGCGACAGGCTCAGCGCAACGAGGTCGAGCAGCACGCCGAACAGCCTGACGGCTTCGCCTTCGGTCATCCGCAGCGCGCCGGCATTCAGAGACCGCGCGGTCTCGACGATGAGATGGCCGACGAAGGGATCGTCGGACACGCGCTCCACCTTGAAGTCGAACGACGGTGGCAGCCGATCACGCAGCTCGCGCGAAGGCACCCAGAAGGATGCAACCTGCAGCGTCGGGCCGCGATCATGCAGCAAGGTCACTTCCCGGTCGCTGTCGCAGATGCCGACCTGGCCGCGCGACAGGCTGACGTCACAGCCGCCCTGGACCATGCGGCAGCGGCCGGCGAGCTTGAAGTTCAGATAGAAGCAGCTTTCGGTCGACGCAGCGATATCCGCGCGCGAGCGAAGCACGGTGTGCTCGGGAAAGACCACGCGGTTGATGGCACCGCTGCCGATCTTGATCGCCTCGACCTTGGCCGGAAACCGCGAGGTGGTCGCCGATTCCGGCGTCAGGTTCATGAAGGCCTGGCAGATCGCTTCGCGATAGTAGGAGAACTGCTCCTCGGGCCGCGTCTCGCCGGTGTCCCAGACCAGATGACGGGGCCGGCTTTCGGAATTGAGCTGCTCCATCAGTTCGCTCCAGGACCAATCCGGTTCAGCGTCAGACAAGCGCGCAACGCGCCCAGCGGTTCAGTATGGCGGCAACAACGACGTCGACCGGTGTTCAGCCGGCAAATCCAGACAAGGTCATCGCCGCGCCGATCTAAGCAGTCTTCCAAGGGAGCCACAATATGTCGACCTACGTTCTCGTCCATGGCGCCTGGCACACAGGTGCCGAGCTCGAGCCGGTCGCCGCGCCGATCCGCGCCGCCGGCCATCAGGTCCATACCCCCACCATCAAGGGCAACCGTACGGGCGATGCCAAGACGACCGGGTTGAAGGAAGCGATCCAATCGATCGCCGACTACCTCGCCGAGAACGATCTGAAGGACGTCGTCCTGCTCGGCCATTCCTATGGCGGCATGGTCATCACCGGCGTTGCCGATCTCGCGCCCGAGCGCATCCGCCGCCTGGTCTATTGGAATGCCTTCGTGCCCAACGACGGCGAATGCCTCAACGACATGGTGCCGCCGCACTATATCGGGCTGTTCGACGCCATCGCGGCCGAGCGCGGCGACGGCTCGGTGGTGCTGCCGTTCCCGGTCTGGCGCGAGGCCTTCATCAACGATGCCGATCTGGAGACGGCGCAGCGCGCCTACGAGGTTCTCAATCCGCATCCGCTGGCGACCTTCACCGACAAGATCACGCTGAAGACCAATCCGGCCGAGATGCCGCTGGCCAAATCCTACATCAACTGCACCGAAGACGTCGCGCTGCCGCACAGCCATGGCTGGCATCCGCGCCTGTCGGAGAAGCTCGGCCTGTTTCGCCTGGTGCAGGTCGCGGGAAGCCACGAGCTGTGCTTCTCGGACCCCGCGCGGCTCGCCAAGGCGATCATGGAGGCGGGACGCGATTGACGAAACGTCCCTCGACGGCGCTCCCGGTCCATGAGCGCCGTCAATTCGGATGCCACCAACGCCCGCCGATAACGACGCCTTCGGACGCGATCTTGCGATCGCCGATCAGGTGCTCGCCGACGACGTCCTCGTAGTCGAACTGGCCCTGCCGCACCGAGATCAACGTGGCGTCGCCGACGCTGCCCCGGCTTGAGGCTGCCGAGCTCGGGACGCCGCAGCGCCATCGCCGCGTTCACCGTCGATGCCGCGATCACATCCGACAGCTCCATGCCCATGCACAGGAACTTCGACATGGTCGTGACCTGGTCGTAGGCCGGGCCGTCGATGCAGAGCTGATGGATGTCGGAGGAGATGGTGTCCGGATAGAAGCCGTTGGCGAGCATGGCGCGCGCGGTCTTGAACGCGAACGAGCCCTTGCCATGGCCGATGTCGAACAGCACGCCGCGCTCGCGCGCCTCGAGCACCGCCTTCTTCACCGTGCCTTGCGCCGTCGCCGGGGTGTTCGGGAATGGACGGAAGGCATGGGTCAACACGTCGCCGGGCCGCAGGCGGGCCAGCACCTCCTCGTAGCTCGGCGGCGGATGATCGATATGCGCCATCAGCGGCATGCCGACCTCGTTCGCGACCTCGAGCGCGATGTCGAGCGGCACCGCGCCCGACGTGCCCGACGAATGCAGGCCCACGCGCACCTTGATGCCGACGACGAGATCGCGGTTGGCATCGGCCACTTCGGCCGCCTCGATCGGATTCATCAAGCGCAGCTCCTCGCTCTCGCCGACCATGATCCGGTGCGAGAAGCCGAAGATGCCGGCATGCGAGACGTGCAAATAGGCGAGGATGCGGACCTGGCTCGGCTCGATCACATGCTTGCGGAAGCCGGCGAAATTGCCCGGGCCAGCGCTGCCGGTATCCACCGCCGTGGTGACGCCGGAGAGGCGGCAGAACTCCTCGGCATCGATGCCGAGCGAGGTGCCGCCCCAATAGACATGGGTGTGCAGATCGATCAGCCCCGGCGACACGATGAATTGCGAAACGTCGCGCACCTCCGTGCCCGGATCCGCCTTGAGCCCTGTGCCAACAGCGGCAACCTTGCCGTTCGAAAATGCGACATCCGTCACGGCATCGAGCTTCTGCGAGGGGTCAATGACCCTTCCGCCGCGAAGGATCAGGTCAAAAGGCATCATGGTCTCCAGATAGGCAAGCATGGACCGGCCAGAAAGTGCTCTTTCAGGCCTGGTCGCCTCTGCTAGCAATTTTCGCACCAGCGACGCAAATCAACTGCGGCCGGTGCCCGGTGGGTCTTATCTCGTGAACGTATTCGCGACTCTTCGGGAGCGAAGGACGTAAATGACCCAGATGGTGGCGCTGATCGCAGCGACGAATGTCTGTCCGATCTGTAGAGGTTCGATGATGAAAAAATCGCTGAAGGGTCGGTTCAGCGCTGCGGAGAAGAACGACGCCACACAGAGAAGGTCGACGAGAGGCATGAGCACCGCGCAGATCATTTGCAGGATGAAGAAGGTCGGAAATTTTCGGGAATGACTGAACAGGAGCACCGCTGTCCAGATCGCGAGCCCGATCAGCGCAACGTTCATCGCAATCTCGCTCCAGAACACGGTCGAAAATTGCATCCATAGGTCGGCGCGGATCGACTGCACATATTGCGCGGTATTGACGACTAGGCGCACGATGCCGATCATTTGGCCGAACGCCAGAAGCCCGAGCCAGCCGCTGACGCCGGTCATCTCTGGCTGGACGTCCTTGAATGAAGCGGCGTCTTCCGCGGGAGCCGCCGCCTCGCGAATGACCTCAACCGACGGCGATGCTGGGCTTGGCGGCGGCGATTGAAGGAGCTGCTGCGTGATCTCGTGCACCTCCCCGGCCGGCTTCCAATTCTCGAAGCCGTGCCGCCAGACCAGCACACGGCGAGGATCGGCGATACTAGCGAGGAGCGGAAGGAGTTCAGAAATCGAAAACGGGCCGCGCCGCTGCCCGCCCTCAGCGTAGTACCATAAATCCGCCATGCAAAGGCCCCTGCACCCGCCGTGTTTTAGCCGGCTATCGGCACACGTCACAGTGGAATAACGCTTGGGAGGAATACCGGCGTTGCGTGCCCTTGGCGCGCGCAAACGCGCGGAAAATGGCGATCCCGGGAAGACTCGAACTTCCGACCTACGGTTTAGGAAACCGCCGCTCTATCCGGCTGAGCTACGGGACCGCGGAACCCGTGGGTGCGGGCTCGGCCCCCTCATAGCAGAGCAAAATGCGGTTCGCCAGCCGTCAGGCGGGCGAGATCCATCGTCAACCTGAACGGGGCGGCTATACTTCCAGGCCCCTCCCAACGGAGCAGCTCACATGATCGAAAGCATCAGCGCCATCACGCTCGGCACGCATGACATGGGGCGCGCCGTGCACTTCTACCGGTCGCTGGGGTTCGAGCTCTTGTATGGTGGAGAAGCCGCCGCATTCACGAGCTTTCGCGTCGGCCCCGGTTATCTAAACCTGACGGCACAGCCGGACGACAAGCGCTGGTCCTGGTGGGGCCGCGTCATCTTCCATGTCGCCGATGTCGACGCAACCTATGAGCAGGCGCGCGCCGCGGGATGGCAGCCGTCGACCACGCCCCGTGATGCCGAATGGGGTGAGCGCTACTTCCATCTCACCGACCCCGACGGCCATGAGCTTAGTTTCGCACGTCCCCTTCGTCGGGCATGACGGGGGGCCTCACGCCCTGATATTGTTGTCCTTCACCACCTTGCCCCAAATGGCGACCTGCTTGTCGAAGAAGGTCTTGAAGGCGGCGCCGTCCTCGAGCAGCAGCGTCATGTGTTGCGTCTCCTTCAGCTGGGCGGCGGTCGCGGGCTCGCTCAGGATCTCCTTGGATGCCGCCGCGAAGGCTGCAACGACGTCCGGCGGCGTGCCCGCGGGCGCGAAGATGCCCCACCAGGCCAGCGTCTCGAAGTCCGGGAAGCCGGCCTCGATCGCGGTCTGAGTATCAGGCAGGGCCGGCAGCCGCTCGCGGCCGAGCTGCAGGATCGGACGCAGCATGTTGGTGCCGAGCTGGGCGGCGACCAGCGCCGCCGATCCCGCGATGAGATCGACATGGCCGCCGAGCACGTCGTTCATGGCCGGCCCGCCGCCGCGATAAGGCACGTGCATGATCTCGACGCCGGCCTTGCTGCCGAGCACGGTCATGGCGAGATGGCCGAGCGTGCCGATGCCGACCGAGGCGTATTTCACCGCGCCGGGGCTCGCCTTGCAGGCGGCGACCACGTCGGCGAAGGTCTTGTAGGGGCGGCCGGCGCCGGCCGCGATCACGTAAGGCGCGGTGCCGATCAGCAGCACCGGTATCAGCTCGCGCTCGACATCGACCGGCGGCTTGTCGAGGATCGACGGGATCACCGCGTGGGAATCGAACGTCACCAGGAAGGTCGAGCCGTCGGCCGGGCTCTTGGCGACCTGCGCCGCGCCGAGCGCACCGGCCGCGCCCGATTTGTTCTCGACCACCACGATGCGCCCAAGCTTGGTCTGCAGGTTCGTCTGCAGCAGCCGCGCCATGGCGTCGGTCGATCCGCCCGGCGGGAACGGCACCACCAGCGTGATTTTACCGGCCTGCGCCATCGCCGGCGTCAATGCGAGAATAGCCGGCGCGGCCAGCAGCGCCCGTCGTGTGATCGTCATGGTCCCCTCCCTTTATGTGTAGCGCTTTGCTTTTTTGCTTTTGAGCGCTAGGTCGTGCCGAAGCCTGACCCTGCTTTTCTGTATTCTGGCCGAGGCGGACTGAAGATGTCCAGTACGCGGGCGCCGTCCGGGCCGGCGCGCATGGTGTGCGGCACGTTCCCGGGCGTGCGCCAGAAATCGCCCTTCTTCACCGGGATTTCCTCGTCGCCCTGGACGCGGATGGCGGAGCCGTCGAGCAGCACGCCCCACTGCTCCTCGGGGTGATGATGCAGCGTGCCTTGCGCATGCGGGGCCAGCGTCACCACCGACAGCATCGCCTGCTCGCCGGAGAAGATGCGCGTGGTCACGCCGGCGGCAAGCTCGCGGAAGAGTCCGTCGCTGGCATCATCGAGATTGTGAAATTCTTCCTTCTGGCTCACGCCATCCTCCCTTCACGCTCCTCTGATCAGGACTTGCCGTAGGCGCCCTGGTAACGGCCCTCGCGGATCGCCTTCAGCGTCTCCTCCTCGCGCGCGACCTGGACGCGCACCGCTTCCAACAGGGCGGCCGCGCCGGCAACGGGAAACGACACCACGCCGTCCTCGTCGCCGACGACGATGTCGCCGGGCGCAATCACGCTGCCGCCGATCGTCACCGGCACGTTGATCTCGCCGGGGCCGTTCTTGTAGGGACCGCGATGGATCACTGCGCGGGCGTAGCAGGGGAAGTCGTCGGCCCCGAATGCTGCGACGTCGCGGATCGCGCCGTCGATGACATAGCCTTCGGCTTTGCGCGATTGCGCGATGTTCTTCATGATCTCACCGATCAGCGCGCGCGTCTCGTCGCCGCCGCCGTCGACCACGATGACGTCGCCGGGCCCGACCAGATCCAGCGCGCGGTGGATCGCGAGATTGTCGCCGGGACGGGTGCGCACGGTGAAGGCCGTGCCCACCAGCTTGCCGCCGCGATGATAGGGCCTCAGCCCCACTGCACCGGGCAGCCGGGCGAGATTGTCCGAGATCACCGGAGGTCGGCGCGTCCCTGAACCCCTCGATGATGTCGGCCGGCGGCTTCGGCACGCTGCTCGCTGCGATGGTGATGGTCATGTCAATCCTTCCTTGCTTGTCTCATTCGGCATGGGCCTGCGCCTTCGATGGCAAGATCCGGAAGGCGCGCCCCTCCTTCATCCACGCCGCACGCTCGTCGCGCAACAGGGTGCGGCGAACTTTTCCGGAATCGTCGCGCGGTGGGGCGCCGACGAATTCGAAGCTTTCGGGATGCTTATAGCGGCTGAGCCGGTCCTTGAGAAAATCCGCCATGCCGTCGGCAATGGCCTGCCCGTCGGCATCGGGCTCCGGCTCGATGATGGCATGCACACGCTGGCCCAATTCCGGATCGGGCAAGCCGACCACGACGCAGGAGCGCACGCCAGGAGCCTCGGACACCGCGGCCTCGACCTCGGCCGGATAGATGTTGGCGCCGCCGCGCAGCACCATGTCGGCGAGGCGGTCGCCGAGATAGAGATAGCCTTCGGCGTCCAGCCGGCCGATATCGCCCAGCGATTCCCAGCCGTCGGCGCGGCGCTTCGGCTCGGCGCCGAGATAATGGTAGGTGGCGTCCTTGCCGTCGTTGTTGAGGAAATAGATCTCGCCGGTCTCACCAGGCGCGACGTCGTTGCCGTCCTCGCCGATGATGCGAAGCTTCGCCATGTCGCCGATCTTGCCGACCGAACCCTTGTGCGTCAGCCATTCGGTGCCAGAGATGATGCAGGCGCCCTGCCGCTCGGTGCCGCCATAGAGCTCCCAAATCCGCTCGGGTCCGAGCCAGCCGATCCAGTTCTCCTTCAGCCACGGCGGCATCGGCGCAGCCATGTGGAAGACCGTCTGCAGGCTCGACAGATCGTAAGAGTTGCGCACGCTCGCAGGCAGCGCCCAGATCCGGTGCATCATGGTCGGCACGAAATTGACCCATTGCACGCGCTCGCGTTCGATCTGCCGCAGCGTCTCCTCGGCGTCGAACCTGGTCAGGCCCGTGAGCTTGCCGCCGACGAACAGCGCATAATGCGACACGATGAACGGCGCGTTGTGGTAGAGCGGACCGGGATTGAGCAGCGATACGCCGAACGGAATATTGAGCGGCGGCGCAGCCGCGGTATCGGTCACGGCCGGCTGGTGATCGAGGATCACCTTGGGTCGGCCGGTCGAGCCGCCTGAGGTCATCGCCTTCCAATATCGCGCCACCGGCGGCGCCAGCGGCCCATCCGAAAATCCTTCCGGCATGAAGTCGGCGGGCAACCGGTTGGGCGCATTCCAGTCGGCCTCGCCGCCGACCACCAGCGCAGGCTTGAGAATATCGAGCACGGCGGCGGCTTCGCCGCGCGGCAGCCGCCAGGACAGCGAGGTCGGCGTCGCGCCGCATTTCCACACAGCAAAGGAGGTCTCGAAGAACGCGTTGCCGTTCGGCAATCCGATCGCGACGAAATCGCCGGGCTTGACGCCCTTGGCCATGAATGCCCGCGCGCGGCGGTTGGCGCCGCGCTCGAGCTCGTCCCAGGTCAGCGTGTCCTGCCCGTGACGGATCGCAATCGTGCCGTGTGGTTTGCGTTCCGCGTACCAGCGCGGCACATCGGAGAGCGGCAGCAACATCAAGCGTTTCCATTTCGTGTTCTTGGCGTCGCCATGGAGGTGAGGCGCTCGCAGTTGAAGTGTATCAGCCTCGCGGCAGGGCGCTGTGACTCTCACGCCACGTCAAGCACAAAATGTCAGCATTGCAGCCATGAATTTCCCGGGTTCCATGGGTGACAAGCCGGCAAGAAAGGGGCAAAAATCCGGCTCGACTCAGTTCGGGTTGCGCCTTGCAGGGAATGCTCTCTTAGAATGTCGGCCGTGGTCACATCGCATCGCGCGGCGTTGCTTCTCGTTGCCGCAGCAGGATTTTTCCTGCTGGCGCAGGGGCGTGCCGAGGCGCAATGGTGGAAACGCGCACCTGTCGATTTCGAGGAATGCGCCGACGTCGCCGAGAAGGCCGCGACCAAGGCGGAGAAAACGGCGGCCCTTGCCGATTGCAACGCCAAGTTTGCCGGCCGCCGCAAGCCGGGTGGCGGCTATTCCTATTACGATTTCCTCCAGGATCGCACCTTCGACATCGCCGGTCCCAATCCGACGCCGGAGGAGCAGAAGAAGATCGACGAAGCCTATACGGCCTATCTCGCCAACCAGCGCCGCAGCAACGAAGCGGCCCAGGCTATCGCCCGGCAGCAGCGCGAACAGCAGGAGCAACAGTTGCAGCAGCTGCAGCAGGTCGCGCTGCGGACCGAAGTCGCGCGCGTGCCGGTGCCGGTCGAGCGGCCGAAGGTGCAGCAAGCCGCGGGCGCGAAGCCGAAGGCTGCACCTTGCGCCAAGGGCTCGTTCTCCTGCGAATGGCCGCGGCTGTCGGAGAGCTTGAACGACCTGAAGAAGCTGTTCAACCCGACCCCGAGCAAGCCCGCGAAGAAGGGGTGAATCGGCACCCGTCATTGCGAGATGACGTAGGGTGGGCAAAGGCGCAAGGCGCCGTGCCCACCATTCATTCGCGATCGAGAGAATTGGTGGGCACGCTTCGCTTTGCCCACCCTACGAGAGCGTCGCGCCTTAGTTCGTGTGCTTCTTCTTGCCGCGCTTCGATTTGACCTTCGGCACATCCACCGGCGCTGTTACCATCGGCGAAGCACCCAACTGCGACCGGCTCTCCTGCAATCGCCTGTCATATCCAGGTGAGTTCATCACCGTCGGCGGCCTCGCATAGGCGAGCGTCGATGTGCCGCAGAAGGCGGTCAGCGCGAGCCCGATCACAAGACCACATTTCATCGCGCTCCTCCTTTCGGGCGCTACCCCCGAATCTGCTGCGGCGTCATACGGAGCGGACCGTTGCCTGCCGCCTCGGCTTCCTTGATCAGCGCAACAATGCGGCGCATCAGCGGCACGGCAACATGGTTCCGCTCGGCGAGCGCGATGACCGCGCCTTGCAGATAGTCGATCTCGGTCTTGCGGCCCTGCTTCAGATCCTGCCACATCGAGGAGCGCGCCTCGGGATCGATCTTCATGGTCCGGCCCAGGATTGCACCGAAGATCGCATCCGGCAGCCGCAGCAGGGTTGGAGACCAGCTCATCGGGATCGGCGTCGACGACACCGGCACGATGTGGGCGGCCTTCAGCACGGCCAGCCCTTCGGCCATCTGGTCGGCGAACAGCCTGCGCCAGTCGCGGCTGGCCAGTTGCGCGGCAAGCGGCATGTCCGACAGCGCGCTGAGCGCGTTGTTGAGGTTGATGATCAGCTTGCCCCATTGCACGCCGGTGATGTCGCCGCTCGCGCGCATCGTGAGGCCGGCGACCGAGAGCTTCCCGGCCGTGTTCTCCGCATCCTCGCCAACATGAATGTCGCCGGAGGTCGAGCGGTGGAAGCGGCCCTCGCCCATCGCGATCACGTTGAACGGCACCATGCCGGCCAGCACGGACCGGCCGCCCAGCCGCTCGCGCAGCACAGCGACATTGCCGACGCCGTTCTGAAGCGAGACGATGACGGCATCCTCAGGCGCATGCTGCGCGATCTGCTCGGCGACAGCAGCGGTATCGGCGCTTTTCACCGTCACCAGCACGATGCCGGCGCTGTGGAAGATCGAGGGATCCTCCGACAGCGCCAGTTGACCCGCGCCGAGCTTGTTCTCGGAGCCGTCGAAATCAGTCAGAAGCAAGCCGAACCGCTCGATCTCGGTCTTTACCCGCGGCCGCACCAGGAGCGCGACGCGGCGGCCGCTGGCGGCCAGCATGCCGCCGACGAAACAGCCGATGGCGCCGGCGCCGGCCACAACGATCGGTCGATCCGCAATCACCGAGCTCACTCCCTGAATGACCGGCCTTCGATAGCAGAGCCGAGCCCGACAACCAATCGCGGCGCATCCGACTTGTAACGGTCATGAGTGCCCCATATCTTCTCGCCCCGGGGGCAGTCAGCGGCGAGCGCTCGCCGAACGAGACGCCAAAGGAGAGCACCATGGGTCTACTCGACGTCCTCAACGGCATGCAGAACGGCCCGCGCGACCAGAGCACACCGAGCTCCGAGAAATCCTCCGGCGGCATGTCGCCGATGACCATGGCGCTGCTCGGCCTGCTCGCCTGGAAAGCATTCAAGCATTTCACCGGCAACCAGTCCGGCTCAGCGCCCCAACCGTTGCCGACACCCGCGCCTCCGCCCGTGAACGTAGGTCAGGGCGGCGGTCTGAACGACATGCTCAAGGGCGGCCTCGGCGGCCTGCTCGCCGGCGGTGCGGCCGGCAGCATTCTGAGCGGCGGGCTTGGCGATCTCCTCAACCAGCTCCAGCAAAGCGGACACGGTGATGCCGCCAATTCCTGGGTCGGCAAGGGCGAGAACAAGCCAATCGCGCCGGGCGATCTCGCCAGCGCACTCGGCGCCGACCAGATCGAGAGCCTGTCCGCCCAGAGCGGCCTGTCGCGCGAAGAGCTGCTCTCCGGCCTCAGCCAGTATCTGCCGCAGGTGGTCGACCATTTGACGCCGGACGGACGGCTGCCGACCGAGAATGAACTCTCGGATCGGGTCTGATCGGTTCAAAGAGAGGGGAGCACTATCATGAGCATGGGCGGCCTGTTTTGGATCATCCTGGTCGGCTTCATTGCCGGGCTCATCGCGCGCTGGCTGTCGCCGGGGCCGAACAATCCGAGCGGCTTCATCCTCACCACCATCCTCGGCATTGCCGGCGCGTTTCTGGCCACCTGGATCGGCCAGGCCATCGGCCATTACAGCCCCGACCAGGGCGCCGGCTTCATCACCGCAACCATCGGCGCAGTGGTGGTGCTGTTCATCTGGAATCGGCTGGTGGCGAGCGGCGTGATCAAGGGGTGACCACTGCCGCCACAACTCCACTGTCGTCCCGGACAAGCGAAGCGCAGATCCGGGACCCATAGCCACAGGCAGGAGTTTGGCGAAGACTCGGCGTGACCAGAGTCGCGCAACCACTCCTCCCTGTGGTTATGGATCCCCGCCCCACGTGCGCAATTGCGCACTAGGCGGGGATTACAGCGGAAATTGGAGCGCGAGCTCACGTAATCAAATGCATCCCCGCATCCATGCGCACGACCTCGCCGGTCATGTTGCTGGAGGCCGGCGTCGCCAGGAAGCAGACGAGCTGGGCGATGTCCTCCGCGGATGATGCGACCTTCAGCGGCACTTTCGCCACGACGCTGTCGCGCACCTGCTTGGCCTGCGCCTCGCCGCGGCCCTTGGTGAACCAGGGCGTGTCGATATAGCCGGGGCAGACCGTGTTGACGCGGATCAGCGGCGCCAGCGCGCGCGACAGCGACAGCGTCATGGTGTTGAGTGCACCCTTGCTCGCGGCGTACGCAATCGACGAGCCGACGCCGCTGATGCCGGCGACCGAGGAGACGTTCACGACCGCAGATGGCCGCCCCGAAGCCTTGGCGGCGGCTTCGAGCAAGCTGCGCGCCGCGCGCACCATCTGGAACGGGCCGATGGTGTTGACGCCATAGACCCGCTGGAAATCTTCCGCCGACAGACCGTCGAGATCGGCGTGAGCCACATGCTTGGTGGTGCCGGCATTGTTGACCAGGATGTCGAGCCGGCCCCAGCCGCTCGCCGCCGCGACGATCTTGCGGCAATCCTCATCCTTGGAGACGTCGCCCTGCGCAACCAGCACCTCCGCAGCGCCGGCCTTGCGGCAGGTCTCGGCCGTCGCCTCGGCTTCCTTCTGGCTCGACGAATAGTTGATGACGAGCCGCGCCCCACTGCGGGCGAGAATCTCCGCAGTCGCTGCACCCAGCCCGGATGCGGACCCCGTCACGATTGCGCACAAGCCGTCTTTTGCCATCCGGATTTCCTTCCCCTGTATCTGGTGTGGCGTCCTGTTTAGCGAGTTTGCCGCGCCCTGCAAATCGAGCAAACTCCGCTAAGCGGAATTAGCATTTCCTGAAGCCTGGCCCTATGCCGGCGCCGCAGATGGACCTGCGATCAACGCTTGTCAGGGCCATGGCTTTTTCCGATCATCGGGCGCAAGAAGAGACTGCGCACTGGCCGATCAGACCGGACGCGCCAATGGCAAGATACGGGGAACGCTGTGGCGGAGAGTGACAATATCGTCGTCGAGACCGCGGAGAAGATCTTCGCCGATCTCGCCGATCCGCAAACCATCAACAACGACAAGAAGAATTCCTGGCAGGCGCCGCTGTGGCAGGCGCTGAGCGAAGCCGGCCTGCCGCTGTCCTGGGTGCCGGACGATCTCGGCGGCTCGGGCGCGAGCCTCGCCGACGGCTTTGCGCTGCTGAACGCCGCCGGCCGTTTCGCAGTCGCGGTGCCGCTGGCCGAGACCATGCTGGCGGGATGGCTGCTGGCACAGGCGAAGATCGCTTCCCCCGAAGGCGAGATGACGATCGTGCCGGCGTCCCCGAAGGACCGTATCACCCTCGATGCCGACGGTGCGCTCTCCGGTCGCGCGCGCGGCGTGCCCTTTGCAAAAGCAGCGAAGCATTTTGCGGTCCTGGCACACGGCAAGGACGGTGCTTCCATTGCCCTGATCGACGCGGCCAAGGCGCGGATCGAGGCCGGGCTCAATGTCGGCTACGACCACAGCGATACCGTCATGCTCGACAAGGTCCAGCCCGTCGCCATCAAGCCCGCGCCGAAGGGCTTTGAGCAGACCCATCTTATGCTGATGGGCGGCGTCGCGCGTAGCCTCCAGATCGCCGGCACCCTCGAATCCATGCTCGACATTTCCGTGCGCTATTCCAACGAGCGCGTCGCCTTCGAGAAGAAGATCTCGAAATTCCAGGCGGTGCAGCACAATCTCGCCCGCCTCGCCGGCGAATCCGCCGCGGCGCTTGCGGCGGCGACGTCCGCCGCCGACGCCATCGCCAATGCAAGATCGTTCAACGACGAGATCTATCTCGAAGCCGCCTCGGCAAAGATCCGCTGCGCGGAAGCTGCCGAGAAGGGCGGCGGCATCGCGCATCAAGTCCATGGCGCGATCGGCTTCACCATGGAGCACATCCTGCACCGCTATTCGCTGCGCGCGCTGGCCTGGCGCGACGATTTCGGCTCGGAAAGCTACTGGGCCGTCGAACTCGGCAAGCTCGTGGCAAATCGCGGCGCCGACGAATTGTGGCCGCTCGTGGCATCGCGCTGATCAGGGGACGAGACACAATGACCGCTGCCCTCCGCTTCGATCCGATCCGCCTGCCGGAGAAATGCGAGCAATTGCGCAAGGAAGTGCGCGCCTTCCTCGCCGAGGAAATCGCCGCCGGCACTTTCGATCCGCACAAGCCCAATCGCGAGGACACCGACGCGCCGGAATTTTCCCGCCGGGTCGGCGCCAAGGGTTGGCTCGGCATGACCTGGCCGAAAAAGTATGGCGGCCAGGAACGCTCCTTCCTCGAGCGCTACGTAGTGACCGAGGAGATGCGCGTCGCCAATGCGCCGACGCGGCGCTTCTTTGTCGCCGACCGCCAGAGCGGGCCGGTGCTTTTGAAATACGCGCCCGAGCACATCAAGATGGACATCCTGCCGCGGATCTGCCGCGGCGAGGTCTGCTTTGCCATCGGCATGAGCGAGCCGAACTCGGGCTCCGATTTGTTCGCGGCGAAGACGCGCGCGACCAAGACCGAGGGCGGCTATCTCATCAACGGCACCAAGATCTGGACCTCGTCGGCGCATATCGCCGACTACATGATCGCGATCTTCCGGACCTCGCCGCCGACCAAGGAGAACCGCCGCCACGGCTTGACCCAGTTCCTGGTCAAGATGAAGCAGCCGGGCATCAAGGTGAACCCGATCGGCCAGATCACCGGCCAGTACGAGTTCAACGAGGTCGTCTTCACCGATCACTTCATTCCCGATGATCATGTGCTCGGCGAAGTCGACGGCGCCTGGAAGCAGGCGACGAGCGAGCTCGCTTATGAACGCTCGGGTCCCGAGCGCTTTCTCGAAACCTATTACGTGCTGACCGAGCTGGTCCGCGCGGTCGGCCCCAACCCGGACACGCGTAGCGCCGAGGGCATCGGCCGCCTGGTCGCACAGCTTCACACCATGCGGCGCATGTCGGTCTCGGTCGCCGGCATGCTGGAAGCCGGCAAGGAGCCGGTGGTCGAAGCGTCCATCGTCAAGGACATCGGCACGGTCTGGGAGCAGCAGCTGCCGCATCGCGTGCGCGATCTCGCTGCCTTCGTCGAGGAGACCGCGACCAACCGCGAGACCTTGGAGCGACAGCTCGACTTCGCGATCAAGACCGCGCCGAAACTCACCATCCAGGGCGGCACCACCGAGGTGCTGCGCGGCATCATCGCCCGCGGATTGGGTCTGCGCTAATTCAATCGAGGATCATCATGAGCACCTATCAAGATATCGGCGTCGAGAAGGTCGGGCATGTCGGCACCATCGAGATCCGCCGTCCGCCTCTCAACTTCTTCGACATCTCGCTGATCAACCAGATCGCGGACGCGCTCGACGAGTTCGACCGCGAAATCGAGATTCGTGCGTCCGTGCTCTCCGCGCAGGGCAAGGCGTTTTGCGCTGGCGCCAATTTCGGCGATCCAGCGCGGCAGGCGCAGGAGGCGCGCGAGGCCGAGAAGAAAGGCGATCCCGCCGACAGTCTCGGCCCGATCAACCATCTTTACATCCAGGCCGTGCGCATCTTCCGCGCCAAGAAGCCGATCGTTGCTGCCGTGCAGGGCGCGGCCATCGGTGGCGGACTCGGTCTCGCGGTCTCCGCCGATTTCCGTGTCACCTGTCCCGAAGCGCGCTTCTCCGCAAACTTCACCAAGCTCGGCTTCCACCCCGGCTTCGGCCTGACCGTGACGCTGCCGGAGCTGATCGGCAAGAACAACGCCGAGCTGATGTTCTACACCAGCCGCCGCGTCACCGGCGAGGAGGCCTACAAATGGGGCCTCGCCAACGAGCTGGTGCCGCAGGACCAGGTCAAGGCGGCCGCGATGAAGCTCGCCGCCGAGATCGCCGAATGCTCCCCGCTCGGCCTGCTCTCCACCCGCGCCACGATGCGCAATGGCCTCGCCGACCGTGTGATGGCCGCGACCAATCACGAGCTCGCCGAACAGACGCGCCTGCGCGCGACGGAGGATTTCAAGGAAGGCGTGAAGGCGACGGAAGAGCGCCGCGCGGCGAATTTTAAGGGAAGGTGAGCGTCGCGATGCCGTAGCGTGGGTCAAAGGCGTGCGAGCGCCGTGCCCACCGTCGTGTCTCCAATGAAAGAGTGCGTGGGCACGCTTCGCTTTGCCCACCCTACTCTTCTGCGTTAGACGGTTCGTGGGGATGGAAACCCATCACCCGTCTCGCGGCTACGCAGCGATCCATCCCCTCCCACAAGGGGAGAGAGTTCAGGGCGATCAACTCACCCGGAACGTCACTCCGCCCAGCAAGAACTCGTTGCCTGCGACCGCGAGCCCCTTCGCCTTGGCGGCATGCAGCACTTGCGCCACGTCAGTCACCCGAAACTCCAGCGCGCTCATGATCTCGCTGGCGCCCTTCACGAAGCGGAAGGTCGCGTTGGGCAGCTTCAGTTCGGCGCCTTCAGGCGCGATGCCGATGATCCTGCCCCAATGCTCTGCCAGCCCTTGCGGATCCGGGCTCTGCATCTCCACCGCCGTCAGCGCCTCGGTCACATCCTTGCGGATGAATTTCTGCCAGTCCGGTCCCGCCGGCGGATAGGCGCCCAGAACGTCGTCGCTGCCTGCGGTGTGATTGAACTCGATGAAGGCAGCACGGCAATCGCGGGGGTGGAGCTGGACGCCGTGATATGGCGCGTGGTCGATGACGTTGGCGGTGCGCACGCCGAGCGCATTGGCGTTGCGGCCGCGCTCGTCCGGATCGTCGCAGCAGAAGATCGCCATGTAGCCGCCGCGGCCGCCGGTCTTTTCGATGAAGCGGCCGGCCGTGGTGCCGTCCTTGAACGGCGCGACCACCTCCAGCAGGATCGTGTCGACCGGGAGCAGCGCGTTCTCCAGGCCGTATTTGGCGACATTGCCGTCGCGGTAGCAGACCGCGAGGCCCATGATCCGCCCGATATCCGTGATGACGGGCTCGAGTTGCGGCGCGACCAGGCAGATCTGACGCAGCCGGACATAGGGCGCCATGGTCAAGCGCCCTTGAAGGTCGGCTTGCGCTTCTCGACGAAGGCCTTGGCGGCTTCCTTGTGGTCCTCGGTGTCGCTGCAACGGGTGTGATGGATCGCCTCGCCGTCGAAGCAATCCTCCAGCGCCAGGTGCTCGGCGTTGTTGATGTTGCGCTTGATGAAGCCGAGCGCGATCGACGGCCCCTGCGCCAGAGACAGTGCGAGCTCGTGCGCGGCCGCGTCGATCTCGGCGTCGGGCACGACCTTCGTCACCATACCGATCGCATGTGCCTCCTTCGCCGTGAGCACCGGTGACATCAGATAGAGCTCGCGCGCCCGCGCGCTGCCGAGCAGCTGTGTCAGGAAATAGGTGCCACCGTAGTCACCGGAGAAGCCGACCTTGGCAAAAGCAGTGGTGATCTTGCAGGATTCGGAGGCGATGCGCAGGTCGCAGGACAGCGCCATCGACAGGCCGGCGCCGGCCGCCGCGCCATCGAGCTGGGCCACCACGGGCTTTGGCATCTGATGCAGGATGCGCGAGACCTCCATGCCGCGGCGCAGATTTGCAAGCTTCTGCTCGAACGGCAGCGGCGCGCGCCCTGCCGCCATCGACTTGACGTCGCCGCCGACACAGAACGAGCCGCCGGCGCCCTTGAACAGCACCGCCCGCACCTCGGGATCATCAGCCGCGCGTCGCGCCGCCTCGACCAGCCCGGCGACCATCTCCGGGTTGAGCGCGTTCTTCCGCTCCGGCCGGTTCATCGTGATGGTGAGCAGCCCGCCGTCGAGCTTTTGCAGGACCATGTCGTTCATGGGGCGTCTCCCTGGTTGTTGTTTTGCTCCGTCATTCCGGGGCTCCCCTTGGGGCGAACCCGGAATCCATTCATCGACCGTCACTGCCGCCCGATGGATCCCGGGCTCGCGCTTACGCGCGCCCCGGGATGACGGCGCGACTTACGTCACGCCGTCACTTCTTCACCAGCGGGCAGCGCGACTGCTCTAGCGACTGGAACGCCTCGTTCCCGGGGACGGTGGCGAGCAGCTTGTAATCGTCCCACCGGCCCTTGGACTCCGACGGCTTCTTCACCTCGAACAGGTACATGTCGTGGATCATGCGGCCGTCCTCGCGGATCTTGCCGTTCTTGGCGAAGAAGTCGTTGATCGGCGTCTCCTTCATCAGCTTGATCACCGCCGCGGCGTCGGTCGTGCCGGCGGCCTTCACGGCTTTCAGGTAATGCGTGATGGAGGAATAGACTCCGGCCTGGGCCGAGGTCGGCACCCGCTTGGTGCGCTCCATGAAGCGCTTCGAGAACGCACGCGTGTCGTCGTTGAGGTCCCAGTAGAACGCTTCCGCGAGCAGCAGCCCCTGCGCGGTCTCGAGCCCGATCGAGTCGATATCGGTGACGAAGGCGAGCAGCGGCGAGACCTTCTGGCCGCCCTTGGTGATGCCGAACTCCGCCGCCTGCTTGATGGCGTTGATGGTGTCGCCGCCGGCATTCGCGAGCCCGATCACCTTGGCCTTGGAAGCCTGGGCCTGGAGCAGGAAGGACGAGAAATCCGACGTGTTGAGCGGATGGCGGACGCTGCCGAGCACCTTGCCGCCGGTCTTGGTCACGACGGCGCTGGTGTCCTTCTCCAGATCCTGGCCGAAGGCGTAATCGGCGGTGAGGAAGAACCAGCTGTCGAGGCCCGACTTCACGGTTGCGAGGCCGGTCACGTTGGCCTGACCGTAAGTATCGAACACGTAGTGGATGGTGTAGGGGCCGCAGGCTTCGTTGGAGAGACGGATCGAGCCCGGCCCGTTGAACATGATGATCTTGTTGCGCGCTTTTGCGATCTCGCCGGCGGCGAGTGCGGTCGCGGAGGCCGCGACGTCGTAGATCATCTCGACGCCCTGGTTGTCGAGCATGTCGCGGGCAATGTTGGCGGAGAGATCGGCCTTGTTCTGATGATCGGCTGCCAGCACCTGGATCTTGCGCCCCAGCACCTCGCCGCCGAAATCCTCGACCGCCATCTTCGCCGCAGTCTCGCTGCCGGAGCCGGTGATATCTGCATAAAGGCTCGACATGTCGAGGATGCCGCCGATCTTCAGCGGCGGCTTGTCCTGAGCCTGTGCGGCGCTCGCATTGAGGGCAAACGCGGCGGCAAAAATGCCGGACAAAATAGTCTTCATCGAAAACGACCTCCCTTATCGCGCCGTGCTCTGATGGCGGCTTGGTTATTGCTCTTGGGTTATTGCTGTTCGCTGTTGCCGCAATCATGCCGCATGCGCAAGAGCGCAGCAAGCGCAGGTGCGATGCAAGCGTACGATTGCCGCGCGCGTTTTCCGCAAAACGGAATGGTAAGTAGACGCACGATGCATCTCCGCTGTCATTGCGAGCGCAGCGAAGCAATCCAGCATCTTTCCGCAGACGCAGTCTGGATTGCTTCGCTGCGCTCGCAATGACGGAGTACGACGAAACCTCTTCGTGCCCCACTACGCATGAGGTATGGTTACCGCGCAATGCAACCTCTCCGGATCACGTGACGCAACAGCTTCGCTTCATCCTCGCATGTCTTCTCGTCGCAAGTAGCTCGGCATTCGCGGGCCCCTGCCAGTTCGAGTCCCAAGGCGAAGGCCGCGTCGCTGCCATCGTCGATGCGCGCAGCGTGCGGCTCGATGACGGGCGCGAGATCCGCCTCAGCGGCATCGCGCCGACCGCGACCACGAAGCAGGCGCTGACCTCGCTGCTCGCCGGTCACGACGTGATGCTGCGGAGCGCTGACGACACGCCTGATCGCTACGGCCGCCAGAGCGCGCTTGTCTTCATCGGCGAAAGCGACATCTCGGTGCAGGCCATGCTGCTCGCTCGGGGCGATGCCATCGCCTCCGCCGAGATCCTGGACAAGGACTGCGCGGCCGCCCTGATGGCGTCCGAAGCAGCGGCGCGGCGCCAAAAAATGGGCAGCTGGGCTGACCCGTCGGCCATAAAAAACGCGGAAAGTCCGGACGATATTTTGGCGGAGATCGGGCGCTTTACGGTGGTCGAGGGCAAAGTCCTGTCGGTCCGGCAAGCTGGGGCAACGACCTACCTCAACTTCGGACGAAACTGGACACGCGGCTTTGCCGTGACTATTTCAAAGCGCACGCTAGCGGCGTTCGAAAGCGCTGGTATGGCCCTTAAGTCCCTGGAGAATCGGCGTATTCGCGTTCGGGGCTGGGTTGAGGGGAATACGGGGCCACGCATCGATGTACGCCTCGTGGGGCAGATCGAGTTGCTGGGCACAAACGAGCCGACAGGGGTAAGGCCTTAAGACAGGCCGGGCACGGGTTAAACGACGTGAATGGGGTGCTAGAACGGCACGGACTGGGCGATTGCCGCCGCCTGCGGGCTGCGCCGGCCGCGCTTTGCCTTGCGCTGGGCGGACTTCTCGCTGGCTGCGGCGATATGGGCCGGTTCCAGACTGCGGCGACCCCGGCAGCCGTCGCGATGCCGAAGCCGAAGCCCGCCGTCGCCCAAACCCCGGCCACCGAGAAGGAGCACGAGCGCATCCTGGCGAGCTATGGCGGGACCTATGACGATCCCAAGCTCGAGGCGCTCGTCAGCAAGACCGTCGACCGGCTGGTCGCGGCCTCCGAGCGGCCCGACCAGGGATACAAGGTCACCATCCTCAATTCCGGGGCGGTGAACGCCTTCGCGCTGCCCAACGGCCAGCTCTATGTCACGCGCGGCCTGCTGGCGCTCGCCAGCGACACCTCCGAATTGTCCTCCGTGCTCAGCCACGAGATGGCGCATGTGCTGTCCAAGCACGCGGCAATGCGCGAGGATCAGGCCCGCCAGGCCGCGATCGTCACCCGCGTCGTCACCGACATGAGCAACGATCCCGACCTCACCGCGCTGGCGCTAGCCAAGACCAAGCTCACCATGGCGAGCTTCTCGCGCAAGCAGGAGTTCGAGGCCGACGGCATCGGCGTCGGCATCTCCGCCAAGGCGCATTTCGACCCGTACGGCGCGGCGCGCTTCCTGTCCGCGATGGAGCGAAATGCCGAGCTGAAGGCCGGCAAGAGCTCGCTCGATCCGCGCGCGCAGGACTTCACCTCGTCGCATCCGGCAACTCCGGAACGCGTCCAGAACGCGCAGAACATTGCCCGCCAATACACCGCGCCTGAAGGCGCCGAGCGCGATCGCGAAAGCTATCTCGCCGCGATCGACAACCTCGTCTATGGCGAGGACCCGAGCGAAGGTTTTGTCCGCGGCCGGCGCTTCCTGCATCCGAAGCTCGGCTTCACCTTCCAGGCGCCGGACAATTTCACGCTCGACAACACCGCGCAGGCCGTGATCGGCGTCCGCGAGGGCGGCGCGCAGGCGATGCGCTTCGACGTCGTGCGCGTGCCGGCCGAACAGTCGCTCGGCGACTACCTCAATTCCGGCTGGATGGAAGGCGTCGAGAAGGCTTCGACCGAGGATCTCACCGTCAACGGTTTTCCAGCGGCGTCCGCCACCGCCAAGGGCGACCAGTGGCAGTTCAAGGTCTATGCGCTGCGCTTCGGCAGCGACGTCTATCGCTTCATCTTCGCGGCACGGCAGAAATCGACCGAGAGCGAGCGGAATGCGCGCGAGACGGTCAACTCGTTCCGCCGGCTGACGCTGGAGGAAATCCAGGCCGCGCGCCCGCTGCGCATCAAGGTCATCACCGTGCAGCCCGGCGATACCGTGGAGTCGCTCTCCCACCGCATGGCCGGCGTCGACCATCCCGCCGAGCGCTTCCGCGTCCTGAACGGCCTCGATCGCACCGCGCAGGTGAAGGTGCGCGACCGCGTCAAGATCGTGGCGGACTAAAGCGCGATGCGATTGGGATCGTCATCGCGCTTTAGGTTATTCCTTTGAGCATGATCTTTTCGGAAAACCGCTACACACTTTTCCGGATCATGCTCCGACGCCGCGCTAAGCGGATGTCATCTCAGAGAGACGCGGCTTCCCCCGCACCATGATCAGCGCCGCCGCCATCACCTCCAGCGCGATGCAGAGGTAAAAGGGCAGCGTATAGCCGCCGGAGAGATCGCGCAGGAAACCGACCACGCCGGGACCGAACGCGTAGGTCACCTGGTTGATCGCCGTGTTGAGGCTGATCAGCACGCCGAAGGCGGCGGAGTCGAACTCCTGCTGCACGATGAGCGAGGGCAGCGTGATGAGGTTGCCGACCGAAAAGCCGAAGACGGCGCAGGCCGCGATCAGCACGTAATCGTTGTGCAAGTTGACGACGACGAGAAGCGCGGCGGCCTGGCTGAGGAACGACAGCGCGGACGCGAGGCGTTGATTGATGCGGTCGATCACCAGCGAGAACAGCACGCGGCCGACCACCGCCATTGCGGTCAGCACCGCGACGGCCAATGCGGCGCGCTCGCGTCCAATCACGGGATCGAGAAACGAGATCAGATGCACGATGAAGCCGACCTGGGCGAACAGTACCAGGGCGAAGGCGATCGTCACCGTGAGGAAACCAACGTCGCGCAGCGCCCAGGCGCGGATCTCCGTCGATGATTGCGGCTTCGTTTTCGCGCTCGCGTGGAAGCCCTGGCGATCGGGTGGGCTGCCGACGAGAAGGAGGATGACTGGCAGGAGCAGCACGAGCATGGCGCCGGCGGCGGCGTACATCGCGCTGGCAAAGCCGACATGGCCGATCAGCATCACCAGCAGCGGCACGCCGACGATGCCGCCGAAGCTGGCGCCGTTGAGCGCGAGGCTGATCGCCATGCCGCGCTTCCGGTCGAACCACAGGCTGATCGTGTTGGTGATCATGGCGAGACTGGTGCCGGCCCAGCCGAAGGCGAGCACGGCATCGGCGAGATAGAGCTGCCAGGGCTCGCGCACCGCGCCGATCGCGACCGCCGCGGCCGCCATCGCCAGCGTCCCGGCGATCAGGCTCAGCCGCGGACCGTACTTCCGCACGGCCTCGCCGACGAAGACGACCAGCAGCGCGCCGAACAAATAGAAGAACGTGGTGCCGGAGGAGATCAGCGAGGCCGGCCAGCCCCGCGCGCGCTGCAGCTCGGCGACATAGACGCTCTGGCCGTAGAAGCCGAGCCCCCAGCCGAATGTGGCGAGCAGGAAGCAGACCGCGACGATGCGCCAGCCTTCATAGCGGAGCGAGGATTCGTCGATTGGCACAGCGTGGCGGGGACTGTCGAGCATTTGCGCTTCTCCTTCGCATCCCCCGCAAGCGCCCGGCTCTGCGCTCGCCTCTTCATGACGAGCATCATGTAACAACGCGGCTCTCGAAAATCACTTCGACCTGCATCGAAGTATCAACGCTGCTGACAGCCTCTTGCCAAACTAGACCGCGTCGGGGAATTCGCCCATGGCCGCCTCCAGCCGCGCCTTGCGGCGCTTCGCCCAGGAGACCAGCGAGAGCACCGCAAGACCCAGCACCACCGGCGGGAACACCACGAGGTTCACCGCGGACCAGCCGTAATTGGCGAGCAGCTGGCCCGACGAGAACGAGCCGATCGCCATCATGCCGAACACCAGGAAATCGTTGAAGGCCTGCACCTTGTTGCGCTCCTGGGGGCGATGCGTCTCCAGCACCAGCGCGGAGGCGCCGATGAAGGAGAAATTCCAGCCAACGCCGAGCACGATCAGCGTCGCCCAGAAATGCATGGCCGTGAGACCGGACAGACCGATAATGGCGGCGCCCGCTTCCAGCACCAGGCCGGCGGCGACGATCTTCGGGGCGCCGAAGCGCGCGATCAGAGTGCCCGTGAAGAAGCTCGGCCCGTACATCGCAACGATGTGCCACTGCAGGCCGAAATTGGAATCGGACACGGACAGGCCGCACAGCTTCATCGCAAGCGGCGCCGAGGTCATGACCAGGTTCATCATGGGATAGGAGATGACGCCGCACAGCGCCGCCGCGATGAAGCGCGGCTGAGACACGATCGTGAGCAGCGGCCGGCCGCCGTGCAGATCGGCCGGCGCGGGCTTCGGCATATCGACGCCGGCGACGATGCCCATCGCGATCAGCGCGACGGCGGCCTGCACCAGGAAGCTGAAGGCGAACAGATAAGGCTGCCAGACATCCATGGTCCATTGCACGAGCTGCGGACCGAGCACGCCGGCGAACACGCCGCCCGCCATCACCCAGGACACGGCCTTCGGCCGGTAGGCCGCACTGGCGCCGTCGGCGGCTGCGAAGCGATAGGATTGCGCCACCGCGCCGTAGAGACCGCCGAGGAAAGTCGCCAGACAAAACAGCGCGAACGAGCCGCGCAGGATCGCGAACGAGCCGAGCAGACCGGTGAGCGTACCGAGACCCGTGCCGATGACGAAGGCGGCGCGGCGGCCGAAGCGGCGCGAGATCGCACCGGTCGGCAGTGTGCCGGCGGCGAGCCCGACCACATACATCGAGATCGGCACAGTCGCGAACGACATGTCCGGCGCGAGCGTGGCGCCGACGATCGCACCGGTGGCGAAGATCACGGCCGAGTTGGCGCCGGTCAGCGCCTGCGCGGCGGCGAGGCGCACCACGTTGGCGCGCACGCGGGCGTCGTCGGCGATCTCATTGGCGGCAGTCACGTCCAGCATCGGCATTTCCGCCCAAAGGGCTCTGTTGATTCGCGGCACTATGGAGGGGTGAGAGAGGGCCGGCAACCGGCGCAAACGGGCGCGGGCCATGCCCCTGACGCAATCGCTGGAATGATAACGCTGCGCACCCTTGACGGCTTGCGCTCGATCAAATCCTATCCGCCGCCATCTTCCCGGGAGTTACCTTCATGTCCGTCGACGACAGGCCCACGCTTCAAGCGCCCGACGACGATCCCTGGCTGTGGCTGGAGGAGATCGAGGGCCGGCAAGCGCTCGATTTTGTCGAGCGGCAGAACAGCCTGACGCTCGCCGCGTTCGGCGGCAAGGCCTTCGAGCACGATCGCGACATCCTCGCGGCGATCTATGACCGACCTGACAACATTCCCTATGTCAGCCGGCGCGGCAACGACCTGCACAATCTCTGGAAAGATGCCGCCAACCCGCGCGGCCTGTGGCGACGGACTTCGCTTGCGGAATTTCGTAAAGCCGATCCGGCATGGGAGACCATGCTGGACATCGACCAGCTCGCGAGAAGCGAAGACGAGGACTGGTTGCTTAGCGGTATCGCCACGATGCCGGGAAGCTCGCGGGCGATCCTGAGCCTGTCGCGCGGCGGCAGCGACGCCGTCACCTTGCGGGAATTCGACCTCGCCACGAAAAGTTTCGTGGCGAACGGCTTTGCGCTGCCGGAAGCGAAAGGCGGCGTCGACTGGCTCGATGCCGACACGCTGCTGCTGTCAAGCGCGCATGGCGAGGACATGGCGACGAGCTCGGGCTATGCGCGCACCGTCCGCCTGTGGCGGCGCGGCCAGCCGGTCGATCAGGCGCAGATGGTCCTCGAGACCACCGCCGATCACATGGTGATCTATGGCATGGCCGACGACACCGGAGCGGCGCCCCGGGTCTGGATCGTCGACCAGATCGACTTCTTCAACCACACCGTCTGGCTGCGCGATGCGGCCGGCACGACGACGAAGCTCGATCTGCCGACCGGGATTTGGATGCAGGCGCATGGCGACTGGTTCGCGATGAAGCTACGCAAGGACTGGCAGGTCGATGGCCGGACCTATGCCACCGACACCGTGCTCGGCATCTCGCTCTCGGCCTTCCTCGCCGGCAGCCGCGATTTTGTCGTCCTGTTCGAGCCCGCACCGCGGCGCGCGCTGCAAGGGTTGTTCTGGGCGGCAGGAAAGCTGGTGCTGTCGATTCTCGACGAGCTCAAACCTCGCTTCGAGATCTGCACACCGTCCGCCACTAGCTGGAGCCGCGAGACACTTGGCGGCCTGCCGCAGATCGGCGTCGTCGATGTCTGGCCGCTCGACCGCCATGCATCGGAGAGCAATGGCGATCTGCTCGCCAATGTGCAGGATCCGCTGACGCCGCCGGCGCTGCTGCTGATCGAGCGCGGCATCGCAAGCCCGATCGTGCTGAAGCAGGCGCCGAAGACGTTCACCGCCGATGGCCTCGTTGTGATCCAGCACGAGGCGATCTCGGTTGACGGCGAGCGCATCCCCTATGTGCAGACCGGCCCCGCTGGCGAGACCGGCGATGCGCCGGTCTATCTGAGCGCCTATGGCGGCTTCGGCGTTTCAGTGAAGCCGTACTATAATTCCTCGCTCGGCAAGCTGTGGCTGGAGCGCGGCGGCACGATTGTGCAGGCGAATCTGCGCGGCGGCGGCGAGTTCGGCACGCGCTGGCACGATGCCGGACGGCTTGCCGGCAAGAAGCTCTCTCACGACGATTTCGCCGCCGTCGCCGCCGATCTCGTCCGCCGCGGTGTGACGAGCGCAAAACGCATCGCCGCGCAGGGCGGATCGAACGGCGGCATCCTCATCACCAACATGCTGGTACGCTACCCCGAGCGTTTCGGCGCATTGTTCTGTACCATCCCGCTGATTGACATGCGCCGCTACACCAAGCTGCTCGCCGGCGCGAGCTGGATCGCGGAATATGGCGATCCCGACAAGCCCGACGAATGGGAATGGCTGAAGACCTATTCCGCCTATCACAACGTCAGGGGCGGCCAGGCGTACCCGCCGATCCTGATCGCGACCACGCGGCGCGACGACCGCGTCCATCCCGGCCATGCCCGCAAGATGGCGGCAAAGCTGCAGGCCATGGGCTATGAGGCCTGGTTCTACGAGCCGCCGGCAGGCGGCCACGGCTACGGCAAGGACAACAAGGAGCGCGCCGGTTTCGAGGTGCTGGGCTATCGGTTCTTGAAGGAGAAGATCGGGTGGAGGGATGAAGGCTAGAGGCGGGTGCGCTGACGTCTCCACATCGTCATGGCCGGGCTTGACCCGGCCATCCACGCCTTGCCTTACCGCCCGAAGAACGTGGATGCCCGGGCCTTCGCCTCGCCGAAGCGGCTTCGGCCGCGCAGGCGGGACAAGCCAGGGCATGACGACCTCCTAGCCTCTTGCGAACACCAGCGTCAGATTGTTCGCGGGCATCTCGATCGTGTCGATGAGGCCGAGGCCTGCCGCCTTCGCCAGCTTCTCGACGTCGACGACGTCGCGCACGCCCCATTCGGGATTGCCCTCGCGCAAGGAGGTGTCGAACACCGCGTTGCTGAGCGCGGTATGCTTGCCGTCGCGCTTGAAGGGGCCGTAGAGGAACAGCTTGCCGTCACGGCGCAGATAACGGCCGGCGCCGGCGAACAGGCCTTCGGCCACGGCCCAGGGCGCGATGTGAATGACGTTGGCGCAGAATACGGCCGCGAGGCTGGTCGGCCCCTGCCCGCTTTTCATTTCCGGACACCAGTCGGGATCGGTGAGATCGATGCGCAGGGGTGGGCGGATGTTCGGCAGGCCGGCATGCACGCGCCAGGCTTCGATGCTCTTGAGGTGGCGCTGATTGAGATCGCTCGGCCACCAGATCAGGCCGGGCGTGTGGCGGGCGAAATGCACCACGTGCTGCCCGGTTCCACTGCCGAGTTCCACGACGTTGCCGGTCGCATCCGCGAGATGCTTTTCCAGCGCTGCCCAGATCGGTTCGTGATTGCGATGGAAGGCCGGCGCATCGAGCCGGCCATCCGGCTCGACCCGTCCGCCATCCCTGCCAAATTCGACCACATATTCAGCCAAGTGACGTCCCCAGAAAATGCGAACCGGAAAAGGCGGCCAAACGTCCGAGAATAATCTGCTAGTTCACGCCCATCCGAATGAACGAACTATCTCGTCAGTTGCAATGCGCAGGATATTAACTCCATTTCACCGCGTGCATAGTCTTGATTGTCAGACGATGGCCTTTGTGCTTTTGAACAATTCCGCAAACGAGATCATCGAGATAACGCCGGGACGATGCCTTGACCGCCTTTCCTCGCAAGCCCGCTCTGCTTGCTGCGCTGGCCCTCCTCGCCGGCGCGGCAATGGCCCCGGCGGAGGCGCAATCCACCGTGACGGAGGGCCAGAAGCTTGCCTTCGACCGCGGCAAGGGCAATTGCCTCACCTGCCACGTCATCAAAGGCGGCGACCTGCCGGGGACGATCGGACCGGAGCTGAAGGACATCAAGGCCAAATACCCCGATCGCAACGAGCTGGTTGCGATCATCTTCGACGAGACCAAGCGCAATCCGCAAACCATGATGCCGCCGTTCGGCCGGAACCGGATTTTGACCGAACAGGAGATCGACGCGATCGTTGATTTCCTGCAGACCCTGTAACCGCCGGCGGCCCACAGGAGACTTGAGATGACCACGACCCCCAAGCCTCATTGGAGGCCTCATCCGACGCGGCGCCTGATCCTTCAGGGCGCTGCCTCCGTGGCGCTGCTCGGCCTCGGCAATCTGCCGTTCGCGCCCGCGCGCGCCGCGGCGAACGACAAATATCCGGAAGAGGCCTTCAGGCAGAAGAGCGAGGCGGATGCGATCAAGGCGCTCTACGGCAAGGCCGCCGAGCCGTCGGACAAGGTCAAGCTGGATGCGCCGGAGATCGCCGAGAATGGCGGCGTCGTGCCGATCTCGGTGACGACGACGCTGGATAAGGTCACCTCGATCTCGTTCTTCGTGGCGGAGAACCCGAACGCGCTGGCGGCCAGCTACAGGATTCCCGGTGGCACGATCCCTGCCGTCGCCAACCGGCTGAAGATGGCCAGGACCACTAAATTGACCGCGATCGTAGAGGCCGACGGCAAGCTCTACAGCGCGACCAAGGAGGTCAAGGTCACCGTCGGCGGTTGCGGCGGCTAAGCGAGGCAGTTCGACATGGCATCCAGCATTCGCGTGCGCGCAACATCGACCGGCGACATCACCGAGGTGCAGACGCTGATCCAGCACCCCATGGACACCGGCCTCGTCAAGGACTCCAAGGGCGAGTTGATCCCGGCACATTTCATCCAGCAGCTGAAGTTCGAGTGTAACGGCAAGGACGTGTTCGTCGCCGATTGGGGCACAGCGGTCTCTAAGGACCCCTACGTCAAGTTCAGCTTCAAGGGCGCCAAGAAGGGCGACGAGCTCAAGATCTCTTGGACCGACAACAAGGGCGGCTCGGATACGACCACCGCGAAGATCGCGTGATGAACGCCCGCATCCACCTCCTGCTTGGCTCGCTCAGCGCTGCGCTCGTCGCGTTCGCGCTCGCCGCGCCGCGCGTGATCGCTGCCGACAAGGTCGATCCCGTCGCCGACGCCAAGGCGTTCCAGAACTTCTTCTTCCAGAAGTTTCCGAACGTGAAGCACGAGGATTTCGTCAACGGTCCGTATTCCATGAACGAGGACATGAAGCGGCAGTGGCAGGAGAAGGAGGAATTCCCGCCTTACGAGTTCGCGCTCGAGGCCGGCAAGGAGATGTTCTCGACCCCGTTCAAGAACGGCAAGACCTATGCCGACTGCTTTCCGAACGGCGGCATCGGCATCCGCCAGAACTATCCGTACTTCGACAGCGGCGAAGGCAAGGTCGTCACGCTGGAGCTCGCGCTCAACCGCTGCCGCGAGGCCAATGGCGAGGCGCCCTATTCCTACGTCAAGGACGAGATGGCCTCGCTCACCGCCTACATGGCCTACACCTCGCGCGGCAAGCTGATGGACATCAAGATCCCCGATGATCCCCGCGCGTTGGCGGCGTACGAGAACGGCAAGCGCTATTTCTACACGCGGCGCGGCCAGATGAATTTCTCCTGCGCGAGCTGCCACGTGCAGAGCCCGGGCGAGCGCATCCGCGCCGAGACCCTCGCCCCGGCGCTCGGCATCCTCAACGCGATGCCGATCTACCGCTCCGAATGGAGCGGCATGGGCACGACCAGCCGCCGCTTCGTCACCTGCAACAGCCAGACCCGCGCGGTTCCGCTGGAGCCGCAGTCGGATGAATATCGCGACGTCGAATATTTCCTGTCCTACGTCGCCAACGGCCTGCCGATCTCGGGACCGGGAGCACGGCCATGAAGCTGTCACTTGGCTTGGCCATGCTGCTCGCCTTGAGCCTTGCGCCATCCGCGCGCGCGGCGAGTGAGGCGGACTACAAGGCGGCCTATGCCGCCGCCGAAGCCGCCTCCAAGGAGGCAGCGGGCATGCGCAACCAGTGGACGGTGACCGTATCTGCGCTGGCGGCCGCGAAAAGGGCTGCCGATGGCGGCGATTTCGGCCGTGCGGTGGCCGCGGCCAGGGAAGCCGAAGCGCTGGCGAAGGCGTCGATCTTCCAGGCTGTTTCCGAAAAAGAAGCCTGGAAGGCGATGGAAATCCGCTAGACTGCCCCGCGGTGAACGCGGTCCCCACGAGAGGCGCGGAGAATTCTTGAATGGCGATCCGCCGCCGCGATTTCCTGAAAGGTGCAGGCGTTGCCGCCGCAACGATCGGCCTGCCGCGGCTCGCCTGCGGCGCTGACGCCGCCAGCATCTATGACCTCGAACGGTTCGGCAATGCGCGGATTCTGCACATCACCGACACGCATGCGCAGCTCAATCCGGTCTATTACCGCGAGCCCAGCGTCAATATCGGCATCGGCGAGATGGCGGGACGGCCGCCGCATCTGGTCGGCCGGGCCTTTCTCGAGCGCTTCGGCATCCGCGCCGACAGCGCCGATGCCTATGCCTTCACTTGCTTCGAGTTCGAGAAGTCCGCAGGCCGCTTCGGCAAGCTCGGGGGCTTTGCCCATCTGAAGACGCTGGTCGATCGCCTGCGCGCCGATGTCGGCGAGCGGCGTTCGCTGCTCGTCGACGGCGGCGATCTCTGGCAGGGCACGGGGCTGGCCAACCTGATGCAGGGCCGCGACATGGTCGAGGTCGCCAATCTGCTCGGCATCGAGGCGATGACGGGGCATTGGGAATTCACCTATGGCGAGCAGACGCTGCGCGACAATCTCGAGCGTTTCAAGGGCGAGTTCCTGGCGCAGAACGTGTTCCTGACTGAGGAGGCCGCGTTCAACGACGCGCCCGCCTTCGACAAGGCCACTGGGCGCGTGTTCAAGCCTTCCGTCATCAAGGAGCTCGGCGGGCATCGCATCGCGATCGTCGGCCAGGCCTTTCCCTACACTCCGATCGCGCATCCCAGGAGGTTTACACCGGACTGGAGCTTTGGCATCCGCGAGGAGGAGCTGCAGAAGCATGTCGATGCCTTGCGCGGCACCGACAAGGTCGACGCCGTCGTGCTGCTGTCGCACAACGGCATGGACGTGGACCTCAAGCTCGCCAGCCGGGTCACCGGCATCGACGTCATTCTCGGCGGCCACACCCATGATGCCGTGCCGCAGCCTATGCCAGTGAAGAACGCAGGTGGCACGACGCTCGTCACCAATGCCGGCTCCAACGGAAAATTTCTGGGTGTGCTCGACCTCGCGCTCGACAGCGGCAAGGTCAGCGACGTCAGGTATCGGTTGCTGCCGGTCTATTCGGAGCTGCTGAAGCCCGATCCGGCGATGGCCGAGCTGATCGGCCGGGTCCGTGCGCCGCACGTGGCCGACTGGTCGGAAAAGATCGCAACGCCCGACCGGCTGCTTTATCGCCGCGGCAATTTCTCCGGCCCCATGGACGAATTGATCTGCACCGCGCTGCGCACCGAGCTCGATGCCGAAATCGCGCTGTCGCCGGGCTTCCGCTGGGGCATCACCGCGCTGTCCGGCCAGGCGATGACGATGGAGGATCTGCTGGCGGAAACCGCGATCACCTATCCCGAGACCTATGTGCAGGAGATGACGGGGGCCCAGATCAAGGACCTGCTCGAGGACGTCTGCGACAACCTCTTCAACGCCGATCCCTACTACCAGCAGGGCGGAGACATGGTCCGTGCCGGCGGGCTCAGCTACACCTGCACGCCGGACGCTGCGATCGGCAGCCGCATCTCGGAGCTGAAGCTCGGCAGCGGCAAGGCGCTCAGCGCCAGCCACCGCTACAAGGTCGCGGGCTGGGCCTCAGTCAACGGCCAGCAGGGCGCGCCGGTGTGGGACGTGGTCGGCAAATATCTGCGCTCGGGCCGGATGATGCCCGAACGGCTCGGCTCCGGCGTGACGCTGAAAGGGGTCGAGGGCAATCCAGGCATTGCAGGACTGGGATGATGTGTTTTGTCCGCGATCATGCTGGCCATAATAATAATCTTCTAGATTTTTCTGCTCATGCAGTGACTTACTTCTCTTTCCGACCCGTATTGTAGTAGAATCTTGGAAGTCAGTTCCAAGCCGGGTCCTGCCATGATCTTCCGACAGCTCTTCGACAGCGTTTCGGGCACGTACAGCTACGTCCTCGCCAGCCGCCCCGGCGGCGAGGCGCTGATTCTCGATCCTGTGCTGGAGAAGGTCGACCGCTACTGCCAATTGCTGCGCGAGCTCGACCTCAAGCTGGTCAAGGCGGTGGACACGCATCTGCATGCCGACCACGTCACCGGCCTCGGCGAGCTGCGCGACCGCACCCATTGCATGACCGTGATGGGCGACCAGACCAAGGCCGACGTCGTCGCCATGCGGGTGGCCGACGGCGACAAGGTGACGATCGAGGGCCTGTCGCTCGACGTGATGTACACGCCGGGCCACACCGACGATTCCTATTCTTATTTGATGGGCGACCGCGTCTTCACCGGTGACACGTTGCTGATCCGCGGCACCGGCCGCACCGATTTCCAGAACGGCTCGGCGCGCGCGCAATACGATTCGATCTTCAACCGCCTCTTGAAGCTGCCGGACGAGACGATGGTGTTTCCGGCCCACGACTACAAGGGCGACACCGTCTCCACCATCGGCGAGGAAAGACGCTACAATCCGCGGCTCCAGGTGCGCTCGGTCGACGAATATGTCGAGCTGATGGCCAATTTGAAGCTGCCCAATCCGAAGATGATGGACGTGGCGATCCCCGCCAACATGCATGTCGGCCTGCATCAGGAAGAGTTGGAGAAGGAAGGCCGCGCGCTCAGCGCAATCGAGGCGATCCGCAGCCTCGGCCGGCCCGACATCCTGCTGGTGGACTTGCGCGAGACCAATGAGCGGATGAAGCACGGCATGCTCGAAGGCGCGCTGCACACGCCCTATCCCTCCGTCGAAGAGAGCCTGAAGCCCGGCGGCATGCTGCGCGAGGTCGCGGCCGCTAGCGGCCGCCGCGTGGTGTTCTTCTGCGCTTTCGGCGAACGCTCGGCGATGGCCGTTGCGGCTGCAAAGGAGGCGGGGCTTCTCAACACCGCACATATCGCCGGCGGCATCGATGCCTGGAAGAAGGCGGGCGGGCCGGTGGTGCACTGACGGCCTCGTCGCCCCTTGAGATAAATCAGGCGCCGCACATATTTGGCAGGTACATTCGGATGCAGCATCACCATCCGGGACCAGCCATGGCCAAGACCGGCAAGCCGAGCGAGCCGCCCAAGACCACCGAGAACAAGCCCGCGGACAACAAGGCGAAGAGAGCCCCGCGCCGGCGCGAGACCGATGACGACGATTACGAAGACGGCGACATCGCGACGCCGAAACGTGATCGCTATGGCCCGGATGACGAGCCGTTCTGAGGGGAACGCTAATTTTGATCGCGCGAGCTGGCGGGATGGAGCCCCGCCCGCACTACCTGCCATGCGCCTGCGTTCATGGACAAATAACCGTCAGCCCCGATAGTTTGCGCCTCCATCGGGAGTGAAATGGAACTGCAATGGTCGACGTTCTCGCCGCACCGCAACAAGGCAAGACGGACAGTGCGCTGCGCACGCTGACGGGGATCTCGATCGCGCATTGGGTCAGCCATTTCCATCTGCTGGTCCTGCCGATGCTGTTTCCGTTCCTGAAGGAAAAGCTCGGCGTCGGCTATGTCGAGCTCGGCTTCTCGCTGACCACGCTCGCCCTCGTCTCCGGCCTGACGCAAGCGCCGACCGGCTACCTCGTCGATCATTTTGGCGCGCGCAAAATCCTACTGATCGGGCTGACGCTCGGCGGCTGCGCGCTGATCCTGCTCGGTCTGCACCTCAGCTACGCTGCGCTGATCGCCTGCGCCGTGCTGCTCGGGCTCGCCAACAGCGTCTATCACCCCGCCGATTACGCGATCCTGGCCGAGCACATGGACGAGGCGCGGATGGGCCGCGCCTTCTCGGTCCACACCTTCGCCGGCTATCTCGGCGGCGCCGTGACGCCGGCGATCGTGGCGGCAATGGTCATGCTATGGGGCGGCGTCGGTGCGCTGATCGCCTCTGGCGCGATCGCCATTTTGGTGGCGATGCTGCTGGTAGCCATGGGCATCCCCGAGGCCGGCGCACACAAGAAGAAATCGGGCAGCGCAAGCGCGCCGAAGCAGGCCGTGATCACGCCGGCGCTGATCACGTTGACCGCACTGTTCATGCTGCTGAGCCTGTCGGTCGCGGGCATCAACAATTTCGGCGTGGTGGCGCTGATGAGCGGCTACGGCACGTCCTATTCGATCGCCAATGTCGCGCTGACTGCGTTTCTCGCCGCAAGCGCCGCGGGCGTGCTCGCCGGCGGCTTCCTCGCCGACCGCACCGAGCGCCACGGCTATGTCGCCGCGGCCTGCTTCGCCGCGAATGCGGCCATCGTGCTGCTGATCGCGCTGGTGACGCTGCCAGGCTGGGCCTTGACGGCGACGATGGCGACCGCAGGTTTCCTCTCCGGCGTGATCGCGCCCTCGCGTGACATGCTGGTGCGCAATGCCGCGCCTCCGGGTGCCGCGGGGCGCGCCTTCGGCATCGTCTCCACCGGCTTCAACCTCGGTGGCATCGTCTCACCGCTGCTGTTCGGCTGGATCATGGATCAAAGCGCGCCGCACTGGGTGTTCGGCGCGTCCGTGATCTTCATGGTGGCGACGGTTGTGCTGTCGCCGTTCACGGAGCGGAAGCGGGAAGCTTCTGGGAGTTGAGCGGGCGGTATCGCTATAGATTGGGATGTCGCCCCTGCCTGGTGCGCAATTGCGCGCGGGGGCGGGGACCCATACTCCCGGGGGGACCAATTGTGGCCTGTGGCTATGGGTCCCGGGCTCGCGCTTTGCGCGCCCCGGGACGACAGGTGTGATTGGGCTGGCAGTGCCGCGACTTACGTCGGCGACACCGCGCCCTTCAGCGCCGCGCCCTGCGCCGCCGCACCACGCGTCAGCCTGGCCTTCTCCGTATTCGGCCACAGCAGCAGCAGGCCGATGACGCCGGAGCCAATCATGACCACCGCGTTGATGGTGAAGCCGGTCAGGTAGCCGTCGAGCATGCTGCCGGCGCGCTGGATCACGGTGCCCATCACGCTCGGCGCGATGATGCCTGAAAGCGTGTAGAGCGCGCCGTAGATCGCGAGCACTGCACCGCGCTGCGAGGCCGGGGTGAACTCGCCGAGCATCGGCGGGCAGACCACGTAGATCGCGCCGCAGAGTCCGGAGCCGACGACGAGCAGCGCGATTTGCAGGCCGGCGCCCTGCACATGCGGCATCATCGCGAGGATCAACCCACCGATCACCAGCGGCACCGAGCCGAGCACGCCGCGCGAGACGCGCGTGGTGTAGCCGCGGGCCATCATCACCTGCGAGATCCAGCCGGTGAGGATGACGATGGTGGCGCCGAACACCCAGGGCAAGATCGAGATGAAGCCGGCCTGGCTCTGCGAGAAGCCGAGCCCCTTGACGATGAAGGGCGTGAACCAGGTGAGGCCGAGCGACAGCGCCCAATAAGCGCCGAAGGTCGCGACCACGCAGCCGAGGAAGGTGCGCGAGGTCAGCAGCTGCACATACGGAATCTTCGGCTCGGTGGCGGCCAGGACCTCGGTATCCTCCAGCGGGCCTTCCTTGCCGAGCGCGAGCCAGGCTGCGACCCAGATCAAGCCGACGACGCCGAGCGCGCCGAACGCGTAGTGCCAGGAATGGTTGACGATGATCCAGTTCAGCGCCGGCACCGCCAGGATGACGCCGAAGGCCGAGCCCTGTGACAGGATTGCGGTCGGCAGCGTGCGCTTCTCGTCGGGGAACCATTTGTAGATGGCGTGCGCGGCGACCGAGAAGGCCGGCCCTTCGCCCGCCCCCAAGACGATTCGGCAGATCAAGAGCGTGGTGAAGGAGACTGTGCCGACCATCGGGAACTGCGACACCGCCCAGATCACCGCCAGCGTCAACAACACCCAGCGCGTCGGCACCTTGTTGACGATGAAGCCGACCACGATGGCCGAGATCGAGAACAGGAAGAAGAACGAGGACCCGAGCAGGCCGAACTGCTCGGCGCTGAGCTTCATGTCGGTCATGATCGGCACGCCGGCGAGACCGACCACGATCTTGTCCGCGAAGTTCACCACCATGAAAAGAAAGAGGAGAAATGTAATAGTCCAGGCGCCCTTTGGCGTTTTGGTCGTCTTAGCCGCCACATTCGGCATTTCCTGAGCGCTCATCATTCTCCCCGTATGTCTTTTCGGTACCTTTTTGATTTGGCCGTCTTGGAAGCTAACAGCGGCTTCAGGGCCAACGCAACCCCGGCATTTCCGCATCAGGTGTGCTAGGCAGCATTCTTACCTCTCCCTATGGGAGAGGTGGAAGAGAAGTGGCAGGCCCGTGCTGAGCATCCGAAACCTCTCAAAGACCTTCTCTTCGGCCGGCGAGCCCGTCCATGTTCTGCGCGGCGTCGACCTCGACCTCGGGGCCGGCGAGCGCGTCGCGCTGACCGGTGAATCCGGCAGCGGCAAGAGCACGCTGCTGCACCTGATCGCCGGCCTCGACGCCGCCGATGGCGGCTCGATTAGGCTGGGTGACGCCGAGGTCACCACGCTATCGGATGCCGGACGCGCCAGCTTGCGGCGGAATCGCGTTGGCCTGGTCTTTCAGCAGTTCAACCTGATCCCGAGCCTCTCCGTCGCGGACAATCTCGCCTTCCAGGCGCGGATCGCCGGCCGGCATGATGCGGCCTGGACAAGAGAGCTCGTCGAGCGGCTCGGACTCGGCAGCCTGCTCAAACGTTATCCAGAGCAAATATCGGGTGGCCAGCAGCAGCGCGTCGCGATCGGCCGGGCGCTGGCGACAAAGCCCGCGCTGCTGCTGGCGGACGAGCCGACCGGCAATCTCGACGAAGCCACCGCCGAGGAGGTGCTGGCGCTGGCGCGCGACCTCGTCGCGCGCACCGGCTGCGGCTTCCTGATGGTGACGCACAGCCTGCATCTCGCCGCCACGCTCGACCGTCATCTCACGTTGCATACGGGGCGCATTTCATGAGGCGCGCGCTCTGGGTCCTCGCCGTGCTGCTCAGCCATTGGCGGCGCCACAAGATGCAATTTGCGACGCTGCTGATTGGCCTGATTGCGGCGACCGCGCTGTGGAGCGGGGTGCAGGCCATCAACCAGCAGGCCCGCAATGCCTATGACCGCGCCGCAGCGACATTCGGCGGCGTGCGCACGGCGATGCTGGTCGCCCCCAATGCGGCGACTTTCCCGCAGGAGCTGTTCATAAAGCTCCGCCGCGCCGGCTGGCCGGTGTCGCCGGTGCTGGAGGGACGCGTCCAGATCAACGGGCATTCGGTGCGGCTGCTCGGCATCGAGCCGGTCACGCTGCCGGTCGATGTCGGCAACGCGCCACGCCTGGGTGCCGCGGATCTCAGCAGCTTCGTTGCTCCGCCCGGCCAGACATTGGTGGCCCGGGAAACGTTGAGGGGCTTGCAGCAAGCAGAAGGCGCAGCCCCGGCGATCAGCAGCGGCGCAAGGCTGCCGCCGCTGCGCGTCCAGCCGCAGCTCGCACCCGATGTGCTCGTGGTCGATATCGGCGTGGCACAGCGGCTGCTGAGCAAGCCGGACCAGGTCTCGCGGCTGCTGATCGGCAAGCCGAGGGGCAAGCCCGCACCGCTCGCGAGCGTGGTCGGCGAGCAGTTAGAGCGAGTCGAGCCCAATGCGGAGACGGAGCTCGAGCATCTCACCGACAGTTTTCATCTCAACCTCACCGCCTTCGGCCTGCTGTCGTTCTTCGTCGGCCTGTTCATCGTCAATTCGGCCGTGGGCCTTGCTTTCGAGCAGCGGCTGCCAATGCTGCGCACTTTGCGGGCCTGTGGCGCCTCGGCGCAGCTGGTCAATACGGTGCTGGTGGTCGAGCTGGTTGCACTGGCGCTGGTCGCCGGCCTGATCGGGCTCGCGTGCGGCTATTTCATCGCAGCCGCCCTGCTGCCCGATGTCGCGGCCTCGCTGCGCGGACTCTATGGCGCGCAGATCCCTGGGCAGCTCAGCCTGCGGCCCGAATGGTGGCTCGCCGGCATCGGGATCAGCGTGGCGGGTGCGCTTGTGGCGGCGGCGACCAGCCTGATCAAGGCGATCAGGATGCCGGTGCTGGCGACGGCGCAGCCGGGCGCCTGGCAGCAGCGGCAACGCCGCTGGCTGATCCTGCAGAGCTGTGCGGCCTGCGGCGCGTTCGCCGTCGCGCTGCTGCTGTTCTACTACGGGCAATCACTGATCGCAGGGTTCGGCGTGCTGGCCGCGCTGATGTTCGGTGCGGCACTGATCCTGCCGGCCTTCCTCGACATCATCCTGCTCGTAGGCCAGCGACTCGTGCGAGGCCCGCTCGCGCTGTGGTTCTGGGCGGACAGCCGGCAGCAGCTCTCCGGATTGTCACTGGCGCTGATGGCGCTTTTGCTCGCGCTTGCCGTCAACGTCGGGGTCTCCACCATGGTGGAGACCTTCAGCCGCACCTTCATCGGCTGGCTCAACGGGCGGCTTGCGGCCGATGTCTACATCAGCGCCTCCGACAACGCGCAAGGTACGGCGATCCGCAACTGGCTGAAGGATCGCAGCGATGTTCAGGCGATCCTCCCTGGCGGGCGCGCGGAGGCGCAGGTCCGGGGCCAGCCGGTCGAGTTGCTCGGCCTGCCCGATCACGCGCTCTATCGCGAGCGCTGGCCGCTGCTCGAGACGGCGCCGCGCGCCTGGACCCGCCTGGTACCGGGCAATGCCGCCTTCATCAGCGAGCAATTGAGCCGGCGGCTGAACGTGCAGATCGGCGACGTCGTCGAGGTGCCCGCGCCGGGCGGGAGCTGGGAGCTCGACATCGTCGGCATCTACGCGGATTACGGCAACCCCAGGGGTCAGCTCACGGTGAACGTTGCCGCATTGATCCGGCAGTTTCCGCAAACGCCGCAGACGCGGATCGGCCTGATCGTCGCGAGAGAGAACATCCCCGGCCTGATCGCGGCCCTGCAGAAGCAGTTCGGGCTCGACGACCGCAGAATCGCCGACCAGGCGACGGTGAAGGCGGAATCGATTCGCATCTTCAACCGCACCTTTGCGGTGACGTCGGCGCTGAACGCCTTCACGCTCGGCGTCGCCGGAATCGCATTGCTCACGAGCCTGCTGACCCTGGCGAACTCCCGACTGCCGCAGCTTGCACCGCTGTGGGCGATCGGCCTGACGCGGCCGCGCCTTGCCGCGATCGAGCTGACCAAGACGCTCTCGGTCGCGCTGTTCACGGCACTGCTGGCCGTGCCGCTCGGACTGCTGGTCGCCTGGTGCCTCATCGCCATCGTCAATGTGAAAGCCTTCGGCTGGCGCCTGCCGTTCCACGTCTTCCCATTGCAGCTAGTGGAGCTGGTCGCGGTGGCGCTGTTCGCCTCGCTGCTTGCGGCGCTGCTGCCGATGGTGCGGCTGGCGCGGATGCAGCCGGCGAACCTCGTCAAAGTGTTTGCCAATGAGCGCTGAAGCAATCACGCGGCGCGCCTTCGCCGGCGGCATCGCCGCCCTCGCCCTCGCGCGCCGCGCCGGCGCGCAGGGCTATGCCGGACTCGGCGAGACCGCCGATGGGTTTGCAAAGGTGACGCCGGGAAAGACGTTCACCTTCCCAGCCGATCACGGTCCACATCCGGAGTTTCGTATCGAATGGTGGTATCTCACGGCAAACCTCGTCGACGCGAGCGGCGCTCCTTGCGGCCTGCAATGGACGCTGTTCCGCCAGGCGGCGCAGCCAGGTCCGCAAGGCGAGGGCTGGGCCAATCAACAGGTCTGGATGGCGCATGCGGCGGTGACGCGCGCCGACACTCACCGCTTCTCCGAAACGTTTTCACGCGGTGGCGTCGCGCAAGCCGGCGTGACGGCGAAGCCGTTCGAGGCCTGGATCGACGATTGGGAGATGAGGGGTCTCGAGCGCCTCGACGATCGCACCTTGGCACCGCTGACGCTGAAGGCGTCTGGCGCCGATTTCAGCTATGCGCTGAGGCTGGAGGCTGAGCGGCCGGTCGTACTGCAGGGCGATCGCGGCTACAGCCGCAAGTCGGAGCGCGGGCAGGCCTCGTACTACTACAGTCAGCCGTTCTACCGCGCGCGCGGCACGCTCAGCATCGACGACAAGCCGGTCGATGTGTCGGGCCAGGCCTGGATGGACCGGGAATGGAGCAGCCAGCCGCTCGACGCCGACCAGACCGGCTGGGACTGGCTGTCGCTGCATCTGTCATCCGGAGACAAGCTGATGCTGTACCGGCTGCGGCAGAAGGACGGCAGAAATTATCCGTTCGGCAATTGGATCAGCGCGGCCGGCGAGACGCAGATGATTGCAGGCAGCGACATCCAGATGATGCCGAAGGCGACGGCTGAGGTTGCGGGACGCAAGCTGCCGGTGCAATGGCAGATCGCGATACCCGCGCGATCATTCTCGATCCTCTGCAAGCCGCTCAATCCGAACGCCTGGATGGGGACCGGCTTCTCGTACTGGGAAGGGCCGATGAGCTTTGCCGGCACACATGACGGCGTTGGCTATCTCGAGCTGACCGGCTATTGAGGCGCGATCTCTTCGAAGGAACCGACGATGTATCATCTCACCGCCCTCGTCACGCTGCTGGCGATCGCGTTTTACTTCTTCACCTCCATCAACGTCTCGCGCTCGCGCACCAAGACCGGCGTCAAGGTGCCTGCGATGTCGGGGCATCCGGATTTCGAACGGGCCTTCCGAATCCAGATGAACACGTTGGAATGGATGCCGATCGTCCTGCCAGCTCTTTGGCTGTTCGCGATCTATATCAGCGACGCCATCGCGGCGGGCATCGGCTCGATCTGGATCATCGGCCGGATCGTCTATTTCATCGGCTATTCGCAAGCCGTGGCCAAGCGCGGCACCGGCTTTGCGATCCAGGCGCTCGCCGCAATGGCGCTGTGGGTCGGGGCGCTCGGGGCGGTGGTGCTGCGGTTGGTGTGAGGCAATCCGCCGCCACACATTCCGGTGTCGTCCCGGACAAGCGTAAGCGCCGATCCGGGACCCATAACCACAGGAAGATGTCGTGACGTGAGCTGATCACTCCGAGTCCCCGTAACCACGCGTGCCCGTGGCTATGGGTCCAGGATCGGCGCGCGCTTGAGGCGCGCTTGTCCGGGAAGACAGCGAGTGTGTGGCGCTCGCTGTGCCACTTCCCTACTTCGTCAGCGGACAGCCGCTCTCCTTGGCGGTGAAGAAGGCCTTGTCGCCGGGGACGGTGGCGAGCAGATTGTAATAGTCCCAGGGCTTCTTCGACTCCGAGGGCTTCTTGACCTCGAACAGATACATGTCGTGGATCATGCGGCCGTTCTCGAGCACCTTGCCGCCTTGCGCGAAGTCGTCGTCGACCGGCAGCTCCTTCAGCTTCTTGGCGACGGCATCCGGATCCTTGCTCCCAGCAGCCTTGACGGCCTTGAGATAGCTCAACGTCGCCGAATAGGTACCGGCGTGGATCATGCTCGGCATCCGCCCGGTGCGCTTGAGGAAGCGCTCACCGAGATTGCGCGTCCTGTCGTTGAGATCCCAGTAATAACCCTCCGTCAGCACCAAGCCTTGTGCGGCCTGCAAGCCGAGGCCGTTGACTTCGGCAAGCGTCATCAGGAGGCCCGCGAGCTTCTGGCCACTCGCGACGATGCCGAACTCAGACGCCTGCTTGATCGAATTGGTGGTGTCGAGGCCGGCATTGGCGAGGCCGACGATCTTCGCCTTCGAGCTCTGCGCCTGCAGCAGGAAAGAGGAGAAGTCCGACGAATTGAGCGGAACGCGCACCGAGCCGAGCACCTTGCCGCCATTGGCGGTGACGATCTCGCTGGTATCCTTCTCCAGCGCGTAGCCGAAGGCGTAGTCCGCGGTGAGGAAGAACCAGGTGTCGCCGCCGGCTTTGGTCAGCGCGCCGCCGGTGCCGACGCCGAGCGCGCGGGTGTCGTAGGCCCAGTGGAAGCCGTAGGGCTGGCAGGCATCGCCGGTGAGGCGCGATGTCGCGGCGCCGACGACGATGTCGATCTTCTTCTTTTCCTTGGAGAGCTCGTGGATCGCGAGCGCGACCGAGGAGGTCGTCAGCTCCGTGATCATGTCGACGTTCTCGACGTCATACCAGCGCCGCGCGATCGAGCTTGCGAGGTCAGGCTTGTTCTGGTGGTCGGCAGTGACGAGCTCGATCTTCTGACCGAGCACCTCGCCGCCGAAATCCTCGATCGCCATCTTGGCCGCTTCGACCGACCATTTGCCGCCGTAATCGGCATAGACGCCGGACTGGTCGTTCAGGATGCCGATCTTGACGCCTTGCGCGGAGGCGGGAACCGCAATCAAGAGGGCCAAGGCCGCTGCGGCCCAAAGTGCTGATTTCATATGTTTAACTCCCGGCATTCTTCTGTGAAATCGCGCGGATAGTAGTGAAGAACCCCACGTGCGCCCATCCGTTTCATGTTGGTCGTTAGTATGGGATTCTGCGCGCCAAGCTCTCGCTGTCGTCCCGGGGCGCGCGGAGCGCGAGCCCGGGACCCATAGCCACAGGATGGTGTTTGGCGAAGACTCGGAGTTGCCGCTGTCGCGCCAAACCACTCCCTGTGGTTATGGATCCCCGCCTTCGCGGGGATGACGGAACATACGGAGACGGCTACGGTCATAGAGAGGCAGCATCAGGCCATCGCCTCGGGCTTCTTGTCGCGCCGCCCTTCCGCCAGGTTCCGCACCACGACGTAGAAGATCGGTGTGAACAGAAGACCGAACAGGGTGACGCCGATCATGCCGAAGAACACGGCGACGCCGACGGCCTGGCGCATCTCCGAGCCCGAGCCGGTCGAGATCACCAGCGGCAAGACGCCGAGGATGAAGGCGAACGAGGTCATAAGGATCGGCCGCAAGCGCAGGCGGCAGGCATCGATCACGGCCTCCAGCCGCGGCTTCCCTTCGTTCTCGATGTCGCGCGCGAATTCGACGATCAGGATCGCGTTCTTTGCCGCTAGTCCCACCAGCACGACGAAGCCGATCTGGGTCAGAATGTTGACGTCCTGGCCCATGATGCGAACGCCGATGGTGGCGGCGAGCAGGCACATCGGCACGATCAGAATGACCGCGAACGGCAGTGTCCAGCTGCCATATTGCGCGGCGAGCACGAGATAGACGAACAGCACGCAGATCGGGAACACGTAGAGACCGGCATTGCCGCCGGTGACCTGCTGATAGGACAGATCGGTCCATTCGAAGGTGAAGCCGCTCGGCAAGGTATCGTTCGCGAGCTGCTTGATGGCGTTGAGCGCGGTGGTCGAGCTGGTGCCCGGCGCCGGCTCGCCCTGGAGCTCGGACGCTGCATAGAGATTGTAGCGCGCCACGCGGTCGGGTCCCGAGACGTCCTTGAACTCGACCACGCTGCCGAGCATCACCATGTCGCCGGAGGCGTTGCGCGTGCGCAGGCGCGCAAGGTCGCTCGGTTCTTTCCGGAACGGAAAGTCGGCCTGCGCAGTGACGTGGTAGGTGCGGCCGAACAGGTTGAAGTCGTTGACATAGGTCGACCCGAAATAGGTCTGGATCGTCTCGTTGATGTTGGAGATGGGCACGCCCAGCTTCTGCGCCTTGGTGCGGTCGATGTCGACGAAGAGCTGCGGCGTGTTGGCGGTGAACGGCGAAAACACCGAGGGGGCGAGCAGCGAGGGCGATTTGCGCGCCGCGGCGACAAGCTCGTCGGTGGCGGCTGCGAGCATTTCAGGCCCGCGGCCCTGGCGGTCCTGGATGCGGATGGCAAAGCCGCCGCCAGTGCCGATGCCGGGCACGGCCGGCGGTGGAATCACGATGATGAAGGCGCCCTGGATCGCGGACAGGCGCTTGCGCAGCTCGGCCGTGATGGCGTTCGCGGACAGGCCCTTCTTCAGCCGCGCCTCGGGCTCGTCGAACACCGGGAACAGCGCCGCCGCATTGCCGGCTTGCGTGCGGGTGGCGCCGGAGAAACCGGCAAAGGCGGCGACTCGAACGATGCCCGGCGTATCCAGCGAGATCCGCTCGATCTCGCGAACGACCTCGGTGGTGCGAGCCAGCGACGCCGCGCCCGGCAACTGCACGGATATGATGACGTAGCCGCGATCCTGCGCCGGGATGAAGCCCTGCGGCGTGGTCACGATCAGCCAGCCGGCGCCGCCGATCAGCACGACGTAGATCAGCAGCATCACCACCGAATGGCGAATCGCGAAATTGGCGAGGCCGGCATAGCCATGCGCCAGCCGGTCGAACAGACGGTTGAACACGCCGGTGAACGCATTCCAGCCGCGCGCGATGACGTTCCAGGCGGCTGGCGGCCGCTTTTCTTGGTGTGGCGTGAGGATCTGCGAGGCCAGCGCGGGCGAGAGCGTCAGCGAGCAGAAGCAGGAGATCGCCGTCGCAACGGCAATGGTGACGGCGAATTGCTGGAAGAATTGCCCGGAGATGCCGCCGAGGAACGCGGTCGGGACGAACACCGCGCATAGCACCAGGGCGATCGAGACCAGTGCGCCGCCGACCTCCTCCATCGTCTTCAGCGCGGCATCGCGACGACTGAGGCCGTGCTCGAGATGGCGCTCGACATTCTCGACCACGACAATGGCGTCGTCGACCACGATGCCGACCGCGAGGACGAGCCCGAACAGGGTCAGATTATTGATGGAGAAGCCGAGCGCCGCCATCACCGCGAACGTGCCGACCAGCGAGACCGGAATCGCGATGATCGGAATGATCGCGGGCCGCCATCCCTGCAGGAACACCAGCACGACGATGACCACGAGCAGCATGGCCTCGTAGATGGTCTTGATCAGCTCGTGGACCGACTGGGCGATGAACTCGGTCGGGTTGTAGCCGATATTGAAGTCGAGCCCCCTGGGAAAGCTCTCCTTGAGCCTCGTCATGGTGTCGGAGATGTTCTTTGCGGTCGCGAGCGCGTTCGAGCCCGGCCGCTGCGTCACCAGCATGGCGACCGCCGACTTGCGCAGCAGGAAGCTGTTGGTGCTGTAGGCCAGCGCCCCGAGCTCGATGCGGGCGACGTCGCGCAGCCGCACCGTGCGGCCGTCAGGGCCGGCCTTGATCAGGATGTCCTCGAACTGCTTCTGGTCCTTCAAACGTCCGGTGAAGGTGAGGTTGGGCTGGAAGGCGCGATCGGCGATCGGCGGCTCGGCGATCTGACCGCCCGCGATCTGCACGTTCTGGGCGCGGATGGCCGCGAGCACCTCGGCCGAGGTCAGGCCGAGATTGGCGATTCTGTCAGGATCGAGCCACAGCCGCATCGAATAGTCGCGGGCGCCGAAAATCTGGATGTCGCCGACTCCGTCGATGCGCAAGAGCTGGTCGCGGACCTGGAGCAGCGCATAATTGGAGATGTAAAGCTGGTCGAACGTGTCGTCCGGCGACAGCATGAACACGACCATCAGAATGTCGGGCGAGTTCTTGCGGGTGGTGACGCCGTTGCGCTGCACTTCCTCTGGTAGGCGCGGCTGCGCGATGGCGACGCGATTCTGCACCAGCACCTGAGCCTTGTCGAGATCGGTGCCGAGCTTGAAGGTGACGGTGATGGTGAGCTGGCCGTTCGAGGTCGCCTGGCTGTAGAGATACAGCATGTCCTCAACGCCGTTGATCTCCTGCTCGATGGGAGCTGCGACCGTGTCGGACACGGTCTGGGCGGATGCGCCGGGATATTGCGTCGTGACGACGACGGTCGGCGGGACCACTTGCGGATATTCTGAGACCGGCAGCGTGGTGTAGGCGAGCGCACCGACGATCAGGAGCACGATCGACAGCACCATCGCCAAAATGGGCTGGTTGATGGAGAGGCGGCCAAGATTCATGACTTGCCACCGGCCGGCGCTTGCGCGGTCTGGGGAGCGACCTTGGCGCCGACGCGGGCGCGCTGGATGCCGTTGACGATGACGCGATCGTCCGGCTTCAACCCTTCACGGATCACACGCAGGCCGTCGTCGAGCGGACCGAGCACCACGGGACGTGCCTCGACCGTGTCATCCGCCTTGACCACGAACACGATCTTGCGGGACTGGTCGGTCGCAACAGCAACGTCTGGAATCAGCAGCGCCTCGTAGGGCGCGCTGCCGATCAGGCGGACGCGGCCGAACTGGCCGGGCAGGATCGAGAGATCCGTGTTCTTTACCACGGCGCGGCTGCGCAGCGTGCCGGTCGAGACGTCCAGCCGATTGTCGAGGAAATTGACGGTGCCCTCGCGCGAGGGCTTGGTCTCGCCGGCCAGCGTCACCTGCACCGGGTTTGCGGTATCGCGCGAGCTCGGCCGCCGGCCTTCGAACCACAGCTTGCTGTATTTGATGAAGGTCGCTTCATCCATGTCGAAATAGATGTAGATCGGATCGAGCGCGACGATCGAGGTCAGCAGCGTCGAGGTGCCGGTGTCGCTGCCCTGCACGAGATTGCCGGGGCTGACGAGATGGCGGCTGACGCGGCCGGTCAAGGGCGCTGCCACATGCGTGAACTCGATGTTAAGCTTGGCGGCCTTCAGCGCGCCTGCGGCCTGCATCTCGGCGGCGTGCGCGGCCTGCAAGGCCTGGCGGCGCTGATCGACAACCTGTTCGGAGACCGCGCTGGTCTGCACGAGGCTGAGACCACGATCGAGCTCGCGCTTGGCAAGCTCCACTCGCGCCCGTGCGTCGGACAGCTGGCCCTCCGCCTGAGTGGCCACCGCCTCGAACGGGCGCGGATCGATCACGTAGAGCAGGTCACCCTGACGCACGATGGCGCCGTCCTGGAATTCGACCGAATTGACGAAGCCGCCGACCCGCGGCCGCACCTGGACCTCCTCCACCGCCTCGAAGCGGCCGGTGAACTCGTCCCAATCGGTGACCGTGCGCTTGACCGGCTGGGCGACCGTCACCGCCGGCGCCGGCGGAGCCGCAGCCTGCGATGCCGGCTTGTCGCAGCCGGACAGGGCGAACGCGGCGGCGAGAAGCCCGGCGGCTGCGCTGACCTGAACGAAATCGTGCTTTTTGATCAACTGCCTGCTTCCGTCCGGTCCGCTCATCCCCAGGTCCTCGCATCAAAGCCGCAGAAAATGCAGGGTACGCCTCTACCTGCGGGCGCTGCAAGATGGGTCGCAAAGATGAACTCTTCAAGACCAATGCGCGGGCAATGCTTTGAATGACGCCCTGACCGGATGGCGGGTTGACAGGGAGAGAGACGGTGCCAAGCAACGCAGTTGGGGCAAGCCGAACCCTGCCGTTAACGACGGGCTCTCGGAATTGTGAGCTTTTCCTAGCCGCGGTCGTCGAGATGCCCGCTTGAGGCGGGCCCATCACGATAGAGAGGGCTACTTGCGCAGCCTGGCCTTGGCGCCGGCGACGATCTGCATGGCGACGCCGGCAATCCAGCCGACCAAGACGAGCCAGGTCCAGGCCATATGCGGATCGAGCCGGAGCACGATCACGGCCACCGAGGCGAAGGCGGTGAGCGTAGCGGAGAGCGTGCCGGCGGCGCTCATGAGCTCGGCGGCGTCGATCTGGCTATGCGCATCGTCGAAAGGCATCTGCGGCGTGTCGATGCCGAGATAGAAGCCGATGCCGCCGAGCAGCATCATCAGCAGCAGGAAGCCCTGCGTGGTGAGCGTGGGGATCGCCGAGCCGACATAGGCGCCGACGAACAATCCGCACGCGGCTCCCGCCATGGCAAGGCCAACGCGCTCGAACACATGGGCAGTTTTACGAAAACGAAAGCGCATGGCCAGCCTCCGCGAGGCGTTGAGTGTGGAGAGGTTAGGCCAGTTTTGGGGTGCATGGAAGGTGCGAGGAGGTTTACGGATGCGTGAGGGGTCTAACTCCCTCTCCCCGTTCTTACGGGGGCGCGGCGAGCTTCGCTCGCGCTGAGAGGATTGGGGTGAGGGGCTTCTCTCCACACATGAGATTTTCGCCGCACCTGTACCTCCTCACCCAGATTGCGCTTGCGCGCAATCCGACCTCTCCCCGCAAGCGGGGAGAGGTGAAGAGAGTCACCTCGCCCCGAACGTGGTCTTGCCGAACAGCGCCTTCTGCGTGGACGGCTGCGAGCGCCAATATTGCGGCGGCGCCTCGACCACGCCGCCGAGCTCGGCGGCGGCGTGCCAGCCCCAGCGCGGATCGTAGAGCAGGCCGCGGGCGAGCGCGACCATGTCGGCCTTGCCCGACGCGACGATCTCCTCCGCGTGTTTCGACTCGGTGATCAGGCCGACGGCGATGGTGGGCAGGCCGGTCTCGCGCTTGATCGCCTCTGCAAACTGCACCTGATAGCCGGGGCCGAGCGGAATTTTTTGCAGCGGCGAGACGCCGCCGGAGGATGCATCGATCCAGTCGACGCCGCGCGCCTTCAGCGCGTTCGCGAATTCGATGGTCTGTGCCAGATCCCAGCCGCCCTCGACCCAATCGGTCGACGACACCCGCATGCCGACCGGCTTGTCGGCGGGGAACGCGGCGCGCACCGCGTCGAACACCTCCAGCGGAAAGCGCATGCGGTTCTCGAGGCTGCCGCCATATTCGTCGGTGCGCTTGTTGGAGATCGGCGACAGGAATTGATGCAAGAGATAACCATGCGCGCCATGGACCTCGATGGCGTCGATGCCGAGCCGCGCGGCGCGCTTTGTGCTGTCGACGAAGGCCTCGCGGATGCCCTTCAAGCCCGCGGCATCGAGCGCGAGCGGCGCGGCCTCGCCCTCCTTGTGCGGCACCGCCGACGGCCCGACCGTCTGCCAGCCGCCCTGCTCGACTGGGATCAGCTGACCGCCGTCCCAGGGGCGCGCGCTCGAGGCCTTGCGACCGGCATGGGCGAGCTGCATCGCGATCGCGGTGGAGGAATGCTTGCGAACCGAATGCAGGATCGGCTTCAGCGCGGCCTCGCAGGCGTCGCTGTAGAGCCCGAGGCAGCCCGGCGTGATACGGCCGATCGCCTCGACATGCGTCGCCTCGATGCAGAACATCGCCGCGCCCGACAGGCTGAGATTGTTGATGTGGGTGAAGTGCCAGTCGGTGGCGACGCCGTCGTCGGCCGAATATTGGCACATCGGCGACACCACGAGGCGGTTCTTCAACGTCAGGCCGCGCAGCTTGATCGGGGAAAACAGGACGGACATGCGGGGAGTTCCGGGGGATGGAGGGAGATGGGATCAGTGTAGTGGGCGCGCGGCGGATTGCTAGCGGGGCGCGGGAATGGCGGGTCGCCTGTTCGTGCATTCCGGCAATGGCTTGATGGTCAGCTGCGCCACAGACTCCGTCGTCGTCTCGGGGCGCGCCTCGCGCGAGCCCGGGACGACAGCGGAGTTTGCCGCAGGGCAGTGCCGGCTACTCCGCCAGCGTGAATTGCAGCAGCAGGGTTCGCTGCAGCATCGAGAAATTGTCGTCGGAGATCAGGGTCAGCACGGTCTCGCCGTCGGCGGTGACGTGGGCGTCGATGCCTTCCATGTTGTCGATCTCGTGGCCGAGATCGGCGGCGAACAGCGTCAGGCCGTCGACGACGGCGCCCGGCGCGATTCCCTTCAGCGGGATCGCGCGGATGCGGATGTTGACGCCGGTGAACCAGGAGAATTTGCGTTCGAGGATGAGGAGATCGCCCGAGGGCAGCAGCACCGCGTCGCTGATGTCGAAATTCTCCGAGCGGCGCACGCTGAACTGGCCGGGCGTGGTGCCGCCGATCAGGAAAGCGAGGAGGTTGCCGTCGGCATCGAGCCCGCGCTCGGAAAAGGCGATCAGCGTGCCCGCGAGCGGCTGGGCCTGGCTCTTGCCCGGTCCCTGCGCTTTGGGCACGACGACCATCGCCTCCAGCCCCTTGTTGTAGGGCAGCTTGCGCAAGGCCGGCGGGACGGCGATCACTTCGCCGCGGGCGCCCGTGGCACCCTTGGCGAAATCATAGCGCAGGATCTGGTTGACGCGTTCGAGCCCGACATAGACGAGGTTGCCGTCGCGCGCGAGCGACTCGGTATCGTACCAGAGCCGCTTCTCGGTGATCGGCCGCCCGTCGGCGCCCAGCACCGGCGCGGCCTCGACATTGGTGAGCCCGACCATCTCGCGGCTGGAATAGCGGATCGTGCCGGTGAACCAGCCGCCCTGATCGGAGATGGCGAGAAAACGCTCGCCCTTGGCGTCGAGGAAGCGGAGGCCCGACAGGCCGCCGAAGCCGCGATAGGGCGAGGTCAGCACCAGGCCGCTGCGAAAATCCAGCGAGCCGAAGCGCGTGCGCGAGCGGTCGCGCGGCTCGAAATTGGCAATGCTGCGCGCGTTCACCTCGACGCTGACCGGCGCGGTGACGGCATGCTCGAGCTGGAGCGCGCGCGGCGGCGGCTCGGTCTTGGGCTGCAGCTGCGCCTGCGCCAAGCGCGGCAACGCGAGAGTGGAAAATCCCGCCGCCGCGAGGCTGACGAAGCTGCGGCGGGATGGATGCGTGCTCACGAATGCAATTTGCGTCGCGGGCGACCGGCCGCTTGCGTTGGCGCCGTGTTGGTCTCGCTGAAGAGCTCGGCAAGCTTTTCGGTGATCGCGCCGCCGAGTTCTTCCGCGTCCACGATCGTCACCGCGCGGCGATAATAGCGCGTCACGTCGTGGCCGATGCCGATCGCGATCAGCTCGACCGGCGAGCGGGTCTCGATCTCCTCGATGATGTGGCGCAGATGCCGCTCGAGGTAATTGCCCGGATTGACCGACAGCGTGGAATCGTCGACCGGCGCGCCGTCCGAGATCATCATCAGGATCTTGCGCTGCTCGGGCCGGCCGAGCAGGCGCTTGTGCGCCCAGTCCAGCGCCTCGCCGTCGATGTTCTCCTTCAAGAGGCCCTCGCGCATCATCAGGCCCAAGTTTTTCCGCGCACGACGCCACGGCGCGTCCGCGGACTTGTAGATGATGTGGCGGAGATCGTTGAGGCGGCCGGGATTGGCCGGCTTGCCGGCGGCAAGCCACGCCTCGCGCGATTGCCCGCCCTTCCAGGCCCGCGTGGTGAAGCCGAGAATCTCGACCTTGACGCCGCAACGCTCCAGCGTGCGCGCGAGGATGTCGGCACAGGTCGCGGCGACCGTGATCGGGCGGCCGCGCATCGAGCCGGAATTGTCGAGCAGCAGCGTCACCACGGTGTCGCGGAACGTCGCCTCCTTCTCGTGCATGAAGGATAGCGGGTGATAGGGATCGGTGACGACGCGCGACAGGCGCGCAGGGTCGAGGATGCCCTCTTCGAGGTCGAACTCCCAGGCGCGATTCTGCTGCGCCATCAGGCGGCGCTGCAGCCGGTTGGCGAGACGGGCGACGATGCCCTGCAGATGTGCGAGCTGCTTGTCGAGATAGGCGCGCAGCCGCTCCAGCTCGTCATGGTCGCAGAGATCCTCGGCGGCGATGACCTCGTCGAACTTGGGCGCGAACGCATGATATTCCGGCCCACGCGGCTCGTTCCTGCCGTGCTGGTTCGGGCGCGTCGCCTCGCCCGGCGTCTCGTCATCACCGAGCTCGCCGTCGTCGAAGGTGTCGGAGGTGGAGGCCTGCGCGCTTTCCATCGCGCTCTCGCTCATCTCCTCGCTGGTTGCCTGCGCCTGGTCGGCGCTCATCTCCTGCGCGGCGTCGGAATCGGGCGAGCCTTCGGCGCCGGACTGGTCGTTGTCGCCGTCCTGGCTCTCCTCGTTCTCGTCATTGTCCTCGCTATCGGCGTTGCGCTCGTCGCCGAGCTCGAGGGCCGACAGCAGGTCATGCACGGCATCGCCGAACTTGGTCTGATCCTCGAGCACGCCGTCGAGCCGGTCGAGCCGCTTGCCGATCTTGTCTTCGAGGATCGGCCGCCAGAGGTCGACCACCTTCTTGGCCGCCGTCGGCGGCGCCATGCCGGTGAGGCGCTCGCGCACCAGCATCGCCAGCGCGTCCGCCAGCGGCGCATCGGCGCGGTCGGTGATCTCGTCGAACTTGCCGCGGTGGAAATGGTCGTCGAGCATCGCGGTGAGGTTCTTGGCAACGCCCGCCATGCGGCGCGCGCCGATCGCCTCGACGCGGGCCTGCTCCACCGCCTCGAACACGCCGCGCGCCTGTGGATTGCCGGGCATCAGCTTGCGGTGAACCTTGGGATCGTGACAGGCGAGCTTGAGCGCGATGGAATCGGCATGGCCGCGCACGATCGCGGCGTCACGCTTCGTCATCTTGCGCGCGGGCTCGGGCAGCCGCGCCTTGCCGGGCGCAAGGCCCGGGCGCTCGGCTGCGAAGGAGACGTCGAGCTCGGGCGCCTTTGCGATCGCCTTCAGACAGGAGGCGACCGAGCGCTTGAACGGCTCGGTCGGCGCTTCCTTGTTGCTGCGGAATTTGGAGTTGGAGGTGGTCATCTGACCCTATCTGTCGTCCCGGCGAAGGCCGGGACCATAACCACCGGCCGCTCTTGTGTCAGGAAACTATCAGCGTCGCTTCAATCGAGACATCACGCGGTATGGGTCCCGGCCTTCGCCGGGACGACACACCGTGAGAGATCAGCTCAGCGCGACGTTGATTGCCGATTCCGGCAGCTCAGCATTGAAGCAGCGCTGGTAGAACTCGGCGACCAGGGGCCGTTCGAGCTCGTCGCATTTGTTGAGGAAGGTGACGCGGAAGGCGAAGCCGATATCGCCGAAGATGTCGGAGTTTTCCGCCCAGGTGATCACCGTGCGCGGGCTCATCACCGTCGACAGATCGCCGTTGGCGAAGGCATTACGGGTGAGGTCGGCGAGGCGCACCATCTTGTTGACGATGTCGCGGCCCTCCTGCGTGCGATAGTGCTTGGCCTTGGCCAGCACGATCTCGACTTCCTCGTCGTGGCTGAGATAGTTCAGCGTGGTGACGATCGACCAGCGGTCCATCTGGCCCTGGTTGATCTGCTGGGTGCCGTGATAGAGGCCCGAGGTGTCGCCGAGGCCGACGGTGTTGGCGGTGGCGAACAGCCGGAACGCCGGATGCGGCTTGATCACCTTGTTCTGGTCCAAGAGCGTCAGGCGGCCCGAAACCTCCAGCACGCGCTGGATCACGAACATCACGTCCGGGCGGCCGGCGTCGTATTCGTCGAACACCAGCGCGACGTTGTTCTGCAGCGCCCAGGGCAGGATGCCGTCGCGGAATTCGGTGACCTGCTTGCCGTCGCGGACCACGATCGAATCCTTGCCGACGAGGTCGATACGGCTGATGTGGCTGTCGAGGTTGACGCGCACGCAGGGCCAGTTCAGACGGGCGGCGACCTGCTCGATATGGGTGGATTTGCCGGTGCCGTGATAGCCGGTCACCATCACGCGGCGGTTCCTGGCAAAGCCCGCGAGAATGGCCAGCGTGGTGGCGCGGTCGAAGCGGTAATCGGAATCCACTTCGGGCACATGAGGATCGACTTCGGAATAGGCCGGGACTTCGAGATCACTGTCGATCCCGAACACCTGGCGCACCGACACCTTCATGTCGGGCAGGCCGGAAACTTCCTCAACTTTGGACAGGGCGGCGGTCGTCATCAATCCTCCGAGGTCCCGGGCGGTCCCGAAACCGGTTATTCGCACGTTGGCTGCGGCTGGGTGCTGAAAATCAACCTATCAGAGACAACGAGCCGGCAGAAGCCCGCCCACCAATCAAAGTTCCGTTGTCTTTTCATCTAGATAGGCAAGGAGCGCAGTTTTTGGAGGGCTGCCTTGCGAATCACGCCGAAATTCGGGCGGGTCGCGCCCAATCCGTGCGAATGGTACTTTGGCCGTATGCAGTTACTTATGTAGGGTCCGAAGCCCCATGCTCCAGCCCTTCAAGAGACGACGTGACGTCCTTTCTCGATCCCCTCATCGCCTTCGTTTCCGCCCATGCGTGGCTGGCCTATCTGACCCTGTTCCTGGCGGCGCTGCTCGAGGCAGTTCCGGTGGTGGGATCGGTGATCCCCGGCTCGACCATCATCCTGGCGCTGAGCGCCCTAGTCCCCGGCGGCGAATTGCAGCTGCCATGGGTGCTCTTGGCGGCCGCAACTGGTGCCGTACTCGGCGACGGGTCGGCCTATTGGATCGGGCACAGGCGGCAGCGCGAGATCCTCAACACCTGGCCGCTGACCAATTATCCGCGCGTCGTCGCCGAGAGCGAGAATTTCTTCCACCGCTTCGGCACCTGGGCCGTGTTCTTCGCCCGCTTCGTGCCGCCGATCCGCGCCTTCGTGCCTGTGACGGCCGGCGCGCTGGGCATGGCGCCCGCGACATTCTATGCCGTGAACATCCCGGCGATCCTGGCCTGGGCGCCGGCTCATGTGCTGCCGGGCGTCTTGGCCGTGTCGGCCTTGCATGAATATGCCGGGCTGCATCATCATGCGCATGTCGGCAAGCACATCTGGATGCTGACCGTCGTCGGGGTTGCGGTCGTGCTGGGCGTGGGGATGTGGATCTATCGCCGGCGGAATGGCCGTGGCGCGACGGCCAAGCCGCAGGTTTAGGGCAGACGCCACATTACAAGCGCCGTCCCCGCGTTCGCAGGCTCCGAGTTTGTGCGAGAGCATCGCACCCATGACATCGGTGTGATTGACCTGCTTCACCGCTAGCGGCACGTTGGCCCGCATCCTCGCGCCCGCCACCCCCATGTTCACCATCGCCAGCCTCTGGATTCCCTTCACCATCATTGCCGCGCTCGGGCAGGTCGCGCGCAATGCGATGCAGCGGTCGTTGACGAAGCCGCTGGGGACCTGGGGCGCGACCAATATCCGCTTCCTGTTCGGCTTTCCGTTCTCGCTGCTGTTCCTGGGGCTGGTGCTGCTCGCGACCGGCGATCATCTCAGCGCGCCGCCGGCGGTGTTCTGGCCATGGCTGCTGTTGGGCGCGCTCAGCCAGATCGTCGCCACCGGGCTGATGCTGCTCGCGATGAACGACCGCTCCTTTGTCGTGACGACGGCCTACCTGAAGACCGAGGCGATCCAGACCGCGATCTTCGGCTTCGTCTTCCTCGGCGATCACCTGACCTGGCTGAAGGTGCTCGCGATCATGATCGCCACCATCGGCGTCGTCATCACCGCGCTCCGCCCCGGCGGCGACAAGAGCTTTGCCGAGCTGAAGCCCACCATCACCGGCCTCGCTGCCGCGGCGGCCTTCGCGCTGTCAGCGGTCGGCTTTCGCGGCGCCATCATCAATGTGCCCGGCGTGTCCTTCGTGACCGCGGCGTCAATCACGCTGGTGCTCGGCCTGTTCGTGCAGACGCTGATCCTGACGATCTACCTGCTCTGGCGCACGCCGGACGTGCTGCGAGGAATCCTCAGGTTATGGCGACCGTCGATGCTCGCGGGCTTCATCGGCGCCTTCGCCTCGCAATTCTGGTTCCTCGCCTTTGCGCTGACGGCGGCCGCCAACGTCCGCACGCTCGCGCTGATCGAGGTGCTGTTCGCGCAAGCCGTGGCGTATTACTCGTTCAAGCAGCCGATCGCGCCGCGCGAGCTTGCGGGCATTGCGCTGATCGTCGTCGGAGTCGCTGTGCTGGTGGGAGCTTAATTCCGGTCTTCCGGCAGGGTCGGCAGCGGTGAGACCTCGATGCCTTCGTCAATCAGCGACTTCGCCTCTTCGGGCGAGGCTTCGCCATAGATCGGACGATGCTCCTTGTCGCCGTAATGCATGGCGCGGGCTTCGTTGGCGAAGCGCTCGCCGACATTGTCGGCATTCTTAACGATGTGGTCGCGCAGCTCTTTCAGCTTGGCGCGCAGCTCGCGCTCCTGCGCCATCAGCAGCGAGGTCGGCCCTGACGGCGCAGCCTCGGGCGTGGTCGCGGCCACGGGCTCCGGCGGCGGCGTGGCGCGGCCGCGCCCCTTCTTGCCGACGATGCGCGGCGCCATGATCGCCTTGTCGACCTTGGCCGAGCCGCAGATCGGGCAGGTCACGAGCTTGCGCTTCACCTGCGAATCATAGGCCGACGAGCTCTGGAACCAACTTTCGAAGGCGTGATTGCGGTCGCAGTGGAGCGCGTAGCGGATCATGCCGAGCCCCGCACGAGGTGCAAATGGTCCGGCCCGGCCTTGGGATCGGAGACGCCGAAGCGGCGGCCGTGCTGGAGCGAGGGAATCGCCCGGCGCGCGGTCTCGACCTCGGCCGGGTCGATCTTGGCCATGATGATGCCCGGCTCGACATCGCCTTCGGCGAGGATCTCGCCCCAGGGATCGACGATCAGCGAATGCCCGTAGGTCTCGCGCTTGTTCTCGTGGGTGCCGGCCTGCGCCGCGGCGAAAACGAAGCAGCCGGTCTCGATCGCACGGGCTCGCAGCAGCACGTGCCAATGCGCTTCACCGGTCTTGCGGGTGAAGGCGGACGGCACGGTGATGAAATAGGCGCCGCTTTCTGCGAGCGCGCGGTACAGCGCGGGGAAGCGCACATCGTAGCAGATCGTCAAGCCGATGCGGCCCCAGGGCAGATCCGAGATCACGGCGGTCTCGCCCGGCTGGTAATTGGCGGATTCGCGATAGCTCTCGCCGTCCGGCAGCTCGATGTCGAACATGTGAATCTTGTCGTAGCTCGCGAGCACGTTGCCCTCGGGCCCGATCAGGAAGGAACGGTTGACCGCCTTCTCCGGCGAGAAGCGCAGCGCCAGCGAGCCGACATGGAGGTGAATCTTCAGCTCCGCCGCGAGCGCCCGGTACGCCTTCAGCGAGGCGTCATCCTCTTCGCTCTGGAGATGCTCGAACAGCGCCTTGCGGTTCAGCTGCATCATGTTGCTGACTTCGGGCGTCTGCACGTAATCGGCGCCATCGGCCGCAGCCTGCCGGATCAGCTTCGTGGCCTGCTCGAGGCTCGGCCCGGGCATCAGGCCGGTGCGCATCTGCACCATGGCGGCCGTGAACGTGCGGTTCTCGCTCATGATACCGCCTTCACGCTTTCGAGCATGCCATCGAGCTTGCCTTCGCGATCGAGTGCATAGAGGTCGTCACAGCCGCCGACATGGGTGCCGCCGATCCAGATCTGCGGAAAGGTCGAACCCTGGCCGGCGCGGCCGTACATTTCCTGGCGCCAGGACGGGTTCTTGGCGACATCGAATTCGGTGAAGGTCGCCTTCTTGCGGGTCAGCAGTGACTTGGCGGCGGAACAATAGCCGCAGCCCGGCCGGGTGTAGATCTCGACAGCAGCAGTCATTCGTCTGGCGCTCTCATGTCATGAATTCATTGAATTATATGGGACGGGGCCCGCTCTCGACAACCCGGGCAAAGACCAGCACGTCGACCTGGGCCGCTTTGGCGCGCAGCAGGGCCCGCGCGCAGGTGTCGAGCGTCGCGCCAGACGTCAGGACATCGTCGATCAGGACAACGCGGCGGCCCTGGACCTCGGCCTGACGGTCGGGAGATACCTGAAATGCGCCCTGCACATTGGTGGCGCGCTGGGCCCGCGACAGGCCGATCTGCTGCTCGGTGGCGCGCACCCGCCGCAGCACGTCGCCCCGCACCTTGATCCCGCTCTGCCGCTCGATGACACGCGCGAGCGCGCCGGACTGGTTGTAACGGCGCCGCCAGGCCCGCCGCCAATGCAGGGGCACGGGCACCAGCATGTCGGCGCCGGTCAGCAACTCACCGCCCGCGCGCGCCATCCAGCGGCCCATGGCCGGCGCCAGATCGGTACGGTCCTGATACTTCAGCGCATGCACCAGCGTACGCGCAACGTCGTCGTAGCGTACCGCCGCGCGGGCGCGCTGATAGGCCGGCGGGCTTGCGATCGCCTCCATCGACAGCATCTCGGGACCGGGGTCATAAACGAAGGGAATGCCGAGCCGCGGGCAATAGGGCCGTTCGATGAACGACAGCCGCGCCCAGCAGGAAGCGCAAACGCCCTCGCCATCGACCGGCTCGTGGCAGGATACGCACTGTGTCGGCAGCGCGATGTCGAGCGCCAGCCGCGCCGCCCGCGCCAGCACCTGGCGGCCGGCCGTCCACGCGCTCCGCAGCGGTGCGGCGATGGAACGGATGGGGGGAGCGTCGGCTTCCATGTGGGAAGGGTAACGCTGCACGCAGCGGATTGCCAGAACTGTGGAGATCGGCGTAACCAGCGGCATGGTCCGGACCGCTCAAATCCCGCCCGCCTTGTTTGATCGTGCCTTGCTGCAGAGGCGGCAGCAGCGCGCCCAGGCCCAAGGCGCGGTCACATTCCTGCTCGAGCGGGTCGCCGAGGACATGTCCGATCGGCTGGCCACAGTGATGCGAGAATTTCAAGCACCGGCCGATCTCTGGACGCCCGGCGGGGGGCTCGCGGCGCTACGCGCTCGGCTACCGTCCATCGAACGGATCGCGCTCGATGAGGCGGGTGCCGAGAAGTTGCCGCTCGCGCCGGAGAGCCTCGACCTCGTCGTCTCGGCGCTGGCGCTGCAATACGTCAACGACCTGCCCGGCGTGCTCGCGCAAATCCGCCGGGCGCTCAAGCCGGACGGGCTGCTGCTTGCTGCCATGATCGGCGGCGACAGCCTCACCGAGCTGCGCCAGGCGTTTGCCGCGGCGGAAGCCGAATGCGAGGGCGGTGTGTCACCGCGCGTGGCGCCGTTCGCTGACCTTCGGGACATCGGTGCGCTATTGCAGCGGGCGGGCTTTGCGTTGCCGGTGACCGACGTCGACCGTGTCGTGGTGCGCTACGCCAATGCGTTCGCCTTGATGCAGGATCTGCGCCGCATGGGAGCGGCAAATGTGCTGATCGAGCGGCGCCGCACACCGAGCCGGCGCGCGACGCTGCTGCGGATGGCCGAGATCTACGCCGAGCGTTTTGCCGATGCCGACGGCCGCATCCGTGCGACGTTCGACATCGTCTGGCTCTCCGGCTGGGCCCCGCATGCGAGCCAGCAGCAGCCGCTGAAGCCGGGGTCGGCGAAAGCGAGCCTGGCGGAGGCGGTGAAGAAGGCGGGGAAGGAGTGATCTCTCTCTTCCGTCATGGCCGGGCTTGTCCCGGGCATGACGCCAGAGAGCGGTACCCTTCGACCTCACATCAACAAATCGATCAGATGCGGAATCAGCGGGATGTCCGCGGGCGGCATCGGATAGTCGCGCAGCTTGTTGGCGCGGACCCAGGCGAGGTTCTGGCCCTCGCGTGCGGTGACCATCCCCTCCCAGCGCCGGCAGATATAGAGCGGCATGAGCAGATGGAAGGTGTCGTAACCGTAGCTGGCGAAGGTCAGCGGCGCGAGGCACGGCTCGGCGACTTCGATGCCGAGCTCCTCATGAAGCTCCCGGATCAGGCTCTGCTCCGGCCGCTCGCCCGGCTCGAGCTTGCCGCCGGGGAATTCCCACAGGCCGGCCAAGGCCTTTCCTTCCGGGCGCTGCGCGATCAGGACGCGTTTGTCGGCGTCGACGAGCGCGCAGGCCACCACCAGTGTCAGTTTGAGATCGGCCATGCGCGTCTGTCGCTCGCTGAGATCGTTTGCAACGGTTTGTTAACCTCGTTGCGGTCCACGTTTCCAAGGGCACCATAAGTCATATTTAATCCGCAGTTCCTAGAGTGGGAACTCTTTAAACCACTCCAGGCCTACCCATGCGCGCTGCGCTTTCGACTCTTCCCCGCCGGTTCGTCCACGACCGGGGCGGCAATATCGCGGTGATTTTCGCGCTCGCCTGCGTTCCCCTGATCAGTGCGGTCGGCTGCGCCATCGACTATTCGCGCGCGACGCTGATCCGGTCCAAGCTTCAGGCCGCGGCGGATGCCGCCAGTGTCGGCTCGATCGCCAAGGCCTCGCCCGCTTTCAAGGCCGCCGGCAACATGACTGCGGACGGCTCGATTTCGGTCGGCGTCACGGACGCCACCAACATCTTCAATGCCAATCGCGCCAGTCAGTCCGGCTACACGCTGACCGGCCTCACGCCGACCGTGGTCAAGTCCGGCTCGACCGTCACCGCGACGGTTTCGTTCACCGCAACTTTGAACACCATGTTCCTCGGCGTGATCGGCAAGTCCGTGCTGACGTTGAGCGGCACGTCGAAGGCGACGGCCAGCATGCCGCTCTACATCGATTTCTATCTGCTGCTGGACAATTCGCCGTCAATGGGTGTCGGTGCGACCCCGGCCGACGTGAAGAAGATGGTCGACAACACGTCGGATAAGTGCGCCTTCGCCTGCCACGATCTGAAGGACAAGAACAACTATTACGATTTGGCCAAGAAGCTCGGCGTGACCACCCGGATCGACGTGCTTCGGAGCGCCACCGAGTCCTTGATGGATACGGCCAATGCCACTCAGACCTATTCGAACCAGTTCAGAATGGCGATCTATGATTTCGGCGGCTCTGCGAGCTCGCTCGGCCTGCGCAGCCTGTTTTCGTTGTCGGCCTCTCTCTCCAGCGCCAAGTCGGCGGCCGGCAAGATCGACCTGATGTCGGTGAACGGCCAGAACGAGAACAACGATCAGGATACCCCATTCACCGCGGTCTTTCCCGCGATCAACGGCGAGATCAGCTCCCCCGGAAGCGGCACGTCGGCCAGTCCGCTCAAATACCTGTTCTTCGTCTCCGACGGCGTGGCCGACGAGAGCAACACCGGATGCCTGAAACCGCTCTCGGGCAGCACGCGGTGCCAGTCGCCGCTCAACCCCGCGCTTTGCAAGACGATGAAGGATCGCGGCGTCAAGGTCGCGGTGTTGTACACGACGTATCTCGCGCTGCCGACCAACCCCTGGTACATGAAGTGGATCGATCCGTTCAATGCCGGCCCCTATGGCCCGTCGCCGAACAGCCAGATCGCACAGAACATGCAGAGCTGCGCTTCGCCGGGCCTGTATTTCGAGGTCAGCCCGACGCAAGGCATCGCGGACGCCATGAACGCGCTGTTCAAGAAGGCGGTCGCGGACGCGCGGATCTCCGGATGATGGCGCTCACCTCTCCCCGCAAGAACGGGGAGAGGGGAGAAGGCCTACGACCTGTAGTCCCCGTTGATCGCCACATATTCCTTGGTGAGGTCGCAGGTCATGACGCGGTCGCGGCCTTTGCCGAGGCCGAGCGAGACCAGAATCGCAATCTCCGGCGCCTTCATCGCTTCCGACACCTGCGCTTCGTCATAATCGGGATCGCGCGCCCCGCGCTTGGCGACGCGGATGCCGTTGAACGAGATCGACAGCTTGTCGCGATCAGCCGGCTCGCCGGCCTTGCCGACGGCCATCACCACGCGGCCCCAATTGGCATCCTCGCCGGCGATCGCGGTCTTCACCAGCGGCGAGTTCGCGATCGACATCGCGATCTTGCGAGCCGAGGCCTTGGTCTTGGCGCCCTCCACGGTGATCTCGACCAGCTTGCGCGCGCCTTCGCCGTCGCGGGCGACCTGCTCGGCGAGATTGGCGAGCACCTGGTTGAACGCCTTGACGAAGGCCTTCAGGCGCGGGTCGCTGGCGCGGCTGATCTTCGGGGCGCCGTGCTCGGCGGCGGCGCCGGTGGCGAAGGCCAGCAGTGTATCCGAGGTCGAGGTGTCGCCGTCGATCGTCACGGCGTTGAATGTATCCTCCACACCGCTCTTGAGCAGCGCCTGGAGCGCGGCGGGCGCGATCGGCGCGTCGGTGAAGATGAAGGACAGCATTGTCGCCATGTCGGGCGCGATCATGCCGGCGCCCTTGGCCATGCCGTTGATGGTGACCTTGGCCTTGCCGAGCTTGACGGTCGCGGTCGCCACCTTCGGGAAGGTGTCGGTGGTCATGATCGCCTTGGCCGCGGCGAGATAGTCGCCCGGCTCGGCAATCTCGGCGAGGCGGCCGAGCACGCCGTCGAACTTGGTGGCATCCAGCGGCTCGCCGATCACCCCGGTCGAGGCCAGGAAGACCTCGCTCTCGTTGCAGCCGACCGCCTTGGCCGCGATCTTCGCCGTCAGCGCGGTGGAGGCGCGGCCGGTCTTGCCGGTGAAGGCGTTGGCATTGCCGGAATTGACCACCAGCGCGCGCGCCTTGCCGCCCTTCAGCTTGGCGCGGCACCATTCCACCGGGGCCGAGGGACACTTCGACCTGGTGAAGACGCCGGCCACGGCAGTGCCCTTGTCCATCACCGCGAGCAGCACGTCGGTGCGGTTCTTGTAGCGGATGCCGGCTTCGGCCGTCGCCAGACGGATGCCCGCGATCACGGGCATATCGGGGACGGATTTGGGGGCGAGTGGAGAGACGGAGGAGGACATCGCGGGCGCCTTGTAGGGTCTGGACATGCAGATGGCCGGGGGAGCCCCGGCCATTGCGACGTTAGATACTCTTGGCGTCCGCGAAGTGACAGCGAATTCTTACTTCTTCGCCGGCGGCGCCATCTTGCTGTCGGACGGCTTCGCATCGGACTTGGCGTCCTTCGACGCATCGGCCGCCGGCTGGTCCAGCCGCTCGACCTTGGCTTCGGTGCGCAGCTTGGCGACATACTCGGCCTGGGCCTTGCGGGTCACGTACTGCTCGATCTGGGCCTTGACCTGCTCGAAATCGGGCGCCTTGCGGTTGCGCTTTTCCTCGACCTTGATGATGTGCCAGCCGAATTGCGACTTCACGGGATCGGAGATCTTGCCGGGCTCCAACGAGAAGGCCACGGCCGAGAATTCCGGCACCATCTGCTCCTTGGTGAAGAAGCCGAGGTCGCCGCCATCGGCGGAGCCGGGGTCCTTAGACTTCTTCTTGGCGAGCTCGGCGAAATCTGCCCCCTTCTCGAGCTCGGCCTTCACCGCCTTGGCCTCGTCCTCGGTCTCGACCAGAATGTGGCGGGCGCGCACCTCCTGCTCGCCGGTGATCTGCTTGGCGGCCTCCTCATAGACCTTCTTCATGGCGTCCGGCGTGGTGGCGGCCTTGCCCTCGTTGGCGAGCAGGCTGTCCATCAGTAGCCGGTTGCGGGCGAAAGCCAGGCGCTTCTTGAACTCCTCGCTATCGGCGATTTTCCTGTCTTCGGCAGCCTTGCTGACGATCTTCATGTCGATGAGGAACGACAGGACGTTCTCGTCCTTGGTCGCCGGGTCCATCTGGGCAAGGCTCGGACCGAGTTCCTCCTCGGCCATGGTGACGTCGCTCTTCTTGATTTCCGCGCCATTGACCTTCGCCAGCACCGGATCATCGGCGGCCCGGAGCGGGCCCGCAAACGCCAGGGACAGCGCCAGAGCGAGGCTGCCAGCCAGGGCGGACGCGGAGCGGAAGCGCTGGGTTGCCGGGAACGAGGTGGTCATGGAAAATCCTTATGTTGAAGCAGGGGGCTGCTCGAGCGGGGCGGACACTCGCCCAATCAGGGGGGCTTGGCAACGCGAAAAGTCTGTCAAAATGATGAATTAGCCGCACTGCGCCCGCCGTTGACAAGGCCCCGACCGGGCCATATCTCTGCGCGGTCGCGACCATGGCGATGGCGTTTATTTTGCTGCGTTTTTGGCCGTTGAACCCAGACTTGCCCAATTCCCACCCATATGGCGGATGTCCCCCGCAGTCCGGGCTCCGACGCCGCGAAGCGTCACGGTGAGTTGATAGGCGGGCGGGCGACAACTTCTTAGGCCCAACGCGGTTGAATCGCGAACACAGGAACCAGGCATGATCGGCGCGCTCGCCCGCAAGTTTTTCGGCTCCGCCAACGACCGGCGGGTGAAGGGATATCAGTCCCGCGTCAACGCGATCAATGCGCTGGAGCCTGAGCTCGCCAAGCTCTCCGACGAGGCGCTCAAGGCCCGCACCGCGGAATTCAAGCAGCAGCTCGCGAACGGCAAGACGCTGGACGATCTCCTCGTCCCGGCCTTCGCCACCGTGCGCGAGGCCGCCAAGCGCACGCTCGGCCAGCGCCATTTCGACGTCCAGCTGATCGGCGGCATGGTGCTGCACGAGGGCGACATCGCCGAGATGAAGACCGGCGAAGGCAAGACGCTGGTCGCGACGCTTGCGGTGTATCTGAACGCGCTCGCCGGCAAAGGCGTCCACGTCGTCACGGTCAACGACTACCTCGCCCGCCGCGACTCCGGCTGGATGGGCCAGATCTACAGCTTCCTCGGCATGACCACCGGCGTGATCGTGCACGGCCTCGACGATGCCGAGCGCAAGGCGGCCTATGCCTGCGACATCACGTACGGCACCAACAACGAATACGGCTTCGACTATCTCCGCGACAATATGAAGTACCGGCTCGAGGACATGGTCCAGCGGCCGCACTTCTTCGCCATCGTCGACGAGGTCGACTCCATCCTGATCGACGAAGCGCGCACGCCGCTGATCATCTCCGGCCCGCTCGACGACCGCTCCGACTTCTACAACACCATCGACGGGTTCCTGCCCAAGCTCGACAAGACCGACTACGAGGTCGACGAGAAGCAGCGCACGGTGACGCTGACCGAAGGCGGCATGGAGAAGATCGAGACGCTGCTGCGCGATGCCGGCCAGCTCAAGGGCGAGTCGCTCTACGACGTCGAGAACGTCTCCGTCGTGCACCACATCAACCAGGCCCTGCGCGCTCACACGCTGTTCACGCGCGACAAGGACTACATCGTCCGCGACGGCGAAGTCGTCATCATCGACGAGTTCACCGGCCGCATGATGCCGGGCCGCCGCTATTCGGAAGGCCTGCATCAGGCGCTGGAAGCCAAGGAGCACGTCCAGGTCCAGCCCGAGAACCAGACGCTGGCCTCGATCACCTTCCAGAACTACTTCCGCATGTACGAGAAGCTGGCGGGCATGACCGGCACCGCCGCGACCGAAGCGGACGAATTGTTCGACATCTACAAGCTCGAGGTCGTGGAGATCCCGACCAATCTGTCGATCGCGCGCCTCGACGAGGACGACGAGGTCTATCGGACCCAGAAGGAAAAATATCAGGCCATCCTCGCCGAGATCGAGCGCGCCAATGCGCGCCTGCAGCCGGTGCTGGTCGGTACCGCCTCGATCGAGAAGTCGGAAGTGCTCGCCGAATTCCTCAAGAAGAACGGCTACAAGCAGATCGATTTCGGCAAGGAGGGCGCGCTCGACAAGCTCTATGCCGCCGCCCGCGCCGGCAAGCCGGCGAAGCTGTTCGCGGTGCTGAACGCGCGCTTCCACGAGCAGGAAGCTTACATCGTCGCCGAAGCCGGCGTGCCCGGCGCGATCACGATTGCCACCAACATGGCCGGCCGGGGCACCGACATCAAGCTCGGCGGCTCCCTGGAGATGCGCATCCAGCAGGAGACTGCTGCTATCACCGACGAGGCCGAGAAGGCCAAGAAGATCGAGCAGATCAAGGCCGATATCGAGCACTTCCGCGACATCGTGCTTAAGGCCGAAGAGACCGTCGAAGTCGAGCCGGCGAAGGGTTCGAAGCCTGCCAAGACCGTGAAGAAGCCGGGCGGCCTCTACATCATCGGCTCCGAGCGCCACGAATCCCGCCGCATCGACAACCAGCTGCGCGGCCGTTCCGGTCGTCAGGGCGATCCCGGCCGCTCGAAGTTCTTCCTGTCGCTGGAAGACGACCTGATGCGCATCTTCGGGTCGGACCGTCTCGACAGCATGCTGCAGCGTCTCGGCCTGCAAGAGGGCGAGGCCATCATCCATCCCTGGATCAACAAGGCGCTGGAGAAGGCGCAGCAGAAGGTCGAGGCGCGCAACTTCGACATCCGCAAGAACCTGCTCAAGTTCGACAACGTCCAGAACGACCAGCGCAAGGTGATCTTCGACCAGCGCGTCGAGCTGATGAAGGACGAGAGCGTCGCCGAGACCGTCGCCGACATGCGCCACGCCTTCATCGACGACCTCGTCGCCAAGCACGTGCCCGAGCATGCCTATGCCGAGCAGTGGGACGTCGCCGGGCTCAAGGACGAATTGAAGCGCGTGCTCGATCTCGACCTGCCGGTCGACGAATGGGCCAAGGAAGAGGGCATCGCCGACGAGGAGCTGCTGACGCGCATCGAGACCAAGGCCGACGAGCACATGGCGGCCAAGGTCGCGCAATGGGGTCCCGACGTGATGCGTTACGTCGAGAAGACCATCCTCTTGCAGACGCTCGACCATCTCTGGCGCGAGCACCTGATCATGCTCGACCATCTGCGCCAGGTCATCGGTCTGCGCGGCTACGGCCAGCGCGATCCCCTGCAGGAGTACAAGACCGAAGCCTTCAATCTCTTCCAGGAGATGAGCGCTCACCTGCGCGAGGCCGTCACGGCGCAGCTGATGCGCGTCGAGATCGTTCCGCCGGAGCAGGAAGCCCCGGTGCTGCCGCCGATGGAAGCGCACAAGTTCGATCCGAACACCGGCGAGGACGAGATGGCCCTCGCCAGCGTCACCCTGGGCGCCCAGGCCACGGATGCGTCGATGCGCGATCCGAAGAACCCGACCAGCTGGGGCAAGGTCGGCCGCAACGAGGACTGTCCGTGCGGCTCCGGCAAGAAGTACAAGCACTGCCACGGGCGGTATGCTTGATCGATGATCTCAAAACCCAGCGAACTCGCGGTGTTGTCTTTGCCCACGAGTTCGCCGGGCGTCGAATGCTTCCGATCCATATGATGCCTGCTGGTCTTCCGTTGCATCACGAATGGTAGGCGCACGCCATTGAGGATGGCTGGCGCACAATTGTCACACGGTCCGGTCTCCGTCACGCGCGGCTGACCACGCTTCAGCCATCTGGCAACCCGCCTCAGCGCCTGTTCCTGTGATCACTCCGGAGTGCTGCTACTTCTGCAGATGGCCGGCGGCCACTCGCTCGCGCCGCTGCGTCGCTGAAGAACTCTTCGCCCGGAGAGCCAATGGTCAAATCGCGGCATCGTGTCTCGGCGAACGCCCTCGGGTAGACGATCCAATATTTTACCACTGCTCATTGTGATCTGGATCACCGCTACAGAGCTCAATCCGTGGTTTGATTGGATCACGAGACGCGGCCTGAAAATTGGAGCCAGACAATGCCCAAACGCGCGCTGCCAACCGCCTTTTGTGTCCTTGCCCTGAGTCTTTACGCCTGCGGGTCCGCCCCTGCGAGCCAAGTGGGCGGATGGTGGGGCGGAACATGGTCGTGCAACATCGACGGCCGCCCGGCGCGGATGAAATGGGCGGCCGTCGATGACAGTCAGACAACCTGCAACGGCAACACTTGCACCAGCACTTCGGGAGCACGCTGGTCAGGCCGCTTCTCAGATAATGGCTCGCGATGGGTGAAGTTGACAAATCCACGCACTGGAACCCAGGGCGGCGTGTACTTCTACCATGCCGACGGCAACAGATGGTATCTAGCCAAGCCGGTCAGCAACAAGGCCGTGGGCTGGACGACATGGAATGGCCAACGCTATCGCCTCTCGTGCTGGCGATGATGCGCGAGTGCTTTCCTCTGGCCATGCATTGAAACGGCAGATGTGTGTGTGCGCTTCGCAAGGCGCCACGCTCCACTTCACGAGGTCTAATTCGAGCTGTCGATCAAGCTCTCCAGCAGCCGCTTGAGCTCGCTCGTCGACTTGTCGCCGTAGCTCTCCAGGATGTGCTCCTCCTGGTCGACCGCGAGCGAGTTGAGCTTCTTGCACAGCACCTTGCCGCGGTCGGAGATGAACATCAGCACCTTGCGACGGTCGTTCGGGTCCTGCACGCGGTAGACCAGCGTGTCGGAGACCATGCGGTCGATCATCTTCGTGAGCGTCGGATGGTTGAGCAGCACGGCGTCCGCGAGCTCGCCCATCGAATGGCCGTTGCCGTCCGACAGCACTTTCAGGATGCGCCATTGCTCGACCGGCACGCCCTCCTTGCTCAACCTCAGTTCGAGCTGCCGGTTGATTTCCCGGTTGGCTTGCGCCAGCAGGTAAGCGAGGTGTTCGGTGATCGGGGAATTTTGTTTCGGCGGTTTTGCCACGGCTGAGACTTCGCCTTGACCCAAATGAGTGAATGTCTTGCAATCGATGCTGCATCTATATGCACTTCAATTCTTGAATATTCAATATTTTCAAAATAGGATCATTGCCCAACAAAAGGGCGGAAGCCGCGGCCGCCTGCTCAATGTGCTTTCAGGTCTGGTCTCAGACAGGAGTTGGCGTGCGCGCGACGGTGAACTTCCCGGCTCACGGCGGCTCGGCGTTGCCGCCGTCCCTGCTGTTCAGGAATTTGTCGTCATCGGCGGCGGATTTCGACCTGTCTCCGGTCGATGCGCATTTCATGAGGCGGCGCGGCGCGCGCAGCAAGCTGCGCATCGGGAATTTCCTCACCTTCACCGGCTCGCCAGGGATCTGGGGCCCGACCTCCACCAACAGCGCGATGCTGGCTGTTGCCGAGATCAACAAGCGCGGCGGCATTCTGGGCCGCGAGCTCGAACTGTCGATCTACGATTCCGGCGGACCGATCGAGGAGGTGGTCCGCCGCGCCGAGCAGGCGATCGCCTTCGACGAGGTCGACCTCATCATGGGCTCGCATATCAGCGCGGTCCGGGTCGCGCTGCGCAAGGTCACCGGCAACCGCATTCCCTACATCTATACGCCTGTCTATGAAGGCGGCGAGCGCACGCCGGGCGTGATGGCGATCGGCGAGACGCCGCGCTGGCAGAGCCGGCCGTCGATTCACTGGCTGGCGGAGGTCAAGAAGGCGGCGCGCTGGTACCTGATCGGCAGCGATTACGTCTGGCCCTGGCAGTCGCATCGCGCGGTCAAGCGCTACATCAAGGAAGCCGGCGGCCAGGTCGTCGGCGAGGAGTTCGTACCCGTAGGCGAGGACAATCACGAACCGCATCTGGCCCGCATCCGCGCCGCCCGGCCCGATGTGGTGCTGATCTCGCTGATCGGCACCGATAGCATCACTTTCAACCGCGCCTTCGCCGAAGCGGGCCTCGCCACGTCCACGCTGCGGCTTGCAGGTGCGATGGACGAGACCGTGCTGCTCGGCATCGGCGCCGACAACACCGAGAATCTGTTCTGCGCCTCCGGCTATTTCAACGGTCTGGTCTCGCGCGCCAATGACGAGTTCCTCAGTGCCTATTACTCCATGTTCGGTGCCAACGCGCCGCCGGTCGGTTCCGTCGGTCAGTCGAACTATGAGGGGCTGCGCTTCCTGGAATCCGTCGCCAACCGCGCCGGATCATTGGCCTTTCGTCCGCTGCTGAAGGCCGCGCGCAACACCGTCTACTCGGCGGGCCGCGGTCCCGTGACGCTTCGCGACGGCCGCGCCGAGATGCCGATGTACCTCGCTGAAGCCGACGGCCTCGACTTCAAGATTATCAAGACGCTCTGAGACGGCTCCGATACGCCGCAACCGCCTTGCGAAATAATACTTGAAAAGGAAAATATTTCCGTCTCTAGTAACACCGTGAAGCCGGCTGGCCCGCGCCCGGAAAGGCGCGAGCGAGAGGCTTTCAACAGTGCCAGGGATCAAGAAGCCTTCAAGGAGAGCGCCGTGACAGTTGCCCTTCCCACGCCAGCCCAACTTCGCAGTATCGCCGAGCAATGCGGCCTTTCGCTCACCGATGACGACGTCGCCTCGTTCCGCAGTCTCATGCAGGGCTCGATCGAAGCCTACAATCTCGTTGCCGCGATGCCGGACGAATTGCCCGAAGTGAAATATCCGCGCACGCCGGGCTACCGGCCCTCGGCGGAGGAGAACCCGCGCAATGCCTGGTATCGCAAGTCGACCGTGAAGGGCGCCGCCAGCGGCAAGCTCAAGGGCAAGACCGTCGCGCTGAAGGACAACATCATGCTGGCCGGCGTGCCCATGACCAACGGCTCGTCGACGTTGGAAGGCTATGTGCCCGATTTCGACGCCACCATCGTCACGCGCATGCTGGATGCCGGCGCCGAGATCAAGGGCAAGGTGCATTGCGAGCATTTCTGCCTGTCCGGCGGCAGCCACACCGGCTCTTACGGGCCGGTGCATAATCCGCACAAGATGGGCTACTCGGCCGGCGGCTCGTCGTCGGGATCGGGCGTCGTGGTCGCGCTCGGCGAGGTCGACATGGCCATTGGCGGCGACCAGGGCGGCTCGATCCGCATGCCGTCGTCGTTCTGCGGCATCTACGGCATGAAGCCGACCTGGGGCCTCGTCCCCTACACCGGCATCATGCCGATCGAGATCTACGTCGACCACACCGGCCCGATGACGGCAACGGTTGAAGACAATGCGCTGCTGCTCGAGGTGCTCGCCGGGGACGACGGCTACGATCCCAGGATCAAGGCCCCGAAAGTGGAGGAATACACCAAGGCGCTCGGCCAGGGCGTCAAAGGCATGAAGATCGGCATTCTCAAGGAGGGCTTCGAGCAGCCGACCGCCGAGTCCGCGGTGAATGAAAGCGTGCGCGAGGCCGCCAAGCGCTTCAAGGATCTCGGCGCCAGCGTCGAGACCGTCTCGATCCCGATGCACCTCATGGGCGGGGCGATCTGGACGCCGATCGGCACCGAAGGCCTGACCCAGACCATGATGTTCGGCGACGGCTACGGCCTGTCCCGCGGCGATCTCTATTCGACTTCCCTGATGGATTTCCACCGCGGCTGGCGCAGGCAGGCCGACTCGCTGTCCGAGACCACCAAACTGTTCATGATGCTCGGCACCTACATCAACAACAATTTCGGCCCGCGCTTCTACGGGAAGGCGCTCAACATCTCGCGCCGGCTGACCGCGGCCTACGACAAGGCCTTCAAGGACTACGACCTGCTCCTGCTGCCGACGACGCCGATGAAGGCGACCAAGCTGCCGGAGCCCAATGCCAGCCGCGAGGACTACGTCGCTCGCGCGCTCGAGATGATCTCCAACACCGCGCCGTTCGACATCACGCACCATCCCGCGATGTCGCTGCCCTGCGGCATGGTCGACGGCCTGCCGGTCGGGCTGATGCTGGTCGGCCGCATGTTTGAGGAATCCACCATCTACCGCGCCGCCCATGCCTTCGAGCAGATCGGCGACTGGAAGAAGATGTGAGGAAACCTTCGCTTCAACTCGGCGGAAACGCAACGCATGGCTAACGCGTTCGTCGCGGCGTTCGAGATCCTGAGCTTCGGCGCGATCATCGTCCTGATCGTGCTGGGGCTCGGGATCATCGCCAGCATGATGGGCATCTTCAACTTCGCGCAGGGCGAGTTCGTCCTGCTCGGCGCCTACATCACCTATCTCGCTTATGCCAAGGGCCTGCCGATCTGGGCGGGCATGGTTGCAGCGCCCTTCGTGGTCGGTGCGCTCGGCTTCGTGCTGGAGGCGCTGATCATCCGGCGATTCTACGCCGCGCCGATCGTTGCCATGCTCGGCACCTATGCGCTCGGCCTGATCATCCGCGAGGCCGTTCGCGGGCTGATCGGCGGCTTCTACCTCACCGTGCCGGAGCCGATCGGCGGCTCGATCGACATCGGCGCCATGCATATCTCGGCCTGGCGCTTCACCATCATCGTCATCACGCTGCTGGTGATGGGCCTCTGCTATCTCTTGCTGTCGCGGACCAGCTTCGGCCTGCGCGTGCGGGCGACGCTGGAGAACCCGTCGCTGGCGCGTGCGTCGGGCATTTCGACGCCGCTGATCTACGGCGCGACGTTCGCCTTCGGTGCGGCGCTCGCGGGCCTTGCTGGCGCGCTGATCGTGCCGGTGTTCAGCCTGTTTGCCGATCTCGGCCTGCGCTTCCTGATCCAGGGTTTTGTCGCGGTCATGGTCGGCGGGGTCGGCTCCTTCATCGGCCCGGTCGCGGGCGCCGGCGTCATCGGCACGCTGAGCGCGGCGCTGCCCTGGGTAATGGCACCCGTCGTCGCCGACGTCCTCGTCTTCGTGCTGGCCATCGTCTTCATCAAATTCCGTCCGCAAGGTCTCATCGCTGGAAAAGGGGTTTAATCACATGCTCGATCGTACTCAGCTCACACGACGTCGCTTCCTGTCCAATTTCGCCTTTGCATCCGGCGCGGTCGCAACCGGCGTCGGCAGCTGGGTGATCCCGGCGCCCTGGGCCAATGCGGCCGAGGCGCCGATCAAGGTCGGCATCGCCACCGATCTCACCGGCCCGATCGCCTATGCCGGCAACGCCGATGCCAACGTTGCGAAAATGGTGATCAAGGAGATCAACGGAGCCGGCGGCCTGCTCGGCCGTCCGCTCGAGCTCTATATCGAGGACACCGCCTCGAACGAATCCGTCGCCGTCGGCAACGTCCGCAAGTTGATCCAGCGCGACAAGGTCGACATGGTGCTCGGCGGCATCACCTCATCGATGCGCAACGCGATCAAGGATCCGATCGTGGCGCGCGGCAAGACCCTCTACATCTATCCGCAGCTCTACGAGGGCAAGGAGTGCACGCCGTACCTGTTCTGCACCGGCCCGACGCCGGCGCAGCAATGCGACGAGTTCATCCCCTGGCTGATCAAGAACGGCGGCAAGAAGTTCGCGCTGCCGAGCGCCAACTATGTCTGGCCGCACACGCTGAACGTCTACGCCCGCAAGGTGATCGAATCCAATGGCGGCGAGGTCGTGTTCGAGGAATATTACCCGCTCGACCAGGTCGACTTCTCCGCAACCGTCAACCGCATCATCTCCAACAAGGTCGATGTCGTCTTCAACACCGTCATTCCGCCCGGCGTCGGCCCGTTCTTCAAGCAGCTCTATGAAGCGGGCTTCCTCAAGAACGGCGGGCGGCTGGCCTGCGTCTACTACGACGAGAACACGCTCAACATCAACCAGGCCGCAGAGATTGAAGGGCTCGCTAGCTGCCTCGACTATTTCAAGGTGCTGACCAAGGAGAACCCGTTCGACGCCAAGATCCAGGCGGCCTACGAGAAGGATTTCCCCGGCAACTTCCTGTTCGCCGCCGGCAGCGCTGCCACCGGCACCTATCGCGGCCTCAAGCTGTGGGAGGCCGCGGTCAAGGAAGCCGGCAAGATCGACCGCGAGTCCGTGGCCGCCGCGCTCGACCATGCCAAGATCGCCGAAGGTCCGGGCGGACCCGCCGAGATGGTGCCGGGCAAGCGGCACTGCAAGATGAAGATGTACACCGCCGTCGCCAAGGCCGGGAATTATGAGATCGTCGGGCGCAGCAACGGTCTCGTCGATCCCAAGGAATGCTGATTTTCACCTCTCCCGGAGGGAGAGGTGAACCCTGCCGTGACTACGCAGCTGACTCTCACGATGTTGAACTCGGAATGCTGAAGCCGATGAGTGTGGTAAGAGAGGCCATCGTCGCCGACGTGGACGACGAAGCGGACGGTGCGATGGCTGAGGGCGCAGCGGCGAAACGGGCCAATGACCGGGCCAAGCCAGGACGAAAAATCCTGCCCATCATCGAGGGCCTCGTGCTCCTCGCGGCGCTACTCGCGCCGCTGGTGCTGCAGGACTATCTCACGGTGTTCGCGACGCGCGTGATCATCCTGGCGCTGTTCGCGCTGTCGTTCGACCTGGTCTGGGGCTATGCCGGCATCATGAGCTTCGGCCAGGCGCTGTTCTTCGGCTCGGCCGGCTACGGAGTCGCCCTGCTCGCGCGGGATCTGAACGTCACCAACATCTTCCTGGTGCTGCCCGCGGGAACGCTGATCGGCCTCACCTTCGCGCTGCTGCTCGGCGGTTTCCTGCTGCTGGGACGGCATCCCTCCAGCGTGATCTTCGTCTCGCTCGGCACGCTGACCGGCTCCTACGCCGCCGATCGGCTCGCGCGCGGCTGGTACTATCTCGGCGGCCAGAACGGCATCCCCTCGATCGCGCCGATGTCGCTCGGCGGTTACGATTTCACGGAAGGACCGGCGTTCTATTATCTCGTGCTCGGCATCCTCGTCGTGGTCTACCTGCTCTGCCGCTTCCTGGTGCGCTCGCAATTCGGCCTTGCGCTCGCAGGCCTGCGCGAGAACGAGCAGCGCATCGCCTTCTTCGGCTACAAGGCGCAGCATCTCAAGGCCATCATCTTCACCATTGGCGGCGCCGTCGCAGGCCTCGCCGGCAGCCTCTATGCCTTCCACGAAGGCTTCGTCTGGCCCAACATGGTCGGCGTCGTGGTCTCCACCCAGGTCGTGCTCTATGTCTTGTTCGGCGGCTCCGGCACGCTGATCGGTGCCGTCATCGGCGCCGTCATCGTCGAGGGCGTCAGCTTCTGGCTCTCGGACAATTACCGCGAGATCTGGCCGATCATCCTCGGCCTGCTGCTCCTGCTCGTGATCCTGTTCCGGCCGCTCGGCCTGATCAGTTTTGTCCTTGGCGAGCGCGAACGCGTCGGCAGCTTCGGCGCCAGGCAAAAGGAGACGCGCAATGCTCCTTGAAGCGGCCGGCATCAAGAAGGTCTTCGGCAAGCTCACCGCGCTCGACGGCGCAGCCCTCACCGTCGGCGAGAACGAGTTTCACGGCCTGATCGGCCCGAACGGCTCGGGCAAGAGCACGCTGATGAAGTGCATCGCCGGCGCCGAGGTGCCGACGCAAGGCAAGGTCTCCTTCGTCAACACCGACATCACCGCGTTCACGCCGACCGAGCGTGCGCGCGCCGGCATGAGCCTGAAATTCCAGATCACATCCGTGCTGCCGTCGCTGACGCTCTACGACAACATCCTGCTCGCGCTGCAGGCGCAGTCCTCGCTGTTCGACCTCGTGTTCTCGCGCACGCGCAGGTTCTTGCACGACCAGGTCATGACCATGCTGAGGCAGTTCCGCCTCGCCGACCGCGCCTTCGATGCCGCCGCTGCGCTGTCGCACGGCCAGCAGCAATGGCTGGAGATCGCGATGGCACTCGCCGGCAAGCCGAAGCTCCTATTGCTCGACGAGCCCACCGGCGGCATGAGCCTGGAAGAGCGCCGCGTCACCGGCGAGCTGCTGCAGCCGATCAAAAAACATTGCTCGCTGGTCATCGTCGAGCACGACCTCGATTTCATCCGTGACATCTGCGATCGCCTCACCGTGCTCGACCAGGGCAAGGTGCTGGCGTCTGGCACGGTGTCGGAGATCCAGGCCAACACATCCGTCCAGGAGATTTATCTGCGCCGTGCCTGAATTTTTGGACATCAAGCATCTCGACGCCGGCTATGGCCGCAGCCAGGTCCTGTTCGACGTCAGCCTCGGCATTCCCTGGCGCGGCGGCGTCGCCGTGCTCGGCCGCAACGGCGCTGGCAAGACCACGCTGATGAAGACCATCGTCGGCGAGCTGCCGGCGTGGAAGGGCGAGGTCGCCTTCGACGGCCGCGACATCAGCCGCCGCGCCACCCAGGAGCGCGTCCGCGCCGGCATCGGCTACGTGCCGCAGGAGCATTCGGTGTTCGCGCGCCTGTCGGTGCGCGACAATCTCGCCGTCGGCTCGCTGGCTAAGAAGGATTGCTCCGCAATTGACCGCGTGCTGACCATCTTCCCAAAGCTCGGCCAGCGCCTCGACCAGCCCGCCGGCACGCTCTCCGGCGGCGAGCGCAAGATGCTCGCGATCGGCCGCGCCATGCTCGGAGATCCCAAGCTGCTGCTGCTGGACGAGCCGACCGAAGGCGTCTGGATCGGCGTCATCGAGGAGATCACCGAGCGCCTGATCGACCTCGCAAAGAGCATCGCCGTCATCATCGTCGAGCAGCACCTCGATTTGGCGTTGCGCGTCGCCGACTACGCCTACGTGCTCGACCGCGGCCGCGTCGCGCTGCAGGGGCAGGCCAGCGAGGTGCGGGGCAATCCGGAGCTGATGCGATATCTGGCGCCGTAGGGATGGGCGTGAAGCGTGGCGCTCGCACGCCGATCTCAGCTGTCGCGCGTCGAATCCTCGATTCAACTGTCAAACAACCGAACGTGACATCGCGATCCCGCAGCGCTCCAGCGTCCGGGTTTTGCTTCGCTTCTGGCGCCCATCGGAATCGGAAGGGCGCAGGGAAGGCCGGGTACCGGCTGGCACCCACGAGCCCCTGTGCAATGATGCGTAAGTAAACGCTCACAGGGGAGACACAGGTGCAGCCCGATAACCGGCCTTCCCTGCGCAGTGGTTTGACGGCTTATGTCGCGCTCTCCCCGGGGAGCGATGCACTATTGCCCCCGTCGCCTCGCGAGATCACTGATACGCGCCCTCCGGTTGGACAACGCGCACCACCACGAGACTTGACGTACAGACCCCGGACGTCAGGACCACACGATTTTGCCGTACGCGACCCTGCTTCGCCTCTCGGCTTCGCAGGGCATGGCAGCGCCTGTCGTACCGCGCCCGCTGACCGCTCACGGGAACTACCCGCCCTGCGACCGCACCTGGCGCCAACGCAGCCCGCGTCCACCGCAACCCACCCCACGAACCGTGACGATCGCGACCCGCCCCTTCCGGAGGGATGAGATGGCGGGTGGATAGGGTGTTTCGGGTGTTCGGGTAAAGCGAATTATTGCTATCCGAAGGGACCTGCCTACTTCACCGCCGAGAAACGGCTGTCGAACGAGTTCGACTGCACCACCGGCGCGGCGCCTGATATCATCGGGGTGCTATCGCCCGCACCGTCGCTCACCGACGGCTTCAGCGCCGGACGCGTCGCGGCGAGGCGGGTGTCGGGCTTCGGCGGCTCGGCCGGCTTGGCGGCTGCGACGGCCGGCTTCGGCGTATCCTTCGCCGCCTCCTTCACTGAATCCTTGGACTTGTCATGCCCCGGCACGAAGCGGGTCACGGCAGCCTTCAGTCGCGAGGCGGCCGTGGCCGGCGTCGTGGACGTCTGGGCGGCCGGGGCCACGGACGCGGTGGCTTGCGGCGCAGGCGTCGCGGTCGCGGTGGTGTCGGCGGTGCCGAGCCCCATCTTGCGGCCGAGATTGGAGAAGAAGCCGCCGCTTTCAGATTTCGCAGCGGGCGCCGCCGCGGCAACGCGGGTGCTCGCGGCAGGCGCGCTGACGGCGACCACGGGCTCTTCCCGCGGCGCCGGCGCACTTGCCACCGCATCGAGGTTCGGCTTGGGCGGGTTGACGTGGCCGGGGATCGTGCCCGGTGCCTTCGCCATGGCCAGCATCTGCAGCGTGGTGCCTTCGGCACTCTCGGACAGGCCGGTCGAGCCTTCCGGAATTTTGGCGGCGAACACCTTGTGCATGCCGCCGTCGATGCCGGTGTTCATCCGCGCCACCGGGCGTGCCCTTGGCGACGAGCCTTGCATATTCCGTCTCGTCCTTGGCCTGCTTCTCGCGCACGGCGCTGGCGATCTCTTCGGGGATCACATAGGCCGGACATTTGGCCGAGGCGTCGAACACCAGATCGCGCTTGGCGTCCGGCGGCTTGGCGGCGTCGAACACGTATCTCTTCTCGCAGAAATCGACCTTCGGCTCCTGCCGCGTCACCTCGAAATGATCATAGCCTTCCTTGATCATCTTCCAGAACGGCATGTTCGGATTGTTCCGGTGCCTGGCCATGTTCACCGGCGTCATCTTGAACGGATAGGCCTGCAACTGGAACGCCTTCTGGCCGCCGAAGAAGGATTCGCGGCCGAGCGAATAGATCTCCGCGATCTGCTCGTCCGTCATCGCGTAGCAGCCGCGCGACGAACAGTCGCCGTGCACCATCAGCTGCGAGCCGGTGCGGCCCAGCGCCTTGTCGAACGCGTTCGGATAGCCGGTGTTGAACGAGAGGTAATAGGACGATTGCGGATTCATCTGGCTCGGATTGATCGAGTAGAATCCCTCCGGCGCCTGGCGGTCGCCTTCGCGCACCTTGGGGCCGAGATCGCCCGACCAGCGGCAGATCGGATAGGTCTTGAGCAGCGCGAACTGGCCCGAACGGGTCTGCTTCCAGACCTCGAGCTCGGCCTCCTGCTTGAACAGGCGGACCAGGATCGGCGATTGCAAATCCATGTCCTTCTCGGCCATCGCGGCGATCAGCTTCGGCGGCACCGGCTGATTGGCCTTGGCGTTGGTCGCGAGCGAGACCTGATCAGTGTTGCAGCCAGCAAGCAGACCGCCGGCCGTCATCAGCGCAACCGAGACCAAGAGCGCGCGAGCAAGCGAACGAGAAATCAAGATGGACCCCACACCGTGCCAGGCATTGAAGCGCGAACCCCAACTTTTCGGAACGCAATCCGACCGGAAACCGACCCGCCGAGACGGGCCCGGTCAGACCCCGCTCCAGCGCTTATGCCCTGAAGCCATTGATTAAAATTCTAACCTCTGGGTCATGTGGTCGCAACCCGAGTGGGGATCACGAGGGCGTTGGCCCAGCGGCATGGTCAACGAAGACTAAATGGACGCGACTTGGGACGGAACTTGGGCTTTCGGCCGATGGGGACTCAGATCGCCGATTTGGGCAAAAAAAGGGTTAATGCGGGGTTACCGGGGGCTGCTCGAAAGGTCTGGTAGGGTGGGCAAAGGCGCGCGAAGCGCCGTGCCCCCGAGCCGTTCGTACAGCCGGGATTGGTGGGCACGCTTCGCTTTGCCCACCCTACGAGAGCGGAATCGAGGCGAATCAGCCCAGTTTGCGGCCGATATCGAGGAATTTCTGCCGCCGCTGCTTGCGGATGGCATCCCCATCAAAGTTCCGGAGCTCGTCGAAGGCCTTGGCGATGGCCTCGCCGGTGGTCGCGATCATGGCGGCGGGGTCGCGATGGGCGCCGCCGACCGGCTCCTTCAGGATGGCGTCGATCACGCCGAAGCGGAGCATGTCCTGGGCGGTGATCTTCATGTTGTTGGCGGCTTCCTGCGCCTTGGTGCCGTCGCGCCAGAGGATCGAGGACGCCGCCTCCGGCGAGATCACGCTGTAGATCGCATGCTCGAGCATCAAGACCTTGTTGGCCGTGGTGATGGCGATGGCGCCGCCCGACATGCCCTCGCCGGTGATGATCGCGACGTTGGGCACGGTCAGCGCCAGGCACGCATCGGTCGAACGCGCGATCGCCTCGGCTTGTCCCCGCTCCTCGGCGCCGATGCCCGGATAGGCGCCGGCGGAATCGGCGAGCGACAGCACCGGCAGGCCGAACCGCTCGGCCATCTCCATCAGCCGCACGCATTTGCGATACCCTTCCGGCCGCGCCATGCCGAAATTGTGCCGGATCCGGCTCTCGGTGGAATCGCCCTTTTCCTGGCCCATCACGCAGATCGCCTCACCGCGGAAACGGCCGAAGCCGGCGACCAGCGCCTCGTCCTCGCCGAACTTGCGATCGCCGGCGAGCGGGGTGAATTCGGTGATCAGGCCCTTGATGAAGTCGTTGAAATGCGGCCGCTGTGGATGCCGCGCCACCAGCGTCTTCTGCCACGGCGTCAGGTTCGCATAGAGGTCGGCCAGCGCCTGCGCCGCCTTGTCCTCGATCCGCCCGACCTCGTCGCTGATGTCGGTGCCGGTGGCGGCGAGCGCGCGCAATTCGTCGACCTTGGAGTCGAGCTCGGCGACGGGCTTTTCGAAGTCGAGATAGCTGCGCATCTGGTCTTGCATCAACTCAATATAGGGGGACGGGGCTCGAGAAGCGAAGCGAGTTGGGGTTGCGGAAAGAAGTGTAGCGTCTTCAATGATTTGGCCTGTGTGCTGGTGCAGCCGGCCAAATCAGCCGTGAGGCCCCGGCTCTTTCCGCGGAGATGTGGCCGAAGTCAAGGCGGTTTCCTCGTCGTTCTGGCTAAGCTCTCGTGTCCCGGACGCGCTGCAGCGCCTCTATGGCGCTGCTGCGCAGAGCCGGGACCCATTCGGCATGGGCCCCGGCTCTGCGTCGCATCGTTTCACGCTGCGCCGCGTCCGGGGCACGAGACCTGTTTACTTCTCTGCCAGCGGGTGCAGGTCTCGCACCAGGCTCTTCAGCCGCTCCTCGACCACATGGGTATAGATCTGGGTCGTCGAGATGTCGGTGTGACCGAGCAGGGTCTGCACAATGCGCAGGTCCGCGCCGTTGTGCAGCAGATGGCTGGCAAAGGCGTGGCGCAGCACGTGCGGGGAGACCAGGCGGGCCTGCAAGCCGGACGCAACCGCGAGCTCCTTGAGGTCGCGGGCGAAATGCTGGCGCGTCAGATGTCCGCTCTCGCCGAACGAGGGGAACAGCCATTTCGACGCGGGCACGCTATTCTTCCCGTCGGCCTTTGCCGCTTCCGTGGCGGCGAGATAGTCCGCCATCGCCTGCCGCGAGGCGTCGTTGAGCGGCACCAGCCGTTCCTTGTTGCCCTTGCCGCGCACCACGATCATGCGGGCGTCGCGCTTGGCCGCCGAGCGCGGCAGCGCCACCAGCTCGGAGACGCGCAGGCCCGTGGCGTAGAGCACCTCGAGCAGGCAATAGAGCCGCAAGGCACGCAGCCGTTTCGACGGCGAGGCATCTCCCGCCTCGCTCAGCTCCTTGGCGCGGCGGAGCATGCGGTCGACGTCGGCGATCGACAGCACTTTCGGCAGGCCGCGGCCGCGCTTCGGGCCTGACAGGATCGCGGCGGGATCGTCCCCGCGGATGCGCTCGTTCAGCAGGAAACGGTAGAGGTGCCGCATCGCGGACAGCCGGCGGGCCACACTGGTGGATTTGAAGCCGCGGGTGTCGAGATCGGCGAGATAGTCGCGCAGCGTCTGGGTCTCGGCATCCACGAATGTATGACCGACCCGGCCCAGAAATTCCGAGAAATCGCTGAGGTCGCGGCGGTAGGCATCGAGCGTGTTGGGGCCGGCGCCCTGTTCCGCGGCGAGCATGTCGAGGAACAGGCCGATGAGCTTGGCGTCTGAGGGTTTGGCGGGCATGCCCGGGAGGCTAGCTCCTATTTCTTGAGAAACTTGTCCGGCGGGATCGTCACCGTCATTTCCCGCGGCTTCGGGTTGACGAAGTTCGCCAGCGCGAAGACCACGCCATAGACGATGCCGCCGATCACGGCGACGACCGTCAGGAAGCGGAACAGGCTCGGCATCGTTCTGGGGTCTCGGGTCGGGGCGCGGCAGCCAAATTAACCAATGAAATCATCCAACATGTTCGCCGTTTCGTGGCAAGAGTCCTCTGGCGAGGGCCCCCATGGGGTCGTATAGGTGGCCAAAGCCATGCCGCATCTGGCGGCAGTTCGAGCGAGATCCAGTCGAGCGAGACGATGTCCGACGCCGCGTTGCCGCTTCCTGCTTCGCCCGAGGCCGACATCCTGTCGGCGCTCGGGGCGCGCTCGATCGTGCTCGTCGGCATGATGGGGGTGGGCAAATCCACCATCGGCCGGCGCCTCGCGGCCCGGCTCAAGCTGCCCTTCATCGATGCCGACACCGAAATCGAGATGGCCCACGCCGGCATGACCATCCCGGAGATCTTTGCGACCCATGGCGAGCCCTATTTCCGCGACGGCGAGGCCCGTGTGATCGCGCGGCTGCTCGAGGGCGGGCCGATCGTGCTGGCGACCGGTGGCGGCGCTTTCATGCGCGAGGAGACGCGCGCGCGCATCGCGGCGAAGGCCATCTCGATCTGGCTGAGGGCGGACCATGACGTCATCATGCGCCGCGTGCGGCGCCGTGCCGACCGTCCGCTGCTTCAGACCGTCGATCCCGAAGGAACCGTGACGCGCCTTCTCGCCCAGCGCGAGCCGATCTATGCCAATGCCGACCTCACCATTGCCTCGCGCGACGTGCCGCACGACAGAATCGTCGAGGAATGCATCGAGGCGCTGCACACCCGTCTCTGCGGCGGACAGCCAGCCCAACCGCCTGCCGACATTGCGAGTGCGTCAAGATGACTGCGCCGTTGAAACATTCCGATCCCATCAAGGTCGACGTCGCACTCGGTGACCGCGCCTATGACATCGTCGTCGGCCGCGGCGTGCTGGGCTCGCTCGGCGAGCGTGTCGCCGCTCTGCGTCCCGGCGTCCGCACGGCCATCGTGACCGACCGCACCGTCGCGAAATACTGGCTCGAGCCCACTGAGGCGTCGCTCGCAGCCAGCGGTATTCCGACCTCGCGCATCGTCGTCGAGGAAGGCGAGATCTCGAAAACCTATGCCGGGCTCGAAAAGGTCAGCGAGGCCCTGATCGCAGCGAAGATCGAGCGCAACGATCTCGTCATCGCGCTCGGCGGCGGCGTGGTCGGCGATCTCGCCGGTTTTGCCGCGGCGATCCTGCGCCGCGGCGTCGATTTCGTGCAGGTGCCGACTTCGCTGCTGGCGCAGGTCGACTCGTCCGTCGGCGGCAAGACCGGCATCAACTCGCCGCAGGGCAAGAATTTGCTCGGGGCCTTCCACCAGCCGGTGCTCGTCATCGCCGACACCGCCGTGCTCGACACGCTGTCGCCGCGCCAGTTCCGGGCCGGCTATGCCGAGGTCGCCAAATACGGCGTGCTGGGCGACGCGGCCTTCTTCAGCTGGCTGGAGAAGAACCATGCCGACATCGTCAAGGGCGGATCGGCCCGCGAGCATGCGATCGCGACCTCCTGCCGGGCCAAGGCCGCAATCGTCGCGCGCGACGAGCGCGAGACCGGCGAGCGCGCGCTGCTCAATCTCGGTCACACCTTCGGCCACGCGCTGGAGGCTGTGACCGGCTTCTCCGACCGCCTGTTCCACGGCGAGGGCGTCGCCATCGGCATGACGCTGGCGGCGCAGTTCTCCGCGAAGCTCGGCATGATCGGCGAGCGTGAGGCGGCGCGCATCGAGCGCCACCTGATCGAGGCAGGCCTGCCGACACGCCTGCAGGACATCGCCGGCTTTGCGCAGGAAGGGCTAGCCGATGCCGACGCGCTGATGGCCCTGATGGCACAGGACAAGAAAGTCAAGCGCGGCAAGCTCACCTTCATCCTGCTGGAGGCCGTGGGCCGCGCGGTGATCGCAAAGGACGTCGAGCCGGCGCCGGTGCGCGACTTCCTGAAAGAGAAGCTCGCGCAGTGATGACGGGACCGTTCAGATCGGCCGCCCGCGAAACGGCGGGGAATGCCGGGGCGGTCGCGAGGCAAACATGAGTTCGATCTCGATCAATCTGCTGCTTGCGGCCCTCCTGCTCGCCGCCAACGCGTTTTACGTGGCGGCGGAATTTGCGCTGGTGAAGAGCCGCGGCTTCCGCGTCAAGGCCATGGTCGAGCAGAACCGCTTCGGCGCGCGCCTGCTGCAGACGATGATGGTAAACATCGAATCCTATCTCGCCTGCTGCCAGCTCGGCATCACCATGGCCTCGCTCGGTCTTGGCTGGATCGGTGAGCCGACCGTGTCTGCGCTGCTGAGCCCCGTCCTCAGCCCGCTCGGAATGTCGGAGGCCACGCTGCACTTCACCTCGTTCGTGGCGGGTTTCCTGGTCTTCTCTTCGCTGCACATCGTCATCGGCGAGCAGGTGCCGAAGACGCTTGCAATCCGGGAGCCGATGCCGGTGTCGCAGTGGATTGCGTATCCGCTGCATTTTTCCTACCTCGTGTTCTATCCGCTGAGCTGGTGTCTCAACACGGCGTCGGGCGCGATCCTGCGCCTGATGGGGGTGCAGGAGTTCTCGCAACACGAAATCCTGACGGATTCGGAGATCGAGGGCCTGGTTGAGGAATCGGCCGTGCACGGCAAGATCGAGAGCGGCGAGGCCGAGTACATTCACAACGTCTTCCGTCTCGGCGAGCTGACGGTGTCTGACGTGATGGTCCACCGCACGGCTATGGTGATGATCAACGCCGACCTGCCGCCGGAGGAGCTGGTGCGGGAGGTGCTGGCCACCGAATACACCCGCATTCCGCTGTGGCGGGACAAGTCGGAGAACATCATCGGCATTCTGCACGCCAAGGATCTGTTGCGTGCAATCCGCGCATCGGAGGGCGACACGTCGCGCATCGACGTCACCACCATCATGCTGCCGCCCTGGTTCGTGCCGGAGATGCGGCCGATATCCCAGCAGCTCAAGGCGTTCCGCCGCCGCAAGACCCATTTCGCACTCGTCGTCGACGAGTATGGTGAGGTCGAAGGCCTCGTGACGCTGGAAGACATTCTGGAGGAGATCGTCGGCGACATCTCCGACGAGCATGACGTGGTGGTGGCCGGCGTGCGCCGTCAGCCGGACGGCTCCGTCGTGGTCGACGGGTCGGTGCCGATCCGCGATCTCAACCGCGCCATGGACTGGCATCTTCCCGATGAAGAGGCAACCACGGTCGCCGGCCTCGTCATTCACGAGGCGCGCTCGATCCCCGACCGCGGCCAGAGCTTCACGTTCCACGGTTTCCGCTTCCGCGTCCTCCGCCGCGAGCGCAACCGCATCACCGCGCTCCGTATTTCACCGGTGACGCGCGAGGCCGAGCTGGAAGAGGCAAAGCCGAGACGGGCCGGGACGTCGTTCTAATTTTTCCCTTACCCTCCCCTGGAGGGGGAGGGTCAGAGAATTCAACCTTCCCCCGGCGCCTGCGCATTGATCGCCAGCGCGTGCACGCTGCCGGCAAGTTCCGCGGCGAGCGCTGAATTTATCATGCGATGACGGTCGACCCGGCTCTTCCCTTTGAAGGCGGCAGACACGATATACACACGGAAGTGCGTCTCGCCGCCTGCTCGGTGGCCGGCGTGGCCCTCATGCAAATGTGACTCGTCGACGACCTGCAGGCTTTCGGGCGTGAAAGCTTCCTGCAACTTGTTGCTGATAGTGTCTTTCATAGCCATGTGTGCCATTAAGGTGCGCGCTCGCATCCCGTCAATACCCGGACGTCCAAGCTCGTCGCGACCGGGTGCTTAGCGAATTGCAATGTCAAGACTTGAAGGTTTTTGCATTGCGTAGTCAAAGTCAGCCATGCCGATCGATTCATCAAAGTTCTTCGACTCCATCCGGGTGAAGCCGCGAGGCAAGCAGCCGGAAGTGAAGCCGCGCGACACCGCGGTCAATTGCGAATGGGCGGGCTGCGCCAACAAGGGCTCGCACCGGGCGCCGAAGGGCCGCGAGAACCAGCGCGAGTACTGGCACTTCTGCCTCGACCACGTGCGCGAGTACAACCAGAACTACAATTTCTTTTCCGGCATGAATGCCGAAGCCGTTGCGCGCTATCAGAAGGATGCGCTGACCGGTCACCGCCCGACCTGGAAGATGGGCGCCAATGGCGGCAAGAAGGGTGCGGAAGAGATCGACATGGCGGCCGATCCTTTCAGCATGTTCTCCGAGATCAACGGCCGCGCCAGCTGGCGCAAGGGCCCCGAAGCGGAGCCCAAGGCCGAGACGCGCAAGGTGATGAACGCCGAGCGCAAGGCGCTTCAGGTCATGGGCCTCGGCCCCAGCGCAACGCTTGCCGACGTCAAGACCAAGTACAAGGCGCTGGTGAAGCAGCACCACCCCGATGCCAATGGCGGCGACCGTTCGACCGAGGACCGCCTGATCGAGATCATCAAGGCGTACAATTATCTGAAGACGGTCGTGCGCGAGGCGTAAGGGCCTCCCCGCTTTCGTAGCCCGGATGGAGCGCAAGCGTAATCCGGGACCTTTCTCTCACAATGACGACTTTCCCCGGATTACGCTTCGCTCCATCCGGGCTACGCATTCCCTACGCCTCCGGCATCGCCCCGACATATGACGAGCTCGGCCTGATCAACCGCCCCGTCCGCTGCTGCTCGCGGGCATGCGCGGTCCAGCCTGCGCTGCGCGCGACCGCGAAGATCGGCGTGAATGCCTGCCGCGGAATCGCTAGCGCATCGAGCAGGATCGCGGTGAAGAACTCGACGTTCGTCTCCAGCGGCCGCTCCGGGTTCTTCTTGCGCAAGGCGCTGCGGATATAGGCCTCGACCTCGCCGGCAAACGGCAAATCGGTGCCATTGGACGCAAGCGCCTCGACCGCGGTCTTGAGCACGTCGGCGCGCGGATCGCGGACGCGATAGACGCGGTGACCGAACCCCATCATGCGCTCGCCGCGCGCCAGCGCCGCATCCACCCAGGACTGAATGCGCTCGCGCGACCCGATCGCGTCCAGCATTTCCAGCACCGGCTCCGGCGCGCCGCCATGCAGCGGACCGGTCAGCGCGCAATAGCCGGCGGTGACGGCCGCGAACAGGTCGGCCTGCGTCGAGGCCACCACGCGCGCGGCGAAGGTGGAGGCGTTCATGCCGTGGTCGCTGGCGGTGACGAGATAGGCGTCCAATGCCGTGATCTCGCGCGTTGCAGGCGAACGCCCGTGCAGCATGCGCAACGTGTCGGCGGCATGGCTCACGTCGGGATCGGGCGCGACCGGCTCCAGCCCCTTGGCGCGCCGGACCAGCGCGCCCGCGATCACCGGAAACGCGCCGACGATCGTCGTCTCGTGCTCCAGCCCGTGCTCGGCGCGAAGTCCGGCGACGGCGGCACGAAACCCGTCGATGATGCCCATGCCGCGCGCCGCCGGGAGCAGGTCCGGCAGCCGCGCGAAGGCGCGCTCGCGCGCCGCGCCCAGGTGCGAGCGCACGTTGGCCTCGGTGAGGGTGGTCTTGCGGGCGCCGTTCCAGAGCCGGGCGGTGACGTCCTCGAAGCTCGAGAGTGCGGCGAGCCGTCCGACGTGCTCCCCGGCAATGATGAGCTCGCCGCGCTCGCCGTCGACATGGCTCAGCACGGTCTCGGCCGCGGGAACGCCGTCCAGCCCGATCTGGCGGCTGGTGAGGTGGATGTTCATGACCCAAATCTCCTGTTCACGGAGAACAAGGTCAGGCCTCTCGACACGTTGATCAATCTTGATTACATAAATCAATATGAAAAATTCCGATGGGCTGTATCTCTCCGCCCGGGAAGCCGCCGCCGAGCTAGCGATCTCCCCGGCCACCCTCTACGCCTATGTCAGCCGCGGCCTGATCCGCTCCGAGCCGACGCCGGACTCGCGAAAGAACCGCTATCGCGCCGAGGATGTTCGTGCGCTGAAGGAGCGCCGTGTGCCGTCGCCGGAGCCACGCGGCCTGCGCAGCTTCGATGCCGATCTGCCGGTGATGGACACGGAGATCTCGACCATCACCGAGGAGGGCGCGATCTATCGCGGCGTCAATTGCGTCGATCTGTCTGAGAACGACACGCTGGAGCACGCCGCGACGCTGCTGTGGGATGTCGCCGACGTCGATCCGTTTGCCCCCGACAATCAACCGGAACTCTCCGAGGAAATGCGCGTGATCGCGGAGGCCGCGCGCCGGGCGGCACCGATCGACCGCGCCATCGCCGTGCTCGCACTGGCCGCGAGCGTCGATCCCCGCGCCTTCACCCGGGCACCCGATGGCCGCGCCATGGTCGGCGCGCGCATCGTCCGCCTGCTGGTTGCGACCATGCTCAATGCGGAAGCCTCGGCCGAGCCGCTGCATCAGCAGGTCGCGCGTGCTTGGGCGGCGGACAACAAGCACGCGCCCGATTTGATCCGCCGCGCGCTGGTACTGCTCGCCGATCACGAGCTGAATGCGTCGACCTTCACCGCACGCTGCGCGGCCTCGACCGGCCTCAACCTTTATGACTCCGTCATCGCCGGGCTCGCCGCGTTGAAGGGGCCGAAGCATGGCGGCGCCGGCGTCCTGGCCTCACAGCTCGTCAAGACCCTGGTCGACCGCGACGTCGAGCCTGTCGTGCGCGAGCGCGTCGCCCTCGGCGAACGCTTTGCCGGCTTTGGCCACGGTGTCTACAAGCACGGCGACCCCCGCGCGCAGTCGCTGCTGAACGCGCTGTCGCGCTCCGGCGCGCCGCGCAAATTCACCAGGGAAGTGCCAGAGCGGATCGCGGAGGCCACCGGCGAGTTCGTCAATATCGACTACGCGCTCGCCGTGCTGGTCCACGCACTGCGCCTGCCCGCCGGCAGCGAGCTGGCGCTGTTCGCGATGGCCCGCAGCGTCGGCTGGATCGCGCATGCCAGCGAGCAATTGCAGTTCGGCAAGCTGATCCGGCCGAGGGCAAGATATGTGGGTCCTGCACCGGGACGCAGGGCGGGGGCTGCCGGTTAGAACCTCCGCGAGTGCGGCACTTTGCGCATTCGTCCCTGCGAACGCAGAAGGACAGCGTTCCTGGAGTAACGGCTCGCACTCACCCGCGGCAGTTCACACCATCGCTTCCGCGACCACCATGTAGTTCACGTCCATATCGGACGACAGAGACCATTTGTCGGCGAAGGGCGAGTAGACGACGCCGGTCTGCTCGGTGATGACGAGACGGTTGTCGAGCAGATATTTCGTCAGCTCGTCGGGCGTGACGAACTTGTTCCACTCGTGCGTGCCGCGCGGTAGCCAGCGCAGGACGTATTCGGCACCGACGATGGCGAGGGCAAAGCTCTTCCAGTTGCGGTTAAGCGTCGAGACCACCATCAGACCGTTCGGCTTCAGCATCGCGGCGCAGCGCTTCAGGAACATGCCGACGTCGATGACGTGCTCGACCACCTCCATCGCCAGCACGATGTCGAAGCGCTCGCGCGGGTCGATCTCCTCCACCGTGGTGCAGCGATAGTCGATCGCCAGATGGCTCCTGTCGGCATGCAGCTTCGCCGCCGCGATGTTGCTCGCGGAGGGATCGATGCCGATGACCTGCGCTCCGAGGCGCGACAGCGGCTCGCAGAGCAGGCCGGCGCCGCAGCCGATGTCGAGCACGCGCAAGGACCCAAGACAATTGAGGCTGCGCACGTTGCGCTCGAACTTGCGGCAGGCGGCATCGCGGATATAGCCGAGCCGCAGCGGGTTGATCCGGTGCAGCGGCGCCATCTTGCCCTTGGGATCCCACCATTCCGCCGAGAGTTTCGAGAATTTCGCGATCTCGGCGACGTCGACGCTCGAGCCGGGCTGGGCGGAAAGAGAAGTATTTTGCTGCATGCTCATGGTTGGGCGCGGTCCTACCGCGTGGTGATCGAACTACGGAAGGCGAGCGGCGAGGCGATCGTCCGGATGGTTTCGCGACCTTCGCCGACTCCGTTGATGGTCACATCGCCGTAGTTGAGAATACGTCCAAGAATTGTCTGGTTGACATCGACGCTCTCGACCTTGTCCAGCGGCATCTCGAAGGTGCGGCGCTGGATGAACCCGGTCTTGTGCACGACCCTGAGGTTAGTGACGTCGGTCTCGGTGGTGAAGCGATGGAACCAGCCCTTCACGGTCCAATACAGGGCCGCCAGCGCTACGAGACCTGCCGCGCCAAGGCAAAGCAGAACGAGCCAGTCGACCATCGCCTGCTGCGACAGGACGAGCAGGGCGAGCGCCACGATCCAGGCCACGATGGCCGGAAAGTAGAAGATCCAATGCGCATTGGTCGAATACAGCACTCGCTCGCCGGGCTGCAGGATCTCGTCGATGTAACGCGCCATGATCTAGCTTAACCCACTACCCCGCCCTGCCCCCGCAGGAACCCGCTTGCCCCCGGCCCCGCCGCTCTGTATACGCGCGGTCGGTGTCCCCGAGGCACCCGTCCAGTGCGGGCCACCATACTGATCCTTATGAAGGAATGCACGCGTCGTCATGAGCCGCCTCGTGATGAAATTCGGCGGCACGTCCGTCGCCAACATCGAACGTATCCGCAACGTCGCACGCCATGTGAAACGTGAGGTCGATGCCGGCCACGAAGTGGCCGTGGTCGTCTCGGCGATGGCCGGCAAGACCAACGAGCTGGTCGCCTGGTGCACCGAGGCCTCGCCGATGCACGACGCGCGCGAATATGACGCCGTGGTCGCCTCGGGCGAACAGGTGACCTCAGGCCTTCTTGCCATCGTGCTCCAGGGCATGGGGATCCAGGCCCGCTCCTGGCAGGGCTGGCAGATCCCGATCAAGACCAGCGACGCCCATGCCTCGGCCCGGATCGAGGACATCGACGGCAGCGAGATCATCAAGCGCTTCAAGGACCGAAAGGAGGTCGCGGTCATCGCCGGCTTCCAGGGCATCAACCCCGAGACGGGTCGCATCACCACGCTCGGCCGTGGCGGCTCCGACACCTCGGCCGTGGCGATCGCCGCCGCCGTCAAGGCCGACCGCTGCGACATCTACACCGACGTCGACGGCGTCTACACCACCGACCCGCGAATCGTGCCGAAGGCCAAGAGGCTCGACAAGATCGCATTCGAAGACATGCTGGAACTGGCCTCGCAGGGCGCCAAGGTGCTCCAGGTCCGCTCGGTGGAACTCGGCATGGTCCACAACATGCCGATCTTCGTCCGCTCGAGCTTCGACAAGCCCGAGGATATCGACCCGCATGCCAACCAGCCGCCCGGCACGCTGATCTGCAGCGAGGAGGAGATCATGGAAAGCCACGTCGTCACCGGTATCGCCTTCTCCAAGGACGAGGCTCAGATCTCGGTGCGCCAGATCGAGGACAAGCCCGGCGTTGCGGCCTCGATCTTCGGCCCGCTGGCTGATGCCAATATCAACGTCGACATGATCGTGCAGAATGTGTCCGAGGACGGCAAAACCACCGACCTCACCTTCACCGTGCCGGCCGCGGACTTCACCCGCGCCAAGGATACGATTACCGCGGCCAAGGCCAAGATCGGCTATGCGCGGCTCGATACCGCCACCGATGTCGCCAAGATCTCGGTGATCGGCAGCGGCATGCGCAGCCATGCGGGCGTCGCCGCCCAGGCGTTCTCGGCGCTCGCCGGGCGGAACATCAACATTCGGGCCATTACAACCTCCGAGATCAAATTTTCGGTCTTGATCGACACCGCCTATACCGAGCTTGCGGTGCGCACCTTGCACACGCTCTACGGTCTCGATCAGACCTGATGGTCTTTCCGGAAAACCGCTTCGCACTTTTCCGGACAGCGCTAAAAGGCTAATTTTCTCTTAGCGGTCGCAGCAAACGCGAAGGTGTACACACCTTCGCGTTTGGCAGGCGTTTTGCTTGGCAAAACAAGCCTCAATTCGCTATACGGCGGACAGGGTGGGCTGCCGCAGACTGTGTCCCAGTTCAGGCGGCGCTGATTCGGTACGAGCGCTCAATCTCCCGTGGATTTGGGCTTGTGCCTGCGCCGGACAAACAATTTGATTGTTTTTCTGGAATTTTGGTCCAGCCGCCGGCCGATATCGCCGGGCCCGGCCGATGGAGGAGATTGACGGTTCATGCGGAGCGCGTCGGGAGGTCCCCGCGTCTTGTTGAGACGGCTCCGCGAGACCATGGCGGAGCAGGTCTCGGCCCAGGAGCGGCTGGACAAGATCGTGGTGCTGATCGCCGCCAACATGGTGGCCGAGGTGTGCTCGGTCTATGTGCTGCGCATCGACAACACGCTCGAGCTCTACGCCACCGAAGGTCTCAACCGCGAGGCGGTGCACCACACCGTGCTGAGCGCCCATGAGGGCCTGGTCGGCCTCGTCGCCAGCGAGGCGACGCCGCTCAATTTGAGCGACGCGCAGAGCCACCCGGCCTTCTCGTTCCGGCCCGAGACCGGCGAAGAAATCTACCATTCCTTCCTCGGCGTGCCGATCCTGCGCGCCGGCAACACGCTCGGCGTGCTGGTGGTGCAGAACCGCGCCAAGCGCAATTATGTCGAGGAGGAGCTCGAGGCGCTCCAGACCACCGCGATGGTGCTGGCCGAACTGATCGCCTCCGGCGAACTCTCCGCGCTGGCGCAGCCGGGTCAGGAGCCGGCGGCGCGCCATTCGGCGCAGAAAGTCGGCGCCATCCTGTCGGAGGGCATCGCGCTCGGCCATGTCGTGCTGCACGAGCCGCGCGTCGTCATCAAGGATTACATCGCCGAAGACCTGCCGAAGGAGATCAAGCGGCTCGACACCGCCCTCGCCAAGCTGCGCGCCGATCTCGACCGCATGCTGGAGCGCGGCGACGTCGCCGAAGGCGGCGAGCACCGTGAGGTGCTGGAAGCCTACCGCATGTTCGCCAACGACCAGGGCTGGTCGCACAAGCTGCACGAGGCGGTCGCGACCGGCCTCACCGCGGAAGCCGCGGTCGAGCGTGTCCAGTCCGACACCCGCGCACGCATGCTGCGCTCAACCGACCCCTATTTGCGCGACCGGCTGCACGACCTGGAAGACCTCGGCTACCGCCTGATGCGGCAGCTGGTCGGCCAGGATCATGCGCCCTCGCGCGAGCAGCTGCCCGACAACGCCATCGTCATCGCCCGCGCGATGGGCCCGGCGGCGCTGCTCGACTATGACCGCAAGCGCCTGCGCGGCATCGTGCTGGAGGAAGGCACCGCCAACTCGCACGTCTCGATCGTGGCGCGGGCGCTGGGCATTCCTGCGGTCGGCGAGGTGCCGAACGCGCCTGGAATCGCCGACCCCGGCGACGCCATCATCGTCGATGGCACCTCGGGCTCGATCTATGTGCGCCCGTCGCAGGAGATCGAGGCCGCCTTCGCCGAGCGCGTGCGCTTCCGCGCCCGCCGCCAGGCGCAGTACCTGGCGCTGCGCGACCGGCCCTGCGTCACCAGGGACGGCCAGAAGGTCGAGCTGATGATCAACGCAGGTCTTGCGATCGACCTGCCGCATATCGAGGACACCGGCAGCGCCGGCATCGGCCTGTTCCGCACCGAGCTGCAATTCATGGTCGGTCAGAGCCTGCCGCGCACCAGCGACCAGCTCGCGCTCTATCGCACCGTGCTCGATGCCGCCGGACCTAAGCCCGTCACCTTCCGCACGCTCGACATCGGCGGCGACAAGGCGCTGCCCTATATGGAAGCGGTGATCGAGGAAAATCCCGCGCTCGGCTGGCGCGCGATCCGGCTCGGGCTCGATCGCCCCGGCTTGTTGCGCGGCCAGATCCGCGCGCTGCTGCGGGCCGGCGGCGGCCGCGCGCTGCGCATCATGTTCCCGATGATCTCGGAGGTCGCCGAATTCGACTCGGCCAAGGCGCTGGTCGAGCGCGAGCTGACATACCTCCGCCAGCACGGCCACACGCTGCCTGAACGAATCGACATCGGCACCATGGTCGAGGTGCCCGCGCTGCTCTACCAGCTCGACGAGCTCTTGAAGAAGGTCGATTTCATCTCGGTCGGCTCCAACGATCTGTTCCAGTTCCTGTTCGCGGTCGACCGCGGCAACGCCAAGGTCTCCGAGCGCTTCGACACCATGTCGGCACCGATCCTGCGCGCCTTGCGCGACATCGCACGCAAGGCGCACGCGGCGCAGAAGTCGCTCTCGCTGTGCGGTGAGATGGCTTCCAAGCCGATCGGCGCACTGGCGCTGATTGCGCTGGGCTACCGCTCGCTCTCGCTCTCGGCGACCGCGCTCGGCCCGGTCAAGGCGATGGTGCTCGACCTCGACGCCAAGAAGGCGGAAGCGATGCTCAATCCTCTGGTGGATGCTCCGGCAGGCAGCGTCTCGATCCGGCAGAAGCTGATGGAATTTGCCGAGGCCGAGGGCCTCGCGTTGTAGCGGGCCTGTCGTCCGCTTGCGCCGCCCTCGCCTCCTTCCGCCCTTTGAGACTGAACCGATGTCGTCACTCCCCGAAGCCAAACTGGACGTCCTGCTCGCGCATCACGCCTCGCTCGAGGCCGAATCGCTTGGACAGCTCGCCTCCGAGCGCTACGTGCAGATCACGCGGGAGCTCGCCGAGCTCACGCCGCTGATCGAGGCGGTGAAGGCCTATCGCGCCGCCGTCAGGGAGCTCGCCGACACCGAGGCGCTGATCGCCGATCCCGCCACCGATGCCGAGATGCGCGGCATGGCGGAAGCCGAACGCGACGAGCTCGCGCCGAAAATCGAGGAACTGGTCCAGAAGATCCGCGTCGCGCTCCTGCCCAAGGACGCCATGGACGACCGCAACGTCATGCTGGAAATCCGCGCCGGCACCGGCGGCGACGAGGCTTCGCTGTTCGCCGGCGACCTGTTCCGGATGTACGAGCGCTTCGCCAGCTTGCAGGGCTGGAAGGTCGAGGTGATCTCCGCCAGTGAAGGCACCGTCGGCGGCTACAAGGAAATCATCGCCGAGATCCAGGGCCGCGGCGCATTCTCCAAGCTGAAATTCGAATCCGGCGTGCACCGCGTCCAGCGCGTGCCCGACACCGAGACGCAGGGACGCATTCACACCTCCGCAGCGACGGTCGCCGTGCTGCCCGAGGTCGAGGACGTCGACGTCGACATCAAGAATGACGACCTGCGCATCGAGACCATGCGCGCAGGGGGCGCCGGTGGCCAGCACGTCAACAAGACGGAATCGGCGATCCGCATCACCCACATCCCGACCGGCATCGTGGTGATGATGCAGGACAGCCGCTCGCAGCACAAGAATCGCGCCTCCGCCATGAACATCCTGCGCTCGCGCATCTATGACGCCGAGCGGCAACGCGTCGAGGCGGCGCGCTCGGCCGAGCGCAAGGAGAAGGTCGGCTCCGGCGACCGCTCCGAGCGAATCCGCACCTACAATTTTCCGCAAGGACGCGTCACCGATCATCGCATCAACCTCACGCTCTACAAGCTGCCGCAGGTGATCGCGGGTGAAGCGCTTGGCGAACTGATCGACGCACTGACTACGGAGCACCAGGCCGCACAGCTCGCTGCGCAAGGCGCGGCGGCCTGAGGCGTGAGCAACCCCTTCACCGGACAATCCATCGAGAGCGCGCGGCGGGCGCTGGCTGCGCAACTGAGATCGGCACGGCTCGACGAAGCCGAGCTCGACGCGCGCATCCTGATCAGTGCGGCACTCGGCCTCGACCTCACCGGCCTGGTCACGCAGGCGGCCCGTCTCCTGACCGCGGCCGAAGCATCGCGGCTCGCGCAACATGCGCAGCGCCGCATCGCCGGCGAGCCGGTGTCGCGCATTCTCGGGACGCGCGAATTCTGGGGCCTGCCGTTCCGCCTGTCGGAAGCAACCCTGGTGCCGCGCCCAGATACCGAGACCGTGGTCGAGCTTGCGCTCGAGATTCTCCGCGAGCGGCAGGCACCTCACCCGCCGCGTATCGCCGACATCGGCACCGGCTCGGGCGCGATCCTGCTCGCGCTGTTGCACGAAATCCCCGATGCGTTCGGCGTCGGTACCGATCTCAGCCAGAACGCGCTCATGACCGCCAGGGACAATGCAGCGGCGCTGGGACTCGCCGACCGCGCCGCCTTCGTCGCCTGCTCCTACGCAGCGGCGCTCGGTGGCCCGTTCGACCTCATCGTCTCGAATCCGCCCTATATTCCCTCGGCTGAAATTCCGAAATTGAGCATCGAGGTGCGCGAGCACGACCCGCATCTGGCGCTCGACGGCGGCAATGACGGATACGACGCCTATCGCGCCCTGATCCCGCAGGCGAGCGAGCGGCTCGCCCCCGGCGGCGCCCTGGTCGTCGAGGCCGGACAGGGCCAGGCCCAAAATATTGAAACCTTGATGAGGGCCGCCGCGTTATCGCTGGACAGGTCACCCAAGGCCGACTTGGCGGGCATTCCGCGGGCCGTTTCGGCCCGAAAAATGCCCCCATAAAAGCCGGATTGGCCTACAAAAACCACTTGGAATATCCCGTGGGAACGACTACGTTCCGGTCAACACATCGGTGCCGGCCCCGTAGACCTACGGGCGAAAGCCGGGCTCTCGGGCGAGAGCTTTACTGATTGAAGGTTCCAAGCCGCAGGTCCTGTTGAGCGCGATGGCCAGTGGAGCTGCGCTGCTCTCTCCGACCGCAAAGTGAACGAAAGCCTGATATTGCGCTTGAACACTTACGCAAGAAAGCTGGGCTTGTTTCGGCAGGCGAAATGAATGGGTTCGCTGGCAATGGATGCTGGCGGGTGGGGAACGCGTCTTTGTTGAACGCGACGGTCGACGAACATCGGCAGGGTTGGATCCGCTTTTGCGCGGTGCGCGCAAGACATGTGAGCCACTGTCACCAGGTCACTCCTAGCAATCAGTAATGCGTGCAACCTTTAGGGCTGGAATTAAAGGCAGGACATGAGAAACGGTCAAAACAAGCAGCGGATGCGCAACCGCAACAACAATAACAACAACAACCGGCGCGGCCAGAACCCGATGACCCGGGTCTACGAATCCAACGGACCCGACATCAAGATTCGCGGCACCGCTTCGCACATCGCCGAAAAGTATCTCCAGCTTGCACGTGACGCGCGCTCCTCCGGCGATCCCGTTGCAGCCGAGAACTACTACCAGCACGCCGAGCATTATTTCCGCCTGATCGCCGCGGCTCAGGAACAGTTCCGTCAGAACCAGCAGCCGCGCGGCGATGAGCCCATCGCCAGCAGCGACGAGGGCGAGGACGACGGTGAGAATTTCTCGGCCTTCGGCCAGGAGCCCGGCTTCGTCCCGCAGCCCCAGCCGCAGCCCTTCGTGCGCGACCGCGACGGCCAACGCGATCATCACCAGCGTGATCACCAGCCGCGCGACAACCAGCCGCCCTATCAGCGCGACAATCAGCAGCCGCGCGAGCACCGCGAACGCGATCACCGTCCGCAGCCGCAATATCAGCCGCAACCCGCCAACCAGCCGCAGCCTGTCATCGCCGATGGCGGCGTCGACCGCCTGCCCTCCTTCATCACCGGCGCGCAGCCGCAGGTGAACGGCAATCAGGGCGGCTTCGAGGGCGGCGGTGGCGGCGAGCGCTATCCGCGCCGGCGGCGCCGGCCGCATGGCCCGCGCCCGGAGCGTGAAGCCGCTCCGGTTGCTTCCAGCGACGAAGTCGCCCCGGGCGAGTAAGCTCTTCTGACTTTCCGACTCGAATCGTCCCGGCCTCGCCGGGACGATTTGTTTTTGACACTGTGCGTTGGCCGGGCACAGACCCACCTCTCCCGAACGGAGAGGTGAAGCTAACTGCGCGTCACCGTCGTCGAGGATGGCACCAGCACGGGCTTGGCGAGCGAGGGAATCAGCCGCGCCCGCTCGCGCTTGGCGGGGATCGCGCGGTAGACCTGCTTGGTCGCCTCCACGATGTGGACGCCAGCAAAAGGCAGCGACAGCGCCGCACCGGCACGTTCCCACATCTGGGCCGATTTCAACACCCAGCCGCCGGCATAGGGCGGCATGAACAGCGCCTCCCCCCAGGCGGTCGGCGTGAACCAGGTCTGGCGCAGCAGCTCGGTGATCTGCGAGCGCGAATAGGGCCGGCCATGGCCGAATGGCGTGCTGTCGGTGCGGGTCCACACCCCACGCCGGTTCGGGATCACGGCGATGACGCGCCCGGAGGGCGACAGCACGCGCCACACCTCGCGCAGCAACGCGGCCGGATCGTCCGACATCTCCAGCGCGTGCACCAGGAGAATGCGGTCGACCGCCGCGTCGGGAAGCGGCAGCGAGAACTCATCCACCAGCGAGGCCAGCGCGGGCCGTCCCGTCGGCCATTTCAGGACACCCTGCGCCGCCGGCATGAAGGCGAGGCAGCGCTCGGCGTCCTCGCGGAACAACCCCAGATAGGGTGTGGGATAGCCGACGCCGAGCACGCGCTGGCCCTCGGCGCTGGGCCAGCGCTCCCTGATGCCGCGATTGATCATTTGCCGCGCCACGATGCCGAGGCGGCGGGAATAGAACTCGCGGAGGTCGACGACGTCGATGGTCATGACCGCAATGTAACATGCGCCAGGGCGCCGCTGCGCGCGGAATATTGCATTGCCTGCGCAACGTTAACGCCATATTTGTCTGGCGGGGCTGAGCGCGATGGAGATGACATGGCCGCCGAAATTCGTACTTTCAACTGTTTAAACGACAATTTCGGTTATCTGATCCACGATGTGGAAACCAAAGCGACGGCCTCGATCGACGCACCGGAGGCCGGCCCGATCCTCAAGGCCCTGGAGCGCGAGGGCTGGCAGCTCACCGACATCCTGATCACCCATCATCATGGTGATCATGTCGGCGGGGTCGCCGAGCTCAAGCAGAAATACAATTGCCGCGTCGTCGCGCCTCACGACAAGACCACGAAAATCGCCAACGTCGACCAGCGCGTCGCCAATGCCGACGTGGTCAAGATCGGCAATCTGCTGGCGCGTGTCGTGGAGACGCCCGGCCACACGCTCGACCACATCTCCTACGTGTTCGACAATGAGAAGACGGTGTTCGCCGCCGACACGCTGTTCTCGATCGGCTGCGGCCGCGTGTTCGAGGGCACCTATCCGATGATGTGGGATTCCCTGCTGAAGCTGCGCGCCCTGCCCGACGACTTCAAGCTCTATTGCGGCCACGAATACACGGCGTCCAACGTCAAGTTCGCGCTCACCATCGAGCCGGACAACGCGGCCCTTCAGGCGCGAGCCGCGGAGGTGACAAAGCTGCGCGCCGAGAACAAGCCGACCATTCCCTCGCTGCTCGGCGAGGAGAAGCGCGCCAACGTGTTCCTGCGCGCCGATGAGCCGGCGGTCGCGGCCAAGCTGCACATGAAGGGCGCGGATCCCGCTGCGGTGTTCGGCGAACTGCGCGAGCGCAAGAATAAATCCTGACGCACAAGTCCTGAAGCAAACATCCCGACGAGGATCGATGCCGACCGCAGCCGAGATCATCGCACGCCTCGAACTCCGCCCGCATCCGGAAGGCGGGTATTATCGCGAGACGTTTCGCGACCAGAGCACGGACGCCAACGGGCGTTCGCGCTCGACGCTGATCTACTTCCTGCTCGCGCGCGGCGAGCGTTCGCACTGGCATCGCGTCGATGCGGTGGAGACGTGGCACTATTATTCCGGCAGCCCCTTGACGCTGCGCATCGCCCATGACGGCTGCTCGCAGCACGAAGTGCGGCTCGGCGCCGACCTCGGCGGCGGTGAGCGGCCGCAGGCGATTGTGCCTGCGCTGGCCTGGCAGATGGCGGAAACCACCGGCGAGTGGACGCTGGTCGGCTGCACCGTGGCACCCGCATTCGAGTTCGCGGGCTTCGAGCTCGCGCCGCCCGGCTGGGAGCCGTAGCTCCGCTCCAATCATCGCTTCCGCAGCACCATGTCCTTGGCCGCGATCAGGCCGCCCCCGGCAATGAGGATCGCAGCAAATGCGATGTTGGCGCTGGCCTTGGCGAAACCGGCAGCGATGAGGAATCCCGTCGAGAGCAATGGCGTCGCGTAGGAGGCGGCGCCGAGCACACGGATGTCGCCGCGCTTCATGCCGATGTCCCAGGCGTAGAACGCGGCACCGACCGGGCCGATGCCGAGCGCGATGACCGAGAGCCATTGCACCGTGGTCTCCGGCCAGACCGTGGTTTCAAGCAGGCCGTGCATCAGCGCGGCCAATATTGCCGTGGCAAGACAGAAGCCCGCGACCGCATCGGTCGGCACGGCTTTCAACCGGCGCGACAGCACCGAATAGGTCGCCCAGACGAACGCCGCGATGAAGGCCGCGATGAGACCCGGCACAGCTCCAGGCGCAAAACCGCTGGTATTGCCGGCGAACAGCAGCACCGTGCCGACGAGGCCGAGCACGGCGCCGATGATGTGATGCGCTGCCAGCCGCTCGCCCGGCAGGAAGGACGAGAACAGCACGATCAAGAGCGGCCATAGGTAATTCAGAAGTCCGGCTTCGGCCGGCGGGGCGAAGCGCAGCGCGAGGAAATACAGCGCGTGATAGCCGAACAGGCCGCCGACGCCGACGATCCAGACGGCGAGCGGCTGCCGCAAGCTTCTCGCCGCCTCGCTCCGCCCAATCCAGGTGAGCAGGCCGACGACACCGCCAATCGCGAAGGTCATGGCAGCGAGCTGAAACGCCGGGATCTTTCCGGTCGCCACCGTCATCACCGACAGCAGCGACCACATCAGAATCGCGGTCAGACCGATCAGCGTGGCAGTGCGGGGAGTCATTGGCCCAATGTTTCCGTCATGGCCGGGCTTGTCCCGGCCATCCACGTTCTTCCGTGGCGACGGCTGTTGTAAGGCCGTGGATGCCCGGGACAAGCCCGGGCATGACGATGTGGACAATATCAGCCGGCGTGATGCGATCGCATCACACCATGTACTGGCCGCCGTTGACCGACAGCGTCGAGCCGGTGATGGCGCCGGCTTCATCCGCGGCGAGGAAGAGGACAGCACGCGCGATCTCTTCGGGCTCGCCGAGACGGCCGATCGGAATCAGCGGCAGGATCGCCTTCTCCAGCACGTCCTTCGGCACTGCCTGCACCATCTCGGTATTGATGTAACCGGGGCAGATCGCGTTCACGGTGACGCCGCCCTTGGCGTTCTCCAGCGCCAGGGCCTTGGTGAAGCCGATCTCGCCGGCTTTCGCTGCGGAGTAGTTGACCTGTCCGAACTGCCCCTTCTGGCCGTTGATCGAGGAAATGTTGATGATGCGTCCGAACTTGCGCCCGCGCATGCCTTCGATCACCTGGCGCGACATGTTGAACAGCGAGCCGAGATTGGTGTTGATGACGGCGTTCCACTGCTCAAGCGACATCTTGTGGAAGGCACCGTCCCTGGTGATGCCGGCATTGTTGACCAGCACGTCGACCGGGCCGACCTCGGCCTCGACCTTCTTCACGCCCTCGGCGCAGGCCTCGAAACTACTGACGTCCCACTTGTAAACCGCAATGCCGGTCTCGGCCTTGAATTTCTCCGCGGCCGCGTCGTTGCCGGCATAGCTCGCCGCAACCTTGTAGCCGGCGGCCTTCAGCGCCTTGCTGATCGCAGCACCGATGCCCCGCGTACCACCCGTCACCAATGCAACACGTGCCATGTCGTATTCCTTCCCTCTTCCTTGGACGCTTCGGACTTTTCTGACGTGATCGCTTTTTAGCTACGGATTATGCGGTTGGTTTGACGGACATCAAGAACAAAACGCCCGGCATCGAGCCGGGCGTTTTTCTTTAGTCGAGGCTTGTCGGGTTGCGAAGAATATTTGATTTGCAACCGCTGCCTTTTTAGTCGCGTGCAACGCACGCGCTGACGTGTGCGGCGCACCCGTCAGCTGCGCGTAAGATCAGTCGCGCGCCACACACATGGCGATGCCCATGCCGCCGCCGATGCACAGCGTGGCCAAGCCCTTCTTCGAATCGCGCTTCTGCATTTCGTGCAGCAGCGTCACCAGCACGCGTGCGCCGGACGCGCCAACCGGATGGCCGATCGCGATCGCACCGCCGTTGACGTTGACCTTGGAGGTATCCCAGCCGAGGTCCTTGTTGACCGCGCAGGCCTGTGCCGCGAAGGCTTCGTTGGCCTCGATCAAATCGAGATCGCCGACGCTCCAGCCGGCCTTCTTCAGCGCGGCGCGCGAGGCCGGGATCGGGCCCGAGCCCATGATCTTCGGATCGACGCCGGCCTGCGCCCAGGACACGATCCGCGCCAGCGGCTTCTTGCCTTCCTTGGCGGCCTGCTTGGCGGTCATCAGCACCACGGCGGCAGCGCCGTCGTTGATGCCCGAGGCCGAGCCCGCGGTTACCGTGCCATCCTTCTCGAAAGCGGGCTTGAGCTTGGCCATCGCGTCGAGCGTGGCGCCGTGGCGCGGATATTCGTCGGCGCTGACGACGACGTCGCCCTTGCGGGTCTTGATGGTGACGGGGACGATCTCGTCGTTGAACCTGCCGGCCTTCTGCGCCGCCTCGGCCTTCTGCTGCGAGGCCACGGCGAACTCGTCCTGCTGGGCGCGGGTGATCTGCCATTGCCGCGCGACGTTCTCGGCGGTGTTGCCCATGTGGTAGCCGTTGAAGGCATCCCACAGGCCGTCCTTGATCATGGTGTCGACCAGCTCGAGGCCGCCCATCTTCACGCCGCCGCGCAGATGCTGGGCGTGCGGGGCCATGCTCATCGATTCCTGCCCGCCGGCGACCACGATCTCGGAATCGCCGTTGAGCAGCGCCTGGTAGCCGAGCGCAACCGTGCGCAGGCCCGAGCCGCAAAGCTGATTGACGCCCCAAGCCGGGCTCTCCACCGGAATGCCAGCGCCGATCGACGCCTGGCGGGCCGGGTTCTGGCCCTGGGCGGCGGTCAGGATCTGACCCATGATCACTTCGGAGACCCGGCCGGGCTCGATGCCAGCGCGCTCCAGCGCGGCCTTGATGGCGACGGCGCCAAGGTCATGGGCGGGAAGGGTCGCGAACGCTCCGTTGAAGCTTCCGACCGGGGTGCGGGCGGCGCTGACGATGACGACATCGTCTGACATGGGCATCTCCTGGGGCTTGAGGTTCTTGTGAAGGGGCAGGCGGGGCTGGAAAGCGATCGCCAGTCTCGTCAGCCATCCTGTTAACGTCGTTGAGGCATGTCAATCGGCCGGGGCCCGAATTCATACCGCAGCGCATTCAAAATAGCGTTCTTGGCGTTTTCGCAAGCAGGATTTTGCTCTGCAATTAACCGTGCCGCACAAAACGGTAGCGTGAGCCCTTTGAAAATGCTTATTTTGTTGCGTTGCGTACTCTTCCCGCCCTGCGGCATTGCCCGACAGGTTCCCGTTCTCCGCGTTTGCAAGTGAGAGCCCATGGCGAAATCAGACCAACCCACCACAATCAAGAAATACGCGAACCGCCGGCTCTATAACACCGGAACGAGCACCTATGTGACGCTCGAAGACCTCGCCGCGATGGTCAAGGACGGCGAAGACTTCCTGGTCTATGACGCCAAGACCGGCGACGACATCACCCGCTCCGTGCTCGCCCAGATCATCTTCGAGCAGGAGAACAAGGCCGGCCAGAACCTGTTGCCGACCACCTTCCTTCGCCAGCTGATCCGCTTCTATGGCGACAGCATGCAGATGGTGGTGCCGAAATATCTGGAGCAATCGATCGCGACCCTGACCCAGGAGCAGGAGAAGTTCCGCAAGCAGATCGCCAATACGCTGTCCGGCACTCCTTTTGCTCCGTTGGAGGAGCAAGTCCGCCGCAACATGGAGCTGTTCCAGCAGACCTTCTCGATGTTCAAGCCGTTCGCAGCGCCTCGTCCGGCGGCCACGCCCGAGCCGGAGCCCGATGCGAATGCCGAGGCGCCAAAGGACAGCAACATCGACGAGCTGCGCCAGCAGATGAAGGAAATGCAGGAGCGCCTCGAGCGGATGTCGAAGAAGGACGAATAGTCTTTCATTCGCGCCGGCCCCTGTACGCGGGAGGGCGAGCCATGTCTGACCGAAGCACGCATTGGGACCATGTCTACGCCACCAAGGGCGAGGCCGAGGTCAGCTGGCATCAGGATACCCCCGCGACCTCGCTCGCGATGATTCGCGCAGCCGGCTCCGATCGCGACACGGCCATCATCGATGTCGGCAGCGGCGCATCGCGCCTCGTCGATGCGCTGTTGCAGGACGGCTATCGCGACATCGCCGTGCTGGATCTTTCTGCCAATGCACTCGAGGCCGCGAAGAAGCGCATCGGTCAGGCCGCTTCGACGGTCGACTGGATCGTTGCCGATGCCACCACATGGCGTCCGGCCAGGACCTACGATGTCTGGCACGATCGCGCAGCGTTTCACTTCCTGACTGACCCGCGCGACAGGGCGGCTTACGTGCAGCGCCTGCGGTCGGCGGTCAAGCCTGGCGGCCACGTCATCATCGCGACGTTTGCACCCGATGGTCCCGAGAAATGCAGCGGCCTGCCGGTGCAGCGCCACGACAGCGCGAGCCTTGCGGCGGAGCTCGGGCCGGAATTTGAACTGATCGAGACGCGCAGCGAGACGCACCACACGCCGTGGGATTCGACGCAGGCGTTTCAGTTCAGCCAGTTTCGGCGGCAGAAATAGTTCTCGTCATGGCCGGGCTTGACCCGGCCATCCACGTCTTGAAGCGCGACGCGAAGAACGTGGATGCCCGGGCCTTCGCCGCGCCGTAGCGGCTTCGGCCGCGCAGGCGGGACAAGCCCGGGCATGACGACGGAGACTCCCAATCAAGCCGCCATCTTCACGGCATGCGCAAAGTCCCAGTAGAGCTTGCGCGCCTTGGCGTAGAACGGGCCCGGCTTCAGCTCGCGCTCGTCGATGCGGATCACGGGTGCGACCTTGGCGAAATTGCCGGTCGAAAAGATCTCGTCGGCGGTCAGGAAATCGGCGTAGCGCAGCGTCTTCTCGACCACGGTGACGCCGTCGGCGCGAAGCAGGCTGATGACGCGCTGGCGCGTGATGCCGTTGAGGAAGGTGCCGTTCGGCACCGGCGTGAACACCACGCCGTCCCTGGCCATGAACACGTTGGAATTGCCGAACTCGGCGACGTTGCCGAGCATGTCGAGCATCAGCGCGTTCTGGAAGCCGCGCGACGCAGCTTCGGCGAGCGCGCGCGAATTGTTCGGGTAGAGGCAGGCGGCCTTGGCTTCGACCGGCGCGCATTCAGCCGTCGGCCTGCGAAACGGCGACAGGGTGATGGCGTTGCCGACGGGTTTTGGCATCGGCGCTTCGTAGATGCACAGGCACCAATTGGTGGTCTCGGGGTCGAACAGCACGCCGCCGCCGCTTCCGTTCTGCGCCCAATACATCGGACGGATATAGAGCTCGGCATTTCCGGCAAAGCGCGCGATGCCTTCGTTCGCGAGCGTCAGCCAGGTGTCGGTATCGACCACCGCCTTCAGGCCGAAACTGATCGCAGATTGATTGGCGCGGGCGACGTGACGATCGAGATCGGGCGCAACGCCCTCGAAAGCGCGAGCGCCGTCGAACACGATCGAGCCGAGCCAGGCCGCATGCGTGCGCGGCCCCATGATCGGCACGTTGCCCTCGTGCCATTTGCCCTCGAAAAAGGTCCAGCTCGGCGAATAGTCGATGGGCTTCTTGATCTCGGCCATGACCGGCCTCCTTTCGAACGATCCGGCACTATTGTCCCAATTTCTAAACGATTTGCTGCGGACATTTCGTGAGTTACCCTCACTTCTATGAGAGGAGGGAAAGATCGATGCCGCTCGATCCGCTCGCAAAGCGTTTGTTGACCATGATGGCTGCGGCTGCGCCGCAGGCGCGGAGCCGGCCGAGTGTGGAGGTGCGGCGGCAATCGCTGGCAAAACTGATGCAGTTCGCCCGGGCCGAGGCGCCGGATGTGACGACATCCGACGGCAAGCTGCCCGGTCCCGGCGGCGAGCTGCCTTATCGCCTCTACACGCCGGCAGGCACTGAAGCGCCCGCACCTGGCTTCGTGTTCTTTCATGGCGGCGGGCTCGTCGCCGGCAGCATTGCCACGCATGAGCGCATCGCCGCGGCGCTGGCGCATGCCACCGGCTGCCGCCTCGTGTCGGTCGATTACCGGCTCGCGCCGGAGCACAGATTCCCCGCCGCGGTCGACGACGCGATCGCCGCCACCGAATGGGTAGCGCGCGAGGCGGCATCGCTCGGCATCGACGCGGACCGCCTTGTGGTCGGCGGCGATTCCGCCGGCGCCACACTCGCGGCGATCGTGTGCCAGAATGCGGCGCAGACCGCCGGCCTCGCCATCGCCGCGCAGTGCCTGATCTGCCCGGTGCTGGATTTCGAGGAGACCTCGCCTTCGCGCGAGGCCTTTGCCGAGGGCCATCTGATCGATCGCGCCACGATCGAAGCCGATCTTTCCGATTATCTGCCTGATGGCATCGATACCGCCGACCCCCGCATCTCCCCCTTGCGCGCGACACGTCTCACGGGTCTGCCGACCGCGATCATCCACACCGCCGAGTACGACCCGATGCGCGACGAGGGCAATGCCTATGCCCGCAAGCTGCTCGCCGCGGGGGTGGCGGTCGAGCATATCTGCCACGATGGCATGGTCCACAATTTCCACGCCATGGGCGCAATCCTGCCAAAGGCACAGCTCGTGCTGTCGCAGATCGGCGAGCAGGTGCGGCGGGCGGTGAAGAGGTGACAGCGCTCAATCACACGCGCGCGCCGATCACCGCGCGCGCTGCCGCGACATATTCCGGCCAGTGCGCGTCTGCATAACGCTCCGCCTGCCATGCGCAGGCGAGGTCGGGCGCATGCGCCGCCGCAATCGTGCGTGCGAAGCGCTCCTCCGCGACCGTCACTTCGCCGGACGCGGCCGCGGGTGCAGCCGCCGCAGCGGTCGGAACAACGGCGAGCCCCGCCAGACCGGTGAGCAGGATGCGGCGTGACGTGTTCATGGCTGTCTCCTCCATTCTTCGGCCAGCACTGTGGCGGGCGAGCGCATCAGTGCGATCATGGCAGGGTAACCGCACACATCCACGCCGTCCATCGCTTGCGGATGACGCTTGACCAAGCGAGCGATCACGTTCCATCTAGCAAGTGTTTCGCCCTCAATCGCCCCGCATCGGATCGTCACGTGACTCTTCGCAGCCAATCCCGTCGTCCGGCATTGCGCGCTGCCGCAGCGGGATTGCTGTGTCTGGCGATCCCGGCAGGCGGTGCCCTCGCCGCCGACGATGAGGAGGACGAGCCCGCAAAGCCGACCGTCCCGAACATCTATCTCGATCTCCGCACCATCTATGCGACGATCCCCGCAGGCACGCTCGCGCTCGGCTTCGGCAACACCTCGCTGTCAGCCGCGTTCCAAGCCCTGGCGGCGCAACGAGGCACGTCGCTGCCGAATGGACTGCCGGCCGCGAAATCGATTGCGATCGACCTGCCGCTGACCGTCGACGTCAGCGACCGCGTGTCACTCTACGGCGGCGTATCCGGCACGACGACGGATATCGGCGGCGGCTGGTCGTCCTTCGACATCACGAGCTGGAACATCGGCGTGCAGGCCGATCTCTACCAGCAGAATGGCGGGAAGATCCCGACCATCACGCTGCAATCGACCCTGACGCAGTCGGTGCCCAACGAGCAGGGCATGACGAATTCCTTCAACAACATCGTGGAATTCGACTACGCGGTCGACGAGGACGAGACACGGGGCTGGCTCGCCGGCCTGCAATACACCACCGTCACCATCGCCAGCCCGTTCGCCACGATCCGGCCGAACACGATCCTCTATGCCGGCGGCTACTATCAATGGCCGAGCAACTGGAAGTTCACCGGGCGCCTCGGCATGCAGTCGTTCGGCGGCGCCCAGCTCGCGGGCCGGACGCTGGCGGAATCCTTCACCCAGCCGGTCCTGCGGCTCGACCTCGATCGCATGGACGACAACGACAACCGCCTGTTCGGCATCACCGCGCAGATCGCCTGGATGCCGAAGCCGTCGTACCAGCTGACACTGCGCACGCCGCTCTACGCGGTGCGCAACTGATTGATTTATTGGGAACTTTCGGTCAAGCGCGGCGCTGCAATCGACGGCCGGGACAACGTTCCGCATCGCTCGTCAACCGATCATTAATTCTCATTCCGAAACATCGATTGCGTTACACCGCCGCAAAGAAGCTTGCGCGAAACTACCCCGGCTTTTCGGTCGTGTTCGCTTTGGAGGCTGCGAATGTCCCGCTTGGTTTCGGAACGGACGTTCCTTGCTGGGAAGATCTTCTTCAATTTCGGCCAGTCGTCGATCGATTGCGTGGTACGCCGGCTCACCGAGGAGGCCGCGACGCTCGAGATGGAGAGTAGCCTCGGCGTACCCGAGCGCTTCCAGCTCCGGCTCGCGGGGCGCGAGATCCTGACCTGCCGCGTGATCTGGCGATCGGATCGGCAGGCCGGCGTCGCCTTCGAACAGCCGAACAGCATCGAGCCAGCAGCCGGCGAGGAGCGGGAACGCTCGTCTGACGCGTTGATGCGCAGCCAGATGCTGGCGCTGCGCGCCGCGCTCGATCATGTACCGACCGGCATCGTGCTGCTCGATTCCCATCTCAGGGCACGCCTCATCAACCGGTCGTTTCGACAGATGTGGCACCTGCCCGACGAGGTGGCGGACAGTAATCCATCCATTCTCACCCTGCTCCATCACGGGCGCGACATCGGGGCCTATGAGGTGCCGGACCCGGACCTCGATGCACTGATCGCGGAGCGCGTCCGTGTGATCGAGTCGGGCGATCCAACCCCAATCGACGTGCGCCGGACCAATGGCGAGGTCGTGCGCGTCCAAGTCACACCGCTGCCCGACGGTGGCCGCATGCTGACCTACACGCCCGTCACCGACATCGTGCGCACCTCCGACGAGTTGAAGCGGCTGCGGGATGCCTTGGAGAACGTTCAGGATGGGAGTCCTGCTGCTCGATGCGGACCTACACGCCACCTTCATGAACCGGCGGATGCGACGGTTCTGGGAGGTCAGCGAAGACGAGGCGGCGAGCCGGCCGACCTACTCCTCGCTGGTCCGACGTCTGCATCGCGCCAGCGCGCCCAATCTTCCGAGCAGCGAGCTCGCGAAGTTTCCGGCGCGGCGCGTCGAGGAGGTCAAGGCCGGCGATCACGTGCGCGACCTACAGACGCCGGACGGACGCCGCATCAGGGCTCATTGCACCACGATGTCGAATGGCGGTCGCATGCTGACCTATGTCGATATCACCGATCTGACGCAAAAAGCCGCAATGCTGGAGAAGCTCGCCACCACCGATCCGCTCACCGGCCTCCACAATCGCCGCCATTTTCTGAACAACCTCGATGCGGAATGGAGCCGCTTTCAGCGCTACTATCGCTCCGTCTCGGTGTTGATGCTCGACATCGATCACTTCAAGTCGGTCAACGATCGCTACGGTCATGCCGTGGGCGACGCAGCAATCAAGGCCGTTGCGACCGCCTGCCTCGACGGCAAGCGCAAATCGGACATCGTCGGCCGTCTCGGCGGCGAAGAGTTTGCCGTGCTGCTGCCGGAAACCAGCCTGTCCCGGGCTAGGACGGTGGCCGAGCGCATCCGCAAGCGCGTGATGAGCACGCCGGTCTTTGCCGACAAGCTTCAGTTCGGTCTCACCGTGAGCATCGGCATCGCGGAGGCGACCGTCAGCATGTCCGGCATCGATGCGCTGATGGGCGCGGCCGACCATGCGCTCTACCAGGCCAAGGCCGAGGGTCGCAATCGCTGCATCGCCTGGATGCCCCCGCCCCCTGCAAACAAGGCGGCGGAGTGACGGAAAGCAGCTGCGTCTACTCGGGCACTGGCACGTCGAAGGTGTTGAGCGTGACCGAGACCATGCAGTAGACGCCGACGAGATAGGACAGCTCGGCCGCGCCGTGCTCGCCGAATTCCTTTACGGCCGCACGCCAGGTCAGCTCCGGCAGCACGCCGCCGCTGACCAGGGCCGAAGCCATGTCGTAGGCGATGGCTTCCTGCTTGGTGAGGTCCACCGGCCGCTGGCCGGCGACGATGGTCGCGAGCTTCTCGTCGGAGAGGCCACGCTGCTCGGCAACCAGCACATGCGCGTAGAGCTCGTAACCGGAGCGGAAATGCGAGCCGGTGACGAGGATCGCGACCTCGCGCACGGCCGCGGGCAGCAGCGGATTCGACGCGATCGCCTTGACCAGCTCCCACACCGGCTTGCCGAAGCGCGGCTCGCGGATCCAGGGATTCCAGGGCCCGAGCAGCGCGCCGTCCTCGCGCATGTTCACAAAACCCTTGAAGTGGTCCTGCATGCCGGCCCGCATGTCGTCATAGAGCGGCTTCTGTTCGTCGGTCAGCTCTTTCGGATCGAGAATGGGAAGGCGCACGGTAGGGTCTCCTCGTTGAGAAGACGCAACCGTCACCTGCATGCCTGCGCAAGGCAAGTGAAGTTGCCGTGACGACCGTGCGATTTCGCAGATGCCAGGCAGATCTCGGCTATGACGCCGTGGGGTTTTGCAGGCTTTGAGGATTGACCACGTCGTCGACGTCCAGCGCCAGTGGCTCACCTGTGGCGAGGAACGACGACAGCGCCGCCTCGAACGGCGCCGGATCGAGGCCGCGCGCGGCGAGCCAAGCGGGCTCGTAATAGGTCTGCCGGTAGCGCTCGCCGGAATCGCAGATCAGCGTCACCAACGATCCCGTGACGTTCGCCTGGCGCATCTCCGAGGCGAGCCGGCACAGCGCCAGGAAGTTGGTGCCGGTGGAGCCGCCGACCGGGCGGCGCAGCCGTCGCGACAGCACGTTCATCGCCGCGATCGTCGCCGCATCCGGGATCTTCATCATGCGATCGACCACGCCGGGCACGAAGGACGGCTCGCAGCGGGGGCGACCGACGCCCTCGATCAGCGACGGGCGGTCGCAGACACGGGAGCGGTCCTGCATGCGGAAGCAATCGAAGAAAGCGGAGTGCTCGACATCGGCGACGCACAGCCGCGTCGGATATTGCCGATAGCGCAGATAGCGTCCGATCGTGGCCGACGTGCCGCCGGTGCCGGCGCCCATCACGATCCAGTCCGGCAGCGGACGCGGCTCGCCCTGCAACTGCGTGAAGATGGACTCGGCGATGTTGTTGTTGCCGCGCCAGTCGGTTGCCCGCTCGGCAAAGGTGAACTGGTCCATGTAGTGGCCGTCCAGCCGGGCGGCGAGTGCGGCGGCTTCCGCATAGAGCGCGCGGCCGTCGTCGATCAAATGGCAATTGCCGCCATAATGCTCGATCGCAGCGATCTTCTCCGCCGAGGTCGTGCGCGGCATCACGGCGTAGAAGGGCACGCCGATCATCTCTGCGAAATAGGCCTCCGACACCGCGGTTGATCCCGACGAAGCCTCGATGACGGGCGTGCCTTCGCGGATGTGGCCGTTGCAGAGCGCATACAAAAACAGCGAGCGCGCGAGGCGGTGCTTCAGGCTGCCGGTCGGATGCGTGGACTCATCCTTCAGATAGATGTCGATGCCCGATAGCGCCGGCACGATCAGCCGGATCAGATGCGTGTCGGCGGTGCGGCACTGGTCGGCCTCGATCGCGGCCACGGCCTCGTCGACCCAGCCGCGCCGATAAGCCGGCCCGGCCGGGTTGTGCTGGCGGAAGGGGAATGTCTGCATCGGGCGAATCTCTCATGATGCGGATAGCGCATCAAGAGCTGCGCCTAAAATTCCAGCGGCGCGTTGTCGACGACTTCCTTCATCACGAAGAAGGTCCGGGTCTGGCGCACGCCTGGGAGCGCGATCAGCTGCTCGCCGTGGATGCGGTTGAAATCCTCCATGTCGCCGACGCGGATCTTGAGGAAGTAATCGAAATCGCCGGCGACGAGATGGCAGTCGAGCACGAACTTCAGCTTTGCAACGGCCTGCTCGAAGGTGGCAAAGCTCTCCGGCGTCGAGCGGTCGAGCACGACCCCGACCATCACCAGCGTGCCCTTGCCCACCTTCTTCGGCGCGACCATGGCGCGGACATTGGCGATGAAGCCGTCCTCGACCAGGCGCTGGGTGCGGCGGTGGCAGGTGGCGGGGCTGATCGCGACCGTTTCGGCCAGCTCGGCGTTGCTGAGCCGGCCGTTATTCTGAAGCAATCTCAATATCTTGAGGTCGGTGCGGTCGAGCCGGGCAGCCATGAAAGAAGCTTCCGCAGATAGGTGCTATTCTGGAAGGAATGTTAGCAATTATCGCAACTTACGCAAGAAGTCGTGCAACATGGCCGCAATATTCGAGAGCACATTTTTCCGATGCAATGCTAGGGAGCCGCCAACACCAACGCCAATCGGGATGACCCATGAAGCTGGACAAATTTCCGCGCTATCCTTTGACCTTCGGCCCGACGCCCATCGAGAAGCTGGAGCGCTTGTCAAAACATCTCGGCGGCCAAGTCGAGGTCTATGCCAAGCGCGAGGACTGCAATTCCGGCCTCGCCTATGGCGGCAACAAGCTGCGCAAGCTCGAATACATTATCCCCGATGCGATCGCCTCCAATGCCGATACGCTGGTCTCGATCGGCGGCGTGCAATCGAACCACACCCGCATGATCGCGGCCGTTGCGGCCAAGCTCGGCATGAAATGCCGCCTGGTGCAGGAAGCCTGGGTGCCGCACGAGGACGCCGTCTATGACCGCGTCGGCAACATCATGCTCTCGCGCATCATGGGCGCCGACGTGCGCCTGGTCGACGACGGCTTCGACATCGGCATCCGCAAGAGCTGGGAGCAGGCGATCGAGGAAGTGAAGGCCGCGGGCGGCAAGCCCTACGCCATTCCCGCCGGTGCCTCCGTGCATAAGTTTGGCGGCCTCGGCTATGTCGGTTTTGCCGAGGAGGTGCGCAAGCAGGAAGCCGAGCTCGGCTTCAAGTTCGACTACATCGTCGTCTGCACCGTCACCGGCTCCACCCATGCTGGCATGCTGGTCGGGTTTGCGGCTGACGGCCGTGCGCGAAAGGTGATCGGCATCGATGCCTCCTTCACGCCCGCCCAGACCAAGGCCCAGGTGCTCGAGATCGCGCAGAACACGGCAAAGCTCGTCGAGCTCGGCAAGGACCTCGTCACTGACGACGTCGTGCTGATCGAGGACTACGCCTATCCCGCCTATGGCGTTCCGTCAGAGGAGACCAAGGAGGCGATCCGCCTCACCGCGCGCCTCGAAGGCATGATCACCGACCCAGTCTACGAGGGCAAGTCGATGCAGGGCCTGATCGATCTCGCGAAGAAGGGCTATTTCGAGAAGGGCGCGAAGATCCTCTACGCCCATCTCGGCGGCGCGCCGGCCCTGAACGGGTACGCGTATGCGTTCAGGAACGGGTGAGTGAGAGCGTAGCGCTCGCGCGTCATACTCTGTTGTCGTCCCGGAGCGCGACGAAGTCGCGAGCCCGGGACCATAACCACAGGGAGGCGTTTGGCGAAAACTCGTGGTTGCCGGCCTGCCGCAGCAAACTTCTCCCTGTGGTTGTGGATCCCGGATCGGCGCGCGCTTGAGGCGCGCTTGTCCGGGATGACGACTGCGCCCTACCTCGTCCTCACGATCTGCAGCAGCTCGTCGCCGTAGTGCTCGAGCTTCTTGTCGCCGATCCCCGGCACGTTGCGCAGCTCGTCCAGCGTCGTCGGCCAAGCTCGGACGATGCCGTCGATGGTGGCATCGTGCAGCACCACATAGGCCGGCACGCCGCGTTCGCGCGCGACCTCTGAGCGCCAGGCGCGCAAGCGCGCGCGCAGTTCGGGATCGACGTCGCCTTGCGCCGCGCTCGCTGCCGGCGCGAGGTCGCCGCGGCGTGACTTGGCGCGGCTGGCGCGAACCCGCGTGCCGGGCGCCTCCTCGCGCAGCCAGACCTCGGTCTCGCCGCGCAGCACGCCGCGCGAAGACTCCGTCAGCTTGAGCGCGCCGTAGGCTTCGCTGTCGCTGCGCAAATGGCCCATCGCCACCAATTGCCGCAGCACCGTGCGCCACTGCTTCTCGTTGAGCTCGCGGCCGATGCCGAACACCGACAGCTTGTCGTGACCGAACTGTGTGACCTTCTCGGTCAGGCGTCCGACCAGCACGTCGATCAAATGCATGGTGCCGAAACGCTGCCCGGTGCGATAGACGCAGGACAGCAGCTTCTGTGCCAGCACCTTGCCGTCGCGCATCTTCGGCGGCGTCAGGCAATTGTCGCAATTGCCGCAGCTCTCGCCCATCACGATCTCGCCGAAATAGGCGAGCAGGCGCCGGCGTCGGCAATGCGGCGTCTCGGCGAGGCTGACCAGCGCATCGAGCTTGCCGATCGAGACCCGCTTGAAATCCTCCGATCCGGCCGATTCGTCGATCATGCGGCGCTGCTGCACGATGTCGGAGAGGCCGTAGGTCATCCACGCCGCCGACGGCTTGCCGTCACGGCCGGCGCGTCCGGTCTCCTGGTAATAGGCCTCGATGCTCTTGGGCAGGTCGAGATGGGCGACGAAGCGCACGTCGGGCTTGTCGATGCCCATGCCGAAGGCGATGGTCGCGACGATAACGATGCCGTCCTCGTTGAGGAAGCGATCCTGGTTGCGCGAGCGCACCGCCCCGTCGAGCCCGGCGTGGTAGGGCAGCGCCGCAATGCCGGCCTCGGCAAGCGCGGTGGCGACCTCCTCGACGCGGTTGCGCGACAGGCAATAGACCACGCCGGCATCGCCCGTGTGGCGCTCGCGGATGAATTCCTTCAGCTGCGACACCGCATTGCGCTTGTCGACGATCTCGTAGCGGATGTTGGGCCGGTCGAAGCTGGAGACGAACTGCGGCGCGCCCGTCAGCTGAAGCCGCTCGACGATCTCCTTGCGCGTCAGCTCGTCGGCGGTCGCGGTCAGCGCGATCCGCGGCGCGTCGGGAAAGCGCTCGGCGATGACGGAAAGGCCGACATATTCGGGCCGGAAATCGTGGCCCCATTGCGAGACGCAATGCGCCTCGTCGATCGCGAACAGCGCCACTTTCGCCTGCGCCAGCAGCGACAGGCAGCGCGGCGTGACCAGCCGTTCCGGCGCGACATAGAGCAGGTCGAGATCGCCGGCGAGCAGGCGGCGCTCGATGTCGGACGCCTCCTGCGGCGTCAGCGACGAGTTCAGCGCGGCGGCATTGACACCGGCTTCGATCAGGCCGGCGACCTGGTCGCGCATCAGGGCGATCAACGGCGAAACCACGATGCCGCAACCTTCGCGCAGCAAGGATGGAAGCTGATAGCACAGCGACTTGCCGCCGCCGGTCGGCATCAAGACCAGGCAATTGCCGCCGTCTGTGACGTGGCGGATGATCTCGCCCTGCGCGCCGCGGAATCCCGGCAGGCCGAACACCGAATGCAGCACCGACAGCGCGTCGCGGCCGTTGGCCGGCGCAGGCAGTGGGGCGTTGGAGGGAGCGGACATGGGCGGAGCAGATCAGGCCGTGGGATTCGTCACAAGGCCAGTCGCATGCTGGTGTGGCTGTGGCAAGACTGTTTGGAGGGCGAGGCAACGCTGCTTCATCCCTCTCTCCCCGTTCTTACGGGGAGAAGGTTGGGGTGAGGGGCTTCTCTCCACACATGAGACCGCCGCTGGACCTGTACCCCCTCACCCGGATTGCATCTTCGATGCAATCCGACCTCTGCCCGCAAGCGGGGAGAGGTGAAGAGGCTACGCCCCGATCCGTCGCAGCGCTTCTGCGACGGTCACGATGGGCATATTGCGTCTGCCGGCCGCCTCGAGCGCATGACGCATCAGATGCGGCGTGCAGCCATAGGGGCTCGGCCTTTCGGTGACGTCGTGGCCGTAGAAGATCAGCCAGCCGCCGCTCGCGACCGCCGCGTCGAAATAGCGATCGACCCCGGCCTCGTCGATCTCGCAATCGACCAAGGGCGAGGCGCGCAGGAATTGGAGGTCGATGACGCCGCTGTTGACGCCGGGAAGAATGCCGCGCGCGGAACGGAAGGCTTTTGTCAGCTGCGGCTTGCGCCACACCGAGGCGATGCCATAGGGATAGGCGAAATTCTCCAGCGTGATCGAAGCATCGATGCCGCGGAGATGGCTGCGGTTTCGTTCGATCTCGCGCGCCATGGCGGCTTCGTCGAGCGTCGCCGAGCTCTGATGCGAGAAGGTGTGGCAGGCGATCTCGTGCCCGGCGCGGTGAAGCCGGACGATCGCATCATCCGAGAGGCCATGCCAATGCTCCGACGGCCGACCGATCAGGCTGCCGGCGAGGTAATAGGTGCCGCGGCCGCCATGCCGCTCCAGTAGCTCGGCGCCCTCGCCCGCGGCGCTATCGGGGGCATCGTCGAACGTGAAGCTCACCATCGCCGCATGCGCGGCCAGCCGGTGCGGCGCGGCGCGGAAATGCCGGGCCAACCGATTGCTCACGCGTCCCTGGAGTGCCGACCACACGACTGCGTTTCCTGTGATGCCTTCTTGCTCTACCCAAACATTCGTGCGCAGGTCGAGGCAAGCCTAACGCTCGGGTAATCCTAACGCCGAACCAAGACCGCTTCGGCTAGCGCACCGATCGACGCGTCGGCGTCCGCGCCGAGATAGCGCAGCCAATTGCGGAAGAGCACCGCCGCCGCGTCGCCGGCGCCGATATCGGCGCGCAGGTTCAGCGCGGGCAGCTCGTTGCTGAGCGCCGGATGGCGCTGGTGCGCCGCCTTCCTCTCGAAGCGCGCCAGCTTCTCTTCCGTCGCTGCGTCAAAATAGCTCACCGGCAGGCGCGGATAGGTCTCCCGCTCCCGCGCGAGGTAGCGGCCGATATCACGCAGATATTCGCGCTGCAGCGACAGCGCGTCATATTCGGGGTGACCCTGGAAGAACACGAAGCGGCTGGCGTATTGGCGAATGAAGACGTCGACGCCAGCCTCCTGTGAGCGTGTCAGCACCTGATAACCGGCGTGCACGAGGTCGCTCTCGGCGATCTCGTTCAGACGTGAATGCGAGACCTTGAGCGGCGCGGGCGCAGAGCGGGTCAGCAGATCGTCCGTCACGACGCCGCAATCGAAAATGCCGTGACATTTGGCCGGCAGCCGCCGCCGTTCAATATTGTCGAGGTGCAGCACCGCGGCATGCGCGGCAAGGCACGACCAGATCGTCGAACGCGTGTTGACCTTGGCCCAGTCGATCAGGTTCGTGAGGTCGCGCCAGTACGGCTCCCCGTCGAGCTCGGGCGCGATCGGCTCTGCGCCCGTCACGATCAGCCCATCGAACTTGCCGCGCTCAAGATCGGAAAGGTTGGAATACTCGCTCTCGACGTGCCACTTGGCTTCCGGCGACCGCTTCACGCTGGGAAGCGAGAAGCAGTGGAAGCGGATACGGCGCGAGCCCGCCGCGGCCTGAAGCAGCTTCATGAACTGCCGCTCGGTCGCCTTCAACGCGGCATCCGGCATGTTGTTGACAAGGCCGATGGTGAGCTCGGCGCCAGCATCGCGCGCGAGATCGTGCGCGGCCGGCACCAGCGTCGGGCCCGCGATGACCTGATTCTTGTCGATCAAGATCGTCATGGCCGGCGCCGCCTACTCCGCGGCCTCGCGGCGCGCCGACGGGCAAGCCTTTTCCAGCGCCTGGTCGATGTCCTCGATGATATCAGAGACATGCTCGATGCCGATCGACAGACGGATCGTCTCCGGCAGCACGCCGGCGACGCGCTGCTGCTCCGCCGACATCTGGCGATGGGTGGTCGATGCCGGATGGCAGGCGAGCGACTTGGCATCGCCGATATTGACGAGGCGCGTGATCAGATTCAGCGCATCGTAAAACGTCTTGCCGGCCTCCATGCCGCCCTTGATGCCGAAGGTGAATAGCGAGGAGGCGTTGCCGTTCAGGTACTTCTGCACGAGGGGATAATAGGGGCTGTCCGAAAAGCCGGTGTAGTTGACCCAGGCCACGCGCGGATCGCCGCGCAGGAATTCGGCGACCTTGCGGGCGTTCTCGACATGGCGCTCCATGCGCAGCGCCACGGTCTCGATGCCCTGAAGCAGCAGGAAGGCGTTGAACGGCGACAGCACCGAGCCCATGGTGCGCTGATAGACGCTGCGCGCGCGCTCGATATAGGCGGTCTTGCCGAAGCGCTCGGCATAGACCAGGCCGTGATAGGAGGCGTCGGGCTTGTTGTAGGCCGGGAAGCGATCGGCGTGCTCGGCCCAGGGAAAGTTTCCGGAATCGACGATGGCGCCGCCGAGCGTGGTGCCGTGACCGCCCAAGAACTTGGTCAGCGAATGCACCGCGATATCGGCCCCATAGTCGAACGGCTTGAAGAGGATCGGGGTGGCGACGGTGTTGTCGACGATCAGCGGCACGCCATGCGCGTGCGCGACCTTCGCCAGCGCCTCGACGTCGCAGACATTGCCGGCGGGATTGCCGATGGTCTCGGCGAACACGGCGCGGGTGTTCTCGTCGATCAGCTTCTCGACCGCCTCGGGCTTGTCGCTCTCGGCGAAACGGCCGATGATGCCCTGGCGCGGCAGGATGTGGGAGAGCAGCGTATGCGTGGTGCCGTAGAGCTGCGGCACGGAGACGATGTTGCCGCCGTGGTCGGCGACGTTGACGAAGGCGAAATGCAGCGCTGCCTGCCCGGTCGCGACCGCGAGCGCGCCGACGCCGCCTTCGAGCTGTGCGATGCGCTTCTCCAGGACTGCGCTGGTCGGATTGGCGATGCGGCTGTAGCGAAAGCCTTCGGTCTCCAGATTGAACAGGGCGGCGCCATGATCGGCGCTGTCGAAGGCGTAGGCCGCGGTCTGGTAGATCGGCACGGCCACTGCGTGCGTGGTGGCTTCAGGCTCGTAGCCGGCGTGAATAGCGATCGTCTCGTTGCGCATCGTGCCACCTCCGCGTGGAGCGGGCCGCACTTATTGGCCTAGAATGAGGCGCGTGCGTTGGCCGCCGTCCTCGTGTTAGAGGCGGGTGGTAAAGCGGACAATAATTCGCTTAGAGATCGAGGAAGTAACCCTAATGCTTGTTGGCGAGTTAGCTAAAATTCGAGTTAAATTTGATTGATCAATTGGCAACGGCGGCAATGTCCGCTACCGACGCCATGTGGTGACCGACTGGTGACCGACGCGGCCGCAAGCGCTCTTCATCCGTTTCCCGGATGCGAGCGTGAGCCTCGTCGGATCCTTTTTCCGTTCGGACCGGACGATCCTCCATGGGATCAATGGAGCCTTACTCGGCAGCCAATGCCGCTTGCAATTCCGGCTTCTCGCGCGAGGCCTCATGCATGTCATCTGCGGTCGACTTGATCCGGAACCAGGCGGCATAGAGCGCGGGCAGAAACAGCAGGATCAGAACCGTGCCGACGGCCGTGCCGCCGATCAGTGTGTAAGCCATCGACCCCCAGAACACGGAATGCGTGAGCGGGATGAAGGCCAGCACGGCAGCAAGCGCGGTGAGGATCACGGGTCTCGTGCGTTGCACCGTGGCCTCGATGACGGCGTGATAGTCGTCAAGGCCGGCGGCAAGGTTCTCCTTGATCTGTTCGGTCAAGATCAGAGTGTTGCGCATCAAGATGCCCGCCAGTCCAATCAGGCCCAGAATCGCGTTGAACCCGAAGGGCTGGTTGAAGAGGAGCAATGCCGGCACGACGCCGACGAGGCCGAGCGGTCCAGTCAGGACGACCATCGCCATCGTCGAGAACGATCGAACCTGCAGCATGACGACGATCAACATGGCGGCAATCATGGCGGGGAAGATCGTCGCGAGCGCGTCGTTGGCCTTGGTTGCCTCCTCGATCGATCCGCCCAGCTCGATACGATAGCCGGCCGGAAGGGAGGCGATCAGGGGCTGCAGGGCTGCCTTGATCTCCTTGGAGACCTCCGGAGGCTGGGTCGCCTCATTGATGTCCGAGCGTATCGTGACGACGGGGGTGCGATCGCGGCGCTTGAGGATCGGCTCTTCAAGTCGGATTTCCGAATGGCCGACCTGGTCGAGCGGAATCGAACGGCCGTCCCGGCTCATCAGCGAGAAATCCGCCAGACGCGCCGGGTCCAGCCGCTCGCCACCAGCACTGCGCGCCACGATGGGGACATTGCGGATGTCCTCGCGAACCTGGGTCACGGCGATGCCGGTGAGCAGGAACTGGAGTTGACGGCCCACCTCGGCCGGCGACAGGCCGATGAGGTTCAGCCGATCCTGATCCGGGATGAAGCGGAGCACGGGCGTGCGGTTGCCCCAATCCCGATTTGCCTGTCGTACATCGGGAACGCCACGCATGATTTCGAGAGCCTTCTGAGAGATGGCGTACAATTGCGCGGGATCGGGCCCCATCACACGAAACTCCACCGGGAACGGCGTATAGGGTCCGAACACAAGCTGGGTGACGCGCACATTGGCCTCAGGTGCGAGGCCCTGTGATACCGATTGTCGGAGTCGATGCTTCAAAGCCTCGCGCGCCTCCGCATCCGGCGTCAGGACGACGATCTTGGCGAAGGCCGGATCTGGCAGCTCCGGCGCCATCGCGAAGAAGAAGCGCGGCGCGCCCTGACCGACATAGCTCGTGATGATCTTGGCCTCGGGTTGATCGTGCAGCCAGCCCTCGAGCTTCTCGACGGTGCCCGTCGTCGTCTCGATGCTGGTGCCTTCCGGCAGGCGAACCTCCACCAGCACTTCCGGGCGGTCGGAGGTCGGGAAGAACTGCTGCTTGACGCCAGCCATGCCGACGACGGAAAGCGCGAAGGCGACGGCGACGATGCTGCAGGTCAGGAATTTGTGGCGGACCGCGAAGGTGATCAGCCCTCGCAGGCGCTGATAGTTGGGCGTGCCGTAGATCGCGTGGTGACCGCCTTCGACCGGCTTGATCGCGGGCAGCATCTTGACGCCAAGATAGGGCGTGAAGATCACCGCGACGATCCAGGAGACGATGAGGGCGAATCCCACGACCCAGAAGATGTTGCCAGCGTATTCGCCGGCGGTCGAGCGCGCGAATCCCACCGGCAGGAAGCCCGCGATTGTCACGAGCGTTCCAGACAGCATCGGCGCCGCGGTGTGGCTCCACGCATAGGCCGCCGCCGAGATGCGGTCCATGCCTTCTTCCATCTTCACCACCATCACCTCGATCGCGATGATGGCGTCGTCGACGAGAAGACCGAGCGCCAGGATCAAAGCGCCGAGCGTGATGCGGTCGAAGAACCGGCCGGTCTCCAGCATGATCAGGAACACGACGGCGAGCGTCAGGGGCACGGCAGCCGCAACGACGATGCCGACACGCCAGCCGAGGCTGAGCAGGCTCACCAGCAGCACCACGCCCAGCGCCATCGCAAACTTCATCATGAACTCGTCGACCGCCGAGGTGATGTTGACGGCTTGATCGCTGACCTTGGCGAGGCTCATCCCGAGCGGCAGTGTCCGAGCGATAGCCGCAGACCTCTCCTCCAGCGCCTTGCCGAGCGCGAGGCCATTCCAGCCCTCCTGCATCACCGCCGCGAGCATGATGGTAGGCTCGCCCTGGTGCCGGATGATGTAGGTGGGTGGATCCTCGTATCCGCGGCGGACCTCAGCAATGTCGGACAGCTTCAGCGTCCGCCCGGCAGCGACGATCGGGGTATCGGCGATCGCCTGGACGCTATCATAAGCGCCGTCGACCCGGATGAAGACCTGCGGCCCCTTGGTATCGATCGAACCGGCTGGCGTCACCGTATTCTGTCGCTGCAGGGCGGCAACGATATCCGTTGCCGACACACCGAGAGTTGCCAGCTTGGCATAGGAGAACTCGACGAAGATCTGTTCGGGACGTTCACCGAGGATGTTGATCTTCTTGACGCCGGGCACGTGCAGGAGATCCTGGCGAATGGTCTCGGCTTGCCTTGCGAGCTCGCGCATCGGCATGCCCTTGGCCTTGAGTGCGTAGAGTCCGAAGCTCACGTCCGAATATTCGTCGTTGACGAAGGGGCCGAGCACTCCGGACGGCAGCTTGCGCGCTTCGTCCCCGAGCTTCTTGCGGGCCTGGTAGAACTCCTCCTGCACGCTGGACGGCGGCGTGCTGTCCTTCAGCGTCACCGTCATGTAGGCATAACCCGGCCGCGTCGTCGTCTCCACCCGGTCGTACCAGGTCAGCTCCTGAATCCGCTTCTCCAGGGGTTCGGCGACCTGGTCCTGCATCTCGCGCGCCGTCGCGCCCGGCCATACGGTGGTGACCGTCAGGGTCTTGATGGTGAAGGACGGGTCCTCGGCCCGCCCGAGCATGAAGAAGGCGTAGGCGCCCGCGGCCGCCAGCAGCAGGATGAAGAACAGGGTGACGGCCCGTTCGCGAACGGCGAGGGCGGAGAGATTGAAGCTCACGACTTGCTCCCGCTTTCCGAGCCAGTCCTGACGCGAGCACCCTCATGCAGGAGATGAGCGCCGAGAGAAACAATCTGGTCACCGGACTTCGATCCCGAGATAACGGCTGTCTCGCTGGTCACACGAAGCAGCTTGACGGGCTGCAGGCGCACGGTCGAGGTCGCGCTGTCGAAGACCCAAACGCCCGTCGTTCTGCCGTCATCGAGCACGGCGCCCAGCGGCACCTGGACTTCCGGCTGATGATCCTGGCTTGTAAGCCGAATGGTGACGGTCGCACCAAGCGGCGCCGCTGCGGCGTCACCATCGAGCACGTAGCGGGCCTCATAGGTGCGGGTCTGGGGATCGGCGGAATCCGATAGCTGGCGCAGATGCGCGGTAAAGCGGCGCCCATCGCTGCCATACAGGCTCGCCTCGGCGAGCGAGCCGATCGCCGGCCGCATGGTTTCGGGAAGCGCGACCACGGCTTCGCGAGGACCGGACTGCGCCAGTCGAACGACCGCTTGGCCGGCGGCAACCACTTGTCCCGGCTCGCCGAGCGTCTGGGTGACCGTCCCGTCCGCATCCGCGACCAGAACGGAATAGGTCGCCTGGTTCTCGGCGACGCCTGCCTCGGCTTCGGCCGCGGCAAGCTGCGCCTTGGCGGTGTCCGACGCGGCCTTCGCCTGCTCGTAGCGCTGCTTTGAAGTCCATCCGTCGTTCATCAGGTTGGCGTATCGCCGCTCGTCGGCGTCGGTCTGAACGACAACAGCGCGCGCCGCGGCGACCGCGTTGCGCTTCGCTGTGACCGCGAGGCGCAAGTCGGTTTCGTCGATCCGCATCAAGGGCTGGCCGGATTTGACTTGCTCACCGACATTCACGAGTCGTTCGACGATCTTCCCGGCAACGCGAAAACCGAGATTGCTTTCCACTCGCGCGCCGACCGTCCCGGTGAAACCGCGCTCGGATCCGCTGACCCGAGTGGCTGTCACCAGGCGGACCATCGGGGGTTCCTGCCTTGGATCGATCACCGCGGAGGCTTCGTGGGCGGGAATGGCAAGGGAAACGAAGGTCGCTACCCCCGCCGGAACCAGAATACCGGCGAGCACTGCAACACCCCTTTTCATGACCCATCTCCTTTGAGAATTAGATGTCGTATGACTTCTATAGACATGTTAGATTTCGATCGCAATCCAATTTTTGGCCTATAACGGAAGCGTGATCCCAGACCCCCCGATTTTCCCCGCGCACGTACGAAAATCAGGCTGCACAGATTGATAGATTGCAATCGAACTCTATATTTGATATAGCAGTCGAACGAAATCCAATTGGAGATCCGCGATGCGAGTGAGTCGCACCCAGGCGGCCGAGAACCGCCAAAACGTGATCAATGTGGCCAGTCGCCTCTTCAGGGAGCGCGGCTTTGATGGCATCGGCCTCAAGGATCTGATGAAGGGTGCCGGGCTGACTCAGGGCGCCTTCTACAAGCAGTTCGCTTCAAAAGAGGATCTGGCGGTGGAGGCGTCCAGGCGCGCATTGGAAAGCGCATCCGGCCGATGGTCAGACGCAGCCGCGGCGCATCCTGACGATCCACTTGGCGCCGTGATCGGGTTCTACCTCAGTGGCGACCATCGCGAAGAGAAGATGGACGGCTGCCCGATCGTGGCGCTCGGCGCAGATGCCGCCCGACAGGGCCTCGAGGTGAAGGCGGAATTCGAAGCGGGAATCAAAGCCCATCTCGACGTGCTCGGCCGCTTCATCGCCGGAAACGACGGCGAGGCCTCGCGCGGCAAGGCCATGGGCATTCTCGCGACGATGGTCGGCGCGGTGACGCTCTCTCGCGTCGTCAACGACCCCGATCTGGCTCAAGCGCTTTTGGATGCCGCGGCCGAACAGGTTCGAGACGCCGCTGCCGCTTGAGCGGGAGAGGCCGGTGTTCGGAGTGAAAATCCGCACGGCCCATTCGCTGATCAAATTAGAAAGAGAACGATGTCAAAAGAAGCAACAGACGACTTTGCCGGAAAATGGGCGCTGGTCACGGGCGCGTCGAGTGGCCTCGGTCTTGAATTCGCAGATCTGCTGGCGGGGCAGAAAGTCAATCTCGTCTTGGCGGCTCGACGGCGAGAGTCCATGGACAAGCTTGCCTCCGATCTCCGCAGCAAATATGGCGTGGATGTGCTGGTCGAGGCGATCAATCTTGCCGCACCGGGCGCGGCCAACCGCCTGAAAAGCAGTCTCGACGCGAGGTCGGTGACGATCGACATCCTGGTGAACAATGCCGGTTTCGGCTTGCACGGCGATTTCTTGGACACGCCGATCGAGCAAACCGCGAATATGATCCAGCTCAACATCACCACGCTCACAGAGCTGACCTATCTGTTCGGCCGCGACATGGCTCAGCGGCGATCCGGACATATCCTTCTTATCGCCAGCCTCCTGGCCTTCCAGGCCGTTCCCAGCTACGCGGCCTATGCGGCAACCAAGGCTTATGTGCTGGCCTTTGGCGAAGCTCTGCATGACGAACTCCGCCCGCATGGCGTGGTCGTTACCAGTCTCTGCCCGGGGCACACCGCGACGGGCTTCGATGCGGCAGCCGGCGCAACCGCTTCAAGCTTGCTGCGCCTCCTCACCATGAAGCCGCGTCCGGTCGCCGAAAGCGGTATTCGGGCGCTCTTGCAAGGAAAGGCCATGGTGGTCGCAGGCCTGTCGAACAAGATGGCTGCCTTTTCAAATCGTTTGACGCCACGGTCAATGCAAAGGGCCACGATGAAGAGGATAATGGACGCCTGACGTCTGGAGCGGCTGCATGTGGGCGCTTATCGACCAGCGTTCTGCCCATGTGGTTCGGACTAGTTAAGCGTACGTTATCAAAAACTCGCAGCGGGATTATCGCCCTATCCCATCATCTCCCAGAGCTTGCGCGTGAGCACGCCGACGCGCTTTTCGATCGCGGCCGCGGCATCGAGTGCGAGATCCTCGCGATAGCGGCCGGCAATCAATTGCACGCCGATCGGCTTGCCGTCATGCAGCGCGACCGGCACCACGGCGCCGGGCAGGCCCAGCACGTTGATGGCGGAGATGAAGCGGATCTCGCCCCAGAAGATCTCGCGCACGCGCTCGGGACTGACGGTGTCCTCGCGCGGGCCCGGCGTCGGCTTCACCGTGGTCGGCGCCAGCACCACCGGATACTCCTCGAAGAACAATTGCCAGGCGCGGATGTGGCCGTTGCGCGCGGCGGTCGCCTGCATCCAGCCCTTGAGATCGAGCACGTTGGCCTTGGCCTTCATGCCGCCCCAGGACTTGTGAAAATCCTCGGATGTGACCTTCAGCATGGCGGCCTCCTGCATCATCACAGTCTCGTTGGTGATGATGTCGCACCAGGTCTGCCAGACCCCGTTGATATCGGGCACCTCGACCTCGCTGACGCGGTAGCCGGACCGCTCGAGATGATCGGCAGCCTGGCGCAGCGCCGCGGCGACAGAGGGATCGACGTCCATGTCCTCGGGGATCTTTGCCAGTGCAACCTTGATCGGCCGCTTCGGCCGCTCGCCGACCAGCGGCGCGGGCACCCACCAGGGATCGCGCGGATCGCGCTGGCTCATCACCTCCAAAGCGAGGCGCACGTCGGCAACATGGCGCGCGAGCGGCCCCTGCGCCGACATCAGATGCGCCAGCATCGGCCGCTCCGACGTTGCGCTTCCGTTGAAGGCGGGGATGCGGCCCTGCGTCGGCTTGATGGTGGCAACGCCGTTGCAATGCGCCGGCCAGCGCAGCGAGCCGCCGATGTCGTTGCCGTGGGCGATGGTGCCGATGCCCGCAGCGACCGCCGAGCCCGCACCCCCGGAGGAGCCGCCGCAGGTGATGTCGGCATCCCAGGGATTGAGCGTCAGCCCATGCAGGGGATTGTCGGTGAAGCCGCGGAAGGAGAATTCGGGCGTGTTGGTGAGACCGATGACGATCGCGCCTGATTTCTTCAGGTTGCGCACCACGGGCGCATCCGATGGTGCGATGAGGTCCTTGTTGGCGGGCACGCCGTTGAAATTCGGCCGGCCCTCGTAGTCGACATTTTCCTTGATCGTAATCGGCACACCGTGCAGGAGACCGAGCTCGCCGCCTTTGGCGCGCTGCTTGTCGGCCGCGTGCGCCGCTTTGAGTGCTTCCTCCGAGAGATCGACGACGACCGCATTCAGCTTCGGATTGACGGTGCGCATTCGTTCGAGATGCGCTTCGACCGCCTCGACCGCGGAGATGGCGCCGGAGCGGATCGCAGCCGCGGTCTCGACCGCCGACCATTGCCAGGCCGGCCCGTTCGGGCGCCGCGGCTTCGCCGATTTGCCGGCAGCGGCCTTTCCGGCCGGCTTGGCCACGGCGCTCTTGCGGCCGGAGCCCTTCTTCGAAGCCTTCGCCGTCTTCTTCAACACACTTTTCTTCTTGGTCACGGTCTTCTTCGCCACGCCGCATCTCCTCAATTTGCGCGGCGGAGGTTAGGGACGACGCGGGACCCTGTACAGGCGCGATTCTGCATGGCGCATTGTCGCGACGCTCTGTCGCAATCGCAGCCGTCTATGAGCGAGCTCCTACACCAAGGGTGGATTGAGCCGCGCAAAGCCCTCCTGGATGCGATAGGGATAGTACGGATAAGGCGGCATCACCGCGCTGACCTCATCGAGCCGCTTGATCTGGTCCGCGCTCAGCGACCAGCCGACGGCGCCGAGATTGTCGCGCAGCTGCGCTTCGTCGCGCGCCCCGATGATCACGGAGGAGACCGTGGGACGCGACAGCAGCCAGGCAATCGCGACCTGCGGCACGGTCCGAGCGGTCTCCACAGCAATCGCATCGAGCACGTCAACGACGGCGTGGAGGCGCGCATCGTCCACGGGCGGACCGAACTGTGCGGTGGCATGCAGGCGGCTTCCTTGCGGCAGCGGCTGGCCGCGCCGGATCTTTCCGGTGAGCCGGCCCCAGCCCAGCGGGCTCCAGACCAGAGCGCCGACGCCCTGATCGCGCGCGAGCGGCATCAACTCCCATTCATAGTCGCGCCCGAGCAGCGAGTAATAGACCTGGTGCGCGACATAGCGCGGCCAGCCATGCCGGTCCGCGATCGCGAGCGACTTCATCAGCTGCCAGCCGGCGAAATTGGAGACGCCGACATAGCGCAGCTTACCGGCGCGCACGAGCATATCGAGCGTGGACAGCACCTCCTCGATCGGCGTGAACGCGTCGAAGGCGTGGAGCTGAAGCAGATCGATATGGTCAGTGCCGAGCCGTCCTAGCGCCGCATCGACCGAGGCAAGCAGCCGCTGCCGCGACGAGCCGGCATCGAGCGGACCGTCGCCCATCGGCAGGCTCATCTTGGTCGAGATCAGCACCTTGTCGCGGCGCCCCTTGATCGCGGCACCGAGGATCTCCTCGGAGGCGCCGTTCGAATAGACATCGGCGCTGTCGAACAGATTGACGCCGGCATCGAGGCAGATATCGACCAGCCTGCGGGCTTCATCAGTGCCGCTGCGGCCCCAGGCGGAAAACAACGGACCCTGGCCGCCGAACGTGCCGGTGCCGAAGCTGAGGACGGGGACTTTGAGCCCGGAAGCGCCGAGATTGCGGTATTCCATGATCGCTCTCCTATTCCGCCGGGCACGCCGCGACGGTTGCCGGCGCGGGATCGAGCCGGAGACTCCACAGCGCCAGAACGAGGCCAATGACGGTGATGCCGGCCGCGACCAGCGGCAGCGCCGAAAGGCCGAGCCCGCGGTCGATAGTGACGCCGCCTACCCAGGCGCCGAGTGCGTTGCCGAGATTGAACGCGGCGATGTTGAGGCTGGAGGCGAGCGTCCGGCCGCTGGGACCTGCGGCTTCCAGCACGCGAAGCTGAAGCGGCGCGACGGTCGCGAAGGCGGCGGTGCCGAGTAGCAGGATCAGCGCGACGGACAGGATCTTGATCGACAGCACGGCCGCCAGGCCGAGCAGCACGATCGCAAGCGCGGCGAGCGTGCCGGTCAGGGCCCGTGCGAGGCCGCGGTCCGCAAGCTTGCCGCCGGCGATATTGCCGATCCCAAGGCCGACGCCGAACACCAGCAGGATCGGCGAGACGGCAGCCTCCGAAAAGCCGGTGAAGCGCGTCAGGATCGGCTGGATATAGGTGAAGACGACGAACAGTCCGGCGAAGCCGAACACGGTCATGGCAAGACCGAGCAGCACCTGCGGACGGCCGAGCACGGCCACTTCCTCGGCAAGCGAGATCGGCTTGTCGCCATTGCCGACATGGCCGGGGACGAGCGCGGCGACGACTGCGAACGCGATCACGCCGATGACAGTCACCGCCCAGAACGCCGCGCGCCAGCCGAGCATCAGGCCGAGCCAGGCACCGAAGGGCACGCCCAGGAGCGTCGCGACCGTCAGGCCGATGAACATGGTGGCGATCGCAGACGCACGCTTGTCCTCGGCGACGAGGCTGGTGGCCACCACCGAGCCGACGCCGAAGAACGTGCCGTGCGCGAGCGAGGTCAGCACGCGCGCGGCCATCAGCAATTCGTAAGTGGGTGCAAGCGCGCAAGCCGCATTTCCGAGCGTGAAGATCGCCATCAGCGCCAGCAGCACGGTTTTCCGCGGCATTTTGCGCGTCGCCAGCGTGAGGACTGGCGCCCCCACGGACACGCCGAGTGCATAGCCTGATATCAGCAGGCCTGCGACCGGCACCGAGACGTGCATGTCGGCGGCAACCTGCAGCAGCAGGCCCATGATGATGAATTCGGTGGTGCCGATGCCGAAGGCACCGGCGGTGAGCGCGAGGACGGCAGGAGGCATGCGTTGCTCCAAGGGATGAGACGAGCCACGCAGATAGCGGCGCTGCCGCCAAACCATTAGAATGTCCGCAATCCAATCATTTGTGACGTGAATTCAACATGGCCCGTTTCGACACCAACCGCTCCGCCGAGATGGAGGTCTTCGTCCGTGTCGTCGACCTCGGCGGCTTCACCCCGGCCGCGCGAAAGCTGCGCCTGACGCCGTCGGGCGTCAGCAAGCTGATCTCGCGTCTGGAGACGCGCCTCGGTGCGCGGCTCGTCAACCGGACCACGCGCAGGCTGACGCTGACGGAGGAAGGCCAGGCCTTCTACGAGCGCTCGTTGCGCATCCTCGCCGAGATGGAGGAGGCCGAGCGCGAGGCGGCCTCAGGCGCGGCGCCGCGCGGCCGCCTTACGGTCAATTGCAACATCCCCTTCGGCATGCTGCATGTGATGCCCTTGATCCCGCGGTTTCTGGCGCAGCATCCCGACGTCACGCTCGATCTCGTGCTGACCGATACGGTGATCGACCTGATGCAGGAGCGCGCGGACGTCGCCATCCGCGTCGGTCCGCTGCGCGCCTCGCGGCTGGTCGCGCGAAAGCTCGGCACCAGCCGCATGGTCGTGGTCGGCGCGCCGGACTATCTCGCCCGCTGCGGCATGCCGAAGATTCCGGCCGATCTCGCCGACCACCGCGGCATCGGCTGGACCTTTCCACGCAGCATCCGCGGCTGGCCGTTCAGGCGTGGCGACCACGCCGAGGAGGCCCTGCCCCCGCCGGTCGCGCGCGCCAGCGACGGCGAAGCCGCCCGCCGCCTCTGCCTCGGCGGCGTCGGTCTTGCGCGCCTCGCCCTCTTCCACATCGGCCCCGATATCGAATCCGGTCGTCTCGTCCCGGTGCTGCAAGGCTACAACCCCGGCGACCGCGAAGACATCCACGCCGTCTATGTCGGCCACACCGCCCCACTCCCGGCACGCGTGCGCGCGTTCATCGATTTCCTCGCCGAGCACGTGCGGGTGAGCGACCCCGCGTTGAAGCGGACCGGGGATGGGAAGTGGAAGCTGGTGGGGTGAAGCGGCGGCGGAGGGCGCAGGAGAAGCTTGCCCCCGGCAGGCTTGCCGAGCCGAAGCAAACGGCACCGAGTCCACCTTCGCCCTGCGGGCTTCGGCGCGCCAGCCTTGCGCAAACGTCGTTTGCGAAGGCTGGCGAGGAGAGTGTCAGTCCAGGGATGCCGGGCGAGCCAACGCCGGCGAAATAAATTGCTTCAGCATTGCGGCCGCGCTTCCTAGGGTCGGCCTGTGCTCGGCCAATTCCAGCGTCCGCACGAGCACGGTGTGCGATTCCGAAAAAGAGGCGACCACGATCATGAGCAATGCCATCACTGCCACCGGAGAGAAGCCGCTGACTCCGGCCATGCTGCGCGAGTTGTCGGTGCGGTCCGATTGGCAGGGTCTGATCCGCGCGGCCAGCCACTACGGCGTTATCGTCGTTGTCGGCGCGCTGATCTGGCTGGTCTCATCGCAATACGGAATCGTCTGGGCGTTGCCGCTGGTGGTCGTCCAAGGCTACTTTGTCGCGTTCCTGTTCATGGTGGTCCACGAGACCGCCCACAAGACGGCGTTTCGCAGCCGGGCGCTTAATCTCGCCTTCGGCCATCTCTCCTCGTTCGCGGTCGGCTTGCCTTACGAATATTACTGCTTATTCCACTGGGATCATCATCGGTACACGCAGGATCCAAAGAGGGATCCGGAACTGCTGTCGGTTCCAATCCCGACCTCGGACGCGCAGTTGGTGATCGTGTACAGCGGCTTGCGGCAGGTTGCCTTCCGGGTGGGGCTGATGCTTCGCCATGCGTTGACCGGCAACGCCACGTCACCCTGGATTCCCGAAAGCAAACGCCACATTGTCGTGACAGAAGCGCGTCTCCATCTGGCAGGCTACGTCGCGCTGTTGCTGGCATCGATCGCGTTGCACACCTTGATCCTGTTGTGGGTCTGGGTGGTCCCCGTGATCGTCGGTCAATTGTTTCTGCGTCCGTATCTGCTTGCCGAACACACCGGCTGCGATCGCACGCGCAGCGCCTTCCAGAACACCCGCACCACCTATACCGCCAGGTTCGTGCGCTGGTTCGCATGGAACATGCCCTATCATGTCGAGCACCATGCCTATCCTTCGATTCCTTTCCATGCGCTGCCGAAACTGAACCGGATCGTCGCCGATCAGATCGTCTATCGGGGCCCGGGCTACATCGCAGTGACGCGGCAGACGTGGGCCTGGTTTCGCCGCGCACGCAACGGTACCGAACGCCCGATCGGTTCTGATTGAGTCGAGATCAGGACTTGGCGGAAGCCAGCAGAGTGCCGTTGCCGCAGGCCGTGCTGCGCCCAAGGTGTGAGCAGCTTGATGAATTTATTGCTCCGACCGCGGTTGGAAGCTGTTTTGCTTGCGCAAAAGTGGACAGCGGGGCCTTGTCGATTAATTGCTTCATGGTCTTCGATCTTCAGACGATCCTGTCGTTAAGGTCGATCACCTCCGGTCGCCGGCATCACAGGGGTTTGGCATGCGATCAACAACTGCACTTCGGTTCGCCGTGTTCGTGCTATCTGCGTCCTTCCTGTTTACGCCGTCCGAGCGTGCGACAGCCGAGGAATTGCTGAAGGCGCGGCTCGCCCAGAATCTTGGGCCGATCTCGGGACTGGCGATCGTTGCCCATGCGAAAGGCATTTTCGCCAAGCAGGGGCTCGACATCTCGGTCTCCAATTTCACCAGCGGGAAGCAGTGCCTCGATACGGTGCTTGGGGGAGGGGCGGATTTCGCGACAACAGCCGAGGCGCCGGTCACGGCGGCCGCGATGGCGCAACAGCCCATCGCCTTCGTGGCGGGAATGGAATATTCGGATCTCAAGACGATGACCGCAGCTTCTGCCGGGATCAAAACGAAGGCCGATCTGCGTGGAAAGCGAATCGCCTTTACGGCCGGAACCGGCAGCGAAGTCTACACCTCGGTTCTGTTGAGAGCGGCAGGCCTGACGTCGAAGGACGTGACGCTCGTCAACCTGCGACCGCAGGAGATGCTCCCTGCCATGGCGGCCGGCAGCATCGACGCATTCGACACCTGGGAGCCGCACGTCGCGAATGCGAAGAAGGCTCTCGGCGAAGGCGCGATCCCGCTTGATACCAAAGGTCTCTACTCGGAGACCTTCAATATCGTCGTGACGCAGTCTTACCTCGCCGCCAACCCGGCGATCGTCAGCAAGTTCCTGGCGTCCCTCATCGAAGCCGAGGGCTGGCTCAAGGCGAATCCGGGTGAAGCAATCGACGTCATCGCAGCGGCGACGGGGATGAAACGCGATGAATTGGCGTCGATCTGGACGGACTACGTCTACCATGTGCGCCTCGACGACAGGATTCTCACGACTCTGAAAACCCATGCCGCCTGGCGGCTCGAGACCGGCAATCATCCCCCTGGAGCGAGCATGCCCGATTTCACGAAAGTCCTGGTGACGGCGCCGCTGAAGGCGCTCGATCCAGCTCGCGTCACGCTGGGGGCACGCCCGTGAGCGTCGGCAGACGCAGCAGCGCGACCGAACGCCTGAGCGTACTGGTCGCCGTCCTCTCCGTGCCCGCCTTCACAGGCATGTGGGAACTGGTTGCGCGCTCCGGCATCGTGAACACCGTGCTGTTTCCGCCGCCATCGACCGTCGCCGTTGCCGTTCTCGAATGGATTCGCAGCGGACAGTTCTTCGCCGACCTGATGGCGAGCCTCGCGCGCGTGGCCGCGGGATTTGCCATCGGGGCCGCGGGCGGAATCGTGCTCGGCATCCTGACCGGCCGGTTTCGGCTGGTGTCCAGCCTGCTTTCGCCCTTGTTTCACATCCTTCGCCCAATTCCTCCCATAGCCTTCGTGCCGATCGTCATCCTTTGGTTTGGCCTCTCGGAAACAGGCAAGCTTTTCCTGGTCGTTTGGGGCGTGTTCTTCACGGTATGGCTCGCGACCCACATCGGGGTGCAGAAAGTCGACCGCGGACTTATCCGAGCCGCCCAGATGCTCGGCACGCCGCAACCGCAGATGCTGTGGGAGATCGTCCTTCTTGGCGCGCTGCCCTATATCACGGTCGGTCTTCGAACCGCGGTGAGCATCTCCTTCTACACGCTGGTCGCCGCCGAGTTGGCAGGAGCGTTCGCCGGTATCGTTTATCGTATCGAAATTGCGCAACAGAACATGCAAACGGGTCAGGTCATGGGCGGGCTGGCGGCTCTCGGGCTGCTTTCCTTCGTCGCCGACCGTTCCTTCGCAATTCTTGCCGAACGTGCTGTGTGGTGGCGATGATCCCGAGCCTGCTTCGTCCAGACCAGCCGCTCAGGCTCGTGGATACGTACCCGCCGTCCGCCGCGGCGCGTCAGGCGATCATCCGGGTCGAGGATTTGAGCATCGTCTTCGATGCGCCGAGCGGGCAGGTCATCGCGGTCGACCGCGTATCCCTGGCAGTAGCCCAGGGGGAATTCGTCTCGATCGTCGGTCCATCCGGCTGCGGCAAGTCCACGCTGCTGAATGCAATGGCCGGCCTCGAGCGGCCGTTCGGAGGCCAGGTGCTCATGGCCGGCGAAGCAATGCGCAAGCCACGACCCGAGATCGGAATGGTCTTCCAGCAGCCACATCTGTTTCCGTGGAAATCGGTGCGCCGGAATATCGCGCACGGGCCCCGCGCGCTCGGCAAGCCGAAAGCGGAGGCGCTGCGGATTGCCGACGGCCTCATCGAGATGATCGGCCTGACCAGATTTGCGTCGGCATATCCGCACACGCTATCCGGAGGCATGCAGCAGCGGGTTGCGATTGCCCGTGCCCTCGCCAATCAGCCGAGTGTCCTGCTGATGGACGAGCCGTTCGGAGCGCTGGATGCGCAGACCCGGGCGGTCATGCAGGACAATCTGCTCGAGCTCCGCGAGCGGATCAATGCAACAATCGTCTTCGTCACACACGACATCGATGAAGCGATCCTTCTCTCTGACCGTGTGCTGATCATGAGCGCCGGACCTGGCCGCATCCTCAGGGATCTTCAGGTGAGCCTGCCGCGGCCGCGCTCCAGCGCCATCGTCGCGGAGGCCGCCTATCTCGCCCTCAAGCGGGATTGCCTTGACCTGATCCGCTCGGAAGGCCGCAGAGCCTTCGAGCAGATGGAAATCAAGACGTAGGCGCCTGACGACAGGTCTGGCATGGCTCTTGAATGGTTTTTCCCCGCGGCGGCAGGGGAGCGAGCAGATGTCAGCGGCAAGTCTCAGGAATGCGACCGGCATCATGCTGGCGGGATCGGATGCTCTGGTCGGGTCGCTGCCGAGCTTGTTGGATCCGTTGTGTGAGGCTGACCGGCGTCGTGTCCTCGCCATCGGCCGCGAGGAGGTCCTGCCGGCAGGCAAGCATGTCTGGCGTCAGGGCGATCTTCAGAACGGCATATATCTGATCGAAGAGGGGCGTATTCGCAGCTACTACGCGGCGCCTTCCGGACGCGAGGTGACGCTGGCCTACTGGTTCGCCGGCAATTTCGTCGGCGGCCCCGATCTGTTCGGTACTGGTGCCCACGTATGGTCTTCGGTTGCAGTGGAACGAAGCCGAGTGACGTTCTTGCCCGGCCCAGCCCTGCGCGCGCTGGCGCTTCAATCGGCAAGTATCGCAGTCGCACTGCTGGATGCGCTCGCCTTCAAGGCACGGTGCTACTCGGCCATGGCGCAAATGCTGGGGACCCGCTCGGTGACCGAGCGGCTGCATCGTCTGTTGGTTTTCCTCTCGAAGATCTACGGTTCGCAGCAGGGCCGCGAGATCGTGATCGGAATCCCGTTCACGCATGGTGATCTCGCCAATCTGATCGGCTCAACCCGCCAATGGGTGACGGTGCAGCTTTCCCGCATGCAGGCAAGAGGCGTCATCCGTTATCATCGGGGCCTGATTGTGATCCTCAATCTGCGCGCGCTCGATCTCGAAGTCGTCTAGGAAACGGCGTTCGGGTATACTTTTAGATTGAACAGTCCGGCCTTCGGATCGGGCAGCCATCGCTCGGCAAGGTCGAGAACAACATCGTCGCGCCATGCAGGCGCCAGCAAAGTGATACCCATCGGCATGCCGTTGCAGAGCGTTCCGTTGGGAACCGACACCGCGCACAAGTCCACGAGATTGGCAAAATAGGAGTAGTAACCGAGGCGGTTGTTGAGCGTGATGGGATCTTCCATCATCTCCGCGATCGTGAAGGGGCGTGGCGCGGTCGGTACCACCAGGACATCGATCTCCTCGAAAAGCGTTTGGATCTGGCGTCGCAACTTTAAAAGTCGATGTTGCGCAGCGAACGCATCTGCTGCGGAAAACCGGGCAGCTGCGCTCAGCACGTTGCGGATGACGTCAAGCAGGTCTCCATGATCGACGTCCAGGAGCTTGCTGATCGCCGCATGACGTTCGGCAATCCAGGGACCTGAAAAGAGCATTTCACCGGCTTCGGCGAAAGGCGCGAAGTCAATTTGTCTGGATTGACCTCCCAGTCCCGAAAGCCTCGTGCAGGCCTGCCTGTAAAGGTCATCGCATTCCGGCATGCCGAATGAATTGAGACGATCGACAGGGACCTGGCCGAACCGGAATTTGCGAGGAGATGGGGAGGGCGAGGCAATCCGTCGACGGCTATAGGGATCACTGTCGTCGAATCCTTCGATCAACCCGAGCAGAATTCGACCCTCGGCAATGGAATTGCAGAAGATCGAGGGACAATCGAGTGTCGGACAGTTCGGCACAAGCCCCCGGGACGAGACGAGGCCGACGGTTGGCTTGATCCCGATGATTCCGTTGAAACCTGCGGGAATCCGGCCTGAGCCGCCGGTATCTGTGCCGAGAGCGAAGGCAACATGGCCGGATGCTACGGCAGCAGCCGAGCCGGAGCTCGAACCGCCGGAGACATACAGATCGTTCGCCGCACTGGAACAGGCGCCATACGGGGAGCGGGCGCCGGACAGTCCGGTTGCGAACTGATCCAGGTTGGTTTTGCCAAGACAGATCGCACCCGCGGCCGCCAATTTCTCGACGCATCTGGCCGATTGCGCAGCCCTATATTCGAATGACGGACAGGCTGCCGTCGTTGGCATGGCCTCAACGTCAATATTGTCCTTGACGCCGAATGGCACGCCAAGGAGCGGCAGGACTTCACCCTCTTCCGCTCGTTGCACAAGGGCATCAACCTCAGCCAGCGCTTCTTCCATGGGCCGCACATAGATCCAGCAATTGCGGTGCCGGTCCCGCTCGATGCGCTCATAGGCGCTTATGATGATGGAGGCTAACTCGGCACGGGAACGGAGGGGGCGGCTCTGCGCGGATAGGATCGCTTGCGGCACGGAATAAGCTCCTGAGGGCATGACCCCACGAATATGAAGCCGCTGCCCAGCAATGAAAGCAACTAAGCGCCTCGACCGCTCCGGTGGGACTCGAGCCTGCAACCAAACCGTTGTGAGCGGCAGCAAATGCCGGAGAAAGTGTCAGTCAATCCTGATTGACGTATAAGCTGTTTTCATTCCGAAGGGTGGCAATCAACGGTCCTGGCTACTGGGCGCTTAGACACGCCTCGTAACATGACGAGGTAATGAAGATGGCGACGAAACGGCTCTTTGACGACTTCGACTTCGAAGGCTTCTGGGACGACTGTCCGTATTCCCTGGAGAACTATGTCGAGCCTCCGCCGACCGACGAGCTCATCGCCTCCATTGAGCATGAAATCGGAGGGTATCGGCTGCCGGCGGCCTATGTCGACCTCGCACGGCGCCACAATGGCGGAATGGTCAAGCGCAACTGCCATCCAATGAAGGAGCGTACAGGCTGGGCGGAGGACCACGTGGCTATCGAGGGGCTCTTCGCTCTTGGCCGTACCTCCACATATTCACTCGCCGGGAAGTTTGGCGCCAAGTTCATGATCGAGGAATGGGGCTACCCGCCGATTGGCGTTGGAATCGCCGACACGCCGGCCGGCGGCCACGAACTGATCATGCTGGACTACCGGACCTGCGGAAAGCGGGGCGAGCCGCAGGTCGTGTACGTCGACCAGGAGGATGACTACCGTATCGTCGTCGTCGCGCCAGACTTCGAGACCTTCATTCGCGGCTTGGTCGAGGAGTCCGAGTACGACACTGCTGAGGAGGATCGAGCCGCTGCGATCGCGACCGTCGAGCGGGGAACGTTATCGCCAATCGTGGTGCGAGCCTTGGCCGCCGTCGGCGACCGTCTGCCGCACGGCGAGCGAATGTTGCGCAGCTTGGCCCGCCAGATCGTGGACGAGAAAGGTTTCTTTGCCCTGCACGACGACGAGCGGTCGCACCTCATGTATGGGCTGATGTTCTGGCTTTATTCGAGCCTTTGTACGGCCAGATCCTTCGAAGCTTTCTTGGGCCGTCCCGAGACCGGCACCTCCTACGACTCGCCTTGTTTCGAGCTGATGATCGCTTTCGACCTTGTCACCGAACCTTACGGCTTCAACACGCGCGGGTACGCCGAGGGCTTTGTGAGGGACTGGTGGGACGGATGCGTCGCCCGCGGCGACATCGTCGAGATGGCGGAAGGCTACCGTCTGACTTCCGGGGCCGAGGCGGCCCTGCTCGGACGCTTGGCGACGATTGCTGGCCCCGAAGGCAAATAAGCCGGCGCGATTGATTGAGCGGGTGGCGGAGAGAGTGGGATTCGAACCCACGGTACGGTTTCCCGCACACACGCTTTCCAAGCGTGCGCCTTAAGCCACTCGGCCATCTCTCCGGAGCGCCCTCTCTTGAAGGGGCGCCGACGATTTTGCAAGGGATCGCGGAGATATCGGGCGATTTTTCCGCAACTTATTGTATTTACAGCACAATATCCGGCTCCACGGGTAACTGGAGCGGCCGCGGGGCTGAACCGCGGGCGGCTCTGGCGCGACGATTCACGGCAAGCCGCCACACACGACCGGGGACGCCATGACCATCCGCAACACCATCGCCGCCCTTGGCCTGATTTCGACCCTCGGCTCCGCCCTTGCCGCGCCGGCCCTGGCACAGGTCTGCACCTGGCAGGGGGTCGACGTCAGCTGCGACGACGGCCGGCGCGGGGTGCTTTCGGGCGATGCCATCCTCTGGCCGGACGGAACGCGCTCCAGCTCGACGCCGCATCAGAGTGTGATCATCGGCAACAAGAGCTCGGTGCATGTCGGGACCGGCGTGTTTGTCGGTCAGGGCAAGGGCGTGGTGCCGCTGGACGATCCGAACGCGCCGAACAAGCGGCAATGCGCGATCCTGGACGGCGTGTCGTATTGCTATTGAGGGGTCGTTTTTCACCTCTGCCCGCTTGCGGGGAGAGGTCGGATTGCATCGTAGATGCAATCCGGGTGAGGGGGTACAGGTCTCTCGATAGATATCAGGTATGGAGAGAGCCCCTCACCCCAACTCTCTCCCCGTAAGAACGGGGAGAGGGAGATGAACTAGATCAACCGCACGCCTGAGATCGCCGACTTCAACCAGCGCAGCGCCTGCGGCGGCTGGGCCGCGAGCGGCGCCACGGCGGCCTTCTCGGTGCGGCACTTCTCGAGCTCGGCGACGAAATCGGCGGACCATTGCTGGATGGTGTGGCCGCGCAGCTTCTTCATCATCGCGTCCCAGCGCATCTTGCGCTCGGTGAGCGGCATGGATGCCGCGACCGCGACCGCGCGGGCCATGCCGTCGATATCGTGCGGATTGACCAGCAGCGCAGCGTCGAGCTCGTTGGCGGCGCCGGCGAACTTCGACAGCACCAGCACGCCGGGATCGGCGGGGTTTTGCGCGGCGACGTATTCCTTGGCGACGAGGTTCATGCCGTCGTGCAGCGGCGTCACCACACCGACCTGCGCGGTGCGGTAGAGACCGGCGAGCACGGCCTGGCTGAAGCCTTTGTTCAAATAGCGGATCGGCGTCCAGTCGACCTCGCCGTGGCGGCCGTTGACGTCGGTGACGAGGCGCGCGACCTCGTTCTGGAGATTGCCATAGGCCTCGATGCCGCCGCGCGAGGGATTGGCGATCTGGAGCAGCGAGATGCTGCGAGCAAATTGCGGCTGCTCGGTCCAGAGCCGGTCGAATGCGCTGATGCGGTTGACGAGACCCTTGGAATAGTCGAGCCGGTCGACGCCGATCGCGAGGCGCTCGCCGTTGAGGCTGCGGCGCAGGCGCGACACATCCGGATGCGAGGCCGACTTCGCCGCATAGGCGGCGAACTTCTCCGCATCGATGCCGATCGGGAACACTTCACAGCGCGTGCGCCCATGCTGCGAGACCACGACCCCGTCCTCGATGGTGAGGCCGAGCTCGCCGCCGACATAGCCGAGGAAGTTCTGCCGATCTTCCTCGGTCTGGAAGCCGAGCAGATCATAGGCCAGCATCGCGGTGATCAGCTCGCGATGGTTGGGCACGCCCTGCATCACAGCAGTGACGGGCCACGGCGTATGCAGGAAGAAGCCGATGGGATCATCGACGCCGAGCTCGCGCAGTTCGGCACCGAGCGCGAGGAAATGATAGTCCTGAACCCAGAACGCAGTCCGGGCTTTGCGGAAACGCATCAAGGCGCGCGCCATGAAGGCGTTGACCTCGCGATAGCTGACATAGTCCTCGCGCGAGACGCGGATCAGGTCGCTGCGCGAATGCAGCGCCGGCCACAGCGCCGAATTGGCAAAGCCTTCGTAGTATCCGCCGTAATGGGCCGCCGGCAGATCCAGCGTCGCAATCGCGCCTGTCCCGAGCGCCTCGATCTCGGCGAACGGCTCCTTCTGATGGCCATCACGCACCCGGCCGGAGGAACCGACCCAGATCGCACCAGAATGTTCCACCACGGGAAGCAATGCCGCCGCAAGGCCGCCCGTCATCGGTTCGTTGGGTTTGCCGCGGGCGACGCGATTTGAAACGACGATCAAGTTCACAGGTCGTCCCCTCCTGTTCATTCCGCCCCATTTAACTGCCGTTCATCAATATGGTTCCTCATCATCGTTTCAACCAATTGAAACCAAAATCGGGCGTGCGCGTTGGAACTGGTTTCGCTGGCGGAACCCAGTCATTTCGTTGCAAAGACAGCGATTCCGGTCCGGTTGCGCAGCATGCATCGCAGCGCGCAATGGCGCTGCGATGGGAGCCTTTGTGTCTGCGAGATGACGCTGCCTTGGTTTCACCTGGGATCGAGCAGGTGCGCAAGGAACGCACGCACATCCGCCGGCGAATCGAAATGGCCATTCACGCCCATGGCGCGGCGGCCGACCGAGAACGCCAGCCCGTCCATGTCGGGCATGATGGCGAACACGGTCTCATCGGTGACGTCGTCACCGATGAACAGCGGACGACGTCCTTTGAACGGCGCGCGCTTCATCAACTCGCGCACGCCGCTCGCCTTGGTGAATCCGGAATGCTTGATCTCGCAGACGAACTTGCCCGGCAGCACCTCGATCGGCGCATTGGGCAGATCGGCGCGGATCAGCGAGACGGATTCGTAGATCGCCTTCTCCGCATGCGGCGCCAGGCGGTAATGCAGCGCGAGCGAATAGCCCTTGTCCTCGAGCAGGATTCCGGGGCTGAGCTTGGCGATGGCGGCGAGGCGCCGCTTCAGCTCCTTGTCGAGCGGCGGCGCGTGCAGGGCATCCGCTTCACTGTCCACCGCCAGCCGCATCTCCGCGCCATGGCCGGCGACGGCGCGGAACACGTCGGGCGCGAAGATCAGGTCGATGTCGTTGAGCGAGCGGCCGCTGACAAGCGCCAGCGCCCCAGAGGTGCGCTCGGTCAAAGCTTTCAGCGTTTCCGACAGGCCCGGCGGCACCCACACCTCCCGCGGCGTCGGCATCAGCTCAAGCAGCGTGCCATCGATGTCGAGCAGAATGGCGATTTCATCGAGATGCGGCACCAACGCATGCGGCACCGGCACCGTTTCCGGCGTCTCGTCGTCATCTGGTATGGTGAGCTTCTGGTCCAACGCCATTTCCGCAAGTTCCGATTTCATCAGTCTACTCCATAAAGGCGAGCGGCCGCGCGATGTGTTCGAGCGATTTGCGCTCGGCGGCGACGGCATAGCGCCACGCCACGATCGCAGCCGCGATCATCAGGACGGCCCCCAGCAGATAGCCGGCGAACACGCTGGTGCGCGATCCCGTGTCGATCAGCGCGCCGAACAGCGCCGGCCCTATCACGCCGCCGATGCCGGTGCCGACCGCATAGAACACCGCGATCGCCAGCGCGCGAACCTCGAGGGGAAAGGTCTCGCTGACGGTGAGATAGGCCGCGCTCGCGGCGGGCGATGCGAAGAAGAAGATCACCATCCAGGCGATGGTCTGCCCCTGCGCGCTCAGCACGCCGATCGAGAACAGATAGCCAGAAAGCGCCAGCAACAGGCCCGACGCGGCGTAGGTGAACGTGATCATGGTGCGGCGTCCCAGCGTATCGAACAGGCGGCCGAGCAGCAGCGGCCCGAGGAAATTGCCGGCCGCGAACGGCAGCAAGTACCAGCCGACGTGGTCGGCCTTGATGCCGTAGAAATCGGTCAGCACCAGCGCGAAGGTGAAGAAGATGGCGTTGTAGAAGAACGCCTGTGCGCTCATCAGCACGAGGCCGACCAATGCGCGCTGGCGATAGACCGAAAACAAGGTGTGGACCACCTCGGCGATCGGCGTGTGATCGCGCATCTTCAGGCGGATCCTGGTGAAGCGTCCGTCGCTCGTATCCTGGTCGTGCCCGATCACCGACCGCTCGATCCCGTCGACGATGGCATGGGCCTCGTCGGGACGGCCATGAATCATCAGCCAGCGCGGACTTTCCGGGATCCACATCCGCATCAAGAGCACGCCGAGGCCGAGGGCGGCGCCGATCAAATAGGCCAGGCGCCAGCCGTGATCGGGAGCGAATACTGCGGGATCGAGCAGCACGATGGCGGCGACCGCGCCCATCGCAGCCCCGATCCAGAAGCTGCCGTTGATCACGAGATCGGTCCAACCGCGATAGCGTGCGGGCACCAGCTCCTGGATCGTCGAGTTGATCGCTGTGTACTCGCCGCCGATGCCGGCGCCGGTGAGAAAGCGGAACAGCGCGTAGCTCGCGACATCCCACGACAGCGCGGTTGCGGCCGTTGCCGAGAGGTAGAGCGCCAGCGTGATGAAGAACAGCTTCTTGCGGCCGATACGGTCGGTCAGCCAGCCGAAGCCGAGCGCACCGAGCACGGCGCCCGCGAGGTAGGCGGAGTTGGCGATGCCGAGATCGAGATTGGAGAACTGCATCGATGGGCTTTGCTTCAGCGCACCGGAGAGCGCACCCGCAAGCGTCACCTCGAGGCCGTCGAGAATCCAGGTGATGCCCAGCGCGAGCACGACGCGGGTGTGAAAACCGCTCCACGGCAGCGCATCGAGCCGCGAGGGAATGCTGGTCTCGACGATGCGGTCGGTCACGGCCGCCGCCGGGACTACGGGTGCATAGTTCAGCGCTGGGCTCTGCTGCAGTTCCATCGGATTGTTGCGTCTGATCAATGGAAGCGGCCCCGGCTCACATGACGTGGACGGGGTCGATCCGATCATCGGGGTGCGGCATTCTGCCTGCCACCTGCGACAACGTTTGCGAGGGGGCCGGGTTCCCGGTGGAACGCCAGCGAGCACCGCTCGTTTCCGCTGGACCCGCAAGGAGTTGGCGCATGGCTCAGGTCAGAAAGACGACACATTCTCGAAACAGCAGCCCGCGCAAGACGGCACGCAAGGCAAACACCCGGCGGAGCGGGACCGCGCACAAGAGCACCAAACGCGCCACAAGGCGCTGGTCGCAGCGCGTGACGGAGGAGAGCGATGCGCTCGACCTCAAGCAAGGGGTGTTCAAGCTGACCAGCGCGAAGAGGATTGCGGCCTCGCTGAAGCGCTCGGCCGAGCACAGCTCGCGACGCAAGACTGGCGCCTATCGCTCGGCGCTGTCGATGCTGACCTTCTACATCAACCGCGCCGGCAAGACGCTGCCCAAGACGCAGCGCACGCGACTGGAGCGCGCGAAGGTCGAGCTGAAGCGGGCGTTCGGAAGGGAATGAACTCACTCCGCTGTCGTTCCGGACAGCGGAGTGTAAGGCGATAGCGCGGCCCTTCGGGGCCGCGAGCTACAGGAGCAGCGAACCTACGCCGCGCGGATATTCGCCATGAAGCGGTCGAGCTCGGCGCGAAGGCGGGTGCTTTCGCTCGACAGCGTCTTGGCCGAGTTCAGCACCTCTTCGGAGGCCGAGCCGGTCTCGGCGGCGCCGCGGTTGACCTCGCCGATATCGGTGGCCGCGGTCTGGGTGCCCTGGGCGACGGTCTGGACGCTGCGGGCGATCTCCTGGGTGGCGGCGCCCTGCTGCTCCACCGCGCTCGCGATCGAGGTCGAGATCGACGAGATCTGGCCGATCGTCGCGCCGATCTCCTTGATCGCGGCAACCGATTCGGCGGTGGCGCCCTGCATGCCTGTGATGTGCGAGGAGATCTCGTCGGTCGCCTTCGCGGTCTGGCTCGCCAGCGACTTCACCTCGCTCGCAACCACCGCGAAGCCGCGGCCGGCTTCACCCGCGCGGGCGGCCTCGATGGTGGCGTTCAGCGCGAGCAGATTGGTCTGCTCGGCGATGGCGGTGATCAGCTTGACCACCTCGCCGATCTGCTGGGCGGCATGCGAGAGCTTGCCGATGCGGCCGTCGGTCTCCTTGGCCTGCATCACGGCAGCCTCTGCGATGCGGCTGGAATCGCGCACCTGGCGGCCGATCTCCTCGACCGAGGCCGACAGCTCTTCGGTCGCGGTCGCGACCGATTGCATGTTGGAGGAGGCCTGCTCGGAGACGCCGGCGACCTGGCTCGACAGGCTCTGCGTGGTCTCGGCGGTGCGGGTCAGCGTCGAGGCGGCCGATTCCAGCTGCACGGCCGAGGCCGAGACGTTGGAGACGATGGCACCCACCGCGTTCTCGAAATCGTCAGCAAAGCGGATCAGCTCGGCGCGGCGGCTTGCGGCCTGCTCGCGGTTCTGCACTTCGCTGGCGGCGGCATCGCGCTCGGCCTTTGCAACGGCCTGGATCTTGAACTCCTCGACCGCGCTGGCCATCTCGCCGATCTCGTCCTTGCGGCCAAGACCCGGCAGCACGACGTCGAAATTGCCCGAGGCCAGCTCCCGCATCGCCTTGCACATCGCGATCATCGGCCGCGAGATGCCGTTGCCGAGCCACAAGGCCAGCACGATGCCGATGGCCAGCCCGCCGAGCGCCATCATCAGCATCAGCTGCTGGGTCTCTACGATCGTCGCATTGGCGCTCGCCTCGATGCGTTGCTGGTCCGCGGTGAGATCCGAACGCAGCTCAGCCGAGAGCTTGAGGATGGTCGCCGCCGTCTTGGTCATCTCGCCGTTCAGCTTGACGATGACCTTCACGTTCTCGGTCAGCTTTGCGAACGAGGTGCGGTACTGCTTCAAGAGATCGCTGATCTCCTTGACGCGATCGGTGATCTTCTGGTCGTTCGCGTAGACGGAGACCAGCAGCGTCTCGAGGAACTTGATGCGGGCGATCACGCCGTCGGCGGTCTTCGGCTCCGGCTTGGCGACGAAGGCGCTGACCGAGGTCGAGACCGCCAGATATTGCGAGGTGATGTCCTTGGCCGTCGTCTGCACCGAGTTGAGGCCCGCCAGGGCCGCGGTGTCGGCGAGATCGTCGAATTTGAAGCGGATCTTGTTGCCGACACTGTTGAGCTCGTCGGCCGCGATCTTGTTGTTCTCGCGCGTCAGCGTGATGATCTCGCTGAAGACTTTCGTAAAGCTCTGGAACTCGGCCTCGAGCTTGCCGACCTGCTCGCGGCGAGCCGCGCCCGTGGTGGCGGCCATCGACTTGGCGATCGCGCTCTTCAGATTTCCTTCAGCGGCCTTGGCTGCGGTCTCGTCATCGGCCGCGCCGGTCAGGGTATAGGCCCGTGCCAGCCCCTGATAGGCGATCAGCTCGCGATCGACCGTCCGCGCCATATCGGCTTCCGCTACGCTGGTGCGGTAGGAGGCCACAGCGCCTGCGATCCGCTCGAAGCCGAAATAGGCGAACGCCATGCTGACGGCGAGGATGGCGAGCACCGCCACGAAGCCGAGGATGATTTTTGCGCGAAAACGCAGCGTTGGCAGCTTCGATTGGCGCGACTTCGATTGGCTCGATTTGGACGTGACCGACATTCCCCCACCCCATTCCATTCGCGGAAAACCAGGCGCAGCCGGGAAGCAGCCCGCTTCCCGACTCGTGTGCACGGTAACCGGCAAAGGATAAGCTGCGGTAAACTTGTGGCGCCGCAACTGGCGGTTAGGTGACGTAGGGATTTGTTAAGGTGCGCTCTACTACGCCGCGCGGATATTCGCCATGAAGCGGTCGAGCTCGGCGCGAAGGCGGGTGCTTTCGCTCGACAGCGTCTTGGCCGAGTTCAGCACCTCTTCGGAGGCCGAGCCGGTCTCGGCGGCGCCGCGGTTGACCTCGCCGATATCGGTGGCCGCGGTCTGGGTGCCCTGGGCGACGGTCTGGACGCTGCGGGCGATCTCCTGGGTGGCGGCGCCCTGCTGCTCCACCGCGCTCGCGATCGAGGTCGAGATCGACGAGATCTGGCCGATCGTCGCGCCGATCTCCTTGATCGCGGCAACCGATTCGGCGGTGGCGCCCTGCATGCCTGTGATGTGCGAGGAGATCTCGTCGGTCGCCTTCGCGGTCTGGCTCGCCAGCGACTTCACCTCGCTCGCAACCACCGCGAAGCCGCGGCCGGCTTCACCCGCGCGGGCGGCCTCGATGGTGGCGTTCAGCGCGAGCAGATTGGTCTGCTCGGCGATGGCGGTGATCAGCTTGACCACCTCGCCGATCTGCTGGGCGGCATGCGAGAGCTTGCCGATGCGGCCGTCGGTCTCCTTGGCCTGCATCACGGCAGCCTCTGCGATGCGGCTGGAATCGCGCACCTGGCGGCCGATCTCCTCGACCGAGGCCGACAGCTCTTCGGTCGCGGTCGCGACCGACTGCATGTTGGAGGAGGCCTGCTCGGAGACGCCGGCGACCTGGCTCGACAGGCTCTGCGTGGTCTCGGCGGTGCGGGTCAGCGTCGAGGCGGCCGATTCCAGCTGCACGGCCGAGGCCGAGACGTTGGAGACGATGGCACCCACCGCGTTCTCGAAATCGTCAGCAAAGCGGATCAGCTCGGCGCGGCGGCTTGCGGCCTGCTCGCGGTTCTGCACTTCGCTGGCGGCGGCATCGCGCTCGGCCTTTGCAACGGCCTGGATCTTGAACTCCTCGACCGCGCTGGCCATCTCGCCGATCTCGTCCTTGCGGCCAAGACCCGGCAGCACGACGTCGAAATTGCCCGAGGCCAGCTCCCGCATCGCCTTGCACATCGCGATCATCGGCCGCGAGATGCCGGTGCCGAGCAGGAAGGCGAGGACCGCGCCTAGCAGCGTGCCGCCGACGGCCAGCATCAGCACCAGCTGCTCGGTCTGCCCGATGGTCGCCGCCGACTCCGAATCCAGCCGCTGCTGCTCGGCGACGAGGTCCGCCTTCATGGCGGTGGCGCCTTGCTGGATTGCGCCGGCCGAGCCGCCCATCTCCGTGACGAGGTCATCGACCAGCTTGGCGTTGGCGATCAACTTCTCCAGCGCCTCGCGATAGGCGCCGAGGATGGACTTGGCCTCCTTCAGGCCGGCGACAATCTTGTCGTCCATGGAATAGACCGCGCCCAGCGAGTTCTCGACGAATTTCAGCCGCGCCAGGGCGCTGTTCGCGATCGCCTGATCGGACGTCAGCACGAACTGGGTGGCTGCAGCGCTTGCGGTCTGGAATTGGGCGTTGACCTGCTTGGTGCCGAACTCGATCGCCTGCGCTTCGGCGTCGGAGGCGTTGTTGCCGATGTCGTCGAGCTTGTACTTCAGAAGATTGGCTTGGCGCTGGAGCTGGTTCTGCACCAGCAGCGCGCTGTCGCGCTTGGCCTGGAGCACCTTGCCGAACGTGGCGGAGAAGTTGGAAAACTCCTTGGCGAGCTTGCCGAGGCTTTCCTGCCGCGGCGGCTGCTTGGCGCTCTTGACGGCCTGGTCGATGGCATTCTTCAGGCTGGCCTCGGCATCGAGCGCCGCCTTGGCGTCATCTTCCTTGCCGGTGACGACGAAATATCTGACGGCCGAACGATAGGCGAGCAGCTCGCGATCGATGTTACGCGCGAGATCGGCCTCCGTCACGCTGCTGCGGTAGGATCCGACCCCGGCGGCGACCTGCTCGAAGCCGAAATAGGAAAACGCCATGCTGCCGGCGGAGATCACCAGCACGGCGGCGAAGCCGAGGATGATCTTTGCGCGGAACTTGAAGGTCGGAAATAGTGCACGCTTCGACGGCGACGCGGTACGCCCGGACATTCCCAACCCCCAGCTCATGTGATTCTGCGGTCCGGAAGCAGCCCTTTCCGAACGTTGCGGAAAATTAGGGCAGAATCCTCAAGGGGTGGTAAATCCGTCCGGGCTTGCGGGGAGCGGCTGCCGTGTTGCGGCTCACCGGAAAACGCCCTACTCTCGATAATTATCAGGCACTTGGCATCAGACCGAGCCTTCAGGGAGAAACGGAGTGGGGCAAACCGATTTTCGGTTTGGCGGTGCGTCTGGCGTTGCCGTGGCCAAGTCGAAGGCCGCGAGCGTCGATGACGCCGTGGCCGAGCTGGCCGCCCAGCTCCCGTCCGACGGGCTGGCGCTGATCCTGGTGTTCGTCTCCCCCAGCTACGACCCCGATCGCTTCATCGCCGAGATCAGCCGCCAATTCGACGACACCCAACTCTGCGGCTGTACCACCGCGGGCGAGCTTGCTCCTGACGGCTGGGACGAGAACAGCGTCGTGGCGCTGGCGTTCAGCCGCGCCGACTTCTCCGCGGTGGTGCGGCCCATCTTCAACCTCGACAGCTTCCGCGTCGAGGACGGCCGCAGGATCGGGGGCGAGCTCCGGCACGAGCTGTTGCGGGCCACGCCGCAGGTCGAGCGCGGCAGTCCCTTCGGCCTGGTCCTGATCGATGGCCTCTGCCGCCGCGAAGAAGCGGTGATGTCCGCGATCTATGCATCGCTGGACGATATTCCGGTCGTCGGCGGATCGGCGGGCGACGGGCTGCGCTTCGAGAAGACGTTCGTGTTCTTCGACGGCAAGGCACACAGCAATGCCGCCCTCTTGATCCTGCTGAACACCTCGTTGCCGTTCCGCGTCTTCAAGTGCGACAATTTCGAGCCGCAGGCGCAGAAGATGGTGGTGACCGAGGCCGACATCGAAAACCGCATGGTCCGGGAGCTGAACGCAGAGCCGGCTGCGCAGGAATATTCGCGCGTGGTCGGCATCATGGACGCCAAGCTCGATCCGTTCTCGTTCGCCTCGCATCCGGTCCTGGTGCGCGTCGGCGGCGCCTATTACGCACGCTCGATCCAGCGCGTCGAGCCGGACGGCTCCTTGCATTTCTTCTGCGCCATCGACGAGGGCATGGTGCTGACCGCTGCGACCTCGCGAAGCCTGGTCGGCGCGGCCCGCGAGACGTTCGCCGACATCCGCGACCAGATCGGAGAGGTCTCGCTCTATATCGGCTTCGAATGCCTGCTCCGCCGGCTCGATGCCGAGCAGCATCAGCTCGCCCGCGACATGTCAGAACTGTACCGGCAGAACCGCGTGGTCGGCTTTCACACTTACGGCGAGCAGTTCGGCTCCATGCATGTGAACCAGACCTTCACGGGAGTTGCGATCGGAAGGCGCCCGTCGTGACGGACATGTGGCAGGGCCCCGATGCGGTCGACCAGCTCAGGCGCGAGGCCGCCAAGCTGAGGAAGATCAATGCCGCGCTGATGTCGCGCGTCGAGCGCTCGATGGACCAGCAGCTCAACGCCTTTTCATTGTTCGAAACCGCCATCGCGCTCGACCACAAGGTTCGCGACCGGACGCACCAATTGCGCGAGGCGCTGCATTCGGTCGAGCGCGCCAATGAGGGTCTCTACCGCGCCAAGCAGCAGGCGGAGGCGGCAAGCTCGCTGAAATCCTCCGTGCTGATCTCGGTCACCCACGATCTGTTGCAGCCGCTCAACGCGGCGCGCCTGACCCTGTCCGCGCTGACGGAGATGATGGAGTCGCAGGAAGCGGGCGTGCTGATCGACCAGGCGAGCCGCTCGCTGGTGATGCTGGAGGACCTGCTGCGCTCGCTGCTGGAGATCGCCAAGCTCGATTCCGGCGCGCTCAAGCCCGACGTGCGCGCGATCGCGCTGGCGCCGCTGTTCGAGCAGCTCCGCAACGAGTTCGAGCCGATCGCCGCGCGGCAAGGCCTGTCCTTGCGCATCCGCCCCGCTCGGCTCGCAGTGATGTCGGATGCGATGATGCTGCGACGGATCCTGCAGAACCTGCTCGCCAATGCCATTCGCTATACCCGCAGCGGCGGCGTCGTGATCGGATGCCGGCCGCGCGGCGGCCAGATCTGCGTCCAGGTCTCCGATACCGGCCCCGGGATCGCGCAGGCGCAGCAGGAGGCGATCTTCCGCGAATTCCAGCGCGGCGATGCCAATGCGGCCGACCAGGCCGGCTTCGGGCTCGGCCTCTCCATCGTGCGCCGCTTCGCCAGCGAGCTCGGGCACGAGGTGCGGCTGTCGTCACAGCTCGGCAGGGGATCGACCTTCACCCTGGAGCTGGAGCCGGCCGACCTCGCCGAGGTCGCCGACGAGGTGCAGGAGGTCGCGCCCGCCGCGCGGCACTACGATTACAGCGGGCTCGAAGGCGCCAAGATCCTGCTGATCGAGAACGATCCGAACGGCTCGGAGGCGATGGCCGCGCTGCTGGAGGGATGGGGCTGCGACGTCGCGACCACGCGATCGGGTGCGGACGCGCTCGTGCGCCTCAGCGAGCTCGGCGGCGCGCCCGATGTCGTGATCGCGGACCTCCATCTCGATCACGGCGAAAGCGGCCTGTCGGCCATCACCGAGGTGCGGGAGCATTTGAAGCTCGACACCCCCGCCATGATCATCACCGCCGATTATTCCGAACAGGCGGCGAAGCAGGCGAGCCTCCAGGGCCTCGAAGTGCTGAAGAAGCCGATCAAGCCGGCCGAGATGCGGGCGCTGCTGTCGTTCCTGCTGAGCTGAAGCGCGCGGCGCACATCAAGTCGTAAAACAACCCCATGCACAGTACCGATAGCATCTTACAGCATGCTATGGCTTTGACGTTTCAATGAGTTACCTGCCGGCCGTGACGCGCCCCGCATGGCCAAAAAGCGGCAAATAGAAATCACTGCTGATCCGGCGGGGCATGCTCGCGCCGCCCCGGAGTCCCCTCGCCGGCCAAGGTCGCGAAATCGATCCGGGACATTTCGACGATGGCCTTGGTGCGGCTGAGCACGTTGAGCTTGCGCAGGATGTCGGAGACGTGGACCTTCACCGTGGTCTCGGAGATGTTCAGCTCGAAGGCGATCTGCTTGTTCTGCAGGCCGCGCTTGAGCATTTCGAGCACGCGCAATTGCTGCGGCGTCAGCTCGTGCAGGCGTTTCAGCAGATCCTGCGCCGGGCCGGCGGCGCGTTGCGGGCGGACGAGCCCGCGATAGGCGGCCGGGACACAGACCGCACCGCGCAGCACCTCGCCGATCGACTGCGCCAACTCCTGCTTGGAGGACGATTTCAGGATGTAGCCGGAGACGCCGAGCGACAAGGCGCCGGCTATGATCTGCGGATCCTGATGCCCGGATACGATGACGACGGGAATCCTGGGAAAGGCCTTGCGGATGCGGATGATGCCGGAAAGGCCCGTGGTGCCCGGCATCGACAGATCGAGCAGGATGAGGTCGAGCTCGGCAGCAGCCGCGGCCTGCTCCAGCGCACCGTCGATCGACGTCGCCTGAAGGATCTCGGCCGCCGGCGCCGCCAGCTGGAGCGCGCCCTCCAAAGCTTCGCGAAACAACGGATGGTCTTCGACGATCAGAAATCGCATCACGCGTGAGCCATTCTCGGTTGATTGGCCAGATGATCGAAGGGTTCGACGCCGAAACGAGAATGTCGCAGCCGGACCAGACCGGCTTGATCCAAATCAAGCAGGATATTGCGCGTCATTGCGGCCGCCCGCGGTCGGCCCGCGCATAGGGCCGGGCCTTGGGATCCGGCAGGTCCACCTTGCCGATCTCGATGATCGCCTTGTTGCGGCTGAACAGGCCGAGCTTGCGCAGAATTTCGGTGATATGCGCCTTCACCGTGGATTCGGCGAGCTGAAGCTCCTGGCCGATCTGCCGGTTCGGATAGCCGCGCCGCAGTAGTTCGAGCACGCGAAGCTGCTGCGGCGTGAGCTCGCGCAGCTTGACCTCGAGCGCCTTGCTGGCCTCGGCCCGGCGCCGCTGCGACGTTGCCACGAAATCCTTCGGCACCGACACCGATCCGTTCAGCACGCCCTCGATCGACTGCGCCAGCTCGCGCTTCGACAGCGACTTCGGCAGAAAACCCGCGGCCCCAAGCTCCAGCGCCTCGCGAACGACGCGCTGGTCCTCCTCGCTCGACACGATGGCGACGGGCAGGCGTGGATGGGCCTCGCGCAAGCGCAGAAAGCCGGAGAAGCCGGTCGCATCGGGCAGCAGGAGGTCGAGCAGTGCGAGGTCGATGCCCTCGCCCTGCTCGGCCGTCAGGATGTGAAGGGCATCCTCGATCGACATCGCCTCGAAGATCCGCGCCTCCGGCAGAGCCAGCCGCACCGCATTACCGAGGGCCTCGCGAAACAGCGGATGATCGTCGATGATCAGGAAGCTGGTCATGGCGCCTTCACAGGACTGCACCGCCGAATGCTGCACCGTACGGGCATCCGCCGCCGTAGCGGAAGAGGCGGAACCATCCGGCATCAATCCGGCACCGGGATGGCGCCGGATGAACGCTACCACATCCTGCCGATCGGGTTCGGTCAAGACCGTTCAGTCGTTCGATTCGACCTGGACCGTCAGCAGGAAGGAATAGATGCTGCTGAGCTGGTCCTCGGTATAGACCTCCTTCCAGGCCGGCATGCCCTTGTTCGGCCGTCCCTCCTGCACGGTGGTCAAATACTTCTCGCGCATCTCGTCGCCGTAGCGGTGACGCAGCAGCCGCAGATCGATCTTCCGCTCGCTCTGGATCGCATCGGGACCGTGGCAATGCGCACAGGTTCCGTTGAAGATCTCCTTGCCCGCGCCGACGGCCTCAAGGCCCGGCGCGACCGCATCGCCCTTGGTCTCGGTCGCCACGACATTGGCGACCTGGGCGACGGCTCCGCTTCCCGTGCCCGTCGTCACCGGCGTCGGCGCCGCGCCGAAGCGAACCGGCGCACCGCCGGGCAAACCGTATTTCACGGCGAGCTCGCCGATCTTGCCCTGAAGCTGCGGCAGCACGGCATTGACGCGGTCGCGCAGCTCGGTCGAGGTCTTGGCAAAGCCGATGGCGGCATCCCATGACAGGCCCTCGCCCTCGGTGAGCTCGATCTGGTAGCGGCCGTCGTAGCTGGTCTTGTTGAGCCAGCCGGCAACCGGTCCCCAGATGAAGGCGACGTCGGCCCTTCCCTGGTCGAGCGCCTGCATGCCCTCCTCGGGCGACAGCACCGTCACCTTCTGGATATCGTCGCGGCTGGCGAGCAGGTTTTGCGGCGTGCTGGCGAACTGCACTGCGACGCGCTTGCCCTTGAGGCCGTCGATGCCGCCGATCGCCGCGCCCCTCGCAGATTCCTTGGCGGCGACGAGGGCATAGCCCTCCTTGGCGAAGGTGTCGGAGAAGATCACGGCCGGGCCCATGAAATCTGCGGACCGCGGCAGCCCGATCATGGCGTCGCATTGCTTGCCGAGCAGCGTGACCCGCACCGTGCGCTTGCCGAAATAGGATTTGTACCAGTCATAGGCGATCGGCCGGCCGAGCGCCTGCGCAAGGGCTTGTCCGATCTCGACGTAGAAGCCCGGCTTCGACGAGCTGTCGCTCGAGAATGGCAGGTTGGTCGGATCGGCGCAGAGACGGAACGGCTGCGCCTCGTCGGCCTGCAGCTGCGAGGCCGGAACGATCAGCACAGCAGTGGCGCATGCGAGCAGGGCTGCGATGGCGCGATGTCGGCTCGCACCGGTGGCGGAATGATTCGGACGCATCCTCGTCTCCCTTGGCGTTTCGCTTGACGTTTCTCTTGGCGTTGCCGTTGTTGCGCCGGAGCTTGTTGGGCCAGGCGCGGCGGCACCAGGCATCGGCCGATGCCGCAGCTAAAGTCCGGAGAAAGCGCGCGCGTATCCCGTCACCTCGAGGATACGCGCGCGAGTTGTCACTGGACGGAGAACACGAAGAGCGAGCCGCCCTCGGGGGCTGCGGCCGTCATCTTCTTTCCTACCTCGCCCAGGAACGCAGGCAGCGCAGCGGTGCGGCCGACGACGATGGCGACATATTGCTTGCCGTCGACCTGATAGGTCACCGGGCCTGCGCCGATGCCGGAGCCGAGATTCTTGCTCCACAGCACCTTGCCGGACTTCGCATCGATGGCGCGGAAGTCGCCATGGATGTTGCCGGCAAACACGAGGCCGCCGCCGGTGGTCAGCGTGCCGCCGTTGAAGGGCAGGTCTTCCTTGATCGACCAGACCTTCTTCTGCGCGACCGGATCCCAGGCCACGAGCTCGCCGAGGAAGCCGCCGGGGCCTTCCTTGGTCGGGAATTCGGCGCCGAGATAGAACACGCCGCGCTTGTAAGTGACGTCGCTGACCGACCAGTCCATGCAGACGTTGTTGGAGGGGATGTAGACGAGGCCGGTCTGCGGGTTGAACGACATCGGCTGCCAGTTCTTGCCGCCGATCAGGTTCGGGCAGATGTCCTTGGCGGGATGGCCCGGCCCGGGACGCTTGTCGGGATCCTCGACCGCGCGCATCGTGGCGACGTCCCACTTCTTGGCCCAGTTGGAGAACACGTATTTCTCCGCCGACAACACCTTACCGGTCTCACGGTTGGCGACGAAGAAGAAGCCGTTGCGGTCGGCCTTCATCAGCGTCGGAACGGTGCTGCCGCCGATCTTGAGATCCGCGAGCACGGCTTCGTTGACGCCGTCATAGTCCCAGGCGTCGGCCGGCGTGGTCTGGATGTGCCACTTGATCTTGCCGGTGTTGGGATCGAGCGCGAGCGTCGAGGCGGTGTAGAGGTTGGTCAGCTTGCCGAAATTGCCGTCGCCGGTCGAACGCACCGCCGTGTTCCACGGGGCCGGATTGCTGGTGCCCCAATAGACCGTGTCGGTCTTCGGATCGTAGGAACCGACCAGCCAGGCTGCGCCGCCGCCATGCTGGGCGGAGTCGCCCTTCCAGGAATCGCCGCCGGGCTCGTCGGGGGACGGAACGGTGTAGGTCTGCCACACCTGCTTGCCGGTGTTGATGTCGAAGGCCAGCAGCGCGCCGCGCACGCCGTATTCGCCGCCGCCGAAACCGGTGATGACCTTGTCGCGCACGACGAGCGGCGGCGAGGTGATGACCGAGCCCTGCTTGTAGTCGACCACCTTTGCCGTCCACAGCGACTTGCCCGTCGCGGCATCGAGCGCGGTCAGCTTGCCGTCGAGGCGGCCGACGAAGATCTTGCCGTCGGCATAGGAGACGCCGCGGCTGTTCACGTCGCAGCAGGCGTATTGCAGCACGTCCTCGGGAATATCGGGCTCCCAAGTCCATTTGCGCTGCCCCGTCGCGGCATCGAGCGCATAGACGTATTTCGGACCCCACGAGCTCGAAACGTAGAGCGTGTTGCCGATGACGATCGGCGAGGATTCGTTCGAACGCAGCGACGCCAGCGAGAAGGAGTAAGCGAGGGTCAGCTTGCCGGCGTTCTCGGTGTTGATCTGCTTGAGCGGGCTGAAGCGCGTGTTGCCGTAATCGTGGCCGGCAACGGCCCATTGATTCGAATCGGATTGCGCCTTGAGCACCGAATCGTTGGCGCGAACGCCCGGTGTAACGGCGGCGAGCATCGCAATCATGGAGATGCCGGCCAAGAAGCCCTTCGTTCCAAAGGTCATGTATTCCCTCCGCGATGTTGTTGTGCACGCCTCGTTGGGCGCCTGAGCGCACTGCGCTCGTGATGCGCAGTTCGCCTGCGAGCCATCGTTCGAAATTACAGCATCGCCGTTTCGCGCTTAGTATAGGCGGAAGGTAGTAGTGCAAATCATCGGCGGCTTTCGCCGCTCATCTCGTTGTCGCGCCTTGCGTCTTGTCCTTGTTTTGCTGTTCGAAATGCGTCATCGAACTTAGGCAGCATCGCGCCGCGAGCGGAAGCCGCAGCGTTCACTGCCGTAGGGTGGGCAAAGGCGCGCTTCTCGCGCGCCGTGCCCACCACCTCTCTCGATCATGAAGAGTCGTGGGCACGCTTCGCTTTGCGCACCCTACGGCACCTGGAATTGCATCTCCGAATTCAGGCGGCATCGCGCATCGATCACGATGATGGCGCTACCACGCCGGCAAAACTTTCGAAGAAGCTCGCGGCGAGTTTTCGCGACGTCGAGTCGATCAATCGCGAGCCGAGCTGCGCGAGCTTGCCGCCGATCTGCGCGTCGGCCTCGTAGTGCAGGATGGTGACATCAGGGGCTTCTTCCTCCAGCCTGACCTTCGCGCCGCCCTTGGCAAAGCCGGCGACGCCGCCGGCGCCTTCGCCGACGATGCGATAGCCGTTGGGCGCATCGATATCGGTCAGCGTGACCTTGCCGCTGAACGTCGCCTTCACCGGACCGACCTTCAGCACCACCGTCGCCGTCATTTCGGTCGGCGACGCCATCTCGAGCGATTGGCAGCCGGGAATGCAGCGCCTGAGAATTTCGGGATCGTTGAGCGCAGCCCACACCGTGTCCTTCGACGCCGGGATCCGCTGACTGTCGTTCATCTGCATCGCTTCCACCCTTGTTGCCGTTGCCTGTACGGCTCGACTAGGGGGACGGGCGGCTGCGATCTATCGCCAGGAAGTAGTAGTCCTGCTTTCCGTGACCATTCACACGATGTCATTCCGGGGCGCGCCTGTTGGCGCGAGCCCGGAATCCATTTCTCCACGGACTCTGCGGCTCGATGGATTCCGGGCTCCCTCGCTCCGCTCGGGCCCCGGAATGGCGGAGTGGACTGTCCTGACCGACGCGGCTTGACGGCGGCACTTCGCTGCATCGCCGTAAGCAAAATCAATGGCTTAAGCTGTCTCGTCCTACTACCAAGATCGCGATTACAAAGGCGGGGGCGCATGCTCCTATTCGCGCAACGAGCACGGCATTCAAGGGAGGAACGACGCCCGACCGGGCCTAGGTCCAGGGCAAGCGGCGAGATGACCACGGCACGCGCGACCAGCTCACGCGCCTATTGCGGCGGCAGCGAGCACGCCATCGCAGATGCTAGCTGCGACTTTCCGTGTGTCTCCCACAATGTCGCAGCACGTGATGGCGGCGGCACGAGACGTCGTGGCCGAATCGCAGATCGGCGACCGTCACCACGATGACCCTTCCATGACCGCGTTCAGCAAAAACCCAGTTGCAAAGTTTCGTTTGCGCTGTCTCTAATTAGAACCAATCAAAATCACTTTGGGAGGACTTCAAGTGTCTACAGTCAAACTGACGGTCAACGGCAAGGCCGTTGCTGTCGATGTCGAGGACCGCACGCTGCTGGTCCAGCTCCTGCGCGATCACCTCAACCTGACCGGGACCCATGTCGGCTGCGACACGAGCCAATGTGGCGCCTGCGTCGTGCACATGGACGGCCGCGCGGTGAAATCCTGCACCATGCTGGCGGGGCAGGCCGACGGCGCCAATGTCACCACGATCGAGGGCATCGCCAAGGGCGACGAACTGCACCCGATGCAGGCCGCCTTCCGCGACAATCACGGCCTGCAGTGCGGCTATTGCACGCCGGGCATGATCATGTCGGCGATCGACATCGTGCACCGCCATGGTGGACAGCTCGACGAGGCGACCGTCCGCACCGAGCTCGAAGGCAATATCTGTCGCTGCACCGGCTATCACAACATCGTCAAGGCGGTGCTGGACGCCGCCGGCCGCATGAAGGTCTCGCAGGCGGCCGAGTAAGCGGCGCGCCTCGAAACAAGAACAACCGTCGCAGCCGTCGTTGGACGGCGCGATCAAGGAAATTTCCGGTCGGGAGGACCAGACATGGGTGTTGAAGGCATCGGCGCACGCGTCGTGCGCAAGGAAGACAAGCGTTTCATTACCGGCAAGGGCCGTTACGTCGACGACATCAAGTTGACGGGAATGACCCATGCCTATTTCATCCGCAGCCCGCACGCGCACGCCAAGGTCAAGAAGATCGACTCGTCCGCGGCGCTGAAGATGCCGGGCGTGGTCGCCGTGCTCACCGGACAGCAACTGGTCGACGACAAGGTCGGCAACCTGATCTGCGGCTGGGCCATCACCTCCAAGGACGGCAGCCCGATGAAGATGGGCGCATGGCCGGCGATGGCGCCGGAGACGGTGCGCTTCGTCGGGCAGGCGGTCGCAGTCGTGATCGCCGACAGCAAGAATCTCGCGCGCGACGCGGCGGAAGCCGTCGTGGTCGACTACGAGGAGCTTCCCGCGGTCGCCGACATGCACGCCGCCATCAAGCCCGGCGCGCCGCAGCTTCATCCCGAGGCTCCCGGCAACCAGGTCTATGATTGGGTGATCGGCGACGAGGGCGCGGTGAATGCCGCCTTCTCGAAAGCCGCCAATGTGGTGAAGCTCGACGTCACCAACAACCGCCTCGCGCCGAATGCGATGGAGCCGCGCGCGGCGATCGCCGATTACGACACCGCGGAGGAGCACTTCACGCTCTATACGACGTCGCAGAACCCGCACGTCGCGCGTCTCGTGCTCTCGGCGTTCTACAACATCGCCCCCGAGCACAAGCTGCGCGTGATCGCGCCCGACGTCGGCGGCGGCTTCGGCTCCAAGATCTTCATCTATCCCGAGGAGATGGTGGCGCTGTGGGCCTCGAAGAAAGTCGGCCGTCCCGTCAAGTGGACCGGCGACCGGACCGAAGCCTTCCTCACCGACGCGCATGGCCGCGATCACATCACCCATGCCGAGATGGCCTTCGACGCCAACAACAAGATCATCGGCCTCAAGGTGAAGACCTACGCCAATTTCGGCGCCTACATGTCGCTGTTCTCGTCCTCGGTGCCGACCTATCTCTACGCGACGCTGCTGTCGGGCCAGTACAACATCCCGGCGATCCATGCCGAGGTGATCGGGGTCTACACCAACACCACGCCGGTCGACGCTTATCGCGGCGCGGGCCGGCCCGAGGCGAGCTATCTGATCGAACGGTTGATGGAGACGGCGGCGCGGCAGCTGAACGTCGATCCGGCCCAGTTGCGCCGGACCAACTTCATCACCCAGTTCCCGCACCAGACGCCTGTCATCATGGCCTACGACACCGGCGACTTCAACGCTTCCCTCGATGCGGCGATGAAGGCGATCGACTATGCCGGCTTCCCTGCCCGCAAGGCCAAGGCGAAAGCCGACGGCAAGCTGCGCGGCATCGGCGTGTCCTGCTACATCGAGGCCTGCGGCATCGCGCCGTCGAAGGCGGTCGGCAGCCTGGGCGCCGGCGTCGGCCTATGGGAATCGGCCGAAGTGCGCGTCAATCCGGTCGGCACCATCGAGATCCTCACCGGCTCGCACAGCCACGGCCAGGGTCACGAGACCACGTTCTGCCAGCTCGTCGCGGAGCGCCTGGGCGTTCCGATCAGCCAAGTCTCGATCGTCCATGGCGACACCGACAAGGTCCAGTTCGGCATGGGCACCTACGGCTCGCGCTCGGCGGCCGTCGGCCTCACCGCGATCCTGAAGGCGATGGAGAAGATGGAATCCAAGGCCAAGAAGATCGCCGCGCATGCGCTGGAGGCGTCGGAGGCCGACATCGTCATCGAGAACGGCGAGTTCAAGGTAACAGGCACCGACAAGGCGATCGCCCTACCGATGGTCGCGCTCGCGGCCTACACCGCGCACAACCTGCCTGACGGGATGGAGCCGGGTTTGAAGGAGAGCGCCTTCTACGACCCGACCAACTTCACCTTCCCGGCCGGCGCCTATATCTGCGAGCTCGAGGTCGATCCCGGCACCGGCAAGACCTCCTTCGTCAACTTCGTCGCGGCCGACGATTTCGGCCGGCTGATCAACCCGATGATCGTCGAGGGCCAGGTCCATGGCGGCCTTGTGCAGGGCATCGGGCAGGCGTTGCTCGAGCATGCGATCTACGATGCCAACGGCCAGCCGGTCACGGCCTCGTTCATGGATTACGCCATGCCGCGCGCCGACGACGTGCCGTCGTTCAACCTGTCCCACACCACGACGCTCTGCCCGGGCAATCCCTTGGGCATCAAGGGTTGCGGTGAGGCCGGCGCGATCGGCGCATCGGCGGCCGTGATCAACGCGATCACGGATGCGATCGGCAAGAACAACCTGGAAATGCCCGCAACCCCGGACCGGGTGTGGCGCACGATCCACGCGGCTTAAGGGAGGACCGAAGATGTACCAGACCACCTATCATCGCGCCTCCTCGGTCGACGAGGCCGCCAGCCTGTTCGCAAAAGGCAGCGAGTCGAAGTTCCTCGCCGGCGGTCAGACGCTGCTGCCGGTCATGAAGCAGCGCCTCGCAGGTCCCTCCGACGTCATCGACCTCGGCAGGATCAAGGAGCTGCAGGGCGTCGAGCTGTCGGGCGACACGCTGACCATCAAGGCGGCGACGACCTATTACGACATCATGACGAATGCCGATGTGAAGCAGGCGATCCCCGCGATCGCCTATCTCACCTCGGTGCTCGGCGACCCCGCCGTGCGTTATCGCGGCACGATCGGCGGCTCGATCGCCAACAACGATCCGGCTGCGGATTTCCCGGCGGCGCTGCTCGCGCTCGGCGCCACCGTGAAGACCAACAAGCGGTCGATTGCGGCGGATGATTTCTTCCAGGGCCTGTTCACGACGGCGCTGGAAGACGGCGAGATCATCACCGCCGTGTCATTCCCGGTGCCGGCGAAGGCAGGCTACGAGAAGATGCGGCATCCGGCCTCGCGCTTTGCGCTCACCGGCGTGTTCGTGGCGCAGACCAAGTCGGGCGAGGTGCGGGTCGCCGCCACCGGCGCCTCACAAACCGGCGTGATGCGGGTGGGCGCGATCGAGGCGGCGCTGAAGGCGAACTGGTCGCCGTCGGCGATCGACAGCGTGACGATTTCGGCGAACGGATTGCTGGCCGACATCCACGGCACGGCGGAGTATCGCGCCAATCTGATCAAGGTGATGGCACAACGCGCGGTCGCCGCTGCGCGCTGACGGTTCGGCTAAAGCGCGATGCGATTGGGATGAATCGTCATCGCGCTTTAGGTTATTGTTCCAGCATGATCCTTTCGGAAAACCGCTACGCACTTTTCCGGATCATGCTGTAGCGTCTCCACGCAAATTTTCCGCGGCGCGCACTTTAGTGCGCGCCGCTTTATTTTGGCCGTGCGGCATGAAAACCGCTTGCCTCGCTGGCGTGAAGGCGAGAAAAGTTAATCGGCCGATTAACTCGCTCAACAGAAGAAACGTCAGAGGCAATTGCCGACGCCGGCATGCGCCCGCGACCCGAGGAAACAACAACGTGCTCGACAAACCAGCCTCCACCTCCTCCGTCCGCGCTTCCGGCCCGCTCTCGGGCTTCCGCATCGTCGAATTCGCCGGCATTGGGCCCGGTCCGTTCGCCTGCATGATGCTGGCCGACATGGGCGCCGACGTCGTCACCCTCGACCGCGTCGGCGCCAAGAAGAGCATGAAGTCGGTGGCCGGGCGCGGCCGCAAGGTGATCGAGCTCGACCTCAAGGACAAGGCGGCGATCGCGCAAGTATTGGATCTGCTCGCGAGCGCGGACGCGCTGGTCGAGGGTTTTCGCCCCGGTGTGATGGAGCGGCTCGGCCTCGGGCCGGACGTCGTGCTCGCACGCAACCCGAAGCTGGTCTATGGCCGCATGACCGGCTGGGGCCAGGAGGGCCCGCTCGCCAACGCCGCCGGCCACGACATCAATTACATTTCCATCACCGGCGCGCTCGCCGCGATCGGCACGAAGGAAGCGCCGGTGCCGCCGCTCAATTTGGTCGGCGATTTCGGCGGCGGTGCGCTCTATCTCGTCGTCGGCGTGCTCGCGGCGCTTCTGGAAGCGCAGAAATCGGGCAAGGGCCAGGTGGTGGACGCGGCAATGTGCGACGGCGCGGCCTCGCTGATGTCGTTCTTCTTCGACATGACCACGATGGGACGCTGGACCGAGGGGCGTAACCAGAACTTCCTCGACGGCGGCGCGCATTTCTACGGCGTCTACGAATGCGCCTGCGGGCACTTCGTCTCGATCGGCTCGATCGAGCCGCAATTCTACGCGCTGCTGCGCGAGCATGCGGGCCTGACGGATGCGGATTTCGACGCGCAGATGGACCGCAAGGCCTGGCCGGCGCTGAAGGAGAAGCTGAAGGCCGTGTTCAAGAGCAAGACGCGCGAGGACTGGTGCAAGATCATGGAAGGCACCGATATCTGCTTCGCGCCGGTGCTGACCATGTCTGAGGCGACACAGCATCCGCACATGGTCGCCCGCAACGTCTTCATCGAGCGGCACGGCGTGAAACAGCCGGCCCCGGCGCCGCGGTTCTCGCGCACGCCCTCGGCGGCACGCGAGCCCGAGGCGGCGGAGATCGGGGCGGTGATGACGGCGTGGCAGGCGCCGAAGTAATTTCCGCGGTCATCCCGGGACGCGCGGGGCGCGAGCCCGGGATCCATAACCACAGTCGCGTAGGGTGGGCAAAGGCGCGAAGCGCCGTGCCCACGTCTTCGCATCAATTAGGCAGGACGTGGGCACGCTTCGCTTTGCCCACCCTACAGCAGTGTGCGTGACGGCGGCAGCCTACGCCGCGTCCCCCACTTTCAACACCCCGCGCCGGATCTGGTCCTCCTCGATGGATTCGAACAGGGCCTTGAAATTGCCCTCGCCAAAACCGTCGTCGCCCTTGCGCTGGATGAACTCGAAGAAGATCGGGCCGATCGCGTTGGCCGAGAAGATCTGCAGCAGCACCTTGGTCTGGCCGCCGTCGACCACGCCCTCGCCGTCGATCAGGATGCCGTTCTTCTTGAGCCGGGCGACATCCTCGCCATGCTTGGGCAGGCGCGTATCGATCTTCTCGAAATAGGTGTCGGGCGGCGACGGCATGAACGGCAGGCCGGCCTCGCGCAAACCTTCGATGGTGCGGTAGATGTCGCGGCAGCCGCAGGCGATGTGTTGGATGCCCTCGCCGCGATAGGTCTGCAGATATTCCTCGATCTGGCCGGAATCGCCGGCGTCCTCGTTGATCGGAATGCGGATCTTGCCGTCCGGGCTGGTCAGCGCCCGCGAGAACAGGCCGGAGGCGCGGCCCTCGATGTCGAAGAAGCGGATCTGGCGAAAGTTGAACAGCTTCTCGTAGAAGCCGGCCCAGACATTCATGCGGCCGCGATGGACGTTGTGGGTGAGATGGTCGAGATAGAACAGGCCGGCGCCATGCGGCTTGGGATCGCGCGCGCCCAGCCATTCGAACTCGGCGTCATAGGCCGAGCCCTTGGCACCGTAGCGATCGACGAGATAAAGCAGGCTGCCGCCGATGCCCCTGATCGCGGGCACGTCGAGCGTCTTCTGCGTCGATGACACATCGGCCGGCTCGGCGCCGAGCGCAATGGCACGGTCATAGGCCGCCTTGGCATCGACGACGCGAAACGCCATCGACGGCGCGCAGGGGCCGTGGGCGGCGACGAACTCATAACCGTGAGTGCCGGGCTCCTCGTTGACGAGATAGTTGATGTCGCCCTGGCGATAGACCGTGATCTTCTTGGTTCTGTGGCGCGCGACGGGCGCATAGCCCATCAGCTTGAACAAAGCGTGCAAGTCTTGCGGATTGGGATGCGCGTATTCGACGAACTCGAAGCCGTCGGTGCCCATCGGGTTGTCGGCAGTGATCGTGGCCGGCGGTGCATCGTGCGGAAACGGTCCCATGGTGTTCTCCCGAATGGCTGCTGACAGGAACTATCCTTCATAAGCCATGCAATGAGCGTGCAAACGAGGCGGGCTTTGGCTATTCTATGCACGATCCGTGCATGAAATGGATGAAAGACGCATGATTTCTGTTGACGCCTTCGACCTCAGGATTCTCGGCGCGCTTCAGGACGATGGCCGCCTCACCAACCAGGAGCTCGCCGAGCTCGCGGGCCTTTCAGCCTCGCAATGCTCGCGGCGGCGGATGCGGCTGGAGGAGGAGAAGGTGATCGCGGGCTACCACGCCGACCTCTCCAGCGAGGCGCTCGGCTTCGGCGTGATCGCCTTCATCCAGGTGGGACTGGCGACCCACTCGCCGGACAATTCCAAGCGTTTTCGCGCGCTGGTGAACCGGATCGATGAGATCCAGGAGGCGTATTCGCTGACGGGCGATGCCGACTATGTGCTCAAAGCCGTGCTGCGCGATCTCAAGGGCCTATCCAACCTCGTCAACGACGTGCTGATGCCGCACCAGAGCGTGGCGCATGTGCGCTCCTCGATCGTGCTTGATAGGCTGAAGGAGAGCTCGAAGCTGCCGCTGAAGGAGATCAAGCCCGGCTGAAATCGAGGGAACTACGGCATTCGCGCTGGCTGCACGATCTGCGATGATCGCAGCTCTAGTTGCGGAGATTCAACATGGCACTCCAGCTGCGACCGAACTGCGAATATTGCGATTGCGATCTGCCGCCCGACGCGACCAATGCGCGGATCTGCTCCTATGAATGCACGTTCTGTGCGGACTGCGTCGAGACCAAGCTGTTCAATGTCTGCCCGAACTGCGGCGGCGGCTTCGCCCCGCGCCCGATCAGGCCGGCGCAGGAATGGCGGCCGGGCGTATGCACCGCCAAGCAGGCGCCGTCGGACAAGCGGGTGCATTTGAAGTACAGCATGGAGGACGTCGCGGCGCATTGTGCGCGGGTGCGCGACGTGCCGCCGGAGAGGCGGTAGGCTCCATCCACGCCGTCATTGCGAGCGCAGCGAAGCAATCCAGACTGTCTCCGCGGAGGGATTCCTGGATTGCTTCGCTGCGCTCGCAATGACGGAGGTTGTGGCGGCGCCTTCGGCTATTCCGCGGCCACGATCGTTCCCTCGACCTCGCCGAACCCGACGCGGTAGCCATTGCCCTGGCACCAGCCACGCATGACGAGGCTGTCGCCGTCTTCCAGGAACGAGCGCTTGGCGCCGCCGGGCAGTTCGACCGGCTCGGTGCCGTTCCAGCTGATCTCGAGCAGGCTGCCGCGCTGGTTCTTCTCCGGGCCGGAGATGGTGCCACTCCCTAGGAGATCGCCGACATTCATGGCGCAGCCTGAGGAGGCGTGGTGCATCAATTGCTGCACCGAGGACCAGTACATGTACTTGAAATTGGTGCGGCTGATGCTGGCGGGCGCGTTGGCACCGGCGGCGCGCAAGGAGACGTCGAGCGCGACATCGTAGTTCTGCGGCCTCGTCTGCTTGAGATAATCCAGCGGCACCGGCTGCTGCTCCGGCCCGTTCAGGCGGAACGGCTCCAGCGCCTCGCGCGTCACCACCCAGGGGCTGATCGAGGTCGCGAACGCTTTTGCCAGGAACGGACCGAGCGGCACATACTCCCATTGCTGGATGTCGCGCGCGCTCCAGTCGTTGAGCAACACGAAGCCGAAGATCATCTCCTCGGCCTGTTGCTCGCTCAGCATGCCGCCCATCGGCGACGGCTGGCCGATGACGACGCCCATCTCCAGCTCGAAATCGAGCCGCTTGCACGGCGCAAAGCTCGGCAGCTCCACATTCGGCGGCTTCAGCTGCCCGCGCGGCCGCTTCACCTTGGTGCCGGAGACGACCACGGTGGAGGCGCGGCCGTTATAGGCGATCGGCATGTGCAGCCAGTTCGGCTGCAGCGCATTGTCCTTGCCGCGGAACATCACGCCGACATTGGTGGCGTGCTCCTTGGAGGAATAGAAGTCGGTGTAGCCGGAGACGGTGAAGGGCATGTGCAGTTTGGCATCGCGCATGGGAACGAAAGCGCGCGAGCGCAACTGCTCGTTATCGCGAAGCTCGGGATTGTCGTGCCGCAACAGCTCGCTGATGCGCGCGCGGGTTTTCGACCAAACCTTTGGACCCAGATGCATCAGGGCGTTTAGTCCTACAGCAAATGTGCCGGGATCGCCCGCACTGATCACGCCATCTTGCTCAAGCTCCCAGAGATCGAGCACGTAGTCGCCAATCGCTACTCCGAGGCGCGGTGCGCGCTCGTCGTTTGTCGAGAACACGCCATATGGCAGGTTCTGGATCGGGAAGTCCGAGCCGGGATCGACGGCGATGAAGGAGCGGAGGCTGGGGTCGTTGGGGTGGGGCATTGGTTTCCCGTGGGCGCAGCGGTGAGGGTGTCACCCTCCCCTGGAGGGGGAGGGTCGGCTCATATTGAGCGCAGCGAAATATGAGACGGGATGGGTGATCTCTCCACTCGGGCAGTTTTCCTTGCGGAGAGACTGTCACCCCACCCCGCTACGCATTCCGCTTTCGCTGGATGCGTAGCGACCCTCCCCCTCCAGGGGAGGGTAAGAGGCATCACGGCTTTGTCGGATCGAAGCGCTTCTCCAGGCCTTTCCAGCAATCGGCGTAATCGTCCTGCAGCGTCGAGGACTTCGCCGCATGGGCGGTGACGCGCTGCGGGTAGCGGGTCTCGAACATGAAGGCCATGGTGCCGGTCAGCTTCACCGGCTTCAGTTCGCCGTTGCTGGCGTGCTCGAAGGCGTCGCGGTCGGGGCCGTGCGGCAGCATGCAATTGTGCAAGGAGATGCCGCCGGGGACGAAGCCCTGCGGCTTGGCGTCGTAGACGCCGTAGATCAGGCCCATGAACTCGCTCATGATGTTCATGTGATACCAGGGCGGACGGAAGGTGTTTTCCGCGACCATCCAGCGCTCCGGGAAGATGACGAAATCGATATTGGCGGTGCCCGCGGTCTCCGAGGGCGAGGTCAGCACCGTGAAGATCGAGGGATCGGGATGGTCGAAGCCGATCGCGCCGACGGGCGAGAAGGTGCGCAGATCATACTTGTACGGCGCGTAATTGCCGTGCCAGGCGACGACGTCGATCGGCGAATGCGGCAGGGCCGTCTTGAACAGCGAGCCACCCCATTTCACGTAGAGCTCGGTCGGCGTGTCCTTGTCCTCGTAGTTTGCCACCGGCGTCAGGAAGTCGCGCGCATTGGCAAGGCAATTGGCGCCGATCGGCCCGCGCTCCGGCAGCGTGAAGGCGCCGCCGTAATTTTCGCAGAGATAGCCGCGCGCCGGCCCATTCGGAATCTCGACGCGGAACTTGACGCCGCGCGGGATCACCACGATCTCGCCGGGCTCTGCATCGATGCGGCCGAACTCGGTGACGAGGCGCAGATTGCCCTGTTGCAGCACGAACATCAGCTCGCCGTCGGCATCGTAGAAATGCTGATCCACCATCGACTTGGTGATGAGATAGACATGCGCGGCCATGCCGGCTTGCGTATTCACATCCCCCGCCGTCGTCATGGTCTGCACGCCCTGGATGAAGGTGACCTCCTCCTTCGGCAGCGGCGTCGGATCCCAGCGCAGCTGCGCGATCGGCAGGTCGTATTCGTGGCACGGCGCCGAACGCCACAGCCCGGCGTCGACCTTCTCGAAGCGGCCGGAATGCTTCACGGAGGGGCGGATGCGGTAGAGCCAGGAGCGCTCATTGCTGCCGCGCGGCGCGGTGAAGGGCGAGCCCGAGAGCTGCTCGGCATAGAGCCCGTAGGCGCAGCGCTGCGGCGAGTTGCGCCCGATCGGCAACGCGCCCGGCAGCGCCTCGGTTTCGAAAGAATTGCCGAAGCCGGACATGTAGCCCGGCGTCACCTGGGCCGAGCTGCGGATGATCTGATCAGGCGAGGTATCGATGTTCATGACTATCCTCCTCCTTGCAAGGCGGCCCACATTTCCTGGTCGCGCTTGTCGGTCCAGATCACGGGGTCGTCTATACCGGATGCTTCGTCGTAGGCGCGCGACACGTTGAACGGCAGGCAGTGCTCGTAGATGGCAAAGCTCGAGAATTTTGGATCCATCACCTCGCGCGTCGCCGCCATCGATTCCTTTAAGCTGCGGCCCTTGGCGACCGAGATTTCGGCGGCACCATAGAGCGAGGTGACGAAGTCGCGCGTCATCGCGATCGCCTCGCGCACCGTGGCGGTGCCCTTCAGCGCATCGCCGCGGCCCGGCGCGATCGCCTTCGGATTGAAGTTGCGGATCTCGTTCAGCGTCATCGGCCATTCGCGCAAATGCGCATCGCCGCAATAACAGGCCGAGTGATATTCGATGAGGTCGCCCGAGAACATCACCTCCGCATCCGGCACCCAGCCGACAATGTCGCCCGAGGTGTGGCCGGCGCCCAGCTGCATCAGGCGCACCTCGCGCTTGCCGAGATAGATCGTCATCTCGCCTTCGAAGGTCAGCGTCGGCCAGGTCAGGCCGGGAATGCTCTGCGCATCCTGGAACAGGCGCGGAAAGCGGCCGTACTCGGAATCCCAATCCTGCTGGCCGCGCTCCGCAATCAGCCGATGAGTCTCCTGCGAGGCGACGATGCCTTGTGCCTTGTAGGCGGAGGCCCCGAGCACGCGAACGGCGTGATAGTGCGACAGCACGACATATTTGATCGGCTTGTCGGTCACCGTGCGGACCCGCTCGATCACCTTGTTCGCCATGGCCGGCGTCGCCTGCGCGTCGAACACGAGGCAGCCATCGTCGCCGACGATCACGCCGGTGTTGGGATCGCCCTCGGCGGTGAAGGCATAGAGATCGTTGCCGATCTCGGAGAAGGTGATCTTCTTCTCGGAGAGATCGCCGGTAGATGCGAAGTTTTTCGCCATGAATTCGTCCTTACAGGGCTATTGTTGTTGCTGTTGTTGCTGCTGGCCGTCGATCATGCGGCGCTTGGCGAGTCCAATCGCTTCGCGCAGCACGTCGATGTCGCCGATATGGTTGGCGAGGATCAGAACCAGCGCCGCGTCGAAATCGGCGCTCTGCTCCTCGGTCAGGCCGCGATGCGCCTCGACGATGGCACGGAACGCATCGTCGGGGCGCGCGAAGTTCGAGCTGGTGGAGAGCGGCATGCCAACCTCAATACAAACCTTCGGCTCGCGCCAGCGCCGCCGCGATCGCCGAACGCGTCGGATGACGGAAGCGCGCCGCGACATAACCGTCGGGCCTCAGCAGATAAGCGGCACCGGGCACGGCGCCGTAGCGCTTCGCGACCAGGCCCGAGGGATCGGCAAATTCACCGTCGGCACCAATGCGGATGCCGTTGATACCATCAGGCGCATCGATCGGCGCACCATTGCTGAACGACAGCAAGGTGAAGTCCGTTCCAGCCCTGCGGAAAGCGTCGGTCAGATAGATCTGCTCGCCGGCGCGCGTTGCGACGGGCGCGTCGAGCATCGAACAGCCGGGTGAGGGCCCAGCGCGCCATGTCTCCGCATCAAGCGAAGACAGCGGCGAGTGATAGCTGCAAGGCACCGACAGCCTGCCGCCATTGACCATGCGCTTGCCGAACTCGGTCTCCTTGGCCAGTGACAGCACCGCCTTGCGCAGCCGCGCCTCCTGATGCGAGTTCGGCGCCATGAAGTCAGTCGAGCGGGTGGATTCGCGAATGTTCTCGTCGGCCGCCATGCTGCGCTCGAGATGATAGCTCTCCAGCAAGCCCGCGGGCGATTTGCCGCGCAGCACGCGGTCGAGCTTCCAGGACAGATTCTCCGCGTCTTCGAGTCCCGAGTTCGCGCCACGCGCGCCGAAGGGCGAGACCTGATGCGCGGAATCGCCGGCGAAGATCACGCGGCCATGGATGAAGCGGTCCATCCGCCGGCATTGGAATTTGTAGAGCGAAATCCACTCGAATTCGAACTTGTCGTGGCCGAGCATGCGCGCGATCCGCGGCCGCACGTTCTCCGGCTTCTTCTCGAGGACCGGATCGGCATAGCGATTGAGCTGGAGATCGATACGCCAGACATCGTCGGGCTGCCGGTGGAGCAGCGCCGAACGCCCGGCATGGAACGGCGGATCGAACCAGAACCAGCGCTCGGTCGGAAATTCCGCGGTCATCTTGACGTCTGCGATCAGGAACTGATCCTCGAACACCTGGCCGGCGAATTCCGCCCCGACCATCTGCCGCAGCGAGGAGCGCGCACCGTCGCAGGCTACGACATATTGCGCATTCAGGCGGTAGGCGCCCTCGGGCGTCTCGATCGTCAAAAGCGCGGAATCGTTGCGCTGCTCGAGCGCTGTCACCTTGTTGCGCCAGCGCAGGTCGATCTCCGGCAGCTCGTTGATGCGATCGACCAGATAGGCCTCGGCGTAATATTGCTGGAGATTGATAAAGGCCGGCCGCTTGTGACCGTCTTCGGGCAGGAGGTTGAACTGGTAGAGCTGCGACTCGCCATGGAAGATGCGGCCGACACTCCACACCACGCCCTTCTCGACCATGCGGTCGCCGACGCCGAGCCGGTCCCAATATTCCAGCGAGCGTTTCGAGAAGCAGATCGCGCGCGAGCCTTCGCCGATGCGGTCGGCATCATCAAGCAGCACGACGCGCTGACCGCGCTGGGCAAGGTCGATCCCCAGCGACAACCCGACCGGGCCCGCGCCGACGATCACGATCGGATGCGCCGCGGGGCTCGAGCCGGGGCGGTCCTGATCGGGGTGACGGCGGTAGCCGAACTGGGTCTTGGCTTGAGCGGTCTTGGCGTTCAGGGTTTTGGCTTGAGGGGTATTGGCCGGCGCCATACACGAACCTCGGCTCTGGTCAGGACAGGATCGATCTGCTAGATAGTCTCACGTGCAACTATTCTGGACCGGAGCCGGCCGGCCGTCAACTGGAATTCGGAGGCGCTCTCCTTGGCGAGGACATCCAGCGACATCGCGCTCAAAGCGCGCGCGGCCGACGAGGCTTCGGCGCAGCCAAAGCCGCGGCTCGATCTGTTCAAGTTCGTGCCGTTCCGCCTCAACCGGCTCGCGGCGGAAGTCAGTTCCGCGCTGTCGGTCGAGTATCAGGAGCGCCACGGCCTCGACATTCCGGCCTGGCGCGTCATCGCCACGCTCGGCTTCCGCAATGATGCCTGCAGCGCGCAATACATTTCGCAATGCACCCGCACTCACAAATCCACCATCAGCCGCGCGGTGACGACGCTGCTCAGCGACGGCCTGATCGAGCGGGTCGAGAACGAAGCCGACCGCCGCGAATTCCGCCTGCAACTGACGAAAAAGGGCCGCGCGCTCTACGAGGAGCTGTTCCCGCAATTGCTGCGGCGGGAGGACGAGATCCTCGCCTGCCTCTCCGCGCAGGAGCGCAAGCAGCTCTCGGCCCTGCTTGGCAAGATCGAGCAGAGCCTCGATCTGATCCAGACCAGCGAAGAGGCGGATGCGAAGCAGGCGTATTAGGGCGCCCACCCATAGGGCGCAGACGTCAGCTTTTTGGGAGTCCGGTTGAGAAAGCTAGGTAGGACCGTGACGGCAGCAACGTATATTGCGATGCTACTTGTGGCGTTTGCCGCGACTCGCGCACACGCCGCTGACATAGGTCATCTGGCTCCCCCTGGAGTCGCTGCAAACGAGTTTCCCTCACCCCAGCGTCCTGTCGCGCGGATCGTCAGCCCGCGCCGCTCCGCCGAAGAGCGCCGCGACGCCCTCAATGAGGCCGGTCAAATCGCGCGCGTTCTTGAACTGAAGCCAGGTATGACAGTCGGCGACATTGGAGCAGGCAGCGGCTACCACACGGTCAGGCTCTCGCACCTCGTCGGCCCCGCCGGCTCTGTCGTTGCCCAGGACGTCACGCGGGATTACCTCGTCGAACTCGCCAGGCGAACAAGACTTCTGAAGTTGACGAACGTGCAATTCGCGCTCGGCGAACCACACGACCCGCGTCTGCCCGCTTCCTCGCTGGACGCCGCAATCCTTGTGCATATGTATCACGAGATAACCCAACCGTATGCCTTCCTCTACAATCTCGCGCCCGCCTTGAAGCAAGGTGCGCGGGTCGGAATTGTCGATCTTGAGCTTCCGACCTCGAAGCATGGCACGCCAATTGAGCTCTTGCGCTGCGAGTTGGCCGCCCTCGACTATCGCGAGATCGCCACTTATAAGCTCGCAGGGGACGGAGGATACCTCGCAGTATTCTCTCCTCCGGAGCTGGCGGCTCGAAAGTCTCCTCGCGACATCGTTGCTTGCCCGGATCCTGCCGGTGCTCGTTGACATCGCGTCCGCCGCCCGTCTCGGCGCGTAGGATCGGTTGAGCCCTTGCGAAACCCATCATGCGTCATCGCGGATGGATCGATGGGTTTCGCAAGGGCTCAACCCATCTACGAGCTCTGCTCGGCAAGACCGAGCAGAGCCTCGATCTGATCCAGACCAGCGAAGAGGCGGATGCAAAGCAGGCGTATTAGCGGACGATATGTTGATTCATATCAATGGTCATCCCCGACCCCTAGAGATCAATTGCCGCTTGATCCCGACGGGAGACGCGCATGCGGATATTAGCTCTCGCTGCTGTCGTGAGCCTGACGCCGGCCACGGCCTTCGCCATCTCCGAGTGCAGGGTCACCGGCAATCCATCCGTGTTTGGCGTGGACATGACGGCCTACTTCGCGGTCAGGTCGGGCGAAACGTGCAATTTCCCGATGCGAATTCCGGGAGCGATGCATCGCTCGGGCGTGTCCCGGAAGCCCGCGCACGGGACGCTCAGACAGGTCAACGTCACGACGTTCAGGTATACCGCGGCATCCGGCTACAAGGGCAACGATACGTTCGCCATCTATGGTGAAGGAAAGGGTCCATACGGCTCGGGCCGATCGGTCATGACGGTGAATGCAACGATCGAATAGGAGCTACGAACGAGCCGTCGTTGAGCGAGCCGCAATGTCCTGCCTGTCAAGCTCGAATAGGCTGCCCAATTCCAAGAAGGTTGCCTTCGCTGTCGCGGAACCATGCGCCTCTCTCACCGATGCCCTTGCTTGCGTAATTCCCAGCTATCTCGGCGATCCCGTCAACGGTCTTCAGGCCGGGCAAGTCGTATTCCTCGAACTTTACTCCCCTTGCACGAAGTTCCCGCACCGTCGATTCGATGTCCTCGACTTCCCAGCCCATCTGCGTGTGCGTGCCGGATTGCACTCCGGCCGAGATGAATATTGCAAACTCTCCGCTTGCGCAGACGTAGCGCAGACCACCTTCGCGCTGTTCGACCGGGTCGAGCCCGAGTTTCTCGGAATAGAACGCCCGCGCCCGATCTAAATCCTTGGCTGGAAGACGGGCGGCGACCTTCGCTTTTTCTAGCATCCTTCTCTCCTTCTGAGTTCGTCGGGGCGTCATTTGTCGGGCCGTGCTGACCGGATAGCGGCATGATGGGCCAACTCCGGACTTGCGCAGTGCAGCAGATGCCGACCGGTCGCCAGGGAACGACCTACATGTAACCACTGGGCAGAGCATCTGGCGCTTCTGAATTTGGCGACCAACTAAGTTTTGTGGACCGCGCCTGATCCCGTGAGGAAAACATGATCATTGTCCTCTACGTCGCCGCAGGCCTCATCATGGCCGTCGGAAGCCTCTTTTTCGCGTGGCGAAACAGGGAATTTCGCAAATTCTTGGCAGGCGCGTTCTTTGTATCATCAGGCATCTTGTTCTATCTCTTTGTCGCCGAAGTTTCTGTGCCTCTGTTGGGAACAGACTTCGTCGAGACACCGCTGGTCAGCGGCGGCCGTTCCGTCGTCCATTTCATTCTCTTCTTGGTCTGCCTTTACTTTGGCTTCATCAGGCAGCCGAAGACCTAGAGTTCACCTCAATCTTTCGTATTGCTACTGAGCAAGAAGGCTCACGCGTCGGTCAACGGACGGCGCTCGACGGCGAGCACGTCGATTGGCGCGCGGCGTCCGCGCAACCGCGTTGGCCCCAATGGTTCGACCACAAGGTCGGCGGTAGGGTTCGCCAAGCGCAACAGGTCGGCTGAAACGAGCAGGGGTCGATCGATCTCCTTGCAATGCTCCTGCAACCGCGCCGCGACGTTCACGGTATCGCCAAAATAGGCAATCTGTCGGCGTGAATCGCCGCATTCGCTGATCGCCACCAAGCCGGCGTGCATTCCTCCGCGAAAGCGTGGCACTATGCCGAATTCGCGAACATAGAAAGCGGCGTGGTCGACAATCCTGTCCTGGATGGCGAAGAAGCAACCGATACAGCGCCGCGCCGACAGATTGGCAGTCACCCGCCATGTAACGATAACCTCGTCCCCGACGTAGGCGTGCACCTCGCCGCCATGAGCGAGGATGACTTCGTCAATGTCGAAAAAGACGCGGGTGAGAAGCTCCTGTATTCGCAACTCGCCCATCGACTCGGCGAGTGATGTCGAGCCTACAAGATCGAGAAACAATAGCGCGCGCTCTTCACGCGTCGGACGCCGGTATCGGCCGAGAACGACGCTGAGAAGAACACGGCCGCCGATAAGCCGTATCAATTCGTAGGCCGAGCTGATCAGCATTGACATCAAGAAAGCGACGCCGACGATGCGAGGCAGGCCCGCCGCGAGCCACGCGGCGTCAATCCGGTGTCCATAGAGTGCGGCTTGCAGCCCAATCGCAGCCGCCGCGACCACGATGGCCATGACGACAGATTTGACGAGCAGTTCGCCGACGAGCGGCCATTTCGTCACCCACGCGCTGCTGCGCGAGGTGAAATGGAGGTGAACCGCCCAAGCCGCGAGTGCGACACCCATCCCATGCAGGCCGCTGCGGAGGTAGTTTGCAAGCGTAGCTTCGCTCGGGTCGTCGACAATGTAACGATAGATGCCGCCCGCAAGCAATCCTATTGCAGCCAATACGATAGTGGGCGCCAACGATCTCCGCATGTCGCTTCCACAGTCAGCGGGGGCAGAACAAGTATCACGTCGCTTCGCGCCGTTCAGCCTACATCAATTTGAGCCTTGATCGGCAATTTCACAATGCGGAGCATTGGCAGCTTCGGGGCATTCGAGACAGGCCAGGTCTGCTCTACTCTCGAAGCGGACGCGGTGAACGATCTGCTCTGTCGCCTGGTGCGTTGGCTATCGTGATGCCACGGCGTGAGTGAGGCGGTCGATCGCCGCACTGCCCGGCAGCGATTACGCTTACCCGTGTCTTCGCACGTAGAGCGCGATAAACCGATCGATCATCGGGTTGATCTGCTCCGGCACCTCCAGCGACAGGAAATGCCCCGAGCCGACGGCCTTGGCCGTGACCAGTTGCGGACACAGCGCCGCAAAACGATCCAGATCCGCGAGCCGATGGGCCGCTTCGATGTAGAGCACTGGGACCCGGCACGCCTGGGCGCACTCACGCGCCCGATGCACATCCCAGGGGAAGCGTGTGGCGATGAGACGAGACCACAGAGCGCGCGGCCCTCGACGCTGTTCAGTCAATTCACGCCATCATTCCGCGGCTGGTCGTCGATGGCTCGATCGGAGACCCGAGCCTGGACGTCACTGTCTTCCGGCGTGATCGAGACACTCGCCGCGCCGGCTGCCTCCTCCGCTGATAGCGACGGTGATTGGGGCCGACCTTCGGCGCGGTTGCCACGGAAACGGCGATGTAGCTTCTCACCCTGGTCGAAAATGATGTTGAGCAGCCATCCTGCGATCGGTCGCGCGATTGAACGAAACGGCCTGGCAATGATGAAACCGCCTTTGACATTCTCGATCGGGAAAGCCAATGCGTTGACCAGAGTGTCGGCGGTGACGTACCGATAATTTTCTGCCAGATGCTCGGTATTCATCAGCATCTGGATGGCAGGCTTGTCGTTCTCACCGTCGATCAGGATCATCGAGGAAAATTTGTCGTCCGAACCGGTCAGTGCATTGGCCTCAGCCGTTGTGACGGGATGCAGGCGCACGACGCCAGCTTCGGTTTGTTGGCGGTAGTGCACGGCCAGCGTAAGCTCGCCCATCTGCACCGCAACCAGCAGCGTACTGAGATAATCGGCATTAGGCTCAGGCTTCTCGAAACTGACGCCAGGGACCATTTCGATGATATCGAGAATGCGGCCTAGATCAGCGGCGGCCGCGGCGCGGCCGGCGAGACTCGCGGCCAAGTCGGCAATTGCCCTGGAAGCTTTCGAGAAATGCCCGCTGGCGCCTTTCATGGCGTCGGCAGCAAGGTTTTTGAGTTTTGAAAGCACGCCGAACACCGTTGTGAATGTCAGGCACAACCTAGAAATGACAAATGAATACGTCAATCGGCGTGCACGATCGCGCATCCCCGGGCCGATGCTTTACATCGTCCCGAGCGACGAAAGTCGCTACCCTCACTTGCCGAAACCTACTTCGCCGCCGTCACCACGAGGGACGGACCAGGTCAGGCACGGCCGCGACGGCGCGGGGTCGGCGTGAGGCCGGGAAGGCGGGTGACCACATTTGTCTCCAAAGTGACGATATCGTCACGTCGCGAACGACCGCGTCGGCGGCAAATGCAGCGCCCAGGCATCGACCTCATCGCTGGCGCGCGGATAGATCTCGGTCACGATCGGATCATGGCCGGGGATGAACCTGTCGGGATGGCCGGCGAGGCGCTCGATCGTGTCCCAGCCTTGCGCCATGTCGCCGACATTATAAACGATCGGGAACGGGCTCCGGCGCTGCAGATTGGCGTAGTAATGCGCGGCATCGGAGGCCAGCACCACGGAGCCGCGCGCGGTCTCGACCTTCACCACCTGCAAGCCATCGGAATGGCCGCCGACGCGGTGCACGGTCACGCCGGGAGCAACCTCGCCGTCGCCGGAATAGAAGGTGACGCGCTCGCCATAGACGTGGCGCACCATCAGCGTGACATGCTCGACCGAGAACGGGTGGCGCAGCAGGCCGTTGCACATGCAGCGTCCGGTCGCGTAGGCCATCTCGCGCTCCTGCAGATGGAAGCGCGCGTTGGGAAAGCGGTCGAGATTGCCGGCATGGTCGTAATGCAGATGCGTCACGATGACGTCACGAATGGCTGACGCCGCGACGCCGAAACGCTCCAGCGCATCGACGGGATTGAGCGTGAGCTTGCGCGCCCGCGCGCTCGCCTCCTCGGCGTTGAAGCCGGTATCGACCAGAATGTCGCGGCCGTGCCCTCTAATCAGCCAGACGAAATAATCGAGGTCCTGCGCCGCGCTGTCATGCGGGTCGGGCACGAGGAAGTTCATGTGGGGGGTGCGCGGCGACATCGTCGCATAGCGCAGGGCGTAGATCTCGTAGACGTTTCCCATGGGCTCGCTTTTTTTAGAGTTGGATCTTGGACGATCGCGCACACCAAGCCACCACCGGCAGGAAAGGTCAAACCCGGAGGCGAGGCTGCAATGTGAGATCGATCACGTCTTCACCCGCCCTGGCTGCGCTAAGGTCCGCCGACAGCATCGAGGTACCGAGGACCGTCATGACAACCCCATCCATTCCTCTCGCGGCATGCCCATCCGCTGCGGTCCATCATCGGGATAAGGCCGTATCTCCAAGCGGTTGACGCCCTCCGTCCCCGGTTTGATAATGAGGTAAGCGTAAGTTAAGGTCGCCGCGGCGCAAGCTGGAACGGCGCCTTTTGGCTGGACCGCGCTGATTATGAAAATTCGCTTCTTTTTTCTTCTGCCCTTGCTGATCTCGCTCGTCCCGACGGCCCCCTCGCTTGCGGCCGGCGACCGTTTTGCGCTGGTCATCGGCAACGCCAAATATCCGGATGCGGATGCCCCGCTGAAGGAACCGATCAACGATGCGCGCGCCGTCGCCGACGAGCTCAAGCGCGACGGCTTTTCGGTCGAGCTCGGCGAGAATCTGACCGGCGACGCCATGCGCCGTGCCTTCGATAAGCTCTACGGCAAAATCAAGCCGGGCTCGGTCGCGCTGGTGTTCTTCTCGGGTTTCGGCATCCAGTCCGCCCGCCAGAGCTATTTGCTGCCGGTGGATGCGCAGATCTGGACCGAGTCCGACGTGCGCCGCGATGGCTTCAGCCTCGAGACGGTCCTCGGCGAGCTCAACACCCGCGGCGCCGGCGTCAAGATCGCGCTGGTCGATGCGTCCAGGCGCAACCCGTTCGAGCGCCGGTTCCGCAGCTTCTCAGCGGGCCTGACCCCGGTGATCGCCCCGAACGGCACGCTGGTGATGTACTCGGCGGCACTGGCCTCGGTGGTCTCGGACGCCGGCGGCGACCGCAGCCTGTTCGTCCAGGAGCTGCTGAAGGAAATCCGCGTTCCCGACCTGATGGCCGAGGAGACGCTGAACCGCACCAAGATGGGCGTCACCCGCGCCTCGCGCGGCGAGCAGGTGCCGTGGATTTCCTCGTCATTGGCCGAAGATTTCTCGTTCATTCCGGGCGCCGGCGGATCGCGTCCGGCAACGCCGCCGCCCGCGCCTCCCGCCGCGCCGGCTGTCGTCGCCAACAACCCGCCGCCCGCCCCTCCCGCACCGCCGACACCACCGCCGCCGCCGAAGCCGGCCGACAGCGCGGCTGCAGCTCCCGCTCCTGCGCCTCCGCCACCTGCGGCTCCAGTCGCGGCACCGGCGCCCGCGCCTGCTCCCACGCCGAGGCCGCAGATCGAGGCCGCCCTGCCCCCGCCGCCACCGCCGGTGAAGCCGGTTGATCCCGCTCCCGCGCCGAGCACGGACGGTGGGCCGAGCGCTGCCGCCCTGGCTGACGATCCCACGATCAAGAGCCTGACCGCCAAGATTGCCGCCAACCCTGACGACGTGAACGCGCTGTACCGCCGCGGCCAGGTCTATGCCAGCAAGGGCGCCTACAGCCTCGCCATCAAGGATTTCGACGACACCCTCCGGATCAATTCGAAGGACGTCGAGGCCCTCAACAACCGCTGCTGGACCCGCACCGTGGTCGGCGACCTCCAGGCCGCGCTGAAGGATTGCAACGAGGCGCTGCGGCTGCGGCCGAACTTCGTCGATGCGCTGGACAGCCGCGGGCTCGTCAATCTGAAGTCGGGCGCGGTGAAGAATGCGATCGCCGATTTCGACGCGGCCCTGAAGATCAACCCACGCCTGACCTCCTCGCTCTACGGACGCGGCCTCGCCAAGCAACGCAACGGCTCGACCCAGGAGGGGGCGCTGGACATCGCCAATGCCAAGGCGATGGATCCGAACATCGTTCAGGAATTCGCAAGCTACGGAGTGCGCTAGTATTTTTTTGAGTTGGGCCCCCGTCCAAGGCTCGAACCTTGAACAGCCCTGGGAAGACCAATGGGCGGATGCCGCAACAGGCCTTTTCGGGGGCGTGTTGCTTGAATTTTGAGAGCACGTGAGCTGGCTGCGCAGGAGGGACTGGGAATGAGATCGGCTGCAAATTGGCTTACCGCGATTCTGTCCATCATCACCGTCGGCGCCGCGCTGTCGCTGCCGACCTCGGCCACATATGCGGGCGATGACGGCAACAGCAAGAACGTCACCGAGGACGAGATCGTCCGCGCGCTGGCGCCGGCGCCGAAGAAGCCCCTGACCCGCGGCCTCTCGATCGGTCCGCAGACCGAAACCGCACCGAACGCCGCGGAGACCAAGCTGCTGCAGTCGGTGCGCGGCCGCTCGACGCGGTCGCTGTCGTCCATCGAGCGCGAGGAAATCGCCTCCGCGGCCAAGGACAAGCCGAACATCGATCTCGAGATCACGTTCGACTACAACTCCGCCAATATCAGCGCCAAGTCGCTGCCCTCGGTGCAGGCGCTCGGCCGCGCGTTGACCAGCCCGGACCTGAAGGGCTCGACCTTCGTGGTTGCCGGCCACACCGACGCCGCCGGCGGCGAAGCCTACAACCAGGACCTCTCGGAGCGTCGCGCGGATTCGATCAAGCGCTACCTGGTCGAGAAGTACAGCATTTCCGCGACCGATCTCGTCACCGTCGGCTACGGCAAGAGCAAGCTCAAGGACCCGAACCAGCCGCTGGCGGAGGCCAACCGGCGCGTGCAGGTCGTCAACATGGAAAACAAGACCACCGCATCGAAGTGAGCACGACGAATCCATTGCCAGTGACAAGTCGTGATGTCGTGTAAGGTCTCGTTTCCAAAGCGCGTCCCGCAGCCTTGCGGGACGCCGCTTCATGTCAGAAAAGCGCTCCGTTTGGGCCTCGCGCGGATGGCCGTGAGCCAGGTCAGGATGATCCGGCGATGAATTTGACTGAATATCTCAAGCCGGCCGGAACCGTGCTGTTCGTCACCGCGCTCGGCATCGGCTATTATCTGTTCGAGCATCGCAAGCGTCCCGAGCCGAAGGAGACGCAAAGCGAGGCGCTCGTCATCGTGACGAAGTCGACCAATGCCTGCTTCTCCGATCTGGTGCGGGTGACCGGCTTCTTCGTGCCGCGCCGCGAGGCGGTGGTCGTTGCCGATCAGGAAGGCTCCAGGGTCACCGACCTCCTGGTCACCGAGGGCACAATCGTCGCCGACAACCAGGAGCTGGCGCGCCTCACTGCGCCGCCGCAGATTCCGGGCCAGCCGCAACGGCCCGGCCAGCAAGGCCCGATCTCGCTGAAAGCCCCAGCGCCGGGCCTCATCACCGAGGTCCGCACCATCGTCGGCGCGCCGGCCTCGCCGCAGGCCGGTCCGATGTTCCGCATCGCCGTCAACAATGAGATCGAGCTCGACGCCCAGGTCCCGGCGGTGCACATGTCCAAGCTCACCTCCGGCGCCACCGTGCGGATCAGCCGCGACGATGCGCCCGATCTGATCGGGCGGGTCCGGCTGGTTGCGCCAGAGATCGACCGCACCACGCAGCTCGGGCGGGTCCGCATCAGCGTCGCCAACAACCCCTCGCTCAAGGTCGGCGTGTTCGCTCGCGCCTCGATCGACGCCAAGCGAAGCTGCGGCGTCTCGATCCCGAAGACCGCGATCGATCACCTCACGGTGCAGGTCGTCAAGGGCAATGTCGTCGAGACACGCAAGGTGCGGGTCGGATTGTCGTCCGACAGCGCGACGGAAATCCTGGAAGGGCTGCAGGTCGGCGAAATCGTCGTGGCCGACGCCGGCTCTTCGCTCCATGACGGCGACCAGATCAAGACCATGTTCGCCGATGAACTCGATCGCACGCGGGTACGCTGATGGCTCTCAATATCTCGGCATGGTCGATCCGCAATCCGCTCCCGTCGGTCGTCTTCTCGATCATCCTGCTGGTCCTCGGCTGGGTGTCCTTCACCAAGCTCGCGATCACACGGCTGCCCTCGGCCGACATCCCCGTGATCTCGGTGGCGGTATCGCAGTTCGGCGCCGCACCGGCAGAACTGGAATCCCAGGTCACCAAGACGGTTGAAGACGCGGTCTCCGGCGTCGAGGGCGTCAGGCACATCACTTCGTCGATCACCGACGGCCTGTCGGTCACCACGATCCAGTTCGCGCTCGAGACCAACACGGATCGCGCGCTCAACGACGTCAAGGACGCGGTGACGCGCGTGCGCTCCAACCTGCCGCAGAACGTCACCGAGCCGCTGATCCAGCGCGTCGACGTCATCGGCCTGCCGATCGTGACCTATGCCGCGATCTCGCCCGGCAAGACGCCGGAGCAGCTCTCCTATTTCGTCGACGACGTGGTCAAGCGCGCGCTGCAGGGCGTGCGCGGCGTCGCCCAGGTCGAGCGCATCGGCGGCGTCGAGCGCGAGATCCTGGTCTCGCTGGATCCCGATCGCCTGCAGGCGATGGGCCTGACCGCGGTCAATGTCAGCCAGAGCCTGCGCGGCACCAATGTCGACGTCGCCGGCGGCCGCGCCGAGATCGGCAAGAACGACCAGGCGATCCGCACGCTCGCCGGCGCCAAGACCCTTGGCGATCTCGCCGGCACCATGATCCCGCTGTTCGGCGGCGGCGAGGTCCGGCTCGACGATCTCGGCACCGTCACCGACACCATCGCCGACCGCCGCACCTTCGCCCGCTTCAACGGCGAGCCGGTGGTCGCGCTCGGCATCAAGCGCTCCAAGGGCGCCAGCGACGTGAAGGTGGCCGAGGCCGTGCAGAAGCGCATCGACGCGCTGAAAGCGGCCTATCCCGACGTCGACCTGAAGGTGATCGACACCTCGGTCGAATACACCAACGGCAATTACCACGCGGCGATCTCGACCCTGTTCGAAGGCGCCATCCTCGCCGTGATCATCGTGCTCTTGTTCCTGCGCGACCTGCGCGCCACCATCATCGCCGCGATCTCGCTGCCGCTGTCGATCTTCCCGGCGTTCTGGGCGATGGACCTGCTCGGCTTCTCGCTGAACCTCGTCAGCTTCCTCGCCATCACGCTCTCGACGGGCATTCTCGTCGACGATGCCATCGTCGAGATCGAGAACATCGTCCGGCACATGAACATGGGCAAGTCGCCCTACCGGGCCGCGCTCGAGGCCGCCGACGAGATCGGCCTCGCCGTCATCGCGATCTCGCTGACCATCATCGCCATCTTCGCGCCTGCGAGCTTCATGTCGGGCATTGCCGGACAGTTCTTCAAGCAGTTCGGCATCACCGTCTCGGTGCAGGTGTTCTTCTCGCTGCTTGCCGCGCGCTTCGTCACGCCGGTGCTGGCCGCCTATTTCCTCAAGCACAGCACGCACGAGGAGCCGCCGCCCGGTCCCATCCTGCGCTCCTATCATCGCATCGTTGCCTGGTCGGTGAAGCACTATTTCATCACGGTGCTGATCGGGCTCGGCGTCTTCGCCGCCTCGATCTGGAGCATCACGCTGCTGCCGCAGGGCTTCCTGCCGGCCCAGGACAGCGCGCGATCGCTGCTTGCGCTCGAGCTGCCGCCGGGCACCCAGCTCGCCTACACCGAGAAGGTCACCGAGGACATCGTCGCGCGTCTGCGCAAGCGGCCCGAGGTCAAGAGCATCTTCGTCGACGGCGGCCGCGTCCCGCCGGGCACCCAGGAGGTGCGCCGCGCCGCTCTGATCATCAATTACACACCCAAGGACAGCCGCGACATCACCCAGCGCGAGCTCGAATTCTCGATCAGCCAGGAGCTGGAGAACGTTCCCGATATCCGCTTCTGGTTCCTGGACGAGAACGGCCTGCGCGCGATCTCGCTGGTGGTGACCGGCGTCGATCCCAACATCGTCAACAACGTCGCGAGCGAGCTCGCGACGCAGATGAAGCGCATTCCCACCATCGCCAACGTCATCTCCGAAACTTCGCTGGAGCGCCCCGAACTGCGCATCGAGCCGCGCGCCGATCTCGCCGCACGGCTCGGCGTCTCCACCGAAAGCCTGTCGCAGACCATCCGTGTCGCCACCATCGGCGACGTCGGACCGGCGCTCGCCAAGTTCGACGTCGGCGACCGCCTGGTGCCGATCCGCGTGCAGCTCGAGGACGCCGCCCGCGGCGATCTGAAGACGCTGGAGCAGCTCCGCGTGCCGCTCGGCGAGCGCGGCGAGAAGGGCGGCGTGCCGCTTTCGGTCATCGCCGACGTCAAGCTCGACCAGGGTCCGACCAGCATCGGCCGCTACGACCGCGAACGGCAGGCGACGGTTGCCGCCGACCTCGTCGGCTCCGCCGCGCTCGGCGATGCCACCAAGAAGATCTACGACCTGCCGGTCATGAAGACCCTGCCGAAGGGCGTGAAGGTCTCGCCCTCGGGCGATGCCGAAAGCCTGAACGAATTGTCCGAGGGCTTTGCGACCGCCATCACGGCGGGGCTGATGATGGTCTATGCGGTGCTGGTGCTGCTGTTCGGCACCTTCCTGCAGCCGATCACCATCCTGTTCTCGCTGCCGCTCTCGATCGGCGGCGCGATCGCGGCCCTGCTCGTCACCGGCAAGCAGCTCACCACGCCGGTGTGGATCGGCATCCTGATGCTGATGGGCATCGTCACCAAGAACGCGATCATGCTGGTGGAATTCGCCATCGAGTCCATCAAGGCCGGCACGCCGCGCGAGGAGGCCATGATCGACGCCGGCATGAAACGCGCCCGTCCGATCGTGATGACCACGATCGCCATGGCCGCGGGCATGATGCCGAGCGCGCTGGCCGTCGGCGCCGGCGGCGAATTCCGCTCGCCGATGGCGCTCGCGGTGATCGGCGGCCTGATCTTCTCGACCCTCCTGTCGCTGGTGTTCGTGCCCGCGATGTTCATGGTGATGGACGATTTCGGCGCCCTGATCTGGCGCTTCGCCAAGCGGCTGATCGTGCACAGCGAGGATGCGGAGATGGATCATGGAGCTGCGCCGGCGGAAGCCAGGCCGGCGCCAACGAGCGTCGCGCGGCCCGCGGCGGAGTAGGGTTAAGCGGCTTACGACCGGCCGACCTTCGTCACCTGTCGGGTGCGATGATGAGCGCCGCGAACAAGCCCCTACTCGTTCCGCGCGATCGCGGTCAGCTTGGTCATGTTCCGCAGCAGGATCCGGCCGCGCTGGAGATCGAGGATCGCTTCCTTGCGCCAGGCCTGGAGCTGGCGGTTGACGCTTTCGCGGGCGGCGCCGACGAAGACGCCGAGCTGCTCCTGCGAGATGTGGACCTCGGAACCGAAATCGGCGGCGAGCGCGCAGAGCCGCCGCGCCAGCCGCACCGGCAGCGGCTGCAGCATGGATTCTTCCATGCGCTCGCTCTGCCAGCGGATGCGCTGGCAGAGCAGCGCGATGATTTTGATCGCGACCTTGGGCTCGCGCTCGAGGAAGCCGAGGAAGTCTTCGCGCCGCAGCACGAACAATTCGCTGGCCTCGCCCGCGGTCGCGTCCGCCGTCCGGTTCTGGCCGTCCAGCACGGCGACCTCGCCGAACAGGTCGCCCGGCCCCATGAAGTTCAGCGTCAGCCGGCTGCCGTCGGCGGCGCCGGTCTCGATGCGGACCTGGCCGCGGCGCACGCCGAACAGCGCATTGCCGGGATCGCCCTTCTGGAACAGCACCTCGCCGCTGGCCAAATGCTGGGTGTGGCAGAGATTGGACAGCCGCTGGAGCTCGTCTGCGCCGAGATCGGCGAACATCGGGTTCATCTTCAGGATGACCGCAAATTCGGCCTGCTTGCTCATGTCAATGTCCTTGTGAACGTCCTGGTCATCGTCTCTTGGCAAATCGTCTTGGCAAATCGCTTGAAACCATCAACCTCAGGATCGCGTAAAACCGCGCTGGAGAAGTGTGTCATAAGTCACATAACTTTGCAGCACCCCCTGACTATTTTTACGCGCTTGGAGCCGCTTCCCGTCCGGGGATAAACTCCGGGCGCAAAGGACGGGTGATCGGCCGGGTTCGGCGCGGATTGTCCGTCGCTGGAAAGTCGAGATGAGAGCATTGAAATTTGTCGGTGGGGCTTTGGCCGCCGTCATCGTCGTGATCGCACTTCTGCTCGTGGTCGGGATCCCCTCGGGCTTCCTGACCTCGACGATCGCCTCACGCCTCGAGAGTGCGACCGGCTATCGGCTGTCGATCGACGGCACCACCAAGATCAGCCTGTGGCCGACGCTGAACGTCACGCTGAACGACCTCACGCTGGCCGACCCCAAGGACCGAAGCGGCATCACGCGCCTGACGATCGATCGCGTGCAGGCCGACATGTCGCTCGCGAGCGTGTGGTCCGGCAGGCCCGAGATCAGCGAGCTCGTCGTCACCCATCCCGTGCTCTACCAGCCGCTGCTCCGCGAACGCCTGCCGAATGCAGCCGCCCCTTCGAAGCCGCTCGCGCTCGACACCAAAGGCGCCACCATCGACCGCATCAAGATCACCGACGGCGAAGTGGCATTCTCGCGCCTGCGCGACCGTGTCGAGGGCCGCATCAGCGCCATCAACGCCGACGCGATCCTGGACCGCGACCGCAAGGTCAATATCACCGGCACCGCGCGCGTCGGCGATCACCCGACCAAGTTCGACATCAAGGCGGCCTCCCCGGCCGAACGGCCGGCGTTTCAGGTGGATTTCGCCGTCGATATGCCCAGCGTGCTGAAGTCCCAGCTCACCGGCCAGGCCGAGATGCGGCTGAGCGGCAATGTCGTGATGATCAACGGCGTGAACGGCAGGCTCGGCGACGGCGCCTTCAACGGCTGGGCTTCCGTCGACATCGCGAGCAAGCCGCTGGTCAAGGTCGATCTCGACTTCCAGCGGCTCGCCATGCCGCTGGCGAAATCGCCGGAAGGCGTGTCGGGGCAGCCCTGGAGCAATGCGCCGATCGACGTGTCCGGGCTCAATTATGTCGATGCGCAAGTGCGGATCTCCGCCAACGAGGCCGTGATCGGCGATGCGCGGATCGCGCCGCTGGCGCTCGACGCCAAGCTCGCCGGCGGCGTGCTGAAGGCCGGCACGGCCAATCTCGGCGCCTATGGCGGCCAGGTCTCGGGCGAGGTGATCCTGGACGCGACCACCGGCGCGCCAAGCTTTGCCATGCATTCCGACCTTGTCGGCGTGCGCGCGCTGCCGCTGCTCCAGAGCCTTGCCGAGTTCGATCGCATCGACGGCAAGCTGCAGGCCAAGCTCGCCTTGCGCAGCGCCGGCAACAGCCAGCGTGCGCTGATGGCGAACATGCAGGGCACGGCCTTCGTCAATTTCCAGGACGGCGCCATCCGCGGCATCAATGTCGCGCAGATGATCCGCTCGCTGACGACGAGCACGCTGTCCGGCTGGCAAGGAAGCCAGAACGGAAACCAGGACCCGAGCCAGGAGCAGAGCACGGATCTGTCGCAGCTCTCGGCCTCCTTCCGCATCGACAAGGGCCAGGCGGTGACGACCGATCTCAACCTGATCGGGCCGCTGGTGCGCGTCACCGGCGCCGGCACCATCGCCCTCGACACCAAGATGATGGGCTTTCGCGTCGAGCCCAAGCTCGTGATGACGACCGAAGGCCAGGGCCGCACCTCCGAGCCGGTCGGCTTCGGCATTCCCGTGATGATCCAGGGCTCCTGGTCGCAGCCGCGGATCTATCCCGACATGGCCGGCATGCTGGACAATCCCGACGCCGCCTATGCCAAGCTGCGCGAGATGGGCAAGGGCCTGTTCGGCCCCGACGGCGCCGGGCTCGGCAACATCCTGGGCAGCCTCGGGCTGGGTGCCACTGCCGCGCCGGGCAGTGGCAATGCAACCGGCAATGCCAATCCGCAAGGCCAGCAACCGGGACAGAACAATCTGCTCGGCGGCCCGCTCGGGGAGGCGATCGGCAATCTGATCCAGCAGGGTCTCTCCAGCGGCGCGGGGAGCGGCACTGGCACCGGGCGCAACCGCAGCCTGCCGGCAACGCCCTCGACGCCGGCGCCGCAGGCCTCGCCGGCGGCCCCAGCCCTGGAGGACCCACCGGCCGCGCAGCAGGACAGTCAGCCAATGAACGACGTGCTGCGGCAGCTCTTCAATCGATAAGCTCCCTCCTTCGAACGGATCCGGCTGCGACAATCGCCGCCGGTCCACCTGCCCAGGAGACCACAGGGGTAACCACACCGGCCGGTCCGCCGGCCGCGTGACGGCCCTTCGGTCCAAATTGTGGTAGAACGGCTTGGAAGGGGCCTGTACGGCCCACAGCGCGCGGCGTCAGTGGCGGCGCGAGAGGATCGGGATGGCAGGAGCGAACGACAAGACACGATCTCTGCGCGAGGGCCTGTTCGCCAAATACGTCGTCTCCCTCGTCGGCCTCGTCGTGTTCGTCCTCGCCGTCAACGGGGCGATGGAGACCTGGATCTCCTACCGCGCGACGCGGACACAGCTGACCGACGGCCTGGAGGACAAGGCGCAGGCAGCCGCCCGGCGCATCGAGCAGGCGATTTCCGAGCTCGACCGCCAGATCAGCTGGGTGACGCGCGCGAGCCAGGACACGCTGGAGAAGCGCCGCGCCGACTATGCCTCTCTGCTGCACCAGGTCTCGGTCGTCAACCAGCTGTTCCAGCTCAACGGCGACGGCCGCGAGGTGCTGCGCGTCTCCAGGCAATCGACCACGACCGGCGGCAATGCCGACCTCTCCCGCGACGTGCGCTTCACCGACGCCGTCGCCCGTGGCGTCACCTACGCGCCGGCCTGGTTCGCCGACCGGACGCCGTTGATGTCGATCTCGGTGGCGCATTCCGGCTTCAATGCCGGCGTCACCGTGGCCGAGATCGATCTCGGCTTCCTCTCCGACTTCCTGTCCGACGCGCAAGTAGGCAAGGCCGCCTTCGCCTATGTCGTCGATCCGCGCGGCCGCGTGCTGGCGACGTCATCGAAAGGGCCCGAGATCGGCCAGGACCTCTCCAAGCTGCCGCAGGTGGCAGCCGCGATCGCGCCCGGCCACGAAGCCGAGACGTCCGGGACCGACTTCAACGGCCATGCGGTGATGAGCGCCGCGAGCATCGTGCCGAAGCTCGGCTGGAGCGTGCTGTTCGAGCAACCGACCACGCAGGCCCTGATGCCGATCCGCGACCAGCTGGTGCGCATCGCGCTTCTGATCGGCATGGGCCTGATGGTCGCGATCCTCGCCGGCACGCTGCTCGCCCGCCGCATGATCATCCCGATCACGGCACTGCGCGACGGTGCCTACCGGCTCGGCGAAGGCGATTTCAGCCACCGCATCGACGTGCACACCTCCGACGAGCTGGAAGACCTCGCCGGGCAGTTCAACCGCATGGCCGACCAGATCCAGGAGACCTATTCGAACCTGGAGAGCAAGGTCGAGGAGCGCACCCGCGATCTCGCGCAGTCGATCCGCGAGCTCAAGGTGCTGGAGGAGGTCGGCCGCGCGGTGGCCTCCTCGCTCGATCTCAACGCGGTGCTTGCGACCATCGCGGCCCGCGCGATCGAGATCACCCGTGCCGACGCGGTGCTGATCTACGGCTTCGACGCCGAGGCGCGCCGCTTCAACCTGGTCGAGGCCAACGGCATCGACAAATCCGCCGAGGGCGCGCATGTCACCATCGCCCAAGGCGGCAACATCCTGAGCGATGCCGCCGACAGCGGCGAGCCGATCGCGCTGGCCGAGCTCAGGCAGGCCGCCGAGCAGCCGCTGCGCGAGGCCGCGCTCGCGGCCGGCTTCAACTCGGTGCTGGTGGTGCCGCTGATCGACCAGCAGGGCACGCTGGGCTCGCTCGTGGTGCTGCGCCGCGCCACCGGGGCGTTCGCGCCCAGCATCATCGGCCTGATGCGCACCTTCGCCAACCAGGCCGTGCTGGCGATGCGCAATGCGCAGCTGTTCAGCGAGGTCGACCACAAGAGCCACGCGCTGGAGGCGGCGAACACGACCGTGCGCGCGCAAGCCGACAAGCTCCGCGAGCAGACCGAGCAGCTCAAGGACTGGAACAAGTCGCTGGAGGAGCGCGTGAAGACCCAGCTCGGCGAGATCGAGCGCATCCGCAAGCTCGAGCGTTTCCTGGCGCCGCAGGTGGCACAGCTGATCGCCTCCTCCGACAGCCCGGAGGGGCTGCTCACCAGCCAACGCCGCGAGGTCACGGTGGTGTTCTGCGACCTGCGCGGCTTCACCGCGTTCACGGAAGCTACCGAGCCGGAAGAAGCGATGAACGTGCTGCGCGAATATCACGCCGCGCTCGGCCAGCTGATCTTCAAGTACGAGGGCACGCTCGACAAATATGCCGGCGACGGCGTGATGATCCTGTTCAACGCGCCGATCCAGTTCGAGGACCACACCAAGCGCGCTGTGAAGATGGCGGTGGAGATGCGCGACACGATCGGCCCCCTGACCGAGCGCTGGCGCAACCGCGGTCATAGCCTCGGCTTCGGCATCGGCGTCGCGCTCGGCTATGCCACGCTCGGCCAGGTCGGCTTCGAGCAGCGGCTGGAATATGCCGCGATCGGCAGCGTCACCAACCTCGCCTCCCGCCTCTGCAGCGAGGCCAAGCCCAACCAGATCGTGGTCAGCCGCCGCGTCTACGGCATGGTCGAGCCATGGGTCGAAGCCCGCGCCCTCGACGATCTCCAGCTCAAGGGCTTCAATCACCCCGTGCTCGCGATGGAGATATTGAGCTGGCGCGAAGAGGTGGAGAACGTGTTGGATGCCACGGCGGTGCGGCGGAGGGGGTAGCCGAAACAAAACTGCGAAAACAACCCCATGCACAGTAGGCGGGCCTTTGGGATCAATGACTTACGGCAGGCTTCGCCCGCGTGCCGCGCGATTTGACACGTCGGGCAAAACACCGGCCGATTGGCAGCATCCTCAACGCCTCCCCGAACCACATCCCTGCTCCCCGCGACCAACCCTCGCCTCAACGGCGAGGCTGAATCCGGATGGAGACGAGCCGTGGCATTTCCGCTGCCTTCGCGTGCCTATGATTTGCAGATGCTGGACCGGCCCGCGGATCGGTCGCGCGACCAGGGCTGGGTGTTTGGGCTGCCGCCGGGCATTGCATCCGAGCAATGGCCGCTCGATCCCGTCACCGGCTATCCCTTGATGCACGGCTTCACGCTTCTGCTGCCGGAGGATTATCGGGTGCATGGCGATGACATCGTCGCATTGTCGTTCTTCGCCACGGCGCCCGATCACAACGACGGCGGCGCGCCCGACGATCCTGAGATTCGCGAGGCGGTGCTGGCACGGCCGGCGCATCCGCGCCTGTCGCGCATGACCGACATTCTCGACTACGCATATGCCGCGCTGCTCTTGACGAGGGCCGAATATGACGGCGCGTTCGCGACACCGCCGGCGCCGCTTGCGCTGGCAACAGTGGAGCGGCCGCGCTGGCTCGACGTCGGCGGCGCCAGCGCCTTCTTCGAGGCCGCGCCGGCTTACGCCAAGAAGATGTTTGCAACCCCGCCGCGCGCCGATCTCGGCGAGACGCGCGCGATCGCGCTGTCGCCGCGCGCTGATGATCCCAACGCCGGCAAGGGCCCGCAGGATGAGTACGTGTGCAAAAATCCGCCGACCGGGTATCAGCCATATTACTACTATGTCGGCGGCGCCCCTAGCCGCGACAATTTCCGCCTGCACGACTGGGCCAGGGATCACGCCCACAACCATCTCGGCGGCACCATGCGGCCGTGCCAAGCCGTGCCGGAGATGAGCCCGTTCTACATCGAGTTCGAGGAATATTTCGGCGGCTACAATTTCGGCGGCGGCAACGCGCAGCTGGATTTCAGGGATATGAAGTTCGACTGGGCGTGCGGGTGATCACGCCCCCCGCTTCGGCCCGATCGCCTCGAACCCGGCCTTTTGCTCGTCGCTTAGGTCGGCCTGGAAATCGTCGAGCGCGTCGCTGATCGCGCCGACGGCTTGCAGCATGGTCTGCAGCCGCGCCTTCACGGCGACGAGGCGGGCCTGCGGGGTTGCGGCGGGCTCGGTCGGACAGGCGCTGAGCGTCTGCATGGTGCGGAGCGTGGTGTCCTGCAGCACCTCGAAGCGGGCGCGGGCGACCTCATCGAGATGGAGCGTGGTGGCGATGTCGGCGGCGGGCCATTGCTGCTGGATCAGCTGCTCGTATTGGCGCTGGGCGTTCTCGTCGGAAAGAGGATCGTAGTCCGCCTGGCATGCCTTGGCCGCCTGCGCGTCCTTGGAAGCGTTCTTGTCAGCGTTCTTGCTCGCGTTCTTGATATCGTTCTTGTCAGCGTTTTTGGACTGATAGGACGCCAGCACGGCGCGACGCTCGCTGGCGAGGGCGTTGAGGCGGGCTTTCTGGTCGTCATTGAGCAGGCCGACGAATTTCGACAACGGCGCTTCCATGGTGTCTATGGCCTTGATCATGGCCTCGACACGCTCGTGCATCAGGCCGAGGCGCTCCGCCGCATTCGCAGGGGTTTGCGCCGGGCAGGCGGTGCGGATGGTGTCGCGCGCGGCAAGCCAGGCGGATGAGAGCTCGTCGAGCGCGGTGCGCTGAGCTTCGTTCGGTGCAACGGCGCTCGCGATGCGCTCGACCGGCAGGCCGCCGGTGTCGCTGGCCTCGCACAGCGTCTCCGCGGTCGGGACCTTTCGCGCGCGACGGCCTTGCGGCACGGTGTAGGCGGCAAGCTCGGTGGCGGCATAGGGTGTGAATAGCGCGGCATAGATGTCGCCGTAGCCGTAGAGCGAGAGGCTGGTGGTGTCGCCGAAGATGATCGCATTGGTGAGATCGTCATGCGCGAACGGCCAAAACACCGGGCCGACCCAGCCGTAGCTGCCATCGGGATGACGCCACCAGCCTTGCGGGCGGCGGCCGCCTTGCCAGCCCGCCAGCGCAGCCTGCGCCGTGAGGGCCGCACGCATCACGTAAGGGTTCGACAGCTGGCTGCGGTCGGCCCCGCGCGGGTCCTGCGACCTCAGCGCCGCGGAGCGGTAGCGGCCGCCGCGCACCGCCATGCGGGAATGGCGCAGGCGCGACAGGCCGATCACGTGGCCGACGGCGAAGCGCGCAACCCCGACCGGACCGCCGCGCAAGCCGAACTGCGCCTCGGCTCTGTCAGGCAGCAGCACTGCTGCAACCACCAGGATCGCGCCAGCCAGTGCCAATCCCATGCGTCCCGACATGATCGTTGACCTGACGACCAATTTGGCCAGGTCTTGTTTGGCCACGACTTGTTCGGCCACGTCTTGGCCCTCCCACCCGCGCCAAGTGCGCAATGCGTCGCATCACGAAGACGCGCGAGGGAACCGAATGTTCCAGAGAGACACAGGACAATGCGTCGCAACGCGCCGGCCGTGCCGTGTCACTCGGCCTTTTGCGGCATCACGAAGGTCTGGCCGGGATAGATCAGATTAGGGTTTTGGATCTTGTCGCGGTTGGCGTTGAAGATCACGGCATAGCGGGAACCGTCGCCGTAAGCGAGCCGGCTGAGCGCCCACAGACTGTCGCCGCGGGCGATGATCCGGCTGCCGCCGGCCTCGGCCGGCGCGGCGGTGAGCGCCTCTGCCGGCGAGGCCGATGCGACCGCGGTGGCCGCCGGCGCATGCGCGAGAGTCCTTGGTTTAGGTGCTCCGATCAGTTTTGGCCGGGCCCCTTGCTTCTCAGGCACCGACGCCAGCCGCGGCGAGGGCGACGGCAGCGCGGCGACGACATCTGATTTGTCGTCGGGCTTCTCGGCCGGCTTGGCCTCCTGCTTCGCAACCGGCGGCGTGCGCACGGGCGGCGGCGCCGCCGCGGCGATGGTGACCGGCATGGTCCGGCCGGATTCGGTGACCGTGCCGTCCGGCGCCCTGGCGCGGAGCGTCAGGTCATACGAGCCGGCCGGCAGCTGCGGCGGGGTCATCACGAATTGGCCCGAGGCGTCGGCGACTACGCTGTCGAGCGGCTTGCCGTCGCGCATCAGCTCGACCCGCGCGCCCGGCGTGGCGCGGCCGGCAATCACCGCCGCCTCGCCGTGATCGTCGATGCGGGCGACGTCGAAACGGGGGCCGGCATCTGCAGCCGGCGCCGGCGGCTTGACCAGCACGAGGTCACCGAGCGCGGCCACCTGCTTCTGGGTCTCGGCCAGCGCGCCCGCCTTCGGCTCGGGTGCAGGCGGCGCGCTGTCGGCGAGCTTCGGCTGTTCCGGCTTCAGCTCTGGCTTGGACTCAGGCTTGAACTCGACCTTGGGCTCGACCTTGGCTTCAAACTTGGGCTCGACCTTGGCTCCGGCTTGGGGTTCGACCTTGGCCTCCGGCTTGGCGGCGACGGTGACCTTCGGTCCATCAGGCAGCAGGCGGCGCAGCTCGGTCGGCCCGATCACCAGCGCGGTGCCGACCAGCGCGAGCAAACAGAAGGCAATGAAGGCCTTGGAGGCGGTGATCATCTGAAAAGGACCTTAGGTGGCAAATCAGCCGAGGCCGGCAAGGTGCGCCGATTTGGCTGCCGCAGCAAGACTGTCGATCGGATTAGACCCCCGTCCGGCGCATCGGATCAACCGGCGCAACCATGCGGGTGTCCAAGCATCAAGGCCGGTTCGCGGCCTTCTTCAAGGGAATTCCTCCCGTGACCGTATTCTCCCGTGCCGCGCGATCACTCGCGTTGGTGGTGACGCTGCCCGTTCACTCGCTTGAGCTGCCTCCTGCCCGCCGTCCGGCTTCACGCTCTGCGACGATGCCGATCTCGCCTTCACCTCGCCGACGGCGCCACCAAGCTCGAGCAGTACATGAAGAGCGTCGCGGCGAAGGGGCCGGCGCATTGGAAATGCCGCTGACCTAGAGACCGGCAAGTTCGATGGGCCGGAGATGTTCGCCAAGACCAACGCGGAAGCCTTGAAGTGGGCAATCGAGCGCTGACATGCTGCGGTATTGCCGCGATCGCCTGTGCGATGGAACCAACTCTCTGATTCCATTCCGATTCATATTTTCCTAACCGTCAATGGTAACGGGGTCTTGTCGGGTTTGCTGCATCTTGCATCCCACGGGAGGGCTGGATGGGCGCATCGATCCGATGGACCGCACGAACGCGTGCGTTGTTCCGCCGTTGGCGCGGGGCGCCGCTGACGTGGCTGATCGCCGGCGGCTTCGTGCTGATGCTCGCGACCGCCATCGGCACCGCGCTCACCGTCGACCGCTTCCGGCAGAATGCTATCGAGAGCGGCCGCGACAGCCTGGAAAACGCCGTCCGCATGCTCGCCCGGCATTTCGACCGCCAGTTCGAGGACTTTGCGGTGCTGCAGAAGAGCATCATCGCGGAGCTCGAGAGCCACGGCATCGCCTCCGCCGAAATCTTCCGCAGCGAGATGGGCACGCTCGCCGTGCACGAGGTGCTGCGCGCGAAAGCCAGCGGCTGGTCCGACATCGCCGGCGCCAATGTGTTCGATGCCAGGGGCGTGCTGATCAACTCGTCGCGGCAATGGCCGGTCGCCGATGTCTCGATCGCCGATCGCGGCTATTTCAACCGTCTCAAGGACGATCCGGCTGCGCAAGAGGAAGTGGAGGTCGTGCCCGGCCGGCTCGGCAACGGACCGGCGATCGTGTTCGCGCGGCGCATCTCCGGCCCGCACGGCGAATTCCTCGGGCTGGTGTCGCGCGCGATCGCGCCCGAGCAGCTCGAATCCTTCTTCGCCTCGACCGGGCTCGGCGAGGATTCCTCGATCGCGATGCACCACCAGAACGGCCAGCTGCTCGCCCGCATTCCCCACGTCGAGGCGATGATCGGGCAGAACTTCCGCACCGGCACGCCGGAGCAAATGGCGGTGTTCGAGCGCACTTTCGTCACCACCCAGCTCGCAAGCCCTATCGACGGCAAGGACCGCATCGTAGCCTCGCGCCTGCTCACCGGCGAGCCGCTGGTCGTGGTCGCGACCAAGTCGCTTGATGCGACGCTGGCGACCTGGCGAACGCAGACGAAATTCTTCGTCACCATTGCCGCGCTGTCGATTGGCCTGTTGGTGCTCACGCTCTTTCTGATCTTCCGCCAGGTGACGCATCGCCTGTCGCTCGAGAAGCAGCGGCTCGACACCGCGATGAACACGATGACGCAGGGCCTTTTGATGTTCGATCAGGACGAGCGGCTGATCGTCTGCAATCGCCGCTACGTCGAGATGTACGGGCTCTCGGCCGCTGTGGTGAAGCCCGGCGTCCACTTCCGCGACGTGATCCGGCACCGCCGGGACACCGGCTCGTTCGAGGGCGACGTCGAGGCCTATTGCGACGACATCCTGAGCAATAGCGGCCGCACCAAGAGCGCGATCGTCGAAACCGCCGACGGCCGCCTGATCGAGATCAAGAACCAGCCGGCCGCTGCCGGCGGCTGGCTCGCCACCCATGAGGACGTCACCGAGCGCATCCGCGCCGACGAGCGCATCGCCCATCTGGCGCATTACGACGCGCTCACCGATCTGCCCAACCGCGTGCTGCTGCGCGGGCATTTGGAACGCCGCGTCGCCGAGCTCGCTCAGGGCAAGCCGTTCGCGATCCTCTATATCGACGTCGACGAGTTCAAGGGCGTCAACGACTCGCTCGGACACGAGGTCGGCGACGAGTTGCTGCGCCAGGTGGCGAACCGCCTGCGCGCCTGCGTCAGCGGCAACGACATGGTCGCGCGGCTGGGCGGCGACGAATTCGCCATCGTCAAGGCCGGCACCTCCGATCCGGCCGAGCTGACGGCACTGGCGGAAACCATCCTCAAGGCATTGCGCGCGCCGGTGGATTGCAGGGGACAGGAGATTCCGACCGATGCCAGCATCGGCATCGCCATCGCGCCCGACCACGGCGACAATCTCGACGATCTGCTCAAGCGCGCCGATCTGGCGATGTATGCGGCGAAGTCGCAGGGACGCCGCACCTTCCGCCTGTTCGTGCCCGAATACGACGCCAAGGTGCGGCAGCGCCGCCAGCTCGAGCTCGATCTGCGCCAGGCGCTCGCACGCGGCGAGTTCGAGGTGCACTACCAGCCGCTTGTCGACCTCACCGCCAATGTCGTCACCGGCTGCGAGGCGTTGCTGCGCTGGCGCCATCCCGAGCGCGGCATGGTATCGCCGGCGGAGTTCATCCCGGTCGCCGAAGACACCGGCCTGATCGGCGAGATCGGAGAATGGGTGCTGAAGCAGGCCTGCGTTGAGGCAGCCTCGTGGCCGGGACGGATTCACATCGCGGTCAACGTGTCGCCGGTCCAGTTCCGCTCGCGCACGCTGGCGCTCAAGGTCGCCGCCGCCCTCGCGGAGTCCGGGCTCGCGCCGGGACGGCTCGAACTCGAGATCACCGAGACGGTGCTGATCCGCGACGACGAGGAGGCGCTGGCGATCCTGCAGCAGCTGCGCGAGCTCGGCGTGCGCATCGCGCTCGACGATTTCGGCACCGGCTATTCCTCGCTCAGCTATCTGCACCGCTTCCCGTTCGACAAGATCAAGATCGACCGCAGCTTCATCAGCGACATCGGTCAGTCCGAGGACTCCTCGCCAATCGTGCAGGCCGTGGTGCACATGGCCGCCGCGCGCCATATGGCGACCACCGCCGAAGGTGTCGAGACCGAAGCGCAAGCCGAGGTGCTGCGCCAGCTCGGCTGCAGCCAGATGCAGGGCTGGCTGTTCAGCCCGGCGGTACCGGCGGCGAAGCTGAAGCAGCTGCTGGCGGCGCAGGCGGTCGCGGCCTAGCCGGCGACGCCACGTCTGGCCCGGATGTCCGCTGCGAGGAGAGCGGCGCCGCTGAGTGTTTGGTTCGAGGTCGTGCGGCGATTTGACAATCAGCGACCGACAGCTATCAATTCATTGAATTCTGCGCACCTGGCTCGTCGAAATGGTGAGCCGCCGATCCGCCTTATTTTCGAGAGGGCGGGCGAGAAACGCTCAAAATACCGATGGTTTGCCTTCATTGGCCGCCGCAACGAAGAGTCGCATCGAGTCCCAATCCAAGCGCAAACCACAGGCATTTCGGAGCCGTTCAGCGCAATTTGAACCAGGGATTTCTGCATGCCGAATGATGAGTCGAGGACGGGGACGGAGCGTCTGAGACACTGGCTTGAAAGCGTTGGGCTCAGCCAATACACGGACCTCTTCGTCCGCCATCGCATCGGTCTCGACATCCTGCCCCACCTGACCGAGTCGGATCTGGCACAGATTGGACTGCCGCTCGGAGACCGCAAGCGGCTTCAGCGTGCAACGGCGTCCCTTTCCGGAATGGCCGCGCCAGCCGCGGGCTACACATTGCCCGCTACGGCAATCGTTGCGGAACGTCGCCAGCTCACCACGATGTTCTGCGACATGGTCGATTCCACCGCGCTCTCCGCACAGTTCGATCCCGAGGACGTGCGTGACATGATCGCGAGCTTTCGCGAAATCTGCGTCGGTGTGGTCAAACACTATGAAGGATTTGCCGCCCGCTTCGTCGGCGACGGCATCCTGGTCTATTTCGGCTACCCGAAAGCGCATGAGGACGATGCCGAGCGAGCGGTGCGGGCTGGTCTCGAGATCGTGCGGACATTGTCGACCGCGCCTGCGATCGAGCCGCTGGGTGCGCTCAGCCATGCGCCCGCCGTCCGGATCGGCATCGCGACGGGACTGGTGGTCGTGGGCGACTTGGTCGGCCAGGGGACCGAGGAGCGCGATTCCGCGGTCGGCGAGACCGTCAATCTGGCGGCGCTATTGCAGGGCCTGGCGCCGCCGAACGGGGTGGTCATCTCGTCGTCGACGCAGTCGCTGTTGAAGGGAAAGTTCGACTATCGCAATCTCGGGGTCCATGCACTCAAGGGCATAGCCGGAAGAACACAGGCGTGGCATGTGGTTCGGCCGTCGCGCGTGGAGACCCGCTTTGCCGCAGCCATCGGCTCCCGGCTGACGCCACTCGTCAATCGCGACGACGAGATCACGGTTCTGCTCGGCCGCTGGGAGCAGGCCAAGGCGGGCGACGGCCAGGTCGTGGTGCTGTTCGGGGAACCGGGCATTGGCAAGTCGCGCATCGTCCAGGAAATCTTCGTGCGGATTGCGGGGGATCGGCACGGGCATGTCTCGTTCCAGTGTTCGCCCTACTACAGCTCGACGGCGTTCCATCCCTTCATCGAGCAGCTCAAATTTGCCCTGGGCCTCGACCGCGACGATGCTTCGGCCTCATCTCTGTCGAGTCTTGAGCGGACCGTTGCGGCCGCGCACGGCGACATCGAGCAGATGACGCCGCTCTTTGCGGCGCTGCTGTCGATCCCGACCGGAGGTCGCTATCCTCCGCTCGATCTGTCGCCGCAGCAGCAAAAGGACGCCATCGTCTCCGCCCTCATCAATCATCTCCTGGGCCTCGCGCACGATCAGCCGCTGGTGATCGCCTTCGAGGACGCCCATTGGATCGATCCGACATCCCGGGAGGTCATCGATCTGCTGGTGGAGCGGGTCCAGTACACGCCCATTCTCGTCGTCATCACCTGCCGTTCCGAATTCAAGCCGAGCTGGAGCGCTCACTCTCACATCACGACGCTGGTGCTGAACAGGCTGAGCCGGCAGCAGCGGACGACCTTGGTCGAGCGGGTTGCCGGCAGCCGCAAAATGCCGAAGGAAGTCGTCGAGGACATCATCGTCAAGACCGACGGCGTGCCGCTGTTCGTCGAGGAGCTGACCAAAGCCGTTCTCGAAAGCGACCTTCTGACCGAGGAACGCGGAAACTATGTGCTCTCCGGTTCGTGGCGACCGCTGGCAATCCCGGCGACGCTGATGGATTCGCTGATGGCGCGTCTGGATCGGCTGGGCCCGTTCAAGCGGGTCGCACAGATCGGAGCCACCATCGGCCGGCAGTTCTCCTACGAGATGCTGAACGCTGTCGCCTCCGTACCAGCCGACCAGATCGAGGCGGCGCTCGATCGCCTGGAGGAGGCAGGGCTGATCGTCCAGCTGGGTCATCCGCCGGATGCGCTCTACTCGTTCAAGCACGTGATGATCCAGGATGCAGCGCATGCGAGCCTGTTGCGCAGCGAGAGGAGACGGCTCCACGCGCGGATCGCGTCGGTGCTGACTCAGAACTATCCGGAAAAGACCGAGCGCGAGCCGGAGCTTCTCGCCTATCATCTGACCGAATCCGATCAAAGCCAGCCGGCGGCAGCTTCCTGGATCAAGGCCGGCAGGCACGCCGCAAGGTTGGGAGCCTATTTGGAAGCGATCGGCCATCTGCGCCGTGGCCTAGCGGTCGTCCTCGGCAGTCCCGAGATGCCCGACCGCGATGAAATGGAGCTGGAGCTTCGCATTGCGCTGGGTAACGCGCTGATCGCTGCCAAAGGTTACGGCACACAGGAGGTGGAAGACAATTTTGCCCGAGGCCTCGAGCTCGGACGGCAGCTCGATGATGAAGACAAGGTGCTTGCGGCGATAAGAGGGCTTTGGATGCACCACTTCATTCGGGCTGACCTGACCAAGGCACACGGTCTGAGTGCCGCACTCCTGAAATTCGCCAAACGGGAACGTCCGAGCGAGTTGCTGTCGAAGCAGACCCTGTACCTCGTGGAGGCCCACAGGTCGATCGCGGCGACCATGCTTTACCGCGGGCGGTTTCTGGCGGCGCAACATCATCTTCGTCGCTCCATCCAACTCGATGATCCGGCTCTGCATCGCGGTTCGGCGGAAAGGCTCCTCAATCCAGGCGTCATGTCGATGTCGTACCTCGGATACCTGCTATGGTTCCTGGGCCAGCCCGACACCGCGCGGCAGCACAGCGAGCAGGCGATTTCCGATGCCGAGCAAATGCGCCATCCTTTTACGCTGGCATTCGCGCAAGTGTTTGGCGCATACCTTTGTCAGCATCTGCGCGACGTCACGGGCACCAGAGATTATGCCAGCCGCGCGATGACCATTTCATCGCAACACGGCTTTCTGCATTGGAAGCAACAGGCCACCATTCTGCATGGATGGGCGCTGACTGAGCTCGGGGACATGGATGCAGGTCTGAGCGAAATGCGCACGGGCGTCGAGGGTTATGAGGCGCAGAATTCCTGGCTCGCCAGTTGCTGGTTCAGATGCCTCCTCGCGCAAGGCTATGCGAGGGCCGGTCTGTCGGAAGCGGCCTTGCGCGCGCTCGATGGTGCCTTGACGGTCGCGAAGAGGACGGGCGATCACTTCTATCTGGCGGAGATCTACCGCCTGCAAGGGGAGTTCATCCGGGCCCATGCCGGACCAGCGGCCGACTCCGAGGAATTGTTCGTGCAGTCGCTGGAAGTCGCGCGCGGACAGAATGCCCGCTCGTGGGAGCTGCGGACAGCCGTCAGCCTGGCCCGCCTCTGGCGAGATTCCGACAAGCTTGAGCAGGCGGTGGACCTGCTTGTGCCTGTTGTCGGCAGGCTCCGTGAAGGGCTCGTCACGCCAGACGTGAAAGAAGCCATGGCGCTAGCAAACGAGCTCGATATGCTGTCATCCAGAGATCAGCCATGGATCGCGCGAATCAATTCGATCCGACAGTGCCCGTGACCGGCATCGACATGCGACAGCGCACGCCGCCGGGTTCGAAGGCGAGATCGAACTCGCCGCCGAGGTCCGCCTCGACACAGCGCTCCATCAGCCGCGTGCCGAAGCCGCGGCGCACGGGCGGCATGACTTTCGGGCCTCCTGTTTCCACCCATTCATAGTCGAGGATGGTGCCGTGCCCGCCATTCCGCAGGGTCCATCGCATCGAGAGCGTCCCATCCGGCGCCGACAAGGCACCGTACTTGGTCGCATTGGTCAGGAGTTCGTTGAGAACCATCGTAAAGCTGAGCGCCGAGCGCGCATTGAGCGCGACGTGTGGACATACCTTCCATCCTGATCCGGCCATCCTCGGCCACGGGCGCCGTGATGTCCTCGACGAGCCGCTGGAGCGGAGCGTCCTGCCACTTGCGCTCGGTCAAGAGATCATGCGCACGGGAGAGCGCCAGCAACCGTCCCTCGAAGGTTCGCTTGAAGTCGTCCAGGCTGCTGGTATGGCGCGCGGTCTGGCTGGCAAGCGATTGCACCGTGGCCAGGGTATTCTTGACGCGATGATTGAGCTCGTCGATCAGAAGCGCTTGCGCCACTTCCGCGCGCTTGCGTTCGGTGATGTCGACCAGCATGTTGACCGCACCGATCATCCTGCCGTCGGAATCGTAGAGCGGCGTCGGATAGGGAATGAACGGTACGCGCGTGCCGTCCGGTCGCTCCGCGACAGCTTCCACGCCGCGCACGGGCCGTCCTTCCCGGAGCGCGATCGCCATCGGACATTGGTCGTGCGGCAGGGGCGTGCCGTCCGGCCAATAGAGCTTCCAGGTCACGCACCATTCGTCGCCGGGCAGCGGCGTGCGCCCGGCCATCTCGACGGCGGTCTTGTTGTAGAAAGTGATGCGACCTTTTGCGTCGGTTGTGTAGAGCGCGGCGGGCAGCGCCTCGAGCAGATCGCGCATATGCTGCTCGCTCTCGCGGATCCGATCCTGTAAACGCTTGGCTTCGGTGACGTCGTGACTGACGCGAACGCCGTAACGGAAGCGGCCCGCGCTGTCCCTGACTGAAGAGCTGAAAATCTCAAGATAACGCACGCTGCCGTCGGGGCGCAGGGCGCGCTTGCGATAGGTATAGCTGGGAATCTCGCCACGCACCTGTTGCTCGTAGAGCGCAAGGTCCGCGGCGCAATCGTCGGGATGGGTGTAATCGGAAAAGCTCATCGCCAGCAGATCTTCACGGGATCGCCCGGTGATCTCGCTCAGGTAATCGTTGACCCGGAGCAGCCGCCCATGTTCATCCGCCTCGGCGATGCCGACGCTGGCGGCCTGGTAGGTTGCAGCGAGGCGAGTCTCGCTCGCCTCGCGCGCCAGCTCGGCCACGTGCAGCTCGGTGACGTCAGTCGTGAAGCAGCGCGTGCTGACGAACTTGCCGTCCTCGACACGACTGTTCGAGGTGATCAGTACGTGCTTGATCGAGCCATCCTTCGCGCGCAGGCGGGCGGGATAGCGGTCGAGCCTTTCGCCACAGGACAGCCGGTGAAGAATGTCGCCGATGATGGGGGCGTCCGCGTGAAATTCGGCCACGTGGTGACCGATATATTCTTCGGCGCTGTAGCCCAGCAGATCGAGCTCGGCCTGATTGGCCCGGCGAATGATGCCATCGCCACCCACGATGTGGAGCCCAACCGCACTGTTCTCGAAGAAGTCCTCGAGATCCTTGGTCTTCGCGCGGACCTCTTGTTCGATCTTCTTGCGATCTGAAACATCCTGAAAGCAGTTGATTGCGCCCTGGATGCGGCCGGCATGATCGCGCAGGGGACGGATGTTCACGAGCGCGGTGATCTGCGAGCCGTCAGGTCGTTCGACCGTGACCTCCGTGTTGCGTGTAGGGAGCCCGAGCCGGATCGCCGTGGCCATCGGGCACTCGGAATGGGGAAGCAGGGTACCGTCCATCTTGTAGAGACGGTGCGACCCGCAGAACTTCTCGACCGAGCCAAGCTCGGGAGTCCTTCCCCACAATTCCGCGGCTGCGCCATTATAGGTCACGATCCAGCCTTCGCTATCGCAGACATAGACGGCGCCGGGGATGGCCTCGAGCGCTGCAGGAGCCGCGGTCACGAGGGCCTCGAATTCAGTCAGCTTGCGGGCAGAAAGCGGAAATTCTTCGACATTCGACATACTTAGCCCCGACGTGCCGCAGGCGGGCGCCTACGCAATGAGCTTGAACGCATGGAAGCCCGGAGCGTTCCAAGGCCTGCCAACTGCTGGTTGAGACCTGGCGGCGCCGAGTGCGGCTCCTCGGCAATCGGGTCGAGGTGCCCGACGACACCGTCATCACCGAGCCCAACCGCGCCGGGCGCACCATGGTCTGGCCTTATTACGTCAACGGCCGTCCCATGATCCGCTGCTTCATGCCCGGCAGCATGACGTGAACCGGGACGCGCCTGGAAAGGGCGGCACGCTCACATCTGCCGTCTGGCGGCCTGCACTTCGACGAATTCGGAATCGGGGTGGCTGACGATCGTGGCGACCCAGATGCCGCTGATGATCAGCGACCAGGCGGTGTTCCAACAGATCCAAAACACGAGCCAGCCTCCCTTTTCCCTCTCTCACGCCCCGAGCTAACGGCAGAACGATGCCGCCGTTCCCGGCGCGGGGCCTGCCGCGAGGGGGGGCGCAAGGTACTATTTTGGTTTGGTCGGCGGCGCCGCCCGATCGGTTTGGCCGGTGTGGCGCTTTGCCACGACGTCCGCATCGCGCTCGCCCTCGTGCGGGCGCGGCGGAAGCTTGGGCTGGCCGGCTTGACCGCCATGCTTGCCGCCCATGTCGGGCTTGCCTTCGAGATCGTTTGCGCGGGACATGTCGGTTCAATGCGTTCGCAGCGCATTGGTTCGCGACAGCATCGGCCGTTTTCGCCCTGTGAACGGCCTCATAGAACCGCCGCTCTTTGCAGTGCAGGATCGCTGACGCGGCCCTTGGCCTCGCGGCTTGCACCGATGGATTGGCCTGATGCGAAAACGACTCATCCTCTGGACCCTCATGACCTCCGCCCTGGTCGCGATCACCGTTTGGACCATGCTCGGGCCGCCGGACCAGCCGTCCGGGTTGCGTCTGCCCTCCCGAACCGCAGCGGCGCGCTGACCCGGCATCCCGCGACCGATACGATTTCGGCATCGATCGATCCCCATTGGATTTTGGTGCGGCGGCGCTCCGCCCGCTATGCTCGTAGCCAAAACGACAATGCCGTGAGCCGGCCTTCAGGAGGAGCCCATGTCGAGATCCATGTCGAGACCGATCCGACGCATCGCATCGCGCGCGCCACGCGCTGCGATCGCCGCCGCCCTGCTCGCTTCGCTTACCCTCATTTTTGGAGTCCGTGCCGGTATGGCCGAAACCTTCGCCTATGTCGGCAACGCCGACAGCAACGACATCAGCGTGTTCAAGATGAGCGAGAGCGGCGAGATGACGCTCGTGCAGACGGCCGCCTTCAAGGGCGTCGAAAAGCCGGGCTCCTCGACACCGCTCGCGATCACGCCCGATCACCGCACGCTGATTGCCGGAATCCGATCGCAGCCCACTCTCGCGGTGAGCTTTGCGATCGATCCCAAGACGGGCGAGCTCAGCCATCTCGGCAACGGACCGCTCGCGGACAGCATGGCGCATATCGCCATCGACCGCAGCGGCAAGTTCCTGTTCAGCGCCTCCTATGGCGGCAACAAGGTCGCGCTGAATCCGCTGCTTGGCAACGGCGTCGCAGGCGAGCCCAAGCAGGTGATCCCGACCGGGCTGAACGCCCACGCCTTCCTGCCATCGCCCGACAACCGCTTCGCATTCGCGACCAATCTCGGCTCCGATCAGGTGTTGGCCTTCGCATTCGATGCCACGGCCGGCACGCTGACGCCGAACGATCCGCCGGCGTACAAGGTGCCGGAAAAATCGGGGCCGCGGCACTTCGTGTTTCATCCCGGCGGCAAGTTCGTCTATCTCCTCCATGAGCTGAACGGCGATGTCGCGGCCTTCACTTATGAAGCCAGGAGCGGCGCGTGGGACGAGATCCAGCGCACCACCGCGCTGCCGGAAGGGTTTTCGGGAAAAGAGCCTAATAAGAAGCCTTGGGCGGCCGACATCCACATCACGCCGGACGGCCGCTTCCTCTACGCTTCCGAGCGCACCACCAGCACGCTCACCGCCTACAGGGTCGATGGCCCGAGCGGCAAGCTGACCAAAATCGGCAGCGTGCCGACCGAGAAGCAACCACGCGGCTTTCAGGTTGATCCCACCGGCCGCTATCTCGCCGCGGTCGGCGAGCTCTCCGATAGCATGACGGTCTATGCCATCGACCAGGGCAGCGGTGCGCTGGCCAAGCTGAAATCCTACCCCACCGGCAAGAGGCCGAACTGGGTCGAGTTCCTGAACCTGCCGTGAGGGGCCGTCGCCGACCTACGTAATCATCCGTAATTTGCGAGGCGCCAGCTTGGCGTCATATCTCGGTCATGGACCGGCAGATTGTCTTCAAATGCCCTCAGACGGGCCTGAACGTGCAGCATCGGCTTACCGACGAGCCGAGCGACCGCACGCACGTGTCGGTGTCGTGTCCGGCCTGCACGCGGTTACATCTGATCGAGCGGACCAGCGGCAAGCTGCTGGGTGAGCGGCGCCGCTGACGGCCCCCGCGCGAGCTCTTCGGAGCGAACCTGTTCTCCAATCCCGCGACTCATCAAAGACTTGTCGTCAAGGACTTGCCGCGATGCCTGCGGCGGCGCAGCGTCCTGTTTCGGGACGACGCGGCCGTAGTGCAGGCGGCGGCCATCTGCTATCGATTGGAGGCGTAGCCCAAGTGGAATTTACCCAATTGGAATTTCCGATGCGTCATTTGCCCCGCGCCGTCGTTCGAAACCTGTGCCCCGCAGCCGTCGCCGGCCTGCTCGTCCTCAGCCCCCATCCGGCCGGCGCCGCCGATGACGACGCGCCGAAGGGGCCGGCGGTCACGGTGCTGAAGGTCGCGAAATCCTGCTTCTCCGACGTCGTCGAAGCCACCGGCACGATCATCGCGCGCGAGGAAACCTCGGTGCGGCCCGAGCGGCCCGGCCTGAAGGTCACGGACGTGCTGGCGGAAGCCGGCGACACCACCACCGCGGGCCAGGTGCTGGCCCGGCTGGCGCTGCCCGAAGGCGGCACGCTTCAGGTCACCGCGCCCGTGGCGGGGGTGATCGCGACCTCGACCGCGCAGATCGGCAACTTCGCCTCGGCCAAGGGCGAGGCGCTGTTCACGATCGTGGCGCGCAGCGAGTACGACCTCGTCGGCCTCGTCGCCACCACCGATGTGCGCAAGCTCGCGGTCAATCAGCAGGCCACCGTGCGGATCCCAGGTGGCGGCGACATCAGCGGCAAGGTGCGCCGCATCGGACCGACCGTCGAGCCGAACATCCAGCAGGGCATGGTCTACATCGGCATCTCCTCGCAGAAGCGGCTGCTGCTGAATGGGAGTGGGCGCGCGCTGATCAAGACCGGGCAGAGCTGCAACGTGGCGGTGCCGCTGACGGCCGTGCAATATTCGTCCGCCGGCACCGTGGTGCAGGTGATCCGCCGCAACCGGGTCGAGACCAAGCGTGTCGAGGTCGGCTTGATGTCGGGCGGCAATATCGAGGTCCGCGACGGCCTCAACGAGGGCGATGTCGTCGTCGCCCGCGCCGGCGCATTGCTGCGCGAGGGCGATCCGGTGCGTCCCGTGATGGCGAGCGCGGAAGCGGCGAAGTAGCGGCCACGTCGTAGGGTGGGTTAGCCGAAGGCGTAACCCACCTCTTTGCTTTCCAAGCTGACGAGAGAGAAGCGGTGGATTACGCCTTCGGCTAATCCACCCTACAAGAGCCGAAAACTAACCGCCGGCTTCGCCGAAACGGACGTCTTCGAGCAGCGACGACGATACGGTCGGGACCTGGTCGCCTTCGCTGGCGCGGGAGATGGCGAGACGGGTCTTGTTGAAGACGCTCTCGGCGCTGCCGGGCTTGCTGAGGTTGTTGAGGAACTCGCTGACCAGCACGCTGTGCTCGCCCTTGCCGTCGTCGACGACCTTGCCGGGCGAGGCGGAGGTGAGGATGAGCGCATTGTCGGACGCGCTGATCGGCGCGAGACCGTGGCTGTAGGAGCGGAAGCGGCGCTCGTAAGGATTGCGGCGGGAGGCATCGACCACGACCAGCTTGGCCTTGGCACCCTGCTCCTTCATCATGTCGAGCACGCCGTCGATGGAGACGCCATGGCGGCGGACGTCGTTTTCCTTCCAGATCACGGCATCGACCGGCAGCATGTAGCTCTCGCGGCCGGCCTGCACGCCGTAGCCGCCGAAGAACAGCATGACGACGCTGTCGCGGGTGATCCGGGACTTCAGGCGGTTGACGGCCCGGACCATGTCGTCGCGGGTCGCATCTTCCACCATGTCGACGTCGAAGCCGTTCTTGCGCAGCGACGAGGACAACGCACGGGCGTCGTTGATCGACTGCGTCAGCGGCGCGCTGGCGTCGGGATAATGTCCATTGCCGATGACGAGCGCGAGGCGCGAGGTCTGGCCGATCGAACCGGTGATCTGGTCGGTCGAGACCGCCTTGGCGGCATCGATCGCACGCATGTTGAGAGCAGCATGGGCGCCGATCACCAGCGACACCGTGCCGATGAGGGCCGCGGCGAGGGCGATCGTACGTCTGGAAAGGTCGAGCTGCTTTACATTCATCTCGCTTCGTTTCCTGTGCCAAAGACCATCCAAGCGCGCGCACACTGTTTGAGTAGCGCGATAGCGTCTTTAGGTTTGAGGGATTGGCCGGGGAAGTGCCCCCGAATTGCGCGCAATTTGCGGCGCCGCACCAAACAAACCCTTAACCGGATATAGGCCCTGGGGCAATAGATTGCCCAAAATTTGAACTAAGTAGCTGAATGTGTTAGCTAATTCTCCCAGCTCAAGTCCTGCTTTGATGGCTTCCCGGTAGCATTCCGGGGATCGACCATGCAGCCCTCGCGCCGGCTTTTCCGTGACGTTCGTCACATTTGTATTTCCTGCGAATCCGAGTAGCCTTTTCAACGACTTGCAGGGGGTGGCGCGCAGATGCCAGCGTGCCTGATGTCCCCGACCAAGGCCCCCGCGACCAGGTATTTCATGAGCTTTCATTATTTTGCCGGCGCCGCCTGCCGGGCGCTGACGGCGCGGAAGGACGGCCCCTCGCTTTACGACGTCTGCGATCCCGTATTGTCGGATACGGCCCGCGGCGATCCGCATCTGGCCAAATTCTACAGGACCGCGCTCGGCAATCCCGCGCTGCGGATCCTGCTCCGCCGCGCCGGCCTGCCCGAACTGCGCGACGAGGGGACCCTGATGCGGCTGCGCGCGGCCCTCACCCAGGCCCGCGACCAGGCCGAGCCCGACTGGGCGGCGGTCGGGCGACCGATCGCCGATCTCGTCGACAGCATCGCGCTCGACCATCCCAGGCCGCCGCCGGTGCCGTTCACCGCCGCCATGCCGCAGAGCGCTGAGATCGACGGCGTGATCCGCGATTGCGCGCAGCATCTGCTCGGCTCGTACCGCCGCAACGGCTTCCTGCCGACCTACGCCGCCTTCAACCTGATCGGCGATCCTGATGTCCGCGGCCGCGAGCTGATCATGGCGCTCACGGGCCTCAACGCGCGCGGCTACAAGAATTCCTCGCTGCTGTTCAACCTCGCCCGCGTCTTCATCGCGCGCTCGCCCGCGCGCGCCGTGGTCAATCCGCCCTGGAAAGGCATTGCCGAGCCGATGTGGGAGCCAGTGCAGATCCGCCACCGCTCGGCCTATTACGACGCGTTCTTCATCGAGGCCCTGCTCGGCTTCGTCGAGACCGGGCTCGCCTCCCCGGCCGACAAGGTCGCGGCGGAGCGCGCGATCGCCGACATGGTCGATTTCTGCGTCAACATCAGTCGCGAGGAGGTCGAGGGCTTGGGCGGCGCGCGCTTCAACGTCGTCACCGCACTGGCGCCGGCGCCGCATCCGCGCTTCTCCCGTTACTTCGCGCAGATCAAGCAGGACCTCGGTTTCGGCATCTACGTGCCGGATTGCGACACCACGGCCTGCTCGATCTCCGCGGCGACGCAGGCCGGCTGTACCGACGCCATCATCGACCAGCCGCTCCTGGACTTCTATGCGGGCTATCAGGTGCGCGCCGGCGTCAACGAACCGCGCGTGACCGTGCCGCTCAACGACAATATCGACTATGAGGGCGGAGTTGCGACCTGGATCGACAATCTCAAGGGCGAGCGCCCTTACGGCAACGATCTCGATCCGACGCTCAATCTCGACATTCTCGAGGTCAGCTTCCGCAACCTTGAGCGCTGGAAGGTTTTGGAGACGCCGTCGCGGCTCGCCACCGTTCATCGCATCATCGGATTCCAGAAGCGCCTCGCCGCGAGCGGCGCCTTCGCCAATCCGCGCTCGCACATCTATTATCTGCCGGAGCTCTACAGCGCCTATTTCGGCCGCTGCTATGCCGCCTTCCTGGCGCTGCCGCTGGCGGCGCAGGCCGCGATCGATCCCGCCGGCGATTTCGATTTCATCCGCCACCGCGTGCTGTCCTACGTCAAGGGCGAGCTGATGGCGGCCGAGATGAACGTGTTCGACGCCGCGCTGGCGCTGATCGCGCTCGGCCATCTCGGCGCCGACCCGCGCGCCTTCGCACCGGCGCTGAACGTGATCGTCGCCGGGCTCGGCGAAGGCGGCCGCCGCGGCCCGTTCCGCGCCTATGAATGGAACAAGATGAAGACGCCGACGCGGATCCTGGTCGGTGGGCCCGAGGTGACCTCGGCGTTCGTGCTGATGGGGCTGGCGGTGGCCCGAAGGCGAATGGTGAATGGCGAATAGCGAATGGCACTCGCCCTACTCGCCACTCACCATTCGCAACTCGCCCGCCCAATGACAGGAAGTTGAAAGCCTATCTGTTCGGCATGCGCTGGCCGCGCGGCCAAAAGCCGACCACAATTGCGCCGTCTATCGAGATTTTCATCACAACTGGACGGGGAATGTTGCGAAAGGTCCTGATTGCGCTGTCTTTGTTCGCCATCCCTTCGCTGGCGGATGCCGCCGAGATCACCGGCACGGCAAAGGTCCGCGCTGGCGATGCCGTGGTGATCGGCACCACGCGGATCCGGCTCGGCGGCATCGACGCGCCTGCAATCGACCAGCTCTGCCTCAACACCAAGACCGAGCGCTGGACTTGCGGCGTCGCGGCCCGCGATGAGCTCGCCAGATACGCCGAGGGCAAGACTTGGATCTGCCACCCGAGATCGGTCGACCGACGCGGCCGCACCGTGGCGCGCTGCGAGGTTGGCGGCGAGGACATCCAGAAATGGCTGGTGCGCAACGGCTGGGCGCTGGCCTACACCCGCATGTCGCGCGACTATGAGGCGGATGAAAAGGCCGCGCGCGAGGCAAAAGCCGGCATGTGGCAGGGTGCCTTCATCGCGCCGTGGGACTGGCGCGAGCGCAACAAGAAGACCGCGATCCTCGGCGCGACCAAGCCGCCGGACGGCGCGCACGCGGTGCTGCTCGCTTCGGCCTCGGGGCCGGTCGCGCCGTCGCCGGACTGCACCATCAAGGGCAACGTGAACAGCGCGGGCGAGTGCATCTACCACCAGCCGACCAGCCGCTGGTACACCCAGATCAAGATGAAGATCAGCAAGGGCACCCGCTGGTTCTGCTCGGTCGAAGAGGCCGAAGCGGCCGGTTGCCGGGAGACCAAGAGATAAGAGCCCCAGACCTGCGTTTTGCGCGCTTTTCTCGAGACGCGACGCCGCGTAGAACTATGATTCAGCGACCCACCATCCTGTTCTCTGGCAATAAGGACCGACAGCAATGACCGTTCGCGCGGGCCGGGAGTTTCTGGCCATCCCCGGGCCCACCACGATGCCCGACGAGGTGCTGCGGGCAATGCACCGTCCGGCGATCGACATCTACGCCAAGGAGATGCTGGATCTCACCGAGAGCTTGCTCAGCGACATCTCCAAGCTGTTCGCGACCAAGGGCAAGTCCTACATCTACATCGCCAACGGTCACGGCGCCTGGGAAGCGGCGCTGAGCAACGTGCTGTCGCGCGGCGACAAGGTGCTGGTGCTGGAGAGCGGACGCTTTGCGATCGGCTGGGGCAACGCGGCGGCGCTGATGGGCGCCGAGGTCGAGGTGCTCAAGGGCGACTGGCGCCGCGCGGTGCGGCCGCACGAGGTCGAGGAACGCCTGCGCCGCGACAAGGAGCACAGCATCAAGGCCGTCGTCGTGGTCCAGGTCGACACGGCCTCCGGCGTGCAGAACGACATCGAGGCGATCGGCAAGGCGATCAAGGCCAGCGGCCATCCGGCGCTCTACATGGTCGATACCGTCGCCTCGCTCGGCTGCATGCCGTTCGAGATGGACAAATGGGGTATCGACGTTGCGATGTCCGGCTCGCAGAAGGGCCTGATGACGCCGCCCGGCCTCGGCTTCGTCGCCGCCAATGCGCGCGCGCTCGAGGTGCACAAGAAGGCCAACATGTCGACGCCCTATTGGAGCTGGAGCGAGCGCGAGGGCACCGAGAATTATCGCAAATATGCCGGCACCGCGCCGGTGCATCTGCTGTTCGCGTTGCGCAAGGCGATCGACATGCTGCACGAGGAAGGCCTGGAGAACGCCTTCCGCCGCCACAGCCTGCTCGGCGAAGCCGCCCGCCGCGCGGTCTCGGTCTGGTCGGAAGGCCAGGTGCTCGGCTTCAACGTGGCCGAAGCCAGCGAGCGCTCCAACACCGTGACCACGGTGACGATGAGCAACGGCCACGATCCGGCGGTGCTGCAACGCTATTGCAAGGACAAGTGCGGCGTCGTGCTCGGCACCGGTATCGGCGATCTCTCGGGACAAGCCTTCCGCATCGCCCATATGGGCCATGTCAACGCGCCGATGCTGCTCGGCACGCTCGGGGTGATCGAGGTCGGGCTGAACGCGCTGAAGATCCCGCACGGCAAGGGCGGGCTGGAGGCGGCGGTGTCGTATCTCGGGGACGAGGTGGCGGCGTAGGAAAGCCGCGCCCCGGACGCAGCGCAGCACGGAGTGATGCGCTGCTGAGCCGGGGCCCAGTGGCTCCGATGGGTCCCGGCTCTGCGGAGCGGCACTTCGCGCCGCACCGCGTCCGGGACACGGGATTCTCGAATCGTCCTGCGCGACGTCCCTACGGCCTCGGAGCGCGATACGCTTCCACCTGCGCCTTCAGCTCGTTCAGCGACGCGAGCGGCGCTTTCGGGTCGACGCGGTGCTCCCCGCTCGCAAGCCACTTCAACACCTTCGCGTCCACCACCGGCGAATGGTGGATGACGTCGCTGTAGTTGTCGAGATCGTGCGTGACGACCTTGATCGCGCGAAAATCGTGCAGGCGGACGTTGGGCAGTTGCGTCAGACGCTGCGCAATGTGCGCCGTGAGATCGGTGACGATCTTCAGCGTTTCGGGCGAGGCGTCGCGCATCGCGACGAATTGCAGGATCGAATAGGGCGGGAGGTAGATGTCGAACGTCACGTCGGGGTGGCGCGCGATCAGGCCGACGGCGTCGTGCTCGAAATGCCGGACCATGGCTTCGTAGCTGTAGCCTTCGCCGAGGAAGCGACGGCGCACGGGATCAGTGATGTAGGTGAAGGCGGCGAGCGTCTTTCTGGCGTTGTAGTCTCGCGCAACGTCGAAATCACGCGGCAGGGCGTAGATGTCGTCGACGTCCGCCAGCGCGAACTTGACCGGCAGATAAGACGACGCACGCGTCAGCGGCTCCCGCAGCAGCGGGACGGACCGCAGCAGCGCGAACACCGATTCCTTCGTCATCGCCGCGCTGAACAGATAGGAGGCGATGCCCTTGGCGGTTCGGCGATAAAGATCGACGGACAAATAGGGGTCGGTCTCGATGTCCGCGGCATCGATGAAGATGAAATCGTCCATTTCCCAGATCGCGCGCCTTGCGCCGCGGTCGATCGCCTGCTCCAGCACGAAGGCCTGCTGGCGCGAATTGGAGCCGGTCATGGCCAGCTTCAGCGAGCGGACACGAAGCGCGCGATCGATGTCGCTCTGGCGGAAATGGATCGCGAGCGAGGTGCCCATGAAGGCGGTGTCGAACGGCTGGCTGAGGATCAGCCCGGCATTCTGCACGCGCGTGTCCTCCGAGTAGAAGGCCGGGACCAGGCGCGAGGGGCGGAACAGCTGCAGGGGATCGACGATGAAGGTGAGCGCTGCGGCGCCAAGCACGCAGGCCGCGCTCGCCAGCAGAAGACGCCTGAGATGGGTGAACGCGCCCTGCATCAGAACCGGAAGTAGATGAATTCGCTGTGGCTCTGGATGCCCAGGACGCCGAAGGCGAGCAGCAGCGAGGCCGCATAGAGCGCCAACGGCAGCGTGCGCCCTGCCCGCAAGGCCTCGCCGACCTCGCGGCTGCCGTGGTCGTATCCGATCAGCGCTTGCGTGTTCGGCGCCAGCCACACCAGCGCCGCATAGATCGCGACCTGGACCAGCGCCGCGATCTCCTCGCGGCCGAGCACGAGGTTCGAAGGGGCAGCCATGGCGTGGAGCACCCGCAATGCCCAGGCGACGCTCTCGGCACGGAAGAACACCCAGGCGATGACGACTGCGAGGAAGGTCAGCACAGCGCCAAGCAGGCGGCCGGGACGCGCCAGCAGCGGCGGAACGTTCGGCACCAGCGCGTTGAACGCGTGATTGACGCAGAGATAGGCGCCATGCAGCGCGCCCCAAATGACAAATGTCCAGGCCGCGCCGTGCCAGAGACCGCCGAGCAGCATCGTGATCAGCAAATTGACGTAGCGCAGCACGCGGCCGCGGCGGTTGCCGCCGAGCGGGATGTAGAGATAATCGCGCAGGAATTGCGACAGCGTCATGTGCCAGCGGCGCCAGAACTCGACGATGCTGGTGGCCTTGTAGGGCGAATTGAAATTGACGGGCAGGAAGATGCCGAACATCAGCGAGATGCCGATCGCCATGTCGGAATAGCCGGAGAAGTCGAAATAGAGCTGGAAGGTGTAGGCGAGCGCGCCAAGCCAGGCCTGGTCGAAGCTCGGCGAGCGCGCCTCGAAAGCGAGCGCGACCAGCGGCTGGATGCCGTCGGCAAGGCAGGTCTTCTTGAACAGGCCGATCGCGAAGATGATGATTCCGCACAACATGAGATGCCCGTCCGGGCGCTTGGTCTCCTCGTGCTCGAATTGCGGGATCATGTCCTTGTGATGGAGGATGGGCCCCGCGATCAGATGCGGGAAGTAAGACACGAACAGCGCGTAATGCGGCAGCGCATAGGCCGCGACCTGACCGCGATAAGCGTCGACCAGGAACGCGATCTGGGTGAAGGTGTAGAAGGAGATGCCGACCGGCAGCAGGATGTGGAGCGCGACATGCGTGCCGAGCAGCGCGTTGACGTTCTCGGCGACGAAGCCGGCATATTTGAAGATGCCGAGCATGAGGAGATCGCCGGCGAGGCCGAGCGCGAGCGCGGCCTTTCGTTGCGGCTGCGTGAACTCCGCCACGATGAGAAGATGGCCGACGCCGTAGTTGAAGGCGATCGAGAGCAGCAGGAGGGCGACGAACTGCCAGCTGCCGATAGCGTAGAAGGTGATCGAAGCCAGCGCCAGCCAGACCACCGGAGCCAGATTGCTGCGCCGGCCGAGCCGGAAATAGCCGGCGAGCACGACCGGCAGGAACAGCAGGATGAACGCATAGGAATTGAACAGCATCGGCTGGACCGGCGGCGGGATATTGTCCCTCAAAGCACACAAGGAGCCGATCAACAACCCGGCAGCATGGGCGGTCGCGCTGGCAATCCGCGGAATCGGAACGATATAAGGAACGCGCGAACAAGCGGCGGCCCTTCTTCTCCCTCTCCCCGTTCTCACGGGGAGAGGGTTGGGGTGAGGGGCCTGTCTCCGCAGGCGAGATGGTCGAGGGACCTGTACCCCCTCACCCGCCGCTTCGCGGCGACCTCTCCCCGCAAGCGGGGCGAGGTTAAGACAAGACGATGTGCTGACGAATGAGGACCGAGTGACCCAAGCCAAGACGCCTTCGAAGCCCCCCGTCGCCCCGCGCCGGCCGCATTCCTTCACGCGGCACGGCATCACCGTGACCGACGACTATGCCTGGCTGAAGGACGCGAACTGGCAGGAGGTGCTGCGCGATCCCGGAGTGCTCGACCCTGATATCCGCAAATATCTCGACGAGGAGAACGCCTACACCGAGAGCCTGCTCGGCCACACCTCGGGCCTGCAGAAGACGCTGGTGCGGGAGATGCGCGGGCGGATCAAGGAGGACGATTCGAGCGTGCCGTCGCCCGACGGCCCCTTCGCCTATTTCCGCAGGTTTCGCGAGGGCGGGCAGCACGAGCTGTTCGGGCGCATGCCGCGCGACGGCGGCGAAGGCCATATCGTGCTCGATGGCGACGCGCTCGCCAAGGACCACCAATATTTCAAGTTCGGCGGCAGCCGCCACTCCTACGATCACAAGCTGCAGGCCTGGAGCGCGGACACCAAGGGCTCGGAATATTTTTCGATCCGCGTCCGCGACTGGGCGACGGGCAAGGATCTCGACGATCTCGTCGAGGAGACCGACGGCGGCGTGGTCTGGGCCGCGGATGCCAAGTCCTTCTTCTATGTGAAGCTCGACGACAATCATCGGCCGATGCAGGTGTGGCGGCACAAGCTCGGCACCAAGCAGGCCGACGACACGCTGGTCTATGAGGAGCAGGATGCCGGCTGGTTCACCCACCTGCATGAAAGCACCAGCGGCCGCTTCTGCGTCATCGCCGGCGGCGATCACGAGACTAGCGAGCAGCGGCTGATCGATCTCGCCAATCCCGAGGCGCCGCCGCGCCTCGTCGCGGCGCGCGAGGAGGGCGTGCAATATTCGCTCGCCGATCGCGGCGACGAACTGTTCATCCTTACCAATGCCGACGACGCCATCGACTTCAAGATCGTCACCGCGCCGCTTAGCCAGCCCGAGCGCAAGAACTGGCGCGATCTAATTCCGTATCGGCCCGGCATCTACATCATCGACCTCGATCTCTATGCCGGCCATCTGGTGCGGCTCGAGCGTGCCAATGCGCTGCCGTCGGTCGTGATCCGCGATCTCGTCTCAAACGAGGAGCATGCCATCGCCTTCGACGAGGCGGCTTACTCGCTCGACACGATGGGCTCCTACGAGTTCGAGACGACCAATCTGCGCTTTTCCTATTCGTCGATGACGACGCCGTCGGAAGTCTATGATTACGACATGGTCAAGCGCACGCGCACCTTGCGCAAGCGGCAGGAGATTCCGTCAGGTCATAACTCGTCCGACTACGTCACGACGCGCATCATGGCGAAATCGTATGACGGCGCCGAGGTGCCGGTCTCGATCCTCTATCGCCGCGGGTTGAAGCTCGACGGCGCAGCGCCGCTGTTGCTCTACGGCTACGGCTCCTACGGTATGGCGATGCCGGCTTCGTTCAGCGCCAACCGCCTGTCGCTGGTCGATCGCGGCTTCGTCTATGCCATCGCCCATATCCGCGGCGGCGCCGACAAGGGCTGGGGCTGGTATCTCGACGGCAAGCGCGAGAAGAAGACCAACTCGTTCGACGATTTCGCCGCCAGCGCGCGGGCACTGATCGACGCGAAATACACCAGCGCCAAGCGCATCATCGGTCATGGCGGCTCGGCCGGCGGCATGCTGATGGGCGCGGTCGCCAACCGCGCCGGCGAATTGTTCGCCGGCATCGTCGCCGAAGTGCCGTTCGTCGACGTGCTCAACACCATGCTCGACGACACGCTGCCGCTGACGCCGCCGGAATGGCCGGAATGGGGCAACCCGATCGAGAGCGAGAAGGATTTCCGCACCATCCTGTCGTATTCGCCTTACGACAACGTCGCGGCAAAGGACTATCCGGCGATCCTGGCGATGGGCGGACTTACTGATCCCCGGGTCACTTACTGGGAGCCCGCCAAATGGATCGCGCGCCTGCGCGCCACAATGAGCGGCGGTGGCCCGGTCCTGCTCCGCACCAATATGGGCGCCGGCCACGGCGGCGCGTCGGGGCGCTTCGACCGGCTGGATGAGGTCGCGATCGTCTATGCGTTCGCGCTGTGGGCGGCGGGAACGGCGGAGGCCGGGGTGTAGCCATCGCCGCAGCCTCGTAGGGTGGGCAAAGGCGCGTAGCGCCGTGCCCACGATCTCTCAATCGTCAAGGCAAGGTGGGCACGCTTCGCTTTGCCCACTCTACGGCAGCTGAAGGAACTACCGCCCGTTCTTCTTGCGCCATTCCGCGAAGTCGGTGAGCGTCTGCGGATCGGTGGCGGGATAGAGACCGAAGATGCCGCGGCCCTTGCCGACTTCCTCGGTGACGAAATCCTCGAACGCTGTCATCTCGAAAGTTTCATTGGCGATCTCGTCTGCCAAATGCGCGGGGATCACGATGACGCCGTCGGCATCGCCGAGGATGACGTCGCCGGGAAACACCGGCGCATCGCCGCAGCCGATCGGCACGTTGATCTCGATCGCCTGATGCAGCGTCAGGTTGGTCGGCGCCGAGGGGCGATGGTGGAAGGCGGGAAAGCCGAGCCTTGAGATCTCGGCGGAGTCGCGAAAGCCGCCGTCGGTGACGACGCCGGCGACGCCGCGCTTCATCAGGCGCGTCACCAGGATCGCGCCGGCCGAGGCCGCGCGCGCATCTTTGCGGCTGTCCATCACCAGCACCGCGCCCGGCGGGCAATCCTCGACTGCTTTGCGCTGCGGATGGGAGCGGTCCCTGAACACGTCGATGGTGTTGAGGTCCTCGCGCGCCGGCATGTAGCGCAGCGTGAAGGCCTCGCCGACCATGGTCGGCTGGTCCGGGCTCAAGGGGCGGACATCCTGGATCATCTGGATGCGCAGGCCGCGCTTGAACAAGGCGGTGGCGACGGTGGCGGTGGAGACGGATTTGAGTTTTGTGCGGGTGGCTTCGGAAAGTTTGGTCATGTCGTGCTCTCTCATCTCGTCATTCCGGGATGCGCCGGAACGGCGCAGGCCCGGAATCCATACTCCCGATTGTGGTTTGGATTCCGGGCTCGCGCCAAGCGGCGCGCCCCGGAATGACAGGGGGTCAGTAAATCGACGGCTCGCCGATCGGCGCGCCGAAATCCGTCTCCAGGAAGTCGAAGTCGCAGCCGTCATTGGCCTGCTTGATGTGCCTTGTGAACATCCAGCCATAGCCGCGCTCGAAGCGGCGCTCGGGCTGCTTCCAGGCCGCGCGGCGCTTTGCGAGCTCGGTTTCGCCGACATCGAGATTGATGGTGCGCGCAGCGACATCGAGCGTGATGCGGTCGCCGTTCTGCACCAGTGCCAGCGGGCCGCCGATGTAGGATTCCGGCGAGACGTGCAGGATGCAGGCGCCGTAGCTGGTGCCGCTCATGCGCGCATCCGAGATGCGTACCATGTCGCGTACGCCCTGCTTCACGAGCTTGGTCGGGATCGGCAGCATGCCCCATTCCGGCATGCCCGGCCCGCCCTGCGGGCCCGCATTGCGCAGGATCAGGATGTGATCCTCGGTGACGTCGAGATCGGGATCGTCGACCGCCTTCTTCATCGCGGGATAATCGTCGAACACCAGCGCGGGGCCGGTGTGCTTGAGAAAGCGCGGCGCGCAGGCGGAGGGTTTTATGACGCAGCCGTCGGGCGCGAGATTGCCCTTGAGCACCGCGAGCGCCCCTTCCTTGTAGATGGGATTGTCGATACCGCGGATCACGTCGGCATTGTAGACCTCGGCCCCCTCGATGTTCTCGCCCAGCGTCTTGCCTGTGACCGTGACGCAGTCGAGATGCAGATGCGGCTTGATCTGGCCCATCAGCGCCGGCAGGCCGCCGGCGTAGAAGAAGTCCTCCATCAGGTACGCATCGCCGCTCGGGCGGACGTTGGCGATGACGGGCACCTTGCGGCTCGCCTTCTCGAAATCGTCGAGGCCGATGTCCTGGCCGGCGCGGCGGGCCTGCGCGATCAGATGGATGATGGCGTTGGTGGAACAGCCCATCGCCATCGCGACCGCGATCGCGTTCTCGAACGCCTTGCGGGTCTGGATCACCTTCGGCGTCAGATCCTCCCACACCATCTCGACGATGCGGCGGCCGCATTCACTGGCCATGCGGATGTGGTTGGCATCGGCGGCGGGAATCGAGGAAGCGCCGGGCAGCGTCATGCCGATCGCTTCCGCAATCGCAGTCATGGTCGAGGCGGTACCCATGGTCATGCAGGTGCCGTAGCTGCGGGCGATGCCGGCCTCGATGTCGAGCCAGTCCTTGTCGGAGATCTTTCCGGCGCGGCGCTCGTCCCAATATTTCCAGCCGTCGGAGCCGGAACCCAGCGTCTTGCCCTTCCAATTGCCGCGCAGCATCGGGCCTGCCGGCAGATAGATCGCCGGAATGTTCATCGAGGTTGCTCCCAGCAGCAGCGCCGGCGTGGTCTTGTCGCAGCCGCCCATCAGCACCACGCCGTCGACGGGATGGCTGCGCAGCAACTCTTCGGCGTCCATCGCCAGCAGGTTGCGATAGAGCATGGTGGTGGGCTTGAGCAGCGATTCCGACAGCGACAGCGCCGGCAGCTCCAGCGGCAGGCCCCCCGCCATCAGGATGCCCCGCTTGACGTCCTCGACGCGCGACTTGAAGTGCATGTGGCAGGGCTGCGCGTCCGACCAGGTGTTGAGGATCGCGATGATCGGGCGGTCCTTCCACTCCTCCGGCGCGTATCCCATCTGCATGGCGCGGGAGCGATGGCCGAACGAGCGCAGATCGTCGGGCGCGAACCAACGCGCGCTGCGAAGCTGGTCGGGCGTCTTCTTCTTGTTGGTCATCTCTTTCCTTGTCCGTCCGGAGGATTCGTCCTGCTCTTCTCACAGACAATCCATCCCGGGCAAGGCGCTGGGCGGGGCGGGAGGCGGGCCTCTGCTATGCACTCAGGCGTGCATAGCGGCAGTGCAGCGCAACACAGCGGCAGCTCCGGCCGAAGTGCTTGCCGGCAGACAAGAATCCGCGCAACAATTTCGAGTTGATTGGCTTGATTTGCGGTTGGTGGGACTAACCCCGCCGGCTCCGGAGGTTTCAGACGTGGCCAACATCCTGATCGTGGATGACGACCCGGCCGTCCAGTTCACCATCCGGCTGCTGCTGGAACGGGCTGGTCATCACGTGACGGTCGCCGGCGATGGCCGCAAGGGGGTGGCGCTGTTCGAGGCCAGCCGGTTCGACCTGCTGTTTCTCGACATCTTCATGCCCGGCATGGACGGACTGGAGACGATGCGTCACATTCGGGCGCTGGCCCCGGCCGTTCCGATCGTCGTCATCTCCGGCCGTTCGCTCACGCCGGATGCCTATGCGGAGCCGGACTTCCTGAAGATGGCGACCAAGCTCGGCGCCGTGGCCAGCCTGCAAAAGCCGTTCCGGCCCGATGCACTGCTTGCCGTGGTCGCAGATTGCCTGAAGGCCGACGCGCCAGAGGGGTCCGATGTCCGTTCCGGCCGCCGATGACAAGAACGCCTCCTCTGCTGCAAGCCAGAAGTGGCTCAGCGATGCGGCAGGTCCGGCGAAACTCCCCATGCGAGCAGCAACGACGCTGGCCACGCGGCTGGCCATCGCGATGATCCTGCTGGTTGCGGTCACCGTGGCCGCAGTCGGATGGTTGGGCTATCGCAACACCACACAGGCCGTCATTCCTCGGGTGCTGGAGCGGGTCGAAGCCCAATCGCGCCTGCTCGCGACCAACCTTGAATCCTACGTCGCCGGCGTGCGCGGCGATCTGATCGGCTATCGCGCCGCAGCGGCAATCAACGGCCTCATCCGGGCTCATGCCGGCGGCGGGATCGATCCGGCGGACGGCGTCTCGGAGCAGACCTGGCGCGAGCGTATCGCGGCGCGGCTCGCGGCCGAGATCGACGCCAAGCCCATCTACGGGCAGTTCAGGATCATCGGCGTCGATGACGACCAGCGCGAACTGGTCCACGTCGATCGATCGGGGCCCAACGGAGCAGCCCGGATCGCTCCGGACAGCGAATTGGAGCGCAAGAGTGGCCGCGCCTACTTCCAGGAAGCCATACGGCTCGGGCCCGGCGAGATCTATGTGTCTCCCATCGAGCTCGCGACCCGTCAGGGGGGAACGACGGCGCCTCGCGCGCCGACCATGCGCGCGGCGATGCCGCTGTTCACAGCCGACGACAAGCCGTTCGGCATCATCGTGGCCAATATCGACATGCGCCCGGCCCTCGACCGGATCCGCGCGACGACGACCTCGGGCGGAGAGATCTACGTCGTGAATGCGCGCGGCGACTATCTCGTCCATCCCGACCGAACGCGGGAGTTCGGGTCATCGCGGGGCCATCCGGCCGATTGGCGCAAGGACCTTCCGTTCCTCTCAACCCTGGCCGGCACGTCGGACGTGGTCACACGCGTCACGACCGACGAGTCGGGCCGGACGAGCGGCGCGGCATTCGTGCCGTTATCGCTTGCGGGCAAGGAATGGGTCGCCATCGTCGTGACCGTTCCCCCGTCGGTGTTCGGCCGCGTACCGGCCGCCATTCAAAGAACGTCCGTGCTCGTCGGCGTGCTGGCCGTTCTCGCCGCGGCTGCGCTCGCGGTGCTGCTGGCGCGTTCGTTGACCCGCCCGATCGGGCGTCTGACGGAGGCGGTGCAGGCCATCGGCAGCGGACGTCCCGCGGACATCCCCGTCGATGCCAGCGGCGAGACCGGCGTGCTGGCACGGGCCTTTGCGCGGATGGTGGAGGAGATGCGCGCGAAAACGGCCGCGCTCGAGCGCGAGATCGAGGAGCATCGCCGCACCGAGGCCGCGCGAAGCCACCACGCGGCGCGCGAGAACCTGTTCAGCGCCGCGGTGGAATCGTCCGACGATGCGATCGTCATGCAGACGCTCGATGCCATCATCACCGGCTGGAATCCGGCCGCCGAACGCCTTTACGGCTATACGGCGGAGGAGGCGATCGGCAAGCCCACCTCGATCATCGTCCCGTCCGACCGCCGCGAACAGGGCAAGGACTATCTGCGGCGGATCGCGCGGGGCGAGCCGATTGAACGCTTCGAGACGGTCCGCCTGCGCAAGGACGGCACGCCGGTCGAGATTTCGCTCGGCCTGTCGCCGATCAAGGGACCGTCGGGCGAAATCATCGGCGCGTCCGGAAGCGCGCGCAGCCTGACCGAGGCGCGGCGCGCGGAGCGGGCACTGCAGCACCAGCTTGAGGAGCGGCGGCAGATCTTCGAGACGTCGCAGGACCTGATCATGATCATGGACGCGCACGGCCATGTCGCGCAGATCAGCCCGAGCAGCGAGACCATTCTCGGCTATCGGCCGGACGAGATGATCGGCCGCAGCGGCGCCGACTTCATTCATCCCGCTCATCTGGAGCAGTCCCGTGCCGAGATGCGGGCGATGCGCCGCGGCGAGCGCGTCAAGCTGGCCGACACCCGCTGCTTGCACAAGAACGGGCACGAGGTGTGGCTATCCTGGCTCGGCAGTTGGTCCGAGCAGGCACATCGCTTCTTCTTTGTCGGGCGCGACATGACCGAAGCGCGGCTCGCACAGGAATCGCTGCGCGAGAGCGAGCGGCTCGCCCGCAACATCGTCGAGACTTCGCTTGACGCCTTCGTCCAGACCGACGAGACCGGAAGCATCCTGAACTGGAACTCGCAGGCCGAACGGCTGTTCGGCTGGCGCCGCGACGAGGTGCTCGGCAAGAGCACGATCGACCTCATCGTCGCCGAGAGCGAACGTGACCGGGTCCGAGCCGGCCTGAAACGCTTCCTCGAAGACGAGGGTGGCCGGACGCTGAACCGCCGCCGCGAGCTGATGTGCTGCCGGCGCGACGGCAAGGAATTCAAGGCCGAGTTGAGCGTCACAGCGCTGAAGCGGCGCGAGGGCCTGCTGTTCAACGTCTTCTACCGCGACCTCACCGACAAGATCGCCGCCGAGGAGCGCATCCGCCATGCCGAGAAGATGGAGGCCGTCGGCCAGCTGACCGGCGGCGTGGCGCATGACTTCAACAACATTCTCACCGTCATCACCGGGACGATCGAAATTCTCGCGGAGGCGGTCGCCAAGGAGCCGCAGCTCGCGGCGATCACCAAGATGATCGACGAGGCGGCCGCGCGCGGCGCCGATCTGACCCAGCACCTGCTCGCCTTCGCACGCAAGCAGCCGCTCCAGCCGCGCGAGATCGACATCAACTCGCTGATCGTCGACACCGCGAAATTATTGCGTCCGACGCTCGGCGAGCAGATCCAGATCGAATCGGTGTTCGAGGACGAGAATTGCGTCGCCATCGTCGATCCCAACCAGCTCACCACCGCGATCCTCAACCTCGCGCTCAATGCGCGCGACGCCATGCCCGGCGGCGGCAAGCTGATCGTGGAGACCGGCGCCGCCTATCTCGACGAGGTCTATGCCAGCGCCAACGACGTGCCGCCGGGGCACTACGTGCTGATCGCCGTGAGCGACACCGGCACCGGAATCCCTGCGCACATGCTGCCCCGGGTGTTCGATCCCTTCTTCACCTCGAAGGGACCCGGCAAGGGCACCGGACTCGGGCTTTCGATGGTTTACGGCTTCATCAAGCAGTCCGCAGGTCACATCAAGATCTACAGCGAGGAGGGGCACGGCACCACGATCAAGATGTATCTGCCGCCCGGCAAGACGCCGACGGCGGTCGGCGAGGGCGTGACGCCGGCGACGATCGAGGGCGGACACGAGACGATCCTGGTGGTCGAGGACGACCGGCTGGTGCGCGACTACGTCCTGGCGCAGTTGCATTCGCTGGGTTACGTCACGTTGCAGGCCGCGAACGCCGCGGAGGCGCTCGCGATCGTCGCGGCCGGCAAGCCGTTCGACCTTCTGTTCACCGACGTCATCATGCCCGGCAAGATGAACGGACGGCAGCTCGCGGACGAGCTGATGAAGACGCGCCCGGATCTCAAGGTGGTCTACACGTCAGGCTATACAGAGAACGCGATCATCCATCACGGCCGGCTGGATTCCGGCGTGATGTTGCTGGCCAAGCCCTATCGCAAATCGGATCTGGCGCGGATCATCCGCAAGGCGCTGAGCGGGTGAAGGCTCTGGTGTCCCGGACGCACTGCGGCGCGTAAGCGCTGCTGTGCAGAGCCGGGACCCAGAACGTTAGCCGTGAAGTTGGAAGGATGGGCCCCGGCTCAGCGGCGCATCATTTCATGATGCGCCGCGTCCGGGGCACGAGAGAGAACCAGCGCCTACGACGCGCGCTGGGCCGCGGTCATCACGATGCGGATCAGGTCGGCGGCATTGCGCGCGCCGAGCTTCTTCATGATGTTGGCACGGTGGTCCTCGATGGTGCGCGGACTGATGCCGAGCGTGCGGCCGGCCTCCTTGTTGGAGGCGCCGGAGGCGAACTGCTCCAGCACCTCGCGCTCCCTGCGCGTCAGCGGCTCGCGGCCGGGGAAATGCAGCGAGCCGAATTTCGGCGACGCGTTCTCCGCCTGCCTGCGTGCATAGGCACCGATTGCCTCGTCGAGACGGCCGACGATCTCGCTGCCCCGGAACGGCTTCTCGATGAAGTCGAGCGCTCCGCTCTTGATCGCGCCCACCGCCATCGCGATGTCGCCCTGCCCGGAGATCATGAAGATCGGAGCCGGATAGTCCTCGCCGTGCAGCTCCTTCAGGATGTCGAGACCCGACTTCCCGGGAATATTCACGTCGAGCAGGATTGCAGCCGGCGTGCGGTTTCGCGCCACGGAAAGCAGCGCTGCACCGTCCGCGAAACAGATCACCTCATAGCCCGCCGCCTTCAACACCATCGACAAGGTGTCGCGAACGGCAGGGTCGTCATCGACCACGAAGATTTCACCGCGAGAGCTTTGTTCGGCCATGTGCCACATCCGGTTGGCATGAAGGACTCGCGTCCGCGCCAATCGTTACGGCGCTCGGCGCGGATTCGGCCCACCCGTATTTGTACGGGACATGGACTTAACGCACAAGTAGCGGCATGGCGCCTATTTGCGGTGGACGGAGAATATCCATGCCAAATTTGGCCGACACGCCGCCTCCCGTCGCAACGTCCGAAGTCGAGAGCCGTGAGCTGATTGCGGCGGACCTTCGTTTGCTGATCGCACAGATCGAGACCAGCATGCGCCGGATCGCCGCAGCCATGGATCAAGAACACGGCAGCGATCCGGAAGGTTCCGCAGATATCGTCTTGCTCGACGACGTCACGCCCCGCTACGCCAGCGCAAGCGCGGCCCTCAATGCCTGTCGGGCGGGCCTCAGCCACGCCCTCCAATGTCTGTCGGAATCCGGCAACACGGCGGGCGGCCGCATCTGACCGCATCGCAGCTCCGCAAGCTCAAGCGCGGTGCCGTTCCACGATCGCGTCGGTGGCGACACCACCCCAGGTGTGAATCGCCGGCAGACCCATCGCGGTCTTGCCGAGGTTGGCGAGGCTGATGCGCAGCGCCGCGAGATCCAGCGGCTTCGGCAGGCTCTGGAGCTCGATCCCGACGGAACGGGCGAAGCTGCGGGCGGCACTGCGGCGCTTGCCGTCCATGCCGCTGATGACGATCACGGAGCCTGCAAACTTCGCGCTCGCCATCTCGCGCAGCACGTCGACGCCGTCGCCATCCTCCAGCACGAGATCGAGCGTCACGCAGTCGAAGCGCGCGGCGCGCAGCTTCTCGATCGCGTCCGCCACCGATGGCGCCACGGTGACCTCGTGGCCCGCCTGCTTGGCCGCGACCGTGATCAGGCGGCGCTGCGTGGCGTCGTCATCGACCACCAGGAGCTGAAGTGCACGCCGCTCGGAGCCGTCGGGCAGGTTTGACGAGATCGGGGAAAGAGAACTTCTGGGCATTACCGGATCCTGAGATTGAGAGCGTCAATGGATACACGGCTCGCGCTGAAGCCGCGTAAAGCTGCCGCGGGCAATTGACTCGGAAACGTTCAGCAAATGTGAAGCAAAGTGCCGGAAAGCGCAGCGACGGCGGCGGCGAGATCAGGCCGCGGCGTCGTGGCCGCCGGCCGCACCGCGCTTCTTCCGGTTCTTGCCGCGCAGGAACTGGATGTCCATTTCGGCGCCGTTGACACGGACCAGCTCGCAGCGACGATAGGCAAGACCCGTGGACGACAGCAGCAGGAAGAACTCCTTCAGGTTCAAGCCCTGGATCGAGCCTTCCACGGTGAGTACGGCGTCGGTGTCGGAGATCGCGTTGAGCTTGCAGTCGCGCCGCCAGGTGCCGTCGATGGCCATGATGCAGACATCATAGCCGCGGCTGAAGGTCACACGCTCCGCGCCCTTGCCATCCTCGGCCATGATTATCGTCCCGCCATCGCCGCCATGCGCGGCGCCGCACCGGCGAGAACCGGCTTGGCCGCGGCCGCGCGCGGATCATTCGGCTTGTAGAGGCCGCGCCGCTCCGGAATCGGCCGGAACGTGTCGGTCAGTCCAACCACGGTCTCGGCGGCGCCAAGCACCAGGAAGCCGTCGGGCTCGATCTGGCGCGCCAGGCGGTTGAAGATGTTGATCTTGGTGTCCTGATCGAAATAGATCAGCACGTTGCGGCAGAAGATCACGTCGAAGGTGCCGAGCTGGGCGAAATCGTGCAGCAGGTTGAGCTGGCGGTGCTGGATCATCGCCCGCAATTCGGGATTGATCTGCCAGGTCTCGCCGGTCTGCCTGAAATATTTCACCAGCATCTGGATCGGCAGGCCGCGCTGCACCTCGAACTGGCTGTAGACGCCGGCCTTGGCCTTCTCCAGCACCTCTTGCGACAGGTCGGTCGCGATGATCTCGACGCGCCAGCCGGTGAGGGCCGCGCCCATCTCCTTCAGGCACATCGCCAGCGAATAGGGCTCCTGCCCGGTCGAGCCGGCAGCACACCAGATGCGCACGCTGCGCTTGGCCGCACGCGCCTTGATGATCTCCGGCATGATGTGGTCGCGGAAATGATCGAACGGGACCTTGTCGCGGAAGAAGAAGGTCTCGTTGGTGGTCATGGCCTCGACCACGTCGGTGATCAGCTGGCGCGAACCGCCTTGCAGCTTCTGCACGAGCTCGGCGATGCCGGACAGCCCGGCCTTGCGGGCCAGCGGCAGCAGGCGGCTTTCGATCAGATATTGCTTATCTGCGGACAGGTCGAGACCGGAATTATCCTTCAGGAACTTACGCAAATACTCATACTCGGTCGGGGTCACGGATGGCCTCTCGAAAGCTGTACTGGAACACTCTGGCCCAAGTGCTTTGGGCCGGACACACTCAGACCATGGCTTGTCCGACCGGGATCAAACCAACTTCAGCGAACTTGTCGGCGATGATGTCCTTGTCGAAGGGCTTCATGATGTACTCGTTGGCGCCGCCGCTGAGCGCCTGAGCGATATGAGCCACGTTGTTCTCAGTGGTGCAGAACACCACCTTCGGCTGGTCGCCGCCGGGCAGGCGGCGCATGTGGCCCATGAACTCGAAGCCGTCCATGACCGGCATGTTCCAGTCGAGCAGCACCGCGTCGGGCAGCTGCCGTTGGCAGATTTCGAGCGCCTTCGAGCCGTCCTCGGCCTCGGTGACCTCGAACTCCAGACCTTCCAGGATCCGGCGCGCGATCTTGCGCACCACGCTGGAATCATCGACCACCAAACACGTCTTCATTTCTGTTCTCCGGCTTCGATGTTTCGTTGGCTCAGGCGGCCATTTGCGTCTTGGTTTCGAGCTCGAGGACACGGTCGACGTCGAGGACGACCATGAGCTGGCCGTCGAGGCGGTGGACGCCGCCGGCGAGCTTGGCCATGCGGGGGTCGAGGTTGACGGGGTTTTCTTCCTTGCCGTCCTCGGGCAGGCGCAGCACCTCGCCGATCTGGTCGATCAGGAGGCCATAGGATTCGCCGCGCAGGTCGACGCCGACCGCCATCGCGGTCTTGCCGTCCTCGTCCTTGGGCAGGCCGAGGCGCGAGCGCATGTCGACCACGGTGACGATGCGGCCGCGCAGGTTCAACACGCCGGCGATCTCGCGCGAGGCCAAGGGAACGCGGGTGACGCGCTCGGGCATGAACACGTCCTGGACGCGGGAGATCGGCAGGCCGAACAGCTGGCCGCCGATCATCGCGGTGACGTACTCGACCATGGCGCCTTCAGCGGACTGGGTCTTCTTGCTCATTTCAGTGTCTCCTGGTCCATGCCGCTTAAGGTTTAAGCCGCGGCCGCCCGGCTCAGTTCGGAGGCGCCGGCGGCGCCCGCGGTCTGCTCCTTCAGCGCCGCGATCAGGCCGGGACGGTCGAACTTGGCGACATAATCGTGGAAGCCGGCCTGACGGCCGCGCTCGATCGCCGCCGGCGACACCAGCGCCGACAGGCCGATGATCGGCGTCGCGGCGAGGTTGTTGTCGGAGCGGACGACTTCCGCGAACTCGAACCCGTTCATGTCGGGCATCTCGATGTCGGTCAGGATCACGTCGAAGCTTTGGGCGCGCAGTGCCGCGAGGCCCTCCTGCGCGGTCGGCGCGGTGCGGACGCGGTAGCCGGCCGCCTTCAGCACCGGCGCCAGCATGTTGCGGAAGAAGGCCGAGTCGTCGACCAGCAGCACCGACTGCGAATGCAGCGACGGCTTCATCTCCTTGCGGGTGAACCAGTCGGCGAACGCCATCGGCAGGAAGTGGCCGACGTCGATCACCTCGGTGGCCTGGCCCTTGATCACGGCCGAGCCGAGAATGCCGGAGGAGGAGCCGCCGACCTCGATGTTGAGCCGTTCCTCGACGATGTCGATGATCTCGTCGACGACGAGGCCCATGGAGCGGCCGTCGTCGGCGAACACCAGGATCGGCTGGGCGCCCTGGCTCGCAATGGTGACGCCTTCCATGGCCACCAGCGGCATCAGCTGCTCGCGGTACTGCACCATGTAGCGGCCGTTCGAGAACTCGATCTTGTCGGCCGGCAGCTCCTCCAGGCGCGTGACGAGGCCGAGCGGGACCGCCTTGGGCTGCGACGAGCCGGCGCGGAACACCAGCAGCGAGGTGGTCTGCTCGCCACTTCCGATGTGATGGCCGGCCGCTTCGTCGCCCATGTCATGGGCCGAGGAGCCGGCGGCGCCGAGCGCCTTGGCGATGCCGTTGGGATCGATGATCATGATGACCGCGCCATCGCCCAGAATGGTGTTGCCGGAGAACATGTCGATGTGACGCAGTTTTGTCGACATCGGCTTGACCACGATTTCTTCGGTGTGGAACACGCCGTCGACGACGATGCCGAACGTCTGGCTGCCGACTTGCGTCACCACGATGAAGCCGTTCTCGGGATCGGAGGCCGCGCCGTCGTCGATCTTCAGGAGCTTCTTGAGATGGATCAGCGGCAGCAGCTTGTTGCGGAGCCTGAGCACCGCGGTGTCCTTGATGCGCTCGATGCGGTGCTCGGAGTTGGCGCGGGCGCGGACCAATTCCACGACCGAGAGCTGCGGGATCGCGAAGCGGTCGCCGGCGGCTTCGACGATCAGCGCCGAGACGATGGCGAGCGTCAGCGGGATCTTGATGGTGACGGAGCTTCCTTCGCCGGCCACGCTCTTGATGTCGATGGTGCCGCCGATCTGGTCGATATTGGTGCGGACCACGTCCATGCCGACGCCGCGGCCCGACACCGAGGTGATGGCAGCGGCAGTGGAGAAGCCCGGCGCGAAGATGAACTTGTGGATCTGGGCTTCGCTCATCTTCTCGAGCTCGGCCTCGGTGACGAGACCGGACGAGAGCGCCTTGGCCTTGATCTTCTCGGTGTTGAGGCCGCGGCCGTTGTCGGCGATGCAGATGATGATGTGGCCGCCCTCGTGATAGGCGGACAGGCGAATGGTGCCCTGCTCGCCCTTGCCGCTGGCGAGGCGCTCGGCGGGGGTCTCGAGGCCATGATCGGCGGAGTTGCGCACCATGTGGGTGAGCGGGTCCTTGATCAGATCGAGCACCTGGCGGTCGAGCTCGGTGTCGGCGCCGTGCATCTCGAGCTCGATCTGCTTGCCGAGTTCGGATGAGAGGTCGCGGACGATGCGGGGCAGCTTCTGCCAGGCATTGCCGATCGGCTGCATGCGCGTCTTCATGACGCCTTCCTGCAGCTCGGCGGTGACGTTGGAGAGGCGCTGCAAGGGCACCTTGAACTCGGTGTCCTCGTTGCGGCGGGAGATCTCCAAGAGCTGGTTGCGGGTCAGGACCAGCTCGGAGACCATGGTCATCAGGTGCTCCAGCGTATCCACGTTGACGCGGATCGACTGGTTGGCGATGCGGTCGCCCTCGCCCGCCATCTCGTCGGCCATCGACTTCTTCGGCGCGGCCTTTTCCCTGGCGGGTTTTGCGGCTTCCTTCGCCACGGGGGCTTCAGCAGCTGCCGCGGGCTCGGCCTTGACCTCAGCCTTGGCAACGGGCGCGGGCACCGGCGCTTCGATCGCGGTCTCGCGGAAGGCACGCTCGAGCTCGTCGAGCGAGACCTCGCCCGGACGCAAGGGCCGCTCCAGGGTCTGATCGACCAGCGTGCCCATGGTCATCTCCTTGGCGGGGGCGGCTGCAGCGGCGGGCGCTTCCGGCGCCAGCGGCGGCGCATCGGCAACGGGAGCAGCAGTGCCGGCAGTCGGCATCGGCTGCGCCGAGCCTGACATGGCGGCCATGCCCTGCTCGACCATCGCTTCCAGCTTGTCGATGAGATCGCGGTCGTTGCCTTCAGGCTCGGCCTCGGTCGCCTCCAAGCCAGCCAAAATCTCCTTGATGCGGTCGATCGAGGACAGGATCACCGTCACCGCCTCGGCGGTGACAGGCATGCCGTCGCGGAATTTGCCCATCAGGGTCTCGCCGGCATGGGCCAGCGCTTCCAGCCGCGGCAGGCCGAGGAAGCCGCAGGTGCCCTTGATGGTGTGGACCAGGCGGAAGATGTTATCCAGGATCTTGGCGTTGTTCGGCTCCTGCTCGAACTTGACCAGCTGATTGTCCACGGTGTCCAGGCTCTCGCTGGTCTCCGTCAGAAACTCCCGCAACAGATCATCCATGAGCTACGCCTTACTGACCCGGGCCGCAAACGCGACGTCCGAGCCACCCTTGGCACGGACGGACGCCCTATTTTGGATCGTTAGACATCCCCCTTTCACAGTCCCGTTAATTTCATCCTCCGTGCTACTACGGATTTTGAAGAGAAGTTTGCGGTTCTGCCGCGTGTTGCAGCGCTTTTCGGCAAAGCCATCCCCACGCCGCAACGGCGGGAGCCGCGCGGTAAACGAGCCACTAATCGCGCGACGAGACGCGTGGGAAAGGCCTGCTCGTGAAGAACGATAGAGCTGGGCCGCAGGCGGTTGGGGCGAGCCGCGCGCAACCGGCGGCGCTCTCGTCGCGCGCGTTCTTGGGCGTTGCCGCGATTTGCGCGTCTACGCTCGAGGTAAACGAAGCGTTACCCCGCGGGGAAAGCGGCTCGTGTCGCGCTAACCGAGCTGCACGGCCGTGACAATGTCGGAGCGGGAGCGATGCTCTGCCCGGCAATCGTTGATGGCGGCGAGCAGCGCGTGCGGCGTGAACGGCTTGCGCAGACAGCGCGTGGCGCCGAGCTCCAGCGCCCTCCGCAGGAAGTCCGGCGCGGGCGAGTTCAAATTCGCGAAGGCGTAGCCGGACATCGCGATCAGCGGAATGACCGGAGCCAGCTCGTGGAAGATCCGGATCGATTCGAACCCGCGCATGTGCGGCATGAAGATGTCGATGATCATCAGATCGAATTGCTTGTGCTCGAGGGCGCGCAGTCCGGCTTCACCGCCCTCGGCGATCGTCACCCGAAAATTGTTGCGCTGGAGGTAGACCTCGATGGCCATGCACACCATCGCGTCATCGTCGACGACGAGAATATGGCGCACATCGTCTCGCCCTAATTGTCCTTCCAGTTTCGGCGATTCATCAATTGAATCGTGGGGCATCCTTTCCCCTTTGCTTTCGATGAGAGGTGAAACGAACATTCTTGCGGAAGCAGTCGAGGCGACGCGCGCTGGCCCGATGGCCAGCGCGACTGCAACGCCGTCCGGCTCCTGAGGCCCCCTTGCCGCTTGTTCCTGCGCAATCGTTTCAGGACAGCCGCCTCGTCAGCGAACCAGTGTGCGCTTCTTAATTCCGCCGCAAATGAGACAGGCTGTCTGCCCTCTAACGGGTATATGGACGATGCCACAACCTTTAGGGTAGCATGTTCGCGCCGTGCAACTGAGTGACGAGGGCGGCGCCCAGCGTCCATCGAACCCGCCGGATTGACCTGCATGACCGTGAGCGGCCACCAGCCCAACCAACTGCTGCAACTGCTCGATGCGGCGGATTTCGATCTGCTGCGTCCGCACCTCGCGACGGTTGAATGGTCAGCAAGTCTGTCCTGGGCGAGGTCGGCACTGCGCCGAGACATGTCTACTTCCCGCATAGTGCTTCCGAAGGACAGACGATGGAAATTGCGATGCTGGTCCGCGACAGCGTCGTGCGGGCTGGCGCGGCGCTCGCCGACGGAGCCGCGGCGTGACGGGAGCACGATGCGATCCCTGTATGCCGACGGCACGCGGCGTCGACGCATCGCCAGGGCCGGACAACTTGTCTCAATTGCCAATATGTCCCGCCGCGAAGATGATGGAATTTACCCGCGCACGACGTAAATCCGCGCGTTGCGATTCCCACGTGCAAGGTACGGGGGAGGCAGCTTTGGAAAGCATGGCGCGTCCGTCCAACGGCTTCCTGTCGGCATTGTCGGCGGACGATTATGAATTGATCCGCCCGCACCTGCGAACTGTGGATCTGCCCCACGGAGCGGTGCTGGTCGAGACCGGCGAGACGCTCAGGCGCGCCTATTTTCCTCACCGCGGCGTCATCTCGCTGGTGGTTGAACTGGCCAAAGGCGGGCATGTGCAAGTCGCCATGATCGGCCGCGACAGCCTGCTCGGAACGCTCGCCATCGTGGGCGATGCGTGTGCGTTGAACACCGCGATCGTGCTGGTTCCCGGCGTCGCCTCGGCGGTGGATCTGGACCGCCTGCGCATGGCCGCCGACCAGAGCAGCGTCCTGCGCACGCGGCTCACGCGTCACGGGTTGGCGGTCTACGCCCAGGTGCAGCAGACCGCGGGCTGCAATGCCGCCCATCCGGTGGAGTCGCGGCTGTCGCGCTGCCTGTTGCACACTCATGACCTGTCGGGCGAGTCGCGCCTGGTGCTGACCCAGGAGACCATGGCGCAGATGATCGGGGCCCGGCGCAACAGCGTTTCGCTGGTCGCCAATTCCTTGCAACAAGCCAATGTCATCCACTACAGCCGCGGACACATCCAGATCACCAACCTCGACGGGCTGCGACAGACGGCGTGCGAATGCTACGCCGCCGTGAAGGCCCAGTACGACCGGCTGCTCGGCCCGCCCTGAACGCCGCGCTCGCCTGGTAAACCGCAGGCTAACGCCGGCCTGCAAACACCGGCCATCCTGCTACCGGAACTGAAATTCGAAGGCCGTACACACGCGACATGCCTCGCGCCGCGACGTGCCGCGCGACAACGAACCGGATCAAGGCAGGCAAGGCCATGTTTGACGTCACCGTCGCGCTCGCAAAGGCACTCGATGCCGAACCCGCGCGCGAGCCGCGCGCGTACGAAGCGCTGGTGCGCGAGATCGGCGAGGATGGTGCCGGCGAAGTGCGCGACGTGTTCTGGAGCGAGACCTGCGCGCGCCTGCAATCGTTCCGAACGCTCTCGCCTGCGCAGCACCACGCCAGGATCGCGCGCGAAGCGCATTCGTTGAAGAGCGCGGCCGGAACGTTCGGCTATCTCAGGCTCGCCGCACTGTCGCTGCGGCTGGAGAAAACCGTGGAAAGCCTCGGCGAGGCCGAATTCCGCGCGCTCCTGGATCTGATGGATGCGGCCTACGCCGCCGCGCACGCGCAGGAGCCGCAAGGCTAGCTCGCGTTTGACGTGCAACTTCGCGTGAAAAGCGCCCCGAACTACCGGCGCGTGCACTCCCGCCGTACTTCTACGGTTTGCGATTTTCACAGAAGGCTAATCATAGCTGGCGATAGTCCCGGAAAACCAGGAGGGTTTTCCATGTTCACCTACGAGACCGCAGACCAGAAGGAGGTTCGTCGCTTCCGGATCGCACAGTTCAACGGCCGAATGGCGACGGTGCAGGCCGGCGAGTCGACCGTGACCGGTTTCGTGCGCTCGGTGCTGGAGCAGGAATCGAGCATGCCTCCCCGCTGGACCATCACCATCATTCCGAGCGCGCCGAAGGAAGAGATCAAGCCGCTGCGTCCCGTCTCGCGCGCACGTCCCTTCGCCGAGGATTATTTCTGAGCGCCAAGGGTTTCCAAATTTTCGAAATAGGCGTCGGGTCTCTGCGGGCGACGGGCCCGGCCTCAGTCGATCGAATGCAGCAGTGCCGCACGGACGAGGTCCGCGGTGTTGCGCGCACCGAGCTTGCGCATCGCCTCGGCGCGATGGCTCTCGAAGGTGCGCGGACTGATCTGCATGCGAAGCGCACCCTGCTTGTTCGAGTAGCCTTCGCTGATCAGCCTCAGCACCTCGCGCTCGCGCCTGGTCAGCCGCTTCTGGCCCGACGGGCCGATCAGATCGGCGCTCGGCGGCCGCGGCGGTTGCAGCACGCGGACGGCCTTCGATTCCGCTTCTTCGGACGGGCTGGGCAAGCCGCCCTTGGAGCCGCCCTTGGAGCCGCCCTTGGGCGGGCCGGCGAGCTGCTTGACCAGCCCGCAAACGCGCTCGGTCTGGGCCAGCGCGTTCTCCACCACCCGCTGCAAATAGGCGCGATCGCCGGTCGCGGGGACGAGCTGATCGCTGTGGTGCTTGATCTCGCCCATGTAGAGCAGCAGCGCGGTCAGGGGGCCATTGAGCTCGCGGGCGATGGCAGCCGCCATTTCGTCGGCCGCATTGGCACGCAAGGCGCTCAGGCGGGCGAAATCGGGCTCTTCAGCTGAAGCAGCGCTGCTCTCGTGCCATGCCGACGGCCGCGAATCGGTGGCCGTATCATTCTGTGACCCCATGTCACTCGTTTAGCGGAACCGGGGCGGGTCTGTGGTTAACTTTCTGCTCCGTATGACTACGGTGATTTAGGCTCTTTTACGCTGAAATGACGACTTCGGCACAATTTGTGCTTGCGCGGCGTCGCCCGCGACCATGCAACGGTTGAGTTTTCTGCCAAAATCCTGGGCTGGGAACGGGAAAAGCTCGTCGGCGGCCGCCTTGCTCCGACATCCATCCCCCGGATTTTACGGATTAATTAACGGCGACTTGCTTCTCTAGGGAGGTTGAGAGCGCGCAAATGCCTCCACGCATTGGGTCCGCAAGCCCGCGGGCCACGCTGCGAAAGATTGCGTGCCATGGACGAGATCGACCGGCTATCGGAATTTCTGCAGAGGCTGACGCCGCTGTCGCGCAGCTGTCTGCTCAGCGAGCTCGAACGGCTCGAGCTGTGCGGCATCGACATGCCGGGTTCGGCCGACATCCAGGCCCGCTTGCGCGCCGAATTCCGCAAGGACGGATCGACCCAGGTGCGCGCCACCAGCCCGTCGCGCTATTTCTTCGCGCCGCTCGAGCTGCTGCTGATCGACGGCGCGCCCGAGCATGCCAACATGGGGCGCATCTCGCGCAATACCCTCACCCCGATCTGGGAATGGATCTGCCGCGACCTTTTGCCGACGATGGCGCGCGACTACATCAAGGCGATCAACGACCAGGTCGCGGCCAACAACCCGAAGGAAGTCCAGAAGATCGCCTCGACCTTCCAGATCAAGGTCGTCAAGGTCCTCGAGAGCACCCTCGCCTCGCCCGAGAGCGCCGAATCCGCGCGCGCCAAGCTCGGACAATATACGGCGTCACGCACCGCCTTCGACGACGTCGTGAAGATGCTGAATGTGTTGCGCGCCGGCGATGCACTGCCGAAGTTCAACGAGAAGCTGCCTGACAAGATCGCGAAGTTCGACGACGGCCAGGTCGCCCAGATCACCGCGCAGCTCGACGCCTTCAAGAAGGCCCATCCACAGGCGCTGCCCTTCGCGCTGACGCTGGTGGCGCGACGCCTGAGGACGTCCTGGCAATTGGTGCGGCTTGCCACCAGGGCCGCTGCGAGCAAGGCCGCCGCAGACGTCGCCGCCACCCCCTATGCCTGCGTCGTTCCCATGGTGCTCGACCGGCTCGACGACAAGCGCCTCGCGCTTCGTGTCGCACTCCGGCACAACCGGGTGCTGATCGCCCGCGACCTGCTCGCCGAAATCTACGACACCGAATATGCGCTCAAGGTCCGCATCGACGGCATCGAGCAATGCGAATGGGGCGCCCGCCTCCAGCAATTGATGGACGCGATCGCGGCGCTGGTCTCCGCCGAGGTGAGCCGCTTCCCTGCCAATGTCGGCCACATTCTCGGCTCGCGGCGGCTGCGCAGCCACGATACGCTCGGCGGCAAGCTGTCCTATCTGGCCTGGAAGGGACGTGACGCGATGCAGGACGGTGCGGCGGCGTTCCGCAAATTGATCGGGCAAACCTAAAGCCGGTTCGGTCGCGAAAAACCCGTGCGCTGCGCAGCTAGCGCGGCAGGCACAGGAAGCGATCCATGAATCGCCCTGACAGCACGAACCTGAACCACCAATACATCATTCGCCGCATCGACATAGCTGTAATCCTCGACAGCCCTCCACCGGCTCGGGGGAGCTTTAGCGCGAGTGCGGCAACGCGCGTGTGATGTGCTTCACATTCTCGGCCGCCGACGCGGACCCGTTGTCGCAGAACTGTCGCGAGCGAAAGGCGGCGGTGCGCGCATCGCGGGAAGACGCAAGCGTGAAAGCCGCCGCCGATTCACGTAGCGCCGGCTTCGTCGCCGCCTCGCGAAAACCGCGCACGCGCGGCGAAGATTTCGTCGACAAATTAGCTCGAATTGCAGGGCTTAACGTTACTCAGATAATTCAAGAACGATGTGAAGCTCTCCTTATTTGAACCCACGCTCCGCGTTTAAGAAACCGTCACGGAACGGGAGTGGTGAACGATGAACGATGGGATGATTGAACTCGTCGGACGAAGGCCTGTGACCTTCGGACGGCGAAAGGTGACGCCGCGCGCCTGCGTGGCCGACAGCAAGCGTCACTTGCGCGCGTTCCTCAGCGAGATCCTCGAGGATCTCGGCTTCGTCACCTGCGAATGTGCCAGCGCCGAGGAGCTGAAGACGGTGCTCGCGAGCGAATTGCCGGACCTGATCCTGCTCGGCGTCGCCGCCGACGGCATCGAGCCGGGACGATTCCTCGAAGTGCTGGTGCGCGAGGCGTTTGCCGGCAAGGTTCTCGCCGTCGGCGCCCGCGACTCGATCATCGTCAAGGCCGTGCGGCAGGTCGGCGACGAATATGGTCTTGCCATGCTGCCGCCGCTGACCACGCCCTTTGCCGCGGAGACGCTGCGCGAGCGCGTTGCGATGCTGCTGCCGGAGGAGCCGGCGCCGAGCCCGGCCGTGCATGTCGGCGAGGCCTTGCATGCCGGCTGGCTCGAGCTCTGGTACCAGCCCAAGATCGACGCGCGCACGCTGGTGCGCAACGGCGCCGAGGCCCTGGTGCGGATGCGGCATCCGACCTGGGGCGTGGTGCCGCCGGCCTATTTCATCCCGGAGCCGCACGATCCGCATTTTCGCGAGCTGTCGGAGTTCGTGATCGATCGCGCCGTGCAGGACTGGCACTATCTTCTGGAGCAACAAAGTCCGGTCGATCTGTCGATCAATCTTCCCGCCGCCTATCTCAGGGAGCCGCAGGCGGTGCGCGATCTCTGCCGCCGCGTGCCGACGCATCCGGCCTTCGGCGGATTGACGGTCGAGATCGACAGCGAGGAGGCGATCCGCGAGCTCGATTTCCTGGCCGAGGTCGCGCGCGAGGTCGGCCTGCACAATATCGGCCTGTCGATCGACAATCTCGGCGCCAACTGGCCGTCGCTGATGGACCTCGACAAGATTCCCTTCGTCAAGCTGAAGGCCGATCGGCAGTTCGTCACCGGCAGCGGTGGCGATCGGCTGAAGCGCACGGTGTGCCGTCACATCGTCGAGCTGGCGCAGACCTTTGGCGCGCGCGCGGTGGCGCAAGGGGTCGAAAGTCGCGCCGACCTCATCGCGGCGAGCGAGATCGGCTTCGATGTCGTGCAGGGCTTTCTGTTCGGCAAGCCGATGCCGCTGAAGAAGTTCGCGAAGGCCGCGCTGACGCGGACGGTGATGGGATGAGCGCGCGCGTTCCCGGGCCTTGAGAGCTGCGTCCGTGCGATCCCGCAACTACGCCGTTGCCGCGCGGAGATCCGCCGTCGACCGCATCGTGCCTAGCTCGCCCCGCGCGCCGCCTTCGTCAGCTTGATCGAGGTGGAGCGCGAAACCGCGCGCTCCGGGAGACTCGAGCCCGGCGCGGAGCTGCATGCTCGGAATGATGTAATCGCCGCCATTCTGGCGCCGATAGGGAATCGGCAAAGTCGTCGCGAGCGTTCTCATGCGCTCGCGCAGGCGTTCGGCCGTCGCGCCGAAAGCGGCTTCATCGAACCTGTCGGCCTGATAGGCCACGAACGGCGGCAGGACGTCATAGCCGGGATAATAGAGAATGCCGTGATTGATTGGAAACAGCAGGTCGTCGATCGGCCCGTTGACCCCGCGAGCGGAATAATGGTCCTGCCAGCCGCCGGCCGTCACGATCAGCATCGCGCGCTTGCCCGCCGAGGTCCCTTCGCCGTAACGGTCGCCCCAGCGCTTGTCGCTGTGCTCGCCGACACCATAGCCGAAGCCGTAGGCGAACACGCGGTCGACCCAGCCCTTGAGGATCGCAGGCATGCTGAACCACCACAGCGGAAACTGCAGAATCAGAGCATCCGCCCACAGCAGCTTCTCGATCTCGCCCTTGACGTCGGCGGTCAGCGTGCCCGCCTCGAACGCCTGCTTGGATGCCGCGGCGACCGCGAGACGCGCATCGACCGGCAGCGACGGAAAGTCGCCGCGGTCGACCTCGGACTTCCAGCCCTCGGCATAAAGGTCGGAGACCCGCACCTCGTGCCCCTGCGCCTCGAGCTCTCTGACGGCGACATCCCGGAGCGAGCCGTTGAGCGAGCGCTGTTCAGGATGAGCATAGACGATCAACACTTTCATGTTCGGGCACCATTGGATTGAGGATTGTGGCTCGGCAGATAGCGCGGTGGCCCGCGATCCGGTAGACGTAGCCGATGGATAAGATTGTGCCGGAAAATGGATAGGTCGGAGGTTACGCTCGAGCGCATGCGCAGCTTCGTGCGCGTCGCCGAGCGCGGAAGCCTGTCTGCGGTCGCGCGCGAGCTCGGGGTCGGCCAGTCCACGGTGACTCGGCACATTCGGGAGCTGGAGCAAGCGGTCGGCGTGCCGCTGCTCACCAGGACCACGCGCAGGGTCACCGTGACGGAGGAGGGCCGCAATTACTACGCGGGCTGCGTGCATATCCTGCGTCTGGTCGAGCAGGCCGGTGATGAAGCGCGCTCGACGCGCGGCGCGCCGGCCGGAACGGTCCGGGTCTCCTGCACCGCTGCGTTCGGCGTGCTCCACGTCAGCCGCTTGATCTTCGCCTTCCAGGACGCTTATCCGGAGGTGTCGGTCGACCTCAGCCTGACCGACGAGCGGATCGACCTCATCAGAGAGGGCGTCGATGTCGCATTGCGTTTGGGACCGCTCGCCGAAAGCTCGATGAAGCTGAAGTCGCTCGGGCAGTCGCGGCGGCTGCTCGTGGCCGCACCCGGCTATCTTGCCGCGCGTGGCCGGCCTGCGCGCCCGCAAGACCTCGCCAAGCACGAGGGCGTTCGGATGTCCAACATCGCCGGCAGCGATGTCCTCGTGCTGCAGGGGCGCCGCGGTGGCCGCCATGCGATCCCCTTCTCGGGGCGGCTGCGCCTGGATCACGGGCTTGCCGCGCGTGAGGCGCTCGCGGCCGGCCGCGGCATTGGGCCGGCGCATCTTTGGCTGGTCAGCGACCTGCTCGCGGACGGCAGCCTCGAACGCGTGCTTCCGGACTATTCGCCGCCGCCGGTGCCGCTGAACATGCTGATCGTGCCGGAGCGGTCCGGCATTGCGCGCGTGCGCCTCTTGGTCGATTTCCTCGCCGCAGAGATCGCGCGACTACCCGGGATCGAAAGGCCTCAATCCGGCAGGAAATAAAGCGAGCGCGTTGCCCTCACGCAAACCGCCGCGCGAAGAAGACGCAGGCGACCACGATTGCCGTCGCGGCGATCATGCTGCCTGCGACCGGCTCGCCGAGCAGAAGGCCGGCGAGCGCGAGACCAAAGAACGGCTGGAGCTGCTGCAGCTGGCCGACGCGGGCAATGCCGCCGATGGCGAGCCCGCGGTACCAGAAGATGAAGCCGACGAACATGCTGAAGACGGAGACATAGGCGAGCCCGATCCAGGCCGGCACAGAGATGCCGCTCCAGACCGGCGGCCAGGTCAGCACTGCGAGCACCAGCATCAAGGGCAGCGCGAGCAGCAGCGCCCAGGAGATCACCTGCCAGCCGCCGAGACGGCGCGACAGCGCGGCGCCCTCGGCGTAGCCGAGGCCGCACAGCACGATCGCGGCGACCATTAGGAGATCGCCTTCGACCGACGCCGCGCCGTCGCCGGTGAGGGCAAAGCCGGCCACCGTGGCGCTGCCGAGACCAGCGAACAGCCAGAACAGCGGCCGCGGCCGCTCGCCGCCGCGCAGCACGCCGAAGATCGCGGTCGACAGCGGCAGCAGGCCGATGAAGACGATGGAGCGCGCGGACGTGATGTGCTGGAGCGCGAGCGCCGTCAGCAGGGGAAAGCCGACCACGACGCCGATGGCGACGATGGTGAGCGAGGCGAGATCACGGCGCTGCGGCCGCGCCTGCCGGAGCACGGCGAGCACCGCCGCCCCGATCAGCGCCGCGATGACCGCGCGCGCCGAGGTCAGGAACAGCGCCGAGAAGCCGCCGACGGCGACGCGCGTTGCCGGCAGCGAGCCGCTGAAGATGATGACGCCGAGAAGCCCGTTGCCCCAGCCGCTGGCGGAAGAGTGCATGTTGGTCTCGCTTGGTGGGGAGCGCCGGACCGATGCCGCGACGGTTGAACTCCTCGCGTGAAGGCATGGAGCAACAAAAGTTCGAAAACAACCCCATGCACAGTAGACGGGGGTTGCAAGATCAATGGGTTAGGTGGGGGGTGGGATGGAGTGCTGGTCGGACGGGGTTTCGGGAGCCAAAAAGTCGAGGGAGCGTGGTTTGACGCGCCTGTCCGGCGCGCCTTTGCGAGCCGACGAGATTGGTGGCGAGCGGTGTCGCCCATTCCGAATGACGTCTCCTGTCATTTGCTTCGTCGGGCAAAACAGGAGCATAGTGGCATCATCGCAGGAGGTCGGACAGGCAGAGCTTTGGCCCGGGTCTCTTGAAGGCGTTTGCCGCCGGACGGTGCGTGTCTTGTGCACTGTCACCGCAACATCCAGCACCCGCTCAGGCGAATTGAGAATAGCGCGAAAGCTGAAAGAAGCGTTCTGCCTGATAGGACGGATCGGTGGCAAGGCGAGCAAGCCTTTGCCCGATGGCGGGCGCGAACTTCGCACCATGGCCCGAACACGCGGAGCAGACGATCAGGCGGGAATCCGGCCAGCGGTCGATGATGAATTCCTCGCCCGCGTCTAGCCGGCGGTCGGCGGGCGCAGTGTTGGTGTAGAGGCAGACGTCGCGATCGATGATGGGCCCGGCCGCGCCGGGGGCGAGGGCGGCCAACGCTTCGCCAATCGGGCGGAGCTCGGCATCGGTGGCGTGCGGACCCCAGTCGTCGGGGCCGACCACGGGCCCGTGGTTGTGAGGCGCAGCTTTGACGCCGCGCTGTTCGAAGTCCGGAAAGCCGTAGACGGTGTCGTTCGGACCTCGGTCCAGAATGAAGATCGGGAAACGACCGAGCGCCACAGTTTCGGGGCGGGACGGCTTGAACCAGCCGACCGCCTGTCGGGTGACGTTCAGCAGCGCGCCTAGTCGCGGGAGTGCGCGATCGAGCCATGGGCCTAGCGCCAGAATCGCGCGCTCGGCGAAGAACTCCTGGGTCGCCGTGCGGATCGACACGCCGTTGGGGTGCGGCGTGAAGCTCGCGTGTTCCGGAATCACGCGGTTGCCGGCGCGTGCGCGCATCAGTTTCATGACGACTTCGGTCCGCAGGATCGCGCCGCCGTCCTGGACGACGACGTCCCAGTCGTCAGGCAGGGTGAAAGCCGGAAATTCCTTGTTCGCTTGAGCCGCGGTCAACATCGGATCCGGCCGCCCTTTCGCGATCGCGGCCGCGCGCGAGGACGCCACCATGGCGGAGCCGGAACGGCCAGCCTCCAGAACGGGGGTTTCCGTCAGAACCGTTTGACCGCTTTCGGTCTGCAGCCGGATCCAGCCGGCATGAGCCTCGTCGCTCAGGCTGGTGTAGTTGGGGTTTTCGAAATTGAAGCGACGGAAAATGCGACATGAACCATGTGACGAGCCGCGATCCGAACCTGCTGCGACAGGGTCGAAGCCGAGCGCATCGACGCCGGCATCCAGCAATGCGCCCAGCGCTGCTCCGCCCATGAGCCCCAGACCCAGCACGGCGACTTCGCATTTTCGCATGAAGGCCTCGCAAGCGATGCTACGACACGCCGATCATCCTGATGAATTCGCGTGTTGACAAGGTCTGCGGGAGGGCGATTACGGCACGACGGCCTGCTCGTGGCAACCGCGTTGACACACGATCTGACGCGGAATGATCGCGATGTTGCGGAGCTGGGGGCGAGGGTGATGAACGAGCGTCACGGCCATCGATTGTCCCAGCGCCATCCCGCCCTAATACAGCGGCTCCTCGTACACCTTCTCCCCGTCCAGCAGCAGCCGCTTGATCGCCGCCCGTCCCGAGGGCAGCACGGCGGCGACGATGCGGAGCTTCTGCTGGTTGCGGGCGTCCTCGAGCTTCTTGCCCTCGCCTTCGGGCACGAAATAGCTTTCGAGGCCGTATTTGATCGGCAGCTTGTCGCAGAAGCGGCGCCGGTCTTCGCCGCAGGATCCGCCATAATTTCCGACGCGGCCACGGATCAGCACTTCAGGCGCGGTGACCGCGACCGGCTCGGCATGCACCGAGACGGCTTGATAGAGCCCGTTCGCATTGGGCGCGAGCTTGACGAAGACATCAGGGTGGCGCGCGTCGGCTACCTTGCCGGCGAGGCTGCCTGCCGCCACTTGCGAGATGTCGTAGCTGAGGACGACATAGTCGCCGCGCAGGAGATCGCGGGGATCGACCGGCTGCGTCTGCAGGGTGACCTCGACGCCTTCGCGCAGGATCTGCATGCGGTCGGCCACCATCAGCACCAGGAGCGCAGATTGCAGCAGGACGGCAATGCCGAACAGCACGGCTTTCGGGATGCGCTGCCAAAGCGCGGTGAGCGAAGCGATCAGCCCTTTCATCGCGCGGCCCTCGGCAGCATGCGATTGAGCGCGGTCGCAAAGGCGACGGCCGCGACGCCCGCCACTGCCAGGAAGGCCGAGCGGCGCAGCAGCGAACCCTTCACGGCCCAGGTGATGCCCGCGACCACGCCGGCGATGCCGAGCCAGCCCGCGACGATGCGCGGACGCACGTCATCGAGCATGCCGGAGACGACGAGACACAGCATGGCCGCAAGCAGCGCGGCATAAGCGAGCCAGGATTCGCCGGCCATGGAGGCCGGCCAGACCGGCGCCGCGAGCAGGACCAGGCCGATCGCAGCTGCTGCAAGGAATTCTCCCGCGCGCCGGGTGATCGCGGCCGAGGCCAGCGCGAGGGTCACGCCGGCATTTCCGCACGCGATCGCCCAAAGCGGCTGGCCCGCAATGGATCCTTCGCGGAAGCGGACGAGATCGTCGACCGTCGTCACCTCCAGGAACGCGGCTATGGCCAGGGAAAACGCGCCGTAAACCGACAGGACGCTGCCGAGCCGGAGCGCGCGCGGCGACGGCGCCGCGGCGATCGCGAGCCCGGCGCCGAACAGCAGCGCCGCACCGCTCGCGAGCACGAAGGACGGCTGGGTGCCCTCGAATTCGAAGCGGAGCGCGCTCGCGATCCACCACGGCAGCAGCGCGAGCGCGACGAGATGGGCCGCGACGCGGGAATTCCAGGCAAAGGCGAGCGCGGCGGCGACGAGCCAGACCGCCACGAACGGAAGATGCAGGACATCGGACGCGTCGGTGATCCGCATGCAGGTCCAGATCGAGGCCGCGACGAGGCCGACCGCGAGCGCGCCGCGCGAGCCGGTCAGAAGCGCCCCGGCAAACGCGCCGATCGACCACAGCAGCATGCCGCCGGCAAAATCCTCGCCGAGATGATACATCTGGCCGACCAGCGCGATGCCCGCACCGAAGATGATCGCACCGATGCTGGCGCAGAGATCGGCGAGAACGTCGCGCCCTCGCGTCGCGAACCAGGCGCCGAGGCCGCCGGCGGCGGCCATGCCGGCGAGCAGGATCGCAAACCGCGCGAGGCGCGCGATCTCGGTCCAGTGCGCCGCCACGAAGGCGAGGAACGCCGCCGCGATCAGGAGGCCGCCGACGATGCCGACGACCACGGCGATGTTGATGCCGGGGGGAAGCGGCGGCAGCGCAGTGCGGATGGCGGCGGCCGCCGCCGGCGCGATCACGCCGTCGGCCTCCCATCGCGCAAGATCGGCTTCGAGTCGCTGCCGGTAGGTTTTGTCGAACATCGTGGTGGGGTCACCTGGGATCCTGCCGGATGGCGGGACCTTGCTAGGTCGGATCGTGCGGGCGATGGGTTCAAGCTCCCACGCGCGGCAGGGCTATCGCATAGGGCTCCTTGCGCGAGCTGAGCGCGCGCCTCGTCCTTCGAGACGGCGCTGCCGCGCCTCCTCAGGATGAGGCTAAGCGGGCATCGGAGCCCGCTGAAACCAGCGCCACGCACTCGGTCCTCATCCTGAGGGCCCGCCAACGGCGGGCGTCTCGAAGGATGGCCACAAGCGATATCACTCTCGTTTGCGATGACTCCCCTCCCCGCAGCCGGCCTATTGCGCCGGCGCAGGAATGCGCCGCAGGACATCGTCATAGGGGGCGAGGTCGAGATAGGCCGTGACCTCCGCCGCCTTGCCGTCCTGCATCAGCAGGATCCACGCATAGCTGTTCGCGTAGGGCTTGCCGTCACGCGCCACGCCGCTGCCTTCCCAATGCGCGATGACGTGGTCGCCATCGGCGAAGATCCTCACGGCTGTGGGGCGGACCGGTGTCGACAACCGGCTCGCGAACGGGCGGACCGCGCGATCGATGAAGACATCGCGGCCCCGGAATTCGCCGGCGCTGGGGCCGGACCCCTTGATGCGCCAGACCACGTTGTCGTGCAGCAGGTCATTGAAGAAGGTGGTCCCTCCCGCCGCCCAGCGATCGAACGCGTCGGTGACGATCCGCTTGTTGTCGTCCTGCACCGAATTGGCCTGTCCGCAAGGCGCGGCCGTCGTCAGGGTGGAAGCGGTGACGATGACCGCGTAGACGCAGGACGCAAGCGCGCGATTGAGCAGGGTTGCCATTGGTGTCTCCCTTTCTGGTGCAAGATGTCGTCTGCCCCGAAGTGATGCACGCAGGTCGGTCGCGTCGTTGCTCGACCTACCCGCGCCGCGCGACGGTGGCGCCGCCGAAGATGAGCTGCTCGACCATCGGGCGGCGCAGGAAGCGGCCTGGAAAAATCGGATCGGGCGCGGTCGCCTGGTCGAGGCGCGCCATCTGTTCAGGCGACAGCGAGATCGCGACCGCACCGAAATTGTCTTCCGCCTGCTCCAGGGTGCGGGCCCCGATCACCGGCGCAGTGACCGCGAGATTGGCCAGCGTCCAGGCGATCGCCACCTGCGAGGACGTCGCGCCGAGCTCCCAGGCGACCGATCGAACCACCTCGGCGGCATCCAGCGATCGCTCGTTGAGAAGGCCTGATGAAGCGATGATCGAGGCCCGTGTCGTTCCGACGGCGCTCTCCTTGGAATCCCTGAGATCGGCGCGGCTGTACTTGCCGGTGAGCACGCCGCCGCCGAGAGGCGACCAGGGCAGCACGCCCAGGCCGAGGGCGGCTGCCAGCGGAATGAGCTCATGCTCCACCGTGCGCTCGACCAGATTGTATTCGATCTGCAGGGCCACGAAGGGCGACCAGCCGCGCAGATCTGCGATCGTCTGCAGCTGCGCAATGCGCCAGGCCGGCGTGTTGCAGATGCCGACGTATTGGACCTTGCCGCTGCGCACGAGATCGTCCAGGCCGCGCATCACCTCGTCGGGCTGCGTCGTCGCATCCCAGGCGTGGAGGTAGTGCAGGTCGATGCGGTCGGTCTCGAGCTGCCGCAGGCTCTGCTCCACGGAACGAACCATGTTGAGCCGGTGGTTGCCGCCGGAATTGGGATTGCCGGGATCGCGCGCCATGGTGAACTTGGTGGCGAGCACGAGGCGGTCGCGCTTGCCGCGGGCGAATTCGCCGACCAGTCGCTCGGACGCGCCGTTGGTGTAGTTCACCGCGGTGTCGATGAAATTGCCGCCGCGGTCGACATAGAGGTCGAAGATCCGCCGGGCCTCGCCGGGATCGGCGCCCCATCCCCACTCGGTTCCGAAGGTCATCGTGCCCAGGGCAAGGGGAGATACGCGCAGACCGGAGCGGCCCAGCAGGCGGTATTGATCGAGTGACGTCATCAGAGCCTCCTTAGTATGGCTCGGAGATAGCCCCCGGCGAGAGGTGGGAGAAGTTGGCCAATGATGATTGGGGTGGTAAGCCTAACTAACCAATGAGCACCGACCTGAACCTCGTCGCCGTTTTCATCGCGGTCGCGGAAGCGAAGAGCTTCCGGGGCGCCGCCGAGCGTTTAGGGGTGACTCGATCCGCCGTGAGCCAGGCCATCCGACGCATGGAAGACCAGCTGGGCGTGGCTCTCGTGCAGCGAACGACGCGCAGCGTCAGTCTGACCGAAGCCGGCATGCGCCTGCACGAGCGCGTGGCCCCGGCGGTCGCCGAAGTCGAACAGGCGATCAATGGCGCGCGCGACCGTGACGCGCAGCCGACGGGGCAGCTGCGCCTCGCCGTCTCGTCGATCGCCGAGCGATTCATTCGCGGTCCATTGCTGGCCGATTTCGCGCAGGCTCATCCCGGCGTGCAGGTTGACGTGACCGTGACCGACGAGGAATTCGACATCGTGGCCGAGGGCTATGATGCAGGCGTCCGGCTTGGCGAGGTGATCGAGCAGGACATGATCGCCGTGCCTGTTTCGGGCGATCAGCGCCAGTTGGTGGTGGCAGCTCCCGCCTATCTGCAGCGGTTCGGCGCGCCCTCGCACCCGCGCGAGCTCTCACAGCATCGCTGCATCGGCTGGCGGCCGGCGCCGCACGTCGCGCCCTACCGCTGGGAATTTGCGGAAGGGGGGCGCGAGTTCGACGTCGCGGTGGAGCCGCGGATCACGACGAACGACATGTGGGTCATGGTGCGGACGGCTAGCGCGGGCGGCGGCCTGACATTCGGCATGGAAGAGACGTTCAAGCCGTATATCGAGCGGGGGGAGCTGGTACCCGTGCTGGAGGAATACTGCCCGTCCTTCCCCGGCTTCTTCCTCTACTTCCCGGATCGGCGGAATCTTCCGCCGAAGCTGCGCGCGCTGGTCGATCACGTGCGTTATCGGCCGGGCGGAAAGCGCTAAACTAGTTTGCCTTGATGCCGGCCTCGCTGATCAGCTTGCCCCATTTCGTGCTCTCGCTCTCGATGAAGCGGCCGAACTGCTCGGGCGAAGTCGGCGCAGGCTCCGCGCCGAGGGTGCGGATCTTCTCGGCCACGACAGGATCCTTCAGCGCCTTGGTGAAGGCATCGTTCAGCCGGGCGATGACGTCCGCAGGCGTGCCGGCGGGAGCAACGAGCCCGAACCAGCCGACGGATTCGAAACCGGCAAGGCCGCTCTCGGCCAGAGTCGGCACATCGGGCAGGGACGACAGGCGGCGCGCCGAGGACACGCCGATCGCGTTGAGCTTGCCGTCGAGGATCAATTGTCGCGATGCCGGAATATCCAGCACCGCGAACGGGACATGGCCTGCGAGAACATCGACCGCCGCCGGCGCCGTCCCGCGATACGGCACCAGCTCCATCGCGATCCCGCTTCTGTGCGTGAACAGCGCGGCGGTCAAATGCATCGCGGTCGAGTTGCCGCCATGCCCGATCGAGAGCCCACCCGGCTTCGCCTTGGCGAGCGCGATGGTCTCCGCAGCTGTGCGCGCCGGAATATTCGCGGACGCGACCAGCACAAAGGGAATTTCCGCTAGCAGGGTGATGGGCGCGAGATCCTTGAGCGCGAACGGCATCGCGGCATTGAGGTGCGGATTCACCGTCAGCGCGCCTGCCGGTGCCACGCCGAGCGTGTAGCCGTCGGGCTTGGCCTGCGCGACCGCGGTCATGCCGATGTTGCCGCCGGCGCCGGCGCGGTTCTCGATCACCAGCCCCTGCTTGAGCTCGGCGGTGACCAGCGGCTCGAGCGCGCGGATGACCGTGTCGGCGCTGCCGCCGGGCGGGAAGGTCACGATGATCTTGATCAATTGCTCGGGATAGGCGGCTTGGGCCGCCAGCGGCAACATCGCGAAAGAAGCGGCCGTCAGCGCGGCCAGGATGCGGCGTCTTGCAACGTGAAACACGTTCTCCTCCTCCATGCGTTTCTTTTCTAAACTTGACCTGGCGAGCTGCGCCGCCAGGCCGTCCGCTCGTGTCGTCTCACGCCGCAGCGCCGGTGATACGGGCCAGCAGGCCCAGCGGGTTGTCCGGCACGGACTGCCCGCGCCAGGCGATGTGCTGGTCGGGCCGCGCCAGCACGAGCTTCTCGGCATAGGCGCCGTTCGCCTCCTCCGGCGCGACGTCGACCAGCGCGAGCGGCACGCCGCGCGCCTTTGCAGCGTCTTGCAGCTGCGTCACATCGATTGCCGGATCGAAGCGCAGCAATGTGTATCCGGGGCCGAAGGCGTCATAGAGCGAGCGTCCGTCGCGCAGGAACAGATGCGGCGCGCGGGCGCCCGGCACGGTGGAGGGCGTGAAGCTGCCCATCGCGTAAGGCGGCGGCGTCTCGCCGTCATAGGCGATGATCGGCGAGGCGTCGTAATAGTAGCCGAAGTTGAGGCCGGCGCAGCAATATTGCTGCACGTTGAGATCGTAGGCCGCTTTCGCCAGTGCCGCGCGCGCCGCGTGGCCACGCGGCGTGTCATCCTCGATCTCGGCGGACACGCCGCCGCGCTGCGCCATCATCTTCATCGCATGGTCCATCGCAAAGCGCGACACCTGCTCGGTGATGGGCTGGCGCTCCGCCTCATAGGCTGAGAGGATCGCAGCCGGCGCCCAGCCGTTCAGATGCGCGGCCAATTGCCAGCAGAGATCGACGGCGTCCGCGATGCCGGCATTCATGCCGTAGCCGGCATAGGGCATCCACAGATGCGCGGCGTCGCCGCAGATGAAGACCCTGCGGTCGCGGAAGCGGTCGGCCACGAGGCGCCGTCCGACCCAATCCTCCTTGCTGAGCACGCGGTATTCGAAGCGCGCGTCGACGCCGAGGATGGCACGGATGGCCCAGTCGCGATCGACCGAGTCGAACTCGAGCTCATCCGGCTTCAGATGATTGTGAATCAGCCAGCGGTCGTGGCCGTCGATCGCAACAACGGTGCCGGAACGGCGCGGATTGAGCGAGAGCACCATCCAGGCCGGCTTGTGCGCCCCCATCAGCTCTTTCAGTTGCGGCGCTTCGATGAAGGTCGACTGCACGCGCTGGATCACCGGCGTGCCGGACAGGCTGGCACCGATTGCTTTTCTGACGAAGGATCGGCTGCCGTCGCAGCCGATCACGAAGCTGGCTTCGATGCGGAGCGAATTTCCGCTGTCGAGATCGCGCGCCAGCGCGACGACATGGTCGTCGTGCTGCTCGATGTCTGTGATTTCCGTGCGCGCCAGGATCTTGATGCGTGATTGCGCCGCGGCATGGCTGAACAGGATCGGCTCGAGATAGACCTGGTTGATTCGGTGCGGCGGCTCTGGCGTCGGCCACCAAGTGTCGGGGCCACCGGTCGCGCTATAGCGGCGCGCACGGGAGGGAATGTCGATGCGGCAAAGCTCGATCCCGGTCGCCGCGGTCCGATAGGAGCAATCGTTGGGAAAGTCCGCAGGGAGCCCCGCATCGCGCAAGCGGGCGGCAATTCCGAGCCGCCGAAAAATCTCCATCGAGCGCGCCGACACGTGATTGCACTTGACGCTGGGCGGATCGCCGGCGTGGCGGATTTCCGCGACGACGACATCGATTCCGCGCGAAGCGAGATCCATCGCTGCGGTCAATCCGACGGGCCCGGCCCCCACCACCAGCACTTGCGCTCTCATGCTCGCTCCAATCCTTGCCGCGGATTCTTTCCGTCCGCACAGCATGCATTTTATTGCAGGTCCGTTTATGCGATAAGTCGGAAAGAACTCATCAATTCATGAGCTTTCCAGATGAATGTTACACTGCGCCAGTTGCGGGTCTTCACCGGCGTGTACCGCACGCGCAGCATCACGCGGGCCGCCCGCGAGCTCGGCATCACGCAATCGGCGGCGAGCCTGTTGATCCAGCAGCTCGAGGCCGAGCTCAGCGTCAAGCTGTTCGACCGCTCCACGCGTTCGGTGCAGCCGACGCTGGCCGCCGACGAAGCGTTCGCCACTGCCGAGCGCATGCTGAGCGATGCGCAAGGCTTGTCGCGCCGCATGCGTGATCTCGCGCAGGCCCGCGCCGGCCGGGTCGTGTTCCTCGCCTCGGCCGGCACGGCATCGGCGCTGCTGCCCATGGTGCTGGCGAAATTCCGCGCTGGCCATCCCGACATCGAGATCGACATGCGCGACGTCGCCGCCGACGATCTCGTGCCACGGCTGAGCACGACCGATGCCGAGTTCGCGATCGGCAGCGTGGAGGGCGAATTCGCGGACATGACGATCGAGACGCTGACGAGCGGCCGCCTGAGCGCGATCGGCCGTCGCACCGCGGACTTCGCCGCGCGTCGGTCCCTGACCTGGGACGAGCTGGTGCAACTGCCCACCATCGCGATGCGCAGCGAGACACGCATCCGCATGCAGATCGATCAGGCCCTGAGCGCGCAGGGCAAGCGCCTCGATCCGACATATGAAGTGACCCTGATCAACACCGCGCTCGCCATGACGGCGCAGGGCCTCGGCCTCGCCATCCTTCCCGCGACGATGCTGCCAGCCGACCAGTTCCCGACACTGATCGCAAGACCGCTGGTGCGCCCCGCCCTCACCCGCCCCGTGTCGCTGCTGCAGCGCCAGGGCCGGACGTTGTCGCCGGCGGCGCAGGCCTTCGTGGCGACGGCGCGGATGGTGCTGGCGGGCCGAACGGCACCGGCATCAGGCTGATTTGACGGAGCTATTGCGGGAAGCTGGTCGTTGAGCTGGCGGAGAGGGAGGGATTCGAACCCCCGATAGGCTTGCACCTATGCCGCATTTCGAGTGCGGTGCATTCAACCACTCTGCCACCTCTCCTGAAGGCGCCATATTAGGAGCTGGGCCCCTGTGGTTGGGGGCGTTAATAGGCGAGGATGGCGGGCCAGACAAGGCGCGAACGAGCAAAATCCGCTGCCTCTTTTGCCCCGCGCCCGCCGCCTCTGGAAGGAACTGCCATGGAGCATCTCACGATCTCGGCCAATGGCGCCGATTTCCACCTGGTCCGCGCCGGACAGGGAAAACCGCTGCTTTTGCTGCATGGCTGGCCCGAATTCTGGCTGACCTGGGAGCCGGTGATATCGAGGCTTTCGGACCGGTTCACGCTTGTCGCGCCTGACCTCCGCGGCTTCGGCGACAGCGACAAGCCGGATGGCCCTTACGGGCCGGACGGCCATGCCGCCGACATGCTGGCGCTGATGGACCGGCTCGGCATCGACCGATTCGGCGTGGTCGGCCACGATGTCGGCGGCGCTGTCATGCAGCCGCTGGCCCGGCGGGCGCCCGAGCGGCTCGCGGGACTCTTCTTCTTCGATTTCGTCTATCCCGGGATCGGAGCGCGGATGGCGGCACCCGATCGGCTCAACCACATCTGGTACCAGTCCTTTCACCAGATGGAGATGGCGCCACAGCTCATCGGTGCGAGCCGGGAGAGCTGCCGGCTCTATATCAGCCATTTCCTCAAAGGCTGGGCGCACCGGACAAACGCCTTCGACGAGGTGCTGGACGCCTTCACGGACAATTTCCTGAAAGACGGCAACCTCGCCGGCGGCTTTGCGCATTACCGCGCCTCGCATGCCGGGCGCGTGGCGATGATGAAAGGCGAGGCGCCCAGGCTGCCGCCGATCGTGGTGCCGACCTGCGTGCGCTGGGCCGAGCACGATCCGCTGTTTCCCTTTGGCTGGACCGACCGGCTGTCCGAAACCTTCAGCGATCTCGACCTCGAGATGTTTCCCGGTGTCGGCCACTTCCCGCATCGGGAAAATCCGGATCGCGCGGCACGCGAGATCGCCGCGTTCTTTCAGCGTGTGGGGTGGAGCTGAGGAGAAAAACGGGGTGGGACCGCCAGACGCGGTAAACACTGGCGGTCCCGTGCCGCTCATTGAAATACTGGCCGTGAAGGGCGGCTTCGCCGGCCGAGTGGAAGCGACGATTCGACCCTAGCGTGCGGCGGGCGGTCCGCAACGCAATCCGGTCCTTAACCTAACCGGTCAAGGTTACTCCTTGTCCGCTTTACCTTTTTTCTTCCCGTTCTCCGTGGAATCCCGGTCCTTGCCGTTGCCTTCCTTGCGGCGGTTGGTGAAGCGCGCGTTGCCAAGTCCGGTGCCGATAGTGAGCACGCCCCAGCGCTGGACATGCTGCATGAACGGCACTTCCGACAGACCCTGCACCACGCCGTCATTGTGCATCAGGATCGCGGTGTCGTGCCCGCCAATCTGGGGAATCGCCTCCACGAGGCTCGCCGGCAGGTTGAACTTGCTGCTTTCCCAATTGCCGGGCAAGTTCTGCGCGCCCTTCTCGATCGAGCCGTTGGCAGCGATCACACCGGGACAGGCGATGCCGATGAAGGGTGCGAGCTTGAAGCCTTCGTTTTCGGCTTGCGTGACCAGCCCCTTCAGCATCTTGGTGAGCCGCTTCACCGCGCCTTCGCGGGTCGGCTCGTCGTCGGCATGACGCCACAGCTCCGAATGCACCACCTTGGCCTTCGACAGGTCCTGGGCCTTTTTCCAGCCGGTCTCGACGACGCCGCAGCGGATGTTGGTCCCGCCGATGTCAACAGCGAGAATGCTGTCATAGGCCTCGAAAATCCAGGACGGCGCGAGGTGCAGGGCTCCGATCAGGCCGGCATCGTCAGGATCGAAGCGGATCGGCACCAGGTCGACCTTGAAGCCTTCCGATTTCAGGATGATCTCGGCCCGGGCAATGGCGATCTCGCCGAGCCGGCTAGCGCGAAAGCCGCCCCCGACCACGATGCATTCGGTCTTGGCCCAGGCCTTGGTCTTGAGGAACCGCCGCGTGACGTAGGCGAGCTCCTGCGCAAAGTCCTCGATCGCGCTGTGCACGACGGCGGTCGCCTCGGTATCGTCGCCGACCAGAACGGCATCCAAGACCTTCTTGCTGATCTTGTCGGACGGCTCGTCGCCGAACGGATCCTCGCCGCTCTTGCGCAACGGCTTGCGCCATTCCTCGAGGATGTCGCGAAAGGCGCCCTTGCTGGCGCGGTCGCCGAGAAAGCCGTCCTCGTCCTTGATCTCGATGTTGAAGCTGTCGACATCGACCGACGGCAGCCGTTCGGCGCCATGCTGGGCGATGCCCGTTGTTTTGACCAGTTCGTCTGTTGCCATGAGAGCCCTTGCCCCGCTTGCTTGTTCCGGCCGGGACAACTGCGGGGGAACCCGTTTGTTGCAAAGCCCACCCGAGATTCGGCTGCGCGCTTTCAGCGCGGCCAAAGCCTTCAAATCCGGGCGGTTTTCGCCCAGTTTTCCTTGACTTGCGGCTGTTGGCCGCTATAAGTCCCACAGCCGGCGCGGGGCGTTTCTCGCGCCGCTTGTTTTTGCTTGGGTTTTCAAAGGGATAATTCCCGCCCACGCAGACTCGCATAAACCATAGCGACTGACAAAAAGCCGGCCCGGACGACGCTCGTCCCGAGGCCGGGATTGAACACGGAGAAAGAACGATGTTCGCAGTCATCAAAACCGGCGGCAAGCAATACCGCGTCGTGCCGGATGATGTTCTCGAAGTAGGCAAGATCGAAGGCGAAGTCGGCTCGATCGTGCAGCTGAATGAAGTGCTCGTGGTCGGCGGCGACACGCCGGTGCTGGGCGTCCCGACGGTCGCAGGCGCGTCCGTCGCGGTCGAGGTGCTCGACCACAAGCGCGGACCGAAGGTCATCGCCTTCAAGAAGCGCCGCCGCAAGAACTCGCGCCGCAAGCGCGGCTATCGCGACGAGATCACGGTTCTGCGCATCAGCGAGATTCTGACGGACGGCGCCAAGCCCACCAAGGGCCCGCGTCCGAAGAAGGAAAAGGCGGCGAAGGAGCCGGCAGCGGAAGCCGCCGAGTAACGGAAATCGATCACGCCAATTCACGAATTGATGCGTGCGACGTTTTGAAATGATTCCGTCAAGGAATTGACCTAGAACTACGCAGGATTTCGGAGACGAGCCATGGCTCACAAAAAAGCAGGCGGTTCATCGCGCAACGGTCGCGATTCCAAGGGCAAGCGCCTCGGTATCAAGGCGTTCGGCGGCGAGATCGTCACGCCCGGCAACATCATTGCGCGTCAGCGCGGCACGACCTGGCACCCCGGCCTCAATGTCGGCATGGGTACGGACCACACTCTGTTCGCCAAGATCGAGGGCCGCGTTGCGTTCCAAGCCAAAGCCAACGGCCGCACCTTCGTATCGGTGCTCCCGCTTGCCGAGGCTGCTGAATAGACGGTGGACAAAAACGGAGTCCGCCGGTCCCGACTGAACCGGCGGAGTCCTAGAGATCGCAAGAGATCGAAGGCTCCAAGGGGAGGCGGGAAACCAGCCTCCCCTTTTCTTTGCTCACTTTGTTCTTTGCACTTTGACTTAGTGACTTTCACGGAGCCGGACATGTTGCAGGATTTCTCGAGCGTGACCTTGGCCGAGGCGAGACCCAGCGTCGTCGCCACCGAGCGGCTGACCTTGCGGCGGCCGACGCTGGCCGACGTCAGGACCATCGCCCGGCTCGCCAACGACCGCCGTGTCGCCGAGAACACGCGCCGCCTGCCGCATCCCTATTCGCAGGACGACGCCGCCGAATTCATCCGCGCCACCGCCGAACTCGGAGCTGAGACCGTGTTCCTGATCGAGCACGACAGCGGGCCGGTCGGCATGGTCGGCATCGATTGCTCCAAGCCCGGCAATGCCGAGCTCGGCTACTGGCTCGGCGTCGAGCATTGGGGCCAGGGCTTTGCCACCGAGGCCGCGCGCGGCGCGATCGATTTCTTCTTCGAGGAGTTCGACGACGAGCATCTCTACGCCGGCGCGCGCGTCACCAATCCGGCCTCGCGCAAGGTGCTGGAGAAGTGCGGCTTCCAGTGGAGCGGCGTGCAGCTGCACCGCTTCCTGGCGCTGGGCTCCTCGACGCCCGTCGACTGCTTCCGCCTCTCGCGCGGCGTGTGGGCCTCGCTGAAGAGCTGGAGCAGTGCGAGGCGGCTGCGGTAGGCGAAGGCGCCGCACTCGCAATTGTCATCCCGGGGCGCGCGTAGCGCGAGCCCGGGATCCATAATCCCGGAGCGCAGTGCGGGGCAAAGCGCCCACTCCCGGTCGTCGTTCAACTGCTCCCTGTGGGTATGGATCCCGGGCTCGCGCTTTGCGCGCCCCGGGATGACGTGAGGGTGGCTACGCCGGCGGATTGACCTCGTCGCTCTCACGTCCCAGATCGCGCTCCCGAAGATAGATGTAGAACCCGGCGCCGATGATGATTGCGGCGCCGACGAGTGTTGCGATGGATGGGACGTCGCCGAACACGACGAAGCCGAAGATCACCGCCCATACGATCATCGAATATTGATAGGGCACCACGACGCTGGCCGGCGCCAGCTTGAGCGAGCGGTTGACGCAGAACAGCGCCGTCACCGAAACGCATCCGGCGAGCGCGAAGATCACGAGGCTGCCGGGCGTCGGCGGCACCCAGTTGAACGCCGACAGCACCGCGCCCAGCGAAAAGGTGCCGACGAATTGCGAGGACGCCATCACGATGTCGGGCGTCTTGCGCAGGCTGCGCGTGATCAGCATCAGGGTTGCAAAGGAGAGGCTGCCGCCGAGCGCGATCAACGCCGGCAGGCTGACGGTCTGCGCCGACGGCCGCAGCGCGATCAAGACGCCGCAGAAGCCGATCAGGATCGCGGTCCAGCGCCGCCAGCCGACCTTCTCGCCCAGAAAGATTGCCGACATCGCGGTGACGAAGATCGGGCCGGCGAGATAATAGGTGATGACGTCGGCGAGCGGCAGATAGACGGTTGCGAGAAAGAAGGCCGCGACTTCCAGCGTCGACAGCACGACGCGAACCACCTGCAGCCCCGGCCGCTCCAGATGCAGGAACAGGTGACGCTGCGTCCAGATCAGCGGCGACAGCAGCAGCAGCGCAGCGCAGGCGCGCAGGAACAAGAGCTGCCCCACCGAATAGGTCCCGACCAGGAACTTGCCCATGGCATCGCCGAACGAGAACATGAAGATCGACAGCACCATGAGCCCGATGCCGGCGAGGCGCGCGGAGCGATCGTCATAGGTGGAGAGATTCTTGAACAGGGGCATTGCGACGAGTTGCAGGTTCGGGGGCTCGTCATTGCGAGGAGCTCTTGCGACGAAGCAATCCAGAATCTTTCCGGGGAGGGATTCTGGATTGCTTCGCTGCGCTCGCAATGACGGGGAGAGAGCGGCGAAAGCAGGCGAATAGAGTCGCTTGCAGTCGTTTTAATGACGGCAGCCGCCGCGGCAAGCCCGCGCAAGCCGAATTGAACGGATTGTCGCATTGTTTGCATCGCGGTAGCGATAAGCGCCCAGCGACGAAAAGAGAGCTTTGACATGACCGACTTCGATCCCACCCGGCATCGCATGATCCCGACGCAACGCTGGTTTGAGGATTTCGTCGTTGGCGAACGTTTCGTGCTGCCGAGCCGCACCCAAACCTCGGCAGTGTTCGCCGCATTCCAGACCGCGAGCGGCGACACCCATCCCGTGCATTACGACTTGGAATATTGCCGCGCCCGCGGCATGCCGCATCTGCTCGCCCACGGCTTCCAGACCCTGATCCATACCGCGCCCGGCGCCGGCCTGTTTCCGTTCATGGTCGAGGACTCCCTGGTCGGCTTCCTCGAGCAGTCGAGCCGGTTCCTCAAGCCGGTGTTCGCCGACGACACCATCTATCCCGCGCTCGAAGTCACCGAGCTGGTGCCGGGGCGCAGCACCGGCGTGGTGACGCTGCGCAGCACCGTGTTCAACCAGCGCAAGGAGCTGGTGCTGGAGGGCACGCAGAAATTCCTGATCCGGCGGCGGCCGGCGGGTTAAGCAAGGGGTCCAATTCGCGGAATTCAGCCGATTTGCGGACCGATCCGGGTTGCCGCAGGGGGCCGGCTGGCCTACCTATGGCCCATGAAATTCCTCGACGAAGCAAAGGTCTATATCCGCTCCGGTGACGGCGGGAACGGCTGCGTGGCGTTCCGCCGCGAGAAGTTCATCGAATTCGGCGGTCCCTCCGGCGGCAATGGCGGCCGCGGCGGCAACGTCATCATCGAGGTCGCCGACGGCCTCAACACGCTGATCGACTACCGCTACCAGCAGCACTTCAAGGCCCAGAAGGGCGAGAACGGCATGGGCTCGGACCGTCACGGCGCCAACGGCAAGAATATCGTGCTGAAGGTTCCCGTGGGCACGCAGATCTTCGACGAGGACCGCGAGACGCTGATCCACGACTTCACCAAGGTCGGCGAGAAATTCGTGCTGGCCGAAGGCGGCAATGGCGGCTTCGGCAATGCGCATTTCAAGTCCTCGACCAACCGCGCGCCGCGCAACGCCAATCCCGGCCAGCCCGGCGAGGAGCGCTGGATCTGGCTGCGGCTGAAACTGATTGCCGATGCCGGCCTCGTCGGCATGCCCAACGCCGGCAAATCGACCTTCCTCTCCAAGGTCAGCGCAGCGCGGCCGAAGATCGCCGACTATCCCTTCACCACGCTGCATCCGCAGCTCGGCGTCGTGAATGCCGACGGCCGCGAGTTCGTGCTCGCCGACATTCCCGGCCTGATCGAAGGCGCGCATGAAGGCACCGGCCTCGGCGACCGCTTCCTCGGCCATGTCGAGCGCTGCCGCGTGCTGCTGCACCTGATCGACGCCACCTGCGAGCATGCCGGCAAGGCCTACAAGACCGTGCGCAAGGAGCTCGACGCCTATGGCGGCCAGCTCACCGACAAGATCGAGATCGTCGCGCTGAACAAGATCGACGCGGTCGAGCCGGACGAGCTGAAGAAGCAGAAGGACCGGCTGAAGCGCGCCGCGAAGAAGACGCCGCTGCTGCTGTCGGGCGCCACCGGCCAGGGCGTCAAGGAGGCGTTGCGCGCGCTGGCCGATGTGATCGGCGAAAGCCCGGTCTCCGCCAAGGCCAAGAGCGCGGCCGAAGCGGAGCCGTGGTCGGCTTGATTCGGATAATGTGACAACGCAGCGCCAATCCTGACACCTCTCCCGTAGCAGGGCAATCGCATTTGAATGTTGCAGAGGTCGTCATGCCCGGGCTTGTCCCGGGCATCCACGTTCTTTGTGCTGCGTGGAAAGGCGTGGATGGCCGGGACAAGCCCGGCCATGACGCTGTGGGGATAGTCGGTGCCCATAGCCACATCCCATATGCGATAGCCCTGCTACGGGAGAGGTTGTCATCGCCGCTTCTATATCGCAGCATCGAACGGCGAATGTGCGGAAAGGGCAAGGCATGGCGCGCGCGAAGAACGTTCTCTGGATCATGTGCGACCAGCTTCGCTACGATTATCTCGGCTGCACCGGTCATCCCACGCTGAAGACACCGAACATCGACGCCATGGCCAGGCGCGGCGTGCTGTTCAGTAAGGCCTATGTGCAATCGCCGATCTGCGGCCCGTCGCGGATGTCGTTCTACACCGGCCGCTACATGCGCTCGCACGGCTCGCACTGGAACGGCTGGCCGCTGCGGGTCGGCGAGCCGACGCTCGGCGATCATCTCAACAAGATCGGCGTGCGCAACGTGCTTGTCGGCAAGACCCACATGGCCCCTGATATCGAAGGCATGAAGGCGCTCGGCATTCCCCCGGAATCGGTGATCGGCACGCATGTCGCCGAATGCGGCTTCGAGCCTTACGAGCGCGACGACGGCCTGCACCCGACCGGACGGCCGCGGCCGAAATACGACGAATATCTGCGAAAGCACGGCTTTGAAGCCGCCAATCCCTGGGAGCACTGGGCCAATTCCGGCGCTGCCGAGGATGGCAGCTTGCAGAACGGCTGGCTGCTGGTGCACGCCGACAAGGCCGCGCGCGTGCCAGAAGAGCATTCCGAGACGCCCTACATGACGCGGCGCGCGATGGACTTCATCAGCGAGGCCGAGACCGACGGCCGGCCGTGGTGCCTGCATCTGTCCTACATCAAGCCGCACTGGCCCTATATCGCGCCGGAGCCCTATGCCAGCATGTATTCGACGGATGACATGATCCCGGTGATCCGCTCGGAGCGCGAACGGCAGAATCCGCATCCGGTGTTCGGCGCCTACATGGACATGCGCTACTCCCGCAACATGGCGCGCGATGAGGCCCGCGAGAAGGTGATCCCGACTTATATGGGCCTGATCACCCAGATCGACGACCAGATGGGCGTGCTGATGAAGTTTCTGGAGGCGCGCGGCCTGCTCGACACCACCATGATCGTGTTCACCTCCGATCATGGCGACTATCTCGGCGATCACTGGATGGGCGAGAAGGACCTGTTCCACGAACAGTCGGCGAAGATCCCGCTGATCATCATTGATCCCTCCAGGGAAGCCGACGCCACGCGCGGCACACGCAGCGACGCGCTGGTCGAGGCAATCGATCTCGCGCCGACCTTCGTCGATTATTTCGGCGGCAAGGTGCCGGGCCACATTCTCGAAGGACGTTCGCTGCTGCCGCTGCTGCGCGGGCCCACGCCATCAGATTGGCGCAAGGTGGCGTTCTCCGAATACGACTATTCCATGCAGGACGTGCGGCTGAAGCTGAACCAGCCGATCGAGCGCTGCCGCCTGTTCATGGTGTTCGACGGCCGCTGGAAATACATCCACGCCTCCGGCTTCCGCCCGATGCTGTACGATCTCGAAACCGATCCGGAGGAGTACGTCGATCGCGGCGACGATCCGGAATGCGCAGGCATTATCGCACGGCTCCAGGCCGAATTGTTCGAGTGGGCGCTGCATCCGAACGATCACATCACCACGCCGCGCGAGAAGATCGCCGCCTATGCGGATAATCAGCTCCAGGTGAAGGGTGGGGTCTTGATCGGCATCTGGGACGAGAAAGAGCTTGCGGCGATCAAGGACGGCATCGCCCAGCGCGCGAAGATGTGAGTCCGGAGCGCAGCTCTCTCAACTCGTCATGCCCGGGCTTGACCCGGGCATCCACGTCTCACCTCGGACGCGGAAGCACGTGGATGGCCGGGTCAAGCCCGGCCATGACGGAGTGTGGAGTGCGAGCGGGGCCTATTTCTCGATCTTGTAGCCCGTCGCCTTCACGATCGGCTGCCACAACGCGATGTTCGCGGCGAGCTCCTTCGTCAATCCATCCGCATTGCTGCCGATCGGAATCAGCCCGATCGCCGTCAACTTCTCCTTCACCTCCGGCTTGGCAAGCGCCGCGCTCGCCGCCGCCCCGAGCTTGCTCGCAAACTCCGGCGGGCTGCCGGCGGGGAGCCACATGCCGTACCAGGCGTCGGCGACGAGATCGATGCCGCTCTCCTTCAGCGTCGGTACGTCAGGCGCGAAGGGCGAACGCTCCGCGCTGGCGACCGCAATGATCTTCACGCCCTTGGCGCGATGCTGCGGCAGAGCGTCCGCCAGCGTGGTGATGCCGAACGAGATATGGCCGCCGACGAGGTCGTTGAGGATCGGCGCGCTACCGCGATAGGGCACGCGGGTCAGGGGAATGCCGAGATCCTTCTCGAGCTTGGAGCCGGTGAAATGCGGAATGGTGCCGTTGCTCGGCACTCCGAACGAGGTCTTGTCCGGATGCGATTTCAGCCACGCTACGAACGCTTTGAAATCGGCAGCATCAATGCCCGGGCCGATCACCAGCGCAAACTCGAAGCGCGCCAGCAGCGACACCGGCAGGAAATCCTTGGCCGTGTCGAAGCTCGGCGTCGCCTCCACCATTGGCAGCAGATACATGGTCGGCCCTGTCGTCACCAGCACCATGCTGCCGTCGGGGCTCGCGCCTTTCACCGCCTTGATGCCGATCAGGCCGTCGCCGCCGGTGCGGTTCTCGACCACGACGGTCCGCTGCAGCAGCGGGGCCATCTCCTGCGCGAGCAGCCGGCACAGCGTGTCGCCGCCGGCTCCGGCCGCAAACGGGAAGATGATCTTCGTCAGCCCGACCTGCGCCCGCGCACCACCCGCCTGCGCGAACAGCGGCAGGCCGAGGCATCCGGCCATGAATTTGCGGCGATCCATTCGTTTCCTCTTTCGGCCCGTTTATCGTTGCCGCCATTAGAGCCAGATGGACGGCTGACACAAGGTCGACATGCGCCGTTTACCATCCCGGCTGCCTTGCGCCGGTCACCGTCCTGCTGCAAAAGCAGGGCTCATCGGCGCCGCCTGTCGCTCCGCCGTCATTCGCATCCAGCGCCAGCACAGAGAGACATGGCCAGCCCCGAACTCAGTCAATTCCGCCGCATCGTCGTCAAGGTCGGCTCAGCGCTGCTGGTCGATTCCGACAGGGGCGAGGTGCGGGCGTCCTGGCTCGCCGCGCTCGCCGACGACATGGCCAAGCTGCACCAGGAAGGGCGCGACGTCCTCGTGGTGTCCTCCGGCTCGATCGCACTTGGCCGCAGCCGGCTCAAATTGCCGCGCGGCCCGCTGAAGCTGGAAGAGAGCCAGGCCGCGGCCGCGGTCGGTCAGATCGCGCTGGCGCGGATCTGGTCGGAGGTGCTTGGCGCCCACGGTATCGGCGCCGGCCAGATCCTGGTGACGCTGCAGGACACCGAGGAGCGCCGCCGCTATCTCAACGCGCGCTCCACCATCGGCAAGCTGCTGGAATGGCGCGCGATCCCCGTGATCAACGAGAACGACACGGTGGCGACCACCGAGATCCGCTACGGCGACAATGATCGCCTCGCCGCGCGCGTTGCGACCATGGCGAGCGCAGACCTGCTGGTGCTGCTCTCCGACATCGACGGGCTCTACGATGCCCCGCCGAAGAACAATCCGAACGCAAAGCTCATTCCCGTCGTCGACAGCATCTCCTCGGAGATCGAGGCGGTGGCCGGCGATGCCGAGTCCGAGCTGTCGCGCGGCGGCATGCGCACCAAGGTCGAGGCGGCGAAGATCGCGACGACCGGTGGCACGCATATGCTGATCGCCTCCGGCAAGATCGAGCATCCGTTGCAGGCGATCGCCGATGGCGGCCGCTGCACCTGGTTCCTGACGCCGGCCAACCCCATCACCTCGCGAAAGCGCTGGATCGCGGGCACGCTGGAGCCGAAGGGTACGCTGACGATCGATGCCGGCGCCGTGACCGCGCTACGGGCCGGGGCCAGCCTGCTGCCGGCCGGCGTGAACAAGGTCGAGGGCCAGTTCGCCCGCGGCGATGCCGTGATCGTGCGCGGCCCCGACGGCAGCGAGGTCGGCCGCGGCCTGATCGCCTATGACGCCGATGATGCCGAGCGGATCAAGGGCCGCTCCTCCCCGGATGTGATGACCATCCTCGGTATCAGCGGCCGCGCCGAGATGATCCATCGGGACGATCTGGTGGTGGGCGGGTAAGGACCCCGCCACGCCCGCCGCCGGGAGACCTGCCATACCCTCCCCGCCCTTCGCAAACGCGGGATTTCCGTGCTAGGACACCGCCTTAGCAGAAGGTTGAACTCCCATGGCCGCCCCCCTCAAAGCCGTTGACGGTAATGCCGATCGAGCTGGCGATCTCTTGGCGCTGATGTCCGATCTCGGAACCCGTGCCCGCGCTGCCGCGCGCGTGCTGGCGCTGGCGCCGCCGGAGCAGAAGAACCGGGCGCTCGAGGCCATGGAACGGGCGATCCGCGCGAACTCCGCGGCGATCCTCGCGGCCAATGCCGAGGACGTCGCGGAGGCCCGTGCCGCCGCCAATGCCACCTCCTCCTTCATCGACCGCCTGACGCTGACGCCGGCGCGCATCGAGGGCATGGCCGAAGGCATCGGCATCGTGCGCGGCATCGCCGACCCCATCGGCGTCGTCACCGAGCGCTGGCAGCGGCCGAACGGCATGTCCATCGAGCGCGTGCGCGTGCCGCTCGGCGTCGTCGGCGTGATCTTCGAGAGCCGGCCGAACGTTGCGGCCGATGCCGGCGTGCTGTGCCTGAAGTCGGGCAATGCCGTGATCCTGCGCGGCGGCTCCGACAGTTTTCGTTCGTGCCGCGCCATCCATGACTGCCTGGTGCAGGGCCTGCGGGAAGCCGGCCTGCCGGAAGCTGCGATCACGCTGGTGCCGACCCGCGACCGCGCCGCGGTCGGCATGATGCTGTCGGGCCTGAGCGGCGCCATCGACGTCATCGTGCCGCGCGGCGGCAAGAGCCTCGTCGCGCGCGTCGAGCAGGAAGCGCGCGTGCCTGTCTTCGCGCATCTCGAAGGCGTCAACCACGTCTATATCGACGGCAGCGCCGACCTCGCCATGGCGAAGTCGATCGTGCTCAATGCCAAGATGCGACGCACCGGCGTCTGCGGCGCGGCCGAGACGCTGCTGGTCGATCGTGCCGCCGTTGCATCGAGCCTGAAACCGCTGGTCGAGATGCTGCTCGATGCCGGCTGCGAGATCCGCGGCGACGAGGCCGTGCAGAAGGCCGATGCGCGCGTCAAGCCGGCGAGCGAGGAGGATTGGGACACCGAATATCTCGACGCGATCATCGCGGCGAAGGTGGTGGACGGGGTCGACGGCGCGATCGCGCACATCCAGGACCACGGCTCGCATCACACCGATGCCATCGTGAGCGCGGATGAGGCTGCGGCGAACAAGTTCCTGAGCGAGGTCGATTCCGCGATCGTGCTCCACAACGCCTCGACGCAGTTTGCCGATGGCGGCGAGTTCGGTTTCGGCGCCGAGATCGGAATCGCCACCGGCCGCTTCCACGCCCGCGGGCCGGTCGGCGCCGAGCAGTTGACGAGCTTCAAATATCGCGTCCGCGGCACCGGACAGACCCGGCCGTAGACGTCGCGGGGCGCGGGCATTGAGCAACAATCTCGTCGTGCCGCGCTTCGTGGCGCAAGCGGTTCCGCCCTCGACGCCGGGCATGCGCATCGGCCTGCTCGGCGGCTCGTTCAACCCGCCGCATCAGGCGCACCGCGCGATCAGCCGCTTCGCGCTGAAGCGATTGCAGCTCGATCGCGTCTGGTGGCTGGTCACGCCTGGCAATCCGCTCAAGGAGAACGGCACGCTGCACGAGCTCGGCGAGCGCATGCGGGCCGCGCGCGAGGTCGCCGATGATCCGCGCATCGAGGTGAGCTGTCTCGAATCCGTCATTCGCACCCGCTATACTATCGACACGATCAACACCTTGCGCCGCCGCTTCCCTGGCTTGCGCTTCGTCTGGATCATGGGCGCCGACAATCTCGCTCAATTCCATCGTTGGCAGGACTGGCGGCGCATCGCCGCCCAGGTGCCGATGGCCGTGATCGATCGCCCCCCGCAGAGTTTTCGCGCGCTCGGCTCGCCCGCGGCCCAGGCGTTATCGCGCTACCGTCTGCCCGAGAACAAGGCCGTCCAGCTTGCAGATCGGCCGGCACCGGCCTGGGTGTTCCTGACCGGATTGAAGCTGAATCTCTCTTCGACCGGCCTACGGAACCCGGACGGGAGCTGGAAAGGTACGAAGTGAGACGAAGTGTGCGGACTTGGTGGGGATTTCGGTCTCTCTGGCATATTGAAACCCTTAACCCCACATGATGTAGTGTAACCAGTGGGCGCCCGGATTCGGCGTTCGCGATACAGTGAAAGGAATGGTCCCTGACCGCATCTGTATTGTCCAAGCCTGTTTTACCCAAGGTTGCCAAGCCTACGCGTAAAACATCGACCAAAGCTGCGGCCTTGAAGGCGCAACCCGACGCCGACAAGACGCTGAGCCTGATCCTCTCCCGCCTCGAGGACATGAAGGCGGAAGAGACGGTCACCATCGACCTTCGCGGCAAATCGGCGTACTCCGACTACATGATCGTCACCACCGGCCGGGTGAACCGGCACGTCGGCGCGATCGCGGAAAACGTCACCAAGAGCCTCAAGGAAAACGGCATCAAGACCATCCATGTCGAGGGCTTGCCCAATTGCGACTGGGTGCTGATCGATTCCGGCGACGTGATCGTGCACGTGTTCAGACCCGAGGTCCGCGAGTTCTACAACCTCGAGCGGTTGTACACGCAGGGCCCAGGGGCGGCGAAGGCGATCTAGGCTCGAAGGCCGATTTCGAATCGGCTGACGCGCATGCTAGCGTCGTGCGCGCGCTTGTTGCGCGCGGTCTCGTCAACGCGACTCAAGAACCATGCGTGTTGCTGTCATTGCGGTGGGCCGGCTGAAGCAGGGCCCCGAACGGGAGCTTGCAGACCGCTATTTCGAGCGGTTCGAGGAGGCCGGCCGCAAGCTTGGATTCCGCGAGCTCGGCATCCACGAAATTCCCGAAAGCCGCGCACGCGATGCGGCGACTCGGATGGCCGAAGAGGCCGCGGCGATCTCGGCGCATATACCTGACAAGGCGGTCCTGGTGGCGCTGGACGAGCGCGGCCAGAATCTTGATTCCACCGTATTCGCACGGCATCTGGCGCGCTGGCGCGACGAAGGTGCCGGACATACTATCTTCGTGATCGGAGGGGCGGACGGACTTTCGCCCGAATTGCGCCGTAAGGCCAAGCTCGCGATCGCGTTCGGCTCTGCGACCTGGCCGCACCAAATGATCCGCGTCATGCTTCTGGAACAGCTGTATCGGGCCGCCACCATCCTGGCCGGCCATCCCTATCACCGCGCGTGATGCGCGCCACAACGAGCACCTTTGCCGACACGATGCGAGCGCCGCTCCTCAACCTGCTGCTGATCACCGGCCTTGCCGGCGCAAGCCTCTTCGCCGAAGAAAGCCTCGCGCAAGCTCAGACGCAAGGTCAGACAGTTGCGCCGCCGCAGACTGCTGCGGTCTCGCCCGACGCGATCAAGCAGCGCGAGCAGGAGCTGGAGGCCGCGCGCGCGAGGCAACGAAGCGCGGAAGAAGCGCAGGCCAAGCTGAAGGCCGAGATCACCGCGCTCGGCCAGGACCGCACCCAGCTCAATCAGCAGCTGATCGACACCGCCGCCAATGTGCGCGCCGTGGAAACCAAGATCGACGAGGCCGAGGCGCGGCTGCGAACGCTGAACGGCCGCGAGCAGCAGATGCGCGCTTCGCTGGATTCGCGCCGTGCCGACATCGTCGAGGTGCTGGCGGCCTTGCAGCGCGCCGGCCGGCGCACGCCGCCGGCGCTGCTGGTGAGGCCCGAAGATGCGCTGCAATCCTTGCGCACCGCGATGCTGCTCGGCGCCGTCGTGCCGGAATTGCGCGGCCGCGCCGAGAAGATCGCAAGCGAGCTCGGCGAGCTCGTGGCCCTGCGCAAGACCATAGCCACCGAGCGCGATCAGCTCGCCTCCGACCGCGACAAGGTCAGGAGCGACCAGACCCGGCTCACCGCCCTGATCGAGGAACGGCAGCGCCAGCAGTCCGCACGGGAAAAAGACCTCGATGCCGAAAGCGCGCGCGCGATCGCGCTGTCAAGGCAGGTCGGCGATCTCCAGGGGCTGATCGCCAAGATGGAGCAGGACCTGCAAACCGCCGCCAGGGCAGCCGAGAAGGCCGCCGAGGCCGCAAGGCAGGCCGAGGCCAAGGAGGCCAAATTGGCGGCCGCCAGCGCCAAACAGGGCCCGGGCGCGTTCAAGGACAAGTCCCGCACCACCCCGGCGATCGCCTTCGCCTCGGCCAGGGGTCTCCTGCCGCTTCCGGTTAACGGTAACAAGATCAGGGATTTTGGCGGTTCCGACGGGGTCGGCGGCGTCCAGAAGGGCATCTCGCTGGCGACCAAGCCCAGCGCCCAGGTCACGACGCCGTGTGATGGCTGGGTTGTGTATGCCGGCCCATTCCGCAGCTATGGACAACTCTTGATCCTAAACGCCGGGGGCGGGTATCATGTCCTGATCGCCGGAATGGAGCGCATTTCGGTCAACATCGGGCAGTTTGTGCTCACGGGGGAGCCGGTCGCGACCATGGGGTCGACCTCTCAGGTCGCCTCCATTCTCGCCACGAACGCGAGTCAACCTGTGCTGTATGTCGAGTTCCGTAAAGACGGCACTCCAATCGATCCAGGCCCATGGTGGGCCGCAAATGAAGGCGAGAAGGTTCGCGGATGATGCGCAAGACTTCAGTAATCCTCCTCAGCGCCGCAACCGGTGCGGCGCTGACGCTGTTCGTGACCCAGCCGCGCGCGGTGTTCATGGGCTCCAGCGCGCGAGCCGCCACCGCGGACACCTATCGCCAGCTCAACCTGTTCGGCGACGTGTTCGAGCGCGTGCGCTCCGACTATGTCGAGAAGCCCGATGACACCAAGCTGATCGAGTCCGCCATCAGCGGCATGCTTACCGGCCTCGATCCGCACTCGAGCTACATGGACGCGAAGAGCTTCCGCGACATGCAGGTGCAGACCCGCGGCGAATTCGGCGGGCTCGGCATCGAGGTCACGATGGAAGACGGCCTGATCAAGGTGGTCTCGCCGATCGACGACACGCCCGCCTCGCGCGCCGGCATCATGGCCAACGACATCATCACCAATCTCGACGACGAGGCGGTGCAGGGCCTGACGCTGAACCAGGCGGTCGAGAAGATGCGCGGTCCGGTCAACACCAAGATCAAGCTCAAGATCATCCGCAAGGGCCAGGACAACCCGCTCGACGTCACGCTGGTGCGCGACAATATCCGCGTCCGCTCGGTGCGCGCGCGCGTCGAGCAGGACGACATCGGCTATATCCGCATCACCACCTTCAACGAGCAGACCACCGAAGGCCTGAAGCGCGAGATCAGCAACCTCACGAACCAGATCGGCGGCGACAAGCTCAAGGGCTTCATCATCGACCTCCGCAACAATCCGGGCGGCCTGCTCGAGGAAGCGGTCACCGTCTCCGACTCGTTCCTCGAGAAGGGCGAGATCGTCTCGACCCGCGGCCGCAATGCCGAGGAGACCCAGCGCCGCGCCGCGCATGCGGGCGACCTGACCAAGGGCAGGCCGGTCATCGTGCTGGTCAATGGCGGCTCGGCCTCGGCGTCGGAAATCGTCGCCGGCGCGCTGCAGGACCACAAGCGCGCAACCATCGTCGGCACGCGCTCGTTCGGCAAGGGCTCGGTGCAGACCATCATTCCGCTCGGCAGCGGCAACGGCGCGCTGCGGCTGACCACCGCGCGCTATTACACGCCGTCGGGCAAGTCGATCCAGGCCAAGGGCATCGTGCCCGATATCGAAGTGCTCCAGGACGTGCCGGACGAGCTGAAGTCGCGCACCGACACCAAGGGCGAGGCTTCGCTGCGCGGCCACCTGAAGAACGACGGCGACGAGAAGACGGGCTCGCAGTCCTACGTCCCGCCGGACGCCAAGGACGACAAGGCGCTCAAGCTCGCCGGCGACCTGCTCCACGGCATCAAGAACAGCGCCTCCGCCGCGCCGACCCCGGGCGGCGACAACAAGGCGGCGACCGACAAGGCCAAAGCGGCGAACTAGGTCGGCGTATCACGCGATCCAGCGAAAGGGCGGCTTCCTGAAGCCGCCCTTTTTGCTTGGGAACTGCTGCTGCCTCCGGCCTATCCCGGCCTGCCGCCGCTTGACCTCGGCGTGGTATCGTCGGCTGGAGTGATTCGGGATCGCGCATGACTGAAACGGCCGATGATCTGAGCGCCCCGCTCGGACAGGATAAGCCGCGCCGCAAACGCCGGCTGCGGCTGCCGTTCACGTCTATGCAGCTGCTGGCTGTTCTGCTCGGCCTGTTCCTGGTTACCTTTGCCGGCTTCGCCATCTTCAACAAGGACCCGCTCGGCGGTGAGCCGATGAGCCGGATCGCGATCAACCAGCCCAGGCCGGCCGAGAAGGCGACGGACGACAAGTCTGCCATCGGCCAAGGCCAAGAAACCAAGCACGAGACCAAGGAAGCGCCGAAGCAGGCCGCGCCCGGCGAGCAGAAGACCATCACCATGATCGACGGCTCCACCGGCGCCCGCCGCGACGTGGTGATTGGCGGGGGCGATGCTGCGGACAAGGGCGAGGCTGCATCCGCCCCGCCGCCCGTCATGACCGGGATCAATCCGAAGCTGCTGGAGAAATCGCGCTACGGCATGATCCCGGTGGTCGCCGATGGGCTGAGGCCGTTCAACGTCTATGCGGCGGACGCCGACCGCGCCAAGGCCGCCAAGATGCCGGTGGTCGCGATCGTGATCGGCGGCCTCGGCGTCGGCGCCGCCAAGACCCTGGACGCCATCATGAAGCTGCCGCCGGCGGTGACGCTGGCCTTCACGCCCTACGGCTCCGACCCCGGCAAGCTCGCCGAGCGGGCGCGGGCGCAGCGCCACGAGATCTTCCTCCAGATCCCGATGGAGCCGTACGACTTCCCCGACAACGATCCGGGGCCGCAGACGCTGCTGACCTCGCTCAGCCCCGACCAGAACATGGACCGCCTGTACTGGCACCTCAGCCGGATGCAGGGCTATGCCGGTCTCACCAATTTCATGGGCGCCCGCTTCATCGCCACGGAGCCGGCGATGCAGCCGATCATCCGCGAGGCGGCCAAGCGCGGCCTCGGCTTCTTCGATGACGGCTCCTCGCCCCGCAGCATCGCGCCCCAGGCCGCGGCCAACCAGGCCGTGCCGTTCGGCAAGGGCGATATCGCCATCGACGCGGTGCCGACGGCGACCGAGATCGACCGCGCCCTCAACAAGCTGGAATCGGCGGCGCGCGAGCGCGGCATCGCCGTCGGCACGGCCTCCGCCTTGCCCGTCTCGATCGAGCGCATCAGCGCCTGGACCAAGACATTGGGCGACCGAGGTATCCTTTTGGTGCCATTGACAACCGCGATGCTGAAATCAAAATCCAGCTAAATCAACGAATTGGTTCGGCGCGGGTCTCGCGGGGCCGGCATGCCTTCCCAAGAAGCAGGCAAGAGGTCTGGCGGAATGGCGCGTTACGAGGATCTGCCCTACCGGACCTGCGTCGGCGTGATGCTGATCAATCCAAGGGGACTGGTGTTCATCGGCCGCCGCGCCGGCGGCATCGAGCATGTCGACGACACCCATGTCTGGCAGATGCCGCAGGGCGGGGTCGATCCCGGCGAGGACACCTGGGAGGCGGCCAAGCGCGAGCTCTACGAGGAGACCAGCGTGCGCTCGGTCGAGCGGCTCGGTGAGGTCCCGGACTGGCTCACTTACGACATTCCGCGCACCGTTGCCGGGCGCGCCTGGAAGGGCCGCTACCGCGGCCAGCGCCAGAAATGGTACGCGGTGCGCTTCACCGGCAAGGACAGCGAGATCAACGTCGAGCATCCCGGCGGCGGCCACAAGGCGGAATTCGTGAGCTGGCGCTGGGAGTCGATGAAGAATCTCCCTGAGTTGATCATCCCGTTCAAGCGCCCGGTCTATGAGCGCGTGGTGCAGGAATTTTCTGCGCTGGCGGAGGAGTGATCAGATCACCTGTCGCGGCTCTCTCGCCCGTCATCCCCGCGAAGACGGGGATCCATACTCCCCAGGCAGAAGTTGTGCGAAGGATAGCAGCGACGTCCTTTAAACCGACTACCGCCTGTGGTTATGGATTCCGGGCTCGCGCTCCGCGCGCCCCGGAATGACAAGATGACCAATGAAAAACCCTACCGCCCCAACGTCGGCATCGCGCTGTTCAACGCCGACGGCCGCGTGCTGATCGGCCATCGCTTCAAGGGCGATGGGCCGGAGATCATCCTGCCGGGGCTCGACTGGCAGATGCCGCAGGGCGGTGTCGACGAGGGCGAGAATTTGCGCGACGCGGCGATGCGCGAGCTATGGGAGGAGACCAACGTCGTCAGTGCCGACTATCTCGGCGAGACCGACTGGTTCACCTATGAATTCCCGCCTTACGACGGACCGCAGACGCACCGCCTCGCAAAGTTTCGCGGCCAGCGCCAGAAATGGTTCGCGCTGCGGTTCACCGGCACAGACGACGAGATCGATCCGCTGACGCCGCGCAACGGCCAGCCCGCCGAGTTCGACGCCTGGCGCTGGGAGCGCCTCGATCGTGTCGCCGAGCTCGTAGTGCCGTTCCGCCGCGAGGTCTACCGGGCCGTGGCGCAGGAGTTTGCGGGGTTCGCAAGCTGACTTTCGAAAACAATCCCATGCACAGTAGAAATGGCGTTGAAATTGTTAGAGAATTTTTTTGCCGGCGCGGGCGCGTGAGGTGGCACCTCTGTCATCATGTGCCAGGCCTCATCTCACGTGAGCGCTAATTGATCGGGCCCACCGTGAATGGGCCGATGGCGATGACGTGGCAGTCGCTGTCGCGCTTGGCGCAGTCGGCGAGCGCGGAGGTGACGGCGGTCTGCTCATCAGCGGCCTTGAGACCGAGGCCGGCCCGGCCGGATGTGCCGACGGCGACAGCGGTCCAGCCCATGGTGTCACCGAGCTTGCGGACGACCTCGCCGCGCGCCTCGGCCACGATCGAAGCGTTGGAGGCGGCATTGAAGAAGCCGGTGATCCTGAACGAGGTCGGGATCGGCACGACGAAATTGTCGTCGACCGCGACGACCATGCAGGCAACACCGGCGATCGCGCCGCACGATTCCAGAGAACGCCGCACGGCTTCATCCACCGATGATGCGCCGAGCACCATGAAATAATGCCCGGTCGGGCCGAGCGCGATCGAACGGGATTTTGCCGCGGGCGCGAACATGTTCTCGATCCGCACTTTTGCGGCACTGCGCACGATCGGAAAATCCTTCGACGCGAATGGCTTCTCAGTTATGGCATCGTGGCGGACCCAAGGCTGCGGCGGCATCGGCGGCTTGCCGTGGGTGTAGACGACGTTGCTGCCGACGGCATAAAGCTCGCAGCGTCGCGGCGATTGCGCGGCATCGGCGCGCTTCTGGCACTGTTCGAGCGCCGTGTTTCGCGCGGCTTCCTCGGTTGGTTGATTCAACGCCGAGCCGATGAAGCCGCCGACATTGAGCGCGAAGGCCTTGTAGTCGGCGGCAGCGGAGTAGTCGCCGGCGACGTAGTTGCGGGCGCGCTCGTTGATGAAGGGCACGCTGTCGGCCGCAAGCTTGCCTGTCATCGGTGAGGGTGACGGCGCGGGCATCGGCGCCATCGCGGCGCCGGCGTTCGGCGGCGTCATCGGCGCCTTTACCATCTGGGTCGGCATTGGACTTGGCGTTGCCGCCATCGCGGTCGGCGTTGCGCTCGGCACGGCGACGGGTGCCGCGGCACTCGCGGCGTTCTTCAGCTTGGTGTTGTAGAGAGAGCCGGTAACGGCGATGGCGACGATCGAGACGATTGCGACCGCCAACGGCCATATCCACACCGGCGCCGCCGCCATCTTGGAGGCCGGCTTCTTCAGCTGCGGCTTGGCATAGCCGCCGTCCTCGCGCCGCATCGCCACCATATAGGCGTGCACCGGTGTCGGAATGTTCTTGACCTCCTGCGCGCCGATATCGGCGAACTGCACCGACAGCTTGTTGGCGACCTGCTCATGCACCCCGCGCGAGACGCAGATGCCGCCGACCTCGGCAAGACCCTCGAGGCGCGCGGCGATGTTGACGCCGTCGCCCAAGAGATCGCCGTCGCGCTCGACCACGTCGCCGATGGTGATGCCGATGCGAAACGACATCTGCCGGCTCGGCGGATAGGCCATGTTGCGGGTCCGCAAGCTCTCCTGGATGTCGATCGCGCAGCGCACCGCATCCACAGCGCTCGGAAACTCCGCGAGCACGGCATCGCCCGCCGTGTTGAAGATGCGCCCGCCGGCCTTGGCGATGAAATCGTCGACGACCTCGCGATAGGAGGCCAGACGCCGCAGCGTCTCCTCTTCGTCTTCCGCGACCAGTCTCGAATACCCGGCAATATCGGCTGCGAAAATCGCTGCGATCTTGCGTTTCATCTGCCGGCCCCCGGAACAAATCCGCGCGCGCAGAATGCCGCCATCTCCGGCGCGGTGCAACAAAGTTCAGCGCCCGCCACGGTCGGTGACGAGCGCTGGACCTGTCCCAGAATTCCCTTGCAGGAATGTCTTGTTCGCCCCGGAGCGGTGCCCCGGGGCTTAGTGCATAGCCGTGGCGTTGAGCTGATGCTGGATGCTCTTGAAGTGGTCGAGCCGCTCGATGGCCTGATCGAGCTCGGTGCCTTCGTGCTCCTTCAAATTCTCTTCCATCTCCGCGATCGTCTCGGCGAACTGGACACGGTCGAGCTCGTCCAGCGAGGTCGCGACGTCGGCCAGCACGGTGAGGCCCTTTTCGGAGACTTCGGCAAGGCCGCCGAGCACGATGATCTTCTCGTGCTTGCCGCCGGTGGTGACGGTGAGGATGCCGGGCCGGATTGCAGCCACGACCGGCGCATGCCCCGCCAGCACGCCGAAATCACCCTCGGCGCCGGGGATGTCGACCTGATCGACCTCACCCGAGAAGGCGAGCTTTTCAGGAGAGACGAGATCGAAATGGAAGGTGGCCATGGGAAACCTGCGAATAGCGAGTGGCGAATGGCGAGTAGCGAATGGAAGCAGCGACTATTCGCTACTCCCCATTCGCCATTCGCTTCTTAAGCCGCTTCAGCGGCGAGCTTCTTGCCCTTCTCCACCGCCTCTTCGATGGTGCCGACCATGTAGAAGGCAGCTTCCGGCAGGTGGTCGTACTTGCCTTCCACCAGGCCCTTGAAGCCCTTGATGGTGTCGGCGAGGTCCACGAACTTGCCCGGCGAACCCGTGAAGATTTCGGCGACGTGGAACGGCTGCGACAGGAAGCGCTCGATCTTGCGGGCGCGGGCCACCGTCAGCTTGTCCTCTTCCGAAAGCTCGTCCATGCCGAGAATGGCGATGATGTCCTGGAGCGACTTGTAGCGCTGCAGCACCTGCTGGACCTGACGGGCGACGGTGTAGTGCTCCTCGCCGACGACCAGCGGCGAGAGCATGCGCGAGGTCGAGTCGAGCGGGTCCACCGCCGGATAGATGCCCTTTTCCGAGATCGCGCGCGACAGCACCGTGGTGGCGTCCAAGTGCGCGAACGAGGTCGCGGGCGCCGGGTCGGTCAAGTCGTCGGCCGGCACGTAGATGGCCTGCACCGAGGTGATCGAGCCCTTTTGCGTGGTGGTGATGCGCTCCTGCAGCGCGCCCATGTCGGTCGCGAGCGTCGGCTGATAACCCACCGCCGAAGGAATACGGCCGAGCAGCGCCGACACTTCCGAACCCGCTTGCGTGAAGCGGAAGATGTTGTCGACGAAGAACAGCACGTCCTGGCCCTGGTCGCGGAAGTGCTCGGCGACGGTCAGACCGGTCAGACCGACGCGGGCGCGGGCGCCCGGCGGCTCGTTCATCTGACCAAACACCAGCGCGCACTTCGACTTCACGCTCGGATCCGGATTGTGCGGGTCGGCGTTGACCTTGGACTCGATGAACTCGTGGTAGAGGTCGTTGCCCTCGCGGGTACGTTCGCCGACGCCGGCGAACACGGAGTAACCGCCGTGCGCCTTCGCGACGTTGTTGATCAGCTCCTGAATCAGCACGGTCTTGCCCACGCCGGCGCCGCCGAACAGGCCGATCTTGCCGCCCTTCGCATACGGCGCGAGCAGATCGACGACCTTGATGCCGGTGACGAGAATTTCGGCTTCAGTCGACTGGTCGGTATAGGTCGGCGCTTCCTGGTGGATGGCGCGGGTGCCCTCCGACTTGATCGGGCCGGCCTCGTCGATCGGCTCGCCGATGACGTTCATGATGCGGCCCAGCGTACCGTCCCCCACGGGAACCGAGATCGGCTGACCGGTGTCGGTCACTTCCTGGCCGCGCACCAGACCTTCGGTGGCGTCCATCGCGATGGTGCGGACGGTCGACTCGCCGAGATGCTGCGCGACTTCCAGCACCAGGCGGTTGTTGCCGTTCTTGGTTTCGAGCGAGTTGAGAATGGCCGGCAGGTGGCCTTCGAACTGCACGTCGACGACGGCGCCCATGACCTGGGTAACGCGACCGATCTGTGTGGCTGCTGTAGCCATTTACTGTCTCCTTCGATCCGAATTTCGTGTCCGGTCAGACTGCTTCTGCGCCGGAGATGATTTCGATGAGTTCCTTGGTGATCTGAGCCTGACGCGTGCGGTTGTAGACCAGCGTCTGCTTGCGGATCATTTCCCCGGCGTTGCGGGTGGCGTTGTCCATCGCCGACATCTGCGCACCGTAGAACGAGGCGTTGTTCTCGAGCAGGGCGCGGAATATCTGCACCGCGAGGTTGCGCGGCAACAGGCGCGTGAGGATCTCGTCCTCTTCCGGCTCATATTCGTAAGAGGTCGCGCTGCCATTCGCAGCGCCTTCCTCGACAACCAGCGGAATGATCTGTTGAGCGGTGGGGACCTGTGCGATCACCGACTTGAATTGCGAATAGAATAGCGTGCAGACGTCGAATTCGCCGTTGTCGAAACGCGCCAGAACCTTCTTGGCGATCTCCTCGGCGTTGACGAAGCCGAGCTGGCGGACGCTGCGCAGGTCCATGTGCTCGACGATCTGCTTGTCGAACTGGCGGCGGAGCTGCTCGTAACCCTTGCGGCCGACGCAGAAGAATTTCACCTCTTTGCCCTGCGCAGCGAGCGCCAGAGCGCGCTCGCGGGCGAGACGCACGATCGAGGAGTTGAAGGCGCCGGACAGGCCGCGCTCGCCGGTGCAGACCAGCAGCAGATGAACCTGGTCCCGGCCGGTGCCGGCCAGCAGCACCGGTGCGCCGGGCGAGCCGACCGCGGCGCTGGCGATGTTGGAGATCACCGCGCTCATCTTGTCGGCATAGGGACGCGCCGCTTCCGCAGCGGTCTGCGCGCGGCGCAGCTTGGAGGCCGCGACCATCTGCATGGCCTTGGTGATCTTTTGCGTCGCCTTGGTGGAGGCGATGCGGACGCGCATGTCTTTAAGTGACGCCATTCTTCGTCCCCAGCGATCAGCCTGCGGCTCGACCGCGACCCTATCCTTTCGTCATGCCCGGGCGTGTCCCGGGCATCCACGTTCTCCGTCTTCCACGCACAAGACGTGGATGGCCGGGACAAGCCCGGCCATGACGGCCTTCTTATGAGAAAGACTTCGCGAAGCCCTCGACCACCGACTTCAGCTTGGCAGCGGTATCGTCGGAGAGATCTCGGCTATCGCGGATCGCGTTGAGGATGTCGGCGTGCTTGCCGCGCAGCAGCGACAGCAGGCCGTCCTCGAACGCGCGCACCTTGTTGAGCGGGAGCGGATCGAGATAGCCGTTGGTGCCGGCCCAGATCACGCAGACCTGCTCTTCCATCTTCAGCGGCGAGAACTGCGGCTGCTTGAGCAGCTCGGTGAGGCGCGAGCCGCGGTTGAGCAGGCGCTGGGTCGAGGCGTCGAGGTCGGAGCCGAACTGCGCGAACGCCGCCATTTCGCGGTACTGCGCGAGCTCGCCCTTGATCTTGCCGGCGACCTTCTTAGTGGCCTTGGTTTGCGCCGACGAACCGACGCGCGACACCGACAGACCGACGTTCACGGCAGGACGGATGCCCTGGAAGAACAGGTCGGTTTCCAGGAAGATCTGGCCGTCGGTGATCGAGATGACGTTCGTCGGGATGTAAGCCGACACGTCGTTGGCCTGGGTTTCGATGACAGGCAGCGCCGTCAGCGAGCCCGAGCCCATGTCCTTGTTCAGCTTCGCCGCGCGCTCGAGCAGGCGGGAGTGCAGATAGAACACGTCGCCGGGATAGGCTTCGCGGCCCGGCGGGCGGCGCAGCAGCAGCGACATCTGACGGTAGGCGACAGCCTGCTTGGACAGATCGTCATAGATGATGACCGCGTGCATGCCGTTGTCGCGGAAGTACTCGCCCATGGTGCAGCCGGTAAAGGGCGCGATGTACTGCATCGGCGCCGGATCCGACGCGGTGGCGGCGACGACGATCGAGTATTCGAGCGCGCCCTGCTCTTCCAGCACCTTCACGAACTGCGCGACGGTCGAACGCTTCTGGCCGACCGCGACGTAGACGCAGTACAGCTTGATGTTCTCGTCCGGCTGCGCGTTGAGCGGCTTCTGGTTCAGGATGGTGTCGAGCGCGATCGCGGTCTTGCCGGTCTGGCGATCGCCGATGATCAGCTCGCGCTGGCCGCGGCCGATCGGGATCAGGGCGTCGATCGCCTTGAGGCCGGTCGCCATCGGCTCGTTCACCGACTTTCGCGGAATGATGCCGGGCGCCTTGACGTCGACGCGCATGCGCTTGTCGGCCTGGATCGGTCCCTTGCCGTCGATGGGATTGCCGAGCGCGTCGACGACGCGGCCGAGCAGGCCCTTGCCGACCGGCGCGTCCACGATGGCGCGGGTGCGCTTGACGGTCTGGCCTTCCTTGATCTCGCGGTCGGCACCGAAAATAACGACACCGACGTTGTCGGTTTCGAGGTTCAGCGCCATGCCGCGGGTGCCGTTCTCGAACTCGACCATTTCACCGGCCTGGACGTTGTCCAGACCGTAGACGCGGGCGATACCGTCGCCGACGGACAGCACCTGTCCGACTTCGGAGACTTCAGCTTCCTGGCCGAAATTCTTGATCTGGTCCTTGAGGATCGCGGAAATTTCCGCGGCGCGGATGTCCATCAGCCTGCCTCTTTCATCGCGTGCTTGATCGAATTGAGTTTGGTGCGAAGCGAACCATCCACCATGCGGCTGCCCAGCTTGACGACGAGGCCACCGATGATCGAGGGATCGACTTTCACGTTCAGCGCGACGTCCTTGCCGGTCACCGACTTCAGGGCAACCTTGAGGGCATCGAGATTCTTGTCAGAGAGCGCCTCCGCCACCGTGACGTCAGCCGTCGTCTCGCCCTTGAACCGGGCCACGAGGGCGCGGTAGGCGCGGCTGACGTCGGCCACCGCGAACAGGCGGCGGTTGGCGGTCAGCACTTTCAGAAAGTTGGCGGTGATGCCGGCGATGCCCGCCTTGTCCAGCACGGCCGAAAGGGCCTTGGACTGGGCGTCGGCGGCGAACACCGGGCTGCGAACGAGGCGCTTGAGATCAGCGCTTTCGTTCAGCATGGCATCGAATTTATCAAGATCGGCTTTGACCTCGTCGACCACGTTCTGGTCGCGGGCCAGCTCGAACAAGGCCGTTGCATAACGGCCGGACACACCTGAAACGGACGTATCTTCTGCAGCCACAGACGCGCTCTTTTTGCTGTCAAACTCGCAAGGGAAAAACCGTCGCCACGAAGCGGCGCCTAGCGATCCAAGCCCTTGGAATTCAAGCGGGACTTCGATTTCCGACCAGCACGGGAGGTGCCGGGCTCGTTAAAATCGCGGCTTTGCTAACATAGCAGGTGCGCAGGTGCAACATGACGCCAAACTAAAGGCATGAGGTTCTGTCGCCAGTTCGTCGCAGCCTCGCAACACATTCCGCGCGAGAGGGGCCGACCGAGGCGGCGACCTGCCACGTCACGGAATTCAGCGCCGGCCCTGCCGCGACACCTCCCATTGGTTCCTGCCCCCAGCGCATAGCGGCCATGAACACGGATCGCTGAGGCGTGAATCCGTTCCCACGAGTTCCACCCGCCGAATACTTATCGAATTCTAAACGCTATAGGCGATGACTTCGCTTTACAGTATTCGCAAGTAACCTAGAGGTTAATAAATCGTTAAAGGCGAAGATCACGGGATATCGGATGAATATCTCGCGACGGTAACAAGATATTTCATGACGACACATACCGGATTTACTGCCCAATTCACGCCTCATTGGGAATCGAAACGCCAAATCGCTCACAAACTGATGGGGGCTCCACTTGCCACAAATGTGGCAATACTAGCTTAGGGACCATTAAATGCTGTCTTTGAAGACGCTGGGCTTTGTGACCCGGCCGCGAACGGCGATTGCTTTCGTCGCCGCAACTCTCCTTGTCGGTGGAACTGCCACCGAAGCTTCCGCCAAATCCAAGCATCGCCATCACCACCGCCACCACGCCCAGACCGAGGCCAACGCGACCGCCGATTGGCGCAATGCCAATGCGTCAATGACGCCGACCTCCGGCACGGGCCGCAGCTTCTCCGGCATCGCGTCCTTTTACGGCAATGAGTCCGGTAGCAAGACCGCCTCGGGCCAGCGCTTCAACCAGAACGCCATGACCGCGGCGCACCGTTCGCTGCCCTTCGGCACCAAGCTGCGCGTCACCCATGGCAGCCAGAGCGTCATCGTCACCATCAATGACCGCGGCCCGTTCATTCGCGGGCGTGTGCTCGACCTCTCCACGGGTGCCGCCCGCGCCATTGGCCTCACCAGTCGCGGCGTCGGCCGCGTCACCGCGGAAGTCGTCTCCTAAAGGCGCGATCCGCGCCTGATCGAGCGCGCAGTTTTCATCAGTTTGCTGCGCACGTGAAACAAGCCCGCGGTCTTGGGGGACCGCGGGCTTTTTTTGTTTTGTCATTCCGGGGCGCGCGGAGCGCGAACCCGGAATCCATCGCGCGGCAGAGTCGGTGGAGGAATGGATTCCGGGCTCGCGACTTCGTCGCGCCCCGGGATGACGGCGGAGGATTTGGCTACGGCGATGGCTACAAAAAGCTCTGCGGATCGACGTCGACTTCCAGCTTCAGATTGCCTGTCGGCTTCGGGCAGACCGCGAGCCAGTTGCGCAAGTAGTCCGACAGGTCGAAGCCGCGCGCCGATTTCACCAGGATGCGGAAGCGGTAGCGGCCCTTGATGACGGCGAGCGGCGCTTCGGCGGGGCCGAGTACAACGACGCGCTCGTCGCGCGGCGCGAGCGCGACGAGCTTGCGGCCGAAGCCCTCGGCGCCCGGGCGGTCGCCGGCGGAGATGATCAGGCTGGCGAGCCGGCCGAACGGCGGATAGAGCGTCTTCTCGCGCAGCTCGATCTCGCTGTCGTAGAAGGCCTCGCGGTCGCAGGCGATCAAGGCCCGCATCACGGGGTGATCGGGCTGATGGGTCTGGAGATAGCCGACGCCGCGGCCCTGCTCGCGACCGGCGCGGCCGATCACCTGGTTGAGCAATTGCCAGGTGCGCTCGGCCGCGCGCGGATCGCCATTGCTGAGGCCAAGATCGGCATCGACCACGCCGACCAAGTTGAGCCGCGGGAAGTTGTGGCCCTTGGCCACGAGCTGCGTGCCGATGATGATGTCGACGCGGCCCTCCGCGATCTCGGCGAGCTCGCTTCGCATGGTCTCGATCGAGGTGATGAGATCGCTCGACAGCACCATGGTGCGCGCTTGCGGGAACAGCGCCGCCGCCTCCTCCTGCAGGCGCTCCACGCCGGGTCCGACCGCGACCAGCGATTCCTCGGCCGAACAGTTCGGGCAGATGTGCGGGCGCGGCATCGAGAAGCCGCAATGATGGCAGACGAGGCGCTGGCGAAAGCGATGATCGACCAGCCAGGCATCGCAGATGGTGCAGGCGAAGCGATGGCCGCAGGCACGGCACAAGGTCAGCGGCGCATAGCCGCGACGATTGAGGAACAACAGCGCCTGCTCGCGCCGCTCGATCGCGGTTCGGATCTCGCCGGCAAGCCGCGGCGAGATGAAGCGGCCGCGCGCGGGCGGCTCGCGGCGCAGGTCGATGGCCTCGATATGCGGCATGTGCTGGCCGCCGAAGCGCGAGGGCAGCGCGATGCGCTGGTAGCGGTTCTTGCGCGCATTGACCTCGGATTCCACCGACGGCGTCGCGGAGGCCAGCACGACCGGGATTTTTGCGATATGCCCGCGCACCACCGCCATGTCGCGGGCGTGGTAATGCACGCCGTCGTCCTGCTTGTAGGCCTGGTCGTGCTCCTCATCGACGACGATGAGGCCAAGATTGGCGTAAGGGAGAAACAGCGCCGAACGCGCGCCGACGACGACCGGCGCCGAACCTTCGGAGATCGCGGCCCAATTGCGCGCGCGGGTGCGCGGGGTGAGCTCGGAATGCCATTCGATCGGCCGCACGCCAAAACGCTGCGCGAAGCGATCGAGAAACTGGCCGGTAAGCGCGATCTCCGGCATCAGGATCAGCGCCTGCTTGCCGCGGCGGATCACCTCGGCGACGGCTTCGAAATAGACCTCGGTCTTGCCCGAGCCGGTGACGCCGTCGAGCAGCGCAACATGGAAGGTGCCGTTGGCCGCGAGCGCGCGCATCGCATCCACACCGGCACGCTGCAGCGGCGAAAAATCCGGCCGGCCGAATCCCGGATCGGGCGCCGGCGGCGGTGGCGGCGGCGGCATCGGCTCCACCGTGAGCGTGCCTTCATCGACGAGGCCGTCGATGACGCCCGAGGAGACGCCGGCCTCCTTGGCCGCCTCGGACTTGCCGTGCAGCAGCCGGTCCGACAGCAGCGCGATCACGCGCTGGCGCGCCGGCGTCAGACGCTTCGGCGGATCGCCGGTCAGGCGCACGCCGGCGCGCACCCGCTCCGGGCCGAGATTTTCGCCCATGCGCAGGCACATGCGCAGCACCATGCCGCGCGGGCTCAGCGTGTAATTGGCGACCCAGTCCACCACCTGGCGCAGCTCCGGCTTGAGCGGGGGAATGTCGAGCTTCTCGCTGACCTCCTTGAGGCGGTTATGCAGGCGCGGATCGGGATTGGCGTTCTCGCCCCAGACCACGGCCAGCACCTCGCGCGGACCGAGCGGCACACCGACGAGGTCGCCCGCCTTCAGCTCCATGCCGCGCGGCACCTTGTAGGAATAGGTCTGGTCGAGCGCGACCGGCACCAGCACGTCGACCATGCGGGTGGCGGGGGCGGTGGTGTTGCGCGGCGATTGGTCCATGAGCGGGGAATCGGAACCTTGAGGTCTTCAGGCTAGCGTCGCGCCGCGGCCTTAGCGAACGATAAACGAGTGTGATGCGATATACTGTGCGGAATCACCACGTCCAGAGCGCATGAGCAAAGCGGCCGCCCCACACATCGAGCTCGCCAGCGCCGATCCCTCGATCGCGCAGGAGATGGCGCGCTGGCTGGCGCATCTCGGCGCCGAGCGGCGGCTGTCGCCGAAGACGCTGGAAGCCTATGGCCGCGATCTGCGGCAGTGCCTTGATTTCCTCTGTGCCCATTGGGGCGAGCGGGTGACGCTGGAGCGGTTTGCAGCGCTGGAAGCCACCGATGTGCGCGCCTTCATGGCGATGCGCCGGGCCGACGACATCGCCGGCCGCAGCCTGATGCGCGCGCTGGCGGGCCTGCGCTCGTTCGGACGTTTTCTGGAGCGCGAGGGCAAGGGCAAGGTCGGCGCATTGTCGGCGATCCGCGCGCCGAAGGTCGCCAAGAGCCTGCCGAAGCCGCTGCCGATGGCATCGGCCAAACGTCTGGCCGATGCCGACGAGCGCGCCGGCGAGGAGCGCGAGACCTGGATCCTGGCGCGCGATGCCGCGGTGATGGCGCTGCTCTATGGCTCGGGCCTGCGCATCTCCGAGGCGCTGGGTCTCAAGCGCCGCGAGGTGCCGAAGCCCGGCGAGGGCGACGTGCTGGTCGTGACAGGCAAAGGCAACAAGACCCGCATGGTGCCGGTGCTGCAGAACGTGCTCGCATTGATTCAAGAGTACGTCGCGATGTGTCCGTATCCGCTGCCGGCGGAAGGACCGATCTTCGTCGGCGCGCGCGGCGGCCCCTTGAGCCCGCGCATCATCCAGCTCGCGATGGAGCGGCTGCGCGGCGCGCTGGGACTTCCCGACAGCGCCACGCCGCACGCGCTGCGGCATTCCTTTGCCACGCATCTGCTCTCGCGCGGCGGCGACTTACGCGCCATCCAGGAATTGCTCGGCCATTCCTCGTTGTCGACGACGCAGGTCTATACCGGGATCGATTCCGAGCGGCTGCTCGAGGTGTATGCGAGCGCACATCCGCGGCGGTGACGCTGACAAGCTCTCGTGCCCCGGACGCAGCGCAGCACTTCTTCAGTGATGCGCTGCTGAGCCGGGGCCCATCCTCCGGCGCGATCGTTTGCAGCTTCTGGGTCCCGGCTCAGCGTCGCAGCGTTACACGCCGCGCCGCGTCCGGGACAAGAGAGCCGACAGACTGACACACTCTCGTCATAGCTCGCGTGCCTCTTGCGCCGCGCACGCGGTTGGTTCAATCGTACCGAACCAGGACAGGAGAGACTTATGGGCGCACATGAAAGCATGGAGCATGCCGAGCACGCCGAACACGCGTCCGGCTCGAACAAGAAGATCGCCCTTCTGATCGCCGTGCTGGCGCTGTTCCTGGCGATCTCGGAGACGCTCGGCAAGGGTGCCCAGACCGAATCGATCAGCAAGAACGTCGAAGCCGCCAATCTCTGGGCGTTCTTCCAGGCCAAGAGCATCCGCCGCACCGTGGTGGTGACCGCGGCGGAGCAGGGCAAGCTGACACTGGCCGCCGCGGCCGATGCACAGAAGCCCGCCGTGCAGAAGCAGATCGACGACTGGACCAAGACCGCGCAGCGCTACCGCTCCGAGCCCGAGACCGGCGAAGGCACCGAGCAGCTTGCGGACAAGGCCAAGCACGCCGAGCATGCCCGCGACGAGGCGACCGCGAAGTACCACCATTTCGAGCTGGCCTCGGCCGCCTTCCAGATCGGCATCGTGCTGGCCTCGGCCACCATCATCACGGGCATGCTGGCGCTCGCCTATGTCAGCGGCGTGCTGACGATCGCCGGCCTGATCATGACGGCGCTCGGCCTGTGGTGGCCGCATCTGTTGCATTTGCATTGAGGGTAGCGAGCGTTTGCTCTTTCCGCGTCATTGCGAGGAGCGAAGCGACGAAGCAATCCAGACTGCCTCCGGCGAAAGATACTGGATTGCTTCGCCGCGCTCGCAATGACGGAGGATAGAGCGGGGACGCCTGTCCCGGATTGCGCTGCGCTCCATCCGGGCCACGGACGGTCCTTGTGGTGGCGAAGATCACCGCGCCTGATGCACGCTCTTCCTGAAGCGCTGGATCATACGCAGCGTGCGGTAGGACCAGCCCTCGCCGTTGCCGGCGATCAGCTCGCGGATGCGGCGCTTGATCGGGTCGACCAGCTCCGCGGCCTTGGCGCGGATCTTCAGCACTAAGGCGTAGATCCGCTCGAACCAGGGCATCTCCAGAAGCTTGGCGCGCGTGACGTCGAACACGAAGGCGGTGACGCCGACGCCGACGAGCTTTCCGAACACGATCGTGACGAACGCGCCGGTCCAGTATTCATGCGCGAGCAGCCACAGCCCGACCAGCTTGAGCGGAAACAGCGGGACGACGGGCACCGCGAACACGAGCAGCGTCATGGCCGGCGAGAGCGCATCGACGCGCTCCGTCAGCCAATGCTTGAAGCGCGCCAGCGGGATGGCTGCGACGATCCTGGCGACGATCGGCTCGAGATGATCCCACAGCCAGGCTTCGATCAGGAAAACGATCGCAAGCAGGACCCAGACCGGTTGAAGAAGGCGGCGCAGCATGTGTTTCCCGCCCGGTTCGGCGCTGGGCGCGTCGTTACATATGGATGGCTCGCTTGCCGACCGCAAGCGCGGCTTCCTTAACGGCCTCCGAGCGCGTCGGATGGGCGTGGCAGGTGCGCGCGAGATCTTCCGCACTGCCGCCAAATTCCATCAGAACACACGCTTCATGGATCATTTCGCCGGCTTCGCGGCCGATGATGTGCACGCCGAGCACGCGATCGGTCTTCGCGTCTGCGAGAATCTTCACAAAGCCGTCAGTGGTTTGGTTGACCTTGGAGCGACCGTTGGCGGTGAACGGAAACTTTCCGACCGTGTAAGCCGTGCCCGCCTGCTTGAGTTCCTCCTCGGTCTTGCCGACGGAGGACACTTCCGGCGTGGTATACACGACGCCCGGGATCACGTCGTAATTCACGTGGCCGGCCTGGCCGGCGATGATCTCGGCGACCGCGACGCCCTCGTCCTCGGCCTTGTGCGCGAGCATGGGGCCTGCGACGACGTCGCCGATGGCATAGACGCCCTTCAGGCTGGTGGCGAAATGCGGATCGATCTGGACCCGGCCGCGCGCATCGAGCGCGACACCGGCTTCCTTGAGGCCAAGGCCGTCGGTGTAGGGCACGCGGCCGATGCAGACGAGCACGACGTCGGCTTCAAGCGTCTCAGCGGCACCGCCGGAAGCCGGTTCGATTTTCGCGAGCAATGCCTTGCTGTTCACTTCGACGCCGGTCACCTTCGAGCCCAGCTTGAATGCAAATCCTTGCTTCTCGAGGATGCGCTGGAATTGCTTGGCGATCTCGCCGTCCATGCCGGGCAGGATGCGGTCGAGGAATTCGACCACGACGACTTCGGCACCCAGGCGGTGCCAGACCGAGCCGAGCTCGAGGCCGATCACGCCGGCGCCGACGATGAGGAGCTTGCCGGGGACCTTCTCCAGCGACAGCGCGCCGGTCGAGGAGACGATGCGCTTCTCGTCGATCTCGATGCCCTTGAGGCGCGCGATGTCGGAGCCGGTGGCGATCACGATGTTCTTGGTCTCGACCACCTGCGACTTGCCGTCGGCGGAGACCTCGACCTTGCCGGTGCCGAGGATCTTGCCGGTGCCCTTGAGCACGTCGATCTTGTTCTTCTTCATCAGGAACTCGACGCCCTTGACGTTGCCGTCGATGCCCTGCTGCTTGAAGTTCATCATCGCGGGCAGATCGAGCTTCGGCGCGGAAACGCTGACGCCCATCTTGGCGAAGGAATGGCCGGCTTCCTCGAACATTTCGGAGGCGTGCAGCAGCGCCTTCGACGGCATGCAGCCGACATTGAGGCAGGTGCCGCCGAGGGTCGCGTTCTTTTCGACCACGGCGACCTTCATGCCGAGCTGGCTCGCGCGTACCGCGCAGACATAACCGCCCGGTCCGGTGCCGATGACGACGAGATCGTAGGTAGCCATGAGAGAAAGTCCCGTAAGGTTAGGCGTGGTGAGGATGCGTCAGCGCGGCGCGTCAGCGTCCGCCGGACACATCGAGAATGGCTGAGGTGACGTAGGAGGCCTCGTCCGAGATCAGCCAGACGATGGCATTGGCGATTTCATCGGCGGTGCCGACGCGCTTCATCGGCACCAGATGGGCCAGGCGATGGGCGCGGTCGGGCTCGCCGCCGGCAGCGTGGATGTCGGTGTCGATCAGGCCGGGACGGATCGCGGCGACGCGGATGCCCTCGCCCGCGACCTCATGGCCGAGGCCGACGGTGAAGGAATCGACCGCACCCTTGGACGCGGCATAGTCGACATAGGTGTTGGGCGAGCCGAGCCGCGCAGCGACGGACGACAGGTTGACGATGACGCCGCCCGTGCCGCCGTGCTTGGTCGACATCCGCTTCACCGCCTCGCGCGCGCAGAGGATGGAGCCGGTGACGTTCACCGCCATCACGCGCTGGATGCGCTCGGCCGACATCTCGTCGACGCGCACGCCGCTCTTGCCGACGATGCCGCCATTGTTGACGAGCGCCCCGAGCGTGCCGAACTTGTCGGCCTCCTTGAACAGATTGAGGATGTCACTTTCCTCGGCGACATCGCATTTCACCGCGATGGCCTTGCCGTTGCTGGCCGCGATCTGCGCGACCACCTCGTCGGCGGCCTGCTTATTGCTGGCATAGCCGACCACGACGCGGAAGCCGCGCGCGGCCGCCGCAAGCGCGGTCGCCCGCCCGATGCCGCGGCTGCCGCCGGTGATGACAACGACTTTATCCGTCACGCGCGCCTCCATGGTTCGACACGCGCCGTCGCATCAGTTGCGACGGCGCTCGCAAAGCATCAGCGATCAGAGATCGAGCACCAGGCGCGCCGGATCTTCCAGGCTCTCCTTGACGCGGACCAGGAAGGTGACGGCTTCCTTGCCGTCGATGACGCGGTGATCGTAGGACAGCGCCAGATACATCATCGGGCGGACCTCGATCTTGCCGCCGACGACCATCGGCCGCTCCTGGATCTTGTGCATGCCGAGGATGCCGGACTGCGGCGCGTTCAGGATCGGGGTCGACATCAGCGAGCCGTAGATGCCGCCATTGGTGATGGTGAAGGTGCCGCCCTGCATCTCGTCGATCTTGAGCTGGCCGTCACGGGCGCGGCGGCCGAAATCGGCGATGCTCTTCTCGATGTCGGAGATCGACTTGTGGTCGCAGTCGCGCACCACAGGCACGACCAGGCCCTTGTCGGTGCCGACGGCAACGCCGATGTGGTAGTAGTTCTTGTAGATCAGGTCGCTGCCGTCGATCTCGGCGTTGACGGCCGGGATGTCCTTCAGCGCCTGCACGACGGCCTTGGTGAAGAAGCCCATGAAGCCGAGCTTGGCGCCGTGCTTCTTCTCGAACGCGTCCTTGTAGTGTGCGCGCAGCGCCATGACGTTGGTCATGTCGACCTCGTTGAAGGTCGTGAGCATGGCCGCGGTGTTCTGCACGTCCTTGAGCCGGCGCGCGATGGTCTGGCGCAGCCGGGTCATCTTGACGCGCTCTTCGCGGGCGGCGTCATCGGCCGGCGACGGCGCGCGGACCTGCACGGCAGCGGCGGGTCTGGTTGACCGGCGTCGGCGCCGACGCGGCGCGCTCGATCGCGGCCAGCATGTCGCCCTTGGTGACGCGGCCGTCCTTGCCGGAGCCCGGCACGGTCGAGGCGTCGATGCCGGTCTCGGCCGACAGTTTGCGCACGGACGGCGCGAGCGGCGCATCGGCGGGCGGCGCCTTCGCGGCAGCGGGAGCCGGCGCCGGAGCAGCGGCAGCAGCGGCAGGCGCAGCAGCCTTGACCGGCGCGGCAGCGGGCTTGGCTGCGCCGGCACCTTCGGTGATCTGACCGAGCAGCGCGCCCACGGCAACGGTCGCACCATCAGCAGCGATGATCTCGCTCAGCGTGCCGGCGGTCGGCGCGGGGACTTCGATGGTGACCTTGTCGGTCTCGAGCTCCACCAGGGGCTCGTCGACGGCGACGGGGTCGCCGGCCTTCTTGAACCAGCGGCCGATGGTGGCCTCGGTGACGGATTCGCCGAGCGTCGGCACACGAATTTCAGTCATGGTCTCTTCCTTAATCGTTTTTGGCCGTCATCGTCCGCGCAGGCGGACGATCCAGTACACCGTGACGATCATGGATCAAACGGACGCCGCGGCGTACTGGATGCCCCGCCTTCGCGGGGCATGACAATTGGAATTTCGGTCAGCTCAGTGCTTCGTCCAGGAACGCCTTCAGCTGAGCCTGATGCTTGGACATCAGACCCGTGGCGGTCGCGGCGGAAGCGGCGCGGCCGACATAACGCGGACGCCGGCTCGCGCCGTTCACCTGGTTCAGCACCCATTCCAGATAGGGCTCGATGAAGTGCCAGGCACCCATGTTGCGGGGCTCTTCCTGGCACCACACCATCTCGGCCTTCTTGAAGCGCGACAGCTCGGCCACCAGCGCCTTCAGCGGCACCGGATAGAGCTGCTCGACTCGCATCAGGTAGATGTCGTCGATGCCGCGCTTCTCGCGCTCCTCGTAGAGGTCGTAATAGACCTTGCCGGAGCACAGCACGATGCGACGGATCTTCTCGTCGGGGACGAGCTTGATCGCCTCGTTTGGCAGCATCTGGGCGTCATCGTAGAGGATGCGGTGGAAGGTCGTGCCCTTCGCGAGCTCGTCGAGGCGCGACACCGCCCGCTTGTGACGCAGCAGCGACTTCGGCGTCATCATGATCAGCGGCTTGCGGATCTCGCGATGCAGCTGCCGGCGCAGCACGTGGAAATAGTTCGCCGGCGTGGTCGGGTAGACCACCTGCATGTTGTCTTCCGCGCACATCTGCAAGTAACGCTCGAGGCGCGCCGAGGAGTGCTCCGGCCCCTGGCCCTCATAGCCGTGCGGTAACAGGCAGACCAGACCGGACATGCGCAGCCATTTGCGCTCGCCCGACGAGATGAACTGGTCGAACACGACCTGCGCGCCGTTGGCGAAGTCGCCGAACTGGGCTTCCCACAGCGTCAGCGTGTTCGGCTCGGCGAGCGAATAGCCGTATTCGAAACCGAGCACGGCCTCTTCCGACAGCAGCGAGTTGATGACCTCGTAATGGCCCTGCTCGTGGCCGAGATGGTTGAACGGCGTGTAGCGGCTCTCGTCCTCCTGATCGATCAGGACCGAATGGCGCTGCGAGAAGGTGCCGCGTTCCGAATCCTGTCCGGACAGCCGGACGTGGTGGTTTTCGTTGAGCAGCGAGCAGAACGCCAGCGCCTCGCCGGTCGCCCAGTCGATGCCGTTGCCGCTCTCGATCGCCTTGGCGCGGTTATCGAGAAAGCGCTGAATGGTGCGGTGAACGCGGAAACCGTCCGGCACCTTGGTGATCTTGCGGCCGATGTCCTTCAGCGTAGCGATGTCGACGCCGGTGACGCCGCGCCGCGCATCCTCTTCCTGGTCGGCGATCTTGAAGCCCGCCCACTTGCCGTCGAGCCAGTCGGCCTTGTTCGGCTTGTAGGAGGTGCCGGCCTCGAACTCGGCATCGAGCCGGGCGCGCCAGTCCGCCTTCAGCTTGTCGACCTCGCCCTCGGTGACGACGCCTTCCGCGATCAGGCGCTTGGAGTAGAGCGTCAGCGTCGAGGGATGGGCCGCGATCCGCTTGTACATCACCGGCTGGGTGAAGGCCGGCTCATCGCCCTCATTGTGGCCGTAGCGGCGATAACACCACATGTCGATGACGACGGGCTTGTGGAACTTCTGCCGGAATTCGGTCGCGACCTTGGCCGCGAACACGACGGCTTCCGGATCGTCGCCGTTGACGTGGAAGATCGGCGCATCAATCATCTTCGCCACGTCCGACGGATAGGGCGAGGAGCGCGAGTAGCGCGGATAGGTGGTGAAGCCGATCTGGTTGTTGACGATGAAGTGCACGGAGCCGCCGGTGCGGTAGCCCTTCAGGTCGGACAGGCCGAAACACTCCGCGACCACGCCCTGGCCGGCGAACGCGGCGTCGCCGTGCATCAGGAGCGGCATCACCGAGATGCGCATGTCCGGGGGATCGCCGTGCTGGTCCTGCTTGGCGCGGACCTTGCCGAGCACGACGGGATCGACGATCTCGAGATGCGAGGGGTTGGCGGTCAGCGACAGGTGGATGCGGTTGCCGTCGAACTCGCGGTCCGAGGAGGCGCCGAGGTGATACTTGACGTCGCCGGAGCCTTCGACCGCGTCGGGATTGGCCGAGCCGCCCTTGAACTCGTGGAACAGCGCGCGATGCGCCTTGCCCATCACCTGGGTCAGCACGTTGAGGCGGCCGCGATGCGGCATGCCCAGCACGATTTCCTTCACACCGAGATTGCCGCCGCGCTTGATGATCTGCTCAAGCGCGGGAATCAGGGATTCGCCGCCGTCGAGGCCGAAGCGCTTGGTGCCGGTGAACTTGGTGTCGCAGAACTTCTCGAAGCCTTCGGCCTCGATCAGCTTCTGCAGGATGGCCCTGCGGCCCTCGCGCGTGAACGAGATTTCCTTATCGGGTCCCTCGATGCGCTCCTGGATCCAGGCCTTCTGCGCGGCGTTGCTGATATGCATGAACTCGACGCCGAGCGTCTGGCAGTAGGTGCGCTCGCAGATCGCGGTGATCTCGCGCAAGGTGCCGTATTCGAGGCCGAGCACGTGATCGAGGAAGATCTTGCGGTCGAAATCGGCTTCGCTGAAGCCGTAGGTGCGGGGATCGAGCTCTTCGCGGTTGCGCTGGGCTTCGATGCCGAGCGGATCGAGCTTGGCGTGGAAGTGACCGCGCATGCGGTAGGAGCGGATCAGCATCAGGGCGCGGACGGAATCGCGCGTGGCCTGAAGCACGTCGGCGGAGGAGATGTCGGCCCCCTTGGCCTGCGCCTTGGCGGCGATCTTGGCGCCGACGGCCTTCTCGACCTCGGCCCAGTTGCCGTCGAGGGCGGAGGTCAGGTCATCCTTCGGGGTCAGCGGCCAGTTGTCGCGCTCCCAGGACGGGCCTTCCGCGTTCTTGCTGATGTCGGCCGGCGCGTCGTTCAGGCTCTTGAAGAACTCCTGCCACTCGGCATCGACCGAGGACGGGTCCTTCTGGTAGCGGGCGTAGATTTCGTCGATGTAGGTGGCATTGGTGCCCTGCAAAAAGGATGACAGGGCAAAGGCTGCGTTCGCGTCCTGGCGAGACATACTTGAGTTCCTGGCGATTTCGGTTCGCGCATAACAAACGGCGCTGGCGCCGAGCTCCCCCGACAGGGCTCGACGCGACAGGCACCCTTTACCCTATTTGCTGCGAAACTTCGCCCGGAAAAGCACGAAGGAGTGAATTAGCCTTTCAACTTTTCGGCAAGCGTGTGGCCGAGGCGGGCGGGCGACGGGGACACTGTAATCCCTGCGGATTTCATCGCCTCGGTCTTGGAACCGGCGTCGCCTTTGCCGCCGGAGATGATGGCGCCGGCATGGCCCATGCGGCGGCCGGGAGGCGCGGTAACGCCGGCGATAAAGCCGACCATCGGCTTCTTGCGGCCACGCTTGGCCTCATCCTTGAGGAACTGGGCGGCGTCCTCCTCGGCGGAACCGCCGATCTCGCCGATCATGATGATCGATTCGGTCTTGGGGTCGGCGAGCAGCATCTCCAGCACGTCGATGAACTCGGTGCCCTTGACCGGGTCGCCGCCGATGCCGACCGCGGTGGTCTGGCCGAGGCCCTCCTGGGAGGTCTGGAACACGGCTTCATAGGTCAGCGTGCCCGAGCGGGAGACGATGCCGACCGAGCCGGTCTTGAAGATGTTGGCGGGCATGATGCCGATCTTGCATTCGCCCGCGGTCATGACGCCCGGGCAGTTCGGCCCGATCAGGCGCGACTTGGAGCCGAGCAGCGAGCGCTTGACGCGAACCATGTCGATCACAGGAATGCCCTCGGTGATGCAGACGATCAGCGGGACCTCGGCGTCGATGGCTTCGCAGATCGCGTCGGCTGCGCCCGGCGGCGGCACGTAGATCACCGACGCGTCGGCGCCGGTCTTCTCACGTGCCTCGCGCACGGTGTCGAACACCGGCAGGCCCAGATGCGTCGAGCCGCCTTTGCCCGGCGAGGTGCCGCCGACCATCTTGGTGCCGTAGGCGATCGCGGCCTCCGAGTGGAACGTGCCGTTCTTGCCGGTGAAGCCCTGGCAGATGACCTTGGTGTTCTTGTCGATCAGGATGGACATGAGGTCTGCTTTCGCGAAACTAACAGAGTGAGTGGGTCAGTGGATGCGGCGGTAGACGCCGGTGAGGACGTCGGACCAGCCTTCCGCGTCCGGCGAGAATTGAATCTTCAACGAGTAGGAATCCTCATTGATGATCTCGTAGACGTGGCGCGCATTGCCGCGGAGCGAGCCGCGCACCAGCGTCAGGGTCTTGCCGGCCCACCCGCCTGAGGCGGGCGAAGGCGGCGTGTAGCCGAGCGAGTCGTACCAGAACAATTTGTAGGTCCGGTCGTCGCGGTCGAAGGTGAAGATGCCGTGGGTGGCGAAGACCTGCTTGCCGTCACGCATCTGGACCGAGTCCTGGATCAGATAGAACCCGTTGAGATCCATGCGCGCGACGGTGCGCGAGGTCGCCGGCCCGCCCGCCGTCCAGCGCGACGGGAAGACCATCTCCTCACCAACCCATTCGCCGGCGAACGCGGCGAGGCGCGCGTGCTCGGGGAGTGGAGATGATGCGGCGAGATGGTCTTGGGCCATGGCGCTAGCCTCCCTTGACGGCCTTCACGATCTTCTGCGCAGCGTCGTCGAGATTGTCGGCCGGCACCACGTTCAGCCCGGATTCACGGATGATCTTCTTGCCGAGCTCGACATTGGTGCCTTCGAGGCGGACCACCAGCGGCACGCTGAGGCCGACCTCGCGAACCGCAGCCGTGACGCCCTCGGCGATCACGTCGCACTTCATGATGCCGCCGAAGATGTTGACCAGGATGCCCTTCACGTTGGGATCGGCGGTGATGATCTTGAACGCGGCCGCGACCTTCTCCTTGCTGGCGCTGCCGCCGACGTCGAGGAAGTTCGCCGGCGCCATGCCGTAGAGCTTGATGATGTCCATCGTCGCCATGGCGAGACCGGCGCCGTTGACCATGCAGCCGATATTGCCGTCGAGCGTGACGTAGTTGAGATCGTATTTCGACGCCTCGATTTCCTTGGCGTCTTCCTCGGTCAGATCGCGCAACGACACCGCGATCTCGGGATGGCGGAACAGGGCGTTGTCGTCGAAGGACACCTTGGCATCGAGCACGCGGAGCTCGCCCTGCTTGGTCACGACCAGCGGATTGATCTCCAGCATCGACATGTCCTTGGCGACGAAGGCCGCGTAGAGCTGCGCGGTGAGCTTCTCGGCCTGCTTGGCGAGGTCGCCGGACAGATTCAGCGCCTTCGCGACCGTGCGGCCGTGATGGCCCATGATGCCGGTCGCCGGATCGACCGAGAAGGTCACGATCTTCTCCGGCGTGTTGTGCGCGACGTCCTCGATGTTGACGCCGCCTTCGGTCGACACCACGAAGGAGACGCGCGAGGTCTCGCGGTCGACCAGGATCGAGAGGTAGAATTCCTTGTCGATGTCGGAGCCGTCCTCGATGTAGAGGCGGTTGACCTGCTTGCCGGCAGGTCCCGTCTGCACGGTGACCAGCGTCGCGCCCAGCATCTGCTTGGCGAATTCGTTGACCTCTTCCACCGACTTGGCGATGCGGACGCCGCCTTTGTCGCCGGCGGATGCCTCCTTGAACTTGCCCTTGCCGCGCCCGCCGGCATGGATCTGGCTCTTCACCACCCAGACCGGGCCGGGAAGCTGTCTTGCGGCGGCGTCGGAGTCCGAGGCCTTGAGAACCGCTACGCCGCGCGAAATCGGAACGCCGAATTCATGCAGCAGCGCTTTGGCCTGATATTCATGGATATTCATATGGTCGCTCCCTGAACCCGCGGGCGGTGACCTCATGGGCCCACCTCAGTCTTGTGGCTGGCATACCATATACCACAGGAACTGCAACCCGGATTCTTTGACAATCGAGATCTGCCGAGACCGGAACCCCACCCCGGTCAGCCGGGGTCCGGAAGTGAAATCGCCGAAGACCGGGTTTCGATCTTCGGCGGGTATTGCTTTGCCTTAGCGGCCGAGAAGATCGGGTGCGATCTTCTTGCAGGCATCGACCAAGCCCTGCACGGCACCGACCGACTTGTCAAACGCCTCGCGGTCCTTGCCGGCGAGTTCGATCTCGACCACGCGCTCGACGCCCTTGGCGCCGATCACGACGGGCACGCCGACATACATGTCCTTCACGCTGTACTCGCCGTTGAGATAGGCGGCGCAGGGCAGCACGCGCTTCTTGTCCTTCAGATAGCTCTCGGCCATCGCGATCGCGGAGGCGGCAGGGGCGTAGAAGGCCGAGCCGGTCTTGAGCAGGTTGACGATCTCGGCGCCGCCGTTCCGGGTGCGGTCGACGATCTCGTCGAGGCGCGCCTGTGAGGTCCAGCCCATCTTGACGAGGTCGGGCAGCGGGATGCCGGCGACGGTGGAGTACTTCACCAGCGGCACCATGGTGTCGCCGTGGCCGCCGAGCACGAAGGCGGTGACGTCCTCGACCGAGACGTTGAACTCGTCGGCGAGGAAGTAGCGGAAGCGGGCCGAATCCAGCACGCCGGCCATGCCGACGACCTTCTTGTGCGGCAGGCCCGAAGCCTTCTGCAGCGCCCAGACCATGGCATCGAGCGGGTTGGTGATGCAGATGACGAAGGCGTCGGGGGCGTACTTCTTGATGCCGGCGCCGACCTGCTCCATGACCTTGAGGTTGATCGAAAGGAGGTCGTCGCGGCTCATGCCGGGCTTGCGCGGCACGCCGGCGGTGACGATGCAGACTTTGGCGTTGTCGAGCGCCTCATAGGAGTTCGCGCCGGTATAGTGGGCGTCGAAGCCGTCGACCGGCGAGGACTGCGCGATGTCGAGCGCCTTGCCCTGCGGCACGCCCTCGGCGATGTCGAACATCACGACGTCGCCCAGTTCTTTCAGGCCGATGAGGTGAGCCAGCGTTCCGCCGATCTGGCCGGAGCCAATCAAAGCAATCTTGTCGCGCGCCATGTGAACCTGTCCTTTAGACACGTAAGGAGGGGAAACTGAGACGGGTGGTTATCCCTTTCGCCTCCCCCGTTCAAGTCGCCCAATGCCCAATTGTCGGGCTTGCCGAGATAGCAGCCAGCATACCCCGGCCGTCATTCCGGGGCGCGCGAAGCGCGAGCCCGGAATCCATAACCACCATCCGGAGTATGGATTCCGGGCTCGTCGCTTTGCGACGCCCCGGAATGACGGCGGGGATAGGACTTAAGTCTCCACCAGACCCTTGGTCGAGCCGCTGGCGGTGGAATCCTTGCGGCCGTGAGGCAGCGCCAGATAGGATTCCGAGCTCATTTCGATCAGGCGCGAGGCGGTCCGGTTGAACTCCATGGCCTCGGTGCCATCGGTCGCGAGGTAGAGCGAGATCGGATTGGCGTCGGCCGAGGCCATCAGCTTCACGGCGTTGTCATAGAGCGTATCGATCAGGGTGATGAAGCGCTTGGCCGCGTTGCGCTGGGAGAGGTCCATCACTGGAATATGGTCGACCAGGAGGGTGTGATAGTCGTGGGCCAGCCTGAGGTAGTCGGATGCACCGAGCGGCTGCTCGCAGAGGTCGGCGAAGGAGAACCGCGCCACGCCATGGGCCGAGCAGGGCACGTGCAGAATGCGGCCCTTGATCGAAATGTCGCGCGAGCGGCATTTGGCGCCGCCCGTCATCCGCTTCCAGGCGCGATCGAGCGCGGCATCCGCATCGCCATCGGCCGGTGTCAGCCACATCGGCACGCCCTGCAGCTTCTCCAGGCGGAAGTCGGTGCGCGCATCGAGCCGCGCGACGTCCATGTGGTCGGTGATCTGCTTGATGAAGGGCAGGAACAGCGAGCGGTTGAGACCGCCCTTGTAGAGATCGTCGGGCGCGACGTTGGAGGTCGCGACCACGACGGTGCCGAGCTCGAACAATTTGGCGAACAGGCGGCCCAGGATCATCGCATCCGCGATGTCGGTGACATGGAATTCGTCGAAGCAGAGCAGCCAGCTCTCCTCGAAGATCGCATTGGCCGTTAGAGCGATGACGTCGCTGTCGGCGATCTCGCCGCGCGCGATGCTCTGGCGATAATCGTAGATTCGCTCGTGCACGTCCGCCATGAACTCGTGGAAATGCGCGCGGCGCTTGTGCTCGACCGATGAGTGCTGGAAGAACAGGTCCATCAGCATGGTCTTGCCGCGGCCGACCTCGCCATGGATGTAGAGCCCGCGCGGCGCCTCGTCCTTGTCGCCAGAGCCGAACAGCCGGCTGAGCAGGCCTTGCTTGCGGGCGGGCTTGTAGGTCGAAAGCCGCAGGTCCAGCGCCGCATAGGCCTCGGCAACCTCGGCCTGCGCGGCATCCGGCTCGATCGCGCCGGACGCGATCTCGGCCTGGTAGGCCTCGCGGAATGAGGGATTTGGGGTGGAGAGCATGGCTCTTTACCGCCAGAGACGGACGGAAATTGCAACTGCGTTTTGGCGCAACGGGCGTATGCGGCCTGTCCCTCGCGCTCGCGATGCCGGTTCTCCCAACGAACTGTTCTTGCGCTCCTAGGCGGCTAGAATATACCTATTAAGGAACCAAGGAACTCGAAATGGCGCTTAGCATCAAGGACCCCGAAACGGAGCAATTGGCGCGAAGCCTGGCGCAACTGACCGGGGAGAACATTACCACAGCAACCCGGCGCGCCATTGAGGAGCGATTGCGTCGCCTTGGCGGTCAGAAAAACAAAGACGTGTTGCTCGAAGATCTGGCCGAGATCAGACGACGTTGGAGCGAAATGCGATTTCTGGACGACCGCACACCGGAGGAAATTCTCGGATATGACGAGCACGGATTGCCACGCTGATGGTGATCGATGCGTCGGCGATCGTGGCAATCGCGCTCAACGAAGACGACGCAGCGGATATCGAGCGACTGATCGTGGATGATCCGATCCGCCTGATCTCAGCGGCAACGGTGCTTGAAGCAACGATGGTGATCGAGACACGATTAGGTGATGCGGGCGGGCGCGAGCTTGATCTCTGGCTCGTCAAGATCGGCGCCGAGATCGTGGCAGTCGATGCCGGACAAGCCGATGCAGCACGGCGCGCCTGGCGGCGTTATGGAAAGGGGCGACACGCCGCGTCGCTCAACTACGGGGATTGCTGTTCCTACGCGCTGGCCTTGACCCGCAACGAGCCACTGCTGTTCAAAGGCGCGGACTTTGCGAAGACCGACGTGAGCCGGCCAGGCGCGGCGCCGCCGCCATAGCGCCCCGAAGTGAAAACCTACTCACACAGCTCGTAGGCGTCCTCGACCACATACGGGCCGCCGCCCGTCGATGCGCGCGAGGAGAACAGCACGAAGCGTTCGGCCATGAACGCCTTGCTCGGGAAATAGCCGCGCAGCGAGAGATAGTCGGCGACGTCGCGGTCGGAAGCGTCGTGCAGCCTCGCGAGCGTGACGTGCGGAATGAACTTGCGTCCCTCCGGGTCGAGGCCGATCCGCTGCATCATGCGCTCGAGCTCGGCCTGCAATTCCATCAGCGGCTTGCTCGGCGCAATCGTGGCGACCACCGCGCGGGGCTTGCGGCCGCCGAAGCTGGTGAGCCCCTGCACCTTCACCTCGAACGGCTTTCGGTCGACGCGAAACAGCATCGAGGCGATCTCGTTGGCGGAAGCGCCGTCGATGTCGCCGATGAAGCGCAGGGTGACGTGATAATTTTCGGGATCGATCCAGCGGGCGCCGGGGAGGCCACCCCTCAAGTTGGAAAGCGACTGGCCGATTTCGGCCGGAATTTCCAGACCCGTGAACAAACGCGGCATCGTTTCGCACTCCCGATGCTTGGGTACGGTGCTCGAACAGCGAGACCATATCCAAATTAGAGCCGGCGACGAATCACCGGTACCCTGATTCCTATCGCAGTTGTGTGACTCTGCGAAGCATGCCGCGCTTCACCCCGGTAAAACCCTGGGAATTAGGGTTCGCGCTGCCTGGTTTTCAACGCCGTTGCTCAGCGATCGTGCCAATGAATGCCTCCACCATGGGCATGATCCTGCCGACGATGATGTCGATGCCTTCAGCGGTCGGATGAATGCCGTCGGCCTGGTTGAGCTTGGCCTCGGCCGCGACGCCTTCGAGGAAGAACGGATAGAGCGGCACGTCGAATGTCTTCGCCAGATCCGGATAAATCGAATTGAAGCGCGCGGCGTATTCGGCGCCGTAATTCGGCGGCGCCAGCATGCCGCAGAGCATGACCGCAATCTTGCGCGCCTTGAGCCGCTGGATGATGTCGGTCAGCGCGGCGCGCGCCACGTCGGGATCGATGCCGCGCAGCGCGTCATTGGCGCCGAGCTCGACGATGACACCGTCAGTTCCATCGGGCACCGACCAGTCGAGCCGGTCGCGGCCGCCAGAGGTGGTGTCGCCGGACACCCCGGCATTGGTCATGTCGACCTCTATGCCTTTGGCCCGCAAGGCTTTTTGAAGCTTTTGGGGGAACGCCTCCTGGGCCGGAAGGCCAAGGCCCGCGCTCAGGGAATCGCCGAGGACGACGAGCTTGACCGGTTTTGTCGCACCCGCCCAAGCGGGGTTCGCCATCGTCATGACGGCGAGCATCAACACGGCTATGTGCATGAACAATCCGTAACGCCTCTCGACCCCGCGTGCGGACTTGCCATATGACCGGACCATGGACACTCGCATCGACCCCTCTTCGCTCGCCGCTACCGCGGACACCATCGCCATCTCCAACGTCAACCTCTCATTGGGCACGGGCGCGGCACGCGTTCACATCCTCAAGGATATCAGCCTGCGGGTCGGCCGGAGCGAGACGATCGGCCTGATCGGCCCGTCAGGCTCGGGCAAATCCACGCTGCTGATGGTGATGGCGGGGCTGGAACGTCCTGATAGCGGAGAGGTGGTGGTGAATGGCACGCCTTTCAATGCCCTCGACGAGGACGCGCTGGCGCGCTTCCGCGGCCGCCAGGTCGGCATCGTCTTCCAGTCCTTTCACCTGATCCCGACCATGACGGCGCTGGAGAACGTCGCTGTGCCGCTCGAGCTCGCCGGCAACCCCGATGCCGCCAAGCGCGCGGCAGAGGAGCTGCAATCGGTCGGGCTCGGTGACCGCCTGCATCATTATCCGACCCAGCTCTCCGGCGGCGAGCAGCAGCGCGTCGCGCTCGCCCGCGCGCTGGCACCCGATCCCGCGATCCTCGTCGCCGACGAGCCGACCGGCAATCTCGACGAAGCAACCGGAAAGCAGATCGTCGATCTCCTGTTCAGCAAACATGCCGAGCGCGGCATGACCTTGGTGCTGGTGACGCACGATTCCTCGCTCGCGCATCGCTGCGATCGCGTCATCCGCCTGCGCTCCGGGCGCATCGACACGCAGTCTGCGCCCGCATGAGCGCCGTGGCCGAATCGTTCGCGAAGCCGAACGCCGTTGCGCTGTCGCTGCGCTACGCCTTGCGCGAATTGCGCGGCGGCCTGCGCGGCTTCTACGTCTTCATCGCCTGCATCGCGCTCGGCGTGATGGCGATTGCCGGCGTCGGCTCGGTGTCGGCGAGCCTGAGCGACGGTCTGGCGCGCGAGGGCCGCACGCTGCTCGGCGGCGACGTCTCCTTCGTGCTGTTCCAGCGCGAGGCCAAGCCGGAAGAGGTCGCGTTCCTGCGTTCGCGCGGCACGCTGTCGGCGGCTGCGACCTTGCGCGGCATGGCGCGTTCGGCTGACGGCAAGCTGGCGCTGGTCGAGATGAAGGCGGTCGACAACACCTATCCGATGCTCGGCAAGTTGAAGCTTGCGCCGCAGCTGGAGATGTCCGATCTGCTCGCGGAACGTGACGGCGCGTTCGGCGCTGCCGCCGATCCGACGCTGCTGGCGCGGCTTTCTCTCAAGACCGGCGACCGCGTCACGATCGGGTCCGCAACGTTCCAGATCCGCTCCACCGTCGAGGCCGAGCCCGACAAGCTCGCCGGCGGCATCGGCTTCGGGCCCCGCTTTCTGATCAGCGAGGCGGCCTTGCGCGCCACCGGCCTGATCCAGCCCGGCAGCTTGGTGCGTTGGGTCTACCGGGTCAAGCTGCCGGAGGCCGCGAACAACGAGCGCGCCACCGGAGCCTTCATCGCGGATGCGCGCAGCGCCGCGCCGCAGGCCGGCTGGGAGATCCGCAGCCGCTCCAATGCCTCGCCGCAGCTCGAGCGCAACATCAACCGCTTCACGCAGTTCCTGACCCTAGTCGGCCTTGCCGCGCTGCTGGTCGGCGGCGTCGGCGTCGCCAATGCCGTCAAGAGTCACATCGACCGCAAGCTCGAGGTGATCGCTGCCTTCAAGGCCGTCGGGGCCACCGGCCGGGACGTGTTCGGCATCTATCTGGCGCAAGTGGTCCTGCTGGCCGCGATCGGCTCCGTGATCGGCCTGGCGCTCGGCGCCGCGATGCCCTTTGCGATCGTTGGCCTGTTCGGCAAGCTGTTGCCGCTGCCGGTGGTGCCGGCCGTGCACACCGACGAGCTCGCGCTGTCCTTTCTCTACGGCCTCCTCACCGCGCTCGCCTTCGGCCTGTGGCCGCTCGCGCGCGTGCACGACGTGCCGGTGGCCGCGCTGTTCCGCGACACCATCAGCTCCGAATGGCACCGGCCACGCGCGAGCTATCTCGTGTTCATGGCCGTCGTGATCGCACTCCTCATCGCGGTCGTGATCGGCCTGTCGTTCGACAGGCGCATCGCCGCGGTGTTCGTGGCCTCCTCAGTGGTCGTGTTCGCCTTGCTGCGCGGCATCGCCGCCCTGCTGATGACAATCGCGCGACGGCTGCCACGGACGCGGCTGCCGATGCTGCGGCTTGCGATCGCCAACATCCACCGGCCGGGCGCGCTGACGCCGTCCGTCGTGCTGTCGCTGGGACTCGGGCTCGCCGTGCTCGTCACCATCACCCAGATCGACGGCAATCTGCGCCGGCAGTTCCTGGCGGCGCTCCCCGACCAGGCGCCATCGTTCTTCTTCATCGACATTCCGAGCGCGCAGGCCGAGCAGTTCGATGGCTATCTGCGCCAGATCGCCCCCGGCGCCAGGATCGAGGACGTGCCGATGCTGCGCGGACGCATCGTCGCCGCGCGCGGGGTGCGCGCCGAGGAGCTCAAGCCGACCACGGATTCCGAATGGGTGCTGCAGAGCGATCGCGGCCTGACCTACACCGCCGAGCTGCCGAAGGGCTCCAAGGTGGTCGAGGGCGAATGGTGGCGCGCTGATTATTCCGGCCCGCCGCTGGTCTCGTTGGAGAAGAAGATCGCCGACGGGCTCGGCCTCAAGCTCGGCGACGAGGTGGTGGTCAACGTGCTCGGCCGCGACATCCCGGCCAAGATCAGCAATCTGCGCACGATCGACTGGCAGGGTCTCGGCATCAATTTCGTCCTGGTGTTCTCGCCCAACGCCTTCAAGGGCGCGCCGCACACCCATATCGCGACGCTGACGGAAGCGGGCGGAAAGGCGGGCGACGGCAAGATCATCAAGGAGGTCGCCGACGCCTATCCGATGGTGACCAGTGTGCGCGTGCGCGAGGTGATGGAGACGGTCGGCTCCGTGGTGACCAATCTGGCCCTGGCGATCCGCGGCGCCAGCGCCGTGACGCTGATCTCGGCGATCCTGGTGCTGGGCGGGGCGCTCGCCGCCGGCCACCGCCACCGGGTCTATGACGCGGTTATCCTGAAGACCCTGGGCGCGACGCGGCTGCGGCTGCTCGGCGCCTATGCCCTCGAATACCTCCTGATCGGCCTTGCTACCGCGGTGTTCGGGGTGATCGCGGGCAGCATCGCGGCCTGGCTGATCGTGACGCGGCTGATGACGCTGAGCTTCGTCTGGCAGGCCGGCAGCGCCGCCGGCGTGGTCGCCGCCGCGCTGGTCGTGACCGTCGGGCTCGGGCTTGCCGGCACGCTGCTGGCATTGAACAAAAAGCCCGCGACGGTGTTGCGAAATTTGTGACAAAATGTAGCGGCGGATCGAGCTGCCCGGAATCGGCCCGGTTTCCGCGATTAACCACGCTACCCCCGTCAGCTTCGCGTCAGGATTGACGCCGAGGGCGACATTCAGCCGCGCGTGGAAGGTTGCGGCGAATGTGTTAGTTTCCCACATATCGGATGGGTTCGGAGTCCCGATTGTGAGCCAAAATTAAATCGGCTGGCAGCGGTCTCCGAGATAGAATTTGACGAACCGGCGGCATGGCGACCCTCGTGCCGGACCGGACCAACCAACGGGAATTCGACCATGTCGGACCTAGACCGTAACTACGCTTCTCCTTTCGGCAGGGCCGCCGGGCGTGTTGACGCCGCGACGGTCGATGCCGGCCTGCGCGCCTATATGCTGCGCATCTACAACTACATGACCATTGGCCTGGCCATCACCGGCCTTGCCGCGCTCGGCGTCTACATGGCCGCCGTGACCGACGTTCCGACGGCGGACGCCGTTCGCGTCGGCAAGGTGTTCCTGACGCCGTTCGGCTACGCCATGTTCGTCAGCCCCCTGAAGTGGCTGTTCATCCTAGCGCCGCTCGCGATGGTGTTCGTGATCTCGGCGGGCATCAACCGTCTGGCCCCCTCGACCGCCCAGATCCTGTTCTGGGTGTTCGCGGCGCTGATGGGCATCTCGCTGTCGTCGATCTTCCTGGTGTTCACGCACACCTCGATCGTGCGGGTGTTCTTCATCACCGCGGCGACCTTCGGTGCGCTGAGCCTCTACGGCTACACCACCAAGCGTGACCTGACCGGCATGGGCTCGTTCCTGTTCATGGGCCTGATCGGCATCGTTCTCGCCAGCCTGGTGAACCTGTTCCTGGCCAGCTCGATGCTGCAGTTCATCGTGTCGGTGGTCGGCGTGCTGGTGTTCTCGGGCCTGACCGCCTGGGATACCCAGCGGCTGAAGAACGACTATATCTACGGCTATGCCTCGGCCGGCGGTGAAGTCGCAGAGCGTTCGGCCATCACCGGCGCACTGTCGCTGTACCTGAACTTCATCAACCTGTTCACGCTGCTGCTGCAGCTCCTCGGCCAGCGCGAGTAAGCTCTGAGACGAGAGAACGGACACGAACCCCGGCCGAAAGGCCGGGGTTTTCGTTTGGGGGTACGGGCTCTCCTCGTCATTGCGAGGAGCTCGCGACAAAATTGCGCAGCAATTTTGCTCTGATGCGACGAAGCAATCCAGAGTCCCTCCGCGGATGCATTTCTGGATTGCTTCGCTGCGCTCGCAATGACGCTGCGGAGGCGGCGGAACCCCTTCCAGCAGTCGGACGAAGGCTCTATCCTTCCCCCATGTCCGCACCCGATATCAGGCCCACCACCGAGGCCGACCTTCCCGCCGTCACCGCCATCTACCAGCAGGCCGTCCGCGAGGGCACGGCGACATTCGAGCTGGAGCCGCCCGACCTCACCGAAATGACGCGCCGCTATCGCGCGCTGATCGACGGCGGCTATCCCTATTTCGTCGCCATGCTGGACGGGCGCGTGGCCGGCTATGCCTATGCCGGCGCCTACCGGCCGCGGCCGGCCTATCGCTTCACGGTGGAGAACTCGATCTATCTCGATCCGTCCTTCCACCGCCGCGGCGTCGGGTCAATGCTGCTGGAACGGCTGATCGCCGAATGCGAGGCGCGCGGCTTCCGTCAGATGATCGCTGTCATCGGCGATTCCGCCAATACCGGATCGATCGGCGTGCACACGAGGTGCGGCTTCAAGATGATCGGCACGCATCCCAGTGTCGGGCTGAAATTCGGCCGCTGGCTGGACACCGTGATGATGCAACGCGACCTCGGCGAGGGCGCAAGCACGGTGCCGACAAAGTAGATGTCGTAGGGTGGGCAAAGCGAAGCGTGCCCACCGTTCGCCGCACTAGAGAAAGCGCGTGGGCACGGCGCTACGCGCCTTTGCCCACCCTACGGCACCGTTCGTTCGTCTACACCACCGCCAGTTTGCGATCGATCACCAGCAGCACCCGCTCGAGCTCGTGGCCGCGGCGCAGGATCAGGCCGGTCGCCGAGATCACGCTGTACATGCCCTGCTTGCGCGCCAGGCGCGGGTCCTTCTCGATGCGATAGATCGGCACTTCCGAGGCGCGGCGATAGACCGAGAACACGGCGCGGTCCTTCAGGAAGTCGATGGCATAATCGCGCCACTCGCCGTCAGCGACCATGCGGCCGTAGAGATTGAGAATCCGGTGCAACTCGATCCGGTTGAACGTCACCCGGTTCGGCTGCGCATGCACCGCGGCAGGACGCGCCGCCGCGCGCTGCTCGCTCGGGTCGGCATCCTCCGACGTCAGACTCATGGGAAGCGCCTCCTCATCGCACGGCTATGACCCGCGTCCGCCAAGATCGTCCCCGGAACCGCGTTCGTGACAATTGCATGATTGCGCCAACCGTTCCGCATCGCAAGGGGCTCGCCCCATCGAATCGGCGTCCAACAGGGCACACGCAAGGGTGGAACTCCGTCGCGGCAAACCGTCACGGGATCGTTAGCAGGAATCATAGTATCGCCGCTTTTCCGCCAACCGCCTGCCGCCCTGCACTGCGAAAAGGGTGACGTGCGTTGACCCGGTCCTTTCGGTTCCGGATTCCTCAGCCCCCAGCCCCCCGGGGTCGAACAGGATCGGGTCTGTACGCACGACAAGGAGGGCCAACGCAAGTTGGTCCTTTTTTGTTTGTGCCGGGATGTTTCCGGCGCCCGTCATTCCGGGGCGCGCGAAGCGCGAGCCCGGAATCCATTTCTCAGCTCGGATAATGGGATTGATGGATTCCGGGCTCGCGCCAAGTGGCGCGCCCCGGAATGACGAGAGACTGATGTCTCAAGAAGATCTGCGCTTCAATGCAGCGACGTGTACGCCGCACCCAGCATCGGGCCCGGTCGCTCGCGGCTGCCGTCCTGGACGTAGACCACTGCGCCGTCGACGCCGTCGCGCGTGAGGTTCTCGATCGGCACCGTCCAGCTCTCCGGGCGGCCGGTCCAGTCGCCGACCTTGAGCAGGCTACGCACCACGTTGTGATAGGTGACCTGCTGTCCCTTGTTCTCGCCGCGGGTGATCGCGATCGGCACCGACTTGGCGATCGAGCAGATCCAGACCTCGCCGCGCGAGACCGCGGGCTCCTTGCTGGCGGCGACCGAGACGTTGATCTGCTTGCCCGAGAGCGACATCGTCACCGGCACGCTCATCACGCCGGTGCCCTTGTCGGTCTTGCCGATCGCGTTCTCGATGCCGGCGCGATCGCTGCCGATGACATGGGTGGAGCCGTTGACCACGACCTGCGGCGTGTAGACCTCGCGGTCGCCGCGCATGCGCGAATAGGCACGCTGCCGTGCAGAGAAGCGCGAATCCGCCAGCGTGTCCTTCCAGCCGAGATAGTCCCAGTAATCGATCGGCATGCTCAGCGCGATCACGGAGGGGTCCTTGGAGAGATCGCCGATGATCTGATCGGCGGGCGGGCAGGAGGAGCAGCCCTGCGAGGTGAACAATTCGACGACGGCGCGGGGTTCAGCCTGGGCAGGACGAATGACGGCGATGATCGCACATATGCCGAGAGCTCCCGACCAGAGGGCGCCGGACCAACGTGGAATCAGATGGGAAGCCGTCATTGTCGTCATGTCGAACGCCGCACACCGTTGCTCTCAGGGGGAAATCTTATCGCCGGATGGTCACCGTAGTCTTACGGGGCGCGGTACATTCATCCATCCGGGCCACCGTCCAAAGGGAGGTTTTCCGCCGGGCGGGCCCATCTGAAGCGTACCGCAAACGCGCGAAGGCGGCCTTTGATAGGCCGCCTTCGTTAAGGCTTCTACTCACTTCGCAGTGAGCCATCATTCACAAATCCGCGTTTACGCCGCGAGCTTGCGCAGCACGTAGTGCAGGATGCCGCCGTTACGGTAGTAGTCGAGCTCGTCCAGCGTATCGATGCGGCAGAGCAGCGAAACGCGCTGCAGCGAACCGTCGCCGGAGACGATCTCCGCGGTCAGCTTCTGGCGCGGCTTGAGGTCGCCGACGAGGCCGCGGATGGTCACCTTCTCGTCGCCCTTCAGCCCAAGCGACTGCCAGGAGGTGCCTTCCTCGAAGGTCAGCGGCAGCACGCCCATGCCGACCAGGTTGGAGCGATGGATGCGCTCGAAGCTCTGGCAGATCACGGCGCGCACGCCGAGCAGGCGCGTGCCCTTGGCGGCCCAGTCGCGCGAGGAGCCGTTGCCGTACTCGGCACCGGCGAACACCACCAGCGGCACCTTCTCTTCCTGGTACTTCATCGCGGCGTCGTAGATCGACATCTGCTCGCCGTCGGGCCAGTGCTTGGTCAGGCCGCCCTCGGGGATGTTTCCGTCCGCGCCCTTCAGCATGAAATTCTTGATGCGGATGTTGGCGAAGGTGCCGCGCATCATGACTTCATGGTTGCCGCGGCGCGTGCCGTACTGGTTGAAGTCGGCCGGACGCACCTGGTGTTCGCTGAGATATTTGCCGGCGGGCGAGGTGAGCTTGATCGAGCCGGCCGGCGAGATGTGGTCGGTGGTGATCTTGTCGCCGAACATGGCGAGGATGCGCGCCTCGACGATGTCGGTGACCGGCTCCGGCTCCTTCTTCATGCCTTCGAAGTAGGGCGGGTTCTGCACATAGGTCGAAGACATGTTCCAGCGATAGGTCTCGCTCTCGACCGTCTTGATCTTGCGCCAGTTGGTGTCGCCCTTGAACACGTCGGCGTACTTCTTCTTGAAGATCGACGCGGTCACGAACTTCTTCATGAAGGCGTTGATCTCCTTGGTCGTCGGCCAGATGTCCTTCAGGTACACCGGCTTGCCGTCCTTGCCCTCGCCGAGCGGCTCGGTGGCGAGGTTCTTGGTGACGCTGCCCGCGAGCGCGTAGGCGACCACCAGCGGCGGCGAGGCCAAATAGTTCGCCTGCACATCCGGCGAGACGCGGCCTTCGAAGTTGCGGTTGCCGGAGAGCACGGCGGCCGCGACGACGCCGTTGTCGTTGATCGACTTCGAGATCTCCTCGGGCAGCGGACCGGAATTGCCGATGCAGGTGGTGCAGCCGAAGCCGACCAGGTTGAATCCGACCTTGTCGAGATCGGGCTGCAGACCGGAATTGGCGAGATATTCCGCGACCACTTGGCTGCCCGGGGCGAGCGAGGTCTTCACCCACGGCTTGGCCTTGAGGCCCTTCGCAGCCGCATTGCGCGCGAGCAAGCCGGCGCCGATGAGCACGCTCGGGTTCGAGGTGTTGGTGCAGGAGGTAATGGCGGCGATCACAACGTCGCCATGGCCGATGTCGAAGTTCTTGCCTTCCACGGGGAAGCGCTTGGCCGGCTCCTCGGCCTTCTTGTACTCGCTGGCAAGCGCGAGCGAGAAGCCGTCGGCGACGGTCGGCAGCGCGATGCGGCCTTCGGGACGCTTCGGGCCGGCCATCGACGGCACGACGTCGCCGAGGTCGAGGGTCAGCGTCTCCGTGAACACGGGGTCGGGCGACTTGGCGGTGCGGAACAGGCCCTGGGCCTTGGCATAGGCCTGCACCAGCGCGACGCGGGCCGAGGCACGGCCGGAGGTCTTGAGATAATCGAGCGCGGCGGCATCGACCGGGAAGAAGCCGCAGGTCGCGCCGTATTCGGGCGCCATGTTGGCGATCGTCGCCTTGTCGGCGACCGAGAGGTGGTCGAGGCCAGGGCCGAAGAACTCGACGAACTTGCCGACCACGCCGAGCTTGCGCAGCATCTGCGTCACGGTGAGCACGAGGTCGGTCGCGGTGACGCCCTCCTTCAGCGCGCCCTTCAGCTTGAAGCCGACGACGTTGGGCAGCAGCATCGACAGCGGCTGGCCGAGCATGCAGGCTTCCGCCTCGATGCCGCCGACGCCCCAGCCGAGCACGGCAAGTCCGTTGACCATGGTGGTGTGCGAATCGGTGCCGACCAGCGAATCGGGATAGGCCACCTCGAAGGTGCCGGTCTTCTTGCCGACGGTCATCTTCTCCTTCTTGGTCCAGACCGTCTGGGCCAGATATTCGAGATTGACCTGGTGGCAGATGCCGGTGCCGGGCGGCACGACGGAGAAGTTCGAGAACGCCTTCTGGCCCCACTTCAGGAACTCGTAGCGCTCCTGGTTCTGCTTGTATTCCTCGGTGACGTTCTTGCCGAAGGCCTTGTTGTCGCCGAAGAAGTTCACGATCACAGAGTGGTCGATGACGAGGTCGACGGGCACCAAGGGGTTGATCTTCTCAGGCTCGCCGCCGAGCTTCTGCATCGCGTTGCGCATCGCGGCAAGATCGACCACCGCGGGCACGCCGGTGAAGTCCTGCATCAGCACCCGCGCCGGGCGGAAGGCGATCTCATGCTCCAGCGACTTCTTGCGCAGCCATTTCGAGACCGCGACGATGTCTTCCTTCTTGACCGAGCGGCCGTCCTCGTTGCGCAGCAAATTCTCGAGCAGGACCTTCATCGAATAGGGAAGTTTCGAAATTCCCTTCAGACCATTCTTCTCGGCGGTGGGCAGGCTGTAATAGACATAGGTCTTGGCGCCGACCTTGAGAGTCTTTTTGCATTTGAAGCTGTCGAGCGAGGTCATGTAGGAGATCCCAATTGCTAGTTATACGCGGCAGGGTATTTTAACACCGTCAGCGCATCAGGCTGGGCCGCTTGCAGGGGCAGGTTGAGTTGCTGCATCAAGTAGTTCCGGGCTTATAGAAGCTTTCTAACCGCGCCGCCACAGCCACTATCGTGCCGCAGCAATTCGCGAGCCAAAAATTCCCATGCGCTACCCCAAGATTTCCTGAGGCCCGGCTGTGAACGGACTGAACCAAGGCGACATGCGGCTGTCAGGTCACGGGCTGAGATGCGTGCGGGGCGGGCGCGAGGTGTTCGCCGGGCTCGATTTCGCGGCCGGGTCGGGCGAGGCCGTCGCGGTGATGGGGCGCAATGGATCAGGCAAGACCTCGCTGCTGCGGCTGATCGCGGGCCTGCTCGTTCCGGCCGGCGGGACGATCACGCTGAAGGGGGGCGATGGCGAGCTGACCCTGGCGGAGCAGTGCCACTATCTGGGCCATCGCGATGCCCTGAAGCCGGCGCTGAGCGTGGCCGAGAACCTGGCGTTTTGGGCCGATTTTCTCGGCGGGGAGCGTTTCGACGCGGCCGAGAGCCTCGCCAAGGTGGGCCTCGACCACGCCACCCATCTGCCCGCCGGATTCCTGTCCGCGGGACAGCGCCGCCGGCTGTCGCTGGCGCGGCTGCTGACCGTCCGCCGCCCGGTCTGGCTCTTGGACGAGCCGACCAATGCGCTTGATGTCGCCGGTCAGGACATGTTCGCGGGCCTGATGCGCGAGCATCTGGCCGCCGGCGGCATGATCGTCGCGGCGACGCATGCCCCGCTCGGGATCGAATCGCGGGAGCTGCGGATCGGGGGAGTGGCGTGATGCGAGCCGACCCTCAGCTTTCCGAGCGGCCGGGCGCCGCCCGCTCCGTTGACTCCCTTCAGCTTGCCGCAGCGATCCATCTCGGGCCCGGCACCCAGGCGCCGCCGCGGGCTCCCTTGCCTCTCCCGCTCTTGAGGCACAAGGGGAGCCCCCCATGACCGCCCTTGCCGCCCTCGTCCGCCGGGACATCCGCATCGCGCTCCGCGTCGGCGGCGGAGCCTTGATTGGCGTCTTGTTCTTTCTGACCGTGGTGGTGCTGATGCCGTTCGCGGTCGGGCCGGATCTGGCGCTGCTGTCGCGGCTGGGACCTGCGATCCTCTGGCTCGGCGCCCTCCTAGCCAGCCTGCTGACCCTCGACCGGCTGTTCATGGCCGACCATGAGGACGGCTCGCTCGACCTGATCACGATGAGCCGGACGCCGCTGGAACTCGCCTGCGCCGCCAAGGCGCTGGCGCATTGGCTCGCCGCCGGCCTGCCGCTGATTGTCGCAACCCCCGTGCTCGGCCTGTTGCTCAACCTCGACATGATCGCCACGGCTGCGGTGGCGCTGACGTTGCTAGCGGGCACTCCGGCGCTGACCTTCACCGGCATGATCGGCGCGGCGCTGGCGGTGACGCTGCATCGCGGCGGGCTGTTGATGGCGGTGCTGGTGCTGCCGCTGTCAATTCCCGTGCTGATTTTCGGGGTTGCGGCCTCGCAGGCGGTGATCGTCGGCCCGATGACCTTCGGCGCGCCGTTCTCGATCCTGTGCGCGCTGTCGCTGGTCAGCCTCGTGATCGGCCCGTTCGCGGCCGCAGCGAGCCTGCGGCATGGTCTCGATTGAAATGGACCGGGCCGACCTTGACCCCGATCAACTTTCGCGACGGGCTTTCGTGTTGATTGCCTGAGCGGCCCCCGGTGATTATCAGGATACCATGACGCTGATCGACCTCGCCAACCCCACGCGGTTCCTCGCGCTGACAGCGCGGATGTTGCCGTGGCTGGCGGCCGCGACAATCATCCTGCTCACGATCGGTCTCTATCAAGCTGCGCTCGCGCCCGACGACTATCAGCAGGGCGCGACCGTCAAGATCATGTTCGTCCACGTGCCCAATGCCTGGCTGTCGATGTTCGTGTGGGGCGTGATGAGCATCGCATCGTTGGGCACGCTGGTGTGGCGGCATCCGCTCGCCGACGTCGCCGCCAAGGCCGCAGCTCCGATCGGCGCCGCCTTCACCTTCCTCGCGTTGCTCACGGGCTCGCTCTGGGGCCGGCCGATGTGGGGCACCTATTGGGAGTGGGACGCGCGGCTGACCTCGGTGCTGATCCTGTTCCTGATGTATCTGGGCCTGATGGCGCTGTGGCGCGCCGTCGACGATCCCTCGCGTGCGGCGCGCGCCGCCGCGGTGCTGACCCTGGTCGGCGCGATCAACCTGCCGATCATCAAGTTCTCGGTCGATTGGTGGAACACGCTGCACCAGCCCGCCTCGGTGATGCGCATGGGCGGCTCGGCGCTGGACAAGTCGTTCCTGATTCCGCTGCTGGTGATGGCGCTCGCCTTCACGCTGCTGTTCGTCACGCTGCATCTGGCCGCGATGCGCAACGAGATTTTGCGCCGCCGTGTCCGCTCGCTGCAGATGATGCAGGCCAGTCGCATGGCGTTCTCGAGCGGAGTAGAAAACGCGTCAAAAGAAGCTGGGGCTGCATGACGATGTCGCTCGGTCCTTATGCCTCTTTCATCGTGGCGTCTTACGCAGCTGTCGCCCTCGTGGTTGCGATCCTGATCGGCTGGGTCATGCTCGATTATCGCAGCCAGACGCAGCGCCTACGCGAGCTGGAACAGCGCGGCATCACCCGCCGGTCGGGCCGCAGCGCGACGGAGCCGCGATGAGCGATCAACCTGCCTCCGCTCCGCAGCAGCGCCGCACCTTCCTGGTGGTGCTGCCGCTGATCGTCTTCATCGGCCTGGCGCTTTTGTTCTGGTTCCGGCTCGGCAGCGGCGATCCCTCGCGGATTCCCTCGGCGCTGATCGGCCGGCCCGCACCGCAGACCGTGCTGCCGCCGCTCCAGGGGCTGCAGGACAACGGCACGCAGGTGCCGGGACTCGATCCCGCCGCCTTCAAGGGCAAGGTCAGCCTCGTCAACGTCTGGGCGTCCTGGTGCGTGCCGTGCCATGACGAAGCGCCGCTTTTGACCGAAATGGCAAAGGACAAGCGCTTCCAGCTGGTCGGCATCAACTACAAGGACGCCGCCGACAATGCGCGGCGCTTCCTCGGCCGCTACGGCAACCCGTTCGGCCATGTCGGCGTGGACGCCAACGGCCGCGCCTCGATCGAATGGGGCGTCTATGGCGTGCCGGAGACCTTCGTCGTCGGGCGCGAGGGCACCATCGTCTACAAGCTGGTCGGGCCGATCACGCCGCAAAATCTCAAGGCCGTGCTGATGCCGGAGCTGGAGAAGGCGCTGAAGGCAGGAAGCTGATGCCGCGCTCGTACCACACGCTCAACTGTCATCGCCCGACTTGATCGGGCGATCCAGTATTCCAGAGACGCCAGCGTATACGGAGAAGCTGCGGCGTACTGGATGCCCCGGTCAAGCCGGGGCATGACAGCGGTATGTGGAGCGGCGCTTCGCCTGTCCTTCGCCTATCCCTTGCTCACATCCCCCGCCTCGGCCTCGCTTCTCTCCAGCGAGACCGGAGCGAGATGATAGCGCTTGGTCAGCGGCATCTGGGCGATGGCGAAGATCATCGTGATCGGAGTGACGCCGAATACCTTGAAGTTCACCCAGAAATCCGTGCTCTGGGTGCGCCAGACGATCTCGTTCAGCACCGCCATTCCGGCGAAGAACAGCGCCCAGCGCAAGGTGAGGATGCGCCAGCCCTGCGGCGTCAGGTTGAAAACCTGGTCGAACATGACGGCGATGAAGGAGCGGCCGAACAACAGGCCGCCGCCGAGGATCGCGGCGAACAGGCCGTAGATGATGGTCGGCTTGACCTTGATGAAGGTCTCGTCGTGCAGCACCAGGGTCAGCGTGCCGAACACCAGCACGATCACGCCCGTGACGATCGCCATGATCGGGATGTGGCGCGTCACAATGTAGGAGGCGGCCATCGCGACCGCGATGGCCACCATGAAGGCGCCAGTCGCCGCGAACAGATTGAACTTCGCGTTGACGAAGAAGAACACGAGCAGCGGACCGAGCTCGGTCGCGAGCTTGAACAGCGGATGCGGCTGGGTCTTGTCCATTCTCTCTTCCGTATCTCCCATCCTTCGAGACGACCGCTTCGCGGTCTCCTCAGGATGAGGACCTCATGTGTGGCACGACCTCATCCTGAGGAGCCGCGCAAGCGGCGTCTCGAAGGATGACGCTATTCGATTCCGGCGATGGCGCGGGCGAAGTCGCGCGCGGTGAAGGGCGCGAGATCGTCGACGCCTTCGCCGACGCCGATGAAGTGCACCGGCAGCTTGAACTTCTCCGCGAGCGCCACCAGGATGCCGCCGCGCGCGGTGCCGTCGAGCTTGGTCATCACGAGGCCGGTGACCCCGGCGGTGCGATGGAAGGCCTCGACCTGCGACAGCGCATTCTGGCCGACGGTCGCATCCAGCACCAGCAGCACGGCATGCGGCGCAGTGTCATCCACCTTGCGGATCACGCGCACGACCTTCTCGAGCTCGTTCATCAGCTCGGCCTTGTTCTGCAAGCGGCCGGCGGTGTCGATCAGCAGCACGTCAATCGCCTGCTCCTTCGCCGCGGTGAGCGCGTTGAAGGCGAGGCTTGCGGAATCCGAGCCCTGCGCACCTGCGATGACGGGCGTCTTCGTCCGCTCGCCCCAGACCTTGAGCTGCTCGATGGCGGCGGCGCGAAACGTGTCGCCGGCGGCCAGCATCACCTTGCGGCCTTCGGAGGCGAATTTCTGCGACAGCTTGCCGATCGTGGTGGTCTTGCCGGAACCGTTGACGCCGACGACGAGAATGACGAACGGCTTCTTGGCCGCATCGATCACGAGCGGTTTTGCCACCGGCGACAGCACCTTCTCGACCTCGGTGGCGACGACGTCCTTGACCTCGTCCGCCGAGATCGCCTTGTCGTAGCGGCCGGTGCCGACGGCATCGGCAATGCGCACCGCGACTGACGTGCCGAGGTCGGCGCGCAGCAGCACGTCCTCGATGTCGTCGAGCATGGCGCGGTCGAGCTTGCGCTTGGTGACGAGGTCGGCGACCGCGGTCCCGAGCGAGGACGAGGTGCGCTTCAGCCCGTTGGACAGGCGGCGCCACCAGCTCAGCTTGGGGGTCTCGGAGGTGGTATCGTTCATGGTGGCGTGTTAGCCGTTCCGGCCCGTAAACGAAAGCCTTGACCGAAAGTCCTGCGATTGCTCGATGTTCCCCAATTGACCGCCGATGAGATCTTGGCCCGCGTGCTCCATCGCGACGGCCTGATGCTGGTCATCGACAAGCCTGCCGGCCTGCCGGTGCATCGCGGCCCGAAGGGCGGCCCTAATCTGGAGGATTGCTTCGATGCGCTGCGTTTCGGCCTGCCGCGGCCGCCGGTGCTGGCCCACCGGCTGGACAAGGACACCTCGGGCTGCCTCGTGCTCGGCCGCCACCGCAAGGCGACGGCATCGCTGGGCCTTTTGTTCAAGCACGGCAAGATCGGCAAGACGTACTGGACCGTGGTCGAGGGCGGGCCTGCCGAGGATGAAGGCACCATCGACATGCCGCTCGGCCGGCTCAATGCCGAGCGCGGCTGGTGGCAGAAACCGGATCCCGAAGGCCAGAAGGCGATTACGAACTGGAAGGTGATGGGCCGGGGCGACGGTTTCACCTGGCTTGCCATGGAACCGGTGACCGGCCGGACCCATCAATTGCGGGTACATGCGGCCGCGAGCGGCTGGCCGATCTTCGGCGATAACATTTACGGCAACGGTCCGCGCTTCGGCGAGCCGCGCCTGCACCTGCATTCGCGCGAGATCGTGGTGCCGATCTCCCGGAACAAGGAGCCCGTCCGCGTCGTGGCGCCGGCCCCGCCGCATATGCATGAGAAGCTTCGGGCCTGCGGGTGGAACGGGGAGTAGGTGCCGTTCACCGCTCCCGCTTGCGGGAGAGGTCGCGCCGAAGGCGCGGGTGAGGGTTCTATCCTCTAGGGGATTGTCCCGTTGTGGAGACACCCTCTCCCCAGCCCTCCCCGCAGGCGGGGGAGGGAGCGCACCGCATTCGTGGCGGCATCTCGCTCAACGACCGCATCCCGACCATGGTTTACGAAACCTTCAGCGCTCGCCTCTAATGATAACGGTTGCTTAGAACAAGCTTCCGTAACCGCTCAGGACGAGCCGCGCGTGATGACCAGGGACGGGCTATCGATCATCGACGAGGTCGAATCCGCACTGCGGATCGGCTCGCCGGAAAAGGGCCTGGAGACGGCCAGGCGCGTCACCGAGCTGTTCCTTTCCTCCGCCGGCAATTTCGACGACGAGCAGATCGCGCTGTTCGACGACGTGCTCGAGCGCCTGATCGGCACCATCGAGCTGCGCGCCATCGCCGATGTGGCAGCGCGCGTGGCGCTGGCCGAGATCAGCGCGCAGCTGGCGCCGATCGCGCAGGCGCCGCCGTCGGTGATCCGCCGCCTCGCCAACAATGACGAGATCCGCATCGCCGGCCCCGTGCTGCAGGAATCTGCGCGCCTCGATGACGGCGAGCTGGTGAAGATCGCATCAGCTAAGGGCGAGCCGCATCTGCTCGCGGTCGCCGGCCGCTGGTGGCTGAAGGAGATCGTCACCGACGCGCTGCTGGCGCGCCGCTATTCCAACGTCAGCCGGCGGCTCGCCGCCAATCCCGGCGCCCGCGTCTCCGCAAAGGGATTTGCCATCATCGTCGGCCAGGCCGAAAGCGATCCGGAGCTCGCGGTCAGCGTCGGCGTCCGCGTCGACTTGCCCTCGGAGCTGCGTCGCCAATTGCTGCGCTCGGCGACGGACGCCGTGCGCACCCGCCTGTTGTCGCGCGCCCCGCCGCATCTGTTCGAGGAGATCCAGAGCGCGATCGCCGCCGTCACCATCGGCGCCGAGCGCGAAATGTCGGCGGTGCGCGATTTCGAGGGTGCCAAGCGCGCCATTGCCGGCCTGAAGGCTACCGGCCAGCTCAACGAGGCGACGTTGCTCGGCTTCGCCAGACAGCGGCGCTATGAGGAGACGGTGGCGGCGCTGGCGGCGTTGTCGGGGTCGACGGTCGAGGTGATCCGTCCGCTGATGCAGAGTCTGCGCGAGGACGGCCTGCTGGTGCCGTGCAAGGCCGCACAGCTCAGCTGGGAAACGACCAAGGCCGTGCTCGAATGCCGCTTCGCCACAGGCGCGATGAAGCCCGCGGACATCGCGAGGACACAGGGGCATTTTGTGAGGATGACGGCGGAGAACGCCAAGCGGACGCTGCGATTCTGGCAGGTCAGGGCGTCGTAAACTTTTTAAGGTCCTCTGCGCACCACTCCACGGTGTCATCCCCCGCGAAGGCGGGGGATCCAGTATTCCAGAGACGTTGGTGGGTACGGATAAGCCGCGGTGTACTGGGGCGCCCGGTCAAGCCGGGCGACGACACCGACTATGTGGTGAGCCGCTCGCCATCAACGCCGGCAATCAATCGTGGCACGATGCTTCCCACCCGCTCGCCCGCAATCGCCACCGGCAGATAATGCTCCGTGCGGCCCTGCCCCTCGCTCTCGATCAGCACCTCGCGCATCGTGCCGATCTCGGCTTGCAGGCGCTGCTGCAGCGCCGCCTCTCCTACCGCGCGCAGCCGCTTCGCACGCTCTTTAATGACCGGCCCCGCCACCTGCGGCATCCGCGCGGCCGGCGTGCCGGGCCGCGGCGAATAAGGGAAGACGTGCAGGAAGGTCAGGCCGCATTGCTCGACGAGGTCGAGCGAGCGCGAGAACATGTGCTCGGTCTCGGTCGGGAAGCCCGCGATGATGTCGGCGCCGAAGACGACATCGGGGCGCAGGCGGCGGACCTGCTCGCAGAAGCCAATCGCATCCTGCCGCGAATGCCGCCGCTTCATGCGCTTCAGGATCATGTCATCGCCCGACTGCAGCGACAGGTGCAGGTGCGGCATCAGGCGCGCATCCTCCGCGATGGCATCGAGCAGGTCGTCATCCGCCTCGATCGAATCGATCGAGGAGATGCGCAGGCGCTTGAGCTCGGGCACATGGCGCAGGATCTGCTTGGTCAGCCTGCCGAGCCTGGGCGCGCCGGGCAGGTCCGCACCATAGCTGGTGAGATCGACGCCGGTCAGCACGATCTCGGCATGGCCGCGCTCGACCAGGGTGCGCACCTGCTCGACCACCGCGCCCATCGGCACCGAGCGCGAATTGCCGCGGCCGAACGGGATGATGCAGAAGGTGCAGCGATGATCGCAACCGTTCTGCACCTGCACGAACACGCGCGGCAGGCCGCTCGCATAGCCATCGACGAGATGCGGTGCCATCTCCTTCACGCCCATGATGTCGCTGACGGCGATCTTCTCGCTGGCGCCAAGATCGAAAGCGTGGCGCGTCTCCCGCCACGCCGCGCCGCGCATCTTGTCGTCATTGCCGACGACGCGGTCGACCTCGGCCATGTCGGCGAACATCGCAGCCTGCGTCTGCGCCGCGCAGCCGGTGACGACGATGCGCGCCTCGGGGCGCTCGCGCTTCAGCTTGCGGATCGACTGGCGCGCCTGCGCCACCGCCTCGTTGGTGACGGCGCAACTGTTGATGACGATGGTGTCGGAAAGACCCGCGGCTTCCGCTTTGCTGCGGATCACCTCGGCCTCGAAGGCGTTGAGGCGGCAGCCGAAGGTGACGATGTCGACGGCCATCAGGCGACCGGCGCGAACAGCGCCGGATCGAAGCTGCCCTCATATTCGAAGGTCGCGGTGCCCGTCATCAGCACGTGATCGTCGCGCTCGCGCCATTCGATGCCGAGCTTGCCGCCGGGCAAGGTGATCTCGACCTTGCGCTCGGCGCGCTTCAGCCGCGCGGCGGCGACCGCCGTGGCACAGGCCGCCGACCCGCACGCCTTGGTCAGGCCGGCGCCGCGCTCCCAGGTGCGGATCGTGATGTGCTCGCGATCGACGATATGGGCGAGCGTGATGTTGGCGCGCTCGGGGAAGATCGGATGGTTTTCCAAGAGCGGACCGAAGCGGCCCAGATCGTAGGCGTTGACGTCGTCGACCCAGAACACCGCGTGCGGATTGCCCATGCTCACCACTGAGGGCGAATGCAGAATGGGATTGTCGATCGGCCCGATCTGCAATTCGATGTAGCGGGTGTCGCGAAACTCTTCCGCCAGCGGAATGTCCTGCCAGCCGAATTTCGGCGCGCCCATATCCACTGTGTAGAGGTCGGGCGCCGGACCCTGCCAGGCATTGAGCAGGCCGGCGGCCGTCTCGAAGGTCGCGGTGGTCTGCCCGGTCTTCTCGAAGATGCGGCGCACGACGCAGCGCATGCCGTTGCCGCAGGCACCGGCCTCCGAGCCGTCGTTGTTGTAGATGCTGATGAAGGCCTCGGTGCCGTCGAGCCGCGGCCTCGAGAGCACCATGAGCTGGTCGTAAGCCACGCCGCCGTTCGCGGACGCGACGGCGCGGGCATCGTCCGGCGTGACCTTGGCCGCCGAATCGCGCAAGTCGACAACGACGATCTCGTTGCCGATGCCGTTCATCTTGGCAAATGCGTGGTTGGCCAGCGCGCTCATGAAAATTCCCGAATTTCGCCTGCCTTATATGGCGATCCTCGGCCGCTTGGCCAGTGATTTGCCACCCGAGCCGGCACATCGGGCAAGGTGCCTGCCATGACGCATCTGTCATGGGACGAATTCGGCGCTCGCGTGTTAGAACGGCGCGGTTCGCGCGAACCGGGACGCGCGGCCGGGTTAAGGCCTTGGTGGGTAAGGCCTTGATGAATTGAGGCCCCGACGAAGCGGGCCTCGGGGAGAATAAAATGAACACTTTTCGTCGCCTCGCTTTGGCCGCGCTGATCCCGGCTGCGGCCTTGTCGCATGGGCTGTCAGGCGCTCTGGCGCAGACCGCGAGCCCGGCGCCGGCCGCATCGGCAAGTCCCTCGCCGGCCCCGTCGGCTTCGCCCGCCCCGGCTGCAAGTGCCTCGCCCGCCCCCGCGGCCACCCCCTCGCCTGCGGCGAGCGCCTCACCCGCTCCTGCAGCATCGCCAGCGCCCGCCGCCAGCGCCTCGCCCAGCCCGCCGCCGGCCGCCGCCGCGACCCCCGCCCCGGTTCAGACCGCCGATCCCTTTGGCCTCGAGACCACGCTCGAGTCGAAAAAGGTCGTGATGGTCAAGGGCACCGCCAATTGGGACTCCGCCTTCGACACGCTGATCGACGCCTTCAAGGCGTTGAACACGCTGCTCGACAAGCAGGGCATCAAGCCATCGGGCAATTCGATGATCGTCTACACCTCGACGGACGATACCGGCTTCACCTTTCTTGCCCAGATCCCGGTCGATCAGGACCCGAAGAACCTGTCCAAGGACTTGAGCATCGGCAAATCGCCAGAAGGCAAGGCGCTGAAATTCGTCCATCGCGGCTCCTACGACAACATGGACAATACGTATGAGGCGATCACCAATCATCTCGACGACAAGAGGCTGGAAGCCAAGGACACCTTTATCGAGGAGTACCTCACCGATCCCCTAAAGACCTCCGAGGACAAGCTCGTGATCAATGTTTTCGTGCCACTGAAGTGAGACTGATGAAAAAGCCTGCCCTACTTGCCGCCGTCCTCGCCACCACACTGCTCGCCGCGCCCGCGCGCGCCGAGGATTTTCCCTCCGCGATCTCGGTGAGCGGCGAAGCCTCCGTGTCCGCGGCGCCGGATCTCGCGCAAATCGATGCCGGCGTCGCCAACGACGCCAAGACAGCGAAAGAGGCTTCCGATGCCAACAACGCCGCGATGGGCAAGGTGCTGCTGGCGCTGAAGAGCGCAGGCATCGCCGAGAAGGACTACCAGACCTCGCGGCTGTCGCTGCAGCCGCAATACGGCCAGAACAAATCCACCGGCGCCTCGCCAGTCGTCGGCTTCCGCGCGAGCAACCGCGTCACCGTCAAGATCCGCGACGTGACCAAGGTGGCCGGCATCATCGATACGCTGGTCAGCGCCGGCGCCAACGACATCGGCAACATCTCCTTCGAGGTGACGCAGGCGTCAAAGCTGCTCGATGATGCGCGCGAACAGGCTGTGGCGGATGCGCGGCGCAAGGCGGAGATTTACGCCAAGGCGGCCGGCGTGACGCTGGGCGCGCCGCTCAGCGTCACCGAGGGCGGCGGCCCGGTGCCGCTGTTCAAGGGCCGCATGGCCGAACGGATGGCCGCAGCCCCACAGGCCGCAGTCGCACCGGGCGAGGAGACGCTGACGGTGACAGTGAATGTGAGCTGGGCGATCAAGCAGGGGCAGTAAGTCCCGTGTCCCGGACGCGCTGCGGCACGCAGTGACGCTGCGCAGAGCCGGGACCCAGAAAATTGCACGGTTCGGCGACATGGGCCCCGGCTCTGCAGCGCATCACTGACGTGCTGCGCTGCGTCCGGGGCACGAGCGGTATGCTTGGCGAGACCTAAATCTCCACCACCTGCCCCGGCAGCATCGCCACGAACCGCTCCTGCGGGATCTTCGCTGCAGCGAGCGCTTCGACCAGCGCTTTCGCCGGCGCATCGATGGCCTCGTCCGTCAGCTGGAACGTGCCGTGATGATGGCCGAGCGCTTGCTCGGCGCCGCAATCGGCCAGCGCCTTCACGGCGTCTTCCGGGTTCATGTGCTGGTCGCGCATGAACCAGCGCGGCTCGTAGGCGCCGATCGGGAGGATGGCGAGGCGCAGCTTGCCGTGCTTCTCGGCGACGCGGCGGAAATGGCGGCCATCGCCATAGCCGGAATCGCAGACCACGTAGATCTTCCCGGCCGGCGTCTCCAGGACAAAGCTCGCCCACAGCGCCTTGTTGCGGTCGAACAGGCCGCGCGCGGTCCAGTGCCTTGTCGGCACCAGATGCACCGCGACGCCTTCGCCGAGCTCGACGCGATCGTGCCAATCGAACGCTTCGACCTTGATCGTGGAATCCCAGCTGCGCATGGTGACGTCGTTGCCGAGCGGGGTGACCACGCGCGGGGCGAAATTCTTGGTGAGCCGCGACAGCGTCGCGATGTCGAGATGGTCGTAGTGGCCGTGCGAGACCAGCACGACGTCGATCTTCGGCAGCTTCTCGAAGGCAATACCCGGGTCGTTGTGCCGCTTCGGCCCGGCGAAGGCGACCGGCGAGACCCGCTCGGACCAGACCGGATCGACCAGGATGTTGAGGCCCCCGGCCTGGATCAGCCAGCTGGCGTGACCGACGAAGGAGAGCCGCACCTTGTCGCCATCGACACGCGCCGGCGGGGTGTCGGCATGGGGGCTCGGCGCCCAATCCGGCCAGGTCGCCCGCTGCCGCTTGCCGCCGAGCTGCCAGCGCAGCACCTCGCGCAGCGATTTCGGCGGCGACCCGTCCGGATCGAAGAAGGTCATGCCGTCGAAATGGTCGGAGGCGGGACCGTCATAGGTTTTCATGCGGGACATCCAGAGGGAGGAGACGCCGACCAGCGCACCGGCTCCGGCAAGCAATCCGAAAAGGCGGCGGCGGGTGACTCGCACGGCGGGCTTCTAGCGATGGTCGGAGGGATAAGACATCACCGCCTATATGGGCGGGGCTGGCGGAAAAGGAACCTGCGACAAAAGGATCACGTTTTCAAAACCTTGGCTTACCAAGGGCGGGCCGACACCCTAACTTTCCTTGACTTTTGAGCGGGAGCGGCGTTTAACCCCGCCACTTTCTCGGAAAGGCTTTCTTTTCGACCCGCCGACCGGCCTTAGGGCCGGAGGTCAACGCCCGACAGCGCTGTGCGCCCTCGGGCGCAAAGGTGTTTGGAAGATCGCTTATCCAAGGAAGTGGTCATCGCCCGACTTGATCAGGCGATCCAGTATTCCAGGGGCGGCTCGGCTGGAACCGAGGTGCCGCGGCGTACTGGATGCCCCGGTCAAGCCGGGGCATGACAGCGGTGAGTAACGGAGCGCTCTTCCCGTCGGGAAGACAGCAACAGGACAAGGGCATTGTTCGACAATCTGTCGGAACGGCTTGGTGGCATTCTCGATCGTCTGACGGGGCGCGGTGCGCTGACCGAAAAGGACGTCGACGCCGCGATGCGCGAGGTGCGCCGCGCGCTGCTGGAGGCCGACGTCGCGCTCGAAGTGGTCCGCAGCTTCACCGAGCGCGTGCGCGAGCAGGCGATCGGCGCAACCGTCGTCAAGTCGGTCACCCCCGGCCAGATGGTGGTCAAGATCGTCCATGACGAGCTGGTCAACACACTCGGCAGCGAAGGCCAGACCATCGACGTCAATTCCGTGCCGCCGGTGCCGATCATGATGGTCGGCCTGCAGGGCTCCGGCAAGACCACCACCACCGCAAAGCTCGCCCGCCGTCTGGTCCAGCGCGACAAGCGCAAGGTGCTGATGGCCTCGCTCGACGTCTACCGTCCGGCGGCGATGGAGCAGCTGGCCGTGCTCGGCCGCGACCTCGATATTCCCACTTTGCCAATCGTGGCGGGACAGCAGCCGCCGCAAATTGCAAAACGCGCGCTGGAAGCCGGCAAGCTCGGCGGCTACGACATCGTGCTGCTCGACACCGCCGGCCGCACCACGCTCGACCAAGAGATGATGGCGGAAGCGGCCGCGATCAAAGCCGCGGCCAATCCGCACGAGGTGCTGCTGGTGGCGGACTCGCTCACCGGCCAGGACGCCGTGAACCTCGCGCGCTCGTTCGACCAGCGCGTCGGCCTCACCGGCATCGTGCTCACACGCGTTGACGGCGACGGCCGCGGCGGCGCCGCGCTGTCGATGCGCGCCGTCACCGGCAAGCCGATCAAGCTGATCGGCACCGGCGAAAAGACCGACGCGCTGGAGGACTTCCACCCCGATCGTATCGCCGGCCGCATCCTCGGCATGGGCGACGTGGTCTCGCTGGTCGAGCGCGCCGCCGCCAATATCGACGCCGAAAAGGCCGCGCGCACCGCCGAGCGCATGCGCAAGGGTCAGTTCGACCTCAACGACATGCGCGAGCAGCTGCTGCAGATGGCCAATATGGGCGGCATCAGTGGGCTGATGGGCATGATGCCCGGCATCTCCAAGATGAAGAACCAGATCGCGGCCGCCGGCATCGACGACAAGATCCTGAAGCGCCAGGTCGCGATCATCGATTCCATGACGCGCGAGGAGCGCCGTCATCCTGACCTGTTGAAAGCCAGCCGCAAGAAGCGCATCGCGGCCGGCAGCGGCCAGAGCGTCGAGCACGTCAACAAGCTGCTGAAGATGCACCGGAACATGGCCGACGTGATGAAGGCCATGGGCTCGGGCAAGCGCGGCCCGCTCGCAGGCATCGCGCAGGCGATGGGCTTTGGCGGCGGCATGAAGATGCCCTCGCCCGAAGAGATGAAGGCGCTGCAAGAGAAGATGCAAGGCGCGGGCGGCGGACAAGGCCTGCCGAATCTGCCGAAGGATCTGCCGCCCGGTCTTCGCTCGGGCCTACCGAATTTGCCGGGACTTACGGGCCTCAGCGGCAAGCCGACCCTGCCCGGGCTCGGCGGCTTTCCCGGCAAGAAGAAATGAGGAATTCGTCGCACGGGATCATCAGCATCTCGCGCGGCGCGGAAATACCAATCAACCGAACAAAACGTACTTTGCAAACCACACTTTCAAGGAGAACTGAATGTCCGTCGTTATCCGCCTCGCCCGTGCAGGCACCAAGAAGCGTCCCGTCTATCACGTCGTCGTCGCCGATTCGCGCTTTCCGCGCGATGGCCGCTTCATCGAGCGTCTCGGCCATTTCAATCCGCTGCTGCCGAAGGACAACGAGACCCGCCTCAAGCTCGACATGGACAAGGTGAAGGCCTGGCTCGCCAAGGGCGCGCAGCCGTCGGATCGCGTCGCGCGTTTCCTCGACGCCGCCGGCGTCAAGAAGCGCGAGGCGCGCAACAACCCTGAGAAGGCCGTGCCGCGCAAGGAGCGCAAGGCGCAGGCCGAAGCCGCCGCGAAGGCGTAAGGCCGGATCATGTCGGCGCTGGTCTGCGTCGCGCGGATCGGCGCCGCGCATGGTGTGCGCGGTGCGGTCAAGCTGTGGACCTTCACCGAGGATCCCTTCGCCGTCCGCCGCTACGGTCCGCTGTCGACCAAGGACGGCAGACGCCAGTTCGAAATCGCGCAGGTGCGCGAGGCGAAGGACCATCTGGTCGCGACGTTCAAGGGCGTCGCGACCCGCGATGAGGCCGAGCGCCTCAACGGCATCGAGCTCTATGTCGCGCGCGACAAGCTGCCTGCGACCGATGAGGACGAATATTACCACACCGATTTGATCGGGCTCGCCGCCGTCACAACTGATGGCGATGCGCTCGGTCGCGTGCTCGCGATCCATAATTTCGGCGCCGGCGACATCATCGAGATCGCGCCGCTCAAGGGCCCGACGATGCTGCTGCCGTTCTCCAACGCGGTGGTGCCGGATGTCGACCTCAAAGGCGGCCGCGTCGTGATCGCGCTGCCGCAGGAGATCGAGGGCGATCGGGACGATGCTCCTCCTCCCAATGCCGCCGAAGGCCGGGACCGATAACCACAGGCCGGAATTTTTCGCTAAGCTGATCGCTCCAGCTATCGCAAAACGGGCTGCGGTGGTTATGGGTCCCGGGCTCGCGCTTCGCGCGCCCCGGGACGACGAGATTAGGATGCAATGACCAATCCCTCACCCTGGCGCGCGACGGTGCTGACGCTGTTTCCGGAGATGTTTCCGGGGCCGCTCGGCGTGAGCCTCGCCGGCCGGGCGCTCGCGTCCGGACTCTGGCAGATCGAGGCTCGCGACATCCGGGCGTCCGCGACCGACCGCCACCGCAGCGTCGACGACACGCCGGCCGGCGGTGGCCCGGGCATGGTGCTTCGGGCGGACCTCCTGGCCGCGGCGATCGATGCCGCCGGGACCGGGCCTGAGCGTCCCCGCCTGCTCATGAGCCCCCGGGGTCGGCCGTTGACTCAGGCGCGCGTCACCGAGCTCGCCGAGGGCCCCGGCCCCCTGATCGTCTGCGGGCGATTCGAGGGGGTGGACCAGCGGGTGATTGACGCGCGCGGCCTGGAGGAGGTCTCGATCGGGGATTACGTGCTGTCCGGGGGCGAAATCGCAGCCATGGCCGTGCTCGACGCCTGCGTCCGATTGCTCCCGGGGGTGATGGGCAAGGAAGCCTCGGGAACCGAGGAGAGTTTTTCGGACGGCCTGCTCGAGTACCCCCAATACACCCGCCCGCAGCTGTTCGAGGGGGTTCCGATCCCGGCCATCCTCACCTCTGGCGACCACGCCAAGGTGGCGGCGTGGCGGCGGGCCGAATCCGAGGCCCTGACGGCCGCCCGGCGCCCGGATTTGTGGGAAAAAGCCGCGAATCGGGGGAGCGGCCAAAAAACGCCAAAAAACAAGACAGACGGGTGACAAACGCTCCGGCTTGCCTTATAGGAGCGGCCAAATCCGCAATGGCTGGATAGATGAATTTTGCGCAGCCCCCCGTTTCCAGGGCTGGGCGCGCCGATGGAGATTACCCCATGAACCTGATCAAGCAGCTCGAGCAGGAGCAATTCGACAAGCTGTCCGCCGGCAAGGATATCCCGGAATTCGGCCCTGGCGACACCGTGATCGTCAACGTGAAGGTGGTCGAAGGCGACCGCACCCGCGTGCAGGCCTATGAGGGCGTCTGCATCGGCCGTTCCGGCGGTGGCCTCAACGAGAGCTTCACCGTACGCAAGATCTCCTACGGCGAGGGCGTCGAGCGCGTGTTCCCGCTGCTCTCCCCGATGATCGACTCGATCAAGGTGGTGCGCCGCGGCAAGGTGCGTCGCGCCAAGCTCTATTACCTCCGCAACCTGCGCGGCAAGTCGGCCCGCATCGTCGAGAAGCAGGATCGCCAGGCCGCCGTCGGCGAGTAAGCTTTCGTCACCACGCAAGTCTTTCGAAAGCGCGGGGCTCGGCTCCGCGCTTTTTTGTTGGCTCTGCTGTCATTGCCAGGAGCCCTTGCGACGAAGCAATCCAGACCGTCTCCGCGGATGCATTTCTGGATTGCTTCACGGAGCCTGTCATCGGGCCGCGCTACGCGCGGACCCGGTGGCTCGCAATGACGAGCTGAAACTCTCGCGCTTTAGCTTTCGCGTGCTATATAGCTTCTAGAATGTTTCCAGATCCGACCAGCTTCGCCCGCATCCAGCGCATCGTCATCGACGATCGCTCGCGGCTGCCTGGCCGGTTCTTCGGACGCTTCGCGACCTCGGCAACGTCAGAGCTTAGCCGCGCAGCCTAAAAGCTGCGCTGACGATTTTGTTGCCCGCGCGCTCTGCCGCGCTCATCGCTGACACACATTCTTCGGAGCTCGAGCTCATGTCCAAGCCGACCACCCTGTACGACAAGATCTGGAACGACCATCTGGTGCACGAAGCCGAGGACGGCACCTGCCTGCTCTACATCGACCGCCATCTGGTGCACGAGGTGACCTCGCCGCAGGCGTTCGAAGGCCTGCGCGCCACGGGGCGCAAGGTCCACGCGCCGGAGAAGACGCTCGCCGTCGTCGATCACAACGTGCCGACCACCGACCGCACCAAGCCGAATCCCGATCCTGAAAGCATCGAGCAGATCAAGGCGCTCGCCGAGAACGCCAAGGAATTCGGCATCGAATATTACAACGAGTTCGACAAGCGTCAGGGCATCGTCCACGTCATCGGCCCCGAGCAGGGCTTTACCCTGCCCGGCACCACCATCGTCTGCGGTGACAGCCACACCTCGACGCATGGCGCGTTCGGCGCGCTCGCCCACGGCATCGGCACGAGCGAGGTCGAGCACGTGCTGGCGACGCAGACGCTGATCCAGAAGAAGGCGAAGAACATGCGCGTCACCGTCGACGGCCAATTGCCTGATGGCGTGACGGGCAAGGATATTATCTTGGCCATCATCGGCGAGATCGGCACCGCCGGCGGCACCGGCTACGTGCTGGAATATGCCGGCGAAGCGATCCGTGCGCTCTCGATGGAAGGCCGCATGACGGTCTGCAACATGTCGATCGAAGGCGGCGCGCGCGCCGGCCTAGTTGCGCCCGACCAAAAGGCGTTCGACTTCCTGCGTGATCGTCCGAAGGCTCCGAAGGGCGCGGCCTGGGACGCGGCGATGCGCTACTGGGAGAAGTTGCGCTCCGATGACGGCGCGCATTTCGACCACGAGCTGCGCCTCGATGCCGCAAAGCTGCCGCCGATCGTGACTTGGGGCACCTCGCCTGAAGACGTGATTTCTGTCACCGGTATCGTGCCCGATCCCGACAAGATCGCGGACGAGGCCAAGCGCATCTCCAAGCATCGCGCGCTGAAGTATATGGGCCTGACCGCGGGAACGAAGATCACGGACATCAAGCTCGATCGCGTCTTCATCGGCTCCTGCACCAACGGCCGCATCGAGGATTTGCGCGCGGCAGCGAAGATCGCGGAAGGCAAGACCGTCTCGGCGAACGTCAACGCCATGGTCGTGCCGGGCTCCGGCATCGTGAAGGAGCAGGCCGAGGCCGAGGGCCTGGACAAGATCTTCATCAAGGCCGGTTTCGAATGGCGCGAGCCGGGCTGCTCGATGTGCCTTGCCATGAACCCGGACAAGCTGAAGCCGGAAGAGCGCTGCGCCTCGACCTCGAACCGCAATTTCGAAGGCCGCCAGGGTTTCAAGGGCCGCACCCATCTGGTGTCGCCGGCGATGGCGGCGGCGGCGGCGATCGCAGGCCACTTCGTCGACGTCAGGGACTGGCGCTGAGCTGGTTCCTGCAATTGTAGCGATCGCGGCAAAGCGTCGTTAATCGGCGGCGCCGACGATGTCCTCGCGACGGTTTCGCGAGGACACGTCATGGCCAACAAGCCGGAATATGTCGATCTCATCAGCGAGGCCACGCGCCAGCACCGGCGACGCGCGCCGTTGCGCATCGTCGCCAAGCCGGAGGTCGAGGAGACCTCCAAGCTCAGCCGCTGGCCACCGGCGATGTTTCGGCAGTGGAAGCTGGAGAACCTCACGCGCTGGACGTCGGCATCGTGGAAGCTGAAGGATTGGCTGTAGCCATTCTCTCCGTCATGGCCGGGCTTGTCCCGGCCATCCACGTTCTTAGACGCACATGGAAAGTTCGTGGATGCCCGGGACATAGGCGAGCGGAAGCGACGCCGTCCTTCGGACGGCTATGCCCGGGCATGACGAGTGCGGCGCCAGCAAAAACTCACATCATCAATAGTACCGGTACGGATAGTGCCAGCGCGGCCAGCGGCAGACGCGGCGCGGGCCGTCATAGGTCCAGATGATCCGGCAGCGGCGCGGATAGTGGTAGGCGGGATAGTAGCCGCCGACATAGTAGCGCCGGTGGAAGTGACGATGGCCGAAGTGGGGACGATGATGGCCCCAGTGCCGGTGGACCCCGCCATATCCGCCGTAGCGAAAGCCGCCATGGCGATGGATGCCGACATGTCTGTGGTGAAAGGCCGGCGCGGCGCGGAAGCCGCCGCCATGGAAACCGCGGCCGATATGTCCGCCGCCGCCGCGAAAACCGCCCCCGTGAAAATGCCCGCCGCCACGATGTCCGCCATGCCCACCCTGGCGAACCTGCGTGACGAGATCCTCGGTCGCGACCTTCGCCGCGGGCGACGTGGCCGGATTGATCAACGTGAGCGCTTCAGCGCGACGCACGCTGCCGGCCGACAGCATCAGCGTCGCGGCGGCCGCAAGCCCAAGCAAGCGCATCGGGCCAGCCCGGCGGCCAAACATTCTCAGCATGGAATCCTCCCTGAATCCGGACGGCAGAGCTGCGACATCTCAGCCGCGCCATTGCCGTTCAATTGCGGTCGCTCCCGGGATCAAGTTGCGGACAGCGATGTGAACGCGCCATGAATGAACGAAGCACGGCGCCGCGCTGCGACGCCGTGCCTCGCGCGATCCCAAAGCCGACGGTTCAAGACGGCGCCTTACCAGAAGGGCCCGTAGCTGAAGATGAACGGCGCGGGCACGCCATAGGGATAGGGACGATAATGGACGGGGCGCGCGTAGTAGCGCGGATCGCGGCGTACGGCAGGCCGTGCGATGTCGTAGGTCCGCGCGTGTCGTCGCGCATCGAAAACCGCGATTCCCGCCGATGCCTCCGGGATGGTCGCCCTTGGCGCGGCGGACGCGCGAGGCAGTCCGGCGGCGAGCGCGGCGGCAATTGCCAGTGCGATCCATCTTGCCATCACACCCTCACGAGGCCGCCGCGAGGTCAACCTCGGCGCCAGTAGCAGCTCACGCGCGGCACGATCACCGTGCCGCTCGGCCGGTACTCCTGCACATAGGTGGCGTTGCAGACCCGGACCGCGTCGGGGCCGGGATTGTAGCGGGGATAGACGCCGTCCGGGCTGTAATAGGGCGTGATGCGCAGGCGCGGCCGCTTGCGCAGCGGGGGGACATCGTCCGGCGAGACCAGTTGGGCCATCCGGATTTCGGAACTGGCGGCCTGCGCCTCGGCGCCGACGCAAAGCTGCGAAAACAACCCCATGCACAGTAGAGTCAGCGCTGTTTTCGTTCGCATTTTTCCGCCCACCCTGAAACGTCCCGTTGACGACCCACGCTCCCCGTTTTGGCGGCGCCCGTCAACCTCGCCGCGCTTATAAAGCCAGATGCATCAGCGGGAAACCCGCGCTAAGAGGTGCTCATGTGGACGGAATTGAAAGCCCCTTCGCTGGCCGAAATGGAAGCGATGGCTCACGACGTGTTCGAGCGCCTGCCGGCGGAATTTCGCAAGCTTTGCGAGGGCGTGATCGTCCGTGTCGAGGACTTCCCGACCGAGGAAGTCCTGGACGAGATGCAATGCGAGAGCGAGTTCGACCTGCTCGGCCTGTTCCAGGGCGTCGGCCTGCCCCAGCAGAGCTTTGGCGACGTGGCGCGGCTGCCCAACATGGTCTGGCTCTACCGCCGCCCGATCCTGGACTATTGGGCCGAGCACGACGAAAGCCTCGGCCACATCGTCCGCCACGTCCTGATCCACGAGATCGGCCACCATTTTGGTCTATCGGACGACGATATGGCCGCGATCGAGGCTAAGGCGGAGTAGGACGCTCTCGGTCCACCTCTCCCTGCCGGGGAGAGGTGAAATCCCGATGCCGCGCCAGTTCGGCTTCAAACCCCTAAGGCAGATTAGATCTGCCGAATTCGGCCTAGGATTTCCGGCCCGATCGCGATAAATAGCCGGTTCCCTGAACCACGTGCGGGAAAGCGCAACCATGGACAAGTTCACCACGCTGGAAGGCGTCGCGGCGCCGCTGAAGATCATCAATGTCGACACCGACATGATCATTCCGAAGCAGTACCTCAAGACCATCAAGCGCACCGGCCTTGGCAAGGGGCTCTTCTCCGAGCAGCGCTACAAGGACGACGGCAGCGAGAATCCGGATTTCGTGCTCAACCAGCCCGCCTATCGCAATGCGAAGGTGCTGGTCGCCGGCGACAATTTCGGCTGCGGCTCCAGCCGCGAGCACGCGCCCTGGGCGCTGCTCGACTTCGGCATCCGCTGCGTGATCTCGACCTCGTTCGGCGACATCTTCTACAACAATTGCTTCAAGAACGGCATTCTGCCGATCCGCGTCAGCCAAGAGGACCTCGACAAGCTGTTCGACGACGCCGAGCGCGGTGCCAACGCGACGCTGACGATCGACCTGCCGAACCAGGAGATCCGCGGCCCCGACGGCGGCAAGGTCAAGTTCGAGATCGACCCGTTCCGCAAGCACTGCCTGATCAACGGCCTCGACGACATCGGCCTCACCATGGAGAAGAAGGCCTCGATCGACTCCTACGAGGACAAGCTCAAGCGCGAGCGCGCCTGGGCCTGATCGCAAGTTTTTGTTGAGCCCCGGTGCCGCAAGCGCCGGGGCTTTTTCTTTGCCTGGATTGTCCCGTATAGATTTGCCCATGCTGCCCGAGATCGTCACCTTCTGGCATGGCCCGATGGATGCGCTGCGCCAGACCTGTCTGCACTCGCAATTGGCTGCCGGCCACAAGGTCACGGTCTACAGCTTCGATCCGATTCCCGGACTGCCGGCCGGCGTCGCGAACGCGGAGGCGGAAGCGATCCTGCCGCACGCGTTCTCCGAACGCCTGCGCCCCCCGCAGCCGGACGGCAGCTGGCGCGACTGGACCATTCTGCAGTTCAGCGACTTCTTCCGCATGAAGCTGATGGCGAAGGGCCTCGGCCTCTGGCTGGATGCCGACGTGCTGCTGCTCAAGCCCGTCGAGATCGATCCGGCAAAGCCCTACTTCGCCTGGGAGCGGCCCCGCCAGCTCGGCAATTCCGTGCTCTATCTGCCGCAAGCGCACGGCATCGTCGCCGCGTTCGAGGAGCTGATGGAGCAGGAGGAGCTGACGCCGGACTGGCTGTCGCTGCGCCACCGCATCACCTTCATGATGCGCCGCCTGCGCGGCGGCTCGAACCGGCTCGCCGATATTCGCGTCGCGATCTACGGGCCCGCGGCGCTCACCGCGCTGGCGCGCCGCACCGGCGAGCTGCAGTACGCATTGCCGAAGCAGTCGTTCTATGCCGTGCATGCCGAGCCGAAACTGTTCTTCGATCCCTCGAGCTATCTTGGCCTCGTCGCCGACCCCGCCATCATCGGCCTGCACATCTCGCCCAAGGGCCGCGGCGGCGAGAAGCCGATTCCGGGCAGCCTGTATGCGTGGGCGGCGGAGCGGTTCAGGTAGCTGCTGCGCAGGAAGTGCGCTCCCTCTCCCGCTTGCGGGAGAGGGTTGGGGAGAGGGTGTTTCCGCAAAGGGACAATCCCCAAGAGGAAAGAGCCCTCACCCGCGCCTTCGGCGCGACCTCTCCCGCAAGCGGGATAGGTGCGGAGGCCGCGGCTCCTTTCCCTGTTTGATCCAGCGCAACGCGCCGCTGCATCATTGTGCTTATCTCGCTCCAATTCCGCTCGTCCGAATGGAGCTTGCCATGAGCACCGCAACCAGGCCCTATCCCATCGTCCAGGATCTCATCGAGTCCTTTGCGAACTGGGTGAAGCATCGCCGCGAGATCAACGAGATGCGGCAGCTCGACCGCGCCGATTTCGACCGGATCGCCAATGATCTCAGGATCGCTCCCGACGATCTGGAGGAGCTGGTCCGTCATGGCCGGCACGCCGCCGACGAGCTGCCGAAGCTGCTCGATCAGCTCGGCATCAGCACTGAGGCGCTCGGCCGCGCGCAGCCGCTGCTGCTGCGCGACCTCGAGCGGGTCTGCTCGTTCTGCAATCACAAGGGACAGTGCGACCGCGATCTCGCCGACGGCACCGCCGCGGAGAACTATCACGGCTATTGCGCCAACGCCTCGACGCTGGAGACGCTCGAGCGTGCCGAACATGCGCTGCGGTGAGCATTGCGTTACTCGATCCACTTTGGCGCGTAAGCCATCCCCTGGCTTTGCGCCGTATCGTGATTGATCCAGATTTCGGCGTTCTCGACCCGTAGCAGCTCGACCACCTTGGCCATCGACGCAACCGTCGCCTGCGGGTCGGCATTGAACGACGGTACGCGCATGTGCCGGAGGTTGTCCCGGTTGTGCGCGACGTCGCCGCTCAGCAGCACGGCGCCGCGCCGCGGCAGCCTTGCCATCAGCGAGCAATGCCCAAGCGTATGGCCGGGGGTGAAGATCATGCGCACCGCGCCGTCGCCAAAGATGTCGTGGTCGCCATCGACGATCTCGAAAGGCCGCTCCCGCAACGCCTCGTAGTGCGGCAGCGAGTAGCCGAACTCGTCGGGCTCCGGCCCGAACATGGCTTCGAACTCGGCCCGTTGAGCGATCCATCTTGCGTTTTCGAACAGGTCGACATTTCCGATATGATCGAAATGCGCATGCGAGAGGAGGATCGTGCCGATGTCGCGGGGCCGCACCCCGATTTCATCCAATTGGTCCGCGATGGGACGACGCACGATGCCGCGTATGCCGTGGGCGATGATGCGCCCTTCCGGAACCTTCGCCAGCTCATCCGCTATTCCCGTATCCCAGATCAGCCACTCACCGCGATGACGGATGAGATAGGCATTGCAGCTCAACGTCATGGGAATGCCGACATTGATGCCGGGAGAATAGATCGAGCCGTCCTCGACCTGCGCAATGCCTCCGTCGAGGATGTAGATCCGGTCGATGGTCGCCATGTGAGAACTCTTCAAGCCGCCGATTCGACGCGCCGCTTCGCCTCGCGCATGTCGCGCCCAGGCGGCATGCCGAACAATCGGCAATATTCCCGCGTGAACTGCGTAACGCTTTCGTAGCCGACCCGATGAGAGGCAGTCGCGATGCTCGCGCCATCGGCGAGCATGGTACGGCGCGCCTCGATCAGACGAAGCTGCTTCTGAAACTGAAGCGGGGTCAGCGACGTGATGCTGCGAAAATGCAGGTGAAATGCCGACTGGCTCATCCCGGCGGCCTTGGCAAGCCGGTCGACCCGCAAAGGCGTGGCATAGTCGGCGCGAATGATCGCGACCGCACGGCCGATCCGCTGCGCATGGCTGTCGGCCATGCCGAGCGCCCTGATGGCGCCACCGTGCCGACCGGCCAACAGCCAATAATGCAGCTCTCGCAGCACTTGGCTCTGGAGGATCGAGGCGGATGAGGGCCGATCGATCAGGCGCAGCAACCGCAGCGCCGCGTCGCTCACATCCGGCTCCGTCGGCTCGACCCGCAGCGGCTGGGACGGAACGTAAGGCGCCGCCCCCATCTCGACGACCAGCTCCTCGATGATAATGGGATCGAGCTCGACGACGAGCGACAAATACGGCACCGCGAAAGTGGCGCGCGTAATCTGGCTGACCGTCGGCACGTCGCTCGCGATCACCAGCGAATCGCCCGCACCCAGGTCGAAGGACGTGGCGCCGACCGCAACGCGCTTGGCACCTTGCAGCACCAAAGCCACCAAGGGCTTGGCGATCGCAAATTGGAGCGCGCTCGGCGCGGTCTCACGAACGATTGAGATGCCGGCGAAAGGCGTTGACGCGAGGCCTTTGCCGTCGGCGTGAGCTGCGGCGTAATTGCTGGCGATCTGGAGTAGCGTTTCGGTCACGGGCCCAATCTAGGCCGCGCCAAGCATGCCGGCAATTGCCGAGGGGCGATCAGGCAAGAAGACGGTAGTTTCAGGCAAGCCTGAAGGGGCTACATCTGCCGCCGGCCGCATTCCTGGAGGATTGGGCAAGACGACCACAGGATCCGGCAACATGCGCTTCTCGATCACAGGCAGAAAGGGCCCGTCGAAACTTCACGAGGAATTTCCAAATGCCCACCATTTCGCTCGTCACTGGCGCCAGCCGGGGCCTTGGCCGCAATACCGCAATCGCCATCGCGCGTCACGGCGGCGACGTCATCGTGACCTATCGCAGCGGGGCCGCCGCCGCCCGCGAGGTCGTCACCGAGATCGAGGCGCTCGGCCGAAAAGCGGTCGCGCTCCAGCTCGACGTCACCTCCGTATCGACCTTTCCGGCGTTCGCCGCAAAAGTCCGGTCAGCGCTGGCGGAGCATTGGCACGCCGACAAGTTCGATCATCTCGTCAACAATGCCGGCCAAGGCGAAATGGCCACCTTGGCCGAGACGACGGAGCAGCAGTTCGACGCACTGTTCGACACCCATGTCAAAGGGCCGTTCTTTTTGACGCAGGCCTTGCTGCCGCTGCTCGGCGACAATGGCCGGATCGTCAACTTCTCGAGCGGGCTGACGCGCGTGTCGTTCCCCGGCTTCTCGGCCTATGCCGCAGCCAAGGGCGCCATCGAGGTTCTGACCGTCTACATGGCAAAAGAATTCGGCGAACGCGGCATCACCGCCAACGTCGTTGCGCCGGGCGCGATCGAGACCGACTTCCTTGGCGGCGCCGTCCGCGACATGCCGGATCTAAACAAGCAGTTCGCGCAAATGACCGCGCTTGGCCGCGTCGGTGTGCCCGACGACATCGGGCCGATGGTCGCGAGCCTGCTCGGTCCGGAGAATCGCTGGGTTACGGCCCAGCGCATCGAGGTGTCCGGCGGCCAGACGATCTGAGTGCGGCGGCATTGGCGCACTCCGTCGCGACGCGACGGAGTGTGCGAGCCCTCAGCCCTTCCGCATCACCGCGATCGCATCCGCGATCTCGTCACCGCTACCGCCACCGAGAACGACCCGACCACCTGCCGGACCGCTGATGGCAGCGTACAGCAGAGCTTTCACCTCTTGCGCATCGCCCGGTGGCAACGGGCGTAAATAGTATGACTGTTTGCGCGGCCAGGATGCGGGAAAGCTCACCGCAAATATCCGTGCTTGATCTCGACTATTAGCTCTGTTTGGATCGCTACCGTTCCGCAATTCGCATTTCGGATAATCATGGCGAATGAAACAGATGATTCCCGTCGTTCGTTGGGTGCTCGTTCAACAGAGGACACCGTGACTGCCCACCGCAAGGGCATCGGGAATCGGCTGTTGGCGGCGCTGCCGCCGGCGGATCTCGCTTTGCTGACGCCCCACTTCCAGAAGGTCTCGTTCGAACCCGATGCCGTCCTGGTGCGATCGGGCGACGAACTCGACCCGGTCTATTTTCCCCATAGCGGCGCGATCGCCTTCATGCTCGATATGCCGGACGGGCAAACGGTCGCGACCAGCTTGATGGGACGCGAAGGCGCTTTGGCCTCGTTCTCCGTGCTCGGCCCCTCGCCTTCGTCCGTGACCGCGATTGCTCGCACAGCCGGCACTGCATCGGTGATTTCCGCCGCCAAATTTCGCGCTGCCCATGTGCAAAGCGCAGCGATCAGGAATGTCGTGCAGGTCCACGCCCGCGCCGTGTTGCTGCAGCTGCAGCACGTCGCCGCTTGCAACGCGCTGCACCGGGTGGATGGCCGAATGGCGCGGTGGCTCCTGCAGCTTCACGACCGCGTTCCGGAGGACCTGCTTCCGGTGACGCAGGAGGCGCTGGCGCAGCTGGTTGGGGTACGGCGGACGACAGTAACTTTGACGATGAGCAAGCTACGCGAGGCCGGCGCCATCCCGTCCGAGCGGCGCGGGTTTGTCGAGATCCATCGGACGCGGCTCGAGAGGATCGCATGCGATTGCTATGCGCTCATGCAGCGCACGATCGATCGAATGTATTGCCAGGAATTGGCCGCGCCGCAGCCTGCCGATGCGCCGTTCCGGCAAAGCGCCATCGCCGCCTCCCACGGAGCGGGCGGTGAATTCAAAGCCGTTTCGCGGGCGGGACGATAGAGCGCAAAACTTGCGGCGCGTGGAGAAGTGGATCTCGCGCCTCAGCCCTTCCCCATCGCCGCGATCGCGTCCGCAATCGCAATGGTGCGCCGGGCCATGTCCGCGTGCAGGCGCTCCACCATCGCACCATCGAGGCGGATCGCGCCGCGCGAGGCGTTCTCGGGCAGTTCGAACGCCGCGATGATCTTTCGCGCGCGGGCGACTTCCTCCTCCGGCGGGGTGAAGATGGCGTTGCAGGCGTCGATCTGGGAGGGGTGGATCAGCGTCTTGCCGTCGAAGCCGAGATCGCGGCCTTGCGCGCATTCGGTGGCGAAACCGTCGGAATTGGCGATGTCGCTGTAGGGACCGTCGAGGATCTCGAGGCCGTGCGCGCGGCTCGCCAGGATGCAATGGGTGATCATCGGGATCATCGCGGCGCGGCCCGGCAGCATCCTGATCCGCGTCTCGCGCGAGATGTCGTTCGGGCCGAACACGAAGCCCGAGAGACGGCGCGAGGGATCGCGGCCGGCGGCGGCCAGTTCCTCGGCATGCAGCACGGCGCGCGCGGTCTCGATCATGGCCCAGACCTTGACGGTCGGCGCGGCGCCGAGCTCGGCCAGCTTGCGGCCGATGGCGTCGAGATCCTCAACACTCGAAACTTTTGGAACCAGGATGCCGTCCGGCGAGGCCTTGGCAGCCATGGCGGCATCATCCGGCCACCAGGGCGTGTCGAGGCCGTTGGTCCGGATCAGGACCTCGCGCCTGCCAAATCCCTTGGCGGCGATCGCCGCCGCAATGCCGTCGCGTGCCGCCGCCTTGGCCTCAGGAGCGACGGAATCCTCGAGGTCGAGGATCAGGCCGTCGGCGGGGAGATTGCGCGCCTTTTCCAGCGCGCGCGGGTTGGAGCCGGGCATGAACAGATGGCTGCGGCGCGGGCGGGTCATGCTGCGTTCCTTCCTGGTCTATCGTCCCCCAGCCGATAGCATTTGGCCTGCCCATTCGAAAGGCTTGTCGGCCTTGGCGGTATGTGATTAGGCATGGGCCATGACGACATTCCCGACGCACTTGCTGGAAGGCTACAAGGCCTTCGCCACCCAGCGGCTGCCGACCGAGCAGAACCGCTACCGCGAGCTCTCGGTCAAAGGGCAGTCGCCTGAGACCATGGTGATCGGCTGCTGCGACTCCCGGGTCTCCCCCGAGGTGATCTTCGACGCCGGGCCGGGCGAGCTCTTCGTCGTCCGCAACATCGCCAATCTGGTGCCGACTTATCAGCCTGACGAAGGCGCGCACGGCGTCTCGGCAGCGCTGGAGTTTGCGGTGACAGTGCTGAAGGTGAAGCACATCGTGGTGCTCGGCCACGCCCAATGCGGCGGCATCCGCGCCTTCATCGACAAGATCGACCCGCTCACGCCCGGCGACTTCATCGGCCGCTGGATGCAGATGTTCATCAAGCCGGGCGAGGTGGTCGAGCAGCGCGAGCACGAGACCATGGCGCAGTTCGTCGAGCGCATCGAGAAGGCCGCCGTGTTCCGCAGCCTGGAAAACCTGATGACCTTCCCGTTCGTCCGCAAGGCCGTGGAGAGCGGCCGGATGCAGACCCACGGCGCCTATTTCGGCGTGGCCGAGGGGTCGCTGTTCGTGCTGGACAAGGCGACCAAGGAATTCAGGAACGCACGCGAGGGATAATCCTGCTCGCCCTGCGAAATGCGGGGCTATCGCATATGATTTGTGGCAGCGGCCTGCGCGCACGCCTCGTCCTTCGAGACGGCGCTTACGCGCCTCCTCAGGATGAGGCTATCAGCGTCAGTGCTCCTTGAAACTGTTGCCGCGCACTCCGCCCTCATCCTGAGGAGCCCGCCCAAGCGGGCGTCTCGAAGGATGGCCGCAGGGAAAAACTCTCAAATGCGATAGCCCTCCTTGCGCAATAGGGCATATCGGAAGTGCAAATCGTGCGTGACGAATGGCGGACAGGCGCCTGGTTCGCTAGAGTGTTCTCCATTCGCCACTCGCCATTTGCTCCATCATGCTGATCCTTGCCATCGATACTGCGCTCGAAGCCTGCGCGGCCGCCGTTCTCGACACCGACGCCGGCGAGCTCCTCGCACGGGAATCGCAGCTGATGAAGCGCGGCCATGCCGAGGCGCTGATGCCGATGATCGCGCGCGTGATGCAATCGGCCGGCCGCGCCTTCACCTCGCTCGACCGCATCGCCGTCACCGTCGGGCCCGGCAGCTTCACCGGCCTGCGCGTCGGCATCTCGGCGGCGCGGGGCCTTGCGCTTGCGGCGAAACGGCCGGCGGTCGGGCTGACGACGCTGTCGGCCTATGCCGCTGGGGTCGTCGCCAAGAGCGGAACGGTGCCGGTGATCTCTGCGATCGATGCGCGGCACGATCACGTCTATTTCCAGATCGTCGCCGGCGACGGCAGCCAGCTGGTGCGGCCGGCTGTCGCCTCCATCGACGCGGCGATCGCGGCCTCGCAACACGGTGCGCCGCATCTGGTCGGCAATGCCGCCGGGATCCTCGCAGGTCGCTGGCCGAAGGACGGACCGCAACCCGTTGCGATCGACGCGCAGCCCGCGCCCGACATCAGCTGGGTCGCCTGGCTCGGCGCGGCGGCCAATCCCGACACCAATCCAGCGCGGCCGTTCTATCTGAAAGCGCCCGACGCCAAGCCCGCGGCATCGACGCCGCTCGCAGCACAAGCCGCGAGCTCATGATGGGATGGCTGTCGGAGTGGTGGCGCGGTGGCACCGCCGCCGTCGAGCCCGCGACCATGCGCGATGCCGCGCGCCTCGCGCAGCTGCACGGCGCCTCCTTCGCGCAGGGCTGGGGCGAAGGCGAGTTCGAGAGCATGATGAGCGAGCGCAACACGCTGGTGCATCGCTTGCGGCTCGGCCGCAAGACGATCGGCTTTGCGGTGTCGCGGATCGGCGCGGACGAAGCGGAGATTCTCTCGATCGCGGTGGACGGGGCTTATCGCGGCCGGGGGCTCTCCCGCACGCTGCTGATGACCCATCTCGGCCACCTCGCCGGGCGCGGCGTACGCACCATATTTCTGGAAGTGGAGGAGAACAACCAGCCGGCGCGGCGGCTTTACGATCGAGCCGGATTCGTGGTGGTCGGGCGCCGCGATCGCTACTATAAGCAGCCCAACGGGGAACAATTGAACGCCCTTCTGATGCGGCGTGACTTGTCGTAACATCGGCGGCAGAAAGCGCCCGCCCAGGCAGACAACGCTATGACCACACTGAAACATTCTTCTGCGTCCAAGGCATCCGAGATCGAGGCGCGCTGCGCCGCAACGGGCATGCGCATGACCGAGCAGCGCCGCGTCATCGCCCGCGTGCTGGCGGAAGCGATCGATCATCCCGACGTCGAGGAACTCTACCGGCGCTGCGTTGCGGTCGACGACAAGATCTCGATCTCGACGGTCTATCGCACCGTGAAGCTGTTCGAGGACGCCGGCATCATCGAGCGCCACGATTTTCGTGAAGGCCGCGCGCGCTACGAGCAGATGCGCGACAGCCATCACGACCACCTCATCAACCTGCGCGACGGCAAGGTGATCGAGTTCACCTCGGAGGAGATCGAGAAGCTGCAGGCGGAGATCGCCCGCAAGCTCGGCTATCGCCTGGTCGACCACCGGCTCGAGCTCTATTGTGTCCCGCTCGACGACGACAAGCCGACGAATTGATGAACCTACCTTTCGGCGCGCTCTCTTCACCCCTCCCCGTTGGGGAGAGGTCGATTTGCGAAGCAAATCGGGTGGGGGGCCTCGGGTCCCACGAGAGAGCAGATCCCCTCACCCGGCGCTTCGCGCCGACCTCTCCCTTTGGGAGAGGTGGCACCGCCCGCTCTGAACCACGGTGCCAAAACCGAGCTGCACACTGAATGCCCATCGACCTCATCATCTTCGATTGCGACGGCGTGCTCGTGGACAGCGAGGTGATCTCATGCCGCGCGCATGCGGACGTGCTGACGCGCCACGGCTATCCGATCACGTCGGAGCAGGTGTTCGCGCGCTTCCTCGGCCGCTCGACAAAGCAGGCCAATCTCGAGATCGAGACCGAGCTCGGCCGCAAGCTGCCTGAGGCCTATCACGGCGATCTCCAGGACGAGCTGTTTCGCGCATTCGAAGCCGACCTCGAAGCGATCCGCGGTATCCATGATGTGCTGGATGTCGTCACGCAGGCCGTCTGTGTCGCCTCCAGCGGCTCACATCCGCGCATGCGCGTGAGCCTCGGGAGCACCGGGCTGTACGAGCGCCTCGCGCCAAACATCTTCTCGGCCTCGCAGGTGGCGAACGGCAAGCCGGCGCCGGACCTGTTCTTGTTCGCGGCGAGCCAAATGGGCGTGCCGCCCGAGCGCTGCGTCGTGATCGAGGACAGCCTCGCCGGCATCGCGGGCGCGCGGGCCGCCGGCATGAAAGTGTTCGGCTTTTACGGGGGCAGCCATTGCGGCAACGGCTATGCTGAAACGCTGCGCCAGGCGGGCGCCGACCTGATCTTTGCCGACATGCATCGGCTGCCGGAGCTGGTCCGGCGGGTCGCGGCGGAGGCCGTGGCGGGCTGATTTTCGCCCCGGACCGTCATTCCGGGGCACGCGCGACGCGCGTGAACCCGAAATCTCGCAGTAAAGGTCTGGATTCCGGGTTCGCGACTGCGTCGCGCCCCGGAATGACAGGCGGAAATGGCTCCATTCGCTGGATTTTCGGCCCTCCAGCCTATATCTGAGGGCCGTCCTCCACCTCCATTTCGGGTTCCATGACGCCGCCGCGCAAGCTGCACATCAAATCATATGGCTGCCAGATGAACGTCTACGATGCCCAGCGCATGGTGGACACGCTGGCCCCGGAAGGATTCGTGGAGACGGCGAGCGCGGAGGATGCCGACCTCGTCATCCTCAACACCTGCCATATTCGCGAGAAGGCCTCGGAGAAGGTCTATTCCGAGCTCGGCCGCCTTCGCGTCGCCAAGGACGAGGCCGCGCGTGCGGGCCGCGCGATGAAAATCGCGGTGGCGGGCTGCGTGGCGCAGGCCGAGGGCGAGGAGATCGTGCGCCGCGCGCCTGTCGTCGACGTCGTGGTGGGCCCGCAGAGCTATCATCATCTGCCGGGGCTGTTGAAGCGCGCCGAGGACGAAGGCCGCGCGATCGAGACCGAATTTCCCGCCGCCGACAAGTTCGGCTTCCTGGCCCAGCCGAAGCCGGACGCGATCCGCGCGCGCGGCATTTCCGCCTTCGTCACGGTGCAAGAAGGCTGCGACAAGTTCTGCACCTTCTGCGTCGTGCCCTATACGCGCGGCGCGGAGGTGTCGCGCCCCGTGGCGAAGATCGTCGAGGACGTGAAGCGGCTCGCTGACAACGGCGTGCGCGAGCTCACGCTGATCGGGCAGAACGTCAACGCCTATCACGGCGACGGCCCGGACGGAAAAACCTGGCCGCTCGGCCGGCTGCTCGAACATCTGGCGACGATTCCCGGCATCGCGCGGCTGCGCTATTCGACCAGCCACCCCCGCGACGTCGACGACAGCCTGATCGCGGCCCATCGCGACCTCGGTGCCCTGATGCCGTTCGTGCACCTGCCGGTGCAGTCGGGCTCGGACCGCATTTTGGCGGCCATGAACCGCAAACATACCGCCGATGATTACCGGCGGGTCATCGACCGTTTTCGTACCGCACGCCAAGACATTGCTTTTTCATCGGATTTCATCGTCGGCTTCCCCGGCGAAAGCGAGCAAGATTTTCTCGCCACCCTCGCGCTTGTCACGCAAATCGGCTACGCTGCGGCCTATTCGTTCAAATACTCCGCCCGGCCGGGAACGCCGGCCGCGGATATGCAGGAGACGGTGTCCCCCGCCGAGATGGACCAGCGATTGGAGCGGCTCCAGGAACTGATCGACAGCCAGCAATCGGCCTTCAACAAGGCCGCGATTGGCTCAACGGTCGACGTGCTGTTCGAGCGTCCGGCGCGCAAGGAGGGCCAGATCGTGGGCCGCACCGCCTACCTCCAGCCCGCCCACGTAATGGCCGCGCCCGACATCATCGGACAGATCCTGCCGGTCAGAATCGACAGCCTCGAGCGCTACAGTTTTCTCGGCGAGCTCGTGACGCCGCGCAAGATGCGCGAGCCCGCTTTATCGCAAGCCAGTGGAGCCTGAACCCTTGCCCAAAAGCGCATCGGATTCGTCTTCGTTCGCTCCCAGCCGCAAGTTCGACCGCGACATGCAAGTACCGCCCGAGACCCAGGTCGTCATCGACTTCGACGACAACCGCGCCGCTTCCGCGCTGGTCGGCCCCTACGGCCAGCACCTGGCGCAGATCGAGCGGCGGCTCGGCGTCATCGTCGATTCCAAGGGCAACCACATCACGATCGGCGGCACCCGCGACGGCTGCGACGCCGCGCGCCGCGTGCTGGAGATGCTCTACGCGCAGGCCGCGAAGGGCCACGATCTCGACCAGGGTGAGGTCGAGGGCGCGATCCGCGCCGTGATCGCGCAGGGCTCGTTGTTCGAGTTCGACGCCAAATCGGCCAAATCGACCTTCGACAGCATCAATCTGCGCAAGCGTCCGGTGCGGGCACGCACGGCGGCGCAGGATTCCTACATCCGCGCGCTGAAGCGGCACGAGCTGGTGTTCGGCATCGGCCCCGCCGGCACCGGCAAGACCTGGCTCGCCGTCGCGCATGCCGCGCAGCTGTTCGAGCGCAAGGAGGTCGACAAGATCATCCTGTCGCGCCCGGCGGTGGAAGCCGGCGAGCGGCTCGGCTTTCTCCCCGGCGATCTCCGCGAGAAGGTCGATCCTTATCTGCGGCCGATCTATGATGCGCTCTACGACCTCATGGATGCGCGCATCGTCGAGCGCGCGCTGCAGACCGGCGAGATCGAGATCGCGCCGCTCGCCTTCATGCGCGGCCGCACGCTGACCAATGCCGCCATCATCCTGGACGAGGCCCAGAACACCACCTCGATGCAGATGAAGATGTTCCTGACGCGTCTCGGCGAGAACAGCCGCATGATCGTGACGGGCGATCCCTCGCAGATCGACCTGCCGAACGGCCAGACCTCGGGCCTGGCCGAGGCGACCCGCCTCCTGAGCGGCGTCGAGGGCATCGCCCAGGTTCATTTCAAGGCGGAGGACGTGATCCGCCACGAGCTCGTGGCGCGGATCGTCGCCGCCTATGAAGGGCCGCCGCAGCGGCCGGCCACCGGTCAATCCTGACGAGGCAACACCGGACCCAAGAGGGCCCGAGCACGGCGCCCTTCGTCCGAGACAACACAATGTCCCATTCCAACCTTCCCATGACCGAGGTCCTCGTCGTCGCCGATTGCTGGCAGCGCGAGCCCGATTCCGAAGCCGTGATCCAGCGCGCACTGGCGGCGGCCGCCGAGAGCGTCGACGAGGACGTTGCCGACGCGGAAGTGGCCGTAATGCTGACCGATGATGCCGGCATCCGCACGCTCAACAGCAACTGGCGCGGCATCGACAAGCCGACCAACGTGCTGTCGTTCCCGGCGCTGCAGCCGGAGGGCGCCTGGAAGCCGGGCGATGCCCCGCGCATGCTCGGCGATATCGCGATCGCCTATGAGACCATGCGGCGCGAGGCGGACGAGGAGCACAAGCCGTTCGACCATCATCTGAGCCACCTCGCCGTGCACGGCTTCCTGCACCTGATCGGCTACGACCACGAGAACGACGACGACGCCGAGGAGATGGAAGCGCTCGAAACCGAGATCCTCGCTTATCTCGGCATCCCCGATCCCTATGCCGATCGCCCGGGGACGCACTGAGATGCCGGATTCCGAGCCTACCCACGACAATCCCCGCACCACGGCCAATTTGCCGGTTGTGGTGACGCCGGGCGAGGTGCTGCGCCCGAGTGCCGAAAGCTGGCTGCTGCGCGCCATCCGCACGCTGTTCGGCTGGAAGGCGGGGTCGGTGCGCGACGACCTCCAGGTCGTGCTCGACGCCTCGACGCCCGACGACACCGGCTTCTCCGCGGTCGAGCGCACCATGCTGCGCAACATCCTCAGCCTGCACGAGCGTCGCATCGCCGACGTCATGGTGCATCGCGCCGACATCGTCGCGGTCAAGCGCGACATCCCGCTCGGGGAATTGATGGACCGCTTCGAGAGCGCCGGCCATTCGCGCCTCGTCGTCTTCAACGAGACGCTCGACGATCCCGTCGGCATCGTCCACATCCGCGATTTGCTCGCCTTCATGACCGCGCGCGCCCGCGTGTCGGAAGCCACCAAGACCAAGCGCAAGAAGCCGCTGCCGGCCGGGCTCGATTTGCGCGCGGTCGATCTCGCGCTGCCGCTTCACGAGGCGCACATCATCCGCAAGCTGCTCTACGTACCGCCGTCGATGCGGGCGATCGACCTGCTCGCGCAGATGCAGGCCTCGCGCATCCATCTGGCGCTGGTGGTCGACGAATATGGCGGCAGCGACGGGCTGGTCTCGATCGAGGACATCGTCGAGCAGATCGTCGGCGAGATCGACGACGAGCACGACAGCGACGAGCCGCCCTCGATCGTGCGCCTGCCCGACAACGCCTTCATTGCCGACGCCCGCGCCAGCCTCGACGACGTCCGCTCGGTGATCGGCGAGGATTTCGTCACCGGCGAGGCAGGCGAGGAGGTGGAGACGCTGGGCGGCTATCTCGTCAGCTTCGTCGGGCGCCTGCCGGTGCGCGGCGAGGTGATCTCGGGCCCCGGCAATTACGAGGTCGAGGTGCTCGATGCCGATCCGCGCCGCGTCAAGCGGCTGCGCATCGCGACGCGGAAGGAACGCCCGGCGCCCCGCACCCAGCGCGAGAGCCGGCGGCGTGAAGCCACGCCGGAGAGCGGACAAACGCCGGCCAGCGACACGCCGACATCGCCGCCGCGCGACGGGGCCGCCTCGCAGTGAGCCCATCGCAGCGCCTCCGGCAAATTGCGCTCGCCATCATCCTCACCTGGGGATGGCAGCGCGCAGTCGTCGCCATGGCGGCCGGAGCCTTGTCGGTGCTGGCGCTGGCGCCGTTCAACCTCTTTCCGGTGCTGTTCGTCACCTTCCCGGTGCTGGTCTGGCTGATCGACGGCGCCGGGGGCGGCCGCTATGGCGGCGTGCCCGCCGCCGCCTTGACCGGCTACTGGTTCGGGCTCGGCTATTTCGTGCCCGGCCTTTACTGGATCGGCTACGCCTTCTTCGTCGAAGCCGACACATTCGCCTGGCTGACGCCGTTCGCGGTGCTGGGCCTGCCGGCCTATCTTTCGATCTTCACGGCGATCGGCTTTGCGCTGGCGCGCCTGCTCTGGAGCAAGAACGCCACGCGCGTGCTGGCGCTCGCAGCGAGCCTCACCATCAGCGAATGGCTGCGCGGCCATGCGCTGACCGGCTTCCCCTGGAACACGTTCGGCTATGCGCTGTCCGAGCCATTGCCGCTGGCGCAGACGGCCTCGCTGATCGGCCTGTGGGGCATGACGTTCCTGACGATTGCGATCTTCGCGAGCCCGGCGACGCTGATCGACCGCACGCCGGATCGGCGCCTGCAACGGCGGGTGCCGGCCGCGGCCGTCGCGCTCCTGCTTGTCATGAGCATCTTTGGCGCAATCCGCCTGTCGCTGCATCCGACCACGATCGTATCCGGCCCCAAGCTGCGCCTGATGCAGCCCAACCTGCAGCAGGACGAGAAATTCAACTATGCCGCCAAGCCGGAGGTGATGAAGAAGTACCTTGCGCTGTCGGACCGCGCCTCCGGCCCGCAATCGACCGGCGTGCGCGATGCCACCATCCTGATCTGGCCGGAATCCGCCTTTCCGTTCTTCCTGACCCGCGAAGCCGACGCGATGGCGCAAATCGCCGATCTGTTGCCGAAGGGCACGGTGCTGATCACGGGATCGGTCCGCGCGCCCGATGTGCCGCGGGGCACGCCGATCACGCGCGCCTACAACTCGATCTACGTGATCGATCACGACGGCAGCGTGCTCGCCGTCTACGACAAGCTGCATCTGGTACCGTTCGGAGAATTTCTTCCGTACCAGTCGTTGATGGAGAAGCTCGGTTTCGAGCAACTGACGCGTGTGCGCGGCGGCTTCATTCCAGGCACCGTGCGGCATGCGCTCCCCGTTGCCGGCGCGCCGCCCGCGTTGCCGCTGATCTGCTACGAGGCGATCTTTCCCGACGAAGTGGCTGTGCGCAACGAACGTCCGGGCTGGATCGTGAACCTGACCAATGACGGCTGGTTCGGCATCTCGACCGGTCCCTACCAGCACCTGGAGCAGTCGCGAATGCGCGCGATCGAGCTCGGATTGCCGCTGGTCCGCTCGGCCAATACCGGCATCTCCGCAGTGATCGATCCGGTCGGCCGCACCGTCGCGAGCCTAGGACTCGGCCTCGAAGGCATTTTGGACGCAAACCTGCCGGCCGCGATCCCACCGACCGTTTATGCACGGGTGGGTGATGTGCCCGCAATCATGCTCGTCGCGGTGGCCGTGCTGCTGGCGGTCCGCCGACGAATAGGCAAACGCCAGCCCTGATCGCACCGCCGCCGCAGCGGCCGGAATCCTTTGACAACCGTAGTCCCACGGTTGACAGACTGCACGCGGGCTCCCCATTCTGCACCGGCTGCGAAAGATGGCGGTGCATTGCTAAATTTCTCCGCAATGTTTCCCAATAACAGGGTTTGATTTTGACGGTGCTGCACCCGAGGCATGCTTGATCATTGCGCCGAAGGTGGTGTTTGGAGGGCTGAGGAAATGTCGAAAGCGCCCAACCCTGTTGACAAATATGTCGGCAGTCGCGTGCGCATGCGCCGCATCATGTTGGGCATGAGCCAGGAGAAGCTCGGTGAAGCTTTGGGCCTGACTTTCCAGCAGATTCAGAAGTACGAGAAGGGCACCAACCGGGTTGGCGCAAGCCGCATCCAGCAGATCGCGGAGATTCTGCAGGTGCCGGTGTCCTTCCTGTTCGAGGGCGGCCCGAGCGGCGTGCCGGGTCCGGATGGCTTCAGCGAAGGCGCCTCGCCCTCTTACGTCTCGGACTTTCTCGCCACCTCCGAAGGGCTCGCTTTGACCAAGGCGTTCACGCGAATCACTGATTCGAAGATGCGCCGCTCGATCGTCGATCTCGTCGAGCAGATTGCGGCCCGCGAAGGTCCGGACAAGCGTTAAAGCTCATGCCCCCCGCGATTTGAGACTGCATCAAATCTGGCCTATGTCGTCATTTACGACCGCGCTTTGATGCGCGTCCGCTTCGATGATGCGATTCAAAGGCACAGATGCGTCCATGACCGGCTCCAATTGGTTCGATTCACAAACTATTCTCGATGGCATCCGCCGCTGGGTGGAGATCGAGACGCCGACGGAAGCACCTGAACAGGTCAACAAGCTGGTCTCCGTGGTCGCGGAGCAATACGGCGACCTGCCCGTCACGCTCGAGCGCATCGCGGGCGTGGACGGCTGCGGCGATCATCTCGTGGCGCGCACGAATTGGGGGCAGGATCGACCGGGCATCCTGGTGCTGAGCCATCTCGATACCGTCCATCCCATCGGCTTCATCGAGCGCCTGCCGTTCAAGGTCGAAGGCGACGTCGCGTTCGGTCCGGGCATCTACGACATGAAGGGCGGCGCCTACATTGCCCACCACGCCTTCCGCGCGCTTTGCGCGACGGGCGATCGCTCGCCGCTCGGCATCACGCATCTGTTCACGTCCGACGAGGAGATCGGCAGCCCGACCTCGCGTGCGCTGATCGAGCAGGAAGGACGCAAGGCCAAATACGTGCTGGTGACCGAGCCGGCGCGCGACGGCGGCAAGATCGTCACCGGGCGCAAGGGCGTCGGACGCTTCCGGGTATTCATCAAGGGCGTGCCCGCGCATGCCGGCTCGCGGCCCGAAGACGGCCGCAGCGCCGTCCGCGAACTCGGCAACGTCATCCTGGCGCTGGAAGGAATGAACGATCTTGCGCGCGGCGTGACCGTCAATGTCGGCGTGGTGCGCGGCGGCACGCGCCCCAACGTCACGCCCGAGGAGGCCTATGCCGAAGTCGATCTGCGCGTCGTGAGCCTGAAGGACGCGGACGAGTTCGTCGGCAAGATTCTCTCTTTGACCTCGAAGACCGATGGCGTCACCGTCACGGTCACCGGCGAGCTCAACCGTCCGCCTTACGAGAAGAGCAATGCAGGCGCCGCGCTGTACGAGCATGCCAGGACGATCGCCGGCGAGATCGGCTTCGAGCTGATCGACACCCACACCGGCGGCGGCTCGGACGGCAATTTCACCGCCCCGCACACCGCAACCCTCGACGGGCTCGGCGTCGACGGCAAGGGCGCACACACCCATTATGAGCAGCTCTATGTCTCCTCGCTCGCACCGCGCGCGCGGCTGCTCCATCGGCTTTATCAGACGCTGCGATGAGCGAACGTAAATCAAGCCCCGACCGCGACGACAGCGAGCGCGCCTTCTTCGGGCGCCGCAAGGGTCACAAGCTGAGGCAACACCAGGCCGGCTTGATCGAGCAACTGCTGCCGCATCTTGCCCTCGATATCGACGGTCAGGCGCCGGCGGACGCGCGCGACATCTTCGATCCCGCAGCCGACGACGTCAGGCTCGAGATCGGCTTCGGCGGCGGCGAGCATCTCGCGGCCGAGGCGCAGAACTTCCCCGCCACCGGCTTCATCGGCTGCGAGCCCTATGTCAACGGCATGGCCAAGATCCTCGCGCAGATCGAGGCGGCCAACATCGGCAACATCCGCCTGTTCGCGGGCGATGCCGCCGAGCTCTTGGCCTGGCTTCCCAAGGAGTCGCTGTCGCGCATCGACCTGATCCATCCCGATCCCTGGCCGAAGCGACGACACTGGAAGCGGCGCTTCGTCCAGGACCGCACCATTGCGGTGATGGCGCGCGTGCTCAAGCCGAACGGCGAATTCCGCTTCGTCTGCGACATCGACGATTACTGCGCCTGGACACTGTCGCATCTTGCGCGCTCGCAGGACTTCGTCTGGCTTGCCGAACGCGCCGACGATTTCCGTCTTCCATGGCCGGGCTACACGATGACGCGCTACGGCCGAAAGGCCGCGCGCGAGGGACGCAAGGCGGCCTATCTGCGGTTCAGGCGGGTGGGTTAGCCGTCATTGCGAGGAGCCCGCGACAAATTGCAAGGCAATTTGCGCTGGCGACGAAGCAATCCAGAGCGTTTTCGCGGAACGAGTTCTGGATTGCTTCGGTTCGCTCGCAATGACGGAGTGGGACGCTAGATCGTCTGCCGGTTGCGCCAGAAATTCACGACGCGTTCGGCGGTCGTCGGCATCAGGCGCGTGAAATTCACGCGGGCGGCCTCGATGTCGGCATCGGCCGGCGTGCGGTTCGAACCGTACCAGAGCAGGATCAGCGCGCGCACCGTGGGCCAGCCGAGGTTCAGCACGCGGCCCAGGATCAGCAGCGGATCGTAGCGGTCGCCCGCGATCAGGCGGTCGAGGACCTGGAGGCGAACGCCCGACATCGCCGATAGCGCGGCGACCGATTCCTCGTATTTGTTCGCCTTGGCGAAACCGAGCAGCGCGCTCTCGCCGAGATGGCCTCCGCGGTGCAAGGTCAGCACGGTGTGCTGTGCCGCGGAGAAATCGCGGCGCGGGCCCGGCGGCAGCGCCGCCTCCTCGATCGCCGCCATCGCGCGCTTGATCTCGGCCTGGCGCGCGGGATTGACCACGGTGGAGAGGCGACGGCGGATGACGTCGAGCGTCCCGTCGAGCAGATGCTTCAGGTGCTCCCCGGAAAGGTCGTTGCGCTGGCCGATCCTCAGCGTCAGCACCCCGTCCTGCGCCGCGCGCTTGATCAGCTCGGAATAGCTCCCGGGCGAGAACACTGCACCGGCATTGGCTGCGGCACGGCGCACCACGTCGCGATCGCCGCGCTCAACCAGCACGTCGGTGACGACGGGCGACAAAGCGGGACGCTCGGTCATCGCCAGCAGATGACCCTGGCCCTTCAAGCGCGCGATCTCGACCAGAGCCGCGTCGTCGAGCACGGGTGAGCGGCGCAGCACGGGGCCGGCGACCGCGATCTCGTTTTCGCGCGCGAGCTGATTGACGAGGTGCGGCGGCGCGTTGTTCAGGCGCGAGAAGCGCTCGGACAGATCGACGCGCGATGCCAGTTCGGCATGGGGCACGAGATCGATCAGGAGATTGTCGAACAGATCGATCAACTCGGGGCGGAGCTTGTCCGCATCCCGGAAGAACAATTGGGAGATGGCACGCGCGATCTCGCCGCGGCGGCGCGGATCGCCGCGCTTGACGATATCGTCCAGTCCAGGAATGAGCGACGTGGCAACGGTCATGAAAACGCTACTCGAACGGGGCACGCCGCGGGTGCGCCCTTGGTCCAAGCCGCCCCACAATCGGGGAATCTAGGCCTGCTTGATGAAGGAAGCGTTGCGCAGGGTCCGACGGGCGCAAAAAGGCCCCGTTCCCGCTGCAATGGGCCTTGTCCGGGGGTTAAGAAAGCGCTATATCAGCGCCAATTCATCTTCTCATACGATCCGCGTAGTGAGAGTGGGCCCGCAAGGACCCGCTCTTTTTTATTACCTGAACGCGGCTCGGCGGGAGATGCGCCCGACGCGTCGTCGGGAAAGTTCCGAAGCGGGCTTTGAAATCGTAACCAAGCCTTAACCATCGAGCGCTCTGACCCTGGACATGACCGAACCGAACCCTGGTTCCACGGATGCCGAATTGCTGGCCGAGCCGCGGCTCGTGGTCGAGCCCGGGGTCGCGGCACGGGTGTCCGCGGTGGCAGCTCCCGTGCTCCAGGGCATGGGCTACCGCCTGGTCCGGATCCGCATTTCCGGCGAGGCCGGCTGCACCGTGCAGATCATGGCCGAGCGGCCGGACGGCTCGATGCAGATCGAGGATTGCGAGGCGATCTCGCGGGCCCTGTCGCCCGTGCTCGACGTCGCCGATCCCATCGACCGCGCCTATCGCCTCGAGATCTCCTCGCCGGGAATCGACCGCCCGCTGGTGCGCCGCTCCGATTTCGAGCGCTATTCCGGGCACCTGGTGAAGATCGAGATGGCGGTCGCGCATGAGGGGCGCAAGCGCTTCCGCGGCACGCTCGGCGCCGTCGAGGGCGACCGCGTGCATCTGCATCGCGACGATGCCAAGGCCGGCGACGATGCCGACGTTCTCCTGACCATGGAGGATATCGGCGATGCCCGGCTGGTGCTGACCGACGAGCTGATCGCCGAATCCATGCGCCGCGGCAAGGCCGAGGCGCGCGAGATGCGGCGCAATCTCGGTCTCGAGCCGCCGCAGGCGCCGCACGCCAGAATCAGCGAGAAGATCACCAAGAACACCAAGCCGAAGAAGAAGCCGGCCCCGACCAACACGAAGAAACATCGCCTTGCCGCCGAACGCGCGCGGCGCGGCGAGATCGAGCCTGACCAAGGAGACTAGCCATGGCAGTCAGCGCCAACCGACTCGAATTGCTTCAGATCGCCGACGCCGTCGCACGCGAGAAGTCGATCGACCGCGGCATCGTCATCGCGGCGATGGAGGACGCCATCGCCAAGGCGGCGCGCGCCCGTTACGGCAGCGAGACTGACGTTCATGCCGAGATCGACCCGAAGAAGGGCGAGCTGCGGCTGTCGCGCCACATGCTGGTGGTCGACAAGGTCGAGAATCATTCCAACCAGATCTCGCTGGTGGACGCGCAGCGCGCCAATCCCGGCGCCCAGGTCGGCGACACCATCGCCGACACCCTGCCGCCGCTGGAATATGGCCGCATCGCCGCGCAATCGGCCAAGCAGGTCATCGTGCAGAAGGTGCGCGAGGCCGAGCGCGACCGGCAGTACCAGGAATTCAAGGACCGCATCGGCGACATCGTCAACGGCGTCGTCAAGCGCGTCGAATATGGCAGCGTGATCGTCGATCTCGGCCGCGGCGAAGCCATCATCCGCCGCGACGAGATGCTGCCGCGCGAAGTATTCCGCAATGGCGACCGCGTTCGTGCCTACATCTTCGACGTCCGCCGCGAGACGAGAGGCCCGCAGATCTTCCTCTCCCGCACCCATCCCCAGTTCATGGCGAAGCTGTTCGCGCAGGAAGTGCCGGAGATCTATGACGGCATCGTCGAGATCAAGGCGGTGGCCCGCGATCCGGGCTCGCGTGCGAAAATCGGCGTGATTTCCCGCGATTCCTCGGTCGATCCGGTCGGCGCCTGCGTCGGCATGCGCGGCTCGCGCGTGCAGGCGGTGGTCAACGAGCTGCAGGGCGAGAAGATCGACATCATTCCATGGTCGCCCGACATCGCGACCTTCGTGGTCAACGCGCTGGCGCCGGCGGAAGTCTCCAAGGTCGTGATCGACGAGGACCGCGAGCGCATCGAGGTCGTGGTGCCCGACACCAACAACCAGCTCTCGCTCGCGATCGGCCGCCGCGGCCAGAACGTGCGCCTGGCCTCGCAGCTCACCGGCTGGGATATCGACATCCTGACCGAGCAGGAGGAATCGGAGCGCCGCCAGGCCGACTTCGAGAACTCGACCCGCGTCTTCATGGAATCGCTCAACGTCGACGAAGTGGTCGGCCAGCTGCTGGCGTCCGAGGGCTTCACCTCGGTCGAGGAGCTCGCGATGGTGGACGTCAAGGAGCTCGCCGGCATCGAGGGCTTCGACGAGGAGACCGCGCAGGAGCTGCAGAATCGCGCCCGCGAATATCTGGAGCAGCAGGAAGCCGAGCTCGAGGCGAGGCGCAAGGAGCTCGGCGTCGAGGACGCGCTCAAGGACGTGCCCGGCGTGACCTCGAAGATGCTGGTGAAGTTCGGCGAGAACGACATCAAGAGCGTCGAGGACCTCGCCGGCTGCGCCACCGACGATCTGGTCGGCTGGACCGAGCGCAAGGAAGGCAGCGAGCCGACCAAGCACGCCGGTGCGCTCGACGGCATCGACATCTCCCGTGACGACGCCGAAGCGATGATCATGCAGGCCCGCGTCAAGGCCGGCTGGATCACCGAAGCCGATCTCGCCAAGCCCACCGAGGAGGCCGAGGCGACCGAAGATCAGCCGGCTTAAGGGCAAAGGAGAATGTCGCCCGGATGCTTGCAGATTCCGACCTCGAACTTGACCATGGGCCGCGGACCGAAAGGTCCGCGACCATGCGCATGTGCGCGGTCAGCCGCGAGGTCCGGCCGATTGACGAGCTGATCCGCTTCGTCGCATCGCCTGACGGACAAATAGTTCCCGATATCAAGCGCAAGCTGCCCGGACGCGGGATGTGGCTCACCGCCTCCCGCAAGACGGTTGCGGAAGCGGTGCGGCGTCACCAATTTAGCAAGGCCTTCAAGCGCGAGCTGCGCATCCCTCAGACGCTTCCCACCGACATCGAGGCGCTCCTGGTCCGGAGCGTGACCGAAGCCCTTGGGATCGCCGCCAAGGCGGGCCAGGTCGTGGCCGGTTTCGGCAAGGTCGAAAGCGCCCTTCGGGAAGGCACGGTCGAGGTCCTGATCCATGCCAGCGACGGGGCCGCGGACGGAATCCGCAAATTGGACATGCTGGCGCGTCAGAATGCCGGGAATCGCGGTGCTAAGGCGCAGATTCCCGTCGTCACCGCTCTGAAATCGGTAGAATTGGATTTGGCACTGACCCGGTCAAATGTGATACATGCTGCCCTGCTCGCGGGCCCGGCGAGCAAGTCATTCCTGTCACGTAGCCAGATCCTGGTCCGATACCGGATGGCGGACGACGACAAGACTGCCGAAAAACCCGGCCAGGATTTCTGAGAGACAACGACGACCCGATTGGATGGTGCGGCAACGCACAACACTGATAAATCAGGATTAGGACTGCTGAATGGTTGATACCAAGACCCCTGGCGACAAGAAGCTGAGCGTTCCGAGCAAGACGCTATCGCTCAAGCCGCGCGTCGAAACGGGCACCGTGCGCCAGAGCTTCAGCCATGGCCGCAGCAAGCAGGTCGTGGTCGAGAAGCGCGGCAAGCGCCGCATTGGCGACGGACCCGAGCCGCACGCGCCCGAGGTGACGGCAAAGCCCGCGCCGGCCGCACCCGCCGCGCCGCCGCGTCCGGCTCCGCCCCCGCCGCGCAACGCCGGTTCCGGCGTGGTGCTTCGCACGCTGACCGAAGATGAGCGTTCGGCCCGTGCCAGCGCGCTGGCCGACGCCAAGCTGCGCGAAGTCGAGGAGCGCCGCCAGGCCGAGGAAGAGGCTCAGCGCCGCGCCGCCCGTGAGGCTGCCGAGCGCGCCGAGCGCGAAGCCGCCGAATCCCGCCGCAAGGCCGAGGAAGAGCGCCACCGTCACGAGGACGAAGCCAAGCGCAAGGCCGAGACCGAGGCCAAGAAGCGTTTCGGCGAGGGTGAGCAGCCGACATCCGCCGCGCGCTCCGCGACCGCAACACCCGCCGCTTCCGCACCGCGCCCCGGTGCGCCTGCGTCCCGGCCTGGAACCACTACCACAGCGCGCCCGGGAACCACGACGGCGCGTCCTGCAACCACGACCGCGCAGCGTCCGGGTGGACCGGCTGGCCGTGGCCCCGCCGTTGCGGCCGAAGCTGACGACGACGAGGCGCCGCGCCAGATCCGTCGCGGTCCCGGCGGCGCCGCGCGTCCCGTGGTAGCCCCCAAGCCCACCCACAAGCCCGGCCCGCAGAAGGAGCGCGGCCGCCTGACCGTCGTCACCGCGCTCAATGCCGATGAGGTGCGCGAGCGCTCGATCGCCTCGTTCCGCCGCCGCACCCAGCGCCTGAAGGGGCACGCCTCGAATGAGCCCAAGGAAAAGCTCATCCGCGAAGTGGTCATTCCGGAAGCGATCACCATCCAGGAACTCGCCAACCGCATGTCCGAGCGCGCGGTCGACGTCATCCGCATGTTGATGAAGCAGGGCGCGATGCACAAGATCACCGACGTGATCGACGCCGACACCGCGCAGCTGATTGCCGAAGAGCTCGGCCACACCGTCAAGCGCGTTGCCGCCTCCGACGTTGAAGAAGGTCTGTTCGACGCTACCGACGATTCGACCGACACCGAGACCCGTTCGCCCGTGGTGACCGTCATGGGCCACGTCGACCACGGCAAGACTTCGCTGCTCGACGCGCTCCGTCACGCCAACGTGGTCTCCGGCGAAGCCGGCGGCATCACCCAGCACATCGGCGCCTATCAGGTGACATCGCCTGAAACCGGCAAGAAGATCACCTTCATCGACACGCCCGGCCACGCCGCGTTCACCGCGATGCGCGCCCGCGGCGCCAAGGTGACTGACATCGTCGTGCTGGTGGTCGCGGCCGATGACGGCGTGATGCCGCAGACGGTCGAAGCCATCAATCACGCCAAGGCGGCCGGCGTGCCGATCATCGTTGCCATCAACAAGATCGACAAGCCCGATGCCAAGCCCGAGCGCGTGCGCACCGAGCTGCTCCAGCACGAGGTGCAGGTGGAATCTTTCGGCGGCGAAGTCGTCGACGTCGAGGTGTCCGCCAAGAACAAGACCAATCTCGACAAGCTGCTCGAGATGATCGCGCTGCAGGCCGAAATCCTCGACCTCAAGACCAATTCGGAGCGTCCGGCCGAAGGCACCGTGATCGAGGCCAAGCTCGATCGCGGCCGTGGTCCGGTCGCGACCGTGCTGGTGCAGCGCGGCACGCTTCGCGTCGGCGACATCATCGTCGCCGGTGCCGAAATGGGCCGCGTCCGCGCGCTGATCTCCGATCAGGGCGAGACCGTGCAGGAGGCCGGCCCCTCGGTGCCGGTCGAGGTGCTCGGCTTCAACGGCCCGCCCGAGGCTGGCGATCGTCTCGCGGTGGTCGAGAACGAAGCCCGCGCCCGCCAGGTCACCAGTTACCGCGCGCACCAGAAGCGCGAGAACGCGGCAGCCTCGATCTCCGGCATGCGCGGCTCGCTCGAGCAGATGATGTCGCAATTGAAGACGGCGGGCCGCAAGGAATTCCCGCTGATCGTCAAGGCCGACGTGCAGGGTTCGCTGGAAGCCATCCTCGGCTCGCTGGAGAAGCTCGGCACCGACGAGGTCGCCGCCCGCATCCTGCATGCCGGCGTTGGCGGCATCTCGGAATCCGACGTGACGCTGGCCGAAGGCTTCAACGCCGCGATCATCGGCTTCTCGGTTCGCGCCAACAAGGAGGCCGCTGCGGCCGCCAAGCGCAATGGCATCGAGATCCGCTACTACAACATCATCTACGACCTCGTGGACGACGTGAAGAAGGCGATGAGCGGTCTGCTCGCGCCGACCTTGCGCGAAACCATGCTGGGCAATGCCGAGATCCTGGAGATCTTCAACATCTCCAAGGTCGGCAAGGTCGCCGGCTGCCGCGTCACCGACGGCACCGTGGAACGCGGCGCCAATGTGCGCCTGATCCGCGACAACGTCGTCGTGCACGAAGGCAAGCTGTCGACGCTGAAGCGCTTCAAGGACGAAGTGAAGGAAGTCCAGTCCGGCCAGGAATGCGGCATGGCCTTCGAGAACTACCACGACATGCGTGCCGGTGACGTGATCGAGTGTTATCGCGTGGAGACGATCCAGCGCTCCCTGTAAGTCCAAATCTTACCGAAGCGTTCGGATCTTTTTGAACTGAGATTGCGGGAGTGCGATGGCCGGATTTTTCCGGCCATCCACCCCTCTTCGTTTCAACAGGACAAATGACAATGCCCGTGTCCCAGATGCGGGCATGACGAGGTGATATTCGAATAATGCCACGGCATCATCAGAAGAAGAGTTCCGCGCCCGGCGGCTCGCAGCGTCAGTTGCGCGTCGGCGAGCAGGTTCGCCACGCGATGGCCGATATTCTGGCGCAAGGCAATGTGCATGATGCCGACCTCGAAGGTCACATCATCACCGTGCCGGAGGTACGGATGTCGCCCGACCTGAAGCTCGCGACGGTCTACGTGATGCCGCTCGGTGGCCGCGACACCGAGATCGTCATCGCTGCGCTCGAGCGCAACAAGAAGTTCTTGCGCGGCGAGGTCGCGCGGCGCGTTAACCTGAAATTTGCACCTGACATTCGCTTCCGCGTCGACGAACGATTCGACGAAGCGGAACGGATCGAGAAGCTTTTGCGAACGCCTGCGGTGCAGAAGGATTTGGAACAGGATCCGGATTCGGATCGGGAAGAAGAGCAATGACCATGGACCCCGCTCACGGCACGATCGGCGGCAACGACACCGATCAGCGCGACGCGCAGACCAACGATTTCGCGGAGATGGGCGGCAATTCGCAGCCGCATCAGGAGCCGCGCCGCGTCAACAACGATCCGCGGGCCAAGCAGCAGAAGGGCAACCAGGTCCGCCGCGACCGCCGCGACGTCCATGGCTGGGTCGTGCTCGACAAGCCGATCGGCATGACCTCGACGCAGGCGGTCGCCGTGCTCAAGCGCCTGTTCAACGCCAAGCGCGCCGGACACGCCGGCACGCTCGATCCGCTCGCCTCGGGCGGCTTGCCGATCGCACTCGGGGAAGCCACCAAGACCGTCCCCTTCGTGATGGACGGCCGCAAGCGCTACCGCTTCACGGTCTGCTGGGGCGAGGAGCGCGACACCGACGACATCGAGGGCCGGGTGACCGCGACCTCGGACCAGCGCCCGAGCCGGGAGGCGATCCTGGCGCTGCTGCCCCGCTTCACCGGGGTGATCGAGCAGATCCCGCCGCGCTATTCGGCGATCAAGGTCCAGGGCGAGCGCGCCTATGATCTCGCCCGCGACGGCGAAGTCGTGGAACTGGCCCCCCGCCCGGTCGAGATTCACCATTTAACCCTTGTCGATCAACCAGATAACGACCGGGCCGTGTTCGAGGCCGAATGCGGCAAGGGCACCTATGTCCGGGCGCTCGCCCGCGATATGGGCCGGATTCTCGGCACTTACGGCCATATTTGCGCGCTGCGGCGGACCCTGGTCGGCCCATTTGGCGAAAACGACATGATTCCGCTGGATCAGTTGGAGGCTTTGTGCGATAGAGCCGCGTCCGGCGAGGGCAGCCTCGCCGACGCGCTTTTGCCCGTTGAGACCGCGCTGGACGACATCCCGGCACTGGCCGTCACTCGGGCTGATGCGGCAAGGCTCCATCGGGGCCAGGCCGTTTTGTTGCGCGGACGGGATGCGCCCACTTGTAGCGGCACAGTCTATGTCACGGTGGCAGGCCGTCTTTTGGCGCTTGCCGAAGTTGGCAATGGCGAAATCATCCCCAAGCGTGTGTTCAACCTGACCGGCCTGACTGCCAGCCCCGGTCGCAACGAGAGAAATTGACGATGTCGATTGCCGCAGAACGCAAAGCGGAAGTCATCAAGACGAATGCCACCAAGGCCGGCGACACCGGCTCGCCCGAGGTTCAGGTCGCGATCCTGTCGGAACGCATCAACAACCTCACCAACCATTTCAAGACCCACGTGAAGGACAACCATTCGCGTCGCGGCCTCTTGAAGCTGGTCTCGACCCGCCGCTCGCTCCTCGACTATCTCAAGAAGAAGGACGAGGCGCGGTACAAGGCGCTGCTCGAGAAGCACAATATTCGTCGTTAAGAGTTCTTTGCGCGCGCCACCGGCGCGCGTTTTCGCGCGTGGTTTCGAACGAAAGCGCTTGTTTTAAGCTTTTTGATCGAGGTTGCGCGCACGTCGGATGCAGGTCGTTGGCGGCCGGCATCCGAGCATGAACGGCGAAGACCGCGGTTCGGTGTTCGCATTCGTGCCGACTGACAGTCCAGCAGCAATCCGGCGGCTGGGCACAACGGGCAAGGCGCCCGTATGACCCGAAAGGATGGACGCCATCCGACATCCAAAAACCATGGCAGGATCGCAGGACGCTGATCATCCGCTCCGATCAGCGTCCCGCAATCTTGCGCATGGTTTTTGTTTTTCGAGAGCCGTCCCTTCTTTCGAGAACCCATGAAAGAAGACCTCTATGTTCAATAAGCATTCAGTCGAAATCGACTGGGGCGGACGCCCACTCAAGCTCGAAACCGGCAAGATCGCCCGCCAGGCCGACGGCGCCGTCGTCGCCACCTATGGCGAGACCGTGGTGCTCGCCACCGTCGTCGCGGCGAAGGCGCCGCGCGAAGGCGTCGACTTCCTGCCGCTGACGGTCGATTACCAGGAAAAGGCCTACGCTGCGGGCCGCATTCCCGGCGGCTATTTCAAGCGCGAGGGCCGTCCGACCGAGAAGGAGACGCTGGTCTCCCGCCTGATCGACCGACCGATACGCCCGCTATTCGTCGACGGTTGGCGCAACGAGACCCAGGTGATCGTCACCGTGCTGTCGCACGACATGGAGAACGATCCCGACGTCGTGGCGATGGTCGCGGCCTCCGCGGCGCTGACGCTGTCCGGCGTGCCGTTCAAGGGCCCGATCGGCGCGGCCCGCGTCGGCTTCGCCAATGACGAGTTCATTCTCAACCCGACGCTCGACGAGATGGTCGACACCCAGCTCGACCTCGTCGTCGCCGGCACTGCCGACGCCGTGCTGATGGTGGAATCGGAAGCCAAGGAACTGAACGAAGACATCATGCTCGGCGCGGTGATGTTCGGTCACCGCCACTTCCAGCCGGTCATCAACGCGATCATCGAGCTCGCCGAGAAGGCCGCCAAGGAGCCGCGCGAAGTCACCGTCATCGACAACGCCGCGCTCGAGAAGGAGATGCTCGGCCTGGTCGAGCAGGAGCTGCGCGCCGCCTACGCGATTCCGATCAAGCAGGAGCGTTATGCCGCCGTCGGTGTCGCCAAGGAAAAGGTGATGGCCCACTACTTCCCGGAGGGCCAGGAGCCGAAATACGACAAGCTCCGTGTCGCCGGCGTGTTCAAGGAGCTCGAGGCCAAGATCGTTCGCTGGAACATCCTCGACACTGGCAAGCGCATCGACGGCCGCGACAGCAAGACGGTGCGCAACATCGTCGCCGAAGTCGGCGTGCTGCCCCGCGCCCACGGCTCGGCGTTGTTCACCCGCGGCGAGACCCAGGCGATGGTCGTGACCACGCTCGGCACCGGCGAGGACGAGCAGTACATCGACGCGCTGTCCGGAACCTACAAGGAAACGTTCCTGCTGCACTACAACTTCCCGCCCTATTCGGTCGGCGAGACCGGCCGCCTCGGCGGCACCAAGCGCCGCGAGATCGGCCACGGCAAGCTGGCCTGGCGCGCGATTCGTCCGGTGCTGCCGCCGCACCATGAATTCCCCTACACCACGCGCGTGGTGTCGGAGATCACCGAGTCCAACGGCTCGTCCTCGATGGCTTCGGTCTGCGGCGCCTCGCTGGCGCTGATGGATGCGGGCGTGCCGCTGAAGCGGCCGACCGCGGGCATCGCGATGGGCCTGATCCTCGAAGACAAGCGCTTTGCGGTTCTCTCGGACATCCTCGGCGACGAGGACCATCTCGGCGACATGGACTTCAAGGTCGCCGGCACGGAAGCGGGCATCACCTCGCTCCAGATGGACATCAAGATCGAGGGCATCACCGAAGAGATCATGAAGGTCGCGCTGGCTCAGGCCAAGGACGGCCGGATCCATATCCTCGGCGAGATGGCAAAGGCCCTCACAGCGGCCCGCGCCGAGCTCGGCGAATACGCGCCGCGCATCGAGACCTTCAAGATCGCCACCGACAAGATCCGCGAAGTGATCGGTACCGGCGGCAAGGTGATCCGCGAGATCGTCGAGAAGACCGGCGCCAAGGTCAACATCGAGGATGACGGCACCGTGAAGGTCGCCTCCAGCGACGGCGAGGCGATGAAGGCGGCGATCAAGTGGATCAAGTCGATCGCGTCCGATCCGGAAGTCGGCCAGATCTATGACGGCACTGTCGTCAAGGTGATGGAGTTCGGCGCCTTCGTGAACTTCTTCGGTTCCAAGGATGGTCTCGTCCACATCAGCCAGCTCGCGGCCAACCGCGTGCAGAAGACCTCCGACGTCGTCAAGGAAGGCGACAAGGTCAAGGTCAAGCTGCTCGGCTTCGACGACCGCGGCAAGACCCGCCTGTCGATGAAGGTGGTCGACCAGACCACGGGCGAAGACCTCGAAGGCAAGGACAAGGGCGGCGAGGGCGAGAAGGCCCCGCGCGAAGCCGCCGGCGAGTAAGGCCTCGCGACAGTCCGGAAACGCGAAGGGCGGCCGAGAGGCCGCCCTTTTTCTTTGCCGTGCCGCCTGCATCATCGCAGGCCATGCGCGCTTCCGCCGCAGCGTCGGAGTGACCGCGTTCGAAACCCGGAATGGCTGGTGTTGCGTAACTATCGTACCGCCGTACGCTTCATCAGCGGATCGTCCCAAGACAGGAGAACCAAATGACGTCCATATCCCGGCGCCGCCTCATGTTCACTGCAACCGGCCTCGTCGCGGCTGCCGCTGCCCCGCGCATGGCGTTTGCGCAAGCCGCCGCGGCGTCCGCAGGGCCGTTCAAGCTCGATCCTTTGGCCTATCCGGCGAATGCGCTGGAACCGCATATCGATGCCAAGACGATGGAGATTCATCACGGCCGCCATCACCAGGCGTTCATTACCAACCTGAACAATTTCGCGAAGGACAATCCCCAGATCGCTGGAAAGCCGGTCGGCGAGGTGCTCGGCAATCTCGGCGCCGTACCCGACGCGATCCGCACCGGCGTCCGCAACAACATGGGAGGCCACGCCAACCACACGATGTTCTGGCAGATCATGGGACCGAACGGCGGCAAGCCGGAAGGCGCCCTGCTCGCCGCGATCGACAGCGATCTCGGTGGCATGGAGAAATTGCAAACCGACTTCAACGCTGCCGGCGGACGGGTCTTCGGCTCGGGCTGGGTGTTCGTGACTGTCAGCAAGGATGGCAAGCTCGCCATCGAAACGCGACCCAACCAGGACAATCCGATGATGGACGGCAAGCGGGCGCTGCTCGGCAATGACGTCTGGGAGCACGCCTACTATCTGAACTACCAGAACCGGCGCGCCGACTATCTCAAGGCATGGTGGAACACGGTGAACTGGAAGGCGGTGGGCGAGCGCTACGCTGCCGCGAAGGCCGGCACACTCGACGTGTGAGCACAATCGGAAACCATAAAAAGGGCGGCCTCTCGGCCGCCCTTTCTCGTGACTACTGCGCTCTCTCTCGCAAGCGGGAGAGGTGTCATCCTCACGCCGCGAGGTCGTAGCGGTCGAGGTTCATCACCTTGGTCCAGGCCTTGGCGAAATCCTTGACGAACTTCTCCTTGGAGTCCGAGGTGGCATAGACCTCGGCGAAGGCGCGAAGCTGGGAGTGTGCGCCGAAGATGAGATCGACGCGGGTGCCGGTCCACTTCACCGCATTGGTCTTGCGATCGCGTGCCTCATAGGTGCCATCGGCAGCGGCCGTCCACTGCGCGCTCATGTCGAGCAGGTTGACGAAGAAGTCGTTGCTCAGCGTTCCCACCTTGGTGGTGAGCACGCCGTGCTTCGAACCGTTCGCGTTGGCGCCGAGCACACGCAGGCCGCCGACCAGAACCGTCATCTCGGGACCTGTGAGTCTGAGCAGCTGCGCGCGATCGACCAGAGCTTCCTCCTGCTGCATGAACTGATGCCGCTTGCCGATGTAGTTGCGGAAGCCATCGGCGCGCGGCTCCAGCGGTGCGAACGAGGCCGCGTCCGTCTGCTCCTGCGAGGCGTCCATGCGGCCCGGCGTGAAGCCGACCTTGACCTCGACGCCGGCGTCCTTGGCGGCCTTCTCGACCGCGGCGGTGCCGCCGAGCACGATCAGGTCGGCGAGCGAGACCTTCTTCGCGCCGGATGACGCGTTGAAGTCCTTCTGGATCGCTTCGAGCTTGCCGAGCACCTTGGCGAGCTGAGCCGGCTCGTTGACCTCCCAATCCTTCTGCGGGGCAAGCCGGATGCGCGCGCCGTTGGCGCCGCCGCGCTTGTCCGAGCCGCGGAACGTCGAGGCCGAGGCCCAGGCCGTTGAGACCAGTTCCGGCACCGTCAGGCCCGAAGCCAGGATCTTGGTCTTCAGCGAGGCGATGTCCTGCTCGCCGACCACCTCGTGGTTCACGGCCGGAATCGGATCCTGCCAGATCAGCGTCTCCTTCGGCACCAGCGGGCCGAGATAGCGCTGGATCGGACCCATGTCGCGATGGGTGAGCTTGAACCAAGCGCGGGCGAAGGCGTCCGCGAACTGATCCGGGTTCTCCAGGAAGCGACGCGAGATCTTCTCGTAGGCGGGATCGAAGCGCAGCGAGAGGTCCGTCGTCAGCATGGTCGGCCGATGCTTCTTCGACTTGTCGAAAGCATCGGGGATGATCGCCTCCGCGTTCTTGGCCACCCACTGGTTGGCGCCGCCCGGGCTCTTGGTCAGCTCCCATTCGAAGTTGAACAGGTTCTCGAAGAAGTTGTTGCTCCACTTCGTCGGCGTCTTCGTCCACGTGACCTCGAGACCGCTGGTGATCGCATCACCCGAGTGGCCCGTGGCGTGCTTGCTCTTCCAGCCGAGGCCCTGATCTTCCAGCGCGCCGGCTTCCGGCTCCGGACCGACCAGCGAGGGATCGCCGGCGCCATGGGTCTTGCCGAAGCTGTGGCCGCCGGCGATCAGCGCGACGGTCTCTTCGTCATTCATCGCCATGCGGGCGAAGGTCTCGCGAATGTCCTTGGCTGCGGCGACCGGGTCCGGCTTGCCGTTCGGACCTTCCGGATTGACGTAGATGAGGCCCATCTGCACGGCGCCGAGCGGCTCGGCGAGCTGGCGTTCGCCGCTGTAGCGCTCATCGCCGAGCCAGGTGCCTTCGGGACCCCAATAGAGTTCTTCCGGCTCCCAGACGTCGACGCGGCCGCCCGCAAAGCCGAACGTCTTGAAGCCCATCGATTCCAGCGCGACGTTGCCGGCGAGCACCATCAGATCGGCCCAGGAAATCTTGCGGCCGTATTTCTGCTTGATCGGCCACAGCAGACGGCGTGCCTTGTCGAGGTTGGCGTTGTCGGGCCAGCTGTTGAGCGGGGCGAAACGCTGCTGACCGGCGCCGGCGCCACCGCGGCCGTCGGTGGTGCGGTAGGTGCCCGCGCTGTGCCAGGCCATGCGGATCATGAGACCGCCATAGTGGCCGAAGTCGGCGGGCCACCATTCCTGCGAGTCCGTCATCAGGGCGGTCAGGTCCTTGATGACCGCATTCAGGTCGAGTGACTTGAACTCCTTGGCATAATCGAAGTCCTTGTCCATCGGATCGGACTTGTCCGAATTCTTGTGCAGCACCTCGATGTTGAGCTGCGTCGGCCACCAATCGCGGTTTGTGCGCGTGGGTTTTCCGCCCGAAAACGGGCACTTCGAAGTGTCGTCCATGAATACCTCCTCTGGCGGCGTCGAACTCGCGCCCTTGACCAGGTAGAACCACTCTAAGCGCAGCGTCCTATCAGGGGAAGTTGACTTTAGTGATCGCTGCGATAGGATTTTCTGATGATAAATCTGACGCTGCGCCAGCTCCGGTATTTCGACGCGCTGGCCCGTCACGGCCATTTCGGCCGCGCGGCCGAGTCCTGCTCGATCTCGCAGCCGGCCCTGTCAATGCAGATCAAGGAGCTGGAGGAGGCGCTGGGCGGCCTGCTGCTGGAGCGCAGCGCCCGCCAGGTCGCGCTGACCCGGTTCGGCGAGGAGCTGGCGCAACGGGTCCGCGACATCCTGCGCTCGGTCGACGAGCTCGGCGATTTTGCGCGCGCTTCGCAAGACCGCTTCGCCGGCCGCCTGCGCATCGGCATGATCCCGACCATCGCACCCTACCTGCTGCCCAAGATCACCAAGAATCTCACGCGCATGCATCCGGAGCTCGACATCCGCGTGCGCGAGACCATGACGCCGCGGCTGATCCAGGAACTGGTGGAAGGACGGCTCGACACCGCCATCGTGGCGCTGCCGGTGTCGGAGCCCTCGCTCACCGAGGTCGCGCTGTTCGAGGAGAAATTTCTGCTGGTGCGGCCGGGCGCCGATGAAGGCACACCGGTGCCGTCACGCGAGATGATGCGCGAGATGCGGCTTCTGCTGCTCGAGGAGGGGCACTGTTTCCGCGACCAGGCGCTGTCGTTCTGCAACATGCAGGCCGCGCCGCCGCGCGAGATGCTGGATGCGAACTCGCTGTCGACGCTGGTGCAGATGGTCAGCGCCGGCATCGGCGTCACCCTGATCCCGGAGATGGCGGTGCCGGTGGAGACGCGGTCCGCCTCGGTCTCGCTGGCGCGCTTCCGCGACCCCGAGCCGTCGCGCACCATCGGCATGGTCTGGCGCAAGACCAGCCCGTTGGCGCGGCAGCTGCTGCAGATTTCCGAGGTGGTGTGCCTGTCGGCCGGCAAGGTGCGCGCGCGGCAATCCCTGCGCAGCCAGAAGGCTTGATCGGCGGATGTCGCATCCGGTCATCCGCCCCGCCCGCGCGGATGAGTACGACGAGATCGGGCGCGTCTGGATGGAGAGCTGGGTCTCGACCGGGCTCGCCGAAGCCAGCGACTTCCTGCTGGCGAACCTGCGGGCGCGCATACGGCGCGAGATCGAGAACGGCTGGAGCCTGTTCGTCGCCGACGATCGCGGCACGATCGCCGCGATGCTGGCGCTGCATCTGCCAAAGCTCTATCTCGACATGCTGTTCGTCGCGCCCGCCTATCAGGGGCAATCCCTCGGGCGGAAGCTGCTCGCCTTCACGCGCACGCAAATGCCCGACGAGATGTATCTGCGCTGCGTCCGCGAGAACGAAAAGGCCTGGCGCTGGTACGAACGCGAAGGCTTTGTGCTCGAGAAGGAAGAGATCGAGCCGTCGAACGGGTTCGTGATGAAGTGTTACCGGTGGAACCGGCCACGGCCAGGCGGCGGGTAGGACGAGCGGGTCTTCACCTTGCGGTTGCAATCGGCCCGCACTAGTAGATGTCTCTCGTCGACGAGAATATACCGGAAGCCGCAACCCGCATCAGCCGTCCCATGTTTCGCATCTGCTTGACTACGATCTTTCTGTTCGGGCTCATCGCAGGCGCGGCGGCCCAATCCGCTCCATCACCGGCTCGGCCAGCCAAGAGCGCCACGCCGAAAGCCCCCTCGAGCTCCAAACAGCCTGCCGCTGCGGATGCAGGACCGTGCGGGATTGGCCTTATTTCCGTCGTCGGCAACCGGTTCGGTGTTCAGCAGGTTGGCTTCACCATGTTTGGCAACGAGTACGCGCCCGTCGCGATCGATGGTTGGAGACTTGATGACATCGTCATGTCGCGGGTTCGCGCGGCCGCGTCCGGCAAATCCGTCAAGCGCCTCGCTTATTCGCCGAGCGCCTGGGCGCAGGCCGGTGGATCCGGATCGCCGATGCTGAGACGAAACCAGGAGCGACAGGAATTCGTTCAGCAGAGCGCGGCAGGCACCAAATGTCAGCTCTATGTCCTGGTCGAGAGATTCCAGAACGGCTTCAGCAACACGAACCAATCTGTCGAGGGATTTGGCATCGTGAAGTGGGGCAATCCCATCAAGCGACGCACGTTCCTGTTCGCGCTGACCTATATCACCGTGTACGACGGACAGTCGTTCGAGGTCGTCAAGAAAGGCGCGGCGTCAACGGATGCCGAACCCATGATGTCACGCTTGATCGGGATCAACCCGATCAGCGGCCCCAACAAGGAATTGGATGAGACGGCCTTTCCGGCGTCTGCCAACGAGGTGGCGGGCAACCACGCGCTGCGCGATGGTGTCCGCACGCTGCTGACGACGAGTCTCGACAAGACGCTACCTCAGCTGCTCCAGCAATGAAGGTTCCCCGCCATGATCAAGCTCTATTGGTCGCCCCGCTCGCGCTCGTTCACGACGCTCTGGCTGATGGAGGAGAGCGGCCTGCCCTATGAGCGCGTGCTGACCGACATCTCGACCGGCGCGCAGAAGGCGCCGGACTATCTGAAGATCAGCCCGATGGGCAAGGTGCCGGCGCTGACCGACGGCGATGCCGCGCTCGCCGAAGCCGCGGCGATCTGCGCCTACATCGCAGACCGCTATCCCGAGACCAAGCTCGCACCCGCCGTGACCGACCCGCGCCGCGCGCGCTACTTGCAATGGCTGTTCTTCTCTCCGGGCTGCATCGAGCCGGCCATCACCCAGATCTTCACCAAGATCGAGATCCCGACCTCGACGGCGGCCTGGGGCAGCGCCACGCAGGTGTTCGACGTGCTGGAAGCCGCGCTCGAAAAGGGTCCGTGGATTCTCGGCGAGGAATTTTCCGCCGCCGACGTCGTGATCGGCGCCGGCCTGAATTTCGCGATACGCCTGTTCAAGATGGTGCCGTCGCGCCCCGCGTTCGATGCTTACCTCGCGCGCTGCACGGCGCGGCCGGCGTTCCAGCGCGCGGAGAAGATCGCGGCGGGATAGACAAGCTCAGGATTTGTAGGGTGGGCAAAGCGAAGCGTGCCCACCACCTTGCGTCGCGATCCTTGAGAGCTCGTGGGCACGGCGCGAAGGGCGCGCCTTTGCCCACCCTACAAGAGCTACGAAAGCATCCTATTCCGACTTCAAATCATCCGGCCGCGGCATCAGGATGACGTTGTAGCCCGAATCCACATAATGGATCTCGCCGGTCACGCCGCCGGACAGATCCGACAGCAGATACAGCGCCGAGCCGCCGAGCTCGTCGAGCGTGACGCCGCGGCGGAGCGGCGCGTGCTTCTGCATGAAGGCGAACATTGCGCGCGCCTCACCGATACCGGAGCCGGCGAGGGTGCGGATGGGGCCGGCGGAGATCGCATTGACGCGGATGCCGCGCGGTCCGAAATCAGCGGCGAGATAGCGCACGGAAGCCTCCAGCGCCGCCTTGGCCACGCCCATCACGTTGTAGTTCGGCATCGCGCGCTCCGAGGCGCCGAAGGTCAGCGTGATCATGCTGCCGCCTTCCGTCATCAGCTCGGCGGCGCGCTTTGCGACCTCCGTGAACGAGAAACAGGAGATCACCATGGTGCGCGAAAAATTCTCGCGGCTGGTGTCGGCGTAGCGGCCCTTCAGCTCGTTCTTGTCGGCAAAGCCGATCGCATGGATCACGAAGTCGAGCCCGCCCCACTTTTCGCGGAGCACCGCGAAGGTGGCATCGACGCTGGCGATGTCCTCGACGTCGCAAGGCAGCACCAGATCGACGCCGAGCTGCTCTGCCAGCGGCTTGACGCGCTTGCCGAGCGCCTCGCCCTGGAAGGTGAAGGCAAGCTCGGCGCCGTGGGCATGCAGCGTCCTCGCCATGCCCCAGGCGATGGAATGATCATTGGCAATGCCCATGATCAAACCGCGCTTGCCTTTCATCAGACCTTCCATTGCCTCGCGGCTCCTTATCATTCCGACGTCATCGCCCGCGCAGGCGGGCGATCCAGTATTCCGAGACAGTCGTGGTAGTCGTGAGGGCACGGCGTACTGGATGCCCCGCCTTCGCGGGGCACGACAGCGTCGCTGAAATCACGCATCCAGCCGGCTGAACACCAGGGTCGCGTTGGTGCCGCCGAAGCCGAACGAGTTCGACAGCACCGTGCCGATCTTGGCGTTGTCGATGCGCTTGCGCACGATCGGCATGTCGGCGAACACGGGATCGAGCTCCTGGATGTGCGCGCTCTCGCAGATGAAACCGTTGTTCATCATCAGCAGCGAATAGATCGCTTCCTGCACGCCGGTGGCGCCGAGGGAGTGGCCGGTCAGTGCCTTGGTCGCCGAGATCGGCGGGCACTTCTCGCCGACGCCGAACACTTTTCGGATCGCCTCGATCTCCGGCGGGTCGCCGGCCGGCGTCGAGGTCGCGTGCGGGTTGATGTAGTCGACCTTGGTTTTCACCGTCGACATCGCCATGCGCATGCAGCGCTCGGCGCCTTCTCCCGACGGCGCCACCATGTCGTGGCCATCAGAGGTCGCGCCATAGCCGACGACCTCGCCATAGATGCGCGCGCCGCGCGCCTTGGCATGCTCGAGCTCTTCCAGCACCAGCACGCCGGCGCCGCCGGCGATGACGAAACCGTCGCGATTGAGATCGTAGGGACGCGAGGCCGTCGCCGGCGTGTCGTTGTACTTCGAGGACATCGCGCCCATGGCGTCGAACAGCACCGACAGCGACCAGTCCAGCTCCTCGCAGCCGCCGGCGAAGATGACGTCCTGCTTGCCGATCTGGATGGTCTCATAGGCATTGCCGACGCAATGGTTCGAGGTCGCGCAGGCCGAGGAGATCGAATAGTTCACGCCCTTGATCTTGAACCAGGTCGCGAGCGTCGCGGACGCCGTGGAGGACATCGCCTTCGGCACCGCAAACGGGCCGACGCGCTTCGGTCCCTTGGAGCGGGTGATGTCGGCGGCTTCGACGATGGTGCGCGCCGACGGACCGCCGGAGCCCATGATGATGCCGGTCCGGATGTTGGAGACTTCGTCGGGCGTCAGGCCGGAATCCTGGATCGCCTGCTCCATGGCGATGTGATTCCACGCCGCGCCCTGGCCGAGGAAGCGCATCGCGCGGCGGTCGACGACCGTCGAGGGATCGAGCGACGGCTCGCCTTGAACCTGCGAACGGAAGCCGAGCTCGGCATATTTCTCAGCCCGCGAAATGCCCGACTTCGCCTCGTGAAGGCTCGCAAGCACTTCCTGGGTGTTGTTTCCGATGGACGAGACGATGCCCATTCCGGTGACCACAACCCGCCTCATGACAGCCTCGCCTCAATCGTTGTCTTCGTGGTGATGCGCTCAGCCCAGGCTCGTGCCCTGCTTGAACAGGCCGACCTTCAGATCCTTGGCGCGATAGATAATCTGGTCATCGACCGAAAGCCACCCGTCGGCGATACCGAGCACGAGCTTTGCCCGCATCACCCGCTTGATGTCGACGTTGTACACAACCTTGCGGGCCTCGGTCAGCACCTGGCCGCTGAATTTCAGCTCGTTCAAACCGAGCGCGCGACCGCGGCCTTCGCCCCCGCTCCAGCCGAGGTAGAAGCCGACCATCTGCCACAGCGCATCGAGTCCGAGGCAGCCGGGCATGACCGGATCGTTCTTGAAATGGCAGCCGAAGAACCAGAGGTCGGGTTTCACGTCGAGCTCGGCGCGCACCAGACCCTTGCCGAACTCACCGCCATTGTCGTTGATGTCAGTGATGCGGTCGAACATCAGCATCGGCGGCAGCGGCAGCTGGGCGTTGCCTGGGCCGAACATCTCGCCGCGGGCACAGGCCAGCAGATCTTCGTAGTCGTAACCGTTGCGCCTGTTCAGCATTCACGAGCCTCTGTTCAAATCCCGATTGAGCGGCGTTCCTGGCGAAAATGGGCCCGTCTGATCGGACCGCCAATCGCCACCGCCGGCCGCGACTTGCGCAAGCTTCGCATGGATTGCCGACCGGGCCTCCATGCCCGGCTGCGCCAAAATCGGCTAAGCGGAACCGCGCGCTCTCTAACACACGCCATTTCGGGTGGCAAAGCGCAGAGATGAAGGTAAAATGACGCGCTCCCCAACCGGTTCCGAGCCTGATTAGAACGTCTCTAGTTGCGAGAAACTTGCATCTGCATCTTTCTCTTCTTATGTTACAGGGAGATATTGTTCACGCGTGCCCGAAATCTTGGAAATGAACGAGAATACCGCGTCCCAACACGACGACGACCATGCCGCGGCCCTCCTGTCCGGCCGCCAGCCGGCCCTGACCGGGTGTCCCTGGCACGACGTCAACGAAATGCTGCAGTCCGCGGGGTTGCGGCCGACGCGCCAGCGCATGGCGCTGGGCTGGCTGCTGTTCGGCAAGGGCGCACGCCACCTCACGGCTGAAATGCTCTACGAGGAAGCCACACTCGCCAAGGTCCCGGTGTCGCTGGCGACCGTCTACAACACGCTGAACCAGCTCACCGATGCCGGCCTGCTGCGCCAGGTCAGCGTCGACGGCACCAAGACCTATTTCGACACCAACGTCACCACCCACCACCACTATTATCTCGAGAACAGCCACGAGCTGGTCGACATCGAGGATCCGCATCTGGCGCTGTCCAAGATGCCGGAGGTGCCCGAGGGCTACGAGATCTCCCGCATCGACATGGTCGTGCGCCTGCGCAAGAAGCGCTGAGATCGATTCAAACTGCCGAGTTTGCCGTCATGGCCGGGCTTGTCCCGGCCATCCACGTTTTTGGACTGGGCGTGAAGGACGTGGATGCCCGGGACAAGCCCGGGCATGACGTTGGAGCGGCGAGCGCGCCCTCCGCCTATTGTCCTCAATTCACCTGCTCGTCGGCGTAGACGCCCCAGAGGCGCTCCTGCTGAATCCAGCCGTCGAAGCCGTTGCCGATGACGCGGCACCAGCCTGCGGCGCATTTCTTGACCTGGGTGACGACGCCGGCCTGGAGCTTGGCCGCAACCGCGCTGTCGGGATCGGGCCGGTCATAGATCGGAGCGAGATCGTCCTTGTGCTTCATGGTGACGACCGCGGTGCGGCGGCCCGACAGCAGCGAGTGATAGACCCAGCCCTCGGCGCCTTCGGAATCGCGCACCCGGCGCCAGTTCTCGAACTCGGCGGTAATTTCGACCGGCAGGCCGGCGCGGGTGTAGACCCAGGCGACGTCGTTGTCCTTGGTCGGGCCGGCGCGGACGTTCACGTGATCCGATTTGAGGCTGACATAGCGCGGCACCGGCAAGCCGCTGCTGGCCTGCGGGGTATTGTCCTTCGAATGCGAGGGGTCGACCGAGGCGCTCAACCACATGCAAACGAGCGCCATCACCGAACAAAAACGCCCCAACGCCATCAACCCGTCTCCTTCAAGGACCCGGCAGACCGGACCTTCACCCCAACTTCAAACCCTGCCGCACCCGCTCCCTCTCCCGCCCCACGCGGGTTCCAAGCCTTGAGCCGTGGTTCTTGTCTTGGCCCGGCCTTCTGCTAGAGAGAACGGGCACTTGAGCAACCAATTGGCCCCGATTTTCCGGCCGGAAATGTCGGGTGAGCTTGGAGGAAACGCCGGGGACGGACACGGCAAGGGCAGTGTCGAACAACCGGGTTAATGAGGCCTCAACGACCGGCCTTTGGCGACAGAGGCGGCCTGCGATGCCTCATGAGAGCAGGACATGTCGGTGAAGAAAAAGCCCCTCGTCGTGGTGACGCGCAAGCTGCCGGATTCGATCGAGACGCGGATGCGCGAGCTGTTCGACGCGCGGATCAATCTCGACGACACGCCGATGTCGCCCGAGCAGATCGCGGAAGCCGCCCGCACCGCCGACGTCCTGGTTCCGACCGTGACCGATCACATCAGCGCCGAGGTCGTGAACCAGCCCGACTGCAAGCTCCGCCTGATCGCCAATTTCGGCAATGGCGTCGACAATATCGACGTCGCAGCCGCCCATGCCCGCGGCATCACCGTCACCAACACGCCGAAGGTCCTGACCGAAGACACTGCCGACATGACCATGGCGCTGATCCTGGCGGTGCCCAGGCGCATGATCGAAGGCGCCTCGATCTTGACCGAAGGCAAGCCCTGGGCCGGCTGGTCGCCGACCTGGATGCTCGGCCACCGCATCGGGGGCAAACGCCTCGGCATCATCGGCATGGGCCGCATCGGCCAGGCGGTGGCGCGCCGCGCCCGCGCCTTCGGCCTGCAGATCCACTATCACAACCGCCGTCCCGTCGCCCCAATGATCGCCGAGGAGTTAGGCGCGACCTATTGGGAAAGCCTCGACCAGATGCTGGCGCGGATGGACATCATCTCGGTGAATTGTCCGCACACACCGGCGACCTATCACCTGCTCTCGGCGCGGCGGCTGAAGCTGATCCGCAAGGACGCCTACATCGTCAACACTGCGCGCGGCGAGGTCACCGACGAGGACACGCTGATCAAGCTGATCGAAGGCGGCGAGATCGGCGGCGCCGGCCTCGACGTCTACGAGCACGAGCCCGCGGTCAACCCGAAGCTGGTGCGGCTCGCCAGGGCCGGCAAGGTGACGCTGCTGCCGCATATGGGCTCGGCCACGATCGAAGGCCGCGTCGAGATGGGCGAGAAGGTGATCATCAACATCCGCACCTTCCTCGACGCCCACAAACCGCCGGACCGCGTGCTGCCGAGCATGCTTTGAGGTTTACTTCCCGCGCCCTTCGCGCTTGCGCCAATCCGCAACGAAATCGATGAACGCGCGCAGCGCCGGCGGCGTCTGGCGCCGGCTCGGATAATACAGGAACGGGCCCGGAAACGGCTCACACCATTCTTCCATCAGGCTGATCAGATCGCCGGACTTCACGGCATCGCCGACATAGCCGTCGAGCGTGGCCCAGATGCCGACGCCGTCGAGCGCAGCGCGCATCGCAAGATTCATATTGGTCGAGATCAGCTTCGCCGGCGGATCGACCTTCACCACCTGCCCGGCTCTCTCGAATTCCAGATCGTGCATGACGCCGCTCGAATAGCGCGCGCGGATGCAATCATGGTCGAGCAGGTCCTTCGGATGAAGCGGCCTGCCGCGCCGCGCGATGTAACCGGGCGAAGCGACCACGACATAGCGCTGCGGGCCGCTCAGCGGGATCGCCACCATGTCCTGCGCGAGATGCTCGCCATAGCGCACGCCGGCGTCATAGCCCCTGCTCACGATATCGACGAAGCCGCTTTCGCTGACGATGTCGAGATCGACCTGCGGATGAGCGCTCAGGAACGGCCCGGCCAGCGGCGCCAGCACCAGATCGACCGCGGGCGGAGGCGCATTGATGCGCAGGCGGCCGGAGGCGACCCCGCGCAGGCCCCGCACCTGCTCCAGGGCATCGCCGACATCGCGGAGCGCCGGCGCGACGCGCGACAGCAGCAGCTCGCCCGCCTCGGTCAGCGCGACGCTGCGGGTGGTGCGGTTCATCAGGCGCACGCCGAGGCGTTCCTCCAGGTCCCGCAGCCGCTGGCTAAGGCTCGATACGGACACGCGAATTTCGACCGCGGCCCGCCGGAAATTGCGGGTGCGGGCAACCGCCACGAAGACATCGAGATCGCGCAGATCGGGCTCGGCCATTGTTCACTAATCTGAACAAGGCGTTCTGGATTGTCCAGCTTATCGGCGCAATCGCTCCGGCTCATATCTGGCCTCGTGACGCGGCCCAGCCGCCTTCTCGAGGAGAAAAATCATGGAACAGCGCACACTCGGTTCAACCGGCCCGACCGTCTCCACATTCGGCCTCGGCTGCATGGGCATGTCGGAGGTCTACGGCGCCGCCGATCGCGGCGAGGCCATCGCCACGGTGCACGCGGCGCTCGATGGCGGCATCACCCTGCTCGACACCGGCGATTTCTACGCCATGGGGCAAAACGAGACGTTGTTGCGGGAAGCCCTGAAGGAGGTGCCGCGCGAAAAGGTGCAGCTCAGCGTCAAGTACGGCGCGCTGCGCGGGCCGGCCGGCGAATTCGCGGGAATGGACACGAGGCCGGCGGCGACAAAGAACTTCCTCGCCTATTCGCTGCAGCGCCTCGGCACCGACTATGTCGACATCTACCGTCCCGCGCGTCTCGATCCCAATGTGCCGATCGAGGAGACCATCGGCGGTCTCGCCGATCTCGTGAAGGCCGGCTATGTCAGGCATATCGGCCTGTCCGAGGTCGGCTCCGACACCATCCGCCGCGCGCATGCGGTGCATCCGATCGCCGATCTCCAGATCGAATATTCGCTGATCGAGCGCGGCATCGAACGCGGTATCCTGAAGACCTGCCGCGAGCTCGGCATTGGCATCACCGCTTACGGCGTGCTCGCGCGCGGCCTGATCAGCGGCCACTGGTCGAAGGACTCAGGCAAGGCCGGCCGTGACTACCGGCTGATGACGCCGCGCTTCCAGGGTGCGAACCTCGACACCAATCTCGCGCTGGTGGAGCAGCTGCGCGCAATCGCAAACGAGATCGGCGCAACGCCGGCACAGGTTGCGATCGCCTGGGTCGCGGCACAGGACAACGCGATCGTGCCGCTGGTTGGCGCCCGCACCCGCAACCGCCTCAGCGAAGCGCTTGGCGCAACGAAGGTGACGCTGACGCCGGCGCATCTCGAGGCGCTGGCCAAGGCGTTTCCGCCCAATATCGCGGCCGGCACGCGCTACCCGGCCGAGCATATGGCGCATCTCGACAGCGAGAAGCCGGCGGCGGCGTGACCGTAGCAATCAGCTGCGATGGACGCTGAGATCCTCGAACACGGGCCCGTCGCCGTTGAGCGGATTGGCGGGATCGCGGCCATAGCGCAGCGTCTCGAAGCGCATCGCGCGCGCATCGATCATCAGGAGGCGGCCGACGAGGCCGTCGCCGAAGCCGACGATCTCGCGGATCGCCTCCAGCGCCATCATCGAGCCGAGCACGCCCGCGAGTGCGCCCATGACGCCGGCCTCCGCACAGGCCGGCACGGTGCCGGGCGGCGGCGCTTCCGGAAACAGGCAGCGGTAGGTCGGATTGAATTCGCCCTGCTCGTTCGTCTCATGCGCGCGGATGGTGGTCAGCGAGCCGTCGAAGGTGCCGAGCGCCGCTGATATCAGCGGCCGCTTGGCGAAGAAGCAGGCGTCGGAAACGAGATAGCGCGTCGAGAAGTTGTCGGAGCCGTCGAGCACAAGGTCGTAATCGCCGATCAGGCTGAGCGCGTTATCCGCGTTGAGCCAGGTGGCGTGACCGATGAAGCGGACATGTGGGTTGAGCGCCGCGATCCGCTCGGCGGCACTCTCGACCTTGTGCCGGCCGATATCGGGCGTCGTATGGATCACCTGGCGCTGCAGATTGGACAGCGACACCACGTCGTCGTCGACCACGCCGAGCGTGCCAACGCCGGCGGCGGCCAGATACATCAGCGCGGGCGCGCCGAGCCCGCCGGCGCCGATCACCAGCACCGAGGCCCGCTTCAGCGCCGCCTGGCCGGGGCCGCCGACGTCGCGCAACACGATGTGGCGGGCATAGCGTTCGAGTTCGTCCGGGCTCAGCATCGTCTTACGCCTCTCCTACCAAGCCATCGCTTTCACACCTCATGGTGAGGAGCGCGGAACGCGCATCTCGAACCATGCAGGCCCGGATCTCACCCGGGGCCATCCTTCGAGACGCGGCCTTCGGCCGCTCCTCAGGATGAGGACCTGTGTACACGGCCCGACCTTAGGCCTGAACCACCGCAACATTGTTCGCGACCAACGAGATGTGCTTCAATCGCATGCTTTTCAATGTTTTGGCGTTCAACGGGCTGGCTGGATTTGTCATGAGATCGATGCTTGCGGCAACACTGATGTTGGCGGCTGCCACGAGCGCGCACGCCCAGATGACGACGCCCCAAGTGCCAGGCGCCACCCCGAAGACGGTCCAGACCGTTCCGGTCAAGCCCCCTGCGATGCAGACGCCGTCCGCGACGGCCGATGCCATGGCCAAAGCCGAGCGGCTGGCCCTGCAGTCCGACCTCGCCTGGGTCGGACAATATAACGGCGCCATCACCGGCGACGTCAGCGAGCGCATTGTCAACGCCATCAAGGAGTACCAGAAGGCCAAGGGCGGCAAGCCGACCGGCGTGCTCAATCCGCAGGAGCGCACCGCGCTCACTGAGGCGGCACGCAAGAAGCAGGAGAGCGTCGGCTGGAAGATCGTGACGGAGCCGACCAGCGGCGCCCGGCTCGGCATTCCCGGCAAGCTGGTGCCGCAGCAGGCAAGCGACGCCAACGGCTCGAAATGGACCTCGCCGACAGGGACGGTGCAGGTGGTTCTCAGCCGCCGCAAGGAGACGAACCCGACCTCGGCCAAGCTCGCCGATCTCGAGAAGGAGCCGTCCGGCCGCAAGGTCGATTACACCGTGGTGAAGCCGGATTTCTTCGTGCTGTCGGGCTTGCAGGGCGAGAAGAAGTTCTACGTCCGCGGCACCTTCAAGGGCGACGAGGTCCGCACCATGACGATCATCTACGACCAGGCGACAGAGAATACTGTCGAGCCGGTCGTGATCGCGATGTCGAGCGCGTTCAACGCGTTTCCGTCGGGACCGCTGGCCGGGCCGCCGCCGCGCAAGACCGTCGAATACGGCACCGGCGTCGTCGTCAGCGAGGACGGCGCGATCGTCACCGACCGCCTCGTCACGGATGGCTGCCTTGCGATCACGATCGCCGGCCATGGCAGCGCCGACCGTCTCGCCGAGGACAAGGAGCACGATCTCGCGCTGCTGCGCATCTACGGCGCGCGCGACCTGAGGCCGCTCAGCCTCGCCGGAGGGGCCGCGAAGACCAATGTCGATGTCGTCGGCATCGCCGATCCGCAAAGCCAGGGCGGCGCGGCCGCCGTGTCGAACCTCAAGGCCGCGCTGACGCCGGCGACGAGCAGCAATTCCGCGCTCTCGCCGCCGCCGCCGGTCGGCTTCTCCGGCAGCCCGGCCGTCGACGGCGACGGCAAGTTCGCCGGCATCGCGCTGCTGAAGCCGGCGGTGGTCGCGGGACCCGCGACGTCGGCATCACAGGCGATGATGGTCTCTGCCGAGGCGGTGCGCGGGTTTCTCAAGGCGAAGGGCGTCAGCCCGAATGGCACGTCGACAGACGCCAAAGCCGCCGTCGTGCGCGTGATCTGCGTGCGGAAATAAGGCGCTGCCGGCATCTCAATCCTCGTGTCCCGGACGCGGTGCGGCATGAAATGCCGCTCCGCTGAGCCGGGACCCATATTTCAACAGTCGCGCTTGTGGCTTCTGGGCCCCGGCTCTGCAGCCCACCGCTATCGCGTTGCGCTTTGTCCGGGGCACGGACCGCCTCACGTACGATTACGGAGCCGGTAATGGTACGGATTCGCTGGCATTCGCGATTCCGCCATCATCGTTACCGTTGATTCGGACCTCCGCGATCCCCTTTGGATCGGGCCGGCACGTCCTGAGCGAGAAGCGCTCAGCATCCAGAAGCGATGCACGTTCGCGTGGCGTATCCCTGACCCAGCACTCCAAAGGATTGACCTTCAATGCACACGATCGTACTGGCCACCCAAAAGGGCGGCAGCGGCAAGAGCACGCTTGCCATCGGCCTCGCTCTGGCCGCCAAGCAGGCCGGCTTCACCGTCCGCCTGATCGAGACCGACCCGCAGGGCACCCTCTCCAACTGGCAGCGCCGCCGCTCTACCGACGATCTCTTCGTCGAGCCGATCTATCACGCCGCCGATATCGAGCCGCGTCTCAAGATGCTCGCCGGGAGCGGCCTCCAGCTCGCGATCGTCGACACTGCCGCCGGCCTCAGCGCCGCCACCACCGCCGCGATCCGCCATTCCGACCTCTGCCTGATCCCGGCCCGTCCCAGCGTCGCCGACATCGAGGCGACCGTCTCGACGCTCAGCGTCGCCCGTGCCTGGAAGCGGCCTTACAGCTTCGTGCTCAACCAGACGCCGATCCGCGGCCAGCGCATCGACAACGCCGCGACCGCGCTCGCCGAGGAAGCCGCGCTCGATCTTGCCGAGGTGCTCGCGCGTCCGCTGATCGTGATGCGCAACGATCACCAGGACGCGCTTGCGAGCGGCCTTGCCGTGAGCGAATTCGCGCCGAACGGCAAATCGGCGGACGAGATCCGCGGCCTCTGGCGCTGGATCGAGACCCGGCTCGAGCTCGAAGCCACCACCAATGTCCTGATCGACCAGGTCATCTCGGCTACGCACGGCATGCTGCAGATCGCTGCAGGCAAGGCGTCGGACGAGACCACGACACTGGCGTCCTGAGCGGGGCGATCGCTCGGACGACAGTCGGGCTCTTCGCCATCCGGTGAAAGAGCCCAAGCGACGAAGCAGTCCGGCCACCAGCCCGGCCGGATTGCTTCGCCTCGCGCGTTGTAGCGAGGGCTCCCGTAGCCTGGATGAAGCGAAGCGCAATCCAGGAAGGTCTCTCCGCGGAGAGGCCGGCCCCGGATTACGCTGCGCTCCATCCGGGCTACGACGCTGCGGCAATCCCGATGGTCACTTCTGACATTTCGGGCACCAGAAGGTCGAACGACCGTTCTGCACGAACCGCTTGATCGTGCCGCCGCAGCGCGGCGTCGTGCATTTTTCGCCTTCGCGGTCATAGACCCTGAACGAATGCTGGAAATAGCCGAGCTCGCCCGAGGTCTGGCGGTGATCGCGCAAGCTGGAGCCGCCGGCCTGGATGGCGTCGTTCAGCACGGTGTGGATCGCGCCGACCAAGCGCTTGGCATGATCCGTCGGCTCGCCCTTCCTGGTGGATAGGGTCGCTGCAATGCGCCGCGGCGACAGATGCGAGCGGTGCAGCGCCTCGCAGACATAGATGTTGCCGAGCCCGGCCACCACGCGCTGGTCGAGCAGCGCGGCCTTCAGGCTCGTGGTCTTGCCTTGGCAGGAGCGCGCCAGCATCGCCGCGTCGAATTCATTGCCGAGCGGCTCGGGGCCGAGCCCGCGCAGCAGCGGATCGTCTTCGAGCGCGCCACGCGCAATCACTTTCATGTATCCGAAGCGGCGCGGATCGTTGAAGACGATGTCGGCGCCCGAGGACATCCGAAACAGCACGTGGTCGTGCGCGGAGTCTTTGGCCTTCGGATAGTGAAACTCGCCGGGCTGAGCCTCGTTGTCCGGCTTGATGACGCGGAACGAGCCCGACATGCCCAGATGCATCAAGAGCACGTCGCCGGAGGCGAGATCGGCCATGAGATATTTTGCACGGCGCCCCAGCCCCGTGACGACCTGCCCCTTGAGCCGGGCCACGAAGTCGCGCTGGAACGGAAAGCGCAAATCTGGCCGGCGGGCCTCCGCGTCGAGGATTTTCGCACCCTCCATCACGGGCTGAAGGCCGCGGCGGACGGTCTCGACTTCGGGCAATTCAGGCATGGTCGGGCATTCACCTTATGAGGGCGGTGTGATAGCGCCATTGCGGCGGGCGGGCTATGGTCCGTCGAGTGGAGTAGAGTAATGGATCGGCCGGGCGAAACCACGCATTTTGGCTTCAGGGACGTTCCCCTCGGGGACAAGCAGACGCTGGTGAACGATGTGTTTCGCAGCGTGGCGTCGCGCTATGACCTGATGAACGATTTGATGTCCGGCGGCCTGCACCGGGTCTGGAAGGACATCATGATCACCGCGCTGGATCCGCCGAGGGGCGACCGGCCGTTCGCGCTGCTTGACGTCGCCGGCGGCACCGGCGACATCTCGTTCCGCGCCGCCAAGGCAGCCGGCCCCGGCTTCCACGCCACGGTGTGCGACATCAATGCGGACATGCTGGCCGTGGGGCGCGAACGCGCCGCCAAGCGTCATCTGGACACCCAGGTCGATTTCGTCGAAGGCAATGCCGAATCGCTCGGCTTCGCCGATCGCAGCTTCGATGCCTATACGATCGCTTTCGGCATCCGCAACGTGCCCCGGATCGACCTTGCGCTGCGCGAGGCCTATCGCGTGCTGAGACCCGGCAGCCGCTTCCTGTGTTTGGAATTCTCCACCGTCGAGATGCCCGGCCTCGACAAGCTCTATGATCTGTTCTCGTTCAAGGTGATCCCGCCGCTTGGGCGCATGGTCACGGGCGACTCCGAATCGTACCAATATCTCGTCGAGTCCATTCGCAAATTTCCAAAGCCGGCCGCCTTCGCCGACATGATCCGCGAGGCCGGCTTTGCCCGCGTCAGCTGGCAGACACTCTCCGGCGGCATCGTCGCACTGCACTCGGGCTGGCGTTTGTGATCTCTGCCGTCACCCACATTGCGCGCCTGATCCGCGCCGCGTTCGTGTTTGCGCACGAAGGCGTGTTCGGCGCGGTCGATCCGAGCCTGGTGCCGCCGCCGGGACAGCTCGCGCTGAAGCTGGCGCGCATCATTGAGCGCCGTGGCGCCAAGCAGGGACCGCGGATCTCGCGCGCGCTGACGCGGATGGGCCCGGCCTATCTCAAGCTCGGCCAGTTCCTGGCCACGCGCCCCGACGTGGTCGGCGTCATCATGGCGCGCGATCTCGAAAGCCTGCAGGACCGCCTGCCGCCGTTTCCGCAGCAGGAAGCCGAGGCCACGATCGCGACCTCGCTGGAGCGGCCGCTGAGGGACATCTTCGTGAGCTTCGGCCCGCCGGTTGCGGCGGCCTCGATCGCGCAGGTGCATCGCGGCGAGGTGGTGCGCGACGGCATCCGCAAGTCCGTCGCGATCAAGGTGCTGAGACCCAACGTCGCCGCGCGCTTCCGCCGCGATCTCTCCGATTTCTTCTACGTCGCGCACAAGGCTGAGGCCTATTCGGCCGAGGCGCGGCGCCTGCGCCTGATCGAGGTCATCAACACCATGTCGCGCTCGGTCGCGATGGAGATGGACCTGCGGTTAGAGGCTGCCGCGCTGTCGGAGATGGCGGAGAACACGCGCGACGATCCCGATTTCCGCGTGCCCGCCGTCGACTGGGACCGCACCACGCACAACGTGCTGACGATGGAGTGGATCGACGGCATCGCGCTGAACGATCACAAGCGCCTCGCCGAGGCGCGGGTCGACCTGCCCGATCTCGGCCGCAAGGTGATCCAGAGCTTCCTGCGCCACGCGCTGCGCGACGGCTTCTTCCATGCCGACATGCATCCGGGCAATCTGTTCCTGGATGACGCCGGCCGCCTCGTGGCGGTCGATTTCGGCATCATGGGCCGGCTCGGCATGAAGGAGCGGCGCTTCCTCGCCGAGATCCTGCTCGGCTTCATCACCCGCGATTATCGCCGCGTGGCCGAGGTGCATTTCGAGGCCGGCTATGTGCCCGCGCATCATTCGGTCGAGAATTTCGCGCAAGCCATCCGCGCCATCGGCGAGCCGATCCACAACCGCACGGCTGAAGAGATCTCGATGGCGCGGCTGCTCACGCTGCTGCTCGAGGTCACCGGCCTGTTCGACATGACGACGCGGCCCGAGCTGATCCTGCTGCAGAAGACCATGGTGGTGGTCGAGGGCGTGGCGCGCGGCTTCGATCCCAAGCTCGACATCTGGCGGATCGCCGACCCCGTGGTGCGCGAATGGATCGAGCGCAACCTCGGACCCATCGGCCGCATCGAGGGCGCGCTCGCGGGGACCGGGGACATCGCGCGGGTCTTGATGCGCCTGCCTGAGATCGCCGAGCGGTCCGTGAAGGTGCTTGAGCAGCTCGAGACCATGACGCGGGAGGGCATCAGGCTGTCGCCGGAGAGCATCGCCGCCATGGGACGCAGCGAGGGCCGCAAGAACCGCTGGCGCACCGTGGCGCTCTGGATCATCGCCGCGACCTTCATCGGGATTCTGATCGCCGTCCGGAATCTGTGATTGCACTGCAATCACGCTGGTGATAGCATTGCTATCATTCCGTTCCAGAGGGCGTCATGGCAAGCCTGACCATCCGCAAGCTCGACGACGCCGTCAAAACCTATCTGCGGCTGCGCTCGGCCAAGAACCACAGGTCGGTCGAAGAGGAAGTCCGGGTCATCCTGCGGGAGCTGATCGAGGGCCGCGAGGAGCCGCTGACGCCGTTTGCGGTGCCCTCCGCCGCCCCGACGCCGCAGCGCAGCGGCGCCGTTCCCGAGGCCAGCGTCACCCTGATCATCGGCGGCGGGATTGCGGCCTATAAGTCGCTCGACCTGATCCGCAGGCTGAAGGAGCGCCGCATCGAGGTCCGCTGCGTGCTGACCAAGGCGGCGCAGCAATTCGTGACGCCGCTGGCCGCGAGCGCCCTGTCGCATGAGCGCGTCTATACCGACCTGTTCGACCCGCAGAGCGAGTTCGATGCCGGCCATATACGCCTCGCGCGCGACTGCGACCTGATCGTGGTGGCGCCGGCCACCGCCGACCTGATGGCGAAGATGGCGAACGGTCATGCCGACGATCTCGCCAGCGCCATCCTGCTCGCGACCAACCGCAAGGTGCTGCTGGCGCCGGCGATGAATCCGCTGATGTGGAGCAACGCGGCGACGCGCCGCAACGTCGCCCAGCTCCAGCGCGACGGCGTGGTGCTGATCGGCCCGAATGCGGGCGAGATGGCCGAGGCCGGCGAAGCCGGAACGGGCCGCATGTCGGAAGCCATCGAGATCGCCAATGCCGCCGAGCGCCTGCTGCGGCCGCCGACGCCGAAGCCGCTCGCGGGCACGCGCATGCTGATCACCGCCGGTCCCACCCATGAGGCGATCGACCCGGTGCGCTATATCGCCAACCGTTCCTCCGGCAAGCAGGGCTTTGCCATTGCCGCCGCTGCGCAGGCCGCGGGCGCCGAGGTTACTCTGGTGAGCGGTCCGGTCGACCTCGACGATCCCCCGGGCGTGACGGTGAAGCATGTCGAATCGGCGCGGCAGATGCTGGAGCAGGTCAAGGCCGCGCTTCCCACCGACGTCGCGATCTTCGCCGCCGCAGTCGCCGACTGGCGCGTCGCCAATGAAGGCGAGCAGAAGCTGAAGAAAACCGCGGCCGGCATGCCGCCGCTGCAATTGGTCGAGAACCCCGACATTCTCGCCACCATCTCCAAGCTCGCCGACAAGCGCCCGAGGCTCGTGATCGGCTTTGCCGCCGAGACCGAGCACCTCATCGACAACGCCAAAGCAAAATTCGCGCGCAAGGGCTGCGACTGGATCGTCGCCAACGACGTCTCGCCCGCCACCGGCGTGATGGGCGGCGACCGCAACACGGTCCACCTGCTCAGCCGCAAGACCGGTGCGCCGGACGGCGAGATTGCAGTTGATTCCTGGCCGGCGATGACCAAGGAACAGGTCGCCATCGAACTGGTCGCGCATATCGCGAAGAGCGTGACCGGCAAATCCCTGGAGTCCACATCTTGAGCACGAAGGTTACCGTCGAGCTGCAACGCCTCGCCCACGCTGAGGGCCTGCCGCTGCCGGCCTATCAGACCAGCGAGGCCGCCGGCCTCGATCTGATGGCGGCGGTGCCGGACAACGAGCCCATGACGCTCGCACCAGGCCAATACGCGCTGGTGCCGACGGGCCTTGTCATCGCCTTGCCGCCCGGACACGAGGCGCAGGTGCGGCCGCGTTCGGGGCTGGCGGCCAAGCACGGCGTCACCGTGCTGAATTCGCCGGGCACGATCGATGCGGACTACCGCGGCGAGATCAAGGTGATCCTGATCAATCACGGCACCGCGCCTTTCGTGATCAAGCGCGGCGAGCGCATCGCCCAGATGGTGATCGCGCCGGTGCTGCAGGCCGCGCTGGTTCCCGTCGTCACCTTGTCGGCGACCGGTCGCGGCGCCGGCGGTTTTGGCTCGACGGGGCGGTAGCTTTCTTGCCTCTCCCGCTTGCGGGAGAGGCCGTCGCGCTCGCAGAGCGCGGCGGGTGAGGGTTCTCTCCTCTGGAGACCGCCATCGTGGCAGGCGATCCGCCCGACGGGCTAACGCACGGCAATCCCAGCCGAATCATCCGCAGAATCACGCGCCTTGGAACCGCGCGGCCCGCATTTTTTTGGGGCCGCCTTTGCGTTCACGATCTGGACTCTTACCGGCGGAGTCGCGGTGAGGGTATTGTCTTTTGATTCGCGCGCGACGGGGGTCGCCGCGCGCAGATTCGTGCGGTCTTGAATTTCCGCGTCTTGGGGCAACTATGTCAGGCGTGATCGTGTCGATGCGTCGGACGCTGTTGTCGTGCACATCGCTGGCGCGCAACGGCTTGGTGGGAGGCGCTCTCGCAGCGCTGCTGCCGGCTGCGCCGGCCAAGGCCGCCGACCTCGTCGACACCCTCGCCCTTGTGATGGATCTCAACCGGCAGGAACTCGCGGTGCTCGCCACCGCGCTGGCCCTGCTCGGCTTCTCGGTGATGGCCGCGATCCTGTTGATGCGCACGCGGGTGCGCACGGCGAAGAACGAGGCGCGGCTGCGCGCGCGGATCGGGGAACTTCAGCTCCAGGCCGACCGCTTCGGCGCGCTGTTGTTCGCCGAGCCGCAGATCCTGATCTCATGGCCGGCGGGCGACAACCGCGCGCAGATCTCCGGCGATATCGCGTTGGTGCTGCCGCGCGATTCCTCGCCGCAGCGTGTGCTGGCGTTCGGAACCTGGCTGCCGCCGGAACCGGCGCTGCTGATGGACCATGCGGTCGATGCGCTGCGCGAGCGCGGCGACGGGTTCCAGCTGACGCTGACCACCGCGCACGGCCATATGCTGGAAGCGATCGGGCGCGCCATCGGCGGCCAAGCCATCGTCCGCATTCGCGAGCTCTCGGGCCTCCGCCGCGATCTGGCCGAGACCAATCTGCGCTACAAGGCGCTCTCCGACGAGACCGAGATGCTTCGCGGCTTTGCCGCGGCCGCACCGTGGCCGATCTGGGCGAAGGGCGAAAACGGCACGCTGACCTACGCCAACCCGGCCTATGTGCGCGCTACCGAGGCGACCAGCGCCATCGATGCCCAGGAGCGCAAGCTCGAGCTGCTCGACAGCGACGACCGCAATGCGATGGAGCGGGGGCTCAAGGACGCCGCCAATTTCACCTCGCGGCTGCCGATCGTGGTCGGCGGCGAACGGCGCATCTACGACGTGCGCGCCGTCAATGTCGGCAGCGGCAGCGTCGGCGTCGCCATCGATGCCAGCGAGGCGGATGCGCTGAGCTCGGCGCTGGTGCGCATGGCGGAGGCGCACCGCCGCACGCTCGACCAGCTCTCCTCCGGCGTTGCCGTGTTCGACGGCCAGCGGCGCCTTGCCTTCTACAACGATTCCTATCGCCGGCTGTGGGATCTCGATCGCAACTTCCTCGACGCCCATCCGGATGATTCCAGCGTGCTCGACCAGCTCCGCGCCGCGCGCAAATTACCGGAGCAGTCGGATTTCCGCGCCTGGAAGGCCAAGCTGCACGAGGCCTATCGCGCGGTCGAGACCGCCAAGGACACCTGGTTCCTGCCTGACGGCCGCGCGCTCTCGGTCGTGACCACGCCGAATCCCGAGGGCGGCGTCACCTATCTGTTCGACGACGTCACCGAAAGCCTCGACCTCGCCCGCCGCTTCGACGGCCTGATCCGCGTGCAGCGCGAGACGCTGGACAGCCTCGCCGAGGGCGTCGCGGTGTTCGGCAGCAACGGCAAGGCGCAGCTGTTCAATCCGGCCTTCGTGCGGATGTGGAAGCTGTCGAGCGATGCCATGCGCGACGAGCCGCATATCCAGACGGTGGAAGGCTGGTGCCATCAGCTGTTCGACGATCCGCAAGTCTGGCGCCAGATCCGCGAGGCCATCACCTCGATCGAGAACCGCGCCGACCTGCCGCTGAAGCTGGAGCGCAAGGACGGCAGCGTGCTCGACGGCATGATCCGGCCGCTGCCGGACGGCGCCACCATGCTGACGTTCCAGGACATCACCGACACCGAGAATGTCGAGCGCGCACTGCGCGAGCGCAACGAGGCGCTGGAGGCGGCCGACCAGATGAAGGTGGATTTCGTCCACCACGTCTCCTACGAGCTGCGCTCGCCGCTCACCACCATCATCGGTTTCGCGCACTTCCTCAGCGATCCCTCGACCGGACCGCTGACGCCGAAGCAGGCCGAATATCTTGACTACGTCACCAAATCGACCAACGCGCTGCTCGCGCTCACCAACAACATCCTGGATCTCGCCACCATCGACGCCGGCGCCATGAAGCTGGAACTCGGGCAGGTCGACGTCAGCAAGGCCATCGAGCTTGCCGCCGAGGGCATCCAGGACCGGCTCGCCACCGACCGCATCCGCCTCAAGGTCGAGATCGCGCCCGACGTCGGCAGCTTCGTCGGCGACGAGAAGCGCGTGGTGCAGGTGCTCTATAACCTCCTCGCCAACGCCGTCGGATTTTCTCCACAGGATTCTACCGTCGGCATCAGCGCGCGGCGCACCGAACGCAGCGTGGTCTTCACCGTGACAGATTCCGGCCCTGGAATACCTGCCGACATGAAGGACAAGGTGTTCAACTGGTTCGAAAGCCGCTCGCAGGGCTCGCGTCACCGCGGCGCCGGGCTCGGCCTGTCGCTGGTGCGCTCCTTCGTCGAGCTGCATGGCGGCAAGGTGCGGGTGGATTCGATCGTCGGCCGCGGCACGGTCGTGATTTGCGATTTCCCGACCGACCAGGCGGCGCATCGCGACGCCGCCGAATGACGGAAACAACCACATTCTCCGTCGCGCTTCACAACGAGACGGCCACGGCGCAATTGATGGCCGACCTCGCGCTGCTGGTCGGCCCCGGGGACGTCATCACCCTCACCGGCGATCTCGGCGCCGGCAAGACCGCGGCGGCGCGCAGCCTGATCCGCTATCTCGCCGGTGACGATGCGCTGGAAGTGCCGAGCCCGACCTTCACGCTGGTGCAGGGCTACGAGCTGCCACCCTTCCCGGTGCTGCATGCCGATCTCTACCGCGTCGAGGACGAGAGCGAGCTCGAGGAGATCGGGCTGTCGCCGCTGCCCGATGCCACGCTGGTGCTGATCGAATGGCCGGAGCGCGCTCCGTCGGCGATGCCCGAGGACCGCATCGACATCGCGCTGACGCACCGGCCGGCGCTGGGCTCGAACGCGCGTGCCGCCGACATCACAGGCCATGGCAAGAGCGCAGCTACAGTTGCGCGGCTGAAGGCGCTGCGCGAATTCCTCGACGCATCCGGTTACATCGATGCGACGCGCAAACGCATGCCGGGCGACGCCTCGACACGCTCCTACGCGCGGCTCGTGCGCGATGAGGAGATCGTCATCCTCATGAACTTCCCGCAGCGGCCCGACGGCGCGGCGCTCTACAACGGAAAATCCTACAGCGCCGCGGTGCATCTGGCCGAGAACATCAGGCCTTTCGTTGCCATGGACGAAGGCTTGCGCGTGGTGGGGATCTCGGCGCCCGCGATCCACCATTACGATCTCGACCACGGCTTCCTGATCTCAGAGGATTTCGGCAGTGAAGGCGTGATCGAAGGTGACCCGCCGCGCCCGATCGGCGAACGTTACGAAGCTGCGACAGACGTGCTGGCCGTGCTGCACAGAAGGACGTTGCCGGAGACGCTGCAGCTGCCGGATCAGACCTACACCATTCCTGCCTTCGACACCGAGGCGCTACTGATCGAGATCGGGTTGATGCCGGAATGGTATCTGCCCGATCGCAACGCGCCGCTGAGCGATGCGAAGCGCGCAGAGTTCTTCGCGATGTGGCGCGAGTTGCTGAAAAAGCCGTTGGCCGGGCCGAGGACGTGGGTCATCCGCGATTATCACTCGCCGAACTTGATCTGGCTCGCTGACCGCGACGCCATCAAACGCGTCGGCGTGATCGACTTCCAGGACACCGTGCTCGGGCCGCACTCTTATGACGTGGTATCGCTGCTGCAGGATGCTCGTCTCGACGTCCCTGAAACTCTCGAGCTGACGCTGCTGTCGCGCTACATCAAGGCGCGGCGGGCGCAGGATTCGAGCTTCGACGCCGCCGGCTTCGCCGAGAGCTACGCGATCATGTCGGCGCAGCGGAACACGCGCCTGCTCGGCACCTTCGCCCGGCTCAACCGCCGCGACGGCAAGCCGCATTATCTGCGCCACCAGCCGCGGATCTGGACCTATCTCCAGCGCTCGCTGGCGCATCCCACGCTCGCCCATCTGCGCGACTGGTATCTCGCCAACGTCCCGCCGCCGGGCTGATACAGGACCGATTTACCGGCCGTTAGCCAAGATGTCGCTATTCTGGCGCCGAGGGAGCCGGAAGATTGCGGGGCTGGAGCGGGGCAGATGGCAGCGAAAGCGGATCAGCGCGGAAATAGCCGGGTTATTTTCGAGCGCGGGTTTTCGGCCCAGATGATGGGAATCGACGGCACCTGGCGGCGCGACTGCACCATGGAGGACGTCTCCGAGACCGGCGCCAAGCTGACCATAGACGGCTCGGTCGAAGGCCTGCATCTGAAGGAATTCTTTCTCCTGCTGTCCTCCACGGGGCTCGCCTACCGGCGTTGCGAGCTGGCCTGGGTCAATGGCGACCAGATCGGCGTCAATTTCCTGAAAGTCGGCGACAAGAAGAAAAAGGTACGTTCCACAGCCGTTGGGGCGTGACGGCAACACCCGTCGTACAACCGTCACGGCGGGTGGTTAAGGCGGTCGAGATGCGGTGCGGCAATTCGAGCCTCGTGTTAGGATTGCGAACGCGAAAGGTCTGAGAAAGCGAAGGATGTCCGTCAAACCGACCAAAGCCATGGTGCTCGCCGCAGGGTTTGGCCTGCGCATGCGCCCCCTGACGGACAAGATGCCGAAGCCGATGGTGCCGGTCGCAGGCCAGCCGTTGCTCGACCACGTGCTCGACAAGCTCGGCCAGGCCGGCGTGACGGAGGCGGTGGTCAACGTGCACTATTTGCCGGACCAGATCATCGACCACGTCGCATCACGCCAGCTTCCGCGCGTGACGATCTCCGACGAGCGCAACCAGGTGCTCGGCACCGGCGGCGGCGTCGTCAAGGCGCTGCCGCTGCTCGGCGATGCGCCGTTCTTCCATGTCAATTCCGACACGCTGTGGATCGACGGCGTGCGCTCGAACCTGACGCGGCTCGCCGAAAACTTCGATCCCGATCGCATGGACATCCTGCTGCTGATGGCGCCGACCGCGACCAGCATCGGCTATGGCGGCCGCGGCGATTACGGCATGCTGCCCGACGGCGCCTTGCGCAAGCGCAAGGAGAAGGAGGTCGTTCCGTTCGTCTATGCCGGCGCCGCGATCATGTCGCCCGCGATCTTCGCGGACGCACCCAAGGGCGAATTCTCGCTGACCAAAATGTTCGACCGCGCCAACGAGCAGGAACGGCTGTTCGGCCTGCGCCTCGACGGCGTCTGGATGCATGTCGGCACGCCCGACGCCGTGCGCGCCGCGGAAGAGGCGTTTCTGGAGAGCGTGGCTTAGGGGCTGCCTCGAAGACGGTGCCGTAGGGTGGGCAAAGGCGCCCTTGCGCCGTGCCCACCATCTCTCTCCAAAAAATACGTGGGCACGCTTCGCTTTGCCCACCCTACGAGACCTGTTTCGGTCCGGCGAACAGCGGGGACTACTCGCCCGCACCCATGACCAATTGACCCCGTCTCCCTATATTGCCTGATCCTTCGAATCAGGCAGCTCATGCGCGTCTTCAGCGTTCCCATCTCAGTTCCGTTCCTGCGCACGGTCGTCACGGCCCTGCTCGATGGGCGGCTGGTGGAGGGATTCGAGGCGCGCAAGGAACCGGCGCGGCTGGCGGACGCCACGCTGTATCTGCCGACGCGGCGCGCCATGCGGATCGTGCGCGAGATCTTCCTCGACGAGATGAAGGCGGATGCCGTCGTGCTGCCGCGCATCGTTGCGCTCGGCGACATCGACGAGGACGAGCTCGCTTTCGCGGGCGAGAGCGAGCAGTTTTCCGGGACCGCGCCGCTCGACATTCCGCCGCGGCTGGGCGAGCTCGAACGGCGGCTGACGCTGGCGCAGCTCGTCGCCGCCTGGGCCAAGGGTCCGGTGCTGGCGCCGCTGGTCGTCGGCGGCCCCGCCTCGACGCTGGCGCTGGCGTCCGATCTCGCGCGCCTGATCGACGACATGGTGACGCGCGGCGTCGACTGGAGCGCCCTTGATGGGCTCGTGCCTGATAACCTCGACCGCTACTGGCAGCACTCGCTCGAATTCCTGCGCATCGCCCGCATCGCCTGGCCCAATCATCTCGCCGAGATCAACCGAATCGAGCCAGCCGCGCGACGCGACCAACTGATCGAAGCGGAAGCCAAACGGCTGATCGCGGATCCGCATGGCCCCGTCATCGCGGCCGGCTCGACCGGCTCGATGCCGGCCACCGCAAAATTCCTGCGCGCGGTCGCTTCGCTCCCGCATGGCGCGGTGGTGTTACCGGGCCTAGACACCGATCTCGACGACGACGCCTGGCGCAGCATCGGCGGCGTGCGCGATGCGCTCGGCAAGTTCGCGGAGCATCCGGCCTCGAACCATCCGCAATACGCCATGAATGCGCTGCTGCAACGCTTCGGCATCAAGCGCAGCGACGTCGAGATTTTGCAGCCGCCAGCGGAAGACGGCCGCGACCTGCTCGCGTCGGAATCGATGCGGCCGTCCGCCAAGACCGAGGTCTGGCACGACCGGCTGAAGCAGCCCGATGTCGCCGCGAAGATCGCGGGCGGCATGAAGAACCTCGCGGTGGTCGAAGCGCCCAATCCTGAAATGGAAGCGCTCGCCATCGCTATCGCCATGCGCGAGGCGCGCCATCTCGACAAGTCGGCTGCCCTGGTCACGCCCGACCGCGCGCTGGCGCGGCGGGTGATGGCGGCGCTGACCCGATGGGATCTCGCCTTCGATGATTCCGGCGGCGACGTCTTGATGGAAACCTCCGCTGGCACGTTTGCGCGCCTTGCGGCAGAGGCGGCAACCAAGGGCCTGGAGCCGCCGACGCTGCTGGCGATGCTGAAGCATCCGCTGTGCCGGCTCGGCCGCGCGCCGGGCGCATGGAAGATGGCGATCGAGAGCCTGGAGCTTGCGGTGCTGCGCGGCACGCGCCCACCGGCAGGCACGGCCGGCCTCCTCCGCGAATTCAACCGCTTCCGCGAGGAGCTGGCAACGCTGTGGCGCAGCGAGGTCTCCGCACTGCATCGCGCCGAGCCGCGGGCTCGTCTCAAGGCCGAGGATCTCGATCGCATCCAGGCTCTGATCGACGCCCTGCAAAAAGCATTGGCGCCGATCGAGAGCCTGCCGTCGTCGAAGCCGTATGATTTCGCCGAGCTCGCGCATCGGCATCGCGAGATCATGATCGAGCTGTCGCGCGACGAGCAGGGTATTCCGCTCGCCTTCGAGGATCGCGATGGTCTCGCGCTCGCCGGCGCGTTCGACGATCTCCTGCGTGGCGGCACGACCAGCGGATTGCCGGTAGCGCTGACCGACTATGCGGACGTCTTCCAGACCGCCTTCGGCGATCGCGCGGTGCGGCGGCGCGACAAGCCGGGCGCGCGCTTGCAGATCTACGGCCCGCTGGAGTCACGCCTGATGCAGGCCGACCGCATCATCATCGGCGGCCTGATCGAAGGCGTCTGGCCGCCGGCGCCGCGCATCGACCCCTGGCTGAGCCGGCCGATGCGGCACGAGCTTGGGCTCGATCTGCCGGAACGCCGCATTGGCCTGTCCGCCCATGACTTCGCGCAATTGCTCGGCGGCGATGAGGTCATTCTCACTCATTCCGCCAAGGCCGGCGGCGCGCCGGCGGTGGCCTCGCGCTTCCTGCATCGGCTGGAGGCAGTGGCCGGCGACGAGCTCTGGACGGCGGCCATTCGCGCCGGCGAGACATACGTGCAGTTCGCTGCGGCACTCGACCAGCCCGACGCGGTCAAGCCGATCAAGCAGCCGGAACCGCGACCGCCCCGCGCGACACGGCCGCTCAGGATGTCCGTCACCGAGATCGAGGACTGGCTACGCGATCCCTACACGATCTACGCCAAACGCATCTTGCGGCTCGATGCGCTCGACCCCGTCGACATGCCGCTCTCGGCCGCCGACCGCGGATCGGCGATTCACGATGCCATCGGCGAATTCACGGAAAGCTATGCGGCGCGTCTGCCCGACGATCCCGCGCGGGTGCTGCGCGCGATCGGCGAGAAGCACTTTGCACCGCTGATGGAGCGGCCCGAAGCACGGGCGCTGTGGTGGCCGCGCTTCCAGCGTATCGCGCGCTGGTTCGGCGAATGGGAGACGGCACGGCGCGAGGCGATCGCGGCGATCGTCGCGGAGACCCGTGGCGAGATCTCGATCATGCTCGATCCTCAGCGCAGCTTCCGCCTTTCCGCGCGCGCCGACCGCATCGAACGCCGCCAGGGCGGCGGCTACGCCATCCTCGACTACAAGACCGGTCAGCCGCCGACCGGCAAGCAGGTCCGCATGGGCCTGTCGCCGCAGCTGACGTTGGAAGCCGCGATCCTGCGCGAGGGCGGCTTTCCCGGTATCGACGCCGGCGCCTCCGTGAGCCAGCTCGTCTATGTCCGCCTCAGCGGCAACAATCCGCCCGGCGAGGAGCGTATCCTCGAGCTCAAGTTCAAGCCGGGCGACGAGCCGCAGCCGCCGGACACCGCGGCGGCCGAGGCAAGAGCCAAGCTGGAAGCGCTGATCCGCGCCTTCGAGGACGAAAATCAGGCCTATACATCGCTGAACCTGCCGATGTGGGCGAATCGCTACGGCACCTATGACGACCTTGCCCGGATCAAGGAATGGTCCGCGGCCGGCGGATTGGGGATCGAGGAATGGTGAAGGCGCCGCGCCCCATCCCCGACGAGGTGCGCGCGCGGCAGGCGCGCGCCTCCGATCCGACTGCATCGGCCTTCGTCTCGGCCAATGCCGGCTCGGGCAAGACGCATGTGCTGGTGCAGCGCGTGATCCGCCTGCTGCTCTCGGGCGTGCCGCCGGAGAAAATCCTGTGCATCACCTTCACAAAAGCTGCCGCCGCCAACATGGCCGAGCGCGTGTTCACCACGCTCGGCCATTGGGTGACGCTGGACGATAATGCGCTCGACGCGGCGATCCGCGCGGTCGGCATCCCGCATCCCGGCGCAAAGCTGCGCCGCGATGCGCGAAAGCTGTTCGCCTGCGCGTTGGAGACGCCAGGCGGGCTGAAGGTGCAGACCATCCACGCGCTGTGCACCCGCCTGCTCCAGCAATTTCCGTTCGAGGCCAATGTTCCCGCGCGCTTCGCCGTGATCGACGAGCGCGACCAGACCGACATGATGGAACGCGCCAATCTGAAGGTGCTGCTGGAAGCCGCGCGCGATCCGGAGAGCGTGACCGGCCGCGCGCTGCTGACGGCGATGGCGAGCGCCGCCGATGTCACCTTCAAGGAGGTCGTGCGCGAGGCGTGCCTCAGCCGCGATCATTTCATGGCCTGGACCGACGAGGCCGGCAACGCGGAAGCCGCAGCGGCGCAGATGGCTGCGGTGCTGGGCGTTGACATCGGCGACCGTATCGAAGCCGTCGAGACGGAAATTCTCGACGGCCCGTTCCTGCCGCGCGCGCGCTGGGACGACATTGCCTTCGCGTTGGAGGACGGCAGCAAATCCGACAATGACCAGGCCGGGCGGCTGCGCGCGGCAAAGGTGTTTTCCGGCAGCGATCAGGTCGACGCCTATCTGTCCGTCTTCCTCACCGACGACAAGCTGCCGCGCAAGGCAGTGCTGACCAAGAAGTTCTGCGATCACAATCCGTCCGTGGCCCGCCTGTTCGAAGCCGAGGCGCAGCGCCTTGCAGGGCTGATCGAAAAGCGCCGCGCCGTGACGGTTCGGGACCGCACCGCGGCCCTGCTGCATATCGCGACAGCGGCCGCCGCGAATTACCGCCGCGAGAAGCAGGAACGCGGGCTGCTCGACTACGACGACCTCATCGACAAGACGCTGGCGATGCTGGACCGCATCGCCTCGGGCTGGGTGCATTACAAGCTCGACCGTGGCGTCGATCACGTGCTGATCGACGAGGCGCAGGATACCAGCCCGCGGCAATGGGACATCATCGCGCACATCATCTCCGAGTTCACGGCCGGCGAAGGTGCGCGCGAGGGGCTGAACCGCACCATCTTCGCCGTCGGCGACGAGAAGCAGTCGATCTTCTCGTTCCAGGGCGCGGCGCCCCACGAGTTCGACGCGCGGAGGCGCGAGCTGCACCGCAAGTTCACCGCCGCCGGGCTGAAATTCGATCCGGTCGCCTTCACCTATTCGTTCCGTTCGGGCGCGACGATCCTGCATTCGGTCGACCACGTCTTCCGCGATCCCGCGATCTACAAGAGCATCCATGCGGTCGAGATCGGCCATCCCCTGCACAACGCGCTCAGCGATGCCGGCCCGAGCGTGATCGAGCTGTGGGATCTCGCCGAGGCCGACGATCGGCAGGACATCGAGGGCTGGCGTGCGCCGTTCGACGGCGTCGCCGTGACCAGCCCCGAGGTCAAGCTTGCGCGACGCATCCAGGCCGAGATCAAGCGGCTGGTCGAGAGCGGCACGCTGACCGGGCACGAGGGCGAGCGTCGTCCCTTGCGCTATGGCGACATGCTGATCCTGGTGCGCCGGCGCGGCAACGCATTCGACGCCGTGATCCAGGCGCTGAAGCACGCCGGCGTTCCGGTCGCCGGCGCCGACCGCCTCAAGCTGACCGAGCACATCGCCATCATCGACCTGATGAACCTGGCCGACGCGCTGCTGCTGCCGCAGGACGATCTTGCGCTCGCAGTGGCGCTGAAGAGCCCGCTGTTCGGGCTCGATGACGACGATTTGTTCACGCTCGCCCATGATCGCAAGGGATCGCTGCGCCGCGCGCTCGGCGAGCACGCGGCCACAAGCGAGAAATTCGCCATGGCATTGCGGCGTCTTGAAGCTTGCGAAAGTCGTGCGCGCGAGGAGACGCCGTTCGCGTTCTATGCCTGGCTGCTGGGCGGCGACGGCGGGCGTGCGCGCATCCTGCGCCGGCTCGGCCATGAGGCCAACGACGCGCTCGACGAATTCCTGGAGCTCGCGCTGAACTACGAGCGCAAGGCGCCGGCCTCGCTGCAGGGCTTCATGGCCTGGCTCCGCTCGGCCGACACCGAGGTGAAGCGCGACATGGAGATCTCGCGCGACGAGGTGCGGGTAATGACCGTGCACGGCGCCAAGGGCCTGGAGGCCTCGGTCGTGTTCATGGTCGACACCACGTCTTCGCCCGCGGACTCGCAGCGGCTGCGGCTGATCCAGGTGCCCCGCGGCAATGGCGGCGAGGTTGTGGTCTGGGCCGGCCGCAAGGCCGACGATCCCAGGCCTGTCGCCGAGGCGCGCAAGGCGATGCTGGAGGAGACCGAGGACGAATATCGCCGCCTGCTCTACGTCGCGATGACGCGCGCGGCCGACCGGCTGATCGTCGGCGGCTGCATGCCCGGCAACATGAAGACGGTGCGCAAGCTGAGCTGGTACGACCTCGTCGACACCGGCCTTGCCGGCTCGGGCCTCGACAAGCAGGTGATCGAAACGCCGCTCGGCAAGGTGACGCGGTTCGCCCGTCCCGAGGACGTCGCGGCGCTGGGCGCGCCGGCGGCCTCCATGCACCAGACCATCGCGCTGCCGGACTGGCTGCGGACACCGGCCCCGCGCGAGACCATCGACGACGATCCCGTGCGCCCCTCAGGCCAGTCTGCCGAGGAGGGCCGCAGCGTCCGATCGGGCGAATCGGTGCAGTCGCGCGCGCTGGCGTTGCAACGCGGCACGCTGGTGCATCGGCTGTTGCAATCGCTGCCCGAGATCGCCGGCGAGCGCCGGCGCGAGGCCGCGCTCGGCTTCATGGCGCGCAACGCCGCGGACTGGCCGGAGGCCGATCGCATCGCACTGGCCGACAAGGTGCTCGCCCTGATCACGGAGCCGCGTTTCGCGCCCGTCTTTGCCGCCGGCAGCCGGGCAGAGGTCGCGATCGCCGGCCGGCTGGAGCGGCCGGGCCGCACGCCGGCCCTGGTGTCGGGGCAGATCGACCGGCTGGTCGTGCGCCCCGAGGAGGTCCTGATCGTCGACTTCAAGACCAACCAGGCAGCGCCCAAAAGCGCGGCCGAGGCGCCGGCGACCTATGTCCGCCAGCTTGCGCTGTACCGGGCGGTGCTGTCGCGGCTTTATCCCCAAAAGCCGGTCAGGGCCGTCCTGCTCTGGACCGAGGCCCTTGAATACATGGAGATTTCGCCCCCCGCGCTGGACGCGGCGCTGGCATCCCTTCATCTCGGTGTGAGCGTCCTTGACCCGGCAAGGGGCCGTTCATAGGTTGACCGCATGATCCCGGGCGCGATTCCAGGTCGCGCCGATTCTCTTTCAACCGAGTGAGGTACTCCCAATGGCCGTTAGCAAGGTTTCCGACGCCGATTTCGAAGCCGAAGTGCTCAAGGCGAACGGCCCCGTGGTCGTCGATTTCTGGGCCGAATGGTGCGGCCCCTGCCGCATGATCGCACCCGCTCTCGACGAGATCGCCGGCGCGATGGGCGACAAGGTCAAGATCGTGAAGCTCAATGTCGACGAGAGCCCGAAGACCGCCTCGAAGTATGGCGTGATGTCGATCCCGACCCTGATGATCTTCAAGGGCGGCGAGATGGCCTCGCGCCAGGTCGGCGCCGCGCCGAAGGCGAAGCTGCAGCAGTGGATCACCTCCGCGGTCTGATCCAGCTCGCGCAAGATTATTTTCGACAACGGCCGGCGAAAGCCGGCCGTTTGGCGTTGATGGGACGTGTTCAGCGTATGACGAGTCCCGCCCTTGCCTGCTCCTCCGCGAAAGCGCGACCGCAAGCCCACCTCTCTCGCCGCAATGGAGGCGCGGTCGGTCGACGCGATCCCGCGCGGCGGTGAATGGCAATATGAACCCAAGTGGGACGGCTTCCGCTGCCTGCTGGCGCGCAACGGCAGCGACGTCGACCTGCGCTCCAAATCCGGCGAAGACCTCGCGCGCTATTTCCCGGAAGTCGTCACTGCGGCCTTGGCGCTGAAGGCCGACCGCTTCACGCTCGACGGCGAAATCGTCGTGCCGCACGGCAAGAGCTTTTCCTTCGACGCGCTGCTGCAACGAATCCATCCGGCGGCCAGCCGCGTGAAGAAGCTCTCGGTGGAGACACCGGCGCTCTACCTCGTCTTCGATCTGCTCGCGACATCCGGACAGAAGGGCCTGGCTGAGAAGTCGCTGCGCGAGCGCCGGCCGGCGCTGGAAGCCTTCGCGAAAGCCAACCTCAAGAACAGCCTCTTCCGCCTCTCACCGGCGACGACGAGCTACGCCACAGCAAAAAAGTGGCTGGCGCAATCCGGCGGCGGCTCGGACGGCGTCATCGCCAAGCGCATCGACCTGCCCTACCAGGCGGGCAATCGCGACGGCATGCAGAAGATCAAGAAATTCCGCAGCGCCGATTGCGTGGTCGGCGGCTTCCGCTATGCCAGCAACAAGATCGCCGGCCGGAACGTCGTCGGCTCGCTGCTGCTCGGGCTCTACGACGATGACGGCCTGCTGCACCATGTCGGCTTCACCTCGGCGATCAAGGCGGATGAGAAGCCAGCGTTGACCGATCGGCTCGAAGCACTGATCGGTGAGCCCGGCTTCACCGGCAACGCGCCGGGCGGGCCGAGCCGCTGGTCGACCGAGCGCTCCGCAAAGTGGTGTCCGCTGAAGCCTAAGCTGGTGATCGAGGTCTGCTACGACCATTTCAGCGGCGAACGCTTCCGCCACGGCACCTCGATCCTGCGCTGGCGCCCGGACAAGGCGCCGCGTCAATGCACGTTCGAGCAGTTGAAGCAGAAGGCGGCCGATCCGATGAAGCTGTTGAAGTGATGCGGTCTCGTGCCCCGGACGCAGCGCGAAGCGCTGCAGAGCCGGGGCCCAGAACCACGAGCTGGGTCCCGGCTCTGCGGCTCATCGCTTGAGCGATGCGCCTTGTCCGGGACACGACATGTTCTAGCTGATCCACCCCGTTGCCAGCGCGTTGGCAAGCTCCGGCTGACCGTTGCGGCGCGCCAGCGCGGCCATGGCCTCGTGATCGTAGGCAACGTGGCGGAACGTCACCTGCCAGGCAGCCTCGACGCGTTCGAGGATCGCATAGCGCGCGTGCGGCGTGCCGGCCTCGACCACATGCGGGTACGGATGCTTGTCGCGATAGCCGGGGCTGCCGACGCTGCCGGGATTGACGATCAGCCGGCCGTCGCGCAGGCGCACCGCGCGTGCGAGATGGGTGTGGGCGCACAGGATCAGCGATTGCGTGATTCCTTGGGCGAGTTGCTCGATGTGGTCGAGCGCGGACAGCGCCACCGTGCCGTCGGGATGCACGCTGTCGAGCCAGTACACCTCGTCATTATCTGGCGTCGCGTGGCACAGGAACACCTGCTCACGGAAGACACGCGTCATCGGCTGCGCGCGCAGCCAGTCGAGGTGGGCGGCGTCGAGCTGTTCGTAGGCAGGACGATCCCACGAACCCATTTTCTCCGGCGGACGGTCGAGCAAATAACGGTCGTGATTGCCAAGCACGTGCACGGCGTCGAGCGGCATCAGGATCTCGATGGTGCGGCGCGCATCGAGCGGGCCACTCAGCATGTCGCCGAGATTGACGATGTCGGCAATACCGAGCGCGCGGATGTCGGCGAGTACGGCCTCCAGCGCGAAATAGTTTCCGTGGATGTCGGCAATCGCGGCGAAGCGCATGGCATTTCCTGTAGCCCGGATGGAGCGCAGCGTAATCCGGGACCTTCCTTGCTTGTGGCACGATCCCGGATTGCCTTCGCTCCATCCGGGCTACGGCAACCTCTATGCAGGCGGCGTGCCGTTGATTGCCAGCACGTGGCCGGCGAGATACAGCGAGCCGGTGATCAGGATCCGCGGCGGCAACTCGTAGGCGAGCTGCGCCAGCGCGCGCAGGGCCGCCTCGACGCCGGGGGCGGGCTCGACGCGCATGCCGAGGCTGCGTGCGGCATCGGCGAGACGGTCGACCGGCATCGCATTCTCCGTGTCGGGAATCGGCACTGCGATGATGTGGCGGGTGAGGCCGGCAAAATTGGCGAGAAAGCCTAGCGCATCCTTGTTGGCCATCATGCCGGCGATGATCACCAGCGGCCGTGACACGCGCTCCTCGAGATCGCCGAGCGCGGCCGCCGCCACGCGGCCGCCCTCGGCATTGTGGCCGCCGTCGAGCCAGATTTCCGAGCCCTGCGGACCCCAGGACAGCAACTCGCCCGAGGTGAGGCGCTGCATCCGCGCCGGCCAGTCGGCACCGACGATGCCGGCCTCGAACGCGGCGTGGTTGACCTTGATGGTCGGCAGCGCGCGCAGCGTCGCGATCGCGAGCCCTGCATTGGCGAATTGGTGGCGCCCGAACAGACGCGGCGCCGGCAGGTCCATCAAGCCGCGATCGTCGGAATAGACCAGGCGCCCGCGCTCGACACTGACGTGCCAGCTCTCGCCTGCGGCGAACAGCGGCGCATGCATGCGTCTCGCCTGCGCGTCGATCACGGCCATCGCTTCCGGCATCTGCTCGGCGCAAATCACGGGCACCCCGCGCTTGATGATCGCGGCCTTTTCGCCGGCAATCGACGCCAGCGTATCGCCGAGGAACTCCATGTGATCCATGCTGACGGGCGTGATCACAGAGGCCGCCGGCGCATCGACCACATTGGTCGAATCCAGCCGGCCGCCGAGGCCGACTTCGAGCAGCACGATGTCGGCCGGGTTCTGCGCGAACAGCAGGAAGGCAGCCGCCGTCTTCAGCTCGAACAATGTCGAGGCCTCGCCGGCATTGACGCGCTCGACCTCTTCCAACGCCGCGCGCAGCTCGTCGTCGCCAACGAGCACGCCGCCACTGAGGCGGCCGAGCCGGAAGCATTCGTTGATGCGGACGAGATAGGGCGAGGTGTAGGCGTGGACGCGAAGACCTGATGCCTCCAGCGTCGCGCGCAGATAAGCGAGCGTCGAGCCCTTGCCATTGGTGCCGGCGATGTGGATCACCGGCGGCAGCTTGCGTTCGGGGTGGCCGAGCCGTTCGAGCAGGCGGTGCATCCGCTCCAGCCCGAGATCGATGCGCTTCTGATGCAGAGCCGACAGCCGCCCGATCACTTCGTCGAGCGGCGTCTTTGCACTGTCAGGGGAGACGTTCACGCGTGCGGCGCTGCCGGCGCCGTCTCGGCGGCGGATACGATCTGCGCCGGGCTCGCCACCGGCTGCGCCGGCTTCGATGCACCTTCCTGCGCCGGCGCCTTGGTCAAGAGGCGGCAGAGCCGCGCCAGCGTCGGCCGCAGCTCGTGGCGATGCACGACCATGTCGACCATGCCGTGCTCCTTGAGGTACTCGGCGCGCTGGAAACCTTCAGGCAGCTTCTCGCGGATGGTCTGCTCGATCACGCGCGCGCCGGCAAAGCCGATCAGCGCGCCGGGCTCGGCGATCTGGACGTCGCCGAGCATCGCGTAGGACGCGGTGACGCCGCCGGTGGTGGGATTCGTCAGCACGACGATGTAGGGCAGCTTTGCCTCGCGCAGCATCTGCACCGCAACGGTGGTGCGCGGCATCTGCATCAGGGACAAAATGCCTTCCTGCATGCGGGCGCCGCCGCTGGCCGCGAACACGATGAACGGCGACTTCTTCTCGACCGCGAGCTCCATCCCGCGCACGATCGCCTCGCCCGCAGCCATGCCGAGCGAACCGCCCATGAAGTCAAAGTCCTGCACGGCGACGACGACGGCGGCGCCTTCGAGCTTGCCGTAGCCGACCTTGACAGCGTCGTTCAGATTGGTCCGCGCCCGCGCGTCCTTGACGCGGTCGACGTATTTCTTCTCATCACGGAACTTGAGCGGGTCAGGCGTGACCTCGGGCAGCGCCACGTCGAACCAGGTCTCGTTGTCGAAGATCGACTTGAGACGCGCCACCGCGCCCATGCGCATGTGGTAGTTCGAGCCGGGGATGACGAACTGGTTGGCCTCGACGTCCTTGTAGAACACGAGCTGTCCGGAATCCGGGCACTTGATCCACAGATTCTCCGGCGTCTCCCGCCGCAGCATGTTGCGGATCTTCGGCCGGACCACATTGGTAAGCCAGTTCATGGTTTGCTCCGATGTGCGATCCCGCTGGGAATCGCCTGAAGGATATATGGCGGCCGGACATCTGCCCGGCAAGCCGCCGTGTCGCCCGCGTTGAGCATGATCCGGAAAGTGTGAAGCGGTTTTCCGACCGGATCATGCTCAAATTAAAGAGCTACAGCGGAATTATGGCCTATTCCGCCGCCTGCTGCGCGCCCTTGACGCCCTGGGCCAGAGCGGCCGTCAATTCGGCGACTGCGTTAACGGTTTTGGCGGTCGCCCGTCCCTCGGCGTCGAGGCTGTTCTTGAGGGAGTCGACCAGCGCGGTGCCAACCACCGAACCATCGGCCCTCTCGGCAATGGCGCGCGCCGCCTCCGGCGTGCGGATGCCGAAACCGACACAGATCGGCAGCCTGGTATGCCGCTTGATGCGCGCGACAGCTTCGCCGACGGCATTGGCGTCCGCCGCCGCTGCACCGGTAATGCCGGCGATCGAGACGTAATAGACGAAGCCTGATGTGTTCGCGAGCACCGCAGGCAGGCGCTTGTCGTCGGTGGTCGGCGTCGCCAGGCGAATGAAGTTGAGCCCCGCCTTCAGCGCGGGAATGCAGAGCTCGTCGTCTTCCTCCGGTGGCAAATCGACGATGATCAGGCCGTCGACGCCTGATGTCTTGGCATCAGCCAAGAACTTGTCGACGCCGTAGATGTAGATCGGATTGTAATAGCCCATCAGCACCAGCGGCGTGACATTGTCGTCCTTGCGGAAGTCGCGCACCAGCTCCAGCGTCTTCTTCAAGGTCATGCCGATCTTGAGCGCACGCAGGCCTGCAGCCTGAATCGAGGGACCATCCGCCATCGGATCGGTGAAAGGAATGCCGAGTTCGATGACGTCGGCGCCGGACTTCGGCAGCGCCTTGACGATCGCGAGCGAGGTCGCGGGATCGGGATCGCCGGCCATCACGTAGGTAACGAAGGCCGCGCGGCCTTGGCTTTTCAGCTCGGCAAAACGGGTGTCGATACGCGTGGTCACTTCTTGCCCCTCAGGATGTCGCCGACCTGCGGGACGTCCTTGTCGCCGCGGCCGGAGAGATTGACGACCATCAGGTGGTCCCTCGGCCGCTTCGGCGCGAGCTCCATCACCTTGGCGATGGCATGCGCGGGCTCGAGCGCAGGAATGATGCCTTCGAGCTTTGACAGCAGCTGGAACGCGGCGAGCGCCTCGTCATCGGTCGCGGAGAGATAATTCACGCGGCCGACCTCGTGCAGCCAGGAATGCTCGGGGCCGATGCCGGGATAATCGAGACCGGCCGAGATCGAATGCGCGTCCTGGATCTGGCCGTCGGCATCCATCAAGAGATAGGTGCGGTTGCCGTGGAGAACGCCGGGACGGCCCCCCGCAATCGAGGCCGCATGCAGCTGCGTCAGGCCATGGCCGGCGGCTTCGACGCCGAAGATCTCGACGGAGGGATCATCGAGGAACGGATGGAACAGGCCCATCGCATTCGAGCCGCCGCCGATGCAGGCCACCAGCGAATCCGGCAGGCGCCCCTCGATCTCCTGCATCTGTGCCTTGGTCTCGTTGCCGATGATCGACTGGAAATCGCGCACCAAGGTCGGATAGGGATGCGGACCCGCCACCGTGCCGATGCAATAGAACGTGTTATGCACGTTGGTGACCCAGTCGCGCAGCGCCTCGTTCATGGCATCCTTCAGCGTGCGCGTGCCCGACTGCACCGGCATCACCTTGGCACCCAGCATCTCCATGCGGATGACGTTGGGCTGCTGCCGCTCGACGTCGACAGCGCCCATATAGACCACGCATTCGAGGCCAAAGCGCGCGCACAGCGTCGCGGTGGCAACGCCGTGCTGGCCCGCGCCGGTCTCGGCGATGATGCGCTTCTTGCCCATGCGCCGTGCCAGCATGATCTGGCCGAGCACGTTGTTCACCTTGTGCGAGCCGGTGTGGTTGAGCTCTTCACGCTTGAGGTAGATCTTGGCGCCGCCGAGATGTTCGGTCAGGCGCTCGGCGAAATAGAGCGGCGAGGGCCGGCCGACATAGTTCTTGAGATAGCCGTTCATCTCGGCCTGAAACGCCGGATCGGCCTTGGCCGCGGTGTAGGCCTTCTCCAGGTCGAGGATCAGCGGCATCAAGGTTTCGGCGACGAAGCGTCCGCCGAAAATGCCGAAATGGCCGCGATCGTCGGGGCCGCTGCGGTAGGAGTTTGGTTTGGCGATGTTCATCGTACGCTCAACTCTTGGGTGCCGCGCGCGGCGCGGATGAAGGCCTTGATCATGTCAGGATCCTTGACGCCGGGCGCGCTCTCGACGCCCGAGGACACGTCGACGCCGCCGGCGCGGGTGACGCGGAGTGCCTCGGCCAGATTGTCGGCGTGCAGCCCCCCCGAAACCATATAGGGCAGTTTCAGATCGAGCTTTTCGAGCAGGTGCCAGTCGAAGGGCTCCCCGAGACCGCCGGGCCGCGTCGCGTCCTTCGGCGCGCGCGCATCGAACAGGATGCGGTCGGCGACCGCGGCATAGCCGGGCAGCACCGCGAGATCGGCCGCTGTCGCGACCGGCACCGCCTTCATCACCGGGCGGCCGAAGCGTTGCTTGATGTCGCGCAGCCGCGCCACGCTCTCCCCGCCGTGGAGCTGGAAGATGTCCGGCGACAGCGCGTCCATGATGTTGTCGAGCGTCGCGTCATCGGCATCGACCGTGAGCGCCACCTTGAGCGCGCGCCGCTTGACCTGACGGCCGAGGTCACGGCCGAGCTCCAGGGACAGGTGCCGGGGCGACGGCGGGAAGAACACGAACCCGACCATGTCGGCGCCTGCCTCGAGCGCCGTTTCGAGCGTCTCGCGCGTGGACAGGCCACAGATCTTGACGAGCAGGGACATGGTCTCAAAGCGGGTAGAGGCCGCGGGGTCCGCGGCCGGAAAACGGGGCTTTTCGGTCGGGGCCGCTTCTACAACGTCGCGCGCTGCTTGTCTCGCCCGACGGGCCCGTACAGGCCCATCCCGGAGGGAACGGGAAGGCGCTGGGACTCCGCCTTCGCTGCCGTCGCCTGGGCCCGCAGATCGGCCAGTTCGGCCCTGACGGCCCGGGCCTCCGCGTCATTCCGGCGCGCCGCGCGCCGCCAGCGCCGCTGGCCGAACCAGACGGCGGAGCCGCCCGCGACAACGCCCAGGGCCGCCGCCAGGATCAGCAACAGGAACAGCGGCAGGGTGATCGACAGCGAGGGGTCGTCGGCAATGAAGGGGTCGAAGGAGACCGTGACGAAATGCCTGTTGGCGACGGCGAACGCCACCAGGATGAGGCCCAGCGGAAGTACGATCAGCGCGGTCAGGAACTTTCGCATCTGGCTTCGCTCGCCTTGAATCAAGCTTGCGGCCGCATCCTGTGCGACCGCGAAAAACCCCAAAGCGCGCTCACATCGCGCTTCAGTCTGCGCCGCCGGGATCCGGATGGTCGCGGTTCAGCCGCTCGCGCATCTCCTTGCCGGTCTTGAAGAACGGAACGCTCTTCTGATCGACGGGCACATGGGCGCCGGTGCGTGGATTGCGCCCTGCGCGCGCAGGGCGGTGCTTGACCGAGAAGGCACCGAAGCCGCGCAGCTCCACGCGATCACCGCGTGCAAGCGCCGCTACGATCTCTTCGAGAATCGCATTCACAATGTTCTCGACATCCCGCTGGTACAGATGCGGGTTGTGCTCGGCGATACGCTGAACAAGTTCGGATTTGATCATCGAGAGATAGGACCCGGGAGCGTGCGGATGACCATTTCCGTGAAAATACCGTGATCTGTCAAGACGCTAAATCAAGGATGGGCGTCGTGAAAATGCGTGACAAATGCCGAAAAAGCAGGCTTCACCAGCACGCGTCAGACGCGAAAAAGCTCTGGAACTCGCCTGCCGACGGTCAGTTGGACGCAGCTGGCTGCCACAAGGCCAGCATTCCATCCATTCCGAGCCGATCCACAGCCTGCGCGACGCCGGTTTGCCCGATCTGGTGCGCGATCGAGCCCAAACCGAGCGCTTCCAGCGTCAATGCGGCCGCGGTCTTCAGGAACGGCAGGTCGCCGAAGCGCGGCTGAAGCTTGTAATCGCGCACCGGTAGCCCCTTCTTGACGCCCTTCTGCTCGACCAGCCAGGTCACGGCCGTCTTCTCGTCGCCGATCTGGTCGATCAGCTTCAGATCAATCGCCTGGCGCCCGGTGAAGACACGGCCGTCGGCGACTTTTTCGAGCTGCGTGTCATCCATGCCACGCCGCTCCTTCACCATTCCCTTGAACCAGGCATAGGAATCCTTCACCAGCGCATCGAGCGCGGCGCGCGCCTCGGGACTGGTCGGCTCAAAACCGTTGGGCGCCGCCTTCAGCGGCGAGGACTTCACCTCCTCGACCTTGACGCCGATGGTCTTCATGAGTTCGGAGAGGTTGGGGTACTGGAACAGCACGCCGATGGAGCCGACCAGGGAGCTTTGCTGGGCGACGATGTGGTCGCTCGCAATCGCGGTGATGTAGCCCCCGGAGGCGGCCAGCCCCTCCACCACCACCACCAGCGGCTTTTTCGCCTTGAGACGGACCAGCGAGTCATAGAGCTGCTCGGAGCCGGCGGTGGTGCCGCCGGGCGAGTTGATGTGAACGATGACGGCGGCGGCCTGCGAATTCTCGAGCCGCTCCAGCGCCTGCGTGCGGTCGGAATCGCTGCGGATCAATCCCTCGATCTGGACGCGCGCGATCGAGCCGGCGGATGCGAGGGTGCCGCGTGCACCGGGCGTCGCAATCAGCGCGAAGCTTGCAATCGCCGCGATCGCGATCAGTGCCGCCGTCACCCGCCAGAACGTCAGCTTGCGGCGGATCCTGCGGCGATCGACGATGATGTCCGAATCCAGCGACATCGGAATATCTCCAAATGAAGGCGCGTTGTGCCGTCACGGCGTGACCATTGGCTTATCTCGATACATCAATTGCGGGCCAATTTGAAGAAAACAAGGCCTGGTGTGGGGCGAGCAAGTCGCCGCAGACTCAGTCGTCATCCCCGCCTAGTGCGCGCAATTGCGCACGGGGGCGGGGATCCATAACCTCAAGGAGGAGTCGTCGAGGCGAGCTGGCAACTCCGAGTCTTCGTCAAACTCCTCCCTGGGGTTATGGGTCCCGGATCGGCGCTCCGCCTCGCGTCGCTTGTCCGGGACGACAGCGGAGTTCGTGGAGACAGCAACAAAAAAGCCCCGGCTCGCGCCGGGGCCTTGATGCAGCAAAACTTGCGTTTCGCTTACTTGCTGTCGCGGTTCTTCAGCGCGGTGCCGAGGATGTCGCCCAGCGTCGCACCCGAATCCGAGGAGCCGTACTGCGCGATGGCTTCCTTCTCTTCGGCGACTTCGAGCGCCTTGATCGACACCTGGACCTTGCGGGCCTTCTTGTCGAACTGGATCACGCGGGCATCGACCTTCTCGCCGACGGCGAAGCGTTCGGCGCGCTGGTCGTTGCGGTCACGGGCGAGCTCGGAGCGTTTGATGAAGGTGGTGAAGTCGGTACCGGCGATCTTCACCTCGATACCGCTTTCCTTCACTTCGAGCACTTCGCAGGTCACGACCGCACCCTTCTTGACATCGCCCGGCTCGGCGAAGGGGTCGCCTTCGAGCTGCTTGATGCCGAGCGAGATGCGCTCCTTCTCGACGTCCACATCGAGCACCACGGCCTTCACCATGTCGCCCTTCTTGTAGTTGTCGATCACCTGCTCGCCCGGAAGCTTCCAGTCGAGATCGGAGAGGTGGACCATGCCGTCGACGTCGCCCTCGAGGCCCAGGAACAGGCCGAACTCGGTCTTGTTCTTGACCTCGCCCTCGACCACCGAACCGGTCGGGTGCTTCTCGACGAAGACCTCCCAGGGGTTGCGCATGGTCTGCTTGAGGCCGAGCGAGATGCGGCGCTTGACGGAATCCACTTCCAGCACCTGCACGTCGACTTCCTGCGAGGTCGACACGATCTTGCCGGGGTGCATGTTCTTCTTGGTCCACGACATCTCGGAGACGTGGATCAGGCCTTCGATGCCCGGCTCGAGCTCGACGAACGCACCGTAGTCGGTGATGTTGGTGACGCGGCCGGTGAAGCGGGCACCCAGCGGGTACTTGGCTTCGATGCCCTGCCACGGATCGTCCAGCAGCTGCTTCATGCCCAGCGAGATGCGGTGCGTCTCGTGGTTGATCTTGATGATCTTGACCTTCACGGTCTGGCCGATCGAGAGCACCTCGGTCGGGTGGTTGACGCGGCGCCACGCGATGTCGGTGACGTGCAGGAGGCCGTCGATGCCGCCGAGGTCAACGAACGCACCGTAATCGGTGATGTTCTTGACCACGCCGTCGATGACCTGACCCTCTTCGAGGTTCTGCACCAGCTCCTGGCGCTGCTCGGCCCGGGTCTCTTCGAGCACCGTGCGGCGGGACACGACGATGTTGCCGCGGCGGCGGTCCATCTTCAGGATCTGGAACGGCTGCGAGTTGTTCATCAGCGGCGCAACGTCGCGGATCGGACGGATGTCGACCTGCGAGCGCGGCAGGAAGGCCACGGCACCGTCGAGGTCGACGGTGAAGCCGCCCTTGACCTGGTTGAAGATGACGCCGTTGACCTTCTCGTTGTTCTGGAACGCCTTCTCCAGCTTGCCCCAGCTCTCTTCGCGTCGCGCCTTGTCGCGCGACAGCACGGCTTCGCCGAGGGCGTTTTCGATGCGATCGAGGAACACTTCCACCTCGTCGCCGACCTTGAGGTCGCTCTCACGGCCGGGGCCGGAAAATTCGCGCAGCGCGACGCGGCCCTCGGTCTTCAGGCCGACGTCGATGACGGCCATGTCCTTTTCAATTGCAACCACCTTGCCCTTGACGACGGAGCTTTCCTGCAGGTTGCCGCCTGCAAAGGACTCGTCGAGCATCGCGGCGAAATCATCGCGCGACGGGCTATAGGTATCAGCAGAAGTCGAAGCCATTTGTTCTCCAGTTGCGGATGTCTTGCCGGCCGTTGGGTTCATGGGCGCATCGCGCGCGCAGTGTCGGAAGGTCCGCAAGACCTTCGAGCGACCGCTCGTTGCCCCGATCTAGCGACCAGAACAGCGGAAGCGGGCCGGCTGAGGCCCGCGCGTTCGATACGTTGAAAGCTTGTCCGGAACCTGGATCGCGCCGGTCCCGAAACCGGGACGAAGCGTATCGACCTCAAAGAGCGGGAGCGGGCACTTCCTCCAATGACGGCGGCGGCTTAACCCCGCGACCGGCCCGCTCGGACAGCCTCGATAATGTCGATGGCGGCCCGGACGCCGCCTTCTATATCCAGTTGGGAGTTATCTAGCAAGTAAGCATCCGGGGCCGGTTTCAAAGGCGCAATCGACCGATTCTTGTCACGTTCGTCACGCTGGAGGATGTCGGCGAGCACGGCCGCCTCGTCCGCCTCCTCGCCCCGCGCTTTGGCCTCCATGGTGCGGCGCCGCGCGCGGACCCTGGGGTCGGCGACCACGAAGATCTTCACGTCGGCATGGGGACAGATCACGGTTCCAATATCCCGGCCGTCGAGCACGGCGCCGGGCGGATCGGCCGCGAACTGGCGCTGGAAATTGACCAGAACCTCGCGAACCCGAGGGATTGCCGAGACGATCGAGGCACCCTCGCCGGCCTTCTGGGTCTTCAGCGCAGGATTGCCGAACTTTTCGGGATCGAGCTCCAGCGCGGCCTGCACCGCAGCCGCCTCGTCGTTGAGATCGTGCCCCGACTGCATCAGGGCATAGGCGACCGCGCGATAGATCACGCCGGTATCGAGATGACGATAGCCGTAATGGTGGGCGAGACGCTTGCCGAGCGTCCCCTTGCCCGAAGCCGCGGGCCCGTCGATGGCGATGATCATGAGAACTCGGCCCCTAGCGAACGCATCATCGGAATGAAATCCGGAAAGCTGGTGGCGATGAAGGCGGTGTCGTCGACGGTCACGGGCTGATCGGAGGCGCAGCCCATCACCAGCGCGGACATCGCGATGCGATGGTCCATATGGGTGGCGACAGTGCCGCCGCCCGGGACGTGGCCGCGACCCTCCACGATCAGATCGTCGCCGGAGACCTCGACCTTGACGCCGTTGACGCGCAGCATGGCGGCCGTGGCTTCAAGCCGGTCGGATTCCTTGACACGCAGCTCCTGCAGGCCGCGCATGATCGTGGTGCCTTCGGCGAACGACGCCGCCACCGCCAGCACCAGATATTCGTCGATCATCGACGGCGCGCGCTCGGGCGGCACCTCGACGCCGCGCAGCTTCGACGCCCGCACGCGCAAGCGCGCCATCGGCTCGCCGGCATCGCCGCGCACTTCGCTCTCCTCGATGGAGGCGCCCATTTCGCGCAGCGTGGTGAACAGCCCGGTGCGCAGCGGATTGGTCATGACGTCGGACAGCACGACATCGGAGCCCTCCGCGATCAGCGCCGCGACGATCGGGAAGGCGGCCGAAGAGGGATCGGCGGGCACCACGACATTGGCGCCATGCAGCTCGGGCTGGCCCACCAGCGTGATGCGGCGGCCGTGCCGGCCTTCCTGGACCGAGGTGATGTCGGCGCCGAAATGCTTCAGCATTAGCTCGGTGTGGTCGCGGCTGGCCTCGGTCTCGATGACCGTGGTGGTGCCGGGAGCGGCGAGGCCCGCCAGCAGCACGGCGGATTTGATCTGGGCCGAGGCGACAGGGGTCTTGTAGACGATCGGCAGGGGGTCGCGCGCGCCCTGGAGGGTCAGCGGCAGGCGCCCGCCCTCGCCGCCGGCGGTGACCCTGGCTCCCATCTTTTCCAGGGGATCGAGGATCCGGCGCATCGGACGACTGCGCAGCGAGGCGTCGCCGTCGAACACCGCCGAAATCGGGCAGCCGGCGACGGCGCCCATGACCAGCCGGCAGCCGGTGCCGGAATTGCCGAAATCCAGTGCTGCCTTGGGCTGGGCGAAGCCTCCGACCCCGACGCCGTTGACAGTCCAGGCGAAATCGCCGGTGCGCTCGACCCTGGTGCCCAGCGCCTGCATCGATTTGGCGGTGTTGAGGACGTCCTCGCCCTCGAGCAGGCCCGAAATCCTGGTCTCGCCGACCGCGAGCGCGCCCAGGATCAGGGCGCGGTGGGAGATCGACTTGTCGCCGGGCACCCGTACTTTCCCGGTCAGGGGACCGCTGGCGCGAGACTGGAGCGGCCTCGGTTGGTCGGAATGGGTCAAGATTGTGTCCTTGAATAGGCCCGGTGGGCTGGCGCGCAGGTACCACATGGTCCGCGCCCCGTCACGGGCATGTCGTTCTCCCGTAATGCGCTATTGACAGCGGGCCGCCAACTAGCCAAGTGAAGCACCGCTTTTCAGACATTCCCAGGATTCCTGCCGTGGCCAAGTCCGAACTCGGAACCAAACGTATTTGCCCGACCACGGGCAAGAAGTTCTATGACCTCAACAAGAATCCGGTGATCTCGCCCTATACCGGCGAAGTGGTGCCGATCGCCCCGGTCGCTCCTGCCCGCGGCCCCCGTGCCGCCGAGGCCCGCAACATGGCCCAGGACAACGCGCCGGAGCCGGCGGAGGCCGAGGAGTTGGTCTCGCTCGAGGAGGCCGATGCCGAGGAGAACACCGGCAAGGTCAAGGCGGTCGTGCCCGAATCGGAGGACGATATCGAGGTCGACGAGACCCTCGACGACGATGATGACGACGATTCGACCTTCATTGCCGACGAGGAAGAGGGCGATGAGGACGTGACCGACATCATTGGTGATGTCGGCGGTGATGAAGAGACTTGAGATCAGCCCTGATCTGTGAAAAAGGGTGCACCGCGCGAGTCGCCTAGAGCGCTCGCCGGCCGGGACGGGTCCCCCAGGATCCTCCCATCTGGACTAAGGGGCCATAGCTCAGCTGGGAGAGCGCTTGCATGGCATGCAAGAGGTCGGCGGTTCGATCCCGCCTGGCTCCACCAGCCTTCGCTGGCTTCGCCAGCTTCGGCTCGGCAAGCCAGCTCCGCTCCCTCGTGGCGAAGCTAGCGAAGGCTGCCGCGGCGTAGCCCGAAGGGCGAAGCCGGGCTTCAGCAAAACAAGGGCGGGTGTAAACTCTCTTCGACAACCGGGGGGAGTGCGATGAAGTACGTCTACATCTTGGAGAGCCTCGATTCCCTCCATTTCTACGTCGGGATCACCGACGACCTCCGCGCCCGACTGACAAAGCACAATGCTGGCGAGGTGCCCCACACTTCGAAATACGGACCTTGGCGGCTCAAGACTTACGTCGCATTCAGCGACGAGAAGCAGGCCGTCGCATTCGAAAAGTACTTGAAGTCGGCATCAGGCCGCGCCTTCGCCAAGAAGCGGCTTTAGCCCCCTACTCCCCGATCACCGCATTCAGCCGATCCCTCAGCGCCACGATCTCGTCCTTCATCGCGACCAGTTCTGACACCGAGCAGTCCGACGCCGCCAGGATCGATTGCGGCACGTTGCGCGCCTTCTCCTTCAGCGCATGGCCCTGCGCCGTCAGGGCGATCAGGACCTGGCGCTCGTCCTCGCGCGAGCGGGTGCGCCTGACGAGATGGGCAGCCTCGAGCCGTTTGAGCAGCGGCGTCAGCGTGCCCGAATCCAGGAACAGCTTCTCGCCGATCTCCTTGACCGGCACGTCGTCCCGCTCCCACAGCACCAGCATGACCAGATATTGCGGATAGGTCAGGCCGAGCCGATCGAGCAGCGGCTTGTAGACGCGGTTGAAGGCGTGCGTGGCGGAATAGACCGCAAAGCAGATCTGGTTGTCGAGGCGAAGCGGGTCTACCACCGTTGATTTCCGGGCCATGACGAATCTCGCGCGTTTCTCTCATTCTGGGCCCGGCCGGCGGCACATTCAATTGCGAACAATTAAATGTGAGGCGCGACGAATTAGATTGCGCGCAATCTAATTGTCTGCGATAAAGCTTGCACCCCAACCCGGAAAGACCCGAGGAGACGAAAATGTCTGTGAACGTCCTCTACAAGACCAGCGCCAAGGCCACCGGCGGCCGCGACGGCCATGCTGCGACCCTCGACGGCGCGCTCGACGTCAAGCTCACCACGCCGAAGGAGCTCGGCGGTGGCGGCGGCGCTGGCAACAATCCCGAGCAGCTGTTCGCGGCCGGCTATGCCGCCTGCTTCATCGGCGCGATGAAGTTCGTGGCCTCGCAGGGCGGCCCGAAGGTGCCTGCGGATGCCTCGGTCACCTCGACCGTCGGCATCGGCCCTCGCTCCGAGGGCGGCTTCGGCCTCGATATCGACCTTGCGGTCTCGCTGCCGGGCCTTGCCCGTGCAGATGCCGAGGCGCTGGTGGCGAAGGCGCACCAGGTGTGCCCGTACTCCAATGCCACGCGCGGCAACGTTGACGTTCGCCTGACGGTGGTCTGATCGGCAGCGCGGATCGGCTGGCCCGGGGCCTCCTCGGGCCGGCCACTTACGAGGAAATTTGCCACCCCGCGGCATGGCTGCACGGCGGCGCATACGGCTCCACGCTCGGCGCCATTGCTGGCGCAAACAAACCTCGCTAGGCCTGTGATCCAATGATCGACACAGGGAAGCGAAGGCATGACTGAAGCAGCAACGGGCGCCATGAGCGGACTGCGCGTCATCGATCTCACGCGCGTGCTCGGCGGTCCCTACTGCACCCAGATCCTCGCCGACCACGGCGCCGACGTGATCAAGGTCGAGCCGCCCGCGGGCGACGAGGTGCGCGAATGGGGCCCTCCGTTCCACGAAGAGGATGCGGCCTATTTCGTCGGCATCAACCGCAACAAGCGCTCGATCGGCCTCGACCTCGCCTCCGAGGGCGGCCGAATCGTGCTGCTCAAGATGCTGGAGACCGCCGACGTCCTGATCGAGAATTTCAAGCCGGGCACGCTGGAGAAATGGGGCATCGGCAACGACGTCCTCAGCAAGAAATATCCCCGCCTCGTGCATTGCCGGATCTGCGGCTTCGGCGCCGACGGCCCGCGCGGCGGCAACCCCGGCTATGATGCCATCATCCAGGCCATGACCGGCATGATCGCGGCGACCGGCTCGCCCGAGAGCGGGCCGATGCGGATCGGCGTGCCCTTGGTCGACATCACCACCGGACTTTATGCGGCGATCGGCATCCTGATGGCGCTGTCGGAGCGGCAGCGGTCGGGCAAGGGCCAGTTCCTGGAGACGACGCTGTACGAGACCGGCCTCGCCATCATGCATCCGCACACCGCGAATTATTTCATGCATGGCAAGCCGCCTGGTCTCACCGGCAACGAGCATCCGAACCTCGTCCCTTACGCGATCTTCCCGACCAAGACCGACAACATCTTCATCGGCGTCGGCAATGACGGCACCTTCCGCAAGCTGGCGAAAGAGATCGGCAAGCCCGAGCTCGGCACCGATCCACGCTTTGCCCGCAACAAGGACCGCATCGCCAATCGCGAGGCGCTGCGCGCCGAGCTTGCCGCCGTGTTCAGCCAGCACGAGGCCGAGCCGCTGTGCAACCGCCTGCTCGCGGCCGGCCTGCCCGCGGGGCCGGTGCAGAAGATCGACCAGGCGTTGACCAACCCGCACACGATCGCGCGTGGCGATATTATCGAGAAGGACTGGTACAAGGGCGTGGCTTCGCCGATCCGGCTCGACCGCAGCAAGCCGAGCCTGCGCCGCGTGCCGCCGAAATTCAGCCAGCACGCGGCCGAGGTGCTGGGCGAGTTCGGCTACTCCAAGGCCGAGATCGACGCGATGGTCGAAAAGGGCACGGTCTGCGGTCCCGAGCGGAAACGCTGAGCTAAGGCGAGCGTCAACGGTGGTGCGCTCCCTCTCCCGCTCGCGGGAGAGGGTTGGGGAGAGGGTGTCTCCGCACCGGGACAATCCCCTAGAGGATAGAACCCTCACCCGGCGCGATAGTGCCTCATCTCAATGCCGCACTGCGGCGCGCGCACGCATGTGCAGCGCGAACGGAGTCGGCTGACGGCTCCGTCTTGGCCTATTTGACGACTTCCCATTTGGCAGCGCTTGCTGCTTTCGTTTGTCCCGCTTACACAGTCATGTGAACGTCATGTGGCGCTGCTAGCGCAAGCGCTTCTTTAGTGACGGGCAAGGGAGGTTTTCTTGATGGCTCTTCGACATTTTGGCGCGGCGGCGGCCGTCGCACTCACAATTGGTCTCGGCGTCTCGCCGGCACTCGCAGTGACCGAAATCCAGTGGTGGCACGCGATGACCGGCGCCAACAACGACGTCATCGTCAGGCTCGCCAACGACTTCAACGCCACGCAGAGCGACTTCAAGGTGATCCCGACCTACAAGGGCAACTACGCCGACACGATGAACGCCGGCATCGCCGCGTTCCGCGCCGGCAACGCGCCGCACATCATGCAGGTGTTCGAGGTCGGCACCGCCACCATGATGGCCGCGACCGGCGCAGTGAAGCCGGTCTACAAGCTGATGGCCGAGACAGGCGAGAAGTTCGATCCGAAGGCTTACTTGCCCGCGATCACCGGCTACTACTCGACCTCGAAGGGCGAGATGCTGTCCTTCCCCTTCAACTCGTCCTCGACGGTGATGTGGGTCAACCTCGACGCGCTGAAGAAAGCGAATGTCGAGATCCCGAAGACCTGGCCCGAAGTGTTCGACGCCGCCAAGAAGCTGAAGGCGGCCGGCCACGCCACTTGCGGCTTCTCCAACTCCTGGGTCACCTGGGTCAATCTCGAGCAGCTCTCCGCCTGGCACAACGTGCCGCTCGCCAGCAAGGCAAACGGTCTCGACGGCTTCGACACCGTGCTGTCCTTCAACGGTCCGCTCCAGGTCAAGCATCTCGAAAATCTGGTCGAGCTCCAGAAGGACAAGACCTACGACTATGCCGGCCGCACCAACACCGGCGAAGGCCGCTTCACGTCGGGCGAATGCCCGCTCTACCTGACCTCGTCGGCGTTCTTCGGCAACGTGAAGGCGCAGGCCAAGTTCGCCTTCACTGCGGTGCCGATGCCCTATTATCCCGACGCCAAGGGCGCGCCGCAGAACTCGATCATCGGCGGTGCCTCGCTCTGGGTGATGGGCGGCAAACCGGCGGACGATTACAAGGGCGTCGCCAAATTCTTCTCCTTCCTCTCGGACACCGATCGCCAGGTCTACATCCACAAGGCCTCGGGCTATCTGCCGATCACCAAGGCGGCCTATGACAAGGCCAAGGCGGATGGCTTCTACAAGGACCAGCCCTATCTGGAAACGCCGCTGCTCGAGCTGACCAACAAGGAGCCGACCGAGAACTCGCGCGGCCTGCGCCTCGGCAACATGGTGCAGCTCCGTGACGTCTGGGCGGAAGAGATCGAGCAGGCGCTGGCCGGCAAGAAGACGGCCAAGCAGGCGCTGGACGCGGCCGTCGAGCGCGGCAACACCATGCTGCGCCAGTTCGAAAAGACCGCCGTGAAGTAAGGCGACAAGCGACAGGCCGGTCAACCGGCCTGCCGCCCCCGCAGGCATCATGCAAAAGCAAGCCATTTTCCAATCGAAGCTATTGCCCTATGCGCTGGTTGCGCCGCAGCTCGCGATCGTCCTGATATTCTTCTACTGGCCGGCCTTGCAGGCGGTGATCCAGTCCTTCCTGCTCCAGGACGCCTTCGGCCTGTCAACCAGCTTCGTCTGGTTCGAGAACTATATCGACCTGTTCAAGGAGCGCGCCTATTTCGAGGCGATCGTCCGCACCTTCTTCTTCTCGTTCGCCATCGCGATCTCGTCGCTGTCATTCGCGCTGCTGCTCGCGGTCATGGCCGACAAGCCGCTGCGTGGCGGCACGCTTTACCGCACGCTGCTGATCTGGCCCTATGCGGTGGCGCCGCCGGTCGTCGGTGTGCTCTGGATCTTCATGCTGCACCCTTCGCTCGGCGTGCTCGCGCGCTACTTGCGCACCCTAGGTATCGACTGGAATCCGCTGCTCGACGGCAATCAGGCAGCTGCCCTGATCATCATGGCGGCCGCCTGGAAGCAGATCTCCTACAACTTCCTGTTCTTCCTCGCCGGCCTCCAGAGCATCCCGCGCAGCGTGATCGAGGCGGCTGCGATCGACGGCGCCCGCCCGATGCGCAGGTTCTGGACCGTGATCTTCCCGCTGCTGTCGCCGACAATCTTCTTCCTGCTGGTCGTCAACATCGTCTACGCCTTCTTCGACACGTTCGGCATCATCGACACCATGACCCGCGGCGGTCCGGGCAAGTCGACGGAGACGCTGGTCTACAAGGTCTATACCGACGGCCTGCTCGGCGGCAACCTCGGCAGCTCCGCGGCGCAATCGGTGATCCTGATGATCATGGTCATCGTGCTGACGGGCATCCAGTTCCGCTTCGTCGAACGCAAGGTGACCTACTGATGGTCGAGGAAGAAGGCTTTCGGCGCTACATTGCCCATATCATCCTCTGGATCGGGATCGCGATCGTCGCGTTCCCGGTCTATCTCGCTTTCGTGGCCTCAACCCAGGACAACGCGGTGATCGCCAACGGGCAGATGTCGCTGCTGCCGGGTGGCCATTTTCTCGAAACCTACAATAAGACGATCTTCATCGGCACGAGCGGCTCCACCCGCGAGCCGGTCGGCAACATGATGCTGAACTCGCTGGTGATGGCGATGCTGATCGCGCTCGGCAAGATCGCGGTCTCGATCATCTCCGCCTATGCGATCGTCTATTTCCGCTTTCCGTTCCGGATGGCGATCTTCTGGATCATCTTCATCACTTTGATGCTGCCCGTCGAGGTGCGCATCTATCCGACCTACAAGATCGTCGCCGACCTGCACATGCTCGACAGCTATGCCGGCCTGTCGCTGCCGCTGATCGCATCGGCCACCGCGACGCTGCTGTTCCGCCAATTCTTCATGACGGTGCCGGACGAATTGCTGGAAGCCTCGCGCATCGACGGCGCCGGCCCCTTCCGCTTCTTCTGGGATACGCTCTTGCCGCTGTCGCGCACCAACATGGCGGCGCTGTTCGTGATCCTGTTCATCCTCGGCTGGAATCAGTATCTCTGGCCGCTGTTGATCACCACGCGCGACGACATGCAGACCATCCAGATCGGCATCCGCAAGATGATCACCACCACCGACGCGCTGACCGAATGGCCGATCGTGATGGCAACCGCCGTGCTGGCCATGCTGCCGCCGGTGGTCGTCGTCGTCGCCATGCAGAAATTGTTCGTGCGCGGCCTGGTCGAGACGGAAAAGTGAAGATGGCGAATAGTGAATGGCGAGTGGCGAATGGGGTCGCTGCGTCCGCCTTGCGTGCTAACAAGTCCCCATTCGCCATTCCCTACTCGCTATTCGCCGGTGCAACCCATGGCTAACGTCACCCTGCGCAGCGTCCGCAAGACCTATCCCGGCGGCTTCGAGGCCATCAAGGGCGTCGACGTCGATGTCGGCGACGGACAGTTCTGCGTGCTGGTCGGACCAAGCGGCTGCGGCAAGTCCACGCTGCTGCGCATGGTCGCGGGACTGGAGACGGTCACCGGCGGCGAGATCGACATCGGCGGCCGCGTCGTCAACCAGGTCGAGCCCGCCGATCGCGACATCGCGATGGTGTTCCAGAACTACGCGCTCTATCCGCATATGAGCGTCTACAACAACATGGCCTATGGCCTGCGTAACCGTGGCATGGCCGAGGCCGAGATCAAGACTCGCGTGGAAGAAGCCGCGCGCGTGCTCGAGCTCTCCGCCATGCTGGAGCGCAAGCCGCGCCAGCTCTCCGGCGGCCAGCGCCAGCGCGTCGCCATGGGCCGCGCCATCGTGCGCCAGCCGAAAGTGTTTTTGTTCGACGAGCCGCTCTCCAATCTCGACGCCAAGCTGCGCATCGCGATGCGGGTCGAGATCCGCAAATTGCAGCGCCGGCTCAACACGACGTCGATCTACGTCACCCATGACCAGCTCGAGGCGATGACGCTCGCCGACATTCTTGTCGTGATGAACGGCGGCCAGGTCGAGCAGGTCGGCAATCCGCTTGATATCTACGAGAAGCCGGCCACGACCTTCGTCGCCTCCTTCATCGGCGCACCGCCGATGAACCTGATGTCGACGCGGCCCGAGGAGATCCGGTCGCAGCTCGCCGGCAGCGCCGCAGCCGACGCCGGCATCGTCGGCATCCGCCCAGAGGATTTTGTCATCACCGACGAAGTCCCGGCCGGCGGCGTCGCCTTGCCGCTCACCGTCGAAGCGATCGAGCGCGTCGGCGCCGAGACCTTCGTCTACGGCTCCCGCGAGCAGGAGGACCAGCGCGTCGCCGCCACGCCCGGCGAGCTGCCACCCGGTGAGGTCATCGTCCGCATTCCCGGAACCCAGGCGCCCGCCATCGGCGCGAGGATCCGGGTCGCGGCGGTGCGGGCCAAGCTGCATCTGTTCAGTGACGACGGGCGGACGCGGCTTAAGAGCTGAGCGGCTCCGGGGCCCGACGACAAAAGTGCGAAAACAACCCCATGCACAGTAGAAAGGGGTTTGTTTTCGTTGGAGAATTCTCGCGGATCCGTCATGCCCGGGCTTGTCCCGGGCATCCACGCTCTCGGTGCTGCCAAGCAAGGTCGTGGATGGCCGGGACAAGCCCGGCCATGACGCAGCTGAGGCCATGTCGAGCCTATCGAAGGCGGAATCGGCCCGTCCACAGCCTCCCGGCTACCTGCTTGAACCCACAGGGGAACATGCCCATATTGCTGATCAAGGGGTGCCACGACGGGCCCCGACACACCAAAGTCGCTTCTGCGAGGACTTTGTAAACTATGTCTCGTGTTCCAACGCTCTCCAGTCCCTTCCTGCTGGGCTTTGACGAGATCGAGCGCGTGCTCGATCGGGTCGTCAAAGGCGCCGACGGTTATCCTCCCTACAATATCGAGAGGTGCGACCGCACGGACGGCCAGCCCGAGCGTTTGCGCATCACGCTGGCGGTCGCCGGATTTACGCGCGACCAACTCGATGTAACCATTGAGGAAAACCAGCTCGTGATCCGCGGACGGCAGCAGGACGACAAATCCCGGCAATACATCCATCGCGGCATCGCCGCGCGCCACTTCCAGCGCACCTTCGTGCTGGCGGAGGGGATGCTGGTGCTGGGTGCGGATCTGAAGAACGGGTTGTTGTCGATCGATCTGGCCCGGCCTGAACCGGAGCGGATCGTTAAGACAATCGCTATCAATGAGCACGAATAATGGAACGAGTAGCGGACTCGACCGCTTAGTGTTCCAGAGGAGTCGAGACCATGAGTGAAGGTCACGTTGCGTTCGAATACGAAGCCAAGAACGTCTCTCCGGAGACGCTGGCAACCCTGGGCGAAGGCCATATCGCCTATGTGAAGCAGATCCGCTCCGAGGACGTGCCGGGCCTGTTCCCCGAGGCGCCCAAGATCGCGCCGGGCCTCAAGCTTTTCGCGCTCCACGCCGCCGACGGCACGCCGATCATGCTGACCGACAGCCGCGAAGCCGCGATCGCCAACGCCTGGAGCAACGAGCTGCAGGCCGTGAGCGTGCACTAAAGCACGCGCGCATCGCAGGAAGAGAGTTTCAAACGGGCATGCCTTCGCAGGAAGGCGTGCCCGTTTTCAATTGGGCGGCGAGGTGTTCGCGTCGCCATCGGCAGCCAACCGGGATTCGGCGACGTCCCCGCCCGCGTGCGCAGGGCAATCGCATGTTAGTCGTGGCTGGGACACCGACTGTGTCCACAGCGTCATGGCCGGGCTTGTCCGGGCCATCCACGCCTTTCCACGTAGCGCAAAGAACGTGGATGCCCGAGACAAGCCCGGGCATGACGGCCTTTCGAAATTCAAATGCGATGTGCGGGGAAGCCTTGCCTTTTGCCGCGCACGAGACCGTCATCAATCCGTGATTTGACATTTCGTTCGTGTTTGTCAAATCTGACAAAATGCAGGCCAAGGCCCCTCCCCAGGACCGGATCCTCGACGCCGCCTTGCGCGTGTTCCGGCGCCACGGATTCCGCCGCTCCTCGATCGAGCAGGCGGCGGAGGAAGCCGGACTGACGCGGCAGGCGCTCTATCATCACTTCGCCTCCAAGGAGGCGCTGTTTCGCGCCGTGCTCGAGCGGATCTACGCGCAGGGGCTCGCTGCCGAAATCGCGGCCGCGAAGGCGGCGGAAGAATCCGGCCTCGAGCTTGCCGACATCCTGGTCGCCGAGATCGGCGCGCGGATGCAGTCGCTGCTCGCTTCGCTCAAGGATTCGCCCCACACCGAAGAGCTGTTTTCCGAGCACCTCGCGCAGGCGCGCGACCTCTACCAGAGCTATTCCAGCCGGTTCACCGAGGAGATCGCAACCACGATCACGCGGGTGTGCCGCAAGCGAAAGCTCAAGCTCGAAAGCGGCGTCAGCGTGCGCGAGCTCGCGCGCTGCGTCGAGATGGCGATCCACGGCACCAAATCCGCTTTCCCCGCCATGCAGCCGGTCGACGCGTTCCTGAAGCAGCTCGAGACCATGCTGCGCATGCTGATCGCCGGCGCGATGGCGCCGTCGGCAAAGAAGTCCCTCCGCAAAACGGGAGTTCGAAAATGACCAGCACGACCATCAATGGACGGCCTCTGGTGCTACCGGACGATCCGGATGCGCTCTTGATCGACGTGATCCGCGACGGCGGCCTCACCGGCACCAAGCTCGTCTGCGGCTCCGGCGTCTGCGGCGCCTGCACCGTGCTGCTCGACGGCACGCCGGTCGTGAGCTGCCTGTTGCCGGCGCAGGCGGCCGCCGGCAAATCGCTGACGACCATCGAGGGCATAGGTAGCGCCGGATTGCATCCGGTGCAGAAGGCGTTCATGGCGCACGACGCCCTGCAATGCGGCTTCTGCACGCCCGGCTTCGTCGTCGAAGCCGCCGCCTTCCATGACGGCTGGCGCGCGACCAAGGGCGCGGCGACACCCTCGCGCGAGGAGATCGCCGCCGCGCTCTCAGGGCATCTCTGCCGCTGCGGCGCCTATGAAGGCATTTTTCGCGCGGTAGCGGAGGCTTGTTCGGGTCGCTTCGACGGCAACGAACCCATTGCGCCGCGGCTGGAAGCCCGCGACAAGGTGACGGGCCTCGCCCGCTACACGGTCGACATCCACCATGACGGCCAGCTCGAAGGCGTCATCCTGCGCGCGCACGTCGCGCATGCGAGGATCACCGGGCTTGATCTGGCGCCGGCGCGCGCCATGGCCGGTGTTGCCGCGGTCGTTCCGCTGCTCGACGATGACAACATGGTCCGCTTCGTCGGTGCGCCGATTGCAGCCGTCGCGGCCAAGGATCGCCGCACCGCACTGAAGGCAATCGCCGCGATCACCTTCAAGCCCGAGCCTTTGCCCGCCGTGATCGGGCTCGATGCAGCGCGACGCGACGATGCGCCGGTCGTGTTCGAAAAGAAGGACCGCAAGCGTGCCGGCAACGTGTCCGAGGGCGCAGGCGGCGCTCCGGTGTCGTGGAAGGGCAATGTGCGCGGGCCTTCGGCGCCGTTCTCGCAAAAGGCCAAGCAGGCCAGGAGCTGGCTCGACGAGGCGCGCCAGCAACGCAATCCGCTGCTGGTCGAGGAAACCTTCCGCGTCTCGACGCAACAGCACGCAAGCCTCGAACCACATGCCGCCGTGGCCAGGTTCGATGGCGATCAGCTCATTGTGCACATCTCGACCCAGGCCATCCACGAGAGTATGGAGAAGATCGCCAAGCGCTATGGCCTTCCGCACGACAAGGTGCGTGTGATCGCCGATCATGTCGGCGGCGGATTCGGCTCCAAGGGCAGCCTGGGGCTGGAGACCATCGCCGCGATCGAGCTTGCGCGCGCCGCGAAGGCGCCGGTGCGTGTTGCCTTCGATCGTGAAGAGGAGCTTTCCGTCACCGGCTATCGTCCGGCCGCCGAGCTGAAGCTGTCCTTGCTGCCTTCGGCGGAAGGCCGCCTCAAGGCGCTGTCGCTCACCGCCCATGCCGACACCGGCGCCGCCGTGAACTCGCTGATCGCGGGTCTGGCGCGGCTGATCTATCCGGCCGAAGCCAAGGAGCTCGTCGACTTCGACGTGCTCAGCAATTTGCCGCCCGGCGCGCCGTTCCGCGGCCCCGGCGGTCCGCCGATGTCGTTTGCGCTAGAGCAGGCGGTCGACGAAGCGGCGCTGCGCATGAAGATGGATCCGATTCACCTCCGCAAGCTCTGGGACCCCGATCCCAACCGCCAGCGATTGTACGATTGGGCTGCCGGCCTCGACGTCTGGAAGAACCGCAAGCCGGCCGCCTCGCAAACCGGCCGCTACCGGCGCGGCGTCGGCGTCGCCACCGGCTACTGGCTGTATCTCTGGCAGACCGGCTCCTCGGTCGAACTCGCGATCAAGGGCGGCCGCATCGTCGCAAGCTGCGCGGTACAGGATATCGGCACGGGCACGCGCAGCGTGATCGCCAACACCGTCGCGAAGGCGTTCGATCTCGAGCCGCAGGATGTGGACGTTCGCATCGGCCGCTCCAGCCTGCCCCGGGGACCGGGCTCCGGCGGCAGCCGCGTCACCGCCTCGGTGGTGCCGCCGACCTTGCTCGCCATCGAGAAGCTGAAAGCGGAAATCAAGCGCACCGCGTCTCGCACACCTGCTCCGGGCTCGAACGCGCCGTGGCGCGAGATGATCGCGGCTTCCCCTGATATCGCCGTGTCGGCGAGACGCCAGGAGGACGGCAAGCCGCCGCCCGGCGTCAGGCCCGCGCTGCACGAGGCGGGCATCATGGGCCGGGTGTTCGGTTGGGTGCTGCGTCTGATGAGCCACATGGTGGTCGGCGCCGGCGTGCCGAGCTCGGTGCAGGTGATGGAAGTCGAGGTTGATACCTGGCTCGGCCATGTGCGCGTGCTCAACGCCTATACGGGCCTCGCGGTCGGCAAGCTCGCCGCGCCGGCGCTGGCCCGAAGCCAGGCCGCGGGCGCGGTGATCCAGGGCATCGGCTACGCACTCTATGAGTCGCGGGAGACCGATCTCTTGAGCGGCCACGTCCTGAGCGGCAGCATGGAGGATTACCGCATCCCAGGGATTGCCGACATGCCGAAACTGGAGGTGCATTTCGACGAAGCCGGTTTCGAGCATGTGCCGGGCGGCAGCGTCGGCATCGGCGAAGTCGCCACCGTGCCGACCTCGCCCGCGATCGCCAACGCCATCCGCGATGCGATCGGCGTGAGACTGACTGAAATTCCGTTCCGGCCCGATCGTCTTGTGGCCGCGCTGAAAGGGAGGGATGCAGCATGAGTGTCGCCGTCATGACCGCCAATCCCACGCCTGAATTCCGCGCCGGAGGCACCGACTTCAGCGAACGCCGCCGCAGCGGCGTGTCGCAGGGAATGCTGATCGATATCTCGGGCGCCGGCGACAAGACGATCAGCTGGGACGCCGACGGAGCAGCCCAGATCGGCGCGCTCACCACCATCGGCACGATCGCGGCCGACGCGCGCATCGCCGCCGCCTATCCCGGTATTGCGGCGAGCGCGCAAGGGCTGGCCACGCCACAGGTGCGCCAGGTTGCAACGCTCGGCGGCAATCTCGCGCAGCGTTCACGCTGCTGGTATTTCCGCCGGGCCGACATCGATTGCCTGAAGAAAGGCGGCAGCACCTGCCCTGCCCGGTCCGGCAATCATCTCTATGGCGTTGCCTTCGATCTCGGCGCCTGCGTCGCGCCGCATCCCTCGACCATGGCGGCGGCTCTGCTCGCCTATGATGCGACCATCACCACCGACCGGCGCAGCGGATTGACGATTGCCGGCCTGCTCGGCGACGGCTCGGTCGCGCACGCCGATCATACGCTCGCAGCAGGCGAGATGATCAAGAGCATTGCGCTTCCTGCTCCGCTTCAAGGCGAGCGCGCGTCCTACAAGCGGGCGATCAGCCGGACCTATGCGGAATGGCCGCTGGTGGAGCTCTGCGCCCGCGTCGTCATCGCCGGCGGCAAGTTCGAGCTCGTGCGTCTCGCTGCAGGCGGCGTCGCGCCCGTGCCGCTCCGCCTCACCGCCGTGGAGGTCCAGCTCAGCGGCAAGGTTGCCAATGCGGCATCGATCGCAGAAGCGGCGAAAGCGGCGAGCTCGGGTGCCAAGCCATTGCCGATGACGGCCTACAAGCTCGATCTCCTGCAAGGGCTGGTGCGCGACGTGCTGGAGCGGCTTTCGGGCTAGAGAGTGATGAGACCAGGTTTGATTGCTACAACATAAGTGCGCCCCCTCTCCCGCTTGCGGGAGAGGGTTGGGGAGAGGGTGTTTCCGCAGTGGGATAGCCCGCAAGAGGAGAAAGCCCTCACCCGCGCCTTCGGCGCGACCTCTCCCGCAAGCGGGAGAGGTTTGCACCGAGCACGTGGCGATCGATTCAACCTACACCCATCACGCTCTAACCGCCTGAGCGGCCGGCCAGCCGCGCGCGGATATCCGGCTTCAGCACCTTGCCGACCTTGGACCGCGGCAGATCGTCCCAGACTTCGATCTGCTTCGGTGTCTTGACGCTGCCGATCCGCTGCTTGACGAACGCCGCCAGCGCCGTCGCGTCGACGCTCTGGCCGGCACGGGGCTGCACCACGGCGACGATACGCTCACCCCATTTCGCGTCGGCGAGGCCGATCACGGCGCAATCCTGGACCGCCTCATGCGCCCGCAGCGCGTTCTCGACCTCGATCGAGTAGACGTTGAACCCGCCGGTGATGATCATGTCCTTGGCGCGATCGACGATGTAGAGGTAGCCATCGTCGTCGATGTAGCCGATGTCGCCGGTGTGGTGCCAGCCATGCGCGGAGGCCTCCGCCGTGGCTTCGGGATTCTTGTAATAGCCTTGCATCACCAGCGAGCCGCGAACCACGATCTCGCCGCGAGAACCGGTCGGCAGCAAATTGCCGTCGCCATCCATGATGCCGGCCTGCACCAACGGGCTGATCCGCCCCGCCGAGGCGAGGCGCTCCATCGCGATAGTTCCATCGGCATTATAATGCTCGTCAGGTGCCATCATCGAAATCATCATCGGCGCTTCAGTCTGACCGAACAACTGCGCCATGGGCCCGATGCGCCGCAGCGCCTCCGCAAGCCGTGCGGCCGAGATCGGTGCCGCGCCGTACCAGAAGCATTGCAGAGACCCGAGCTTCGCGGAGTGGAGCTTGGGATGATCGAGCAGCATGTAGATCAATGTCGGCGGCAGGAAGGTGTGCGTGACATGGTAGCACTCGATCAAATCGAGAAATTCGGCGATGTCAGGGCGATGCATGATCACGATGCGGCCGCCGAGCGCCATGATCGGGAAACACAGCACACCGGCCGCATGAGTCAACGGCGCGAGCGCGAGATAGACCGGACGACCCTTGAAGGGATAGCCCATCAGCGTCAGTGCCGTCATGGCCTCGATGTTGCGACCCGACAGCATGACCCCCTTCGGCTTTCCGGTGGTGCCGCCGGTGCCGGGAATCATCGCGAGATCGTCGACCGTCTCGCGTTGATATTGGTCGATCGGAAGGCTAGCGAGCCAGCTGTCGAACGAGGGCGCGAAGGGCAGTTCGCGATCGAGGCAGACGAGGACACGCAGCTTCGGCAGCTCCGCCCGCACCGCCTCGACCATCGGCGCGAAGCTTGAATGAAACAGCAGCAGGCTGCAGTCGAATTGGTCGAGGACGAGCCGGTTTTCGGCCGCCTCGTTGCGCGGATTGATCGGGCACCAAACCGAGCCCGCCCGGGAAATGCCGAACACGCATGCAAACGCGACCGGATCGTTGCCGGAAAGGATTGCGACCTTCTCGCCGGCAGCAATACCCGATCGCGCGAGCCCGCGCGCGACGCGGTAGCTCAGCTGCTGCACCTCGCGATAGCTGAGATCGCGACCGTCCATGGTCAGGCACGGCGCATCAGCGCCCAGCGAGGCACCTTTGTCGAGGTAATCGATGAAGCGCATGATCAATCCCGGAAGCAGCTGGCGGGTGGCGCGCGGCCGCGCCACCCGTGATCTTGCTCAGTCGTTCACGGTGAGGATCGGTCTGCTGACCAGCCCGAAGCTGCGCAGCTGCCCGAGGAGCTCGTGGTGACCGAACGCCTGGCAACCGGAGGCGAAGCCCACGCGCTTGGGCGGCTGCTGCAGCAGGTGCGCCGCGGCATAGGCCTGCAACAAGCCGGTCTGCTTGTAATTGCTGTTGCCGCTGATGACGCAGTGCGCGCGCCCCAATGGGCCGGAGGCATGCACCGAATCCAGCGACTTGTTGACGCGCGGGTTTTCGCGGGGCGGCATGGTGTTCATCACGCCGGCGGCGGTCTGCGCCAATGCGGCGTAGCGGTCGTCGGGGTTCATGTCCTTGGTCGCCTCCAGCGCGGCGGCGACGATCTGCGGCACGCCCAGCATTAGCGCGCGGTTGAACACGCCGCCCAGCACCTTCACGTTGGCGACACGCGGATCGCGCTTGAACCACACCGGGTGCGAGGTGCCGCCCCAGGGCAGCGCCAGTGCGAGCTCATGCTGGCCGGGGATGGCGAGGTTGTAGAGGCCGGCATCCACCTGATGCTCGACATACTTGTTCTGCTCCAGATAGTAGGCCTTTGCCATCGCGGCGTTGACCAGGATGGTCTGTGTCGAGGCGATGGTCGGGCTGCCGCCCCAGAACACGGCGATATCGAGCGTGTCGAGGCCGGGCGTCTCCAGGCACAGCTGCGCGGCAATCTCGCCGGTGGTGTACATCTGCGCGATGCCCGGCGCGAGCAGCAGGCCGGCATTGGCGAACTTCGTACCCCATTCCTGCTCGAGCGTGATCAGCCAGTCCTGCTCGCCGGTGGTGTCGGTGTAGTGGCATCGGGACGCCCAGCAGGCCTGCACCACCTCGCCGCCGAACCTGGCGAAGGGGCCCACGGTGTTGAGCACCACCGAGGCGCCGTTGAACAACTCCGTCAGTGCGCTCACGGTGTGCGGCACTTCCACCACCTCGTAGTCGGCGGTCTCGATGCCGGCCACATTCGCTTTCATTGCGGCGTTGAGCTTCTCCGCGCTGCGTCCGGCGGCGATGAAGGGGATGTTGTACTCGCGTAAGTATTCGCAGACCAGCCGGCCGGTGTAGCCGGACGCGCCATAGACGATGACGGGCTTCTTCGCGCTCATTGTCGTTCCTCCGAAATGTTCGTTGTCGGGTTTGCAGCTCACATTCCCATGCCGCCATCGACCGGCAGTCCGATGCCGGTGATGAAGCGGGCTTCGTTCGAGCACAGGAACACCGCAGCATTGGCGATGTCGCCGACCTCCGCGAGCTTGCCGAGCGGCGTCTGCTCCACGACCGAGCCGACCGCGGCGTTGACGTCGGGCGCGAGACCGATCTTGACGATGTCGTTGGCCAGCTGCAGGCCCATGTCGGTCGGGATCAAGCCGGGATAGATGCAGTTGACGCGCACGCCATAACCGAGCTTGCCGGCCTCCATCGCAGCGACCCGTGTCATGCGATCGACCGCGGATTTCGTACCGGAATAGACCGAGATGCTCGGGAAGGCGATCGTCGCCGCGACAGACGCGATATTGACGATCGCGCCGCCTTTGCCCGCCGCTCCGCCCGGCCGCATCGCGCGGAAGGCGTGCTTCATGCCGAGCACGGTGCCGACGATGTTGACGTCGCACATCCGCCGCGCATCCTCGGCCCTGATCTCGCTGACCAGCGACGTGATCTCGATGCCGGCATTGTTGACGAGGATGTCGTAGCCGCCGAGGGTGGCGACCGTCGCAGCAGTCGCTTTCTCCCACTGCGCATCGTCGGCGACATCGAGATGCACGAAGCCGGTCTTCACACCGAGCCTGGCGATCTGGCCGGCGCTGTCCTTGCCGACGTCATCGAGAATGTCGCCGATCATGACCGCCGCACCGGAGCGCGCCAGTGCTTCTGCAATCGCCGCTCCTATCCCGCGGGCTCCGCCGGTGACCAGGGCTTTGCGGCCATCAAGGCTCTTCTCACTCATCGCACGTCCTCCCTTTGCTTGGACTGATCTTTTGGACTGATCTGTTCGCTGATGATCGGTGCGTGCTGGCATTGGCAGCACGGTGCCGGCGCGGTTTGCGCAACGGCATGCGAGTCCGTTCCGGCGGCGCGGCGCCGGTGGGTGCATTTCCTCCATTTGCTGGCGTCTTGACGACTGTCCAAATTTCTTGGCGCGCACACTCCTCCCGGAACTTGACAGTTGTCAAGGAAAAAATTTGACAGTTGTCAAAGAGGATGGTCTGTAGACGATGACCGACGACGTGATCGTGGTGACCAAGAGACGGGAGACAGCGCGACGATGGCGCGGCAAGCGACAGGAGCGGCGAAGCGGGAGGCCGTGGCGGAGATCGTGCGGGACGACAAGTTCAACGCGCGACGCATCGAGCTTGCCGAGGCAGCGCTCGAAACGCTTGGAGAGCTCGGCTTCGCCCGGACCAGCCTGCGGGAGATCGCGCAGAACTCGGCGTTCACGCACGGCGTGTTCCACTATTATTTCAGCGACAAGCTCGACCTGATCTGCTGCTGCGTTCGCCACTACAAGGCCAAGTGCGTGACGCGCTATGACGAGGTCGTCGCGACAGCAACGAGCCGCGACGAATTGACGGAGGGCTTCCTCGCCAAGCTCGCAGCAACGCTGCAGAACGAAGCCCGCATGCACCGGCTTTGGTACGATTTGCGCTCGCAGGCGATGTTCGAGGCGGCGTTTCGCAAGGATGTCCTCGAGATCGACAAGAGCCTGGAAGCGATGATCTGGCGCATTGCCTCTCGCTATGCCGAGCTCGGCGGCAAGCGGCCGGCGTCGTCGCCAGGCGCGCTCTACGCGCTGTTCGACGGTCTATTCCAGAGTGCGCTGCTCAAGCACCTCTCGGGTGACAAGAGGGCGGTCCCCGAACTGCTCGACGAAGTCCGGCGCCTGCTGCCGACGGTCTGCTGAAGCGCGGAAGCGGCGCCCACGACGGCGTCGCCGCTCGAGAGCTGCACGTTGCGCCATCCAAATTGATCGTCCGACTCGAAACTGCTTAGATGCGGCATGCCGCCGAAAGTCGAACGTCTGCCCAAGCAGCAATTGTGGTTTCCGGCCGGGCGCTATTTTCTGCGCACCATAAAGCGCGATGACGCCTCGCAGCGCTGGGCGGACTGGTTGTCCGATCCCTGGACGGTGCATGTCCTCAACACGTCACCGCGTGCGATGACCAAGGCGGAGATCGCCGACTACATCAAATCCTTCGATCAGCGCGAACGGCTCCTGCTCGGGATATTCGAGCGTGGCAGCCGCATCCATGTCGGCTTCATCCGCCTCGACATCAACGCGGCGGCGAGCGAGGCGCTCGTCAGCGCCGTGATCGGAGAAAAGGAGCACCGCAATTCCGGAGCGACGGTGAACACCTTCATTCCGCTGCTCAGGTTCGTATTCGACGATCTCAAGCTGAGCCGCATCCGCGCCTTCGTGCTGGAGCGCAATCAGACGACCATTCAATATCTGTCGAAGCTCGGATGGACGCTCGAGCCCGAACCCGAAAAACCGGTGCGATCGCACACAGATGGATCGCTTCTGGCGCTGCGTCGGATGACCTGGGACCGGCCCGGTTTCCAGGCCTGGTTGAAGAGCCCGATCGGACAGCGGATCGTGAATCGCATGGAAGCGGCGCGAGGTTGAGCCCCGGCCGCTCCCTTTGTCTGCTTAAGCGGTCAATCAGTACTTCGCGACGACGGGTGACCCGCCGAACCGATAGTTGATGCCCACCTTCACGATATCGATGTCCTGACGAATATCGATCAACGCGGTGGTGGCGGCGACTGGATTGGCGAACCCCACGCGCTTGCTGTCGAAGCCGTAGTGAGTGTACTCGATCAAGGCCGACCAGTTCGGGGCGAAGGCCCACTCGACACCGGCACCTGCCACCCAACCGACACGATCGGTGCTGGCGCTGGAATTACAGGGCTCAAAAACGAGGAATCCCACACCGGGACAAACGAAGCCGCCAATCGTCGCGAAATTGTTCAGATTGTACCGGTCATGCGCAAACCCGACGCCGCCCTTGCCGTAAACGAGCAAGCGATCCCATGTGTAGCCGATCCGACCCGTGACGCTGGCGACCCAGTCGGTGCGGCTCGACAGAGTGGCGGGCGCACCGGTCTTTCCGGCAAAGAAGGGATCGTTGGCGGTGCCGTGAAGATCGGTGGCCGTGAAATCGCCGGCAATCCCGATCACCCAGTTGCTGGCAAATTGGTAGTCGCAACCAGCCTGAATGCCTCCGACAACTCCGACGTCTCCGTTTACCCCAATGCGATCACCAGGCACATTGCCTATGGTCATTGCAGGCGCGATGACCGCCCCCGTTCCGATGCCGGGATCCGTGAAGCCCGTTCGGCTCGCACCGCCGCCGACGTGACCTCCGATATAGCAGCCGGTCCAACTGAAAGGCACGGCCGCCGCAACCGGCGCTTTCGTGTAGGGACGAGCTCCCAGATCGGCACCTTGAGCAGAGCCTGCGAGAATCAGAGCCGACGTCGCCAGCAGCAGTCGTTTCATTCATCACCCCAAAGCAATCAGCATAGAAATCTTCGGCAAGGTACATCGGCCGACTTCCGCGCGCTGTATTCGGACAGCAACACTCCGACACATTTGGTAACTCAGTACTGTCTGAACACAACGCGACACGGCGCCTTAAGCTTGATGACGGCGCTCCAGGCTGAACTATCCGATCGTCGGATGGCTTCACGCCGGCGCGGCTGAGTTCAGGTCACGCCCGCCGCCTCAGCGCCCCGCCGGAATCAGCGCCCGCATGATCTCCGGCTTCCAGCTTTGACGCGCGCTGTCGAAGGCTGCGAAATCATGATCGAATTGCCAATAGGCCCAGGCCCAGCCGAGCCGCTCCGCGCTTCGCGCCACGAACGACAGATATCTCGTCCGTGCTTCGGCTGGCGCGGCCTCGTACACGCCGAACTCACCGAGATAGATCGGACGCTTTTCCCGTTCGGACCAGGACCGGATCTTGTCGAAATCGGCGCGCGCCTTCCGTTCGTCCTCCGGCGTGCCCCAATCAAGCGGGCCTATTTGCGAGAACGTCGGCGACCACGGTGCGCCCTGATGGGTGAAGCGGATCGGCGCGTAATAGTGAAACGTGACGATGATGTTTCGGTCATCCGGCGGCAGGACCAGGTCCTCGACGGGCATCTCGTCGACGTTGAGGACCGCGGCGATCACCGGCCGCCGGGGGTTGGTGGCGCGGATGATGCCGAGACATTCGTTCAGGAGGGCGTTCCAGGCGGCGGACGTCATCTGCCCGCCCGGCTCATTGAGCACCTCGAAGACGAGCCTCGGATATTTTCCGGCATAGCGCGCGGCGATTTGCGTCCAGAACGCTTTCAGCTTCCCGGCGCACTCGGAGACGTCGCGCTGACAGATATGGGTATCGTGCTCGTCCAGGATGGGGATGAGATTTCGGGCGAGCACCTCCTCGATCACCGCATCGAGCCGCCTCAAGACGATCTCGTCCAGCGCATTCTCCGGGTCCATGAACTTGAAGCCGAAGAAATTGATCCGGACGTGCGAGAAGCCGGCGCGCCTGATCGCGGTGAGGTTGTCCAGACGAAATGGCGCGTTCCGGCCTCCCTCCCAAATGCCGTCATAGCCGAGGATGTTGATGCCGCGACCCAATTTCGGGGGAGCGGGCGCGTGGCCTTGCGCTTTTGCCTCGGCCGGAAAGCGGATCCCAAGCACGGACAGCGCCAAGGCGAGGCCGAAAGCTACCGACCAGCGGACGCAGATGGCATTCATCCTGCCTGCCCCATCATTGCTGCAGGCCTTGCTGTGGCACCGGCCTGCACACCGCGAAGAAGAATGCGACGAGCAGCACCGAGGTGAACATCGTCGAGCGAAGGAACATCGTCTCCGTGAAATTCGATTGAAAGCTGAGGACGACGAATCCGATGATGAGAGCGCAGTGGCGACGGTCGATCGACCGCGTGGCGATCAGGTACAGGACCTTTTCCGAGAACAGATAGACGCTCGCCACGAACAGCACGTATCCCAGGAATCCCGTTTCCATCGCCACCGCGATGTAGCCGCTATGATAATTGTCCAGCACCCAGCCGTGGTTCTGGTTGAAATAGTCGTAAATCGCAGGGCGCGTCCAGAACCCGTTGATGCCGAAGCCCAGCAGCGGCGCATCGTCGAAATGGCTGATGGCGTACTGCCAGATGAAGGTTCGCTCGGTCAGATTGATGGTCGATTCGCCGAGGTGGATGGAATCGTAGCCCGTGACATAGAAATACAGGATCAGGAGCGCAGCCAGGATGCACATGACGACCGGCAGCACCGCGTAAATCCTCATGCAGCGGATCGACCATAGCGAGGTCATGAGCAGTGCACCGGCGGCGATTGCAACGGCACCGGCACCACGGGATTCCGAGGCGATGACGCATGTCGATGCCAGGAGAAACGTCAGCAGAAAAACTGTCCAGCCCTGGCCCGTCATCTTCTGATAGCAGGCAAAGAACATCAGATAGGCGCTGATGAAGCCGAGGGTCTGCTTCGATTCGTAGATTCCCTGCCACTGGCCGTTGTGCATCCAGCTCTGATCGACGCCGATCTCGGGCACGAAAACCGCACACAGGGCCGAGGCGGCGACCAAGATAAAGAGCCCCAGCGACGTCGCTCCGACGATCTCGTCGATGTCGATCCGCGTGATCAGGCAGTACGCACCGAAAGTCGTCATCACGAGGGCCGCGCTCTTCATGATCGCCGCGGTGGCGAGGCCGGTCCAGAGCACGGAGACAGCGGCGAGAGCATAGAATGCGACCAGCGCGATGAAATCGGGATTTGGCTGCACGCGCAGGCAGGGTCGCACGAAGGCACTGGCGTAGATCAGGATGACCCACATCAGAAGCGCAACGGCCTGTTGCACGAAGCTCCATTCTGCGGGAAGCAGCGCGGGCTGGAGGACTCCCATCGACGCGATCACGTTGACGGTGATCGAGCCACGCATCACGATTCTGGCAAGCTTTTCCACGCCGACGCCGGGCGCTTGCCAGATCGCGCTGTCGTCCTCCTCGGAATCGTGCAGGCTGGTCATGAGCTGACCGCCTGATGGACGGCGAATCTTGCCTCACCGCGCACCACGGGCGCCTTCGCACGCGCGCCTGCCGCGGGCATCGGCCGGTCGAGGCCTGATTCCCAGGGCCGTTCTCCCGCCGCGGCCGCGAGGCGCAACGGCGTCATTCCATTCCCAGTCACGTCCGCTCAGTCCACGGCTTCGAACGGCTCTCAGCGGATGTTGGCGCCGCCCAATGTGCCGTGCGTCTCAAGCGGGAAGATTGTCCTACCTTCTACCTTTGAGATCAAGGTGGCATGACGGGACGCTGCCCTCACAATCAGGTGCAAGGGACGATCGGACCCTTGCCGGGCGAGAGGGACGGAAGGTTACGCCGCCGTTGCCGGCGGCAGCGCCAGCACGGAATAGATCGCCTGCGCATCGCGCGAGGCGCGGAGCTTCTTGGCGATGTCCTGGTCGCGCAGCAGGCGGGCGATGCGGGCGAGCGCCTTGAGGTGATCGGCGCCGGCGCCTTCGGGGGCCAGCAGCAGGAAGACGAGATCGACCGGCTGGCCGTCCATCGCCTCGAAGTCGATCGGACGATCGAGCCGCGCGAACAGGCCGAAGATCTTCTCCAGCTTGGGCAGCTTGCCGTGCGGAATGGCGACGCCATAGCCGACCGCGGTGGTGCCGAGCTTCTCCCGCTGCAGCAGCACCTCGAACACCGAGCGCTCGTTCTGCCCGGTCAGCTCAGCGGCCTTGGCCGCCAGCTCCTGCAAGGCCTGCTTCTTGCTGTTGACTTTCAATGCCGGGAGAATCGCCTCGGGTGCGACCAGATCGGTAATCGGCATGGAAGCTTTCCGAGGTGAATTAAACCGTCAGGTTCCGATTTGGCCGGCTTGATAGACCAAGCCCGGCCGGCGTCCATAACATGAAGCAGGAGGGGGACTTAGCCCGAAACCCCGCCAGGCCCAGATGTGGGGGGCTTCTACTCCAACGCAATCCCGGTGCCAACTCCCGCGTGCAGCTTTGCCCCCGTCATTGTTAAGGGCGGGATGGTACGGGCGCCGGCTGACGGGCCTAGCCACCGGCCTGGCCGTCCACCTTGGCTTCCGGCGGGTCGATCCAGCCCACATTGCCGTCCGCCCTGCGGTAAATGATGTTCACCCGACCGGACGAGCCATGCTGGAATACCAGGCAGGGTGCCCCGCTGAGGTCGAGTTCCATGACGGCTTCGCTGACCGAGAGCCGCTTCAGCGACGTGGTTTGCTCCGCGATGATGACGGGGCTGTAGCCGGCGACGTCCTCTTCGCCCTCTCCGGGCGCTTCCAGCACATAGCTGGTGGCGTCGAGCGCAGCCATCGCCTCGGAGGCGGCATGGGCCTTGCGCGCGGAGCGGTCCTTGAGCCGGTTCTTGTAGCGCCGCAGCCGCTTCTCGATCATCACCAGCGCCTGGTCGGCACTGGCATAGGCATCCGGTGCGTTCGAATCGGCTTCCAGCGTGATTCCCGAATCGAGATGCAGGGCGCAATCGGTGCGAAAGCCGAAGCCGTCCTTGCTCAGCGTGATGTGGCCGGAATAATTGCCGTCGAAATATTTGCGCAGCACCTCGTCGGTACGGTCGGCAACGCGGCCGCGCAGCGCCTCGCCGACGCTGATGCTCTTTCCCGAGATTCTGAGAGTCATGTGATGCCTCGCTTGGTTGGTGCCCAGCTTGGATCGGTCTCGATGGGGCATCGAGAGTAGCGCGATTTGGCGCCAGCGCAATCAGGCCGGTTCGGGATTGCGGGAGCGATCGGACAAGGCGGTAGAGAGGACGTTACCAAGAGCGCTCTGCTTGTCGCGGCGGCGTTGCACCGAGGAAGGTATGCGCATGGCTTCGCGGTACTTCGCGACCGTGCGGCGGGCAATATCAATGCCCGAGGCGCGCAAGCGTTCCACGATGGTGTCGTCCGACAGAATCGCGGAGGGCTCCTCCGAATCGATCAGCTGCTTGATGTGGTGACGCACCGCTTCCGCCGAATGCGCTTCGCCCCCGTCGGCCGAGGCGATCGAGGCCGTGAAGAAATATTTCAGCTCGAACGTGCCGCGGTTGGTCGCCATGTATTTGTTGGCGGTGACACGTGACACCGTGGATTCGTGCATCTGGATGGCGTCGGCGACGGCCTTCAGATTGAGCGGGCGCAAATGCGCGACGCCATGGGTAAAGAACCCGTCCTGCTGGCGCACGATCTCGGTCGCCACTTTCAGGATGGTGCGGGCGCGCTGGTCGAGCGCGCGCACTAGCCAGGTCGCGTTCTGCAACGCATCCGTGAAATAGGACTTGTCGCCGTCCTTGCCGACCTTCTTCGACAGCTCGGAATAATAGGTCTGGTTGACCAGCACGCGCGGCAAGGTGTCGCTGTTGAGCTCGACATGCCAGCCGCCGTCGGGGCCCGGGCGGACATAGACGTCGGGCACCATGGTCTGCAGGCGCGCCGAGCCGAACTTCATGCCGGGCTTGGGATTGAGGCGGCGGATCTCGCCGATCATGTCGGCGATGTCCTCGTCGTCGACGCCGCAGATCTTGCGAAGAGCCGCGATGTCGCGCTTGGCGAGCAGATCGAGATGCTCGACCAGCGCCTGCATCGCGGGGTCGTAGCGGTCGAGCTCGCGCAGCTGGATCGCCAGGCATTCGCTTAAGGAACGCGCGCAGACCCCGGGCGGATCGAATTTTTGCAGCACGGCGAGGACGCTTTCGACCTCGGCTTGCGATGCGCCGAGACGCTCGGCGGCTTGGCCGAGATCGGGCGGCAGATAGCCGGCCTCGTCGACGAGGTCGATCAGGTACTGGCCGATCATGCGTTGCGCGGGCGCGGTGAAGGCAACCGAGAGCTGCTCGGCGAGATGGCCCGACAACGTCGTCTCGGCCGCGACAAAAGCTTCGAGATTGTAGTCTTCGTCACCGGAGGCGCCGCCGCCCCATTCGGTATAGGTGGTCGGCGCGGCATCCTGAGCGTTGCGCGCGGCTGCCTCGGCCGGCTCCTCGGAGAAGACGTTGTCCAGGCCGGTGTCCAGGGTCTGCTCGATCTCGGCGCGGGTGCCGAGATCCTTGCTCATCCACTCTTCCTGGCCCGGCTCGAAGCCTTCCGCGCTACCGCCGAAGCCGTCCTCGCCCTGGCCATCGCCATGACCGTCATCTTGGCCGCCCCCGGAATCGCCGTAACTGCCGGCCTCGGCCGAAGCTTCGCCCGCGGGGGCCTCGTCACTGGCCCGTTCCAGCAGCGGGTTTCGCTCGAGCTCCTCTTCCACGAAGGTCGTGAGATCGAGATTGGACAATTGCAGCAGCTTGATCGCCTGCATCAGCTGCGGCGTCATGACCAGCGACTGCGATTGCCGGAACTCTAATCTCTGCGTAAGCGCCATGAAGCAAGAACCGATCCCAAAAGTTGGTCCGATTTTTGCTTATCCTAGTCTCAGCCCGATGTACACGTCTTGACGAATTGGAAAATAGGGCTAGAGGCGGAATTCCTCGCCAAGGTAAAGGCGGCGCACGTCCGGATCGGCAACGATCTCATCCGGAGTTCCCTCCGTCAAGATTTCCCCGGCATAGACGATATAGGCACGGTCGGTGAGGCCGAGCGTCTCGCGGACATTGTGGTCGGTGATCAGCACGCCGATGCCGCGGTTGGTGAGATGGCGGACGAGATCCTGGATGTCGCCGACCGCGATCGGGTCGATGCCGGCGAAGGGCTCGTCGAGCAGCATGTAATTCGGCCGCGTCGCCAGCGCGCGTGCGATCTCGACGCGGCGGCGCTCACCGCCGGACAGCGCGATCGACGGTGATTTCCGTAAGCGCGTGATGTTGAACTCGTCGAGCAGGGAGTCGAGCTGCTGCTCGCGCTTCTTGCGCGAGGGCTCGACCACTTCGAGCACGGCGCGGATGTTCTGCTCGACGGTGAGGCCGCGGAAGATCGAGGCTTCCTGCGGCAGATAACCGATGCCGAGCCGCGCGCGCTGATACATCGGCAGCTTGGTGACGTCGTGGCCGTCGAGCTCGATCGCGCCGCGATCGGCCTTGATCAGGCCGGTGATCATGTAGAACACGGTGGTCTTGCCGGCGCCGTTCGGGCCGAGCAGGCCGACGGCCTCGCCGCGGCGCACATAGATGCTGACGCCGCGCACCACTTGCCGGCTGCCGAAGGCCTTTTCCACACTATGCACAGCCAGGAATCCGGGCCGCTTCAGCAGCTGCGGCGCGCCGGCACCGTTGGACCTGGCGGCCGTTCGGACGGGATGAACCGCCTGCGGACGCGGCTCGGCCGGATAGTCGCCCGTGTAGTCACCTTGGAACTGGTCGGGCCCGCGGGGCTGGTCGCGGGCAATCGGCGTGTCCCTGACAGGACTGGGCACGAGGCCGCCGACGCTGTCCCCGAGCGCAGTGATGTCCTGACGCGCAAATCCTGGCCGGCCGCGCTTGGCGGGGCGCCGACGGAACATGCTGAAGAGATCGACCATCCCCGCCTTTTAGCCTTTGGCGTCGTCTTGCGCGAAATCCGCGCGATCTGTCGCGCCAGCCTGAGCGATTGGCCGACGCAGCATGGGTGAAGGAATGTCTCATGCCCAGTGAAACACGCCCGAAAAGCGGCGGACCCCGCTTCGAAAGCCCTGCGCGCTAGATACAGGCTCGCTCGCCAAGCTTCAACCTCGGATCGGGAGCACCCGATCCAAGTTGTTGAATTCATTTTTGTTTACTTGCGCCGGGCAATTGCAAGGGCGGCGCCGCGCCGGGTTTGGCGCCCTGGCTGCAATCATTGCTGCCGCCCTGCGGCAGCAGCGCCTGCACCCGCCCGTTGTCGGATTCCACGCGGGACACGCCGGTGGTCATGTCGACCATCAAGCGATCACCGCGCAGCACGTTCTTACACTGCGTCAGGACCACCTGGCCCGAGCCGCCGAGCATGGTGATGAGGTTGGTCTTGGTGTCGAACACGGCGGTCTCGCCCGTCACCACCTGGTCCTTCTGGGTGACCACGACGTTGCCGCGCGCCTCCAGCCGCTTGATCGAGGAGCTGCCGCCCGGACCGGGCTGCGCCGACTGCATCGGCGCCGATTTCGCGCCTTTCGCCGCGGGCTGCGGCGCGGCCGGCTTGTCGCCGCCGGACTCGTAGAACACCACCAGCGTCTTCGAGGTCATGGTGGTGTCGCCCTGCACGACCTTCACATTGCCGGCGAAGGTCGCCTCCTTCTTCTTGTCGCGCATCTCGAGCGAGGCGGCTTCGATCTGGATCGGCTGATCGCGGTTCTGCGAAAAGCCCTGCATCGCATTGGGCACACCCTGCATCGTGCTCTGAGCAAGGGCCGCACCCGTGACGAGCAGCGCCAGGCCGATAGCGAGCGCGGCCTTGCTGACAAAAACGTCACGCGGAAAACAGGTCATCATGAAAATCACTTCGAATTGGCAGACTTGTTCTGAGGCGTGCGTGTCTTCGTCGGCGCCGCCTCGGGTGGTGCAGGCTGCGTCGCGGCGGGCTCGTCGAGCTTGTCGAGGTGCATCACCACATTGCCCTCGAAGCGGATGACTTCGCCGCCTTCGGTAATTCGCAGGCGATCCGCACTCAGCGTGCCGTTGGTCAGCTTGACGTCGACGCGCTCGTCCGAGGAGACCGTGCCCTTGCCCATGTCGACGAAGGCCGAGTTCAGCCGGGCCTCGTAGCCGGTCGAGGTGCGCAGCAAGATATCCTTGCGCAGATCGAGCTGCTGCTGCTTGTTGTCGAAACGGCCGGTGCGGGCATCGAGGAATAGGGTCGACTTATCCTCCATCAGCACTTTCGCTCGCAGGTCATTGAGATCGACGTGATCGGGATCGGTGATGTCCTGAGTCGCGGTCTTGGCCCAGAGCTCGTAGGGCCGCTGGTCCGGCGTGTATCCGGCGAGGTGCGGCGATTCCATCGTGATCTTGGTGCCCGACACCACTAGATTTCCGGAGTCGAGCGGCAGCTTCGGCATCAGCATGCGGAACGGATTGAAGATCGAGACGCCGATGATGATAGCCATGGACAGCACTACAGCACCCGGGACCGCGATGCGCAGAATCCGCACCAGGCGGCTGTGGCGCGCCGCGCTGGCAAACTTCGCCGCAAGCGCGGCGTCGTAGGTGGGGTTCTGGGCCGAATTCACCGGGGTTCCTGCTTACCTGTCTCCTGACGTATCGCTCGCCTTGTCCGGTCGAGGGGGCGCACCCCATTCTATCCGGCGCCGCCGAAATATGCAGCCGGCGACAGGCCGTTACGAAAGTGTCCGAAACGGGGCGGTCGTCTCTCCCTCTCCCGCTTGCGGGAGAGGGCCGGGGAGAGGGTGTCACCGCAATGGGACAGTCTCCTGGAGGAGAGAACCCTCACCCGCGCCTTCGGCGCGACCTCTCCCGCAGGCGGGAGAGGTTAAAGCACCTCAGGAGTGCGCGAAAATGTCCTCCTCCGCCCAGCCCTGGAGGTCCAGCAGGGCGCGGGTCGGCAGGAAGTCGAAACAGGCCTGCGCCAGCTGGCTGCGGCCTTCCCGCACCAGCATGGCGTCCAGCCGCTCGCGCAAGGCATGCAGATGCAGCACGTCGGAGGCGGCGTAGGCGAGCTGCGGCTCGCTCAGGCTGTCGGAACCCCAGTCGCTGGACTGCTGCTGCTTGGAGAGGTCGATGTTGAGCACCTCGCGGACGAGGTCCTTGAGGCCGTGGCGGTCGGTGTAGGTGCGGGTCAGGCGGGACGCAATCTTGGTGCAATAAATCGGCCCGGTCATGACGCCGAAGGTCTGGTACAGCACCGCGATATCGAACCGCGCGAAGTGGAAGATCTTCGTGACCGCCGGATTGGCGAGCAGCGCCTTCAGGTTCGGCGCGTCGGTGTGGCCCTTGGGGATCTGCACCACGTCGGCGCTGCCGTCGCCGGGCGAGAGCTGCACCACACAGAGACGGTCGCGGTGCGGGTTCAGCCCCATGGTCTCGGTGTCGATCGCCACCGCTCCGGTGTAGCGGGACAGGTCGGGCAGGTCGCCGCGGTGCAGGCGTACGGTCATGAAACCCTCGGGTCGAATCGGTGCGTCGATATCATAGGCTAGAGCATGATCCGGAAAAGTGTGCAGCGGTTTTCCGAAAAGATCATGCTCAATCAATAACCTAAAGCGCGATGACGATTCATCTTAATCGCATCGCGCTTTAGTCGAATGGATCGCGATGTAGCCAGTCGCAACAGGTCACGCAAGCGGCCGTGACCTTACGGCCGGTCAGATCGCAGCGAGCATGATGCAGATCATCGCCGCGACTGCGGTGCGGCTGGGGCCGTCCCGGAACGCGTACAGGATCGGATCGTCCGGCATCTCGCGGCGATGCGCCATCATCAGCGCACGGCCGAACCAGTACAGCAGCAGCGGCGTGAGCAGCCACAGCATCCAGGGGCGGCTGTAGAGCGGCGTCACCGCCGAGGACGAGACGTAGAGCGAGAACACGGTCACCGCGTTCATGGCGCTTGCCGCCGCCATCGCGGCGATGACGTTAAGGTCGGTGACGCGATAGTCGCGGTTCGAGGGATCGGCGAGGCCCACGCTCTCGCGCATGCTGAGCTCGCTGAAGCGCTTGATCAGGGCGAGCGAGGTGAACACGAACAGCGAGAAGATCAACAGCCATTCCGACAGCACCACGCCGACGCCGACAGCGCCGGCGACGATGCGAAGCGTGTAGAGGCCGGCGAGCGTGACGATGTCGACCAGCATCTTGCGCTTGAGCGCGAGCGAATAGGCGATCGTGGTGACGAGATAGAGGCCGAGCACGCCGAGAAACAGCGGCGAGATGCAGAGGCTGGCGGCAAGCGCGAACAACCACAACGCAGGGATCGCCGACAGCGCTGACGAGATCGGCAAATCGCCGGCCGCGAGCGCGCGGTGGCGCTTGGTCGGATGCTGCCGGTCGGCGGCGAGATCGAGCAGATCGTTCATCAGATAGGCGCCCGAGGCGCAGGCCGAGAACGCCAGGAATGCGAGCAGCGCGTGGCCGAGCGTCGAAAGGTTCAGCTGATGCGCCGTGAGCGCGGGCACGAACACCAGCGTGTTCTTGGCGTATTGATGAACGCGCAGCGCCTTCACCCAGGTGGCGAGGCCGGCTCTGCGGACCTCGCGATTTTCGATGCGCGCGATGGAGGCACGATCGAACGGGACGCTGCCCGCCGCAAGATCGGCCGTCGTAACGACGCCATCGAAGCCGAGATGCGCCGCGATCGCCGCGGCATGAGCCGCGAGCCGATCCGCGACGAGATAGATCTTCTCGCCGCGCGCCCGTGCCGCCAGCGCCCGGTTCATCACATCGGAATCATAGGGCAGATGGGCGTAATCGATCTCGGCTCGCGCCAGGATCGCCGTGAGCGCCGCCATGCCCGCCCGTCCGCCCGCGCCGAAGCGCGCCAGCATGCGGCCGGGGCTGGAGAACAGCGCCTCCATCAGCAGCTCGGAATGCAGCAGCGCGCCTTCGAGGTCGATGACGAGGGTCCGGGGCGCCGACGGCTCGGACACGCCAGGATCATACTGCGGGGCACGCTGCTCCATCGAAAAACGCTCTGACTTGCCGCGACATGACCGGCATTCGGCCGGGGAGCAGGAAATGGGTCGCCAACCCTATGGGAACATTCACTAAAGGCGGCTTAATCAGGGGCGGCGGGGGCAGGACACCGCTTGATACGCGGAGGGTTCAATAATAGTTATTAAAGCATGAGTGGTCGGAGAGGCGCGGTATGGCGGTAAGTGCAGACCTCGGCGAAGCCCTTGAAAGCTTTATAACAAAGCTCGTCGCGTCGGGACGCTATCACTCCAAGAGCGAGGTGCTCAGAGAGGGCGTGCGGCTCATTCAGGAGCGCGAGGCGCGGCTCGCTGCGTTGGATGCCGCGATCGCGCGCGGGCTCGACGATGCGGACGCGGGACGGACCAAGCCGATGTCAGACGTTTTTGACCGGCTCGAAGCGAGATTGGCCGATAAGGCCGATCGCACGTGATCGTCGTCCTCACCGCGGAAGCCGAGGCCGACCTCGAAGACATCGCATCATACGTTGCCGCGCAAAGCCCGCAAAGCGCACTCACGCTCATCCGTGGACTGCGGGAGAAGTGCGAAACACTCGCCGATGCACCGCGCGGCTACCCCTTGGTGCCGCGCTATGAGCAGAAAGGCATTCGCCGGCGCCCATTCGGGAACTATCTGATTTTCTATCGTGTCGGTCGCGACGCCATCGAGGTGATCCATATCCTCCATGGCGCGCGAGACTATGAGCCACTGCTCTTCCCGGCGGACTAGCGCCCACTGCAATTCGTCCCGCCGCACCCCATCTATTGCCGACCCCGCACTGTCTTGCCCCTCACTGCGACTGAGATCTGATGACCGAACCAACGCCCGCTGCGCCGATCGACGACCAGCGTCCGCGCGGATTTTCGCGCTACCAGGCGCTCCTCATCGCGCTGCTGGCGCTGACGCAGTTCACGATCATCCTCGATTTCATCATCATGTCGCCGCTCGGCGCCATCCTGATGCCCGCGCTCGGCATCACGGCGGGGCAGTTCGGCGTTGCCGTATCGGCTTACGCGTTCAGTGCGGGACTATCGGGCATCCTCGCCGCCGGCTTTGCCGATCGTTTCGATCGCAAGCGCCTCCTGCTGTTCTTCTATGTCGGCTTCACGCTCGGCACGCTGCTGTGCGCGGTGGCGCCGAACTACCATGTGCTGCTGATCGGCCGGATCGTGACCGGATTATTCGGCGGCGTGATCGGCGCGGTCGTGCTCGCCATCATCACCGACCTGTTCTCGTTGCAGATGCGCGGCCGCGTGATGGGAATCATCCAGACGGCGTTCGCCGCCAGCCAGGTGCTCGGCATTCCCGCCGGCCTGTTTCTCGCCAATCACTGGAGCTGGCATGTCTGCTTCGTCGCCATCGTCGTGCTGTCGATCGTGACGATCGCCATCATCGCCTTCGCCATGGAGCCGGTCGACGCGCATCTGAAGCTGAAACAGGACAGAAACCCGTTCCGCCATCTGGTCGCGACGGTCAGTGAGCCGCGCTACACCCTCGCCTTCGCCGTCACGACGCTGCTGGCGACCGGCGGCTACATGCTCATGCCGTTCTCCAGCGCCTACACCGTGCACAATCTCGGCATCGACATCACGCATCTGCCGACGATCTATCTCGTTTCCGGCCTGTTCAGCATCGTCACGGGACCGCTGGTCGGCCGCGCCAGCGACGCGTTCGGCAAATATCCGACCTTCGTGTTCGGCTGCGCCATGACCGTCCTCATGGTGCTGATCTACACCCATCTCGGCCACGTCTCGCTCGCGACCGCGATTCTGGTCAACGTGCTGATGTTCGTCGGCATCTTCTCGCGCATGATCCCGTCGCAGGCGCTAATGTCGGCGATTCCCGATGCGAGCCAGCGCGGCTCGTTCAGCGCGGTGAGCGCCTCGCTGCAGCAGCTCTCCGGCGGCCTCGGCTCGGTGCTCGCCAGCGCGATCATCGCGCAAGGCGCGGACGGCGCGCTGCTCCATTTCGACCGGATCGGCTACGTCGTCGTGACCACGACGATCGTCACGCTGGTGATGATGTATTTCGTGCAGAGGGCGGTGGCGGAGCGGACGGGGAAGCAGGTGGTGTGAGGGAGCGGCTCCTGCTCCACATTCGGGTGAACCCACGCCGGATCTTCGGTGACCAAGGTTTGCATCGATGCGCCGAACGGAGATCTCCAGTGAAAGTCAAACTTGCCGCCGCGATCCTCGCCGCAGGCCTCCCGCTGGCATCGATGGCTTTCGCCCAAGACACCATCCAAAGCACCGCGCCAGCCGACCTTGCCGTGATCGATGCCTGCCTGAAGAAGGTGGAGAAAACCGGCGGTTTCGGCGGCGCCTGCGTCGGGCTCGTCGCCGACCCCTGCATCAAGGCGGCAGAGGGCGCGAACGACGATGTCGCCAGATGGAAGGCCTGCGCGGCGCGCGAACTCGCCGTCTGGACGCAGAAAACCAGTGAGGCGCTGAAGAAGGTTCAGGCCGGCGGGTTCGCCGACGCCATCAAGGCGGTCAATGACTCGCAGAAAGTTTTCGCCGCGTCGCGTGATCGCCTCTGCGCGGTCTTCGACAACGTCGACCCCGGCATGTACCGGGGCGGCGCGAGCTACTGCCGCCTGCGCGAGACCGCGAACCGCTCGCTGAGCCTGATCAAGCTCGACGCTGCGGTCAACGAGCACTGAGGCCTCCTAGCGGGGCTCGGGTCACCAGCCTTGCCGGCATCTTCCGACGTGGCGACGACGGCTATTCGGCGCGCCATGAGCGCTGTGCTTCGGTGTCGTGGACCGGTCAGCAGCTCGATGTCCTGCGGATGAGCGATTTCAATCGCTTGAGCAGGGGATGGTGCCCAGGAAAGGACTCGAACCTTCACGGCCGTTAAGCCACTGGCACCTGAAGCCAGCGCGTCTACCAATTCCACCACCTGGGCATGCCGTTTGGGGCACGGAGGCGGTTACTACGGTTCGGTGACGCCGTTGTCAATTCATGCGTGAGGCCGGGGTCGGGATGCCGATTGCGCATCGCAAACCGGCCCGATACAAGCCTGACAAGACGCACTCTTTTCCGCAGGAACGGCTCCCATGGCATCGAATCTGGACACGCTGGTCACGGTTTTCGGCGGATCGGGGTTCTTGGGCCGCAGCGTCGTCCGGGCCCTGTGCAAGCGGGATTACCGGGTCCGGGTCGCGGTGCGGCGGCCGGAACTCGCCGGATACCTCCAGCCGCTCGGCCGGGTCGGGCAGATCCACACCGTGCAGGCGAATCTGCGCTATCCGGCCTCGGTCGAGGCGGCGCTGCGTGATTCGCATGTCGTGATCAATCTGGTCGGCGTGCTCACCGAGAGCGGCAAGCAGACTTTTGACGCCGTCCAGGCCAGGGGCGCCGAGACCGTCGCCAAGGCGGCGGCCGCCGCAGGTGGCGCGCTGGTGCATGTCTCGGCGATCGGGGCCGATGCGCAGTCGCCCTCACGCTATGCCAGGGCCAAGGCGGCCGGCGAAGCCGCGGTCCTGGCCGCGGTTCCCTCCGCCACGATCTTCCGCCCCTCCGTGATGTTCGGCCCCGAGGACCAGTTCACCAACCGCTTTGCCGCGCTGGCCCGGATGTCGCCGGTGCTGCCACTGATCGGTGGCGAGACGAAGATGCAGCCGGTCTATGTCGGCGACGTCGCCAGTGCTATCGCGGATGCGGCCGACGGCAAGGCCAAGGCGGGCGCCACTTACGAGCTCGGTGGGCCGGAAGTGCTGACCATGCGCGAGATCATCGAGGCGATCCTCGAAATCACCGACCGCAAGCGCATGCTGGTGCCGCTGACGTTCGGCCTCGCCCGCTTCCAGGCCAACTTCCTGCAATTCGCGCCGGGCGCGTTCAAGCTGACGCCGGACCAGGTCACGCTGCTCGAGCGCGACAATATCGTGTCGGATGCGGCGAAGGCGGCCGGGCTGACGCTGGAAGGTCTCGGCATCACGCCCGATTCGCTGGAGGCGATCGCCCCGCAATATCTCTGGCGCTTCCGCCCGCAGGGCCAGTTCCAGCGGATGAGTGTGTGAAGCGCCTCTCTATCCGTCGTCATGCCCGGGCTTGACCCGGGCATCCACGTCTCGCTGCAGTCTCGGATACGCGTGGATGGCCGGGTCAAGCCCGGCCATGACGAGCTGGTGGGGCGAACGGGGCGAGGGGGCGCACCGCCGCTGGGGCGAGGATCCGCCCGTCACGACTTTCAAAACCTCAGCTTCTTGAACACCGCTTCCGGCAGCGTCTTGATGATCAGCATCACGAGGCGCCATTTGCCGCTGACATAGACGATGTCGCTCTTGTTCTCGACGGCGCGAAGGATCGCAGCGCCGACGACGGGGGCTTCGATGGTGAGCGGGCCGATCAGCTTCATGCCTTCCGTCATCTTGGTGCGGACGAAGCCGGGCTTGACCGTGACGACGTGGACGCCGCCACGGCTGGCGCGGGCGCGCAGGCCGGACAGGAAGGCGGAGAAGCCGGCCTTGGCCGAGCCATAGACATAGTTGGAGGCGCGGCCGCGATCGCCGGCGACCGAGGACACGCCGACCAGCGTGCCGCTGCCGCGACCTAGAAACTTTTCCGCGAACAGGCCGAGAATCAGCGCCGGACCCTCGTAGTTGGAGCGCATGATCGCGGTGGCATGGGCGAGATCGCTCTGCGCGCTCTCTTGCACACCAAGCAGGCCGACGATCGAGATGGCGACATCGGGCAGCGCGGGCAGGCCGGCGACGAAGCCCTCGAACGAGGCGGTGTCGAGCACGTCGAATGTGTGAACACCGACCTCGACATTGTAGCGCGCGCGAAGATCGGCGGCGTCAGGCTCCAGCGCGGCGACGTCGCGGCCGGCGAGCGCCACATCGTATCCCGCATTGGCAAAGGCGTGCGCCGTGGCGCGGCCGATGTCGGATGAGCCGCCCAGCACCAGTACAGACTTGCGCGACGTCACGGCCTAGACCTCATCGAACAGACGTTGTGAAAGCTTGGAGCGGATGTTGCTGGCAGGGTCGAGCGCTTTGCGGATCGCGTTGAAGCGCGGCAGGGCGGGATAGCCGGCTTTGAGCGTCTCGCGCGACTGGCGCGCATCCTTGGCGAGATAGAGCCGGCCACCGGCCGCGACAACGAGACGGTCGATCTCGTCGAGAAAATTCAGGATGTCGCCGCGCACGGGGAAATCCAGCGCCAGCGTGTAGCCGGGCAGCGGAAACGACAGGATGCCCTCGCCCTGGCCGAGCTTCTTCAGCACCGCGAGGAAGGAGGCATCGCCGCGCCGCGCGACGCGCCCCAGAATCTCGCCGAGCACGTCGCGCGCGCCGTTCTCCGGGATCACGCATTGATGCTGCAGGAAGCCGCGCTTGCCGTAGATGCGATTCCAGTCGGCAATGCTGTCGAGCGGAAAGAAATAGGGATAGAGCGAGACCACATGGCTGCCGCCGGCGCGGCGCGCGCCCATGCGGTAGTACAGCTCGTTGAAGGCGCGGATGCCAAAGCGGTTCAGCGTCATCGAGGGCAAATCGATGGGCACGCCAAGACCGGGATGCTTGCCGGCGGGAAACGCCGCGGCGCCGGCAGGAAGCTCGTCCTTGCCGGCGTGCTCGCCGAGATAGATCAGCGAGCGGCCGAGATCCTTGCCGCGGGCGGCGCAATCGATCCACGCCACCGAATAGGTTGCGGCATCGCCTGCATCGAGCGCGCGCATCGCGGCATCGAGATCGGATGCCGAGATCACGCGCTCGCGGATCCATCCCGTTTCGACTTTGCGCAGCCGCAAGGTCGCTTCGAGGATGACCCCGGTCAGGCCCATGCCGCCGATTGTCGCAAAGAATGCGTCGGAGTTCTGCTCGCGCGAGGCTTCGATCAATTCGCCCTCGCCCGTGCGCAGCAGGATGCTGTCGACATAGCGGCCGAAGCCGCCTTCGCAATGGTGGTTCTTGCCGTGCACGTCGGCGGCGATGGCGCCGCCGATCGACACGAAACGCGTGCCGGGCAGTACGAAGGGCAGGAAGCCGCGCGGGCCGAAGGTCTCGATCAGGTCCGAGAGCAGCACGCCGGCCTCGAGGCAGATTCGGCCGGTCGCCGGATCGAACCACCTGATGCGGTCGAAGCCCGTCATCGCGACGGTCCTGACGGCCCCGATCGCGGCATCGCCATAGGCACGGCCATTGCCGCGCGCCACGGTGCCGGACACGACGGCGTCGGCAACCGCCGCGAACGCGCGCGGACGCAGCATCTCGGTATCGACGACCGGGAAGCGCCCCCAGCCGCTGACGAGGGTCATTGCTCAGCTCCTGCGCCGGGCGCGCCGCCCAGCATGGCAAACTGAGTACCGATCAAAAGCTTATATTGCGTTGAGGGCAGGGCTGTCCGCCCACCTCTCCCCGACGGGGAGAGGTCGGATTGCGCAGCAATCCGGGTGAGGGGCCGCGGCCCTCAGTGAGACTGTAACCCCTCACCCGGACCGCATCTTGCGATGCGATCCGACCTCTCCCTACGGGAGAGGTGAACCGAGAACCTCGGTCAGCATTATCCGATCAGAGATGTCTACCGTCCCAGCGCCAGCGCGATCAGGCCGAGGGTGCCGACGATGACGCGCCACCAGGCGAACAGCAGGAAACCGTGCCGGGTGACATAGGTCAAAAACGTCTTCACCACGATGATCGCGGTGATAAAGGACACCACGAAGCCGATCGCGACGATGTTGATGTGGTCCATCGTCATCTCGGCGCGGCTCTTGTAGAAGTCGTAGGCGAACGCGCCGATCATGGTGGGGATCGCCAGAAAGAACGAGAATTCCGCCGCCGCGCGCTTGTCGGCTCCGAGCAACATCGCGGCGACGATGCTGGCGCCGGAGCGCGACACGCCCGGGATCATGGCCACGCACTGCGCGATGCCGATATAGAGATACATCAAGAGCGGAAATCTGGTGGCATCATGCTCGCGCGGCTTGAGCTCGAGCTTGTCGACCCAGAGCAGGATGGCGCCGCCGACGATCAGTGTGAAGCAGATGACCCACGGATTGAACAGCAGGAGCTTGATGTACTTACCGGCGACGAGGCCGACGATGACAGCGGGCAGGAATGCGACCAGCACGCCGATCATGAAGCGGCGAGCATAGGCATCGCCCGTGAACAGGCCGATCACGACGTCCCACAGCTTGCGAAAGTACAGCCCCACGATCGCGAGAATCGCGCCCAGCTGGATCAGAACCGTAAACGAATCCCAGAACGCGCCTTCGCCGAGATGAAAGAAGCGCTCGGCTATCAGGAGGTGGCCGGTCGAGGATACGGGAAGGAACTCGGTCACGCCCTCGATGATGCCGAGGATCACTGCCCGTACTGCGTCTGACATATTTACGGTCCATTTCGGCTGGAAAAGCGGGGCTCTTCTCGCCTATTCGACCCCATGCCGCAATCGCAAAATGCCAAATCACGCCCTTGCTTCGAGGTTTTGAAGGACTAGTGTGGCGCCGCACAAACATTGATGGATTCTTAAGCACCATCACATAGTCAAAGGCTTCATGTTTACGCTGTTTCATCATCCGTTCTGTCCGCATTCGCGCTTCATTCGCCTGATCGCGGGTGAATACGGGCTTGACCTGAAGCTGATCGAGGAGCGCAGCTGGGAGCGGCGCGAGGCGTTTCTGCTGCTCAATGCAGCGGGCACCACGCCCGTGCTGGTGGACGACGAGCAGCCGCCGATTCCGGGCGCGGCCATCATCGCCGAATATGTCGATGAGGCCTATGGCGCCGGGATGGGCCCCAAGCGCCTGATGCCGGAGACGCTTGCCGAGCGTGTCGAGGTGCGCCGGCTGATGGCCTGGTTCAACGAAAAATTCTTCGAGGAGGTCTCGCATCCACTCGTCACCGAGCGCATCTACAAGCGCTTCATGAGCGAGGAGAACGGCGGCGGGCCGCCTTCGGCCGACGTGATGCGCGCAGCGAAGGCCAATGTGCGCTATCATCTGGCCTATATCGGCTGGCTGGCGCAGACCCGCAACTTCCTCGCCGGCGACCGGCTCACCTACGCGGATCTCGCCGCCGCGGCGCATCTTTCGGCGATCGACTATCTGGGCGACGTGCCATGGAGCGAGGACGACGCAGCAAAGGCGTGGTACGCGCGGGTGAAATCCCGCCCGTCGTTCCGTCCGCTCCTCAGCGAATGGCTGGCCGGCGTGCCGGCCTCGCGGACCTACGTGGACCTGGATTTCTGATGAGGGCCGTCATGCCCGGGCTTGTCCCGGGCATCCACGTGCTTCCTGTCTCGGTGAGGATTACACAAGAACGTGGATGGCCGGGACAAGCCCGGCCATGACGACGTCGAGTGTGGATGCATGAACAACATCGACACAGACACGGATCGGTTGCGCAGCGCGCTCGAAGAGCAGGCGCACGCGCTCGGCTTCGACTGCATCGGCGTCACCGCGCCGGGCTCGATCGATGCAGCCGGACAACACTTCCTCGAATTCATCGCCTCGGGCGGCCATGGCGACATGGATTGGCTCGCGAACCAGCCGGAGCGCCGCGTCGACCCGCGCGGGCTGTGGGCCGACGTGCGCAGCGTGATCATGCTCGGCGTCAATTACGGTCCCGATTCCGATCCGCTTGCCGTCCTGAAGCAGCGCACGCGCGCGGCGATCTCGGTCTATGCGCAAGGCGACGACTATCATGACCTGATCAAGAAGCGGCTGAAGGCGCTGGCGCGCTGGCTGGTCGCGACCGCGCCGAGCGAGGTGAAGGTGTTCGTTGACACAGCGGCGGTGATGGAGAAGCCCTTGGCGCAGGCCGCGCATCTGGGCTGGCAGGGCAAGCACACCAACCTCGTCTCGCGCGAGTTCGGCTCGTGGCTGTTTCTCGGGGCGATCTACACCACGCTGGAGCTGCCGCGCGACGAACCCGAGATCGATCATTGCGGCTCATGCCGGGCCTGTCTCGACATCTGCCCGACCGCGGCGTTCCCCGCGCCCTACAAGCTGGATGCGCGGCGCTGCATCTCGTATCTGACCATCGAGAACAAGGGCCCGATCCCGCACGAGTTTCGCAAGAGCATCGGCAACCGCATCTACGGCTGCGATGATTGCCTTGCCGCCTGCCCCTGGAACAAGTTTGCGCAAGAGGGACGTGAGGCAAAACTCGCCGCGCGCGACGAGTTGCGCGCGCCTTCGCTCGCTGAGCTGGCACGGCTGGACGACGCGGCATTCCGTGCGCTGTTCACGAAGTCGCCGGTGAAGCGCATCGGGCGCGACCGGTTCGTGCGGAATGTGCTGATTGCGATCGGCAATTCGGGCGAGGTGACGCTGGCGGACGAGGCGCGGCGATTGCTAGTTGATGCAAGCCCACTGGTGCGCGGGGCGGCGGTGTGGGCGCTGGGGCAGTTGCTGGCGCGCGAAGAGTTTGAGGCGATGAGATCTGCCGCTGAGAGCAACGAGCAGGACAATAGCGTGCGCGAGGAGTGGCGGGCCGCCTCCTGACTTGATTTCCCCGCCCATTCCCGCAATCTCGCGCGTCATGACAAACATGCCTTTCTTCAATCGCGACGGTGATACATTCCATCCGACGGAAGTCGCCAATGGTCCATGGGATCCGAAATCGCTGCACGGGCGCGTCGTCGTCGGCCTGCTCGGCTTCGTCGTCGAGGAGCGCCATTCCGGGCCGGAATTCGTGCCGGCGCGGCTCACGGTCGACATGTTCCGATTGCCAACCATCGACAGGCCGATCGAGGTGACGACGCGGCTGGTGCGCGACGGCATGCGCATCCGCGTAGTGGAAGCGGAGTTCTTTTCCGGCGGGGTCAGCATGGCGCGGGCTTCGTGCCAGCTGCTGCGCAAAACGCAAAATCCCGATGGCAATGTCTGGTCGCCGCCGAACTGGGACGCGCCGAAGCCGGCCGAGATCCCCAAGCCGACCGATCCCCGGCTCGGCATGAACGGCAAATGGGCGACGCGCCCCATCGTCGGTCATATGGGTTCGCTCGGCCCGCGCAGATTGTGGATGAGCGAGGTGCGCGAGCTCGTCGCGGGCGTTCCGATGACGCCGTTCGTCCGCGTCGCCACCGGCGCCGATTTCGCCAGCCCGTTTGCCAACGCCGGCGACCAGGGGCTCGGCTACATCAACAGCGACGTCACGATCTATCTGCACCGCCTGCCGGTGACGGAGTGGATCGGCTTCGAGGTGGTGAACCACCACGCCACCGACGGCGTCGCGATCGGCGAATGCTGGCTCCATGACGAACAGGGCCCGATCGGCACCGCGACCGTGGCCGCGCTGGCGCAGCGCAAGCCGATGGTGAATCCGTCGAAGCGGTAGGGACTTTTTCCACCTGTCATTCCGGGGCACGCGAAGCGTGAGCCCGGAATCCATACTCCCGATGGTGGTCATGGATTCCGGGCTCGTGCTTCGCACGCCCCGGAATGACGAGGAGGATGCAGCTACCCCAAATGCCGCTGCATCTCCGGCCGCGCCTTCAGTTCGGCGCCCTGCTTGGCGACGATCTTCGCGATCCGCTCCGGTACGAAGTTCAAATCCACGAACGCCGGCGCGGTGTTGGCGACCTCGTGATAGCTCGCGATCTTTCCGCCCTTCAGCGTCATGATCGCCACGCCCTCGAACATCGCCCGCGCGCCGTTCGCTTCCGGCAATGTCGATCTGTAGCTGAACGTGTAGCGCGCATAGAGCGTGGTGCCGTCGGTGACGGGATCGTGCATGTCCCAGCGGAAATCGGTCGCCGTGCGGTAGAACCAGTCGTCGATCATTGCGGCGATCTTCGCACGGCCGGCGAAGGCGCCGTAGAAGACGTCGTGATAGACGCCGTCCTCGGTGAACAGCTCGGCGAAGGCTTTGCCGTTGCGCTGCTCGACGGCGTCGCAGAAGGCGCGCAGCATGGCGGTGGTCGTCATTGGATTGCCTCCTGAAGGAAGAAGGCACTTCACCCGATCTCAGCCACCGCCGCAAGAATGCGCGCGATGTCCTGCGGGCGGGAGAGGCGGTGATCGCCGTCCTGGATCATGGTCAGCACGACGTCATCGGCCGGCAGGCGGTGGGTCAGCGCAAACGCATGCTGCCACGGCACATCAGGGTCCTTCGCGCCTTGCAGGATGCGGACGGGGCAGCCGAGATCGATGGCGCTGCCGAGCACGAGGTGATTGCGCCCCTCGTCGATCAGGTTCCGCGTGATCGGATAGGGCGAGCCGTCGCCATATTCCGACGGGCGCAGCCAGAAGCCCTTGGTCTCGATCTCCTTCTTCACCGCGGGCGAAAAATTCTTCCACATCAGCTCTTCGGTGAAATCGGGCGCCGGCGCGATCAGCACCAGGCCCGCAATCGACGCTTTGCCGGCACGCTTCTTGATCTCGCGCGTGAGCAGCAGCGCCATCCAGCCGCCCATCGAGGAGCCGATCAGGATTTGCGGGCCGTCGCAAAAGCGCTCGAACACCGCAACACTGTCCTCGAGCCAGCTGCCGATGGTCCCATTGGCAAAATCGCCGCCGGATTCGCCGTGGCCGGAATAGTCGAACCGGACGATTGCGCGGCCGCGCTCATAGGCCCAGACATCCAGCGCCACGGCCTTGCCGCCCTGCATGTCCGACTTGAATCCGCCCAGCCAGACCAGCCCGGGGCCCTTTCCGGGGCGGCGGCGCACCGCGATCCTGCGTGCGGACGGCCCCTCGCCCACATCGATGAACTCAAGAACGGCATCGGGAATTGCGTCGGTCATGGAACGTTTACTCTGGCTATGCGGTTTGAGCTGTCGGGACCTGTTCCGAAAGCGCGACCGGCATCGGTATTGGTCTTTGGGACGCTTGCGGAACAGAGGCAAGGTGTCTATGTCGGTCAGCGTGCCGAGGGCCGTGACCAAAATGCCTCGCATTTGAGGGTTTTTCGCGCCTCGCACCAGCGACTTGCTTGCCGGCAAACGCATCTTCCTTCAAGATAGCCGCTTCTTTCACAACTTTGGAGAACCACCCATTCGCCGTCCTAATAAAGCTCCGCCCGCTGCCAGCAAAGACGGGCCGCGCATCAATGATGATATCCGCAATGCGCAGATCCAGCTGATCGACCAGACCGGTGACAACAAAGGTACGGTCGAGACCGTCGTCGCCATCCGCATGGCGCAGGAAGTCGGGATGGATCTGGTCGAGATTTCACCGAATACCAGCCCTCCCGTCTGCAAGATCATGGACTACGGGAAGTACAAGTATTCCGCTCAGAAGAAAGCCGCGGAAGCCCGCAAGCGGCAGAAGACCGTCGAGATCAAGGAGATCAAGCTCCGCCCGATGATCGACGACCACGATTACGACGTGAAAATGCGCGCGATGCAGCGCTTCTTCGAAGAGGGCGACAAGGTCAAGATCACGCTGCGCTATCGCGGCCGCGAAATGGCGCACCAGGAGATCGGCACCAAGCTGCTCGACAAGATCAAGACCGATGTCGCCGAGCTCGCCAAGGTCGAGCAGGACGCGCGGTTCGAAGGTCGCCAGGTGGTGATGGTGCTGGCGCCGCGCTGACGCGCAACGCTTTTAGGACTGAGTTCAACGGCCCGTCCGGATCCCCGGCGGGCCGTTTGTTTTTTTGGTCGAGGTGCAGCCGCGGACGCCGCTGCACCTCTCCCGCTTGCGGGAGAGGTCGACGCGCGTAGCGCGGCGGGTGAGGGCTTTCGCCTCTTGGGGGCTCTCGCTGGTGGAGACAGCCCTCTCCCCGATCCTCCCCCGCAAGCGGGGAGGGAGCGCACCAGCGTCTTTGGTGCTACGTCCTGGTCGCCTGCCAGGTTCCGCTGCACTGGTCGCCGGAAATGATGCCCTTCCACGACCCGGCGCCGTTCACGCCGGCGAGCCGGCCGCCGCCGCTGGCGTGGGAGGCGCCGACCGAGACCTGCACGGCGACAGCGCCGGAACGGTTGACCCGGCCCGAGACCCGGCCGCCGCCGGCGGAGGAGACGCGGGTGCCGGTCACGGTGAAGGGAACGCTGTAGCCCGAGCTGCAATTGCCGCGGGTGGTGGCGAAGGTGACGTTCCAGATGCCGTCATAGCCGCCGGCGCGGGCGTCAGCCGCCTGTGGCAGCGCAGCCGCGGCGAGCACAGCGAACAGCGCCAGAGGGCGCGGGCGGGCGAATGAAATCAGAAGTTGCGGGAAATGAGCCATTTTGGACCTGCTTCAGACGAGAAGGCTTGGACATGAGGGGTGGCAGCGTTCAATAGTCGGCGGGCGGGTTGCGGCGGTTCATCGTTGCCAACTGGCCTCTCCTCTGTCATAAGCCCAGCCTTCACCGCCCGGCTGATTTACGGGCTGCCGTGGCGGTGTCTCGTGCGGGTTTCGCGCCTGTCGCAAAACTTGAGCACAATCAACGCTCTAACGAGCATTTTTGACGGTCCAGCCGCCTTCGCGGGCGGATCTCTGTGGCCATTAGGAGAGCCAAATGCCCAAGCTGAAGACCAAATCGGGCGCTAAAAAGCGCTTCAAGGTGACTGCCACCGGCAAAGTGATGCACGCCCAGCGCGGCAAGCGTCACGGCATGATCAAGCGGACGAAGAAGCAGATCCGTCAGCTCCGCGGCACCCGCGTGCTGTTCAAGACCGACGGCGACAACGTCAAGAAGTACTTCTTGCCGAACGCCTGATCGCGTCCACGATCATTGCCATCCGTGCCGCGCATCCCGCGGCGATCCGATAACCAAAGTCATCTCTGAAGGATTTCGTCATGTCTCGCGTCAAACGCGGTGTGACCGCCCACGCCAAGCACAAGAAAGTCTACAAGGCCGCCAAGGGCTTCTACGGCCGCCGCAAGAACACTATCCGTGCCGCCAAGCCGGCGGTCGAGAAGGCGATGCAATACGCCTTCCGCGACCGCAAGCGCAAGAAGCGGACGTTCCGCGCGCTCTGGATCCAGCGCATCAACGCAGCCGTCCGTCCGTTCGGCCTGACCTACAGCCGATTTATCGACGGCATGGCCAAGTCCGGGATCACCGTGGACCGCAAGGTGCTGTCGGATCTCGCGATCAGCGAGCCCGCCGCGTTCCAGGCGATCGCCGAGAAGGCCAAGGCCGCGCTGGCTGCCTGAGACCAGCGCTAGCGGGCCTTTTGGCCCGTAGCCTTCAACGCGCGCTGCGAGTAATGCTGGGCGACCTGCGCCCGGCAAAAGGCTGTGAACGAGAGATACATGGTGCCGGACTTGTTCCGGTACTTGCGATCGCACGCCTGCAACTCGCGCTGATAGCCGAGCTTCTGCGGCAGCTTCAGTTGGCCGCCGAAATCAGCTTCGCATTTCTTCTCGACAACTTCGCCGAACTGCACGTCGCCGCTGGCGCCATATGCGCAGGCCTCGAACAGCTTCATGGCACGGCTGCAGCCAGGCGCCGCATTGAGGACTGCGATGACGTCGTCCATCGACGTCGATTTGGCCGGGCACTCCTCGGCGTAGGCCGCGCCACCCAAAACACCTTGCAAAAGAAGCAGGACCAGGCCGACCAGGCAGGATCTCGAAAGCATCGCAAAACTCTCCTCGTACCCCCCGTTGGTGCCGGGTCCCCGCGCAGGGTTCAACCCAGCCGGCCATGTGCCCGAAATGACCGGCTTTTCGCTTGACGTTACGGCCTTCGGGCGGCGACAACCCAGCCGAATTTAGAGCCAAGGATTTGACTGTGTCCGACCTCGCAACGCTCGAAACATCCATCCTCGACCAGATCGCTACCGCCGGCGATGAAGCCGCGCTCGAAGCCGTGCGCGTCGCAGCCCTCGGCAAGAAGGGCTCGATCTCCGCGCTGCTCGCCACGCTCGGCAAGATGTCACCCGACGAGCGCAAGACCCAAGGTGCGGCCATCAACCAGGCCAAGGACAAGGTCACCGAGGCGCTCGCGGCAAGGCGCGACGTTCTGAAATCGGCCGCGCTCGATGCGCGGCTCGCCGCCGAGACCGTCGACGTCACCTTGCCGCTGCGCGATGCGGCGGCGGAAGCCGGCCGCATCCATCCGCTCAGCCAGGTCTGGGACGAACTGACCACCATCTTCGCCGACATGGGCTTCTCGGTGGCCGAAGGCCCCGACATCGAGACCGACGACTACAACTTCACCAAGCTGAATTTCCCGGAAGGCCATCCGGCGCGCGAGATGCACGACACGTTCTTCTTCCATCCGAAGCAGGACGGCTCGCGCATGCTGCTGCGGACCCACACCTCGCCGGTGCAGGTGCGCACCATGCTGAGCCAGAAGCCGCCGATCCGCGTGATCTGCCCGGGCCGCACCTACCGCATCGATTCGGACGCGACCCACACGCCGCAATTCCACCAGGTCGAGGGCCTCGTCATCGACAAGAGCTCGCATCTCGGCCACCTCAAATGGATCCTGCACGAGTTCTGCAAGGCGTTCTTCGAGGTCGACCACATCAACATGCGCTTCCGGCCCTCGTTCTTCCCGTTCACCGAGCCGTCGCTCGAAGTCGACATCCAGTGCCGCCGCGACAAGGGCGAGATCCGCTTCGGCGAGGGCGAGGATTGGCTCGAGATTCTCGGCTGCGGCATGGTGCATCCGAACGTGCTGCGCGCCTGCGGCATCGATCCCGACGAGTACCAGGGCTTTGCCTGGGGCATGGGCATCGACCGCATCGCCATGCTGAAATACGGCATCGCCGATTTGCGCCAGCTGTTCGACAGCGACGTCCGCTGGCTGTCCCACTACGGCTTCAAGCCGCTCGAAGTGCCAACGCTTGCCGGAGGGCTGAGCACGTGAAATTCACCCTCTCCTGGCTGAAGGATCATCTCGACACTGACGAGCCGCTGGAAAAGCTCGCCGAGAAGCTCACCATGATCGGGCTCGAGGTCGAGAACATCGAGGACAAGGCGAAGGCGCTGAAGCCTTTCACCATCGCAAAGGTGATCTCGGCCGAGCAGCATCCGAATGCGGATCGCCTGCGCGTCTGCATGGTCGACACCGGCGACGGCGGTACGCCGGTGCAGGTGGTGTGCGGCGCGCCGAATGCGCGCGCCGGGCTCGTCAGCGTGTTCTCGCCGCCCGGCACCTACATTCCCGGCAAGGATATCACGCTCGGTGTCGGCACCATCCGCGGCGTCGAGAGCCGCGGCATGCTGTGCTCGGCGGCCGAGCTGCAGATCTCCAACGATCATGACGGCATCATGGAATTGCCTGAGGACGCGCCGATCGGTGCTGCCTATGCCGAATGGGCCGGCCTCGGAGATCCCGTGATCGAGATCAATCTGACGCCGAACCGGCAGGACTGCACCGGCGTGCACGGCATCGCGCGCGATCTCGCCGCCGCCGACATGGGCAAGTTCAAGAATCCAACGATCAAGCCGGTCAAGGGCGAATTCCCCTGTCCGGTGAAGGTGACGGTTGAAGACGCCACGCTGTGTCCGGGCTTCGCGCTCCGCCTCGTGCGCGGCGTCAAGAACGGGCCGTCGCCGGAATGGCTGCAGAAGCGGCTGACCGCGATCGGGCTACGTCCGATCAACGCGCTGGTCGACATCACCAACTTCATCACCTACGACCGCGCACGCCCGCTGCACGTGTTCGACGCCAAGAAGGTGAAGGGCAATCTCGTCGTGCGGCGCGCGCGCGAGGGCGAGAGCCTGCTGGCGCTCGACGGCCGCACCTACAATCTCGATCCCGCCATTTGCGTGATCGCGGACGAGCACGGCGTCGAATCGCTCGCCGGCATCATGGGCGGCGAAGCATCGGGCTGCGACGAGAACACCACAGACGTGCTGATCGAGTCGGCGCTGTGGAACGAGATCAACATCGCCCAGACCGGCCGCAAGCTCGGCATCAATTCGGACGCGCGCTACCGCTTCGAGCGCGGCGTCGATCCGGCCTTCATGGTGCCCGGAATCGAGCTCGCGACCAAGCTGGTGATGGAGCTTTGCGGCGGCACGCCGTCTGAAACATTCGTGGTCGGCAAGACCTTTGGCGACGATCGCCTGATCGAATTCCCGATCACCGAGGTCAAGCGCCTTTCGGGCATCGAGGTGCCGCAGGTCGAGATGAAGCGCATTCTGACCCATCTCGGCTTCATGATGGCGGGTCCCGGCCCGGTGGTGAAGGTCGCAGTGCCCTCGTGGCGCTCCGACGTGCACGGCAAGGCCGACATCGTCGAGGAGATCGTCCGCATCTTCGGCGTCGACAAGGTGCCGATGACGCCGTTCGAGCGCGGCGACGAGCCGCGCAAGCCGGTGCTGACGCCGCTGCAGCTGCGCACCCGCCGCGCGCGGCGCGCGCTCGCAACCCGCGGCATGGTCGAAGCCGTGACCTGGTCGTTCATCGCAAAATCTGCGGCCGAATTGTTCGGTGGCGGACAGCGCGAGCTCGAAGTGGCGAACCCGATCGCCTCCGATCTCTCCGACATGCGCCCGACCCTGCTCGCCGGCCTGATCGCGGCGGCGCAGGCCAATGCCGATCGCGGATTCGGCGATGTCGCGCTGTTCGAGGTCGGCCAGGTGTTCAAGGGCGATCGCCCGCAGGACCAGTTCATGGCGGCGAGCGGCGTGCGCCGTGGCCTTGCGTCGTCCGAAGGGCTCGGACGGCACTGGACCGGCTCGGCGCAGGCCGATGTGTTCGACGCCAAGGCCGATGCGCTGGCGGTGCTAGCGGCCGCCGGCGCGCCGATGCAGGCGCTCCAGATCGTGGCGGGCGGTCCCGGCTGGCTGCATCCGGGCCGCTCCGGCACGATCCAGATCGGGCCGCAGAACGTGCTCGGATATTTCGGCGAAGTGCACCCCAGAGCGCTCGAGGCGCTCGGCGCCGACGGGCCGCTTGTCGTGTTCGAGGTGATCCTCGACCGCATCCCCGAGGCGAAGAAGAAGCCGACGCGCGCCAAGCCCTTGATCGAGCTCTCGGCCTTCCAGCCGGTGTCGCGCGACTTCGCTTTCATTGTCGACCGCGCCGTCAAGGCCGGCGAGATCGTCCGCGCCGCTCAGAGCGTCGACAAGAAATTGATCACCGGCGTCAATGTCTTCGACGTCTACGAGGGCAAGGGCATCGATGACGGCAAGAAGTCGATCGCGATCGCGGTCACGCTGCAGCCGCGCGAGAAAACCCTGACCGATCAGGAGATCGAAGCCGTCGGCGCCAAGATCGTGGCCGAGGTCAGCAAGAAGACCGGCGGCACGTTGCGAGCATGACGCCGAAAAGTGCGAAGCGGTTTTCGGACAACGTCATGCTCGAGAGCCATAGAGCATGAGTCCTGCGGACTTCCTTCCGAAGGACGTCAGCCTCACGATCGCGGCGGCGCTCTGCGCCGTCGCTTTCGTTTCGGGCACAGCGCGCGGTTTCTCCGGCTTCGGTTCGGCGCTGATCTTCATGCCGCTGGCGAGCAGCATCGCGGCGCCGCGGCTCGTTGCTGCCCTGCTGCTCGTCATCGATTTCGTCGCGGCCGTGCCGCTGCTGCCGGATGCGTGGCGGAAGGCCGATCGCAAGGCCACCGCGGTGATCGTGCTGGGCGCGCTGATCGGCGTCCCTATCGGCACCTATTTCCTCAGCGTGCTCGAACCCGTCACCACGCGCTGGATCATCTCCTGCTTCGTCGCGGCGCTGTTGCTGCTATTGCTGTCGGGCTGGCGCTATCGCGGCAAGGACCACGCCTGGCTGTCGGTCGGCATCGGCAGCCTCTCCGGCTTCTGCAGCGGGCTCGCGCAGACCGGCGGCCCGCCGATCGTCGGCTACTGGCTCGGCCGCCCGATCGCGCCGATGGTCGCGCGCGCCAATATCGTGCTGTTCTTCGGCGCCTCGGATTTCTTCTCGATGGTCAGCTATGCGACGACCGGCCTGATTAGCCGCGAATCGCTGGTGCTGTCGCTGATCGTCGGCCCGGTCTATGCGGTTGGCGTTGCGTTCGGCAGCTCATTGTTCGGCCGCGCCAGCGAGAAGGTGTTTCGCGGCATCTGCTATGCGCTTATTGCGATGGCGGTGATCTTTGGATTGCCGGTGCTGGATGGGGTGTTGCGATAGCTCTCTCCGCGGGTCGTCCCCGCGAAGGCGGGGACCCATAACCCCAGGAAGAAGTTATGGTGCAAGCTGGTCACCGCGAGTCTTCGCCAAACCAGGCCCTGTGGTTATGGGTCCCGGATCGGCGCGCGCCTTGGGGCGCGCTTGTCCGGGACGACGGCGGAATGTGTCGCCGCTTTATTGCTACTGCCGCGGCACGCGCCGCTTCTTGGTCGACTGCGTCGGCACATCCGCCGGCTCGTCCTTCAGCGCGCCGATCTTGCGCAGGGCGGCGTCCGCGGCACGTTCGCCGCTCTCCCACGCGCCGTCGACGGTGCCCCAGAGCGTCTCGTGCGTGGCTTCGCCGGCGAGGAACACATTGCCGATCGGCTCGGCGAGGGTTCTTCGCGACAGCTGGCCGCCGGGCGAGGCGGCCGACATCGCGCCCATGACGTAAGGCGAGGCGTTCCAGCGCGTGGCGCTGGTCTTTTGCACCACGGCAGCGGCCTCGCTACCGAACAGCTTCGTGATCCACTCCCGGGCAAAGGCCGCCATCGCCTTCTCGCCCTGGTCGGCGAGATCGCGGCCGAAGGAGCCGCCGACATCGATCGAGCACAGCGAGGAGCCGCCGATATTGGCGAACATCAGCGCCGTGCGGGTCGAATTGCTCTGCTCGATGAGGATGTCGTCGCGCGACAGGCCGAGCGGATTGCCGGGCAACTGCAGCACGATACGATCGTAGCTGCCGAGGCTGAGCTTCGATGCCGCATCCAGCGTCCGCTTGGGAATGTCGGGTGCGAACTTGATCGCGCCCGATGTCAGCACATTGGTCGAGACCGTGACGATGGCGGCGCGCGCCGCGATCTTGCCGGCTTGCGTCTCGATGCTGACGTCGCGATTGCTCCAGGCGATGCGGTTCGCCGTCGTCGACAACGCCACCGGCGCCTGCTCGGCGAGCTTGGCGATCAGCGTGCCCAGGCCCTGGCGGCAGGCGATCGCTGCGTTGCGGTCCTGCGCGCGTCCCTTGTCGATGGCAGACAGCTCCTTCAGGTCCTTGCCGGCAAAGCTCGCACCCAGCATGAACTCGGCCGCGCCGGCCCAGTCGCCGAGATCCTTCGGCAGCACCGATGCGCAGGAGGTATCCAGCTTGCCCCGCCCGGCCTCGTCGATGGCGCGGTTGGCGCGCACCAGGGCGGCCAGGAATTGCTCGGTCTCGCCGGCGCGGGCATTGCGGCGGCCAATGCGCACCTTCTGGCCCGAGGGCGCCGGCAGCACGTCCAGCCCGGCGCTGCGCGCCAGCCGGATCATCGGGTTGGTGTCGGGATTGTGCAACCAGCGCGCGCCGCGGTCGAACGGCGTGTCGAAGGTCGTGCTGTCGGTGATGCAGCGGCCGCCGACCTGCGCGGCCGCCTCCACCACGATGACCTTGCGGCCCGTCGCGATGATGCGCCGCGCCGCGGCAATTCCCGCCGCCCCCGCGCCGATCACGACGATGTCAGCCTCGCGCGGCAGGGGCGCGGCCGATGCGCGCAGCACCGGCATCGCCGCAAGGGCCGCCGACGCCGAAAGAAAGCCGCGGCGCGTGATTGTCATGTCATGGTTTCCGGGGACTTGCGGCGAACGTGAACAGCCCGCGAACCTTGCCGTATCCGATGTTGCGCAGCAACCAGGATGGTGAATCAACCATGCTTGATCTCACAGAGTGATGAACCGAATTGCAACACGTTTCGACCATGATAGAGAAGGGAAAAAGACGGCCGGAAAAGGCCGTGGGGGGAGTTCGGCATGGGGACGGTCCTGGATTCTGTCGGCAAGGTGATTGCCGCGTACCTCTCGAAGGAGGTGCCGGGCTACGAGCCGTTCACGCCGAGCGACCCCGAGCATCTGCGCGGCGTCATCGAGCCCGGCGACGTGCTGCTGGTCGAGGGCAACAACCGCATCTCCGGCATCATCAAATACCTGACGCAGTCGACCTGGTCGCATGCCGCGCTCTATGTCGGTCCGGTCGAGGGAGCAGAGGAGCCCAACGGCGAGCCGCATGTTCTGATCGAGGCCAATATCGGCGAAGGCGTCACCTCGGCGCCGCTGTCGAAATATTTCCCCTATCACACCCGCGTCTGCCGTCCGGTCGGGCTGTCCTATGAGGATCGCACCACGGTGTGCCGCTATGCGATCAACCGCATCGGCTTCGGCTACGACACCAAGAACATCGTCGACCTCATGCGCTATCTGTTCCCGCTGCCGATACCGCAGCGCTGGCGCCGACGCATGATCGCGATCGGCTCGGGCGACCCGACCAAGATCATCTGCTCGGCCCTGATCGCGCAGGCCTTCGACGCCGTGCGCTACCCGATCCTGCCGAAGATCACCAAGGCCGGCAGCCGCGCCGCACGGCGAGAGATCCTGCACATCCGCGATTCCTCGCTCTACATGCCCCGCGACTTCGATATCTCGCCCTATTTCGAAGTCGTCAAACCCACCATCGTGCACGGGTTCGACTACACCGCCTTGCACTGGGCCGACAAGCAGAAGCCGCTCGAGGAGGTGGCGGGCTCATTCAGTGTGTTTCCAGAAGCGCTCGTGGCGCCGCCGCTCGCTCCTGAAGCGGCTGACGAAGCGACATCGGGTGAAATTCCGGCTCAAGAAGTGAGCGCGCCGGATGCGCGAGCCAGCGTGGCTTTCTCCGAGCATTTTGTGCAGCTGAGCGAGCTCGCGGTGTATCGCGCGCGGGCGCGGGAGATGACGGCTTAGGTTCGCACGGTCTCGTAGGGTGGGCAAAGGCGCGAAGCGCCGTGCCTACGTTCAGGCCCGATCACTGACGGATGGTGGGCACGCTCCGCTTTGCCACCCTACGAGGCGTCTCCTCCGTCATTGCGAGGAACTCTTGCGACGAAGCAATCCAGATTGCCTCCGCGGTAAAAGTCTAGATTGCTTCGCTGCGCTCGCAATGACGACGGAGAGAGAGCGCGCGCTACCGATCCGCCCGTCCGATCACCGCCATCAGCTCCGCGATCTTGGCGCGCTGGTCGGCCTTGTCGCCGCTCGCGATGGCGTGCTCGACGCAATGGGCGACGTGATCCTTCAAAACCTCTTCCTCGACCCGGCGCAGCGCGGCGCGAACCGCCGCGATTTGCGTCACGATGTCGATGCAGTAGCGGTCTTCCTCTACCATTTTCGAGAGACCACGAACCTGGCCCTCGATCCGGCCGAGACGTTTTCCGACGGATGCCTTGATGTCCTTGCGCATGGGCTCTATATACCCCTACCGGGTATGGGTTTCAAGACCAGACGCAAAGGCCGGAACATGGCAATGAACAACAACGAGCACGAGCATCGTCACAACGCGGCGACGCATTCCGGATGCGGCTGTTCCACGAAAGCTGCAGCGCCGGCGGCGAAGCCCGAGCTTTCCTCGTGCTGCGGCGGTCATTCCGGCCACGACCATCATCACGGCCATGATCATGGCGACGCCGTAACCAAGCTCAAAGATCCCGTCTGCGGCATGAGCGTCGATCCCGCGACCTCGAAGCACCACATCACACATCACGGCGAGACCTTCCATTTCTGCTCGGCCGGCTGCCGCACCAAGTTTGCCGCCGATCCCGCCAAATATCTTGCCAAGGACAAGGCGCCCGAACCGGAGGTGCCCGCGGGCACGAACTACACCTGTCCGATGCACCCGCAGATCCGCCAGGTCGGCCCGGGCACGTGCCCGATCTGCGGCATGGCGCTGGAGCCTGAGGTCGCAAGCCTTGAGACCGGCCCCAATCCCGAGCTCGCCGACATGACGCGACGCTTCTGGATCGGCGGCGTGCTGTCGCTGCCGCCGATCGCGCTGGAAATGGGCGGCCATCTCGCAGGCCCGCACAGCTGGATCGATCCGACCCTGTCGAACTGGATCCAGCTCGTCTTTGCAACACCCGTGGTGCTGTGGGCCGGCTGGCCGTTCTTCGTCCGCGGCTGGCAATCGCTGCTGACGCGCAATCTCAACATGTTCACGCTGATCGCGATGGGCACGGGCGTTGCCTACGTCTACAGCGTGCTCGGCACGCTCACGCCGCAGATATTCCCCGCCACCTTCCGAGGCCATGAGGGCGCGGTCGCAGTCTATTTCGAGGCGGCCGCCGTCATCACCGTCTTGGTGCTGCTCGGCCAGGTGCTGGAGCTGCGCGCCCGCGATGCGACCTCGGGCGCGATCAAGGCGCTGCTGCAGCTCGCGCCGAAGACCGCGCGCCGCGTCGACGCAGACGGCAGCGAGCACGAGGTCGAGATCGACACGCTGCATGCCGGCGATCGCCTGCGCGTTCGTCCCGGCGAGAAGGTGCCGGTCGACGGCATCATTCTCGAAGGCCGCTCGTCGCTCGATGAATCGCTGGTGACGGGCGAATCCATGCCGGTCACCAAGGAGGCTGGCGCAAAAGTCATCGCCGGCACGCTGAACCAGTCTGGCAGCTTCATCATGCGCGCCGACAAGGTCGGGCGCGAGACGCTGCTGTCGCAGATCGTGCAGATGGTCGCGGATGCGCAGCGCTCGCGCGCGCCGATCCAGCGCCTGGCCGACCAGGTCTCCGGCTGGTTCGTGCCGCTGGTGATCGTCATCGCCGTCGCGGCCTTTGCCGCCTGGGCCTGGTTCGGACCGGAGCCGCGGCTCGCCTTCGGCCTCGTCGCCGCGGTCAGCGTGCTGATCATCGCCTGCCCCTGTGCGCTGGGCCTGGCCACCCCGATGTCGATCATGGTCGGCGTCGGCCGCGGCGCGCAGGGCGGCGTCCTGATCAAGAATGCCGAGGCGCTCGAGCGGATGGAGAAGATCGACACGCTCGTGGTCGACAAAACCGGCACGCTGACCGAGGGCAAGCCCAAGGTGGTCTCGATCGCGCCGGCGTCCCGCTTTGCGGAAGACGATATCCTCCGGCTGGCGGCCACCGTCGAGCGCGCCAGCGAGCATCCGCTGGCCGACGCCATCGTGCGTGCGGCCAAGGAGAAGCAGCTCCCGCTCGGCCAGGTCGAGCAGTTCGATTCGCCGACGGGCAAGGGCGCGACCGGCAAGGTCGACGGCAGGACCATCGTGCTCGGCAATGCCAGATATCTGTCGTCGATCGGCATCGACACCACGGCGCTCGACGCCGAGGCCGAACGGCTGCGCGGCGATGGCGCCACCGTGATCAACATGGCCGTCGACGGCCGGCTTGCCGGCCTGTTTGCGATCGCTGATCCGGTCAAGGCCTCGACGCCGGAGGCGCTGAAGGCGCTCGCGGCGGAAGGCATCAAGGTGATCATGCTGACCGGAGACAACCGCACCACGGCCGAGGCCGTGGCGCGCCGGCTCGGCATCGCCGAAGTCGAGGCCGAAGTGCTGCCCGACCAGAAGAGCGCGGTGGTGACCAAGCTGCAGCAGGCCGGCCGCAGCGTCGCCATGGCCGGCGACGGCGTCAACGACGCGCCGGCACTGGCGGCGGCCGAGGTCGGCATCGCCATGGGCACCGGCACCGACGTTGCGATGGAGAGCGCCGGCGTGACGCTGCTCAAGGGCGACCTCGTCGGCATCGTCCGCGCGCGAAAACTGTCGCAGGCGACGATGAGCAACATCCGGCAGAACCTGTTCTTCGCCTTCATCTACAACGCCGCCGGAATTCCTATCGCCGCCGGCGTTCTCTATCCGGCGTTCGGTCTGCTGCTCTCCCCGATCATCGCCGCGGCGGCGATGGCGCTATCCTCGGTCAGCGTCGTCGGCAACGCGCTGCGGCTGCGTGCGACGCGGCTGTGAGGTGCCAGCGGCAACGAAGGCGCGCTCCCTCGCCCCGTTCTCCCGGGGAGAGCGTTGGGGTGAGGGGCTGTCCGCAATCCCGGTGACAGTTGGACTCGCGGAGAGTCCCCCTCACCCGGAATTCAAGCTACGCTTGAATTCCGACCTCTCCCCGCAAGCGGGGCGAGGTAAGAGAGAGCGGCGCCCGCGGAGAGGAACTGATGCAGCGGATTACCATCACGATCGAGGACGATCTCCTGGCGGAGATCGATGCGGCGGCGGAAGCGCGCGGCTACCAGAACCGCTCCGAGATCATCCGCGACCTCGCGCGCGCCGGCCTGCAGCAGAGCGCCGAGGACACCGCGCAGACCGGCCAATGCGTCGCCGGCCTCGTCTACGTCTATGACCACGCGGCGCGCGATCTGTCGAAACGGCTGGTGCAGGAATTCCACGGCCATCACGACCTCGCGCTGGCGACGCTGCATGTCCACCTCGACGACAACAATTGCATGGAGATGACGGCGCTGCGCGGCGCGGCCTCCGAGGTCAGGCATTTCGCCGACCACATCATCGCCGAACGCGGCGTGCGCTACGGCCGCGTGGTGATGATCCCGACGGGGGACGGCAAACAGGCGAAGGCGCGCAAGCACGGGCATAGACACGATTAGGCTGAATCTTACCCTCCCCTGGAGGGGGAGGGTCGGCACGTGATCGAGCGAAGCGAGATCGCGTGACGGGGTGGGGTGATCTCTCCACTCGGGCACTGTTCATCGCGGAGGGACCGTCACCCCACCCCGCTCGCGCTGCGCGCGATCGACCCTCCTCCTCCAGGCAGGGCTATCGCATATGAGACGTCGCTGTGGGCACCGGCTGCCGCCACAGCGTCATGGCCGGGCCTGTCCCGGCCATCCACGCCTTTCCACGCAGCACAAAGAACGTGGATGCCCGGGACAAGCCCGGGCATGACGACCTCTGCAATATCGACATGCGATCCATATGCGATAGCCCTGCTCCTCCAGGGGAGGGTGAGCAAGAGCTCGCGCCGCGTCCGCGGCCGAGGGCTGCTCAGCCACTCGCCCTTGCCGAAGCCGCATTGGGTGTCTACCTCTCGCGCAGTGTCTACCTCAGAGGGTCCCCCATGCTGGATGCCGCCATCAAGGCGCTGTCGCAATTGATCTCGCCGCCGATGCGCTCGATCCTGTGGCGGTCGATCGGGCTTGCGCTGGTGCTGATCACCGTGCTGGCGATCGGCTTGCAGCGGCTGCTCAGCTGGTTTGCGACCTCCGGCGAGGTGTGGCTGGAAGGCCTGCTCGGGCCCGGCTGGCATTCTTCGATCGAGGTTCTCTCCTGGATCGTCTCGATCGCGACGGGTCTCGGCGTCGTGTTCGGCGGCATCTTCCTGATGCCGGCCATCACCTCGGTGGTGGCGAGCTTGTTCGTCGACGACGTCGCCGACATCGTCGAGCGCGAGCATTATCCGGCCGAGCGGCCGGGCGCGGCCCTGCCGTTCAGCCGGGCGATCCTCGAGGGCATCAAGACCGCGCTCGTGGCCATCCTGGTCTACCTCGCCGCGCTGCCGCTGGTGCTGTTCGCCGGCGCGGGATTCCTGATCTTTTTCCTCGCCGCCGCCTGGCTGCTCGGCCGCGAATATTTCGAGCTCGCCGCGATGCGCTTCCGCCCGCCGGAGGAGGCCAAGGCGATGCGGCGCGACAATGCCGCGACGGTCTTCACCGCCGGCCTGTTCATCGCCGCCTTCGTCTCGATCCCGATCGTGAACCTGGCGACACCGATCTTCGGCATGGCCTTCATGGTCCACATGCACAAGCGCCTGTCAGGCCCGCGGCCCGAGCTGATCGAGCCGGCGCGGCAGGTGCGATAGCGGCCCGGCGCAGCGCTGTCTCACACCGTCTTCTCCGGCCAGCGACAGAGATCGTTGATCAGGCAGACCTCGCAGCGCGGCTTGCGGGCGAGGCACGTATAGCGGCCGTGCAGGATCAGCCAATGATGCGCGTGCAGCATGAACTCCGCTTGGATCACCTTTTCGAGGCCAAGCTCGACCTCGAGCGGTGTCTTGCCGGGCGCTAGGCCCGTGCGGTTGCCGACGCGGAAGACATGGGTGTCGACCGCCATGGTGTGCTCGCCGAAGGCCATGTTGAGCACGACGTTGGCGGTCTTGCGACCTGCGCCGGGCAACGACTCGATCTCCGTGCGCGTGCGCGGCACCTCGCCGCCGAATTCACCGAGCAGCTTGGCCGACAGCGCGATCACGTTCCTGGCCTTGGTGCGGTAGAGGCCGATCGTCTTGATGTACTCGCGCAAGCGCTCCTCGCCGAGATCGAGCATCTTCTGCGGGGTGTCGGCAACCTCGAACAGCGCGCGCGTCGCCTTGTTGACGCCGGCATCGGTCGCCTGTGCCGACAGCACCACCGCGACCAGCAGCGTGAACGGGTTGACGTGCTCGAGCTCGCCCTTGGGCTCCGGATTGGCCTTGCGGAAACGGCTGAAAACCTCGTGGACCTCGGCCGGCGTCCACGGTCTTGTGGCTTTAAGTGATTTCTTCGCGGGCGCTTTCGGCTTGGTCGCGACCGGTTTTGCCGTTTTCTTCGGCACCGCCGCTTTGCGCGGGACCGGCTTGCGGGTGATTTTCGCCATGATCGGGATATACTGATGGACGATGAGCACAGGCAACGAAATTGCGCGGCCGTCTGAGAGCGAGGATGAGCCTCAGATCTTCTCTGCGCTGCTCACACCGCACCGCTCGCTGAACCGCACCGGCTTTCTCGCCGTGATGCTGTTCCTGAGCGCCGTCAGCTTCGTCACGGGCCTCGCTTTCCTGATGATGGGCGCCTGGCCAGTGCTCGGTTTCTTCAGTCTCGACGTGCTCGTGATCTGGTGGGCCTTCAAGGTCAATTTTCGCGCCGCACGGGCCAGCGAGGAGATCGTGGTGACGTCATCGGAATTGCGGGTGCGGCGCGTCAGCCATCGTGGCCAGGTTGCCGAATGGACCTTCAATCCGCTCTGGGTCCGGCTCGACCAGGAGGTCGACGAGGAATACGGCATCGAGCACCTCTATCTGATCTCCCGCGGCCGCCGCCTGCTCATCGCCCGCTTTCTTGGCCCGGAAGAAAAGGCAAGCTTTTACAATGCCTTGGTTGGCGCTCTCAACGCCGCGCGGCGTGGTCCGACCTATCATCCGGCGACCTGAGCGCAGTCGGAAATCGGGTGGTTTCGCGCGGGCCCCTCCCCTACATTCCCGGTCATGATGACCCTTGCGATACATGACCAGCGCCTGGCGAGGCCAGGCACCCAGAACGCCGCGTTGCGCGATTATGATTCTGTGCGCCGGGCGATCGCCTTCATCTCGGCGAACTGGCGCGCGCAGCCGACCATCGAGGCGATGGCGGATGCCGCCGGCGTCACTCCGGATGAGCTGCACCATCTGTTCCGCCGCTGGGCTTCGATCACGCCAAAGGCCTTCATGCAGGCGCTCACCCTCGACCACGCCAAGAACCTGCTCCGGGATTCCGCCAGCATCCTCGACGCGGCGCTCGACTCCGGCCTGTCGGGGCCGGGCCGGCTGCACGATCTCTTCGTCACCCATGAAGCGATGTCGCCGGGCGAATGGAAGAACGGCGGTGCCGGCCTCACCCTGCGCTACGGCTTCCACCCTTCGCCGTTCGGCACCGCGATCGTGATCGCCACCGACCGTGGCCTGTCGGGCCTCGCCTTTGCCGATCACGGCGAGGAGAAGATCGCGCTCGCCGACATGACGCGGCGCTGGCCGAACGCCACCTATGTGGAAGATCACGAAGGCACCGCGCCGCTCGCAGCGCGCATCTTCGATCCAAAATTGTGGCGGCCGGATCAGCCGCTGCGCGTGGTGCTGATCGGCACCGATTTCGAGGTGCGGGTGTGGGAGACGCTCTTGAAGATTCCGATGGGCCGCGCAGTGTCCTATTCCGACATCGCCTGCAACATCAGGAATCCCAAGGCTTCACGCGCCGTCGGTGCCGCCGTCGGCAAGAACCCGGTCTCGTTCGTCGTGCCCTGCCACCGCGCGCTCGGCAAGAGCGGCACGCTCACCGGCTATCATTGGGGCATCACCCGCAAGCAGGCGATGCTGGGCTGGGAGGCCGGGCAGCTGGGGCTGCAGTAGGCGCAACAAGCACGCTGCTGTAGGGTGGGCAAAGACGCATCGCGCCGTGCCCACCATCTTTCTCAAATTGCTGACGCTGCGTGGGCACGCTGCGCTTTGCCCACCCTACGGCACCGCGTGTACGGCGAAAGCCTACCCCGCCAGATCCAGCTTCGAGGCCACCGTCGAATCCGCGTTGAGGCGGTAGATGATCGGCACGCCGGTGGCGAGCTCGCGCTTCAAAATGCCTTCGGGCGAGAGCTTTTCCAGCACCATGATAAGCGCGCGCAGCGAGTTGCCGTGGGCGGCAACCAGCGTGCGCTTGCCGTTGAGCACACCGGGCAGGATCTCCTGCACGTAGTACGGCAACGCGCGCGCGAGCGTGTCCTTCAGGCTTTCGCCGCCGGGCGGCGGCACGTCGTAGGAGCGACGCCAGATCAGCACCTGCTCCTCGCCCCATTTCTTGCGGGCGTCGTCCTTGTTGAGACCGGAGAGATCGCCGTAGTCGCGCTCGTTGAGCGCGAGGTTCTTCGAAGTCGGCAGACCCTCCTGGCCGAGCTCGCCGAGGATGAGATCGAGCGTGTGCTGCGCGCGCGTCAGCACCGAGGTGTAGGCGACGTCGAACACCAGGCCTTGCGCCTTCAGCTTGCGGCCGGCTTCCTTGGCTTCCTTCACGCCGAGCTCGGTGAGATCAGGGTCCTTCCAGCCCGTGAACAGGTTCTTCAGATTCCATTCGCTCTGGCCGTGGCGCACGAGCACGAGAAGACGTTCGCTCATCAACTGCTTTCCGTGTTGTTCAGTTCAGATGTCGGACAGGCCGAGCACGTCGGCCATGGTGTAGTGCCCCGGCTTCTTGCCGTGCGCCCACAGCGCCGCCTTGAGCGCACCATGGGCGAACAGCATGCGGTCCTCGGCCTGATGCGACAGCGTCAGGCGCTCGAACGGGCCGAGGAAGGTGACGCTGTGGTCGCCGGCCACGGTGCCGCCGCGCAAGGAGGCGAAACCGATATTGCCCGGCCGACGGGCGCCGGTGATGCCGTCACGGCCGCGTTCGGAATGGTCATCGAGGTTGACGCCGCGGCCGCTCGCTGCGGCCTGGCCCAGCATCAGCGCGGTGCCCGAGGGCGCATCGACCTTCATGCGGTGATGGGTCTCGACGATCTCGATATCGAAACTCTGGTCGAGCGCCTTGGCGACGCGCTTGACCACGGCGGCGAGCAGATTGACGCCGAGACTCATATTGCCCGACTGCACCACCACGGCGCGATTGGTGACGCTCTTGATCACGGCATTGTCCGAGCCGGACAGGCCGGTCGTGCCGATGACGTGCACGAGGCCGCGTTCGGCGGCGATCGCGACATTGGCGATGGTCGCCGCCGGCACCGTGAAATCGAGGATGCCGTCGGCCTCCTTGCACATCGCCCAGAGATCGGCGGAGAGCTTGATGCCGTTGGCGGGCAGGCCGGCGAGCACGCCGGCATCCTTGCCGAGCAGCTCGGAGCCCGGCGCCTCCAGCGCGCCCGCCAGCACGGCGCCCTCGCTTTCGGCAATCGCCCGCACCAGCGCCCGGCCCATCCGGCCGCCGGCTCCCGCAACAATCAAGCGCATGTCGGACATGGTGTGATCCTCTTCGAGGCCGTTGTAGCGGGGGGAGGCAGTTCCGGCAACCGAGGGGACAACCTTCCGCCGTCATGCCCGGGCTTGTCCCGGGCATCCACGAAAGGCCACACAAGAGGGCGTAAAGACGTGGATGGCCGGGTCAAGCCCGGCCATGACGGAGTGTTATCCGTCAGACGGCTGCGGGCCGTCGTAGCCTTCGATGACGATGAGGTCGGCGATCGAGTGCGGCTGGCGCACCTTGATGTTGGCCTGGTATTCCGGCGAGTTGTAGCAGGCGAGCGCGGTCTCGTAGTCAGGGAATTCGATCACGACGTTGCGGTTGCGGCTGGCACCTTCGACGGCGGTGAACTTGCCGGCGCGGACGACGAAGCGGCCGCCCCATTTCTTGAAGATCGGGCCGTTGGCGATGGCGTAGGGCTTGTAGCCCTCGTCATTGCTGACGTCGACACGCCCGATCCAGTAACCCTTTGCCATTGGTCTTCTCCCTGTTGTTGATTAGCCAAGCGCCTGCGCGATCTCGGCCTGAATGGCCTCTGCGACGGCCTTCGGATCGGCGGCTTCCACGATCGGACGCCCGACGACCAGATAATCCGCGCCCGCGGCGATCGCACGCCCCGGGGTCATGATGCGCTTCTGGTCGCCGCTGGCGGCGCCCGCCGGACGAATGCCGGGGGTGACGAGGCTCATCTGGTGGCCGACGATCTTGCGCAAGGCCCCGACCTCCTCCGGCGAGGATACGAGGCCGTCGACACCGAGCACCTGCGCCTGCTGCGCACGTGCCTCGACCAGCTCCGACACGCTGAGCCGATAACCGGCCGCATGCAAATCGTCGTCGTCGTAGGACGTCAACACCGTCACGGCGAGGATCTTCAGGCTGGCGCTGCCGCGGCCTTCGACGGCGCCTTTCATGGTCTGCGGATAGGCGTGCACGGTGACGAAGGTCGCGCCCAGTTTGGCGACGCTCTCGGTGCCACGCGCGACCGTATTGCCGATGTCGTGCATCTTGAGATCGGCGAACACCTTCTTGTCCCTGTCGACAAGCTTGCCGATCAGCGGCAGGCCGCCGGCATAAGCGAGCTGATAGCCGATCTTGTAGAACGTGACGCTGTCGCCGAGCTTCGCGATCATCGCCTCCGCGGCATCAACGCTCGCCAGATCGAGCGCAACGATCAGGCGGTCCTTCGGGGCGATCTCGGCTGGCGTCATGTCATCTCACATCATGCGTTGGGAAACGTCGATCAACTGCGTCACCAGCTCCTTCAGCGCGGCGATATCGCCCTCGTTCTTCAGCCTGTCCCTATCGTCATAGGCCTGGTCGGCAAAGGCGAGCGTGAGCTGGCTGGCAATCACGTTGGCGTGGCAGGCGGAGAGGATCAGCCGCAGGGCCTGCAGCGCGCGGGCGGCACCTAACCGGCTCTGGGACGCGCCGGCAAGCGCATAGACGCGGTTGCGGAACACCTCGCCGCGCGCCTCGTGCAGCTCGTGCACGCGGCTGACCCAGTCGATCGCGTTCTTCAGCAGCGGCGGCACCGATGCGTTGTATTCGGGCGAGACGATGAGGACGCCGTGATGCGCGCCGATCATGCGCTTCAGATTGATCGCGTGCTTGGGCACGCCGGATTTGGCCTGGAGATCGCCGTCATAGATCGGCAGCGGAAAATCGGCGAGCGAGATGCGGGTGACGTCGACGCCGGCCTGAGCAAATTCATAGGCCGCCACCGCCGCCAGCTTCGCATTATGCGAGCCGGTGCGCAGCGAGCCGGGAATGATCAGGATCTTGGGAGCTGGCATCCAATCCCATGCGTTCGGCGAAACGAGCCCGCCGCGCAAAGAGGAGCCGGCGGAATTAATGCTTGCGATACACCCAGACGCGGGCCGGCGGAAGGTTCATCCAGATCCGTTCCGAGGCCTCTGTGGACACGCCGGACAGCGATTTCGGGATCGGCGGCACCACCGCATAGGTGAACTGGATGAAGGGCGCACCGGGCGCGAGCGCGGTGAAGGCATCGCGGATGAGCCGCAGCCGCGTCAGCATCGGCTTGGTGACGAGCGGCAGGCCGGACACGACCGCGCTGGCCGGCGTGCTCAAGACGTTCCAGAGCGTGTCGCGCAGGCGGTAGGCATCGCCCTGCACCACCTTGGCTTGCGGGTAGCGATCGCGCAGCAGCGCGCAGAAGCCGGGATTGTATTCGACGAGAACGAGACGCTTCTGGTCGATCCCGCGCTCGATCAGCGCGGACGTGATGGCGCCGGTGCCGGGTCCGAGCTCGACCACCGGTGCGTCGGAATCGGGATCGACATAATGAGCCATGGTCCGCGCCAGCAGCTTGCCGGACGGCATCACCGCGCCCATGTGCAAGGGCTTTTCGATCCACGACCTGAGAAAGCGCACCTCGTCATCGAGACGAGGCTTCTTCAACGCACGCGCGGACGATGGCAATGGCATGTCGGGACCGGACGGAACCGCAGGACCGCGGCGTGTCAGAAAATGGTCATAAAGACGTATAGGCCGGAGGCGATACGGTCAAGACGCGTCAGTTCGCCCGATTGCCGAAGAAATCCTTGACCTTGGCGAAGAAGCCCTCGGCTTCCGGCTGGGTGTTGCCGGAGGAGAGCTTCTCGAACTCGGCCAGCAATTCCTGCTGCTTTTTGGTCAGGTTCTGCGGGGTCTCGACCATGACCTGAACGTACATGTCGCCCATCTGGCGCGACCGCAGCACCGGCATGCCCTTTGATGCAATGCGGAATCGGCGACCCGACTGGGTGCCGGCGGGCACCTTCACCTTGGTCTTGCCCTTGTCGATGGTCGGCACCTCGAATTCGCCGCCGAGCGCGGCGGTCACCATCGAGATCGGCACGCGGCAATGCAGGTCCGCGCCGTCGCGCTGGAAGAACTGGTGCTGGGCCAGCGACAGGAAGATGTAGAGGTCGCCCGGCGGCCCGCCGCGCACGCCAGCCTCGCCCTCGCCGGCGAGCCTGATCCGTGTGCCGTCCTCGACGCCTTGCGGAATGTTGACCGAGAGCGTCCGCTCCCGGGTGACCCGCCCTTGTCCCGCGCAGGACGGGCAGGCGTCCTCGATCATCTGGCCGCGGCCCTGACAACCCGGGCAGGTTCGCTCCAGCGTGAAGAAGCCCTGCGACTGCCGCACGCGGCCGGCGCCGCCGCAGGTCGAGCAGGTCTTGGGCTTGGTGCCAGCCTTGGCACCGATGCCCGAGCAGGCCTCGCAGGTGACCGAGACCGGAATCTCGATCTGCGCGGTCTTGCCGCCAAAGGCTTCCTCGAGGGTGATTTCCATGTTGTAGCGCAGATCGGCGCCGCGCTCGCGGCCGCCGCGGCCGCGCTGCCCGGCCATGCCGAACAGGTCCTCGAAGATGTCGGAGAAAGAGGAGGCGAAGCCGGCACCGAAACCGGCGCCGCCGCCGAAGCCGCCGCCCTGCTCGAACGCGGCGTGGCCGTAACGATCATAGGCGGCGCGCTTGTCCTTGTCTTTCAGGACCTCGTAAGCCTCGTTGATTTCCTTGAACTTGACTTCGCTGGTCTCATCCCCGGGGTTGCGGTCGGGATGGAATTTCATCGCCAGCTTGCGGAACGACGATTTCAGCTTGCCTTCGTCGGCGTCGCGTTCGACTTCGAGGGTCTCGTAATAGCAGCGCTTGGTGGACGTGGACATGATGAGCTCGGTCTATCCAATCGCGATTCAAGTTGGCGCGGAACAACGCTGACATGCGGCGGAATGAGCGCCCTTCGACCTTGCGGCAGAGAGCAGCCTGGCAGCGCTGAGAATAACGGCTGGGAATTGATCGATCGTAACGGGGCCGACTTTGAAGGAGTCTTGAAAGGAGTCTTGGCCCGCCCGTCCCGACACGATGGCCTCCCCCGCGAGGGAGGAGGCCGGTAGCGTGTGTGGGGTCCAAGCCGTCCGCATCGTCACCCTCTCGGGGCTTAAGCGGACTTCTTGTTGTTCTTGTCGTCGTCGACCTCGGTGAATTCCGCGTCGACGACGTCGTCCTTGGCCGCATCCTTCTTGGCGTCGGCCTCGGCCTGCTGCTTGTACATGGCCTCGCCGAGCTTCATCGAAGCCTGCGCCAGCGTCTGGGTCTTGGCCTTGATCGCCTCGGCATCGTCGCCCTTCAGCGCTTCCTTGAGGTCGCTGACGGCATCCTCGATGGCGCGGCGCTCGCTCTCGGCAACCTTCGAGCCGTGCTCGGCCAAAGCCTTCTCGGTCGAATGCACCAGGCCATCCGCCTCGTTCTTGGCGGTGACGGCCTCGCGGCGCTTCTTGTCCGCCTCGGCATTGGCCTCGGCGTCCTTGACCATCTTCTCGATGTCGGCTTCCGACAGGCCGCCGGAGGCCTGGATGCGGATCTGCTGCTCCTTGCCCGTGGCCTTATCCTTGGCCGAGACGTTGACGATGCCGTTGGCGTCGATGTCGAAGGTCACCTCGATCTGCGGCATGCCGCGCGGCGCCGGCGGAATGCCCATCAGGTCGAACTGACCGAGCATCTTGTTGTCGGCCGCCATTTCACGTTCGCCCTGGAAGACGCGGATGGTGACGGCATTCTGGTTGTCTTCAGCCGTCGAGAACACCTGGCTCTTCTTGGTCGGGATCGTGGTGTTGCGGTCGATGATGCGGGTGAACACGCCGCCCAGCGTCTCGATGCCCAGCGACAGCGGGGTGACGTCGAGCAGCAGCACGTCCTTGACGTCGCCCTGGAGCACGCCTGCCTGGATCGCAGCGCCGATCGCCACGACTTCGTCCGGGTTGACGCCCTTGTGCGGCTCCTTGCCGAACAGCTGCTTCACGACTTCCTGGACCTTCGGCATGCGCGACATGCCGCCGACCAGCACGACCTCGCCGATCTCACCGGCGGTGACGCCGGCGTCCTTCAGCGCCTTGCGGCAGGGCTCGACGGTCTTCTGGATGAGGTCGTCGACCAGCGCCTCGAACTTGGCGCGGGTGAGCTTCATCGTCAGATGCTTCGGGCCGGTCTGATCCGCGGTGATGAAGGGCAGATTGATCTCGGTCTGCGTCGTCGACGACAGCTCGATCTTGGCCTTTTCAGCGGCTTCCTTCAGGCGCTGCAGCGCGAGCTTGTCGTTGCGCAGGTTGATGCCCTGCTCCTTCTGGAACTCGTCGGCGAGATAACCCACGAGGCGCATGTCGAAGTCTTCACCGCCGAGGAAGGTATCGCCGTTGGTCGACTTCACCTCGAACACGCCGTCGCCGATTTCGAGAATGGAGATATCGAACGTACCGCCGCCGAGGTCATACACCGCGATGGTACCGGCCTTGGTCTTGTCGAGACCATAGGCGAGCGCGGCCGCGGTCGGCTCGTTGATAATGCGCAGCACTTCGAGGCCCGCGATCTTGCCGGCGTCCTTGGTCGCCTGGCGCTGGGCGTCGTTGAAGTAGGCAGGAACGGTGATGACGGCCTGCTCGACCTTCTGGCCGAGATGGGCTTCCGCGGTCTCCTTCATCTTCTGCAGGATGAATGCCGAGACCTGCGAGGGCGAGTAGGTCTGGCCGTCGGCCTCGACCCAGGCGTCGCCGTTGGAAGCCTTCACGATCTTGTAGGGAACGAGCTTCTTGTCCTTCTCGACCATCGGGTCGTCGTAGCGGCGGCCGATGAGGCGCTTCACTGCGAAGAAGGTGCGCTCGGGATTGGTGACGGCCTGGCGCTTGGCGGGCTGGCCGACGAGGCGCTCACCGTCATCCGTGACGGCGACGATCGAAGGCGTCGTGCGCATGCCTTCGGAATTCTCGATGACTTTGGCGTTCTTGCCATCCATCACGGCGACGCACGAATTCGTGGTGCCGAGGTCGATCCCAATGACCTTTCCCATGGTCCTGATATCCTTCTTTTTGCGGCAGGTTGGCTGGGCCCAAGAGGCACCCGAACCGAAACCCCCTAAGATCAAACATCCGCGATATTGCGATGATTGAGGCTCATATAGGAGGGGGGGAGGGGCCCGCAAGGACCGAAGCTAGGTTTCTGCCGCTAAAACATCGGGTTTTGGAAGGTGATATCCGGGCTCAACCGCCCTTGCGGGTGAGGAATTATTAACAGGTCCGGGCCTCGGCAAGCCCCCGCACCCGCAAGCCCGCCCGCCCTGTTGCGGCGAGGCCAAACCGGCTAAAAGGCGGACCGACCGCACAGCCGGCGCAGCTGCTTCGCGCGACAAAGCGGCCCGGTGGCCGACCATCGAACGGCCTCAATGTGAACCAATCAGAGTGGCCATGAAGCTGATCCGCCCCCTCGCCGCGCTCGCCCTCCTCGCCGTAACAGCGCTTCCGGCCTTCGCCGCCGACGTCGTTTTCCCACCCGGCTTGCGTCTCGGCATGGTGCCGTTGATCGGCCTCAGCACGGCCAAGACCTTTCCGGGCTTCGAGAGCGAGGACGGCAACGTCAAGGTGCTGGTCACCGAGCTGCCGCCGGCCGCCTATGGCGAGGTCGTGAGCGCCTTCAATTCCAATCCCGGCGGGACGGGCGGCGTCAAGCAGGACAAGGTCGAGACCCCCGCTGGCCTTGCCTATTTCACCACCGAAAGCGGCAAGGCCGGCGATACCCCGGTGAAGCGCTATTCGATGATCGTGCCCGGCGCCGGCTTCTCCGGCTATGTCGCGGTACAGATCCCGGAGAATGCGACCAAGATCTACACGGACGAGGCGGTGCGACAGATGTTCGCGAGCGCCACCACCCGCAGGCAGGTCTCGGCCGAGGAGCAGATCGCGCTGCTGCCGTTCAAGATCACCGATCTCGCCGACTTCAAGGACATCAAGACCCTGGCACCGGGCTCGAGCATCATCCTGGCCGACGGCGATGAGAGCGTGGGCTACGAGGCGAGGCCGTTCATGATCCTCGGCCTGATCGGCGCCACCCCGCAAGCCGCCGACGACCGCGCCCGCTTCGCCCAGGAGGCGGCGCTCCAGATTCCCGGCGTGCGCGAGTCGCGCATCACCATGTCCGAGCCGATCCGCATCAACGGCCAGCAAGGCTTCGAGACCCGGATCGACGGCGTCAGCGGCAAGGACAAGGTCCCGGTGACGGTGGTGCAGTGGATCCGCTTCTCGAGCGGCGGCGCATCATTGCGCATCATCGCCAGCGCCCCGCGCGACCAATGGCAAGCCGCCTTCACCCGCTTCCGCGCCGTGCGCGACGGGATTCAGCCGAAGGGGTAGGGCCCGAGGCGCTTCAACACCTCCAATGTCATCCCCGCCTGGTGCGCAATTGCGCACGGGGGGCGACGATGATGTTGGGGCTAAGAGCCCAACTGCTCATCAGCCCGGCTGCATTTTCAGGCTTCTGTTCGTATACGAACGGAACTAGGCTTCCTCCCGTTGGATCATCCTGGAGGGGAGGTAGACATGCTGGTTCGGCGACAGGTCTTGGCAATGCTTGGAACGACGGCGCTGGCGACGCTCGCGCCAACCGCGCTGTTCGCGGCCGCACCGATCAAGCCGGACGAAGCGTCCGCGCTGCTCGTGATCGACGTGCAGAACTGCTTCCTGCCCGGCGGCAGCCTCGCCGTGAAGGAAGGCGAGCAGGTGGTGCCGGTCATCAACAAGATCTCGAAGGCATTTGCGAATGTGGTGCTGACGCAGGACTGGCACACGCCGGGCCACGTTTCGTTTGCGTCGGTTCATTCCGGCAAGAAGCCATTCGAAACGGTCGACCTGCCCTACGGCAAGCAGGTGCTGTGGCCGGACCATTGCGTGCAGGGCACCGAGGGCGCGGCGCTGTCGAAGGACCTGTCGATCCCGCACGCCGAGCTCATCATCCGCAAGGGATTTCACAAGAACGTCGACAGCTATTCGGCCTTCCTCGAGGCCGACGGCAAGACCTCGACCGGGCTCGCCGGCTACCTGAGGGGCCGCAAGATCAAGCGCGTCTTCGTCGCTGGTCTTGCGACAGATTTCTGCGTCGCCTGGACCGCGCTCGACGGGCGCAAGGCGGGCTTCGAGGTCTATGTGGTGGAAGACGCCTGCCGCGGCATCGACACGCAGGGCTCGCTCGCCAAGGCCTGGGCCGACATGGCCAAGGCGGGCGTGAAGCGGATTCAGTCTGCGGATATCGCGGTGAGCGCGTAGGCGGCGCGCCATCTTCCGTCATTCCGGGGCGCGCTTCAGCGCGAGCCCGAAATCCATTGTGCGGTTGTCTCTGCTGTTCGATGGATTCTCAGGTGCGCATTGCGCACCATAGTTCTCGACTTCGTCGAGCCCCGGAATGACGCCAACACTCAATTCGCCGCGCTGCTCGACTCGTTGTTGTTCGCCGCGGGCGCAGTCTTCGCGCCGCCCTTGGCGACGCCGACCAGCGCCGGGCGCAGCACGCGGTCACCAATGGTGTAGCCGGCCTGCATGATCTGCACCACGGTGCCCGACGGCACCGACGCGTCAGGCACTTCGTACATCGCCTGGTGGAAGTTCGGGTCGAACTTCTGGCCCTGAGGATCGAGCTTCTTCACGCCGTGTTTTTCCAGCGCGTTGAGCAGCGCGCGCTCCGTGAGCTCGACGCCCTCGATCAACGAGACCAGGCCGGGATCGGCCGCAGCACGCGCCTCCGCCGGAACGGCATCGAGTGCACGCTGGAGATTGTCGGCGATGTCGAGCACGTCGCGCGCGAAGCCGGTGATGCCGTAGAGGCGGGCGTCGGCGACTTCCTTGGCGGTGCGCTTGCGCAAATTCTCCATCTCGGCCAGCGTCCGCAGCATGCGGTCGCGCGCTTCAGCCGCTTCCTTTTGCAGGGTTTCGACCGAACCCGGCTCGGGATCGTCGGGCATGATGTAGGGTTTCGACACCACGGGCTCGCCGGTCGCTGCAGTCGTGTCTTGGGGTTGCCGGTCTTGCTCGGTCATCGGCTCTGATCTCGAACTCGTTTCAGGGATGTTGGCCCGGATATCGTGCCTAAACTCGCGAAAATCAAGCGCCCGTGATCGGCGGAAAGGCCGGTCAGCCCCCCAAGAGGCGGCTGACGATGCGGGCGGCGTAGTCCACGGTGGGGATCACGCGGGCATAATTCAGCCGCGTCGGGCCGATCACGCCGAGAACGCCGACGATGTGGCCGGCGGCATCCCGATAGGGCGAGATGATGGTGGACGACCCCGACAGCGAGAACAGCTTGTTCTCACTGCCGATGAAGATGCGCACGCCTTCGGCGGTCTCGGCCCGGCCGAGCAGGTCGATCACGCCGCGCTTGGTCTCGAGGTCGTCGAACAACAGCCGAACCCGCTCCAGATCCTCCAGCGCATGCAGATCTTCGAGCAGATTGGCATGGCCGCGGACGATGAGCTGGCGATCCTCGCTCTCGCCGCCGGACCAGCTGGCGATGCCGGCCGAGATCACTTTCTGTGTCAGCTGATCGAGCTCGGCACGGGCCTCGCCGAGTGCGGTCTCGAGCTCGAGCCGCGCCTCGGCCAGGGTACGGCCCCGGATCCGCGCATTGAGGAAATTGCCGGCCTCCGTCAGCGCCGAAGAGGGAACTCCGGGCGGCAGCGTCAACACGCGGTTTTCGACCTGGCCGTCTTCGCCGACCAGGATCACCAGCGCTTTTTCCGGTTCCAGGCGGACGAATTCGATGTGCTTCAGCCGCGCATTGGATTTCGGCGTCAGCACGACGGCGGCCGCCCGGGTCAGGCCGGAGAGCCGCATCAAGGCCTGGTCCAGCGCCGCCTCGACCGATTGCGCCTCGCCGACGGACGAGAGCTGGCTCTGGATCGCCTGCCGCTCGGCCTCGTTGAGGTCGCCGACCTGCATCAGGGCATCGACGAAGAAGCGCAAGCCCAGTTCCGTCGGCAGCCGGCCGGCCGAGGTGTGCGGGGCATAGATCAGGCCGAGCTGTTCCAGATCGGCCATGACGTTGCGGACCGAGGCCGGCGACAGCGGCATGGCGATCAGGCGGGAAATGTTGCGCGAGCCGACCGGCTCACCGGTCGCGAGATAGCTTTCGACAATTTGACGAAAGATGTCGCGGGAACGCTCGTTGAGCTGGGCAAGGCCTGCGCGCGGCGCGATCAGATGGATCGGATCGTGATGGGCCACAGACGGTAACTCCTCTCAGATACTTATAATTTGTCCATCCGGGCCGCTTCTGACAAGCGTCGCGTTTACGGGCCGGCGGTCAGGGGGTGAATAAGCCCTTGCCGCCCACCCCCGCCCCACCTACAAGCACCGCGAACAGCCTATTCCCGCGAGTTTTGGAGATTTCCCATGCGGCCAAGCCGCCGTGCGCCCGACGAATTGCGCCCCGTGACGCTGGAGCGCGGCGTGGTCAAATATGCGGAAGGCTCCTGCCTGGTGAAATTCGGCGACACCCATGTGCTGGTCACCGCCACGCTGGAGGACCGCCTGCCGCCGTGGCTGAAGGGTCAGGGCCGCGGCTGGGTCACCGCCGAATACGGCATGCTGCCGCGCGCCACCTCCGAACGCACCCGCCGCGAGGCCTCCGCCGGCAAGCAGAGCGGCCGCACCGTCGAGATTCAGCGTCTGATCGGTCGCTCGCTTCGCACCATCGTCGATCTCGAAGCGCTCGGTGAGCGTCAGATCACGGTCGATTGCGACGTGCTCCAGGCCGACGGCGGCACGCGCACGGCCTCGATCACCGGCGCCTGGGTGGCGCTTGCCGATTGCATCAACTGGATGAAGGCGCGCAACATGGTGAAGGCCAACGTGATGCGCGACAACGTCGCCGCGATCTCCTGCGGCATCTACAACGGTACGCCGGTGCTCGATCTCGACTATGCCGAGGATTCGGAAGCCGAGACCGACGCCAATTTCGTCATGACCGGCGATGGCCGCATCATCGAGGTGCAGGGCACCGCGGAACGCGAGCCGTTCACGCAGGACGAGTTCCTGAAGCTGATCGCCCTGGCGCAGAAGGGCATTGCGCGTCTGGTGGACTTGCAGAAACTGGCCGTGGCGTAGTCAATAGGCCCATGCACCGCCGAATCACCGACAAGCTCGTCATCGCCACTCACAATCCCGGCAAGCTCGCCGAGATGAAGGAGCTGCTCGCGCCGTACGGGATCGAGGCGGTGTCGGCAGGCGAGCTTGGCCTCCCCGAGCCCGAGGAAACCGGCAACGATTTCCGCAGCAACGCTGCGATCAAGGCGGTCGCCGCAGCGCAGGCGACCAAGCTTCCCGCCTTCGCCGACGATTCCGGCATCGTCGTCGACGCACTCGACGGTGCGCCGGGAATCTACAGCGCGCGCTGGGCCGGTCCATCCAAGGATTTCAACGCGGCGATGGCGCAGATCGAGCGCCTGCTGCAGGAGCGCGGCGCCACCACGCCGGACAAGCGCAAGGCCCACTTCGTCTCCGCGCTTTGCGTGGCCTGGCCCGACGATCATCGCGAGGAGGTCGAGGCGCGCGTCGACGGCACGCTGATCTGGCCACCGCGCGGCACGGCCGGCTTCGGCTACGACCCGATGTTCCTGCCGGACGGGCACAGCCGCACCTTCGGCGAGATGACCAGCATCGAGAAGCACGGCCTGCCGCCGCTCGGCCTCGGCCTGTCGCACCGCGCCCGCGCTTTTCGGAAACTGGCGGAGATCTGCCTTGAGCCGCGCTAACAAGGATGCGTTTGGCGTCTATGTGCACTGGCCGTTCTGCCTGTCGAAGTGCCCCTATTGCGACTTCAACAGCCATGTCCGCCATGCCGCGATCGACGAGGCGAGGTTTGCCGCCGCCTTCGCGCGCGAGATCGCAACGACCGCCGAACGCGCGCCCGGCCGCGAGGTCACCTCGATCTTCCTCGGCGGCGGCACGCCGTCACTGATGCAGCCCGCCACCGTCGGCGCGGTGTTAGACGCGATCGGCAAGCACTGGACCGTCGCAGGCGACGTCGAGGTGACGCTGGAAGCGAACCCGACCAGCGTCGAAGCCACGCGCTTTGCCGGTTATCGCATCGCCGGCGTCAACCGCGTCTCGCTCGGCGTGCAGGCGCTCGATGACGCCTCGCTCAAAGCGCTCGGCCGCATGCACAGCGCGCGCGAAGCGCTCGATGCCGTCGCCATCGCGCGCCGCGCGTTCGACCGCTATTCGTTCGACCTGATCTACGCCCGCCCCGACCAGACGCCGGCGATGTGGGCGGGCGAGCTGCGGCACGCCATCGATGAAGCGGCCGAGCATCTGTCGCTCTATCAATTGACCATCGAGGAAGGCACGCCTTTCTTCGGCCTGCACCAGGCCGGCAAGCTGAAGACGCCGGACGAAGCGGTCGCCCGCGCGCTCTACGACGTCACGCAGGAGACCTGCGACAAGCTCGGGCTGCCCGCTTACGAGATCTCCAATCACGCGCGGCGCGGCGCCGAGTGCCGGCACAATCTGGTGTACTGGCGCGGCGAGGAATATGCCGGCATCGGCCCCGGCGCACATGGCCGCCTCGACATCGACGGGATCAGGCACGCCACCGCCACCGAGAAGCGTCCCGAGGCCTGGCTGATGCGGGTCGAGACCAACGGCGACGGTGTCGTCAGCGACGAGCTCCTCAACAGCGAGGAACGCGCCGACGAATTCCTGCTGATGGGATTGCGGCTCGCCGAAGGCATCGATCCCGAACGCTACAAGGCCCTCGCCGGCCGCCCGCTCGACCCCCGCCGCATCGCGCTCTTGCGCGAGGAAGGCGCGATCACGGTGGATGCAACGGGACGGTTGCGCGTGACCAGCAGCGGTTTTCCGGTGCTGGATGCCGTGGTCGCGGATTTGGCTGCGTAAGGAACTCTCGTAGGTGGGCAAAGCGAAGCGTGCCCACGCAACTTTCATTATCGAAAGAGATAGTGGGCACGGCGCAAGAGCGCCTTTGCCCACCCTACAGCACCGAGCTACGCCCCAAAGCTCTTCGGCGAGCCCGCCACGGCGACGCCGCCGCCTTGCGTCACCTTCATGACGGCGAGCCCGCGTTCATTCGTGCCATCCGCACGGAAGCGGAACAGGCCGTCGATGCCGGCAAAGCCGGAGGGGTTGGTGAGCACGTCGGAGGAGAAACGCTGGCCGCCTTGCGTGCGGGCCAGCGCGGCAACGAGCGCGACCGCGTCATAGGAAAGGGTCGCGGTGCGGATCGGCTCCGCGCCGTATTTCGTGCGGTAGCGGCCGGAGAAGGCGCGCCAGCCGGCCGGATCGGGCGCGGCGTAAAGGCCGCCCTGCAGCGCGGCGCTGGCATAGACGCGCGGATTGTCCCAAAGGCCGGTGCCAAGCAGCTGGATGTTGCGCAAGTTCGCGCCCGCGGCAGTCATGGCGTCCGCGACTGACACGACGGCATCGCCGTCATCGGCAATGAACAGCGCGTCCGCACTGCCGAGCTGCTGCGCCACGGTGCGCGCCGGCGTGGCGCGATCGGCGCCGTATTTCTCGAACGCGACGATGCGCCCGGCCCGCCGCGGCACCGCCGCCTTCACCGCGGCCTCGACGACATTGCCATAGGCGTTGTCGGGCACCAGCACGGCGAAGGAGCGCTTTCCGATGCCGGCGGAATATTCGACGATGCGGTTGACGTCCGACTCCGGCAGGAACGAGAGCAGATAGACGCCGCGTCCGGCGATGCTGGAATCGGTCGAGAACGCGATCACGGAAATGCCGCGCGTGCGCGCGACCTGCGCCACCGCCGGCACCGACTGTGCGAACAATGGTCCCAAAATGATCTCGGCGCCCTCGTCGACCGCCTGCTGCGCGCCGGCCTGCGCGCCTTGCGGGCTGCCATTGTCGTCCTTGATCAGGAGCTGTATGTTCGGGTTCTGGAACTCGGCCAGCGCCATCTCGGCGGCATTGCGCATCGATTGCGCGGCGAGCCCGGCATTGCCGGCAGCTGAGAGTGGCAGGATCAGGCCGACCTTCACGCCGCCGGTGCCGGCGGTCGTCGCCTGCTGCTGCGGGCCAGCCGGCTGGGCCGGCGGTGCGGAGCTCGAGAACGGGTTGGAGAACTGGCTGAGGCTTTGCTGCACGCCGGCGCAGGCCGACAGCACGGGCGCGCCGAGCAACAGGCCGAGCGCAGTCCGCCGGGTCGCCCCTGGCGATCGGGACCCCGGAAGGTGAGACTTTGGATGACGCGGGCCGACCATGGCAGCTTCTCTTCCGACCCGCCGTCGCCGGCCGATCACGACATTGCTTTCCGCGACACAGGCCGCGGATTCAGGCAGTGTGTCGGCAAATAGTTAACCAAAACAAAAGGATAACAATCGCTTAACGCGGCCGCAATCCCGTCCCGGCTACTCTTCGCCGTCACTCATTCACTCATCAAGGCGGCGTTTCCGTCGCGAATATGGCGCGAGGGCCCCTCCTGCCTCCCGGCGCGATCTCGACCGATCACATTCCCGTCCGTTCCTCGCCCCTCACCCGGATACGATCCTTGGGCACGATCTTTTTCGGCGAGCCGGTTCCCAGCCTTAGCGATCGTGCCTAAGTTGGCTCCATTATGCGCGCAAAGCCGGCCCCGATAAATACGCCTGAAGCTCAAGACGCCGCCTCGCGCGGTTTCTCCATCGATGTCCATCGGCTCGCGGCGCCGAAGGCCGCGCCGGGCCTCCACCTGGTCGCGACTCCGATCGGCAATCTCGGCGACATCACCCTGCGGGCGCTGCAGACGCTCGCCGGCGTCGACGTCATCGCCTGTGAGGACACCCGCATCACGCGCCGCCTGACCGAGCGCTATGCGATCACGGCCCAGCTCAAGCCATATCACGAGCACAATGCGGAGGCCGCGCGTCCCAAAATCCTGGAAGCTCTCGGGCAGGGCGGCTCGGTCGCGCTGGTGTCGGACGCCGGCACGCCGCTGATCTCCGATCCCGGCTTCAAGCTGGTGCGCGAGGTCTGCGCCGCCGGCCATGCCGTGTATGCGCTGCCCGGCCCGTCCTCGGTGCTGGCCGCGCTGTCGGTCGCCGCGCTGCCGACCGACCGCTTTTTTTTCGAAGGCTTCTTGCCGGCGAAATCAGCCGCGCGGCGCAGCCGTCTTACCGAGCTCGTCCGCATCGACGCGACGCTGGTGATGTTCGAGTCAGGCAACCGCGTGCAGGATACGCTGGCCGATCTCGCCGAGATCATGGGACCGCGCGAGGCCGCGATCTGCCGCGAGCTGACCAAGCTGCATGAGGAGATTTCGCGCGCAACGCTGAGCGAGCTGGCGCGCGAGGCTGCAACGCTGGAGACACGCGGCGAATTCGTGCTGGTGATCGCTCCGCCCGCGGCCGACGCCGAGGTTCTGACATCGGACGCGCTCGATAGTCTGTTGCGCGAGCAGCTTGCCGCGCACAGCGTCAAGGATGCCGTGGCGCACGCGGTCGCGTTGTCGGGCCGGCCGCGCCGCGAGGTCTATGCCCGCGCGCTCGAGCTCGCAAAGGATTCGCGGGGCAGCGATGGCGAAGACTGAGATTCCTGCGGAACCGAAGGTCGCGTCGCCCGAGCGCGTCGCAGCGTTCCAGACCGGTATTTCCGCGGAGAGTCGTGCCGCCGCCTACCTCATGGCCAAGGGCTACCGCATTCTCGCCAAACGTTACCGCACGCCGCATGGCGAGATCGACATCGTGGCGCGGCGCCGCAACCTGATCGCCTTCGTCGAGGTCAAGGCCCGCGCCACGCTGGACGAGGCCGCATTCGCCGTGACGCCGCGCCAGCAGCAGCGCATCATCGACGCCGCCCAAGGCTGGCTCGCAGCGCATCCCGAGCATGCCGAATTCGAATTGCGATTCGACGCCATGCTGATTGCGCCGCGCTCGCTTCCGCGCCATGTGTTGGCGGCATTCGACGCCTCGACCTGAAAGGCAGCCCATGAAACTGAACGTCGCCGTCCAGATGGACCCCATCGCCCGCATCAACATCAAGGGCGATTCCACCTTCGCGCTGCTCTTGGAGGCGCAGAAGCGCGGCCATGGCCTGTCTTATTACACGCCCGACAAGCTCTCGATGGTCGGCGAGGAGCTGGTCGCACCGGTTCAGCTCCTGACCGTGCGCGATGAGCCAGGCGACCATTTCACCCTCGGCGAGCCCAAGCGCGAGGCGCTGAACGGGTTCGACGTGGTGCTGCTGCGCCAGGATCCGCCGTTCGACCTCGCCTACATCACCTCGACGCATTTCCTGGAGCGCATCCATCCGAAGACGCTGGTCGTCAACGATCCCGCCTCGGTGCGCAACGCGCCGGAAAAGCTGTTCGTCATGAATTTTCCGCAGCTGATGCCGCCGACGCTGATCTCGCGCGACCTCGATGAGATCAATGCGTTCCGCGACAAGTACGGCGCGGTCGTCATGAAGCCGCTGCACGGCCATGGCGGCGCGGCGGTGTTCCGCGTGATGCCGCAGGACATGAATTTCGGCTCGCTGTTCGACATGTTCTCGGTGACGTTCCGGGAGCCCTGGGTGATCCAGCAATTCATCCCCGAGGTAAAGCACGGCGACAAGCGCATCATCCTGGTCGACGGCGAGTTCGCCGGCGCGGTGAACCGCGTGCCGGCCGCCGACGACCTCCGCTCCAACATGGTGCGCGGCGGCGCGGCGCATGAGACCGAGCTCACCCCGCGTGAGCGCGAGATCTGCGCCACGGTCGGCCCGGCGCTGCGCGAGCGCGGCCTGCTGTTCGTCGGCATCGACGTCATCAACGGCAATCTCACCGAGATCAACGTGACCTCACCGACCGGCATCCGCGCCATCGCACGGCTCGGCGGCCCGGATGTCGCGGCGAAGATCTGGGACGTGATCGAAGCGAAGCGGAAGAAGTAGAGCTCTGCGCGCAGCCCGGATGGGGCGTTAGCGAATCTGAGACGCCCCCCACTTGCACTGGCCCCCGGATTACGCTTGCTCTCCATCCCGGCTATGGACGACGCTCGCGGCCACCTCGCACGCTAACGACGTATTCACCATGACGCCGCGCGCGTCGTGCGAACGTACGTGCCCGCGTAGGTGAAACTACGGGGCCGTTGGCCGACCCAATAACGCCGCGTTCACCATCTGCCGAAAACCAGCATCGCGGCCGGCGATCGCGTTCGGCCTCGCAACACCCCTTATACTTTTGCTCCCTACTCATCGACGCGGGGGAACACGCCAGGTGCGGTTCGAGTGCCCCGCGTAAGAGTAGAAGCGTATGAATACCGCACGCATTGTCGTTCTCGTCATCGCTCTCGGCGCCGGCGGCGTCGCTGCATATCTGGCGAGCGGCTATCAGAATCCGCCCGCGGCCGTCCTGCCCGTCGCCGAGAAGCTGCCGACGGTCGAGGTCCTCATCGCCAAGAACGACATCCAGCTCGGCCAGGCCGTGAAGCCCGAGGACCTGCAATGGCAGGCCTGGCCCGCGGCCACCGCCAGCAGCGCCTTCATCCGCCGCGACGGCAGGCCCGAGGCACCGGCGCAGATCGCGGGATCGATCGCGCGCGTGCCGTTGATGCAGGGCGAGCCGATCCGCGAGCAGAAGCTGGTCAAGGCCGAAGGCTCCGGCTTCATGGCCGCGATCCTGCCGTCCGGGATGCGTGCCGTCTCCACCGAGATTTCAGCCGAGACCGGCGCCGGCGGCTTCATCCTGCCGAATGACCGCGTCGACATCGTCCTGACCCGCCGGCTGAAGAATCCGGACGGCGGCAACACCAACGGCCCGACCGGCGGCAACGACCTCATCCTGTCCGAGGTCATTCTCACCAACATCCGAGTGCTCGCGATCGACCAGGCCCCGAAGGAAAAGGAGGGCCAGAACGCGGTGGTCGGCAAGACCGTCACGCTCGAGCTGCGGCCCGACCAGATCGCCACGCTTTCGGCCGCACGCCAGGGCGGCACTCTGACACTCGCGCTGCGCAGCATCGTCGATGCCAACGCAGTCGACGGCACGCCCGAGGACCAGGCGATCAAGCGCCCGGGCGGCGTGAACGTAATCCGTTACGGCGTCCAGGCACGGCAACTGACGTCACAGAAGTGATGGGGACAGCATGAACTACGGGGGTGATCGGACGGGCCTGCGCATTCGGGGGAAGCGCGCGCGCTCGGTCCTGGCGGGGACGATGTTGATGCTGGGGCTGCTCGCGGCTCCCGGCGTCGTCGCTGCCGCGGAAGCGCCGGTCGGCGACCAGGCGCCGATGCAGGCGTCGGATCTCGGCTTATCGTCGGTTGGGACGATCGCACCGGCGCGGTCGCGCTTTCTGTCGCTCGGCATCGGCAAGTCCGTCGTCATCGACCTGCCGCGCGAGGTCAAGGACGTGCTGGTGGCCGATCCCAAGATCGCCAATGCGGTGATCCGCTCGGCCCAGCGCGCCTATATCATCGGCGGCCAGGTCGGCCAGACCAACGTCGTGTTCTTCGCGGCCGATGGCCAGCAAGTCGCCTCCTATGACATCGCGGTGAAGCGCGACCTCAACGGCATGCGTTCGGCGCTGCGCCAGTCGCTGCCGGGCGTCCAGATCGAGGGCGTCGGCGACAGCGTGATGCTGACCGGCTCGGTGTCGAGCCCGGTCGAGGCCCAGCAGGCCGGCGACGTCGCCGCAAAGCTGGTCGGCGGCGCGGACAAGGTCGTCAACAACATCGTCGTGCGCGGCCGCGACCAGGTCATGCTCAAGGTCGTGGTCGGCGAAGTCCGCCGCGACATCGTCAAGCAACTCGGCGTCGATCTCAGCGCCAGCCTGAATGCCGGCACGGCGGTGGTGAACTTCAACAATTCCAACCCGTTCTCAGTCTCTGGCGGACCGATCGTCAGCAGCAATGGGCTCGGCGTCACCGGCCTCGCCAAGGGCGTCGCCACCGTCAACGCCACGATGCGGGCAATGGAAAGCGCCGGCGTCATGCGGACCCTGGCCGAGCCGAGCCTGACCGCGATCTCGGGCGAATCCGCCACTTTCGTCGCTGGCGGCGAATTCCCGATTCCCGGGGGCTATGCCTGCGATCCGGTCACCCACGTCTGTACCACCCAGGTCACCTACAAGAAGTTCGGCATCTCCCTGAACTTCACCCCGGTCGTGCTCAGCGAAGGCCGCATCAGCCTGCGCGTGATGACCGAGGTCTCGGAGCTGTCGAACACCAACTCGATTACGCTGACGCAGTCGGTGTCCGCGGGCTCGACCAACTCGATCACCATTCCTTCGATCCAGACCCGCCGCGCCGAAACCACCCTGGAAATTCCCTCGGGCGGCTCGATGGCGATGGCCGGCCTGATCCAGCAGCAGACCAAGCAGGCGATCAACGGACTGCCTGGTGTCGACCAGGTGCCGATCATCGGCGCGCTGTTCCGCAGCCAGGACTTCGTCAACAACGAGACCGAGCTGATGGTGATCGTGACGCCTTACGTGGTGCGCGCGGTCGCTCAGAAGGAATTGTCGCGGCCCGACGACGGCTTCGCGCCGGCCTCGGACGCACAGAGGGCGCTGCTCGGCAGGGTCAACCGCCTCTATGGCATCGCGAGCCGTGTCGATCCGGTGGCCGGCACGCCGGGCGATTTCGGCTTCATCATCGACTGAGACGAACGGTTTGGGGACCGGGCAAGGCAGGGGCAGGAGGGATCAGGGGATGACGACAACATCAGCCGATCGACGTCGCAATTTGCGGCTCGCACTGGCACTGACGGGCCTCTCCGTCATGCTCGGCGCCTGCAACACCACCGAGATCGTCACCCAGACGGTGCCGACCGATTATCGCCAGCGCCATCCGATTGCGGTGCAGGAAGGCAAGAAGTCGATCGTGATCTTCGTCGGCAAGAGCAGAGGCGGCCTCTCGGCTGCGCAGCATTCGGACGTCGCGGGCATCGCGCGGGACTGGATGCGCGAAGGCACCGGCTCGGTCGTCGTCGATGTGCCGGTCGACACCGCCAATTCGCGCGCGGCCGCCGCAACCTATCAGGAGATCCGCTCGGTGCTCACGTCCGGCGGCGTGCCGTCGCGCGCCATCGTCCAGCGGCCCTATCGCCCTGATGATCCCGGGCTGCTGCCCACCATCCGCCTGAGCTATTCCAAGATCACCGCGGTCGCCGGCCCCTGCGGGCTGTGGCCCGAAGACGTCGGCCCCAACATCCTCAACCCCGGCTACACCGAGAACCGCCCCTATTTCAATCTGGGCTGCGCCAGCCAGCGCAATCTCGCCGCGATGATCGACAACCCGGCTGACCTCGAGCAACCGCGCGCCGAGACGCCCGCCTATACCGCACGGCGCGACATCGCGTTCGATCGCTATCGCAAGGGCACGACGACGACCACCACCTATCCAGAATCCGACAAGGCCAAACTCAGCGATACCGCCAAATGACAGGCATCCACGACGAAGACGCGGACGATCCGCAGCATCCCGAGGAACACATCGCGCCGGTTCCGCGCATTTCGGTGCAAGCCTTCTGCGAGACCGAGCAGACGCTCAAGGCGGTGACGGCGGCTGGCCAGGATCGCCGGCTCGCCAAGGCCCATCTCAGCGCCAAGGACGGCGGCCTCGCCGCGGCGATCGAAGCCTATGAATCGATGCCGACGCCGAACGTGATCGTCATCGAGTCCGACGGCACGCGCGACATCCTCGAAGGACTGGACGATCTCGCCGGCGTCTGCGATCCCGGCACGCGCGTGGTCGTGATCGGCAGCCCCAACGACACCGCGCCCTATCGCGAGCTGGTGCGCCGCGGCGTCAACGATTACGTAGTCGGACCGGTCGAGACGATCGACGTGGTCCGCTCGATCTGCAGCCTGTTTTCGGCCTCCGAGGCCATCATCACCGGCCGCGTCATTGCGGTGGTCGGCGCCAAGGGCGGCGTCGGCGCGTCCACCGTCGCGCATAATCTGGCATGGACCATCGCCCGCGACCTTTCGCTCGATTCCGTCGTGATCGATCTCGACCTCGCCTTCGGCACCGCGGGCCTCGACTACAATCAGGATCCGGTGCAGGGCATAGCCAATGCGGTGCTGTCGCAGGACCGGCCGGACACGGCGCTGATGGAGCGCCTGCTCGCCAAATGCACCGATCGCCTCAGCCTCCTGGCGGCGCCCGCCACGCTCGACCGCGTCTACGATTTCAGTGCCGAAGCCTTCGACGCAGTGTTCGACACGCTGCGCATGACGACGCCCTGCATCGTGCTCGACGTTCCCCATCAATGGTCCGGCTGGACCCGCCGCGCGCTGGTGAACGCCGACGACATCGTGATCGTGGCCGAGCCCGATCTCGCCAACTTGCGCAACACCAAAAACATGCTGAGCGTGCTGAAGGCGGCGCGACCGAACGACCGGCCGCCGCTGTACTGCCTCAACCAGGTCGGCATGCACAAGCGCGCGGAGATCGAGGTCAAGGCCTTCGCCAAGACCATGGAGAGCCAGCCGATCACGGTGATCCCGTTCGATTCGAAACTGTTCTCGACCGCGGCCAATAACGGCCAGATGATCGCGGAGGTCTCCAGGACCCACCGCACCACCGTTCTGTTTCAGAACATGGCGAACCGCCTCGCCGGCCGCGGCGAGGTGAAGAAGCCAAAGCGCTCGCTGCTCGAGCCGCTTTTGAAGAAGCTGAAGGGCAAGTCGGGACGCAGCTCGGCCCCGCATCGCAAGGCGTCTTAGGCGTAGCTTATTTGAGCATGATCTTTTCGGAAAACCGCTTCACACTTTGCGCTGACGCGGCCCTTCGGGTCCGGATCATGCTCTAGGGCGGACTACCTGTCCGCCCGCTGCTGCTTTTTCGCCAGCAGCTGCTTCAGCGCCGCGACTTTGGCCGCGGCCTGGTCCGGCGGCAGATCTGCCTTGACGAGGATTTCGGCCTCGGCCTCGCGACCCTGCAATCCCAGCACGAGCGCCAGATTGGCGCGGACCCGCGCATCGTTCTGATTGCGCTGATGGGCGCGGCCGAGCACCTGTTCGGCCTTCGATAGATTATTCTGCAGCATGTAGGACAGGCCGAGATTGGACAGCACGGTCGGCTCGTTCGGCACGATCTTCAACGCCGCGGCGTAATATTGCTGGGCTTCCTCGTTGCGGCCGAGCTGGTCGAGCACAGCGCCCTGCGCCGACAGGATGCGCCAATCGGGATCCTCGGGCGAATGCGCCCGGCCGAGGACGTCGAAGGCCTGCTGGAAATTGCCGTTGTCGGCGAGCGCGCGGCCGTAGCCGGCGAGCAGCGCCTTGTTGCCGGGACGGGCGAGCACGGCCTGCTCCAGCACTGCGACCGCCTGCGCGCGCTGGCCGCTGCCACGCAGCGCCTTGCCGTATTCGAGAGCAATGGCGGGATCGCTCGGCTTGGCGCGATAACGCTCGCGAAGTGCGTCCATCTCCGGCGTGGGGTCGGCCTTGCTGTCGGACTTGCCGTCAAGCTTGGCGGCGGACTCCCGCTTGCCGCCGAGCGCACCGGTGACGTCGTCGATGCCGGCCGTCTGACAGCCGCCGAGGGCGAGGATCAGGACGGCGGAACACAGATATCCCGCCGGGGGAAAGGCGAGGAACGAACGCTTGGGCATACTCTGATCACTCGGCAACTGATCAGAGATGCTTACCGATTAACGCTAAAGTCCCGTTAAGGAGGGCGCGCGTGTTGAGGTTCAGTCGACGAACTCGGCGCCGAATTCGCAGCCGATGCGCCAGCGCAGGCGGCATTGGCGGGAATAATCAGGCGCGAAGATGATGGTGAACTGCGGCGGCACTTCCAGAAATTCCGCCACCACTTTCACGCCGCCATCCGAAATATCCGTGATCGTGCAATCCCGCGGCAGCGAGCCCGCGCCAAAATGGATCTTGGCGAGGCGGCTGCACACCCGACGTTCGCTTCTCCGGCGATTTGCAAGCATTTGAACTGTTTCACCCGTTAGACCACGGCCCATCCCGCAGCCCTAGGAGTAGCGGACATTCGTTGGAATGTGCTGAGGAGAGAAGGTGGCATTCGAGACGTAGTGACGGGACCGCATTTACGCCTGGTTAGGATTTGACGGGCCGCCAAGCGATTGTTCCCGTATTGTTCTTGCGGAAACGGCCGCGCTCTGCTACCCCTAATTGCAGCAATGGGCAGGCTGGTTCGGCATGGTTCAGCGGGTTTCTACCGTCGCCTTTGAGGGGATCGAGGCCCGTGCGGTCGACGTGCAGGTGCAGGTCGCGCCCGGCCTGCCGGCCTTTGCCATCGTCGGCCTGCCGGACAAGGCGGTGTCGGAGGCGCGCGAGCGGGTGCGCTCGGCGCTGATCGCCTCGGGGCTGGCGCTGCCGGCGCGGCGGATCATCGTCAATCTGGCCCCGGCCGACCTCCCGAAGGAGGGCAGCCATTACGACCTGCCGATCGCGCTCGGGCTGATGGCCGCGATCGGCGCCATCCCGCCGGATGCGCTGACCGGCTTCACCGTGCTCGGCGAGCTCGGTCTCGACGGCTCGATCGCGCCGGTGGCCGGCGTCCTTCCCGCCGCGATCGGCGCCAATATGCGCGAGGAAGGACTGATCTGCCCGGCGTCCTGCGGCTCCGAGGCGGCGTGGGCGAGCCCGGACATCCAGATCATTGCCGCACACTCGCTGATCCAGATCGCCAACCATTTCAAGGGCACCCAGGTGCTGTCGCGGCCGACGCCGAAGGTGCACGAGGCCGCCGCCTCGACGCTCGACCTGCGCGACATCAAGGGCCAGGAAAGCGCCAAGCGCGCGCTGGAGATCGCGGCCGCCGGTGGGCACCACCTGCTCATGATCGGCGCGCCGGGCGCGGGCAAATCGATGTTGGCCGCGCGCCTGCCCTCGATCCTGCCGCCGCTGTCGCCGAGCGAGCTGCTCGAGGTCTCGATGATCGCCTCGGTCGCCGGCGAGATCGAAGGCGGCGCGCTGACGGCGCGGCGCCCGTTCCGCTCGCCACACCATTCCGCCAGCATGGCCGCGCTCACCGGCGGCGGCGCGCGCGCCAAGCCCGGCGAGATCTCGCTGGCGCATCAAGGCGTGCTGTTCCTCGACGAATTGCCGGAGTTCGATCCGCGCGTGCTGGATTCGCTGCGCCAGCCGCTGGAGAACGGCGAGGTCGCGGTGTCGCGCGCCAATCACCGCGTCACCTACCCTGCCCGCTTCATGCTGGTCGCGGCGATGAATCCCTGCCGCTGCGGCAATGCGTTCGAGCCCGGCTATGCCTGTAAGCGCGGCCGCATCGACCGCTGCACCGCCGATTATCAGGCGCGCATCTCCGGTCCTTTGATGGACCGCATCGATCTGCGCATCGAAGTGCCGGCGGTGACCGCCGCCGACCTGATCCTGCCGCCGCCGTCGGAAGGATCGGCCGAGGTCGCCGCCCGCGTCGCGGCGGCGCGCGACATCCAGCTGGCGCGCTATGCAGATGCAGGCCTGCCCCATGTCCGCACCAATGCCGAAGCCCCCGCTTCCGTGCTGGAGGAGATCGCAAAGCCGGACGCGCAGGGTCAGAAGCTGCTGCGCGACGCCGCCGAGACCATGCGCCTGTCGGCGCGCGGCTATCACCGCGTGCTGCGGGTGGCGCGCACGCTGGCCGACCTCGACCATGCCGACAAGATCGGCCGGCTGCACCTCGCCGAAGCGCTGTCCTACCGCGCACTCGCGGAGGATGTGCGCCAGCTGGCTTGATCATTCCGCGCATCAACCCGGCGGTAACGACTTTCCTTTACGCTCTACAAACCATAAGGCCCGACGCGTTTCGGTTGTGAGTTCCCCGGGGCCTAGCGAGTAGAGCGTCATGTTGCGTTTCAAGTTCCTGGCCTCGGCTGTTCCCGTGCTGGCGGCTGCGGTGTTCGCCCGCGCCGAGATCGGATCGGTGTCGCATCCCTGCATCGCGCTGGGCGACACATCGGTCGAGCTCACCTCGCTGTTCTGGACCGCCGGTGTGCATGTTGCCTTCACCGACGATCCCGCGCAGGCCACGGTGCGGGTCCAGATCACCGAGGATGCCGACGCCGCGGATTTTGCCGTGGTCGACGACGGCCTCGGCTCCGAGCCTGACACCTGCCAGGCCAGCCCTTCGACGCGTCTCGTCTCGATCGCCGCGCAGCCGGTCGACGGCGGCCAGGTGGTCTATCTCTCCAGCGAAGGACCGGCGGATTACCGCATCTATGTGCGCTCAAAGACGTTCTCGCCGCGCGAGGCGGCTGCGCTGATCGTCGGCGCCCGCGGCGGCCACGGCCGCTTCCAGGCGGCATCGCTTTAGAGCTTTGTGTTTGAGCATGATCTCCGCGCAAACGCGTCCCGCGTTTGTCGCGAAGGAAAACCGCTGCACACTTTTCCGGATCATGCTCTGACCCGTTAACGTCTCGTCAACCCTGTTCGGAGGCGGCGCCACCGCCGCAATTTGTTCGCAAGGTCGGCGGGCCATCGTCGCACGCGGCGGCGGGGATTTCAGGCAAGGGTCGGTTGCGATGGGTCGGACGTTCCGGATCAAGGTGCGCATGCGTCGTTTCAGGCGACGGCATCCGAGGCTCGCCTTCGCGATCCGCTCCTTCATGATCTTCTCGGCGACGTTCGGCGGCGCCTATGGTTTCGTCTCCGGCAGCCGGTCCGACAATTCCGGCTACGATCCCCATACCTTTGCGATCGGTGCCAGCTTCCTGTTTGCGCTCGCCTGCCTCGGCCTTGCGACGCTGAGCATGCGCCTGCGCTTCGTCAACAAGCAGCTGCGGACGCTCGCCGCCCACAACGAAGCCCTGATCGACCGCAATTGGGAGCTGAAGGAAGCGGAAGAGCGCGCCCGCAGCCTGTTCGAGCAGCAGGGCGACCTGATCGTGCTGCGCGCTACCGACGGCCGCATCAGCTTTGCCAACGACGCCTATTGCGCGCTCGCAGGACAGGCGCGCAGCGCGCTGGTCGGCACGCGCTTCGATTTCGACGTGCTGGAGCAGGGCGACAGTGCCCGCGAGAGCAGCGGCACGCGCATCCACGACCAGAAGATCGCAACCCCGCTCGGCGCGCGATGGATCGCCTGGCGCGAGGGCTATGTCCGCCTCGATGCCGGCCAGCCCGCCGAGTTGCAGAGCGTCGGACGCGACGTCACTGACCGCACCGAGACCGAGCGCGCATTGTCCGACGCGCGCGACCAGGCCGACGCCGCCAACCGCGCCAAGTCGCGCTTCCTGGCGATGGCCTCGCACGAAATCCGCACCCCCCTGAACGGCATCATCGGTATGGGCGGCCTGTTGCTCGACACCGATCTGACGCCGGAGCAGGCGACTTATGCCAGGGCGGTGAAGACCTCGGGCGAAGCCTTGATGGCGCTAATCGAGGAGCTGCTCGACTATTCCAAGATCGAGGCCGGCAAGCTCGACCTCGATCAACGTCCCTTCGCGCTCTCGACCCTGGTCGAGGAGATCACCGAGCTGCTCGCGCCGCGCGCGCAGGCGAAGTCGCTCGAGATCGCCGCCTATGTCGACGAGCGCCTGCCGCTCGAAGTGGTCGGCGACGCCGCGCGGCTGCGCCAGGTGCTGCTCAATCTCGCCGGCAACGCCATCAAGTTCACGAGCAGCGGCGGCGTGGCACTGATCGTCGAGCCCGGCATCTGGCCGAACGAGATCAGCTTCCTGGTTCGCGACACCGGCATCGGCATCGCAGCCGAGGCCCAGCAGCGCATCTTCCGCGAATTCGAGCAAGCCGACGAGCGCGTCGCCCGCACCTATGGCGGCACCGGCCTTGGCCTCGCCATCAGCGAGCGCATCGTCAAGCGCATGGGCGGCCGGATCACGCTCACGAGCGAGCCGGGCAAGGGCTCGACCTTCGAGGTCGCGGTGCCGCTTCCGCCGTCGCAAGGCGGCGCCGGGCAGACCGCATTTCCGAGTCCCGACCTCACCGGCAAGTCGATGCTCCTCGTCGCCGACGGCATCGAAGCCTCGCTCATCGCCCGGCGCCTCGAACGCTGGGGCAGCCAGACCTGCCTGATTGCAGATGCGGCGGTCGCCGAAGCATTGCTGCCGGAACGCTCCTGGCACGCGGTGCTGATCGATCGGGCGATCGGTCCAGCCGCAGCCGATCAGCTCGGTGAGGCCGCCCGCGCGCATGCCTTGCAGCGCCTCGTGCTGCTGACGTCGAGCTCGCGCCACGAGAAGCTGTCGCCGGCTTTCACCGGCTTTCTGGTGAAGCCGCTGCGCGCGGCCTCGCTCGCCGCACGCCTTGCCCTGACGCCGGAGGTCGCCTCGCCCGATCTCGCGCCGGAGCCGCCACCGGCCTCCGCCGGCCCCGCGCCAGCGAAAGGCCTGTCGATCCTCGTCGCCGAGGACAACGAAATCAACGCCTTGCTGATGCGCTCGCTGCTGACCAAGCTCGGCCACCGCGTCGTCATTGCCGTCCATGGCGAGGCCGCGCTGGAATCCTGGCTCGCCGCCTCATCGGCCGGCACGCCCTACGATCTCGTGCTGATGGACATCCAGATGCCGCAGCTCGACGGCATCGAGGCGACAAAGCGCATCCGCGCGCACGAGGCCGCGCTGGGCGATTCCCAGACGCCGATCCTGGCGCTCACCGCCAACACGCTGGTGGAGGATCGTTATGCCTGCTTCGAGGCAGGCATGAACGGATTTCTGATCAAGCCGGTCGACCGTGAGAAGCTCGAGGAGGCGCTGGCGGGCCTTGCCGCGTCCCGGCACCAGACGGCTCCGGATCTCACGGGAACCTGATCTCGTCTGACGATCGCAATTGAAATCGAGCGCGTTGCGCGTCACGATCACTCCGGGGGCATTTTGCAACCAAAGGATTTTGCGCATGAACGTGCTTTGCCGCCTCGCCCTGATTGTTCTCCTGGCTGGAATCTCCCGCCACGCAGCCGCCGACACACCGGACCTCATCTCGTCGCTGAAGCAGGGCGGCTACGTCCTGATCTTCCGACACACCCGCGACTGACGACAGCCAGAAGGATGTCTATCCCTTCAAGTTCGACGACATGAGTGCCCAGCGTCAGCTCAGCGAGAAGGGCAGGGACGCGGCGCGCCAGATCGGGACGGCGGTCAAGGACCTCGCGATCCCCATCGGCGACGTCTACACCAGCCGCCTGAACCGCGCGGTCGAAGCCGGCAAGCTGATCTCCGGCCGTGAGGTCAAGCCGGTCGATGCCCTGACCGACAGCAGCAACGCCAGCGCATCGGGAATGGCAAACCCGACCGGCGCCAATACCAAGGCCGGGCAGGCCGTGCGTCAGCTCGTCGATGCGCCGCCGCAGGCCGGCACCAACACCGTCCTGGTCACCCACAAGACCAACATCGCCGATGCCTTCGGCAAGGACGCCGGCAACGTCGGGGAAGGCGAGGCCTTCGTCTACAAGGCCGGCGGCTCGGGCCCCGCCACCTTCGCAGGTCGCATCACGCTTGCGGATTGGATCGCGAAAGCGGGCAGGTGAGGACCTGCCGCTCCGCCACGATGTTGTGCTACGGACATCATCTGGCGAACGAGCGAAGAGCTGGCGAACACGTGAGAACATCGGAGAATCGTTCATTCCTCATCCTGCTCGGCGCGATCTCCGTCGCGTTCGTCTGGGTGCTTTGGCCGTTCTCCGGTGCCGTGTTGTGGGCCACGCTGCTGGCCATCATCTTCGCCCCGTTCTATCGGCGGGTCCTGAAATCCGTGCCCGAAAAGCACAACCTTGCCGCCCTCGCCACCGTCATCGTGGTGGTCGTCATGGTCCTGATCCCCGTGGCGATCATCATCGCGTCGCTGATCGACCAGGGCGGGGAGCTGTATCAGCGCGTTCAGAGCGGGGAGATCAGCCTGGCTCATCCCCTGCAGCAGCTGAAATCCGCGCTGCCCGCCTGGGCTGCGTCGCTCGGGGACCGCCTGGCCGGCATCGATCTTTCGGCCCTGAGGGAACGCCTGTCGGGTCTGGTCGTCCCGGCCGGCCAACAGCTGGCCGGGCACGCGATCAACATCGGTCAGGTGACGCTGGAGTTCGTCGCAAGCCTGCTCGTGATGCTGTACCTGCTGTTCTTCCTGCTGCGCGACGGTGACGAGCTCAATGCCCGCATTCGCGAGGCGCTCCCGCTGAGCCCGAGCCATACCGCCGAAATTCTCGATGTCTTCACCCTGGCGGTTCGTGGAACGATCAAGGGCATCGTTCTCGTCGCTTTGATACAGGGAGCGCTCGGCGGGCTCATCTTCTGGCTGCTCGGCCTCACAGCGCCGCTGCTGGCGGGCGCACTGATGGCGCTGCTCTCGCTGCTGCCGGTGCTCGGCTCCGCGCTGGTCTGGGTTCCGGTTGCGCTTTACCTGCTTGTTGCAGGTTCGGTCACGAAGGGCCTCATCCTGCTCGCTTTCGGCACCTTCGTGATCGGCCTTGCGGACAATTTTCTCCGCCCGATCCTGGTCGGCCAGTCGATCCAGATGCCGAGCTATGTCGTGCTGCTTGCCACGCTGGGCGGCCTTGCGACGTTCGGAGCGAACGGGTTCGTCATCGGCCCGCTCGTTGCTGCGATGTTTCTGACGACTTGGCACATCTTCGTCGTCGGGAAAGCGCGAGATGACGTCCGAAAGTGACCTTCATTCCTTGGCCGGCCGGTCTAGGATCTCGCGCACACGCAGCGCCAGCTTCGCTTGCGAGACGGGCTTCTCGAGAACATCGACCCCTTCATCCAGGCGGCCCTGGTGGACGACGGCGTTCCTGGAATATCCGGTCATATAAAGAGTCTTGAGTCCCGGCCGAATCTGCTGCGCCCGTCTCCCGAGCTCGCGACCGTTGATTCCGGGCATGACGACATCGGTTAGAAGCAGATCCACTCTCGGCTCCTCCTGGAGCAGAATCGTCAGAGCGCCTTGAGCGCTCGGCGCGGAGAGGACGCGATAATTGAGGTCGCGCAGGACATCGCACACATAGGCCCTGAGGTCGGCATCATCCTCGACAACGAGAAGGGTCTCAATCTTCTCGCCTTCGGGCAACACGTCTTCCGGCTCGTTGGCAGGCGCCCGGCTCGTGCCGAGATAACGAGGGAAGTACATCTTGATGCTCGTGCCGTGGCCGACCTCGCTGTAGATCTTCACGTGCCCGCCGGATTGCTTGACGAAGCCATAGACCTGGCTGAGACCGAGTCCCGTGCCGTGCCCCGGCTCTTTTGTCGTGAAAAAGGGCTCGAAGGCATGATCGAGCACCTCGCTCGACATTCCGCTTCCGGTGTCGGTCACACAAATTACGACGTACTGACCTGGCGACAGCTCGGGATTGATGCGGCTGTAATCATCATCGGCCGAGACATTCACGGCCTCGACGGTGAGCTTGCCGCCGTCCGGCATGGCGTCGCGGGCGTTGATGGCGAGATTGATGATCGCCGACTCCAGATGGTTTGCGTCGGCTTCGATCTGCCACAGGCCCGCGCTCCCGACAGTCTCGACTTCGATCCGTTCGCCGAGCGTACGCTGCAGGAAATCCTGCACGCCGTTCAGGAAGTTGTTGACGTTGATCGGCTTCGGATCAAGTGCCTGGCGGCGCGAGAAGGCAAGCAAGCGGCTGGTCAGCGCCGCAGCTCTCTGGGCACCACGCTTGGCGTGGCCTAGAGCGCGCTGGAGATTGCCGCTGCCGGCCAATTGGCGGGCATTGCGCTCCGCAGTCTCGATGTTGCCCAGCACGATCATGAGCAGGTTGTTGAAATCGTGCGCGATGCCGCCGCTGAGCTGTCCGACGGCCTCGAGCTTCTGCGAGGCGAGCAGTTGCTCCTGAACCTGCTTGAGCTCGTCCTGTGCGCGCTTGCGTTCGGTGAGATCGCGCGTGACCTTGGCGAAACCGATGACCTCGCCTGTCTCGCCGACGATTCGATCGATGATGACGGAGGCCCAGAAGCGCGTTCCATCCCTTCGTAACCGCCAGCCTTCGGCCTCGAAGCGGCCGTGCTCGCGAGCTTCTGCCAACGCGCGCTTGGGGACTCCGCTTGCGATATCTTCCGGCGTGTAGAACCGGCTGAAATGCTGCCCGATGATCTCATCCGGAGCATAGCCTTTGATGCGCTGAGCCCCTGGATTCCAGGTCGCGACGTTGCCCTGCGGGTCGAGCTGGAAAATGGCATAGTCGATCACGGCCTCGATCAAGCGACGGTAGCGTCGCTCACTCTCGAGCAGCTCGGCGTGCGCTTGCTGCCGCTCGGTGATATCCCGCGTCACCTTGGCAAAGCCGATCAGGCGGCCCTGCTCGTCCCTAATCGCGTCGAGGACGACGAGGGCCCAGAACCGGCTGCCGTCCTTGCGCACCCGCCAGCCCTCGGAATGGAAGCGCCCTGTCTCACGCGCTGTCGTCAGCGCCCTGTCGGGCAGGCCCGCGGCGCGATCCTCGGGCGTGTAGAACGCCGAGAACGACTTGCCGACGATTTCGCCTGCGGAATAACCCTTGAGACGCTCGGCCCCCACATTCCAGGTCCGTACGATCCCATCGGTATCGAGCATGAAGATCGCATAGTCGACGATCGCGTTGACCAGCAGCTCGAGGCGGCGCCCGTCCTCGAGCTGGTCGAGCGGCGTTTGACTCATACGGATCCTCGAGACAGAACAGGGCGGGGTTGCTTAACGAATAGGCAGCAGCAAAGTTCCCCACAAGGACTAAGAATACCTCGGCCTGATGCACTCTCGACCGGCTGCGGGCGCAGCCGAAGCCCGACGCAGCGGCTTCTGGGCCATTATGCTGCGTGGGCGTGGAATCGCGGCGCCGAAAGTCGACCGGGCGGTCCCTGAGTGCCCCTTGGAGACCGTATCTGTCCGGGCGGCGCGCTTGCAATGCGGGCACACAAAAAGGTGGGCGATGACCGGGACCGGCTCGTCCGCGAGCAATTCGGAGCGATACCACCTCATCTCGACTTGGCAGTCCGGACATGTCGGCGCTTCGAGATGCTCTGCAGCGCTTCTGAGACGATCAACCATGGCCCCTCTCGTTTTCGAAGGCCATAACGGAATACCCTTTGCCGGTCTGCATCAAAAGATACTCAGCTGGAAAATTGCGATCGGCTCGGCTGTCCGGCTGGCTAGAGCCGCCTGAGCGCCACGCTCTCCACGGTGTGGTCGGCGCCCTTCTTGAGGATCAGCGTCGCACGGGGCCGGGTCGGCAGGATGTTATCCTCGAGATTGGCGAGGTTGGTACGCTCCCAGATTGCGATCGCGGTCGCGGTGGCTTCCTCGTCCGACAACAGCGCGTAGCGGTTGAAGTAGGATTTCGGATCGGTGAATGCGGTGTCGCGCAGCGCCAGGAAGCGCTTGATGTACCATTGCCGCAGCGCCGCCTCGTCGGCGTCGATATAGACCGAGAAATCGAAGAAGTCGGAAACCACCGGCACCGCCTTGCCATCGCGCGGCAGCTTGCCGGTCTGCAGCACGTTGACGCCTTCGACGATCAGGATGTCGGGCTGGTCGATCTCGGCCCATTGGTTCGGCACGATGTCGTAGGTCAGATGCGAATAGACCGGCGCACGGACGTGGCGACGGCCGGCCTTGATGTCGGAGAGGAAGTTGAGCAGCATCGGCAGATCGTAGCTCTCCGGAAAACCCTTCTTCTGCATGATGCCGTGCCGCTCGAGCACCGCGTTGGGATAGAGAAATCCGTCCGTGGTGATCAGCTCGACCTTCGGCCGCGGCGACCAGCGCGCCAGGAGGGCCTGGAGCACGCGTGCCGTGGTGGATTTCCCGACCGCCACCGAGCCGGCGACGCCGATGATGTAGGGCACCTTGCGATCCCGGATGTTGAGGAACTGGCGCTCGGCGTAATACAGCCGCTGCATCGCATCGACGTAGATCGACAACAGGCGCGACAGCGGCAGATAGATGTCTTCGACCTCCTGCAGGTCAAGGCGATCGTGCAGCGAACGCAGCCGGTCGAACTCGCCCGGCTCTAGCGTCATCGGCGTATCGTCGCGCAGTCGCGCCCATTCCTCGCGCGTATAAACGCGGTAGGGATTGTACTGCTGCTCGGGTGCGCGGATATCCATGACGCCGCCTTTCCGTTGCGATCTATTCGCCCTTGCCTAGCCGCCCTTGCGCGACGCCTTCTCTTCCAGCCCCGACATCGAGGTCCGCTTGTCCAGCGCGGCCTCGACCTCTTCCAGCTTTATGCCGCGCGCCTTCAGCAGCACAAGGAAATGATAGAGCAGGTCGGCACTTTCAGCGATCAGATGCGCGCGATCGTTTTCGACTGCAGCGATTACGGTTTCGACTGCTTCCTCGCCGAACTTCTTGGCGCAATGCTCGGGGCCTTTGTCGAGCAGCTTGCGGGTATACGATGCTTCGCCGCTGGACGCTGCGCGGGCGTCGATGGTTTCGGCCAGATCATGGATCGTGAAACGCGGCATCGGACTCACTCGGAAACACATGGGACCACGGCGGCCATCCCCAGCCACCAGCGTAGCATTCTTATGAACGGGAGTCGTCAGGCATCGAGGCGCATCGGCAGCCCGCGTCGCGCCATGTGCTCCTTGGCCTCACGAATCGTAAATTCCCCGAAATGGAAGATCGAAGCCGCCAGCACCGCCGTGGCGTGCCCGTCGCGGATACCGTCGACGAGATGGTCGAGATTACCGACGCCGCCCGAGGCGATCACGGGAACGGGAACGCTGTCGGCGATCGCCCGGGTCAGCGGAATGTCGAATCCCTGCCTTGTGCCGTCGCGGTCCATCGAGGTGAGCAGGATCTCGCCGGCGCCGAGTGAAACCACCTCCTGGGCGTATTCGATCGCGTCGATGCCGGTCGAGTTGCGCCCGCCATGAGTGAAGATCTCCCAGCGGTCGCCGCCCGGACGCTTGACGCGCTTGGCGTCGATCGCGACCACCACGCACTGCTCGCCGAATTTTTCCGCGGCTTCCTTGACGAATTCGCGCCGCGCCACCGCGGCGCTGTTGATCGACACTTTGTCGGCGCCGGCGCGCAGCAGCGTCTTGATGTCGTTGACCTCGCGCACGCCGCCGCCAACGGTGACAGGCATGAAGCAGGCTTCCGCCGTGCGACGGACCACGTCCAGCATGATGCCGCGGTTCTCGTGGGTCGCGGTGATGTCGAGGAAGGTGAGCTCGTCGGCGCCGGCGGCGTCATAGGCGATGGCGGCTTCGACGGGATCGCCAGCATCGCGCAGATCGACGAAATTGACGCCCTTGACGACTCGGCCGTCCTTGACGTCGAGGCAGGGGATCACGCGCACCTTGAACATGGGTCAGCTCCTGCGCGCGTCGCGGATCAAGGTGAGGGCGGCGGCGGAATCGAGCCGGCCGTCATAGAGCGCGCGGCCGGCGATCGCGCCGGCGAGCTTCTTCGCGCACGGCGTCAGCATGGCTTTCACGTCCTCGATCGAGGCGAGGCCGCCGGAGGCGACCACGGGAATCGAGATGGCATCGGCCAGCGCGATGGTCGCCTCTAAGTTCAAGCCCTTGAGCAGGCCGTCTCGCGCGATGTCGGTGAAGATGATGGCGGCAACGCCCGCATCCTCGAAGCGCTTGGCGATCTCGAGCACCGTGACCTGCGACGTCTCGGCCCAGCCTTCGACCGCGACCTTGCCGTCGCGCGCATCGAGCCCGACCGCGACCCGCCCGGGAAATTTCTTCGCCGCAGACTTCACCAGCTCCGGATCGCGCACCGCGGCGGTGCCAATGATGACGCGGGTGATGCCCTTGTCGAGCCAGGCTTCGACGGTCGCGAGATCGCGAATGCCGCCACCGAGCTGCACCGGAATCTTGATCGTCTTCAACATCGCCTCGACCGCCCCGGCATTCACCGGCTTGCCGGCGAAGGCACCGTCGAGGTCGACGACGTGGAGATATTCAAAACCCTGCTCGGCAAAGCTCTGCGCCTGCGCGGCCGGATCGAGGTTGAACACGGTCGCGCGCGCCATGTCGCCTTGCTCGAGGCGCACGCACTGGCCGTTCTTGAGGTCGATCGCGGGAAAGAGAATCACGGTTTCCATCGCAAGAAGTTCGAGATCAGGGCCAACCCAAAGCGCTGGCTCTTCTCGGGGTGGAATTGCGTGCCGATGGCGGTGTCCTTGCCGACGATCGCGGTGACGGGCCCCCCGTAATCGGCGCGCGCGAGCACGTCCGCCTCGCTGGCGGGATTGAGGTGATAGGAGTGCACGAAATAAGCGTGCTGGCCCTTCGGGCCGAGCGGCAGCTTGTCGAGCACCGGATGCTCCCTGAGCACCTCGAGCGTATTCCAACCCATGTGCGGGATCTTCAGGCCTTCATCGCGCGGCGTGATCTTCTCGACGTCGCCGCCGATCCAGTTCAGGCCCTCGGTGACGACGTGTTCCTTGCCGCGGCTCGCCATCAGCTGCATGCCGACGCAGATGCCGAAGAACGGCCGCGCCTTGACGCGCACCGCTTCGGTGATGGCCTCGACCATGCCGTTGACGGCATCGAGCCCGCGCCGGCAATCGGCGAAGGCACCGACGCCGGGCAGCACCAGGCGGTCAGCCTCGTAAGCCTGGTCCGGATCGCTGGTAACAAAGACCTTTTGCGGGCTCTCCAGGCTGCGCGCGGCGCGCTCGAAGGCTTTCGCGGCTGAATGCAGATTGCCGGAACCGTAATCGATGATGGCGACGCTCATCTTGACCCTCCCGGTTCTGGAAACAACCCAATGATGCCGCCGGCTGGAATGGGCGGCGGGTTCGAGAATGGCTGACCCGGCACATTGCGGGTCGGCGGCGGGCCGCCGCGATCGACGGCCCATTGATCGCCAGCGCTGCCGTTCTGCTTCTGGCTCCAGCGCTCGAAGAAGCGGCGCTCCGCAGTATCGCTGTCGTCGGCGACGACGATGTCGAGCTGGCGCCATTTGCCGCGCGACAAGGTCCAACGGCGCAGGCTCGAGGCTTCGAGGCCCATCAGCAGCGCGACGATGCAATCGGCGAAGAAGATCGAGGAGCGCCCGACGCCGAGGCTCGACAGCCCGGCGTTGAACGCGGCCAGGAAGATCAGATAGCCGATCAGCGCCAGCCACAGCCGATTCCACAACAGCCAGAACGGACCGAAGATCATCGCCCAGAAATGGAAGCCGTCGCGCACGAACACGATCCTGTCGGTCGCGCGCGGGTCGGCTCCTGCGGGTGAGGGAGCGTGAACTGTGTAGACAGGCATGGTGATGCCCCGTTCTCGAAATTCAGTGATGCCGCCAGCAGCCTTCGCCGCAAGACGGAAGATGTCAGCCGCCGAGCGAGCCCTTGGTGGACGGGATTTCGCCCGCCGCCTTCGGATCGATCGCCACGGCCGTGCGCAACGCCCGCGCCAGACCCTTGAAGCAGGACTCGGCGATATGATGGCTGTTATCGCCATATAGGGTCTCGACGTGGAGAGTCACGCCGGCGTTGATGGCAAAGGCCTGGAACCATTCGCGCACCAGCTCGGTGTCGAACTCGCCGATCTTGTGCCGGGGGAAGTCGGCCTTGAACACCAGGAACGGGCGGCCCGAGATGTCGATCACCACGCGCGTCAGCGTCTCGTCCATGGGCATGTGCACGCCGGCGTAGCGGGTGATACCCGCCATGTTGCCGAGCGCCTGCTTGACCGCCTGGCCAAGCGCGATGCCGGTGTCCTCGGTGGTATGGTGATAATCAATGTGCAGATCGCCCACCGCCTTGACCGTGAGGTCGATGCGGGAATGGCGGGCGAGAAGATCGAGCATATGGTCGAAAAAGCCGATGCCGGTCGCGATATTGGCCACGCCGGTGCCATCGAGGTTCACGGAGACCTCGATGTCGGTTTCCTTGGTCTTGCGCTTGATCGTCGCGGTGCGCATTGAAAGCTGGCTTTCATCCTAGCTAGGGAGCCGAAAACGCCAGTCTCTTAACAGCCAAATGACACCTTCGCTACTGCGGGAACGGCCGGCCGGACCTCTACTTCTGCCTATGGTGAGCGAAATTCGGCCCGGAACGGCCCGTTGTGCCCTTGGTCCCGACCGCCTAAATCAGGCCGGACAGTGAGGTATTCATGCAGGACTCCCAGAACAGCTCGCCGGGCTGGCACGGCACCACGATTCTAACGGTCCGCAAGGGCGGCAAGGTGGTGGTCGGCGGCGACGGCCAGGTCTCGATCGGCCAGACCGTGATCAAGTCCAATGCCAAGAAGGTCCGCAAGCTCGGCAAGGGCGACGTGATCGGCGGCTTTGCCGGCGCCACGGCTGACGCCTTCACGCTGTTCGAGCGGCTCGAATCCAAGCTCGAGCAATATCCGGGGCAGCTGACCCGGGCGGCGGTGGAGCTCGCCAAGGACTGGCGCACCGACCGCTATCTGCGGCGGCTGGAGGCCATGATGATCGTGGCTGACAGGGACGTCTCCCTGGTGCTGACAGGCACCGGCGACGTGCTCGAACCCGAGGCCGGCGTGATGGCGATCGGCTCCGGCGGCAATTACGCGCTGGCGGCGGCCCGGGCTCTGCTCGACACCGACAAGGACGCCGAGACCATCGTCCGCCGCTCGCTGGACATCGCCGCGGACATCTGCGTCTACACCAACCGGAATCTGACGATCGAGAGCCTGGCTACGGGGTAGGGCGGAGGGGTCATTTGTCCGAGTGCCTCTCCGCACGATCGGTGCAACCTCTCCCGCTTGCGGGGGAGGTCGGCGCGAAGCGCCGGGTGGGGGCTCTTCCCTCTGGGGGATTGTCCCATTGCGGAAACACCCTCTCCCCAACCCTCTCCCGCAAGCGGGAGAGGGAGAGCAGCACCGCTGTGGGCGCTAGATGACGCAAAGCTACACCTTCCGTCCCATGACCGCGGCCGACATGCCGCTGATCCGGCGCTGGCTCGCCGCACCGCATGTCGCCGAGTGGTGGCATGATCCGGAGACGCTTGAATTCGTCGGCGGCGACCTCGATCATCCTGACCTGGCGCAATTCATCGTCAGCCTTGACGGCCGACCTTTCGCCTACCTGCAGTGCTACCGGCTCGGCGATTGGCATGTCAGCTTCGGCCCGCAGCCCGTGGGCACTCGCGGCCTCGATCAGTTCATCGGCGAGGCTGACATGCTCGGACGCGGCCACGGCTCCGCTTTCATCCGCGCCTTCATCGACCAGCTCTTCGCGCGCGGTGTGCCGCGCATCGTGATAGACCCGAGTCCTTCCAATGCGCGTGCGATTCGTGCCTATGAGAAAGCTGGCTTCGTGCCGCAGCACGAGATCGTCACGCCCGACGGTCCCGCACTCCTGATGATCCGAGACCCATGACGCTCGCCGCAAGCCCCGCTGCCAAGACTACATTCCCGCCGCTCGCCTGGGTCGGCATCGCGCTGCTGCTGCTCGCGCTGCAAGCCGCGATCCTGCTTGCGATGGGACGGGTGCCGATCTGCGCCTGCGGCACCATCAAGCTGTGGCACGGCGTGGTGAACAGCTCGGAGAATTCCCAGCAGATTGCAGACTGGTACACGTTCTCACACGTGCTGCACGGCTTCCTGTTCTACGGCCTGACCTGGCTGCTGTTCGCGCGGTTACCCTTCCTGCCTCTCTCCTGGCCCGCACGGCTGATCATCGCGATGCTGATCGAAGGCGCCTGGGAGATCGTCGAGAACTCGCCCTTCATCATCGAGCGCTACCGCGCCGGCACGATCTCGCTGGATTATTACGGCGACAGCATCCTCAATTCGGTCTCGGACAATCTGGCCATGATCCTGGGGTTCCTGGCCGCACGCGCGCTGCCTGTCACCGCGACCGTGCTGCTGGGGCTGGCCTTCGAGATCGTGCTGGCGCTCCACATTCGCGACAATCTGACGCTCAATATCCTGATGCTGATCCATCCGATCGATGCCGTGAAGCAGTGGCAATCCGGCCCGCCGATCATCTGACCCAAAATGCGGCTTGTCCTTGGCCGTCTCCAGCCCTAGCTAATCAGACATGACAGACTTCTCCCCCCGCGAAATCGTTTCCGAACTCGACCGTTTCATCGTCGGCCAGGGCGACGCCAAGCGCGCCGTCTCGATCGCGCTGCGCAACCGCTGGCGCCGGCAGCAGCTCACCGGCTCCTTGCGCGAGGAGGTGCTGCCGAAGAACATCCTGATGATCGGCCCCACCGGCGTCGGCAAGACGGAAATCGCGCGGCGGCTCGCCAAGCTCGCAAATGCGCCGTTCCTGAAGGTGGAAGCGACCAAATTCACCGAGGTCGGTTATGTCGGCCGCGACGTCGAGCAGATCATCCGCGATCTCGTCGAGGTCGCAATCGCGCAGGTGCGCGAGCGCAAGCGCAAGGACGTGCAGGCGCGCGCCCAGCTTGCCGCCGAGGAGCGCGTGCTCGATGCGCTGGTCGGCGCCAATGCGAGCTCGGCGACGCGCGAATCCTTCCGCAAGAAGCTGCGCGCCGGCGAACTGAACGACAAGGAAATCGAGATCGAGACGCAGTCGTCGGGCGGCGGCATGCCAATGTTCGAGATCCCGGGCATGCCGGGCGCCCAGATGGGCGCGATCTCGCTCGGCGACATCTTCGGCAAGCTCGGCGGCCGCAGCAAGACGCGCCGGCTGACGGTGGAGAGCTCGCACGAGATCCTCGTCAACGAGGAATCCGACAAGCTCTTGGACACCGAGCAGCTGACGCTGGAGGCGATCAGCGCGGTCGAGAACAACGGCATCGTGTTCCTGGACGAGATCGACAAGATCTGCGCCCGCGACGGCCGGGTCGGCGGCGACGTCTCGCGCGAGGGCGTGCAGCGCGATCTGCTGCCGCTGATCGAGGGCACCACGGTCTCGACCAAGCACGGCGCGGTCAAGACCGACCACATCCTGTTCATTGCGTCGGGCGCCTTCCACGTCGCCAAGCCGTCCGACCTCTTGCCGGAATTGCAGGGCCGCCTTCCGATCCGCGTCGAGTTGCAGGCGCTGACCCGCGACGACATGCGCCGCATCCTGACCGAGCCCGAGGCCTCGCTGATCAAGCAATATGTCGCCCTGATGCAGACCGAAGGCGTGACACTCGACATCACCGACAGCGCCATCGACGCGCTGGCCGACATTGCGGTTGCCGTCAATTCGACGGTCGAGAACATCGGCGCCCGGCGGCTGCAGACCGTGATGGAGCGGGTGCTGGACGAGATCTCCTTCACCGCCCCCGACCGCAACGGCGAGACCGTTCGGCTCGATGCGGATTACGTGCAAAAGCACATCGGCGACCTCGCCAAGAACGCGGATCTCAGCCGGTTCATTTTGTAATTCAGGGCGGTCACGCTATGGATGCGGCGTGACCGTACGCATCCTGCAAAATCCCTGGCGGCTCCTGCTCGCGATCAACGCGGCGGTCATCGTTGGCGTGCTCATTCACAAGATCCAGCTGCCGCCCTACGTCCCCTACATCCACCTCCTGGTCGACTATCATTTCGGCTTCATCAAGCGCGCGCTGATCGGGGCAATCGTCGCGCTGTTCACCGACAAGGTGCCGGTATGGCCAGTGTTCGCGCTCGGCGGGGCGATGTGGCTTGCAACGCTGGGCCTTTATGCCAGGCTCTTCCAGAACACGTTCGGCTTCTCCGCGAAAACGCTGCCGCTGTTCGTCTTCACCGCCGGCTCGCCGTTCTTCCTGAAGAACTTCATGCACACGCTCGGCCATTTCGACATCTACGGCTGCGCGCTGGCGATCATCCTGCTGCTGATGCCGGCCGGCTCGCTGGTCTTCGTGGCGACGGCTGCGCTGTTCTCGATCGTTCTCGTGCTGATCCATCACATTCATCTCTTGATGTATGTGCCGACGATCATCACCATCGTCGTGATCCGGCATTACCTTGCTTACGGCTGTGACCGCAGCAATGTTGTCTTCGGCGGGGTCGCTCTCGCCATTGTCTCCGCGCTGTTCTTCGCCGCGCAGTTTCTGGGAACGATGCCGGTCCCCGAAGCGGACTTCGTCGCCTATCTCAAAAGCCGGATGGCCGATCCTGCGCGCATCGACCTCTTGCAATTCGCCTATATCTGGTACCAGCCGCTGGCGAAGGAGGTTGCCGACACCTGGGGCCGCCTGCCGCACAACATCCTCGGCGTGCCCGTGTTCGCGCTTCTGATCTGGCTGCACGCGCCGCTGTGGCGCTTCTTTGCCAGCCTGATCGGCGCGCTCGCCAGCGATCTGCACAAGCGGCTCGTCATCGCAGCACTGGTCGGCATCAGTGTCGCCTATCTCGTGATGTTCGCTATGGTGTTCGACTATTCACGCTGGATCTCGAACTGGGCGGTCTGCATGTTCCTGATCCTGCACGCGGTGAAGATGCTGCCGGCCAAGCAGGAAGCAGCGCCGATTCCGGCGGAGGATCGCAAGACCAACATTTTCGGTTTGATCCTCACGCTGATCCCACGCGTCGGAATTATCCGACCGTTTTAGAGGTAGACCCAGTCGCAACCTCAGAGAAGGTGAGCTCCCTCCCCCGCTCTTGTCCGCCGAAGCCTTGGCGAAGGCGGATGCGGGGGAGGGTTGGGGAGAGGGTGTCTCCACAGAGGGATTCCCCAAGAGGAGAAAACCCTCACCCGCCGCGCTTCGCGCGTCGGCCTCTCCCGCAAGCGGGAGAGGCAAGGGAAGCCGCATCGCCGAGACTGCTACCCTCTCGCCCGCCTGATCCGCACATACAGCGCCCCCTCGCCGCCGTGGCCGATCGCGGCTTCCTCGAAGCCGACCACGAAGGCGCGGAATTCCGGCAGGCTGAGCCATTCCGGCACTTGGCGGCGGAGCACGCCGCTTTCGCCGCCGCTGCGTCCCTTGCCGGTGATGACGAGCACGAAGGTGAGGCCGTCCTGATGGGCGCGGTGCAGGAAGCCGGCCAGCGCGCGATGGGCGCGCATCTGGGTCATGCCGTGCAGGTCGAGCCGCGCCTCGATCTCGCTGCGGCCGCGCGACAGCTTGGTCCGCTCGCGCTTGCCAAGCGGCGCTAGCGGCGGAATCGACGGCTTTGCAACGCGCGGCGCCGGTGCAGCGGCAACCGGCCTTGACGGTGGCGAAGTCCTCGTCACCTGGGACCCGGGCGAAGATTCGGCGCGCGGGGTAGCATGCGCCTTGGCCGCGCGATGCTTTCGCAGCGGCTTGACATGCTTTGCGACGAGATCCCACAGCTCGCGCTCCTCCTCGCTCAGCGCGCGACGGCGCGGCGAGGGGCGAGGCTCCAGCACGGGCGGACGGGACGGCCGTTTCATTGCGGGCGATGGGGACGATTCTTCGCCGGACGGCGCGGCTCAGGGGCAGGCTCGATCGCGGGACGTGGCACGGGCAGGGGAATGGGGCCGGCGACCGCAATCGTTTCGGTCTTGCCTTGCGTTGCCGCGGCGACAGGCGTGCCAGTCTTTGCCGGATCGGTCTGCGGAAACAGCTTTGCGATCTTCTCGGCGGGCCTCGGGTCCGGGATCGGCAGCTTTGCGGCGCGTGGGGCGGGATCGAGGCTCTTCGGCACCAGTATCACGAATTGCATGGGGTGGCGCAGCCGGCCGGAGACGCGGCCGGCATCCGCGCCGGCGCCGAAAAACAGATCGGCGCGTGCGGGCCCGATAATGGCAGAGCCGGTATCCTGCGCGATCATCAGCCGGCGGAACGGGGTCTTGGCGCGTTCGGTTTCGATCGGCAGCTCGCCCTCGATGAAGAACGGTGTGCCGTAGACATGCAGCGATTTGTCGACCGCGATCGAGCGCCCCGCGGTCAAGGGAATGCCTTGCGCGCCGACTGCCTCCTCCTTGTCGGAGAGGTTGACCTCGCGGAAGAAGATGTAGGCGCGATTCGCGCGGCGCAGCTCCTTGGCGCCGTCGGGGTTCTGCGCCATCCACTCCCTGATCTTCTGCATCGACATCTCCTCTCTCGGGATGATGCCGCGCTCGATCAGGATGCGACCGACCGCCGTGTAGGGATAGCCGTTATAGGCGTCGTAATTAAGCCGAACCGAGCTGCCGTCGTCGAACTTGATGCGGGCCGAGCCCTGGATCTGCGCGAACAACAGATCGGTCGGATCCTTCAGCCAGGCGATCTCCAGCCCCCGGCCGGCGATCTTGCCGTCCTCGATCTCGCCGCGGTCGTAATAGGGCACCAGCTTGCGGCGGCCGATCTTGCGATAGACCGGGCCCTTGTTGGGCAGGCTGAGCGCATCCTGCTTGTAGCCGCGCACGAACAGGTTCGAGGGACGGCGATAGACCGGCACGTTGTAGACATCGGTCTGCGTTCGCGATCCCTCCAGCACCGGCTCGTAATAGCCGGTGACGAATCCGTCGGGCTCGCCGAGCCGCGAGATCCGCAGCGGCGTGAAGTTCTCCTCGAAGAATGCTTTCGCTTTGCCGTCGTCGACAAGCTCGAGGGTTTTGGCAACCCGGCAGGGCTCGCCCAGCGAGGTGCCCAAAGCTTTGGGCTCGGCCTTGGCTTCGCCGTTCTGCGCATTGATCGGCTTGCAGCTGGCGCGGAAGGTCTTGTACGCGGCGAGATGATTGTCGTCGCCCCATCCCTTCACGTCCGCCCAGGCCAGCGGCAGATATTGCGCGCCGGGAATTTCGAACGGCAGGGTGAGCTGCGGATAGGGCAAGGCCCGCGGCGGAGCGGCAGGCGTTCGCGGCAGATGGTGGTAGTGGCTGCGATGGTGACGCCGCGCCGCCTCGGCACCGAGCGAAAACGACGACAGCGCGACGGCGGCTGCGCAAAGCGCCGTCGCGCCGTTCTTCAGGAAGATCTTAATTCGCGCTTCCGGTGCCAACCAGCTTCCAGTTCGGATCGCGAGAGGAGGTGTCGCGGGCAAAAGTCCAGATATCGGTGATGTCAGCGACCGTGTCGGCGCTGCCGTCGACGATGTTGCCGGCCTTGTCGCGCGTGGCCGAGATCATCTGCGAGACGAAGCGCACGGTGAGCTGCGCACTGCGATCGCGCAACTCGGCGCCGACGAGCTCGGCCTTGTCGATCGACACGAACCGCGTCTCGGTCTTCTGCTCGTTCTTCTCGCGCTCCTTGATCGCGGCGTCGAAGCTGTCATAGACGTCCGACGACAACAGATCGCGCAGCGCGCGGCGGTCGCCATTGGCAAAAGCCAGCACGATCATCTCGTAGGCGCCGCGCGCACCCGAGAGGAAATGGCGCGGGTCGAAGCTGGAATCCTTCTCGACGATGGCATCGAGACCCTGCGCCAGCGGCGTACCCGGCTCGGTCAGCCCCTTCCAGCGATCGGCCGGCGCGGTCGGCTCGGCCGTCGGCGCCAGCGGGGCCTGGTCGATCACCTTGCCCGGCATGGTCACGACGTTGTTGTCCTGGGCGCCTCCGAGCGCGTTGCGGGCGGCGGTGCGATCGAACGGCGGCCGCTCGTTGCCGGTACGCTGCCCCAGCACGCTACGCAGCCGCAAGAAGATGAAGACGGCCAGCGCCAGGAATATGATGGTGTAGATGTCCACGTCGTATTCGCTTTCTGGTCTTTGCAGGGCTCGTTGCCGGGAAAATCAATCCGGCCAGTAGACCGTTCCTTACGGAAACGGCAAGTCTACATCACCATTTTGGGTCCACGTCAGGTCCGTGGGATGTAGGCACGAAATCTGGCCCGGCCAATGGCGCCTTTTGGCACAGCGCCAAGTGTAGCGCGTTTTATGCTTAAGGGGAAACCCGATCCTGCCCGGAAATGGCGCATCTTCAATCGTTTAAGGCGAAATTTCGCGGAAAAGGCAGGAGGAACGTCAAAGGCGCGATTGCGGCCCGAATTCCTGGTCCGGGACCGTTCGTCCTTGTGGAACGAGCCGGCCCTATGTTAGCCAACCGCCGCGAAATTCAGCCCCAATCGGGTAAGGAGACACTTTCATGACCAACGGTAACGGTACCCCTCCCGAGGCGGCCCAGGCTCCCCAGCTCAACGTGCTGGCGCAATACACCAAGGACCTCTCGTTCGAAAATCCCAACGCGCCGAGCTCGCTGCAGCCGCAGAGCCAGCCGCCGCAGATCAACATCCAGATCAACGTCAACGCCAACAATCTCAGTGAACAGGAATTCGAGGTGACGTTGTCGGTCGAGGGCAAGGCCGAGACCGCCGGTAAAGTGATGTTCTCGTTCGAACTCGCCTATGCCGGCGTGTTCCGGATCGTCAACGTGCCCAAGGAGAACCTGCACCCGCTGGTCATGATCGAGTGCCCGCGCCTGTTGTTCCCGTTCGCACGCGAGATCATTGCGACGGCGGTGCGCGATGGCGGGTTCCCGCCGCTGATGCTGGATCCGGTCGACTTCGTCGGTCTCTACCGCCAGAACATGGAGCGGCAAATGGCCGCTCAGGGCGGACAGGCCGGTCAGGCCTGAGCCGCCACCAGCGCGGCTGGAGCGGGCAGGTACTCGTTCCAGATCGCCTTGTCGCCGAGCGTTGCGATGAAGGCCCGATGGGCCTCGCGCTCGGCTTCGGAAATCCGCGGCGCGAGCGGCACCGGGCGTTGCCGCCGCGGCGCATCGCCGGTGCTACTGACCCTGATCTCCTCGGCGTCCGAGGCCAGCAGCAGCTGCGACTGCCGCGCTCCAACCAGATCGACATAGACCTCGGCGAGCAGCTCGGCGTCCAGCAGCGCGCCGTGCTTGGTACGGTGTGAATTGTCGATCGAATAGCGCGAGCAGAGATCGTCGAGCCGGTTGGACACGCCGGGATGCTTGCGACGCGCCAGCAGCAGCGTATCGACCAGGCGCTCGCGCGGGATCGCAGCGCGCTTGATGCGGTCGAGCTCGGCATTGATGAAGCCGATGTCGAACGAGGCGTTGTGGATCACCAGCGGGGCGTCGCCGATGAATGCCAGAAAGTCGTCGGCGACCTCGTGGAACAACGGCTTGGTCGCCAGGAACTCGGACGACAATCCGTGCACCGCAAACGCTTCCGCCGGCATGTCCCGCTCGGGGTTGATGTAGACGTGATACGTCTGTCCGGTCGGCATGCGATTGAAGATCTCGACGCAGCCGATCTCGACCAACCGATCGCCGCGCAGCGGATCGAGGCCGGTGGTTTCGGTGTCGAGGACGATTTCGCGCATGTCTCTTGGAAGCCGTGTGAGGCGGCGAATCAGGTCCGCCGCTGCGGCATCTTAACGACCTCGGCCAGGATGTGCGCGATTTGGGCCCGCACGGGGTCAAGTCCGTGTGAGGTATCCACCACGAAATCGGCCCGCTTGCGCTTCTCGGCATCCGGCATCTGCTTGGCGATGATGGCATCGAGCTTGGCCTCGTCCATCGTGCCGCGCGCCAGCACCCGCTGGCGCTGCAGCTCGGGCGAGGTCGAGACCACGACCACGGCATCGACCCGCTTCTCGCCGCCGGTCTCGAACAACAGCGGGATGTCCAGCACCACGACCGGCGCCTTGGCGGCCTCGGCGTCGGCAAAGAATTTCTGCCGGGAAGCGCCGAGCATGGGATGAACGATCTGCTCGAGCTGCTTGATCGCGGCGGGATCGTGCACGACACGCGCCGACAGCTTTTGCCGGTCGACCTTGCCATTCGCGGTGGTGCCGGGGAAGGCCGCCTCGATCGCGGGGGCGGCCTCACCCTCATAGAGCTGATGCACGGCGGCATCGGCGTCGTAGACGGGGACGCCTGCCTCCGCGAACAATGTCGCGGTGGTGGATTTGCCCATCCCGATCGAGCCGGTCAGTCCCAGAATTCGCATCAGCACCCAGCCTTCTCTCGCATCTACACCGCAATTAGCTGCTCGCTGCGCAGATACGCAAGCAGCGGCAACAGCGGCAGGCCGAGAATGGTGAAATGGTCGCCCTCGATGCGCTCGAACAGATGGATGCCGAGGCTCTCGAGCTGATAGGCGCCGACGCTACTGGTCACAGCGTCGCCGGCGGCGTCGAGATAGGCCGAAAGCTCGGCTTCGCTCATTCCCCGCATGGTCATGCGCGCCACGGAAATGTCCTCGAAGAGAATCCTGCCATCCTGCGCCACGGCGACGGCGGAATTCAGCTCGTGCGTCTGACCGGCGAGATCGCGCAATTGCGCCAGCGCCTGGGTGCGGCCTGCCGGCTTGTTGAAGAGACGGCTCCCGAGCGCCAGCGTCTGGTCGGCGCCGATCACATAATGTCCGGGATAACAGGCAGAAACAGCCTTGGCCTTTTCGCGGGCCAAGAGCAGGGCGATCTCGCGCGGGTTGGAGAGCTTTGACGCGGCCTGGATGCCACGCTCGTCGATATCAGCGGTGACGGCTTCGAAGTCGAGCCCGGCATTGGCCAGCAGCATTTTGCGCGCGCTGCTTTGCGAGGCCAGGATCAACGGACTTTTGCCGCGCCACAGGCTCATCGGCGACACTTACTCGGACGGCCGGTTGCGCTGGCGATCGCTATACAGCTTCATGATCGCCGCCGCGGTTTCCTCGATGGAGCGGCGCGTGACGTCCAGCAGCGGCCAGTCATGCTTGGCGCTCAGCTTGCGCGCGAACGCGACCTCCTCCGTGACCGACTGCTTGTCGGTGTAGGTATCGCTGCCGCTGCTGGACTCGGCGCCCATGGACAGCAGGCGGTTCTGCCGGATCTGAATCAGGCGTTCCGGCGTCGCGTGCAGGCTAACCACCAGCGGCCGCGTCAGCGTCTCCAATTGCGGGGGCACCGGAATGCCCGGCACCAGCGGCACGTTGGCGGTGCGAATGCCGCGATTGGCGAGATAGATCGATGTCGGCGTCTTCGATGTCCGGGACACCCCGACCAGTACCACGTCGGCCTCGTCGAGACCTTCGACATGCTGACCGTCGTCATGGATCATCGTGTAGTTCAAGGCATCGATGCGCTTAAAATATTCCGCGTTGAGCACGTGCTGGGCGCCGACACGGCCGGTGGTCGCTGCTCCCAGATAGGCCTCGAACAGCTGCATCACCGGGCCGATGATCGACAGACTCGGAACATTGATCTGCTTGCACTTGTCCTCGAGTCTGGCGACCAGATCCTTCTCGAGCAGCGTGAACAGCACGATCCCCGGCGCTTCCTCGATCTCGTCGAGCACGCGGTCGAGCTGCTTCTGGCTGCGCACCAAAGGATAGACGTGCTCGACCGGCGTCACGTTGGCGTATTGGGCCGCGACCGCGCGCGCCACGGTGATGAGCGTCTCACCCGTGGAGTCCGAGACCAGGTGGAGATGGAAATAATTGTTCGAGGTCGGCACAAAAACCCTTTGAATTTCGTTGGGGTGGTTTGTGGATTTCTGTGGAGCTTAACCTCTCGGAAAGGGATGCGCGACACCAGGGGCGGGACAAGGCGTGATTTTCTTCACACCGCTGCCGGTCAGGACAAATCCGACGCCCCGCCGAGAGGGAAGCGGGATTGCGCGGACAAGTCCCTTGATAAGCTGCCGATACAATCGCGCAAGCCTTTGAAGCCGGCTGACTTATCGGAAGTCGACAAAGGCGGTCCGGAATATGTGGATGGATGTGAACAAGCGCGCGTGAACGCGCGGACGGAATTGTGTGAGTCCAATCCACGGTCACATAGACTCAAACCTTAAGAATCTAAGATTCTAGATTTGAGGAAGGCGCTACGGAGGGATATGTGTGCGGGGTAAGACTTAACGGGTTCTTACTATCCCCAGCGTTCCCCGCGCTGGGCAGCAAGCCGGGCCCCCCGAAAATGTTCGAAGACGTCTATCTCTGGATCAAGGCGCTGCACGTGATCGCCGTCATCTCCTGGATGGCCGGCATGCTCTACCTGCCGCGGCTGTTCGTCTATCACTGCGAGGCCGAAATCGGCTCGAAGCAGTCGGAGACGTTCAAGGTGATGGAACGCCGGCTGCTCAAGGCAATCATCAACCCCGCGATGATGATCACCTGGCTCGCCGGGCTCTATCTCGCCTGGTCCGGGCATTGGTTCTCGTTCGGCTGGCTGCACGTCAAACTGGCACTGGTCCTGGTGCTCTCGGCGGTCCACGGCTATTTTTCACGCTGGGTCAAGGATTTCGCCGCCGATCGCCGCCCGCGAAGCCAGAAATTCTATCGGATTATCAACGAGGTGCCGACCGTCCTGATGATTTTCATCGTCATCATGGTGATCGTGAAGCCGTTCTAGGCAGACCGCGCGACGATTCGCTCAGCGCTTCGGCTTGCGGAGCGCTAGGCGATTTTCTATATTATCGATATCCCACCCAACGCAGGCGGATGTGGTTGTGTCCGAGCCTTCCAGAGGCCGGACCCCGCATCAGGATTGAAGCCTCACCGGCGTTCACCTTGCCAGACCTGCGGACCTTACCTGCACCTGCTCGCGTCCGCATTTCAGAGCCTCCTCGCACCCCCTCTTTTCAGGTTACCCCACAGGACCACCCCAATGCGGGAAATCAAACTCGAAGACCTCAAGTCCAAAACGCCGGCCGAGCTCGTCTCGTTCGCGGAGGAGAATGGGGTCGAGAATGCCAGCACCATGCGCAAGCAGGAGCTGCTGTTCGCCATCCTCAAGCAGCTGGCGCTCGCCGAGACCGATATTGTCGGCCAGGGCGTCGTCGAAGTTCTCTCCGACGGCTTCGGCTTTCTCCGCTCGCCCGACGCGAATTATCTGCCGGGCCCGGACGACATCTACGTGTCGCCCTCGCAGATCCGCCGTTTCGGCCTGCGCACCGGCGACACCATCGAAGGCCACATCCGCAGCCCGAAAGAGGGCGAGCGCTACTTCGCGCTGCTGAAGGTCAACACGCTCAATTTCGAGGATCCGGAAAAGGCCAAGCACAAGGTCAATTTCGACAACCTCACGCCGCTGTTTCCGAATCAGCGTTTCCGCATGGAAATCGACGATCCCACGCGGAAAGACCTGTCGGCACGCGTGATCGACATCGTCGCGCCCATCGGCAAGGGCCAGCGCGCCTTGATCGTGGCGCCGCCGCGCACCGGTAAAACCGTGCTGATGCAGAACATCGCGCATTCGATCACGCACAATCACCCCGAATGCTATTTGATCGTGCTCTTGATCGACGAGCGTCCGGAAGAAGTCACGGACATGCAGCGCTCGGTGAAGGGCGAGGTCGTGTCCTCGACCTTCGACGAGCCGGCGGTGCGCCACGTTCAGGTCGCCGAGATGGTGATCGAGAAGGCAAAACGCCTGGTCGAGCACGGCCGCGACGTCGTGATCCTGCTCGATTCGATCACGCGCCTCGGCCGCGCCTACAACACCGTGGTGCCGTCATCCGGCAAGGTGCTGACCGGCGGTGTCGACGCCAACGCGCTGCAGCGTCCGAAGCGCTTCTTCGGCGCGGCCCGCAACATTGAGGAGGGCGGCTCGTTGACCATCATCGCGACCGCGCTGGTCGATACCGGCAGCCGCATGGACGAAGTCATCTTCGAAGAGTTCAAGGGCACCGGTAACTCCGAACTGATCCTGGACCGCAAGGTCTCGGACAAGCGCACCTTCCCGGCAATCGATATCTCGCGCTCCGGCACCCGCAAGGAGGAGCTCATCACCGATCCGCAGGTGCTCAAGAAGATGTACGTGCTCCGCCGCATCCTCAATCCAATGGGGACGATGGACGCGATCGACTTCCTGCTCGACAAGCTGCGCTCGACCAAGAGCAATTCGGAGTTCTTCGACTCCATGAACACCTGAGTGCACTGCAACAAAGAATTCTAGGGCGCCTTCGGGCGCCCCTTTTTGCTGCGGTTTTGCTGCAGCGAATGTGCAGCATGAGCGGCAGCCGCTACCCGATCCCGATCTCCGTTTCTCCTTAAGCTGTTGATATCAAAAAGTAATCATTGAAATTCTGGTCGGCCTCTCCTCTTCCGATCAGGCGAACTGCAGCAAAAGGCTGCGGTTATATTGCGATGCGAAATCGATTTGCTGCAGAATCTGGTGCAGCAAATCCGGTTGGTTCGATCGCGAAAAACGGACGTTTGCGTTTTCGGCCGCAGCCGGACAAATAGGCTATGCATCCGCGAGACCAGACCATTTTCGCGCTGTCATCCGGGCGGGCGCCCAGCGCGATCGCCGTGGTCCGCGTCTCCGGCGCGCAAGCCGGCTTAGCGTTGACTACGCTAGCGGGCCGGTTGCCGGCGCCGCGACAGGCGAGCCGTCGGCTGCTCCGGGACGGCGCGGGCCAGCCGATCGACGATGCGGTCGTGCTCTGGTTTCCAGGACCGGCCAGCGCCACCGGCGAGGATGTTGCCGAGTTTCACGTTCATGGCGGCCGGGCGGTGCTGGCGGCGCTCTTCGCTGCAATTTCCGATATTCCGAATACGCGTGCGGCCGACCCCGGCGAGTTCACGCGCCGCGCCTTCGAGAATGGCAAGCTCGACCTGACCGAGGCCGAGGGCCTGGACGATCTCATCCACGCCGACACGGACCGCCAGCGCCGCCAAGCGCTGCGCCAATTGCAGGGCCTGCTTGGCGACCGTGCGCGCGACTGGCGCGAGCGCATCATCGAGGCCTCCGCGCTGATCGAGGCCGGCATCGATTTTTCCGATGAAGGCGACGTGCCGGCGGAGCTGCGGGCGCCGGCGGTGAAAGCGATCAGAGCGCTTCACGACGAAATCACGAAAGTGCTTGCGGCGCAGGGGCATTCTGAACGGCTGCGCGAGGGCCTTGTCGTTGCCATCGCCGGCGAGCCGAATGTCGGCAAGTCGACGCTGATCAACCAGCTCGCGCGCCGCGAGGTCGCGATCGTCTCGCCGCATGCCGGCACCACGCGCGACGTGATCGAGGTGCAGCTCGATCTCGACGGTTATCCCGTCACGGTCATCGACACCGCCGGTATCCGCGAGACCGACGATCCGGTCGAGCAGGAGGGCGTGCGCCGCGCCCGCGCGCGCGCCGAGGACGCCGACCTGGTGCTGTGGCTGGTGGAGGGCGGGCAAGCCGTCGATCCGAATACAATGCGCTCGCGCTGGACATCGGCGGACGGTGCTGCTTCGCCCGGCGGCTCGGTCTGGATCGTGCGCAACAAGATCGATCTCGGCGGGGTCGGAAGAGCCAAGCCGAGCGAGTTTGGGATTTCGGCAAGCCGGGGCGACGGCATGCCTGAGTTGGTCGAGGCGCTGGTGAAATTCGCTTCGGAGTTCTTCGGAACCACCGAGGGCGCCATGGTGACCCGGGCCCGCCAGCGCGAGTTATTGAGCCGGGCCTCAGACAGCTTGCGCCGGAGTCTGGACCTTGTAGAACACGGTGAGGAGCTCGCGGCCGAAGAGCTGCGGACGGCCGCCTATGCCTTGGGCCGGCTCTTGGGCCGGGTAGACGTCGAGGACGTCCTTGGGGCCATCTTCCAGAAGTTCTGCATCGGAAAGTAGCGCTAGTTCTTCATTGTAGAACTAGCGCTTGTTCCATTTCTTCTGTTTCACGTGAAACAGCGCCGGGGCCGCCATGTCGGTCGGCCGTTCCGATCTACAGAGAGAGCGCGAAGGCGATGGCTGTGCTTCGAATCGCGTCATTGCGAGGAGGCCTTGCGAAAAGCAATCCAGACTGTTTCTGCCGCGAAACTCTGGATTGCTTCGCTACGCTCGCAATGAGGGCGTATGATGCGGTTCCCCGCGTTCCACTGGCAGCTCCGGTACCAGGCAAGGGGCACGTGATAGGGCTCGTGTGCTCGGCCCATCTACCGCAGTAAGCCCCCGATCTTGTTTCACGTGAAACACCATATGGCTCAATGCCCCTCCTACCGTGCATGGGGTTGTTTTCGCGAAAGTGCTGCCGCCCTGGGCCGCGCTTGTTTCACGTGAAACACGGCCCACGGAGTTTCCACTTCCGGCTTGCTCGCCGCTAAGCTAGAAGTCCGTCCATGCGAACAGAGCGAGAGAGCTTCGACGTCATCGTCATCGGCGGCGGCCACGCCGGCTGTGAGGCCGCGGCTGCTTCTGCCCGGATGGGTGCAACGACCGCTCTGGTAACGCACCGTTTCTCCACCGTTGGCGCGATGTCCTGCAATCCCGCCATCGGCGGCCTCGGCAAAGGGCATCTGGTCCGCGAGGTCGATGCGCTCGACGGCCTGATGGGCCGTGTGGGCGATGCGGGCGGCATCCAGTTTCGCGTTCTCAATCGTCGGAAAGGTCCTGCCGTCCGCGGTCCGCGGGCCCAGGCCGACCGCAAGCTCTATGCGGCGGCGATGCAGGCCGCGATCCTCCAGACCGAAGGTCTTTCCGTCATCGAGGGCGAAGCCGACGAGCTGGTCGTGGTCGATGGTCGGGTGACCGGGCTTCGCCTGGCCGACGGCCGGGAGCTCCGGGCAGGGGGCATTGTCGTGACCACCGGCACCTTCCTCCGCGGTCTCATCCATCTCGGCGAGAAGAACTGGCCCGCCGGACGTGTCGGCGAGGCGCCTGCGATGGGCCTTTCCAGCTCCTTCGAGCGCGCCGGCTTCACTCTTGGGCGTCTCAAGACCGGGACGCCGCCGCGTCTCGACGGCACCACCATCGACTGGTCCGTAGTCGAGATGCAGCCCGGCGACGAGCCGCCGGAGCCGTTCTCGGTAATGACTGAGCGGATCACGACGCCGCAGATCCAGTGCGGGATTACCCGGACCACGTCCGCGACCCATGAGGTGATCCGGGCCAATGTCCATCGCTCCCCGATGTACTCCGGCCAGATCAAGAGTTCCGGTCCACGCTATTGCCCCTCGATCGAGGACAAGATCGTCCGCTTCGGCGACCGCGACGGTCACCAGATCTTCCTGGAGCCGGAAGGGCTCGACGACACGACCGTCTATCCCAACGGCATCTCGACCTCGCTCCCCGAAGAGGTCCAGCTCGCGATCCTCGCCAGCATTCCCGGCCTGGAGCGGGTGAGGATGGTCCGTCCCGGCTACGCCATCGAATACGACCACATCGATCCCCGCGAGCTCGATCCGACCCTCCAGACCAAGCGTCTGCGCGGTCTCTTCCTGGCCGGGCAGATCAATGGCACCACCGGATATGAGGAGGCCGCCGGGCAGGGCATCGTCGCCGGCCTGAATGCCGCGCTCTCCGCCAGCGGTGCCGCGCTCACCGTGTTCGACCGTGCCGACGGCTATCTCGGTGTGATGATCGACGACCTCGTCACCCGCGGAATCAGCGAGCCCTATCGGATGTTCACCTCGCGGGCCGAGTACCGGCTGACGCTGCGGGCCGACAATGCCGACCAACGTCTGACCGAGAAAGGGATCGCTCTGGGATGTGTCGGCAGCGCCCGGATCAGGCATCATCGCGCCAAGATGGACGCCCTGAACGCTGCCCGGACGTTGTCGAAGTCCCTGACCATCACTCCGAACGAAGCCATCAAGCACGGGCTGTCGCTGAACCGGGACGGCCAACGCCGCTCGGCGTTCGAGCTGATGGCCTATCCGGAGATCGGCTGGAGCCAGGTCCGCGCGATCTGGCCCGAGCTGTCGGCCATCGATCCCGTCATCGCCACCCATCTCGAGATCGACGCCAAGTACGACGTCTACCTGGAGCGACAGAGTGCCGACGTTGAAGCCTTCCGGCGCGACGAGGGCATGGTGCTGGCGGATGTCGATTACCAGCTCGTTCCCGGTCTCTCCAATGAAGTGCGCGCCAAGCTGGAGAAGGCACGACCGTTCACCGTCGGCCAAGCCGGCCGGATCGACGGGATGACGCCGGCGGCGCTCGGCATTCTTGCGGCCTATCTCCGCCGCGAGGCACGGAAGACTTCCAAAGCAATCGCATAAAGCCAATCGCATAGGCGTTTCACGTGAAACAGCGCGGACCGGGCGGAGATCGACCGCCATCGCGACGACCCGGAGCGGGTGAGGGCGCTGGGCGGCGAATTGAATCTGGGTCGGCCAGCCCGAAGATCAGCAAGGCCACAGCCAACGACAAGGCGCTCGATTCCATCATCGCCGCGGACAAGATCGCCGCCCTCAAGCTCGCTCCCGTTTCACGTGAAACCGAGGAGCGGCTTGATCGCTACATCGCGCTACTCCGGGAGTGGCAGGCCAAGACCAATCTCGTCGCGCCATCGACCTTGTCAAACCTCTGGACCCGGCACATCGCTGACTCGCTCCAGCTGCTCGATCTCGCACCGGCTGCAAAACGCTGGGCTGATCTCGGGAGCGGCGGCGGATTTCCCGGCGTCGTGCTCGCCTGCGCCATGGCCGGCAGGCCCGGGGCGAGCGTCCATCTGGTCGAGCGAATCGCCAAGAAGGCCGCCTTTTTGCGCGAAGCGATCCGCGTCACCACATCTCCGGGGGTCGTACATCTCGCTGAGATCGGGGATAATGTGGATAGAATCACCGGCCCCGTCGATTGCGTCACCGCGCGTGCGCTGGCTCCGCTACATCAACTCATCGGCTTTGCGGAGCCGCTGATGCGCCAGGGCGCAAGAGCGTTGTTTCTCAAGGGTCAAGATGTAGAGGCTGAATTGACCGAAGCCGCTAAATATTGGAGTATTCGGCCGCAGCTCCACCAAAGCCGCACGGGCGACGGTTGGATCGTGGAGCTCAATGCCGCCGAACGGCGCAGCTGAGGCGTTGAGGGGTGAGTGGGGGAATTGCGATGAGCGTGATTGACGAACCGCAGCAAGAACAGACGGCCCAAAAGACCGACGAGGTCCCCCACGGCCATCCGCGCATCCTCGCGCTGGCGAATCAAAAGGGCGGAGTGGGGAAAACAACCACAGCGATCAACCTTGGTACGGCGCTCGCGGCGATTGGCGAGCGCGTCCTGATCGTCGATCTCGATCCCCAGGGCAACGCCTCGACCGGCCTCGGCATCGATCGCCGCAACCGCTCCTGCTCGACCTACGACGTGCTGATCGGCGAAGCCGCCTTGCGCGAGGCGGTGGTCTCGACCGCGGTGCCGCGGCTGCACATCGCACCATCGACCATGGATCTCTCTGGCCTCGAGCTCGAGCTCGGCACCACGCCCGGCCGCGCCTTCAAGTTGCGCGACGCGATCGGCGCGCTCAACAACAACGTCTCCCCGGACGCCGACTACACCTACGTGCTGATCGACTGCCCGCCCTCGCTCAACCTGCTCACGGTCAACGCGATGGCGGCCTCGGATGCGATCCTGGTGCCGCTGCAATGCGAGTTCTTCGCGCTCGAAGGTCTGTCGCAATTGTTGCAGACGGTGGAGCAGGTGCGCTCGACACTCAATCCGAACCTGTCGATCCACGGCATCGTGTTGACCATGTTCGACTCGCGCAACAACCTGTCGAACCAGGTCGTCGCCGACGTCCGCCAGTTCATGGGCGAGAAGGTCTACAAGACCATGATCCCGCGCAACGTGCGCATCTCGGAAGCGCCGTCCTACGGCAAGCCGGTGCTGGTCTACGACCTCAAATGCGTCGGCAGCGAAGCTTACTTGCGCCTCGCCACCGAAGTGATCCAGCGCGAGCGCGAGTTGCGCAACACGCATTGACGCTGCCGTAGGGTGGGTTAGCCGAAGGCGTAACCCACCGCGGTCTATCTCCGTGGAAACAGAGGAGGTGGGTTACGCTTCGCTAACCCACCCTACGATTCGAAATTCAGTTCTGGAGTGCTGCACTGTGAATCCAAGGGAGCTGGCGATGGCCGACGAAGCGCGTTCGCGACTGGGCCGGGGTCTTGCAAGTCTGATCGGTGACGTCGGCGGCGAGGCTCAGCATGTCGATCGTCCGCGCGCGCAGCGCAAGGTGCCGATCGAATTCATCAAGGCCAATCCGCGCAACCCGCGCCGCACCTTTTCGGACACCGAGCTGAAGGAGCTCTCGGAGTCCATCAAGCAGCATGGCGTGATCCAGCCGATCGTGGTGCGTCCGGTGAAGGGCGCGCAGGACCGCTTCGAGATCATTGCCGGCGAACGACGCTGGCGCGCCTCGCAGATGGCCGGCCTGCACGAGGTGCCGATCGTCCCGGTCGACATCAGCGACAGCGATGCGCTGGAGTTCGCGATCGTCGAGAACGTGCAGCGCGAGGACCTCAACCCGATGGAAGAGGCGCAGGGCTATCATGCGCTCGCCAACGAGTTCAAACGCAGCCAGGAGGACATCGCCAAGGTAGTCGGCAAGAGCCGCAGTCACGTCGCCAACATGATGCGGCTGACCAAGCTGCCGGCGGAAGTGCAGGCCTTCATCGCGACCGGCGAGCTGACGGCTGGCCACGCCCGCGCGCTGATCGGCGTGCCCGATCCACTCGCCGCCGCCAAGCGCATCGTCGAGGAAGGTCTCAACGTCCGCCAGGCCGAGGCGCTTGCGCATGAAGAGGGCGTGCCGGAGCGCAAGCCGCAGAAGGCGCGCGCCAGCGGGGGCAAGGAGAAGGACCCCGACACGATCGATTTGGAGAAGCGCGTCAGCGACGCGCTCGGCCTCAAGGTCACCGTCAATCACCGCGATCCCGGCGGCTCCGTGCAGATCAACTACCGCAACCTCGATCAGCTCGACGAGGTGATGAAGCGGCTGGCCAAGGGCGCGCTGTAGACCGAATCCTCGGCGTCGTTCCCGCGTTCGAGAACGACAGGGCGTGCGTGGGTGCGCAACTATTTCCACATCGTCATTGCGAGCGCAGCGAAGCAATCCAGAGTCCCTCTGCGGAGAGATTCTGGATTGCTTCGCTCGGCTCGCAATGACGGGTGGAGAGAGCTGCGCTCGCAATGACGTGGAGAGAGCGGGGACCTAGACTAGCCCCGCCGTTTCGCATTCGCGGCGATCGCCATCAGCGCGCGTTGGGCGATGGCGGCGGCGAGGGTGGACTGCTTGCGCGTGTCGAGGGCGGCGGTCGCCAGCTGCTCGATCACAGCGGCGAGCCGCGCCGGGCTGAAGTTGCGCAGCGCGGTTTCGACCGCCGGCTTTCGCGAGAAATGCAGGCGCGGAAAGCCGCCGTCGAGCACGGCGGAGGCAGGCGTGCCGTCGGCAATCGCCAGCGCGGATTTGTGCAGCCACGCGGCCTGGCGTTGCGCGGCCGAGATGATCACGCCGGGATAGGTCCCGGCGATCATCGCCTTTGCAAACTCGGTCTCGACGATGTCGGGCCGACCGGCAAAGGCGCCGTCGACGATCGGATCGAGCTTCAGCTCCGAGGCATCGGCGACCACGGCCATGACGTCGTCCAGCGTGACCTCGCCCTTGCCGTGGGCGTAGAGCGTCAGCTTGCGCAGCTCGTTACGCGAGGCCTGACGGTCGCCGCCGAGGAACGACATCAGCGCCGCGCGGGCGTCCGGCGCGATGCGCAAATTCGCGATCCGCAGCTCGTCGTCCATCAGCTTGGCAAGATCGCGCTCGGTGTCGGGATAACAGCCGATCGCCACGGCGGTCTTGGCTTTCTCGCAGGCCTTGCGCAGCGGCGATTCCGGGCGGAGCTCGCCGGCCTCGATCACGATGCGGCAATCCCTCACGTTCATCTCGGTCAGGGTTTCGATGCCGGAGGCAAAGCTGCGCGAGCCGGCGCGAACGCGGATGGCGCGTCGGCCGCCGAACAGCGGCACCGTCATGGCTTCGTCGACGAGGCGCGAAGGCTCGGCGGAGAGCTCGTCGCCGTCGAGCTTGACCAGCGAGAACGGATCGTTGGGATCGTCGACGCCGGACGCGATCAGCGCGTCGGCGCGCTCGCGCACGAGGCCGGCATCGGGACCGTAGAGCAGGATGATCGGACGGCCCGCATCGGGGCGGGCAAGGAAGGCGTCGATCTCTTTTCCGCGCAGTGCGACCATATTGTCCGATACTCGTCATTCCGCAATGCCTCGTCAGAGGCGAACCCGGAATGACGGAAGGGTACTACGTCCCCGCGGTGAAGTACGAGGCGAGCCGGGTGGTGATGTTCTCGGCGATCTCGTTGGCGGCGCGATCCTCGGCATCGCGCACCGCGCGGGTGCGCGAGAAGCGCTGATAGGACCCCGGCATGTCATAGGACACGCGCGAGAAGGTCGAGCCGGTCATCACCGACCGGCCGGTCGCGACCTCGACCAGATTGTACTGGGCGTCGATGCCAAGATTTTCGCTGGTCGGCAGTCCCGTCGCGGAGCTGACGATCAGGGAGGAGCGGTTGGTGGTGAAGCGGATATCGAGCCGGTGGGTCGGCGGCATGCCCGTCGCGGTGCCGTAAAGCTTGAAGGCCAGCGCATTGCGGATTTCGACGCCGACGCGGGCCTCGCGGGAGGCATTGGGCTTGTTGATCGGGGGCAGCTCGACCCCCATCAGCTTCTCGCGCAGGCCCGGGGTGCCGTCGCTGCGCTCCGCATACATCGGCTGGAAGCAGCCGGCCGTCAGCGCCGCCAGTGCGGCGACTGCCAGCAAGCGGGCTGCGATACGGGTCCTAGCCGACAACATTCACGATCCTCTTGGGGACGATGATCACCTTGCGGACGGGCTTGCCGTCCAGGGCCAGCTTTACCGCATCGAGGGCCAAAACGGCAGCCTCGATTTCCGGATTTTGGGCCGCTGTTGCAACTGTGACCTCACCTCGCTTCTTGCCGTTGACCTGCACCACCAGGGTCACGCTGTCTTCAACCAGCAAATCGCGTTCGATTTGCGGCCAATCGGCCTCCGAAACCAGCCCCTTTCGGCCAAGACCATTCTCAAAAAGCACCTGCCAGCACTCCTCGGCGAGGTGCGGCATCATCGGCGAGAACAGCTGGACCAGGATCTGGCTGGCCTCCTGGATCGCCCAAGCCAAATCTGGAGCGAGATCCGGGGCAGGTTGGCCGGGGCGCTGGAGCACCTCCGAGAAGGCATTGGTGAATTCGCGGATATGGGCCAGGCAAACGTTGAAGTGCAGCCGCTCGATGCCGGCGGTGACCTTGTCCAGCGCGCCGTGGGCGGCCTTGCGCAACGCCGTGGCGTCCGGGCCGAAGCTGGCCGGCCGGGCCGCCGGCGCAGCCTTGCCGAGGGTGGCGGCATCGTTCACCAGCCGCCACAACCGCTGCACGAAGCGCGAGGCACCCTGGACGCGCTCGTCGCTCCAGATCACGTCGCGGTCGGGCGGGGAGTCCGACAGCATGAACCAGCGGGCCACGTCGGCGCCATAGGTCTCGATGATGTCGTCGGGGTCGACTGTGTTCTTCTTCGACTTGGACATCTTCTCGATCGGGCCGATCGCGATGTCTTCGCCCGTCGTCAGCAGCGTGGCGCGGCGTCCGTTGCCGCCGACCTCGACCTTCACCTCGGCCGGCTGCACATAGCTGCCGTCGGCCTTCTGGTAGGTCTCGTGCACCACCATGCCTTGCGTGAACATGCCGGCGAACGGCTCGTCCAGCGCGATATGCCCAGTCGCTTTCATCGCGCGGGTGAAGAAGCGGCTGTAGAGCAGATGCAGGATCGCGTGCTCGACGCCGCCGATATATTGGTCGACCGGCAGCATCCGGTTGGCGACTGCAGGCGTAGTCGGCGAAGCCTCGTTCCAGGGATCGGTGAAGCGCGCAAAGTACCAGGACGAGTCCACGAACGTGTCCATGGTGTCAGTTTCGCGTTGAGCCTTGCCGCCGCATTGCGGGCAGGTGACGTGCTTCCAGGTCGGATGATGATCGAGCGCGTTGCCCGGCTTGTCGAAGGTCGCATCGTCCGGCAGCTTCACGGGCAGATCGGCATCCGGCACCGGCACCACGTCGCATTTCGGACAGTGAATGACGGGGATCGGGCAGCCCCAATAGCGCTGGCGCGAAATGCCCCAGTCGCGCAGACGGAAATTCACCTGGCGCTCGCCGACCGGCGCATTGCCGCGCAGCTCCGTCTCGAGCCGCTTCGCCACCTCTTCCTTCGCCTGCTCGATGGTCATGCCGTCGAGGAAGCGCGAATTGATCATGCGGCCGTCGCCGTCATAGGCGGTATCAGTGATGACGAAGCTCTTCGGGTCCTGGCCTTCCGGGCATACGACGGGCGTGTTGCCGAGAGCGTACTTGTTGACGAAGTCGAGGTCGCGCTGATCGTGCGCCGGGCAGCCGAAGATGGCGCCGGTGCCGTATTCCATCAGCACGAAATTGGCGACATAGACCGGCAGCTTCCAGGTGGGATCGAACGGATGCACCGCGCGGATGCCGGTGTCGAAACCCTGCTTCTCCGCGGTGTCGATGATCTCCTGCGCGGTGCCGATTTTCTTGATCTCTGCGATGAACTCCGCAAGCTCAGGGTTCTTTGCGGCGGCGGCCTGCGCCAGCGGATGATCCGCCGAGATCGCCATGAACTTGGCGCCGAACAGCGTGTCCGGGCGCGTCGTGAAAATCTTCAGCTCGCTCTCGCCGGCCGGCGTTGTCGCCGCATCCAGCGCGAAGCGGATCAACAGGCCTTCCGAACGACCGATCCAGTTGCGCTGCATCAGCCGCACCTTGTCGGGCCAGCGGTCCAGCCCGTCGAGCGCCGACAGTAGCTCCTGCGAGTACTTCGTGATCTTGAAGACCCACTGGTTCATCTCGCGCTGCTCGACGACGGCGCCCGAACGCCAGCCGCGGCCGTCGATCACCTGCTCGTTGGCGAGCACGGTCATGTCGACGGGGTCCCAGTTCACCTTGCGCTTCTCGCGCTCGGCAAGCCCTGCGCGCAGAAAGTCCAGAAACATCTTCTGCTGGTGCTTGTAGTAGGAGGGGTCGCAGGTCGCGATCTCCCTGGACCAGTCCAGCGACAGCCCGATCGAGCGGAGCTGCTTCTTCATCGCGGCGATGTTGTCGTAGGTCCAGGCCTTCGGCGCGACCTTGCGCTCGATCGCGGCGTTCTCCGCCGGCAGGCCGAAGGCGTCCCAGCCCATCGGATGCAGCACGTTGAACCCCTTGGCGCGCATGAAGCGGGCCAGCACGTCGCCGAGCGTGTAATTCCGGACATGGCCGATATGGATGCGCCCGGACGGGTAGGGGAACATCTCGAGCACGTAATATTTTGGCCGCGGATCGTCGTTCTTGGAGACGAAGATCGCCTGCTCGTCCCAGAGGCGTTGCCAACGCGGTTCGGCGTCGCGGGCGTTATAGCGTTCGGAGGTCATGGAATCGTTGGGTTTTCGTGGTTCGGCCGTCTCAAGACGGCGGACTAGGCCATAGAAGCCCTTAAGGGGTCAATGGGTTGCCGCGTTTTGGGAACCGACCCCCTCCGCATAACTACGAGGGTCCGCGTTGGGGTGTGATTAAGGCGTCGATGCCAAGTTGCGATCCGACAAGGTCGCATTACCGCACATGGATTCCAGCTTCGACGATCCCGATTACGACTATGCCGCGTCCGTCGCAGGGCGGGCGATGCGGAGCATGGCCGAACAGCGGATTGCACCGACCCCTGCCAACTTTGCCGTCTGGTCCAGTATTTCGCGGGCAGCCATGACGATCTGCGCAACGCGATCGATCTCCTGATCGACCACAATCGTCCCTTCGACCCCCAAACCAATCAGGATCTGTTCGAGACCTACATCGCGCCCCAGGTGAGTGCCGTCGTGGTCGACACGTCCGAGCGGCTGCAGGCGCTGATGGGGACGGCGAAGGAGTTTCTGGCGACGGCGATCGCCGACAATCATTCGCAGATGCAGGTCATCAGCCAGGTGGCCGACCAGGGCAAGGCCGGCGTCGATCCAAAGCTGCTGGTTGCCCAGCTCATGAACGAGCTGGCGCGGGCGGCCACGCGGGCGACGCGGCTGGAGGCAGGCTTTGCGGAAAAGACCCGCGAGCTCGACGTGATTCGCGATTCGCTGTCGCGGTCCGAGCAGCGCGCCCGGACCGACACGCTGACCGGGCTGGCGAACCGGCGGGCCCTCGACGAATTCCTGCGCAAGGCGCAGACGACCGCGGAATGGGGCGAGCCGCTCAGCGTGCTGATGCTCGACATCGACCACTTCAAGTCCTTCAACGACAATTTCGGCCACGGTGTCGGCGATCAGGTGCTGCGCCTGATGGCCAAGGTCCTGCGCGAGAAGGTTCGCGCGCAAGATCTGCCGGCCCGCTATGGCGGCGAGGAGCTGATCGCGGTGCTGCCGGACGCCGATCTAGCCGCTTGCGCCGAGATCGCCGAACGGATCAGGCGCGCGATCGCAGATTGCACGATCACGCGTCGTTCGACCGGCGAGACCCTGCCCGGCATCAGCGTGTCCATCGGCGTGGCGCAATACCGGACCGGCGAGGCGATCACGGATCTGATCGAACGCTGCGACCGCGCGCTCTATCTCGCCAAGGGCGGCGGCCGCAATCGTGTGGTGACGGAGATCGAGCTCGAGCGGGCCGGGGCTGCGGGGTAGCGGTCGACCGCGATATGCTCCCTCTCTCCGCAAGCGGGGCGAGGTGAAGAACCAGCGCTTTAGGCGCTCGCCACCATCATCATCTCGGCCGTGCCGGTCGCGATCGCCTGCACGCCGTGCTCGACGACATTGTTGCGGCCACGATGCTTGGCAGCGTAGAGCGCGGCGTCGGCGGCTTCGATCAGGTCGCCGGGACGCAAGGATTCGCTCGGCTTGGTCGCGGCGACGCCGATCGAGACCGTGACGATCATGTGGTTCGAGGTGATGTGAGGCAGGCAGAGCCTCAGCACGGCCGAACGCACCTGCTCGCCGATCGCGACGGCGCGCGTCACGTCGGTGTTCGGCAGCAGCAGGCAGAACTCCTCGCCGCCGTAGCGGGCCGCGAAGCCCATCGTGTCGGCGGCGATGCCGGACAGCGATTCGCCGAGCCGCGTCAGGCAGGAATCGCCTTCGAGATGGCCGTAGGTGTCGTTGAAGAGCTTGAAATGGTCGACGTCGATCATCAGAAGCGCCAGCTCGCTGCCATATTGCTGCGCGCGCATCCATTCGAAATCCAGCCGGCTCTGGAAGCCGCGGCGGTTGGCGAGACCGGACAGCATGTCGATCGACGCCATCACCGTCAGGCGGTCGTTGCTTGCGATCAGCTCGCGCTCGCGCTGGCTCAGCTGCGCGGCCATCGCGTTGAACGCGCGGGCCAGCGGCACGAACTCGGCGGGCAGGCGATTGCGCGCGGCGCGCGCCGACAGGTCTCCCTCGCCGAGCCGCTTGGCCATGTCGGCGAGCATCTCGATCGGCTTGATCACGAGCTTTTCGGCGGCGATCAGCGCGCCGAGCAGGACGAACATGAGCACGAAGGCGAGCTGCAGATAGGCGGTGCGGATGTCGCGGCTGACCGCTGCGGACACCTTGTCTTCGTCGATGCTGGCGATCAGGCGGGCATTGGTGCCGGCGATGCGGATATAGCTGACCGCGCGGCGGGAGCCGTCGGCGGCGAGAAAGGACAGCGAACCCTCATCCTGATCAGAGCGCAGCGCCTTGTCGGCGATCGCGGACATCAGCGGCATGTTGTCGAGCGGACGGCCGACCGCGCTGTGCTGATCGGCCGGGGCCGCCAGCACGGTGCCCGCGCTGTCGACCAGCACCGCAGTGATGCCGGCGCGACCGCCCAGATTGTTCATGACCTTCGACATCCAGTCGAGATTGACGGTGGCGAGCACGACGGCATCAGCCACGCCGCTGAAGGCGGAGACCGGATAGACCGCCATCACCGTTGGCGACGGTACCGGTCGCGACATGATGAAGTCGCTCAGCACGAAGCGGCCGGTTTCCTGGGCCTGCTGGAAGTACGGTCGGTCACTGAGATCGAGGCCAACATACATGTTGTTGGTGGCGCATTGGATGCGGCCGTCCTGGCCGGCGATCAGAAGCGTGCGGATCCAGGGCAGGCTCGACGGCAGGCTCGCGCGTAGCACGTCGCAGCTCTTGCTGATGCCGCCGGCGGAGGCGCGGATGAAGGCCTCCGATTTCAGAATGGTCTCGACCGACGAGATCACCTGGCGCTGCGCATCGGCGCTGTGCCTCGCCACCGTGGTGAATTCAGCCGCGGCCTGCGCAACTTGCCGCGCGCGCGTGTCTTCGAGGGAACGGATGCGCTCGATCATCAAGGGCGTCACGAGAATCACCGCGAGCAACGCAAGCCGCGCCCGGATACCGAGAACCTGCTTGAGTTTCGCGCGCTTGCGGTTGAGACTGACGCTTGCCATTTTCGCTACCCACCCCGCGGGCTAAGGTAAAGCGAAGGGTTCAAAAACTGTTTCTTGAACTCGGTAAAATTGGACCTAACTCGGGTTCGGGTCACAACCAAGAGACGTCATGACGGAAGCCAACGTCGCGCCGGTAACCGGCGATTCACCAACCGCGCTCGCCGCGGTCGAAGCCGAAATTGCACGCGCCTGCAGGGACGCGCAGCGTGAGCGCGCCTCGGTCACGCTGATCGCCGTATCCAAGACGTTCGCGGCGGATGCAATTACCCCGGTAATCGCCGCCGGACAGCGCGTATTTGGCGAAAACCGGGTGCAGGAGGCCAAAGCCAAGTGGCCGGCGTTAACGTCTGCTCACCCCGATATTGCGCTGCATCTGATCGGGCCGCTGCAATCCAACAAGGCGAAAGAGGCGGTCGCGCTGTTCGACGCCATCCATTCGGTCGACCGTCCGAGCATTTGCCAAGCGTTAGCCAAGGAAATCGAATCCCAGAACAAGCACCCGCAGCTGTTCGTTCAGATCAATACCGGCGAGGAACCGCAGAAGGCCGGAATTGCTCCCGGCGAGGCCGATGCCTTCATTGCGAGCTGCCGCGACACCTACGGGCTGACGATCTCCGGATTGATGTGCATCCCGCCGGTCGACGAGCCGCCCGCCGCACACTTTGCGCTCACCGCCAAGATCGCCGCGCGCAATGGCTTGACGAATCTTTCGATGGGCATGAGCGCCGATTTCGCGACCGCCATCATGCTGGGCGCCACCCATGTGCGCGTCGGCAGCGCGATCTTCGGGCGTCGCTAGCCGTTGGCGAGGATCTGTCGTGTCCCGGACAAGCCGCAACGCCAAAGCGGGACCCAGAGCAATGCCTTCATGTGCCGCGAATGGGCCCCGGCTCTGCAGCGCACCCTTAAGGAGCGCTGCGCTGCGTCCGGGGCACGAGCAGCAAAATGCTGCCCCTCGACCTGGAGCGGGACAGATCGCAATGACGGCGCCTCTCAACCGATGATGATCTTTGTGCGCGGGCCCAGGCGCCGCAGCAATTGCAGCATCGCGGATTTCGTCATGGAGACGCAGCCGGCGGTCGGGCCGAAATTGTCGCGGGCAAGGTGCAGGAACACCGCACTGCCGCGGCCGGCGATGCGGGGCCGGGTGTTGTGGTCGATCTCGATGATGAAGTCGTAGAGATGGTCGGCGCGCTGGAGCCGGTCGCCGCCCTGCCCCTCGCCGAGCCGGATGCTCTGGTTGTAACGGCGGTCCCGCGGATCCTCGCACCAGGCGTCCACGCCGGTGATCACCCGGGCCGGCAGGAACGTCCGGGGACGGCTGTGCCGGTCGCCCCGCCACCATAATTGCCTGGGCCGGAAGCTGCCTCTGGGGGTGCCGCCATCGCCCTCGCGCTTGTTGGCGAGAATGCCGCCTCGCCCCAGCGCAACCGGAATGGTCAGCGCTCCCGCCGTCAGCCAGCCCCGGCGCGGATTGCCGGCAGCAGGCTTAACGCGGATCGCCGAGAGCGGCCCGGGGCCTCGATTCCTGATGTAACCGATTGAAGCTGCTTTATTTTTCATGCGAACGTGCAATGTCGAATTCATTACAGGACATTCATCCAAACGTCCTGCTATCTTGGGTTAGAGTGCTTCCGGCTTGTGAATCGGTAACAGCCCACTACTTCAACACGAACAACAATAACAATAATGACGAACGACCTTAAACTTCCCCTCGCGGCTGGGTGCGGCATGGATGTGCTGCCGAGCCGGACCCCAAAAGGATGACCCCCCATGGCCAATGCCCGCAAGATCCTGATCGTGGATGACGATACCGATCTGCGCGACACGTTGGTGGAGCAATTATCGCTACACGAAGAATTCGAAGCCTCTGCGGTCGATACCGGCGCCAAGGGCGCCAGCGCCGCGAAGGCCAATTCCCCCGATCTGGTCCTGATGGATGTCGGCCTGCCCGACACCGACGGCCGCGAGGTTGTCCGCTCGCTGCGAAAGGGCGGCTTCAAGGCCCCGATCATCATGCTGACGGGGCACGACACCGATTCCGATACGATCCTGGGCCTGGAATCCGGCGCCAACGACTATGTGGCAAAGCCCTTCCGTTTCGCCGTGCTGCTGGCGCGCATCCGCGCCCAGCTCCGTCAGCATGAAGCCAGCGAGGACGCGGTGTTCTCGGTCGGACCCTACTCCTTCCGCCCCGGCTCGAAGATGCTGACCGCGGCCAATGCCCGCAAGGTCCGCCTCACCGAGAAGGAAACCGCGATTCTCCGCTTCCTCTACCGGGCCGGCCAGATGCCGGTGTCGCGCGAGACCCTGCTCCAGGAGGTCTGGGGCTACAATTCCGGCGTCACCACACACACGCTGGAAACCCACATCTACCGCCTCCGCCAGAAGATCGAGAAGGACGCCGCCAACCCGGAGATCCTGGTAACGGAAGCCGGTGGCTACAAGCTGGTGCCGTGATACGCTTCGATGGCGTGCGAATCGTTTTAGATCGCACGCCTTCGAGCCTCGGACCTGAATGTCAATCGACGATGATGTAGCGCTTCTCGAGCGTGTCCCGACACTGCGCCTGTTGGGAGACGCCTCGTTGCGCATGCTGGCGATCGGCTCCGAGCAGCGTGACTTCGTCCGCGGCGACGTCCTGTTCAATCTCGGGGACGACGCCGACGCCGGCTTCGTGGTCCAGCGCGGCGCCTTCCGGGTCGAGGACGGCGCGGGCGCCGAAATGATCGCCGGCCCTGGCGCGCTGATCGGCGAGCTCGCGCTGGTGGTGCCGATGAAGCGGCCGTCGAGTGCGATGGCGCTGGAGCATTCCTCCGTCATCCGCGTCGCACGCAGCCTGTTCCAGCGCGTGCTCGAAAGCGATCCCGCTGCGGCGGTGCGCCTGCGCGACGAATTCGCGGTCCGCTCCAGCCAGATCGCCAGCGATATTTTGATGGCCGGTGCGAAGCTGACGAGCTGAGCCCTCGTCATTCCGGGGCGCGACGAAGTCGCGAACCCGGAATCCATTGAGCGGCAGAGTCAGTTGATGAATGGATTCCGGGCTCGCGCCAAGTGGCGCGCCCCGGAATGACCCACCGCGGCTCACACCTCCAGCGTCACCGTGACGGGCACGTGGTCCGACGGCCGCTCCCAGCTGCGCGCATCGCGCAGAATCTTGAAATCGCTGACTGCATCCTTCAGCGCGCGCGAGACCCAGATGTGGTCGAGCCGGCGGCCGCGATCGCCGACGGTCCAGTCGGCGGAGCGGTAGCTCCACCACGTATAGACCTTCTCCGACATCGGAATGCGATCGCGCGCGACGTCGACCCATTCGCCGGCTTCGAGCGCCGCCTTCAGCTTCTCGGTTTCGATCGGCGTGTGCGAGACCACTTTCAGCAGCTGCTTGTGCGACCACACGTCGTTCTCGTGCGGGGCGACGTTGAGATCGCCGACCAGGATGTGGCGATCCTCGTCGCGCGGATGCAGCGGCTCGCAGGCCGTCATCTCGTCGAGGAAGCGGAGCTTGTGGTCGAATTTCTCGTTCAGTGCGGGATCGGGAATGTCGCCGCCCGCGGGTACGTAGAAATTATGCAGCACCAGCGGTTTTGCGATGCCCGCTTTTTCACCGAACGACACCGAGATGTGGCGCGAATCCACCTTGTCGCAGAAGGTGCGGATGTCCTTCGATTCGAACGGGATCTTCGAGACGATGGCGACGCCGTGATAGCCCTTCTGCCCGTTCAGTGCGACGTGCTCGTAGCCGAGCCGCTTGAAGCGCTTCAGCGGAAAGGCATCGTCGATGCACTTGGTCTCCTGCAGGCACAGCACCTCCGGCCGCGCGCTCTTGAGAAACTTCGCGACCAGGTCGATGCGCAGCCGCACCGAATTAATGTTCCAGGTTGTCAGGGAAAGACGCATGGGAAATGCGTCTTAGCAAGCTCTCGCAGGGTGGGCAAAGGCGCTAGGCGCCGTGCCCACCGGCTTTTGGGATTGACCAGGATCAGCAGGATCGTGCCCCGGACGCTGCGCGGCACGAAGTGACGCGCTGCAGAGCCGGGGCCCATCTTGCGGCATTCCTGGGTCCCGGCTCTGCGCTCCGCTCTTGGACAACGCTGCGCGTCGTCCAAGAGCTACGCTTGTCTGGGACACGAGGGCGCTCAACCCCGCGATGGCGTGTTGTAATTGGTGAAATCGATCTTGAACATGTTGGGGTCGAGCTTCTTGCTCGAGTCCAGATTGTACACCGCGATCGTCGTGTCGTAGCCCTGCGGATCGGTGACGGTCCACTGCTTGAGCTGGCCGTCCTTGGCGCCGAACATCAGCAGCAGGCGGCTGGTGCCGACCAGGGCCTGCTTCTCCTCGATGGTGACGCTGACGAAGACGTCGTCGGCCGAGACGCCAACGACATTGGTGTCCTTCATCAGGTCGATGCGGTCGGACAGGAGAAAGCGCAGCGGCGTCTGCGACAGCGGGTAGACGTCCTGAGTCGCGAGCTTGCGGTCGCGCACAACGAGCGAGGAGCCGTCGGCGACGATGTCGATCGGGCTCGGCGCGTCATATTCGAAGCGTACCTTGCCGGGTTTCTGGATGTAGAAATCGCCCTGCGTCTTGCTGCCGTCGGGACCGACCTGGACGAAATTCCCGACCAACGTCTGCAGCGACGACAGATAGGCACTGACCTTGGCCGCCTGCGCTTTCTGGTTGGCGTCGAAGGTCTGGAAGATGCTGCTCGGAACGTTGCGCCGCGGATCCGGGATCACCGGATTGGGCGGCGCCTGCGTCGCGCCGGTGACGGCCGGTCCGCCGGCGGATGCGCCGCCGTCACGCCCCTTCGGCGCGGGTTTCGGCACCGGCACGGTCTGAGCGAACGACGCAGCGGTCACTATCGCGGCGGTGACGAGAAGCACGCCGGCCACGCGCGCGCTTCGCGCGGCGATCGTGGCAGCGAATCGAATGTCCGGATGTCTGATCAACGCGTCGTCCTGTGTGGCTGGGCGCCCTTTTACCGTGATTTCGGGCAAAAGCAGATATCGAATTTGCGTGAAATGTTGCTCAGAGGCTCCTCGCCTCACATATGGCTGTCTTCTTCCTCGACCAGAATCTCGCGCTTGCCGGCATGGTTGGCGGGGCCGACGATGCCCTCCAGTTCCATGCGCTCCATCAGCGATGCGGCGCGGTTGTAGCCGATTTGCAGACGGCGCTGGATGTAGCTGGTCGAGGCCTTGCGATCGCGTTTGACGATCGCAACCGCCTGCTGGAAGAGATCGCCGCCGCCATCGCCGCCCATGCCGGTGGCGTCGAACACGGCACCGTCCTCGTCCTCGGTCGGCTCTTCGGCGGTGACGGCTTCGAGATATTCCGGCTGTCCCTGCGTCTTGAGGTGACGCACCACCTTCTCGACTTCCTCGTCGGAGGCGAACGGTCCGTGCACGCGGCTGATACGGCCGCCGCCCGCCATGTAGAGCATGTCGCCCTGGCCGAGCAGCTGCTCGGCGCCCATCTCGCCCAGAATGGTGCGGCTGTCGATCTTGGACGTGACCTGGAAGGCGATGCGGGTCGGGAAGTTCGCCTTGATGGTACCGGTGATGACGTCGACCGACGGACGCTGCGTCGCCAGGATCACGTGCAGGCCGGCGGCGCGCGCCATCTGCGCCAGACGCTGCACCGCGCCTTCGATGTCCTTGCCGGCGACCATCATCAGGTCGGCCATTTCGTCGACGATGATGACGATGTAGGGCAGCGGATCGAGCGAGAGCTTCTCTTCCTCGTAGATCGCCTTGCCGGTTTCCTTGTCGAAGCCGGTATGCACCGTGCGCGTCGGCTCCTCGCCCTTGGCCTTCAATTCGAGCAGGCGCGTGTTGTAACCGTCGATGTTGCGCACACCGAGCTTGGCCATGTTCTTGTAGCGCTCTTCCATCTCGCGCACGGCCCATTTCAGCGCGACCACCGCCTTCTTCGGGTCGGTCACGACAGGCGTGAGCAGATGGGGAATGCCGTCATAGACGGAGAGCTCGAGCATCTTCGGATCGACCATGATCAGGCGGCACTGGTCCGGCCGCAGCCGGTAGACCAGGCTGAGGATCATGGTGTTGATCGCGACCGACTTGCCCGAGCCGGTGGTACCGGCGATCAGCATGTGCGGGGTGCGCGCGAGGTCGATGATGACGGGGTCGCCGCCGATGGTCTTGCCGAGGCAGAGCGGCAGCTTCGCCACCGTGTCGGTCGCCTCCTTCGCCACCAGCAATTCGCGCAAATAGACTTTCTCGCGATGCGCGTTCGGCAGCTCGATGCCGATCGCGTTGCGCCCGGGCACGACGGCGACGCGCGCCGACAGCGCGCTCATCGAGCGGGCGATGTCGTCGGCAAGGCCGATCACGCGCGAGGACTTGATGCCGGGCGCCGGCTCCAGCTCGTACAGTGTGACCACCGGACCCGGATTGGCCTTCACGATCTCGCCGCGCACGCCGAAATCCTGCAGCACGCCTTCGAGCGAACGGGAATTGTTCTCCAGCTCGGCCTTGCTGAGCGGCTGGCGATCGCCGGCCTTCGGTGCGGCCAGCATGGAGACGGACGGGAGGTCGAACTTGTCGGAGGATTTCTTGGAAGCGGGCTTCGGCGCGGCTTTCTTCTTCGGGGCGCGCGCGGCGGGCTCCTCCTCTTCCTCCTCCTCGTCCTCCAATTCGTCTTCGTGCTCGTCCTCGTAGTCCTCGTCTTGAGACTGCGGCGAGATCGACGGCGCCGAGCGGCCGCCGCCGAGATTCGGCTCCTGCCGGCTGAACTGGGCGGCCTTGGTCTTCGGTCCGCTCGAGACCAGCGAGCGGTAGGCGGCACCACACAGCCAGATCAGCCGCGCCTTGGTGCTCATCAATGCATGGAACAGCCAGCCCAGCGAGACCGAGCCCCGATCGCTCTCCTCGTCTTCGTCGAGCGGCTTGTCGTCATCGGCGACCTCAGCGATCTCGTCGTCCTGCTCACGCGCGCCGAGGCCGCAGGCGATCAGGAAGGTCGCGGTCATCGCGGCGAACAGGATCGTGCCCAGCACGATGCGATAGATCGTACCGGCCGGCCCGAAGATCACCGCGGGGGCGCGCACCAGCGCATCGCCGACCACGCCGCCGAGGCCGGTCGGCAGCGGCCAGGCCCCGCCATGCTGAAAGCAACTGACGAAGCCTGCCGCGATCACCGTGCAGAGAATCCAGGAGCCGAGCCGCAGCGCCTCGCGGTCGAACGGCCGATGCGTCATCATGCGCCAGCCCCAGACCGCAACGGTCAGGACCAGCATGATCGCGCCGAGCCCCAGGATCTGCATGGCGAGATCGGCGCCGATCGCGCCGGCATAGCCGAGGATGTTGCGGATCGGCCGCGAGGTCGCGTGGCTGAGGCTGGGATCCTGCACCGACCACGTCATCAGCGCCGCCGCGGCGACGCCCGCCAGCGCGATCAGGCCGAGGCCGGCGAGCTCGCGCATGCGCCGCGCCAGACCCTCGCGGATCGAGGGCGGCAGATGGCCGACCAGAGGAATGACGCGTTCGATTGCCGACATGCTCACGGGCCCCGCCTAACCCAGAGTCTCGACCAGCCGGTGCAGCGCCTGCGCCGTGGTCTCGCCGTCCTGCACCAGCGCGAGGCGGATATAGCCTGCGCCGGGATTGAATCCGTCAGGCTGCTGTCGCGCCAGGAAGCTGCCGGGCACCACGCGCACGCCGGCTTCCCTGAACAGCTTGAGCGTCACCGACACGTCGTCGCCGATCTCGGAGGTGTTGAGCCAGACGCAGAAGCCGGCATCGGGCCGGCGATAACCGTAACGGTTGCCGATGATCTGGTCGGCGAGGTCGAACTTGATCCGGTACAGCCGCCGATTCTCCTCGACATGCGCCTCGTCGCCATAGGCGACCGTCGCGACATGCTGCAGCGGCACCGGCACCTGGGGCGCTGCGATGTTGCGCAGCTCGAGGAACATGCCGATGAACTTCTTGTCGCCGGCGGCAAAGCCGACGCGCAGGCCCGGCAGGTTGGAGCGCTTCGACAGTGACTGGAACGCGACAACACGTGTGAAGTCGGGGCCGGCGCATTCCAGCGCGCTGCCGGGTGCCTCGCGGGTGTAGATCTCGGAATAACATTCGTCGCTTAGGATCACGAAGCCGTAGCGGTCGGCGAGCTGCTTCAAGCGTTTGAAATAGCCAGGCCTCGCGACCGAGCCCTGCGGATTGGCGGGCGAAGCCAGGTAGAACGCCACCGTGCGCGCCAGGGTCGCCTCATTGATGGCGTCGAGGTCGGGCAGGAAGCCGTTCTCGACCGTGGTCGGCAGATGGACCGGCTCGCAAGCGGCCGCAAGCGCGCCCGCGCCGTAGACCGGATAGAACGGGTTCGGCATCAGGATCGCGGGCTTGCCCGGACGCGGGCCGACATAGCGCGCGGCCGCGATCGCGGCGAGGAACAGCCCCTCGCGGCTGCCATTGAGGACGAGAATCTCGCTCTCGGGGTCGAGCGGCCGCGGCAGCTGGAACCGCGTCGACAGCCAGGCCCCGGCGGCGTTGCGGAACGGGTCGGTCCCCTTGTTCGCGGGATAACGGCCGAAATCGGCGATGTGCTTGGCCAGCACCGGGCCGACGAAGTCGGGTACGGGATGCTGGGGCTCGCCGACCGCAAGCGAAATCAAGGGCTTGCCCGGCTGATGCGGGGCCAGCAGCTCGTTCAGCCGGACGAAGGGCGAGCGTTCGGAATCGGAGCCATTACCGCCCTGCGGCGCACGGGATGAAGCGGTCAGAGCCATTCGTTGGGCGCCAGTACTCTTGGAACGGCCGGTCGCTACCATAGGCGCCGGCGGGAAGCGGTTCAGTTCACCATAGATAGGGCGAGGTTAAGACGCGATTAACCATCGGCCGCCGCCCGCGTCCAGCGCGGGAAAAATGGGGCGAGATAGCGGCGTGCATGGACGGTCCACCCTCCCCTGGAGGTGCCTGCAGGCGGAGCCATCAAAAGAAAGGGGCTCCAGCTTGCGCTGGAGCCCCTCAACGGTCAGGGCATTGCCGGGTATGTGCCCGAACCGTAGTTGTGGACGCGGTCCCCGAAGCGACCGCGCCCGGGAGGAGACGGTTACATGTTGTAGGCGCGCTCGGTGTGCTCGGTGATGTCGAGGCCTTCACGCTCGCTCTCGACATTGGCGCGGAGGCCAACGATCACATCGACGACCTTGAAGAGGATCGCCGAGCCGATGCCCGACCACACCAGCGTGGTGCAGACGGCCTTGATCTGGGCGAGCATCTGGGTGGCGAAGTCGTAATCGGCGACCTTCGGCGGGATCGCCGAGTAGTCGATGATGCCGGCGCCGCCGAGCGCGGGGTTGACGAGAATGCCGGTGCCGATGGCGCCGACGATGCCGCCGACGCAGTGCACGCCGAACACGTCGAGGGAGTCGTCGTAGCCCAGCGCGTTCTTCACGACGGTGCAGAAGAACAGGCAGACCACGCCGACCACGAGGCCGAGGACGATCGCGCCCATGACGCCGGCAAAGCCGGCCGCAGGCGTGACGGCCACGAGGCCCGCGACGGCGCCGGAGATCACGCCGAGCACCGACGGATGGCCCTTGATGATCCACTCCGCGAACATCCACGACAGCGCAGCGGCCGCGGTGGCGACGAAGGAGTTGGTCATGGCGAGCGCCGCGCCGCCGCTAGCTTCCAGGTTGGAGCCGGCGTTGAAGCCGAACCAGCCGACCCAGAGCAGCGAGGCGCCGATCATCGACATGGTCAGCGAGTGCGGAGCCATTAGTTCCTTGCCGTAACCGACGCGCTTGCCGATCAGCAGAGCGCCGACGAGCCCGGCGATGCCGGCGTTGATGTGCACCACGGTGCCGCCCGCGAAGTCGATCGCGCCCATCTTGAAGATCCAGCCGGCGTCGGCGTTGAGCTCGTCGAGCTTGGCCTGGGCCGCGGTCTTTGCCGCAGCGTCAGTGGCGGCAGCGAGCGCCTTGGCCGCATCCTGGATCAGGTCCGGGCCCTGCCAGTACCAGACCATGTGCGCGATCGGGAAATAGATCAGGGTAACCCAGAGCGGAATGAAGAGCGCGATGGCCGAGAACTTCATGCGCTCGGCGAAGGCGCCGACGATCAGGGCGGGCGTGATCGCCGCGAAGGTCATCTGGAAGCAGACGTAGATGAGTTCGGAGATGTTGGCGTCGACCGAGAAGGTCGCTGCCTTCGTATCGGTGGTGACGCCCATCATGAAGGCCTTGGAGAAGCCGCCGATGAAGTCCGAGCCTCCGGTGAAGGTGAGGCTGTAACCGTACACGGCCCAGATCACGGTGACGACGCAGACGGTGTAGAACACCTGCATCAGGACCGAGAGCATGTTCTTGGAACGGACCAGACCGCCGTAGAACAGCGCGAGGCCGGGGATCGTCATCAACAGCACCAGCACTGTCGATGTCAGCATCCAGGCGTTGTCTCCCTTGTTGACCGTTGGCTCGGCGTAGGCTGCGGTCGCAGCGAACAGGCCGACTGCGAGAGCTGCCAGTCCCGCGCCATAGGGACGCTTGAACGTCATATTGTTTACTCCTGCTTGAATAAGGTTGAGCGCGAAATCAGAGGGCCGCGGCATCGGCCTCGCCGGTGCGGATGCGCACCGCGTGGTCGAGGTTGATGACGAAGATCTTGCCGTCGCCGATCTGTCCGGTTTTCGCGGCGGACGTGATGGCGTCGATGGTCTTGTCGACCTGGTCGGAGGCGACAGCGACCTCGATCTTGATCTTGGGCAGGAAGCTCACGGCATATTCGGCGCCGCGATAGATTTCCGTATGGCCCTTCTGGCGGCCATACCCCTTGACTTCCGTCACCGTGAGACCGTGAACGCCGATGGCGGTCAGGGCGTCACGGACTTCTTCAAGCTTGAATGGCTTGATGATCGCCATAACAATTTTCATGGGTCCTATCCCCGCTTGGGCCCGGTCCGGACGTGGCCGGGCGTTCTCGACTGGTTCGCCACGAGGGAGAAGTTTCACTACGCGGGCACAGCCGGACCCCTAGAATCAAATGCCGTGCCAGATCAGGCGGATTGCCTAACGGATTATGAAAACGGGGGTTTTCGCCTTCGGCGGGTGTTGCAATGCAGTGCGCTATTACGTCGCGCTCAAAACGTGGTCACGCCTGCGCAAAACATGGGCAAGACAGGCTCTCGACACAATGTTGCTCACGCGTCGGGCAGCAGGACGGTATTTACGTAGTATCGGCGTCTATTGCAGGGCTTCTCCGTGCTGCGAAATATCCAGACCCTCGAGCTCGTGCTCACGGGATACGCGCAAGGGCACGAACAGGCCGACCAGCTTGAGCAGGATGAAGCTGACGCCCGCCGACCAGACGAAGGTCACGGCGACCCCGTAGAACTGGATCAGGAGCTGCTGCGGATGGCCCTCCAGCAGGCCGGCGGTGCCGCCGATTGCGCTGGTGGCGAACACACCGGCGAGCAGGGTGCCGGTCAGGCCGCCGATGCCGTGGACGCCGAAGACGTCGAGCGAATCGTCATAGTCGAAGCGGTGCTTCAGCCAGGTACAGGCCCAATAGCAGAGCGCACCGGCGATGATGCCGATGACGATGCCGTGCCATGGCGCGACGAAGCCCGAGGCCGGCGTGATGGTGCCGAGACCTGCGACCGCGCCGGAGATCATGCCGAGCACCGAAGGCTTGCGCCGCGTCGACCATTCGATCGCGCCCCAGGTGAGCGCGCCCGCACAGGCGGCCAGATGGGTCGCGATGATCGCCATCACCGCGCGTGAGTTCGCTCCGAGCGCCGAGCCGCCGTTGAAGCCGAACCAGCCGACCCACAGCAGGCCGGTGCCCATCACCGCGAGCGACAGATCGAACGGCGCGAGATTCTCGGTGCCGTAGCCGTGACGGCGTCCCATCACCTTGGCTGCAACGAGGCCGCCGGTGCCGGCCGACAGATGCACGACGAGACCGCCGGCGAAATCGAGCACGCCCATGCTGGCGAGGAAGCCGCCGCCCCACACCCAATGCGCCAGCGGAATGTAGACGAAGATGAACCAGGCGACCGAGAACAGCAGATAGGCCGAGAACCGCATCCGGTCGGCGACCGAGCCCGCGACCAGCGCCACCGTGATGATGGCAAACGTCATCTGGTACAGCATGAACAGCGATTCCGGGATCGTCTTCGCCGCGGGGTTGACGCTGTCCATCGTCATGCCGGCGAGAAACCAGCGATCGAGCGTGCCGATCCACGGGCCGTCGCCGACGAAGCACAGCGAATAGCCGAACGCCACCCAGAGAATGGAGATCAGCGTCACCGCGGCCAGGCTCTGCGCCATGGTGGCGAGCACGTTCTTCTTGCGCACCATGCCGGAGTAGAACAGCGCAAGTCCCGGGATCGTCATCATCAGCACCAAGGCGGTGGCGACGATCATCCAGGCGGTGTCGGCGGTGTTGATCTCGGTTGCCGCCGCTTGCGCCGGCGCAGCTAGGACGGACACAAATCCAATTGGCGCAGCCATGGCAGCTGCGCGGCGCGACAATCCCGCCATATCGTTCCCCCCGGCATCAATTGGCGTCGCACATCGTGGCGTATTTGCCCGGTGCGATCGAAGCAGTCGTGTCAAAGCGTTTTCGAGCGAAGTGGATACCGGTTCGCGTGAAGAAAACGCGTCAAAACAAAAAGTCAGAGCGCGTCGCTGTCGGTCTCGCCGGTGCGGATGCGCAGCGCGTGGTCGATCGGTGTGACGAAGATCTTGCCGTCGCCGATCTGGCCGGTGCGCGCCGTCGCGGTGATCACGGCGACCGCCTTGTCGGCGACGTCGGAAGCGACCGCGATCTCGATGCGCAGCTTCGGCAGGAAGTTCACGACATATTCGGCGCCGCGATAGATCTCGGTGTGGCCCTTCTGCCGGCCATAGCCTTTCACCTCGGTCACGGTCATGCCGTGCACGCCGATCGCCGTCAGGGCCTGGCGGACCTCATCGAGCTTGAAGGGTTTGATGATCGCGACGACGAGTTTCATGGTCAGGCCTATTCCCCGGGATGCGCCGCGCCGTATGTCCCCGGCGCTGCGTCAATCTGGCATCTTTCCGGGCAAATGGCACAAAAAAGTTGCAGATTGAAGCGGAAAAACGTTTGGCCAAGGGCGGTCATGTGAACGGCCGCCTCTGTACAGGGCAGCTGTTCATCATTCACAATGCATTTTTGGCATGGATGCGGTGAACCCAGGCGTGAACCGAAGCGTCCCGGCCGGTACATACGTAAGTTCGAGGGGGACGTTCCATGGCGAGTTGGTTTTACGCATCCGAGGGCAAGCAGCAGGGGCCCTTTCCGGAAGGGCAATTCCGCGACCTCGTTGCCCAGGGCGTCGTGCGTCCGGACACCTTGGTCTGGACCGAGGGCATGGCCGGCTGGCAGAAGGCCGCCGAAATTCCCGGCCTGATCGGCGGCGGTGCGCCGCCGATGGTCCCGACGGGCGGAAGTGGCTATGGCGGCACCGCCGGCTATGCAAGCGGTGGATCGCTCTCGGTCGATTTCAGCATCCTCGAATTCACCTGGCGCAGCATCGTCCTGCTGATTGGAATGATCTTCGTCATCCCGGCGCCCTGGGCCTTCGTCTGGTACACCAGATGGATCGTCTCCTGCGTGAACGTCCCCGGGCGGCCGAACCTCGGCTTCACCGGCAATGCGATGACGTTGGTGCCGTGGTATTTCGGCTTCATCGTTCTCGCCATCGCGCTTGGCTTCGTCGGCAGTGAGATCCTGAGCAATCTGCTGTTCATCGTGCAGATCGTGCTCTACTGGCTGCTGATCAAATGGATGGTCGCGAACCTCGCCTCCAACGGGCAGCCGCTGGGCCTCAGCTTCACCGGTTCGGTCTGGGCCTATATCGGCTGGAACCTGCTGTTCGCGATCTCCATCATCACCATCATCGGTTGGGCCTGGGTGGCCGCGGCGCAGATGCGCTGGTTCTGCCGCAACATCGAGGGCACGCGGCGCGAGATCGTCTTCAAGGGCAGCGGTCTCGATATCCTCTGGCGCGGCATCGTGGCCGCCATCCTGATGTGCTTCATCATCCCGATCCCGTGGGTGTACCGCTGGATCATGAACTGGTTCGCCTCGCAGACCGAGCTCGCGCCGCGCGGCTCGCTCGGGGCATGATCTGAACGGCTTCAGGCGCTGCTCGTCGCGCTAGAGCATGATCCGGAAAAGTGTGAAGCGGTTTTCCGAAAGATCATGCTCAAACAATAACCTAAAGCGCGATGACGATTCATCCTAATCGCATCGCGCTTTAGAAGCGATCAGGCCTTCCGCTCGCGCACCGAGCCTTCCTGCGCGACGGAGGCAACCAGGGTGCCGTCCGGCTTGAAGATCGAGCCGCGGGTCAGGCCCCGCCCCGATTGTGCGCTCGGCGAATCCTGCGCGTAGAGCAGCCATTCGTCGGCGCGGAACGGGCGATGGAACCACATCGCGTGGTCGAGGCTCGCCGGCATCATGCGCTTGTCGAACAGCGTGCGACCATAGCGCGCCATGATCGCGTCGAGCAGTGAGAAGTCCGAGGCGTAAGCGAGCGCGCACATGTGCAGCGCCGGATCGTCGGGCAGCTTGGCGGCGGTCTTGATCCAGACGTGGATGCGGCCGTCGTCGATCTTCTGGCCGAAATAACGGCCGAGCTCGACCGGGCGCAGCTCGATCGGCCGATCGGATTCGTAGTAGCGGCGGATGAAGTCCGGCATCTCCTTGAACATCGGCTGTTTCGCCACCTCCTCCGCCGTGAGCTTTTCCGGCGGCGGCACGTCCGGCATCGTGTCCTGGTGGTCGAACGCAGTCTCCTCCTCGGCGTGGAACGACACCATGATCGAGAAGATCGCGTTGCCGTGCTGGATCGCGGTGACGCGGCGGGTCGAGTAGCTCTTGCCGTCGCGCAGGCGCTCGACCTGATAGATGATCGGGATCTGCGGATCGCCCGGCAGGACGAAATAGCAATGCAGCGAATGCGGCAGCCGGCCCTCCACGGTGCGGCAGGCCGCGACCATCGCCTGCCCGATCACCTGGCCGCCGAACACCCGCTGCCAGCTCGTCTTCGGGCTGTTGCCGCGGAACAGGTTCACCTCGAGCTGCTCGAGGTCGAGGATCCCGATGAGGTCGATCAGTCCTTTGGACATGATGGTGCTTTCCAGTAATGTCTCATTCCGGGGCGCACGCGGTGCGAACCCGAAAATCTCGAGCTGATAAACCTCCGGATTCCGGGTACGCGCGTTGCGCGCCCCGGAATGACGGAACGAAGGGCTAGCGGCCCTCGTTTCACCGCACTGTTTCGCCCAGCTCAAGTCTGCTAGCAAGACCGAGAATTGTCCGGGAAGCTTTGGTATGTCGGTACAGGGTAGCATTGTCATCGGTGGCGGCGCGTTTGCCGGCCTTGCGCTGGCCTTGGCGCTACGCCAGGGGCTCGGGCCCGAGATCCCGATCGTCGTCGCCGATCCCGCCCTCGGCACGCGGCCGAGCCGCGACCCCCGCGCCACCGCGATCGTCGCCGCCTGCCGCCGCCTGTTCGAGACGATCGGCGCCTGGGACGACGTCCGGGATGAGGCCCAGCCGATCCTCGACATGGTCGTCACCGATTCCAAGCTCGAGGATGCCACCCGTCCGGTGTTCCTGAACTTCGCCGGCGATGTCGCGCCGGGCGAGCCGTTCGCCCACATGGTCGAGAACCGCCGCCTGATCGACGCGCTGGTGGTGCGCGCCGAGGCCGAGAGCATCGATCTTCGCGCCACCCCGGTCGCGTCCTACGATGCGCGCACTGACGGCATCGACGTGACGCTCGGCGACGGCAGCGTGATCGCGGCGGGCCTCTTGGTCGCCGCCGATGGCGCGCGGTCGAAGCTGCGCGAGCGCGCCGGCATCGTCACTCATGGCTGGGAGTACGACCAGTCCGGCATCGTCGTCACCGTCGGCCACGAGCGCGATCACGAGGGCCGCGCCGAGGAACACTTCCTGCCGGCTGGCCCGTTCGCGATCCTGCCGCTCACCGGCAAACGCTCCTCGCTGGTGTGGACCGAGCGCCGCACCGAGGCCGCGCGCATCATCGCCCTCAGCGACGAGGAATTCCACGCCGAGCTCGAGCAGCGCTTCGGCCTGCATCTCGGCGAGGTCAAGGTGCTCGACAAGCCGCGGGCGTTTCCGCTGTCCTATTTCGTCGCGCGGTCCTTCATCGCCGAGCGCATCGCGCTGGTCGGCGACGCCGCCCATGTCATCCACCCCATCGCGGGCCAGGGCCTCAACATGGGCCTGAAGGACGTCGCTGCGCTGGCGGAAGTGGTGGTAGATGCCGCGCGGCTCGGCCTGGATATCGGCGGGGCGGACGTGCTCGAACGCTACCAGCGCTGGCGCCGGTTCGACACGATGGCGATGGGCGTCGCCACCAACTCGCTGAACTTCCTGTTCTCCAACCAGTCGACGCTGTTGCGCACGGTGCGCGACATCGGCCTCGGCCTCGTCGACCGCGCCCCGCCGCTGAAGAACCTCTTCGTCCGCCAGGCCGCAGGCCTCACCGGCGAGGTGCCGCGGCTGTTGAAGGGCGAGGCGTTGTAAGGGGCGAATGGTGAGTGGCGAATAGCGTAGGTCCATTCGCCATTCGCCACTCCCCACTCGCTGTTATCAATCGATCTTGCGCGCCTCTTCCGGCAGCATGATCGGGATGCCGTCGCGAATGGGATAAGCGAGCTTGGCGCTGCGCGAGATCAGCTCCTGCCGCTCAGAATCGAATTCCAGCGGGCCCTTGGTCAGCGGGCAGACCAGGATCTCCAGCAATTTTGGATCGACGCTGGCTTCGGGACGTTCGGTGGGCGCGTTCATGGAAGTCTCCGGCACTTGCCTGCCTTTAGCATAGAAATTCGCACCCGCCATCGCGCTTTAGGCGGGGACCATCGCCAGGAGCTCGTCGAGTATGATCCGCGGCCGGGATTGACGGGCCTGACAGGGCGCAGCCGAGAAATGTCCAGTACAGGATCTGCGCGCGGCCCAGCTCCGTTGCCAGGGCGAGCCCACGCATCCGCGGCCATCTAGAGCGTGATCCGCAAACGCGCGCAGCGGGCTTCCGGCGCGACCGGCGCGCGGAACGTGTTAGCCCGAAAGATCAAATTTTCCGGACGGTGTTGACGTGGCGCTAAGCATGCGATCAGGCGCGGCACAAAATTAACGCGAAGGGCGATTAGCCGGTCCAGCATCGACAATATCAACAATATCGACGATGGGGCGAGACTGAATGTTCCGCGTTTTCTCCTGTCTTACGGCCGAGCACGATTGGCGGCTCGTCGTGCTCGCTGCTCTGGTCTGCTTCGTTGCCAGCATCGTCGCGGTCAGCATCTTCCACCGCGCGATCGCAACGCGCGGGAGAACCCGGTGGATCTGGATCGCCATTGCCGGCGCGGCCATCGGATACGGGATCTGGGCTACGCATTTCGTCGCGATGCTCGCCTACGAGCCCGGGGTCTCCACGGGCTACGGCATCGTGTTAACGGCGTCCTCTCTCGCGGCGGCAATGCTGCTGACCTCGGTCGGCTTCGGCGTCGCGGTCGTCACGTCCGGCCGCTGGCGCGCGGCGGCTGGCGGCGTCATCATCGGCGGCGGCATTGCCAGCATGCACTATCTCGGAATGTGGGCGCTCGAAGTGCCGGGCCGAGTCTCCTGGTCCGTGGACCTCGTGCTCCTCTCCATCGTTCTGGGCATGTGTTTCGGCTACGCTGCGCTGGCGGCAGCGCTCACCCGTCAGGGTTATAGCGGCACGCTGGCAGCCGCCACCCTGCTGACGCTCGCCATCGTGTCGCATCACTTCACGGCCATGGGCGCCGTGAAGATCACACCGGATCCGGCGCTCGCGACCGATACGCTTTCGCTGTCTCCGGCCTTCCTCGCGCTCGCCATCGCCGGCGTCGCATTGTCGGTGCTGGGCATGAGCCTGATCGGCGTGCTGGCCGATCGTCGTCTGGCGACCAGAACTGCCAGGTTCGAGGAGATCATCAGCCAGCTCTCCATCGCCCGGCAGCAGCTCGAAGGGTCGCAGAACGAGCTCAAGGAGCAGAAGCTGAGGCTGGACACGGCCATCAACCACATGGTCGAAGGCCTTTGCATGTTCGACGCCGAGAAGCGGCTCGTCATCTGCAACGAGCGTTACGCCCGGTTGTACCGGCTGCCCCCGGAATTGCTGCGTGCGGGAACTCCCCACCGCGACATCATCAGACATCGCGTCAAGAGCGGCGTACTCGAAGGCGAGGCCAGCGATTTCGCCGCCGAACGGCAGATCGCCAGGCTCGATGCGCTGCCGATCCATGTCGTTTCGAGCCGCATCGATGCGTTTGCCGATGGGCGGCTGATCTGCGTGACGCGGCAGCCGATGGCCGGCGGCGGCTGGGTGGCTACGCATCTGGATGTCACCGAGCAACGCCGGTCCGAAGCGAAGATCACCTACATGGCGGAACACGATGCGCTCACCGAGTTACCGAACCGCGTGCTGCTCAAGGCGCGTCTGGAGCCCGCTCTTGCCGATACGCGTGGCGGAAACCTACATTTGGCGGTTCTCTTGCTCGATCTCGACCGCTTCAAGGAGGTCAACGACACGCTCGGACATCCGGCGGGCGACCTGCTGCTGCGCTCGGTCGCGGCGCGCTTGCTGGACTGCGTCAGGGAAACGACGTTCGTCGCCCGACTGGGCGGCGACGAATTCGCAATCGTCGACTACGTGACCAATCCGGCTGCGGACGCGGCCTCTCTCGCCGAGACGATCCATGGCGCGCTCAGCGAGCCGTTCGATCTCGGCGATCATCAGGTCGTCGTAGGCACCAGCATCGGGATCGCCCTTGCGCCCCGAGACGGCGCCGATTCCGACACGATCCTCAGGAGCGCAGATCTTGCCCTCTACTCGGCCAAGAGCGGCGGACGTGGCGCATTCCGCTTCTTCGAGCCGGAGCTGGACCGGCTCCTGCAGGCGCGCCGCAACCTGGAGCGGGATTTGCGGAAGGCGCTTGCGAGGAGCGAATTCGAACTCCACTACCAGCCGTTCGTCAATTTGAAGAGCGGCGAGACCTGTGGCTTCGAGGCGTTGCTGCGTTGGCATCATCCCGAGCGCGGTCTGGTCTCGCCCGGCGAATTCATTCCCGTCGCGGAGGAAACCGGCTTGATCCTGCTGCTGGGGGAATGGGTGTTGAGAACCGCTTGTGCCGAAGCGGCGAAATGGCGTTCCGACCTAAAGATCGCGATCAACCTGTCTCCAGCGCAATTCAGGAGCAAGGAGCTCGTGTCGACAATTGTGAGCGCACTGGCGGCTTCGGGGATCGCTTCAGATCGGCTCGAGCTCGAGGTCACCGAAACCGTCATCATGCATGACAGCGGGACCGTATTCGCAGCACTCAGCCAGCTGCGCGAGCTCGGAGTGCGGATTGCCCTCGACGATTTCGGCACCGGCTATTCGTCGCTCAGCTTTCTGCAGAAGTTTCCATTCGACAAGATCAAGATCGATCGCAGCTTCGTCAGCGAGCTGTCCAATCCGATGGAGGAGCCCCATCGCATCGCGCGGGCCGTGGTCCAATTCGCCACGAGTCTCGGCAAGACGTCCACCGCCGAAGGCGTCGAAACCGCCGAGCAGCTGGAGGTCCTGCGCCAAGAGGGCTGCGTCGAGGCGCAGGGCTTCCACCTCAGCCCGCCGGTACGGGCCTCGACGATCGCGCGGCTTGCGGATCGAAGGGCCGAGGCCGGCGAGTTTGCCGCTTAGCTCGCGCTTGCCGATCACTGCAGCGGCGGATCGCCGCTGGTGCGCTTCTTGGCGAGGTCCATTTCGGTGACGGCGATCAGGATCTCGGCGCGGGTCTTCAGGTCGGGCGCCTCCAGCATGGCCTGCTTCTCGGCGGGGCCATAGGGCGACATCATCGCGAGCGCGTTGACGAGGGCTTCATTGGGCGCGCTCTCGACGCCCTCCCAGTCGACCTTGAGGTTGTTGGCCTTCAGGAAGTCCGCCAGCACCGCCAGCAGCGCCTCGCGGTCGACCTCCTCCTCGCCGCGGCGCGCGGTGAAATCGTCGACATAGGCGAAGAAGTCCACCTTGCACTGCCGATAGGGGGTGAGCACCTCGAGCTCCTCGACCACCTTGAAGCGCGAAACGCCGGTGAGCTCGAGGATGTAGCGGCCGTCGCCGGACTCGGCGAGCTGGGTGATGCGGCCGACGCAGCCGACGCTGAACAGGGCCGGCTTGTCGGAATCCTTCCGCGAATGCGCGATGTCGGGCTGGATCATGCCGATCAGGCGATGGCCGTCGCGGAAGGAATCGTCGACCATCGAAAGGTAGCGCGGCTCGAAGATGTTGAGCGGCATCTGGCCGCGGGGCAGCAGCAGCGCGCCCGGTAGCGGGAAGACCGGAATGATCTCCGGGAGGTCGGCGGGCCCGCGATATTCGATGTTGATCGGCATCTGCCCGGTCCCCTGGCGTTGCTAGCGCATGATCCGGATCCGAAGGACCGCGTTAGCGCAAAGTGTGGAGCGGTTTTCCGAACAGATCATGCTCAAAAAAGGCCGTTACGAAAACAGGATCGTCGACAAACGTTTGCGGCCTTCGACGGTTGCATCATCCGTGCCGCCCCAGGCCTCGAAGAACTGCACCAGCTGCTTGCGGGCGCCGTCGTCGTTCCATTTGCGGTCGCGCTTGATGATCTCGAGCAGCTGCTCGGTCGCCGCCGCGCGGTTGCCTTGGGCGTTGAGCGCGGTGGCGAGGTCGAACCGGGCCTGATGATCGAGCGGATTTGCGGCGACTTTCTGTTCCAGCTCGGCAACCGGTCCGAGCGATTTCGCCTGCTCGGCGAGATCGATCGCGGTCTGCACCGCCTTCACGGCCGGGTCGTTGCGCTTGGATTCCGGCACCATGGCCAGCGTCTGCTTGGCCTGCTCCATCGCGCCCGAAACGGCGTAGCACTTGGCAAGGCCCGCGAGCGCCGCGATGTTGGTCGAATCATGCTGCAGCGCCTCGGCATAGATCTGCGCCGCCGCCGCCGCGTCGCCCTCGGCGAGCACCGCGTCGGCCTCCTGCACGATCTCGGCGACGTTGACCTCGCCCGGCGCGGTGACGCCCTTGGTCAGCCGCTCGATGAAGGCGTTGACCTGGCTCTCCGGCACCGCGCCCATGAAGCCGTCGGCCGGCTGGCCGTTGACGAAGGCGATCACGGCCGGGATCGACTGGATGCCCATCTGGCCCGGGATCGCCGGATGATGGTCGATGTTCATCTTGACCAGCTTGACCTTGCCCTTGGCCGCCTTCACCGCCTTCTCCAGGACGGGGGTGAGCTGCTTGCAGGGGCCGCACCATTCCGCCCAGAAATCGATCAGCACGGGCTGGCGCTTCGATTCCTCGATGACGTCCTTCACGAAGGTCTGGGTGGTGGTGTCCTTGATCAGGTCGGCCGCAGCCGGGCCCGCCGCTCCGTTACCCTGGTCGATGATCGTCACGGGATTCCCTCGTCATGTCTGGAATGGCGGCTCTTTAGCACGCCGCCGCGTCATATGCTTGTGGTCGGCTCCTAAATTGGGCCGAATGGGCCGAATTTCAATCCAGGCACCCCGATTCGCCGGTTCCGAGGCCTTTCCGGTCAATTTGGCCAGCTTCGGGCTCCATATGGCGCCGCAAATGCGAATTGAGGCCGCCCGTAGCTGTTGCATTCCCCTCCCGCTTTTGGCATACGACAGCCGTTGCCGGCGCGTCACGCGACCGACACAGGATGCGGGTGTAGCTCAGTGGTAGAGCACGACCTTGCCAAGGTCGGGGTCGAGGGTTCGAGCCCCTTCGCCCGCTCCAGTTTTCTCCAAAGCATCCAGCCAAACCGGATCAGGCCGCGGTTTTCCGCGCCGCTGGCGGCTGTTCGGGTCTCACATGACAATTCTGGTCACAGGCAGCGCAGGTCACCTTGGCGAGGCCATCCTGCGGACGCTGCGTGGGCGCGGGTCGCCTGCCCGCGGGCTTGATCTAAAGAGCTCCCCCTTCACCGACGCTGTCGGCTCCATCGTCGATCCCACCTTCGTGCGGCGGCAGATGGACGGCATCACTGCCGTGATCCACACCGCGACGCTGCACAAGCCGCATGTGGCGACGCACTCCAAGCAGGACTTCGTCGATACCAACGTGTCAGGCACGCTGAATCTGCTCGAAGCGGCTGCAGCGGCCGGCGTGAAGAGTTTTGTCTTCACCAGCACCACCAGCGCGTTCGGCTCGCAGCTGCGGTCTGAGGCGGGACAGGCCGCGGTGTGGGTCACCGAGGAGCTGCCGTCGGTGCCGAAGAACATCTACGGCACGACCAAGCTGATGGCCGAGAACCTCTGCGAGCTGTTCTTTCGCGAGCGCGCGCTACCGATCGTGGTTCTGCGGACCTCGCGCTTCTTTCCGGAGGACGACGACGATCCGGCGATGCGATCGGCCTACGCGCTGGACAACGCGCAGGCCAACGAGATGCTCTACCGCCGGCTGGATATCGCGGACGCAGTGAGCGCGCATCTAGCTGCCGTCGAGCGTGCGCCCGGCATCGGCTTCGCCCGCTACATCGTCTCGGCGACGAGCCCGTTCGAGCAACGTCATCTCGGAGCGCTGGCGCGCGATGCCGCCACTGTCGTGCGCGAGCTCTATCCGGAGTGCGCGCAGCTCTATGCGGCGCGCGGCTGGCGGCTCTTCCCCGCGATTGACCGGGTCTATGTCAACGCGCGGGCGCGGCGGGAGCTCGGCTGGCGACCCGAATTCGACTTCGCGCACGTGCTGCGCAGCCTGCGCGATGGCCGCGATGTCCGCAGCGCGCTGGCGCGTGAGGTCGGATCGAAAGGCTATCACGACACGCTATTCGACGACGGACCCTACCCCGTCGCGTCGTAATCGCAATTTTACTCGACGCGTCAAATGACTGTCCGGCCTCACCGCGCGCGGGCCAATTGCGCCGTTCTACTGTGCATGGGGTTGTTTTCGCACTTTTGTATGTCCAACCCTGATTCCGCGTTGCAGCGAGAACGCGTTGTCGCCGCGTTCATCCGTTCATTCACGTTCCGTCTCAATTTTTCATGCGCGCAGCCGCGCTGCATCCGGCGCGCTTCTCACGATGGGCAGATGTGCTAACCTTTTTGCGCCTGTCGTCCCGACGGGCTCAAGACTTCGCCTCTCGACTAGCAAAACAAAATAACGCGCAGCCCTGACGGCTGCCTTAGGGGAGTGATGCGATGACATCGATGTTCCATCGATCCGTGTTAGCGCTTGCGGCCGTGGCTCTTCTCGCCGGGACCGGCGCCGGCAACGCGCAGCAGCAGGACAAGAGCAAGCCGCTGAAGAAATACGATTCCAGCACCAAGGAATTCTGGACCCATCCGCCTGACGATTGGTTCCTCGGTGACGAGACCGAGGCGCAGAAGGGCCTCGCGCCGCCGTCGGGCCCGCCGACCGGCGCCTCCGACGCCGAGCTCGCCAACATCGTCAAGAAGATCAAGCTGCCGCCGGGCTTCAAGATCGAGGTCTACGCCTCCGGCGTGCTGGCCGCGCGGCAGATGGCCTGGGGTGACAAGGGCACGTTGTTCGTCGGCTCGTTCGGTCTCGGCAACGTCTATGCCATCAAGGACAACAACGGAAAGAAGGAGGTCAAGACCGTCCTCAAGGGCCTGAACATGCCCACCGGTCTCGCCTTCCGGGACGGTGCGCTCTACGTCATCGCCGTCGACAAGCTGATCCGCTACGACAACGCCGAAGCCAATCTCGACAATCTCGGCCAGGGCAAGGTCGTCTATGACGACATGCCGTCCTATGCCGCGCATGGCTGGAAGTACATCGCGGTCGACAAGGAAGGCTGGTTCTTCCTGCCGTTCGGCCCGCCCTTCAACATCGGCATTCCGCCGACCAGCGTGTCGCAGATCCGGCGCGTCGATCCCAAGACCGGCAACGCCGAAATCTGGGCGCTCGGCGTCCGCAACTCGGTCGGCGGCGACGTCGATCCGCGCACCGGCAAATACTGGTTCACTGAGAATGCCCGCGACTGGATCAGCGATGATCTGCCCTCGGACAAGCTGAACATGATCAACCGGATCGGCGAACATTTCGGCTATCCCTATTGCCATCAGGGCAATCTGCCTGACGACAAGTTCGCGATGGGCCACAAATGCTCCGAGTTCACGCCGCCCGTGCTGAATCTCGGTGCCCATGTCGCCCCGCTCGGCATGAAGTTCTACACCGGCGACCAGTTCCCCGCGGACTACAAGAACAACATCCTGATCGCGGAGCACGGCTCCTGGAATCGCCACAAGTACCAGGGCGCGCGCATCGTGCGCGTGATCGTCGGACCCGACGGCAAGAACCCGAAGCGGGAGATCTTCGCGTCCGGCTGGCTCGAGGGTGACCAGGGCTATCTCGGCCGTCCCAACGACATCATCATCGCCAAGGACGGATCGATCCTCGTGGCGGACGATTGGGCCGGCGCGATCTATCGCATCAGCTACAGCAAGAAGTAGCGCGACCTGACGGAGAAGCTGCGGCCGGGTGACGGCCGCAGCTTCTCCCATTTTGAAGCCCCACGCCGTCGTTCCGGATTGCGCGCCACTTGCGCGCAAGTCCGGAACCCGTAACCACCAACGGGATTATGGATTGCGGCCGCGCCAAGTGGCAAACCCGGAATGACGCAGGACAGAACGGATTTCCAATCATGCGCCGTCAGTTCTCTTGGTCCGTAATCGGCGCGCTATCGCTCGCAGTGATCGCCTTCATTCAAGCCGAGGCCGCCGACAATGCCGCGATCAAGGAGAAGGCCGCCGCCTGCTCCGGCTGCCACGGCGAGAACGGCATTTCGCAGACCGAGAACATCCCCTCGCTCGCCGGCCAGCCCGATCAATTCCTGCAATGGCAGCTCGTGTTCTTCCGCGCCGGCGCGCGCAAGAACGATCAGATGCAGCCGATCGTGGAAGGGATCAGCAACGAGGACATCCGCAATTTCGGCGCTTACTTCGCCTCGCTGACGCCGCCGAAGGGACCCGAGGACGGGGATCCCGACCTGTCGAAGAAGGGCGCGCAGGTTGCCGCCGGCCGCCGCTGCGCCTCATGCCATACCGACAGCTATGCCGGTACCAAGGCGGTGGCGCGGCTCGCCGGCCAGCGCGAGGAATATCTCGTCAAGGCGCTGCACGATTACAAGGCCGGCCAGCGTGTCGGCGGCGGCGTCGCCGCGATGGCCGACGTCGCCTATCACATGAGCGATGAGGAGATCACCGCCGTCTCGCACTATCTCGCGCATTTGAAATAGCGCGGGATGCTGCGGCAAGCACAGCCGTCATCCCGGGGCGCGACGAAGTCGCGAGCCCGGGATCCATAGCCACAGGCAAGAGTTTTGCGAAGACTCTGGAGTCACCACTTCGCCCCATGACCACTCCCTGTGGTTATGGGTCCCGGGCTCGCGCGGCGCGCGCCCCGGGACGACACCGAATGTGTGGTTACGCCCTACCCCGCCCGCTGCTTCTCATACGCCTTCAGATGCGTATAGGCGATGCGCAGCTTCGGCACCGGCACCTTGGCGGCGTCGGCGCGCGCGATGAGATCGCCGATGACGTGATCGGCCTCGACAGGCAGGCCGGCCTTGATGTCGCGGAACATCGATGCCGTCAGCGGCGAGCCCTCGGTGGTGAGATTGCCTTTGACGCGATCGAAGAACGGGCCGCCCGGCGGATAGCCGGACGCCGTGGCAACCGCGCTGGTCTCATCCAGCATGCCGAGCAGGAACTCCCGGCCGCCGGGCGCGGCGAGGATATTGCCGACGGATGTCCGCATCAGGCTGGTGCTTGCTGCGAGCGAGGACAGGAACACCCACTTCTCCCACATGTCCTGCATGATGTTCTGGCTGGCGCTGGCGCCATTGATGCCGCTCTTGAAGGCCTCGTCGATCGCCTTCACCCGGTCCGACATCCCGCCGTCGCGCTCGCCGTAGCTGATCGACTGCATCGGCTGGAGCTGCACCACCTCGCGCTTATCGTTCAGCGTCGCGGCGATGGCGCAGAGGCCGCCGAGCACGCGTTCCTTGCCGAACCTCGTATCCAGCGTGTCGAGATGCTTCATGCCGTTGAGCATCGGGATGATCGCGGTGTTCGGCCCCACCGCCGGGGCAAACGACTTGATGGCATCGTCGAGGTCGAACGCCTTGCAGCTGAGCAGCACGACCTCGAATTTGTCCTTGATCGCGTCAGCTTGAACCGACGGCGGGTTCTTCAAGGTCACATCGCCGTTCGGGCTCTTGATGACGAGGCCGGCGCTCGCGAGCTCGCCGGCGCGGCGCGACCTAACCAGGAAGGTGACGTCGCGGCCGGCCTGCAACAGCCTGCCACCAAAATAGCCGCCGATGGCGCCGGCGCCGACCACGAGGATGCGCATGGGAGAACTCCGTTATTGTTGTTCTTCAGAAAGAGGCGAATGGCGAATAGGGAGTAGCGAATAGAATAGCAAGTTACGAAACGCGAGTAACGTTTCCACTACTCGCCATTCGCCATTCACTACTCGCCTTTCTCGAGCACCATCTCCTCGACCTCGCGCAGCTGCTCCTTGCCGAAGAACATCTCGCTGCCGACGAAGAAGGTCGGCGAACCGAACGCGCCGCGGGCGACCGCCTCCTCGGTGTTCTTGATCAGTTTGGCCTTGACCTCGGGTTCCCCGGCGCGGGCGAACAGCTTTTGCGCATCGAGACCAGACGACGCCAGCGCCTTCGCCGCGATCTCGGGATCGTCCATCTTCTTCGGCTCGCGCCACATGTGGTGGAAGGCGGCCTCGACATACTGCTCGAACACGCCCTCGAGCTGCGCCGCGATCGCGGCGCGCATCAGGTTCAGCGTGTTGACGGGAAAGTGCGGATTCCAGACATAGGGCTGGACATGGAAGCGCTTGATGAAGCGCTCGGTCTCGACCTGCTGGAACTCCCGCTTGTTCTTGATGCCGGCGAGCGTCTCGGCCGGCGACTTGTTGTTGGTCGACTTGAAGATGCCGCCGAGCAGGATCGGCACGTATTCGAACTTGACGCCGATCCGCTGTTCGATGGCCGGAATCGCCAGATGGCTGAGATAGGCGTTGGGGCTACCGAAATCGAACAGGAATTGCGGGGCGGTGCGGGTCAAAATTATTCTCCCTGGTCTTAGCATTCTGAGTGGCTTTTTTTCATTGTGGCGCAGGCCGCGCCACAGGTCCATCGTTTAATGATGGTCATAATACTCTGACGATCAGATCAGGCGCTGGATCGCCCGCTTGCGCCACACCAGATGGTAATAGCCCATCTGCAGAATCAACATGGCGCAGAATACGATGGGATAGGCAGCCCACACGCCGGTCAGGCCGACCGTGCGGCTGAGGATGATTGCAGCCGGCAGCTCGATTGCGGCGATCGCGAAGATCGACAGCAGCATCGGCGTCAATGCGACGCCGGCGCCGCGCATCGCGCCCGAGAACACGGTGGCGAGCCCGAACGGCACCGAGCTCCACAAGGCGATGTTGAGCAATCCCTTCGCCAGATCCAGCACGGCGCCGTCGGTGATGAAGATACCGAGCACCGCGCGTGGCGCGAGATAGATCAGCGCCACCAACCCGCCGGTCAGGACGATGTTGAACGCAAGGCCCATCCGCACGATGCCGTCGAGCCGGGCCCGGTCGTCGCCGCCGACGGCCTGGGCGCCGAGGATCGAGACCGCGATCGAAATCGACATCGCCGTGAACTGGGTGTAGCCCATCACCTGGTTGACGGCGCCATAGGCCGCGGTGGCATTCGAGCCGAAGCCGTTGACGAGGCCGAGCAGCACAAGCTCGGCGATCGCCATCACCACCATGCCGATCGCGCTCGGCAGGCCGATGCCGAGGACTTTGCCGAGCACGGCGCCGTTCAGCCGGAGGTGACGCAGCAGCGTCGCATCCGGCGCGAGCGTGTGCTTTCTCCGCAGCAGATAGGCAGCCAGCACGATCAGCGTCAGCGTGTTCGAGATCGCAGCCGCCCAGGCAGGACTGGTGATGCCGGCCACCGGCAATCCGAACGTGCCGCGGATCAGCATCGGCGTCAGGATCAGGCCGATCGCCGTCGACAAGGCCAGCGCCAGCAGCGGCGTCAGTCCATCGCCGACGCCGCGGATCATCGCCGTCATCAGCAGGAAGATGAAGCCGAGCGGCATCGTCAACAGCATGATACGCGCATAGGCGCTGGCTTCATCGAGAATGTCCGCGGGAGTGGCGAGCATGGCCATCAGGGGCCGGCTGAAGATCCCGCCAACGAGTGCAATCGCTATCGAGAGCAGCAGGCCGACGGCGAGTGTCGTGCCGACGATGATCTTGATCCGGCCATGCTCGCCGGCGCCGAAGGCCTGGCCGATCAGCACGGTGGCGCCGGTGCTGAGGCCCATGACGAAGGCGAACAGGAAGAACATCACGGGGAAGAACGCCGACACCGCGGCGAGCGCGCCGACGCCGACCATCTGGCCGAGATAGACGTTGCTGACGGTGCCGAACAGCGATTGCAGCGCGTTGCTCAGCATCAGGGGTGCGAGGAAGCGGAGGAATGTGGTCCAGAGTGGCTTTGCGGCAGACATGGAATTGGCCTTTCATCAGGGCGTGCGAAGCCGTTGCCGCGCAATGCGCGGCTCGGCCGTCGATGAGTTGTGAGAAGCGGCGCGCGGCTTAGGCGCGGTGGCTGTAAGCGAGCTGGACGATGTGGTCGCGGATGTCGGCCGGCCAATCGGCGATCAGCGAGGTGAAGCGTCGCCGGTCACCCGCGAACAGCGCGCGCGAGGCCTCCTCGAACTGCGGCAGGTCGCCGGCCATGGTCGACATGAAGTGGTAGGCCGCATCGCGCGCCTGCCGCTCGCGGTCCTTGTCGCCGCTGGCGCGCCTGGCCTCGTCGACGAGCTTGCGCAGCGCGACCGAAGCGCCGCCGGCCTGTGCGTTGAGCCACTCCCAGTGCCGCGGCAGCAAGGTCACCTCGCGCGCGACCACGCCGAGCTTCGGCCGGCCGCGCCCGCGCGGCTCTGCGGGTGCTTCGGCCGTCTCGGCTTGCGGCATGAGCGTTGCCAGCCGGGCCAGCACCTCGCGGTCGTCGCCGCGCAGGTCGAAATCGATCGACCGCCCGGTGCTATCGTCGAAGATGACAATTGGCTGGTCCAGCGGTTGCGTCGCCCGCTTGACGGCAAGCGCAACCTCGCCTGCCGTGCCGGAGGTCAGCCGGCGCTGGCCGGCGAAGGCTGTGTAGGTCCCTTGCATTGGAATCATTGCCATATTGATCGCGTTGCTGATTTAATACCCGGGTAAATTCCTCGCGTCAATATACCCGGGTGAAAATATCTGCGGCGACGGCTCGACATTGTGTTGCCGGGCTGGCACCAACGGCGCGGCCGATGACCACGACCAAGCCTTGAGGACCCCGCGATGCTGACCGTTCACCACCTCAACAATTCCCGCTCGCAGCGCGTGCTGTGGCTGCTCGAGGAGCTGGGCGTTTCCTACGAGATCGTGCGCTATCAGCGTCAGCCGGACATGCGCGCGCCGAAGGAGCTGCGCGCCATCCATCCGCTGGGCAAGTCGCCGGTCATCACCGACAACGGCAACACCATCGCCGAATCAGGCGCGATCATCGAATATCTCATCGCCACCTATGGCAACGGGCGGCTGATCCCGCCGCCGAACACGCCGGAGCGGCTGCGCTACACCTATTGGCTGCACTATGCGGAAGGATCCGCGATGCAGCCGCTGCTGCTCAAGCTGCTGTTCACGCTGATGCCGAAGCGTGCGCCGGCCTTGCTGCGCCCGCTGGTGCGCAAGGTCTGCAACCAGGCACTGACCGCGCTGGTCAATCCGCAGCTCAAGCAGCACATGGACTATTGGGAAGGCGAGCTCGCTAAGAGCGAGTGGTTCGCCGGCAGCGAGTTCAGTGCGGCCGACATCCAGATGAGCTTTCCGCTCGAAGCGGCGCAAGCCCGCGGCGGGCTCGAGCAGGGCCATCCCAGGGCGATGGCGTTCCTGGAGCGCATCCACGCCCGCCCTGCATATGTGCGCGCGCTGGAAAAGGGCGGGCCGTATCAGGTCGGGCGGTAAAGTTTCCACCCCGACATGCCGGGAGCACGTTACTGCCCCGCCGCCTCCGCCCCGCGCGTGCGCGGATCGGCTGCGCCCAGCGGTCCGTTCGGTGTCACCAGAATCGAGTTGGCAGATGTCTGCCCCATAGGCTCGACAACGAGGTGCCCCATCGCCTTCAGCTCGAGCAGCACGCCCTCGGGAAAGCCGCGCTCGACGCGCACTTCATCCGGCAGCCATTGGTGGTGCAGCCGCGGCGTTGCGACGGCGGCCGCAACATCCATCTTGTAGTCGAGCACGTTCACGATCACCTGCAGCACAGTCGAGATGATGCGGCTGCCGCCGGGCGAGCCCGTCACCAGCACCGGCTTGCCGTCCCTCAGCACGATGGTCGGCGACATCGACGACAGCGGCCGCTTGCCGGGTCCGGGCAGATTCGCCTCGAAGCCGACGAGGCCATAGGCGTTGGACGCACCGACCGCCGCGGTGAAATCGTCGAGCTCGTTGTTGAGCAGCACACCGGTGCCGTCGGCGACGAGGCCGACGCCGTAGCTGAAGTTCAGCGTGTAGGTGTTGCTGACGGCGTTGCCGCGGGCGTCGACGACGGAAAAATGCGTGGTGTTGCTGCCCTCACGCGGCGCGGCAGAAGCAGACACGAGCTCCTTCGAGGGCGTGGCGCGTTCGGAGGAAATGTTCGCGCGCAGCTTCGCGGCATAGTCCTTCGCAATGAGGGTCTCGATCGGCGCGTTGACGAAGGCGGGATCGCCGAGATAGCGGGCGCGGTCGGCATAAGCGCGCTTCATGGCTTCGATCAAGAGATGCAGCGACGCCGCCGATCCCTGCTTCAGATCTGCCAGAGGGAAGCCCTCGAGGATGTTGAGCGTCTCCATCAGCACGACGCCGCCGGATGAGGGTAGCGGCATCGACACGATGTCATAGCCGCGGTAGCTGCCACGCACCGGCGCGCGGATGACCGGCTGATAGGCCTTGAGGTCGGCCGGCGTCATGATGCCGCCGGCATCGGTCACGGCCTTGGTGAGTTTCTCGGCGACCGGCCCCTCATAGAATCCCCGCGGCCCCTGTGCAGCGACGGCCGCCAGCGTTTCGGCGAGATCGCCCTGCACCAGCCGATCGCCTTCGCCCAGCGGCGTGCCATCCGGACGCGAGAAGATCCTGGCCGAAGAAGGCCAGCGTGCCAGCCGCCGGTGCCAGCTCGGCAACGTATCGGCCATGTCGTCGCTGACGATGAAGCCATCGCGTGCGAGCGCAATCGAGGGTGCCAGCAGTTGCGCCAGCGTGAACTGACCCGAGCCGTATTTCTCGAGCGCGAGCGCGAGGCCGGCAACGGTGCCGGGCACGCCGATGCCGAGCGCGGAGTCCCGTGACTTCGTCGCGTCGGGCTTGCCGTCGGCGCCGAGGAAGATCTGCGGCGTGGTGGCGGCCGGCGCGGTTTCGCGATAGTCGATCGTGATGTCTTCATTGCGATCGGCGGAATGGATCACCATGAAGCCGCCGCCGCCGATATTGCCGGCACGCGGATAGGTCACGGCCATCGCAAAGCCGGTCGCGACCGCAGCGTCGATAGCATTGCCGCCGCGCCGCAGGATGTCGGCGCCGATCTGCGCGGAGATCTTCTCCTGCGCCACCACCATGCCGTGCTCGGCGGCGACGGCGCGCACCGCCTCGCGTGCGGGCGGAACATAGCCCTGCCGTGCATCCTGAGCGGTTGCAGGCGCGAGACCGAGCACCAGGGCAGCAATGGCGGCTAAAAATCTCCGCCGTGTCGAATATGACGACATCATCGAATTCCTGCCGTGGCGTTGAACCGGTTCACACCCGTCACCGTAATGCTATACCGTTTGCTCTAAGAGAGGCAAAACTGTTCGTGATGGGTACTGCGTGATGACGACAATCGCCCCGGATGCGCGCATGGCCGGCGTGGCGCGGACCTATCCGCCGCGCGCCGCCGTCGTGAGTTGGATCTTCTTCGATTGGGCCGCGCAGCCATATTTCACGCTGATCACGACCTTCGTGTTCGCGCCCTATTTCGCGACGGCCATTGCGCCAAATCCCGCCGCCGGTCAATCCTTGTGGGGCTTTGCGATGGCGGCCGCGGGCCTCGCGATCGCGCTGTTGTCGCCGGTGCTCGGCGCCATCGCCGACGCTTCGGGCCGCAGGAAACCGTGGATCGCAGGTTTCGGTACGGTGCTGGTGCTGGCGTCCTGCACGCTCTGGATCGGCAAGCCCGGCGATCATGCCGTCATTCCGCTGGTGCTCACCGCAGTTGCGCTCGCCAGCGTTGGTGCGGAATTTGCCACGCTCTTCAACAACGCGATGATGCCGACCCTGGTGCCGCCGGAGCGGATCGGCCGTCTCTCCGGCACCGGCTGGGCCACGGGCTACATTGGCGGCATCGTCAGCCTGATCATCGTGCTCGGCCTGCTCGCCGCCAATCCCGAGACCGGCCGCACGCTGCTCGGCGTCACGCCGCTCTTCGGTCTCGATCCCCTCACACGTCAGGGCGATCGTGCCGCGGGGCCGCTGACCGCGCTGTGGTTCATCATCTTCGTGACGCCGATGTTCCTGTTCACGCCGGATTATCCGGCGAAGCGCCCGCTGGGCGAGGCGTTGCGCGAGGGCCTCTCGGAGCTGAAGCAGTCGATCAAGAGTCTGCCGAGGCAGAAATCGCTCGCGGCATTCCTGCTCGCCAACATGATCTACACCGATGGTCTGGTGTCGCTGTTCGCCTTCGGCGGCATCTATGCCGCGGGCACCTTCGGCTGGCACACGATCCAGATCGGGACGTTCGGCATCATGCTCGCGATCGCCGGCGCGCTCGGCGCCTGGCTCGGCGGCAAGCTGGATGATCGTCTCGGGCCGAAGCGCGTCATCGCCGGCAGCCTGCTGGTCCTGCTGCTGTCGGTGGCCGCGATTCTTCTGGTCGACAAGGACAGCGTCCTGTTCGTCAAGACCGCGCCGCCGCAAGCGGGCGCTGCTCTGTTCTCGAGCGCGGCCGAGCGCGCCTATCTGGTGCTGGGCTGCCTGATCGGTGCCGCCGGCGGCCCGCTCCAGGCCGCTTCCCGCACGCTGCTGATCCATCTCGCACCGAAGGATCGCATCGCGCAATATTTCGGCCTGTTCGCGCTGACGGGAAAGGTGACGTCCTTCATCGGCCCCGCTCCTGATCGGCCTGGTCACCGCGGTGACCGCCAGCCAGAAGGCCGGCATGGCCGTGCTCGTCGTGTTCTTCGTCGCGGGATTGGGCCTGTTGATGCGGGTGCGGGATTAGCTGCACCACGCAACTCTATCCTCGTCATTGCGTGGAGCACTTGCGACGAAGCAATCCAGACCTTCCTTGCGGAGAGAGACTGGATTGCTTCGCTTCGCTCGCAATGACGAATCGATGGTCTCAATGCCTGAAGTGCCGCGTTCCCGTGAACACCATGGCGATGCCGTGCTCGTCCGCGGCCTTGATCACCTCGTCGTCGCGCATGGAGCCGCCGGGCTGCACCACGGCGGTGGCGCCGGCTTCGATGCAGGCGAGCATGCCGTCGGCGAACGGGAAGAATGCATCCGAGGCCACCACCGAACCCTTGGTGAGCGGTTCGGCGAGCTTCAGCTCGGCCGCCGCATCCTGCGCCTTGCGTGCGGCGATCCGCGCTGAATCCACCCGGCTCATCTGACCCGCGCCGATACCGACGGTGGCGAGATCCTTGGCGTAGATGATGGTGTTGGACTTGACGTGTTTTGCCACCCGGAACGCAAACTTCAGATCACGCATCTCCGCATCCGTCGGCGCGCGCTTGGTGACGACCTTGAACGTCATGTCGTCGACCACGGCGTTGTCGCGGCTTTGCACCAGCAGGCCGCCGGCCACCGTCTTGGCGGTCAGGCCCGGCGCACGCGGATCGGGCAGGCTGCCGGCGAGCAGCAGGCGCAGGTTCTTCTTGCCGCCGATGATGGCGATCGCCTCCTCGCTGGCGTCGGGCGCGATGATGACCTCGGTGAAGATCTTGGTGATCTCGCGCGCGGTGTCGGCATCGAGGGCGCGGTTCATCGCGATGATGCCGCCGAACGCGGACGTTGAATCGCAGGCCAGCGCCCTGCGATAGGCCTCGACGAGGTTCGGCCCTTCGGCGACGCCGCAGGGATTGGCATGCTTGACGATGACGCAGGCCGCGGTGCGCTTGGCGTCGAACTCGCCGATGCATTCATAGGCGGCATCGGTGTCGTTGATGTTGTTGTAGGAGAGCTCCTTGCCCTGGAGCTGCCGCGCGGTGGAGACGCCGGGGCGCTTGTCCGGTGTCGCATAGAACGCGGCGGTCTGATGCGGGTTCTCGCCGTAGCGCAGCGACTGGATCAGCCTGCCGCCGAAAGCGCGGAAGTCGGGCGCGTCGACCTCGAGCTGACGGTTGAACCAGTTCGAGATCGCGGCGTCATAGGCCGCAGTGCGGGCATAGGCCTTCGCGGCAAGCCGCCGGCGAAGCTTCAGCGTGGTCGCGCCCTTGTTGGCGGCAAGCTCGTCGAGCACGGCCTGATAGTCCTGCGCCTCGACCACCACGGCGACGTCGTCGTGATTCTTGGCGGCGGCGCGGATCATCGCGGGGCCGCCGATGTCGATGTTCTCGATGCAATCCTCGAAGCCCGCGCCTTTGTCGACGGTCGCCTCGAACGGATAGAGATTGACGACGAGGAGGTCGATCGGCGCGATGCCATGCGCCTTCATCGCCTCCGCATGCTCCTTGTTGTCGCGGATCGCGAGCAGGCCGCCATGCACCTTCGGATGCAGCGTCTTGACGCGGCCGTCCATCATCTCGGGGAAGCCGGTGAGGTCGGAGACGTCCTTCACCTTAAGGCCGGCCGCGGCGATCGCTTTCGCGGTGCCGCCGGTCGAAACCAGCTCGACATCGTGCGCGGCGAGCGCCTTGGCGAACTCGATCAGGCTGGTCTTGTCGGAGACGGAGAGAAGGGCGCGGGTGACGCGGCGGGGATGGTCAGTCATGAGCAAGATCCTCTGTTCAGGGAGTGTCTATGCCCAGGCGCGCGGCTTATATGTCCCGCGCTTCCCGATGGTGCTCCATCCAAGGTCGCCAGTCGCGCGAGCGAGCGCTCGATAGCAGCTTTTGGCGTCGCTCTCAACGGGTAGATAGGGCCGGATCGCGCCTGTTTACAACGGAAGTTCCGGCTCGCGCCGGGCGTTGCGGCGGGCATTGGTCACCGCGGGCGAGGCGGTGGAGCGGACAAAGCTCCAGCGGATCGAGGGGGCCTGGCGGGCGTTCTGACGGATCACGATCTGGGCGGTGCGGCGCGGGCCGTCATTGCCGGCCAGGAATACGCTGTCCTCGAGATCGACCTTGTCGTCCAATGCCTCGAAGGTCCAGACGTCGCGGTTCGGCAGCACCAGCATGACGCCGCGCGCATCCGACAGCCGGCTCGCCTTCACCGCCGGATGCAGATGGAAGCGCAGCGCGAAATCGGCATCGGCGCCCTTGAAGCGTCCGCCCTGCGGCGGCGACAGCGCGTCCTCGCCGTCGATGCGCGCGCCGTCATTGGCGATCATCAGCACGCGGCGGTGGATCGCGCCGAACTTGGCGAGATAGCCGTCATGCGAGGTCGTGAGCAGCGTGCCGTTCTGCACGACCTCGCGATAACTCTCGACCTCGACCGGGCCGCTGGTGACGGGCGCGCCGTGCAGGAGCCGCTTCATCGCCGACATCTCGACGAACTGGCATGACGACGTCTCGTGATAGGTCAGGGTCGAATGCGCCGCCGTGCTGCGTGCGAACGGCCGCCAATTGTCCCGGCCGGTGGTCGGCATGCCGCAATTGGTGACGATGCGGCTGATGCCGGACGACAATTCGAACGAGAGGCAGCCGGCATGGGCGTCGTGGCTGACGCCGGCCGGCGGCGGCGGGCCGGTGTCGATGATCACAGTGGTCTGGCCGGCATCGAGGCGCTGAAAGCCGGTATGCGGCATGTTCGCCATCGGCACGCCGTGGGTGTCGTCATAGGCGAGCAGCGTGGCGAGCAGGTCGGACGAGGTCGCGCTCATGCCGTTGAACAGGGCGAAATTGCCGTCGCCGTGCCGGAAGAAGCGCAGCATCGGCATCATGCGGTCGATCGCATTGAGCAGCGCCGGCGGCGGCGCGATATTGCGCGCGGCAAAAGTCTGCCGCAGCGGCAAGAGGTCGATCAGGAGCTCGATCAGCGCCCCCGGATTGCGCGAGATGTGGCCGCCATCGGGCAGGATCTGCCGCTGCAATTCGTCGGACAGCTTCTTGGAGGCGGTGCGGATGTGACGCGTCTGGTTGGCGAGGCACAGGGACGCATAGCACAGCGCGATCAGCACCTGCAGCTTCGGCACCCCGTCCGGAATGTCGACCATGGTATAGCGCAGGAAGCGGATCTCGCGCGCCAGCGCCCGCAAGTAACGGCGGTAGAACTTGTTGTCGGTCTCGCTCAGCACCAGCGGCGCCTGCGACAGCAGCGAGATCACGCGCCGCGCCAGCACGTCGGCACGGCGCGCGACGGGGCGGCGCTTGTTGGCGGGATTCGAGATCCAGTCCTCGATCAGCGCGCGCGCATTCGCCCGCGTCAGCGCCGTATCGGCGGCGCGCAAGTGCCGCAGCCAGCCGAAGCCGAGCAGCGCAACCTCCCAATCCTCCGACGGCGGCTCGAGGTCGAAGATCGAGCGGCCGTGGCAATTGACGATCTTGCCGGCGAAGACGAAGCGACCGGCATAGATCTCGGCAGCGCGAGTCGCATCCGCGGTCCGCAGGTCATGCGGCGCGATGATCAGCCGGTCGGTACGGCCGGGCCAGACTCGCGACAGCACAACGGAACCGCCGCTCGCGCGCGCGAGCATGTTCCGCGCGAAGCGGTTCATGACCAGCGTCGAGATACGTCTGCGTTGAGCGACCGACACGCCTTGCCTTGATGGGGGAGAGGATCAGTGACGAATCCTTATTAATCCCAAAATCGGACGCCTGACACCACCTTGAACGGCGCGAATCAGGGTCGTGGTCGCAAAATCCAGTGCAAAATCAGGATTTAACGAGTCGGGCCGCGAAAAATCCGTCGAGCCCGCCGAGCCTGGGATCGGCGTTCGGCAGATGGCAGGGCAGGGTGCGCAGGTCGCCGTCCCGGTTGAGGATTTCGTCGAGGCCCGCAACCTCCGATGCCACGATCGGAGCGCGGCGAAGTGCGGGCTCGGCGGCGAGCAGTGCCGCCACCGCCTGCTCGCCCTCCTCGGGTTCCAGCGAACAGGTGCAATAGACCAGCGTCCCGCCCGGCTTGAGCAGCGACACCGACTTGCGCAGCAGCCGCTGCTGGAGCGCGGCCAGGGTAGCGATGTCGGAGTCCTGCCGCAGCCATGCGACGTCGGGATGACGGCGGATCGTGCCGGTGGAGGTGCAGGGCGCATCGATCAGAACACCGTCGAACGCCTCGGCCGGGCCGGTCCATTCGACGGCGTCAGCGACGACGGTCTCGGCCTGCAGCGACAGCCGCGCCAGGTTTTCGCGCAAACGCGCCACACGCGCGGGCGAGCGGTCGATTGCCGTGACCTGCGCGCCTGAGAGCGCCAGCTGCGCGGTCTTGCCGCCGGGGGCGGCGCAGAGATCGGCAATGGACTTGCCTTTGACATCGCCGAACAGCCGGGCGGGCAACGCGGCGGCGGCGTCCTGCACCCACCATTGTCCTTCGGCGAAGCCGGGCAGCATGGTCACCGAACCGTGCAGCAGCATCCGCACCGTTCCGGTCGGCAACGTCTCGCCATGCAGGCGGCTCGCCCATTGGGCGGGATCCGATTTCACCGTGAGATCGAGCGAGGGCTCGTGGCCGAGCGCCGATGCCATGTCGCGTGCGGTCGCCTCGCCATAATGCGCGCTCCAGCGCGCGAGCAGCCATGGCGGCAGATCCAGCGATTGTGTCGCGACCTCCTCCACCAGCGCCTTGCCCTCGCGCGCACAGCGGCGCAGCACGGCGTTGACGAGCCCGGCATAGCGCGCGGCGCGGCGGTCGGATTGCACGAGCCGGACGGAGAGATCGACCGCGGCGTGATCCGGCACGTCCATCCAGAGGATCTGGGCGGCGCCGATCAAAAGTGCACTCTGCGCGCGTGGCGCGTCGGAGGGAACGCCCTTGTCGAGCAGGCGGGACAGCACATGGCCGAGAGTGCCGAGCCGGCGCAGCACGGTGGCGACCAGGCGCCGCATCAGCGCGCGGTCGCGATCCGCCAGCGTCTTCAGTCCGGGGTGGGCACCGGCGCCGTCAAGCTGGTCGTCGAGCGTGCGGTGCTTGTGCAGCACGCCGTCGACGATGTCGGCGGCTATCCGTCGCGCCGCAAGGCCGGGCACTTCGGACGGAGGGACGAAACGTTGAGATGGCATGCGGAAGCAAGGTTCTGAACGAGCGGCAGTTCCGCCGCAATGGGCGCATGCCTTGAGAAGTCGATCTCTGACACGCGAATATGCCAAATGTAAGAATCGCTTGCGGGTTTTTCAGCGCTCCGGGCCGATTTCAGGAATGCGTTATTGGGCATCGCGTTGTGCCCGGTCCTGCGCTAGAAAGCGCGGCGATGAGTAACCCCGTTCCCGATCGCAAGCCGCTGTCGCCGGCCGCCCAGCGTGCGCTGGCCGAGGCCGAGGCGCGCCGGCAGGCTGCGGCCGCCAGGGCCAACGATGAGGCCAAGAACGAGACCAAGGCGAAGGAGCTGCAGGGTCCAAAGGGGCCCGAGCCCACCCGCTACGGCGATTGGGAGCGCAAGGGCATCGCTTCCGACTTCTGAGGCGCTTATTTAACCTCTCCCGCTTGCGGGAGAAGTCGCGCCGCAGGCGCGGGTGAGGGCTTTCTTCTCTAAGGGATTATCCCATTGCGGATACACCCTCTCCCCAGCCCTCTCCCGCAAGCGGGAGAGGGAGCGAAGCTCCTTCGCGGCCGCATCAGACCGAATCTCGTCTTGCCTTGGCTCGCTACAGGTAATTGTGCTCTCGCAAGTAGCGGATGATGCGTTCGCAGGCCGCCTCGCTCGACAGCTCCGAGGTGTCGATGGTGATGTCGGGCGCCAGCGGCGCTTCGTAGGGGGCATCGATGCCGGTGAATGCCGGTAGCTGGCCCGACCTAGCCTTGCGATAGAGACCCTTGGGATCGCGGCGCTCGCATTCGGCAAGCGGCGTCGCGACATGGATCTCGATGAACTCGCCCGCTTCGAGCCGCTGGCGCGCCAGCTCGCGCTCGCTGCGGAACGGCGAGATCAGCGCCACCAGCGCGATCAAGCCGGCCTCGACGAACAGCCCCGCGATCTCCGCGACGCGCCGGACGTTCTCCGTTCTCTCCGCGTTGGAAAAGCCGAGGTCGCGGTTGATGCCGTGACGAAGATTGTCGCCGTCGATCAACGCGGCATGGCGCCCAAGCTCGGCGAGCCGGCTGTCGACGAGATTGGCGATGGTCGATTTGCCGGCGCCGCTCAGCCCCGTGAACCAGAGCACGCAGGGCCGTTGCTGCTTCAGCCGAGCCCGCACGGATTTGTCGACCGCAAGCCGCTGCCAATGAACGTTGGTGGCGCGGCGGAGCGACATGTCGATCATTCCCGCCGCGGCAGTGCGATGGCTGATCGGGTCGATCAGGATGAAACTGCCCATCTCGCGGTTGTCGCGATAGGCCTCGAACACCAGCGGGCGGTCGAGATCGAGATGGACATAGCCGATCTCATTGACGTCGAGCGTGGCGGCGCTTTCCCGCGCCATGGTGTCGATGGCGATCCGGTGCTTGAGCTCCGTGATCACCGCGCCGGTCGAGGCGGTGCCGCACCGGAGCAGATAGCGCCGGCCGGCGACCATGGCCTCGCCATCGAACCAGACGAGATGGGCCGCGAGCTGATCCGACACCGGCGCTGCAGATCCGGCGGTGAGCACGTCGCCGCGGCTGACGTCGATCTCATCGGCGAGCGTGAGGGTGATGGACTCGCCCGACCTTGCGTGATTGCGCTCGCCGGCGGGCGTGAGAATGCGCGCGATGCGGGTCTGGTGTCCCGATGGTTGCGCGCGAACGGCATCGCCCACCGCGATCGTTCCGCTCGTGATCCGTCCGCAGAAGCCGCGAAAATCCGCATGCGGCCGGCTCACCCATTGCACCGGCAGCCGGAACGGCTGCTGCGAGGCGTCGCCGGCGACGTCCACGGATTCCAGATAGGCCGTAATGGTCGGCCCCTCGTACCAGGGCATGCGCGTGCTCGCAGCGACGATGTTGTCGCCGTCGGGCGCAACGACCGGGATGCACTGGACCTGGGAGATCCCGAGCTGGCCGGCCAGAGTCAGGTATTCGGCGGTGATGGAAGCGAAGCGATCGCCGTCAAATCCGATCAGGTCCATCTTGTTCACGGCGAGCACGACGTGGCGGATGCCGAGCAGCGACAGGATGTGGCTGTGACGCCGCGTCTGCGTGATCACGCCCTTGCGCGCGTCGACCAGCACCACGGCGAGATCGGCATTGGAAGCACCGGTCGCCATATTGCGCGTATATTGCGCATGTCCCGGCGTGTCGGCGACGATGAAGCGGCGCAGCTTCGTGGCGAAGAAGCGGTAGGCCACGTCGATGGTGATGCCCTGCTCGCGCTCGGCCTGCAACCCGTCGACCAGCAGCGCGAAGTCGAGGTCGCCGCCGGTGGTGCCGGCGGTCTTGCTCTCCGAGGCGAGCGCGTCGAGCTGGTCGTCGAGCAGCGTCTTCGAATCGTAGAGCAGCCGACCGACCAGCGTGCTCTTGCCGTCGTCGACGCTGCCGCAGGTGACGAAACGCAGCGTCGGGCGATCCTCCTGGTCGAGCCGCGGCGCATCGGTGGCGGCAATGGTCGGTGCCTCGTGATAGGACATCAGAAATAACCTTCCGCCTTCTTGCGCTCCATCGATGCGGGACTGTCCCGGTCGATCATGCGTCCCTGTCGTTCGGAGGTACGCGACGCCATCATCTCCTGCACGATCTCGGGCAGGGTTGCCGCCGTCGAGCTCGTTGCGCCGGTGAGGGGATAGCAGCCGAGGGTGCGAAACCTGACGGAGCGCCATTGCGGTTCTTCGCCAGGCTGCAGCGGCATCCGGTCGTCGTCCACCATGATCAGCGCACCGTCGCGCTCGACCACCGGGCGCGACGCTGCGAGATAGAGCGGAACGATCGGGATGTCCTCGAGCAGGATGTAGTCCCACACGTCGATCTCGGTCCAGTTCGACAGCGGAAACACCCGCATGCTCTCACCGGGCGCGAGCCTCGTGTTGTACAGGCCCCACAGCTCCGGCCGCTGGTTCTTCGGATCCCAGCGATGCGCGGCGCTGCGGTGCGAGAACACGCGCTCCTTGGCGCGCGACTTCTCCTCGTCGCGCCGCGCGCCTCCGATCGCGGCGTCGAAGCCGTGGAAGTCCAGCGCCTGTCGCAGCGCTTGCGTCTTCATGACGTCGGTGTAGCGGGCCGAGCCGTGGGTGAAGGGGTCGACGCCCTGGCTCAATCCGTCAGTGTTGGTATGGACGATCAGGTCGAGCCCGAGCTCGCGCGCGCGTCGGTCCCGAAACGCGATCATCTCGCGAAACTTCCAGGTCGTATCGACATGCAGCAGCGGAAACGGCGGCCTGCCGGGATCAAAGGCCTTCATCGCCAGATGCAGCAGCACCGACGAGTCCTTCCCGATCGAATACAGCATGACCGGCTTGCGGAACTCGGCCGCCGTCTCTCGCAGAATGTGGATGCTTTCCGCCTCCAGCCGGCGGAGGTGGCTGGCGACGTGACGCTGCTTGCCGCCAGCACCTTCATGGAGTGCGGAATCGGCTCCGGTGGGAATGTCCAGCATGACGATCACGCAGCCGCAGCAAACCAGTCGCCGAACAGACGTTGCGACAGTGCCGCATTCAGGCCGAGATCGCGAACGCAGGCGGCGACCGCGGCGCGATACGCATCATTGACCCCGCAGCGCTCCAGAGCCTCGCGTTGCGCTTCGCTCAGAGAGGCCGTCGCACGCCGCTGGTAGCGATAGGCACTGTCGGAGGTGTGCAGATTGGGCACCTTGTAGATCGTCGCTTCGCTCGGGAAGATGACGCGCGCATTGTTCGCGTGCGAGTCTCCCGGCTCACGCCAGGACGTCACGGCATTCTCGTTGAAGCTGCCCGAAAGGCCGATCCGTTCGAACAGGACACGAACCGAGGACACGGCCTCCTTGCTCACCTCATAAACGTAGTGAGTGACGGCAACGCCCTGTCGCTGGGCGTAGCTTGCGACTTGAGCCGCGTTGAGCGCGGCGACGACATAGTGCCGCAACAATACATCTGCAGGCGCGCGCGAGATCAGCTTGTCGAGCCACGATGCCAGTGAACTCGCCGGCTCACGGTCGAGCATGATGAGATGCAGCCGGTGCCGCGGATAGCCCGCCTCGATCAGCAGCTTGAGCGGATTGAACAGGCTCTCGGCGAGCACGTAGGGCCCGATCGTTTCCTTGCTGAAGATGTGCGGCTCGTCGTCTGCCGACGGCACGGCCCACGGCGCCGGCCTCTTGCCGACGAGCGCATCGCGCAGCATGGCCTTCAAAGGCTGATAATAGGAAGGCATCCCGGTCATGCCGAACAGATTGCTCAGGGCCGTCGATCCGACGCGCGCCTTGCCGCATGCAAAATAGAGCATGGGAAAGTCTTGCGGCGAGCGATGCCGGAAGCCGTCCGCCAGGCACTCCGTCACCTCGCGCATCAGCGTTTCGAGCGCGACGGTCCTGGTTTGGAACCCCTCCACCGGCGGAAGCAGCGTGGTGTCGAGAGAACTATCTTGCTGACGAACGAGTTCGGCGATTCGCTCGAGCGAATCGGGGGACGACGCATCGATATTCATGGCGGGGACTCGCTGAACAGGTTCCGCAAGCGAGTTGCTTACGGCTCAATATTCAACCTATTGTTGATTATGACCCCGGTCAAACCCGGGCAATCCCGGGGGCTTCATGAATGTCCGGCGAGCACGGCAATCGTGCTCGCCGCTTCGTTGCGCATTACGCGGCGCGCACGGTGCTGAGGAACTTCTCGACCTCCGTCTTCAGGAGGCTGCTTTCGCTCGACAGTGAACGCGCCGACGCCAACACTTGTCCCGACGCCGCGCCGGTCGCGCTCGCGCCATGGCTGACCTGGGCGATCTTGTCCGCGACTTCGACCGTTCCCTTGGCGGCTTCGCTGACGTTTCGCGCAATCTCGGCCGTCGCTGCGCCCTGCTGTTCGATCGTCGCGGCAATGGTCGTCGAAATATCGGAGATGCGGCCGATGGTCGTTCCGATTTCCTTGATCGCTCCGACGGAGTCCTGCGTTGCCGATTGCATGCCGGCGATCTGCGCGCTGATTTCCTCGGTCGCTCGCGCGGTTTGCGCCGCGAGCGCCTTGACCTCGCTCGCCACGACCGCAAAGCCGCGGCCGGACTCGCCGGCGCGGGCCGCCTCGATCGTTGCGTTTAGCGCCAGGAGGTTGGTCTGTTCGGCGATCGCCGTGATCAATTTGACGACGTCGCCGATGCGGCCCGCCGCCTTGAGCAGCTCGTTGATCCGGGCATCGGTGCGCTCGGCCTGCTTGACCGCATCGCCGGCGATACGGCTGGAATCGTGCACCTGACGGCCGATCTCGACGACCGACGTGCTCATTTCCTCGGCCGCGGACGCCACGGCCCCGACATTGGTCGAGGCTTCCTCCGAGGCGGCGGCGACCATTCCGGAGAGCTGCTGGGTCTGTTCGGCCGTACCCGACAACGTGCCGGCAGCGGATTCGAGCTCCTGGGATGCAGCCGACACCGAGTCGATGATGCCGCCGACCGCAGTTTCGAACGCGTTGGCAAGCCGCGTCATCTCCTGCTTGCGCTGAGCGGCCGCAGCGGCTTGATGGTTCTTCTGCTCGGCTTCCATCTGCTCGATGCGGATCAGATTGTCCTTGAAGGCCTGTGCCGCGCGGGCGTTATCGCCGACCTCGTCGCCACGGCGGGTGTAGGGAATTTCGATCGCCTTGTTGCCTCCGGCGAGCTGCAGGAGCACATCGCCAATGCGACGGATCGGACGGGCGACGTTCAAGACGGAAAAGACTGCGGAGCCGACCAACGTCAGGACGACGAATAGGCCGACGATCAAAGCGAAATTGGCGACGCGGTCCAGCTCGGCCAGCATCTCGCCCTTGCGGCGCGCGGCGAATTCGTTGGCGACGCCGACGAGATCGTCGATGCGCTTGCTGACTTCCTGTGCTGCCGGACGCATATGCTCTGCGAGAATGCTTGCCCTTGCCGACTCTGCTGCAAGCTTGGCGCCACCCGCGGGGGCGGCGATGACCGCCTTTTGCGCCGCGGCGAGCTCGACGCCGCTGGCCAGATACGCATCGACGAATTTCTTGGTCTCGCGGTAAGCGTCCTGTGTGACCTTGCGGGTCGCCCGCTCTCTCGCGGCATCGATTTCGGTGCCGGCCTCGCCGGCCCGGGTACGGAGAAGCTCAAGGAGCCTGTCCACCTCTCCGGCTGACGGTGCCGAGCCGAGTTCGAGAGCGGCGAGCTGCGCGCGTGCCATCGCCGTCTGAGCCGCCTGCGCATTGCCCTTGTTGAGATAGTTGATCGTGACGAGGCGATTGGATTCGGCAATGGAGCGGTTGCCGAGCATCTGATTGGTCAGCATGCCGCCGACCAGCACGACGCTCACGCCTGTCACGATGCCGAGCTTTGTTCCAATGCGAAACCTGAATGACCTCACGGCGATCTCCCCTCGGTTTGTCGTATAACAGCTATTCGCAACCAATGATTGAGAATTGGAAAATATTCGCGAATCCCCAGTAGAACTACGGCTGACTTCTGAGAGACGGAACTTTCGTGCATGGCCTCCGGGCGCATTCGGCTTCGTTCATGGACGCGCTCATGCTTGTGAGTTCCCCCGACTCAGTCATAGCGTGAGCTGATGCGTTTCCAGGATCGCCCCAATTCCTATCGGCCGCAGTTCAGCGGCTCGCCGTTCGGCCGCCGCTTCTCCGGCCTATTGCCCTGGATGTTCGTAGTGGGCATCGGGCTGGCCGTCGTGCTCACATTCCGCCATGGAACGCACTGGCTTGTTCCCGATACCGATCGCACTGGAGATGCCGAGATCGTTCTTCAGCAGACCGGCCACGCGGATGTGCGGCCCGTCGAATTCATCCGCGCCATCGATGGCGACACTTTTCTCGCCCGTGTTCGTCTGCACGAGGGACGCGATCCCGTGGTCCGCATTCGGCTGCGCGGCATCGATGCGCCCGAATTGAAAGCATCCTGCCAGGAGGAGCTGGACAAGGCCGAAGCTGCGGCCCGTGCCTTGCGCGATCTGCTCGGCCAGGGCGGCGTGACCATTACCAATCTCGCTCCCGACAAATACGGCCGAGTCCTCGCCGACGTCGCGACCCGGCGGACTGCGAACGTTTCGGCGGCACTGCTCGCCGGCGGCTTCGTGCGCAGCTACAATGGCGGCCATCGCGACGGCTGGTGCGCGCGCGGCTGGCGGTTCTGGCAATAAAAAGGCCGCGTCGAAGACGCGGCCTTTCATTTCATCTCGGCTGATTCAGGCGATCAGCGCGTCACGACCACCGTCGTGCCGACGGAGACGCGGCCGTAGAGATCGGTGATGTCGTCGTTGAGCATGCGGATGCAGCCATAGGAGACGAAGCCGCCGATCGAGCCCGGCACGTTGGTGCCGTGGATCGCATATTCGCCGCCGGCGAGCGTCATCGCCGCAACGCCCATCGGGTTGCGCGGCGAGCCGCCCGGAATGACGTCGGGGATACCAGGCTTGTCGCGCTTCACCTCGGCGGGCGGCGCCCAGGCCGGATTGAGATATTTGCCGTCGATCTTCGTGGTGCCGGCCCACTGCTTGCCGGCTTTGCCGACGCCGACCGGATAGCGCACGGCCTGGCCGTTCCCGAGGATGAGATAAAGCCGCCGCTCGCTGGTTTTGACCACGATGGTGCCCGGCGAATAGTCGGCCAGGTGCGCCCCCACCATTTCCGGCCGCGCCTGCGCCGCCGTCGACGTCAAGGCCCCAGCCGCGATGGTGGCGGCCAGCGCCACCGCAATCCTCATCGACATCGATGCTTCCCCTTGCCCAAATCGGATCGTCCAAAATGACGCAGAACCGGCAATCGTCGCCGCACCAAGCCCTCGTCGATGCTCATTCTTAACGGCGCCCGTTAACCCAATGGTTTCCGCGCGCGGCTGCCGAGGGCAGGCCAGCAGGGGGAACAAAGGAAATGTTCGAAATAAAGTAAATGACCAGAAAACAACACTCGGCGGGAAAGATGCAGGCGCGCTGCCGCGCCCGCTGACAACAGCGTGAGGGTGTGAATGGCCGTTGGTTGAGAGGGAGACGCGCTCTCGTGTCCCGGACAAGCGCAGCGAGGCGGAGCGCCGATCCGGGACCCAGTTCTTTCTTTCGGTCGATCGCTGGGCCCCGGCTCAGCAGCGCACCGCTGAAGGAGCGCTGCGCTGCGTCCGGGGCACGAACTCGCCTTACGCCGACTTCTTGTTCTGCCGGTTCTTGACGAGATCATCGACAACGGCGGGATCGGCGAGCGTCGAGGTGTCGCCGAGGCTGCCCGGCTCGTCCTCGGCGATCTTGCGCAGGATGCGGCGCATGATCTTGCCGGAGCGGGTCTTGGGCAGGCCCGGGGCGAACTGGATCTGGTCGGGCGAGGCGATCGGGCCGATCTCCTTGCGCACCCAGGTCACGAGCTCCTTGCGCAGCTCGTCGCTCGGCTGCACGCCGGCCATCAGGGTGACATAGGCGTAGATGCCCTGACCCTTGATGTCGTGCGGGAAGCCGACGACGGCGGCTTCCGACACCTTCTCATGCGCGACCAGCGCGCTCTCGACTTCGGCGGTGCCCATGCGGTGGCCGGAGACGTTGATGACGTCGTCGACGCGGCCGGTGATCCAGTAATAGCCGTCGGCGTCGCGGCGGCAGCCGTCGCCGGTGAAGTACTTGCCCTTATAGGTCGAGAAATAGGTCTGCTCGAAGCGGGCATGGTCGCCGTAGACCGTGCGCATCTGGCCCGGCCACGAGCGCGTCAGGCAGAGATTGCCTGATGTCTCGCCTTCCAGCACCTTGCCGTCGGCATCGACGATCTCAGGCACCACGCCGAAGAACGGTTGCGTCGCCGAGCCGGGCTTCAGCTTGGTCGCGCCCGGCAGCGGCGTGATCAGAATGCCGCCGGTCTCGGTCTGCCACCACGTGTCGACGATCGGGCAGCGGTCGTCGCCGACGACGCGGTGATACCACTCCCAGGCTTCGGGATTGATGGGCTCGCCGACCGAGCCGAGCAGACGGAGCGAGGCGCGCGAGGTCTTCTTCACCGGTTCGTCGCCGGACTGCATCAGCGCGCGGATCGCGGTCGGCGCGGTGTAGAAGATGTTGACCTTGTGCTTGTCGATGACGTTCCAGAACCGCGAATTATCCGGATAATTGGGCACGCCCTCGAACATCAGCGTGGTCGCGCCGTTGGCGAGCGGCCCATAGAGGATGTAGCTGTGGCCGGTGACCCAGCCGACGTCGGCGGTGCACCAGTAGATGTCGCCGTCGTGATAGTCGAAGACGTATTGATGCGTCATCGAGGCGAACACGAGATAGCCGCCGGAGGTGTGCAGCACGCCCTTGGGCTGGCCGGTCGAGCCCGACGTGTAGAGGATGAACAGCGGGTCCTCGGCGTGCATGTGCTCGACCGGGCATTCCGTGGTCACCATCGCCGCCGCCTCGTGGTACCAGAGATCGCGCGTCGGGTTCATGTCGACCTTGGCGCCGGTGCGCTTGACCACGACGACCCAGTCGACGCCGTCGGCCTTGCTGAGCGCCGCATCGACATTGGCCTTCAGCGGCACCTTCTTGCCGCCGCGCAGGCCCTCGTCCGCGGTGATGATCACCTTGGATTGGCAGTCGTTGATGCGTTGGGCGAGGCTGTCAGGCGAGAAGCCCGCGAATACCACGGAGTGGATGGCGCCGATCCGCGCGCAGGCCAGCATCGCGTAAGCAGCTTCCGGGATCATCGGCAGGTAGATGGTGACGCGGTCGCCCTTCCCGACGTTGCGGGTGCGCAGGATGTTGGCCATCCGGCAGACCTCGTCATGCAGCTCCTTGTAGGTGATGTGCTTGGACTGCGAGGGATCGTCGCCTTCCCAGATGATCGCGGTCTGGTTGGCGCGCGCAGGCAGATGCCGGTCGATGCAGTTGTAGGCGACGTTGAGCACGCCGTCCTCGAACCATTTGATCGAGATGTTGCCCGGCGCGAACGAGACGTTCTCGATTTTAGTCGGCGCCTTCATCCAGTCGATGCGCTTGGCCTGCTCCGCCCAGAAACCGTTCGGGTCCGAGATCGAACGGGCGTACATCTCCTTGTACTTGGCCTGGTCGACCCAGGCGCGCTTCGCCCACTCCGCGGGGATATCGTAGATCTTCTCGGACATGCTTCCCTCCACATGCGGCAAGCTCAGGCAATGCCGGCAGCATCATTCGATGGATTATGCGTCGGGCTAACCGGGCCCGACAAGGAGCACAAGCTGGACCTTCGACGGGCAGCCGGCCATGCGGAGGATCAAGGTCTGGGCGGGTCGCGTCGCAAATCTGAAACAGGGCGACGGGCGCCTTCCGGCTCTTTACCCAAACCGCCAGCAGGGACGCTGCAGACCCCCCATGCGCCGAGGAGAGGTATTTAGCAACCTCTTCTCACTGATTCGGGACTCGCAATCGTGTTCGGAACACCCTAAATGGCCAACCCGGGTCCAAAGAGACCCCTCGGAACAAAAATCACAACAGCGGCATTGATCGACAACAGGACAGGGCTAAGGCGTAAGACCATGATGGATCAGCAGAATCTCGGGACGATACGGCCCGCTTCAGCCGATCCTGCAGCCATTGCCCTGGCCAAGGCCCTCGGACAATGGCCGAAACCGGGCGGTTTCAGGCGCCCGAGCCCCAAGAAGACCTATGACACGGCGCCTGCGGCGACGGTCGAGGCCCTCGCCAAGGAGCTCGGCTTGCGGCTCGGCGACCAAAACGAGCTGACCATCCGTCGTATCAGGCGCGGCAAGGGCTATTCCTTCGTCCGTCCCAACGGCGCGCATATCCGCGACGCCCGCACCATCCGGCGGCTGCACGCCATGGCGGTGCCGCCGGCCTATCGCGAGGTGCGCTACTCCGCCGATCCGAACTCGCACCTTCAGGCGGTGGGCCGCGATGCCGCGGGCCGGCTGCAATACCGCTATCACGCCGACTGGGAGAAGGTCCGCGAGCAGCGCAAGGCGCATCGCCTGGCAAAGCTCGTCGGCGCGCTGCCGAAAATTCGGCGCAAGGTCTCGGCGTTCCTGTCAGGGGACGAGCCGACGCGCGAGTTCGCGCTCTCGGCCGTGATCGAGCTGATCGCGCGCACCGCAATCCGCCCCGGCAATGAATCTTACGCCCGCCTCAACGGCACCCGCGGCGCGACCACGCTGCTGAAGTCAAACGTCACGCTGGAAGACGATTGCTTCGTGCTGACCTTCAAGGCCAAGGGTGGCAAGGCGGTGCGCAAAGAGTGCGACGCCGCCAAGCTGGTGCGCGCCATTGGCATTTTGCAGAGCGTTCCCGGCAAGCGCATGTTCCAGTATCGCGATGCCTCCGGCATCGTGCGCGCGGTCAACACCACCCAGGTGAACGCGTTTCTGCGCGAGATTGCCGGCATCAAGATCTCGCTGAAAGATTTCCGCACGCTGATGGCGTCCGCCGTCGTGGTGGAATCGCTGTCGCGGATCACGCCGGCGAGCAGCCAGCGCGGCCGCAAGAAGCAGGTGCTGGATGCGATCCGCGCCGCCGCCGACCAGCTCTCCAACACGCCGGCGATCTGCCGCAAGAGCTACGTCCACGACACCATCGTCACCGCCTTCGAGGATGGCATCCTCGAGCGCTTCGCCGCGACCATGACGGGTCAGCGCTCGCAGGCCAGGCGCGAGCAGTTGCTGGCGCAGGTGGTGGCAACCGCGGCGGTGTAACGAAGCGACGCTCTCGTAGGGTGGGCAAAACGAAGCGTGCCCACCATTTGCCCATGGTGACGGGTGGTGGGCACGGCGCGAAGAGCGCGCCGTTGCCCACCCTACGAGAGCTACTTCTTATCTGACACACCCGTGTCCGGACCGGGATCGCCGCCTGCGGCTGCGATCGTGAGCCGCTCAAGGTAGTGCGCCCAACCCGTTGCATGAGCGGCCGCCTGCGCTTCGTTCGGCAGGCCGCTATGGGTCATGCGCAGCAGCGTGCCGCCGTCCTGCTCGATCAGGTCGATCTCGATCAGGCTCGAGCCGGGCGGCACTTCCTGACCGCCCTCCCACCCGAACGTGTAGGCCAGACGATGCACCGGCACGACCTCGCGGAACGCGCCGCGGGCGGCGGCGCCGTCCGGGCTGACGCCCTTGAGCAGGTAGAGCCCGCCGGGATAAGGCTCCGTGGTTGCGTCGGAGCCCATCCAGCTCAGGATCTTTTCGGGGTCGGTGAGGTAGGCGAAGACAGTGGCGCGCGGGGCCGCGATCTGGGTCTCGCGTCGCACTATGAAGGGCTCGGGCATCGGCGATCATCCCTGGTCTGACGATGGGACATGGCGGTGGCCCTGCGCTCCGTCAAGGATTGCCCGTGGCAAAGACGACCCGGTTTCGCCATGATCGCCTGATGCAGCTCTCCCCGACCCTCGCCTGGCTCCTCGATGCGGCCTCGGATTGTCGCGGGGCCGACCACCTGCTCGCGGAGCTCGGCGCGCATCTGGTCGCCGACGGCGTGCCGCTCGCGGCAGGCGCCCTGACGCTGGAGGTGCCGCATCCGCTGATCGCGAAGCGGACCTGGCTGTGGCGTGCCGACAGCGGCCAGGTGATCGAAGCGCTCGGCTTCGCGCCGGGCGGCCTCGCGCCCGATCCACCCGACGACGCCGGCCGCCGCTGGCTGCGCGATATCGCGCGCGGCGAGGTGCATGAAGATGTCGCCGGACGGCCTGCTGGACCGCTGCTCGGCTGGATCGGACCGCGCCCATTCACGGCAGATGAGATCGAGCAATTGCGTCAGGCCGCGCGTTTCGCCGCAACGCCGCTGGCCGTGCTCGCCGCGCGCGCCACCTTGCGGGCAACGCTCGATGCATACCTCGGCACGCGCAGCGCGGAGCGGGTACTGGCGGCGCCTCTGCGCCGCGATCTCGGCGAGACCATCCAGGCCGCACTGCTCTATGCGGACCTGCGCAATTTCACGAGCCTGTCGGAGACCACCCCGCCGGCCGGTGTCATTGCGGCGCTCGATGCCTGGTTTGATCGCATCGCCGGCGCGGTTCACGCCTTCGGCGGCGAGGTGCTGAAATTCATCGGCGACGGCGTGCTCGCGATCTTTCCGGTGCTCGAGGCGTCACCGCGCCGCGCCTGCGATGCCGCGCTGCGCGCGGCAAGCGCAGCCGAAGCGGGCATGGCGTACCTCAACAAGGAGCGCCGCGCGCAAGGGCTGCCGCCTTTGTCGTTTGGCGCCGCGCTCCATCTCGGCGAGATGCTCTGGGGCAATATCGGCGCCGCCAACCGGCTCGACTTCACCGCGATCGGCCCCGCCGTCAATCTCGCCAGCCGTCTGGAGGGATTGTGCAAGCCGCTGGGCCGGACGGTGCTGGTGTCGGGCGCGCTCGCCGCCGAGACGGAGATGCCGCTGGTTGCGCTCGGGTCGCACTCGCTGCGCGGCATTGCCGCACCGTGCGAGGTGTTTGCGCTGGAGGAATCGCAAGCCCGGATATCGTAGCCCGGATGGAGCGAAGCGTAATCCGGGATCGGGCTTCAATCGAGACTTTCCCGGATTGCGCTGCGCTCCATCCGGGCTACGAAACGACGTAACTACAGCCCGCCCATCTTGCAGACGAGCTTCCACTCCTCCGCCGTCACCGGCTGCACCGACAGGCGCGAATATTTCACCAGCGCCATATCCGCGAGCTTCTTCTCCGCCTTGATCGCGACCATCGTCACCGGCGTCTTCAAGGGTTTGTCGGCCTTGATGTCGACGCAGACGAATTTGCCGGTCTTGTCGGTTGGATCGGGATAGGCCTCCTTGATGATCTCGGCGATGCCGACGATCTCCTTGCCCTCGTTGGAATGATAGAAGAACGCCTTGTCGCCCTTCTTCATGTTCACGAGGTTCTGACGCGCGGTGAAATTGCGCACGCCGGTCCAGGCCTCGCCCTTGGCGCCCTTCGCAACCTGCTGGTCCCAGGACCACACCGACGGTTCGGATTTCACGAGCCAGTACGCCAAGCTTATTCCTCTGCCTTGAAGGGGCGCGTCATCAGCGCCGAGATCGCGGCATCGATCGTGCTTCGGCCGCTCAGGATCGATGCGACCGCCTCGGATACCGGCAATTCGATGTCTTGCGAAGCCGCGAGCTCGATCAGCACGGGGGCGGTGAACTCACCCTCGGCGAGCTTGCCGGCGGGCGGCTGCTCGCCGCGTCCGAGCGCGAGGCCGAGCGCGAAATTGCGCGATTGCGGGCTCGAGCAGGTCAGAATGAGATCACCGAGGCCCGACAGGCCGGTGAGCGTCTCGCTGCGTGCGCCGAGCGCACGGCCGAGGCGCGTCAGCTCGGCAAAGCCGCGGGTCGTGAGCGCCGCCTGCGCGGAGGCGCCGAGCTTGCGCCCGACCGCAATGCCGACCGCGATCGCCAGCACGTTCTTGGCGGCGCCACCGATCTCGACGCCGCGAATGTCGGTGGAGTGATAGGGGCGGAATGTCGGCGAGCCCAGCGCCTGCACCAGGCTGCTGGCGAGCGCCTCATCGCTTGCCGCCAGGGTCACTGCCGTCGGCAGGCCGCGTGCGACGTCGTCGGCAAAGCTCGGCCCCGACAGGATCGCCGGCCGCGCGTGCGGCGCGGCCTCGGCGATCACGTCGGTCATGAACTTGTGGGTGCCGTGCTCGATACCCTTGGCGCAGGCGACGATCGGCACCGCTTTCGTGATGTGCGAGGCCAGCATGTTGACGGCACCGCGCAAATGTTGCGCCGGCGTCGCGATCAGCAGCATGTCCGCGCGCGCGGCGAGCGCCAGCTCGCCCGTCACCACGATCTCAGGCGCGATGCGCACGCCCGGCAGCCGCGGGTTGTCGCGCGTCGATGCGATCCGCGCGCCATGCTCGGCATTGCGTGCCCACAGCGTCACGTTTCGCCCTGCTCGCACCGCCACCGTCGCCAGCGCCGTACCCCAGGCGCCTGCGCCGATCACTGCGACGGATTGGAACGCGGCCATCCCTAGAATCCCGCCCGAGTCTTGCCGTAGCCCGCGGGCGCCGTCGCGTTGGCATCGAGCAGCCAGCGTGCGCGCGGCTGCGCGTCCATCGTGTCGGTCAGGCCGAGCGCCAGGCGCTCGGCGCCGGCCCAGGCGATCATGGCGCCGTTGTCGGTGCACAGCGCGGGCGGTGGCATGATCAGCTGCGTCCCGGCCTGCCTCGCGACATCGTCAAGCGCGCCGCGGATCGCCTGATTGGCGGCGACGCCGCCGGCGGCGACCAGCGCGCGCGGCGCGCCGAACTGCTCGCGGAAAAGCTTCAGGCCGACGCTCAGCCGGTCGGCCGTTGAATCGAGCACGGCGGCCTGGAAGCTCGCGCAGAGATCGTTGATGTCCTGCGGCATGAGCTCGGCCAGCCGGCTCGCTTCGGTGCGCACCGCCGTCTTCAGCCCCGACAGCGAGAAATTGGCATCGGGGCGCCCCTGCATCGGCCGGGGAAACGCAAAGCGCGTGGCGTCGCCGCCTGCCGCCGCGCGCTCGACCTGCGGGCCGCCGGGATAGGGCAGGCCCAGCATTTTCGCGACCTTGTCGAAGGCCTCGCCGATGGCGTCGTCGACCGTGGTGCCGAGCCGCACATATTGGCCGACGCCGGTGACCGCGACGATCTGGGTATGGCCGCCGGAGGCGAGGAAGAGGCAATAGGGAAATTCGATGCCGTCGGTGAGACGCGGCGTCAGCGCATGCGCTTCGAGATGGTTCACCGCGACCAGCGGCGTGTCGTGCACCATCGCGATCGCCTTCGCGGTGGTGAGTCCGACGATGACGCCGCCGATCAGCCCGGGCCCCGCGGCCGCCGCGACGCCGTCGAGCTGAGCATACCCGATGCCGGCCTCGTTCATGGCGCGCTCGATAATCCCATCGAGCACGTCGACATGCGCGCGCGCGGCGATCTCCGGCACCACGCCGCCGAAGCGGGCATGCTCGGCGATCTGCGACCGCACGATGTTGGACAGGATCTTGCCCTTGCCGTCGGCCGCGCGTTCGATCACGGCCGCGGCGGTCTCGTCGCAGGTGGTTTCGATGCCCAGCACCAGCATTGGCGAATTGTTATCCAATTTGCGCCCTTGCGCTCATCCATAAAGCAGAGTTCTGGTACGTCCGGTAGCATCCCGGGGTCGGCTTGCGCAATCGTCACGCGCAGCCGTTCTGGTCAATGCGTCACCGCCAAATGGTCCGGGAACAGCAGCGATGTCCATTCTTGTCACACGGCCGCATCCCGACAATGCGGCGACGGCGGACAATCTGCGCACGCGCGGGCATGCGGTACTGCTTGCGCCGGCACTCAAGCTCGAGCCGGTCGCCTTCCAAGGCGAGAGCGAAGTTTCTTATGATGCCGTTCTCGTCACCTCGGCCAACGCGATTCGCGCCATAGCGCCGCAATTGCCGGACCTCGGTCTGCTGGAGCTACCATTGTACGCGGTCGGCGAACATACGGCTTCAGCGGCGCGAAAGGCTGGTTTTGCCGAGGTGATCGTCGCCGGGGGCGACGCAGCGTCCTTGCGCGACAAGGTGATGCAGAGCGCGTGCGACAAGGTGCTGAAGAAAAACAGCACGCTGCTGTATCTCGCCGGCGCGGATCTGTCGCGCGACCTCGGCGGCGAGCTCGGCGCGGGAGGTTTCCGCGTGGTGACGCAGACGACCTACCGCATGGCGCCGGTGAAGCATCTGCCGCGCGAGGTGTGCGAGGGCTTTGCCGCCTACGGGATCGAGGCGGTGCTGCACTACTCCCGGCGTAGCGCACGTGCGTTCCTAGATGCGGCGCGGGACGAAGGTGTCGAAATTTCGGCGCTAGCGATCCCGCATTGCTGCCTGTCCGAGACCGTTGCGGGCGTGCTGCGCGATGCCGGCGCGTCACAGGTTCTGGTGGCCGCAACGCCGGACGAAACTGCCTTATTCGACACCTTGGAGCGTGCGTTGCGGACCCGTTTGGCGTAAAGGTCGGGCCGAATCCGACGCAATCTAATCCATCCCTGGTATGGAAGTGTGAGGAACCGTCACGATGGCCGACGACAAGCCTGAAGACGCTGGATTGGCGCCCGATCCGGGTCGTGCCAAGCGCACCCCGCCCACCATCGACCTCGAGGCGACGGAAGTCTCGACCCAGCCGCAGCAGGTCGCGGGCGAGCCCGAGGCATCCGAGCACGTCGCGCAGGAGCCGGCCAGGGTGGAAGAGCCCGGCTCGGAACAGGTCAAGGCCGAGCCTCAGTCCGAATCGGCAGAGCAGCAGGCCTCCGCGGCGGCGCCTGTATCGGCGCCGATTTCCCCCTGGATCATTGCGCCGTTCTCCGGCGTTGCCGCGGCTGCGGTCGTGATCGCAGTCGGCTGGATGCTGGGCTGGCCCGCGGTGCAGGCCCCGCCGGCCGCGCCGCAGGTCACCAGTGCGACCGTCGATGCGCTGAGCGGACGCGTTGCCGCGGTCGAAGCCAGAGCGGCGAGGCCCGCGGCTGATCCGGCCCAAGTCGCGCGGATCGACGCGTTGGAGAAAGCGGCGAGCGCACTGCGCGGCGACATCGCCAATTTGCGCGCACAGTTCGACAAGACGGCGAGCGCGCTGAACGATGCGAAATCCGCAGCCCCGAGTGCCGCGCCCGATCTTGCCGCGCTCACCGACCGCATCGCTCAGCTCGAGCGCGCGAGCAAGACCGAGCGGGCCGAGCTCGCGCAGCAGGGCGAGAAGATCGCCGAGGCCAAGACGATGGACGACAAGCCGCTCCGCTACGTGGTGGCGGCGTCCCTGCTCGACGTTGCCGTTCGCCACGGCGATCCCTATCAATCGCAATTGGCGGCGGCGCGGTCGCTGGCGACCAAGCCCGATATGCTGAAGCCGCTCGAGGCGTTTGCATCGTCCGGCATCCCGACATCGGCGGCGCTGAGCCGCGAGCTCCTCAATATCGTGCCGAAGCTGTCGCCGCCGGCTGAAGCTCCGTCGAGCGAGGCCGGCATTGTCGAGCGGCTCCAGGCGGGCGCGTCGAAGCTCGTGCGGATCGAGCGCACCGATGGCGTCGGCAACGATCGCGGCGCTATCGTGACGCGCGTCACGGCGGCGGCGCTCCGCAGCGATTTCGCCGAAGCGCGGCGCGAGCTGAAGACGCTGCCCGAGGCTGATCGCGCCCCGGCGCAGGCCTGGCTCGACAAAGCCGACGCCCGCGACGCCGCGCTCGCCGCGTCCCGCAAATTCGCCGACGATGCCATGGCGGATCTCGCCAAATCTACTCAATAAGATTCGCGCAACAATCGGCGCGTATAGGGATCGACCATGCTTCGCATCGTCCTCTTTCTCGTCTTGATCGCACTGGCGGCGGCCGGCGCGGCCTGGGTCGCCGACCAGCCCGGCGATCTCGTCCTGACCGCGGGCAGCTTCCGCATCTCGACGACGCTGCCGAGGTTCGTGTTCTTGCTCGGCCTCTTCGCCGCTTCCGTCGTGCTGGTCTGGAGCATCCTGACGATGATCTGGCGCATGCCAGGGCGCTTGCGCCGACGCCGTCATGACAAGCGCCATGCCCGCGGCCGTCATGCCATCACCCATGGCCTGCTCGCGATCGGCCACGGCGATTCCGCGCTCGCGCGCCGGCACGCCGAGGCGGCGCGGCGGCATGCACCGAACGATCCGCTCGCGCTGCTGCTGCACGCGCAGTCGGCGCAGCTCGAAGGCAATCGCGACGAGGCGCAGCGCGTCTTCCGCGCCATGGCCGAACGCGAGGATATGCGGCTGCTCGGCCTGCGCGGTCTCTTCATCGAGGCGCAGCGCGCCGATGATGCGGTCGGCGCCGTGATGATCGCGGAGGAAGCGATCAAGCTGTCGCCGTCCGCGACCTGGGCCTCGCACGCGGTGCTCGGCTTCCGCTGCGCGCGCGGCGACTGGAGCGGCGCGCTCGCGATCCTCGATTCGAATCTGTCCGCGGGCCTGATCGACAAGCCGACCTATCGCCGGCAGCGCGGCGTGCTGCTCGCCGCGCGTGCGCTGGAGCTGGAAACGATGGACCGCGACGTCGCGCGCGAGAGCGTGATGGAGGCGGTCAAGCTCGCGCCGACCCTGGTGCCGGCGGCCGTGCTCGCGGCAAAATTCGAGAGCGAGGCGCATCAGGTGCGCCGCGCCATGAAGATGGTCGAAGCCGCCTGGCTCGCCAATCCGCATCCCGATCTCGCGGATGCCTATGCGCATGTGAAGCTCGGCGATTCCGCATGGCACCGCTTGCAGCGGGTGGAAACTCTCGCCGCGAAGACCCCCGCCGACAAGCCCGGTTATGTCGAAGGGCAGCTCGCGATCGCGCGTGCTGCGATCGAGGCCTCGGAGTTCGCCCGCGCACGCGAGGTGCTCGCGCCTTATCTCAAGGATCCGACCCAGCGCGTCGCGCTGCTGATGGCTGAGATCGAGCGCACCGAGCATGGTGACGGCGGCCGCGCCCGCGCCTGGACCTTGCGCGCGGTGCGCGCCCGGCTCGATCCCGCCTGGACCGCGGACGGCTATGTCAGCGACCGCTGGCGTCCGGTCTCCCCGGTCACCGGCCGCCTCGATGCGTTCCAGTGGCAGGCGCCGGTCGCGAGCCTGCCCTCGGACAAGGGCCCCACGCTCGAATCCTCGGCCTTCGAGGAAGCCATGCTGGCCGCTCCGCCGCCGAAGCGGGTGACCGCCGCTCCCAGCGAAGCCGCGGTGGAACCGCCGGAGGTGGCCCCGCTGCCGGCACCGGCCGCGCAGGACAATTCACCCCCTCAGGCCAAGGACGCCGCGAAGGAGGCTACCAAGGAAGTGGCCAAGGAGACTGGGGAGCAAACTGCGAAGGTCGACGAGCCGGTCGTCACGCCCGCCGAGCCGGCGAATCCGGCTCCGGCGCCCGCCGAATCATCGCCGCCGGCGCCGACGCCGGTCTTCCGGACCCGCGCCGACCTCAGTAAGCCCACCTCGGCGCCGACCCAGACCGTCATCCCGATCGTCCGCGCACCGGACGATCCCGGGATCGACGACGACGGCCCAAGCGACGAATTTACGGAACAAATCGGCACGCCCAAAGCCCAGGCGGGCGGCTGGCGCGGATTCTGGTCCCGCTGGGGCGCGTGAGCGGTATTTCGCCTCCCGCTTGTCCTTGCCAATTCGGGCCATGCCCGATATCAGGGGCGCGCGTATCGGGGCCGGCATTGCTTTGGTCCCGGCAGGTTCGCCGCAATAGCTCAGTCGGTAGAGCACGTCATTCGTAATGACGGGGTCGGGGGTTCGAATCCCTCTTGCGGCACCAGCGCCCCGGTTCATCCGATCCCCAAGCGCCTCCGATCGACCAGGCATCAGGCTCGCTCAGCTGCGTGATCGCGATCACATAATCGCAGCCATGGCTCCCCTACCGTCCGTCACGCCAACACGGGGAGACCTCACATGCGCAAGATCATTCTGATTGCCGCCATGCTCCTGGCTTCTGCCTCCGCCCAGGCAGGCGGCTCCCGCGGCCTGTCGCTCGCCGCGGCAGACGAACAGACCTCCACTCCGCAAACTGCGACATCGGCGAGCACCGTGACCACGCACGTGAGCGAAGCCGCGCCGGCCACCGAGGCTCCGAAATATTCCGATCGTCCGCCGGCGGTGTCGCTCTCCGCGCCGGCTGCGGTGAGCGCTCCGACGGCGACCGCACCTACGACGGCCGCGCCGGTCATGACGGCCAAGCCCGCATCTAAGAGCGCAGCAAGGTCAGACAAGCCGAAGCCCAAGCGCAGCTGGACCGAGCGCCGCATCATCAGCGAACTGCATCGCCACGGCATCTATTGGTAGGCCGCAGACCAGTACCCCGATCTCGCCGTCATGCCCGGGCTTGACCCGCCTGCGCGGCCGAAGCCGCTTCGGCGCGGCGAAGGCCCGGGCATCCACGTCTTCGCGCCTGACTCAGAAACGTGGATGGCCGGGACAAGCCCGGCCATGACGCAAAAGTTTGGATTTAGCGCGGTTACTGCGAAATTGTTTGCACCACGCTCGCGATCGGGCGCGTGTTGGTGCCTGCGGTCGGCACCTTCATGTCCTTCATCAGCGCCTCGTCATATTCCGGCAGCGTCTGGAGGCTCGTCTTGGCCTTCATCTGCACGACCTTGTAACCGCCGGCCTTCAGCCGCGCGAGCAGCGTCGGCAGGGCGAGGCCCGTGTTCTTCTGGAAGTCGTGCATCAGGATGATGCCTTTGCCGAGCTTGTCCAGCCTCGTCATCACGGTCTCGACGATCTTCTCCGGCGTCGCGCCCTTCCTGAAGTCGAAGGAGTCGATTTCGGTCGAGAACATCGCGACGTTGCGGGTGCCGAAATAGCTCACCATCGCCGGATTATGCTGAAGCTGCGGAAAGCGGAAGAACGGCGCCGGATTGGTGCCGAGCGCGAATTTCACCGCGCTGAAGCCCTTCTCGACCTCGTCCTTGACCTGCTGCTCGGTCAACTTCTTGCTGTTCAGATTGACATGCGACCAGGTGTGCGTGCCCACCGTGTGGCCCTGGGCCAGCACCTGCTTCAGGATCTCCGGATGGTAGGTCGCGTGCTTGCCGACCGAGAAGAATAGGCCCTTGGTGCATTCGTCCGCGAGCGCCTTCAGCACCGTAGGCGTGTTGACCGGCCACGGACCGTCGTCGAAGGTCAGCACGACCTCCTTCTCGGTCAGGAAGTCGAACTGCTTGAAATGCTCGAAGCCGAAGCCGGGGCCGCCCGTCGTGTCGATCTCGACGACGCGGGACACGCCCAGCGCGTTCGGATTGGCGCAGGCCTGCTTCGGCTGCATCGGCATGACCGGCACGGGGGCAGGTGCTGGAGCTGCAGCGGCCGGCTTGGCCGCGACGGCCGCGGTGGTCTCGACGTCGTCCTTGGCGGCGAGCTTCGCCTGTGCCGGCAATGGGTCGGCGGCACGGGCGGCAACTGTCTTGGGAGCGCCCTGGTCGGCGCGCGCGGAATAATAAAACCAACCGCCGGCGGCGATCACGACCGCCGCAACTACACTGGCCAGCATCAGGCCCAACGCATTACGCATCGCTACTCTTTCCAATTACGCAACCAAACCGGCGGAATTTCCCGCGCGACGAGCCATTAATGCGAAGTAAGAGTTAACGTGACACCAACACGACAGCGGTTGCGAAGGAATTTCAGTGGGCTGCGTCTGAGTGACTGAGATCACAGAGGACGGGTCTCCCGTGAGCGTCATCACAGTGGAAACGGTTTTGCCGGAGCATCGTAGCTCCCATCGACAACGGGCCCCGCTGTGGCGGCGCCAATGGGAGCTTCAAATGACCAAGTCGTTTACCGGCAAGATCCGCGACACCAGCCTGGCCCTGGGTTTTGCCGCCATCGTCTCGATCGCTTCGACGGGCGCGAGCTTCGCCTTCTCGGCCGAGGCGCAGCAGATGTGCACGGGCGATGCCTTCCGTCTCTGCTCGGCCGAGATCCCCAATATCCCGAAGATCACCGCGTGCATGATCAAGCATCGCTCGGACCTCAGCGCCGGCTGCCGCGCGGTGATGGACAAGACCCTCGCCAAGGGCGCTTCGCGCAAGGTCGCTGACGCTCAGGACACACAGTAATCAAGACGCCGGCGGTTGCGCCGGCAGCTCCCCTCGCCATGTCCCCCGGCATGAAGCCGGGGTGATGGCGGCGGCGCGCTGCAGCTAGTCAACAAAGCCGTTGCAGGTGCGGGATCGTCGCACTAGCTTCGCCCGCGTCTTTCCGGGTAAGAGGCAATTGCGCAATGACCAGACTGCTTTTCGTTATTTACTTGCTCCTGTGCGCATCGAGCGCCTCCGCGCAACAGCAGCCCGGCCATGATGCCTGCGCGCGCGACGTAACGCGCTTCTGCCGTCCCGTAATGAACAATGGCGACGGTGCCGTGCTCGCCTGCCTGAAGCAGAACCGCACCCGCCTCAGTAAGGGCTGCGACAAGGTGCTGACGGATCATGGGCAGTGATCGTCATTCCGGGGCGCGCCGTTAGGCGAGAGCCCGGAATCCATCGGGCGGCAAACTCCTGAGAGAAATGGATTCCGGGCTCGCGCTTCGCGCGCCCCGGAATGACGAAAGACCTACGTACTGCTTCCCGCCGCGGTCGCGACCACCGGCAGCACCTCGCTGTTGGCGCGGTCCGGCGTATCGTCCTTCCAGCGCACCGAACCGAATGGGCGCTCCAGCATGCGGCGGATCCGCACCGGCTCGGGACCGATGTGGAAATCGATCGCCTGCTGATGCAGCGCGCGTTCGGACTGGGTCGCCCGGTTGCGCTGACGCAAATAGTCGAGCCAGGTCGGGCAGTGATAGCGCTCGGTCCACAGCTCGGGGTCGGCGATGTCGCGCGCGATCGACCAGCCATAGGCGCCATTGCGTTGGCGGGAGAGCTGCACATCCTGCATCACGTTGTGGAACGCGCGCGCGTTCTCTTGCGCGACGCGATATTCGATCTCGACCACGAGGGGCCCGCTGCGTCCGGTCAGCGACAGCTTCACTTCGGGATCGGCCAGCATGTCCGCATCCTCGTTGCGGGCGCCGACGCGCGGCATCGTAAGCCAGATGCCGAGCAGCGGCGAGATCAGCATCAGGCCGGCTGCCGTCAGCAGCGCGATCTCGACGCCGGCATAGTCGGTGAGATGGCCCCAGCCCCAGGCGCCAATCGCGATGCCCCCGGCGATCGCGGCCTGGAAGGCTGCGAGCGAGCGACCAGCGACCCAGCGGGGGGCCGAGAGCTGCACGCCGATATTGAATAGCGCGATCGCCGCCATCCAGACTGCGCCGCCTAGCACCAGCGCGGCCGCCGTCAGCACCGGCTCCGTGCTCAGGGCGAGGGCGGCCATGGCGAAGGCCATCGTGATGGTGCAGGCGCGGATCGCGGCCTCGCCGCTCATGCGCTTGCGCAGTTCGTGAATGTTGAGCGCGCCGATCACGGCGCCCATGCCGAAGGCGCCGAGCATGATGCCATACATCTGCGCGCCGCCATGCAGCAGGTCGCGCGCGACCAGCGGCATCAGCGCCATCACGGCGCCGCCGATCAGGCCCATCACCAGCGTGCGCAACAGCACGATCTTGATCGGCGGCGAATTGGTGATGTAACGCACGCCCGAAACCATGGCACGGTTGAGCTTCTCCCGCGGCAGGCGCGACGCCTCGGTGTTGCGGCGCCAGAGCAGCAGCACTACCAGCAGCGGCAGATAGAGAATCGCGTTGCAGGCGAACGCCGCCACCGCACCGAGCGCAGCGACGATGACGCCGCCGACCGCCGGGCCGAAGCTGCGCGCGATGTTGTAGCTGATGCCGTTCAGCGCCACCGCGGACGCCAATGCCTCGGGCGGCACTTGTTCGCTGACCGAGGACTGCCAGGCCGGACCGAACAGCGCATTGCCGCTGCCGACGATGAAGCAGAAGGCGAGCAGCAATTCCGGGGTGATCAGGTTGAAGCCGGCCAGCACGGTGAGCACACTCGCGCCGATCAGCGCGATCGACAGCGAAATCACGCTGACGATGCGACGGTCATACATGTCGGCAATGGCGCCGGCCGGCATCGAGATCAGCATGATCGGCAGCATGAGCGCGGTCTGCACCAGGGCCACCTTGTCTGCCGAGGCCGCCATCTGCGTCATCGCCCAGGCCGCACCCACGCCCTGGATCAGGAGGCCGAGATTGGAGAGCAGGCTGGCGAGCCAGATCCGCCGGAACACGGTGTACCGCAGGGGCGCAGTGATGCCGTCGGCGGCCATTTTCGGGCGGTTCGGCTGCTCGGTCATATCCCCTTCCATGTCGGATGGCAGAAGTGGTTGTGGTGATTCCGGCCAATTCAGTGATGCCCGCGAAAGTCCTTCGCTGTCCAGTGCTTAGGCCGGTATAAGCAGTGCAAAGAGCTAGGCTTGCCGGGAGGAACTGATGAAGCTGTCGCGACGGACGATCTTGCAAGGGGCTGCGAGCGTGCCTTTCGCACTTGCGAGCTTGCGGACGGGCGCGCTGGCCCAGACTCCGCCTGCCGCCGCGCCCGGCACGGAGCTGCCGCCGATTCTGTTCGTCCACGGCAATGGCGATTACGGCGCGCTCTGGATGACGACCTTGTGGCGGATGGAGTCCAATGGCGTTGCACGGGATCGCATGATGGCGATCAATTTCACCGATCCCCTGGCGCGCAACGACGACAAGGTCGAGCAGGCGGGCCGCTCCTCGACCGAGGACCAGCGCCGCGAGCTCGCTGCTGCGATTGCTGAGCTGAAGCGCCGCACCGGCGCACCTCGCGTGGCTCTGGTCGGCAGCTCGCGCGGCGGCTACGCGATCCGCAATGTCATCAGAAACGGCGGCGCCGGGGATGTCAGTCATGCCGTGCTGTGCGGTACGCCCAATCACGGTGTGTTCGCGACCGACGACCAGCCCAACAACGAGTTCAACGGCCGCGGCAGGTTCCTGCGCAGCTTGAACGAGGGCGAGAGTGAGGTGACGCCGGGAGTCGCTTTCCTCACGCTGCGCAGCGACGGTCTGGACAAATTCGCGCAACCCGATGGCCGCTTCATCGGCAAGCCGGGCACGCCGACCAATGTCACCGCCCAAGGGCCGGAGCTGAAGGGCGCCACCAATATGGTGCTCGGCGCGCTCGACCATCGCGAGGTGGCGTTCCACCCGCGCGCGTTCCGAGAGATTTACAAGTTCATCGCGGGGCGCGAACCTGCGCGCATCGCGATCGTGCCGGAGACCAGCGTGAGATTGAGCGGCCTCGTCACGGGCACGCCCGGCGGCGTGCCGACCAATCGTCCGGTCGCGGGTGCAACCGTCGATGTCTTCCGTGTCGATCCTGATACCGGTGAGCGCAAAGGTGGTGCGCTGTACAGCTCGAAGACCGGCGCCGATGGCCGTTGGGGGCCAGCGCAGGTCGATCCCGCCTGGTCGCTCGAATTCGTGCTGACCTCGCCGGATGCGCCGACGACGCACATTTACCGCTCGCCCTTCCCGCGCTCGTCAGAGGTCGTGCATCTGCGGCCCGCGCGGCCGCTCGGGCCTGCCGACAAGGACGCTGGCGCCGTCGTGATCATGTCGCGCCCGCGCGGCTATTTCGGCCTGCCGCGCGATGTGGTGCTGCTCGATGGCAAGGAGCCGGCCGACGTCAAGCCGGGCGTGCCCACGGATGCGGCAGCAACCCTGCGGCTTCCGGCCAGCGAGGTTGGACGTAACATCGTGGCCCAATTCGGCGAAGAACGGATTGTGACACGCGCCTGGCCTGCGTCCGAGAACCGGATTGCCATCGCCGAGCTGACTTACTAGCTATTTACCTGCGTCCCACTTGCGGGAGAGAGCCATGAATATCGCCAGCGTGCGTCGGCCCATCATCCCTCCGGCTCCCCCGCGGGCGCCCGACAATATGTCGTTCTACGCCCGGCTCGCGGTCATCAGGCAGAACATGATCGCGACCTGGGGGCAACGCGCCTATGAGGAAGAGGTCATCCCGGGCCGCTTCATCTTCCGCAACAGCTTCATCCTGAACCAGCCGGACGCGATCCGGCACGTGCTGCTCAGCAATTACGAGAACTACACGCGCACGCCGGCCGGCATCCGCATGCTGCGCCCCGTGCTCGGCGACGGCCTTCTGATCGCGGAAGGTCATTCCTGGACGTTTCAGCGCCGCACGCTAGCGCCGGCCTTCACGCCGCGCGCGACCGCAAACCTCGTTCCGCACATGACGGCGGTGCTCGACGAGACCATCGCCAAGCTGGACGCGCAAACCGGCGAGCCGGTCGACCTGCGCGCGATCATGCAACGCATGACGCTCGAGATCGCCGGGCGCACGATGTTCTCGTTCGGCATGGACCAGCACGGCGCGACCCTGCGCAACTTCATCATGGAATATGCCGCGCGGTTGGGACGTCCCTATTTCCTCGACATGGTGCTGCCGGTGTCCTGGCCGAGCCCGATGGATTTCGCCCGCGCCCGTTTCCGTAAGCGCTGGACCGAGTTCGTGGCCATGCTGATCGCCGAGCGGCGTAAGGCGGGCAAGAAGGACGGTGCGCCGCCGCGCGATTTGTTCGATCTCATGGACGAGGCACGCGATCCCGAGACGGGCCAGGGCTTCTCCGACGAGCAGCTGGTCGACGAGGTCGCGACCATGATCCTCGCCGGTCATGAGACCACGGCAACGGCGCTGTTCTGGGCACTCTACCTGCTCGCGCTCGATCCTGATACGCAGGAGGAGGTGGCGTCCGAGACCCGCGGCGAGCATCTCGACAGCATGGCCGACATCGATCGCCAGAAATTCACCCGCGCGGTGATCGACGAAACCATGCGGCTCTATCCGCCGGCCTTCCTGGTCGCGCGTGCCGCGCGCGATAAGGACAATGCGGCCGGTGTCGAGATCAGCAAGGGCGACATCATCATGATCGCGCCCTGGCTCTTGCACCGGCACGAGAAGCTGTGGGATCAGCCGAACGCTTTTATTCCAAAGCGCTTCATGTCGAAGGAGGCGCCGGACCGTTTTGCCTATCTGCCGTTCGGCGCAGGTCCGCGCGTCTGCATTGGCGCACCGTTTGCCCAGGCCGAATCCGTGCTGGCGCTTGCGCGGCTGATCGGCGCATTCCGAATCGAGCTTGCCGACCCCGCGACCCCCGTGATCCCGCTCGGCGTCGTCACCACCCAGCCGGACCATTCACCCCTGTTCCGCATCACGCGTCGGTGACAGGCTCGCGTCTGGCCGCTGGCGTGACCCAGCCTACATAGAGTTCCGCCATGAGCGACATTCAGGCCCAGTTCTCCGTTCTGAAGCAGACCGCCGACCCCGTTGTGGTGGAGGCCATCGCGCAGCTGATCGCCAACGGTCATGATCGCGATCTCAACCGGATCAATGCGCTGGATTTTGCCGACCGGACCGGGCTCGACCAGGAGAAGGTCATTTCCGGCTTCCTGCACGCCTCGCGGCTCGGCCTGTTCGACATGAGCTGGAACGTGCTGTGTCCCGGCTGCGGAGGCGTGCTGGGCGCGCACGCCACGCTGAAGTCGTTGAAGCACGACGACTACAATTGCGCGCTCTGCGCCGCCGGATACGAGGCCTCCGTCGACGAGATGGTCGAAGTGGCCTTCACCGTCAGCCCGCGGGTCCGCCGCATCGGCGCTCATGATCCCGACACGTTGCCGATCTGGGAGTATGTGCGGCAGATGTTCTGGAGCTCAGGCGTCGACATCAACGACGAATCCTTTTCCCGCCTGATCAACCAGGTAACGCTCGAAGCCCTCGAATTGCCCGCCGGCGAGAAGGCGATCCTCTCACTCAATCTGCCGAGCCAGTTCATCATCGTGTTCGAGCCGGTCACCCATTCCGCCCATTTCCTGGACGTTCAGGGTGAGCCGACCAGCGAGCGTCAGCAGCTGTCGATCATGTTCAACAAGCTGGAGGCGCCGACGGGGACCACCGTGATGCGCCCCGGACCGTTGCGTCTCATGCTTGAGAACCAATCGGACAGTCGCGTATTGCCCTCGGTCTGGATTGCCGACCACGCGTTGCACGAGATGATCGGCAAGCGCAAGCCGATCCTGACCGCCAAGCGCATGCTGTCCAACCAGACGTTCCGCGACGTCTTCAAGGCCGACAACCTCAATGTCGACCAGCGACTGAAGATCACGTCCCTGACGTTCCTGTTCACCGACCTGAAGGGTTCGACGGCGCTGTATGAGCGGGTCGGCGATCTCAATGCCTTCGATCTCGTGCGGGCGCATTTTCGCGCGCTGCTGGAGATCATCGCCGCCGAGAAGGGTGCGGTCGTGAAAACGATCGGCGATGCCGTGATGGCGACCTTCGTCAGGCCCGAGCACGCCATTACCGCGGGACTGCGGATGCGCGCGGCGATGGACGAATTGAACAAGCAGCGCGGCGCCAACGACCTCATTCTCAAGATCGGGATCCACGAAGGCCCCTGCCTCGCGGTCATGCTCAACGAGCGGCAGGATTATTTCGGCCAGACCGTCAACATCGCCGCGCGCGTGCAGAGCCTCTCGACCGCACAGGAGATTCACATCACCGGTCCGGTGCTGGACGCTCCCGCCGTTGCCGAAGTGCTCGAGCAGCGCGCGATCAAGCCGATCCAGAAGCAGGCCGCGCTCCGTGGCATCGCCGACAAGATGGTGGTGTACGAGATACCGTGAGGCGGGGGATGCGACTGCTTGCTCCGTCATTGCGAGGAGCCCTTGCGACGAAGCAATCCGGGCCGCCTCCGCGGAAAGATTCTGGATTGCTTCGCTGCGCTCGCAATGACGTTGTGGAAGCGGACGTGCGCCCCACTCTCCATCGTCAAGCCCGGCCATGACGGCAGAAAGCGCGCCCAGATTGCCGAAACGTAATACGCGCGCGGAACTGACGCACGTTGCGCCGGTTGGGTTTCCTGCTCATATAATGCTGGTAACGGCCGCGCTCCTTGCGGCGTCATCAATCTCGGTAGGACCCATGCTCGACGGCTTGCGCCAATTCATCGCCGACATTGTCGGTCCCCAAGCCCAGGACCGCGCATTTGGCGACAGCGATTACCGGCTGGCCGCGACCGCGCTGCTGGTCCATGTGGTCTCGCTGGACGGCCAGCCCAGCGCGGCCGAGCAGCGCAAGCTGCACAGCCTGATCGAAAACCATTTCGGGCTCGACCGCGGCACCGCCGACCGTCTCATCGCCGACGCGACCCAGGTCGAAGGCGAGGCCGTCGACCTCTATCACTTCACCAGCGTCATCATGCGCTCGCTCGATGAAGCGGGTCGCAAGCGAATCGTGCAGATGATGTGGGAACTGGTCTATGCCGACGGAGAGGTCAGCGAGTTCGAGGACAATGTGGTCTGGCGCGCGTCCGACCTGCTCGGCATTGCCCAGCGCGACCGGATCGAGCTGAAGCACGCTGTTGCGGAGCGTGCTGGTGGCCAGGTCAAGGATCGCGCCGTCGGACCTGTCCCCGGCGGATTGCCTGGCCTGCGAGCCACATGACGAAACTTTAATATAAGCCCGGCGGTCCCCCGCTTTGCGGATTCGACTGCAAATACCGGGCTTTCCTGCTTCCCCTGTCGCTCTCACAAGCAGCCATGCTGCCGCCGCCGCTTGCCTGCCGCGCACGGCTTATGCTCTCGTTCTGGTATTGCCGGGGCCACAGAGTTCAATTCAAGAGACTTCGATCGTGACTGAGCGGGTAACGTTGATCACCGGTGCCTCGGCGGGCATCGGGATGGAGCTGGCGCGTGTGTTTGCCGCCAATGGACATCGCCTCGCATTGACGGCGAGACGGGTGGATCGGCTCGAAGCGCTCGCGAACGAGATCGCCGCCAAGGGTGGCAAGAAGCCGATCGTGATCGCCTGCGATCTCGAGGACCCGCATGCCGGTGAGAGGATCGCCGCGGCACTTGCCGCCGAAGGCGTCGAGCTCGATCATCTCGTCAACAATGCCGGCTTCGGCGTGTTCGGCGATGCGATCGAGCGCGATCGCGCCGAGCAGCTCGGCATCGTCGATGTCAATGTCCGGGCCCTGACGGATCTGTCGCTGCGCTTCGCCGATCAGCTCATCCGAAACAAGGGCGGTCTTCTCAATGTCGGCTCGGTCGCAGGCTTCCTGCCCGGCCCCGGCATGGCCGTCTACTACGCGTCCAAGGCCTATGTGATCTCCTTTACCGAAGCATTGCGGGCGGAGCTTGCGCCCCGCGGCGTCCGCGTCACCGTGCTTTGTCCGGGCCCGGTCCCCACGGAATTCCAGGCCCGCGCCGGCGTCGGCTCGCAACATGACACGGCCTTTCTCAACGTCTCAGCTGCCGAGGTTGCGCAGGAGGCGTATCGCGCTCTGATGGCCAACAAACGGGCAGTGCTGCCCGGCCTCGGCAACAAGATTGTGCCGTTCGCGCTGCGCTTCTTCCCGCGCGGCTTCATCCTGGCCGCCACTAGCCGGTTCCAGCGGCAGCGGCGCTGAACGCCGCCGCCCACGTCCGTAGTGGCCCGGAGCTTGCTTCCAGACGTGCGCGTGTGTGCGCAAACTCACACGATGTTAACCATCGCTTAGCTATGCTGGCGGTCTGAACCGATAGCACTCGCAGAGGCCATGTCGTTCCGGACGGACAGGTTTGGTGGCGCAGAGGTGGTCGCCTTCCCACAGAGGGCGGCGAGCGTCGCCGCCGCTGAAACCCGGCTGCCGGTGCTGATCGTCCTGCATCAGGAATGTTCGACACCCGGGCGCGTCGGCAATGCGCTGCGCGCACTCGGCCATCGCCTCGACATCCGCCGTCCCCGCTTCGGCGATCCCCTGCCCGAGACGCTCGATCAGCACGCCGGTGCCGTGATCTTCGGCGGGCCGATGAGCGCCAATGATTCCGACGACTACATTCGCCGCGAGATCGACTGGATCGAAATTCCGCTCCGCGAGCAGCGCCCGTTGCTCGGCATCTGCTTGGGGGCGCAGATGCTGGCGATGCAGCTCGGGGCTCGTGTCGCGCCGCATGCGCAGGCGCTGACGCAGATCGGGTACTACCCGATCAGGCCGACCCTCGCGGGCCGCGCGCTCTGCCCGCACTGGCCGGCGCAGGTCTATCACTGGCATCGCGAGGGCTTTGAGCTGCCTGAAGGCGCCGACTTGCTCGCCGAAGGCGATGATTTCCCGGTGCAGGCATTCCGCACGGGCAATGCTTTCGGCGTGCAGTTCCACCCCGATGTGACCTATGCGATGATGTGCCGCTGGACCACGCGCGGTTACGACGGCTTCAGCGCGCCCGGTGCACGGCAGCGGCATCATCATTTCGCGGATCGCGCCGTCTACGATGTCGCCGAACGCGCCTGGCTCGATCATTTCCTCGACGGCTGGCTGGAGCGCCGGCCGATGCTGGCGCAAGCCGCCGAGTGATCGCGGCTTCGCGCAAGTCCTTCTCCCATCCCTGGGTATGCTAGGCTCGCTTCTAACGAGCGCGTGCCAACGCGTGCCGGCAAACAAGGGAGAGCGTCATGGCCTACGAACACATTCTCTATGAGGTGAGCGACAAGATCGCGACCATCACGCTCAACCGCCCCGATCGCATGAATGCATGGACGCCGGTCATGGACGCGACGTGCGCCACGCTATGGAGGCATCGAGCACCGACGACAATGTCCGCGTCATCGTCCTCACCGGCGCGGGCCGCGCCTTCTGCGCCGGCGCCGACATGGATGCGCTGAAGGGCCTCGATCCCGACGACGTCAGGCGTGCCTCGAACCTGCCGCCGTTCGATATGAATCGCCGGCCGGACTGGCAGACGCGGTACGGCTATTATCCTTCGATCAAGAAGCCTGTGATCGCCATGCTCAACGGCGCGACGGCTGGCATTGGACTGGTGCATGCACTCTATTGCGACCTGCGCTTTGCTGCCGACAATACCGTGTTCACCACGGCCTTCGCGCGGCGCGGCCTGATCGCCGAGCACGGCATCAGCTGGATGCTGCCGCGCATCGTCGGCCACGCCAATGCGCTGGATCTGTTGCTCTCGGCGCGGCGCGTGTCGAGCGAGGAGGCACTGCGGATGGGCTTGGTGAACCGGCTCTGGTCGCCGGAGAAGCTGCGCGAGGAGACCTATGCCTATGCGCGCGATCTCGCCGATTTCGTTTCGCCGAGTGCGATGGCCGTGATCAAGCGCCAGCTCTACGAGGTGCCGTTCCAGACGCTGGCCGAGGCGACGATCGAGGCCAACCGCGAGATGATGGTGGCGCTGAACGGGAGTGATTTCCGGGAGGGCGTGGCGAGCTTCATGGAGAAGCGGCCGCCGCGGTTTACGGGGAGGTAGGGGAGGAGAGATTCCGAGAGAGCCCGGCTTCGCCCTTCGGGCTACGCCGCGGCAGCCTTCGCTACGAAAAGGCTTGCCGAGCCGAAGCTGGCGAAGCCAGCGAAGGCTGGTGGAGCCAGGCGGGATCGAACCGCCGACCTCGTCATTGCGAACGACGCGCTCTCCCAGCTGAGCTATGGCCCCTTTGCTGGCCGCTCTGGTGAACGCGGCCGACAACCGGGCGCCATTTAAGTCCCCGCCAAGGTCAAGTCAAGGACGGGCGTAACCCGGTTTTAGCTCTCAGGGTGCCGACTTCCCTTGTTTGGGCCTGACGGAACCGATATCTAGCAAACGGGGCATCAATCCCGACCGAGCCAGAGTTTTCAAAAGCCAGAGGCCTCATAAGCCATGCGTGCCGTTCTCGACATCGTCATCATCGTGCTCGACCTCTACGTCTGGCTGCTGATCGCCTCCGCGATCCTGTCCTGGCTGATCGCCTTCAACGTGGTGAACACGCGTAACCAGTTCGTGTCGGCGGTGGCGGAGTTCCTCTATCGGATCACCGAGCCTCTGCTGGCGCCGATTCGCAATTTCCTGCCCAGCCTCGGCGGTCTCGACATCTCGCCGATCATCCTGATCCTGATCATCATGTTCATCGAGCGGGTGATCCTGTACTACATCTATCCGAACGTGGTCTAAGCGGGCGGGAGCGCCTTGGTTGCCAACAAGGAGCCTTGTTGTCAGGAGCCTTGCCCTAAGGACCCTTGGCGCTACTCGGCCGCAGGAATCAGCATCGCGCTGCGGGTGACTCCGCGCGGCGGCCGCGACGACATCGACGGGATCGAGCAGCTTTCGGATGGCCGCAGCGTGCTCAAGGTGCGGGTGCGCGCCATTGCCGATGGCGGCGAGGCCAACAAGGCCGTTCTGGCGCTGCTGGCGAAATCGCTCGGCGTGCCCAAGAGCAATGTAAAGCTGCTATCCGGAGCCACGTCGCGGCTGAAGCAGATCGCGGTCGACGGCGATCCGGCGCGTCTCGGCGAAACCCTGCGCCAGCTCACATCGGCCAAACCGACAGATTGAGAGAACGGACATGACCGCTGATATCATCGATGGAAAAGTCATTGCGGCGGAACTCCGTGGCCGCGTCGCCAGCGAGGTCGCCCGCGTCAAGCGCGAGCACAATCTGGTGCCGGGCCTTGCGGTGGTCCTGGTCGGCAACGACCCCGCGAGCGAAGTCTATGTCCGCTCAAAACACACCCAGACCCAGGCCGCGGGCATGGCCTCGTTCGAGCACAAGCTGCCGGCCGACGTCTCGCAGGCAGACCTGCTGGCGCTGGTGGCAAAGCTCAACCGCGATCCCGCCGTGCACGGCATTCTCGTGCAATTGCCGTTGCCGAAGGGGTTGAACACCGAAGCGGTCATCAATGCCATCGATCCCGCCAAGGACGTCGACGGACTGCATCCGAACAATGCCGGCCGGCTCGCCGGCGGCTTCGAGGCGCTGTCGCCCTGCACGCCGCTCGGCTGCATCATCCTGACCAAAAGCGTGCACGCCTCGCTCGAAGGCATGAACGCCATCGTCATCGGCCGCTCCAACCTGGTCGGCCGCCCGCTCGTGCAATTGCTGCTGAACGAGAACGCCACGGTGGCGGTCGCGCATTCGCGCTCGCGCGACCTGCCTGGCCTCGTGAAGAAAGCGGATCTTGTCTATGCGGCGGTGGGCCGGCCAGAGATGGTGCGCGGCGACTGGCTGAAGCCGGGTGCGACCGTGATCGATGTCGGCATCAATCGCATCTCGAAGGAGGACGGCAAGACGCGTCTCGTCGGCGACGTCGCCTATCAGGAAGCGCTTGCCGTTGCCGGCGCGATCACGCCGGTGCCGGGCGGTGTCGGCCAGATGACGGTGGCGTGCCTGTTGGTGAACACGCTCCGCGCGGCCTGCGCGATCGCCGGCCTGCCGAAGCCGGCGGTGTAAGAAAGCTCTCCTGTCCCGGACGCGACGCCGAGCCGGACCCATGGCGCCACTGTGCTGGGCCCCAGCTCAGCAGCGCATCGTTTCATGGGGCGCTGCGTCCGGGGCACGGAAGCTCAGCCCTTCTTCTTCTTCTCGCGCTCGATGCCTTCTTGGATCAGCTGGTGCGCTTCCTCCGGGCCGCCCCAGCGCAGGATCTTCACCCACTTGCCCTTTTCGAGATCCTTGTAGTGCTCGAAGAAGTGCTGGATCTGCTGCAGCGTGATGTCAGGCAAATCGGAATACGACTTCACCTTGTCGTAGCGCTGCGTCAGCTTGGACGACGGCACCGCCAGGATCTTCTCGTCGCCGCCGGCTTCGTCCTCCATGAACAGCACCCCGACCGGACGCACGCTCATGACGGCGCCGGGGATGATGGCGCGGGTGTTGATGATCAGCACGTCGCAGGGATCGCCGTCATCCGACAGCGTGTGCGGGATGAAGCCGTAATTACCGGGGTAACGCATCGGCGTGTAGAGGAAGCGGTCGACCACCAGCGTGCCTGCCTCCTTGTCCATCTCGTACTTGATCGGTTCGCCGCCCACGGGGACCTCGATGATGACATTGACGTCGTGGGGGACGTTCTTTCCAATCGAGACCGCATCGATACGCATTCAAGGCTCCGTTGTTGCCGAGGATAAATCGCGCCCGGCAGCGATTTTGGCGCTGTCATACGCGGGCTTGGCCCGCTGATCCATCGCGTTTTTGTGAAATAATGAATCCGGCGATCACCGGCGCAAGCGGCCTGCGGTATCGACGGATGGGAACGCTGCCCGGCTAGAGTTTCAGCAGCTCAATTGGTCCAAGCGAAGGCAACCTTGTCGAGCGCCTTCGGTCCGAAACGCTCCGACGAGCGCGCCACCATGCGGCCCCCCAGGGCGCGATAGAACTCGGTAGCGGGGTCGTTGTCCGAGAGCGCCCACACCACCATGCTCTTCAGGCCGCTCTGCATCAGGTCGCGGCGGGCGGCGGCAAACAGGCGGCGGCCGAAGCCGAGGCCCTGAAATTCGGGCCGCAGATAAAGCTCGTAGATCTCGCCGTCGAAATGCAGGCTGCGGGCTCGGTTGCGGCCGTAATTGGCATAGCCCGCGATCTTGTCACCGAACACCAGCACGCTGACACGGCTGCCCTTGCGGATCGCGCTGTCCCACCATTGCGGACCGCGGCGGTTGATCAGCTTCTCCAGCTCGGCGCCGGGAATGATGCCCTGATAGGCCGAACGCCACGCTTCGTCATGGGTCGACGCCACCGCAGTTGCATCTGCAGCTTTGGCCGGCCGGACCTCGATCAGGGTTGTGCTCATGGACGCGATCAAACCAAGTCGCCGCGCCGGCGGCAAGACCTATCGTTAATTATCGGTTAACCTGTGGACTTTCTGCATCAGTATTTTGGCCATGTTGTGCCGAAAAAGGACAGGGCCCAATGCTGAGGGCACCGGCGGGCCGTGCCTCGGTGCAAAACTCCTGTTGCGGCAACGAAGGAACGGCGATGGGCACCGCAGAAAGTCCGCCCATGCTGATTCGTTCCTACTAGTGTGGCTGTCGCTGTTCTTGTTCGCCCTCGGCAATTCATGCGGCTCCTCAACACCATCGCGCTCCTGCCTCTGCTGGCCTTGCTGACTGCGTCGCCTCTGTGCGCGCAGGTCGGGTTCGGTCCAACCGGAGAAGAGGGCGAGCCGTTTCGTCGGCAGGCATGGCGCGTGCCAACGCCGGATACCGATCTTGCTGCGCATGCCCTGCTGTTTCGCCCCTCGGGCCCAGGTCCGTTCCGGCTCGCGGTGATCGCACACGCCTCAACGCAGAACACGCTGCGTCGGGCGCAAATGCCGCAGCCGGAATACCGCCCGCTCGCCGCCTATCTCGTCGCGCGCGGCTTTGCGGTGCTGGTGCCGGAGCGGCCCGGCCATGGTGCTACCGGCGGCCGCTACCTCGAGGATCAGGGCGGCTGCGACGAGGCCGACTACGCGCGCTCGGGCCGCGCAACGGCCGACGCAATCAAGCTGGCGCTGGTCCATCTGCAAAAGCAGGACTTCATCCGCAAGGATGGCGCGATCGTGATCGGACATTCCGCCGGCGGATGGGGTGCGCTGGCGCTCGCCGGTGCCGATCCGAAGGTGATCTCCGCCATCACCGTGTTTGCACCGGGACGCGGCGGCCATGCCAATGATGAGCCGAACCGAATCTGCGCGCCGCACACCCTGCTCGCCGCCGCAGCGGAATTCGGCAAGACCGCGCGCATTCCCGTCACTTGGCTTGTTGCGCCCAATGACAGCTATTTCGCGCCAGCATTCTCGCAGAAGCTCGTCGATGCGTTTCGCGGCACGAGCGGCAAGGCCGAGTTTCGCCCGCTGCCGGCCGTCGGCAGCGAAGGCCATTGGATGATCGAAACCGAAGCCGGCGTCAAAGCCGCCAGCGGCGAGCTCGCGCGGGCGCTGAACCCGCCCAAGCCTGTGGCGACCAAGAAGCCATGACGCTGTATTTCCTGTTCAAATTTGTTCACGTCCTCGGCGCCATCGTCATTCTCGGCACCGGGACCGGCATCGCCTTCTTCATGCTGATGGCGCATCGCACGCAGCAGCCGGAGTTCATCGCCCGCACCGCTTCGGTCGTGGTCATCGCGGATGCGATCTTCACGCTGTCGGCCGTGATCCTCCAGCCGGTCAGCGGCGGCGTGCTGATGATGCTGTCGGCGACCTCGATCACGGAGGGCTGGCTGCTGGCCTCACTCGCGCTCTACGCGATTGCCGGCTTGTTCTGGGTGCCAGTCGTGTTCATGCAGATCGAAATGCGCGACCTCGCGCGCAAGGCTGCTGCGCAGCGCAGTGCGCTCCCACAGCGCTATTTCGTACTGTTCCGCCGCTGGTTCGCGTTCGGCTTCCCCGGTTTTGGGGCAACCGTGCTGATCCTGTGGCTGATGATCGCAAAACCGTTTTGAGAGACGTGATGAACCAGCGCACCATTCTCGTACTCGGCGCCTCTGGCCTGATCGGCCGCTTCGTCACCGATGATTTGCGCACGCGGGGCTTTCGCGTCGTCGGCGTGGCGCGGAGCCTGTCGCCGGCGCAGAGGATGAGCGCGCTGGACATCGAGCTGCCGATCCTCATCCTCGACACGGCCGCGCTGACGCGTCTCCTCAGCGAGCACGCGGTAGACGTCGTCGTGAACTGTCTCGGCGTGCTCCAGGATGGTCCCGGCAGCAACACGAGCGCGGTGCATCGCGATTTCGTCGCGCGACTGCTTCAGGCGATCGGCGGCAGCGGCCGCGCAATCCGGTTGGTGCATATCTCGATCCCCGGCTCCGCGGAGGCGGACCGCACCGCCTTCGCTACGACCAAACGCGAGGCCGAGCGCCTGATCGGGGCTAGCAGCATTCCCCATGCCATCCTGCGGCCCGGCTTCGTGGTCGCACCGTCAGCCTATGGCGGCAGCGCCCTGCTCCGCGCGCTTGCAGCCTTTCCGATCGATTTGCCGGCCAAGGACATGGCAACGCCATTTCAGCCCGTGGCGATCGAGGATATTACGGCGACCATCGCCTGGCTCGCCGCGCGCGACATTGACGATGCCTCGTTGAGGGCGGTGAGCTGGGACCTGATGCAGGCCGAACCGGTCACCATGGCCGGCGTCATCAAGCCGTTTCGCCATGCGTTCGGCACGGCCGGTTGGCCACGCAACGCGATGCCGCGCTTCCTGCTTGATCTCGGCGCGAAACTCGGCGATGTCGCCAGCTATCTTGGCTGGATGCCACCGATGCGCTCCACCGCCATTGCCGAGCTCCGTCGCGGCGTGACTGGCGATCCGACAGCGTGGATCGCCGCGACGGGCATCGCGCCGAGGAGGCTGGCTGAATTAATCGGACGCCACCCTGCCAGCATCCAGGACAAATGGTTCGCGCGTCTGTTCCTGGTCAAGGCGCTGATTTTCGCAAGCCTGGTCGCGTTCTGGGTCGTCTCGGGCTTTATCGCCTTGTTCGTGTCCTACGGTGCCGCCGCCGGCATCTTGACCGCGCACGACTTTCCGCCCGCGTTGGTCGATCCCATCACCATCGGCACCAGCCTGATGGACATGAGCATCGGTGTATTGATCGCCTTCCGCCGGACGGCTGCGATCGGCTTGGTCGCGGGTATTTTCGCTTCGCTCGGCTATATGGTTGGCGCAGCGATTCTCACGCCCGACCTCTGGATCGAGCCGCTTGGCGCGCTGGTGAAGACCGGGCCGGCGATCGTGCTGATGGTCGTCGCGCTTCTGATGCTGGATAACCGATAGCGTTTTCGAGCTAAGTGGATTTCGGTTCGCGTGAAGAAAACGCGTCAAAAAGAGAGTCTGATGCCCAAATGGCCTGACGACGACGTCATTCTGTTCGACGGCGTCTGCATCTTCTGCTCACGCTGGGTCCGCTTCGTCGCCAAGCGCGACACGGCGAGGCAGTTTCGGTTCACGCCGATCCAGTCGGATTATGGCGCCCGGCTCGCGCACACGTTCGGCATCGACCCCGATGATCCCGACACCAACGCGGTTGTCCACGGCGGCGAGGTGTTCATGAAGTCGGATGCTGCGCTGACGGTGCTGTCGCAGCTCCCAGGCTGGGGCTGGGTGCGTGGGCTGTTCGCCGTGCCGAAGCCGCTGCGGGACGCGGTCTACAGCCTCGTCGCGCGCAACCGCTATCGCATTTTTGGGAGGTATGACGCCTGCTTCGTGCCGGATGCCGATTTGCGGGCGCGGGTGATCGAGTAGCTCGCACTGACGGAGCTTGCGGGTTATGGCTTGCCCAGAGCCGCCAGCGCTTCCCCCGCCGCCCGTTCTCCGCTATCCCGCGCGCCATGGGCGGTCGTGAAGAAATTCGGCGACGTCGCCTCTCCCGCAAAAAACAGTCGCCCATCGACCGGCGCGGCCAGCACTGCGCGATCCCTCGCGTGCCCGGGCAGCGCATGCGAATACGACCCCCGCGCGAACGGATCGCGGGCCCAGCGCGATTCGTACAGCGGCTTCAGCTTGCGCCTGATGTCGTTGCCGAGAAAACCCGCGATCTCGTTGATGGCTTGGGCGGCGATGGCGCCGGCGCCGGCATCCTCGAGCTCGCGGGCAAAGCTGCCGCCGAAAAAGCCCTCGATGCAGGGCTGGCCGAACGGGCGGATGTGATAGGTGCCCATCTCCGTGCGCATGGTGGCGCCGCGCAGGTTCCCCTCTATCGGGAAGGTCTCGGCGTCCTCAAGCGCCAGCGTCACCTTGTCATCGACACCGAGCGGCAGGCCGGCCGCTGCGCTCACCTTTGCGGGGAGCGGGGGCGAGAAGCGGATGGCTTCCTCCGCAATGAGATTGGTCGGCACGGTGACGATCACCTTGTCCGCGGTCAGCGTGCCCCGCGACGTCTCGATGCGGATGCGCTTGTCCGAATGATCGATCAGCGCGACGTTGCAGTTCAGCGCCACCGGGCAGGGTGCACCATAGGCCGCAATCAGCGCGCCATAACCGCGGCGGACGCGCCAGTTGAAGTTGGTGTCCTCATAGGCGTCCCAGTCCAGCGTCGACATATCCTTCAGCTCGCAGCCGTTGATATAGGTCGAGATCGCGTCGATCATCGGATTCCAGCGATTGCCCGGCTCCAAATGCGAGCTCGCGGGCTCGTCCTTACCTGTTTGCGCTGCTTCCCACAGACGCTCATAGAACGCGTCCATCGCGCGCATGAAATCGTCGCGCTCGCTTTCCGGAAAGGCATTGCCGTAGGCCCGCTCGCGCCAGGGCGGCAGGTCCTTGTTGAGCTCGAAGCCGAGCTGTCGCGCGATCGGCACGAAGCAGTTCTTGTCGGCCGAATGCAGCCAGCCGCAGCCGACGTCGAACGTCACCTCGGGTGAGGCCTGCACCGTCCAAGCCCGGCCGCCGAGCCGGTCACGGGCCTCCAGCACGATCACGGAGAGGCCGGTGTCCGTCAGCGCATGGGCTGCGCCGAGGCCGGCAGCACCGGCGCCGATGATCGCAACGTCGACGGAGGAGGGGAGGGACATGGAGAAGCGAATAGTGAGTGGCGAATGGCGAATAGAGTATAAGAAACGCCGCTTCTGGCCAAACGCCCCTATTAGCTACTCGCCATTCCCCATTCGCTCAGTCACGCCACCGCTTCCTTGGCCTTTTCCGCGCGCTTGCGCTCGTTCGGGTCGAGGTGCTTCTTGCGCAGGCGGATCGACTTCGGGGTGACCTCGACGAGCTCGTCGTCCTCGATATAGGCGAGCGCCTTTTCCAGCGTCATGCGGATCGGCGGGGTCAGGCGCACCGCCTCGTCCTTCGAGGTGGTGCGGATGTTGGTGAGCTGCTTGCCCTTGAGCACGTTGATCTCGAGATCGTTGTCGCGGGTGTGCTCGCCGACGATCATGCCGCGATAGACCTTCCAGCCCGGCTCGATCATCATCGGGCCGCGGTCTTCCAGCTTGAACATGGCGTAAGCCACCGCTTCGCCCTGGTCGTTGGAGATCAAGACGCCGTTGCGGCGGCCCTGGATCTCGCCCTTGTAAGGGGCATAGCCGTGGAACAGGCGGTTCATGATCGCGGTGCCGCGGGTGTCGGTGAGCAATTCGCCCTGGTAGCCGATCAGGCCGCGGGTCGGCGCGTAGAACACCAGGCGCTGGCGATTGCCGCCCGAGGGCTTCATCTCGATCAGCTCGGACTTGCGCTCGCTCATCTTCTGCACGACGACGCCGGAATGCTCCTCGTCGACGTCGATCACGACCTCCTCGATCGGCTCCATGGTGGCGCCGGTCGCTTCGTCCTTCTGGTAGACGACGCGCGGACGCGACACCGAGAGCTCGAAGCCTTCGCGGCGCATGGTCTCGATCAGGATCGCGAGCTGGAGTTCTCCGCGGCCGGACACTTCCATTGCGTCCTTGTCGGCGGATTCGACGACGCGCAGCGCGACGTTGCCCTCGGCTTCGCGCAGGAGACGGTCGCGGATCATGCGGCTCGTCACCTTGTCGCCTTCGGTGCCGGCGAGCGGGGAGTTGTTGACGATGAACGACATCGACACGGTCGGCGGATCGATCGGCTGCGCCGGCAGCGGCACCTCGACGGTCGGATCGCAGAAGGTGTCGGCGACGGTGCCCTTGGTGAGGCCCGCGATGGCGACGATGTCGCCGGCTTCAGCTTCATCGAGCGGGGTGCGCTCGAGTCCGCGGAACGCCAGGATCTTGGTGATGCGCCCGGACTCGACCAGCTTGCCGTCGGCGTTCAGCACCTTGACCTGCTGGTTCGGCTTCAGCGTGCCGGAAGAGATGCGGCCGGTGATGATGCGGCCGAGATAGGGGTTGGCTTCGAGGATGGTGCCGATCATGCGGAACGGACCTTCCTCGACCTTCGGCGGGGCGACGTGGCGCAGGATCAGGTCGAACAGCGGCTCCATGCCCTTGTCCTGCGGACCTTCGGGGCTATCCGCCATCCAGCCCTGCTTGGCCGACCCGTAGAGGATCGGGAAATCGAGCTGCTCCTCGCTGGCATCGAGCGCCGCGAACAGGTCGAACACCTCGTTGATGACTTCGGTCGGACGCGCGTCGGGGCGGTCGACCTTGTTGATGACCACGATCGGCTTGAGGCCGACCTTGAGCGCCTTGGAGACGACGAACTTGGTCTGCGGCAGCGGGCCTTCGGCGGCGTCGACCAGCACCAGGGCGCCGTCCACCATGTTCAGGATGCGCTCGACCTCGCCGCCGAAATCGGCGTGGCCGGGGGTGTCGACGATGTTGACGCGAGTGTCCTTCCACTGCACCGAGGCCGCCTTGGCCAGGATGGTGATGCCGCGCTCGCGCTCCAGATCGTTGGAGTCCATGGCGCGATCGGTCACCTTCTGGTTCTCGCGGAACGTGCCGGATTGCTGCAGGAGTTTGTCGACCAGGGTCGTCTTGCCGTGGTCGACGTGGGCGATGATGGCGACGTTACGAAGATTCATGAGTGAGCTTCTTTGCGGTCGAACAATGGGTTAAGCGCGATCTCGCCGGTCGGACCGGGACCTCTTCTCGAAACAACGCTGGAAGACTGGAAACGGGGCGCTTTCCGCCCAAAAAGGAAGCCCGGCCATATCGACCGGGCGCCCTGCGCGTTGCGGCGCAATATATGCAAAAACGGCCAAAAAACAATGTGTTCTTTGGCCGTTGGTTGACTGAATTTTGTCCGGGAATCCCCGGGGCTTAGGGCTGGGTCGGGGGATGAGCGGGGACCCTGCGCCCCTTGATCGCCGCCCAGATCATCGCGACCCCGCCGATGCCCACGACCAGTCCCAGAAGGACGAACGGCGCGATGTCGCCAGCGATCTTGCCGTCCTCGAACATCGACACTCCGCCGAACAGGAGTGCGCAGAGACCCGGCAGCAGCATGAAGATCCCGGCGATCGCCATCAGGGCGGTAAGGCAGCCGCTGCGAGCTGGGCCGGGCGTTGGTGCGGGTGGCGGTAGAACCGGCGGTGGCGTGTCGCTCATCGTGGTGCCTCCTCGGTTTGCCTCGCCTCGTGATAGGTCTGCCCCTCGAGCCCGGCGCGAATCCGGGAGATGGCGCCATTCCGATAGAACAGATTGTAGGTGTCGAACGGGATGATCGCCCCCTGCTCGGTCACGAAATGGATGCAGCTGCGCTTGACGTTGCCGACGCAGAAATTGAAGCGGTCGAGAAACTGCACGACGGTGACGCGGAAGACGTTTTCGTAGGTGAGCCCGTCCGGCACCTGAAAGCTCGGCAGGCAGCACAACAATTCGCAGACGCGCTCGGACGTGTTGAGGGGCCCTGAGGAGAGCGAGAACAGGTCGATGAACTTTTCCCGCAGCACCGGATATTTCTCCGGGCTGATTGTGTTGGGCATCACCGCCACCAGCTGCTCCTGCGGGATCAGCGAGGTCAGCGGCAGCACCTTCTCGCCGTTGCGCAGGCCATAGCCGATCGAGATGCTCTCGGGGTTGCAGGGCAGCGGGATCATGTCCTTGTCCCCGAACACGCCAGTCTCGACGACGCGCTTGCGGATCTCCGACAGCATGATGCGGTCGGTATTCTTGTTGAAACTCTCGTTGCGGCCGGCATCCTGGACCGGCTGCAATGTCACCCCGCGCACGCACGTCCAGGTCAGCGCGTGGCGCACGATGTCGCCGATCTCGGAATCGTTGACGCCGCGCTTGATGGTCGCGACCAGCGTGGTCGAGATGCCGTAATGCTCGAGATTTTCCAGCGCCTGCTGGCGGATTTTTCGCAAGTCCGCGCCGCGCAGATTGATCAGCGCGTCGCGCTGCAGCGAATCGAACTGGAGATAGACCTCCAGCCCGCGCCTGTTCTCGGCGAGCCGCGCCACGAAATCCTTTTCGCGGGCGATGCGCAGGCCGTTGGTGTTGATCATGACATGGCGGATCGGGCGCGCGCGCACCGCGTCCAGGATATCGAAGAAGTCAGGATGCAGCGTCGGCTCGCCACCGGAAATCTGCACGAGATCGGGCTCGCCCTCGCCCGCGACCAGCGCATCGAGCATCTTCTCCACCGTCGCGAGCGGCGTGAATTTGGTTCGTGCCGGCGAGGACTCCGCGAAGCAGACGGGGCAGGTGAGGTTGCAATGCTCGGTGATCTCGATCAGCGCCAAGCAGGAATGCTGCTCGTGGTCGGGACAGAGACCGCAATCATAGGGGCAGCCGAATTGGGTTCGTTCCTGGAATTGCAGCGGCCGGTCGCCCGGCTTGATGAAATCCTTGCACAACCGCCAATAGGCGGCATCGGTCGACACCAGCGTCGATTGCACGCCGTGCTCCCTGCAGCGTTTTTCGTACCAGACCTCGTTGCCGAGGATCTGGATCTTGGTCGGCACCAGCTTCAGGCAGGTCTCGCATAGGGATTGGGTCTGGCCCCAGAAGATGTAGGGGCGCGACTTACGCAACGGCGCGTTCATGCAAGTGACTCTTTTTGCAAGCGTCTCGCTTTGGGTGCTGTTGCCAGCATGAAGGCGGCGTAGAGCAGGATCGACAGCGACAGCAGGTGAAACAGGGTCAGGGGCCCAACCAGCGTGCCATAGGGTTTGAGAAATTCCCACAGAAAGCGCTGCGCTCCGTAATAAGCGAGCACCAGGTAGAAACCATTGGTGATCGTGAACGCGTTCCGGTTCAAGACCGCCAGCACATAGGCGAGCGCGAACAGGGCCATGGCCGCGCTCTCGTAGAGCTGCACGGGATGGCGGCGAACGCCGTCGCCGAAATCATGGCCGAAGGGCAGCGCCGTCGGCGTGCCATAGGTGAAATCGTCGAGGCCCGCGAGGTAACAGCCGATCCGGCCGATCGCGATGCCGAGCGCCAGCGGCAGCGCGAAGCGCGCGCCGGTTCGCACCGTGACGCCTGCGGACCATTTGTAGAGCTCGATCGCCACGATGCCGCCCGCCAGCCCGCCCTCGACCGAGCGCGCAATGCCGCTTTGCCCCGACAGCCACAGATTGGCGGAGCCGAACAGATAGGCGCCAAGGCCTGCGCCAAACACCAGCGTGGCGATATAGGGCAGCGCGAAGGATTGCGAGGGAAACTGCAAGCCCCGTCGCGACAGCCAATAGATGGCGGCCGCCGCCGCCAGCCAGGCCAGGATGTCGAAGAGAGTGTGAAGCAAAGCCCCGCTCATGCGGGCGGCAGTATAGCACGACCGCGGTTACAACGGCGCGCCGCGCATTATTGCAGGGGAGAAGAAGCTACCCGGCCTCCCGCTCCTCGGTCGGATAGACCCCGCGCAGCACTTCCTCGAAATGCATCTTTACGGCATCGTTGCACAGGCAGGCGCGCAGCCTCAGGCCGTCGCGGTTGCGGACCAGGATCGAGCCGCGCCGCGTGTCGAGCACGCCTTCGGCCTTGAACGACTGAAGCACGCGGCTGGCATAGGAGCGGCCAACGCCGAGCAAAGTCGCGAGCTGTTCGTGGGTCAGCGGCACACTGGTCTCGTCGCCGGTCCGCTCCATCGCCGCCAGGATCCATTTGGCGGTGCGCTGCTCGATCGAATGGATCGCGTTGCAGGCGGTCGACTGGAAGATCTGGGCCAGCATGCAATCGGCATAGCGGGCAAAGACGTTGCGCAGCGACGCCGAGCGCAGCTTGGCTGCTTCCAGCTTGGCGACGTGAATGCGCGCAAACGGTCCACCGAATTTGACGCAGATCCGGGTATAGGCCGGCAGAAACCCCTCGCTGACGATGCCGCCCACCGCGCCCTCGCGGCCGACCAGAATGGTTTCGACGTCGCGGCCATCCTCGTTGGGGACGAGGAAAGTCGCGAGCGATGGGCCGCAGGGGAAATGGACGACCTGCACGTCATCGCCGGGATTGTAGAGCAAGTGCCCGGCTGCAGAGTCCTCGACGGTCACGTGCGGCGCCAGGAGGCCGTAGTCGACCTGACTCAAGCGCCGCAGCAGATTGTTGGCCGGCCGGCTCTCGACCTCGGTGACCTTGCCGATACGCGCATCCATCCTGAACTCCCACCTTCCTCCCACCTTAGCGAGTTCCATCCGTTTCCTGTGTGCACAAGTGGACAGACCAGAGAACGAGGATGTGGTGAGTTTCGTTCCGGGAACCCTCCGATGCGCTGGGCGCAGGCATCGTGTCGCGGCAGTCCTGATCCCAAAACCCCCGAACCAAGATGCGATCATGGCACCTGCAAACTGCAATGGCACAGGCCGGCCGGCTGATGTTCTGATCGTCGAAGACGATCCGATCATCGCGATCGATTTCGAGGATCGCCTGCTCGGATTTGGTGTGGCCACCGTGCGGACCGTGGGGTCGGTAACGCAGGCGTTGAATGCCATCGCAAAACGGGCACCCGATTTCGCGCTGCTCGATGTCGAGCTGATCCGCGAGACGAGCTTTGCGATCGCCGAGCGGCTGATCGCGCTGAAGGTTCCGTTCGTGTTCGTCACCGGCTACGGCGCAGAGGTACGCATTCCGTCCGAACTGGCGGGCCGGCCGCGGCTGCAGAAGCCGTGCTCGAGCGAGGCGCTGGAGGCGGCGCTGCAGGCACGGGACACCTGATCGCCTATTTGCCGGAGCGAATGCAGAGCTCGGCGAGGTCGGTCTCGACGCCCTTGAAGAATGTGTGCGGAAACGGCGGCGGCGATGAGGCCTTCTTGATCGCCGCACTCTGCGCAATCGCCTCTTGATCGGACAATTGCAGGAAACGTTTCAGCGCTTTCGAACGACTCTTGCTGGCGAACGTCTCCAACCGCTCTTCCGTTGCATCGGTCGGATTGAGACGGAGCAGAGCTTCGTTGCCTGTCTGCAATGGATAGACCCCTCCAAGTTTCACGCGGGCGATCACGTTGTAGCGGTCGAAATGCTCGAAGATCAAATCCAGGATCTTCGCCTGACGTATCGGCTCTTCCATCGCGAGATAGCGCTTCACATCCGGATTGCTCTTCAGGCTTACCAATTCGGCTGCGCCGGCAAATGGATTGTCGGAGATCTGCCGGTCGATGAACGCCGATGCGCCTTCCAGCATATGCGTGCCCCATCTGATGACAATATCGCGGCCGCGCGGTTCGAGCTGGTCGGCAGCCAACCCCTTGTCCGTCAGACATGCCGGGTCGGCGCTTGCGCGCAGTGACTTGCCGAGCTCGGCGGTCAGCGCCTTGCCGTAAGGCGAAGCGAGGGCCTCGCGCACCAGCGTCGCTCTGTCCTGGGTTTGCGCGCATGTGGGGGATGCTGCGCTCAGCAGCAGCGCGATAACGATCGTTGGGCGGCTGAACGGCACGGCATCAACTCGAACATGGCTCGGACGGCATCACGCCCTCGAAAATGCGCGGGCGCCTGCAATTGTCGTCCGGGCCGGGCGGATGGTTCATCCGGGTTCGACTTGGCCGTCACGCAAGCTTCGGATCGAGCGTGGTCGACCACAGCGCGACGTCGGCGCGATCGCGCAGGGTCACCGTCATCCGGCCGGACGCGCCGTCGATCTTGACGTGACCAAAGAACTGCATACCCGCGGACGGCGGCAGATTCTGGCTGTCCTTGCCCGGCGCCTTGACGAAGCGCACCTCGGGGCCAAAGGTATTGTCGAGCGCGTTCGGGCCGAACGTGCCGGCATGCAGCGGGCCCGAGACGAATTCCCAGAACGGCTCGAACTCCTGAAATTGCGCCTTGTTCGGATCGTAATGGTGCGCGGCGGCGTAGTGCACGTCCGCGGTCAGCCACACCGTGTTGCTGATCGGCGCCATCTTGATGAAGCGCAGGATGTCGGCGATCTCGAACTCGCGGCCACGCACCGGGCCGTCGCCCTGCGCAACGGCTTCCGAGCCGCCCTTCGGCGTGTCGGAGACGATCAGGCTGATCGGCATGTCCGATGCGATCACCTTCCATGTCGCGCGCGAATTCAGCAGGCCGCGCTTGAGCCAGGCGATCTGCTCCGGGCCGAGGAAATAGCTGGCGGGGCCATAGGCGGTTTCGAGATTGGCACCGTTCGGCCCGCGATAGCTGCGCTCGTCGAGCACGAATACGTCGAGATGCGGGCCGTAGGAGATCTGGCGATAGACGCGGCCGGGCTCGATGATGCTCTCCCGCATCGGGTACATCTCGTGGAAGGCCCGGCCCGCGCGAGCTGCGAGCAGTGAGATGTCGCGCACCTTGTAGGCGGCCGGCAAGTCTTTCGACAGCGACCAGTTGTTGGTGACCTCGTGGTCGTCCCACTGCACGAAGACCGGCACCTCGGCATTGAAGGCGCGGAGATTGTCGTCGGTGAGATTGTATTTGTACGCGGCGCGGTACTCGTCCAGCGTCTCGGCGACCTTGGCTTTCTCCGGAATGGTGAGATTCTTCCAGATCTTGCCGTCGGCGAGCTTCACCTCGGGTTGGATCGGACCGTCGGCATAGACCGTGTCGCCCGAGTGCAGGAAGAAATCCGGCCGGTGCTTGCGCATGGTCGAGAAGGTGACCATGCCGCCGTCGTCGGGATTGATGCCCCAGCCCTGCCCTGCGACGTCGCCGCCCCAGACGAAGCTGACGTCGCGGCGGTCGGCCGGCGCGGTGCGGAAGCGGCCGGTCACCGCCTCGCCCTCGATGGCGCTGTGCGAGAGATCGCGGAAGCGGACGCGGTAGAAGATGTCCTGGCCGGCGGGAAGATTTTCGACCAGCATCTTGGCGGTGAAGTCGCTTTCGGGCAGCGCCGCGATCGGCGGCAATGTGCGGGCGTCCCTGAAGGACTCGCTCGTGGCGACCTCGACCAGCATCTGCGCGGGCCTGTCGGTTCGCGCCCACACCACGCCGCCGTCGACGGTAACGTCGCCCGCTTGCACGCCGTGGGTGACCGCCGGCCGATCAGCCGCGCGCGAAAGATACGGCATCGCCATCGTGCCGAGCGCACCGGCGCTGCTGGTGAGGAAGCGGCGGCGGGAGAATGTGATGGTCATGAGGCTCCGACCCCGGGCTTGCGGGCGAGTCCGTCAATCCGGGGCGCGCGTAGCGCGAACCCGGAATCCATGTCTCCCCGCGAATGCTGCGCAATGGATTCCGGGTTCGATGCTTCGCATCGCCCCGGATGACGTTGGGAGCTATATTGAGACAATGTGACGCAGCAATAACGCGCGCGGGCGCTCACGCGTTGCCGGCGGCCCGGAACTGCGCGCTGGCACGTTGCAGGTTCGGCGGCAGGCTGAACAGCACAGCCTTGCGGTCGGCGACGGCGGCGTGGAATTGGTCGAGTGCGATGTTGAAGGCGGTGAGCGCGGCTTCCTCGATGGCGCCGTGATCGAAGCAGCGCAGCGTGTCGCGCAGGATCTCGTCGGCCTCGGTCTGCATCTGGTCGAGCTCTTCGGTCGTCTCGCACTTGCGTGCCGCGGCGATCATGTCAAGCAGGCGTTCGCGCTGGTGATTGTTGTTGTCGCGCTCGTCCTTCTTCAGATAGCCGGCGAACCAGGCGCCGACCGAGCCCATGGCCGAGAGCGCCATCAGGCTCCACCAGATGTAATCGCTGTATTTGTCGAGGAAGGTCTTCTCCTCGCCGTCGACGAAGGCGGCCGCACCCGGATGCACCGGGATCACCGCATCCTTGTCGGTGTCGGGCGTCTCGATCTTCGCCGCCAGCGGGAATTCCGTCACCAGTTGCTGGCGCACGGCGAAGAGCTGGCGCGTGAACGCTGCGATGTCGGCCTCGGACACGCCTTTGCGCGCCACGATGTGGTGCGCGAAGCTGATGGTCTTGACCTCGTCCTCGGGACGGTCGGGCGAGCCGCCGTAGGTGCCGGCGGGGATCTCGCCCGCTTCATAGACTGGATGGTTTTGCGCGATCGCATCGGCGGAATCGATGGCGAGGAAGGTTGGCGTGCCGCCCTCCCTGACCGATGCCGAGATCGCCTCCGCGGTGATCTTGCTGTTGACCGGGCCTGCCGCGAGGTAGACGTCGGCCTTCTGCGCCTTGATCGCCTCGGCAACTTCGTTGGCGGGAAATTGCACGATCTCGACCTTGGCCGGGTCGACGCCGTATTGGTGCAGGATCACCTTGAGCAGATTGACGTTCGCCTGGGTACGGCCGACGACGCCGATGCGGTGACCGGCGAGCTGTGCGACTTTGGTGATCTTCGCGCCCTTCTTCTTGCCCTTGGCGGGCACGGACCACAGCACCACGACGTTCTTGCGCAGGGTCGCGACCGCCTGTGCGTTCTTCGGCACGTCGAGATCGCCACGCACGATGGCGAGATCGACCTTGCCTTCGGCGAGCGCATTGGCGCTGGCGGTTGCGCCGTCGGTTTGGATCGGGCGCAGCCGCACGTAGCTCTTGTGCTGCGCAAAGCCTTGCGTCAGCGCCTGCACGACCTTGACGTCGTCGCTGTTGGCGGGGCCGACCGCGATTCTGAGCGTCACGGGACGCATCGCGAAGTAATAGCCGCCGGCAACCACGCCGACGATCGCAAGCAGGAACGCCAGAGACACGAGCGCCGTCTTCCGCGCCGCGGATCGCGGCGAAGGCGGAGGGGGCGCTTCGGCCAGGTCCAATCCCCCGGTCATCGGTCTCCCAAACAGGCGCTTCAGGCTCAGTTTCATCTTGGCCGGCGATTTACGTCCGCAATTGTAGCAAATTTCTTGTCCGGCGGGGTTACATCTCCGTCATGGTTAGCGGATGGAGGAAATCCCCCGTATGAACCCGGGCGTCGGCACGGTGTTAGGGTAAAGTTCCTCCGAAGGATGGAGATGGTGATGGCAGAACGGCTCTCGGCGGAGGCGCGCAGGCAGGCGTTGGGCGGATTGTCCGGCTGGACTGACGTCCAAGGCCGCGACGCCATCGGGAAAACCTTTGTCTTCAAGGATTTCAACGAGGCGTTCGGCTTCATGACCCGCGCCGCGCTGGTCGCCGAGAAGATGGATCACCACCCCGAATGGCGCAACGTCTACAAGACGGTGGAGGTGGTGCTGTCGACCCACGACGCCGGCGGCGTCACCGCGCGCGACATGGCGCTCGCCAAGGCGATGAACGCCATCGCAGGCTGACACCAAGCAGACGCCTTGCAGGGACCGGCTGCATCCCCATCTTGTGATCAGCCGGGATCGGGCGGTCCTCCGCCTCCCGCAGAACGGGGAGCATTTGAGCATGGCTGCCGAGCACAGCGTTGGCTTCGAGCCGGCCGATCGGCTCGCGGAAGATCGCGAGAGCGTGCGCCGCCGCTTCTGGCGCAAGCTGAAGCGGGTCGCTGCGCATCTGCCGTTCGCGGAGGATCTGCTTGCCGCCTATTACTGCGCGTTCGACCGGCAGACGCCGCGTCACGTCCAGGCTTCGCTGCTCGGTGCAATCGCCTATTTCGTCCTGCCGTTCGATTTCGTCGCGGACGTGATGCCCATGCTCGGCTTCGCCGATGACGCTGCCGTGCTCGCCACCGCCATCCGCATGGTTGCCAGCCACATCACGAACGAGCACCGCGAGGCCGCCCGCGCCGCGCTGAAGCGTGGGGTGGAGGAGGCGGACGGCAAAGCAGAAGTCGCGTAGCCGACGCGACTTCAACCACCTGCATCAGCTCACGGATGCAAGATCACCTTGCCCATCGCCTGCCGTCCCGCCAGCACCTTCAACGCATCCGCCGTCTGAGCCAGCGGGAAGGTGCGGTCGACATGCGATGAGATCTTGCCTTCCGCGGTCCACTTCACCAGCTTCTCGAGATTGGCGCGGTTCTTGGCCGGGTTGAGCCGGGTCCAGGCGCCCCAGAACACGCCGCGGATGTCGCAACCCTTCAGCAGCGCGAGGTTCAGCGGCATCTTCGGAATGTCGCCGGCGGCAAAGCCGATGACGAGGAAGCGGCCTTCCCATGCGATCGAGCGCAGCGCCTGTTCGGCGTAAGCACCACCAACGGGATCGAAGATGATGTCGACGCCCTTGCCGCCGGTGAGCTTGCGCAGGCCTTCCTTCAGATCTTCCTTGGCGTAGTTCAGCGTCAGCTCGGCGCCGTGCGCCTTGGCGAATTCGAGCTTCTCGTCCGACGAGGCGCAGGCGATCACCTTCAATCCCATCAGCTTGCCGAGCTCGCAGGCCGCAAGGCCGGTGCCGCCGGCTGCGCCCAGCACAGCGAGCGTCTCGCCCGGCTTGGGGCTGGCGCGATCTTCCAGCGCATGCAGCGCGGTGCCGTAGATGATGATGATGCCGGCCGCGCGGTCGTAGTCGAGATTGTCGGGGATCTTCACGATCGAGCTCGCCGGCAGCGCGATCTTCTCGCGTGCGCCGTTGTGGCCGCATGAGGCGACGACGCGATCACCGACCTTGAGATCCGTGACGCCAGCGCCGATGCTCTCGATCACGCCCGCAACTTCCGCGGCCGGCGAGAACGGGAAGGGCGGCTTGATCTGGTACTTGCCTTGGATCATCAGGATGTCGAAAAAATTCAGCGCCGCCGCCTTGATCGCGATCACGGCTTCGCCGGGCCCCGCCACCGGATCCGGCACCTCAGTCAGGACGAGGTCGTCGGGCTGGCAATATTGCGAGCAGAGGATGGCTTTCATGGCGGCACCTTGAGGGCGTTTCGGGTGGAATTATAGTTTGGCCGTTTCTGCCGGATTTAGGCAGTGGCGACAATCCGGATTCTTTGTCTGGGGTCAGCGACGGCCTATCCTCCGTCATTGCGAGCCACCGGGTCCGCGCGAAGCGCGGCCCGATGACAGGCTCAGCGAAGCAATCCAGAGTCCGTCCTGCGGAAATAGTCTGGATTGCTTCGCTGAGCCTGTCATCGGGCCGCGCTTCGCGCGGACCCGGTGGCTCGCAATGGCGAAATCCGCGGAGAAAGGATTCAAACGATGTTTGAAACAGGCCTGCTCAAGAACAAGCGCATCCTCATTACCGGTGGTGGTTCGGGTCTCGGCGCTGCAATGGGGCGTCGCTTCCTCGCGCTCGGCGCCGAGCTCGTGATCTGCGGCCGCAAGCTCGAGCGGCTCGAGGCGACGGCGCGCGAGATGCGCGACGAGACCGGCGGCACGGTCACGACCATCGCCTGCGACATCCGCGACGGTGCGGCGGTCGACGGCATGATGGATACGATCTGGCGCGAGGCGCCGCTCGACATCCTCGTCAACAATGCCGCTGCCACCTTCATCGCACAGAGCGAGCATCTCTCCTTCCGCGCCGCGGACGCGATCCTGGCGCCGACACTGCATGGCGCGATGTATTGCACGCTCGCCGCCGGCAGGCGCTGGATCGAGGCCAAGCATGGCGGTGTCGTGCTGTCGATCCTCTCGACCTCCACCATCACCGGCCGCGCCTTCACCGTTCCCTCGGCGATGGCGAAATCCGCACTGCTGGCGATGACCAGGAGTCTTGCGGTGGAATGGGGCCCGAAGGGCATCCGGACCGTCGCGATCGCGCCGGGCCCGTTTCCGACCGCAGGGGCCACCGGGCAGCTCCGTCCCGAAGGCCGTGACGAAGGCTGGACCGCGCGCAATCCGCTTGGACGTACCGGCGAGCACGGCGAGCTCGCCGATCTCGCCAGCTTCCTGGTCTCGGATCGCGCCGCCTACATCAATGGCGAGATGGTGGTGATCGACGGCGGCGCGCATCTGCGCAGTTCCGGCGCCGAGGATTTGCTCGGCTGGACCGAGGCGCAATGGGCCGCGCAACGCACCGCCCGATCCAGGGCCTAGCCGCCGCCGATACCGCTAACTGCCTTCCCAAATTGAACTTTCCCGGCTATCCCTGCCCGGGGACAAAGCGCGCTCGGGCCATCTTCCAGTCACAATATTGAGGGAACCAACGCGGCATGTGGCGGGTGCTGATTTTAGCTTTGATGACTGGCGTGGCGGCCGGGGGAATCACCGTGTCTGCGCGGGCGCAGACGGCGCAACCGGCGCCCAAGTCCAGTCCAGCTCCAAAAGAGGCGGCACCGAAGCCGGCGGCGCCGCCGGCCAACACCAACGCAAAGGCGGCCCCGAAGCCCGAGAGCAAGCCGGCGGCCCCGGCTGCGGCCGTTGCGGGGGGCGCGGAGCCGACCCTGATCGGGCAGTTCGGCACCTGGGGTGCCTATTCGGCGACGCCGAACGGCAAGAAGGTCTGCTTCGCGCTGGCCAAGCCGTCATCGTCGAAGACCAACCCGCCGAACCGGCCGCGCGATCCCGCTTATGCCTTCGTCTCGACCCGGCCGGCGGAGAAGGTCAACAACGAAGTTTCGGTCATGATCGGCTATGCGCTGAAGCCGGGCTCGGAATCGACCGCCGAGGTCGGCGGCGCCTCCTTCGCCATGTACACGCAGGGCCGACGGGCTCTGGATCAAGAACGCGGCCGAGGAGGAGCGGATGGTCGAAGCCATGCGCAAATCCGCCGATCTCGTCGTCAAGGGCGTCTCGGCCAAGGGTACCGAGACGACCGACACCTTCTCGCTGAAGGGCCTCGCCCAGGCGCTCGACAAGATCGCGCAGGATTGCCGGCGTTAAGGTCGCAATCGGTGGTTCCGGTTGCTATATAGGTGTATTCCAAAGGTGCAGCCGTCATGGCCGGGCTTGTCCCGGCCATCCACGCGCTGGCAACGGGCGAGAAAGAACGTGGATGCCCGGGACAAGCCCGGGCATGACGAGAGATATCAGGCAACCGATGCAACCGACGACCGAGCCGCACAACGGCCTCCTGGTGGAGAAGACCCCGCTCGAAACCTATGTGCCGCCGGCCAAGCCGTCGCTGATAGGCCTGTCGCGCACCGAGCTTGCCGATCGCCTCGGCGAGATCGGCGTCGCACCGGCCCAGCGCAAGATGCGCGTGCAGCAGCTGTGGCACTGGCTCTATTTCCGCGGCGCCCGGAGCTTCGACGAGATGACCTCGATCTCGAAGGGCATCCGCGCCGAGCTCGCCCAACATTTCACTGTGGACCGGCCCGAGGTCGTGGCCGAGCAGATCTCCAACGACGGTACCCGCAAATGGCTGTTGCGGCTGCCGAGCGGCGACAATGTTCAGAAGGCGCATGAAGTCGAGTGCGTCTACATCCCCGAGACCGACCGCGGCACGCTCTGCGTCTCCTCGCAGGTCGGCTGCACGCTGAATTGCGCCTTCTGCCACACCGGCACACAGCGCCTGGTGCGCAACCTCACTGCCGGCGAGATCGTCGGCCAGGTCATGGTCGCGCGCGATCGGCTCAACGACTGGGCCGACCGTGAGGACGGCACGCGCCGCGTCACCAACATCGTGATGATGGGCATGGGCGAGCCGCTCTACAATTTCGACGCGGTGCGCGATGCGCTTCTGATCGTCGGCGACAACGAAGGCATCGGCATCTCCCGCCGCCGCATCACGCTGTCGACCTCGGGCGTGGTGCCGAACATCGTGCGCGCCGGCGAGGAGATCGGCGTCATGCTCGCGATCTCGCTGCATGCGGTGCGCGACGAGCTGCGCAACGAGCTGGTGCCGCTCAACCGCAAATATCCGATCAAGGAGCTGCTGCAGGCCTGCCGCGACTATCCCGGCGCCTCCAACGCGCGCCGCATCACCTTCGAATATGTGATGCTCAAGGGCGTCAACGATTCGCTCGACGATGCCAAGCTGCTGGTGAAGATGCTCAAGGGCATTCCGGCCAAGATCAACCTGATCCCATTCAATCCCTGGCCCGGCACCGCCTATGAATGCTCGGACTGGGACCAGATCGAAAAGTTCTCCGAATACATCTTCAACGCCGGCTATTCCTCGCCGGTGCGCACCCCGCGCGGCCGCGACATCCTCGCCGCCTGCGGCCAGCTCAAGTCGGAGACGGAAAAGCTCTCGGCGCGCGAGCGCCAGGCGCTGCGCGCCATGGCGATGACGGATTAGTGTGTCATGCCCGTGCTCTCGCCTCCTCGTCGTTGCGAGGAGCGTAGCGACGAAGCAATCCAGACTGTCTCCGCGGACGTATGTCTGGATTGCTTCGCTGAGCCTGTCATCGGGCCGCGCTTCGCGCGGACCCGGTGGCTCGCAATGACGACAATCGGGACTTCTTCGTCATGTCCCTGATCGGCCGCCTCGTTGTCATCTTCATCGGCTTCCTCGCCGCCTGCTTTGTCGGCGGCATGATCGTCGTCGTCGCGCTGCTGTTTCCGGAGTTCGCCGATCTCGGCGCCGGTCCGGTCGATCAGGGCACGATCGACATCCTGCTCGGCTTCGGCTTCATCTTCGTGTCCGGCTTTGCCCTGGTGCCGGCAGCGGTGATCGTCGCGATCACCGAAGCGCTCTACATCCGTAGCGCGCTCGCCTACGCCGTCGGCGGCGGCCTCGTCGGGCTCGCCTGCTATCTCGGCCTCGTCCCGTTCCATTCCGACACGTTGCAGTTCGAAGGCATCGTACGGCGTCACCTGGAGATCATGACCGGCGCGGGCATCGTTGCCGGCTTCGTCTATTGGCTGATCGCCGGCCGCAACGCCGGCGCCTGGCGGATCCCGCCGCCCCCGCGCAAACCACCGCCGCCATTGCCATCGAATTCAAGGCCGGATGCGCGGTGAGTTTCTTATCCTCCCCCTCCAGGGGAGCATGGATACCTCCCTTGGGGTTTTCATCTCCATCCCACTCCGCTAAACCGCGCGCCATGAACCGTACCGGACTCTTCATTGCCCTGGCGCTGTGGCTCGTGATCGGCGTCGTCTTCGGCCTCTATCCCGAGCTCGACCTCAAGCTCGCATCGCTGTTCTTCGATCCCGCCACCAAGACGTTCCCGCTCAAGCTGAACGGGTGGGCCGGCTTTGCGCGCGATGCGGCGATGTGGATCGCCTGGGCCTTCGTGCTGCCGTCAATCGCGGCGCTTGTTGTGAAGATGATCCGGCCGGACCGGCCGCTAATCGTGCGGGGACGCACGATCATCTTCTTGCTGGTGACCATGATCATGTCGGCCGGCATCCTCACGAACCTGACCTTCAAGACCTATTGGGGCCGGCCGCGGCCGGTGGTGGTGACGGAATTTGCCGGCGACCAGCAATTCGTGCCGTGGTGGGATCCCCGCGGCGGCTGCGCGCGCAACTGCTCGTTCTTCTCGGGCGAGGGCGCGACCGCCTTCTGGACGCTTGCGCCCGCGGCGCTAGCCCCGCCGTCGTGGCGGCCGCTCGCCTATGCCGGCGCCGTCATCTTCGGCACGCTCACCAGCGCCCTGCGCATGGCCTTCGGCGGGCACTTCTTCACGGACGTGTCGATCGCCGGCCTCGTCACCTTCGTCGTGATCTGGTTCGCCTACGCGCTGATCTATCGCTGGCCGCGGACGCGGTTCTCGGACGAAGCGGTGGATGCCGCCCTGACCCGGCTGAACATGCCCGCTTACCGGCTCCGGCAGCGCCTGTTCGGCCGCAAGACCGGCCCCGAGCCCTCGGTTTGAGCCATTAAAGGGGTGCCGAGCCCCGCGAAATTTGATATTCGCGCGGTCGAACGCACCCGTCACATCAGCTTGAGACCCGATTGGAAGCCCCATGACCACGATCCTGAAAAGCCTGCCCAAGGGTGAGAAAGTCGGCATCGCTTTTTCGGGCGGCCTCGACACCTCTGCGGCGCTGCTCTGGATGAAGCAGAAGGGCGCGCGCTGCTACGCCTACACCGCCAATCTCGGCCAGCCGGATGAAGCCGACTACAACGAGATCCCGCGCAAGGCGCTGGAGTTCGGCGCCGAGAACGCGCGGCTCGTCGATTGCCGCACGCAGCTGGTCCACGAGGGCATTGCCGCGATCCAGTCGGGCGCCTTCCATATCTCGACCGGCGGCATCACCTATTTCAACACCACGCCGCTCGGGCGCGCCGTCACCGGCACGATGCTGGTCGCAGCGATGAAGGAAGACGGTGTCAACATCTGGGGCGACGGCTCGACCTTCAAGGGCAACGACATCGAGCGCTTCTACCGCTACGGCCTGCTCACCAATCCCGGCCTGAAGATCTATAAGCCCTGGCTCGACCAGCAGTTCATCGACGAGCTCGGCGGCCGCGCCGAGATGTCTGCGTTCATGACCGCGCAAGGCTTTGCCTACAAGATGAGCGCGGAGAAGGCGTATTCGACCGACAGCAATCTGCTCGGCGCCACGCACGAGGCGAAGGATCTCGAGAGCCTCGACAGCGGTATCAAGATCGTCAACCCGATCATGGGCGTGCCGTTCTGGCGCGAGGACTGCAATGTCAAGGCCGAGAAGGTCGTGGTGCGCTTCGAGGAAGGACAGCCGACCGCGCTCAACGGCCAGACCTTCTCCGATCCCGTCGCGCTGTTCCTCGAAGCCAACGCGATCGGTGGCCGTCACGGCCTCGGCATGAGCGATCAGATCGAGAACCGCATCATCGAGGCCAAGAGCCGCGGCATCTATGAAGCGCCCGGCATGGCGCTGCTGCACATCGCCTATGAGCGCCTCGTCACCGGCATCCACAACGAGGACACGATCGAGCAGTACCGCATCAGCGGCATGCGTCTGGGTCGTCTGCTCTATCAGGGCCGCTGGTTCGATTCGCAGGCGTTGATGCTGCGCGAGACCGCGCAGCGCTGGGTCGCCCGCGCCGTCACCGGCGAAGTGACGCTCGAGCTGCGCCGCGGCAACGATTATTCGATCCTCAACACCGAGAGTCCCAACCTCACCTATGCGCCGGAGCGGCTGAGCATGGAGAAGGTCGAGGACGCGGCCTTCACGCCGGCCGACCGCATCGGCCAGCTCACCATGCGCAACCTCGACATCGCCGACACCCGCACCAAGCTCGGTCTCTATTCGAAGACCGGCCTGCTCTCGGGCAGCGAAGGTTCGCAGATCTTCCGGCTCGAGAGCGACAAGGGCTGAGGCTTTCCGTAGCCGGATGGAGCGAAGCGAAGTCCGGGCTGCGAGCTTAATGACGCTGTCATTCTCGACCGCTACGCTTCCACTTCTGTTGGAAACGGGATTGCGGAGCATCGCACATGGTCAGGGGATCGGCACTCGCCTCTCTCATTGTTCTCTGTTGGGCATCATCATCGTCGGCGCAGACGATCTATCCGATCGATCGCGCCGAGATCCTGGCGGGAGCCAAGTTCGACTTCAAGGTCGAGCTCCCCGGGCTGGTCGATCCCGCCAAGTTGAAGGTGACGGTGAACGGCGCGGATTATGCGGCCGCGTTCGGCCGCTCCGGAACCTTCATCGAGCGCGAGGACGGCAAGGAGCAGTCGTCCCTGGTCCTGCGCGACGTCACGTTGACCAAGCCGGGCAGCGTTGCCGTGGAGGTGAGCGACGGCACGCGCCAGCGCAGCGTCACATGGACGGTTTACGACACCGGCCCGCGCAAGGCGAAGAACGTCATCCTGTTCATCGGCGACGGCATGTCGCCGGCGCATCGGGTCGCCGCGCGGATTCTGTCCAAGGGCATCTCGGAAGGCAAGAGCCGCGGCAAGCTCGCCATCGACGACATGCCCCATATGGCGCTGGTGGCAACCGCCGGCTCGGACTCGATCATCACGGATTCCGCGAACTCGGCGAGCGCCTATGCGACCGGGCACAAGAGCGCCGTCAATGCCCTTGGCGTCTATGCCGACCGCAGCGCGAGCCCGCTCGACGATCCCAAGGTCGAAACCATCACCAGCCTTGCCAAAAGGCGGCTCGGCATGGCGATCGGTGTGGTCACCAATACCGAGATCGAAGACGCGACGCCGGCGGCGATGGTCGCGCACACCCGCCGGCGCGCCGCCTACGACGACATCGTCGAGCAGTTCTTCGCGGCAAAGCCGGATGTGATGATGGGCGGCGGCAGCGCGAATTTTCTGCCGAAGTCGGCTGCCGGCTCCAAGCGCAAGGACGAGACCGACTACATCGCGAAGTTTCGCGATGCCGGCTATCAGGTGGCGACCACCGCGGGCGAGCTCAGCGCCTCTGCCGCCAAGCAAGAGACGAGCAAGCTGCTCGGCCTGTTCGCCACCGGCAACATGGACGGCGCGCTCGACCGCAAATTCCTCAAGGGCGGCGGCGTCAAGAAATTTCCCGAGCAGCCTGATCTGACCGAACAGGTGCAGGCGGCGTTGAAAATCCTCTCGAAGAACGAAGCCGGCTTCTTCCTGATGGTCGAATCCGGAATGATCGACAAATACGCGCATTTGCTCGACATGGAGCGTGCCGTCTACGACACGATCATGCTCGACAACGCGGTGCGTCAGACGCGCGAATGGGCGCGCGCACGCGGCGACGACACCCTCATCCTGGTGCTGGCCGATCACAATCATCCCAACAGCCTGGTCGGCACGGTGAACGACGACATGGGCACGACGCCCAACGTGCCCCTGCGCGAGCGCGTCGGGGTCTATGATCAGGCCGGATTTCCCAACTATCCCGCGCCGGATGCGGAAGGTTATCCGTCACGCGTCGACGTGAGCCGCCGGCTTGCCATCTTCTCGGCGAGCCTGCCCGATCATTATGAGACGTTCCGCCCGAAGCTCGACAATCCCAACGAGCCGACCGTCAAGGCCGGCGACGACGGCACCTTCAAGGCCAACGAGAAATACAAGGAGGTCCCGGGCGCGGTGCTGCGCCCCGGCAATCTGTCGTCGCTGGTCGGCGCCAGCGTGCATTCGGGCGAGGACGTCATTGTCACGGCGACGGGCCCGGGGAGCGAGCGCGTGCACGGCTCGATGGACAATACCGAAGTGTTCCGTGTCATGGCCGAGGCGCTGGGATTGGCTGCGCGAGAATGATGGGGGCGACTGCCAACCTGGGCGCAATTATTCCTGCCGCAGGCGAGCGCGGCAGGACGGGCCGCCCTGGTCCGCTCACGTTCTATCAATTCACGACGCGTGAGGCGGCGTGAAGACCAGCTTCACGCAGCTGCGGAAGAGCATGATCTGCCGCTCCAGCCGCTTCGGGTCGTTTAGCGTCTTCGACATGATGATTGCGCCGTCGACCACGCACGAGATCATCTCCGCGAGATCGTCGAGGTCGATCGGCTCGCGGGGCGGATAGACCGCGGCGATGCCGTCGAGAATCTCGCGGAAGTGCGCATTCCAGCTCCGGACCGATTGCGCGGTCAGATCGCGAACGTCGCGGTCGAACAAGCGCTCCTGGTAGCAGATGCTGGCGATCAGGCAGCCGGGATGGCCGTTCGGCAGATCGGCCATGACTTCGGCGAGTAGTTTCAGCGAGATCAGGAACGACTGCAGCGGGTCGTCGGAGAGCTCACGTCCGCGCCTGAAGATCTCGTCGAACAGGCGGTCATTCGTATCCACGTAGCGACGCAGCATCTCCCGTGCGAGCGCGTTCTTATCCCTGAAGTGATAGAAGAACCCGCTCTTGGTCAGTCCGGCCTCGGCAATGACCTCCTCGATCGAGGTGGCGCCGAAGCCCTTTGCGAGCACCGCCGCTTCCGCGATCTCGAGAATGCGCTCGCGCGTCGCTTCGCCCTTTCCCATCGATGTCTCCAGAACTGTACCGACGGTGCAGAAATTGGCCCTTGGGGCCAAGGCCCACTCCGCGTGACTCCTGCAAATCATTGATTTGTCTCCGCTTGCGGGTGGAAGTTCAGCCGCACCATGGGGCTTCTAGAGCGACGCGACATTATGCGGCACCAAATGCCGCGACCGAACACGGGCGTAGCGCGACCGAGTGAAGAGTGCGGCCCGTCCAAATCATGGAGCGATCAATGGCCAGATACAGACATGGTCTGCCGCAGCGCGGCGGCGGCATTTTCCTGACCGATGGCGGCATGGAAACAACTCTCATCTTTCAGCACGGGCTGGAGCTGCCCCACTTTGCGGCATTCGTGCTGCTCGACAGCGCGGATGGCCGTGCGCATTTGAGGCAGTACTACGAAGCCTACCTGCGTATCGCGCGGCAGCATGGGCTCGGCTTTGTCCTCGACAGTCCGACCTGGCGCGCCAACCCTGATTGGGGCGCCAAGCTCGGCTATGATGCGGCCAGGCTTAAGGCCATTAACATGCGCGCCATCCGCTTCCTCGACGAATTGCGCGGCGCTTGGGAGTCCCCCGCCACGCCTTGCGTCATCAATGGCGCGATCGGTCCGCGAGGCGACGGCTACAAGGCCGGCAACATGGACGCGGCGGAGGCGGAATCCTACCACTCAGGCCAGATCGCGGCCTTCGCCGAGGCGGGCGCCGACATGGTGACTGCATTCACGCTGAACAGCATCAACGAAGCCGTGGGCGTAGTCCGAGCAGCCAAGAGGCAGGACATTCCGGTCGCGATCTCTTTCACGGTCGAAACCGATGGCCGCCTCGTCCGGGGAGAGTCGCTGCGCGAGGCGATCGAGGCTGTCGACGACGCAACTGAACGTGCCTGCGAATACTTCCTGATCAATTGCGCGCACCCAACTCACTTCGAGAGTGCACTCGCCGCAGGCGAGGCGTGGGTTCAGCGCATCCACGGCATCAGAGCCAATGCATCGGTCAAGAGCCACGCCGAGCTCGACGAATCGGAGGCGCTGGACAGTGGCGATCCCCAAGATCTCGGCCGCCGCTACCGTTTGCTCAGGCGCGCATTCCCCGGCATGCGCATTCTCGGCGGCTGTTGCGGCACCGATCACCGGCATGTTGCCGCCGTTTGCGAGGCATGTCTGCCGTCGGAAGCGATGACGGCGTGACAAGAAAAATGGCCGGGATCGCTCCCGGCCATTGTCTTCTTGCGAAGGTCTTACTGGCGCGGCGGAGGCGCCGCATTGGCCTGGCCGCCATTGAGCAACGGCGTGATGCGGCGGACGGTGACGCGCCGGTTGATCAGGCTCGAGCCTTGCGTCTGCTCCTTCAGATACTGCTCGCCATAGCCCTGCGACGTCAGGTTCTCCGCGGGCACACTGAATTGCTGCGTCAGCAATTCGGCTGCGGCCTGCGCGCGGCGATCCGACAGCGACAGATTGTCGACCTCGTTGCCGACCGCATCGGTGTGGCCCTCGATCAGGAACACCTCCTGCGGATTGGCCTGGATCGCCTGGTTGATGCCTTCTGCGATCACCTGGAGCCGCGCCGCCTGATCCGGCGGAATGGTCCACGATCCCGTCTCGAAGGTGATCGTGTTGACGTCGATGCTCGGCATCTGCATGCGAACATTCGGGCTGTAGCGGATCTCGTCGAGCGAGTAGCGCCGATCGATCCGCTGCACCGGAGGAGCCCGCATCGTTTCGTAGATCACCTGCGGCGGCGCTTCCTGGGCGTCGACGATGTAGCGATCATAGGGAATGCTGACCACCGGCGGCGGCACGTCGACGTAGAAGCCGCCGACCGCCCGCGGATCGCGGTAGGTGTTGTCGATGATCACGATCTCGCGTCCGCGCGGGTCCCTGCGGATACGACGCAGCAGCGAGCCGTCTGGGCCGACCACGGTGATCACCTCGCTGCCGTCGGGACGGATCACGACGGTGCGGGTTTCGCCGCCGACGGTGTCGGTGCGGATGTCGCGGGCGCCGTAGCGGAAGCGATAGAGATCGTTGCCGCGGACATAGGCCTGCCCGCCCGGATCGCGGATGATGATGCGGTCCGGCTCGGTATAGACGGTGCGGCCGCCTTCGACGACCTCGCGCCGCTGGCTATGAATATCGGCGATGGTGGCGCCGATCACGGCACCGGCCACCACGCCCGCGCCGATCGCAAGCGGCGTCAGGTCACGCTGCTGCGGACGCGGCGGCGGCGGCAAGGGCGTCGCGACTGTCGGCGCGGCGCGGAAAGCCGGCGCGACCGTCGGCGGTCTGTATTGTGCCCGGTCGGGCGGCGGCGCTGCGGCGGGCGTGCCGGGCACCACGGTCGGAGCCGCGGCGCCGGCGGGAGGTGCCGGCGGCCGGGCGGGCGCACCAGCCTGCGGCGGCGCAGCCGGAGTCCCGGCGGCGGGCGCGCCGGCCGGAGGCGTTCCACCCTGCTGCCCGGGGGCTGGCGTCGCTGTCGGGGCCGGGGTTGCGCCGGGCGCGGGCGTTGCCGACCCCGGACGTCCGGGCGGCGGCGGGGGCGGCGGCGTGCTGCCGGGCGCGGGCGTTGCCGTTGGAGCGGGCGTAGCGCCGGGTGCGGGTGATCCCGCCGGGGGCGGCGGCGCGCCAGGACGTACGCCGGGCGGAGGTGCGCCGGGGCGACCAGCCGGCGGTGCGCCGGGCGTGCTGCCGGGAGCCGGCGTTGCGGTTGGCGCAGGTGGCGTCGTCGGTGTTGGTGTCGCCGTTGGAGCCGGCGTGACTGCCGGCGCAGGCGCGCCGGGGCGCGCCGGGGGCGCGACTGTCGGAGCAGGCGGTGTTGCCGTGGGCGCAGGCGCGGGAGTCGGCCGGGCCGGCGGAGCCGCTGCGGGAGGGGGCGGCGGGGGCGGCGTCGGGCGAGCCCCAGGCGGCGGTGTGGTGGGGGCCTGCTGCTGCGGCGCCGCCGCAGGGGGCGGTGCGGGCGGCGTGGGAGCCGGGCGTGCGGCAGGCGGGGGCGGCGGCGGGGCAGCGGGACGCGCAGCCGGAGGCGGCGGTGTTGGGGCTTGCTGCTGCGGGGCCGCGGCCGGGGGCGGCGAAGGCTGCTTCGGAGCAGCAGGCGGCGGCGAGGGCGGCGGAGGCGCCGGACGGGCTGCAGGGGGAGGCGGCGGCGGAGGTGCCGGGCGGGCCGCAGGGGGAGGCGGAGGTGGTGGCGGCGCTGCCGGGCGCGGCGGTGCTGCGGCCGGCGGAGGAGCTGCAGGCGGCTGGGGCGGTGCAGCCGCCGGCGGCGGAGCCGCGGGGCGTGCGGGTGCTGCAGGCGGCGCCGCGCCTGGCGGTCCCTTCGGCGGCTGCTTCGGTCTTCCGTCAGGGCCCGCGTCCTGCGGCTGGGCCTGAGCGACGACGAACGGCGCAGCGTCTTGCGCATGCGATGCGGTGTTGGCCAATTGCATCGCGGTCAAAGCCGTCGTCGCAAGCAGCACGAAACGAAGGTTGGTCATGTGGTGAACTTCCCCGGAAGGTTCTTTGTCGAAGTGTCGGGATGAACGGCTAAGCGTTAGGCCGCATTGTGGCGGGCGATGCAACTGCGACCCGATTTATTTCTGCACGCAAATCATCTCACTATGGCAACGTTCATTGCGCATTCAGGCGCTGGTGGCAATCGCCTGACATTGCTTCGCCGCTTCACGCGTGATCGCGCGGCGGAATCGCATCCGTCGCAGGATTGGGCGTGAGCGGCCCGTTCGGTCCGCGCGATGGGATCTCCTCAGGCATGCGGCCCGGCAATTCGTCGGGCCGCGGCGGCGAGCCGGGCTCGCGCACCGGCGGCGTGATTTCGGGCTGCGGATTGCCGGGCGGGATTCCGGGCGGCGGCTCAGTTGGCGTACCGGGCGTCGACGGCGGAATCTCGGGCGGTTCAATCGGCATCGGCATCATCGGGATCGTTGTCCAGAGAACAACAACGAAGGTGCAGCACCGATGTTCCGCGTCACATCGCTTCGAAGACCGGATTATTCCGGCGTGTGGCAGACCGCTTCGATATTGTGGCCGTCGGGGTCGAGCACGAAGGCGCCGTAATAGTTCGCGTGATAATGCGGGCGGATGCCGGGCGGGCCGTTGTCGCGGCCGCCGGCCGCCATCGCCGTCTTGTAGAATGCATCGACTGTGGCGCGGTCCTTGGCGTGGATGGCGACGTGCACCGGCTTGTTCATCGCGCCTTCGCCCCCGATCCAGAAATCGGGCTTGCCGTCGGCTCCGAAGCCTGCAGCCGCAGCGTGTCCGGTCTGCTCGGCAGTGACCTCCATGATCAGGCTGTAGCCGAGCGGCGCCAGTGCCTTCGCATAGAACGCCTTGGCGCGCTCATAGTCGGAGACGGAGAAACCCAGATGATCGATCATCGCAACCTCCCTTGTTCGTACCCGTCAGCGGGACAGAAACGTATTGCTTCGTGTCTTGGCGTGCGATCGTAAAGCCGCGCCCGACCATGTCGGCAATACAATCCTGCTGCCATTCGTTTTGTGACAGATGCTCGATCACCACCGCACGTGGCCAGAGCGATTGCGGCGCGTCGCGGAAGAAGCCGATCAGCACGCGGTCCTCAAAGCCCTCGACGTCGATCTTCAGCGAATCGACTTGGCCGACGCCGGCCTCCTCCAGAATGCGCACCAGGCGCAGCGACGGCACCTTGATGGCCTCGGCACTGGCCGTGCCGGTGACGACGTGGGTAGCGCCGAGGTTGCCGCCGCCGCTCTCGATGATCAGCTCGCCGTCGCTGTCGCCCGCGGCGGCCTGCACCAGGCGCACCTGCGGCGTCTTCGATGCGGCGTGGTTGAACGAGAGCCGTCCGAAGGTCAGCGGATGCGGCTCGATCGCCACCACTTGTCCGGATGGCCCGATCTGATGCGCCATCACCAGTGCGAAAGTGCCGACATTGGCGCCGACATCGACGAACGTGCCGCCCGCCGGGGTGTGCTGGCGCAGGAAGTCGAGCTCGTCGAGATTGTAGTCGGGATTGAACAGCGCGCCGCGCTCGGTCGCGCTGCCCTGGTGATGGAAGCGGAACGAGGCGCCCTGATATTGCACGTCGACCGGGCCGCTGCGCAGCAGATTGACCAGCCGCGACATCCACGGCCGGAACGCGCCGCGCTTCAGCCCCGACCGCTGAGCGAGGCGGATGATCGCAGCCTGCGCCGCATTGGGCGCGAACGCACCGAACGGCGCGGGCGAAGGGGCATTGTCGGACGTCAAGCAGCAGATCCTCGTTGCAGGCGGCGCATGCATAGCGGGTTTTAACGAGGACTCCAACGCTCGATCACAGTCCGGTAGCCCGGATGGAGCGCAGCGTAATCCGGGATTCTTGCCGCGCGGATAGACCTTCCCGGATTGCGCTACGCTCCATCCCGGCTACGGATCACGCCGCCTTCTTTGGCGCCTTGCGCTGCCGCAAGAACCGCCCGAGAGCAGCCGGCGCCGGCCCTTGCGCGGAATCAGGTCGATATCGCTGACGAGCTTGGCGCCGCCCTTGCGCCGCTCCAGCACGATCTTGCGGCTGTGGAAAGCCTCCAGCTCGGCGCGATGCGCGACGCTGACGATGGTCGCCTTCGGCAGCGCCTCGGTGATCATCTGCATCATCTTGTCCTGGCTCTTCTCGTCGAGAGCCGAGGTCGCCTCATCGAGCACGACGATGTCGGGGTTGTGCAGGAGCAGCCGCGCAAAGGCGAGGCGCTGCTTCTCGCCGCCCGACAAGGTCTGGTCCCACGGTGCCTCCTCCTCGATCTTCTCCTTGAGATGATCGAGGCCGACCTTGTGCAGGGCTGCGCTGATCTCGTCCAAAGTCCAGTGGTCGGCCGCGCCGGGATAGGCGACCGCTCGCCGCAAGGAGCCGGAGGGCACATAGGGCCGCTGCGGCAGCATGAACAGCCGGCGATCGGCATGGAAATTCACGCTGCCGCCGCCCCACGGCCACAGCCCGGCGATGGCGCGCACCAGCGTGCTCTTGCCGGTGCCGGATTCGCCGGCGACCAGCAGCCGTTCGCCAGGCTCGATCACCACCTCGGTCTCGCCGACCACGGCGGTGCCGTCGTCGAGCGTGACCGAGAGATCCTTCAGCTCCAGCATGGCCTCGTTGCTGGTCTCGCCGCGCTTGATGCGGCCGAGGCCGTCGCCCTGCTCGGCGCGCTCGAGGCCGTCGAGCGACATCATCAGCGAGGCGATGCGCCGCGCACAGGCGTTCCAGTCGGCGAGCCGCGGATAATTGTCGACCAGCCAGCCGAACGCGCTCTGCACGATGGTGAAGGCGGACGCGGCCTGCATCACCTGGCCCAGCGTCATGCTGCCGTCGAGGAATTTTGGCGCGCAGAGCAGAAGCGGCACGACCGGCGCAACGAGGCTCGATCCTTGCGACACCAGCGTGGTGCGCATGTGCTGGCCGGCAAGGCGCGCCCATTGCCGCAGCACGCTCGTGAAGTTGCGATCGATGCCGTCGCGCTCCTCCTCCTCGCCGCCGAGCAGGGCGATGCTCTCGCCGTTCTCGCGCACGCGCGTCAGGGTGTAGCGGAACTCGGCTTCGGCCTGGTTCTTGCCCTCGGAGACCTGCACGAAGCGCCGGCCGATCACCACGATCGATCCGGATGCGATCGCGGCGTACAGCATCGCGGCGATCACCAGGAAGCCCGGAATGGTCACGGACGAACCGCCGATCGTGACTGTAAGTGCCCCGCCGATGGTCCAGAGCACGACGATGAAGGTCGCGGCCGACAGCAGCGCCGACGTCACGCCGGCAAGAAAGTCGACGGGGGAATCGGTCGCAATCCGCAGATCCTCCGCGATCCGATATTCGGGATTCTTGTGATCGCCGCCGACGAGGTTGAGCTGGTAATAGCGCCCGTTCTTGAGCCACCGTGTCAGCACGCTCGCCGTCAGCCAGGCGCGCCAGCGTCGCTGGATGCCCATGCGCGCGAACACCTGCACGACTGCGAGCACGATGCTGCCGATCGCGAGCGGGAAGAACATTGCGGTGAGATGGAAGACGCTCGCTGCATCGCGCTTCTCGATGGCATCGAAGATCGCGCGATTCCAGACGTTGATGCCGTATTGGAAGCCGACGGTCAGCACGATCAGCAGGCCGAGACCAACCGAGAACGGCCAGGCGAGGCGGTCGCCGTTGCGGCCCCAGAAGCCGCGGGCGCTGATCCAGAACCGCGTCAGCAGATAATCCTTGCGGACCTGCTCGGCTTCCTCGGGTGACAATTCGGGGTCGGGTTCGACCAGCTCGGGCGGCGGCGGTGTCACCTCGTCGCCGTTCTCGCCCTGGATATCGATGATGGGCGGCTTCTTGCCCTTTTCACGCGTCGCGGCCGGCTTGTACATGAACGGACAACGCCAAGGGAACTCGGCCGGTTCCCGCGAGGTTCCGGAGCCCCTATTCGGCGGCGCCGTCCCTGACGTGCCGGATCCGCGCCGCCCGATGCAGAACGCGCGACAATTCCTCGATCGAATAAGGCTTTTGCACGAGGTCGCAGCCGCCGGTACCCTCCTGCGACAGGGCCTGGCTGTAGCCGGTGGTCAGCACGACCGGAACGCTGAGGCCGCGCTCGCGGATCGCCTGCGCCAGATCGAGCCCGGTCATCCCGGGCATCACCACGTCCGAGAACACGACATCGAAGCGGTCGGCGTCCACGACGAGCTCGGCGAGCGCGTCGGCCGCGTTGTCGACCAGCGTGATGCTGTAGCCGAGCTCGGTGAGGCCATCGGCGGCGAAATTGGCCAGTTCGATATTGTCCTCGACCACCAGCACCGACATGCCGCTGCCGGCCACCGCCGGCGCCGTGTTGGGGGCCTGGCGCTGCGGCAGCAGGCCCGGCGGCACGCGCGGCAGATAGAGCGAGAAGGTGCTGCCGTGCCCCACCTCGCTCGTCACGGTCACCTCGCCGCCGGACTGCCGGGCGAAGCCGAACACCTGGGACAGGCCGAGACCGGTGCCGCGGCCGACCTGCTTGGTGGTGAAGAACGGCTCGAAGATGCGCCCGAGCCGCGCGGCGGGAATGCCGACGCCGGTATCGCTGACGGTGACGCGGACGAAGCCGTGGTCCGGGCTGGCCGAAAGCTGCACCAGCGCGTCCGGAACGGTCGTCGTGGCCTCGACCTTGAAAACGATTCGTCCTTGGCCCTGCATGGCATCGCGCGCATTGGTCGCCATGTTGATCAGCGCCGTCTCGAACTGGCTGGCATCGGCATTGACGAGGCACGGCTCCGCCGGCAGCTGCATGACGATCTCGATCGCGGGGCCCAGCAGCGTGGCGAGCATGTCGTGCAGCGACTGCACCCGTGTGCCGACGTCGAACACCTCCGGCTTGAGGGTCTGGCGCCGCGCAAAGGCGAGCAGTTGCGAAGTCAGCTTGGCCGCACGCGCCACCGAATCGGCAATGGCCGTGATGTAGCGTTGTCGCCGCTCCTCCGTCAGCTGCTGACGGTTCAAGAGATCGACCGAAGCGCGGATCACCGTCAGGAGGTTGTTGAAGTCGTGCGCGACGCCGCCGGTGAGCTGGCCGAGCGCTTCCAAGCGCTGGCTGTGCTTGAGCGCCTCCTCGGCCTCGCGCCGCTTTGCAGCTTCGGTCTGAAGGTGCTGGGTGCGCCGCAGAGCGAGCGCCAGCAGCAGAAACAGCAGCGCGGTGGCGGGAATGCCGAACACCAGATGCTGGCCGATGGTGGCGAGCCAGCGTGCGCGGATCGCAGAGGTCTCCAACCCGGCGCTGACATAGATCGGATATTCGGCGACGCGCCGATAGGCGATGCGCCGCTCGATACCGTCCGAGGGCCAGGCGACCGTGATGAGGCCGTGCACGGGCTGGGTCGCGATCTTCTGGCCCACCGGTCCGGTCGGATCGAGCCGAAGCTCGTGGTCGAGCCGGGGAAAATGCGCGAGCATTGCGCCGTCGGTGCGCCCCATCGCGAAGAAGCTGCCGGGATCGGTGCCGATCCTGGCATAGAAGCTTTCGAAATATTCCGGCAGCACGGAGGCCTGGATCACGCCGATGAAGCGGCCGTCGTCGGAGTCGCGGCGGCGGCTGACTCCGAAGAATCGGGCGCCCTGATAGGGCGGTCGTGGCGTCAGGGCCGTGCCGATGAACGTGCCGATGCTCTGGTCGACATGGGAATAGAAGTAATCGCGGTCGGCAAAACTCAGGTCCGGCGGCGGCGAGACGAGACTGTTGACCAGCGCCTTTCCTTTCGCGTCGAAGATCCAGGCCGATTTGAGCTGCGGCAGCGAATCGGTCAGCCGCTTCAGCCGGCGATGCAGCGTCGGCTCCCGGTCGCGGATGATGCCGTCGGGCAGGCCACGCACGACCTCGTTGAGCTCGGCGATGCTGCGGTCGATGGTCTCGAAGACCTTGAGCGCGTGCTCATGTGCGACATCGACCGTGCGCTCGATCTCGCGGTCGGCGGTATCCTTGGTCGATGTGTAGGAGATCGCGGCGGCGATTGCGAACAGCCCAATCGGCAGCGCCAGGGATGCCGCCATCATCCACTGTAACAGCCTCAGCGAGTTGCGTTGCGCCCTCTGCACAGTCGCTCCGTCCCTGACGGGAGCTTAACTGAATCCCGCGCAAGGAAGGAAGCAGCTTGTGCTGGAACCGTTGGTTGCGAGCCGGAAATTTGCGCGTCGAGCGGGTCAGAGAAAAATTCTGCTCGAATTGACGGCAAATGCAGAACACCCCGGCCGGTTTGGCCGGGGCGGAAGGGGGACTTCGCCTCAGATCTGGCGTTCGACCATCTTGAGCTTGAGCTCGGCGATGGCTTCGGCCGGGTTGAGGCCCTTCGGGCAGGCCTTGGCGCAGTTCATGATGGTGTGGCAGCGATAGAGCCGGAACGGGTCCTCGAGATTGTCGAGCCGCTCGCCGGTGGCCTCGTCGCGCGAATCCGAGACCCAGCGGTTAGCCTGGAGCAGCGCGGCGGGGCCGAGATAGCGCTCGCTGTTCCACCAATAGCTCGGGCAGGAGGTCGAGCAGCAGGCGCAGAGGATGCACTCGTAGAGGCCGTCGAGCTTCTCGCGGTCCTCATGGCTCTGGCGCCATTCCTTCTGCGGCGTCGGCGAGGTCGTCTTCAGCCAGGGCTCGACCGAGGCGTATTGCGCGTAGAAATTGGTGAGGTCGGGGACGAGGTCCTTGACCACCGGCTGGTGCGGCAGCGGGTTGATCTTCACCGCGCCGTCCTTCACGTCGTGCATCGACTTGGTGCAGGCCAGCGTGTTCTGGCCGTCGATGTTCATCGCGCAGGAGCCGCAGACGCCTTCACGGCAGGAGCGGCGGAAGGTCAGCGACGGGTCGATGTGGTTCTTGATCCAGATCAGGCCGTCCAGCACCATCGGGCCGCAATCATTGGTGTCGATGTAATAGGTATCGACGCTTGGATTCTTGCCGTCGTCCGGATTCCAGCGATAGACCTTGAACTCGCGGAGCTCGGTCGCGCCCGGGGGCTTCGGCCAGGTCTTGCCGCCAGTGATCTTGGAGTTCTTCGGAAGTGCGAATTCAACCATTCGATTAAGGCCTTCGCTGTTCGATCAATACACGCGCGACGCTTAGTAAACGCGAGCTTTGGGCGGGATGTACTGCACGTCGTTGGTCATGGTGTAGTTGTGAACCGGGCGATACTCGATCCTGACCTTGCCGGCATCGTCAAGCCAGGCCAGCGTGTGCTTCATCCAGTTCTTGTCGTCCCGCTCGGAGAAGTCCTCGCGGGCATGGGCGCCGCGGCTCTCGGTGCGGTTGGCGGCCGAGTTCATCGTCACCACCGCCTGCGAGATCAGATTGTCGAATTCCAGCGTCTCGACGAGGTCCGAATTCCACACCAGCGAGCGGTCGGAGACGGCGATGTCGGTGATGCCGCTGTGGACCTTCGCGATCAGGTTCTGGCCTTCGCTCAGCACTTCGCCGGTGCGGAACACCGCGCAATTGTTCTGCATCACGTGCTGCATGCCTTCGCGCAGCTTCGCGGTCGGCGTGCCGCCTGAGGCGTAGCGGTAATGGTCGAGGCGACCGAGCGCCATCTCGGCCGAGTTCGTCGGCAGCTCGGGCTGCTTGGCGTTGGGTGTGAGCTTTTCGGCCAGGCGCAACGCGGCGGCGCGGCCGAATACGACGAGGTCGATCAGCGAGTTGGAGCCGAGGCGGTTGGCACCGTGCACGGAGACGCAGGCCGCTTCGCCGATCGCCATCAGGCCGGGGATCACCGCGTTGTCGTCGCCGTCCTTCTTGGTCAGCACCTCGCCGTGATAGTTCGTGGGGATGCCGCCCATGTTGTAATGCACGGTCGGCACGATCGGGATCGGCTCGCGCGTCACGTCGACATTGGCGAAGATCTTGGCCGATTCCGAGATGCCCGGCAGACGCTCGGCGAGCACGGCGGGATCGAGATGGTCGAGATGCAGGAAGATGTGGTCCTTCTTCTTGCCGACGCCGCGTCCCTCGCGGATCTCGATGGTCATCGCGCGCGAGACCACGTCGCGCGAAGCGAGGTCCTTGGCCGACGGCGCATAGCGCTCCATGAAGCGCTCGCCTTCGGCGTTGACGAGATAGCCGCCTTCGCCGCGGGCGCCCTCGGTGACGAGGCAGCCCGAGCCGTAGATGCCGGTCGGGTGGAACTGCACGAACTCCATGTCCTGCATCGGCAGGCCGGCGCGCAGCACCATGCCGCCGCCATCGCCGGTGCAGGTGTGCGCCGAGGTGCAGGAGGCGTAGGCGCGGCCATAGCCGCCGGTCGCCAGGATCGTGGTCTGGGCGCGGAAGCGATGCAGCGTGCCGTCGTCGAGCTTGAGCGCGATGACGCCGCGGCAGGTGCCCTGGTCGTCCATGATCAGGTCGATGGCGAAGAACTCGATGAAGAACTCGGCCGCGTGGCGCAGCGACTGGCCGTACATCGTGTGCAGCATGGCGTGGCCGGTGCGGTCGGCCGCGGCGCAGGTGCGCTGCGCCTGGGCCTTGCCGAACTCGGTGGTCATGCCGCCGAACGGACGCTGGTAGATCTTTCCGTCCTCGGTGCGCGAGAACGGCACGCCCCAATGCTCGAGCTCGTAGACCGCGTCGGGCGCGTTGCGCACCATGTATTCGATCGCGTCCTGGTCCCCGAGCCAGTCCGACCCCTTCACGGTGTCGTACATGTGCCAGCGCCAGTCGTCCTTGTGCATGTTGCCGAGCGAAGCGGAGATGCCGCCCTGCGCCGCGACCGTGTGCGAACGGGTCGGAAAGACCTTGGTGATGCAGGCCGTGCGGAGGCCCGCTTCGCTGCAGCCGACGACAGCGCGCAGGCCGGCGCCGCCGGCGCCGACCACGACGACGTCATAGGTGTGGTCTTCGATCGGATAGGCTTTTCCGTTGGTGGCGGGAGCGCCGTTGCCCTTGCCATTGGTCTCAGCGGCCATGGGTTACACTCCGGAAGAGAGCTTCAGGATCGCGTAGGTCGAGGCGAGCGCCACGGCGACCGAGAAGAAATTGTTGAGCATGATCGCGGTGAGCTTGAGCTTCTCGTTATGGACGTAGTCCTCGATCACCACCTGCATGCCTATCTTCATGTGCCAGGCGCTGGCGAAGATGAAGAGCAGCAGGATCACCGCAACGGGAATGGAGCTCAGGGTCTGCGCCGCGTAGACCTGGTTGCGGCCGAGCAGCATCATGATGATGACCAGTGCCGGGATCATCAGCAGCGTCATGGCGACGCCGGTGATGCGCTGGCGCCAGAAATCGGACGTGCCGGAATGCGCGGCGCCGAGATTGCGGACGCGCCCGAGCGGGGTGCGCATCGAGGGACGCTTCGGAGAGCCGTGGGATTCGTCGAAGCTCATCGGCCACCTCCGTTCGCATAGGCGATGATCCAGATCAGCACCGTCAGCGCGATGCCGCCGATCAGGGCGCCCCAGGTCAGCGCTTCGCGCTCATTGGCCTTGAAGCCGTAGCCGAGATCCCAGACGAAATGCCGGATGCCGCTGAGCATGTGGTGCATCAGGGCCCAGGTGTAGCCGAACACAATCAGCCGGCCGATGATGCTGCTGGAGAAAGCCTGGACATGGGCATAGGCGGCCGGGCCGGAGGCCGCGGCAACCAGCCACCAGACCAGCAGCAGGGTTCCGACGTAAAGGGCGATACCGGTAGCGCGGTGCACGATGGATAGAGCCATCGTCAGCGTCCAGCGATAGGTTTGGATGTGCGGCGAAAGCGGTCGTTCGATCCGTGCGGTCATGGGCGGCTTTTGATGTTTGTTGCGGCCCAGCATGGGGCGCGCGGGGATCGCGAAAGGTGGGCTCTATTTACGGAGTCGATCTGGCCTGCGCAATCACCAAATCGCCATAAACCGAACTGTGGTTCAGCTCTATGGCCTTGATGAACCAAGGCCAATCAGGGTCTTGGTATACCAGCCTATCGGTCCGCAAGCGAACACAGGAATCTAAATTCATCACTTCGGGGCCGGCGTTTGGCGCATTGAAATCACTATTGGAACGCCTCTAAGCCGTTGCGCGCCGGGGCGTGGCAATGCGCCAGCGAAGGATGCCGGGCCCGGCCGTTGCCCGATTGGGTTTTTGGCACTCTCACCGGTTCACGCGCTTCGGGCCGATATGCGCAATCTGCATTCCACCCCAGCCGGGCCGCGCGACGTTCGACCGCCCAGATCGGATCGCCTACTGCTGCCGATGCGCTCGGCTACATCTATGCCGGATGGCCCGCCGCGGCGAGCTATCCGGCTTGTCGCAGCCCTGCAAGTGCCCTTCGGGCTCAGCTCGTCTCGCTGCTCCGCGCCGCGCGGATGATGCCGATGAGCCTCGTCACCCTGCCGCTCGGCGTGAAGGCCGCGGATGCAATGTCGAAGCGCACGCTGGAGATGGCGTTCGGGTGTTATCTGTTGATCGTAGGCAGCTGTAGCCGCCACATCCACCGTCATTGCGAGCGAAGCGAAGCAATCCAGGCTGTCTCTGCGGAACGATTCCGGATTGCTTCGTCGCAAGTGCTCCTCGCAATGACGGGGAGAGCAGAGCTCAGAAATCGCAAGGCGGACTAATCCTTCAGTCGCACTTCGCTGTGGAACCATGATCGGAGATCGCCGATGCCTTCGATGCGATCGGAGTCGGAAAGCACCTTCAATCGCGCAGCAATCACTTCGCCTTCGATCTGCAATCCAAGCTCTTTGCAGCGATCCAACACATAGGTGACCATCATCGCGGTTTTTCGCCAGGTCGGCTTCATGACCGAAAAAATAATCTCGTCGAGTTGCTTTTCGGTCGTCGACGCCGGGAGCTGCACCTCATCCCACGTGAGTTCGCAAATATACCTCAGCGGTTCTCGATCGGATTTTGGCGGCTCCAGATCCGGGTACTGATCGTAGATCGGCTGGAGCAGTTCGTCCTCTAAGGCGGCAACGACTTCCTCAAGCCAATCTCCGAACCCGATCCGCTCAGCCTTGCCAAGTGCCGCGATGCCCATTCGGGCCTGGTCGAGGGCCCTATAAGCATCGAGGAGATGATCGTTGATCCGGACAGCCTGCTCGCGCTTCATGCATCTCTCCAGCCCCGGAGCATTCGCTCCTACTTCTTCGCGTAAATGTCCTTGTACGTCTCGCGCAGCACGTTCTTCTGCACCTTGCCCATCGTGTTGCGCGGCAGCTCGTCGACCACGAAGACTCGCTTCGGCATCTTGAATTTCGCGAGGCGCCCGTCGAGGCCCTTCAGCACGGCCGCTTCATCGATGCTCGCGCCGGGCTGGCGCACCAGCACGGCCGTGACACCCTCGCCGAAATCGGCATGCGGCACGCCGATCACGGCCGACTCCACTACGCCAGGCATGGCGTCGATCTCGCTCTCGATCTCCTTCGGGTAGACGTTGAAGCCGCCGGAGATCACGAGATCCTTGCCGCGTCCGAGGATGTGCACGTAACCCTTGTCGTCGATCTTGCCGAGGTCGCCGGTGATGAAGAAGCCGTCGGGCCGGAATTCGGCCTTAGTCTTCTCCGGCATGCGCCAATAGCCCTTGAAGACGTTCGGCCCCTTCACCTCGATCATGCCGATCTCGTCGCGCGGCAGCTCTTTTCCTGTCTCGGGATCGGTCACGCGCACGGAGACGCCCGGCAGCGGGAAGCCGACCGCACCGGGCACGCGCTCGCCGTCATACGGGTTCGACGTGTTCATGTTGGTCTCGGTCATGCCGTAGCGCTCGAGCACGGCATGGCCCGTGCGCGCCGACCATTCGCGATGGGTGTCGGCGAGCAGCGGCGCCGAGCCCGAGATGAACAGCCGCATGTGCTTCGTCGTCTCATGCGACAGCGCGGGGTTCTGCAGCAGGCGGGTGTAGAAGGTCGGCACGCCCATCAGCACCGTCGCGCGCGCCATCAGCTTGATGATCAGGTCTGGATCGAGCTTCGGCAGGAAGATCATCGAGGCGCGCGCGAACAGCGTCACGTTGGTCGCCACGAACAGGCCGTGGGTGTGGTAGATCGGCAGCGCGTGGATCAGGACGTCCTTGTCGGTGAAGCGCCAATAGTCGACGAGCGAGAGCGAGTTGGACGCGAGATTGTCATGCGTCAGCATCGCGCCCTTGGAGCGGCCGGTGGTGCCCGAGGTGTAGAGGATCGCGGCGAGATCGTCGTTTTCGCGCGGCACCGTCGTGAATTCGCTGCTCGCCTTGTCTGCGGCCTCCGTCAGCGAGCCCTTGCCGTCGGGGCCGAGCGTCTCGACCCTGGCGCTCACCTTGGCAGCGATTGGCGCGAGGCCTTCTGCCTTGGCGGGATCGCAGACCACCAGCGACGGCTCGGCATCGCCGATGAAGTAATCGAGCTCGTTCAGCGTATAGGCCGTGTTCAGCGGCAGATAGACTGCGCCGGCGCGCACCGTGCCGAGATAGAGCACGATATTGGCGACCGACTTTTCCACCTGTACCGCGACGCGGTCGCCCGGCTTCACGCCGCGCGCGACCAGCACGTTCGCCATCTGGCCCGCGCGCGCGATCAGGTCGCCATAGCTGATATGGGCGCCGTCGTGCGTCTCGATCGCGAGCCGCTTCGGATCGGCGAGGCCCTCGAACAGGCGGGAAAACAAATTGGCGTTGGCAGCTTGGTTCATGCAACATTCCTCGCCGGCATAGGCCGGTCAAAACCGAGGGCTGGATTAGCAAAAACCGCCCCGATGAAGCAACGGAGACAGTTTGCATGTCAAAAAGCGGGAAACGCGTGGCCTGGGTCACGGGTGGTGGCAGCGGGATCGGGGAGGCCGGCGCCGAGGCGTTAGCTGCCGACGGCTGGACGGTGGTGGTCTCGGGCCGGCGGCCGTCAGCCCTCGATGCCGTGGTGGCGAAGATCACGGGGGACGGTGGGGCGGCCGAGGCCATTGCGCTCGACGTCGCCAACGCGGCCGCAGCCCAGAAGGCGGCCGATCAGATCGTCGCGAAGCACGGGCGCATCGACCTGCTCGTCAACAATGCCGGCATCAATGTCCCCAAACGCAGCTGGAAGGACATGGAGCTGGAGGGCTGGGACAGACTGGTCCAGGTCAATCTCAACGGCGTGCTTTATTGCATGCGCGCCGTGCTGCCGACGATGCGCCAGCAGCAGGACGGTTCCATCATCAACGTCTCGTCCTGGGCCGGCCGTCACGTCTCGAAGATGCCGGGCCCGGCCTACACCACCACCAAGCACGCGGTGCTGGCACTGACCCATTCCTTCAACATGGACGAATGCGTCAACGGCCTGCGCGCCTGCTGCCTGATGCCGGGCGAGGTGGCGACGCCGATCCTGAAGCTGCGCCCGGTGGTGCCGAGCGAAGCCGAGCAGGCGAAGATGCTGCAGCCCGAAGACCTCGGTCGTACCATCGCCTTCATCGCGAGCATGCCGGCGAGAGTCTGCATCAACGAAGTGCTGATCAGCCCGACGCATAATCGCGGCTTCATTCAGACGCCGAACAACAGGGATTGAGGCGAGGACACTGCCTCAACGGGCACGCCGTCGTAGGGTGGGCAAAGGCGCGAAGCGCCGTGCCCACCGTCTCTCTCCGCATTTGCGTTTGGTGGGCACGCTTCGCTTTGCCCACCCTACGGCTTCGCTACGCTTGTCCAGGACGGCAGTGGGGTTTTGTCGCGTGCTCTGGTTCGCACACGAACATCCCCGCCGATAGTTTCACCCATCACAAAGAATTTTTCCCCGAAACCGCACCTGAAACCCTCCCGTAGTTCGGTCCAACGACGGCACTGCTGCATCACCCTCAACTGTCGCAGGCGCCGTTGTTGCTCAGCTCAACGCCGGCCATCGCCGGTCTCAATTCAATCGGGAGACTCTCTCATGTCGAAGCGCACTACCTATCTCGCTGCCGCCGCCTTCAGCGCCCTGGCCCTCACCGCGACCGTCGTCGCGCCCACCAGTGCCGAGGAAAAGACCGTGATGGTCGGCGGCGCCGCGATGTACCCGTCCAAGAACATCGTCCAGAACGCGGTCAACTCCAAGGATCACACCACGCTGGTGGCGGCGGTGAAGGCGGCCGGCCTGGTGCCGACGCTCGAAGGCAAGGGCCCGTTCACGGTGTTCGCGCCGACCAACGCCGCCTTCGGCAAGCTGCCGGCCGGCACCGTCGACAACCTGGTCAAGCCCGAGAACAAGGCGACGCTGACCAAGATCCTCACCTACCATGTCGTGCCCGGCAAGCTCGCGGCTTCCGACCTCACCGACGGTAAGAAGCTGAAGACCGCCGAAGGCGAGGAGCTGACGGTGAAGAAAATGGACGGCAAGGTCTGGATCGTCGACGCCAAGGGCGGCACCTCGATGGTGACGATCACCAACGTCAACCAGTCGAACGGCGTGATCCATGTGGTCGATACCGTGCTGATGCCGGCGACGTAACACCGCGCGATCCTGTTTCATCCCCGAACAGGACGTCCTCAGACCGCGAGCCGGGGATACCCGGCTCGCTCTTTTGTGACCACAATAGCCTCACGACATCGATTCGATGGCGAACGGGATGTAACGAAAGCCGAAACACCGGCGTATAATCGCTGTCACACGCCCTCAGGATGGAACCCGCCATGGCGAGCCTCACAGTCACCGACGAGCAGGTCACGGCCACCAAGTCCAAAGTGATCCAGCCGGCCTGGGTGCGGGTCATGCATTGGATCAACGCGCTCGCCATGATCCTGATGATCCTGTCGGGCTGGCAGATCTACAACGCCTCGCCGCTGTTCGACTTCCGCTTTCCGCGCGAGTACACGCTGGGCGGCTGGCTCGGCGGCGGCCTGCTCTGGCATTTTGCGGCGATGTGGCTGCTGATGATCAACGGCCTCGCCTATCTCGTCACCGGCATCGCCACCGGCCGCTTCCGCAAGAAGCTGCTGCCGATCACGGCATCGGGCGTGCTCCACGACGTCAGGGCGGCGCTGACCTTCAAGCTCGGCCATGACGATCTCACCGTCTACAATTACGTGCAGCGGCTGCTCTATGCCGGCATCATCGTGGTCGGCGTGCTGATCGTGCTGTCGGGCCTTGCGATTTGGAAGCCCGTGCAGCTCTATTATCTCGTGATGCTGTTCGGCGATTATCCGGCCGCGCGCTATGTCCACTTCTTCTGCATGGCCGCGATCTGCGCGTTTCTGGTCGTTCACGTCTTGCTTGCGCTGCTCGTGCCGAAGAGTCTGCGCGCGATGATCATCGGTCGCTGAGGAGGAGAATCGTCATGGCGAAGCGTCCGTTCCTCATTCCCGGCGTCGACAAGCGGCTGCTGATCAAGGATTCCATCAAGACGATGCCTGACGTCACGCGCCGCCGCTTCATTGCGGGCGGCGCCAGCCTGGGAGCGCTGACGCTGCTCACGGGTTGCGACGTCATCGACTCGTCCTCGGCCGAGACCATGCTGGCGAAGGTCTCGAAGTTCAACGATGCCGTGCAGGCCTGGATGTTCAATCCCGACGCGCTGGCGCCGACCTTCCCCGAAAGCGCGATCACAAAGCCCTTCCCGTTCAACGCCTATTACGATCTCGACGACGCGCCCGATATCTCGGCCGCCGATTGGAAGCTCGAGGTGCGCGGCCTCGTCGACAACAAGAAGTCCTGGACGCTGGATGAACTCCATCAATTGCCGCAGGTCACGCAGATCACGCGTCACATCTGCGTCGAGGGCTGGAGCGCGATCGGCAGCTGGACCGGCACGCCCTTGCGCGATTTCCTCAAGCTGATCGGCGCCGACACGCGCGCGAATTATGTCTGGTTCCAGTGCGCCGACAAGGACGGCTACAATTCACCGCTCGACATGCGCAGTGCGCTGCATCCGCAGACCCAGATGACGTTCAAATACGCAAACGAGATCCTGCCGCGCGCCTACGGCTTTCCGATGAAGATCCGCGTGCCCACCAAGCTGGGCTTCAAGAACCCGAAATACGTGGTCTCGATGGAAGTCACCAACGATTACAAGGGCGGCTATTGGGAAGACCAGGGATATAATTCGTTCAGGCGGGAGCTGAGAGGGCGAATAGCGAATCGGGAGTGGCGAATAGGGAAGCAATGAAGCCAACCCGCTCTCAATTCGCTACTCGCTATTCGCTATTCGCCTTTCGGGCCCACTTTCCTCTGGCACAGCGCCGCCACCGCGCCCAGCGCCAATAGCGCCGCCGACACATTCAGCGCGTAACTCAGGCTCCCCAGCGCATCCGTAATCGCGCCGACCACGATCGGCCCGAGCGTCTGGCCGACGCCGAACGAGATCGTCATCGCCGCAATCGCGGTCGGCCACACCTCTGGCGGATAGTTGAAGCGGACGAAGGCGGTGGTCGAGCCGACCACGGCGAAGAAGGCGACGCCGAACACGATCGCGGAGACCGCGAGCCAGGCCGGCGAATGCCCGATCATCGGCAGCGCTGCGCCGGCGGCGTTGGTGCCGAGGATGATGGCGGTGGCAAGTCCGCCGCGATCGAGCGCCAGCACGCCGCGCCAGGCCCAGGGCGTCACGAACGCGGATAGGCCGATCAGGCCCCAGAACGCCGCCTGCGCCGCGGCCCCGCCGCCGCCGTCGCGCACATAGGCGATCATGAAGGTCATGTAGGCGATATAGCCGGCGCCGAACAGGAAATAACCGGCCAGATAAATCAGCACCGGCAGGATCGCGAACGAGGCATGACCGCCTTCGGAGAAGCGCGCGCCGCTCTCGATCCGGATCAGGAACAGCGGGATCGTCATCGCGACCGACAGCAGCGTCAGCGCCCACCACACGATCCACCACGAGCCCGGCCCAAAATGTTGCAGCGTGAACGGGGCGATCAGCCCCGAGGACAGGATGCCGATGCCGGGTCCGGCATAGAACAGGCTGAGCAGGAAGTTGGCCCGTTCGGGCCGCGATTGGGCGATGGTGGCAGCGAGTGCGCCGCCGGCGACGAAGCCGGCCGCTGCGCCCAGGCCCAGCACCAGGCGCGCCAGGCTCAGCGCGACGAAATCCCCCGTCAGCGCGCAGGTGGCGAGCGCTGCGACGCAGGCAATGGTTCCGCCGCGGATCGCGGCGGCCCAGCCGACGCGCCGGATCAGGCGGGACGCCACCAGCGCGCCCACGAGATAGCCGACGGCGTTGATCGTGTTCATGAAACCGGCCGCCGAGTAGGACCAGCCGAGGTCCTCCCGCATATCAGGCAGCACCAGCGCATAGGCAAAGCGGCCGATGCCGAGCCCCACGGTGGCGGCCAGCGACAGCGTCAGGATCAGCCGCGCGGGATGCGCGTAGGGCAGGCGGTCAGGGGCGTGCAAGGGGTACTCCGGCCTGTCCAGTGTGGCAGGGCCCGCCCGCCTTGCACAGCCGCACCCCGGCAATGGTGTCTTGCCAAGCGCGCAACGCCGCTCTAGCACTCCGGCCGAAATTCACGAGACGCCGGCATGCCCGGCCTTGTGCCGGGCATCCACGTTCTTCGCGCCGCAAGCCAGGACGTGGATGGCCGGGACAGGCCCGGCCATGACGAAACGGAGGAAGAACGACCATGGCGACCCACAAACTGCTGCTGCTTCCCGGCGACGGTATCGGCCCCGAGGTGATGGGCGAGGTGAAGCGGCTGATCGACTGGCTCAATTCGGCCGGTATCGCCAAGTTCGAGACCGACACCGGGCTCGTCGGCGGCTCCGCCTATGACGCGCACAAAGTGTCGATCTCCGAAGGCGACATGGCCAAGGCCAAGGACGCCGACGCCGTGATCTTCGGCGCGGTCGGCGGCCCGAAATGGGATGCCGTGCCTTACGAGGTGCGCCCGGAGGCCGGCCTCTTGCGCCTGCGCAAGGATCTCGCGCTGTTCGCCAACCTCCGTCCCGCCGTGTGCTATCCGGCGCTGGCGGATGCCTCGAGCCTGAAGCGCGAGGCGATCGAGGGCCTCGACATCGTCATCGTGCGTGAGCTCACCGGCGGCGTCTATTTCGGCGAGCCCAAGACCATCACCGATCTCGGCAACGGCCAGAAGCGCGCCATCGATACCCAGGTCTACGATACCTATGAGATCGAGCGCATCGGCCGCGTCGCCTTCGAGCTTGCCCGGAAGCGCAAGAACAAGGTGACGTCGATGGAGAAGCGCAACGTCATGAAGTCGGGCGTGCTCTGGAACGAGGTCATGACTCAGGTCCACAAGCGCGAATACCCCGATGTCACGCTCGAGCATCAGCTCGCCGATTCCGGCGGCATGATGCTGGTGAAATGGCCGAAGCAGTTCGACGTCATCGTGACGGACAATCTGTTCGGCGACATGCTCTCCGACATCGCGGCGATGCTCACGGGTTCGCTCGGCATGTTGCCCTCGGCCTCGCTCGGCGAGGTCGACGTCAAGACCAAGAAGCGCAAGGCGCTGTACGAGCCCGTGCACGGCTCGGCCCCCGATATTGCCGGCAAGGGCCTCGCCAATCCCATCGCGATGATCTCGTCCTTCGGCATGGCACTGCGCTATTCCTTCGACATGGGCGATCTCGCCGACAAGGTCGACCAGGCAATCGCTGCCGTGCTGGCCAGCGGCCTGCGCACCGCCGATATCAAGTCGGAAGGCACGACGTCGGCTTCGACCACGCAGATGGGCGAAGCGATCCTGAAGGAATTGCAAAAGCTGCACGCGTAGCCACAAGCACCGCCATCGTAGGGTGGGCAAAGCGTAAGCGTGCCCACCGCTTCTATCGCGATTGCCGAGAGATGGTGGGCACGGCGCAAGCGCGCCTTTGCCCACCCTACGGCCTCATCGGAGCCGCCTCATGGATACACCCCGCCCCAAGATCGCGGAAACCGTCATCCATGAGACGGTGCGCCTGCGCGAGGCGCAGGTCGGGCGGCGTTGCGAGGTGCTTGCGGGCACGCGCATCGAATATGCTTCGCTCGGCGACTACTCCTATCTCGGCGAGAATTGCGACGTCGCCGACGCCGTGATCGGCAAGTTCACGGCGATCGCCAACTCGGTGCGGATCGGTGCGCCAAACCACCCGATGGGCCGTCCCTCGCAGCACCGCTTCACCTACGTCCCCGAATATTACGAGGCGGGCGCGACGCGCGACCGCGACTTCTTCGCAGGTAGGCGCGGCGACCGGGTGATCGTCGGCAACGACGTCTGGATCGGCCACGCCGCCATCCTGCTGCCGGGCGTGAGCGTCGGCGATGGCGCAGTGATCGCCGCCGGCGCCGTCGTCAGCCGCGATGTCGAGCCGTACACCATCGTCGGTGGCGTTCCCGCCCGTCCCATCCGCAAGCGCTTTGACGATACCGTTTCCGCAAGCCTGCGCCGCATCGCCTGGTGGGATTGGCCGGATGCGCTGATCTTCGAGCGCCTCAGTGATTTCCGCTCCGAGGCCATCGAAGAATTTTGCCGGCGCTATGACCCGGCAGCCAACGCGTGAGGCGCACGCACCTCACCCAGGCAACGGGAATCGTAGGGTGGGCAAAGCGCAAGCGTGCCCACGCATTTTTCGTGATCGAGAGAGATCGTGGGCACGGCGCAAGGGCGCCTTTGCCCACCCTACTGCATCTCGCGAAAACAAAAATGGCCGGGCGTGAGCACCGGCCATTTTGATTCGGTCGTGACGCCGTCTCAGTACAGCGGGAAGTTCTGCGGATAGCCGCCGACATCCTGCGGCGGGGAGAGCGGCTGGCGGTCGATCGGCCGGTTGAGGTTCTCGCGGGCGAAGGACGGATAGCCCACGGCCGGGGGGAAGGCATAGTCGGTGAACTTGCGGTCGCCCGGATTGACCTCGGTGCCGCCGTCCAGCCAGGAGCGCTTGCTCACATAGAGGCGCGTGCGGCCCTGCTGGTAGACCGTGTTGGGGCCGCTCGGGCCGTAATAGGGCCGGCCGCGGTCGTCATAGCGCTGCTTGGTCCTGGTGTCGGCGGAAGTCGGGGTCGCGAACGCAACGGCAATTGCGGCGCCCGCCGCAAGCAATGTCGCCAGTTTGTTCGCGGCAGAAAATTTCAAGCTCATCACGTCCCCTTCAGGCGGCAGGCCGCCAGTCGATTTCACCCCATACTAGCCCGGCCGGGGCGGACGCAACTAGGTCAATTGGGTCACACCAGCTCGGAATAATCGTGCGCGCCGGCAAAAGTTGCATGCAAACCAGCCACTTGAGCTTGATGCAGAATCCTTGATGCAAGTCAAAGCGCTCCGCGCAATTGCGCGTTCGCTGCGCCCAGCAGCCAGTCCGGCGAGCCCTGGGGGTCACAGCCGCGGCGCCTGAGCTCGGCATGGGCGAACAATTCCGCCAGCCTCGGCTCGTTGCCCGAGGCCAGCAGCGTCAGCCGGTTCAGCGTGCAGGCGATCGCCGCGCGCCGGGCGGGCAAGCTGTCGCCCTGGCAAGAGAAGCCGGAGATCTGCAAGGCAGGCTCCTCGTAGCGCTTGAGATAGCCGAGGCAGGCCCGCGTCCCCTCTGTCGCGCCGACCGGCCGGAACAGGGCGACGGGGCCGAATTTGCTGTCGATCAGGCCGGCCTGCTCGAGCGGGGCATCTGCACTCAAACCCATCCGAGCGGCCAAGCCCGCGGCCGCCGGCCGTGTCACGTCGAATTCGGCGCCTTGGCGGTAGATTTCGAGCTCGGCCACCGACTTGTCCGCCATATCGGTCCAGCGCAGCACGTCCCTGCGGCCGCCTTCGGGATGCCGAAAGATGATGTAAGAGGCTGTTTTCTCTGATGAATCGATCCGGCTGACGGCGAAGGCTGGGTGCGAGCGGTCGGCGATGCTCCAACCCGGTCTGTCCGCGGGACCATCGCCGCGCAGGTCAGGCAGCTGTCCCAATGCCGCAAGGGCGAGGATGGCAAACAGGGCGAGCGCCCCCACATAGGCAACCAGATGCGCCAGCGTGCCGACGACCTCGTCGGCGACGGCCAAGAGCGTCAGGTGGATCTGGGTAGGGCTAACGGCCGTGCTGGCCTCAGGCGACTGCATCCACGTCCCTAAGGCATGGTCTTAACGTTGTCTTGAGGCCGGTTCTCGCATAGAAGCGCTGCTCTTCCTGTTTAAGCGTCAGCTTCGGGAACGTGCTTTTTCATCGGAGAGTGAACGATGGGTTACAAAGTCGCAGTCGTCGGCGCGACCGGCAATGTCGGTCGGGAAATGCTCAACATCCTGGATGAGCGCAAATTCCCCGCGGACGAGGTCGTGGCCCTGGCGTCGCGCCGCAGCGTCGGCGTCGAAGTCTCCTATGGCGACCGCACCCTGAAGGTCAAAGCGCTCGAGCATTACGACTTCTCCGACGTCGACATCTGCCTGATGTCGGCGGGTGGGTCGGTGTCGAAGGAATGGTCGCCGAAGATCGGCGCCGCCGGCGCTGTGGTGATCGACAATTCCTCGGCCTGGCGCATGGATCCGGACGTGCCGCTGATCGTGCCCGAGGTGAACGCGGCCGCGACCGAAGGCTTCAAGAAGAAGAACATCATCGCGAACCCGAACTGCTCGACCGCGCAGCTCGTGGTCGCGCTCAAGCCGCTGCACGAGAAGGCGACGATCAAGCGCGTCGTGGTCTCGACCTATCAGTCGGTGTCGGGCGCCGGCAAGGACGCGATGGACGAATTGTTCTCGCAGACCAAGGCCGTCTACACCAACGACGAGCTGGTCGCGAAGAAATTCCCCAAGCGCATCGCCTTCAACGTCATCCCCCACATCGACGTCTTCATGGAGGACGGCTACACCAAGGAAGAGTGGAAGATGATGGCGGAGACCAAGAAGATCCTGGATCCCAAGATCAAGCTCTCCGCCACCTGCGTGCGCGTGCCTGTGTTCGTCGGCCATTCCGAGGCCGTCAACATCGAGTTCGAGAATCCGATCACCGCCGATGAAGCCCGCGAGATCCTGCGCAAGGCGCCGGGCTGCCTCGTCATCGACAAGCAGGAGCCCGGCGGCTACGCCACGCCCTATGAAGCGGCCGGCGAGGACGCGACCTACATCAGCCGCATCCGCGAGGACGCGACCGTGGAGAACGGCCTCGTGCTCTGGTGCGTGTCGGACAATCTGCGTAAAGGCGCCGCCCTCAACGCGATTCAGATCGCGGAAGTCTTGATCAACCGCAAGCTGATCACGGCCAAGCAGAAGGCGGCGTAAGGGGCTTACATCGGCCGGACTTCGACCACGTCAGGCACGAAGTGCTTGAGCAGGTTCTGAATGCCGTGCTGGAGCGTCGCCGTCGATGACGGGCAGCCGGAGCAGGCGCCCTTCATGTTGAGATAGACGATACCGTCCTTGAAACCGCGGAAGGTGATGTCGCCGCCGTCATTGGCGACGGCCGGCCGCACCCGGGTCTCGATCAGGTCCTTGATCATGTCGACGGTCTCGGCGTCGGCTTCATCGAAGAACTCGTCCTCGTCGTCGAGATCGGCATCGCTGTGCGCTTCGCCGTCGGCGAGCAGCGGCGCGCCGGACATGTAGTGCTCCATGATGGCCCCGAGAATCGCGGGCTTGAGCTGCTGCCACTCACCGCTCGCCTTCGTCACGGTGATGAAATCCGATCCGTAGAACACGCCGGTGACGCCGGGCACCTCGAACAGCTTCTCGGCGAGCGGCGAACGCGCCGCCGATTCGCGGCTCGAAAATTCCATCGGGCTGCCGTCGACCACGACGCGGCCGGGAATGAACTTCAGCGTGGCGGGATTGGGGGTGGCTTCGGTTTGAATGAACATGGTTTTCTCCAGACGTCGCCGGTTCAAGGCCGGCGCGTGCTCCATCCCCTAGCAGATGGCGACGGCGAACGCACGGTCAAGGGGGGAGGGAGGGCGTTTCGGTGCAATTTCAGTGGGTTAAGGTACGCAATCTTCTCTCGTCGTCATGGCCGGGCTTGTCCCGGCCATCCACGCTTTGCTTCGTCGTGCCAAGAACGTGGATGCCCGGGACAAGCCCGGGCATGACGAGTAACCCACCGGCAGAGCCGCCTACGACAGCGAATCCACGCTTTCGTCGCTCAGCGCGCCCGAGATAATCGTCACCGGCACCGGGAAGGTGCCGAGCGCATTTGCGAGCAGCGAGACCAGGGGTCCGGGCCCCTCCGCGCCAGGATTGGCGGCGAGCACCAGCATGGCGATATCGGGGTCCTCGTCGATCACTGCGAGCAGCTGTTCCATCGCGCTGCCCTCGCGGATCACCCGCTCCGGCGTGATCGCAGCGATGCCGTTGGCGCGCCCGGCGGCGCGGTCGAGTGCGGCCTCGGCGGCTTCCTGCGCTTCGGCGCGCATGATGTCGGCCACCCCCAACCATTCCTGGCTCTGCTGCTCAGGCTCTATGATGCGCAGCATCACCACGCCGCCGCCGGCGCGGATCGCCCAGCGGCTGGCGTAATAGACGGCGCGATCCCATTCGGCGCTGTCGTCGACGATGACGAGGCATTTGGGCTTGTGACCCGGCTCGTAGCAAAGTCGCTTGCTGGTCATGCATGTCCCGGATTGTGCACGGGCAGCATGCTGCCACACTCCCGCAATGTTTGGGAGAGGCGAAGCGGCCGGCGCCGTGGCGTCAGCCGGCCTTGCGAAGTGCGCCTTAGCGCCGGCGGATGAAGCCGACGATGTCCTTGGAGAGCTTCATGGTCTCGTCGGCGATCGCGCGCGCCCGGTCGGATCCCTCGTTCAGGATCGAGTCGATATGGCCGGGGTCGGCGACGAGGCGCTTCATCTCGCCGGCGATCGGCGCGAGCTTGGTGACGCACAGCTCCGCCAGTGCGTTCTTGAAGCTGGAGAACTGGCCGCCGCCGAAATCGCGCAGCACGTCCGCCTTGGAGCGGCCGCACAGCGCGGCGAAGATGCCGACGAGATTGTCGGCCTCGGGCCGCGCTTCCAGGCCCTTCTCTTCCGTCGGCAGCGGCTCCGGATCGGTCTTCGCCTTGCGGATCTTCTGCGCGATGGTGTCGGCATCGTCGGTGAGGTTGATGCGCGAATTGTCGGAGGCGTCCGACTTCGACATCTTCTTGGTGCCGTCGCGCAGGCTCATCACGCGCGTCGCCGGACCCGTAATCAAGGGTTCCGGCAGCGGGAAGAACAGCCCGTCATTGACGCCCTGCGCGCGGATCGAGTCGCCGAAGTCGTTGTTGAACTTCTGCGCGATGTCGCGCGAAAGCTCGAGATGCTGCTTCTGGTCCTCGCCCACGGGAACGTGGGTGGCGCGGTAGAGCAGAATGTCGGCGGCCATCAGCACGGGATAGTCGAATAGACCGACCGAGGCGTTCTCGCGGTCCTTGCCGGCCTTCTCCTTGAACTGGGTCATGCGGCCGAGCCAGCCCATGCGCGCAACGCAGTTGAAGATCCAGGCGAGCTCGGCATGGCCGGAGACCTGGCTCTGGTTGAACACGATGTGCTTCTTCGGGTCGATGCCGGCCGCGATGAACGCGGCGGTCACCTCCCGGGTGTTGCGCGCGAGCTCGACCGGCCCGCCCCAGACGTCCACCCCTTGCGTGATCGCGTGCATGTCGACGACGCAATAGATGCAATTGTGGGTTTCCTGCATCTTCACGAAGTTGACGATGGCGCCGAGGTAATTGCCGAGGTGGAGATTGCCCGTCGGCTGGACGCCCGAAAAGACCCGTTCAACGAATGGCATGGTCAGCCTTCCCATAGGTATTCGGGCGTCGTTTCCAACAGCGGCGCTGCCCCGTCAAGGGTCTTTCGCCGGGCTCGCGGTTTAGCCGGGCCGTTTCAACGCGTTAACCGCCTCACGCCAGGAGGCGGCGCCGACGGTTTGCAGCAGCAAGCCGTAGACGGCGATCCCGGCCACGATCTGTACACCCAGCGCAATGAAGTGGATGAGCCCATGGGCGCCGGCAGGCACCAGACCCGTTGTCAGCCAGAGCAGGGCGCCCATGGCGATCGCGGCCAGCACGATCCGCGGCAATCGCGTGCGGGCACTCGCATCGATCGAGAAGCCGAACGCGGCCGTGCCCTTCCGGATCAAGGAGAGCGCGCTGCTCCAGGCGCCGGCCGCGATACCAGCCGCGATACCGCTCGCGCCAAGGAGATGGCCGAGCAGAATCGCGAGCACGACCGTCACCACGAAGCCCTTGGCGGTCGCGAGCAGCGGCGTCACCGTGTCGCTGCGGGCATAGAACGCCGGCGACAGCGCCTTGATCAGCACATGAGCCGGCAGGCCCAGCGCCAGCCACATCAGCGAGCGCGCGGTGGCCGCGCTGTCCTCCGCACCGAACGCGCCATGCTCGAACAACAGCCGCACGATCGGTTCGGCCAGCACGATCAGGCCGAGGGTGGCCGGCAGCGCCAGCCCGGCGGCAAGCTCGAGCGCGCGGGATTCGGCATGCGCCACCGCGTCGCGATCGGAGCTAGCGACGGCGCGCGTCAGCTCCGGCACCAGCACGGTGCCCATGGCGACGCCGACGATGCCGAGCGGCAGCTCGATCAAGCGGTTGGCGAAATAGAGCCAGGACACGGCGGACGGCGTTGCGGACGCGATGATCGCACCCGCCACCATCAGCCATTGCGGCCCCGAGCTTGCGATCATGCCGGGGATCGCCTTGGCGAAGAAGCCGCGCATCTCCTTGTCGAAACTGGCGCGCAGCGGTGTCGCCAGGCGCGCGCTTCGCCGCGACAGCAGCATCAGCAATTGCAGCAGGCCGGCCAGGCCGACCGTCGCCGCCAGGATCCACGCGGCGAAGCCGGCGTCTGCATGCCAGACCAGCAGCATCACGATCGCCGCGATCAGCGCAATGTTGAACAGCAGTGGCGAGAACGCCGTCAGCGCGAAGCGCCCCTGCGCATTGAGAAGCCCCATCAGCACGGTGACGGGACCGGCGAAGGCGAGGTAAGGCAGCATCAGCCGCGCGTTCTGAACCGCGAGATCGAGCGTGCCACTGCCGAGGAATCCCGGCGCGATGACCGTCATGATCAGCGGCATCAACAACGCGATCAGGATCGAGCTCGCGATCAGGGCCGCGCTGACCGTGCCGAGCACGCGCCCGGCGAACGCCGCGGCTTCCGCCACCCCGTCGCGGTCCCGCACCCGCAGCCAGGCAGGGATCAGCGCCGCGTTCAGCGCGCCCTCGCTGAGCAGCCGCCGCACCACGTTGACGAGCTGGAACGCCGCCAGAAACGCATCCGCCACGGCGCCGGTGCCGAGCAGCGCCGCAATGAGGGAATCGCGGGCAAAACCCAGCAGGCGCGAGGCCAGCGTTCCCGTCGAGACGGTCAGGAAGGAGCGGATCATGCTCTCGAAAATACCGTTGCTTGCCCGCCAAGGCCCGGTCGTGATAGGCCGCGAGCTTGGATTTCAGGCCGACAGGAAGCGGATTTCCGGTTAGATCGCAATCCGGCAAACAGGATCAAGGTGAATGGCTGACGTGAAATATGACGTTCTCGGCATCGGCAACGCGCTGTTCGACGTGCTGGTTCGGACCGACGAGGCCTTTCTGGCCAAGCATGGCATGGCGAAGGGCAGCATGTCGCTGATCGACGAGGCGCGCGCGGCGGCCATCTACAAGGACATGGGTCCGGCCACGGAAGTCTCGGGCGGATCTGCGGCCAACACCATCGTCGGCATCGGCAGCCTGGGGGCGCGCGCCGCCTATGTCGGCAAGGTCAAGGACGACCAGATCGGCAAGCTCTACGTGCACGACATTCGCGCCGCCGGCGTCGCCTTCAACACGCCCGCTGCCAAGGACGGCCCCGCCACCGGCTGCTCCTACATCCTGGTCACCGGCGACGGCGAGCGCACCATGAACACCTATCTCGGCGCGGCGCAGGACCTGTCGCCCGCCGACATCGATCCGGCCGAGATTGCGGGCGCGGGCATCGTCTACCTCGAGGGCTATCTCTGGGACCCCAAGAACGCCAAGGAGGCCTTCGTCAAGGCGGCCAAGATCGCCCATGACGCCAAGCGCAAGGTGGCGCTGACGCTCTCGGATTCCTTCTGCGTCGATCGCTATCGCGACGAGTTTCTCTCGCTGATGCGGGGCGGCACCGTCGACATCGTGTTCGCCAACGAGTCCGAGCTGCACTCGCTCTACATGACCTCGGATTTCGACACCGCGCTGAAGCAGCTGCGCAACGACGTCAATCTCGGTGTGGTCACCCGCAGCGAGAAGGGCTGCATGGTGGTGTCGTCGGAAGACGCGGTCGCCGCGCCGGCCTTCCCGGTCGAGAAGGTGGTCGACACCACCGGTGCCGGCGATCTCTTCGCCGCCGGCTTCCTCTACGGCCTCGCGCGCAACTTCGGCTACAAGCAGTGCGGCGAGCTCGGCGCGCTCGCCGCCGCCGAAGTCATCCAGCACATCGGCGCCCGCCCGCTGGTGTCGCTGAAGGAGCTGGCCGAGCAGCGCGGGTTGACAGGTTAAGGTCCCGCTCTCACGCCGTCATTGCGATCCTCATTCTCCGGTGTCATCGCCCGCGAAGGCGGGCGATCCAGTATTCCGGAAGCATCAGCGGGTTACGAAAAAGCCGCGGCGTACTGGATTCCCCGCTTCCGCGGGGAATGACACCGTCAGTGTTGCGCGAGTGTTCGACAACTCACGCCGTCTTCGCCGCCTTCAATCCCAAACGCTGCTCGACTGCCTCGCGCATCAGGAATTTCTGGATCTTTCCGGTCACGGTCATCGGAAACTCGTCGACGAATTCGACGTAGCGCGGGATCTTGTTGTGGGCGATCTGGCCTTCACAGAAGGCGCGCACTTCCTCAGCCGTCAGTTGCTCGCCCGCTCTGACGCGAATCCAGGCGCAGAGTTCTTCGCCGTAGCGGGTGTCTGCGACGCCAAAGATTTGCACGTCCTGGATCTTGGGGTGACGATACAGAAACTCCTCGATTTCGCGCGGATAGAGGTTTTCGCCGCCGCGGATCACCATGTCCTTGATGCGGCCGACGATGTTGCAATAACCATCGTCGTCGATGGTGGCGAGATCGCCGGTGTGCATCCAGCCGTTCGCGTCGAGCACGTCGGCCGTCTTCTCCTTCTCTTCCCAATAACCCAGCATGATGCTGTAGCCGCGGGTGCACAGCTCGCCGCGTTCGCCGCGCTTCACGATCCTGCCCTCGAGATCGACGATCTTGACCTCGACATGCGGATGGATACGTCCGACCGTGGAGACGCGGCGCTCCAGCGGATCGTCCACCGCGCTCTGGAAGCTGACGGGGCTGGTCTCGGTCATGCCATAGGCGATGGTGACCTCCCGCATGTTCATCTCGGTGTTGACGCGCTTCATCACCTCGATCGGGCAGGGCGCGCCGGCCATGATGCCGGTGCGCAGCGATGTCAGGTCGAAGCCGGCAAATTCGGAGTGATCGAGTTCGGCGATGAACATCGTCGGCACGCCGTAGAGCGCCGTACATTTCTCCAGCTCGATCGTGCGCAGCGTCGCGAGCGGGTCAAAACCCTCGCCGGGATAGACCATCGCGGCGCCGAGCGTCACGGAGGCAAGGTTGCCCATCACCATGCCGAAGCAATGATAGAGCGGCACCGGAATGCAGATGCGATCCTTCTCGGTGAGGCGCATCGCGCGGCCGACGAAATAGCCGTTGTTGAGAATGTTGTGGTGGGTTAGCGTCACGCCCTTGGGTGATCCGGTCGTGCCGCTGGTGAACTGGATATTGACGGGATCGTCGAACTGCAACTCCTGGCCGAGCGCGGCCAATTGCTGACGGTGCCGGTCGCCGCCCATGCGCGCGACCTCGTCGAAGGCAATCGTGCCCGGGGCGGCCGGGCCGCCGATCTGGATGACATTGCGGAGGGCCGGCAGCCGTGCCGCTTGCAGCTGTCCGGGCCTGGCGGATGACAGCTCCGGCAATAGCGTGTTGAGCATCTCCATGTAGTTGCTGGTCTTGAACGCCGTCGCGGTGACGATCGCCGCGCAGCCGACCTTGCGAAGGGCAAATTCCAGCTCGCTCAGGCGATAGGCAGGATTGATCGTCACTAGGATCAGGCCGGCCTTGGCGGCGGCGAACTGGGTCAGCGTCCATTCCGGCCGGTTCAGCGACCAGATGCCGATCCGTTGGCCCCGCTCGAGCCCGAGCGCAAGAAAGCCGGCGGCAAGCGCATCAACCCGTTCCGCGAATTCCGACCAGGCCCATCGCACGCCGTGGCTGGGCGAGACCAGCGCTTCGCGATTGCCCCAGCGCTGCGCGGCCTGGTCGAGACTCCGGCCGATCGTGTCGCCGAGCAGCGGCGCGTCCGAGATGCCGCAAACGTAGCTGTCCGCTTTGTCCGCCAAGTCGAAATCCTTTCGTCAGTGATGATCGGCACACTCTACCCGTCGTCATGCCCGGGCTTGTCCCGGGCATCCACGTTCTTTGTGCCGCGTGGCAAGACGTGGATGGCCGGGACAAGCCCGGCCATGAGGTCAGGTGAGAGGTTGACGAGTCACGCCGCCTTCTGCCCGCTTCCGGCAGCATCGAGCCCGGCATAAACGCCGCGCTCAAAGCCTGCGAACGCCTCCAGGCATTTCGCGTCCGCGAACGGCAGCAGCTGCATCAGGATGACGCCGGTGACGTCTCGCGCCGGGTCGATCCAGTAATAGGTGTTGGCGAGGCCCGCCCAGGCGAGGCTGCCGGCGCTGCGGCCCTCGGCGGTCTTGGCGGTGTTGATCATGAAGCTGAGGCCCCACTTCTTCACCTGCTCCGGATAGAGATCGACGTCGTTGGTGTACATCGGCGCCGCCGTCGTCATCTTGGTCATGTTGAGATCGCCCATCTGGTTCTGGCTCATCATGGCGATCGTGTCGGCCTTCAGCACCTGATTGTCGTTGCCGCGGCCCTTGTTGAGGATCATCTGGGTGAACTTGATGTAGTCGGCCGCCGTCGAATAGAGCCCGCCGCCGCCCATGTGAAATTCAGGCTCCTGCTCCAGCTCGAACGGGATCGCTGCCAGCTGGCCGTCCTCGCCGCGCGCATGCATGCCGACCAGGCGCTTGCGCATGTCGTCGCTGATCTTGAAAGCGGTGTCGCGCATGCCGAGCGGCGCGAACAGATTGTCGCGCAGGTACGCGTCGAGCCGCTTGCCGCTGGCGGCCTCCACGGCCTTGCCGACGAAATCGATGTTGGTGCCGTACTCCCAGCGCGTGCCGGGGTCGGACATGATCGGCGTCTTCAATGCCGCGTTCTGGCAGGTGGTGATGGCGGGAATGCCGTTCTTGTCCAGATAGACCGCGAGATCGCCGTTCCACATGTTGTAGCAGAAGCCGGCGGTGTGGGTCATGAGCTGGCGCAGCGTGATCGGTCCTTTGGCCGGCCGCAGCTTCGCCTCGCCCTTGGCGTCAAAGCCTTCGAGCACCTGCGGATTGGCGAGCTCCGGCAAGACATCGCCGATCGGCGCATCCAGCGACAGCCTGCCCTGCTCGACCAGCTGCATGGCGCCCGCTGTGGTCACCGCCTTCGTCATCGATGCGATCCAGAACACGCTGTCGGCGGTCATCGGATCGGGCTTGGACAGATCGCGCTTGCCGAACGCACCCTGATACAGCACGTCTTGACCGCTGGCCGCGATGGCGACGACGCCCGGAATCTCCTTGGTCTCGCTCTTCTGACGCAGAATCTCATCGATCTGGGCTTGGCTTTGCATGGCGTTTCCTCGGGTTTGATTATTGTTGGAAGTGATCGATTGTCTTCCCGGATCTCCGGCGCGGCAAGCGCCATCTATGTACCTGCACCGGTCGCGATGTCGTGACTTGACGGTCTTGATCCAACGCAGGACGACAACGAGGCTGAGCGCGCACGCTCTTTTACAATCTGCGGTGGATCGGCGTGTCTCGCCTCACCTTGGATGGGTTTCTCGCGATATGCTTCGTGGTTTTCGAACCCCTGAAACATTTCGTGAGCTGCCGCGTTCAGCACCCGGCCCGATCGACGAGCCGTTAAGACTTGATGCAAATGTGCCGGCCGTGGATGGGCGGCGAGGGGGACCTCAGATGATTTCGACCTGGAGCGAATGGAAACGCTATCCCCGTGCCGGACGAGGCGAGAATCTGGAGGCGCCGATTTCGCCCGGCATTTACGAGGTCCGCATCGCCGGCACCGGCGCGCTCTATTCCTTCGGCGCCGTCGACAATCTGGCGCAGGCGCTGGCGCTGCTGCCGGTTGGCTCGAAGTCGTGGTTCGGCCGTCGCGACACCTCCCACGTTCCCGATCTGGAATACCGGACCTGCGCGACCTCCACGAAGGCGGACGCCAAGGCCGCGGCCGAACGCATGATCGGACGCCGCGAGACCTATATGAGCGGCGCGGCCTGATCCTTCCGCGGCGGTGGTGCTTCACCTCTCCCCGCCGGGGAGAGGTGAAGGACCAGCGGCCCTCAGCTTAACTCCCAGCAGATGTGCGTTGCCGGGCGGTGCATTGCGTACCGTCTGTCCCTATATTGCGGCCGATCCGATCGCCCAGGGAGAAACGCCATGACACCGACCGCCGCCGCACGCGCCTCGCAAGCCACCGCCACTCTGCGCGACCGGTTGAAGGACCCATCGCTGCTGAAGGAGGCCTGCTACATCGACGGCGCCTGGGTCGGCACGCCGGTCTTCCCTGTCAACAATCCCGCCACCGGCGTCGAGCTCGCCAAGGTGCCGCAGCTTGGTGCCGACGACACCACCCGGGCGGTTGAAGCCGCCGAGCGCGCCTTTCCGGCCTGGGCAAAGCACACCGCCAAGCAGCGCTCCAACATCCTGCGGAAATGGTTCGAGCTGATCACGGCCAATCGCGAGGACCTCGCGCTGATCCTCACCTCCGAGCAGGGCAAGCCGCTCACCGAGGCGCTCGGCGAGGTCGATATCGGCGCGGCCTATATCGAGTTCTTCGCCGAGGAAGCGAGGCGCGTCTATGGCGAGACCATCCCGACCCAGCGCGCCGATGCGCGCCTGCTCGCCATCAAGCAGCCGATCGGCGTCTGCGGTGCGATCACGCCGTGGAATTTCCCGAACTCGATGATCACGCGCAAAGTGTCGCCGGCGCTGGCGGCCGGCTGCACGGTGGTGCTCAAGCCCGCCAACGAGACGCCGCTGTCGGCGCTGGCGCTGGCCGTGCTCGCCGAGCGGGCCGGCGTCCCCAAGGGCGTGCTCAACATCATCACGGGCGATGCGCCGCCGATCGGCAAGGTGCTGTGCGAGCATCCGGCCGTGCGTTTCGTCGGCTTCACCGGCTCGACCGCCGTCGGCAAGATCCTCTACCAGCAGGCCTCGGTCGGCGTGAAGCGGCTCGGCCTCGAGCTCGGCGGTAACGCGCCGTTCGTGGTGTTCGACGACGCCGACATCGACGCCGCGGTCGAAGGCGCCATCGTCTCGAAATACCGCAACATGGGCCAGACCTGCGTCTGCGCCAACCGCATCTACGCCCAGGACAAGATCTACGACGAGTTCGTGCAGAAGCTGTCGAAGAAGGTCGCCGCGATGAAGATCGGCGACGGCACCGAAGGCGGCGTCACGCAAGGCCCGCTGATCAACATGAAGGCGGTCGACAAGGTCGAGCGCCACATTGCCGATGCCGTCAAGCGCGGCGCCAAGGTCGTCACCGGCGGCAAGCGCAGCGAGCTCGGCCGCTCCTTCTTCGAGCCGACGGTGCTGGCCGACGTCAAGCCTGACTCGCTGGTGTCGCAGGAGGAGACCTTCGGCCCCCTCGCACCCGTGATCCGCTTCAAGGACGAGGCGGACGTCATCGCGATGTGCAACGCCTCGCCCTTCGGCCTCGCCTCGTACTTCTACTCCCGCGATATCGGCCGGGTCTGGCGTGTCGCCGAGGCGCTGGAATCGGGCATGGTCGGCGTCAACACCGGCCTCATCACCACCGAGGTCGCGCCCTTCGGCGGCGTCAAGGAAAGCGGCCTGGGCCGCGAAGGCTCGCGTCACGGCATGGAAGAATATGTCGAGATCAAATACGTGATGATGGCGGGGGTGTGAGAGCCGCCGTCCTCTTCGCGAACGCGAGCCAGGCAGAAATGGTGGAGAGGGGCTCCCGGCCTCTCCACGTCATTGCGAGAGGAGCGAAGCAATCCAGAATCCCTCCGCGGCAAGACTCTGGATTGCTTCGCTGCGCTCGCAATGACGAAGCGAGACGCGACAGTCGGGCCTAAATCTTCAGCTCATTCCCCGTCACGCGCCGATACGCTTCCAGGTACCGCTTGCTGGTCGCGTCCACCACGCTGGCCGGCAGCGGCGGCGGCGGGGCGTCGCCGTTCCAGCGGCCGGCGCGGCGTTCGACGTCGAGATAGTCGCGCAAGGGCTGCTTGTCGAAGCTCGCCTGCGGCTGACCCGGCTTGTAGGCATCTAACGCCCAGAAGCGCGACGAGTCCGGCGTCATGACTTCGTCGATCAAGATGATGCGGCCGTCCTTGTCGCGGCCGAACTCGAACTTGGTATCGGCGATGATGATGCCCTGCTCGCGGGCGAGCTCCTCGCCGAGCGTGTAGATCGCGCGCGTCATGCTCTCCAGCGTGTAAGCGACCTCGTCGCCGACCACGGCGCGCATCTTCGCGATGGTGATGTTCTCGTCATGGCCGCTCTCGGCCTTGGTCGCCGGGCTGAAGATCGCCGGCTCCAGCTTCTCGCTCTCGACGAGGCCAGCCTTCAGCGTCTCGCCCGCGAGCGTTCCGCTGGCAGCATATTCCTTCCAGGCGGAGCCTGAGAGATAGCCGCGGATCACGCATTCGATCGGAAACACGGTGGTGCGCTTGCACAGCATGGCGCGGCCAAGGATCTCCGCGCGATGCGGTTTCAACGCCGGTACGGCCGCGACGATCGCGTCGGTGTCGGCGCTGATCATGTGATGCGGCACCACGCCTTCGAGCTCATTGAACCACCACGCGCTGATCTGCGTCAGCACCGCGCCCTTCATCGGGATGGTCTCGCCCATCACCACGTCGAAGGCGCTGATGCGGTCGGTGGTGACGAGCAGCAGGCGGTCGTCGTCGACAGCGTAGATATCGCGCACCTTGCCGCGTCCGATCTTGGCAAGCGGCAGGTCGCTGGAGAGCATGGTGGTCATCGGCAAAGCCTTCGCACAGGGAATCCAGCCGCATTCGTTGTGCGGCCGGACACCGGATTAGCCTATTCCGGCAGCGGAATGAACTCGTGTTCCTGCGGAACTGCGGCGAAGCGGCCGGTTTTCCAGTCCTGCTTGGCCTGCTCGATCCGCTCCTTGCTGGAGGAGACGAAATTCCACCAGATGTGGCGCGGGCCCTCCAGCGCATCGCCGCCGAGAAACATCATTCGCGTGGCCTTCAGGGCTTTCACGGTGATGCGGTCGCCGGGCCGGAAGATCAGCAGGCGCGGCCCTTCGTAGCGCTCGTTCGCGATCTCGACCTCGCCGTCGACGACATAGATCGCGCGCTCCTCATGGTCCGGATCCAGCGGCACGCTCGCGCCTGCCACCGCCGTGACCTCGGTGTAGAACCAGGGCGAGACCATCGACACCGGCGAGGTGATGCCGAGGGCGGAGCCCGCGATCACCCGCGCGGTGAAGTCGCGCTCGGAAATCATCGGCAAATCGCCTGCCGCATAATGCTGGAACGACGGCGCGATCTCTTCGGAGCCCGCCGGCAGCGCGATCCAGCTTTGCAGGCCGAGCATCTTCTGTCCCGAGGCGCGCTGCGCGTCCGGCGTGCGCTCGGAATGCGCGATGCCGCGCCCGGCCGTCATCAGGTTCATCGCGCCCGGCGCGATCTCCTGGACGTTGCCCTCGCTGTCGCGATGCATGATTGCGCCGTCGAACAGATAGGTGACGGTGGCGAGCCCGATATGTGGATGCGGCCGCACGTCCATGCCCTTGCCGGAGACGAACTGCACCGGTCCGAAATGGTCGAAGAAGATGAACGGCCCGACCATCTGCCGCTTGCCGTGCGGCAACGCCCGCCGCACCGCGAACCCGTCACCGAGATCGCGTGTGCGCGGCACGATGACGAGATCGAGCGCATCGCAGGACATGGGATCGCCGAGCACGGGATCGTTCGAGGGCTGCCAGCTCATGAGTGGACTCCTTTTGGCTTTGTTGGACGCGACGGTAGCAGACTTTCACATCAGCGTCGCGACAAAGCGAGCGCCCGACGTCGCAGCTGCGATAGCCTACATACTCCGCTGTCATGCCCCGGCTTGACCGGGGCATCCAGTACGCCGCAGCCCATCGATTCAACCGCTGCCGTCTCGGAGTACTGGATCGCCCGGTCAAGCCGGGCGATGACAGCTGTGGATGCCGCCGCTAGCCCTTGCATGCGGATGGACCTTGAAAAAGCGAGCCTGACGAACGATGTTCGGCTGCCTTCAACTGCGACCGTTCGACCCAGCCGATGACCCTTACCGCAACCGAGCTCGCCTTCCGCGCTGCCAGCGTCGCGCTGCTGCTTGTGCTCGCGGCCTCGCTTGTCTCCGGCCTCCGTCATGTGCTGGCAGCCCGCCTCGGCGCCGTCTTCGCGTTAGGCTCGGCGGCGCATGCCGCGAGCTATTCCATCGGCGTGTCGTCGCCCGTTCCGATCTGGCACGCGCCGCTGATTGCACTGTCGACCGGCAACATCGTCGTGTTCTGGCTGTTCACGCGCGCGCTGTTCGACGACGACTTTGGGCTACGCTGGTGGCATGGTTTGATCTGGGCCGCGGTGACCGCCTTCAGCTTGGTCGGGTGTCTCTGGATCGCGCCGGGCGGCAACGCGCGGTTCTCCGTGACGGCAGTGAACCTGATCGTGCTCGGCTTCATCGCGCTCGCGGTGGCGCAGACGATCGGATCGTGGTCCGCCGATCTGGTCGAGCGCCGCCGCCGCCTGCGCGTCGTCATCGTCTGCGCCGCCGCACTCTATGGCGGGTCGAATGCGCTGCTCCAGATCCTCGTTGCCTTCAGCGTGGGCGATGTCGCCGACACGATCAATACCGGCGTGCTCGCCTGCATCGTTGCCGCGATCGCCTACGCCATGTTGCGCGTCGATGGCGCCGATCTGTTTCCGATTGGGCCAGAGCCCGCACCGGCGATCGCGCCGATCCAGCCTTTGGCCGAGGACTCCGACAAGAAACTCATCGATGCCCTGATGCGCCTGATGGCGGACGAGCGGATCTATCGCCAGGAGAACATCACCATCGGTGTGCTGGCGGGCCGGCTGAAGATTCCCGAATACAGGCTGCGCCGGCTGATCAACCAGCGGCTCGGCTATCGCAATTTCAATGTATTCCTGAACAACCACCGCATCGAGGAAGCCAAGGCCGCGCTCGCCGATCCCTCCCAGGCCGAGGTCCCCGTCATCACCATCGCCATGGACGCCGGCTTCCAGTCGCTGGGACCATTCAACCGCGCCTTCAAGGCGGTGACAGGCGTGACGCCGACCGAGTACCGGCGGTTGAAGACGAGTGCGGCGTGATCCTTCTTTACCTCTCCCCGCTTGCGGGGAGAGGTCGGATCGCTCTTGCGATCCGGGTGAGGGGGAACAGGTCTCACGACGAACTCGTCTGGGGAGAGAGCCCCTCACCCCAACCCTCTCAGCGCGAGCGAAGCTCGTCGCGGCCCCGTAAGAACGGGGAGAGAGAGCAGACCCATCGCTGTCTCACTTTCGTATCACTCTGAAATAGCTCGCTTATTCCAAAATCGGCCAGCCCGCCCCGATTTCAACCAACCCCTTTTCCAAATCCGGCGAGCATCCCCCATCCGCATCCCGCTTCCTCCCCGGCATACGCCCCAGCCGGAGAACGCCCGTGACCCGCCGCCGCAAGATCCTCCTCATTGCCTCCGCGATCGCCGCAGCCGGCCTCGCGCTCGGCGCGGCCCGGGCTCGCGACGTGCCGAAGGTCGCGACCGGCTTCGTCGCCGATATCCTGTGCGCCGAGACGTTCGTCTCCGGCCTCGATCCCAGGCGCAACTTCGCCGAGACCACGGATGCCATGCCAGGAGCGAGTCTGATCGACTGGGCGATGGAGTACAGGGTCGACCGCGTCCGCAAGGATGTCACGGTGACGCTGTTCGGCCTCGGCCGCAGCCATGCCATGTATCGCGAGGGCCTCGGCTGCACGCTCGAGCACGGCGCTGGCATTGCCTCCGTCGAGCCGCTGCCTGACGACAAGCGGCCCGCGTTGCTTCCCGCGATCGCCGGCCCCGCGATCGTGCCGCCGCAGAGCCCCGAGCTCGGCGCCGCGCTCGACCGGGCCTTCGCCGAGCCCGCTCAACCGCCTTACCGCCGCACCCGCGCCATCGTCGTGATGAAGGCCGGCCGCGTCGTCGCCGAACGCTACGCCGACGGCATCGGCCCCGAGACGCCGCTGCTCGGCTTCTCCATGACCAAGTCGGTGGTCTCGGCGCTGATCGGCGTGCTGGTGCGCCAGGGCAAGCTGAAGCTCGACGGCCCCGCACCGGTCGCCGCCTGGAAAGATCCCGACGATCCGCGCCATGCCATCAATGTCGATCAGCTGCTGCGCCACACCGCGGGCCTTGCGCTCGGCAGCTCGCTGCAGGCCTCGCTCGGCTCCGCCTTCGAGCCGGTCAACCGGATGAAATTCGCCGAGAAGGACATGGCCGCCTATGCCGAAAGCATGCCGCTCGCAACCGCGCCCGGCACCGCATGGAATTATCACGACGGCAACACCCTCATTCTCTCGCGTCTGATCCGTGATGCGACCGGCGGCACACCGCAAGACGCGCTGCGCTTTGCGCGCCGCGAATTGTTCGCCCCGCTCGGCATGCGGAATGTGGTGCTCCAGCTCGACGGCGCCGGCACGATCGAAGGGTCGAGCGAGATGCTCGCCTCCGCCCGCGACTGGGCGCGCTTCGGCCAGCTCTATCTCAATGACGGCGTCGCCGGCGGCAAGCGCATCCTGCCGGAAGGGTGGGTGAACTATTCGGCGACGGCCACGCCGAATGCCTGGGTCGGCATCGGCGCCGGTTTCTGGACCAACCGCGGCGACAGCTTTGGCGCAAATTTTCGCGTGGAGCACGGCTGGCCGCGCGATGCCTTCTTCGCCAAGGGCACGATCGGGCAGTACGCGATCGTGGTCCCGTCGGAGCAGCTGGTGATCGTGCGGCTCGGACGTTCCCCAAACGCACCGCCGCAAGCCGACGGCGTGTTCGAGTTGGTGCGGGATGTCGTGGCAGCAACGCGCGAGAAGGGGAAGCTGGCGGGAGAGGATTAAGACGCCTCTTACCCTCCCCTGGGGGGAGGGTCGATCGCGCGCAGCGCGAGCGGGGTGGGGTGACGGTCTCTCAGCGACGAACAGTGCCCGAGTGGAGAGATCACCCCACCCCGTCACGCAATCTCGCTTCGCTCGATCGCGTGCCGACCCTCCCCCTCCAGTGGAGGGTAAGAAGCGGCTGCGGCTCTAGCTCTTACCTCCCCAATTCCGTCGCCTGCGCCACGCGGTCGAACCGCTCCAGGGTCATGATCGCATCCGCGAACTTCTCCGCGCGCGCGTTCAGCACGGGACGGGCCAGCGTCAAAAACTTCTGCTGCATCGCCTGCGTATCCGGAAACGAGGTCGGCTCTCCGGACGGATCGGCGTAGAGCCGCTCGTGCACGCCGTCGTCCGTGGTGATGCTCACGCGCGCGCCGAACGGATGGGTGCGGCCGATCTCGAGCCGGTCGTCCTGCACCACGTCGAACTTGTCGGCGAGTGCGTCGATCGCGGCGTCGCCGAGACGGTTGTAATCGTCCCAGCCGAACGAGCCCTGGTCGAGTGCGAGCGCACCGGTGAAGAACATCGAGAACTGGCCCCCGACGATCGAGCGCGGGTGCCGCTTGGTCGCGGCGTCGCCGGTCAGCGTGATGCCGTTGCGGTGCAGGCCGATCTCGACGCGCTTGACCTGCTCCGGCGTCAGATTGTGCTCGCGCCGCATCGCGATCAGCGCGTCGATCGCGGCATGGGTGTAGCGGCAGCTCGGATAGGGCTTCACGCCGATCTTCATGGTCTCATAGGTCTTGCCGAGCTCGGCGACCGCCTTGTCCGGATGCGCATCGTCGGTGTAGCCGGCGAGCAGGCCGTGCTTGCCCTCGACCGATTCCGTCGCACCGACGAAATCGTTGCGCGCGAGCGTCGCGGCGATCACGCCGTTCATCGCGGCGGCGCCGACCTGGTAGCGCTTGTTCCAGGCGCCGTTGACCAGAAATTGCAGCGAGCCCGCGGCCTGGCTGCCGGAAACGCCGAATGCTGCAATCAGCTGCTTCTCGCTCAGGCCGAACAGTTTTCCGGCCGCCGCAGCCGCTCCATAAGTGCCGGCGGTCGCCGTCGGGTGGAAGCCGCGCGCGTAATGCGAGGTCGGATCGAGCGCATTGCCGAGCCGGCAGCACACCTCGTAACCGGCAACGATCGCCGTCAGCACGTCGCGCCCGGAGGCGCCGACCATCTCGCCGACGGCGAAGGCGGCCGGCACCACCGGTGCGCTCGGATGCAGCGAGGAATCGGCATGGGTGTCGTCGAAATCGAGGGAGTGGCCGAGCGCGCCGTTGAGCAGCGCCGCGACCGCCGGCGTCCAGGTCTTGGTATCGCCGAACACGGTGGACTCACCCTTGGTGTCGAGCGCCAGCGCCTCCAGCATCTTCAGCATCGACGGGGTCGATTCCGCCTCGCGCCGCGCCCTGATGGCGCTGCCGAGGAAGTCCAGCGTCAGTACCTTGGCGCGCTCCAGCACCTCCGCCGGAATATCCTGGTACTTGAGATTGAAGACATAGGCGGCGAGCGTTGCGGTTTCGTGAGCCATCGTGTTTCCTCGATTTGGCGCGCAAGTTAGGCGGGCTGATTTGGCCTTTCAAGCGGCCTTGCGTCGGCGGGGATCAGCCATGCTTTTGCTTAGGCGAAAAGGATCGGGATATTCCGCATGACGCGCGCAAGGCAGCTGTTCGACCGGATTCGAGCGCGGCGGACGCAATTGGGGCTGGCGATCCGGGTCACCGTCGCCGCGACCGCGGCCTATGCGATCGCGACCGCGCTGCATCTGCTGCTGCCGCTCTGGGCGGTGCTGACCTCGCTGATCGTGACCCAGATGAGCGTCGGCCGCTCGCTGAAGGCGACGCGCGACTACATGCTCGGCACCATCGGTGGAGCCCTCTATGGCGGCGCCATCGCCATCCTGATTCCCTATTCCAGCGAGGCGGGCCTGCTCGGCCTGCTGGTCCTCTCCGTCGCCCCGCTCGCCTTCATCGCCGCGATCAATCCGAGCCTCAGCGCCGCCACTGTCACCGCCGTGATCGTGCTCCTGGTTCCGACCCTGCATCATGCCGATCCCCTGACCTCGGCGATCGATCGGGTCAGCGAGGTCGGTGTCGGCGCTGTCACGGGATTGTTGGTCTCCTTCCTGGTGCTGCCCTCGCGCGCGGTGCGGCAGATCCGCGCCAGCGCGGCGGTTCTGCTCGAATTGATCGCCGATGCCCTCGCCGAGCTGCTGGCAGGCCTCACGCGCGGCCGCGACAACGACGCGCTGCACCGGATCCAGGACGGCATCGGCACCGCGATGGTCAATCTGAATGCGATCGGCTCCGAAGCCGAGCGTGAGCGCGCGGCGCGCTTGTCGAGCGGTCCGGACACCGGCCCATTGCTGCGAACGATCCTGCGGCTGCGCCATGACGTCGTGATGATCGGCCGCGCCACGGTGGTGCCGCTGCCGGTGGAAGTGCAATTGCGGCTGGCAGCGCCCCTGTCGGAAGTGTCGACCGTGATCGCCCGCTTCCTCCGCTCGGCCGCTGGCGCTTTGCGCGAGGGCGCCGGCGCGCCGCCGATCCATCCCGTCCATGTCGCGCTCCAGCACTACGCCGAGGCCGTCGCGTCCGTCCGTCAGGATGGCCTGATCCGCGGTCACCCCAGCGACACCGCCGAGCGCTTCTTCGCGCTCGGCTTCTCCCTGGAGCAGATGCACCAGAATCTCGGCGACCTCGACCGCGTCGTCGGCGAATGGTCGGAGGCCTCGACAGATAAAACCGCACGCGTTGCGGAGTGAGTTCGGGCGCGTCGTCGTCAACGTCGGCTTTCGACAGTAATGCGCGTGTGCGAAGCGCGGCGGTGATCGGCGGTCTGCGGCTCTGAGTCGCTCCACGCGCGCGAGGTTCCATCGGGTCATGTTGCTGACGCATTCTCTGTTTTAATCGCAGAGAAGCACGACGTGAGGACCACCCCGGTTCTCACAACGGTTCCGTAGCCAGGGGTTGGCTCGAATCCGCAAAACGATCGGCAAGTTCATGAGCGCTGCTGCGTTCGCTTGACCACGTTTGCGGTTCTGGAACCGGACAATCTAAAAAATCACAGGACTCATGATGCTCTTCCGCTCGAGCGCCGCAGTTTGCGGCGCCCTGGTTACGCTTGCCTTCTCTGTTGCCGTTGCTCGAAGTGAAACGCGTGGGGATCACTCAAGTGCCGTCGTCGATGCCGCCTCCGGCGATGCGATCATTGGCGCGGCGTCCACCTACAATCCGTTCAAGCCTGGCAAGGAGGAGGGCGGTCCGCAGACGGCCTCCGGCGAGCGTTATGATCCCTCTGCCTGGACCGCCGCCATCAAGACGAGCTTGCGCCGGAAATTCGGTGGAGTCGGATTTGGCGCGAGGCCGAAATATGCCCTCGTCGAGGCCGTGGGCAAGAAGGTCATCGTCAAGATCAACGACGTCGGGCCATTAAGACCTGGCCGCATCATCGACTTCAATGAACGGACGATGCGCCATTTCGATCCGAGCATGGACCTCGGCGTCATTCCTGACGTGAAAGTCAGTCCGCTCGCGGGCGACAATTGGACTCCAGGGCCGGTGGGCTGAACACGGGGTGTTCGTTCAAATATCGGCCCGCACAGTTCATCGGACAGACTCCACGATCCGTCCCATCATGTTGCGGACCACGAGCTTGTGGAAGGGCATGATTAGCGCAAGATAGGTCCGGCCGAGCCGGTTGTGCGTGCGCACCAGCGTGGTCGAGGTCACCTGCCGGCTCGCGGCATCGCCTGAAACGTCGATGACGATGCGGAAGTCGAGGTGCGAATCGTCGAAGCCTGCGACCAGCTGCTCCGGCGTCTCGCTCAGCACCGGAAACAGGCCGATCATGCCGCGTGGGGCCGGCGCGCCTTCACCCGATGTCTTCAGCCCGAACGGCCTCACCAGAATGTTGCGCAGCCGCAGCAACGCGTCGATCCAGCGCGGCCCGTTCAGCACCATTCTCGTGCAGGCCTCGCGGGCATTCACCGCTGCGGCGCCGATGTCCACGCAAAACGCGTCGATGAACTGCGCGCCGCCGAGCAGCGCATCGGCATCGACTTCAGGCGCGACTTCGCGGACCGTCCCGATCATCCCGCCATTTTGCGCGTCAGCATCCGGAAGCGCAAGATCAGGAGCCCGGCATAGACGAACGTGCCGATCGAGAATCCGATCCAGACGCCGACCGCGCCCAGCCCTGTGTGGAACGCCAGCAACCAGCCGATGGGAAAAGAGACACCCCAATAGCCGATCGCGGCGAACAGCAGCGTCATCTTGGTGTCGTTGATGCCGCGCAGCGCGCCGCCCATGATGGTCTGCAGGCCGTCGGCGATGAAGAAGCTGGCCCCGACCAGCAGCAGCGTTGCCGTCAGCTCGACGGTGGCCGCACTTTCGCTGCCGCCGCCGAAGAACAGCCGGCCGAGCTGATAGCGACCGATCACGATGGCGATCGTCAGCGCGGAGACCAGCGCGAGGCCGAGCACGGCTGCGACGAGCCCTGCGCGTTTCACCGCCGCCGGATCATTGCGGCCGAAGGCATGACCGACTCGTACCGTCGCCGCCATGCCGATGCCGAGCGGCACCATGAACAGCACGGCGGTGATCTGGAGCGCGATCTGGTGCGCGGCAATCGCGGTGGTCGAGATCAGGCCCATCAGCAGCGCGGCCGAGGAGAACAGGCCATATTCCAGCAGCAGCGAGAACGAGATCGGCGCGCCGATCGCGATCAGCTGGCGCATCAAGGGCCAGTCGATCCGCCAGAGGCGGGCGAGCGGATGATAGTCCACGAACGGCTTGCGCAGCCCGGCGATCGCGAGCGCGGCGAGGAAGGTGCCGAGATTGACCAGCGTGGTCGCAAGCCCCGCGCCGAACAGGCCGAGCTCGGGCAGGCCGAACAGGCCGTGGATCAGGGCATAGACCAGCGCGGCATTGACCGGGATCGCCGCCAGCGTGATCCACAGCGGCGCCTGCGGCCGGTTCACCGCGCTCATCATGCTGCGCAGCGCGATGAATCCGAGCGCCGGTGCGATCCCCCAGGCCAGGCCGTTCAGATAGTGCTGCGCCAGCGCGGCCGAGTGCGGTGTTTGACCGAGTGCGAGCAAGATCTGCTCGCCATAGAGCGGCGAGGCCATCATCGGCAGCGAGATCAGCAGCGCGGCCCATAGGCCGACGCGCAAGGAGCGGCGAATGCGCCTGACGTCGCCTGCGCCGAACGCCTGCGCCGCCAGCGGCGACACTGCGGACGTCAATCCGAGCCCGAACGTGAAGCTGACGAAATAGACCGTATGGGCCAGCGCCGCCGCGGCCACCGCCTCCTCGCCGAGCCGCCCGATCATCGCAAGATCGGTCGTGATCATCGCGATCTGCCCGAGTTGCGTCAGCATCAGCGGCACGGCGAGGCGCAGCGTCTCGATGAATTCTTCGGCAAGGTGGTTCCGCCGTGCGTCCAGGCGTGCCCGGTACCGCCGTTTGGTATCCAAAAGCTCGGTCATGCCGGGGACATAGCAGCCTCGATCGGCGAAGTAACGGCAAAGAAATGTGAGGGCGGGTGCCGCTGAAAAAAGGGCGGGGCTCAGGCGAAGGAAAGGTCGGGTTGCGCCGTATTCGTCATGTGCGGCGAATCTGGGCCGGTCTCACATTGGAAATTGAGCATGATAACGAGATTTAGACTGACGTTCGCCGCGCTGTTCATCGGTTCTGCCATCCTGAGTGCCGGCGCCGCTGCAGCGGCCGACCTGAGGCTGCCCGCAGCGCCGCCCCCGCAGGTGGCGTCGGCAGCCCTGCTGAGCTGGGCGGGGCCCTATTTCGGCGTTCAGGCCGGCTATCTTTCGGGCCGCTCCGATATCTCGCTGCCGGCGACGGGTGAATTCCACTTTGTCGATCCGAAGGGCGCGATCGTGGGTGCAACGGCGGGCTTCTCGGCGCAATGGGGCCGGATCGTCGCCGGGCTCGAGGGCGACGTGAACTTCGTCGATGCGCGCGCGACGATCGATACCGGCTTTGCGCCGACACCCGCCGTCACGCAGCTCCAATCCGCGGTCAATTGGAACAGCCACCTCCGTGGACGGATCGGCTATGCTTTCGACCGCACGCTGCTGTTCGCCGCCGGTGGCCTTGCCGTCGCGGGCGTCGAGAGCAAGGCGTTCGACAATGGGATCGGCGCCGTTGCGAGCTGGAGCGATACACGGATCGGCTGGTCGATCGGAGCGGGCGGGGAATTCCGCTTCGCACCGCAGGCCTCGGTCCGGCTCGAATATCTCTATGACAATTACGGCTCGAAGACGCTGGCCGCCCAGACGATCGGCGCGACGACGTTCGGCGCGCGCGAGTCCCGGCTCGACACGCACACAGTACGAGCCGGAGTCTATTGGCGCTTTTGATGCTCGGTTGGAGGCGGCTATCGCCTGGTAGGATCGGTTCGCAATTCTCGGCTATGATGTCCGCAGGCCAGAGCAACAGATCGATGTGATGGAAGAGCCATCGGACGAGACCTTGATGGCGGAGGTTTCGGCGCAGCGGCAGCACGCGTTTCGCGTCCTCATGCGGCGCCATATGCCTCGGGCGCTGCGGGTCGCGGAGCGGATCGTGCGCGACCCGGTCGAGGCCGACGACATCGGCCAGGAGGCGTTCATGCGTGTCTGGACGCACGCAGCCTCTTTCGACCCAGAGGTTGCGAAATTCACGACCTGGCTCTACCGCATCGTCCTCAACCTGACGTTCGACCGCACGCGGCGCCGAACGTTCCAGCCCCTCGAAGACGCTGGCGATGTGCCCGATTCGGGACCGCACGCCGTCGAACGGCTCATCGCCGATGAGGAGGTTCGCCTTCTCAACCGCGCGATGGCCGGCCTGTCGGACCGGCAGCGCGGCGCGATCGCCCTCTTCCACATGGAGGGATTGAGCGGTGAGGAGGCGGCGAACGCGATGAATCTCAGCGCCAAGGCGTTCGAATCGCTGCTGGGCCGCGCCCGCACGGCGCTCAAGGCAAATGTTCAGAAAATACAGCAGACGGGGAGCCACGTATGACGCCCGAACAGTTCAGACAATTGGCCGAGACATGGGGAGGTGACGTCGAGCGCTGGCCCGCGCCGACGCGCGAGGCCGCGCGGCGGATTGCGGCGACTGCGGAAGGCGCTGCGGTCCTGGACCAGCAGTCGCGCCTCGACCGGCTCCTTGCCGTCGCCCCGGAGATCGAGACGGCGCGGGCGGATCGGTCGAGCTTTCTGGTCCTGCAAAGGCTCGCCGCCGTTCCGCAGCAGCCTCGGCCGGCATGGCATCAGCGCCTGTTGCGCTGGCCGGCGCTCGTTCCCGCCGCAAGTCTCGCCTGCTCTGTGATGGTGGGTGTGTGGCTGGCGGGAGCGCTGCCCTATGCCCACGCGCCGTCGGACCCCCTATCCGTCATGAGCGGCGTCTTCGACATCTACGCAATCGGCTATGGATCGGTGCAATGAAGTTCTGGCGAGAATGGTCCACTCCCTGGCGGGCGCTCATGCTGCTGTCGCTGTGCGTCAACGTCGTGCTGTTCACCTATGTCTCGGCGCAATGGCTGCTGTCCGGCGGCTTTCGACCGGGCGCAGCCGTGCCGCTACGCATGATCGAGCGTGTCGCCGAAAGACTTCCGGCGGAAGACGCGGAGATCCTGTGGAGCATCTATCGCGGCAAGGAGGCGGAGCTGGCTCCGCTCCAGGCCGAGTACCGGCTCGCATTGATGAAGGCGATGAAAACGGCGGCGCAGACGAATCTCGACAAGGCCGAGCTGGAAGCAGCCGTGAAGGATGCCCGCGACAAGCGCGTGAAGATTGGCGACCTCGTCGTCTCGACCTTCGTCGAGATGCTGGAACGAATTTCAGCGAAAGGACGCCGACAACTCGTCGGCGGCTATTTTCGCTGAGCCGCGCAGAGTGAACGAGGGATTCGGCCCGTCCAGACGTATCACCTACATCGATGTCTGCGAATTGGTGGAGATGATATGGTGCAACGATTTGACAGGACGGCAAGCGGACCAGTGGTGAGGTTCTCGCATCGGACGGCCGTCTACGTGCGTGCGGGTCTTGCGGCCGCGAGTCTGGTCGCACTTCTCGTGCTGTTTCTTTCGCAAGCCTCCGCAGGCGATGCGCGGAGTGAGGCGAAGCAGGCCTGCAAGGCAGACTATTCACGGTTCTGCGCCGGCACCATGCCCGGGGGCGGCCGCATCCGCAAATGCCTCGGCGACAATTACGCGAGCTTGTCCGGGGCCTGCAAACAGGCCGTCGACGCGAATCCGTCAAAATAGACCGGGTTAGCTCCGCTCCGGCACGCGCTTGATCTTCGCACCAAGCGCGTTCAGCCGCTCCTCGATGCGCTCATAGCCGCGCTCGATCTGGTCGGCGTTGTTGATGGTCGAGGTGCCCTCGGCGCACACGGCCGCGAGCAGCATCGCCATGCCGGCGCGGATGTCGGGCGAGGTCATCGTGGCGCCGTGCAGGCGGCTGGGGCCGGCGATGATGGCGCGGTGCGGGTCGCACAGCACGATGCGCGCGCCCATCGCGATCAGCTTGTCGACGAAGAACATCCTGGATTCGAACATCTTCTCGAACATCAGGATCACGCCCTCGCATTGCGTGGCGGTAACGATGGCGATCGACATCAGGTCGGCGGGGAAGGCCGGCCAGGGCTGGTCCTCCAGCTTGGGCACATGGCCGCCGAAATCGTCCTGGATCTTCAATGTCTGATTGGAGGGCACGATGAGGTCGTCGCCCTCGATCCGGCAGACGATGCCGAGCCGCTCGAAGCCCATGCGGATCGAGCGCAGATGCTCGACGCCCGCGCGCGCGATGCGCAAGGGCGAGCGCGTCACCGCGGCAAGCCCGATCAGCGAGCCAACCTCGATGTGGTCGGGCTGGATCCGGTACGTCGTCCCGCCGAGCGTCGCTTGACCATGAATGATCATGGTGTTGGTGCCGATGCCTTCGATCCTGGCGCCGAGCGCGACCAAGAAATTGGCGAGGTCCTGCACATGCGGCTCGGAGGCCGCGTTGCGCAAATAGGTGATGCCGTCGGCGGCGACCGCCGCGACCAGCGCGTTCTCGGTGGCGGTGACGCTCGGCTCGTCCAGGAACACGTCCGCGCCCGCGAGCTTTGGCGCGCGGAATTCGAGCCGGTCGGTCGCGGTGACCTTGGCGCCGAGCTGCTCCAGCGCGAGCACATGCGTGTCCAGCCGGCGGCGGCCGATGACGTCGCCGCCCGGCGGCGGCAGCATCACTTCGCCGCAGCGGGCGAGCAGCGGCCCGGCGAGCAGGATCGAGGCGCGAATACGCACGCACAGCTCGGGGTCGAGGTCGGCGGCGCGGATGCTCTTGGCATGGATATGAAGCGTGTTGCGCGCGGACCATTCGGCCGACGCGCCGACCGAGCGGACCAGCTCGACCAGCGTCTCGGTGTCGCGGATCCGCGGCACGTTCTCCAGCACGACCGGATGCTCGGTCAGCAGCGCGGCGGCGATGATCGGTAGCGCCGAATTCTTATTGCCGGACGGCTCGATCGAGCCCGAGAGCCGGTGACCGCCCTCGACGATGTATTGGATGGGCGCCACGGGGTTCTCGCTGTCCTGTTGAGTGGGAGGGCCTGTTTCGGGCGGAAACTACAGAGATTTGAGCGCGGGAGCAATTGTACTGGGCGGTGGTTCGTGGCCGTTCCGTGAGCCCAGGCGAGGCTGCTGATCCCTCATGGTGAGGAGCGCGGAACGCGCGTCTCGAACCATGCAAGCCCCTATGTCGCCCGTGGCCATCCTTCGAGACGCCCGCTTTTGCGGGCTCATCAGGATGAGGACGGGAGCTTGTGGCAAGCGGCCCTCAAAACAGCCCGATGATATTCCCGATCACATAGAGGATCGCGATCAGGATCAGGGCCCCCATCATGAAAAAGGAGATTTCGATGGCGATGGCGCCGGTGCCGAGCGTGGCGGCGACGGCGGCGAGGAGCCGTTCCTCCCGGAAGATCAGGGAGAGCACCGAAAGCAGGATGGCGAGCAGGCCGAGCGAGATTGCCGTGACCGATGCGGTTTCACTCCAGCTTCGTCCAGCCGACTTCTCGACCTTCGGAGCCTGATACTCGACGCCCTTCACCTTCGCGACGATGCGGTCCTTGATGCGATGTCCGGTGTCGACGATCACCTTGTCCGCCGGCGGCGGCGGAAACACGATCGGCACGACCCAATGCGGCAGCACCGCCGCCATCAGCGCCAGCACGCCGACGATGCTGCCGATGATGCCGAGGCGGCGTGAGGGCACAGCGGAACTGGGCGTTGCAGAGGCGGTCATGGCGCGACATTTCCCGGCCGGAATTGGCCTTGCGGGTTCATGCCGTTTCGTCGCGACGGCCCGTGGTGAGGTTCAGAGCCGAATTGGTGCGCCGTCATGCCCGGGCTCGTCCCGGGCATCCACGTTCTTTGTTCCGCGGGGCAAGACGTGGATGGCCGGGACAAGCCCGGCCACGACGCCGCGGAAGCATGTCGTCTAACGGAAAACCCTAACCCGGCCGTCCGAAATTCCGCAAAGGAATCAACGGCCACTCAGTCACGCTAACACATAAAGCTGACTCGAATAACGCAATTCCCTGACTCTGCGGCTCCGCACGTAGACGGACCGCGCGCGCTCGCCGTCCTCCATGATAATGACCTTCATGTCCACAGCCTCCAGGGCGCTGGCGCAATCGGTCGCTCCGCGCGGGCCCGGCATCGCGCCAAACCGCCCAGAAGAGCGCTTTCGATGAGGGCGCTATTTTAAGGCGTCGAATTCGATGGGCGATGGCTCGATATTCACGAACGCGTCGGTATCTCGATCGTATCGGCGGCAGGTGACTGTCGAGGGTCCGTTGATGGGCCGATGATGGACGATGTGAACGTTCATATATCTAGGCTTAACCGGAACTAGCACGCCTTCTGCGTGCTCGCTGCAGCGGGTTATCAGCGCTCCAACTGAGCGATGGATCTGGCCGCTTGCGCCGCAGAGTTCGCAAGTGACGGTTGATCTCGCTTCCGCAAGTGCAACAGCGTTTTGAATGCGAAATTTTGAGAACTCCGACAGTTCACCGTTCCAATAGATCCGGAGAGATCCATTCTTTGACGAGATCTTCAAGAGCACAATCCACTCTGTCGCTCGGAGTGCCTCAGTTATTCGATCGCAAGCGCGCGCAAGAACGTTGCTCCAGCCTGAACCGCACTCGGGGTATCCCTTTGCGAGCACCGGAGCTTTCGAAGGAGGTTGAAACAAGCTGCGATACTTGCAAATTAAAACGATACGCCAGTCGTGCGTGGGAACGTTCACTCGGCATCTCCGTGCCAAAGGTATGTCAGGCAAAAGCCGCCTAGATGGACGCGCGGCTGGTTCTGCTGCTTTGGAGGGCACGTCGGTCAGAACTGGATGTGAAGCCAGTGCAGTCTCAGCATGTTACAAAGCGGATCGATTTTTGCGCGGCGTCGAAGAGCGGAGATCAAGACCATCTTCGCGGTGGGATCTCCCTCCAACGCACAGCACAGGATGGCCGAGACCACGGCATCCGTAACCGGATTCTTCAACCCGTGGCGTTGTAATCCCTTGATGGCAATGCCAACGGCCGTCGCCGGATCGCCGCCAACTGCGCCGAGCCAATCGCAATCAGCAACGCGTTCGTAGCGCAAGAGAAATTCCCGGATCGTCCGTATGTCTTTCCGCGAGAATTCGTGAGGGCTCCGTGCGCGCCACCAACGGGTGGGAGGCAGCGAAGTACGGCGCATCGCGTCCGGATAAGTGACGTTTGACGCATTTTGGACGTTTCGCCAGGCCGAGCGCATGCATTCCCCCAAAGCAAGGTGGTTGATATCGAACGGAAAGCTAGTTAGTTAGACAATTCCGAAAATTGTCGCGAGGCCTCGTGAGGCGTCGCTTGGTCGCGCCAAGGACTCTCCTACGTAATCGTCCGGATGAGCTAGGGACGAACGGTTCCATTTTGCCAGACCAATGACCTGGCAAGGATTAGGCTGTAGGATTCGATCGCTGTTTTAAGTAACGGTCGGCCCCACCCGACCCGAGGATCTACTTAACGACCTCTTAATAATAGCAAATGCGAGGCAAGACTCCAACTACGGTCGGAACTTATGGTTAACCCGAACCAGGCGCCTTACATCACGCCTGCTCAAGTGAGGGCCGCTCGCGCTTGGCTGAGTTGGAATCAGGAGCATCTGGCGAAACTCGCTGGGCTTTCAAAAGAGACGCTCAACCGCTTCGAGCAAGGCCATTCGGTACCTTACTCCTCGACCTTGGAGCGCTTGCGCCAGACGTTGGAAGACGCGGGAATTCGGTTCCTGTTTCGAGAGCAGATAGCCAGTGGCATCGAGACGACTGCTCCTAAGCCCTAGTGGACGAATCCGCGGCATGACAAAGCGGGAGCGGAGACGGTGTGATGAAGACAATATTGATAATTATCCAGAACCAGGCCGATCATGAGGCGGCCAAGGCGCTTGTCGGCAAGCTGATGCAATCGAACGAGGCTGCCGATCGAGCGCGCATGGTAGCGCAGGCTCGCCTTATCGAGGCGTATGAACGCAGGCGTTGGCCGCGCAAAGCGCCGCCGTTGCCCGATTTGCTGACCTATCTGGTGGAGCAACATGGTTTGACGCGCGCTGATCTTGTGCCCCTTCTGGGCACTGCGAGTCGCGTCAGCGAGGTCATGTCCGGCAAGCGCGAATTGAGCATGACGATGGTGGAGCGTCTGCGCGAACGTTTCCATATTCCGGCGGATTTGCTGATTTCCGCGAGTTGAAGTGTGGATCGGCGCGGCTTTTGACCTCCGACCGGCGCCCAACATTGACCCCGCCTTATATGCAGTAAGCGCCTGGATCAATTTCGAATTGGAGCAGTGAGCCGGGTCAATGTTGGAAGCCGAAAGGGGTCAATATTCGGAGCCGCGACACACCCTTGTGCCGGCAAGGACAAACGGGACGCCTTGCGGACCGGGATGCGTCTGCCGCGGCGGGCAGTGCTACTACACCCTTGAGAGATTAAGGGAGATGGGCATTAAGCCGCCGGAGGAGTGATGCGATCTAAGAACTAGATTGTGCAGATCGCACAGGCCTCGCGGCTTTCCTGATCCTCTTCCTCAAATGCCCTGGCAAAGACCTGTTCAAGCGTCAGGTTCGCGCCGCGGATCGTTGCATGGTGTTTGCGACGCTCGTGCTCGTCCCGGATCCTCTGCATCCGCTCGGGCTGTTCAAGCTCCTCGAGACTCTCGCCCGAGGTCCAAGTAAACACGTTGCCGCTTCCTTCGTAGGGGCGCTCGTACTTTTTGGCTTCCTCGAACAGGGTCGGATGAGCCTCCTTCAGACGCACCCACTCGATCTTCTGTTGGTAGAAACAGAAGTAGCAGCCTGAGCGAGTTCGTCCCCAGTCCGTGTAGGGCGGCATGCCAACACCACTGGACAGCAGAATTTCCTGGATGTCGATCAGCTTCAAACCGTCGTCCTTGAACGGATAGACGGGGGTGATGTTGGGCTTATGGCTAATGTAACCGCTCCGGTCCTCGTCTGCCCGAAGACCAACGTAATTGAGAACCGGATCGTCGCCGACGAAGTCTTCGAACGGCTTCAATTTGAGCTGTCGGGTGCACCACCGCCGGTGGTTCGACGGGATCATTCCGCCATATACGTCATACCAATGATCGAAGCCTAGCTCCGCATTGAGCCGATTTACCCGCTTGCCGAGATAGTCTTCGATCCGTTCGAGATACTGGTAGGTCTCGGGGAGTTCCTTGCGGGTATCGCTGAAGATGTACTCCATCTCCGGGACGCGGTCCCGCATGTAGAGCGCGAGAGCAGCGCTGTCCTTTCCTCCGGATAGGCTGAGTATGTGCCTGGTCTTCTTGGTCTCAGCCATCAGTGCGTTCTTTCGGTTCCTTCGTCGGCTTCTTCAACTGATCCGCCATAACGTGGGCGAGTACGGAGGAAGGGTCCTTAGCGCTCGCCAGCATCTTCTTGATCTGGGTCACCTTGTCGGCCGTTTCCTTCGTCAGGGTACCCTTGCGGACGACGACCATGTCCTCGTGCCCAGTTGTGTCTACAACATGAACGCTGACCAGCGAAACTGAATCGGCGTCTTCGAGCTTCATGTGGGCGAGCCATCTTGCTAACCGGGCGCAAATGGCTCTCGCCTCGAAGATGAAGTTGTCGATCGTATCATCCTTCCAAGCATCGATGCGCTTGCCGGTCAGTAGGCTTCCTACGCCGTCAAGCCAAGCCTGGTCGCCAGTGCTGGAATCGGTAGCACGATCAATGAAAGCACGCAGACGATAGTCTGTGAGCTTCAATGTATGTCGGCCGTAGTCGTTTCCAATCTGCGTTCTTAGTTTTTCGATGGTGCGAGCGCCAAATGCCTCGAGAAGGGCCGCCTGAGCTTCGCTGCGCACTCGTTCAGACGCATCCGAGATCTCTTGGAACGATATGTTGAGCAGCTCTACGAATGTATCAGCCTGCTTACGATTGTACGCTTCTGGCTCCATAGCCGGCAGATCGCAGGCTTGGGGCAATTGGATATAAATCAGATCGATCGGCTCATAAGCTTTCTTTAGTGCCGTCCGGATTGCTTGGGCATGTTTGGAGACGGTACCGGTCTCCTTGCCGTACGCTGGTATTGCTTGCCACCAGCGATAGAGCGCTTCCACGACGGGTCGTAGGGAGGCTTCCGGTTGTGCACCGTCAGGCCAGATATCGAGATCTGTAGAGAGGCGTTCCAGAATTGCAGACGCGGATTGCGACGTTCCAAGATACTTGAGAGCAAAATTTGCCGGACTCTTCGCGAGGCGCATAAAGTGCGCGGCTGAAAGTTCGGGTTGGAAGCTATTCCGCTCAAAGACTGCGACCTGCCTGCGATGATAGAGCATGAAGGCAGCGATCATCGGCAGGGCAGGCCCGGCGCGCAGCCCAATGGGTGGCTTGGCCAGTTCGGCTGAGATCTCCTCAAACGTGCAGTATCCACGCTCTTGAAGAACCGCCTCGATCTTCTTCCAAACCGGTCCCCAGTTCTTATCGTCCGGGGAGGGCAGCAAGAAGGACCAGTGGCCTTCTTCCTGCCGATGGATGTTCGTGGACTGAAAGAGTGAAAGATAGACGGTGCGCTCCGGAGGGGCGCCCGTGAAGCCCAAATAGGGCTGATCAGCGGTCTGAACCATAGCTTCGAGCAGTCGCATGCGCGCGCTGGCCGCCGCGCTCGACAACCGCGACCTGTTGATGAGCTCATTTCGGAGAATGGGACCATCCGCGAAGACCTTGTCGCAGATGTCGCTGAGCTTGCGGTTAAGCAGGCTCCGGTCCGCGATATCGAGCGCCTTCCCGCGGTAGATCCAGATTTCTTCGGACCCAGGCAAGGAAAGCCGTCCGAAAGGCTCGAGCGCAGATTGAAGCGCGTCCGACGCGGCCTCAATGCGCCCTCGCACTTCGCGCCTGGCGAGGTCGTCGACCCGCAGATCCCCACAGTTCTGCTCGATCCAACGCCACAAAGCCAGATCCCAAGCTGCGGCGAGCGCGCTCGGGGTGATTTGTCGGACACAGTAAAGCGTAAGCTCATCGGTCGCGTCGGTCCTAGAAATGATGTCCTTCCCGACCGCTTGAAGGCTTTGATCGGGGTAGACCGGCACAACGACGATTGTACCATCGCAATCGGGCGCGATCTTGAGCGTCGCGTCGCCTTCGCCGTTCCAGTAGGACACCGTGAAAGCGCGAAGAGTACCCGTGCGATGATAGTGCTTGTGGGCGACGAGCGGCCGAGCCGGCGGAAGCGCCGCCAGCACGGAATCAAGGCGCTTGACCTGAGGAGTTTGCGTCCTTGCCTTTTCGAGCCAGCCGTCGAGATCGACGCTGGTGCTCGCCCAAAGGCTATAATCGTCGCGATGCGCGCGAACGTACAACAGCTTGCGCTCCACAAGCGATTTGAGTGCTTGTTCGGTCTCCTTGACCGAAGTGTCCAGGCACCAAGCGACGGTCGTTGGATCGGCGCGTAGTCCGGGCGTCGGCTCGAGAACGGCGAGAAGTCCGACGCATTTCAAGGCGCGAAGCGGCAACTCTTGCAAGTCTACGCCTTCGGCGACCGCGTTCCTCAGAAGCTCCCAGCGGCGCTCCCGGTCGGCCGATCTAAAGCGCACGTCGCCCAGCGCCGCCACGTAGTCGTAAAGGTCTGCCAGGCTGTACCAGACGTCCACCGAATGAGGATTGGCATGGATAAACCGCTGGAAACCGTGCGGCTCCAGTGAATGCAAGAAGCTGAATACCGAACGTTCGTTCTGACCGAAACGACCTGCGATATTGGCGAGACACGCGACCGCAGCAGGGTGGAGCGGGAAGAGGCGGGGACCGATCTTCGCGAGCTCACTCTTCCGGGTGGTGAATACGCCTTTTGCCGCTGCCTCGCTGTAGAGCTTCTGCGCGCGAGTGGCGATTTCGCCTTCCTCTGCCGGCCGATGAACGATTGCCTCAGCCAGGAGGAAAGCGGTCTGTTCGGTAGAATCGTGGAGCGAGACGTCCTCGTATCGCTCGGCTGAGCGAACCCACTCCGCTTCGACCCACTCACCAAGGCCGGCCGCGTAGTCTGCGAAGCGATGGTGAAGGAAGGCAACCACCGCTAGTGGGTCTTTTTGGACACCACCGGCGCGCTCAGCGAGCTGCTGGAAGAATGAGGGATCAGACTCCTGCCGATGCAGGGCGGCATACTCCAGGAAGCGGCCCATTTCGTCAACGAGAAGCAGAACGCCGCCGCTTGTGTTCAACTCGGACGCAAAGCGACGAAGAAGATCGAGCACCTCCATATCGTTACGGGTGCCCTTAGCCCTCGATTTGGCCAATGCTTCGCAATCCTTCGCGAATGCCGACGCCTTGGCTCCGCGTAAGGTGCGTGCAGATTTGGTCAGCTCTGCCAGAAGGCAGTCCGCGAAATTCGCCCGACGGCCGATGACCACGATTGGGAAGTACTTTGGTACGCCTGGAAGAGGCACTTCTTCGGTTCGAAGCAGCTTGGCCGCCGAGCCGCTCTTACCATCCAGGCGATCCTGGAAGAACTTCGCCAACAGCAAGCCGAACGCGGATTTGCCGACCCCGTAAGGTCCAGTAACGCGGAATGCCCTTTGAGTAGAGTCGTTGCGCAGGCCGTTCAAAATCCGCTGCAGCGCGTCCCGCACGGCAGGTGTGATGACATAGCCGGAAAGAGCGTGCGGATCCGTGAGGTCCCGTCCTAAGTCGACGGATCGGACGTACCTACGCCCGATCGAAATCCGGTCGGCAAGCTTGTTACGCTTCACTGCCACGCCACGTCCTCCAGCCGGTTCAGCGTCATTTGCTGAGTTCTGATGAGATCGACCCCACCCGCGCCGTCCTCACGCAGCGAGAGACCTCTCACGGCACCCGTCAGATCCTCGAGTGCTCGATGCATGGAGGCCTCATCGAGACGGAAAACAGTGCCCGGCGACCGACGGTCCACCATCAGCGAGCGAAACGAAAGGGAAAGGCTGTTGGGTGCGACCAAGCGCCAAAAATCGGCGACTGCAAAGGCAATCGTTGCAACGTCGATATCGGGCTTAGGGCCTCGCCGGAAACGGATCACCGGGTTGGCTCCAAAATCGGCGACCTCGAGCAACCCTAGTTCCTGAAGCGGACAGCCCAGACCCTCCTCGACCACCGCCGAAGCTGAAGCGCGGCCGGCGTCGTAAGTGCGAAGGAACACGTCTACATGTTGGGCCACCGTGCCGGAGGTGATAGTGCCCCGCGCAGAGACCGCCTTCCCCTGGACCGCTTTGAGGAAGGCCTCCTTCAGGATCTCCGTATCGGGGAGATCCAGAAAAGCAGACGTCCAGGCCCCCAAGTTCGCGGAAGTCGTGATCTTCCAATGCAGGCGCCACAACGATGCATTGCTTTCGAGATAGGGATCGAGACCTTTCTTCTGATCTAACAGAGCGCTGCCGAACTCGGTCGGCACAATGCGCTTTCCGTCAGCCTGCGTAAGACCAAATGCGTCGCCCCAGAAACGGATCGATCGGACCATGTTCTTGCCGATGCCCAGCGTCACAATGGCATCGTCGTCGTCACCAAAGAGTTCCGGATCATCCAGAAGCGCTTCGTGGAGCTTCGGCAGCCAGCCGTAGCGGCACGCAAACGACTCGTGGCCCGAAAATACTTCGTAGTCGCGTTCAGACATCTCGATACCTACGCTAACGGCGGCCCTGCTTGCGGGTTTTGGTCTCTCCGTCGACCTTGAGAGACCCACCAGCAAGACGCAAGGCCTTCACGGCTTCGCTAATCATCACGACGGCGGAGTCGACTTCCGCAGCCTGTGTTTCCCGACCAAATCCGATACGCACAGACGATTGGGCAGCCTCCTGGCTAAGACCCATCGCCAGCAGCACATGCGAGGGGGCAATCGCCGCGGAAGAACAGGCGGAGCCGGTCGACAACGCGAGATCGGGCAGCCTGTAGAGCAGAGACTCTGCATCAATCCCGTCGAAGGCTAGATTGAGATTGCCGGCGATGCGCTCGGTCAAGGAGCCATTGACCTGAATTCCGTCGACCGATCCCAAGAGGCGGGCCAGGAAGCGCTCTCTCAAATCCATGAGTCTCGCCGACTCGCTTGCCATTTCGGCAGCAGCAATGCGGCAAGCAGCGCCGAAGCCCACACAGAGGGCAGTCGGAAGGGTGCCCGAGCGGGTGCCACGTTCTTGGCCGCCGCCGGTTAGGATCGGCGTCAGTCCGGAACGCAGGGACTGGCGGCAGTAGAGAGCTCCGATCCCCTGGGGACCGTAAAGCTTGTGCGCTGAGATGCTTAGGAGATCGATCTTCATTCCTTTGACGTCGAGCGGCGTCTTTCCCGCGGCCTGAGCCGCGTCGGTATGGAACGCGACGTCGTGACTCCGGCAAGAGGCGCCGATATCGGCCAAGGCTTGAACGGTCCCGACCTCGTTGTTGACGGCCATGACCGAGACGATGCGGGTGTTACTCGAGATCGAGGACTCGATTGCGGATGGATCGACCACGCCGTCCCCACTGACCCCGACCTCCGTCACAGACACGCCCTGCTTTGAAAGCATTCGCAGGGTTTCCCGTACGCAGCTGTGTTCAATGGTTGTCGTGATCGCGTGCCGCCCGCGTCCGAGCGAACCCCGGAGCGCCAAATTGGACGCTTCTGTCGCACCTGAAGTGAAGATTATCTCCCCCGGCTCGGCTCCGATCAGGGCCGCGACATCCGCTCGTGCCCCCTCGATGGCATCGCGCGCTGCCTGTCCTTTAATGTGGGTGGAATGCGCATTTGCCGCTCGCTCGCGCCACCATGGCATCATGGCGTCGATGACGCGGGGGTCGGCGGCGGTGGTCGCCTGATGATCAAGATAAATCAAGGGGATAATGCCAGGTTGGTGCTGCGAGTCCTTCTTGCTACATGTACAACGAATAGTCGCAGGCTCACACGTTGCGGATGCATGTTTCAACCGCTTTGTTGGCCGATGCGGCGCTCCGGAGGTCCGGCGGGAAGCCCATGAGCAAGTCGACGACAGGCCGCCGGAAGGCGGCTGTTCGCCCGCGGCCGGCGGTTGAGGACCGGACGCAGAGGTTCTACGAGACGCGTGCTCAGGAGTACGCCGATACGACGCGTCGGCGAACTTTGACCCCTTTGCTGGAAGATTTTTCCAAACGTCTGCCCCGGGGGAGAATCTTGGATCTCGGCTGTGGCGGCGGCTATGATCTTGGAGCCTTTCGCGGTCTCGGTCATGCCGCATGCGGTTTGGACTATTCGGAACCGATAGCGAAGATAGCACACCTCAACGCACAGGCCCCCGTCGTCGTCGCCGACATGAGAGCAATTCCATTCCGCGACGACAGCTTTGACGGCGTCTGGGCGTCCGCCTCGCTCCTCCACCTGCCGCGCGGCGACCTCGTCACCGCGCTCAAAGAGGTCCGGCGCGTTCTGAGGCGTGGAGGCCTAATGTTCGCGTCATTGAAGGTCGGTGTGGGGGACTTGCTGGATGCTGACGGTAGGTTCTTTACGTTCTACGAAAACGCGGACTGGCAAGAACGCGTGACCGCTGCCGGGTTTCAACCTCTTTCGACCACATTCAACCAAGGTAACCGTAAGGGCTCCCACGGACGCCCTGAACGGTGGATGACTTCGCTGGCAGCTGCTGCATGAGACAACTGATCGTACGTTTGGTCGCCGGAGCAATCCTTTGCGGCTTCGCGACTATTGGAATGGCGGCCGCCGAGGAGCCGGCCAAGGGCACCACGGCGCCCCGGGTCGCGCCATCACCGGCAAAGGCCAGTCCCACCCCGGTGATTGCGCCAGCACCCAGCGCGACGCTTCAGCCGCAACCGGCACCGATCCCACCATCGCCGTCGCCAACGGCGAACATCTCGCCTGGTCCTGCACCAATCGCCTCACCCCGCCCGCCGGCAGGCCCAGCTCCGAGTCAGGCGGGCGAAGCCAACAAGACGCCAGTCGTTCAATGCAACTGCTCGTCCGAGAAGGATGACGGCAGCTGGCGGCCAAGGGACTGGGCGCCTCTTCTGACCGGTATCGCGGGCATTTTTGGCGCTCTCGTCGCAGCGATTGCGATTATATTCAATCTTATCGCTAGCCGAGGGACGACAATCCAGAAGGCGAATGAAGCGGAACTGGAGGCACTGCAATCGAAGCTGGACAACTTCTACGGTCCGTATGTGCAGCTCTCTAAAACAAACGAATTGATCGCAAGCGATCTGAAAAATCGCCATGCCGCGGGCAAGGATATGCGTATCCTCGTGTGCTTGCTCGATCCGAAATGGAGAGACCAGTTCAGCAGCGGCGAAGCCGCCTTGGTGGAGGAAATTCTGGCGATCGACAAAAAACTGTTGGATCTGATCCAGGACAAATCGGGGTTGGTAAGTAACGCGGTTCAACCCTACCTCTGGCGAGCGGCAAGTCATTTCAGGATCATGATGCTCGCGTCGGAAAGCAAGCTCGACAACGATCCAGGGCGCTATGAGCACTACGTCTATCCGCGCCAACTGGACGAAATTGTCGACCTGGAAACAAAACGAATCCACGGCCGGATCGAGCTCATTCGCAAAAAGCCGATGGAGTTGCACCCTCCGGCGCCGGAACTGGCCATACCGGAGGGGCTGAAGCTGCCTGTATGGTTGGCGTCAGCTGATCGAGGCGGTGTCTAACGTCTCGGCGAGAAGCTCATCTCCCATCTCGACCAATATCCAGCACCACGTCTGATCGTTCTTACTGCGGAGCTTCTTGCTCGACGTTAGGCAAATTCCAAAGTCGATCGTGTCTTCGAAGAAGACGCCATTCCTATACATCTTCTCGAACTTACTTCTGGCTCCATCCTTATTCAGCGCGGCAATCGCCCCCTCGGCATGCTTCGCCAACTCATTAACGTCTAGCTCCGCGAGTGCGGTAAGCAACTCCGGAACGAAACCACGCCGAAAAAGCACACTCGCCTTCGCTGTGCCACCACGACTGAGCACGATCGTGCAGTCGGCAGCTTTCGTGTTACCGAGCGCGATCTTCTCTTTTTCGCCAGCCTTCTTTTGCACGTGTACGGATACCGCGGCCTTCACGCCGATCGCAGGAGCCGTCGCGACGCCAACCCTGCCCAGGTCGTGGAGGACATTGCGCTGGAGCTCCTGCGCATACAGCGGACGAAGCGTCCCCACGTACTTGAGCCCTTCCCCAGGAAAGCCATCGAAGTCCCGGGTCTCGATCTTCTTGGGATCCCACTTGATATTGCGAGGCTTCCCATCAATCATGATGAAGTCGGAAACCGTTGTTTCCGGAGCGTCGAACTCCTTTATGTCTCCGCTTACCAACAGGACCTTCGAGGCGATTGGCTTTTTTGATTTTCCACGGGGCACCAGATCGCAATCAGGAGTCATGATCGCGACAATCGTTTTCTTCCCGGCCATAAAGAGATCCCCGAGACGAAAAACCTCCTTTGCGAATTTTTCGAGGGCTCTCGATCCGCACTCGGTGGAAGAGATCGGCGACAGTCGCTGTAGCACCCTCATAGGCGCCCTCGATTAGCTCGGCTCCTTTCGAGTTGAGGAAGTCTACGACTTCGTCAGAAGAAGAAGCTTCGTCGATCTTCTTGCCCAAAGTATCAACGAGGCACTCGCCGAAGAACCAATCTAGGTACTCGACGAGGCTCTGACCTTCCTCCTGGAGCCGAAAGCGTACCAAGTACGCAAAATCTTTCAGATGCAGGCTCTGAAGGTCACCTCGCATCGCCGCAGCAGCCTTTTCGGCGCTCGAGAGCCAGGTTTCAAGAGCCGTATGCATTGATCTTCCGAATTGATACGATTGGAAGATGTCCAAAAGGTCGTCGGCGGCGTCATCTTCCACTCCGACCTTGTCGCCGACGATCTTCAGTCGTGTCTTCTCCAGAAAGCCAAACCGACTTGCGAAAACCAATCCCTTTTTCTCTTCGGTCTGAATTTCGGCGCGATATTTTTCTGCTTCCTTTCGGACCTCGCCCGACGAGGACATCAAGATGACCGACGGCGCGTTGTTTCCGAGCGAGCGGATCAACGCGGTTACTGCTTCTAAAGAGTTCTTCTTGGCTGCCGTTTTCGCGCGTGGAGCGCTCTCCGCGGATACAGTCTGATCTAGAAATGCATCGATAAAGATCAGTCCAACATCTTTTGCTTCTTCGAAGTCGTCGAAGCTAGACCCGTACTTCACAACCTCCGGCTTTGGATCGCACGTGTTGAGAAGCCTCATGATGGGAGCGAGATGCTTCAGATTCGGGACTTGATGCCCGAAGATTCCGCCCGGATTGAAACGTTCATCGAACTTTTCGCCGAATTTCTGGTAAAGCGCACTCAGAACAGATAGGAGTTTCTCGCTGGTATATTGAGAGCTTTCCAATGCCACGACGGCGCCGTCGATGGATTCTGGCGTGATATTGGCCTCTGCCGCGGTCGCCTTGAACGTCTCTTCGTCGAAAAGCTCCAATAATGGGCCAGCGTTTTTGTTGTCGATTATGGGCAAATCGAAAGCGTCATCTATCACCGCAATCTTCGAAATCTTGCTGTTCTTGATAGCGAAATGCAGGTTCTCCTGAAGGATCATTTTCTCTCATCGTCCATGTCGAGTACGAACATGTTCATTCTTCCCAGTCGCACTCTGCCCACCCTGTCGTCCAAGTACAGTTGCCAGTCGTGATATCTGGCTAGTTCTTTCGAGATATAGAGACCTAGGCCTCGCCCCTGGCCCGGCGGCTTCGAAGTGACAAAGGGCTCAAAGATCGTTTCGCGCCTGCGCGGATCGATGCCGGGACCGTTGTCCTCCACGGTCATCGCTTTGCTCTCAGGATCTATATCGATCGTAATCTCGGGCTTGAACTTCGGTTCTAGGTTCTTCTGCTGCTTGAGCCAGTAGACCGAGTTTGCGATCAGGTTCTCCAATATCTGAATGACCATGCCTTTCACGGCATTGATCTTGTACTTGCCTTCGAAATCGAAGTTGATCTTGATGGAGTGACGCCGGAACTGATTTTGATGGTTTTCCAGAACGAGGCGAACTGTATCGCCAAGGTCGAAGGTTGATTTCGTCTGACGTTTCTCTCCGGCAAGCTCGTCAAATGCCGCCACGCGCTTCTGAAGCGTATGAAGCTGGATTTCGAGTGCTTCGAGCGCGGCCTTCTGGGACAACCCGTCGACATTCGCCAAAAGCTCCATCGTGTGCCCGACAGCCCTGTCGAGTTCGTGGAAGATGAATTCAGTCATGAGGCCGATGCCCGCGAGATGGACAAACTTCTCACGCTCTTCGACGGAATCGTCGATGGCTTCGTTTGTCTTGCCGACCAGCTTCTCACACTGGTCGCCCATTAGTTTCACAAGCTTACCGAGCCGGTCAACTGCCTCACGTTGCTGGGGCGTGGTTTGACGACGAAGCGTCTCCAAGGCTTCCGTCACGCTTCCCTGAGTTTCACGAAAATCGAACGATAGCTTCTCTGCTTCGCGCCGGTTGATTTGTTCTGCTTTGTCTGCCGTGTTGATGAGCTCGCGAAGCTCTCCGTGCAACAGCCACATAACGATGGTTCGCAGAGCTTGCTGCGCATCGGACGCAACAAGACCCTCGCGATTAGTCTGCTCGCTGAGCGCGGTATGTGCGGATTTAACGCTTACACGGCCGATAACCTGTTGCCGGTTCAGCTTGAAGCCCGATTGTCCGAACGCATTGCGGTCTAGTTCGACCCAATCGTCGTCAGGCTCGCCGTAAGGCAGGATCCGAAAACCGTAGCGGAACAGCATTGGGCCGCCCGACCACCGACGGATTTCGTCGCGGGTTTCTTTCACCGTGTTCGTCAGATCGGGGATTTTCTCGACTACAAGTCGGTTGTACCAATAGACCTTGACATCGACTGGTCCCAGATCTTTGAGAGCCTTGGGACGGATCGGAGCCGCTAGCGTCGCCGCATGGCCGCGCTTTCCACGTCGTCGGAAGACGTTCTGTGTTATTGAGTAAACTTCCGCTCCGCGCTGCGCGATGGGTCGCGATGCGTTTCGATAGGGGTAGCTTACCGTGCCCTCTAGAACAGGCTCGTTGTCCTCGAAGGTCAATGACGCGAAGCAGGTGGCGTGAGCCTGTTTTAACAGCTCGGCAGGGATCGAAGGGATCGCTATGCGCGAACCGTTAAAGCGAACCCTGAGAAGTTTATTGCCGCGGCCAGGAACGAACGGATCGATCATCCGAGCAATTTTGCCCTGGAAGAGCGCTGCGAAGGTGGTCTCGTTCCACTCGACGGTGAGATCCGAGACTCGTATCACGGTACCTTGCTCGGCTTTGTCGTCTTTGACCGGGCCCAACTTTGGTTTTATGTCGATGTCGCCGACTGATTGTTCGGATTCGTGACTGAACAAAGTCCAATCGATCCGCAACTTGTTCCAACGGCGTTCTTCCGCGGTTGAAGTCTTTACCTCAAGATAATTTCCAAGTCGCATGGCTGAAAGGCGGCCGACGCCCTTGTCGCCCAGGTAACTTGCTCCCGCGACGTTCATGCGTCGGCGCGATCGAGTGCCCACCGTCAAATAGACGTCGGACAACGTCTCCATCGACATACCTTCGCCGATATCGCTGATCTCGATCCAATTGTGTCGCCGGTATGCAGCCTTCAGGGCCGCTCGAAAGCGAGTGGCGCGGCCGACGGCGGGCTCAAGGGTCGCGAAAAAGGCAGCAGTTCTCTCGGTCGGCGTTCCGGGGAGTATTTTTGCGCGGAGCTCGGTCAGAACTCTTCGGGTTTGTATCCCCCCGTCCAGGCTCTCCAGCGCGGCGGAGTACGCAGCATATGGCAGGACGACTCTAGCGTTGATCTCAACGCGCGGAGAGCCCGCGTCGATGCCATTCTTTATCAATTCGTAAAGCGCGACCTCGTCGGAGCTAATGAGCTCCTTGCCGAGCTCCAACATGGTTCGCGCGGCAAAGCGGAAACTCACTACCCTATCCTCCGGCCCGATCCGATATTCTAACAGATGGCGAGTTAACCTCTCGCTATCGCCACAAAGGCTGTCGTTCATCGGTCCCTCGGGTGGCTGCCTTCCAACAGTACCAGCACGAAACACGCCGAAATTCAATTCGCAGTTGTGCTTAGGAGTTCTTAACCCGCATGAATGGACACGCAACAGGCCTCAGGTCCAATCAGAACGTCTGGGTTTGCAAAATGCAATTCGCTACTGCAGCAAAACTCTGACGCAGCGGCAAGTCCTTGGGAGGTGACCTAGCTGGCCTCCCTGGCGTCGGACCAGCACGTCGACAGACGGGGAATTCAGCTCGCCGCTAAACGTAATGGATTTGCAGCCAGCAAAGCGACTTTGGTTAGGCGGGCGCGTGGCGTGCTGGCAGCAACCCAGCAGGGCGTAGCCGTAAGTTACCAACGATCCAGGCGTCGTCGAGGGGCGAGCTCATTTCCGCTCCACGGGCGAGGGTTCCTTCGGCACGATCGACGACTTTCAGCGTCGCTACATCCCGCCGGGCAAGCTCAGGTGCGCTCGGGGCAGAGACCAGTCCGTTGTCAGAATGACGCTAGACGGCCGCGGGATACGGCCTGCGTTCGATCCGAAAAAAGTGTCCCACCATGCTACCAGCTCAGCGATCACTCGCCCGCCCACGCCCCTAAAGCCTTCCATTCGAAAGAGACGGGACAGAAACTGCTCGAGCTGTCGCCCTCAAGGGGCGACCGCCTCATTATCTCAAATTTCATAAATTTAATTCGATCTGCGCATTGTCTGGGTTCGAGCAGTTCGACTAATTCGTCAACAAAGGTACGGCTGCTGCCGTTTGCGCCGATGTTGACTTTATTTGAAGCCAAATGCTTGGGGATGCCATTAATTGTAGCCGATTGCTGCGTGTGCAGCGTCATCTCAATCTTTGGTAGTAAGTAACAGAGTCAAGGTTGTGCGCAATTCGAGTCAGAGATCCTGGTCATAGAGTCAGAGATATGCGTTGCTCGACAAAGCAGCGAGCCCTCAAATATCGATCGTCGCGCTCAGCGAATGTTCCTGAATGAAATCGCGGCGGGGCTCGACGACGTCGCCCATCAGCTTGGTGAAGATGTCGTCGGCCTCGTCGACCTCCTTAACCTTCACCTGGAGCAGCGAGCGTGCCTCGGTGTCGAGCGTCGTTTCCCAGAGCTGCTCCGGGTTCATCTCGCCGAGGCCTTTGTAGCGCTGCAGGCTGATGCCCTTGCGGCCCGAATCGGTCACGGCCTCGAACAGATCGACCGGGCCGTGGACCACGTGCTCTGAGTCCTTGCGCCGCAGCTTGCCGGAGCGGGCGTAAACGTCCTGGAGCTTGGTCGTGTATTCGTCGAGCTTGCGCGCCTCGGCCGAGCCAAGCAGCGCATCGTCAATGACGGCGGCTTCCTTGACACCGCGCACGGTGCGCTCGAACAGGAAGCCCTGGCCCTCGATGAATTGTCCGACCCAGCCGCGCTCGACCTCCTCGGCCTGGTTGTCCAGCCGGCTCGCGATGTATTGCGCGGCGGCCGCCGCCTTCTCGGGATCGCCGTAGATCTCCTTGTTCAGCACGCCGGTGATGGCGGCCTGCTCGACCACCTTGCGGTTATAGCGGCTGTGCAGGTTGCGCAGGACGCTGCGGACTACGCGGGCGTCGTCGACCAGTGCGCGCAGATCGCGCCCGGAGCGGTCGCCGCCGGTGCCGGGGATGTACACGCAATCATCGAGGCCAGCGTCGATGAGATAGTCTTCCAGCGCCCGCTCGTCCTTCAGGTACTGCTCGGACTTGCCGCGTGAGACCTTATAGAGCGGCGGCTGGGCGATATAGAGATAGCCGCCGTCGATGATGTCGCGCATCTGCCGGTAGAAGAACGTCAGCAGCAGCGTGCGGATGTGAGCGCCGTCGACGTCGGCGTCCGTCATCACGATGATCTTGTGATAGCGCAGCTTCTCGACCGAGAACTCGTCGCTGATGCCGGTGCCGAGCGCGGTGATTAGCGTGCCGATCTGCTCTGACGACAGCATCTTGTCGGGACGCACGCGCTCGACGTTCAGGATCTTGCCGCGGAGCGGCAAGACGGCCTGGAATTCGCGGTTGCGGCCCTGCTTGGCGCTGCCGCCTGCCGAGTCGCCCTCGACGATGAAGAGCTCGGACTTGGCCGGATCCTTTTCCTGGCAGTCGGCGAGCTTGCCCGGCAGCGAGGAGACCGAGAGCGGGCTCTTGCGCGTCAGCTCGCGCGCCTTTCGCGCCGCTTCACGGGCCGCCGCGGCCTGGATCACCTTGCCGACGATCATCTTGGCTTCGCTCGGGTGCTCCTCGAACCAGGCGGCAAGCGCCTCGTTGAGGACGTTCTCGACCACGGGGCGCACTTCCGAGGACACCAGCTTGTCCTTGGTTTGCGACGAAAACTTCGGATCGGGTACCTTCACCGAGAGAACGGCGGTGAGCCCTTCGCGGCAATCGTCGCCGGTCAGCGCGATCTTTTCCTTCTTGGCATTGGCCTCGGCATAGCCGTTGACCTGGCGCGTCAGCGCGCCGCGGAAGCCGGCGAGATGGGTGCCGCCGTCACGCTGCGGGATGTTGTTGGTGAAGCACAGCACGTTCTCGTGGTAGCTGTCGTTCCACCACAAAGCGGCCTCGACGCCGATGCCGTTGGCTTCCGAGCGCACCATGATCGGCGCCGGCACCAGCGCCTTCTTGTTGCGGTCGAGATATTTGACGAACTCCTCGACGCCGCCGGAATAGAACATCTCCTCGCGCTTCTCGACCGCGTGGCGCATGTCGGAGAGCACGATGTTGACGCCGGAATTGAGGAAGGCGAGCTCGCGCAGCCGATGCTCGAGCGTGGCGAAGTCGTATTCGACGTTCTTGAAGGTCTCGGTCGAGGCCAGGAACGTCACCTCGGTGCCGCGCTTGCCCGGGGCATCGCCGACGACCTTCAGCGGCGCCACGGCATCGCCGTGGGCGAACTCGATATAGTGCTCCTTGTTGTCACGCCAGATGCGCAAGCCGAGCTTGCTCGACAGCGCGTTGACGACGGAGACGCCGACGCCGTGCAGGCCGCCGGAAACCTTGTAGGAGTTCTGGTCGAACTTACCGCCGGCGTGCAGCTGTGTCATGATGACCTCGGCCGCCGAGATGCCTTCGCCCTTGTGGATGTCGACGGGAATGCCGCGGCCGTCGTCGCGCACGGTGACGGAATTATCCGCGTTGAGGATCACCTCGACGCGCGAGGCATGGCCGGCGAGCGCTTCGTCGATGGCGTTGTCGACGACTTCGTAGACCATATGGTGCAGGCCCGAGCCGTCGTCGGTGTCGCCGATATACATGCCCGGGCGCTTGCGGACGGCATCGAGTCCCTTGAGCACGCGGATCGATTCCGCGCCGTAATCGCTCGCGTTGGAGGGCTCGTTTTCGGCAGCGTGCTGCCGAGCAGGTTCTGTCATGAGAGGCCTTCGAGATGTCGCCCGAATCAGCGGCGCAAAAGGCGCTGATTTGCGGGGCTATTTGTGCCATGAAAGACCGCTTGCGCCTAGCGCAAAGTATCCTCCGGCAACCCTTTGAGCAGATAGGGTTTTTCGGCCGGTTTTCAAGGCGCCGGAGGGCCGATTCTGGGCGCCGCAAAAAGCCCGATTCGAGGGCAGTTTTTTGCCTCGAAAAGCCGTGGATTTTGCGGGGTGAAAGGTTCGGTTTTGGTCGGGCCACAGCGTCGGTGCAACCTCTCCCGCTTACGGGATCGGCGCGTCCGAGCGATGCGAAGCATCGTCCCGCGCGCCGGGTGAGGGCTTTCTCATCTTGGGGATTGTCCCAATGCGGAAGCACCCTCTCCCCAACCCTCTCCCGCAAGCGGGAGAGGGAGCGCACCTGCTTCGTGGCGCCTCAATACATCTGCAGCGGCAGCACGTCGCCGCTCGGGCCCACCAGAAGGCCCCAGGCCTCGCCGGCGGCAACGGTCAGGGACTCGTTACGCGCAGGCCGGCCGGGCAGGCGCAACGCGTACGCGTATTTGCCGGGCGGCAGGTCGAGCATCGGGCCTTTCGGTGATTGCGGGCCGCCGGCGCCGGCTGCGATCTTCACAGTCTGCTTGTTGATCGTCAGCGCGGCCTCGTTCGCTGCCATATTTCCGAGCATGAGCCGCGCTTGTCCCGCCTTCGGCATGATCTCGGCCTTGGCCGCGACATCGGCATTCTTCTGCGCCAGGCTGACCGTGGTCTCGCCCTTGGCGCGGCCGAGCTTGAGCATGGCGGGACCTTGCGGCGAGGTGAAGTCGATCTGCGCGCGTTCCGCGGACACGATCGCGCCGTCGGCTCTCTCCTGCCAGCCCAGCTTTGCAAGCTCGGCCCGGTAGAAGGCGAGGACTTCGTCGAGCGAAGCGGGGATGCGGGCCTCGAGCTCGCGGCGGAGCGGCGCTTCGCCTCCGGGTATCTTGGTGGTGGCGAGCGATTTCGACGAACGCTGCGTCGGCACCGGCAGCGGGGACTCAGGATCGGGCTTGAGCGGCTCGGCGGATTTGGCCTGAATCTCCACCGCCGCGCCGGCCGCAGGCTTGGCCGCTTCGGTCACCAGGCCCGATCCGTCGGCGCGGACATTCACCTTCGGGCCCATCTGCATCACCGTCATCGAGATCGACTTGCCGCCCTTCGAGAACGCCATCACCGCCATGTTCGGCTGGTTGATGACGGAGGGCTGCTCCTTCCAGCCCGAGCTCTTCAGCGCGGTGCGATAGAAGCTGCTGAGCGCCTTCACGCTCGACGCCGAGGAGAATTCCAGGTGGCCGTCGCCGCCTTCGAACGTCACGGCTTCGGCGTTTTCGGGCAGCGGCACCGGCGTCTTGCTGTCAGCGAGCGCGGTGAGCGGGGCGTCCGACAGGGAGGCGGCCTGCGTCTTGCGCCTGATATCATCGGCCGCAATGAGCTGCTGAGCCGTACCCAAGGCATCGCTCAGGAATCTCGCGTCGGCCTCCTTCTTCGCCTTGGCGCGGGCGGCGAGCGCGGATTCCTTCACCTGCGCGGTCAGGCTGACCATGGTGAAATCATATTTGCGGCCGAGCCGCAGCACGCCGGTTTCATCAGAGTTGGAGATCTTGATCGCCACCTCGTCGCCGGGCGCGAGCGGTGCGCTGCCATCCTCCTGCCAGCCGCGCGCGGCGAGCTCGCGCTGATAGAAGGCGCGCACGGCGGGCAGCTCGGCCATCGCGGCGGCCGAGATCTCGCGCTTGTTCGAGCTGGCGCTGCCGAGGCCCCGCGCAGATTTGGTCGACTTCGGCCGCGGCAGACCGGCCATGTCGTCGTCGGCCTCGAGCACCTCCGGCAGCGCGAACGGCGCGACCCGGATCTCGACATTGGTGCGGCCATCGTCGCGGCGCGTCAGGGTCAGCATCACCGGCTTCTGGTAGACGTGCGTCGCGTCGCGATCGGGGTGGTCGTAGAAGACGCGAACGCCGTTCGGAACGGTCCCGGCAAGATCGGCGTTCGGCCAGCGCAAGGCCGTCTCTGGGTTCAGCTTGCGCCACCCCATCGCCGCCATGTCCTTGGTAAAGAATGCTGCGGTCGCATCGAGCGCGCCGGGCGCGATGCAGCTGAGATAGGGCCGGGTCTCGTCGAACACGAGATCGATCGCACCTTCCGGAAAGGGCACGTTCGCATAGATCCGGTTCGGCGTGTAGAACACGGCGGACTGGTCGGGTCGCCCGCGCGCCTGTGTGAAGGAAACGCGCAGCCCTTGCCGTCCCTTCTTGAAAGTCAACGCTGCGCTTCTCTCATCCAGCGGATACATATAGGGCACCCAGCCGTCGGCGCTCAGCAGCTTCCTGGTGGCGTCCGACGTGGCGGCAAGCGGGGTCGGCACGGTGTAGATCACGCGATAGGTGTCGGGACGCGAAGTGTCCTCCACCGCACCGTCGAGCCGCGGCAGCGTATGGACGTCGACGATGCCATCATCTGCCGCGCCGGCGGGACGCGAGGGGATCACTATCGCGAGAATGCCGCAGGCAAGCAGCAGCCATCTTGCCGGGACTTGCGCCCCGCGCCGGATCATCGGCATCGTCAAAAAACTCCTGGATGTCGCGCGGGTCGTCATGCCTTTGCGCATTGGCGGGCTGCGGCGCCGTCGGCGCGGCCTCAGACGAGAAGTCGCGCCGGGAACCGGAGAGGTTCAACAGGCTCAGTACAGCTGCAACGGCGGCCAGGCGTCACCGTCGCGCCCGACCGTGAGCTCCCAGGTGTCGCCGGCGGCGGCGGTGAGGATGTTCGTGGTGGCGGGTTGGCCCGGGACGGCCAGCCTGTACGAATATTCGCCCGGCGCGAGGTCCAGCGCGACGGCATTCGCGCCGGCCGGACGCGGGATGGTCCGCTCGTTGATGGTGAGGACCGCTTCCTTGTCGCCGATATTGCTGAACACCAGCTTCGCCTGGCCGGGCTCGGGCAGCACGTTCGCCTTCATCGCCATGTCCGCGTTCTTCTGCACCAGATGAACCGAGGTGCCGGAATCCTTGCGGGCGAGCTTCAGCGCGGCCGGCCCCAGCGGCGAGACGAAGGCGAGCCGGACGTGATCGGCGTTGACCACGGCGCCATCATGCTGCTCTTGCCAGCCGAGCTTGCGAAGCTCGGTCCGGTAGAAGGCGAGCACGTCGCTGAGCCCTGCGGGCACGGTGGCCTCCAGCCTGACGCGGAGCGGCGCGTCGACGCCCTGCATCAGCGTGGTGTGGATCCCTCTGTAAGTGTAGCGGGTCGGTGCGGGCAGCTTGGCATCGGAATCCAGCGTGAGCGTCGTCGGAAACAGATGCGGCAGCGAGGCACCGGCGCTGGCCGCGAGCATGCACATCGCAAGCAGGGCGAAGCCGCACGCAAACAACTGCCATCGTGCCGGGGCTTGCGCCCCATGCCTCACCGCCGTCATGCTCATGCTCCAAAAATATCGCGAAGGATATCGCGCATGTCCGAGTGCTGCGCGATGGCCGCTTCTTGCGGCCTCAAGCAGCTAGTCGCGATCTGGAACAGGCGGGTTCAATGTGGCGGCCTAGCCGCGGGCCGAGACTCGTCCGCTCTCGACGTCAAACACTTCGCCCCCCGCGCCGATCTCGGCGAAGGCGGCAGGATCCGCACCGGTCAGCCACACCTGCGCGCCGAGCTTCTTCAGCTCCTCGAACAGCGCCGCCCGGCGGTTCGGATCGAGATGCGCAACCACCTCGTCGAGCAGCAGCAGCGGCACGATGCCGGTCATCTCGGCGACGAGGCTCGCATGCGCCAGTACGAGGCCGATCAGCAGCGCCTTCTGCTCGCCGGTGGAGGCATCGCGCGCCGGCATGCGCTTCGGCGCGTAGATCACCTGGAGGTCGGTGAGATGCGGGCCGTCGGTGGTGCGGCCGGCGATCGCATCGCGCGGACGGTTGTCGCGCAGGATCTGGCGGTAGCGGTCCTCGACCGAGGTCGCGGTCTCCTCGAGCAGCGCGTTCTCCATCCAGCCGTCGAGCGCGATTTGAGCGGACGGAAATGCGGATGCCTGCGTGCGCGCGTTGAGCATGCCGGTGAGCCTTGCCGCGGTCTGGCCGCGCGTGGCCGCCACCGCGACGGCGAGCTCGGCCGTCTCGCGCTCGATCGCGTCGCACCAATGGTCGTCGTAATTGCGCGTCTCCAGCAGGCGGTTGCGCGAGCGCAAGGAGCGCTCGAGCGCGTTGATGCGGCTGGAATGCTCGCTGTCGATGGCGAGCACGAGACGGTCGAAGAAGCGCCGCCGTTCGGACGCTGCGCCCATGAACAGCCCGTCCATCGCCGGCGTCAGCCACACCATGCGGATATGATCGCCGAAGGCGCTGGCCGAGCCCACCGGCTCGCGGTCGATGCGGCAGCGCCGGCTGACCGTGGTGTCCGCGCGCGGCGCATCGATGCCGGTGCCGAGCGTCGCCAGCCCCAGCGCGCCCTCGACCTGCGCCGACACCGCCCAGGAGCCGTCACCCTGGTTGTCGGCGACATCCTCCAGCGTCGCCCGGCGCAGGCCGCGGCCCGGCGACAGGAACGAGATCGCCTCGATGCAATTGGTCTTGCCCGCCCCGTTCGGCCCGACCAGCGCCACCAGATCAGCCGCCGTCTCGAGCCCCGCCGCTCGGTAATTGCGAAAATGCGTCAGCGTCAGCCGATGAATGCGGGAGGGGGTCATGCTAGCTCGTCATTGCCGGGCTTGACCCGGCAATCCATCGGCCGCGTCAGCGGGCTATTTCATCATATAGGTCTTGCCACGCGGGATTGCTTTTCACGATCAGGTCGATCTTCCACTCGCGTGACCAGTGCTTCATGTTCTTTTCGCGCTGAAGGGCAGCGGCGATCGTGTCGTGTGCCTCGAAATAGACCAGGGTTTTCACCCCGTAGCGTTTGGTGAAACCGTCTGCCAGACCTTCGCGATGTTCATAGACGCGCCTGACCAGATTGTTCGTGACGCCGATGTAGAGCGTTCCACCGGGCTTGCTGGCGAGAATGTACACCCAATAGGTCATCTTGCTTGATGGATGGCCGGGTCAAGCCCGGCCATGACGAAAAGAGAGAAATCGTCTCACACCCGCATCGGCATCAGCACGTACAGCGCGCTCTTGTCGTCGCGGTCCTGCACCAGGGTCGGCGAGCCGGGGTCGGCGAGGCGGAGCGTGGCGACGTCGCCTTCGATCTGGGCGGCGATGTCGAGCAGATAGCGGGAGTTGAAGCCGATATCGAGCGCGTCGGAGGCGTATTCGACCTCGAGCTCTTCGGTCGCGCTGCCGGAATCCGGATTGGTCACCGAGAGCACCAGCTTGCCCGCCGACAGCGACAATTTGACGGCGCGGCCGCGTTCGCTGGAGATGGTGGAGACGCGGTCGACCGCGTTCTCGAAATCCTTCTTGTCGACCACGAGCTCCTTGTCGTTGTTCTGCGGAATGACGCGGCCGTAATCGGGGAAGGTGCCGTCGATCAGCTTCGAGGTCAGCACGACGTTGCCGATGGTGAAGCGGATCTTGGCCTGCGACAGCTCGATCGTCATCTCGGCCTCGGTGTCCTCGATCAGGCGCTGCACCTCGCCGACCGTCTTGCGCGGCACGATCACGCCGGGCATGCCCTCGGCCCCCTTGGGCTGCACCAGGTCGAGCTGGGCGAGGCGGTGGCCGTCGGTGGCGACACCGCGCAGGGTGGCGGCCTTTGGCGTGCCGGCGGCATGCAGATAGATGCCGTTGAGGTAATAGCGCGTCTCTTCGGTGGAGATCGCGAACTGGGTGCGGTCGATCAGCCGCTTGACGTCCTTGGCGGCGAGCGAGAACGAATGCGACATGTCGCCGGCGGCCAGATCCGGGAAATCGTTCTCCGGCAGCGTCTGCAGCGTGAAGCGCGAGCGGCCGGCGCGGATCGCGAGCACCGCGCGGTCGCCGTCGGCCTCCAGCACGATCTGCGAGCCGTCCGGCAGCTTGCGCACGATGTCGTAGAACATGTGCGCCGGCACGGTGGTGGAGCCCGCGGTCGCGGTTTCCGCCGGCAGCGTCTCGGTCACTTCGAGGTCGAGGTCGGTCGCCTTCAGCGACAATTTCGCGTTCTCGGCGCGCACCAGCACATTGCCGAGGATCGGGATCGTGTTGCGGCGCTCGACCACGCGGTGGACGTGGCCCAGCGATTTCAGCAATTGTGCGCGTTCGACCGTAACCTTCATTGCACTACTCGCCCGATCCCTTAGGAAAACACAGCGTTGAGAAGGCCGGGCGGCGGGACGCGCGCCACGGCACCGAAGACCCCGCAAGGCCGGATCATTCCTGCCGATATGACCAAAGCCGTCTGGGTCGCGCAAGGTGCCGCGGATGCCCCGCGGATTCAAGGGATTGGGGCCAGTTCCCCACGATTTACCGCGCCAAAACGAAGACCGCGCCCAGGTGTAGGTGCGCTCCCTCGCCCCGTTCTTACGGGGAGAGGGTTGGGGTGAGGGGCTTCTCTCCGCGGGCGAGCCTGCCGTTGGATCGGTACCCCCTCACCCGGATCGCAAGAGCGATCCGACCTCTCCCCGCAAGCGGGGAGAGGTGAAAGAAGAAATAGGCCTTTATTCCTGAAGCTGGCGCTTCAGCGATTCCACTTCCTCCGACAGCGCGGTGTCCTTGGAGACCAGCGCCTCGATCTTGCGCACCGCGTGCAGCACGGTGGTGTGGTCGCGACCGCCGAAGCGGCGGCCGATCTCGGGCAGCGAGCGCAGCGTCAGCGTCTTGGCGAGATACATCGCCACCTGGCGCGGGCGAACCACATTGGCGGTGCGGCGCGAGGACAAGAGGTCGGAGCGGCTGACATTATACTGCCGCGCCACCACGCGCTGGATGTCCTCGATCTTGATCCGCTTGGGCTCCTGCGGCCGCACCAGGTCGCGCACCTCGTGCTCGGCCATCTCCAGCGTCACCGGCCGGTTGTTGAGCTTGGAATGCGCCAGCAGGCGGTTGATCGCGCCTTCGAGGTCGCGGCCGTTATGGGTGATGGTGCGCGCCAGATAATGCAGCACCTCCTCGGGCACCTCGAACGTGGCGTGATGGGCGCGGGCCGCCGCGACGCGCGACTTCAGGATGCCGTGGCGCAGCTCCTCGCCGAGCGATCCCATCTCGACCACGAGCCCGCCGGCGAGCCGCGAGCGGACGCGATCGTCGAGGCTCTCCAGATCCGACGGCGGACGGTCGGCCGCGATCACGACCTGGCGGCCGGCGTCGATCAGCGCGTTCAGCGTGTGGCAGAACTCGGCCTGCGTCGACTTGCCCTGCAGGAATTGGAGGTCGTCGATGACAAGCACGTCGATGCCGCGCAGCGCTTCCTTGAAGGCCAGCGCCGTCTGCGTCTTCAGCGCGGCGACGAAGCCGTACATGAATTTTTCGGCCGTGAGATACAGCACCTTGCGCTCGTTGCCGGAATTGCCGGCCCAGGTCACGGCCTGCAAGAGATGCGTCTTGCCGAGGCCGACGCCGGCATGGATGTAGAGCGGGTTGAACATCACGGGGTCGCCCCGACGCCCTTCGGCGACCTGGCGCGCGGCCGCATGGGCCAGCGTGTTGGAGCGGCCGACGACGAAGCTGGCGAAGGTCAGGCGCGGATCGAGCGGCGAGCCGCCGAGCGCGTCGTGATTGGCCGAGACCGGCGCGGTCGCGGTCGAACGCAATTCCGGCGTCGGCGCGCGGCGCGCCTCGACCGGCACCGGCGCTTCCTTCGGCTGCGCCGAGGGGCGCACGGCGGAGCGCACCGTGAGATCGATGCGATGCACTTCCGGCATCTCGGCCTGCCAGCACGACAGCACGCGCTCGGCATAATGGGCCTGAATCCAGCTCTTCAGGAACCGCGTCGGCACCGAGAGCCGCACGCTCTCGTCCTGCACGCCTTCCAGATCCATGCGTGCAAACCAGCTGGTGTAGACGTCCTCGCCAACGCTCGAGCGCAGCCGACCCTTCACGCGTGACCAGCGATCCTGTTCCATTGTCATCGTCAGAAAACTTCTCTTGAGAGATATAGTTGCGTTTGTGAGCGCCATGCAGGGTTCTTGCCACGGTCCCTGAAGTGGCGCGACCTCGAGCGAGTCCATCGTCGGGCATAGCTCGACCGTTCGGCGCGAACGCCGCGGGTCAGATCAGCGATGTCAGAGATGGAGGGGTCGCGAGGTCAGCGCGTACTCGGCGCTCCGTCACACGCGGGAGGCTGGAGATCCGACGGAGCTGAAACGGCATCGTTGGAAAAGGAAACGTGCTGAAATACCGCGTTGAGTCCGTAAGACATGATACCTCCCCGTCCTGCCGTGATCGCTCACGACAAGGTCCTGCGTGTCCTGAAGACAACCGCGCCGTACTCCTGTCGCGGATGCCTGCCCAAATGTACTAGCCGTCCGTTCGACTTCGCCACCTTGTGTGCCGGGATAGCTTCGCGATGTCTCTCTTGTACGCCTTGGCGCGACGGGATGGATAAGAACCCGCTTGGAGACATTCAGACAAAGTACTACCCTTCCCACATTGCTGTGGATTCGTCCGACAATCACTTGTTGAAGCGTCGCCTACGTGCACATCGCCGCCGATTTGCACGCTCGCCCCGTTTCCGATACCGCGCTGGTCTCAAGATCGTGGGCGCCGCTGACGACCTAAGGAATACACTAAGCGGAAAGACTCGCAACGAATTGATTCACACTTGAGCCAGCAAAAAAACTTGACGTCAGTTAACGTCGCACGTGGGTTGTGCACAGGCTCGGAGCAAGTTTTTGGATTCGTGCACAGAATCGAAAATGCCGGACCTCATGTGACAATTCTCCGCCACCGCCGATTTTTTTTACAAATTTGTCACGCGTTCGACGCGCGGGCCGAATTTTCCAAATGCTTGCGGTCGCTATGTCGATAAGTGATTAACGAGACATCGTTTTTTGAGTCTCGTTTCACAGGGTAACTCCATCGTCACACGCATTCCTGTGAATCTACGGTGTGCAGAACTCTCGTCCGCCACCGATTCAATTCGCGCCCGCCTCACAGGGGTTTTTTGCAACGCAGTGAAGTTTCCGCTGTTGCAGAACATCAGCAGGTAAAATTACGGAACGAAGACTGACGGACGATGCAAATCGTCCAAGCGACGCGTGAGCCTCGCGCGACTGCTTGCGTAAATTTGACAGCCAACGAAAAAGCCCGGCGCGAGGCCGGGCTGTTTGACGCGCTGACCGGATCGACCGATCAGGCGATGTCGCCAAGATGACTTAGCAAGATTTACTTCGCGAGCTTGGCGATCTGCGCGGTGAGGCGCGAGACTTTGCGGCTGGCGTTGTTCTTGTGAATGATGTTGCGCTGGGCGGCGCGCATCAAGGCGGGCTCGGCCGTCGCGAGCGCCTTCACGGCAGCGGCGCGGTCGCCGCTCTTGATGGCTTCCTCGACGTTGCGCACGGCGCCACGCATCTGGGTGCGGCGCGACTTGTTGACGGCGGTGCGGCGGGCGATCTTGCGCGTCGCTTTCTTGGCGGAAGTGGTATTGGCCATGGTCTCAATGTCCTTTGCGGGTACCGGTCGCGTCTTGGTCGGGTAGCGCCGGCTTGCTTGACCGCGGAATCGACGCTCGGATTTAGGGTGTTCGGTTGCTGGGCCGTTCCCGGAACATGAGCGACCGCCTTGCGGCTGTCTCTGAGGCTCCAAGGTGTCTTCAAGCTCGGATGAGTCCTGAAGCCCAGGGTGCCTGCAACTGCTCAAAGAACAGCGGCGGCGGGATTGCGCCCACCGCCAGTTGGCGCCCTTATAGAGATGGTCTTTCGCACCGTCAACGCTTTCGGGCGCCGGAAACGCGCCTTTGGCGGCCTGGATGAGTGCCGTAACGCCCTGAAGAGGTTGAATTTCTGCCGTCGGCCGGCTATTGGCTGGCATCGTTCCGAAAAGGTCGTCCGCTCGTACGGCCATCGTAGGTGAGGCATGATCCGCGGCTTTTTCCGACTGATTGGGCTGTTGCTGCTCGCCGGCGGGTTCATCTTCATGGTCTATGACGGCGCCCGCTGGGTGGCCGACCAGACCCTCAAATTCACCCGCTTCGGCCAGTTCTGGAACGACATCAATCAGGCCAGCCAATCGGCCTTCCGCACCTGGGTCGAGGCCAAGGCGCCCTGGCTCTGGACATCGGTGATCCGCCTGGTGCTGGAGCAGCCGGTCTTCGCCGTCCTCGGCATTCTGGGAATCCTCCTGATGATCCTGTTCCGCCCGCGGAAACCGCTGATCGGCTATTCCCGGGATTGAGCTCGCGTGAGCGCGTAACCGAGCTGCCTCTTACCCTCCCCTGGAGGGGGAGGGTCGGCTTACATTTGAGCGCAGCGAAAATGTGAGACGGGGTGGGGTGACAGTCTCTCCACGTCCACACTGCCCGAGTGGAGAGATCACCCCACCCCGCTCGCGCTGCGCGCGATCGACCCTCCCCCTCCAGGGGAGGGTTGGAGCCTCCACTCAACGCTTTATTAACCATAACCGGTGCATCACTGGAGCTGTCTCGTTTCGAGGATGGGTCCGGTGCCGGTTGCACGCGCGTTTCGATGGTCGAACTTGGCGTCCTTGGCAGCGTCCGCCGCGCTCGCTTTGGGCGGCTGCATGCAGACCGCAACTCCCGTCGCGATGGTGCAGCCTCGTCCCGATCTCGATGCCATGGCCTATGGCCAGCCCTATAATGCGCCGCGGCCGGTCGTCGTCGCCAACAACGGCGGTGGCGCGATCGCAGCGCTCAGCAATTCTTTTGCCGCTTCGCCCGCACCGATGCCGGTCGGCTACGCCGCGCCGATGGCGGTGCCGGTGCGCAATGGCACCTCCTATCATCTCGACGCCGGCGACAAGCTTCGCGTCGTGGTCTACGGCCAGGAAGGTCTCACCAACAGCTATGCGATCGACGCCGGCGGCTCCATAACCATGCCGCTGATCGGCGCGGTGCCCGCGCGCGGCCGCACCACGGCGGGGTTGGCCGGTGAGATCGCTGCACGCCTGCGCAACGGCTACATCCGCGAGCCTTCGGTGGCGGTCGAGATCGAGACCTATCGTCCGTTCTTCATCCTCGGCGAGGTCCTCGCGCCCGGCCAATATCCCTACGTGCCGAACATGACGGTCGAGAGCGCGGTCGCCATCGCCGGCGGCTTCTCGCCGCGCGCCAAGCGCGACATGGTCACCGTCACGCACACCGAGAACGGCGGCGCCATGCGCGCCGTGGTGCCGCTCGGCACACCGCTCGCGCCCGGCGACACCGTGTTCGTCGGCGAGCGCTGGTTTTAAGACTCTCTCCCCTCGTCATTCCGAGGCGCGCGTTAGCGCGAACCCGGAATCCATTCCTCCACCAACTCTGCCGCCTGATGGATTCCGGGCCCGCGCCTGTCGGCGCGTCCCGGAATGACGGTGGAAAGAGGCGGGGCTCTACCTCAAATGCTTCGCAAAAAACGCCATGCTGCGCGGCCAGGCGATGTCGGCGCTGGCCTTGTCGTAGCTGGCGCGCTCGTCGCAATGGAAACCATGCTGGGCGCCCGGATAGATGTGAACTTCGACCTCGGGCCGCTTGGTCTTGATGGTCTCGACATCGGCGAGCGGAATGCCGGCATCCTTCTCGCCGAAATGCAGTTGGGTCGGCACCTTCGGCACCTCGTCGGCGAAGCGCACGACAGCGCCGCCGTAATAGCCGATTGCCGCCTTCAGGCCGGTCAGTCGGGTCGCCGCGACGAAGGCGATGCTGCCGCCTAAGCAGAAGCCGATGATGCCGATGGGCCCGACGCTCTTCACCGCATCGATCGCAGCTTGCGTGTCGCGCAGCATCGCGGCCCAGTCCGGATTGGCCACGAACTTGCGCGCCTCTGCGATCTCGTCGGGCGAATAGCCCGACTGGAAGTTCGGCGCCGTCCGATCGAAGATCGACGGTGCGATCGCGACATAGCCTTCCCCGGCAAGGCGGTCGCAGACCGAGCGGATGTGGTGATTGACCCCAAAGATCTCCTGGATCACCACCACCGCGCCCTTCGGCGTGCCGGCGGGATCGGCGCGATAGGCGCCGAGCTGGAAATTGTCCGAGGCCGTCAGCTTGATGTCCTGTCCCACGCGGGTTGTCCTTCTTGGTTGGTCCTTGATCGAGAACTACGGCCGCTCTGCAAACTCGTCATGCCCGGGCATAGCCGTCTGAAGGACGGCGTCGCTTCGCTCGCCTATGTCCCGGGCATCCACGTCTTGTCTCAGCTCTCAGCCCGAGAGAACGTGGATGGCCGGGACAAGCCCGGCCATGACGATCCGGAATATCGGCGCTCAACACTACTCCCACATCCAGTTCTCGCCGTAGTCCTCCTTCCATCCGGCCAGCCGGCCGTGACGGAACTGCAGAAACAGGCGATGGCGATAGGGGATCAGGCCGCTGCCGCCGATGTTGCGCAAGGCGAGATAGATCTCGTGGCCGGGACGTCCCCGCACATATTGCAGCTGCTGCCCGAGGGCGCGCGCGGTCTGTTCGGCATCCATGCCGAAGGCGAGCGGAATGTTGTTCGACAAGGTCGTGACGAAAGGCTGGCGCTGCGGCACGGCGCCGATCGGCTCGGCCTGTGCGGATAGCGACAGCAACATCGTCCCCGCAGCCAGCATCATCAGCTTCATCGCCTGTGTCCCTGCTCGATCGGCCTATGCCGGCAAGTTCTTCAGGAAAGGCACGACCGCGTCAACAAAAGCCTGGGGCTGATCGATGTTGACGGCGTGGCCGGCGGCGGGGATCACGACCTTTTGTGCGCCGGGAATCTTCGCCACCATGTAGTCGGACGCGGCGAGGAACGGGGTGTCGTCGGCGCCGACAACGATCAGGCTGGGCACCTTGATCTCAGGCAACAGCTCCATCACGCGCGCATCGCGCTGGGTCAGCATGCCGCGCGCGGCGAGCGCAAGGCCCCTGGCGCCCCGATGGCTCGCGGTGGCGCGCTCGCGCGTCGCCGCTTTCAAGACCTCGAGGCCTTCGCGGTCGAGCCGGTCGGCGGTGGCGAGCGCCCGCGCGTTCCAGGCTTCGCGCGCATCGTCCTTCCTGAAGCCGGGGCCGGTGTCGATGATCAGCAGCGCGCGGGCCCGCTGTGGATGTGCGCGGTAGAACGCCAGCGACATGTAGCCGCCGAGCGAAAGCCCGCCGATGATGGCGCGCTTGGCGCCGACCGCATCGAGGATCGCCGCCATGTCACCGACCGTGAGGACTTCGCTATAAGCACTCGCATCGTCAGGGTAATCGGACTGGCCGTGGCCGCGCATGTCCCACAGGATCAGCGTGTGGTCCTTCGCCAGCGCGTCGATTTGCCCATGCCACATCGCCGAGGTCGAGGAATAGCCGTGGGTGAGCAGCAGCGGCGGCCCGTTGCCATGAACCTCGTAGTAGATGTTGACGCCGTCGCGATTGATCTCCGGCATTGTTTCCGGCCCTTTCTTTTCTCGCCACCAACTCGGTGCTTCACCCTCCCCTGGAGGGGTCCGGGACGAGCGCAGCTCGCCCGTGGGTCGGCTCACATGGAGCGCTGCGAAATGTGAGACGGGGTGGGGTGACGGTCTCTCCACCTCCAACAGTGTTCGTGTGGAGAGATCACTCCACCCCGCTCGCGCTCCGCGCGATCGACCCTTCCCCTCCAGGGAGGGTAAGGTTTGCGTGCGGCTGCACCTTAGCTCGCCAAGTTACCTCGAAGAAACTGCCTGAATGCGATGGCACGCATGCCGGAGCACGCGCTGTTGTGTCCAGTGGCTGCGTCGCGGCCTTTGGCGCGGCGCACAACGAGCGAGTGTGGCGGTCGTTTTTTCGACTCGTTCCAAATTGCGTTTGCCTCCGCGTCGGAACGCGATCATTCTCGCCGGCAAGGCTGACGCCAGCCCGGTGGGCGTCCGCCATTCAAGTTGCCGCCGTAAGCGGCTTCATGCACCGGCAGGGGAAGACGCCTATGCCAACTCTCACCATCAACGGGCGGAGTCTGTCCGTGGATGCGGCGAACGATACGCCGCTCCTCTGGGCGATCCGCGAGCAATTGCAGATGACCGGCACCAAGTTCGGCTGCGGTGCCGGGCTGTGCGGGGCCTGCACCGTGCACGTCAACGGCGAAGCGGTGCGCTCGTGCCAGACCATGCTCAGTGACGTCGCCGGCAAGAAGATCACCACCATCGAAGGTCTCTCCGCCAAGGGCGATCATCCCTTGCAGAAGGCCTGGATCGCCGAGCAGGTGCCGCAATGCGGCTATTGCCAGTCCGGCCAGATCATGCAGGCGGCCTCGCTGCTCGCCAAGAATCCCAATCCAACCAAGGAAGAGGTGGTCGCCCATATGGACGGCAATCTCTGCCGCTGCATGACCTATTCGCGGATCCAGAAGGCGATCATGCGCGCCGCATCCGAGATGCGCACCGCCTCGGCCACCTCGAGCGAGCGGAGGCCCACATGAACGAGCATGTGAAGAAATTGACACCCGAGACGACGGATCTCAGCCGCCGCTCCTTCCTCGTCGGCACCGCCGCGACCGGCCTCGTGCTCGGCTATGCCGGCGTGCCCGGCATCGAATCGGCAGCCGCCGCGCCCGCCAATTTCGAGCCGAGCGTCTGGTACGCGATCGCGCCGGACGGGCTGGTCACCGTGACCTGCGGCAAGGCGGATATGGGCCAGCACATCGCCTCCACCATGGCGCAGATCGTCTGCGAGGAATTGGGCGCGAAATGGAGCGACATGCGCGTGCAGCTCGCCTCCAACGATCCCAAGTTCAACGATCCCGTGCTCGGCGCGCAGATCACCGGCGGCAGCTGGTCGACCATGATGAACTTCGAAGCGATGAGCCGGGCCGGTGCGGCCGGGCGCATCGCATTGACTGAAGGTGCCGCCGCCGCCATGGGCGTGCCGGCATCGGAGCTCGTGGTGCGCGATTCCATGATCGTGCATCCGAAATCGAAGAAGCAGATGTCGTTTGCCGATGTCGTGAAAAGCGGCAAGGCGACGAAAACCTTCACGCCCGACGAGCTGAAGGCGATCAAGCTGAAATCGCCGGACCAGTACACCATGATCGGCGTCTCGGTTCCGCAGCTCGACATCCCCTCCAAGACCAACGGCACGGCCAAGTACGGCATCGACGTGATGCTGCCGGGCATGGCCTATGGCGCCCTGGTCACGCCGCCGGTGCGCTTCGGCGCCACCGTGAAATCGGTCGACGATAGCGCGGCAAAGAAGGTGCCGGGCTTCATCAAGGCCGTCACGCTCGACGACAAGACCGGGACGACGTCGGGCTGGGTCGTCGCCGTCGCCAGCACCTACGCCAACGCCAAGAAGGCCGCGCAGGCGCTGAAGATCGCCTATGACGCGGGTCCGAACGCGAAGCTGTCGAGCGAGTCGCTGCTCGACGAGGCCAAGCGGCTCCAGAAGCTGGACGATTCCGGCCAGTTCTTCGTCAAGGACGGCGATCCCAATGCAGCCTTCGGTTCGGCGGCCAAGGTGGTGGAGGCGGAATACACCACCAGCATCAACATCCACGCGCCGCTGGAGCCGATGAACGCCACTGCGGAGTTCAAGGGCGACATCCTGCACATCTATTCCGGCAACCAGTTCGCGACGCGCTCCGGCGCGATTGCGGCGGGGGCGGCCGGGATCGATCCGAAGTTCGTGGTCATGCACCAGATGTGGCTGGGCGGCGGCTTCGGCCGGCGTCTCGATGCCGACATGATGATTCCGGCGGTGCAGGCGGCCAAGGCCGTCGGCAAGCCGGTGAAGGTGATCTATTCGCGCGAGAACGACATGACGATGGATTTCTCGCGTCCGCTCACCTATCAAAAGGTGAAGGCCGGCGTGGACGGCGATGGCAAGCTCATTGCGATCAGCCACGACGTGGTCTCGGCCTGGCCGACCGCGCGCTGGGGAATCCCCGATTTCCTGACGCCCTCGGTCGACAAGAAGGGCCCGCTCGACTCCTTTACGGTGAACGGGGCGGACTTCTTCTACACCGTGCCCAACCATTATGTGCGCGCGATCAAGAACGAGCTCGCGCACAACGCCACGCCGTCCGGCCAGCTTCGCTCGGTGGCGCCGGGTTGGACCTTCTGGGCGGTCGAAAGCATGATCGACGAGATCGCGGCGGCGACGGGCAAGGATCCCGCCCAGTTCCGCATCTCGTTGCTCGACGGTGCCGGCAAGAACGACGGCGGCGCGCAGCGCTTGCGCAACACGCTGCTCGCCGCGATGGGACTGTCTGGCTACGGCACCAAGCAATTGCCGAAAGGCGAGGGCATGGGCGTCGCCTGCGTCTCGTCGCAGGAGCGGGCGACCGCGAGCTGGACGGCGTGCGTGGCTCACGTCGCCGTCGCGCCGTCGGGGGAGGTGACCGTGAAGAAGCTCACGGTCGCAACCGACGTCGGCACGCAGGTGCATCCCGACAATGTCCGCGCCCAGGTCGAGGGTGCGGCGCTGTGGGGCCTGTCGCTTGCGATGTACGAGAAGGCGACGCTGAAGGACGGTGGCATCGAGCAGACCAATTTCGATGGCTACACGCCCTTGCGCATGAGTCAGACGCCCGAGGTCGCGATCGCCGTGATCGCAAATGGCGAGAAGGCCACCGGCGTCGGCGAGCCCGCGGTCACCGTGGTCGCGCCGGCCATCGGCAACGCCATCTTCAATGCCAGCGGCGCCCGCGTCCGGGCGCTACCGATCACCGCGGAGGCCGTGAAGGCGAGCATGAAGGCGTAAGCCGAGCCGCTATGGCTGAATGAGCTGATCCGCCGGAGGGCATGCCCTCCGGCGGATTGGTTTTGGGTGCGCTCGGTATTTATTTCGTCGTCATGCCCGGGCTTGTCCCGGGCATCCACGTTCTTCGCACGTCTAGCCCAAGGCCGTGGATGGCCGGGACAAGCCCGGCCATGACGGAGAGAAAATTCCCCTTTTCCATCAATGCCCGTTCTACTGTGCATGGGGTTGTTTGGCCGGTTGTGAAATTCCCCCCTGAACCCCAATCCGTAAAATTGCGTGCAATTCCCCAAGGTTCCATTGAGCACGCCTCTTAAGGGCCAGAGAACCTGATCCGGCTTAGGCTCATCGGCCAATACGCCCGAGTTTCCGGTCCTTGTGGGGAAGCCATGAACGCCACAGCCAAATCCGCCGCCAAACGCCGGCTCCTGCTCGCCTCCGATCGGAGCGACGGGAGCAGCGAGCTCGCCAGCATCCTGAAAGCGGTCGGCGACGTCTCCACGGTGAAGACGGACGAGATCCCCGCCCAGCCCTCGCGCGATCTCTCCGGCCTCGTGGTCGACATCAACCTGCGCTCGCCCGACAGCGTGCAGCGGGTCCGCAACAAGCTGCGCGGCGACGCCTATCGTTCGATGCCGCGGCTGTTCGTGCTCGCGGACGCCCTGCATCACGGCACCATGCAGGCCTGGGCGCTAGGAGCCACCGACACCATTTCACGCCCGCTCCAGGCTGAGGCCATCCTGCAGCGCATCCGCGCCGCCTTCCCGGACACCGCGGCCTATGACGCGACCGATCGCGGCAAGACGCTCAACCGCGGGGTCGAGGCGGCGCATGCGGTGCTGACCAAGATGTTCGAGAAGCTGCCGCTCGGAGTGCCTCTGACCTTCGACGACGTCATCGCCGCCGAGAGCAAGATCCTGAAGGCGATCAAGCATTCCTCGCTGCGCGAATGGCTCACCACGGTCGGCTGTCACCATGTCGGCAGCTACCGCCATTGCCTGTTCGTCACCGGCTTCGCCGTCGCCTTCGCCCAGCATCTCGGCATGCGCGAGGACGACCAGCGCCGCCTGACCCGCGCCGCGCTGCTGCACGACGTCGGCAAGGCCTTCGTTCCGGCCTGGCTGCTCGACAAGCCCGGCAAGCTCACCGACGAGGAGATGGCCGAGGTCCGCCAGCATCCGCGCCGCGGCTATGACGCGCTCGCCGCGCAAGGCGGCTTCCCGCCGGAGATGCTGGACGTGGTGCTGCATCACCACGAATTCCTCGACGGCTCCGGCTATCCGAACGGCCTGTCGTCGAACCAGATCAGCGACATCGTGCGCCTGACGACGATCGTCGACATCTACGCCGCGCTGGTCGAGAAGCGCGCCTACCGCATGCCCTTCACCCACTCCCGCGCCTTCACGATGATGGAAGGCATGGGCGGCAAGCTCGACCAGCAGCTGCTGCAGGCGTTCCGCCCGGTCGCGCTGGGGTCGTTCTAGCCGGGATGCCGTAGGGTGGGTTAGCCTCGCGGCTGCGCGAAGCGCAGGCGCCAAGCGTAACCTACCATGCCTCCGCAATTGCCGAACGAAGTTGGTGGGTTACGCCTTCGGCTAACCCACCCTACGAGATCACCCCACCATCTTCCGCAGCTCCGCCTTCGCCACCTTCTCCAGCGTCGAGCGCGGCATGTCGTCGACGAGCCTGATCTCGCGCGGCAGCTTGAAGTCGGCAAGGCCCTTGCGGCAGGCTTCCATCACGCGATCATGCAGATCGGGTGCAGCGCCCGCGACGCCGCCCTGCGGGATGATGAAGACCACCGGCACCTCGTCCAGCATCGGATGCGTCTTCGCCACCACTGCGGCCTCGCGCACGCCCGGCACGAGTGCGATCACCTGCTCGATCTCTGAGGCCGCAACGTTCTCGCCGCCCACCTTCAGCATGTCCTTGGCGCGGTCGCCGAACTTGATGAAGCCGTTCTGCAATCGCTCGACGCGGTCGCCGGTGAGAAAGAAGCCGTGCTCGTCAAAACTCTCGCGCGTCGCCTTCTCGTTGTGCAGGTACTCGGCGAACAGCGACAGGCCGGGGATGCCCTTGATCGCGAGGTTGCCCGTGCCGCCGACCTCCGTCGGTCGTCCGTCGTCGTCGGTGATGCGGATCTGATATTCGGGCGCCGCGCGGCCGATAGACATCGGGATGTTGGGCTGATCGACCTCGCCGACGATGCCGTGGGTGATGGTCTCGGTCATGCCCCACCAGCCGATCATCTTGACGCCGAAGGCGGCAAAGGCCGGCGGCTCGTTGATGGCGGTGCCCCACAGGCGGAACTTGTGGTCCTTCGGGATTTCCTGCTCGAGCAATGCCTTCATGCAGAACGGGATCGTCGAGGTCCAGGTTGTGCCATGCTCGCGCGCGACGCCCCAGAACCGGCTGGCGGAGAAGCGCGGCTGGATCACGCAAGTGGCGCCGACCCACAGCGTCGCCAGCATGGAATAGGCCAGCGCATTGGTATGGAACAGCGGCAGGTAGGCCTGGTGCACGTCGCCGGCGTGAAGGTCCTCGTGCGCGGCGTTGATCTTGGCGCCCCACAGCGCGTTGGCATGGGTCCACAGCACCGCCTTGGGTCGCGACGTCGTGCCCGAGGTGTATTGCACGCTGCATGGCGCCAGCGGATCGGACGCGCGCCGGGGACGATCGGCACTGTCGGCGAACAGCGATTCGAAGCTGTCGCCGGGCGAGACGCCCCGCGCGGGGGCCGCGCCCGCATCGTGCGAGGTCACCGCCAGCCACCTTATGTTGCGGCAGTTCTGCGCGACGGCTTCCGCATAGGCCGGCTGCGTGATCGCGGCGACCGCGCCGCAATGATCGGCGAAATACGCGATCTCGGCCGGCGCCGAGCGCGTGTTGGTGGTGACCGCGACGGCCCCGAGCTCGACGCAAGCGAACCAGGCCAGCATCGCCTCGATGCAATTGTCGAGATGGATGAGCACATACTCGCCCGGCTTGATGCCGCGCCTGGCGAGGCCGGCCGCGAGCGCGCCGACGCGCTCGTGAAATTCGCCGTAGCTCCAGCGCCGCGCCGGCGCGTCGAACGGCGCCCAGATCAGGAATGGATGATCACGCCGGACTTCGGCGCCCAGCTTGAGCAGCCAGGGCACGTCGAGCCCGTCGAACGGGCCCACGATTCCGGCTGTGATCTGTTGAACTGGCATGGCTCCTCCCGGTGCAGCCTGCATCCCGCTGGCGGCTGCCTTTTGATTATTGCGTCTTCCTGCCATTGGACGACGCGGGAAGCAAATCGGGGGTATGCGTGAGCGCGCTCTCTCGGCCGTCATTGCGAGCGCAGCGAAGCAATCCAGACTCTCTCCACGGAGGCAGTCTGGATTGCTTCGTCGCAAGCGCTCCTCGTAATGACGGCGTTCGGGGGCGCGGCGGCTCTATTAGCCGGCGTCCCCGTACGACGAGATTTCGATCAAACTGCCATCGGGATCGCGGCAATAGACCGAGCGCAGCGTGCCGCGGGCGCCTTGCCTCGGGCCCGGACCTTCCTCGATCGCGACGCCATGTGCCTGCAAATGCGCCACCACCTCGTCCGGTGTGGCCGAGGTGAGAAAGCACAAATCTTCGCTGCCGGCGGTCGGATGGCTCGCGGTGAACCACTCCACCTTGTCGGCATCGCGTTGTCGGACGTTGATCCTCTGGTTACCGAATTCAAGGAAAGTCCGCGGCGCTTTGCCGCCGCCGGGATCGAACACCTTGACTTCCATGCCGAGAATCCTGCCGTACCACGCAGCACTTGCCGCGACGTCGCTGACATTGATCACGAGATGATCCAGGGCATGAACCTTGACCGGCATGTCTCATCCTTTCGTCGTGATGTGCCCCGCGCACTTTCCGCACGCGGCAAGCTTTGTTACAACCGCAGCGACGCGGCTTTCAAGCCATCCGACTTCAAGAACAACACTGGGAGAACCCTTGAGATGATCACTCGCCGTACCGCGCTGGGCCTGCTCGCCGCCAGTCCGCTTGCAGCCACCCCGCTGTCGAAGGCCCTTGCCGCCGATTATCCGGTCCGTCCAGTGAAATGGGTGGTGGGCTATCCGCCGGGCGGCGCCACGGACATCCTGGCACGGCTGATCGGCCAGCGCCTGTCGGAAAAGCTCGGCCAGCAATTCGTGGTCGAGAACAAGCCCGGCGCCGGGAACAACATCGCGACCGAATCGGTCATCAATGCCGAGCCCGACGGCTACACGCTGCAGCTGGTCAATCCGGCCAACTACATCAACGCCTCGCTCTACAAGAATCTGAAGTTCAACTTCGTGAACGATATCGCGCCGGTCGCCTCGTTCCAGCGCGTGCCGAACGTGATGACCGTCAACAAGGACGTGCCGGCCAAGAACGTCGCCGAGTTCATCGAGTACGTGAAGGCCAATCCCGGCAAGGTGAACATGGCCTCGTCCGGCAACGGCACCTCGGTGCATCTGTCCGGCGAGATGTTCATGGCCATGACCGGCTGCAAGATGCAGCACGTGCCCTATCGCGGCGCCGCGCCCGCGATCACCGACATGCTCGCCGGCCAGGTGCAGGTGATCTTCGACAACATGCCCTCGATCATTCAGCACATCCGCTCCGGCAGCCTGCGCGCGATCGGTGTCACCACCACGGAACGCTCGCCGCAGCTGCCCGACGTGCAGCCGATCGCCGACACCGTCAAGGGCTATGAGGCGAGCGCGTTGTTCGGCATGGGCGCGCCGAAGAACACGCCGAAGGAAATCATCGCCAAGCTCAACGCCGAGGTCAACGCGGTGCTCAAGGACCCCGACATGGCCAAGCGCCTGGTCGAGCTCGGCGGCGAGCCGCGGGTGCAGACGCCCGAGGCGTTCGGCGAGGAGATCAAGGCCGAGACCGAGAAGTGGAAGAAGGTCGTCGACTTCGCCGGCCTGAAGGTCGAGTAGAAATCTCGTGATGACGAGGAAGAGAGCCCTGCCGTTCGGCAGGGCTTTTTTCTTGGCTGCATTGCCGGCAACCCGATCACGCTCTCGTGCGGATCCGCGCCTGCGCCTTCCGGCTTGACGTTGCCGCGCTCGCGTCTATACTAAACCACATGGTTAAGTATCAGGACGAGACGCTGGACCGGACTTTTGCGGCGCTGTCAGACCCGACGCGGCGTGCCTTGCTGGCGCGCCTCGGCGAGCAGGACGGCCTGTCGGTGAGCGAGCTGGCGGCCCCGTTTGCGGTATCGCTGCCGGCGATCATGAAGCATCTCGACGTGCTCACCGATGCCGGGCTGATCGTGCGCGAGAAGACCGGGCGCACGGTCGCCTGCCGGCTGACCGCGCAGCCGATGGAGCAGGCGATGAACTGGCTCAATCGCTATGCGCAGTTCTGGTCCCACAATCTTGATCGCCTTGCCGCCTTCGTGGAGGAAGAGACATGGCCAACGCAGCCGCCAACACCGCCGAACGCCCGGCAGAACGACCAAGCCTCACGCTCACGCGCCGGCTCCGCGCACCGCCGCAAAAGGTCTACGCCGCCTGGACGCAAGCCGCGCAGCTAGCGCAATGGTTCGGGCCGCCGAACATGAAGCCGGCGACGCTTCAAGCCGAGCTCGACGTTCGCGTCGGCGGCCGGTTTCGCATCAGCTTCACCGGGGACGACGGCGAATATTTCGAGGCCGGCGGCCGCTATCGCGAGGTGGTGCTGAACGAGCTTCTGGTCTTCACCTGGGCCTGGCACTCGACGCCGGAGCGTGAATCGCTGGTGACGATCTCGATGAAGCCGGACGCTGCCGGCACCTTGATGATCTTCCATCACGCCCAGTTCTTCGACGAGACCGCGCGCGACAACCACGAGCGCGGCTGGAGCTCGATTTTCGACAAGCTCGATGCTTTCGTCGCCTGACCCCAAGGAGAACGCCATGCAGCAACATCAGATCGTCTCGCGCGAGCAATGGATCGTCGCGCGCAAGGCCCTTCTGGCCCATGAGAAGGAATTGACCCAGGCCCGCGAACGGCTTGCCGACGAGCGCCGCCGGCTCCCCTGGGTCAAGGTCGACAAGGCATACGAATTCGAAGGGCCGAACGGCATTGTGTCCCTGGGCGATCTGTTCAAGGGCCGGCCGCAGCTCATCGTGCAGCACGTGATGTTCGCACCCGATTGGGACGCGGCCTGCAAGAGCTGCTCGTTCTGGGCAGACGGGTTCGAGCGCATGGTGCCGCATTTGGCCGCGCGCGACACCGCCATGGTTGCGGTCTCGCTGGCGCCAAGCGCAAAGCTCGAAAACTTCAAGAAGCGGATGGGCTGGACCTTCGACTGGGTTTCCTCGGGCGGCAACGACTTCAACCGCGATTACGGCGTGACGTTCTCACAGGAAGAGGTCGCGACCGGCAAGCCGATGTACAATTTCGGGACCACGCCGCTCTACGGCCCCGAGCTGCCCGGCATCAGCGTGTTCTTCCGCGACGAGGCCGGCGCGATCTTCCACACCTATTCCTGCTTCGCCCGCGGCCTCGACATGATGAACGCCGCTTATCAATATCTCGATCTCACCCCGCTCGGCCGTCATGAGGAAGGCCTGCCCTATCCGATGGACTGGGTGCGCCTGAGCGACCAGTACGAGCCGCAGCCGGCGAAGGGTGCGTGCTGCCACGGGTGAGGGGAGCGCTCGACGCACATCAAAGGTGTCATCGCCCGGCTTGACCGGGCGATCCAGTATTCCGAGACGGCGGTGATGAATCGAGAGGCCGCGGCGTACTGGATTCCCCGCCTGCCGCCTACGCTAAAGCTTCGGCGCCCCTGGACCTCAACCCCGGCGAAGCCTTGGCGTAGCCGGGTCGCGGGGAATGACAGCTACGGGTGAGCTGCAGGGTGTGCGTTGCCCGATAGCTACCGCTTCGCTTCCGCCTGCTCCGCCGCGTTGCACGAGATCAGCATCGTGTAAGGCCGGGCGTTGGCGGCGATGTCGGTGGTCTTGCGCTCGCTCTTTGGCTCGGCGGTCTGATAGGGCACGATCGAATTGTCGAGGAAATCGCGCAGCACTCCGGTCTTGATGGCGAAATTGATGTTTTCAGGGATGTTGCCGGTCGCCACCGCGATCCGCAAGGCTGGAATCTTGCCCGTGACCACGCCGACGACCTGACCCGTGTTGTCGAACAGCGGCCCGCCGCTATTGCCGGGCTGCACGGGTGCGCTGATCTGCAGGAAGCGCGAGTCGTTGCGCATGCCGCTGAGCGAGCTCACGATCCCGGTGGTCACGCTGAAGTCCGAGGTCAGGATGCCGTGATAGGGAAAGCCGATCGCGATCACGGAATCGCCGGAGCGGATCGAGCGGTCGCGGATCCGGGCAAAATCCTTGAAGGTCGTTGTCGACGGCGCCTGCAACAAAGCGAGATCGTTGTTGGCGTCGCTCGAGACGACGCGCAGCACCATTGCGGCCTCGCCGGTGAGATTGCCCTTGATGTCGCCGACGCAGCCGTCGATCACATGATGGTTGGTGACGATGTGCCCGCTCGTGCTGACGACGAAGCCGCTGCCGCTCCTGGCTCGGGCAGGTTTGCCGCCGGCCGGCCCTGCCGCCTGCTTCTCCGCCGTACCGCCGGCTTGGCCGCACCCTTGGTGAAATCGCCTGCCTTGCTGAGCCCATCTGCCTTCACCCGCGTGACGCAGTTCGCCAGCGCCGCGATCAGGGGCGCCGTCGACGTCAGCACAAATTGGAGTGGCTTGCTGCCGTTGGTCGTCACCACCATCAGGCTTGCCTTCTGGAAGGTGCGAGCGACGTTGGGGGGCAGGATGGTCGTCACCATGTTGGTGGTGCCGGCGGTCGCAAACAACCTCGCCTGCTCCTGGCCGTCGAAGATGAAGTCGATGGGCGCGGTATCGCCCTTGTTAAAGCGAAAGCTGGGGCTGGCAAAGCTCAGCAGCCAGGAGCCGGCCGCATTCTGCGCGACGAAGAGACTCACGCCGTTGGCGTAAGGTGCGGTCGCCGCGCAATGGGAGAACGCGCCCGTCTCGTCATTGCTGAATGCGCCGCCAGCCCAGTTGCCGACATTGACGGTGCCGAACGGCCCCGCCGCGTTCGCCCCGACCAAACTCACCTGCAACACGAACGCAACGACCAACGACCTCAACCACATACCCCAGCCCCCGGCAAACGCACTTGCATCCATCTTATCCGCGAGGGCAGGTGAGGCGCAACCGTCAGTTGTCCGCTCTCGTCCGGCTGGCCGCGACAATTCAGGCTTGCATATACTTTGCAGTACCGTATACTTTGCAATACAAAGTAACGAGGCTCTTGCCTCGTAATGTCCGGGTGGAACGAGGTTTTGGCGTTGCCGATGCGCGATCTCGACAAGGCGCTGGCCGACATCGTGACGATCCGCAGCCAGATCGCGGCGGGTACCGCCTTCCGCGGTTACGGCCCGGCGACGATGGCGGCGACCGGTGCTGTGGCGCTCATCACCGCCCTCCTGCAATTCTGGTTGTTGGATGATCCCACCGGCGAGCCGCTCGTTTTCTTCATCGGCTGGTTCATCGCCGCCGCGCTGTCTGGGCTGATCATCGGCATCGAGATGCGCGCCCGGTCGCGACGCCATCATTCCGGTCTCGCCGACGCGATGATCCACCAGGCGGTCGAGCAGTTCCTGCCGGCGGGCATTGCCGGCGTTCTGCTCGCGGTGGTGATGTGGAAGTTCGCGAGCGAGACGCTGTGGCTGCTGCCGGGCCTGTGGCAGATCCTGGTGTCGCTCGGCATCTTTGCCTCGGTCCGCTCGCTGCCGCGCACCGTCGCGCTCGCCGGCGCCTGGTATTTCGTGTCCGGCTTCGCGGTCGTGGTGCTCGCGAGCCGAACCCACACGCTGTCGCCATGGACCATGGGCCTACCTTTCCTGATCGGCCAATCGCTGATGGCGGCCATTCTGCATTTTGCGTCGGGAGACAACGATGTCGAAGACTGACAGCGCGCCCTTCTCCTATGAAGGGCTCGACCGCGTGATCCACGAGAAGGCGAGGCTCGGGCTTCTGACCTCGTTGATGGCGCATCCGAAGGGGCTGGCGTTCGGCGATCTCAAGCAGCTCTGCGGCCTCACCGATGGCAATCTCAGCCGGCACCTTGCCGTGCTGCAGGAAGCCGGCCTCGTCGAGGTGACCAAGGGCTACGAGGGCAATCGCCCGCACACCAGCTGCCGCCTCACCAAGGCCGGCCGCCGCCGCTTCCTCGACTATCTCGCCGTGCTCGAGCGGCTGGTGCGCGACGCGGCGAAGGCCGCCGGCCGCGAAGCGCCGCCGCTCGGCCGTCTCGGCATCGCCTCGACCTGATCTCCCCCTTTTTTGACCGGAGACTTTGCAATGCAAAGTGACATCACGTCCCATAACGAGAAGCTTCATGTCGGCATCATCATGGACGGCAACGGCCGCTGGGCGACGCGGCGCGGCCTGTCGCGCGTGCGCGGTCACGAGGCCGGCGTCGAGACCATCCGCCGCATCGTCGAGGCCGCGCCCAAGCAGGGCATCGGCACGCTGACGCTTTACGCCTTCTCCACCGACAATTGGCGGCGGCCGAAGGCCGAGGTCGCGGCGCTGATGACCTTGCTGCGCTTCTACCTCGCGAACGAAGTGCAGAGCCTCGTCAAGAACGGCGTGCGCCTCTCCGTCATCGGCCGCCGCGATCGCCTGCCCGACGGCATCGCCGCCGCGATCGCGCGCGCCGAGGCGGCCACCGCCGATGGCCGCACGCTGCACGTGCGCATCGCCGTCGATTATTCCGCGCGCGATGCCATCCTCCATGCCGCGGCCAAGGCGGCCGCGCTGACCAGCCTGACGCGCGAAGCCTTCTCGCAGCTCGTGACGGGCGAGGCTGGCCTTCGCGACGTCGACCTCATCATCCGCACCTCCGGCGAGAAGCGGCTGTCGGACTTCCTGCTGTGGGAAGGCGCCTATGCCGAGCTGTACTTCACCGAGCGGATGTGGCCCGAATTCGACGCGGGCGATCTTGCCGAGGCGCTCGCCGCCTTCCATTGCCGCGAGCGCCGCTTCGGCGGGCTGCAAGCCATTATGCCCGAAGAGGCACCCTCGCTCTCGCGGGTGTGACGCGCCTCGCGCACCAGCCGGCTCTCTGCCGATTGCCGCCTGGCTTGGATCGTGCTCTAGTCTTCCGGCGTTGTGTACGGGAGCGTTCGCACCATGCGCGCAGTCCTCGATTATTGCACCGGCGGAACGGAGCGGCAGCTTGCCGCCGGCACCATCATCGTCGCCGAGGGTGGCACCTCCGGCCATCTCTACGTGCTGATGCAAGGTAGGCTCGAGGTGCTCAAGGGCGAGATGGTGGTCGCCACCGTCACCGAGCCCGGCGCGGTGTTGGGTGAGATGTCCGTGCTGCTGGGCCAGCCGCACACCGCAACGGTACGGGCCTGCTCCGACGCCATCGTCTACGAATTCGAGGATGCCGCCGCGTTCCTCGAGAGGGAGCCGGGCGTGGCGCTGCTGATCGCAAAAATGCTGGCGCAGCGGCTCAACGTCGCCAACACCTACCTCGCCGATCTGAAGCGGCAATATGCCGGCCACGGCACGCATCTGGCAATGGTCGGCGAAGTGCTCCAGAGCATGATCAACCTACCGCCGGCTGAGGTTTCGCCAGGCTCGGATCGGCAATCCGATCCAAGAATGTGAGCCAGTCGGGCGGCGCCTCGATGGGGGTGGCGGGCCGCCGCAGCGGCGCCTTCAGGTCGATCCATTGCGCCTCGCCGGCCGCCAGCCAGAATGCCTTGTCGGCATCGAGATCGAGCACGATGCAGGTCGGGGGACGGCCAGGTTGCAGGCCCGTGTTGAAGACCCAGGTCTGGCCCAGCCGGTCGAACCACGATCCATTGCTGATGAAGGGCGATTGATGCACATGGCCCGAGATCACCATCGACGGCTGGTATTGCATGATCCACTGCACCAGCTCGACGTCGCCGAAGAAGCGCTTGCCGCCCCAGCTCGTCGGTGAATCCGCCGGCGGCGCATGATGCGCCCAGATCCAGCGCTGCGGCCTGATGGCTCCGGCATCGCGCAACTGCTCGATGAGGCGTTGCTTGACCTGGGGTCCGTCCCACCACGGGCACACCGTGAACAGGGTATCGCCGACCGTCAGGCCGTCGCCGTCGCAGGCGATGCCGAGCTCGCGCACCTCCGAGATCCAGCGCGAAATCTTCTCACCTTCGGCGTTGCGCTCGTCGAGATCGTGATTGCCGGAGCAGAGGATCACGCGGGTCGTCGCGGCCAGCAGCGCGAGATACTTCTTCACCACCACGATCTGGGCGCGGAAATCCACCATCGAGCCGATGTCGAGCGCGTCGCCGGCGAAGATCACGAGGTCGAATTGCGGCGCCGCGCTGACCAGCCAGTCGAGCTGCGGCAGAGAATAGTGCAGGTCGGCCACGACCAGGCAGCGCATGGAAAATCCGACGGCCAGAGAGCAAAATGTCAGGGAATTCCAAAAACGGCATAAAGCAAGAAGCAGACCAGCCCGGCCGCCCCTTTGCATCAATCCAATGAGCGACAGCATGCTGCGTCCCGTCGCAGAGCGCAAGGGGCGGCAATGCGGGGCTGGACCGGATCGCCGAATTCTGGTGTCGTGGCCTGCTCTCAACACCTGTGTTCACATGACCTCCTTCAAGACCATTCGCGCCCGCGCCGAGAAGCGCAAGGGCGGGCCCAAGGCGCTGGACAAGTTGATGCCGGCCAAGCCGGACCTCAAGCAGCTGGCCAAGCTCGGCGACGATCGTATCCTCGCCGAAATGACCAAGCGGGTGTTCTGCGCCGGCTTTGCCTGGAGCGTGATCGATTCCAAATGGGACGGCTTTGAGCAGGCCTTCCTGCATTTCCAGCCCGCCAAGCTCACCTTCCAGCCCGAAGACTATTGGGAGGGCCTATTGCGCGACGCGCGCATCGTGCGCAACGGTGCCAAGATCATGTCGGTGCGCGACAACGCCGCCTTCGTGCAGGAGATCGCGAAGGAGCACGGCAGCTTCGGCAAGTTTCTGGCGAAATGGCCGTCCTCCGACGAGATCGGCCTGCTCGACCTCCTCAACAAACGCGGCAGCCGGCTGGGCGGCAACACCGGCCAGATGCTGCTCCGCTTCGTCGGCTGGGACGGCTTCGTGACGTCGAAGGACGTCGTGGCCTGCCTGCGCGCTGCCGGTCTCGACATCGCCGAGGAGGTCAAGTCGAAGGGCGATCTCGCCAAGGTGCAGGCGCAGTTCAACGCCTGGGCCGAGGAGACCGGCCTGCCGTACACATATCTGTCACGCATCTGCGCGCTGTCGGTCGGCGAGAACAGCAGCGAGTAGCGCGTCGATCGACAGATCGTGTGCATCCTGTGGCGATCTTGTGCTGCGAACGCGGCCGATGAAACCCGCGATCACGAAATACATTTCGCAGGAACATTTATCCGCAGCACCTGTTCGGGACTCTGAGCCAGGCGCATAAGGGCGCAGGGAATGCTCGCTCCCGCCTGGCTCGATGAAACCGGATACAACAACGGAGCAGTCCATGAAGCTCACATCTGAACAGGTGAAGCAGACCGTCAACCAGCTCGGCGCTCAGGTGCTGCCCGACGAACATCCGGCGATGCCGCAGCTCAACAGCATGTTCGGCGAGCACACCTTCTTCGTCGACGAGATGGGCCTCAAGGTGCTCGAGCCGACGGGGTCGCTCGGCAGCGACCGCCAGAGTGGCGAGGTCGTCAGCCTCGCCGATTGGGGCGATTCCGACCTGACGCGCCTGATGGCGCATGAGCCCGAACCGACCGGCGTGATCGTGGTGTTCGAGCATGTGAGGCATTGAGCAGCCCGACGGGACGTTTTGGAGACACGTGCGCCACGGCACTCCCGTGGCGCGCGGCTTTGGCGTGACTGGTGACGTGGTGATCAGCTCCACCGTCTTGCGAACGATCTGGTGCCGATCGCATTATCTGCCGCGAATGCTCTGTGCGTAGCGCCACATTTCTCCGCGACAGGCCGGAAACAGCGCAACGATCGTGAGCGAAACCGCATATGAAAGGCAGAAGCAGGCTGCCAATTCCGGGATCCCTCCGATCGAACGCGCTAGCCAGCGATGCAGCAGAGACACCGTCACCACGGAAGCGAGCGCTCCGGCGAGATGAGGCCCGACCACTTTCATGAGGTCTCGATGATGCACCGGGCCGCGTCGCCCAATCAGCCACCACAGGATGGGCGTGCGCACGCACTCGCTGATGGAATATGCGCTGGCGACGCCGACTGGTCCGAACGGCAGCCCGCATATGAAGGCGAGAATCGATGTTGAGACATTGAACAGGCCCCATCGCATGTATTCCTTGGCGCGGCCCTGGCTGAGGAAAAGCCAGTTGGCGGGGCTGTTGCTGGTCTGCAGCAGACCGGCGATGCTGAGGGCGACGAAGATCGGCGCAGCCTCGCTCCATTGGTCGCCGAGCAGGGTTTCGACCAGCGTATCGGCGGTCGCGATCATGAAGCCGACGCCAGGCAACACGAGCAGGAGCGCCGGCAGCACCGCGCGACGGAACGAATCCCGATAGCGCTCCGGCTCCTTCAGCAGGCCCGACAGCGTCGGCAGCATGATTCGCACCATCGGATTGCTGACTTGCTGAAGCGGAAACAGCAGCAACCGGTAGGCGCGGTTATACGCGCCAAGCGAGGCAGCCCCCCAGACCTTGCCGATCAACACCCCGTCGGTATTGCGGGACAGGAATTCGGCAAGATTGTAGCCGGTCACGCCGAGCCCGAAGTTCAGCATGTCGCGTGCAGCCTTGATCGAGCCGGGCCTCGACGGCAACCATCCCGAACTCAGCCACGCGCCGCTCGCGAGCACCAGACCTGATGTCAGGCTGCCGGCGAGAATGGCCCAATAGCTGTGATAGACGTACGCGACCGCGGCAGAGGTCAGTAATCCAGTCAGTGCGGCCGCGGACTCCAGGCCTGCCAGCGTCCAGAATCTCATCTGTCGCGTCAGCAACGACAAATGCTGGACGTCAGCGCCGCTGAGCAGCAACGTGACGCTCATACCAGATGTCAGTGGGGCGAGATTTGGCGCGCTGTAGAACCTGGCGACGAGCGGCGATAGCGCCACCTGTGTGGCCGCCAGTAGCGCGCCGACCGAGAGGTTCACCCAGAACAGCGCACTCAGCTCGTTGTGCGTCAACTCGTCCTTCTGCACGGTCGCGTGTCCAAGACCGAGATCCTGGAACAGCACCGCGAAGGCGAGCACCGGCGAAGCCATTGCATAAGTACCAAAGTCGACTGGCGTCAGTAGGCGCGAGAGCAGGATCACAGATCCGGTCTGCGTCGCTACACGCACGACCTGAGTGACGATCGCAGCGAGCGCACCTTTCCGTACGTTCCGGGACTGCTCGTCCTCGGACAAGCGCATGTTGAGTTGAGTCACGATCAGCTCCTCGAGCGGCGAACAACGAAAATTTCAAGCGCAGTTCGAAAGCAAGACGGTGAATCAAACGACAGTTTATCTTTTCGATTTCATGCGATTGGCGCTTCATTCATGTGCGATCAACCGGACGCCCTCATGCGCGGATCACCGCACGAGAGGGACATCGAGGCTATCGCGCGTGAGCAGCGTCGCGAAACGCCGACGACTATCCGTCAGTACGTGTCAATTGAATGGCGCGACCAAACTGCGTTCGCAAAAAACTTTACGTCGATCGCGCTCGAACGAACAGCCAATGGAGTGCATCTTGCTCAGAGCAGCGCGTCGAAACCGAAAAAGAGGCTGGTCTGTCAGCTTCACGTCAGGCAGTGCCTCGAAGATCGACACAGAACCGCTCGCAATAGTGTCAAACCTCTAGTCTTCGCGGTTCTCGTGCAACGTGTTCTTCAATGGGAATTTCGATGACGATCTGAGTTCCCGGACTCGCCTTGCTCTCGAGCAGCAAGCGCCCGTTGAGCGATGAGATGACGAGATTGAACGCGATGTGCAGTCCCAGACCGGCATTGCCTTTCTCGCGGCTTGTCGTGACGAATGGATCGAAGATGTGCGCCTGCAGGTGGTCAGGGATTCCGACGCCTTCATCAGCGCAGACAAGGCGGACTAATGTCGGATTCGGTTGGCTGACCGTGATCACGAACCGGCCGCCTCTCTTGTCAGGATACGCATGCGCTGCAGTGTTGAGGGCGAGATTGCTGATCACCTGAGCAAGCGCTCCGGGATAGCTGTTGAGCTTGATTCCCGCCGGGCAGTGTACCTCCACGGTCAGGGCATGATGCGACAGCAATGGCCCGAGCCGGGACATCAACTCCGATAGCCAATCCCTGAGCTCGAAACTGCGCCGGTCCTCATCGGCTTGATGGACCGCGACCTGCCTGAAGCTGTGCACCATTTCGGATGCTCGGTGCAGATTTTCGAAGGTCAGGTTGAGCCCCTGCTTGAGCCGGTCAATGCCCTTGGTTAGATCGGACCGCCGGACCGATGCTCCGCCCAATGCATCACTCATCGTTTGCAGGTCATCCTGCATGGCCGTCGAGGTCGTCAAGGCGAGGCCGAGCGGGGTGCTGACCTCGTGAGCGACACCTGCCACCAATTGCCCGAGCGAGGCGAGCTTTTCCGCCTGCACGAGATGCTCCTGGGTCGCGCGCAGATCGCGCAACGATTTCTCGGAGCGTTCCTTTTCGCGTTGAAGCGCCTCGGATGTCCGGAACTGCTTTCGCGCCCGGTACTCGCGCGCAGCCACCGCGTAGAGCGACAATGCGTAGGCGTTGCCGACGAGAGAGTGGTTGATGAAGCTCAGGCCGGTCGGCATTGTCGACGCGAATGTCTCGGCGACCAGCAACGCCACCCACGACAGCAGGCAGAAGATCGCCAGCGAGCCGATCCGCAAGGGCAGCATGGTCGAGACGAACAGTATGATCATCATCATGCCGGGCGCGGCAAAGGTGAAGCCCGAGGGAAGCACGAGATAGATGCTCGGCAGAATGCAGCCGGGGATGACGCAATAGATGAGAAAGATCGTCTCCGCCCATGGCTTCATCCGGCGCCGCGACAGCAGCGCCGTCAGCGGGAGCAGGATGAACACGGCGGTTCCACCGCGGATTGCGAGCGTGGTCGGCACGACTTCGGGGTAGAGCACCCAATCCCAGAGCGTGTAGCTGGCATAGGTGGCGGCGCCGAGCAGCATCGCGATCTGCGTCCATCCGAGACTGCCCCGGACATATTGGTCGACAAACCGGCGTTCCTCGATGCGGTCTTCGAAGCGCAGTCCGAGGCGTATCAATAAGGCAAGCATCCAAACTCAATCGCGAAAAGTCATGTCTGGTGTATCTACGACAGGTTTGGCGCCGCGTCGCGGATAAAGATGCCGCGTTCACCGAAGGGGCCTCAAGCCGCGTTCAGATGCCCAGCGTCAGCTGCGGCTCCGACTCGCCGGCGGCGTGGAGCGACGACAGCGAGACCCCCAGCAGCCTGACGCGCTTGGGCAGCGGCATCTCGGCTTCGAGCAGGCCGCAGGCCAGCCGCTCCAGATCGTCGCGCCCGGCAACGGCCGCCGCGACGGATCGGCTGCGCGTGATGATCTCGAAATCGGCGAACTTGATCTTCAGGGTGACGGTGCGGCCGCGATTGCCCGTCGCCTCGCAATGCCGCCAGACCTTGTCGACGAGCGGCCTTAGCTCGGCGGCAAGCGCGTCGAACGCATCGAGGTCGGTCGAGAACGTGTTCTCCGCGCCGACCGATTTGCGGATCCGGTTGGCGCGGACCGGCCGCTCGTCGACACCGCGTGATATCCAATAATAATACGCGCCCGACTTGCCGAAATTCGCGTTCATGAACTCCAGCGATTGGTTGCGGATGTCCCGGCCGGTGAACAGGCCGAGCGCGTTCATCTTCGCCGCCGTCGCCGGACCGATGCCGTGGAATTTGCCGACCGGCAGCGGCTCGACGAAGGCCGGCCCCATCTCCGGCGAGATCACGAACTGGCCGTTGGGCTTGCGATGATCGGACGCGAGCTTGGCCAGAAACTTGTTGTAGGAGATACCCGCCGACGCGGTGAGGCCGGTCTTGGCCTTGATCTTCGCGCGGATCTCGAGCGCGATGTCCCGCGCCAGCGGGATGCCTTGCAGGCTCTCCGTCACGTCGAGATAGGCTTCGTCCAGCGACAGCGGCTCGATGACGGGCGTGTGCTCGGCAAAGATGTCGCGGATTTGCCTGGAGATCGCCTTGTAGACCTCGAAGCGCGGCCTGACGAAGATCAGGTCGGGACATTGCCGCTTCGCCGTCACCGACGGCATGGCCGAGCGAACGCCGAACTTGCGGGCCTCGTAGCTCGCGGCAGCAACGACGCCGCGTTCCGCGGAGCCGCCGACCGCGACCGGCTTGCCGCGCAGCTCCGGATTGTCGCGCTGCTCCACCGATGCATAGAACGCATCCATGTCGATATGGATGATCTTGCGCACGGGCGAGGGCTCGCCGGTCGTCGGGTCGGATTCGCTCATCGCAAGATGATACAATCGCGCGGGGAGATGCGCGAGCCGAGGATGCTTCCGTCGATCAGGCGGTTGAATTTGAGCTGCACTATCGCGGCAGGGCAAAGCCATCTCAGGCTTGCGACGACAGCCGCTCGTCAGTTCCGTTCAGTCGAGATAGTTTCGTCTCGGCCGCGATCGCTTGGGAGAGGCGGAGGCTCTTACTTGCCACGGATGAACTCGAGGAGCTGGCTTGAGGCTCCGTCGCCAACGCGCTGCGCACCTGCGACCGTGAGGTGATTGACGTCCCAATAGAGCCAGAGGCCGTCCATGGCGGTCGGACACTCGGCTTCTCCGCACAAATAACGTTCTGGATAGAGCAGAAATATCTGGTTCGGGTAGCGGCTCCGGATCTCCTCGAGCATGGCATGGAATTCGCGATTGTCGGCCTGCACGCGATCGAGGGGCACGGCAGGACAGGGCTTGGTTGGTGCGTGCCAGAGGGGTCCCGGTGCGAAGCGGGACATCGGGCTGCGGCAGCCCGGCTCGACTCCGGGCGCTATGATCAGGATGCGCCGTCCGCTGCCGCCGAGCTCATTTATCGTGTTCTCGATGCCGGCCCGCCAGACTTGCAGGGCCGGTGCATCGACCTCCGGCGTGAGCTCGTTGCGGAGCGCATTGCCGTAAGTCATCCAGGATTGGCTGAGCACGATTGGAGCCTGGTTCTGCCTGATCGCGGCGAGGTAGGTATCGCGCTGGCGTTTGCAGTCCTGCGAGCCGTCGAACGCTGTTCGCACCAGCCCGACGAGCAACGGACAACCTTCGGCCGTATAGGCCTCTCCCCGGACGGCGGCGCGCTTTGCCGCCGGGTCCAGCGCTGCGACATAATGCTCGGCGAAGGAGTCGCCGAACACTTGCACGCCAACGGGGTCGCTCAATGAACCGAAGGCACATTTCGATTGTGCGCTCTTGGCGCACGGCCAGAAGCCGAATCGCTGCAGATCGGCGACCTCGCGGGCCTGTGCCGGGAGCCGCCATGGCCAGCCATCTTGACGGTTGGCCACAAATGCAACAACCGCGAGCGCGACGATCGTCGCAGCGGCGGGGCCGGCGACTCGCAACAGTGACGAGCGACCCGCGCGATACGGCTGTTCGATCAGCCGATACATCAGCGCAGCCAGCGCCATCGCGAGGGCGACGATCAGCACTTTAACCGCAACCGACTTGGCGTCGTCGCCCATGATGTAGTTTGCGTAGACGATCAGGGGCCAGTGCACGAGGTAGAGCGAGTAGGACACCAGCCCGATCCCCGTACTCAGCGGATTGGTCAGGACAGGCGAAAGGACGTGACGCTCGCCCGCCAAGATCACGCAGGCTGCACCCAGGCATGGGATGAGGGCCGTCGCGCCAGGGAAGGAGGTCGCATTGTCAAAGCTGACGACCGCGTAAGCGATCAAGGCGAATCCGGCGGCAGCCAACAGCGAGCGCGCTCCGGCCGAGAAGGTCAGCCTCTGCTCCGCAAAGACGACCAGGGCTCCGATCGCAAATTCGAAGGCGCGACAGGTCGGCAGGTAGAAAGCACCCGAGCTGTCGGTTGCGAGTGTCGCTTGCGCGACGCCAAGCGAAAGGATTGCAATGCCAAGAATGAGCAAAGGTAGTGCGCGACCGAGTTGTCTGCGTCCCAGCAGAATGAAGACGGGCCAAAACAGATAGAATTGCTCCTCGACAGCCAGCGACCAGAAGTGAAGTACGGGGCTGGGATCGGTCGAGCTGGCAAAATATGCGTGGCTGCCGCGCCAGAAGTAGAAATTCGAGACCGATACCAGCGTAGCCACGACGTCTTGAGTCAGGCCCTTGAATAGCTCCGGGGAGAACCAGAGGCCGCCGACGGCCAAAATGCCGATGATGGTGACGATTGCTGCGGGAAAGAGGCGCCGGATGCGGCGCTCGTAAAATCGGGGAATCGAAAATTCGCCGCGGTCAGCCTCGCTGAGAATGATCCGAGAGATCAGATAGCCGGACACGACGAAAAACAGGTCGACCCCCACAAAGCCGCCGCCGAACGGCGGAACGTCCAGGTGATAGAAGAATACGCTCAAGACGGCGATCGCCCGGAGCCCGTCAATGTCGTGTCGATGGGATAGCTTTGTAACCAAGTGCTGGATCCACTGGCGGCGGTTCGTCCGACTACGGATACACGCGCGCCGCTTGCCTTTAGCGCGCCTGCATGCGTTCCTCAACTGCGGAACGGGCTGAGTTCTCCCCCAATCGGGCTCGCCCCGGTCAAGCCGTTCTCCGTCAAAGCCGGCAACCCATCCGGCGCTGCTGCGAAAAGACGCAGGACTTTGCCATGGCGCGCAGCGCATCGCTTCTCGTCGCTCGCAGCCGCAACGACGCTGCGTTCCGCGGAGCCGCCGACCGCAGCCGGCTGGCCGCGCAGCTCCCGATTGTCGCGCTGCTCCACCGATGCATAGAACGCATCCATGTCGATATGGATGATCTTCACGGCCGCGGCTGCGCCAGGCATCGTGTCGGATTTGCTCATGGCTAGATGATACAATCCGGTGATGAGAAGCGAGGTGATGGATGTTTCAGTTGTTGATCTTCGTCGCGGGCGTGGTCGGCACGGGCTGGCTGATCGGCGCGACCAATCCGCCCGGCGCGTGGTATGCGAGCCTTGCCAAGCCCGGCTTTGTCCCACCGAACTGGGCGTTCCCGATTGCGTGGACGATCCTTTACGTCCTGATCGCTGTTGCGGGATGGCGAACCTTTCGCCGTGAGCCCAGGGGCAAGGCGATGCTGGCCTGGGCGGCGCAAATGGCGCTGAATTTCATCTGGTCTCCCGTCATGTTCACGATGCACCAGATCGGCGCCGCGCTGGTCATCCTCATCGGCCTGTTCGTCGCGATCGTAACTTACATTGCCATTGAGATGTCACGCGACAGGCTGGCCGCCGCCTTGTTCATGCCCTACGCCGCCTGGGTCGCGTTCGCCGGCGTGCTCAATGCGGCGATCTGGCGATTGAATTGAGGCGTTCACTTGAGAGTTCTTCAAAGAAGAATCTCAGGCTTGTGAGTGGCAAGCATGGCCGCGAAACCTAATATGTGCCCGCGGAGGACAAGCCAATGCAATACAGCTCCGAGCTCATTCACACGATGCGTCAAGCGCTGGAGACCGTGATGGCGAGCGTACCCGCCCATCAATCGGTGTTCGGCCTGAAAGCTGCCGTCGCCGAATGCATCCTGAACGCCGCCGCACACGGCCAGACCTCATATGACGGGCTGGTGACGTCCGCCTCCGACCAGATCCAGGCGATCGTCGCGATGCTGACGTGAGGGCGAGGCAGGTGGTACTTGGCCAGGTGATACTTGGCCAGGTGATACTTGTCCGTGATGCTTGGCAACCTCTGCCTGTCTGAGCGCGTCACGGCGCTGACGTAAGCTGGTCTGCAACATGCTGGCAACTATGCCCGCCGCCGCGCCGACACCCGCTAGGCACGCGGTGATAACTTGCTGCGTCGTCCGATCGGTCGGCGGCTTCTCCAGCATCTCCATGACCTGAGCGAGCGAAATCGGTCACGCGAAGTGGACGGTGCAGCCTGCAATGGCAACGCAGCAGGAAGCGCAGCGGCGAAGGTGACGAGGCGACCGCGAATTTGGTCGGAAGACGGGACATGAGCTATGAATGCGTGCAATACACGGGTCAGGCTTGGCGCAGGAGTCTCTACAACGGGTCCATCGGCGACGAGCGTGCACGTTGTCGATCCGAAGCTTCGAAAACGTACAGCGAATATCAAAAAGGGCAGATACCAATCGCGAAACGTGAGTCAGCCGATGGAAAACCAGCAGGCCTTGCGGCGTCCTGCGAACAACTCGTTGTCGAAGAAAAGGCGGCCGGCCGAAATCCGGTTCGAATAGCGTTCGCAGCTGTCACTCTCATAGGTAGGCTCAGGGCATTCGCCGATCCCGCGTCCGCTTCGCCGACTGCAAAAGGAGCGTTATCTATGAGCACCGCGAGCGACGCCCGTTTCTGGGACAGGTCGTCACGGAAATATGCCAAGAGTGCGGTCGCGGATCCGGCTGGATATGAGCGCACGCTCGATCGGACCAGTGCCTTGCTAAAGCCGGGCGACCGGGTGCTTGAGCTGGGCTGCGGAACCGGGACGACGGCGCTGAGGCTCGCAGCCGATGTGCAAAGCTATCTTGCGACGGACTTTTCCGCCGAGATGATCGAGATCGCCAGGGAGAAGCACGGCGCCTCCTCCATCCCGGGGCTTGCCTTCCAGACCGGGACGGTGGAGACGCTCGCCCCTGAGGCCGGGCCGTTCGATGCGGTCCTGGGCTTCAACTATCTCCACCTGGTCCGCGACCTGCCCGGCACCTTGCGGCGCATCAATGCGCTGCTCGCACCGGAGGGCCTGTTCATTTCGAAGACGCCGTGCCTCGGGGACATGAACCCGCTCATCCGGCTAGCGTTGCTGCCTGCAATGCGCGCGATCGGCATGGCGCCTTATGCCGGTGCTTTCCGGGCATCGGAGCTGGGCGAACTGATGGAGGCCGCGGGCTTCGAGATTCTAGCCACGGAAAACCACGCGACCAAAGGCAACGAGGCCCGGCCATATATCGCGGCGCGCAAGCGCCAAGGCAGGATGCGATGAAGCTGCCGAGCGGCCAGTCTGTCGACGCTGCGATCCACGCAGTGCCGCTCGACCACTGGCGCACCCGACACGATTCGAACGTGTGACCTTTGCCTTCGGAGGGCAACGCTCTATCCAGCTGAGCTACGGGTGCAGAGAGGCCTGATGTAGCCGATTGGCGCGGGGCGGGCAACCGCTTCTCGCAGGATCAAGCTCAAGCCGTTTTGCGCCTGACCAGGGCCGGAACCGCCTCTCCGTCGCGGGTGGCGATTTCGGCAAGCACCCGGTCGGCGCAGATGACGCGGTTGCGGCCGAGGCGTTTGGCGACATAGAGCGCCTCGTCGGCCGCGCCGAGCAGCCGGTCGGGGCCGCCGTCGGCACCGCCGGGAATATGGCTTGCGACGCCGACGCTGAGGGTAACGTGGTCGCCGGCGCCGATCGCGCCATGGGCGATCGCCAAGGCCATCACGGCGCAGCGGATCGCCTCGGCCACCATGCAGGCGCTGTCGCAATCCATGTCGGGGAGGATCAGCGCAAACTCCTCGCCGCCATAGCGGCTGGCGAGGTCGAGCGGGCGCACCGCGTGCCGGTTGACGACGGAAGCGACCGCGCGCAGGCACTCGTCGCCGCTCTGGTGGCCGTGCTGGTCGTTGAACAGCTTGAAATGGTCGACGTCGACGAACAGCAGGGCCAGCGGCTTCTGCGTGCGCTGGGCGCGGGCCCATTCGCCGAGCAGCATCTGGTCGAAGGCGCGGCGGTTCGCGAGGCCAGTGAGCCCGTCCTTGGTGGCGAGCTCCTTCAGCGCCATCTCGGCGCGCTTCTGGTCGGTGAGGTCGCGCAGAGTCTCCACCACCGCGATCAGGTTGCCGGCCTCGTCGTGGATCGGGCCGGCGTCGATGGCGAGATAGAGCTGGCTGCCGAGTTTGGGCATCACGCACCAGTTCTCCGCGGAGAAGCCGAGCCCGTTGTGGCCGCGCGCGGCATATTCCGAATAATACTCCGGCAACTGCTCGGGCCGGTCGAGCGCGACGAGGTCGGCAAGGCAGGGGCGCTTCGTCTCGTAGAACGCCTGCCAGTGCTTGCTGGTGCCGATCACTTCGGCGGCCCCGACGCCGGTCAGCCGCTCGCAGGCTCTGTTCCAGATCACGACGCGGCGCTTCGGGTCGATCACGAACGTCGGCACCACAAGGTGCTGCATTAGCCGCACGGCGTAGGAATCGGCGACATCGAGAATCTTGCGCGACTTCGGCATCAGGCCACCGCAGCCACGGGTAAGGCCCCGGGCGAGCCATCGCCGGCGCCGAACAGCTTGCGTACCTCGCTGGCCGGCTTCGGTGCACTGAACAGATAGCCCTGCATCTGCGTGCAGCCGAGCGCGCGCAGCATGTCGCGCTGCGCCTCAGTCTCGACGCCCTCGGCGACCGTGGTCATGCTGCTGGCGGCCGCGATGTTCACCACCGCCTGCACGATGACGGGCGAGCCGGTGGCCTCGGCGATGTCGACGACGAAGCAGCGATCGATCTTGATCTTGTCGAACGGGAAGCGCTTCAGGTAGCTCAGCGAGGAATAGCCGGTGCCGAAATCGTCGAGCGCGATGCGCACGCCGATCGACCGCAGCTGGTGCAGGATCGAGAGCGCCGCCTCGTCGTCGCGGATCAGCACGGCCTCGGTGATCTCAAGCTCGAGCCGGCGCGGGTCGAGGCCGGAGGCGGCGAGCGCGCCCGCGATCCGCAGCGCCAGCGTGTCGCATTTGAGCTGCACGGGCGAGACGTTGACCGCGACGCGCACATGCGCCGGCCAGGTCGCGGCCTCGTTGCAGGCCATGCGCAGCACCCAGTCGCCGAGCTCGTTGATCAGGCCGGTGTCCTCGGCGACCGGAATGAACTCGGCCGGCGACACCATGCCGCGCTCGGGATGGCGCCAGCGCAGCAGCGCCTCGCAGCCGGACACTTCGTTGGTGCGCAGGTCGACCAGGGGCTGATAGTGGATCTCGAAGCCGCCGTTCACCAGCGCCTGGCGCAAATCCTGTTCCATGCTGAGGCGCGCCTTGGCGCTCGCGTCCATCGCCGGCTCGAAGAAGCGGTGGGTGCGGCGGCCTTCGGCCTTGGCGCCGTACATCGCGAGGTCGGCGTTCTTGATGAGTTGATCGAGGTCCGAGCCGTCCTGCGGCGCCAGCGCAATGCCGATGCTGGCATCGGTCGAGAGCTGGTGGCCGAGGCAATGATAGGGCTGGCGGATCGCCTGGTAGATCTTCGTCACGAAGGACAGCACGTCCGCGGGGGACTGGATCCCGGTCTGGATCACCGCGAACTCGTCGCCGCCGAGCCGCGCGATCAGGTCGCCCTGCGTCAGGCAACCGCGCAGCCGGGCCGCGATCGCCTTCAACAGCTCGTCGCCGACATGGTGGCCGAGCGAATCGTTGATGCCCTTGAATTCGTCGACGTCGATGTAGAGCAGCGCGAATTGGCAGCCGTCCGCGACATGCGCAAGCTGGCGTTCGATCTGCTCGCGGAACAGCGTGCGGTTCGGCAGGTCGGTCAGCGCATCGTAATGCGCCATATGCGCGATCTTCTCGTCGGCACGCCGACGCTCGGTGACGTCGTCGATGACGTGAATGAGGTAGCGCGGTTCGCCGGCTTCATCGCGGAGGCCGATCCGGGTCGAGGTAATGTAGCGCAGGCCCATGCCGGGCATCTGCCAGGCGTGCTCGTCCTTGAACAATCCGTTGGCCGATGCCAGCGCCCTGCTGTCGTCCTCGGTGATGTGGGCAGCGGCCGCCTCGGGGAAGATGTCGAAGGCGGTCTTGCCGACGACGTCCTGGCGGGAGTGACCGAACAGCTGTTCGGCGACGACGTTGAGCAAGAGATATTGCCGGGTCCGGGCATCCTTCACGGTGATCTGCGAGGGGATATGGTCGATGATCTCGCGCAGGAAGGTGTAGTTGCGGTCGCGCTCCTGTTCGAGCTTGCGGCGCTCGGTGATCTCTTCGATGGTGGCGACCCATCCGCCCTGTGCGAGCGGCGTGTTGATGACCTGAAAGGCGCGGCCATTGGCCAGTTGATGGGTCAGCGTCGCGACTGTGCCCTCGGCGGCGACCCGCATGACCTCGGCGCAGAAGGCCTCGACGTCGCCGTCGAAGGCGCCGCGCTCCTTGCGATGATACATCGCCTCACGGATGTGACAGCCGGGCTTGATGACGTCGTGCGACAGGCCGAACATGTCGGCGTAGCGGCGGTTGCAGGTGACGATGGTGCCGCACGCGTCGTACAGGACCAGCCCCTGCGACATGTTGTTGAGGGCAGTATCGAGCCGCAGCCGCTCCGCCTCGATCCGCTGCTGGGCCTCGCGGTTCTGCTGGTTGATCTGGCGAATGATCAGATAGAGGATCAGCGCGATTACGCCGGCCGAGAAGCCTGCCGTTGTCACCAAGAAGCCGGTTTGCTGCCGCCAGTCCGCAAGTGCCGCTGCCGTGGTACTGGTGGCGATGATGACCAGCGGGAAATGCGTCAGCGACGCAGCCGAGCCGAGCCGCTCCTCACCGGTGACGGGGCTCCTGCCGCGGAGCGTCTGCTGACCGCCTTCGGCCAGCGCTTTCTGCATCAGCGGCCCGTCCTTGAAGTTCCGCCCGATCAGCTCCTCGGCGTGCGGATAGCGCGCCAGCATCTTGCCCTCGCGATCGAGCAGCGAGATGGCCGTGCCGTCGGCGAGCGCGACCGACGCGAAATATTGCTGGTAGCTGTTTGGGTCGATCCGCCGCACCATGGCGCCGAGGAATGTGCCGTCCGCGCCGCGCAGCCGGCGTGCGACGACCGTGGTCCATTTGCCGATGATGAGGCTGCGGACCGATTCCAGGATGACCGGCTCGGCCGCCGGGTTGAACTTGAACGACTGGAAATAGGCGCGCGCGGAGATGTTGATCTTGGGCAGCGGCTGGGCCCGCGACCAGTTGATCAGATCGCCCTCGGCATCGTAGATCGCGATGTCGCCGAGATACGACACGGAGCTGATCTTGCCGCGCAGCATCTGGTTTGCCGCAGGCCCGGACATGCGCTCGCGGAACGTCGCAGGCGAGGTGATCTCAGGCAGGTTCATCTGCCCGATCAGGTCGGCGGCAACGACCTCGGAATCCTCGAATTGCTGATCGAAATGCCGCGCGATCAGCTTCACCGTGTTTTCAAGCTCGCGTTCGCGGTTGGCGAGGGTCCGCTCGCGAAACTCGCCGATGGCAACGGCCGTGGCGATGAAGATGCCGGCCACCAGAAACACGCCGCACAGGGTCAGCCACAGGACAGGACCACGGCGCGCCAAGGCCTCCCAGCCGTTTCTCGCGGCTCGAGACATTCCGGCTGCTACGCTGGCAAAGACCTGGCGCATTCCCCCTCGCTGGAGGATCACGAATACACCGCACAAATGGCGCAAACCTTAGGAAAGCCAGTTACCTAAGCATTAATCCGGCTGGTGTGATCGCATCAATCGTAGCGCTACGCGCATCGCACGCGACGGTTGTGTTCGCGCGCCGCAATCGCGGCGCCGCATGGTAAATCATCGGCTAATGCGAGGGGCCGGCAGACTTCTTGCCGCCGCCATGGCGCAGCCGTCCGACCACGCCGGTCGGGAAGAAATAGACGCTGGCGATGAACAGCAGCCCGAGCCACAGCAGCCAGCGGTCGGGATGCAGCAGCCCCGGCAGCAGCGGCAGCCCGGCTTCGCCCGCCGCCTTGGAGGCGACGCCCATCAGCGATTGCAGATAGTTCTGGGCGAGGATGAAGATGGTGGCGCCGATGATCGCGCCGTAGATCGTGCCCATGCCGCCGATCACCACCATCAGCAGGATGTCGAGCATGATGGAGAAGCTCAGCGAGGTGTCGGGACCGGCATAGCGCAGCCACAGCGCGTTCAGGATGCCGGCGCTGGCCGCGACGAGGGCGGCGAGGCAGTTGGCGTAGGTCAGGTGGAACACAGTGCGGAAGCCGAGCGCCTCGGCGCGGAAACGATTTTCGCGGATCGCCTGCAGCACGCGCCCGAACGGCGAGTTCACCACGCGCAGCAGCGCGAGGATCATCAGGCCCGAGATCGCGAACACCAGGTAGAAGGTCAGGATGCGGCCGTTGATCTCGAAGCCGAACAGGTTCTTGGAGATCAGCACCGTGCCGGGGCGCAGCAGCTCCGGTAGCTGGAAACTGCGCCCGTCCTCACCGCCGGTCAGCCAGGACAGCTGCGAGGCCAGCACCTGGAAGGCCGAGGCGACCGCGAGCGTGATCATGGCGAAGAAGATCGCCGCGACCCGCAGCGAGAACAGCCCGATGGCGAGCGCAAGCAGGGCTGCGAGCGGCAGGCCGGCGACGATGCCGGTGGCGACTGCGGCCCAGTTCGGACCCATGCCGTACAGCGCGATGGCGATCGCGTAGCTGCCGATGCCGTAGAACATGGTGTGGGCGAACGACACCGAGCCGGTATAGCCGAGCAACAGATCGTAGGAGGCGACTAGCGCTGCGAACACGCAGATCTTGGCCGCGACGTTCAGCGCCTTGGCGCCCGGGAACAGGAACGGCGTTGCCGCCAGCGCCAGGATGATGACGACGAGAACGAGCGTCAGGACGCGGCTGCGCGGCGGATCGCCTGAGAGGATCATCATCGGCTGGTCACCGCATAGAGGCCGCGCGGCCGCCACATCAGAATGGCGACCATCAGCAGGATGTTGGAGACGAGGGCGAGCTTCGGCACCAGGAAGCCGCCGTAATTGGCGACCATGGCGACCAGAATGGCGCCGATGAAGCAGCCGCCGATCGATCCTAGCCCGCCGATGATGACGACGATGAAGATCAGGACGGTGAGGTCGTCACTCATGGAGGCGTGCACCTGCTCGCGATAGAGCGCCCACATCACGCCGCCGAGTCCGGCCAGCGCCGATCCGGTCATGAACACGCCGAGGAACAGGCGGCGGATGCGGTAGCCGAGCGCCTCCACCATCTCGCGGTTCTCGACGCCGGCACGGATCAGGAGGCCGAGCTTGGTGCGGTTGAGCACGAGCTGGATCGCGATGAAGACGGAAAGCCCGATCAGCATCGCCAGCACGCGGTACTTGGCGATCGCGACGTCGCCGATGATGAAGGAGCCGCGCAGCGAGGCTGGCAGCGGCATCGGGATGATCTGCGGTCCCCACAGCGCATAGAGCGTCTGTTCCGCAACAATGAGGCCGCCGGTCGTCATCAGGATCTGCTTCAGGTGCTGGCCGTAGACGGGGAGGATCAGCACGCGCTCGACGACGAGGCCGAGCGCGCCGGAGACCGCCATCGAGAGCAGCGCAGCCGGGGCCAGCACCGCGAGGTTCGTTAGAAGCGAGTCGGCCTGGATGGACGCCGCGAACGGCGCCAGCACCAGGGTCGCGACATAGGCGCCGACGGCGATGAAGGCGCCGTGGCCGAAATTGAGCACGTCCATCAGGCCGAACACCAGCGTTAGCCCTGAGGCCATGATGAAGATCATCATGCCCATGGCGAGGCTCGCGACGGTCAGGGTCAGCCAGGACGAGGTCGATCCGATCAGCGGGATCATCAGCAGCGCGAGCGCGAGCGGCAGCAGGATCGGCGCGAGATCGCGCTTCGGCTTCGGCAGCGGATCGGTTGCGGCAAGGTCTGTCACTGATGCGCCTCCAGGCTCAGGCCGAGCAGCCGCTCCTGCAGCGGCACGTCGGCGGCGAGTGCCGCCATCTCGCCGCGATGAACGATGGTGCCGTTGTCCATCACCAGCACGTTGTCCCCGAGCTCGCGGGCGGCAAAGAAATTCTGCTCGACCATCAGGATCGTCGCGCCCTTTCGCTTGATCTCCTTCAGGCACTCGATCAGCGCCATCACGATGGCGGGCGCGAGGCCCTTGGTCGGCTCGTCGATCAGGAGCAGCTTGCGCGGCTCGACGATCGCGCGGGCGATGGACAACATTTGTTTCTGCCCGCCCGACAGGCTTCCCGCGCGCGACAGCCAGAAGCGGCGCAGCGCCGGGAAGAAGCCGAAGATCCAATCCAGCTGCTTGTCGTCGAGCGGCGCGTCGCGCGCCGCCAGCACCAGGTTCTCCTTCACGGTGAGATCGGAGAACACTGCCATGCTCTCCGGCACGTAGCCGACGCCGAGCCGCGCGATGTCGGGCGTAGCAAGGCTCTCGATGCGCTGGCCTGCCAGGGTGATCTCGCCTTTCGAGGCCTGCCACAGGCCCATGATGGTGCGCAGCGTCGTGGTCTTGCCGGCGCCGTTGCGGCCGAGCAGCATCGTGACCTGTCCTTCCGGCACCGTGAGATCGATGCCCTGGAGGATGTGATAGCGCCCGATATGGGTGTGCACGCCGGAAAGCTTGAGGAGATCGCTCATGCTGCGCTCCCTGCAGCGTTCTTGGGCGCGATGCCGAGATAGGCTTCCTGCACGATCGGTGAGGCGATCACCTCGGCGGGTGCGCCGTCCGCCACCAGCTGCCCGTTATGCAGCACGATGATGCGGTCGGCGAGCGAGCGCACCACGTCCATCTTGTGCTCGACCAGGAGGATGATCTTGCTCCTGTCCTGCTTGAGCTGCGCGATCAGGTTCAGGACGATCGGCACCTCGTCGATGCTCATGCCGGCGGTCGGTTCGTCGAACATGAAGACTTTCGGCTCCAGCGCGATCATCAGCGCCACCTCGAGCTTGCGCTGGTCGCCATGCGACAGCGCGGTCGCAGTGACGCCGCGGCGATTGCCGAGCGCGACCTGGTCGAGAATGGCGTCGGCGCGCGCGATCAGGTCGCGGCGCACCGTCCAGGGCCGCAGCATGTCGTAGTGCGTGCCCGCCGCCGCCTGCACCGCGAGGCGGACATTCTCTTCCACTGAGAGGTTCGGGAAGAGATTGGTGAGCTGGAAAGCGCGTCCGAGACCCGCACGGGTGCGCATCGGTGCCGAATGCTCAGTGATGTCGGCGCCGTCGAACAGAATACTGCCGCCGGATGCCCGCAGCTGGCCCGAGATCAGATTGAAATAGGTGGTCTTGCCGGCGCCGTTCGGCCCGACGATGGCGGTGAGCTCGCCCGGGCGAAACGTGCAGGAGACATTGTTGACCGCGACATGGCCGCCGAAGCGGATGGTGAGGTCGCGGGTTTCGAGGGTGAGCGGCATGGGTGTCTGGCAAAGGATGAAACGAGATAGATCCGCAGGTCACGGTGCGCTCCCTCCCCCGCTTGCGGGGGAGGGGTGGGGAGAGGGCTGTCTCCGCGGGCGAGAACCCCCAAGAGGAGAAAGCCCTCACCCGGCGCGCGGGACGATGCTTCGCATCGCCCGGGACGCGCCGACCTCTCCCGCAAGCGGGAGAGGTGGAACTCACCGCTTGTTCTTGATCGGAACGTTCATGTCCTCGATCTTCAGCTCGCGCACCGGCTCGAGCACGGCCCAGGCGACGTTCGGATCGACCTTGACCTTGAAGTGATACATGCTCTGCAGTGCCTGATGGTCCTCTTTCCGGAACACCATCTTGCCCTTCGGCGTGTCGAACTCGAGGCCCTCCATCGCGCTGATCAGCTTCTCGGTGTCGGTCGACTTCGCCTTGGTGACGGCGGCGACGACGGACATCGCGGCCGCAAAGCCGCCCGCGGTGAAGAAGTCCGGCGGCGCGTTGAAGCGCTTCTGGTGCTCGGCGACCAGCCAGTCGTTCACCGGGTTTTTCGGGATCTCGTAGAAATAATAGGTCGCGCCTTCCATGCCGGGCAGACCCTTGTAGGCGGCGAGCGCCGGCAGGATGTTGCCGCCGGTGGAGAGCTCGATGCCGTAGCGCTTCGGGTCCATGTCCTGGAGCTTGGCCAGCGGATTGCCGGCACCGGCCCAGATCACCCAGATCACCTTGCGGCCGGGCTTGTCCTTCAGCGCGTCGAACAGGCGCTGGCCGACCGCGGTGAAGTCGGTCGTCGAGGTCGGGGCGTATTCTTCGGCGGCGAGCGTCGCGCCGGTCTTGGCGAGCGCCTCCTTGAACGCGGCGACGCCGTCGCGGCCGAAGGCGTAGTCCTGCGCCAGCGTCGCCACGGTGACGCCCTGCTTGCCGATCGCGACCGCGTTGGAGATCGCATCCTGCGAGGAGTTGCGCGCCGTGCGGAAGATGTAGCGATTCCACTTCTCGCCGGTAATCTGGTCCGCGACCGCCGGCTCGACGATCAGGATCTTCTTGTTCTCTTCGGCGACGGGAAGAATGGCAAGCGCCGCGGCCGACGAGGTCGTGCCGATCGCGATGTCGGCCTTGTCGTCTTGATAGGCCTCCGAGAGCGCGGCCTTGGCCAGGTCAGGCTTGCCCTGGTCGTCCTTGGTGATGATGACGATCTTGCGGCCGTCGAGCGTCATGCTGCCCTTGGTGGCGTATTCGAGACCCATCTTCAGGCCGGTCTCGGTCTGCTTGGCGTAGGCTTCGAGCGGACCGGTCTTGCCGTAGATCAGCGCGATCTTGAGATCGTCGGCGAGCGCGGAGGTGCCCGCGCCGAGCGCGAGGATGGTTGTTGTTATGATGAGTGATCGACGCACGATGGTCCCTCCTGATTTAAAAGTTTCTGCCAACAGCGATTTGCACAACGTTACGAACATTGCAATTGAACCTTCCGACGGAGCGCGCTTGCGCGTGAACATGCATCATTTTTAGGCCTGGCTCTCTTTGCGCGCCGCGCCGCCCTCGATCTGGCGCCAGTCCGACTGCGCTTCCTCCGCGCTTTCAAAGATGTGCGGCGCGACGCCGCGTTTCTCCAAGGCTTCGCCGAGCTTGATGCGCAGGAAACCCGACGTCGTGTAGCGCGACACGCCGGAATAGAAGCGATCGACGAGGCTGCGCACCATGGCCGAATAATCGTCCATCAGTTCCGGCAGGATGGAAAAATTGTCATAATTGACGATGGCGTAGACGCGGCGTCCGAGCGGCGCCAGGCGGGCCTCGACGATGGCGGCGATGGTGTCGATCTCCGCCTTGCTTCGCAGCGGGTAGCGCTCGAGATTGACGAAGAACAGGTTCTGCTGCTCGTCCAGTGTGAAGCGCTGGTCGAGCGGGATGGTGAGCAGGCGCTCGCGCAGATCCATCAGCCCGTCCCCGAAAATGCGCGCGTCCATCAGTGCGGGGTCGCGCGGGATCAGCGGCTTGAAATCCATCAGGCGCAGGATGTCGCGCTCGATGTCGATGCCGGGCGCGACCTCGACGAGCTCGAGCCCGTCTTCCCGGAGCTCGAATACGCAGCGCTCGGTGACGTAAAGGGTGCGTTGCTTGCGCGCGGCGGCAAACGGGCCGCTAAAGGTGACGTGCTCGACGGTCTCGACGAACTTGCGCGACGTGGCCTCGTCCAGGATGACGAGCTTGCCGTCCCTCACCACGATGCGCTGCTTGCCGGCGCCGAATGTGCCCACGAAGATCACTTCCTTGGCGTTCTGGCTGATGTTGATGAAGCCGCCGGCCCCGGCGAGCTTCGGTCCGAACTTGCTGACATTGAGGTTGCCGGCGCGGTCGACCTGGGCAAGGCCGAGGAATGCGGCATCGAGGCCGCCGCCGTCGTAGAAGTCGAACTGGTACGGCTGGTCGATCACCGCCTGCGTGTTGATCGCCGCGCCGAAATCGATGCCGCTCGCCGGGATGCCGCCGATCACGCCCGGCTCCGCCGTCAGCGTGATGAGGTCGATGATCCGCTCTTCATTGGCGACCGAGGCGATCCCCTCGGGCATGCCGATGCCGAGATTGACGACGCTGTTGGCCTTCAGCTCCAGCGCCGCGCGTCGGGCGATGATCTTGCGCTCGCTGATCGGCATCACCGGTAGCGAGGCGGCGCGGACCCGGATCTCGCTCGAGAAAGCCGGATTGTACTGTGTGCCGAAAGTCTGCCAGTGGTTCTCGGGGCTCGACACCACCACGCAGTCGACGAGGATGCCGGGAATCTTGACTTGACGCGGATTGAGGCTGCCGGCCTCGGCGACGCGCTCGACCTGGGCGATGACGATGCCGCCGGAATTATGCGCCGCCATGGCGATGGCGAGCGCCTCCAGCGTCAGGGCCTCCTTCTCCATGGTGAGATTGCCGTCGGGATCGCCGGTGGTGGCGCGGATGATCCCGACATCGATCGGGAACGTCTTGTAGAGCAGGCATTCCTCGCCGCGCAGCGTGATCAGCTCCACCAGGTCTTCGGTGGTGCGTGCGTTCAGCTTGCCGCCGCCGTGCCGGGGATCGACGAAGGTGCCCATGCCGACGCGGGTGATGTGGCCAGGCCGGTGCGCGGCGATATCGCGGAACAGATGGGTGATGACGCCCTGCGGCAGGTTGTAGGCCTCGATCTGATTCGCAATCGCGAGCTGCTGCAGTTTCGGCGCAAGGCCCCAATGCCCGCCGATCACGCGCCGCACCAGGCCTTCATGTCCGAAATGATTGAGGCCGCGCTGCTTGCCGTCGCCCTGTCCGGCCGCATAGACCAGCGTCAGATTGCGCGGCTTGCCTTGCGTATAGGGCGCATCGCCCTCGTGGGACAGATAGAGCTCCTCCAGTGCGACGGCGATCTCCTCGGCAAAGCCGATGCCGACGAAGCCGCCAGTTGCCACCGTGTCGCCGTCGCGGATCAGCATGACGGCTTCATTCGCCGAGACGACCTTGCCCTTCTCGGAATTGCGTAAGTAAGGCAGAGCTGGATGATGGCTCACGGCGTTTCTCCCGCTCCCTGGACCGTAGGCCTTGTTGTGCTTGATCTTATCGCGAAGCGCTGCCCCGGAACAGGTTGCTCCTCGCGAAGGAAAGACGGCAAAGCGGAGAGCAAGGTCCGCGCCAGATCCCGCAACGTCGCGCAAAACCGCTGAAATCTGCGGCAATTGCCTGCGATCTGTCCCGGAAGAGCAGCCGGGTGCGGTGTCCGGAATCCGAGACTCCGGACAGTCCGGTGTCTCGAAACTCAGACGGGCGCCGATCCCGCGGCGAGGCCGAACTTGGCGAGCTTCTTGTAAAAGGTCGCGCGCGAGATCCGCAGCATCCGGGCGGCCTCGGTGATCTGGCCGTTGCTGGCGGCGAGCGCCTGTTCGAGCGTCTGCTTCTCGAACTCGGCCTCGGCTTCGGCATAGGGTACCACCAATCCGGCCGGGCGCTCGGCCGGTGCAAGCCTGACCTCGGTGCCGATGGGGAGAATGCGGGCGACATCCTCGCCGGTGAGCCGCCCGGAATCGCTGAGGATGAGCGCGCGCTCGAGGATGTTGCGGAGCTCGCGGACATTGCCCGGCCAATCGTAACGGGCGAGCGCGGCGAGCGCGCTCGGCGTGATCTTCGCCTTGACGTAGTCGCCCGACGCGCTGATGTCGTCGAGCAGCCGGGCGCAAATGTCGGGGAGATCGTCGAGGCACTGACGCAGCGGCGGCAGGTCGACCGAAAGCACGTTGAGGCGGTAGTAGAGATCGGCGCGAAATGCGCCGTCGCTGACACGCTTGCGCAGGTCCACATTGGTCGCGGCGATGACGCGGACGTCGACCCTGGTGATCTTGTCCGAGCCGAGCGGCTCGATCTCGCGCTCCTGCAGCACCCGCAGCAGCTTGGCCTGCAATTGCAGCGGCATCTCGCCGATCTCGTCGAGAAACAGCGTGCCGCCGTCGGCGATGCGGAACTTGCCCTCGCGTCCCCGTCGGTCGGCGCCGGTATAGGCGCCCGGCGCAGTGCCGAAGAACTCCGACTCGATCAGCGTCTCGGGGATCGCGGCGACGTTGACGCTGACGAACGGCTTGTCGGCGCGCGAGGAGGCGTTGTGGATCGCCTGCGCCAGCATCTCCTTGCCCGTTCCGGTCTCGCCGGTGAGCAGGACCGTGACGCTCTGCCGCGCGGCGCGGCTGGCGATCTCCTTGGCGCGCGCGATCGCCGGCGTCGTGCCGACGAAATCGGCGAAGGTGAAGCGCGCCGCGCGGGCGTTGGACAATTGCCGCCGAGCCAGCCGCAGATCGCTCTCGAGCTGGGCGACGCGGGCGAGCAGGGGCTTCAGGCTTTCGAGATGATCATAGAGCACGAACCCGATCGCGCCGATCACCGTCCCGTCCTCGTCCTCGATCGGCATTCGGGTGACGACGAGCTGCTCGCCGCCGAGCTCCATAATGTCGAGCAGGATCGGCTCGCCGGTCTCGGCCACCTTCCGCATCAGGCTGTTCGGGATGACCTCCTCGATCGACCGGCCGATCGCCTCGCTGGCATGGTCGAGACCGAGCGCGGCAAGATATTTCTCGTTGACGTAGACGACGCGCCCGCCGCGATCGATCGCAATCGCGCCCTCGCAGAGCTTCTCCAGCCGCTCGAACAGCGTCTCCATCGCGCGCGCACGGAGATAGGCGGGATCGCTGATCGAGGAGGTGGCGGCAGGCATGAGATACCTCGGGGAGGTCCGCCCGTGTATTAGCAAAAGTGCAGCGATTTCAAAGGGGGAATTCGGCATCGGGGTGCGCCCCATACTCAGCCGTCGTCCCGGACAAGCGAAGCGCAGATCCGGGACCCATACCCCCAGGGAGATGTGACTACGGGGACTCGGAGTGACGTCTTGGCGCCAAACCACGTCTTGTGGTTATGGGTCCCGGGCTCGCGCTTTGCGCGCCCCGGGACGACAGCGGTATGTGTTGCGCCGGCGCCGCCCCTACCGCCGGTACCCGCTCGCCCGCGAATAGCCCTGGCGGTTCTGTTGCGCCGGGCGGCTTGCCATGCTGACCCGCGCTTCGCTCGAGGAGGGCGTTGCGAGCTTCAGCTCCTCCAGGAAGATCGGCCGGGAGAAATAATAGCCCTGTGCGTAGCGGATCTTGGTCGCCGCCTGCAGATAGGCCAGCTCCTCGTAGGTTTCGAGGCCTTCGGCGATCACCGTCATGCCGAGCGCCTCGCTCAAGGATTCGATCGCGCGCAGGATGCCCTGGCTGCGCGGGCGCTTATGAATGTCGGTGATGAAGGAGCGGTCGATCTTGATCTCGTCGGCGGTGATGTCGGCCAGCGCCGAGAGCGAGGAATAGCCGGTGCCGAAATCGTCGATGGAGACGCCGACGCCGAGCTTGCGGAACATCGGCAGAATCTCGTCCTGAAAATGATTCTTGGCGACGAAAGCATCTTCCGTCACCTCGATCATGAACCGCTGGGGAAAGCCGGTCTCTTCCAGCGCCTGCGCAAAGCTGCGCATGAACTCGGGATTGCCGGCCTGCTTGGCGGCGACGTTGATGCTGATGGTCGCTTCCGGGCCGAACGTGTCGTTGATCAGGTCGATCGACTTGACGATCTCGGCGAGCACGAGATGGGTCAGCTCGTCGATCAGGCCGAGCTCACTGGCAAGATCGATGAACGAGCCGGGCGCCTGGATCACGCCTTCGTCGTCGCGCAGGCGGACCAAAGCCTCGATGCCCTTCACCGCTTGCGTTCGGATATCGACCTTGGACTGGAAGGCGCAGCAGAAGCGCTTTTCCAGGATGGCGAGCCGCAGCGACTGCTCGACCTTCATCCGCGCCTGAGCCTCGCGCTCCATGCTGGCGTCGAAGAACGCGGCCAGTCCCTTGCCGTTGTTCTTGATGCGGTACATCGCGATGTCCGCGTTCTGCCGCAGCGTCTCGAAGCTGCGTCCATGGTCGGGATAGAGGCTGATGCCGACTGAGGTCGAGGCGAATACTTCCGAATGGTCGATGAAGAACGGCGCGGTCAGCCGCTCCAGCGTCGATTGCATGAATTCGGCGACTTCCTCCTGGCTCTGGATCGGTGACAGCAGCAGCAGGAATTCGTCCCCCGAGATGCGCGAGAGCATGTCGGAATCGCGCAAGTCCCGTCCGAGCCGCTTCGACAGCTCGACCAGCAGCGCGTCGCCCACGGCGTGGCCGTAATAATCGTTGATGTGCTTGAAATTGTCGACGTCGAGGAAGGCCAACGCAAAGCCTCCGCCGCCGTCGTCGCGCGCGAGCAGGGCGTTGGCGCGGTGCTCGATCACGCGGCGCGAGGGCAGCCCGGTCAGCTCGTCGAAATAGGCCGAGCGGAACAGCTGGTCCTCGAAATTCTTCTGCTCGGTGATGTCGGAGGATGCCGAGATCAGCAGCTCGCGTCCGTCGAGACGAACGGGGCGATGGGTCGTGAGCAGCACCTTTCGCGCAGCGCCCACGTGAAGCGCTTCCTCGGTCACGACCGGCTGCCCGTCGCTCAGGGCCTGGCGGCAGGCTTCGCGCCGCGGCGTCAGATCGGGTGAAGGACGGCTGCCATCCAGGCCGAGCTGCGCGGCGGCGGCATCGTTGACCAGCAACAGCTCGCCATGCGCGTCCTGCACGGTGAGGCCGGCCGGCAGCATTCTAACGATTTCCTTGAGAAAACCGAGCTCCGCTTCAGTCGCGCCGGAATATTGGTTGTCGTTCATAGAAGTCATGAATCTTGTTGTTTCAGCGCGCCTTTGCAATGGGCGCGATCTTCCGCAGTTCCCTCTTAAGTTTGGTTAAGGGGTCAGGAGAAATACGGGGGTGTTTTGGAGAAAACTTGCGACGATCCGACGCGCGCTGGCGATCGTCATTAACGGAGCGTCAACGCCGCATGAAAAACTGCGATCGGAGTGCTTTCGAGTCTGACGCAGGATCAGGTGTGGCTATGGGCACCGACTGGCTCCACAGCGTCATGGCCGGGCTTGTCCCGGCCATCCACGCCGTTCACGCGGCACAAAGAACGTGGATGCCCGGGCCAAGCCCGGGCATGACGACCTCTGCAAAATCCAAATGCGATTGCCCTGCGCAAGCGGGTGAGGGAGCGCACCTCCCACGTTGCGACACTTGAGCCTTACCGCTCGTCGCTTCGTGGAATTCGACACTGCATGATGCAATGCAGCCCGGTTTTCAGATATGAGATCTCTGTTTTGCCGTCGAAGGCCGACAGTGCCGACTTCAAGAGCTTGGTGCCGAAGCCGGGCTCCGACACCTTGTCCACGCTCGGTCCTTCGGTTTCGTCCCAGGTGATCGTCAGGCGGTCGTCGGTGATGGTCCATGACACCTGCAACAGACCGCGCGGTGAGGAGAATGCGCCATACTTGCCTGCATTGGTGGCAAGCTCGTGAAACATCAATGACAGCGTGACCGCGAGCTTGGGCGGCAGGAACAGCCGCTCGCCGTTGAGCGTGAAACGGACATGGCCGTAAGGCCCGAGCTCGGAGATCAGGAGGTCGCGGATGTCGCAGCCGGCCTTGTCGATCCGCGAAATCAGATCATCGGTTGCGGCCAGCGAGCGCAGCCGCGGATCGACCCGGGCCCAGACCTGCGGCTGGTCGTGCAACACCTGGTGCACCACGGCATGCACCGTCGACAGCTTGTTCTTCAGCCGATGCTGGAGCTCCTCGACCAGCAGCTTGCGATAATCTTCTTCCTCGATCAGGCGTCTGGAAATTCGGCGCTGCTCGGCCAGCATGGTGCGATAGTGCTCGACACCCCAGATGGTGATCGCGCACACGGCCCAGTAAAGCGCCAGCAGGACAAACCGCGCGCGATCGGCAAACGCATCGCCGAAATTCAGCGCGACGCCGAGCACGCCGCCGACGAGCGCCGTCACGATGCCGATCCGGAATCCGCCCACGGCCGCAGCAAAGAAGACGGCTGGGAAGTACGGCGTGAAATAGATGTCGGGACGAACCTGAGCGAGGCCCCAGCGGACCAGGGTTGCAGCCAACAGGCAGACCACCGCAAAGCCGATGCTTAGACCGACCGAGGGCGGCGCCGCACCCTGCCAGCCCTTGCGGAACTCCTCGATCAGCTTCCTCATGCCCTGCCTGGTTGCGATAGGCGTTCGACGATCGAGCGGCCCGTGAGGATGTTACGCATGCCGCCCCTTGAAGCATAGCTTGCCTTGTCGGAAGCGGGCAGGAATAGTGACCGCTGCGGCGACGGCGGCGGCCGGCATTCGCCATTTGGCATCAAATCACTCGAAAACAGGAAAATTCCATGGGCAGGCTGGACGGCAAGGTTGCGGTGATCACGGGGGCGACGAGCGGCATCGGATTGCGCACTGCGGAAGTCTTCGTTGCTGAAGGTGCCAAAATTGTGATCGCAGGCCGGCGCGTACCGGAAGGCGAGGCGCTGGCGAAGCAGCTCGGGGAAAGCTGCATCTTCCGTCAGACCGACGTCACCGTCGAAGCGCAGATGCAGGCGCTGATCGCGCTCGCGGTCGACAAGTTCGGCAGGATCGATTGCCTGTTCAACAATGCCGGCGGGCCGGCACAGACCGGCGGCATTGAAGGCCTTGAGGTCGAGCGGTTCGATGCGGCCATGGCGACGCTGGTGCGCAGCGTCATGCTCGGCATGAAGCACGCCGCGCCCTACATGAAGAAGCAGGGCGGGGGCAGCATTATCAACAATGGCAGCATTGCCGGCCGCCTCGCCGGCTTCTCGTCGTCGATGGTCTATGGCGCGGCCAAGGCGGCGGTGATCCATCTCACCAAATGCGTGGCGATGGAGCTCGGCGAGTCCAACGTTCGCGTCAATTCGATCTCGCCCGGCGCGATCGCGACCGGCATCTTCGGCAAGGCGCTGGGGCTCTCGACCGATGCCGCCGAGAAGACGCCGGCGGTGATGCGCGAGGTCTACAAGACCGCGCAGCCGATCCCCCGCGCGGGTCTTCCTGAAGATATCGCCCAGGCCGCAGTGTTCCTGGCCAGCGACGAATCCAGCTTCATCAACGGCCACGACCTCGTCGTCGACGGCGCCATGACCGGCGGCCGCAACTGGAGTCAACAGCAGCAGGGCTATGTGGCTTTGCGCAAGGCGTTCGATCAAGGGGCGTAGGCGGCGGCAGATGACGGTGCAGTAGGGTGGGCAAAGCGAAGCGTGCCCACCATTCTTTCCGTCGCGGCAAATCGTGGGCACGGCGCTCCGCGCCTTTGCCCACCCTACGAGTTCTATTGCGCAAGGCGTTCGACGAGGGGGTGTAGCGGATAGTCTCGTGCCCCGGACGCGGTGCGGCGCGAAGCGCCGCTCCGCAGAGCCGGGGGCCCATCCATCCGCAGCTTGCCTGTGGCAATCTAGGTCCCGGCTCGCGCTTCGGGCGTCCGGGACACGAAAAGCTACACCGCCTTCACCTTCACCCGCAGCCCGTCCCGCGGCTTCGGGATCGGCCACATCTGCCAGTCCGGCTTGTAGCCTGGCGCGAGCGACACTTCGATATTCTCCAGGAAATGCCGCGCGAAGCATTTCGCCTGCATGTAGGCGAAGTGCAGGCCGAGGCACATATGCGCGCCGCCGCCAAACGGCACGAAGGCGAAGCGGTGGCGGCCACGCTGGGCTTCCTCGGTGAAGCGCAGGGGATCGAAGCGGTCCGGCTCCGGCCAGATCTCCTTCATGTGGTGGGTATAGAGCGGGTTGATGCCGATCGCCGTGCCGGCGGGGATCGCAAAACCCTTGAAGCTGAAATCGCGCATCGCGCGGCGCGGCATCGACGGCACCGGCGGCTTGAGCCGCAGCGCTTCCTTGAACGCCATCTCGGTCAGCGGCATCTTCTCGAGATCGTCGAAGCTGGTCGGCGCGCCGGAGGCGAGGCCGAGCGCGAGCACCTCCGCGCGCAGCCGGTCCTGCCAGTCCGGATTGGCGGCGAGCTCGCCGATGAAGGAGGTCAGCGACGAGGTCAGCGTGTCGTGCGCGGCCATCATCAGGAAGCTCATATGGTCGATGATGTCCTGGTCCGACAGCAGCGCGCCGTTCTCATGGGTGGCGCGGCAGAGCTGCGAGAACAGATCGTCGCCGCCGTGATTGCCGCGCCGCAGCGGAATCTGCTCGCGGAAATAGGCGATGATGCGCTTGCGTCCCTTCACCCCCCGCGCCATCTGGGTGCCGGGCAGGGGGCGGCGGATCGGGGTGACGGCGGCGGCCACCATGTCGACGAAGGCGCGGTTGATCTCGTCGACCTCGGGCCCGATATCGGCGCCGAGGAACGAGGCCGCGGCGAGATCGAGCGTGAGCTGCTTCATCGCCGGATAAAGCTGCATCTCGCCGGGCTTTGCCTTCCACTGCGCGACGCGCGCGGAGATGCCGCGGTCGAGGTCGCCGAGATAGGACTTCATCGGCCCGGACTTGAACGCGACCGAGAGCGCCTTGCGATGCAGGCGATGCTCCTCGAAATCCAGCAGCATCAATCCGCGCGGAAACAACAGCCCCAGCACCTTGTCCCAGCCATGGGTCGAGGAGAACAGCTTCTGCTGGTCGAACAGCACGAGCTCGTTGGCCTCGGGCCCGAGCAGCACGACATTGGTCTCGCCGAAAAAGTGCGTGCGATAGACCAGACCGTATTTGGCGGCATTGGCCTCGATATGGCCCTTGGGATCGGCGAGCACCTGAAAGGTCTTGCCGATGATCGGCCAGCCTTCGTCACCGGGAATGTGGGTCAGCTCGTTGCGCCGGGGCGGAGTGAACGGAAGCGCAGGGGCGGCCACATTCTGCATCGACATGACGATTGCTCCGATTGCCTAGCCCAGCAAACATAGCACGATCCGGGCGCGATGAGCTGCGGTCGTCTTGCGCACAAAATCGTCACTCCCACCGCCGTCGTCCCCGCGGAGGCGGGGACCCATAACCACAGGGAGGAGTTTTGGTGCGAGGCTGGTAGCTCCGAGTCTTCGTAAATCCGCATCCTGTGGTTATGGGTCCCGGGCGCGCTGCGCGCGCCCCGGGACGACGAGTGGAGTGCCTAACGCTTCGCCGCTTCCTTCTGCAGATCCGGCGCGTTGACGGCGGGAATGGCGACACGGCCGGGGCCGGTGACCTTCAGCGCCTCGGCGGCCTTCTCGTTCTCCATGATCTTGGCCATCACAGCCTGGCCGGCACGCTCGAAGATCGCGCGGTTCTCGATCACGAATTTCTGCGACTTGCGAAGACCGTCGATATAGCCGTTGATCTCCGGCACGACGTAGCGCGCCACCATGTCCCAGCTCCGGCGGGTGTTTTCCGGATTGGCCCAGTCGTGCACGAAGCCGATGATGGCGCCGACGCCGCCGGAGACCTGCATCACGTTCTTGATGGTCTTGACGAGATCGTCGGGCGTGCCGATGGTGGACGCCGCGCCCTCGACGAAGGCGGTCTTGTCGACTGCCTCGTCGGGCGAGGAGAACGCGGTGAGGCCCGGCCGCTGCAGCGTGCCGACATTATATTCGTTGTGCCAGCGCATCAGGCCGGCGCCGGCCTCGCGGCGGGCTTGTTCACGTGTCTCGGCGATGTGCCAGGTCAGGAGCACGCGCCAGTCGGCGCGACGCACTGTGGTTCCGTGCTTCTTGGCGGCATCCTCGGCGAACTGCCATTGCTGCTGCAGCGACATCAGGCCCTGCGTCGTCATCGAGCCCAGCGAGATGATGCCGATGCCGTATTTGCCGGCCAGCGTCATGCCGGAGGGCGAGATCTGCGAGGCCACCACGAACGGCATCTCCTCCTGCAGGGGCAGGATCTGCAGTGCGGCGTCGTTCATCGTGAACCAGTCGCTCCTGGCGGTGACGCGCTCGCCGTTGAAAAGGCGGCGGATGATGCCGATCGCCTCGTCCTGACGGTCGCGCTGCGTCATCGGATCGATGCCAAGCGTGTGCGCATCGGAGGCGAGCGCGCCCGGTCCGGAGCCGAAAATGGCGCGGCCGCCGGTCATGTGGTCGAGCTGCACCATGCGCTGGGCGACGTTGAAGGGATGGTGATAGGGCAGCGACACCACGCCGGTGCCGAGCTTGATCCGCTTGGTGCGCTCGCCGGCGGCGGCCAGGAACATCTCGGGCGAGGCGATCATCTCCCAGCCCGAGGAATGATGCTCGCCGCACCAGAATTCGTCATAGCCGAGCGCATCCAGCTGCTCGACCAGGTCGAGATCGCGCCGGAACTGGAGCATCGGATGCTCCCCGATCGGGTGATGCGGGGCAAGAAAGGCTCCGAACTTCAGGCGCGCCATGGCGGTCTCTCCGGCTGAATTTTCTGTTTGTTGGTCGAGTCAGGCTACGTGCCTGACGGCACGAACGCAATCACGCGATGTCCCGCGCGGTGGAATGCAGGCATGCGCGGCGGCAAGCGAGACGTTGCGTAGTCCTCGCCCGCTTCGCGCTTCATCACGACTACGACACGCAGCGCGATTGGGCGGGTCCCTTCATTCGCGTTCGACACCTCCACGTCGAAGCCTCACAATCAGCGCGCGCAGAATTCCTCGCCTCGCTCGTGTCATTTGTGACATTCGTCATGATCGGCGCCCCATTTCCCGCGCGGATGCGCCGCGCACCGGCACGAGATTGCGACGTTGCGGTTAATGCGTGCGGATTCTTGCGGATTCTCAGCCAATTTCCCGAGATTGACAGCGCACGGTCTTTTTATTTTGCGCCGCAGCAACTATCTGGTTGGGCTGGACGTTGAACGTCGCCCACCAGGAACTTGCCGTGTCGTTAGCCAGAAACATCGACCTCTTGAGACGTCTGCCCCGGCTGGACGGACTGCGCTTCGCCGAGCCCGGCCGCGGTGCAGATGGATCTAGCCCGCTGCAGGAGGTCACCGGCTTCGGCGACAATCCCGGCGCCTTGCGCATGTTCGCGTTCGTGCCGGCGCAATTGCAGCGGCCGCGCGCGCTCGTCGTCGTGCTGCATGGCTGCGGGCAAACGGCGGCCGCTTACGATCTCGGCGCGGGCTGGTCGACGCTCGCGCAACATTACGGCTTTGCGCTATTGATGCCCGAGCAGCAGCGCATCAACAATGCCAACACCTGCTTCAACTGGTTCAATCCGGAGGACACCGCGCGGGACAGCGGCGAGCCGCGTTCGATCCGCGCGATGATCGCGCACATGGTGAAGACGCATCGCATCGATCCCAGGCGCGTCTTCATCACCGGCCTGTCGGCCGGCGGCGGCATGACCTCGGTGATGCTCGCGACCTATCCGGAAGTTTTCGCGGCCGGCGCGATCATTGCCGGGCTGCCTTACGGCATCGCCTCGAACTTGCGCGAGGCGCTCGACGGCATGTTTCATTCCCCGGCGCGCCCTTCGCGCGAGCTCGGCGATCTCGTGCGCAGCGCCTCCGACCATCGCGGCCCTTGGCCGAGGGTCTCGGTGTGGCACGGCAGCGCCGACCGCACCGTCAATCCCGGCAATGCCAACGAGATCGTCAAGCAATGGCTCGACCTGCATGGCCTGCCCGAACTGCCGATGGCGGAGACCAATGTCGACGGCTATCCGCGCCAGGCCTGGTGGGACGAGGACGGCGAGACGCTGGTCGAGTCCTATGCCATCACCGACATGGCGCACGGCACGCCGCTGGGGCTCGCCGACAACGATCAGCGCTACGGCATCGAAGGCGCCTTCCTGATCGAGGCCGGCATCTCCTCGTCCTACCACATCGCAAAGTTCTTCGGCCTCACCGGCTGGATTGCGGACGCCGCGACGACGAAGGCGGAAGCCAAATCCACGACGAAGTCCGCGACGAAGCCTGCCGCGAAGCCGGCGCTCTCGCCCGCGCCGCATCTCGCCCGCTCGATCCGCACCCTCGTCGCCGCGGAGCCGGCCGAGCCGCAGGGCGAGAAGGCGCGCGGCTTCGACCTCGGCCAGATCATCACGCGCGCGCTCACGGCCGCGGGGCTGATGAAGTAGCCCCGCTGTCGTCCCGGAGAAGCGCGCCTGAAGCGCGCGCCGATCCGGGACCCATAGCCACAGGACAAAGTTGGGCACGAAGAGGTGACTCCGAGTCCCCGTAACCACATCTCCCTGTGGTTATGGATCCCGGATCTGCGCTTGCGCTTGTCCGGGATGACAGCGGAGTTTGTAGCGGCGGCTTCAATTCAGCTCCGCGAAAAGCTACCCCGTCTGATCGATCACCTCGACCGGCGTCACCGTCACCTCGCCGCCTGCGACCTTCCGCGTCACCTCCTGGTAGTGCTTGAAGAAGTCGCGCGATTGCAGCGTTTTCTGCGCAGCATCGTCGGCGACGCTGGCGAAGTGGAGATAGCTGCCGTCGTCGCGATGCTTCAGGCAACGATACCCGATCCTTCCCTTCAGCTCCGCATCGGCGTCGATCGCCCTGATGAAGCGGCCGATCTCGCGGTGCCACTCCTCCGTCGTGCCGTTCTTGAACTCGTATCTGATCATGAAGTGCTTCATGTGACGCTCCCTGTTCGTCTTGTGCGCCATCATCTGAGCCTTGCATGCGATCCCGCAAGTATGGACAAAATTGATAGTATGGACTTTTTTGCCGTTGCTCCTATCCTCGTCGCATAGCGTTTTCGAGCGAAGTGGTACCGGTTCGCGTAGAGAAAACGCGTCAAAACAAGAATCTTCCACATGGAGGAAACGACATGGCGAAGACGTCTCCCGCGCGCATCTGTCCGGTTGCGGCGTTTCAGAAGATGATCAGCGGCAAATACAAGCTGCGCATCGTCTGGGATCTCAAGGACGGCCCGCGCCGCTACGGCGAGATCAGAAGCGGCTTGCTGCGCGGCGCGTCAGGCAGCGCCGAGATCACCCCGCGCGTGCTCAGCCGCGAATTGAAGGCGTTGACGATGAGCGGCCTGATCGACCGCAAGGATTTCGGCGAGGTGCCGCCGAAGGTCGAGTACCGCCTGACGCGAAAAGGAAAGAGTTTTGTGCCCGTCGTCGCGGCGATCCGCGAATGGGGTGAACGAAACCTCGGCGAGCCCGTGCTCACCGAGGCTGCCGAATAGCGCATGATCCGGACCCGAAGGGCCGCGCTCGCGTAAAGAGTGAAGCGGTTTTCCGACTAGATCATGCGCGAGCAATAAGCCTACATCTCGCCGGTGATGAACGGATTGGTCATCCGCTCCTGGCCGATGCTCGAGCCGGCGCCGTGGCCGCAGATGAAGCCGACATCGTCGCCGAGCGGCAGCAATTTCGTCTTGATCGAACTGATCAGCGTGGCGTGACTGCCGCCGGGCAGGTCGGTGCGTCCGACCGAGCCGGCGAACAGGACGTCGCCGACATGGGCAAACCGCAGATCATTGTTGAAGAACACCACGCTGCCGGGCGAATGACCCGGACAATGCAGGATGTCGAACTGCAAGCCGCCGATCGACACGCTGTCGCCCTCGTCGAGCCAGCGGTCGGGCGTGAAATCGCGTCCTCCGGTCATGCCGAAGCGCGCGCCGCTCGCCACGACGTTGTCGAGCAGGAACTTGTCCGCGACATGCGGTCCCTCGATCGGCACCTTGAGCGCATCGCGCAGCTCGGCCGCGCCGCCGACGTGGTCGATATGACCGTGGGTCAGCCAGATCTTCTCCACGGTGACGCCGGTCTGCTTGATCGCGTCCAGGATCTTCGGCACGTCGCCGCCGGGATCGATCACCACGGCCTTCTTGGAAGGCTCGTCCCAGATGATGGTGCAGTTCTGTTCGAACAGCGTCACGGGAACGATGATCGCGCCCGCCTTCGCTTGCCGGGATTCTTGAGTGTCGTTTTGCTCGGTCATGGCCTCACAATGCCGATTTTTGCCGAGCCGCCAAGCAAAAGATTCGTCCCCGCACCGGGGAACAACCGTCACACGGCCGTCCCAATTGGCCTGCCAATTTGAACCGGGGCGTTGCTGTCGCGTTCTCCCGCGCAAGGCGTCAGATTTGGGTGGTCTTCGGCATGGCTCACGACAACGAGAATTGGTGGCGCGACGGCATCTTCTATCAGATCTACCCTCGCTCGTTTGAGGACTCGGACGGTGACGGCGTCGGCGATCTCTCCGGCATCCTCAAGAGACTGCCTTACGTCAAATCGCTCGGCGTCGATGCGATCTGGCTGTCGCCGATCTTTCCCTCGCCGATGGCGGATTTCGGCTACGACATCTCGGACTATGTCGGCATCGAGCCGCTGTTCGGCACGATGGCGGATTTCGACGCATTGCTCGCGGCCGCGCACGACAATGGCCTGAAGCTGATCCTCGACCTCGTGCCGAACCACACCTCCGACCAGCACCCCTGGTTCATCGAGAGCCGGTCCTCGGGCGACAATCCCAAGCGCGACTGGTACATCTGGCGCGATCCCGCCCCAGGCGGCGGCGTTCCGAACAATTGGTTGTCGGAGTTCGGCGGCAGCGCGTGGGCTTTCGACGAGACCACGGGGCAATATTACTACCACGCCTTCCTCGCCCAGCAACCGGATCTCAACTGGCGCAATCCGGACGTCCGCGCCGCGATCTACGACGTGATGCGGTTCTGGCTGGACAAGGGCGTCGACGGCTTTCGTGTCGACGTGATCTGGCACCTGATCAAGGACGCCGAATTCCGCGACAACCCGCCGAACCCGCACTACGTCGAGGGCCGTCCGCCGAACGAAAAAATCCTCACGCAATATTCAACCGACCAGCCGGAGGTGCATGACGTCATCGCAGAGATGCGGCGCGTCACTAATTCCTATGGCGCGCGCGTCCTGATCGGCGAGATCTATCTGCCGCTGCACCGGCTCATGGCCTATTACGGCAACGATCTCACCGGCGCGCAGATGCCGTTCAACTTCGCGCTGCTCTCGACCTTCTGGAGCGCCCGCTCGATCGAAAAGATCATCGAGGATTACGAAAAGGCATTGCCGCGCGGCGCCTGGCCCAACTGGGTGCTCGGCAATCACGATCGCCCCCGCGTCGCGAGCCGCGTCGGGCCCGAGCAGGCCCGCGTCGCGGCCATGCTGCTGCTGACGCTGCGCGGCACGCCGACGCTGTACTACGGCGACGAGATCGGCATGCACCAGCTCGCGATCGCGCCGGAGGACGTGCGCGATCCCTTCGAGAAGAACGTGCCCGGCATCGGTGTCGGCCGCGACGGCTGCCGCACGCCGATGCAGTGGGATTCCTCGAACTTCGCCGGTTTTTCGCAAGCAAGGCCCTGGCTGCCGCTGCCGGAGGACCACATCCGCGAGAATGTCGCCAATCTCGAAGCCGATTCCCGCTCGATCCTCAGCCTCTACAAGCGCCTGATCGGCTTGCGGAAGAGCTGCCCTCCGCTGGTCACGGGCGATTATCATCCGATCGCCGCGCAAGGTGATCTCCTGATCTACCGCCGCGAGGCCGGCGGCAAGGCCGTGATCGTCGCGCTCAATCTCGGCCCCGATCCGGTCGCGGTGACCACCAGCGCGATCCGTTTCGGCAGCAGCATCTTGCTGTCGACGTTCCTGGATCGCGAAGGTGAGGAGATCGAAGGCGTGCTGGACCTGCGCGGCAACGAGGGCGTGGTGGTGGCGGCGCCGTAAACTGTCGTCCCGGGGCCCGCGTCGCTTCACAACCACGGCCTGTGGTTATGGATTCCGGGCTCGCGCCAAGTGGCGCGCCCCGGAATGACGGGTGGGGAGACGGTGTCCGCCTCTCACGGAATCGGCTATTCTCCTGCCATGGACAACACCGCCCGCATCACACTCGTGCCGCCGGATCGCCGCCAGTCGGAGACGGCGCTGGCGATCGCGCGCGGCACCGCGCGTCTGCTGCGCTCGCTGGGCTTCTCCTGCATCAGCGAATTGCCGTTGCCGTCGGGCCGGCGTGCCGATCTCGTCGCGCTGAACGAGCGCGGCGAGATCTGGATCGTCGAGATCAAGTCGTCTGTCGAGGATCTGCGCGCCGACCAAAAATGGCACGAATACCGCGCCCATTGCGACCGGCTGTTCTTCGCCTTCACGCAGGATCTGCCCTGCGAGATCTTCCCCGGTGACACCGGCCTGATCGTCGCCGACGCCTACGGCGCGCACCTGCATTGCGAGGCACCCGAGCACAAGCTCGCTGCCGCCACACGCAAGCAGATGACGGTGCGGTTCGCGATGGCGGCGGCCTTGCGGATCAACCGCCTGGTCGATCCGCAGGGCCATGCGGATTTTTGGGAGTAGGACGCTCTCGTGTCCCGGACGCGCTGCAGCGTGAAACGCTGCTGCGCAGAGCCGGGACCCAGAAGGCAGCAATGTACGTGGAGTCATGGGCCCCGGCTCTGCAGCGCACCGCTGAAGAAGCGCTGCGCTGCGTCCGGGGCACGAGTGCTACGGAAACTTACCTCGGCGCGCGCTTGGCCAGGATCCGCTGCAGCGTCCGCCGGTGCATGTTGAGCCGGCGCGCCGTTTCCGAGACGTTGCGGTTGCACATCTCGTAGATGCGCTGGATGTGCTCCCAGCGGACGCGGTCGGCCGACATCGGGTTGGCCGGCAGCTCGGATTTGTCCGTGTTGGTCGACAGCAGTGCGGCGACGACGTCGTCGGCATCCGCGGGCTTGGAGAGATAATCGATCGCGCCCATCTTCACCGCGGTCACCGCGGTGGCGATGTTGCCGTAGCCGGTCAGCACGATCGCGCGCGCATCCGGCCGCTTCTTCTTGAGCGCCGAGACCACGTCGAGGCCGTTGCCGTCGCCGAGCCGCAGATCCACCACCGCGAACGCCGGCGCCGATTTGCCGATCTGCGCAAGCCCGTCCGAGACCGTGTCGCATGATGTCACCGAAAAGCCGCGGCTCTCCATGGCTCGTGACAAACGCTCCAGAAACGGCTTGTCGTCTTCAACGATGAGCAGCGAGCGATCGGTCTGTTCGTTCAGTTCGGCAATGGCGTTCAAGGTTGTGTCCTCTCTCCAGCGCATTGACATATGGCGCCGCAACGGCGCGGTGCCAAGGCGCCAAATGGTCGATCCGCTCCGTTGTGCGACGCAAGGTCGCGGCTATCCTATTGTTTCTTCGAGCGTCTCGATAGCCTCAAAACGCTGTCGCGGCCATGTGATCTGAACCACCGCACCATGGTCCGGAAAGATCCGGTTGGTAAACGAGACCTTGGCGCCGGTGCGCTCCAGCAAGGTGCGCGCGATGAACACGCCGAGGCCGAGGCCACGCCGTTCGCCGCCGCCATCATCCTGGGGCCGTCGCCGCGACAGATAGGGCTCGCCGATCCGGTTGAGGATATCGGGTGGAATGCCCGGTCCGTCGTCGGAGATCACGAGTTCGATATGGTCCTGGTTCCACCAAGCGTTCACCTCGACGGTGGTGCGGGCGAAATCGACCGCGTTCTCGACGATGTTGCCGATGCCGTAGAGGATCGCAGGATTGCGCGAGCCGACCGGCTCGGTCGCCGCGGCCACGGCGATCCGCACCTTGATGTCGACGCCGAAATCGCGGTGCGGGGCCACCACCTCCTCCATCAGCTCCGACAGCTTCATGCGATCGAACGGGGCCCCGGTGGGGGAGAGCTGGGTGATCTTGCTGAGGATGTCGCGGCAGCGCTGGGTCTGCTCGCGCAAGGTCTTCAGGTCGGCGGCAATGGTTGGCTCCTTCACCGTCTTTTCCAGCTCGCGCGAGATCAGGAAGATCGTCGCGAGCGGCGTGCCGAGCTCGTGTGCGGCCGCGGCGGCAAGGCCGTCGAGCTGGGTCAGGTGCTGCTCGCGCGTCAGCACCAGCTCGGTTGCGGCCAGCGCGTCCGCAAGCTTGCGCGCCTCCTCGGTCACCTGGAACGAGTAGAGGCTCGTGACGCCGATCGCGAGCGCAATCGAAAGCCAGACCCCGACGAGATAGACCGGCGGCAGCACCAGGGGATCCTCGGAATCCCACGGCAGCGGAAAATGGAAGAAGAACAGGACGGACGCGCAGGCCACCGCGAGCAGGCCGAGGCCGAAGGTGAAACGGGCCGGCAGCGCCGTGGCCGAGATCAGCACGGGCGCGAGGAACAGGAACGAGAACGGGTTCTGCAGTCCGCCGGTGAAGAACAACAGGCCGGCCAGCTCGACGATGTTCAGCGCGAGCAGGCCGGCCGCCTGCATCGGCTCCAGCCGCTGCATCGGATTGGCCGCGGTCTGGAGTGCGAGGTTGAGCGCCGCCGAGAGCGCGATGATGCTGACGCAGGGAATGATCTCGACGTTGAACTCCAGCCCCTGGGCCACGATGAAGATCGCGGCGAGCTGCCCCAGCACCGCCAGCCAGCGCAGCCGCAGGATCGTGTCCAGCCGGATATGCCGCTGCGCGTGATGGAAGTCGGAATCGGCAATTTTGGTCATATCGGCCAATGTGGCGGCGCTTTCCAAGGTCACGGACGCCAGGCTGAAGGAACCGCCCGGTGAGGAGCCCTTACATCGAGCCTTGCGCTCGCCGATGCAATAGCAGAAGAACGGCCAGCATGACCGAGAATGGCAAGGCTTCAAGTCGGCCGACTGTCGCGGATCGAGATTCGTCCGCGGCAATTGCGGTTGATCACCTCGTCAAGGTCTACAAGCAGACCCGCGCCGTCGACGACATCTCCTTTTCGCTGCCGCGCGGCAGCATCACCGGGCTGCTCGGCGGCAACGGCGCCGGCAAGACCACGACCATCGCGATGATCATGGGCTTGGTGCTGCCGACCTCCGGCCGCGTGCAGGTGCTCGGTCACGAGATGCCGGACGAGAGTGCCTCCGTGCTGGGGCGGATGAATTTCGAAAGCCCCTATGTGGATATGCCGATGCGGCTCACCGTGCGGCAGAACCTCACCGTGTTCGGCAAGCTCTATGCGGTGAAGAACCTCGCTGACCGCATTGCCAGGCTCGCCGCCGACCTCGACCTCGGCGATTTCATCGACCGTGCCAACGGCAAGCTCTCGGCCGGGCAGAAGACCCGCGTTGCGCTGGCGAAGGCGCTGATCAACCAGCCCGAGCTGCTCTTGCTGGACGAGCCGACCGCCTCGCTCGATCCCGATACCGCCGACTGGGTGCGGGGCCACCTGGAGCGGTATCGCCGGGACAACAACGCCACCATTCTCCTCGCCTCGCACAACATGCTCGAGGTCGAGCGGCTCTGCGACCGCGTCATCATCATGAAGCGCGGCCGCATCGAGGACGACGACACGCCCGAGGCGATCATGGCCCGCTACAACCGCACCACGCTGGAGGAGGTGTTTCTGGACGTCGCCCGCGGCCGGGCAAACGGGGCGAAGGAGGCGGTGAGATGAGGGAGAGTTGTAGAGCCCTGGATAAGGTCCCGTCATTCCGGGGCGCGCGGAGCGCGAGCCCGGAATCCATAACCACAGGCGGCAGCTGTAAGGCGAGACTGGTAACTCCGAGTCTTCGCCAAATGCAATCCTGTGGTTATGGATACTCAGATGCGCAATTGCGCATCATAGCCCGCGACTATGTCGCGTCCCGGGATGACACTTTCCATCCCAGCTATGGGCTGACCCGATGACCGAGCTCTCCCTCCACCGCGGCATCTCGCTCCACCGCATCGGCGCGATGATCCTGCGCTATTGGTATCTGCTGCTGTCGTCCTGGCCGCGGCTGCTCGAGCTGCTCTATTGGCCGGCGCTGCAGGTCATCACCTGGGGCTTTCTCCAGTATTACATCGCCGAGAACGCCAATTTCTTCGCGCGCGCCGGCGGCACGCTGATCGGCGCCGTCATCCTCTGGGACATCCTGTTCCGCGGCCAGCTCGGCTTCTCGATCTCGTTCCTGGAGGAGATGTGGGCGCGCAACCTCGGCAATCTCATGATGAGCCCCTTGAGGCCGATCGAGTTTCTGCTGGCGCTGATGGTCATGAGCCTGATCCGGCTTGCGATCGGCATCATTCCGATGACCCTGCTCGCGCTGTTCCTGTTTCACTTCAACATCTATGCCCTCGGCCTGCCGCTGATCGCGTTCTTCTGCAATCTGATCTTCACGAGCTGGTCGGTCGGCATCTTCGTCTCGGGCCTCGTGGTGCGTAACGGCCTCGGCGCCGAGAGCATCGTCTGGACCTTGATGTTCGCTATCCTGCCGCTTGCTTGCGTCTACTATCCCGTCAGCGTGTTGCCGGTCTGGCTGCAATACGTCGCCTGGGCGTTGCCGCCGACCTATGCCTTCGAGGGAATGCGCGCGCTGCTGATCGAGCAGACCTTCAGGAGCGATTTGATGCTGGAGGCGTTGCTCATCAACGCCGTTCTTTTGGTTGCATCTTTTGGGGCATTCCTTGCCCTTTTGCGCAGCGCAAAGCGGCACGGCTCGCTGCTGTCGGGCGGCGAATAAAGTCACTTTCCCGTGGATTCATGCTGATTTGGCGGTTTCCGGCACGTAGATGTACGGAACCATGCATTGACGCAATATTACGCATTCGGCAGAATGCTGCGATGCGAAGAGGAATATGACAATGCCTATTGGTGAGTTCGGCGGCGCACCGCCCCTGGCGGCAGAAGGCAGTCCGGTCCTGACGACGCCGATGTACTGGATGTACGAGATGGCGCACGCCTCTCTCAATCCGGCGCGTGCGGTCACCGACGCGACCAAGCTGCTGTTTCAGAACCCCCTCAATCCCTGGTCGCGCACCGAGGTCGGCAAGTCGGTCGCCGCGGCTTGCGAATTGTTCGAGCGCACCACGCGCCGCTACGGCAAGCCGGAATGGGGTCTCAACGACACCGAGGTCAACGGCATCCGCGTCCCCGTCGAGATCCGCTCGGTCTGGGAAAAGCCGTTCTGCAAGCTGCTCTACTTCGACCGCAAGTTCGCCCGTCCGCTGCGCAGCCCGCAGCCGCGCGTGCTGATCGTGGCGCCGATGTCCGGCCATTATGCGACGCTCCTGCGCGGCACGGTCGAAGCCTTCCTGCCGGCGCATGAGGTCTACATCACCGACTGGGCCGATGCCCGCATGGTGCCCTTGAGCGAGGGCCGCTTCGATCTTGATGATTACATCGACTATGTCATCGAGATGCTGCATGTGCTCGGCGGCAACACTCACGTGATGGCGGTGTGCCAGCCCTCCGTGCCCGTCGTCGCGGCGGTCTCGATCATGGAAGCGCGGCGCGATCCGTTCGTGCCGACCTCGATGACGCTGATGGGCGGCCCGATCGACACCCGTCGCAATCCGACCGCGGTGAACAACCTCGCCCAGGAACGCGGCATCGACTGGTTCCGCAACCACGTCATCACAAAGGTGCCGTTCCCGCATCCGGGCATGATGCGCGACGTCTATCCAGGATTTTTGCAGCTCAACGGCTTCATCAGCATGAATCTCGACCGGCACATGGATGCCCACAAGCAGCTGTTTGCCCATCTGGTGAAGGGCGACGGCGATCTCGCCGACAAGCATCGCGACTTCTACGACGAATATCTCGCGGTGATGGATCTGTCGGCCGAGTATTACCTGCAGACCGTCGACACCGTGTTCGTGAAGCACTCGTTGCCGAAGGGCGAGATGACCCATCGCGGAACCCGCGTCGATCCTTCCAAGGTCAAGCGCGTCGCGCTGATGACGGTCGAAGGCGAGAACGACGACATCTCCGGTCTCGGTCAGACCGAGGCGACGCACACATTGTGCAGCGCGATTCCCGATCATCGCCGCGTTCATTACGTCCAGAAGGGTGTCGGACATTACGGCGTGTTCAACGGATCGCGTTTCAAGTCGGAGATCGTGCCGCGGATTCACGACTTCATGGTTTCGGCTGCGAATCCTGCTTCGTTGCAGGCGCTTGCGGCTGAATAACCCTGAATTTCGGCTTTCCCGTCGAAATTTGAGCCTCTGCCAGGGGCTCCCGCGGAGGCAAGTTCCCGCCAGATTCGCGGTATTTAGGTAGCTTTATAGGAGTGAGTCTACCCTCACCCCTTGGGGGTGTCGCATGCGTGCAGCGGGGGCGAAAAAACCCGGTTCCAACCCCAGTCTATAGGGTCTCCCGGACGCCTGACCGCTGTATATTGGGCAAATGATTTGTTTTTGCGCCGAGCGCTTTCCCTGGCGGCGGTTATGGCAGAATCCGGGCGCTCTCCTGCCCCCCGGACTGACAGACATGGCCACCCGCGCACTCCTTTATCGTCGGCCCCACGAACCGAAGACCCTCGTCATCACCCACGGATCGCAATTTTTTGCGATTCGGCTGCGCCGGCACCGCCGCGCGCGCCGCTACACGCTCAGAATTCATCCGAGCGACCGCGAAGCCATCCTCACCATGCCGCCGCGCGGCACGCTCGCCGAAGCAAAGGACTTCGCACAGCGTCACGGTGCGTGGATTGCCGCGCGCCTCGGCCGCTTGCCGAAGGCCGCACCGTTCCAGCCGGGCACGGTGATACCGCTGCGCGGCACGCCGCATCGCATCGTTCATCGCGCCGGTACCCGCGGCACGGTGTGGACCGAGGTGCGCGACAGCGGTGAGCGCATTCTCTGCGTCGCCGGCGGCCTCGAGCATGTCGACCGCCGCGTCGGCGATTTCCTCAAGCGCGAGGCGCGCCGCGACCTGCAGCGCTCGGCGGAGGTCTACGCGGCCGAGCTCGGCGTCAGGGTCAAGCGCCTCTCGATCCGCGATCAGTCCAGCCGCTGGGGCTCCTGCACCTCGGCCGGCTCGCTGTCGTTCTCCTGGCGCCTGATCCTCGCCCCGCCCTTCGTGCTCGACTACCTCGCCGCGCACGAGGTCGCTCATCTCGTCGAGATGAACCACTCGCCGCGCTTCTGGCGCGTCTGCGGCAAGGTCTGCCCGTCGATGGAGCGCGCCAAGAAGTGGCTCGACACGTACGGGAATGATCTGCACCGGTACGGTGTGGAGGATTAGGACTCGGCCCGAGGATCGGGCCTACGTTGCCAACTCAGCAAACACTGTCATCGCCCGCGAAAGCGGGCGATCCAGTACTCCGTGACGCCAGTGGTTGAATCGAGAGGCTGCGGCGTACCAGATCCCCGCCTTCGCGGGGAACGACAGTTGGGAACGCATCGGTGCGCTCTGCTCCATTCTCGCCACACTTCGCGACGATTGCGCCGCTTGCCTGATTAATCCCGGCGCATCAACCGCTTCGCAGCATCCAGCGTGCGTCTCGCCGGACGTCGCATTCTACTGTGCATGGGGTTGTTTTCGCAGTTTTGTTTGGAGGCCCTTCGCAAGGCCTACCGGTTTCCGCCAAACAGCCGGTCCATCAGCCAGCCATCGAGCCCGGCTGCCGCCTCGGGGCGCACATTGGCGCGCGTCGGAGGCGGCGGGCGATAGCCGCCGGCGTTCGGTTGTGCCGGTGCGGCAGGTGTCGGCGGCGACACCTGCGAGGCTGCCTGCGCGAGGTTCGACAGGCCCCAGCCGCCGGGTGCGCTCGGCAGGTTCGCCACCGGCACGCCCTCGTGCGCGGCCTTCATGAAGCGCGACCAGACTTCGACCGGCAGGCCGCCGCCTGTCGCCTTCTTGGTCGGCGAGTTGTCGTCATTGCCGAGCCAGACGCCGGTGACGAGGCTCGCGGTGTAGCCGATGAACCAGGCATCGCGATAATCCTGGCTGGTGCCGGTCTTGCCAGCCGCCGGCCAGCCCGGGATCTCCGCCTTCTTGGCGGTGCCCGATATCAGCGTCTCCCGCATCATCGCGTTCATCATGCCGACATAGCGGGGGTCGACGACCTGATTGCGCTCTTCGGGTTGACGCATGTAGAGGAGCTTGCCGCCGGCCGTCCTGATCCGCGTGACGACATGCGGCGCCACCGCGAGGCCGCCATTGGCGAACGGTGCATAGGCGCCGACCAGCTCGACAACCGAGACTTCGGACGTGCCGAGCGCGATCGAGGCGTTCGGCTCGAGCTTGGAGGAGATGCCGAGCCGGTGCGCGGTGCGCACCACGTTCTTCGGCCCGACCTCGAGGCCAAGACGGATGGCCACCGTGTTGAGCGACATCGCCAGCGCCTGCGTCAGCGTCACCGCGCCGAAATATTCATGGGTGTAGTTCTCAGGACGCCAGCCCTTGACCTCGATCGGCGCGTCCTGGCGCATGGTGTCGGGCGTCAGCCCCTGCTCGAGCGCGGTCAGGTACACGAATGGCTTGAACGAGGAGCCCGGCTGGCGCTTGGCCGTGACCGCGCGATTGTACTGGCTGTCGGAATAGTTCCGCCCGCCCACCATGGCGCGCACGGCGCCGTCGGGCGTCATGGCGACCAGCGCGCCCTGGCTGACGTTGAACTTCACGCTCTTGGCCGCGAGCTCGTCGATGATGGCCGCTTCCGCGACGCTCTGCAGCTTCGGATCGATCGTGGTCTCGACCTTGATGCTCTCGTCGATCTGGCCGACCAGATCGTCCAGCACCTCGCCGATCCAGTCGGCGACGTAGTTCACCGTGCCGGCGCCCGCCGGCTTCACGTTGTAGGAGGGATGGCCGATCGAGGCCTTCGCCTGCGCGTCGGTGATGAACTTCGCATCCGCCATCGCCGCGAGCACGATCTGGGCTCGCGCTTCGGCGCCTTCCGGATTGCGGTTCGGGGCAAGGCGGGACGGCGACTTGACGAGGCCGGCCAGCATCGCGGCTTCCGCGACCGTGACGTTCTTGGCCGACTTGCCGAAATATTTCTGCGCCGCCGCCTCGACGCCGTAGGCGCCCGAGCCGAAATAGACCCGGTTCAGATAAAGCTCCAGGATCTCATCCTTGGAATGCTTGCGCTCCAGCCAGATTGCGAGCTCCACTTCCTGCAGCTTGCGCTGAATGGTGCGCTCCTGGGTCAGGAACAGGTTTTTCGCGAGCTGCTGCGTCAAGGTCGAGCCGCCCTGCGAGACGCCGCGATGAAGCACGTTGGTGACGAGCGCGCGCAGGATGCCGACCGGGTCGATGCCGAAATGCGAATAGAAGCGGCGATCCTCGATGGCGATGAACGCCTTCGGCAGGTAAGGCGGCAGATCCTTCAGCGCGACATTGGCGCCGGCCATCTCGCCGCGCTGCGCCAGAATGCTGCCATCGATGCCGACGATCTGGATCGTCGGCGGGCGCTTCGGGATCTCCAGCGACTGGATCGGCGGCAGATGCGCGCCGACATAGATCACGACGCCAATCACCGCGATGACGCCCCACAGGCTCAGCACCGCGCCCCAATAGACCAGGCGGCCGAGACCGAACCCGCCACGCGACTTCGCTCGACGCTTGGCGCCGCTGCGGCTGGCTGATGCTTTGCGCTCGCGTGGCGCCTCGGTGCCGGCATCCTCGCTCTTGCGCTTGGCGGATGCTTTCGCAGATTTCTTCGGCTTGTCGTCGCCGCCGGGAACGCGGTCTGCTGGGGTGAGGCGCAGATCGGCGAGCGCCGCGGGCAAGCCGAACAGCGGCTCCTTCCGCGCACCCTTTTTCTTTCCCCACGCCATACGCAATACGCCCGTCAGCCCGCCCCACCGAGACGCTAGCGGTCGCTGTTTAAGGCCGGGTTACCCCGGCGTTAACGCGCGATTAGGAGATGCGGCATTCGCCGGCCGCAGTTCCGCTTCCGGGGCGGCAAGGCTAGGATCGCTCGTATCAATAAGAAGAGGGAGCGCCATGGGCCATATCGATCCGACCAAGGAGATCTTCGCGCAATTCCGGGAGAACGATCGCCCGGGCCCGATCCACATGCTCAACCTAGTCCGCCTGCGCAAGGAGGCGGCCTATCCCGACGGCCGCAAGGCCAGCGGCGCGGAAGCCTATGCGGCCTATGGCCGCGAAAGCGGCCCGGTGTTCGAACGGCTCGGCGGCCGCATCGTCTGGCAGGGCAAATTCGAGCTGATGCTGATCGGCCCGCAGGAGGAACGCTGGGACCATTGCTTCATCGCCGAATATCCAAGCGTCGCCGCCTTCGTCGAGATGATCCGCGACCCCGTCTATCGCGAGGCGGTGAAGCACCGCCAGGCCGCGGTGGAGGATTCGCGGCTGATCCGCCACGCCGTGCTGCCGGTCGGGAAGAACTTTGGGGAGATACCGACCTGAACGCCAAGTAGGAGGCTCTCTCGATCGTCATGGCCGGGCTTGACCCGGCCATCCACGGCTTCCTTGACGCCCCAAGAACGTGGATGCCCGGGCCTTCGCCTCGCCGAAGCGGCTCCGGCCGCGCAGGCGGGACAAGCCCCGGGCACGACGTCGCAGAGCCAGATGCTTCTAGCCCGACGGGCCGGTGTCTTCAATGATCGGTCCGAACAGCTCCCAGCGCTCGCCGTTGAACTTCATCATCTGCATCTGCTTGTTGACGCGGTAGTCGTTCGGCCCGGTGTTGATCTTGATGCCGGGCAGCGCCAGGCTCGGCGTGTAGCCCTTGATATTGGCGGCCTGCTTCATGATGTTCGCACGCGTCAGATCGTCGCCGCATTGCTTCAAGACCTGCACCAAGAGCTCCGCCACCGAATAGGCGTAGGTGTTGATGGTGTTGAGCTTGTCACCTTCCGGGAAATACTTGTCCATGAAAGCGAAGAAAGCCTTCACGCCGGGGTCGTCCTTCCACTGCGGGTCGCTCGGCTCCTTGCCGTAATTGGTCGAGATGATGCCCTTGGAGATGTCGAGGCCTGCCGGCTTCAGCGTCGCCGAAATCGGGCTCGCATTGATGTCGAGGATGTGCACCGGCGTCCAGCCGAGATCGGCAAGCTTCTTGATCGCCTGCGCCGCGAATTTCGGCGTCGAGGCGTTATAGAACAGGTCGACGCCCATCGACTTCAGCTTCACCACCTGCGAGTCAACGGTGGGGTCGGTCACCTCATACGACACCTCGCCGACGATCATGTTGGCCTTGTCGCCGAGGCCGCTCTTGAGGCCGGCAAGATAGTCGCGGCCCATGTCGTCGTTCTGGTAGAGCACGCCGATCTTGGCGTTGGGGTGATTGGCGAGAATGTATTTTGCGTAGATCCGCCCCTCGGACACATAGTTGGGATTGTAAGCGATGGTCCAGGGATAGTTCTGCGGATCGTTGAAGCGCGCGGCGCCGGTCGAGGCCAGCAGCTGAGGTACCTTCTTGCCGTTGAGGTACTTCTGCACGGCGGCGTTCGCGGCTGTGCCGATCAGCTGAAAGGTGAACAGGACCTCATCGCCCTCGACCAGCTTGCGCACCTGCTCGACGGTCTTCGGCGGCGAATAGGCGTCGTCATACTGGATCAGGTTGATCTTGCGGCCGTTGATGCCGCCCTGATCGTTGATCATCCTGAAGTATGCGGCCTGGGTCTTGCCGATATTGGCGTAGACCGAATAGGCGCCGGAGAACGGCACGGTCTGGCCAATCTTGATCTCGGTGTCGCTTGCGCCGGTGTCGTATTTCTTCTGGGCGAGGGCCTGGCTGGTTGAGACTGCGACGGCGAGCGCCGCCGTGGCAGCTAAGAAGGCTCTGCGATTGTTCATATTGGAACGTTCCTCCTGACGGAATTATCGGCCGATGGTCTTTCTCCGTTAATTGCAACGGTCGCCATCGCTGCCGAAGATTGTGGAGGAAGCTTCGCCGCAGCGCAAGGATCGCGGCGCTGTGCCGTAGCGTCTCAGGCGAGAAACATCGCAATCAGCGCGATTGCCGCAGGCAGCGCCTGCACGATCAGAATCCGCGTGCTGACGGTCGCCGCGCCATAGGCGCCGGCCACGATCACGCAGAGCAGGAAGAACACCTTGATCTGGAACGCGAAGGCCGGGTTGCCGTGGAACAGGCCCCAGACCAGGCCGACCGCGAGGAAGCCGTTATAGAGGCCCTGATTGGCGGCCAGCACCCTGGTGATCTCGGCCTTCTCGGGCGAATTCCGAAACACCTTCAGGCCCAGCGGCTTGTCCCAGAGAAACATCTCCAGGACGAGGAAGAAGACGTGCAGCGCCGCGACCAGCGCCACCAGGACATTGGCGATCAGGATCAAGGTGAGCTCCCCCAAAGCATCAGCTTTCGGGTGGACGATAGCACGGCCGCCGTGGCAAGTGCGATCGATGTGTTTCGATTGCTGGTGCCGCAATGTCCGCTCGATCAACCAAGGTGCCTGAACGCTTCGGCCTCGATCGCCTGACGACGCCGATCGGGATTGCGCTGCTCGTCACCGACGCCGAGGGCAAGCTGCGCGCGCTCGACTGGGAAGACTATGAGCACCGCATGCGCGATCTGCTGCGCCTGCACTATGGCGCGGTGGATCTGCGTGATCAGCCTGCGCCGTCGGACATGCGGACCGCACTGTCGCGCTATTTCGACGGTGATCTCGGTCAGCTCCAGAGCAAGCCAGAGCATCGCATGGCGTATCGCCGGCACGCCGTTCCAGCAAAAAGTCTGGACCGCGCTCGCGCAGATCCCCGCCGGCACCACGATGAGTTACGGCGCGCTCGCCGCGAAGATCGACATGCCCAGGGCGATCCGCGCCGTCGGCCATGCCAACGGCTCAAATCCGATCAGTGTGGTGCTCCCCTGCCATCGCCTGATCGGCGCGGACGGTTCGCTGGTGAAGTATGGTGGTGGCCTCGAGCGCAAGCGTTGGCTGCTGCGGCACGAGGGAGTGGAGGTTTAGGTCGCGCTCGTCATTCCGGGGCGCGCGTAGCGCGAACCCGGAATCCATTTATCCGCGTCACTAGTGGCCCGATGGATTCCGGGTTCGCCGCTGCGCGGCGCTCCGGAATGACGAGTGGAGAGAGATGCGCGCCTCCGAATGAAGATAGGCGCGCCCGTCCGTTCACGCCGCCGGCTGCACCGCCTTGTCGCCGGCCATCACATGGGTCAGCGCGCTCTTGATCGCGGCCTGGCGCGTCGGCGCGTTGATCTGCGCGCCCAGCAGGTCGGTGACGTAGAACACGTCGCGCGCGCGCTCGCCGAAAGTCGCGACATGGGCCGAGGCGATGTTGAGGTTGAGCTTGGAGATCGCGGTGGTCAGCTCGTAGAGCAGGCCGGGCCGGTCGAGCCCGGAGACCTCGATCACGGTGTAGCGATCGGACCATTGGTTGTTGATCGTCACCTCTGGTTCGATCACGAACGGCTTTGCCTTGCTGCGCACGGTGCGCCGCGCCACCACTTCCGGCAGGCGCAGCTTGCCCTCCAGCACGTCCTCGATCATCTCGCCGATGCGCGTGGCGCGCCGTCCCTCGTCCTCGTCGCGGTCGTATTCGCGCGAGATCGAGATGGTGTCGAGCGCGCGGCCGTCGGTCGTGGTGTAGATCTGGGCGTCGACGATGTTGGCGCCAGCCGAGGCGCAGGCGCCGGCGATGATCGACAGCAGCCAGGGATGGTCGGCGGCGAAGATCGTCAGCTCGGTGACGCCGCGCACCTCGTCGAAACCGACATTGATCGCGAGCTTGTGGCCGGCCTGCTCGCTGGAGCGGACGAAGCGGGCATGGCGGATCTTGCGCGGCAGCTCGACCTTGAGCCAGTAGGCCGGATAGTGCCGGCCGATATAGGCGTCGAGCTCGTCGTTCGGCCATTCGGCGAAAGCCATGCGGAATTCGGCGTGCGCAGCGGCGAGGCGCTTGCCGCGGTCGACTTCCGAGAAGCCGCCGGTCAGCACCGGCTCGGTCTCGTAGTACAGCGAACGCAAGAGCTGCGCCTTCCAGCCGTTCCACACGCCCGGGCCGACGCCGCGGATGTCGGCGGTGGTCAGGATGGTCAAGAGCTTCATCTGCTCCACCGACTGCACCACGGCAGCGAAATTCTCGATGGTCTTGCGATCAGAGAGGTCGCGCGACTGCGCGACCGTGGACATCGTCAGGTGCTCCTCGATCAGCCAGGCCACGAGCTCGGTATCGGCCGGGCTGAAGCCGAGCCGCGGGCAGAGCCGCCGCGCCACCTTGGCGCCGGCGATGGAGTGGTCCTCGGGACGGCCCTTGGCGACGTCGTGCAGCAGCGTTGCGATGTAGATCACCGCGCGGTGCTCGGGCCGGATCTTGCGGAACAGGTCGCTCGCCAGCGCGAACTCCTCGATGCCGCCGCGCTCGATGTCCTGCAGGAAGCCGATGCAGCGGATCAGGTGCTCGTCGACGGTGTAGTGATGATACATGTTGAACTGCATCATCGAAACGATCTTGCCGAAGGCGCGGATGAAGTGACCGAGCACGCCGGTCTCATTCATCCGCCGCAGCACGATCTCGGCATTGTCCGAGGTCAGGATCTCCATGAACAGCCGGTTGGCCTCGGGATTTTCGCGCAAGCCCGCGTTGATCAGGCCGAGCGAGCGCGTCACGTCGCGCATCGCATCCGGATGGAAGGCGAGGTTGTTCTTCTGCGCGAGGCGGAAGATGCGGATCAGATTGACCGGGTCGTGCTTGAACACGTCGGGCGCGGCGACGTTGATGCGGTTGTTGTCGACGATGAAGTCGTCGCTGTCGGGGACGCGCCGCTTCACGGTGCTCGGTCGCAGCCGCGCCATCACCCGGCTCAGCACCGGCGCGGGCTTGGCCTGCTGGTCCTCGAGCTTGGCGCAGAGGATGGCGGTGAGGTTGCCGACTTCCTTGGCGACCAGGAAGTAGTGCTTCATGAAGCGCTCGACGTCCTGCATGCCCGGATGCGAGGTGTAGCCGAGACGGATCGCGATCTCGCGCTGGAGATCGAAGGAGAGGCGCTCCTCGGCGCGACCAGAGTAGAAATGCAGATTGCAGCGCACCGACCAGAGGAAGTCGGCGCAGCGGCGGAAGGTGCGATATTCCTGCGCATCGAACACGCCGCGCCCGACCAGCTCGTGGGTGTCGCGGACGCGGTAGACGTATTTGGCGATCCAGAACAGTGTGTGCAGGTCGCGCAAGGCCCCCTTGCCGTCCTTGACGTTGGGCTCGACCAGATAACGCGACTGGCCGCCGCGGCGGTGGCGCTCCTCGCGCTCGGCGAGCTTTGCGGTGACGAATTCGGACGCGGTGCCCTGCACCACTTCCTTGTCGAAGCGCTCGACGAGCTCGTCATAGAGCGGCTTGTCGCCGGTGAGGAACCGCGTCTCCAGGATCGCGGTGCGGATCGTCATGTCGCCGCGCGCCTGCCGGATCGATTCGTCGACCGATCGCGTGGCGTGACCGACCTTCAAGCCCATGTCCCAGAGGCAATAGAGGATCGCTTCGGCGACCTGCTCGCCCCAGGCGGTCTGCTTGTAAGGCAGGATGAAGAGCAGATCGATGTCCGATTCCGGCGCCATCAGGCCGCGGCCGTAGCCGCCGGTCGCCACCACCGCCATGCGCTCGGCCCCGCTCGGGATCGGCGAGCGGTAGAGATGGCGCGTCGCGGCCGAATACAGGATGCGGATGATCTCGTCCTGCACGTGGCACAGCCGCTCGGCGCAGCGGCGGCCGTGGCGGTCCTTCAGAAGGATCGCCTGGGCGGCGGCGCGCGCCGCGATCAGCTCCGCCTTGAGCAATAGCGCCATCGCCGTGCGGAACGCGTCCTCGCGCCCCTCGTGCTTCTCGGCAAGGGCATCGACCGCTGCGGTGATCCGCGCGGTATCGAAGCGCTCGTCCACCTGTGGCTTCTGCTCAGTCGCGACGCTGTCCATGTCTCACCGGATATAAGAGGTGACAGGCGCTGTCACGAGACATTCGCAAGGGGACGACCGGCGAGTTTGGCCACGCCGAGGAATCGGCTCCGCCCCCCGGGTATCGGTGCCTGGGTAACGTCATGAATGTGCTCAGATTTTTTCATGAATCCCCGGCGGCTCATGACTGCCTCCACCAATCATGGGCTGACACCAAACCGATCGCGCTCTATACCGCTCGTTGATATTCCGGGAGAGAACAACATGGACGCTGCAGAGCTGCGCCGGATGCAGGCCCCGATCAAGGAGCGCTACAAGATCGACCCCAAGGCTGCGCTGATCACGCTGAAGGCCAAGGGCTCCACCGACAACGACGGCATCGCCTGCAAGCTCGAGACCGGCCGCGCCATCGCAACGGCCGGCCTCCATCCCGCCACCGGCGGTTCCGGCCTCGAGCTCTGCTCCGGCGACATGCTGCTCGAAGCCCTGGTCGCCTGTGCCGGCGTCACGCTGAAATCGGTCGCGACCGCGATCGAGGTGCCCTTGAACACCGGCAACGTCTACGCCGAGGGCGATCTCGATTTCCGCGGCACGCTCGGCATCGACAAGGAGACCCCGGTCGGTTTCGCCGAGATCCGTCTCCGCTTCGAGGTCGACACCGACGCCGCCCAAGACAAGCTCGACCTGCTGCTCAAGCTCACCGAGCGCTATTGCGTGGTCTACCAGACCATCAAGAACGGCCCGAAAGTTTCGGTGTCGATGCAGCGGATGTAAGACGCAGGCCGTCATCCCACCGATTGGTGTCGTCCCGGGGCGCGCCGCTTGGCGCGAGCCCGGGACCCATACTCCCAGGCCGTCGTGATTTTCGGACGGCCGTTGCTCCTAGCTCTTAAGCCACCATGGCCTGTGGTTATGGATTCTCAGGTGCGCAATTGCGCACCGGAGCTCGCGCTTCGCGCGCCCCGGAATGACAGATAGAAATGTCCCTCGACCTCCACTTCCTGCTCTTCCTGCTCCTGCGCATGGCGATCGCGGCGGCGTTCGTGGTGACGGCGTCGATCATCACCGAACGCTCGGGACCGGTGATCGGCGCGCTGATCGCGACCCTGCCGGTCTCGGCCGGGCCGTCCTACGTCTTCCTTGCGATCGATCATGACGCCGCGTTCGTCGCGCAGGGCGCGCTGGCGAGCCTGCCGGTCAATGCGGCGACGATCTTGATGTGCCTCACTTACGTTGTGCTATCGCAGCGGCACACTCTCGTGGTGAGTTGCGGAAGCGCTTTCGCGGTATGGATCGGGATGGCCTCGATCATCCGCCAGTTCGACTGGTCGCTCGCGGCGGGGCTGGCCGCCAATCTGATCGCATTCGGCATCTGCATTCCACTGCTCGCGCGCTATCGCCATGCGAAGATGCCGCTGGTGACGCGCCGCTGGTACGATGTGCCGATGCGCGCTGCGCTGGTTGCGACCCTCGTCGCTATCGTGGTCTCGACATCGAGCTGGGTCGGCCCGCGCGTCAGCGGCATCATCGCACTCTTTCCCGTGGTGTTCTCCAGCATCATGGTCATCCTGCACCCGCGCATCGGCGGACCGCCGACCGCCGCCGTGCTCGCCAACTCCGCCTGGGGCCTGCTCGGCTTTGGCATGGCGATTGCGGTGATGCACGTAGCGGTCGTGAAATTTGGATTGGCGGTAGGTTTTTCGCTCGCGCTTGCAACCTGCGTGGTGTGGAACCTGATGCTGTGGTGGCGTGGACGCAGAAGGCTGCGCATCGAAACGTAAGCATTGTGTCCAGGATTTTTTGCGGGCTCTAGCCGGTAGTTCCGCGGTGTTTGACGGCGGGTTTCCGATAGTGTCGTTAATTTAATCTTCGTGTCTTGACCCTACACTTGCTCGTTGTCCGTAGAGACGGCGCCGTTGAGGGCTACAGTTCCACCAGTACGAAAAGTTGTGAACGTCGAGCCGAAAGGCTCGAGCGCGAGCGCGACGCTGCGCACGCCATGCAAATGATTTCTCGTCGAGGAGATACTTGAATGTTCGGTCGCAAGTCCAACACTGATGCACAAGCGCGGCTCGATGCCATCGGCCGATCGCAGGCGATGATCGAATTCAATCTTGATGGGACGATCGTCACGGCCAACAAGAATTTTCTCGACGCACTCGGCTACCGGCTTGAGGAGATCCAGGGCAAGCATCACTCGATGTTCGTGCCGGCCGACCAGCGCGACAGCGCCGAGTACAAGGCATTCTGGGCTGCATTGAACCGTGGCGAGTATCAGGCGCGCGAGTTCAAGCGGATCGCGAAAGACGGCCGCGAGGTCTGGATCGAGGCATCCTACAATCCGGTGCTCGACGGCAACGGCAAGACGGTGATGGTCGCCAAGATTGCGACCGACATCACCGAGAAGAAGATCCGCAGCATGACGGACGCCTCCAAGATCGCTGCGATCGGCCGCGCCCAGGCCGTCATCGAGTTCAAGCTCGACGGCACCATCGTCTCGGCCAACGAGAATTTCTGCAAGGCGCTCGGCTATTCGTTCGACGAGATCAAGGGCAAGCATCACAGCCTGTTCGTGGCCGAGGCCGATCGAAACAGCCCGCCCTATCGCGAATTCTGGGCCGCGCTCAACCGCGGCGAATACCAGGCGGGCGAGTTCAAGCGCATCGGCAAGGGCGGCCGCGAGGTCTGGATCCTCGCCTCCTACAATCCGTTGCTCGACGAAAACGGCAAGCCGTACGGCGTGGTCAAGTTCGCGACCGACGTCACTGCGGAGAAGCTGAAGAATGCCGATCTCGCCGGCCAGATCGCGGCGATCGACAAGGCCCAGGCCGTGATCGAGTTCAACATGGACGGCACGATCATCACCGCCAATGCCAACTTCCTCGGCGCGCTCGGCTATTCGCTGGCCGAGATCAAGGGCCGCCACCACAGCATGTTCGTCGAGCCCTCCGAGCGCGACGGCGCCGGCTATCGCGAGTTCTGGGCGGCGCTCAATCGCGGCCAGTATCAGGCGGCCGAATACAAGCGCATCGGCAAGGGCGGCAAGGAGGTCTACATCCAGGCCTCCTACAATCCGATCCTCGACCTCAACGGCAAGCCGTTCAAGGTCGTCAAATACGCCACCGACGTCACCAAGCAGGTCCTGGTCCGCATGGGCAATGAGCGCGTGCGCGGCATGATGGAATCGGTCGCCGCCGGCTCGGAGGAGCTCAACGCCTCGGTGCGGGAGATCTCCGAGGCCATGACCAAGTCGCGCGAGACCGCGATGAGCGCGGTCGAGCAGGTCGGCGCCGCCGACGCGCAGGCCCAGCGCCTCACCGAGGCCGCGCAGGCGATGAGCGGCATCGTCGAGATGATCAACAACATCACGGGGCAGATCAACCTGCTCGCGCTGAATGCCACGATCGAGTCCGCTCGCGCCGGTGAGGCCGGGCGCGGCTTTGCCGTGGTGGCGTCCGAAGTCAAGAGCCTCGCCAACCAGGCCAAGCAGGCGACCGACAAGATCGGCCAGGAGATCGGCAGCCTCAACAGCATCTCCGGCGACGTCGTCAGCGCGCTCGGCTCGATCAAGCAGGCGATCAACAATGTCAGCGAGTACGTGACCTCGACCGCCGCCGCGATCGAGGAGCAGAGCACGGTGACCAACGAGATGTCGACCAGCATGCAGCGCGCCGCCGCGGAAGCCGCCGCGATCGCGGCGAGGGGCTAGGCCGGGCTCGGAATTGTAGGGTGGGCCAAAGGTGCGCTCTTTGCGCGCCGTGCCCACCATATCTCCCCGATCGCTTCAGGGAGCGGTGGGCACGCTCCGCTTTGCCCACCCTCCGGCATCATCACTGCTTCGGCAGCTTCGCCTTCAGCGCATACAGCGCATCCAGCGCCTCGCGCGGCGACATCTCGTCGGGGTGCAGCGCCTTCACCGCCTCCATCAGCAGCTCCGCTTCGCTCGGCGGCGCGGCTTCAGTGGCGGCGCGCGAAGGGACAGCGAACAGCGGCAGATCGTCCACCAGGGCTCGCGCGGTCTGGCCGCGGTCCTGCGCTTCCAGCTTCGACAGCACCGATTTGGCGCGCGTGATCACCGCCGGCGGCAGGCCGGCGAGTTTCGCCACCTGGATGCCGTAGGAGCGGTCGGCCGAGCCCGGCAGCACCTCGTGCAGGAACACGACGTTGCCCTGCCATTCCTTCACCCGCACCGTGGCGTTGAACATCCGCGGCAGTTTCGCCGCGAGCGCGGTCAGCTCGTGATAATGCGTCGCGAACAAGGTTCGGCAGCGGTTGCTCTCGTGCAGATGCTCGATCGCGGCCCAGGCGATCGAGAGGCCGTCGAAGGTCGCGGTGCCGCGGCCGATCTCATCGAGGATGACGAGCGAGCGCTCGCCGGCCTGGTTCAGGATCGCCGCGGTCTCGACCATCTCCACCATGAAGGTGGAGCGGCCGCGGGCGAGATCGTCGGCGGCGCCGACGCGCGAGAACAGGCGGTCGACGATGCCGATCCGCGCGCGCGTCGCCGGCACGAAGCTGCCGATCTGGGCCATCAAGGCGATCAGCGCGTTCTGGCGCAGGAAGGTCGATTTACCGGCCATGTTGGGACCGGTGAGCAGCCAGAGCTGGCCTGCCCCCACCCTACCCTCCCCCGCCTGCGGGGGAGGGTAGGGTTGAGGTACGGGAGAGAGGTCGCAGGCATTGGCGATGAACGGCTCGCCGTTGCGCTTCAGGGCCTGCTCGACCACGGGATGGCGGCCGGCCTCGATCGCAAAGCCGAGGGAATCGTCCACCTCCGGTCGCACGTAATTCTCGTCGACGGCGAGCTTGGCCAGCGAGGTCGCGACGTCGAGCAGCGCAAAACCTTGCGCCGCGGCGCGCAGATCGTCGCTGATCGCGAGCGCCTTGGCGCAGAGCCGCTCGAAGATCTCGAGCTCGAGGCCGAGCGCGCGGTCGCCGGCATTGGCGATCTTGGCCTCGATCTCTCCTAACTCGGCGGTGGTGAAGCGCACCTGTCCCGCCAGCGTCTGGCGATGGATGAAGGTCGCGTTCAGCGGCGGCGACATCAGCTTGTCGCCGTGCTGGGCGGTAACCTCGACGAAATAGCCGAGCACGTTGTTGTGCCGGATCTTGAGGCCCTTGACGCCGGTTTGGTCGGCGTAACGGGCCTGCATCGAGGCCACGACCAGACGTGAGGCATCACGCAGGTTGCGCGCTTCGTCCAGCGCCGGCTCGTAGCCCTGGCGCACGAAGCCGCCGTCGCGCTTGATCAGCGGCAGCTGCTCGTCGAGCGCGCTGGCGAACTCGGCAGCAAGCGCGCGCGACGGCCGCTGCAGCGCCGCCATCACCGCCGCGATTTCCTGCGGCGGCCGATCCATTTCGGAGAGCCGCGTCAGCACCTGGTCGGCGGCGATGATGCCGTCGCGGATGCCGGCGAGGTCGCGCGGCCCGCCGCGGCCGACCGAGAGCCGTGCCAGAGCGCGCGACATGTCGGGCGCGCCGCGCAGGATGCTGCGGATGTCCTCGCGCGCGGCGGAATCGGCCACGAAGGCGCTGACCGCATCTAACCGGCGGGCGATCGCCGGCGCATCGGTCAGCGGCGCCGCCAGACGCTGCGCCAGCAGGCGGGAGCCTGCCGAGGTCACGGTGCAGTCGATCGCATCCAGCAACGAGCCGCGGCGTTCGCCGGCGAGCGTGCGCGTCAGCTCGAGATTGGCGCGCGTCGCCGGGTCGATCGCCATGGTCGCGCCCGAGGCCTCACGCGCGGGCGGCGACAGCGGCGGATGCTTACCGACCTGGGTGCGGTCGACATAGGTGACGGCGGCGGCCGCGGCGGTGGCTTCCAGGCGCGTCAGCTGCGCGAGCCCGTCCATGGTCGCGACGGCAAAATAGTCGCACAGCCGCTTCTCGGCGGTGGCGCCGTCGAAGACGTCGCGGGTCAGCGGCGTCACCGCCGGCAGCTCGCGCAAGGTCTGGCCGAGCTCGTTGTCGCTGTAGAGGGCGTCCGTGACGATCGCCTCGTTCGGGTTGATGCGCGCCAGCGTCGCGGCGAGCTCGCTACCCGAGACCTCGGTGACCATGAATTCGGCCGTCGAGATGTCGATCCAGGCAAGGCCGAAGCGGTCGCCGCCGGCGGAGGAGCGTGCCCGCGCGATCGCCAGCAGGTAATTGTTGGCACGCGCATCGAGCAGCGTGTCCTCGGTCAGCGTGCCCGGCGTCACCAGCCGCACCACGCCGCGGCGCACCACGCTCTTGTTGCCGCGCGCTTTCGCAGCCGCGGGATCCTCGGTCTGCTCGCAGACCGCGACCCGATGCCCGGCGCTGATGAGACGATGCAGATAATCCTCTGAGCGCTCGACCGGCACGCCGCACATCGGGATATCCGCGCCCTGGTGCTTGCCGCGCTTGGTCAGGACGATGCCGAGCGTCCTCGAGGCGATCTCGGCGTCCTCGAAGAACAGCTCGTAAAAGTCGCCCATCCGGTAGAACAGCAGCAAGCCCTGATGAGCTGCCTTGATCTCCAGATACTGCTCCATCATCGGCGTGACGCGCGCGGCAGTCTCGGCCTGCGGCGCGGGCGTGTCGTCGGCGGGCGGAACTTGTATCGGCTGTTGCATCGTCATGGGCGGCGCAACCTACAAAATTTCGCCACTTGCTCCTATCGCTTTGGCCGGAGCGGCGAGGTTTTCCACGTTGTCCGCAGTGGGGACGCGAGGTGCTGCCACATTCTCGGTCGTCATTTCGCGTTCGCGCCAAATGGCACGCCCCGGAATGACGGCTGCCCCGCGAAACCGTCAATTGACCTGCCGCGGGCGCCCTCCTAAAACTCCGCCGACGTTGAAGAATTTGGCCGGATCGCGGCATTCAGGGAGAACAACGATGCGTGACGTCTTTATCTGCGATGCCGTGCGGACCCCGATCGGCCGTTTCGGCGGCTCGCTCGCCAAGGTGCGTGCCGACGATCTCGCCGCCGCCCCGATCAAGGCGCTGATGGCCAAGCACCCCAAGCTCGACTGGGCGCAGGTGGACGAAGTGTTCTTCGGCTGCGCCAACCAGGCCGGCGAGGACAATCGCAACGTCGCGCGCATGGCGCTGCTGCTGGCGGGCCTGCCGGATTCGGTTCCCGGCCAGACCCTGAACCGGCTTTGTGCCTCGGGCCTCGATGCGGTCGGCGCCGCGGGCCGCGCCATCCGTTCCGGCGAGATTGAGTTCGCCATTGCCGGCGGCGTCGAGTCGATGACCCGCGCGCCGTTCGTGATGGGCAAGGCGCAGGAAGCCTTCTCGCGCTCGGCCGAGATCTTCGACACCACGATCGGCTGGCGCTTCATCAATCCGCTGCTGAAGGCGCAGTACGGCGTCGACGCCATGCCGGAGACCGGCGAGAACGTCGCCGAGGAGTTCCAGGTCTCGCGCGCCGATCAGGACGCCTTCGCCATCCGCTCGCAGCAGCGCGCAGGCGCTGCGATCGCAGCCGGCTATTTCGCGGAAGAAATCACGCCCATCACCATTCCCGGCGGCAAGGCCGGCCCGATCACCATCGACAAGGACGAGCATCCGCGCCCCGAGACCACGCTGGAAGGTCTCGCCAAGTTGAAGCCGATTGTGCGCAATCCTGGCACTGTGACCGCCGGCAACGCCTCCGGCGTCAATGACGGCGCCGCCGCCATGATCCTGGCCTCGGAAGCCGCAGTTAAGAAGCACGGCCTGACCCCGCGGGCCCGCATCCTCGGTCTTGCGTCGGCCGGCGTGCCGCCGCGGATCATGGGTATCGGCCCGGTGCCCGCGACCCGCAAGCTGATGGAGCGCCTCGGCAAGAAGATCAGCGATTTCGACCTGATCGAGCTGAACGAAGCTTTCGCTTCGCAAGGCATCGCCTGCATGCGCCAGCTCGGCGTCGCCGATGACGCCGATTTCGTCAATCCGCATGGCGGCGCCATCGCGCTTGGCCATCCGCTCGGCATGAGCGGCGCCCGCCTCGCGCTCACAGCCGTGCACGGCATGGAGAAGCGCGGCGGCAAGCTGGCGCTCGCCACCATGTGCGTCGGCGTCGGCCAGGGCGTCGCGGTTGCGATCGAAAAGCTGAATTGAACTCTCTCTTCCCTCTCCCCGCTTGCGGGGAGAGGGTTGGGGTGAGGGGGAGTCTCCGCAAGGACGGTGACAGTTGGACTCGCGGAGAGCCCCCCTCACCCGGAATTTGCTGTCGCAAATTCCGGCCTCTCCCCGCAAGCGGGGAGAGGCGAAGAGCCCGGGCTCGCTCAATTCTCTCGCGTCCCGGAAAGACAGGGAGGAAATAACCTGTGATCATCGAGCGCGAGAAGGACGTCACGGCCGCGGCCCTGGCGGTGATGGAGCGGACATCCGATCCGCGGCTGCGCGATATCATGGTCTCCCTGGTCAAGCATTTGCACGCCTTCGTCCGCGATGTCAGGCTGACCGAGAAGGAGTTCCGCGATGCCACGGCAATCGTGGCCGAGCTCGGCAAGCTGACCACCGATACGCATAACGAAGTCGTGCTGATGGCGGGGTCGCTTGGCGTTTCCTCGCTGGTGTGCCTGCTCAACAACGGCGATCAGGGCAATACGGAGACCGATCACTCATTGCTCGGGCCGTTCTGGCGGTTGAATTCGCCCCGGGTCGAGAATGGCGGATCCATCGTGCGCTCGGAAACACCGGGCGCCACGCTGTTCGTCCGCGGCCGCGTCGTCGATAAGGACGGCCGTCCGGTCGCCGGTGCCGAGGTCGATGTCTGGCACGCCTCGCCGGTCGGCCTTTACGAGAACCAGGACCCCGAGCAGGCCGACATGAACCTGCGCGGCAAGTTCACGACAGATTCCGACGGGCGCTTTTCCTTCCGGTCAGTGATGATGGTCGGCTATCCCATTCCGACCGATGGTGTCGTCGGCCGCCTGCTCGCGGCGCAGGCCCGCCACCCCTATCGTCCCGCGCATCTGCATGCCCTGATCTTCAAGCCCGGATTCAAGGTGCTGATCTCGCAGGTCTATGATCCCAGCGACCCCCATATCGACAGCGACGTGCAGTTCGGTGTGACACAGGCGCTGATCGGCAAGTTCGTGCGCCACGACACGCCGCATCCGACGGCGAAGGACGCCTCCGTGCCCTGGTATTCGCTCGACCATGCCTACCGGCTCGAGGCCGGAGAGGCGGTGCTTCCACGCGCGCCGATCAGGTAGGAGCGGCCGGCGGCCATGCGCAGGAACGCCGCTAAACCGGCTTTCCCAAATTAGTTATATCCTATAATGATTGGCGAAAGCGTTGACCGGCCGGACCATGATGGCCGGGGAGGAGTTCGCCAATGACATTCATCTATCCCACCGGCAGCAACGCGGCGCATCCGCTGCCGCTGTCGCCCGACTACAAGAGCTCGATCAAGCGCGCGCCGCACAAGCCCTTGATCCCGATGCCCCATACGCTGTCGGAGCTGACCGGGCCGGTCTACGGCCACGAGACCGTGCGCGCGGGCGACAACGACCTCACCCGCCAGCACGTGGGCGAGCCGCTCGGCGAGCGCATCATCGTGCATGGCCATGTGCGCGACGAGGACGGCCGCGGCGTGCCGAACTCGCTCGTCGAGATCTGGCAGGCTAATTCCTGCGGCCGTTATGTCCACGTCCGTGATCAGCATCCGGCGCCGCTCGATCCGAATTTCACCGGCGCGGGCCGCACCGTGAGCGATGCGTCCGGCTATTATCGCTTCGTCACCATCAAGCCCGGCGCCTATCCCTGGGGCAATCACCACAACGCCTGGCGGCCTGCGCACATCCATCTGTCGGTGTTCGGCCATTCCTTCGTCACGCGCCTCGTGACGCAGATGTATTTCCCGAACGATCCCTTGTTCCCGTTCGACCCGATCTTCAACTCGGTGCCGGACGAGAAGGCGCGGGCGCGGATGGTCTCGTCGTTCGACTTGGAGAATACCCAGCCCGAATGGGCGCTGTGCTACCGCTTCGACATCGTGCTGCGCGGCAAGGACGCCACCCCCATGGAGAACCATTAAGTGCAAGAGTCCGCGAAGCCCGACGGGATCACCCCATCGCAGACGGTCGGTCCCTTCTTCAAATACGGCCTGACGCCGACCGGCGAGTACGCCTGGAACGACGCGTTCACAAACTCGACGCTGACGCCCGATGTCACCGGCGATCGCATCCGCATCGAGGGCCGGGTGTTCGATGGCGACGGCGTGGCCGTCCCCGATTGCATGCTGGAGATCTGGCAGGCGGATGCGCAGGGCCGATTCGCCGATCCCCAGGACAAGCGCGCGCTGCCGAATGCGAGCTTCCGCGGCTTTGCCCGCTGTGGCACCGACAAGGACGGCAACTATTCTTTCGAGACCATCAGGCCGGGCGTTGTGCCGGATCCCGAGGGCAAGCCGCAGGCGCCGCACATCCTGCTTGCGGTGTTTGGCCGCGGCATGCTCAGGCATCTCTACACCCGCATCTATTTCAACGACGAGGCCGGCAACGCCGCCGATCCCGTGCTGGCGCTGGTGCCTGCCGATCGCCGCGCCACGATCACTGCGGTCCGCGAGGCCGGCAAGCCGGTCTACCGGCTCGACCTGCACCTGCAGGGCGACAACGAGACGGTGTTCTTCGACGTATGAGGGCAGGGCGTGCCGGGGAGGCCTGCTCCTCGGCACACATATCTCATTCGGCGCATCGGAGCCGGTGCTGCGTTGCCGCATCAGACTCGAACGTTGATTTTGCGCGGTTGTGCGTCAGCCTCGCTGACTCAATACCGATGCCTTGATGTCCATTTCCCCGTATTCATGCGGGGTTCGTGAAATACAATTCCGGCGCGAATCAATCCCGTATTTACCGTAGTCGTCTAGGATGGCCGCAGTTTCGACGCCGACCTGGATTGTTTCATGAAATTTCGTCTGTCCTTGTCCTCTGCGATCGTCGCGTTTGGCGTCGTTCTCGCCATTGGTTTCGCCGCCGTTGTTTCGACCAGCCTGTACGCCCTAAAAGAGCTCAAGGTCGGCGGTCCGCTCTATTCCGACATCAAGCTCGGCAACGACCTCATCGCCGACATCCTACCGCCGCCCGAATACATCATCGAAGCCTATCTCGAGGCGACGCTGGCCATGCGCGAGCCGGACCAGCTGGCGGCCCACGGCGAACGTCTGGTGCAGCTCCGCAAGGACTACGACGAGCGCAAGGCGTTCTGGGTCTCCTCCAGCCTTTCGGCCGACCTCAAGACCGCGCTGGTGTCGAAATCCGATGCGGAGGTGCAGAAATTCTGGAAGGCGTCGGATCAGCTTCTGCCCGCCCTCAAGGCCAAGGACGCGGCGGCCTCCGAGCGCGTCTATGCGCAGCTCAAGGAGGCCTATACCGCGCATCGCGCCGTCATCGACAGCATCGTCGAGAGTGCCAACAAGCGGAATGCCGCCATGGAGAAGCTGGCCGCGGACCGCGACAGCGCGATGCTCTATATCCTCCTCGGCGTCTCCATCGCCGTTCTCGCCTTCGTCACCGCCGGCCTGCTGGGTGTGGCCCTCGGCGTGGTGCGCCCGATCGTGCGCATGACGGACACGATGCAGAAGCTCGCGACCGGCGATCTCGCCGCCGACATTCCGTTCGCCCAGCGCCAGGACGAGGTCGGCTCGATGGCGGGCGCGCTTGTGGTGTTCAAGCAGGCGGCGGTCGAGAACTCCCGTCTGCGCGAGGAGCAGTTGCGGCAGGAGCAGGCGGCGGCGCTCGCCAAGCGCTCCGCCCTGCATCAGATGGCCGAAACGGTCGAACGCGAGACCGGCCGCTCGGTCGATACCGCGACTGCGGCGACGCAGGGCGTGGAGCAAGCCGCTTCCGGCCTCTCTGAGATCGCAAAGTCGCTCTCTGCGCAGTCGCAGGCGGTGGCGGCGGCCTCGACGCAGGCGCTCGGCAGTTCGCAGGCCGTCTCGGCTGCGGCCGAAGAACTGAGCGCCTCGATCCGCGAGATCACGAGCCAGGTCGCGCGGACCAGCACCGTCACCAAATCGGCGGTCGCCGGCCGCGAGCAGGCGCGTTCGACCATTCAGGCGCTGGCCGGATCGGTGAAGAAGATCGCGGAGGTCTCCGACCTCATCGGCGGCATCGCAGGCCAGACCAACCTGCTGGCGCTCAACGCGACGATCGAGGCGGCGCGCGCCGGCGAGGCCGGCCGCGGCTTTGCGGTTGTTGCCGCCGAAGTGAAATCCCTGTCCGACCAGACCGCCAAATCCACCGAGGAGATCGGGCGGCTGATTGCCGAGATCCAGGCCTCGACGCAGGCCGCGGTCGACGCCGTCGAGGCCATGGGAGGCCACATCATCGAGATCGACGGCGTGGCGACTTCGGTCGCTGCCGCGATGGAACAGCAGGATGCCGCGACCCGGGAGATCACGCGGTCGATTTCCGAATCGGCCTCCGCCGCACAGGAGGTCTCGGCCAAGATCGGCGACGTCAGCCGCGATGCCGCCTCCGTCAACCAGCGCGCCGCGGATGTGAGGCAGGCGATCGCCGGGATGACGGCCAATCTCGATCAACTGCGTGCGATCGTCGTGCGGACGGTGCGCGACTCGACCGAAGCAGCCTGAGCCGGCGGCAGCCGCTGGTGCCCGGGCATGTGATCGTGCAGTATGACGGGGGACAGGGGCATCGTGGTTCATGACATCTCCACAATTGCTGGCGGTAGTTGAGCCCGCCCGACTGACGGCCGCGCTGCGCCGGGGCGGCGCGCTGGATGCAGGCGCCGTCCGCGAGGTAAAGGTGCTGCATCAACGCGACACCGTGGTGTCGCATATCGTCAGGCTTGGGGTGCGCTATGTCGGCGAATCCGCCGGTGCTCCGCAGTCGCTGATCCTCAAGACGCCCAATGCCGCTTTCGCCAAGCGCCTCGCCAATGGCGGCCGGCGCGAGGTGGGCTATTACACGCAGCTGGTGCCGCAGATGCCGCCGGGACTCGTCCCGCGCTGCTTTGACGGGCATTTCGACGAGGACAGCTTCGCCTGGCATCTGCTGCTGGAAGATCTCACCGACAGCCACGAGATCGCGACCACCTGGCCGGTGCCGCCGTCGCGCGAGCAGACGTTCGCCATCGTCACGACGCTGGCGCGCTGGCATGCAGCCTGGTGGGACCATCCGAGCCTCGGCGACACCGTCGGCACCTGGGCGAGCGTGGAGGACCGCGCGCAACGCATGGAGACGTTCGCGGGGCTTTACGATCGCTTTGCCGATCTTCTCGGCGATCGCCTCAGCGAAGAGCGGCGGATCCTCTACCGTCGGCTGATCGACCAGTCGGAGCGGCTGTCCCAGCGTTACCATGCACGCCGCCACCTCAGCATCACGCATGGCGACGCCCATGTCTGGAATTTCCTGCTGCCGCGCACGGGCGTCGATGACACCGTGCGCATCTTTGATTTCGACCTTTGGAGCATCGACATTCCGACCCACGACCTCGCCTACATGATGGCGATGCATTGGTATCCGGAACGCCGGCAGGCGCTCGAACGGCTGCTGCTCAATCTCTACCACGACACGCTGGTCGAGAGCGGCATCAGCGGCTACACCCGCGGCGCGCTCGATCGCGACTACCGCTGGGCGGTGCTCTGGCAGATCACGCGGCCGGTCTGGCAGTGGAGCATCAACATCCCGCCGCTGATCTGGTGGAACAATCTGGAACGGGCGTTTGCGGCCGTGGACGATTTGGGCTGCGAGGAGCTGTTGTAGCGCTGATCGTGTGGCAAGTCGTCATTGCGAGGAGCGCTTGCGACGAAGCAATCCAGGGTGTTTTCGCGGATACAATCTGGATTGCTTCGCTGCGCTCGCAATGACGGTGTGAAGCGCCAAAGTCCGATAACTACTCCATCACCGCATGCTCCGGCCCCGCCGCCTGCTTGCGCAGCGTGGCCTTGGTCGAGCCGATCAGCAGAGCGAGCGGGATGGTGCAGAGGATGAAGAGCATCACCAGCTGGTAGTCGTGCGCGAAAGCGATGATCTGCGCCTGCACGCTGACCATCCGGTCGGCCATGGCGCGGCCGGCGTCGGTGGACAAATTGATCAGGCCGCTGACACCAGGCATCTGCAGCGCGTGGTTGAACGGATTGACGTGCTCGGAGAGGATCGCATAGGTCCGCCGCGTGCCCTGCGACAGCTCGGCGATGACGACGGAAATGCCGACCGAGCTCGCGACGTTGCGCACCAGGGTCAGCATCGCGGTGCCGTCGGTGCGCAGCTCGTTCGACAGCGTCAGGAACGCCACGGTCGAGAGCGGCACGAAGACGAGGCCGAAGCCAAAGCCCTGGATGACGCTGACGGTGACGATCTCCGGCACCTGGGTCAGATCGGTCCAGCCGGTCATCTGGAACAGCGAGCCCGCCGTCAGCGTCAGGCCGCAGATGATCAGCGTGCGCGCCTCGATATGACGCATCATGCGGCCGACCAGCATCATGGCGAAGAAGGTGCCGATGCCGCGGGTCGCCAGCAGCAGGCCGGCGGTGATGATGGGATAGCCGATCACGTTCTGCATGTAGGGCGAGGCGAGCGCCATGGTCGAGAACAGCACGAGCCCCATCACGATCATGAACAGGCAGCCGGTGACGAAGTTGCGGTCGCGGAACAGGGCGAAGCGGATGAAGGGGGTCGAGGTCGTGAAGGAATGCGCGAGGAAGAAGTACAACGCGACGGCCGAGACGATGAACTCGGCGAGGATCTCGTTCGATTCCAGCCAGCCCAATTGCTCGCCGCGGTCGAGCGCGAGCTGCAGCGCGCCGATCGCAACCGCCAGCGCGGCGAAACCGAACCAGTCGAATCTGAGGCTGAGGTTCTTCTCGGTCTCGTCCATGAAGACGATCAGCCCGAGCACGGTGATGGCGCCGAACGGCAGATTGACGAAGAAGACCCAGTGCCAGGAATAGGTCTCGGTGAGCCAAGCCCCGAGTGAGGGGCCCATGATCGGGCCCATCATCACGCCCATGCCCCAGATCGACATCGCCTTGGCGCGTTCCTGGAGCGTGTAATAGTCGAGCATGACCGATTGTGACAGCGGCACCAGCGCCGCGCCGAACATGCCCTGCAGCAGGCGGAACAGCACCATCTGGTTGATGTCCTGCGCGAGGCCGCACAGCACCGACGCCATGGTGAAGCCGGCCGAGCAGATGATGAAGATGCGCTTGCGGCCGAAGCGGTTGGCGATCCAGCCGACCGGCGCCGTCATGATCGCGGCGGCGACGATGTAGGAGGTCAGCACCCAGTTGATCTGGTCCTGCGAGGCCGACAGCGTGCCCTGCATGTAGGGCAGCGCGACGTTGGCGATGGTGGTGTCCAGCGCCTGCATGATGGTCGCGGTCATGGCGCAGATCGTCACCATGTTCCGGCGCAGGCCGGGGACCATCAGGCTGGCATTGGGGCCGGACATCGCGCCAGTCCTTGCTTATTCTTGATCCTGGCCCGCGGTCGCGGACAGGCCGAGCAGGCCGGCGAGCGTTCGCTTGTGTCCGGTGTCGATGGTGGCGTAGACGCTCATGCCGGCTTTCAGCTTCCGCACATATTTGTCGTTCTCGTCGAAATAGATGCGGATCGGGACGCGCTGCACCACCTTGACGAAATTGCCCATGGCGTTCTGCGGCGGCAGGATCGCGAATTGCGCGCCGGTGCCGGGCGAGAGCGAGCCGATCTTGCCCTTGAAGACATGGTTGGGGAACGCGTCAACCTCGAGCGTGACCGCCTGGCCTTCGGTGACATAGGTGAGGTCGCTCTCCTTCGGATTGGCATCGACCCAGGGATGGGCGACGTCGATGATGGAGAACACCGGCGTGCCGGCGGGGACATAGCGGCCGAGCTGAATCTGCTCGACCTGGGTCGCTACACCATCCATCGGCGCGCGCAAGACGGTATGGTCGAGGTTGCGCTGCGCGTCATCCAGCTTGGCTTTCGCCTGAGCGTAGGGCGGGAATTGCTCGAGCGGCAGATCAGGGTTGCCGAGCAACTGGGTCTTTGCGTTGGAGAGCTGCTGCTTGATGTACTGCGCCTGCGCCCCGGCGGTGACTAGTGCATTGGAGGCGTTGTCGAGATCGAGCTGGGAGCCGAAATTGTTCTTCACCAGCGCCTGCTTGCGCTCGACGTCGCGCTGCTTCAGATCGATGCCCTGCTGGGCGAGGCCCAGCATGTCGCCATAGATCTTGATGTTGGCGACGAGGTTGTCATAGGTCGTGCGCGCCTGCGCGAGCTGCGCCTTGGCCTCCTCGACCGCGAGGCGGAACGGAACAGGGTCGATCTCGAACAGTTCGTCGCCCCGCTTGACTGACTGGCCTTCCTTCACGATCACTTTCAGGATCTTGCCGGAGATGTCGGGCGTCACCAACACCTTCTGTGCGCCGACATAGGCATCGTCGGTGCCGACATAGCGGCCTCCATGCAGGTAGAAGGTGACGCCTCCGATGGCGACAATGACCGGCAGCACGACCAGGAGCAGGAATCGGCGATAGCGGCGCAGGCCCGCCAGCAGGCGGCGGCGCGGTTCGGTGCCGGCCTTCTTGGTCGGCTTGCCGCTGTCGCTCTTCGGCTCGGGCTGGAACTTGATGACCTGATCAGCCATGGCGCTGCTCCTTGCGTGCTTGCTCCGTGCCGGATGTCTGGATCGCGGTTCGCACGTTTTCCTTGATGGTTTCGAGTTGGGTGAGGAGGCGGTGCGCATCCGCCGGATTGATGCCGTCGAGCGCGTTCGCCGTCAGCTCCGACTTCAGGCCACTCATGCGGCCGAGCAATTGCCGTCCGGCCTTCTTGAGATACAGGCGCTTGACCCGGCGGTCCGAAGCGTCGCTGCGGCGCTCGATCCAGTCGTTGTCGCAGAGCTTGTCGATCAGCCGCGTCAGCGTGATCGGCTGCATCTCCAGCAGCTCGGCGAGCTCGGACTGCTTCATCCCCTCGCTGCGCTCCACCTTGGCCAGCACTGCCCATTGTGCCCGGGTGATGCCGAAGCGCGAGGCCTCCTTGTCGGCATAGACGCGCAAGAGGCGATAGAGCTCACCGAGCGTGAACAGGAAATTCTGGTCGACCGACCCGCGCGTCATGAGCGTCGTCTCCAATAAGCTTTGCATATAATAAGCAAGCTTATGATTATTTCACGGACCGGTGGCGCGGTGCTGTCCCGCGGGAGGAGCATGGCTGGCAGCCGGGCGGCTCGTCGTGCTTTGGGTTCCCCGGCCGAAATGCTAGAAGACGGCGACATGAGCCTCGCAAAGCCGGCATTCCCCGCGCCCGACCATGATCACGGCCGCTGCACCGCGGACGCGCTTGCGCATGCCGAGGTGGTCTGCCAGCAGCGCGCGCAGAAATTCACGCCGATCCGCCGCCAGGTGCTGGGTGCTTTGCTCTCCAGCCACCGCCCGCTCGGCGCCTACGAAATCATCGACGAGCTTGCCAAATCGATGGCGCGGCCGGCACCGATCACGATCTATCGTGCGCTCGATTTCCTGATGGCCAACGGCCTCGTGCATCGCATCGAAAGCCGCAACGCCTATCTCGCTTGCGCAGCCCACGACCACGATTCGACCTCGGCGGTGGCGTTCCTGATCTGCGAGCGCTGCGGTCTGGTCGGCGAGATTCCCTCGGCGTCCTTCGCCAAGGACCTCAACGCCGCCGCGCGCAGCTCAGGCTTCGCGCCAAAGCTGTCTGTGGTGGAGATCACGGGCGTCTGCACGCATTGTCAGAAAATGTCTTGAAGCAATAACGGCGCAAAGCCGGATTCTTGGAAAGAAATGTCCGCACCTCAAGCCATACCGTCCGCCGGTCGTCCCCTCAGTGCCGGCGCCATCGCCCTGATGCTCATGCTGTGCCTGACCTGGGGGTTCAACCAGATCGCGGTGAAGCTGGTGCTGCCGGACATCCCGCCGATGCTTCAGGCCACCATCCGCTCGATGGGCGCGCTGCCGGTGCTGTTCATCATCGGCACCTTTCGTGGCGTCAAGTTCTTCGAGCGTGACGGCACCTGGAAGCCGGGCCTGTTCGCCGGGCTGATGTTCGGCATCGAATTCGTGTTGATCTTCCAGGGGCTGCACTTCACGTCTGCTTCCCGTGCGGTGGTGTTCCTCTACACCGCGCCGTTCTTCGTGGCGCTCGGCTCCTATCAGGTGCTCGGCGAACGACTTGGCGCCTCGCAATGGCTGGGCCTCGCCATCAGCTTTGCCGGTGTCGCGCTTGCGATCGGCGTGCCGCAGCCCAATGTCGATTCGCATGTCCTGCTCGGCGATCTCATGATTGTCGGCGGCGCCGCGCTGTGGGCCGCGACGACGCTGGTCGCCAAGAGCACCCGTCTGCGCTTCGCCGCCCCCGAGAAGGCGCTGGGCTACCAGGTCGCGACCTCGATCCCCATCCTCGGGACCGCGGCCTGGCTGTTCGGCGAATCCATCACCCACACGCCGAGCCCGCTATCGCTCGGCCTGATGGCGTTCCAGGCGATCTGGGTGGTGGGAACCACGTTCACGCTTTGGTTCGCGCTGGTGAAGGCCTATTCGGCCAGCAAATTGTCCGCTTTTACCTTCATCACCCCTTTGTTTGGCGTGGTGGGTAGCTATTTCATCATGCACGACACCCTCAGCCTGACATTCGGGGCCGCAGCGGTCCTTGTAATTGCTGGGCTTTTCCTGGTTAACCGTCCCAGCCCATCGGCTGCGGCGCCGCGTGATGCATTGCTGAACGTCACCAAAACCTGATATTTGGACCGCCATGAACAAGCTCGAAAACCCTCTCGATTCAGACATTGCGGGCCCGGCGCCCCGGCACCGGACCACCCAGGTCAAGGTCGGCAACGTCGCTGTGGGCGGCGGTGCGCCGATCGTCGTGCAGTCGATGACCAACACCGACACCGCCGATGTCGAAAGCACCATCGCCCAGGTCGCAGCGCTCGCGCGCGCCGGCTCCGAAATGGTCCGCATCACCGTGGACCGCGAGGAAGCCGCGGCCGCCGTTCCGTACATCCGCGATGGCCTCGCCAAGCGCGGCATCAATACGCCGCTGATCGGCGACTTCCATTATATCGGGCACAAGCTGCTCGCGGCCTATCCGGCCTGCGCGGAAGCATTGGCCAAATACCGCATCAATCCCGGCAATGTCGGCTTCAAGGACAAGCGCGACACCCAGTTCGCCGACATCATCGAGATCGCGAACAAGAACAACAAGCCGGTGCGCATCGGCGCCAATTGGGGCTCGCTCGACCAGGAGCTCTTGACCAAGCTGATGGACGAGAACGCGGCCTCGCCCAACCCGCGCGACGTGCGCGCGGTGACGCGCGAGGCCATGGTGCAGTCGGCGCTGCTCTCGGCCGCGCGCGCCGAAGAGCTCGGCATGCCCAAGGACCGCATCATCCTCTCCGCGAAAGTCTCTGCGGTGCAGGATCTGATCGCGGTCTACCAGGATCTTGCGGCGCGTTCGGACTACGCCATCCATCTCGGTCTCACCGAAGCCGGCATGGGCTCGAAGGGCATCGTGGCGTCCTCGGCCGCGCTCGGCATCCTCCTGCAGCAGGGCATCGGCGACACCATCCGCATCTCGCTGACGCCCGAGCCCGGCGGCGACCGCACCCGCGAGGTGCAGGTCGGCCAGGAGCTCTTGCAGACCATGGGCTTCCGCACCTTCGTGCCGCTGGTTGCGGCCTGCCCCGGCTGCGGCCGCACCACCTCGACCACGTTCCAAGAACTGGCCCGCTCGATCCAGGATTTCATCCGCGACGAGATGCCGACCTGGAAGACCAAATACCCCGGTGTCGAGGAGCTCAACGTCGCGGTGATGGGCTGCATCGTCAACGGCCCCGGCGAGTCCAAGCACGCCAATATCGGCATCTCGCTGCCCGGCACCGGCGAAGCGCCGGCCGCGCCCGTCTTCGTCGACGGCAAGAAGTTCCGCACGCTGCGCGGCCCGACCATCTCCGCCGACTTCAAGGCGCTGGTGATCGACTACATCGACCAGCGCTACGGCCAAGGCGCCAAGGTGCCGGCGCCTGCGGCGGAGTAAGCATCTCTTCAACATCGGAATCGTAGGACGGGTTAGCGCAGCATAACCCGCCTTATTTTTTGCGGACGCGAAGTGGCGGGTTACGCTTCGCTAACCCGCCCTACATTGCTACGATGGCTCCCAATCAAGAACGATCGGGAGACACGCCATGAGCTCACTCGCCGGCAAGCAGGGCCCGCGCTATCGCCACACCGCTGAAGGCGGCGCGCCCTACGAGACCATCGCCGTCGAGAAGCTCACGCCCATCATCGGCGCGGAAATCAGTGGCGTCGGTATCGGCAAGCTCGTCGATGGCGATGCCCGCTCCAACCGGCAGATGGACGAGATCCACCGTGCGCTGGCCGAGAACCTCGTCATCTTCTTCCGCGACCAGCACATCACGCCGCAGCAGCATCTCGCCTTCGGCCGCAAGTTCGGCGAGTTGCATTTTCATCCCGCAGCCCCCCACGAGGACGAAGACCCCGCCTTGATGAAGATCTATGCGGACAAGAACTCGCCGCGCGCCAATGGCGAGGGCTGGCACTCCGACGTGTCCTGCGATCTCGAGCCGCCAATGGGCTCGATCCTCTACATCAAGCAATGCCCGCCGCGCGGCGGGGACACGCTGTTCGCCAACATGTATGCGGCCTATGAGGCGCTCTCGGAGCGCATGAAGGCCTATCTCGACGGCTTGACGGCGCTGCACGACGGCGAGCCGATCTATCGCGGGCTCTATGCCAATTATGGCGTTGCCGATCGTCCCTCCTATCCCCATGCCGAGCATCCCGTCGTGCGCACGCATCCGGTCACGGCTAAGAAGGCGCTCTACGTCAACCGCGGCTTCACCCGCCACATCAACGGCATCCCGCGCGACGAGAGCGATGCGATGCTCGCCTATCTCTACCAGCACGCCGAAAACCCGCTGTTCCAGTGCCGCTTCCGCTGGACCGAGAACGCGATCGCGTTCTGGGACAACCGCTGCACCCAGCACCGCGCGATGTGGGACTACTGGCCGCATACGCGTTCCGGCACGCGCGTGACGGTGAAGGGGGAGCGGCCGGTGTAATGGGCCGGGCTCGGGAGACCAATATCAATCAGTCGGCTTCGCGCAAAAGGAAAGCCCCGGACGCGAGACCGGGGCTTCGTTTGTCGAAGAACGGCCAAAGTCAGTACTTGGCGGCGATCGGACCACCGAAGCGGTAATTGATGCGGGCGGTGACGATGTCGACATCCTGGCGGATCGTATCACCGCGCGTGACCCCCGGAACGATCGACGAGCTAAAGGTGATGTCGCGATGGCCCATGAACAGGTGATCGTATTCGAGCGCCAGCGACCAGTTCGGCGCGAAACCGTATTCGATGCCGGTACCCACGACGCCGCCCCAGCGGGTCTCGGTGGCGCGATCAAACACCTCGCCGGTGCTGGTGGTCACGCCCTCGTACTTGTCGCGGGTGACCGCGGCGCCGCCCTTCACGTACCAGAGAACGTTGTTCCAGCTGTAGCCGACCTGGCCGGTGAATAGGCCGAGCGCATCAACCTTGGAGCGGTTGGTGAAATTGCCGTAGAACAAGCTGGAATTGGAGCCGGTGAAGTCGGCCCAGTTGCCCTGCGCCTCAACACCGAACACCCAATTGGTGGCCTGCCAGCGATAGCCGATCTGACCACCGACGGTGGCGCCACTCGCATCGTGACAGCCTTCCCGGAAGGGCGGCGCAACGGTGAAGCCGGCATCGTTGTAGATGTTCCAGCACTTGTCGGCCCAGCCGCCACCGCCGTTGATGCCGACGTAGAAGCCGCTCCAGTCGTAGATGGGAGCGATTGCGGGTGCCTTGGTGTAGGGGCGGGCTGCAAGGTCAGCGGCCGAAGCAGTGCCTGTGAACAGCACCATCAGAGAGGCGGTTGCGAATGCGAGTTTCTTCATTTGACCCCGTAGACATTCAATGGACGATTCGAATTCAACCCGCCCTAAATACCGCCTAATTGCGCATTCGTCCGTCGCTCCGCCGCAACAGTCGCCGACAATCTCCACGAGCGCGCGAACCGCGCGATTGCCAGTGCCGCATCGCGCGGCGACACAATCGGGATTTTCATTTTTTCTCAAATAGTTGGTTGCTCGCGCGATGGCCGGCCTGATCGCCAAGACAGGGCGTCCTGGGGTCAGACGGCGCGTTGACGCTCGGACCTCCCTGCGTCAAGTTGATCAAGAGCAAAAAGCACCTTCGAAGATCGGGGCGTGCTTCGTGCCGGGGGACTTCAACTTCCTCACCGAAAGCCGTGCCGGCACCGGCATGCGTGAGCAGCAGCGGAGTAGCGCTTGAGGCACCTACGGAGCGTCATCGTCGCGCTGGTCGCCTCGATCGTTATGTCATCGCTTGCATTCGTCGAGGCCGGCGAGGCTGCTATCGCGCGAAAGAGTGCGAAACTTGGGCCGAAACCCTCACCTTCGTTCAGGTGTGAGACGCCCAAATTCCGGATCGTCGTCGATGTCGGCCACACCCCGGACTCCTACGGTGCGCTCAGCGCCCGCAACGATCCGGAGTTCGGCTACAACTTCCGCCTCGCACGGCTCATCACGGCCAAGCTCAAATCCGAAGGCTTTGCCGCAACCCGCCTCCTCGTCACCGATGGCAAGGCACGGCCGAGCCTGTTCAAGCGCGTCGGTGCTGCGAATGAAGGCCGCGCCGATCTGTTTCTGTCGGTCCATCATGATTCGGTGCCGGACAAGCTGCTCGAGACCTGGGAATTCGACGGCGCAAAGAGCTATTTCAGCGATCGCTTTTCGGGCCATTCGCTATTCGTATCGCGGCAGAATCCGCACTTCGCCACCAGCCTGATGCTGGCCCGGATGATCGGCCGGCAATTGAAGCAGCAGGGCCTGCACTATGCGAGCCAGTACACCCTGCCGGTGATGGGCCGCTACCGCCGCCAGCTGCTCGACAAGGACGTCGGCGTCTACCGCTATGACGGGCTGGTCGTGCTGTCGCGCACGCGCAGCGCCGCCGTGCTGCTCGAGGCCGGCTCGATCATCAATCGCGACGAGGAAATGGAGATGAACTCGCCGGAGCGGCAGGAGACTGTCGCGGGCGCCGTTGCGGCTGCGATGAGGGAGTTTTGCGAGAAGCGGTAAGGAGTCGTCATTGCGAGCGCAGCGAAGCAATCCAGAGTCTTTCCGCGGCGGCAGTCTGGATTGGTTCGCTGCGCTCGCAATGACGAGGAAGCTACAGCGGCCCGCCGCGATATTCCCTATTCGCCAGGCTCGCCTCCTCCAGATCCAGATCGCGCTCGATCCGCCGGCGCGTCTCGTCGGTGATTTGGCCGTCGCGCAGCAGGTTGTGGATGAACTTGCGCTCGGCGGCGATCAGGTCGCGGGTCAGAGCGGTGCCGGCGGCGGAGACGTCGTGACGGTTGGGATTGAGCGAGTCTGGGAGCTGGTTGAGGCGGATGTCGTGGCGGGCGCGCATTAGCCGCATCACCTCGTCGGAAACCGCTTTCTCCGCAGTGAGCGCATCGAGCGATTTCAGCGCGGCCTCCAGCGCCTGACGGCGCGCGGCGATCTCCGCTTCGTGCTCGGTAGCATGCTCGTGACGACCGGCCTCGGCGACGCCGAGCCACCGCACGATCGGCGGCAGCGTCAGGCCGACGCCGATCAGCGTCACGAAGATGACACCGAACGCGACGAACAGGATCAGGTCGCGATACGGAAACGCTTCGCCGTTCGGCAGCGTGAACGGCAGCGCCAGCGCGGCGGCGAGCGACACCGCGCCGCGCACGCCGGTAAAGGCGAGCACGAACGGCCATTGCCATGGCGGCGACGGATCGCGCTCGCGCAGCGACCTGGAGAGCATTCGCGGCAGATAAGTTGCGGGATAGAGCCAGGCAAAACGCGCGATCACGACGATCACCAGGACCAATGCAGTTGCGATGAGAATGTCGTCGAGCGGAAAAGTCTTCGATTTCTCGTAGAGCGCGCGCATCTGGAAGCCGGTGAGCAGGAACAGCATGCCCTCGATCAGGTAGATCACGAGATCCCAGAAGAAGATGCCTTGCAGGCGCGTCGCCGAGGAGATCAGCAATGGGCCGTTCCAGCTGACGTAGAGCCCGCAGGCTACGGTTGCGATCACGCCGGAGCCGCCGACATGCTCGGGCAGCCAGTACGAGACATAGGGCGTGATCAGTGACAGTGTCAGCTCGACCTGCGGATCTCCAGACCATTTGCGAAGGCGCAAGGAGAGCCAGCCGACGCCGATGCCGAAGGCGATCTCGCCGGCGACGATGAGGAGGAATTCACCGGCCGCGAGCGGCAGCGAGAAGTGGCCGATGAGGATCGCGGCGAGCGCGAAGCGGTAGAGGATCAGCGCGGTGGCATCGTTGGCGAGACCTTCGCCCTCGAGCACGACCAGGATGCGGCGCGGCATGTTCAGGCGGCGGGCGATCGCGAGCGGCGCCACCACGTCGGGGGGCGCGACGATGGCCCCGAGCAGGAAGCCGACGGTCCAGGGCAGGCCGATCATATAATGCGTGGCGGCCGCCACCATCGCCGTGGTGAAGATCACGGCGCCGACCGCGAGCAGCACGATCGGACGCAGGTTCTTCTTGAATTCGCGCCAGCTCATCGCGACGCTGGCCGAGTAGATCAGTGGTGGCAGCACCACCAGCAGCACCAGCTCCGGCGGCAGCTCCACCGTCGGCATGCCCGGCACGAAAGCAAGGCCGACGCCCGCCAGCATCAGCAGGATGGCAGGGGCGACGTTGAAGCGGCGTGCGGCCAGTGCCACGCCTGCCAGCACGGCAAGCAGGATGAGAAAGGTCTGAAACTTCGCTTCCATGATGGTCTGTCTTGACCCGGAAGCGACGGCTAGGTCAATGCGCGGCTCACGCCAGCCGTTCGGCCACCATCCGCCCAATCCGCGCGAACGCGGATGTGATCTGCGTCGCGTTCGGCGTGCCGCCCTGGGTATAGGCCGCGATCAGGATCGGCGTATCCGGCTTCGGCCAGGCGACCGCGATGTCGCCCGAGGCGTCCTTGCCGTTGTTGCCGGTCTTGTCGCCGATCTTCCAGCCTGCCGGGAGTCCGCCACGCAGTCGGTTTGCGCCGGTCTTGCAGTTCACCATCCAGTCGGTGAGCAGGGTCCGCGAAGCAGGCGACAGCGCCTCGCCCGTGACCAGCCGGCGCAAATTTCCCGCCATCGCCGCCGGCGTCGTGGTGTCCCGGGGGTCGCCGGGCTGCGAGCGGTTGAGCTCGGGCTCGTTGTGGTCGAGCCGCGAGGTGGTATCTCCGAGCGACCGCCAGAATGCGGTCAGCACGGCGGGGCCGCCGATCCGCGCCAGCAGCAGATTGGCGCAGGTGTTGTCGCTGAGCTCGACGATGGCCTTGCACATCTCGCCGACCGACATCTTGCCGGCCGCGAGATTTTCCCTCGCCACCGGCGCGTATTCCAGCAGATCTGCCTGGCCATAGCGGATCATGGCCGCGAGTTGCTCCTCGCCGCGATCGACCCGCGCCAGCACGTTGGCGGCGAGCGAAGCCTTGAACGTCGAGCACATCACGAACCGTTCGTCGGCGCGCCAGGCGAGCTTCTTGCCGGTTGCGAGATTCTCCGCATAGAGCCCGATCCGCCCGCCGCTCTCGCGCTCGTAGGATTCGAATTCTGATGGGGCATCCCCGGCGAGCGCAGGAGAGGCGGCCAACCAGGCGAATGAGGCGAGCAGGGAGCGGCGGTCGACAAGCATGGTGATTTCCAGGCTAGCAGAGGTGGGAGATGGAGCGGACGCTGCATCCGCGTCGTCATTGCGAGCGCAGCGAAGCAATCCAGACTGTCTCCGCGGTGAGATTCTGGATTGCTTCGCTGCGTTCGCAATGACGGAGAATTGGATAGCGAGTGCGTCCGAATTCGGGCAGCAGGACGGCGCCCGTCACTCCCTCAAATCATATCGGTACGACTTCGACACGATCTGCCAGCCGTCGGCGAGCTTCATCGCCACGAGATAATCGGTGAAATAGCGCGGCGGCAGCTGGCAGCGCACCTTGATGAAAGCGGTCTTGTCGTCCGAACGGTCGATGGTGACGATGAAGTCCTCGCGCGGCTTGCCTTCGGCCTTAGCCGAGGCGCGCTTGCGCACGCGGTCGAGCCAGTCCGACACGGTCAGAACCTGGAGCTCGCCCTTTTCGACCCAGCGCAGATCGGCGGAGGGATGGAAGATGGCGCCGAGCTTGTCGGCGTCGCCCTCGTAAAGTCCGTCAAAATAGGATTGCACGACGGCTTCGACGCTCGACCGGTCCTGGCTCATGGATCGTTCCTTTGCATGATGGCTTCGGGCCAACTTAGTCGCACACGTCGAAATGCGCTATGGGTGTGTCAGCGATTTGCGCGAAGGCGTCACGATGACAGAATCAGAAAATTCGAACGCTCGCATTCTTGTCGGCGAATGCTTTTGCCGCGCCGTGCGCTTCGAGGTGGCCGATGCGTTCGCCTATGCGATGAACTGCCACTGCTCGAACTGCCGGCGCACCACCGGTGCCGCCTTCAAGCCCTTCGCCGGCATCCGGCAAGACAGGCTTCGTATTGTCAGGGGGTGGCGACCTCCGGATGATTTTCGGCGACGACACCACCCATGACGCGCATTGTGGCCGCTGCGGCTCGCTGCTCTATTCCCGGGTCCGGGAAGGAGAGTGGGTCCACGTCGCCATGGGAACCCTGGTCGATGCCCCCTCGATCCGGCCGAGCGCCCATATTTTCGTCGGCTCGAAGGCGCCTTGGCATGAAATTGCGGACGATCTGCCGCAATATCGGGAGCACATCGGGGTTGTCTGACGGAACCCGGTCCGCACCGCCGTCCGTTGGCGAACCGCGACAGCGCTGGCGCGACAAACAAGAGAGGTCGTACGGCCTGCCGTCGGGGTCCGCTTCGTGACCTCCATCACAAGCGCCGGCGGAGGATGTTGCTAAAGCGGTCCCAAAGGGCCGGACGGCCCGGAACCATCGGAAGTCGTGTCATGCGCAGCTTGCTCAGACTTTGTCCGCTTTTCGTCGCCCTCGGCCTGATGTTCGGCGCCGGGCCGGCTGTTGCCGGAAAGCGCGTGGCGCTGGTGCTGGCCAATTCGGCCTATCAGCACGCGCCCTCGCTCGCCAATCCTGTCAATGACGGGTCGGTGATGGCCAAAACCCTGAAGGAGGCCGGCTTCGACCTCGTCGACTCCCGGCACGATCTGTCGGCGCTGGAGACACGGCGCGTGCTCCGCGACTTCGCCGACGCGACCCGCGACGCCGAAATCGCCGTGGTCTACTACGCCGGCCACGGCATCGAGGTGGAGGGCTCGAACTATCTGATCCCGGTGGATGCCAAGCTCGAGCGGGACACCGACGTCTTTGACGAGGCGCTCTCCCTCGACCGTGTCCTGGTCGCGGTCGAGCCCGCCAAGCAATTGCGTCTGGTGATCCTCGATGCCTGCCGCGATAATCCGTTCAGCAAACGGATGAAGCGCACGGTCGCTTCGCGCGGCATCGGCCGCGGCCTCGCCCAGGTCGAGCCGTCCAGCCCCAACACGCTGATCGCCTATTCGGCCAAGGCCGGCTTCACCGCGCAGGACGGCGACGGTGCCAACAGCCCGTTCACCATCGCGCTGTCGAAGCATCTGACGACGCCGGGCCTCGACGTCCGCCGCGCCTTCGGCTTCGTGCGCGACGATGTGCTGAAGTCGACCGGCAACAAGCAGGAGCCGTTCGTCTACGGCTCGCTGGGTGGCGAGGACGTGCCGCTGGTGCCGGTCAAGCTGGCGCCGGCGGCGCCCGTAGCCAATCCCCAGGCCGATATCCGCCGCGACTACGAGCTCGCGCTCCAGGTCGGCAACCGGCCGGCTTGGGAAGCCTTCCTCGCCCAGCATCCCGACGGGTTCTATGCGAGCCTTGCCAAGCTCCAGCTCGAGAAGATCGGCGCGGAGCAGGCGCATGCGGCGGCGATCGCGAAAGCGAAGCAGGCCGAGGCCGAGCGCGACCGCCTTGCTGCGCTCGGCGCGCAGAAGGATGCGCAAGCCAGGGCCGCGGCCGATGCGAAGGCCGCCGAGCAGGCGCAGCTTGCCGCGCAGAAGGCCAAGGAGCAGGCACAGCAGCAGGCGGCCGCCGCCGAGCAACAGCGCGTCAACCTCGCCGCCACGGCGCCGGGCGTTGCGCCGGGCAACACCACGAACGCCTCCGGCACCAACGTCGCCGCACTCACCCCGGCGACCGCGCCGGCCGATCTCAACCGCTCGGTGCAGAGCGAGCTCGGCCGCGTCGGCTGCTTCTCCGGGCAGGCCGACGGCAATTGGAATACGTCCTCGCAGCGGTCGCTGTCGCAGTTCAACCGCTATGCCGGCACCAAGCTCGACGTGAAGGTGGCGAGCACCGACGCGCTCGATGCGGTCAAGGCCAAGCCGTCGCGGGTCTGCCCGCTGGTCTGCGAGCACGGTTTCAAGGTCGAAGGCGACAAGTGCACCAGGATCGTTTGCGGCAACGGCTATGTGCTGAACGACGACAATGAATGCGAGAGGAAGCGCGCCGCCAAGCCCGCGTCAAAGCCCGCGACCTCGCGGCGCGACGACGGCGAGGACCGCCCCGCGCGGCAGCGGGCCGGTGCTGGAGCGGGCGGCTACGGTGCAGCTGCGGCGGCTGGCGCGGGTCGTGCCTCGAGCGGCAGTGGTCAGATCTTTTGCAACGCTCTGCTCTGCCGGCCTGTAAGGCCCGGTTGCCGTCTCGTCTATCGCGGCGGCGGCGGCCCCCACGTCGACGCCAATGCAGAGGTCTGCAACTGAAATGGCACGGCTTTCCTGACCACTCGAACAATAACCTAAAGCGCGATGACGATTCATCCTAATCGCATCGCGCTTTAGCTCAGTTCTTCCGCTCGGCCACGAAACGCGCGGCGGCCTGCAAAATTGCGGCGCGGTCGCCGAAGATCGAGACGGCGCTGTCGGCGCGCGCGAGCAGGTCGCGCACGCGCTGCTTGGCGCCTTCGATCCCGAGCTGGGTTACGAAGGTGGTCTTGCCGAGCGCGGCATCGGCGCCGGCCGGCTTGCCGAGCGCGGCCGCATCGCCCTCGACGTCGAGCAGATCGTCGGCGATCTGGAAGGCTTCGCCGAGCGCGCGGCCGTAATCGTCGAGCGCCTGATATTCCGCCTTCGAGGCCTGGCCGAGGATCGCGCCGGCAATGCAGCCGTAGCGCAAGAGCGCGCCGGTCTTCATCTGCTGGATACGGGCGACGTCGATCGGCTCGTTGCCGCCAAAGCGGCCTTCGCCGGCGAGATCGAGGATCTGCCCGCCGACCATGCCGCCGATGCCGGCGCAGCGCGCTAGCGCGCGCGTCAAGAGCAGCCGCACATTGGCGTCGCGATGGACCTCGTCGCGGGTGATGATGTCGAAGGCGAGCGTCAGGAGGCCGTCGCCGGCGAGGATCGCGGTGGCGTCGTCGGTCTGCTTGTGCAGGGTGGGGCGGCCACGGCGCAGGTCCGAATTGTCCATGGCCGGCAGGTCGTCATGGATCAGCGAGTAGCAATGGATGCATTCGAGCGCGGCGCCTACGAGCAATGCCGCCTCGCGCGGCACGCCGAACACGGCGGCGCTCTCGACCACCAGGAACGGCCGCAGGCGCTTGCCGCCGTTCAGGCTCGAATAGCGCATTGCGTCCATCAGTCGCTTGGGCCGGGCGATTTCGTCATGCAGGATGTCGTCCGACAGCAGGCGCCCGAGCAGGGCTTCGGTGTCATCAGCGGTCTTGTCCAGACGTTTGGCGAAATCGGACGGGGACGTGCCGGTCATCAAGAAGGGCTCCAGAACTAAAATTCGGCGGGACAATCCTTTATGCGCCCGCGCCAGTCAATCGTTTGGAAGGCCTAAAAAGTGCTGGAAAAGGCCCGAATTATCACAGACTTAATACTCCAGCCCGTGGCCGCTCTTCAGTTTGCACCGGAAAGGTCGATTTGCGCATCGTCAAAATCCTGCTGGTGGTGCTCGCGCTCGTGGTCCTCGCGCCCTATGTGATCGCGCCGTTCTACCGCACCGGTCACCCAGTTTCGACGTTGATGGCCTGGCGCAGCTTGCGCGGCGCGCCGGTGCATCGGGAGTGGATCGATCTCGCTGATATGTCGCCCTCTCTGCCGCGCGCGGTGGTGGCGGCCGAGGATGCCCATTTCTGCAAGCATCACGGCATCGATTGGGGGGCGCTGCGCGAGGCGATCGACGACGCCAGGGAGGACGGCACCGCCTTCCGGGGCGCCTCCACCATCACCCAGCAGGTCGCGAAGAACCTGTTCCTCTGGCAGGGGCGCGACTTCGTTCGCAAGGCGCTCGAATTCCCGCTGGCGCTATGGATCGACCTGGTCCTGCCCAAGCAGCGGATTCTCGAAATCTACCTCAACATCGCCGAGCTCGGCCCGCAGGGGCAGTTCGGGGTCGAGGCGGCCAGCGCCTATGCCTTCGGCAAATCGGCCGAAAGCCTCTCGCCCCGCGAGGCGGCGCTTCTGGCCTCAATCCTGCCGAATCCGGTCAAGCGCAGCGCCCGGACCCCGGGACCGGGCGTCCGGCGGCTGGCCGCCACCTATATGGCGCGGGGGCAGGCGAGCTCGCTTGCGACCTGCTGGCGCGAAAATCGCTGATTTTTGGCCCGTTCCGGGCGCATTTTCCGGCCCAAGAGCCTAGCTTTACGGCCAGCCTTCCTCTATAAGCGCGGCCTTGATCGGCATTCAGCTCGCCTCGTTATTTGCGGGTGCTGAGCCGTCCCTTCGCGGACGATGCCCTGATGACACCAATCCCTAGAGGATATTGAAATGGCCGTTCCGAGAAGAAAAACCTCGCCGTCGCGCCGTGGCATGCGCCGCTCGGCGGACGCCATCAAGAAGCCGACCTATGTGGAAGACAAGGACTCCGGCGAGCTCCGTCGTCCGCACCATCTCGACCTCAAGACCGGCATGTACAAGGGCCGTCAGGTCCTGAAGAAGAAAGAGTCCTGAAGCCAGGATCTTTCTCGGGCGGGAGATCGGACCCGCCCGATTTCGGCCAACCCATGAGATAGACGGTGACGGCGGCGGAGCGGATGCTTCGCCGCTGCATTGTTCTGTCCGGATATCTTGATCGAGAAGGCATCAAGCCGATGGTCGGTTTCCCGCTGCTCCTGATTCCGCTCGCGGTCTACAACATCATCGCCTTCCTGATGCCGACCGTGTCCTTCACGGACGTGCTGTTCAAGGTGCCTATGGTGTCCGGAGAGGTCTGGCCGGTCACGCTCGCCGATCTCCTGCTCGCGCTCGGCGTCGTCTTGCTGCTGTTAGAGGTGGTCAAGGGTGCGCGGCCGGGCTCGAAATTCCTGATGGATCATTTGCTGTCGCTGATCATCTTCGGCGCGGCCGCTGCCGAATTCGTGATGTGGCCCAAATTCGGCAACTCCACCTTCTTTCTGCTGGTGCTGCTGGCGATGGCGGACTTCTTCGCGGGCATCGCCCAGCGCACGCGCCGCCGCGTCACCTATGTCGCCGAGACCACGGTGCCGGCGCCGCGCAAGGCCAAGCGCAGGGGCGAAGCGCCGGTGGAGGATGTGGAGTCCGAGCGCAAGTTCGAGCCTGTGATTGCGCCGCAGCCGGCGCCGTCCGCGCCTACCGCGCAATCCGTCGCCGAATCCGTGCTGATGGATCACCCGGCGCCCAAGCCAGTGCAGGGCGCCCCCTCGCCGGAAATTCCCTCGCCGCAGCTGCAGCCGGGGAACGGCACGCCGTCTTCCGACACGCCGCCGCGCTGATTTCTCTGAATTGGCTCGCATCTCACCGCCGCGGCAGTGTGCTCCCTCGCACCGTTCTCACGGGGAGAGGGTTGGGGTGAGGGGCCTCTCTCCGCGGATGCGATAGCCGCGGGACCTCTACCCCTCACCCGGGATCGCACCGGACGATGCTCGCATCGCCGAGGCGATCCGACCTCTCCCCGCAAGCGGCGAGAGGTAAGAAGCGCGCTCTCACTTCAATCAATCTTAAGCCACCTGACGCGTGCGCGCGCTGACGGTTCCGAGCGGGCGCTTGCTGCCATAGGCCATCAGCGCATCCTCGGGAGAGGCGCGGCGGAGCCGGCTCGTTTGCGGCAGCTGCTCGGCATTGGCGATCAATTGTGTGACGAAGCTCGGATCGGGGCGCGGCAGCGGCGCCTTGCGGACCCACTGCAACGTCGGCATCAGCGGCACCAGGGCCGTGCCTGTGCCGTTGTCCGCCGCGTCCGGTCGATCAGTACCCAACATCGCAATCACCGTTGATCCGGCGAGACTGTCGCGTTTCGGGACGCAGGCGCCGGTGCGAGTCCTGTACTCGCAAGGCCTATGCCGGCCGGACCGGATTGGTTCCGACGCCTTCGGAAACGTGGTTTCCAAATTGTTTATCAACTTTGCCTAGGTTCGGCAGCGAATCTGGCTCTATCCTGTGCCGGCTCAGGACTTCTCCACTGTCCCGAAACGAGGCGACTTTGACCCCTGGATTGCCGCAAGCCTCCGACATCCTGGCCGCGCTCGGTCAGGCCGTGTTCGCCTGGGATATCGCCAGCGATGCCATCGTCTGGGGTGAGCAGGTCAGCGCCGTTTTCCCCGGCATTCCCGCCGAGCGGCTTTCGACCGGCGCCGAATTCGCCAAGCTGATCGAGCCCGCGCAAACGCTGCGGACGGCGGCACTGGCACTGACGTCCCCGGTGCACGGCGCCGACGGCACCCCTTACCGAATCGAGTACGGCGTGCGCATGAGCGCCTCCGATCCCGTGATCTGGATCGAGGAGACCGGCCGCTGGTTCGCAGGTCCCGACGGCCGTCCCACGCGAGCGATCGGCTCCGTCCGCATCAACAATGAGCGCCACGCCCGGGACGAGGAATTGAGTAGGCTGGCCCGGCTCGATCCGCTGACCGGCGAGCTCAACCGCTCGCATCTGATCGCGGCGCTGGCCGAGGCGATCGAGGAGACGACGCGCTTCCGCTCGACAGCGGCCTTCATGCTGGTTGGCATCGATCATCTCGCCCGCGTCAACGATGCCTTCGGCTTCGACGTCGCCGACGCCGTGATCCTCGACGTCGCCAAGCGCATTCGCGCGCGCCTGCGCGGCGGCGACGTGCTCGGGCGCTTCTCCGGCAACAAGTTCGGCCTGATCCTGAAGAACTGCACTGTCGACGACATGAACGTGGCCGCCGAGCGCTTCCTCGCCGGCATCCGCGACGAGGTGGTGCCGACCAAATCCGGTCCGGTCTCGGTCACCGCCTCGATCGGCGCGGTCAGCCTGCCGCGTTATGCCCGCAACACCGACGAGGCCGTCAACCGCGCCCATGAGACGCTCGACGCCGCCAAGCGCCGCCGCTCCGGCTCGTTCGCGGCCTGGCGTCCGGATGCCGCGCGCGACGCACAGCGCCGCGTCAACATCCGCGTCACCGACGAGATCGTCACCGCGCTCAACGAGCGCCGCATCAGGCTCGCCTATGAACCCGTGGTCTCGGCTGTCTCGCGCGAGCGCGCATTCCATGAATGCCTGGTGCGGATGGACCAGGGCGACGGCCAGGTGCTGCTCGCGCCCGACATCGTGCCGGTCGCCGAACGGCTCGGCCTGATCCGCCTGGTCGATCACCGCGTGCTCGAGCTCGTGGTCGCCGAGCTCGCGGCGGCGCCCGACGTCTGTCTCAGCCTCAACATCTCGCCGGATACGACCATGGATCCGGACTGGTGGGCGGGGATCGAATCGCTGATGCTGGCCCATCCCGGCGTTGCCGAGCGGCTGATCGTCGAGATCACCGAGACGGTCGCGATCCAGGACATCGACGACGTCCGCGCCTTCGTCAGCCGCCTCAAGCATTTCGGCAGCCGCATCGCCATCGACGATTTCGGCGCCGGCTACACCTCGTTCCGCAATCTGCGCAAGCTCGGCGTGGACATCGTCAAGATCGACGGCGCCTTCGTGCAGAACATCACCCATTCCGCCGACGACCGCGCCTTCGTGCAGACTCTGATCGACCTCGCCCGCCGCCTCGACATCAAGACCGTCGCCGAATGGGTGCAGGACGACGAAGCCGCAAACATGCTGCGCGATTGGGGCTGCGACTACATCCAAGGCCGCCTGATCGGGCTGGCATCGGCGGAGCGCCCATGGGGCCTGCCGTCGGACAGCGCGCTGCCTGCGGCGGGCTGAGATGGCGTAGGGTGGGTTAGCCGAAGGCGTAACCCACCACTTTACGATCCGCGTCGAGAGAGAAGTGGTGGATTACGCCTTCGGCTAATCCACCCTACAGACCCTCACGCCCCCTCGTCCAGCGCCACCAGCTCGCGCTTCTTGCGCAGCGACGGCAGCAGCGGCGCGATCAGCAGCACCAGGGCAAGCGCGAGGCACGCGCCCGAGATCGGCCGCTGCACGAAGGTCCAGAGATCGCCCTGCGACAGGATCAGCGACTTGCGCAAATTGTTCTCCATCATCGGACCCAGCACGAAGGCCAGCACCAGCGGTGCCGGCTCGTAGCCGAGCTTTCGCATGAAATAGCCGATGATCCCGAACGCGATCATCACATAGACGTCGAACACGTTGTTGCTCGAGCAGTAGACGCCGAGGATCGTGAACAGGATGATCAGGGGGAACAGGATGTTGTAGGGCAGCTTGAGCAGCTGCACCCACATGCCGATCATCGGCAGGTTCAGGATCAGCAGCATGACGTTGCCGATATACATGCTGGCGACGATGCCCCAGAACAGGCCGGGGTTCTGCGTGATCATCAGCGGGCCCGGCTGCAGGCCGTGAATGACGAAGGCCCCGAGCAGCAGCGCCATCACCACGTTCGGCGGGATGCCGAGCGTCATCAGCGGAATGAAGGCGCCGCCGGCCGCGGCGTTGTTCGCCGATTCCGGGCCGGCGACGCCCTCGATCGCGCCATGGCCGAACCTTTCAGGCGTCTTCGACAGCCGCTTCTCCAGCGCGTAGGACGCGAATGACGAGACCACGGCGCCGCCGCCCGGCAGGATGCCGAGGAAAAAGCCGAGGATGGTGCCGCGGCCGACCGGACCTGCGCTCGCCTTCCAGTCCTCCTTGCTCGGCAGGAGATGGGTGATCCTGGTGTTGATGACGTCGCGCTTGATCGCCTGCTCGGTGTTGAGCAGCACCTCGGCGACGCCGAACAGGCCCATCACCACGGGCACGAGGCCGATGCCGTCGATCAGCTCCATGCGGCCGAAGGTCAGCCGCGGCTGCGCGGTGATGCTGTCGAGCCCGATCAGCCCGAGCACGACGCCGATGCACGCCATCAGCAATGCCTTCGGCATCGAGCCCTGGGTGAGGAAGGTGAGCACGACAAGGCCGAGCACCATCAGGCTGAAATACTCGGCCGGGCCGAAGGCAATGGCGAGGCTGGCAAGCCTCGGCGCCACCAGCATCAAGGCAACCAGCGCAAAGGTGCCGGCGACGAAGGAGCCGAACGCGGCGATGCCGAGCGCGGGGCCCGCGCGGCCCTGCTTCGCCATCTGGTGGCCGTCGATGCAGGTCACGACCGAGGCGGCTTCGCCGGGAATGTTGACCAGGATCGAGGTGGTCGAGCCGCCATACATCGAGCCGTAATAGATGCCGGCCATCATGATGATGCCGGATTCCGGCGTTCCAGACAGCGTCACAGGCAGCAGCAGCGACATCGCCGAGATCGGGCCGATGCCGGGCAGCACGCCGACCAGCGTGCCGATGAAGACGCCGATGAAGCAATAGAGCAGGTTGACCGGCAGCAGCGCGACGCCGAATCCATGTACCACGTTGACGAGCGTATCCATGGGGTCAGCCGATCCCGAACAGGCCTGACGGCAACTGGATCAACAGCAGTCGCTTGAGCACCCACCACATGCCCAATGGCACCAGCAGCGCGATCGGAATCGCCAGCGTCCAGCGCACCGGATCGATCAGCCGCAACAGCAGCAGCATCAGCGGGATCGATGACAGCAGGAATCCCAGCGGCTCCAGCGCGAAGGCGAATGCGGTGAGGCAGGCGATGAGGACAAGCGGCTTGCTCCAGCGCACGTTCTCCCAGCGCGAGGCCAGCGTCGGCCCGCCCTCGGTGATCGCCGAGACGATGATGGCGCCCGCGAACACGCACATCAGGATGCCCGTGTAGAACAGCACATAGCCGGGGCCGGGATCGTTGATGGTGCCGAGCTTGAGCTTCAAGCCCGACCAGATCACGAAGCCGCCGAGTGCGAGCCCGATCAGCCCGCCCCAGAGTTCGGAGTTGCTGAGGCGGAGCTTGACGTTGGTACGGGTGGTCATCGCGATCTCTCGTGCCCCGGACGCAGCGCAGCGCGAAGCGGTGCGCTGCAGAGCCGGGGCCCATGCGTGTGGAGGAAAGGGTGGATCCCCGCTCTGCAGTGCATCGCTGAAGAAGCGCTGCATCGCGTCCGGGACACACTAGTAGCTCGATCCTACTTCTTCGCGAGCCCGAGCGTCTCGATCACCTTGCGCTCGGACGCCGTGACCTCGACGATGAACTTCTTGTAGTCCTCGGTGTTCTTGTAGTTCGGCACCATGTCGTATTTCGCGAGCGTGGCGATCACCGCGGGATCCTCGACTGCCTTCTTGAAGGCATCGTGCAGCTTGGCGACGATCTTGGGATCCATTCCTTTCGGGCCGGCGATACCGAACGGGGAATCATAGACCATGGGATAGCCGAGCTCCTTCAGCGTCGGCACGTCGGGATAGTTCGGCGACCGTGCCCCGGTCCACACCATCAGGAGCCGCAGCTTGCCGGCGTCGACCAGCGGCCGCCATCCCGTGGAATCCGCCTGCAGCATGGTGTGCTGTCCCAGCACCGCGGCATTGGTCTCCGCACCGCCCTTGAAAGGGACCTGGGTCAGCTTGATGCCGGACATCGCGGCGATCTGCTCCATGCCGATATGCAGCGAGGTGCCGGCGCCGGGCGTGGCATAGGTCACCTTGCCCGGATTTGCCTTTGCGAACTCCACCACGTCCTTCCAGCTCTTGAACTGCGATTCCGCGCTGGTGGTCACGCCGAACGTGTAGCCGGTGAGATGGACGATATAGGTGAAATCCTTTGCCGGATCCCACGACACCTCCTGCATCAAGGGCAGACGAAACACGGTGATCGGGATCTGCGAGATGGTATAGCCGTCCGGCTTCGCCGCCGCCGCCATCGTCGCGGGCCCGACCGTGCCGCTGCCGCCGGCCTTGTTGTCGATCACGATCGGCTGGCCCAGCACCTTCGAGGCGCTGTCGGCGATCGCGCGCATCGAGAGATCAGTCGATCCGCCGGCCGGCCAAGGCACGATCAACGTGATCGGTTTCGTCGGGTAGTCCTGCGCATTAACGGCCGTGGAGAGCAATGCGCCCATGACGGCGTGCACCGCGGCAAATGCAATCGTCTTCAGCCCGTATCCCGACATCGAAAGCCTCCCTCGCGGCGGCCTCTCTGGGGGCGCCGTCTCTCGTTGCGAGGCGATTGTTCCTGAATTTGACGGAGAAGAAAAGCGTGTTGCGCGCATCGCTGTGCGGCCGTCGGTCAGCTAACGCCGACAGAGCCGACATCTGCGACAATTCGTCGTTTGGCCGCGTGCCGAGAGGCGGAATTTGAGCGGCCGAAGCGGGTCAGGCCACCCGCCGAACCGTGTTCAGCGTCTCGATGGTGCGGTCGACTTCCGAGGCGAGACACGGCTTGCCGAAGTAATAGCCTTGCACCGCGGTGCAGCCGCATTCGCGGACGAAGTCGAGCTGTTCCTCGGTTTCCACGCCCTCCGCCGTGGTCTCGACGCCGAGCACGGAGCCGAGGCTCGCGATCGTTCTGACGATGGCAACGCTCTCCGGGCTTTCGCCGAGCGTTCCGACGAAGGAGCGATCGATCTTGATGCGGTCGAACGGAAACTTGCGCAGATAGCTCAGGGAGGAATAGCCGACCCCGAAATCGTCGAGGCTGACGCGCACCCCGAGTGCGCGGAGCTGGTGCAGGATGTCGATGGTCGCCTTGCTGTCGTCCAGCAGCGCCGTCTCCGTGACCTCGAGCTCGAGCCGCTGCGGCGGCAGGCCGGCTTCCGCGAGCGCGCTCGTGACCATCGCCACCAGCCCGCGGGAGCGGAACTGCACCGGAGACAGGTTCACCGCGACGGTGACGCCGGGCCAGGACGCGGCGGTGGCGCAGGCCGTGCGCAGCACCCATTCGCCGATCGGAACGATCAGCCCGTTCTCCTCCGCAATCGGGATGAACTCGGCCGGAGAGACGAAGCCGCGCGAGGGATGCTTCCAGCGCAGCAATGCCTCGAAGCCGGTGAGCTCGGAGGAATCGAGCCGCATCTGCGGCTGGAACACCAGGTGGAATTCACGCCCTTCCAGCGCGCCGATCAGGTCCTGCTCCAGCGCGTGCCGGCTGCGCGCCTGTTCCTCCATCTCGGGCTCGAACAGCTGATAGGCTCCGCGCCCCTTGGCCTTGGCCTGGTACAGCGCGAGGTCGGCGCATTTCATCAGCTCATCGGCATCGAGTCCGTGGTCGGGTGCGATCGCGATGCCGACGGAGACGCCGACATGGATCGACTGGCTTTCCAGCGGCGGCGGATGACCGATGATCTCGACCAGGCGGCGGGCGAGCGCCTCGGCCGATTGCGGCTGCGGCCCGCGCTGGAGAACGGCGAACTCGTCGCCGCCAAGCCGCGCGACGGTGTCGTGCTCGCCGACATTCTCCTTGAGGCGCGCCGCGACCCAGCGCAGCAGGCGGTCGCCGGCGGCGTGGCCGAGGCGGTCGTTGACGGTCTTGAAATTGTCGAGGTCGAAGCACAGCACGGCCATGGCGCCGCCGGCGATCGCGACCTGGTTCAGTCCCTCGCCCATCTTCTCGCGGAACAGCGTGCGGTTGGGCAGGTCGGTGAGCGAATCGTGCCGCGCCATGTGGGCCACCCGGGCCTGGGCCTTGTGGCGCTCGGTGACGTCCTCATAGGTCACGACCCAGCCGCCATGCTCCATGCGCTTGTGATTCAGCTTGATGATGCGGCCGTCGTTCAAATGGCGGTGCAGCGTGTGCTCGCCCTCGCGCAGCCTCTCGACGTAGTCGGCATAGAGCTTGGCGCCGGTCATGTTCGGATGGATGCCGAGCTCGCAGGCGTGCTCCATGATCTCGCGCATCGAGACGCCTGGCTTCACGATCTCCGGCGCCATTCCGTACATCTCGATGTAGCGGCGGTTGCAGACGATCACGCGCAGGCTGCCGTCGAGCATGCACAGGCCCTGGCTCATGTTGTTCAGGGCCGCGTCGAACCGGCGGTACTGCTCGCTCAGCTCCTCGATCGCACGCTCGCGCTCGGTAATGTCCTCATAGGTGGCGACGAAGCCGCCTTCGGCCAGCGCGCAATAGCGTACCGAGATCACCGTGTCGTTCGACATGCGCCGGCGCATCGGCGAGGAATCACGGCTCGCGATCCGCGCGCGGGCGGCTTTGAGGATCTGCTGCGGGCTGTATTCCGGGGAGAACGCGCCGTTCGCTATGGATCGCTCGATCAGCTCGGCGAGGTGGGTGCCGGGGCGGGTCTCCTCCGGCGACAACAGGTAGATCTTGAGGTAGGTGGAGTTGCAGACCCGAAGCCGCATGTCGCTGTCGAAGAAGGCGAGCCCGTGCGCCATGTTCTCCAGCGCCGCATCGAGGATGAAATTCTGCTGCCGCAGCGTTTCCTCGTATTGCAGCCGCTCCGTGACGTCCTCGTGCACCGTCACCCAGCCGCCGTCGGGCAGGAAGCGGGAGACCGCCTGCACCATCCGTCCGTCGTAGCGCATCACCAGCAGCGTCTTCGGCTTCCTGCTGCGCACGTCCTCCAGCCGGCTCTGGTAGAATTCGTCGCCCGACATGCCCGGCAGGTTGCCGCGCGACATCCAGTGCTCGATCACCGTGGAATGCGCGACGCCGGGCTTCACGATCTCGGGGTCGAGGTTGTAGAGCTTCAGGAACCGTTCGTTGCAGACGACGACACGGCTGTCGACGTCGTACATGATCAGTCCGTGCGACATGTTGGCGAGCGCGTGCTGGCTGCGCTCGGTCTGCACGAGCAGTTCCGCTTCGAGCCGGGCGAGGCGGGTGACGTCGTCGCAGATCGTCATCCAGCCGCCGCCGGGGAGCGGCTTCAGCTCGAGCGACATGACGAGGCCGCTCGCCAGCATTTGCTCGGTGCGGAACGGCTTGCCCGCGGCGATCTGCGCCATCCGCGTCGAATACAACGCATCGAGCTGGTCTTGCGGAAAGTTGCCGCGGCTTGCGCTGTGCGCGAGCACCTCGCGATAGCTGGTGCCGACCCGCACGATTTCGGCCGACATGTCGAACAGCGTGAGATAGCGCTGGTTCGTCACCACGATCCGGTTGTCGGCATCGTAGACGCAGACGCCCTGTTCCATGTGGTCGAGCGCAAGCTGGCTCAGCGCGACCAGGGCGCCTGGGCCCTGCTCACGACCTGTACCAAGCTCGCTGTCGTGGGTCGACGTCATGGGTCGGCAGGGCCTCGGCGGGCAATAGACTTGATGCAACCTAATTCAGCCGCCGAGGCTAGCGAACAGGCCGGAAAATTCCCTTAAGCGCCGTAGTTTACGGAGGGTGACCGGCGATGGTGAGCGCACGCGTAAACGGCCCGCTGCCAAGGCGATACGCCGTAGCTCCGGACGAGCGCGGCGATATTCCCGCTCTGCTCGTACAGATTTACAGAGCCGGGCGTTGCTCTACGGCCCGTACAGCACGAGCTCCGTGTCGGTGAGGTCGCCGAGCTGTGGCTGGTGCGGGCCCCTGAAGTATTTCCGGCCGCGCCGCTCGGTGTAAATGCCGACGAGGCCGGGAACCGGACCGTTGGCATCGACGGCCACCGCGATCTTGCCGAGCCGCAGCAGCAGCCGTCCGATGCGGCCGGCGCATTCGGCAAATTCTGCGGTGCTCCGGCAATAGATCAGCTTCATGGCGGGCGGTGCGATGAAACCGCGGCGGATGCGCACCGGTTGCAGGATGAAGGGGAAGGTTCCCTTCGGCGTGCGGCAGACGAGGCTAAGGCAATTGTAGCGCGCATGTCGCGTTAAAAGCTCGGTCTCCGTCTCGGAAAGCCCCTTGATCTCCTTGGCGTGCGGCGGAATGACCTCGATCTCGTTCCAGCGCGGGACGCGCGCCAGCGCAGGGACCGAGAAGAATATGCCGCGGCAATAGGCGCGAAAGCCCTGCGTTTCGATGATCGGCCAGGTCCACTGCGCGGGGCTGATGTTGAAGTAAGTGACGTGCTTGTGCCGCTGGGCGATCTTGGTCAGCAGCGGTGCGTAGTTCCGGTAGGCCGGATCGACATACCAGCTCGACAGATTGCACCGGATGGCGGTCTCTTCGCCCTCCTTGCGCGAGGTGTAGATCAAGAGCAGCACGCCGACCGGCGTGCCGTCGTCGTCGAGCATGTAGCCGAAGCGCGGATAACCCTCCGGCACGGCCCGGAAGGCCTGTCGGCGCAGACCCTGGATCCAGTAGTCGCGTGAACGGCCGACGAAGCCGCGCGTCAGCAAGTCCGCGATCTTATCGACGTCGGACTCGGTGATCTCGCGGCATCGGACCTTGGTATGGATCACGCTCGTTTTGCCCGTGGAAATGGCCGGCCTCGTGAGTTGCTTCAGCGCCAGCCTTCGCCATGGGCCTCGGCCGCGACGGGCGGCTGCAGGCTCAGGACGTCCCGCACCTTGGCGGGCCAGGCGGAAAGATCGGTGCCGTGGGTGTGGAACATGGCGACGGCCAAGCGGTCCATGCCGAAGGCAACGCAGCCGGTGTGGGCCGGCTCGCCGTCGGCATCCTGAATTCCCCAGGTCGTGCCGAAATGCTCGCGATGATAGTTGAAGCTCATGCATGCCGTCGGCTGCTCTTCCGAGCGCAGCGGGATGAGCAGTTCGAACTTGAGCTGCTGCTGCTTCTGGCTCACCGCCTTCATTTGGCCGACCCGGCCGAAGAACGGATCGCTGGCATAGTCGACGCGGAAGGTGAGGCCGAGGTCGGTCGCGATCTTCTGCGCGCGCACCATCCAGCGCTCGCGGAAATCGGCGACGTCGTCGGGGCTGCCGATGCAGACATATTCGCGCATGCGGAACGATTGCAGCCGGTCGAGATGCTTCGACGGCTCGCGGCGGAAGCAATCCGCGGCAACGTCGAAGCGCAGGCCACCCTTCGGCAATTGGCCGCGGCTCGCCGCGATCGGATAGACCGGATAGCAGGCGGCCGGCGACAGCACGAGATCGGCCGGCGACAGCGAAGTCGTCCAGTCGCCGCCGGCATCGAAGCGGCTCACGGCGGCGTTGATCTCGCGTTCGGTGCCGTGCAGGCCGCAGACGCAGCCGAGCAGGTTCGGAAAGCTCTTGAGATAGCCGGACTTCTCCAGCTGCGCCCGGCTCATCACCGGCGGGAAGCGCATCACCTCGGTGCCGGCCTCGCGGTGACCGGTGATCAGCGCGGCGAGCTTCTCGACGATGCTCTCATAAAGTGCGGTGCGAGCATAGACGCCGTCGGCGCCCATGCGGTGGAACAGCTTGTCGGCGAGATGATCGAGCGGATCGATCATCTGCGGCGCGGTGGTGGGCGAGTCGGGGAGGACGGCAATATTCATGGGTCGATGTCCTGCTATCTCAAAATTTTCTTGTTGAAGCGGTCGCGGAGGCACGTCAGTCGCGAAGGCTCGCCGGCACCCCGCTCATCAATGTCGATGTCGCGGCATTGGCCAGGATCCGGTCGTTGTTGATCATGATCGGCGACGACAGCACGTCGCGGAGGTGACGGCCCATGGTGAACTCGCCGTCGTTGCGATAGCCGGCAAGTCCCGCGGTGCGCATCGCGTGCATCACGGTCTCGACCGCGAGCTCGGAGGCCTGCACCTTCAAGAGCGTGATCGAGGACTGGAAGTCGAGCGAGCTCAGAGCACGCTCGTCATGCTCGACGCGGGCGAAAGCGTCGATATTGGCTGATATCAGCGCGCGCAGCTTGGCCAGCGACATCTTGGCGGCGGTGAAGTGCGCCGCGGCCGGGGGCATCTGTCCGCCGGACGAGCGGGCCGCCTTGCGGATGAAGGCCTGCGCGCGCGTCACCGCCGCAGCGGCGATGCCGGCCCAGGCCGACGACCAGCACAAATGCGCGAACGGCGTCATGGTCTGGGCGTGGATCTTGTCATAGGATTCCGGGAAGATGCGGTCGGCGGGGCAGTCGACCTTCAGCTCGAACCCGGTCGAGCAGGTGCCGCGCATGCCGAGCGTTTCCCAGCCCAGCGTCCGCTTCAGCGAATAATCGTCCTTGGCGAGCGCCAGCAGCACCTGGTCGGAGGCGGCGGCTTCGGTGGCGCGGCGGGCGATGGTGACGAGGCCATCGGCTTCGGCGCCGTAGGAGATCACGGTGGCGTCGCGCACCAGCGAGACAGTATCGCCGGCATGGTCGACCGCAGCCGCGCTGGCGCGGATGTTGCCGCCGTTCTGGCCTTCGGTGGTGGAGGAGGCGAGCAGCCACTGGTCGCGGGCGACCCGGCGCATCATGGTCTCCATCCAGGGGATGCCATGGCCGTGCCTGATGACGCAGGCGACCTTGGTCTGGTGCATCGCGTAGATCATCGCCGTGGACGCGCAGGCGCGTCCGAGCGTGTAGCAGATGTCGGTGACGTCATGGATCGAAGCGCCGAAACCGCCGAACTCGACCGGGATCATCACGCCGAGCAGTTTCTGCTCACGCGCGACGTCGAAAGCCCGGTGCGGGAAGCGGGCGTCGCGATCGACCTCGTCGGCGTCGGCCGCGGCCGCTGCGGCGGTCCGGGCGGCGCGCTCGATCAGGGAGGGACCCTGCTCGAGAAAGCTCGCCTGCATTTCGTCGACAGTGAGGACTGCTTCACGCACGTTCATGCTCGTCCGCCTCCGGTTTGCCGTTCGAGATCGCCGGCATCATTCGCGATGCCGCTTGAGGCGATCCTCCAGCCATCTTTGCTTGTGAGACGAGGCTACGGATTTAATTCAAATTCGTCGATGAAATAGAGGGTAAACAAAACCCAATTCCGAACGAACAGTTAAGGTCCGGTTGTTCGCATCGCCGGATTTTCCGGTATCGCGTTAGGACTCTGGAAGAAGGCTGGATTTCCGACAATCTGAGTCATCGTTTACTAAGAAACGCGAAGTATTGGTGTCGCCCATTGCAGGACCGGCAGCCCGCACCCATCGTAGCCGGCAGTTCGGTCCGACCTCGATAGACAGATGGGAATTTGCCGATGCAGGCCTTCGATACCGTTTTGCGCAATCGCATCATCAAGCTGGTGAAGGGCATCCTCGAGCAGAATTCGCTCGCCGCAGACGTTACGCCTTCGGCCAAACTCGTCGATATCGGCCTGACCTCGATGGACATGGTCAATCTCATGCTCGGCGTCGAGGCCGAATTCGACTTCACCATTCCGCAGTCCGAGATCACGCCGGAGAATTTCCAGTCCGTGCAGACGCTGGAGCGGATGGTCGCGATGCAGCTCCAGCCGGCGACCGCGGCTTAACAGGGGCGCATCTCCCCCCGTTCCAAATCCGCCGCAAAACTGGCATAGCTTAACCATGTCACATTTGGCGGACAGGGTGGAGCAGGCATGACGCAGGCGGTATTGGGCATCATCGGCGGCTCGGGCATCTATGACCTGCCCGGCTTAGAGGGTGCGCGCGAAGAGGTGATCGAGAGCCCCTGGGGCGAGCCGTCGGCTCCTTTAAGGCGTGGCTCCATCGCCGGCCTGCCGATCGTGTTCCTGCCGCGGCATGACAAGGGGCACCGGCTGTCCCCCTCCGACATCAATTATCGCGCCAATATCGACGTGCTGAAGCGCGCCGGCGTCACCGATTTGATCTCGCTCTCGGCCTGCGGTTCCTTCAGGGAGGAACTGCCGCCGGGCACCTTCGTTCTCGTCGACCAGTTCGTCGACCGCACCCATAAGCGCGAGAGCTCGTTCTTCGGCCGCGGCTGCGTCGCGCATGTGTCGATGGCGCACCCGGTCTCGCCGCGGCTGCGCATCCATCTGGCGGCCGCCGCGGAGGCGGAAGGCATCGCGATCGCGCGCGGCGGCACTTATGTCTGCATGGAAGGGCCGCAATTCTCCACCTACGCCGAAAGCATGACCTACAAGACGCTTGGCTATTCCGTGATCGGCATGACCAATATGCCCGAAGCCAAGCTCGCTCGTGAGGCGGAGATCTGCTACGCCACCGTCGCGATGGTCACGGATTTCGACTGCTGGCATCCCGACCACGATGCGGTCACCGTGCAGGACATCATCCGCGTGTTGAATTCGAACGCCGACAAGGCGAAGGCGCTGGTGGCGCGGTTGGCCAAGGATTTTCCGCGTGAGCACGAGCCGTGCCCGATCGGTTCGGACCGTGCGCTCGACACCGCGCTGATCACGGCGCCGGAGGCGCGCGATCCCGAGCTCCTGAAGAAGCTCGATGCGGTGGCCGGGCGCATCCTGCGAGCGTGAGACGCAAGAAAAACGAAAAGGCAGAATGCCATGAAGGTCGACGGCAAGCATTTCCGCAGCATCTGGCGCGAGCGCGACGGCTGGTCGGTCGGAGCGATCGATCAGCGCCGGCTGCCGCATGAATTCGTCGTTGCGCGGCTGACCTCGTGTGAAGATGCGGCAGTTGCTATCAGGGACATGCTGGTGCGCGGCGCGCCGCTGATCGGCGCCACCGCCGCCTACGGCATGGCGCTCGCGATGCGCGAGGATGCCTCCGACGCCGGGCTGCAACGCGCTTATGACACCCTCGTCGTGGCGCGGCCGACCGCGATCAATCTGAAATGGGCGCTGGACGAGATGCGCGCGGCGCTCGCGCCCATCGATCCGGTGGAACGGGCGGAAGCGGCCTATGCGCGCGCCGACGAGATCGCCGAGCAGGACGTCGAGATCAATCGCGGCATTGCCGACAACGGCCTGAAGCTGATCGAGGCGACCGCGGCGAAGAAGCCGGGCGAGGTGGTCAACGTGCTGACCCATTGCAACGCCGGCTGGCTCGCCACCGTCGATTGGGGGACGGCGACGGCGCCGATCTATCTCGCGCATGAGCGCGGCATCAAGATCCATGTCTGGGTCGACGAGACCCGTCCGCGCAACCAGGGCGCCTCGCTCACGGCCTGGGAGCTTGGCCATCACGGCGTGCCCCACACGGTGATCCCGGACAATACCGGCGGACATCTGATGCAGCACGGCATGGTCGATCTCGCCATCGTCGGCACCGACCGCGTCGCCGCCAATGGCGACGTCTGCAACAAGATCGGCACTTACCTGAAGGCGCTAGCCGCGCATGACAACGGTGTGCCGTTCTACGTCGCGCTGCCGTCGCCGACGATCGATTTCGCCGTCCATGACGGCATCCGCGACATCCCGATCGAGCAGCGCAGCGGCGTGGAGGTCACCGACATGACCGGCCGCACCGCGGACGGCCGGCTGGAGACGGTACGCATCGTGCCCGAAAACTCGCCGGTCGCGAACTACGCCTTCGACGTGACGCCGGCGCGGCTCGTCACCGGTCTCATCACCGAGCGCGGCGTGCTGAAGCCGGATCGCGCCGCGCTGGCGTCGGCATTTCCGGAACGGATCGCTGCTGCGGCGAAGTAGATTTGGTTGGGCGATATCTCGCCACAACCGTCATTGCGAGCGCAGCGAAGCAATCCAGACCTCCTCCGCGGAAAGACTCTGGATTGCTTCGCTGCGCTCGCAATGACGGCGTATGTCGAACTACCCCAGCTTCAATCCCGTCGCCGTCTCCAGCTCCGCGATCGCCTGCGCGCCGCTCGTGACCTTGATCGTGGTCATGCCCATCTGGCGCGCCGGCTTCAGGTTGACGCCGAGATCGTCGAGATAAACGCAATTGTTCGGGTCGACCTTCAGCGTCTCGACCATCATCTGGTAGATGCGTGGATCCGGCTTGCGCAGACCGATCTTGGCGGATTCGATGACGTGATCGAACAGCACCATGACTTCGGCGATGTAGAGGGAGCGCCCCGTCATGCTGCCGATCGCGTTGGCCGGCAGATTGTTGGTGATGCAACCGGTCTTGAATTGCGCCTTGATGCGCTTGAGGGCCTGGACCATCTCCGGGCGCAGATCGCCCTGCTGCAGCGGCAGCACGTCTCGGCCGCGCACCTCCGCGCCGAGCGCGAGCGATTCGGCGGCGAACAATGCGTCGAACGTCTCGATGTCGACCTCGGCCCGCTCGAATTTGGCCCAGGCGTTTTCCAGATGATTGGCGGCGTTGGTGCGCCGGATGATATCGGCGGGCAGGCCGCGCTCGGTCTCGAACCGTGTGAACGCCTCGAAGGGCGAGCTCGTCAGCACGCCGCCGAAATCAAAGATCACCGCCTCGATCGCCAATGTCCTGCCCTCGTCAATTGCTTTCCAAGAGGGCTAGCATGCGCTATCGGCAAGAGCCAGTCCGAAGCAATCGCCCGCCTTCACCGATGCCGATGCGTGTTCCCATGAAGAAGCTTGCCACCTTCATCGCAGTTGCGCTGCTGCTGACTGCGCCCGCTCACGCCATCGTCGGCGGTGGCACGCCGCAGGCCGATGGCGTCGCCCGCGCCGTCGTCACCATCGTCGGATCGCGCGGCAATTTCTGCACCGGCAGCCTGATCGCCCCGAGGCTGGTGTTGACGGTCGCCCATTGCGTGCAGCCCGGCGCGGATTACAAGGTCGTCGATCGCGGCGGCGACGGCCAACCGCAATTGCTGAACGTGCGCACCATCGCGATCCATCCGAACTTCAACATGCAGGCGATGCAGGCGCATCGCGCCACCGCCGACGTGGCGCTGCTGCAGTTGGAAATTCCACTGAAGGGAAAATCCACGGTGACGGTCGGCATGCCCACGATTCCAATTCAGGTCGGCAGCCGCTTCGTCATCGCCGGCATTGGCGTCACGGTTCACGGTGACGGCAAAAGCGGTGGCACCACGCGCGTTGCCGGCCTCGTCGCAACCGGACAGCCCGGCACGCTGCAGATTCGCCTGGTCGATCCCGTAACCAACGGTGTTCGCGGCGGAATTGGCGCCTGCACCGGCGATTCCGGCGGCCCCGTGTTCGAGGACAGGTCGAACGGTCCCGTGCTCGTCGGCCTCATCAGCTGGTCGACAGGACCGAACGGCGCCGCCGGTTGCGGCGGCTTGACCGGCGTGACGCCGCTGACACTCTATCGCGACTGGATCTTGCAGACCGCGCGGAGCTGGGGTGCGGCACTGTGATTTGACCGCGACTTGATCTATGTCATTTTGAAGCGGAGGCGCGGCGGGTGATCATGCCCGTCGCGGAGGAAACGCGCCGTCCAATCAAGGACGGCCACAAAGACAAGCAAGGCATAGAAGCAACAATGAATGTCGCTGTTCGCAGTCACGCCACGGCCAAACAGGCTTCTGAACATTTCGACGTGCTGATCGTCGGCGCCGGCATCTCCGGCATCGGTAGCGCCTATCACATCCAGAAGCAGCTTCCGGGCACGAGCTACGTCATCCTGGAGACGCAGGAAACATTCGGCGGCACCTGGAGCACGCATCGCTATCCCGGCATTCGCTCCGACAGCGATCTCCACACCTTCGGCTACAGCTTCAAGCCTTGGGTCGGCCCGCCGATTGCGACCGCCGAGGAGATCCTCTCCTATATGAAGGAGGTGATCGACGACAACGATATCGCGCGGCACATCCGCTACAAGCACAAGATCAATTCCGCGAGCTGGTCGAGCGAGCAGAATCTCTGGACCATCGACGCCGTGACGACCGACACCGGCGAGCCCAGGACTTTCACGGCGAACTTTCTCTGGATGTGCCAGGGCTATTATCGCCATTCCGAAGGCTACACGCCGGAATGGAAGGGCATGGACCGTTTCAAGGGCCGCATCGTCCATCCCCAGACCTGGCCCGACGATATCGACCTCACGAACAAGAAGGTGGTGGTGATCGGCTCGGGCGCGACCGCGGCAACGCTGGTGCCGAACATTACCGACAAGTGCGCCCACGTCACCATGCTGCAGCGCTCGCCGACCTACTTCCGCCTCGGCCGCAACGCCATAGAGATCGCGGAGGAACTACGACGGCTGCAGGTCGACGAAGCCTGGATCCACGAGATCGTGCGGCGCAAGATCCTGTTCGAGCAGGATGCGTTCACCAAGCTCTGCGTGTCCAAGCCCGAGCAGGTGAAGAAGGAGCTGATCGGCCAGATCAGCGCCGTGCTCGGTCCCGACTACGACGTCGAGACCCACTTCACGCCAAAATACCGGCCCTGGCGGCAGCGCATCGCCTTCGTGCCGGATGCCGATCTGTTCAAGGGCATCGCAAGCGGCAAGGCCTCCGTCGTCACCGACGAGATCGAATGCTTCGTCGAGAACGGCATCCAGCTCAAGTCCGGCAAGCTGCTCGAGGCCGATGTCATCGTCACTGCGACCGGCTTCAATCTTGCCGCGCTCGGCGATATCGCCTTCGAGATCGACGGCAAGCCGCTCGCCTTCGGCGACACCGTCACCTATCGCGGCATGATGTTCACGGGCGTGCCGAACATGGTCTGGGTGTTCGGCTATTTCCGTGCCAGCTGGACGCTGCGCGTCGATCTCGTCGCCGATTTCGTCTGCCGGCTGCTCGGCCACATGAAGGCGAAGGGCGCAAAGAAAGTCGAGGTCAAGCTGCGCCCAGAGGACCACAACATGCCGATCTTGCCCTGGATCGATCCGGAAAACTTCAACCCCGGCTACATGATGCGCAACATGAACCTGCTGCCCAAGCGCGGCGACAAGCCGGAATGGCAGCACAGCCAGGACTACTGGACCGAGAAGGACGAGATCCCGAAGACGAACCTCGACGACAAGGCGTTTGTGTACAGCTGAAGATGCCGATGTAAGGGGCGGCTAGCGACCGCCATACACTCCGCTGTCGTCCCGGGGGCGCGAAAGCGAGCCCGGGACCCATACTCCCAGCCGGTGGTTGTTGAGCGAGCTGGTCACTCCGAGTCTTCGCCAAACTACTCCCTGGGGTTATGGGTCCCGGATCGGAGCTCCGCTTCGCTGCGCTTGTCCGGGACGACACTGTTAGCTGGACTAGCGGCATCTCAACTCATTTGCAGCAGTCTCACGAATTCCGCCGCGTCGCATTCGCGGCGATCGCGGCCGCGGCGGTCCGGTTCTCCACCCCGAGCTTGGCGTAGATCTGCTCCAGGTGCTTGTCCACGGTGCGCGGGCTGAGACCCAGAATTTGCGCGATGTCGCGGTTGGTCTTGCCCTTGCTGAGCCAGGCCAGCACCTCGCCTTCGCGCGTGGTGAGGCCGAGCTCGCTGGTGAATTCGGGCGGCAGCGCGGTGCCGGCTTCCTTGGAAAGCCGCAGCAGGAATTCGTTCGGCGCGGTCTCGCCCATGTAGTAGAAGCGGAGCTGCGGATTGTCGGGCAGCGACGCTGCCTGGGATTTCGAGCCGCTCTTGGCCTTCGCCTGCTCGAGCCATTGCAGCAGCGTCGGCGGCAGCACGAAGTCGTCGGCCTGCGCGCCGTGATGATCGGATAGCAGCTTCTGCGCCTGCGGCGTCGCCCACAACACGTTGCCCTGGCGATTGACCGCGAACAGGAAACGGCCGGAGACGTCGAGCGCGGCGCGCGCGCTCTGGGTCAGCCGGGCATTGCCGAGATGGACCCGGATGCGCGCCAGCATCTCCTCGATCACGATCGGCTTGGTCACGTAGTCGACGCCGCCGGCTTCCAGTCCACGCACGATGTGTTCGGTTTCGGCCAGACCCGTCATGAAGATGACCGGGACATTGGCGAGACCCGCATCGCGCTTGAGCCGGCGGCAGGTCTCGAACCCGTCGATGCCGGGCATTACGGCATCGAGCAGGATGATGTCGGGCGTGATCTGGTCGATGATGCGCATCGCCGCGGCGCCGTCGAGCGCCACCATCACCGTCATGCCGGCGCCGTCGAGCGCGTCGGTGAGCAGCCGGAGCGTCTCCGGGGAATCGTCGACGACGAGCGCGACGTCGCGCTTCTTCGATTCAATGCTCATAAGCATGCAACGTCTTCAATGTGTCCATGTACTGGTCGAGATCGAACCGATCGACCAGCGACCGCATCTGCGCGACGAAGTCGGCATGCTCGGGGTGCTCGCTGCCGATCTCGTCCAGCTTCAGCTGGATGCCCTTGACGTAGCCGATCTGGCCGAGCCCGATCAGCGCCTCGATGTGCCGCAGCGGCGGCTTCGATCCGGTCTCCGGATGCCAGAACGGCACCGCGACCTCGTGCGAGCCGTATTGCCATTCGATCTTGAGAAGCTGGCGAATCGTTGCCAGCAGCCGCGGGATGTCGATCGGCTTCATCAGGTAGCCGTCGTGGAAGGGCTGCGCCAGCGGCGTGCCATGAGCCTCGAGCGCGCTTGCCGACACCATCAGGATGCGGGCCTGATGATGGCCGCTGGCGCGCAAGGCCTCGGCGACCGCCCAGCCGTCCATGGCGGGCATCGAGATGTCGAGCAGGAACAGATCGGGCCGGCAATGCTGTGCCAATGCGAGGCAGCCGGCGCCGTCGGGCGCGCTGAGCAGGATGAAGCCGAGCGGCGTTAGCACCTCGCGCAGGAGGTCGCGATGCACGGGATCGTCGTCGGTGACGAGGATGGTCTTGCGCGGGCCGTGATAGCCTGAGACCGGCGCCTCCACCGGCGCGGTGCGCTGGGGATTGGCGACCTCCGAGAGCAGGATCTTGACCCTGAAGGTCGAGCCGGTGCCGACCGTGCTCGTGACCTTGATGTCCCCGCCCATCACGCCGGCGAGCAGGCGGCTGATGGTGAGCCCGAGGCCGGTGCCGGTCTGCGGCTGCGAGGCGCCGAGCGCACCCCGCTCGAATGGCGCGAAGATGCGTTCGAGGTCCTCGCCCTGAATGCCCGGGCCGGTGTCGATCACCTCGAACTCGGCGACGGGGCTGCGATAGTGCACCACGAACTGCACGCTGCCGGACTGGGTGAACTTGATGGCGTTCGAGAGCAGGTTGATCAGCACCTGACGCAGCCGCTTCTCGTCGGCATAGACCACGCGCGGCAGCGTCGGCGGCCGCCTGAACACGAAGTCGATGCCCTTGGCCGCGGCCTGGAGGCGGAACATGCCGACGAGCTGGTCGAGGAACTCGCTCAAGCGCACCTCGTCGCGCGACAGATACAGCCGCCCCGCCTCGATCTTGGAGATGTCGAGGATGCCGTCGATCAGCCCGGAGAGATGGTCGGCGCTGCGGCGGACGACGCGGACCTGGTCACGCGGCTTGGCACCAAGGCTCGTATCCTGCTCGAGCAGTTGCGCATAGCCGCTGATCGCATTGAGCGGCGAGCGCAGCTCGTGGCTCAGCCCGACCACATAGCGGCTCTTGGCGAGATTGGCGGATTCGGCGACCTCCTTGGCACGCTGGAGCTCGGCATCGGTGCGCTTGTGCGCGTCGATCTCCTGGATCAGCAGCGCGGTCTGCCGCCGCGTCTCGGCCTCGGCGGCGCGGCGGCTCTGCTGCGCCAGCACGAACAGCCACGCCACCACGCCGATGATAATGCTGAGCGAGAAGAACACCTTCCACAGCACGTCGGACACGAGCTCGTTGTCGCCGTGCACGTTCGCCGACGTCTGTAGATAGATGAGTCCCAGCACCAGGGCGATCAGGCCGGCGGAGACCACGAAGACACCGATATAGTGGCCGACTTGCGAGTTGATCCGGGCGTAGATCGGCTGCGGCATCAGCCGGCCCAGCGTTTCCGACACCTGCGCCTGGAATCTCGCGTGCGGCTTGCAGAGATCGTGGCAGCGCGCGTCCAGCGAACAGCACAGCGAGCAGATCGGCCCCGCATAAGCGGGGCAGGAGGCCATGTCCTCCGGCTCGAACGAGTGCTCACAGATGCAGCACTGGATCGCCTCGATGTTCTGCCAGCTCCGCTTCGGCTTGCGCGCGATGTAGTATTTGCCGCCTGTGGCCCAGGCGATCAACGGCGCCGTGAGGAAGGCCGCCGCGAGCGCGATGAAGGCCGACAGCGCCTTCGCGGTCGGCCCGAACAGGCCGTAGAAGGCGCTGATCGAGACGATGGTCGCGATCGTCATCGCTCCCACGCCGACCGGATTAACGTCGTAGAGATGCGCGCGCTTGAACTCGATCTGCTGCGGCCGCAGTCCGAGCGGCTTGTTGATGACGAGGTCGGCGACCAGCGCGCCGACCCAGGCGATCGCGACGTTGGAATAGAGCGCAAGCGTCTGCTCCAGCGCCTTGTAGACGCCGATCTCCATCAGCAGCAGGGCCACGACGACGTTGAAGACCAGCCATACCACGCGTCCGGGATGGCTGTGGGTCAAGCGCGAGAAGAAGTTCGACCAGGCGATCGAGCCGGCATAGGCGTTGGTAACGTTGATCTTGACCTGCGACAGGATCACGAAGGTGCCGGTCAAGGCCAAAGCGAGGTCGGGCTGCGACAGCACATAGCGGAAGGCTTCGAGATACATGTGCGCCGGCTCGGCGGCTTCCTCGGGCGGCACGCCGTGGCTGAGTGCGAAGAAGGCAAGGAACGAGCCCGCCAGCAGCTTCAGCGCGCCCAGCACGATCCAGCCCGGCCCCGCGCTCATCAGCGCCATCCACCAGGAGGCCCTGGAGGCGCGGCGGTCGCGCGGCAGGAACCGCAGGAAGTCGACCTGCTCGCCGATCTGCGCCACCAGCGAGAACACGACCGAGGCCGCAACGCCGAACAGCAGGAGATCGAAGTGCCCGTTGAGATCGCCGTGCTCGCCGGAGAATTTGTGCCACCCCGCAAAGGAGCGCGGATTGTGCCAGGCGATCGCGGCGAACGGAATGATGTGAAGGATCACCCACAGCGGCTGCGTCCACAATTGGAAGCGGCTGATCAGCGTGATGCCGTAGGCCACCAGCGGGATGATGACGACGGCGCTGATGAGATAGCCGACCGGCCGCGGAATCCCGAAGCACATCTCGAGCGCGGATGCGAGGATCACGGCCTCGATCGCGAAGAAGATGAAGGTGAAGGAGGCGTAGATCAGCGAGGTGACGGTCGAGCCGATGTAACCGAAGCCGGCCCCCCGCGTCAGCAGGTCGATGTCGATGCCGCATTTGGCGGCATAATACGCAATAGGCACCCCGCAGCCGAAGATGATGACGGAAACCACGACAATGGCGGCAGTCGCGTTGGTGACGCCATAGTTCAGCGTGATGGTCCCGCCGATCGCCTCCATCGCCAGGAACGAGATCGCGCCCAGTGCCGTGTTGGCGACGCGGGCGGCGGACCAGCGCCGCGCGCTTTTGGCGGTGAAGCGCAGGGCGTAATCTTCCAGCGTCTGGTTGGCGACCCATTGATTGTACTGGCGCCTGACGCGGTCTATTCGCTGCCGCCCTGCCACTTAACCCCACTCCCGATACGGACCCGGACCCCTCGCAAATTCCGTACCAGAAGCCTACGTCGGCATTTTGCGGTGCAGTATACGCGATCTTGCGTATGCGTGCGCTGCATAAATTCGAGCCATCCTCACGGGCACCAATCGCGTGTTCTCGAACAAAAGTGGGGTGCTCATGTCAGACGAAGCAAACAAGGGGCTATTGTCGCCGTTGCGGCGCAAATTATTGATGGGAATGGCCGCGGTCCCGGCCATCACCATGCTGCCGCGCGGGTCATTTGCGCAGGCGCCGGCGACCTCGGCGGTCAACACCACGGGTCTGGCCGTCACCGACACCGAGGTCACGGTCGGCATCCTGCATTCGGCGACCGGCACCATGGCGATCTCCGAGACCGGCTCGATCCAGGCCGAAAAGCTCGCTATCGAGCAGATCAACGCGGCCGGCGGCGTGCTCGGCCGCAAGATCAAGTTCATCCAGGAGGACGGCGCGTCGGACTGGCCGACCTTCGCCGAAAAGGCGAAGAAGCTGCTCGTCAACGACAAGGTGGCGGCGATCATGGGCTGCTGGACCTCGGCCTCGCGCAAGGCGGTGCTTCCTGTCGTCGAGCAGTATAACGGCATGCTCTACTACCCGACCTTCTACGAAGGCCTCGAGCAGTCCAAGAACGTCATCTACACCGGCCAGGAAGCGACCCAGCAGATTCTCGCCGGCCTGAACTGGATCGCCAAGGAGAAGGGCGCGAAGTCCTTCTTCTTCATCGGTTCGGACTACATCTGGCCACGCACCTCCAACAAGATCGCGCGCAAGCATGTCGAGAACGTGCTCAAGGGCAAGGTCGTCGGCGAGGAATATTATGCGCTCGGCTCGACGCAGTTCAACTCGGTCATCAACAAGATCAAGCTGACCAAGCCGGACGTGATCTTCACCGACGTCGTCGGCGGTTCGAACGTCGCCTTCTACAAGCAGCTCAAGGCGGCCGGCATCGATCTCTCCAAGCAGGCACTGCTGACGATCTCGGTGACCGAGGACGAGATCGACGGTATCGGCGGCGAGAACATCGCGGGCGCCTATGCCTGCATGAAGTATTTCCAGTCGCTCGACAATGCGAACAACAAGGCTTTCGTCTCGGCGTTCAAGAAGATGTGGGGCGAGAAGACGGTGATCGGAGACGTCACCCAGGCTGCCTATCTCGGCCCCTGGCTGTGGAAGCTGACGGTCGAGAAGGCCGGCTCTTTCGACGTCGACAAGATCGCCACGGCTTCTACGGGTGTCGAGTTCAAGGGCGCGCCGGAAGGCTATGTGCGCATCCACGAGAACCATCACCTCTGGTCGAAGACGCGGGTGGGGCGCGCCAAGCTCGATGGCCAGTTCGAGCTGATCTACGAGACCGCCGATCTCGTCGAGCCGGATCCGTTCCCCAAGGGATACCAGTAAGAGCGCTAGCAGTAAGTCGCGACGCCCGTCGCACTTTTCCCCCAAGGCAAAACCGCTCCCTGGCGTGGATCGCAAGTCCATGCCTCAAGCCCCCGCGTCGCGAACCTGCTCGCGACGCGGGACCCTTTCCCGACGGAGGACATGGATGTTCGGCGACTATTCGATTGGCGACCTCGGCTCGATCTTCGTCATGCAGGGCTTCGCCGGACTGATCCTGTTCTCCGTCTATGTCCTGATGGCGCTCGGCCTTGCGATCATCTTCGGCCAGATGGGCGTCATCAACATGGCCCACGGCGAGTTCATGATCCTCGGAGCCTACGTCACCTGGATGACTTCCAATCTCTTCCAGGCCTATTTGCCGAGCCTCTTCAGCGGCTACTTCTTCCTTGCCATGATATTGGCTTTCCTCGCCTCCGGCGCGCTGGGCATGCTGGTGGAATGGGGGCTGATACGGCACCTGTACAAGCGCCCGCTCGATACGCTGCTCGCCACCTGGGGCCTCAGCCTGATGCTGCAGCAGGCCTATCGCTCAGTGTTTGGCGCGCGCGAGGTCGGCGTCGAGCTGCCGCAATGGATGCTGGGCTCGCTGCGCGTCACCGACAGCATCGAGGTGCCGATCAACGGCGTCTTCGTGATGTGCCTCACCGTGCTGATCACCATTGCCGTCGCCTACGTTCTCTACATGTCGCGCTGGGGCCGTCAGGTCCGTGCGGTCGTGCAGAACCGCATCATGGCCGGCGCGGTCGGCATCAACACCGAGAAGGTCGACCGCTACACCTTCGGGCTCGGCTGCGGCATCGCCGGTGTCGCCGGCAGCGCCTTCACCATGATCGGCTCGACCGGGCCGACGTCGGGCCAGCTCTACATCGTCGACACCTTCCTCGTCGTCGTGTTCGGCGGCGCCGCCAGCCTGCTCGGCACCATCGCCTCGGCCTTCTCGATCTCGCAGACGCAATCGACGCTCGAGTTCTTCATGTCGGGCTCGATGGCCAAGGTGCTCACGCTGCTCGCCGTCGTCGGCATCCTGATGCTGCGGCCGCAGGGTCTGTTCGCCCTCAAGGTCCGCAAATAACGAGAAGCAGGAAAGTCATGATCATCAACTCACGCTTCTTCAACCGATCCGAACTGATGGGCTTCATTGCGCTCGCCGCCGTGCTGTTCGTGATCCTGCCGCTGACGCTGGACGTGTTCCGCCTCAACCTGGTCGCGAAATACCTGACCTATGCCTTTGTCGCGATCGGCCTCGTGCTGTGCTGGGGTTATGGCGGCATCCTGAGCCTGGGGCAGGGCGTGTTCTTCGGCCTCGGCGGCTATTGCATGGCGATGTTCCTCAAGCTCGAGGCCTCAAGCGTCGAGAACACCAAGATCCAGTCGACGCCCGGCATCCCCGATTTCATGGACTGGAATCAGATCACGGCGCTGCCGTTCTTCTGGCAGCCGTTTCACAGCCTCACCTTCACCATCCTCGCCATCATCCTGGTCCCCGGCCTGTTCGCCCTGATCATCGGCACCGCGATGTTCAAGCGCCGCGTCGGCGGCACCTATTTCGCGATCATCACCCAGGCCGTCGCCGCCATCCTCACCATCCTGATCGTGGGACAGCAGGGCTATACCGGCGGCATCAACGGCATGACCGACCTGCGCACGCTGAAGGGTTGGGACATCCGGCCCGACCACGCCAAGATCATCCTGTACTTCGTCGAGGTGGTGTTGCTGTTCGCCTGCATCGGCATTGCGCAGTTCATCCGCCTGACCAAGCTCGGACGCATCTTGGTGGCGATGCGCGAGCAGGAGGACCGCGTCCGCTTCTCCGGCTACAGCGTCGCCAATTTCAAGATCTTCGCCTTCTGCATGGCTGCGATCTTCGCCGCGATCGGTGGCGCCATGTTCGCGCTCAACGTCGGATTCATGTCGCCGTCCTTCGTCGGCATCGTGCCGTCGATCGAGATGGTGATCTACACCGCGGTCGGCGGGCGGATGTCGATCTTCGGCGCTGTCTGGGGCGCCATCCTGGTGAACTTCGCCAAGACCAGCCTGTCGGAATCCTTCCCTCAACTCTGGCTGTTCGGTCTCGGCGCGCTGTTTATTGCGGTCGTGCTCGCTTTCCCCAACGGCCTGTCCGGGCTTTGGGCCGATTACGTGCAGCCCCGCATCGACCGGCTGTTCGCCTCGCGCAAGCCGAAGGCGGGCTGGACCGACAATTCCGTCGCCGACGGCGCACCGGCAGAGTGAGGAGGCGATCATGCTCATCGGTCATCAGCCCAAGGACTTCCTGCTCGCGGTCTCCGGCCTCACCGTCTCGTTCGACGGGTTCAAGGCGGTCAACGACCTCTCCTTCTATGTCGAGGAGAACGAGATCCGCGTCATCATCGGTCCCAACGGCGCCGGCAAGACCACGGTGCTCGATTTGATCTGCGGCAAGACCAAGGCGACCTCGGGCTCGATTCAGTTTCGTGGCAAGGAGCTCACGAAGATGAGGGAGAACGAGATCGTGCAAACCGGCGTCGGTCGCAAGTTCCAGACGCCGTCGGTGTTCGAGGATCTCACCGTGTTCGAGAATCTCGAGATCTCGTTTCCGCGCGGCCGCACCGTGTTCGGCTCGTTGACCTTCCAGCGCGATCAGCCGGTGAAGGAACGGGTCGAGGAAGTCGCCGAGATGATCTTCCTCAAGGACAAGCTCAACACCTATGCCGACGAGCTTAGCCATGGCCAGAAGCAGTGGCTCGAGATCGGCATGCTGCTGATCCAGGATCCCGATCTGCTGATGCTAGACGAGCCCGTCGCCGGCATGAGCGTGTCCGAACGCGCCAAGACCGCCGAGCTGCTCAACCGCATCATCAAGAACCGTTCGGTGCTGGTGATCGAGCACGACATGAAGTTCGTCGAGGACATCGCGCACAAGGTCACCGTGCTGCACCAGGGCCAGATCCTTTCGGAAGGGACCATGGAGAAGGTGAAGAACGATCCCAAGGTCATCGAAGTGTACCTGGGCCATTAAGGAGCACGCTGATGCTGGCTATTTCCGATCTCCACGTCGCCTACGGCCAGAGCGAGGTGCTGCACGGGCTCAACGTCAAGGTCGCGGCGAACGAGATCGTCGCGATCATGGGCCGCAACGGCATGGGCAAGACCACGCTGATGAAGTCGCTGATGGGCATCCTGCCGGCCAAAAGCGGCTCGGTGAACATGGACGGCGCCGAGCTCGGCAACCTCAAGAGCTTTGAGCGCGTCGCCAAGGGCCTCGCCTATGTGCCGCAGGGCCGCATGATCTTCTCCACCATGACGGTGAAGGAGAACATCGAGACCGGGCTCGTCGTCTCGGGCGGCTCCGAGGTGCCTGACGACATCTACGAATTGTTCCCGGTGCTGCTCGAGATGAAAGGCCGCCGCGGCGGCAATCTCTCCGGCGGACAACAACAACAATTGGCGATCGCGCGCGCGCTCGCCACCAAGCCGAAGGTGCTGCTGCTGGACGAACCGACCGAAGGCATCCAGCCCTCCATCATCAAGGAGATGGCGCGCACCCTCAAGCGCATCCGCGACGAGAAGGGGCTGTCGATCGTCGTGTCCGAGCAGGTCCTCAGTTTCGCGCTCGACATCGCCGACCGCGTGCTGGTGATCGAGAACGGCGAGATCGTGCGCGACGATCCGCGCGATGCCGTCGATGCCGCGCAGGTCTCGAAATATCTGTCCGTCTAACCAACCGTGTAAAAGGGGAGCATCTCGATGCCAGAGACACTGATCAAGGTCGATCTCACCAAGTCGGCCTATGAAAACGACATGGTGCACAACCGCTGGCACCCCGACATCCCGATCGTGGCCTGGGTCAATCCCGGCGACGATTTCATCATCGAGACCTATGACTGGACCGGCGGCTTCATCAAGAACAACGATTCCGCCGACGACGTGCGCGACATCGACCTGTCGATCGTGCACTTCCTCTCCGGCCCGATCGGCGTCAAGGGCGCCGAGCCCGGCGACCTTCTCGTGGTCGACCTGCTCGACGTCGGTCCGCTCAAGGAGAGCCTGTGGGGCTTCAACGGCTTCTTCTCCAAGCAGAACGGCGGCGGCTTCCTCACCGACCATTTCCCGCTGGCGCAGAAGTCGATCTGGGACATCAAGGGTCTCTACACCTCGTCGCGTCACGTGCCCGGCGTCAATTTCGCCGGTCTCATCCATCCCGGCCTGATCGGCTGTCTGCCCGATCCGAAGATGCTGGACACCTGGAACAAGCGCGAGGCCGAGCTGATCTCGACCAACCCAACCCGCGTGCCCGGCCTTGCCAACCCGCCGTTCGCGCCGACCGCCCATGGCGGCCGCGCCAAGGGCGACGTCAAAGCCAAGATCGGTGCCGAGGGTGCGCGCACCGTGCCGCCGCGCGAGCATGGCGGCAATTGCGACATCAAGGATCTCTCGCGCGGCTCGAAGATCTACTTCCCGGTCTACGTCCCCGGCGCGGGCCTATCGATGGGCGACCTGCACTTCAGCCAGGGCGACGGCGAGATCACCTTCTGCGGTGCGATCGAGATGGCCGGCTGGCTCCACCTGAAGGTGGAAGTGATCAAGGACGGCATGTCGAAGTACGGCATCAAGAATCCGATCTTCAAGCCGTCGCCGATCACGCCGAACTACAAGGACTATCTGATCTTCGAAGGTATCTCGGTGGACGAGGCCGGCAAGCAGCACTATCTCGACGTCCACATCGCCTATCGCCAGGCCTGCTTGAATGCGATCGAGTATCTCAAGAAGTTCGGCTATTCCGGCGCCCAGGCCTATTCGATCCTCGGCACCGCGCCGTGCCAGGGCCACATCTCCGGCGTGGTCGACGTGCCCAATGCCTGCGCCACGCTGTGGCTGCCGACCGAGATCTTCGACTTCGACGTGATGCCGTCGGCGGCCGGTCCCATCAAGCACATCACCGGCGACATCCAGATGCCGATCTCGCCGGACAAGTGACGCCGCGCTCCCTCTCCCCGTTCTCTCGGGAGAGGGGCGGGGTGAGGGGCTGTCCCGGACGCCCGGAGGCAGCGCGTTGTGTGAACAGGCAAGAGCGTAGGTGATGCGATGCCGGTCTACGAATATCTCTGTGACGATTGCGGTCCCTTCAAGGACCTGCGCCCGATGGCGGAATGCGACGATCCGCAGAGCTGCCCGCACTGCGAGACGATGGCGCCCCGCGTCATCCTGACGGCGCCGAACTTCTTCTGCATGCCGGCGGAGAAGCGCAAGGCGCACGCCGTCAACGAGCGCAGCACGCACGCGCCGCAGACGCTGGCGCAATATAAGGCTTCCCATGGCCCGGGCTGCGGCTGCTGCTCCTCGGGCAAGACCGTGAAGGACAAGGGTTTGGCGGACAGGAAGAAGCCGGCGCGGCTGATGACCAAGACCAGGAGCGGCGCCAAGGGCTTTCCGACCGCACGCCCCTGGATGATCAGCCACTAACCCACGCCAGCATCAGACAACAGGAGCGCTCGACATGCTTCACGGTGACATCTCCAGCAGCAACGACACGGTCGGCGTCGCGGTGGTCAATTACAAGATGCCCCGCCTGCACACCAAGGCCGAGGTGCTCGACAACGCCCGCAAGATCGCCGACATGATCGTCGGCATGAAGGTCGGGCTGCCCGGCATGGATCTCGTGATCTTCCCGGAATATTCCACACAAGGCATCATGTACGATGCCAAGGAGATGTACGAGACGGCCTCGATGGTGCCGGGCGAGGAGACCGCGATCTTCGCGGAAGCCTGCCGCAAGGCCAAAGTGTGGGGCGTGTTCTCGCTCACCGGCGAACGCCACGAGGAGCATCCGCACAAGGCGCCCTACAACACCCTGATCCTCATGAACGACAAGGGCGAGATCGTGCAGAAGTATCGCAAGATCATGCCCTGGGTGCCGATCGAAGGCTGGTACCCCGGCAATTGCACCTATGTCTCCGAGGGGCCGAAAGGCCTCAAGGTCAGCCTGATCATCTGCGACGACGGCAATTATCCGGAGATCTGGCGCGACTGCGCCATGAAGGGGGCGGAGTTGATCGTGCGCTGCCAGGGCTACATGTATCCGGCCAAGGAGCAGCAGGTCATGATCTCAAAGGCCATGGCCTGGGCCAACAACGTCTATGTCGCGGTCGCCAATGCCGCCGGCTTCGACGGCGTCTATTCTTATTTCGGTCACTCCGCGATCATCGGCTTCGACGGACGCACGCTCGGCGAATGCGGCGAGGAGGATTACGGCATCCAGTACGCCCAGCTGTCGAAGCATCTGATCCGCGACGCGCGCCGCAACGGCCAGTCGCAGAACCATCTCTACAAGCTCGTTCATCGCGGCTACACCGGCATGATCAATTCCGGCGACAGCCCGCGCGGCGTCGCCGCGTGCCCGTATGATTTCTACAAGAACTGGATTAGGGATCCCGAAGGCACGCGCGACATGGTCGAGGCAATGACCCGCTCGACGCCGGGCACTGATGAATGTCCGATCGATGGCATTCCGAATGGGTCGTCTCCGAGCAACTATTGAGCCTTCGCCAGCCCTGCGTGTTGGACGACCAGCCAGATGTGAATAGCCATCCATGACGGCGGTCGTCCTGACGCATTCGTTCATGCGCGGAATGGGAATGGCGCTGCAAAACCGTGGCGCGGCCGCAACATGGGCTGTCGAATCTGGCCGAATCTCGGTCGCATCGGCGGATTCTCGAGCTCCCGTAGTTCTACTGCCCGTCTTCATCGCCTAAGTTCCCGCGGCGCCATTGGGGAGCGCCGCAGGTTGGGGGACGCGTGTTGAGGGCCTGGTTGCGATCGAGCGGGTGGGGTTGCCTGCTTCGGAGTGCCGCGGCCATGCGCACGGCATCCGGGGCGGGCCTCGTCTTCAGCGCGGTGTCTCTGGCCGGTCCCAGCCAGGCACAGCAGGTCTTCAACGGATCGCAGATCACGCCGAACGGCGCCGTCAACGGCGGAGGCGGCGTTTGGGACAACACCGCGACCAACTGGACGGACGCCTTCGGCGCGGTCAGCACCGCCTATGACCCCGCATCAGCCGGCACGCAATTCGGCAGCAGCGGTCCTTCGACACCGGCCACGGGCGGCACGGTGACGGTGACGCCGGTTGGCGTGCAACTCACCAGCCTGGTGGGGTTCGACATCACGGGCGACAGTTCGATCTACACCATCCAGGGCGGCGATCTCAGGCTGGCTCCGGGCGGCACCACCTTCATCACCGCGGACGTAACCGGCACCAGCGATCCGTCGGCCATGATCGCTTCGCGCATCGTCGGCAGCGGCGGCATCAACGTTCAGGGCTCGGGCACCCTGGCGCTGCTCGGGGCCAACACCTATGCCGGAGGCACATTCATCTGCAACTGCGGATCCCTGCAGCTCGGTGACGCGACGCATACCGCGAGCATCGTCGGCGCCGTCACCAATGAAGGCCTCTTCAGCGTCGTCAATGCCGACACGTCCGGGGTCACCTCGCTCCTGAACGCCTTCTCCGGGACGACGCTGTTTCGCAACGCCAGCTCCGCCAGCTCGATCGCCATCACCAACAACGGCCAGCTGTATTTCGGCGACCCGAACGGGGGCGGCTCCGACACCGCGACCGCCGGTCGGGCGACCATCGTCAACGACGGCGGCTTGATCGGCTTCTTCGCACGGACCAATGCCGGCACCGCCAGCATCACCAACCAGAACGGCGGCAGCACCGCATTCGTCGAACAGGCCTCGGCAGGCTCGGCGGCGATCGTGAACAAGGATTTCAGCGGGACCGTGTTCGGCACGCTGGCCGGCTCCGATACGGCGACCGCCGGCCATGCAACCATCATCAATGAAGCCGACGGTCTCACCAATTTCGGCGCGTTCACGACGGCCGGCGATGCGACGATCATCACAAAGGCAGGCGGCAAAACCGAGTTCTTCGACAATTCCACCGGCGGAAACGCCCGCTTCATCACCACCGGAACGGGCATCGTCGATTTCGGCGTCAGCGTCGGTCCGAACGGCGACGGCCGCATCACCGCGGGTTCGATCGAAGGCAGCGGTTTCTATTACATCGGCGGCGCCAATACCCTCGTCGTTGGCAGCAACAACCTCTCGACCGACGTCAGCGGCGTCATCGGCGATTACGATCCCTGCGGTTGCCGCCCGATCGGGCCGGGTTCGCTGGAAAAGGTCGGCAGCGGCACGCTGATCCTCTCGGGCACGAACACCTACACCGGCACCACTACGGTGAATGGCGGCATCCTGCGGGTCGATGGCGATATCTCCCAATCCAGCCTGACCACCGTCAATTCGGGCGGCGCGCTGTTCGGCGCCGGCATCGTCGGCAATACCGCGATCGCCAGCGGCGGCATCTATGCGCCGGGTGACGGGGGACCGGGCTCGAGCATGCAGGTTCAGGGCGATCTCGCCTTCCAGCCCGGCTCGGTTTACGTCGTGCAGGTCGGCAGCGGATCGAGCGCGAGCCATGCGCTCGTCAGCGGCAATGTGGCGCTGAACGGCACGGTCGGTGTCGCGCTGTATGCGGGCGCCGCCGTGATGAAGCACTACTCGATCATGCAGTTCCTCGGCACTTCCAGCGGCAATTTTTCCGGCGTTGCCGCGCCGGGCGGCCTCATCGGGACGACGAGTGTCGGATCGAACGAGGTCTTTCTCGATTTTGCGCTCGACTACGGCGCGAAGTACGCGCTCAACGTCAATCAGAAGAACGTCGCGACGACGCTTCAGGACTTCTTCAATGCCAACGGTTTCCTGCAAGCCGAATTCGCAGGCCTCGGGCCCAGCGGCCTGGCGCAGGCCTCCGGCGAGCCGGCGACCGGGGCGCAGCAGACCACCTTCAACGCGATGAACCTGTTTCTCGGCCTGCTGACCGATGTCTTCGACTCGGGACGCAGCGGCACGTCCGGTGCGACGCCGTTTGCCCCCGATGCTCAAGCGCGCGGCAAGAACGCGCGCGACGCGTTCGCCGCGATCAAGGCTCCGGCGGCGACCTTCGAGCAGCGCTGGGACGTGTGGGCGGCCGGCTATGGCGGCTCGCAGACCACCGACGGCAACGCCGGCCTCGGCTCGAACAACACCACCAGCAGCGTCTATGGCACCGCCGTGGGCCTCGACTACCGCTTATCGCCGTCGACGATTGCGGGCTTCTCCCTCGCAGGCGGCGGGACCGGATTCAACGTCAGCGGGCTCGGTTGGGGGCGCTCCGATCTGTTCCAGGCCGGCGCCTTCGTGCGTCATGCGGCCGGACCTGCCTATGTCACGGCGGCGCTCGCTTATGGCTGGCAGGACGTTACGACCAATCGCGTCGTGACGGCCGCGGGCTATGACCAGTTGCGGGCGCAGTTCAACGCCAACGCGGTCTCGGGCCGCATCGAGGGCGGCTATCGCTACGCCATGCAATGGGCCGGCGTCACGCCCTACGCCGCACTACAGGCCACCTTGTTTGGCCTTCCCTCCTACGCAGAGTCGGCCGTGGTCGGCAGCAACGTCTTCGCGCTCAGCTATGGTGCCAAGGACGTGACCAGCACCCGCTCCGAGCTCGGCCTGCGCGCGGACCGGTCCTTTGCCGCGGCCGGTGGCCTGATGACCCTGCGCGGCCGGCTCGCCTGGGCGCATGATTACAATCCGGACCGCACGGCCGCAGCCGTGTTCCAGACGCTGCCGGGTTCGGCCTTCGTCGTGAGCGGCGCCGCCCTGGCGCGCGATTCGGCGCTGACCACGGCATCGATGCAGATGAACTGGATGAACGGCTGGTCCGCATCGGCGACCTTCGAGGGCGAGTTCTCGAACGTCACGCGCTCCTATGCCGGCAAGGGTCTGGTGCGCTACGCGTGGTAGGCTAGAGAATGATCCGGAAAAGTGTGTAGCGGCTTTCCGAAAAGATCATGCTCAAACATAAGCTAAAGCGCGATGACGATTCATCCTAATCGCATCGCCCTTTAGCGTTGCTTCTGCTCCGTGGGCCGGCGCGGGGGCCGCGGCGGCGCCGGCGTGCCGCTCATTTTGTTGGCGGCCTCGCTGACGTCGAGCAGCGAGCGGCGAATGTCTTCGAGGTAGGATGCCGACTTCTTCTTCATGGTGCCGGCAAGCTCGTGCAGTCCCTGGATCTTCTCGAACAGCTCGTCGGCCTTGCCATCGACGAAGCCCGGCACCGCGCCCTCGATCTTGGCGACCGCCTTGTCGAAGCCCGCAAAGGCGCTATCGACCTTGGCCATGACCGAATCGATCTCGGCGCCCTTGCTCCTGAGGTCGGCGGTATAGGTCTCGAACGTGTGCAGGCCCTCCTTGATCCCTGGGGCGTTGTTCACGATGGTGCGGTCGACGCTGTGCAAGGTTTCGACGATGGTTTCGGCGTCGCTGAGATCGGCGGTCAGCACGGGAATCCCATCCGCGTCCAGCGGCACCGCCGGTGCAGAGGGGGCGCCGCCGATCAGCGAGATCGCGGCAATGCCGGTGAGGCCCTGGAACTCGATTCCGGCCACGGTGTCCTTGCGGATCGGTGCGGTGTTGTCGAGCATGACGAGCGCCACGATCCTGCGCGGACTCTCCAGCTTGATCGACTGGATCTGGCCGGCGGGCACCCCGTCGAAATTGACCGGCCCGCCGCGGCGCAGCCCGCTGGCGGAGCCGCCCTCGAACACCACGCGCAACTGGCTGCGGCTCTGGATGGTGCGCCATTTCTGCACGCCGAGCAGGCCGCCGAACGCCACGGCGATCGCCGCCAGCGTTGCCGTTCCGATCACAAGATTGCTCGCGCGTGCCATGTGGGGGGATTTTACGGCCAAAGCGGGGAAGTTGGAAGGAGCCCGCGATGCTACGTAGGGCGGGTTAGCGACGCGTAACCCGCCGCTTTCGCTCCGCAGCCATGTAATTTGGTGGATTACGCTGCGCTAATCCACCCTACGCTTCTCAATGCCCGGCCGCCCGCCTTGCGGCTGCATTGTTCAGCACAATCAGGGCATCGACGGCCACGCCAGTCCTGGTGTTGATCAGGAACGGGTTGATGTCGATCGAGGCGATACGATCGCCCGCATCCACAATCAGGTTGGATAGCCCGACCAGGGCCTTCACCGCCGAGGCCTCGTGCAAGACCGGCCTGCCGCGATAGCCGCGCATCTTGATGCCGGCCTTGGTGCGGCCGATCAGGAGCCGTGCTGCGGCTTCGTCCAGCGGCGCGCCGGCGAGCGCGACGTCCTTCATCAGCTCGATGTCGATGCCGCCGGTGCCGAACAGCACGACCGGCCCCATCTCGGCGTCGAGCGAGGCGCCGACCACCAGCTCGAGCTCGGCCTTGACCTGCTGCGCGATCAGGATGCCGTCGAGCTTCGGCTTGCCCTTGAGCTTCGCCACGCGCGCGGTGATGTCGGCGAACGCCTTCTTCACCTCGGCTGCGCTGTTGAGGTTCAGCACCACGCCGCCGATGTCGGACTTGTGCAGGATCTCCGCACTGACGAGCTTTGCCACGACCGGAAAGCCGATCTGCTTGGCAATTTTGACGGCGTCTGCCGCGGTCTGTGCGATCGCCTCCTTCGAGATCGGGATGCCGTAGGCCTTGAGCAGCTTCTTCGAGGCGACCTCGTCGAGCGCGGCGCCGGTCGCCGATGTCAACGTCTTCTCCAGCACGGCGCGCGCGGCGGGTTTCGAGCTCGAGACGATATCGGGCACCTCCTTGCGCAGCTTCGCATAGGCGAGCAGCGACTTGATTGCGGTCACCGCGCGGTCCATGCCCTGCATCACCGCGAGATGCGGCAGCGACTTCCGCAAATCCTTGGTGTACTCGGTGAAGCCGATCGACATCGCGCTGATGTAGATCACCGGCTTGCCCGCCTTGCTCGCCATCTCGTTGACGATACGCAAATTTCGCTCGCGCAGCTCGTGCGGCGCCTTCGGCAGTTCGGCATCGACGATGACGATGTCGATATCGGGGTCGTCGATCATCAGCTTGATCGATTTCATGTAGACGGAGGGATCGACCACCGCGGCAAAGCCGGCATCGAGCGGATTGCCGACGATCGAGCCGGGGCCGAGCATCTTCGCCAGCTCCGCGCTGACATGCGGGCTCAGCGGCGCGAAGTTCAGGCCTGCAGCGTAGAAGGCGTCGATCAGCATGCCGCGCTTGCCACCGGAGAGCGTCACCGCGGCGAGCCGGTCGCCTTTCGGAACGGCCGCGTGCACGAAGCACTCGGTGGTCTCGATCAGCTCGTCGAGGCCGCCGACCCGGATCACACCTTCGCGCGTCGCGATAGCGTCGAACGTCTCGATCGAGCCGGCGAGCGCGCCGGTATGCGCCATCGCCGCGGCGCGGCCGCCTTCGGAGGCGCCGAGCTTGAGCGCGATCACCGGCTTGCTCGCCGCGCGCGCCGCCTTGCAGGCATCGCGGAACGCCTTGGTGTTGCGCACCCCTTCGAGATAGACGACGATCACCTTGATGCTCGGATCCTCGGCGAAATAGCGCATCAGATCCGGCGTTTCGAGCCCGGCCTCGTTGCCCGTGGTCACCATGTAGCCGACACCGACGCCCCGGTCTTCCAGCGTCTGGCGGATCGCCATGACGATGGCACCGGATTGGCCGGCGATCGCCACCGCGCCCTGTTCCATAGTGACGATGCGATCGTCGATATTGGTGAAGAGCTTTTCGCCGGCGCTCAAATTGCCGAGGCAGTTCGGGCCGGTGACGGCGAGCCCCGTCTCGCGCACGGCCGCCTGCAGTTCGGCAGCGAGCTTCTGGCTTTCGTCATCCTGCAGCTCGCTGAAGCCGGAGGTGACGATGGTGGCCGAACGCGCGCCGGCTGCGGCGGCATCGCGGATCACCTGCACGGCAAAGCGCGCAGGCACCAGCACCAGGACGTGATCGGGCTTCTCCGGAAGGCTCGCAAAATCCTTGTAGCAGGGAACGCCCCAGATGGTGTCCCGCTTGGCGTTGACCGGATAGAGCCCGCCTTCGAAACCGTACTTGATCAGATTGTTCCAGATGCGCTCGGCATAGTTGCCGGGCTTGTCGGTCGCGCCCACCAGCACGACGTTATGCGGGTGCAGCATGGCATGGATGCCCTTGACGATGTCGCTGGCATCGGGTGGCGGAAACCATGGACGGGACGCGGACGCAGCAGACACATGGGCTTCCATGGCGTGACCTCACCTGTTGTTCTTATTGGTGTCGCGTCACTCTGTTCTATGGCGAGTCCTTTGGCAACTGTGTGGCTGGTATGCCGTGTGGTGGAATGAAGCGCGCACCGGTGCGTGTCAGTCCGATCGGCGATCTATCCGTCGGCGCCAATCAATGTCGCATGCAAGATGTAGCGCTCGGGTCCGGATGTGACTGCATCGAATGGCCAGCAGGTCGCGAGAACAAGCTCGAAACCCTGTGCCATGGGATCGATGCCGGATGCATCGAAGCGAACCACGGCCGAGGAATCCGCGCGATAGCGAAAGTGTCGACCGTCACTGCGCGTGACATCGATGACGTCGCCAATGGCAACATCCTTCAGGAAGCGGAAATGAGTGTCGCGATGGGCGGCATAGACGGCAATCCCGCGTTCGCCCGCATCAGCCGTGTGCTGGATATGGCCGGGCCCGAAAGCGAGCGCCTGCCCGCTCGCGCCTTCCAGCACGATGGCGCTGGCACCGATCCGCTTCACCTCGATCCGCGCGACCGGCCAGGTGTCGGCCCATGACCAGGGCTTTACCGCGACGCCCGTCGCCACACTCGTGTCGAAAGCGCGCTCCAGCAGCACCTGCGCCAGCCACGCCTTGGCGTGGATATAGGCGCCGTCGCCGAACAGGACGAGGCCGATCAGCGCCAGGATCAGCGGAGAGATGACGCGGGGCATTTTATCCACACTCGTCATTGCGAGCGAAGCGAAGCAATCCAGAGAGTCTTTCAGCAGAGGCAGCCTGGATTGCTTCGCTGCGCTCGCAATGATGGTGAGAAAAAAGGCGCGCGCGGCCGTTTGGAAGGGACGGGCAGCCGCGCGCGCTAACAGAGGAGTTCGGGGGGCTCCTCTCTCAAGCGGCGTCGGTGAGCAAGGTCCGACGCCGGTTGAACACGAACAGGATCAGGGCAAGCACGATCAGGATGAAGCCTGCGATCATCTTCAGCTCGGCCGAGGTCGCGGTTTTGGGCAGGCGGATCGCGTCGGGCGCAGCAGGCATCGGCCGTCGCGTCGCCGGCTGATTGCGCGCATCGGCATGGCGCTCGTGCAGCTGCGTTGGCGTCAGATGCGGCCGCTCGCCGAATACCTTCTCGAAGTCCCAGCCCGCGGGCAGGTTAATCGGCAGCTCGCTGAGCTTGAGCGGTTCGCCTTCGGGACGGCTTGGCGTCTTGTCGACCGCGACGAGGCTGGTCAGCCGCGTGACGATCTGATGGTCGAGCGCCAGCGCCAGGATCGCCTTGTCAGCTTCCTCCGGCGTCATCTCGCGCAGGGTGCGCGCGGCCTCCGCATCGGCGATCTTCCGCCTGGCCCAGAGCTTCGACAAGCCCTTGCCTTCGGCTGCGTTCTGCAGCGGCAGCGTCACCGACCACGGACGGTCGCCGACGCGGCCCTTGATATCGAGCGAGCCTGCGAGCTTGTCGAGCCTCGCCGCCAGCACCAGGGGCTCGTCGCGATAGACGTCGGGAATGATCGCCGGGGTGATGTCGGCCTGCGCTTCGGAGAACGTTGCGGTGAGGCCGGTCACGGCCGGATTCTCCAGCCTGGCGAACAGGCCGCGCATGCGCTCCTCCACCTGCTCGGTGGAGCCGATATGGGTGAAGGCGCCGCGGCCGAGCTCGGCGGCGCGGGTCATCAGATAGGTGTTGGGCGCGGACCCGATGCCGACCATGAAGACGCGCGAACGGCCGCGCATCGTCGTGATCGCATCGAACAATTGCTGCTCGTTGCCGATCGCGCCGTCGGTCAGGAACACGACCTGGCGGACCATGCCGGTGTCGCCGAGCCTGTCGGTCAGCGCCGCGCGCATCGCCGGCACCATCTCGGTGCCGCCGCGCGCCTGCAAGGCGCCGACGAAGAAGGTCGCCTCGCCGATATGCGTTGCATCGGCCGGTACGGAGGCCGGAAACAGCATGTCCATGGTGTCGTCGAAACGGATCACGTTGAAGCGGTCATTCGGCTGCAGGCGGCCGAGAGCGTAGAGCAGGCTTGCCTTGGCCTGCACGATGGACGTGCCGCCCATCGAGCCGGAATTGTCGATCACGAACACGACCTCGCGCGGCAGCAGCTTCTGCGCCGCCTGCTCGGCGCTCGGCGGGGTGACGAAGGCGAGCAGGTAATCGGCATCGCCAATGTGCTCGCGGAACAGGCCGACCGACGGTGCGTTCTCGGCAACCGGCTTCCAGGTCAGCTCGAAATCACGGTCGGCGGAAACGGCTCCATCGGCGAGCGTCACCACGCGCGTCATGTTATCAGGACTTTCCGTCTTGACGTTGTGATGGTGGCTCGTGACCTCGCCGAGCGCAAAGCCGGCCTGCAGGCGCACCGTGATGCTGGTCGGATTGACCGGCGCATGTTTGGCGGGATCCAGCACAGGGGGTGAGATGCGCTCGCGATCAGGCACCGGGTCCGACGTCGCCGCGCCCCAGCCCGAGCCATCCTTGCGGAATTCGACGCTCTGGATGATTGGTGCGGGATTGTAGCGCGGCCCGACCACGAGCGGCAGGCGCAACGAATATTCGTTGCCGACTTGACGCACCGGCTCCTGGTACTCGATCTGCACCAGCACGGTTTCGCCGGGACCGATATTGGCAACCGAGTTGGTGAAGATGTTCGGCCGCTCCTGCTCGGTGAGCGCGGCCTTCTGGCCGGCGCGGCGCGCCTCCTCGTAGATCACGCGCGCCTGCTGGCGTTCCTTGATGTCTCCGATGATGACGCGATCGCCGACCACCATCTTCAGCGTGTCGACGGCGCCGCCGGCTGCGAGCGGATAGACGTAGGTGGCCTCGACCCAATCCTTGGTCGGGTTGCGGAATGCTTGCGTGACGCGGGCGCGCAAGGTCGCGCCCGACACGGTGATGTCGATATCGGTCCCGAGGCGGATCGCCTCGAGGGTGGCGCCGTCCTCCTTCAGCAGCAGGCTGCCCGACCGTGCTTCGCCGGGCTGGAGCAGGCTGGCCTGTTCGGTCGTTGCCGACCAGCTCGCCCCGAAACTCACCAGCAGGGCCAGGAAGGCGACCAGCATCACGGCGATGCCTTGCGCCAGAAGGAACAGTCCGACCTTGATGAGGCGGCTCAACAGCGGGTGGTCGTCGCTATCGGCCGTGTCGTAGGCGTTCATTTGGCTTGCTCCGAAGCAGGTTTGCTGGTCCTCAGCATCCGCCCGCGGGGCGGCCTTTCGCGAGCAGAATGATCGGCAATGTTCCGCCGCGGCCGGCCCAGGCTCGCTTGAGCCGGGGCGGTCATGTGCGGTTTTGTGCTGGTTTGTCCGCCCTGCTAGAGTGACGGCCTGGAGCGGGGCTGACGATGCAGACGCAGGACAAACTCACCGACAAGCAGCTTTCCGACGAGCAGAGCCGCGAGATCGCCGAGACCATTCGCGAGGAGCTCGCCCGGCGCCGGATGTCGCGGCAGGCGCTGGCCGAGCAGGCCAAGCTCAGCCTTTCGACGCTGGAGAAGGTGCTCGGTGGTCGGCGGCCGTTCACGCTGGCGACGACGGTCCGGCTGGAGCAGGCGCTCGGCGTCTCCTTGCGCAAAAGTGTCGTCGTGTCGACGCCGCCGGCCGCAAACGACGTCGCGCCCGACAGCCTCGGCTCCTATGCCCACCGCGCGGTGACCTGGCTCGAGGACGTCTACATCACCCTGCGGCCGTCGTTCGGCGACAAGGACGCGATCTTCGCCTATCGCACCGAGATCGCCTGGGAGCCGAAGATCTCGTCGCTGGTCTTTCGCGAGGGCGAGCGGACCGATGCCGCCTACGAGCATACCGGCGAGGTCGCCGTCCCCCATCAGTCCGGCTTCATCTACCTCGTCATCATCAAGCACGGCCAGCACCGCGTGATCACGGTGTCGCGGCCGACGGTATCAGGCGAGATGTACGGCATCATCTCGACGCTGCGCGCAGGACCCGGCTCGCAGCTCACGCCGATCGCGGCGCCGATCGCCTATGTGCCGCTCCGGAATATCCCAAAACCTTCCTTGGGCCGGGTCGCGCCCGAGGATCCCAACCATGTCCTGTACCGACAGCACTTGCGCCGCACGGTGGAAGAGCCGTTTGCGCTGTTTCTGACGTTGTGACAGCAATCCGCTGGGGGGTGCGTTGCTGGCTTGCTCGAAGCGTCCGCGCCGATCAGCCACTCCGCGCAAGTGAGCGGCCGAGGTTCGAGCCATGGTGGCCGAGACGAATCCGGTCGAGGCAAGTCTCGCGATGAAGAGCCCGTTCTATACCGCCGAGCATGACGCGTTCCGCGACGTGATGCGGCGCTTCGTCGAGAAGGAGATCGCGCCGTTCGCCCATGACTGGGACGAAGCCGGCGAATTCCCGCGCGAGCTCTATCGCAAGGCGGCTGGAATCGGCCTGCTGGGACTTGGATTCCCGGAGGAATATGGCGGCATCGCCGCCGACCAGTTCATGAAGATCGTCGCGAGCCAGGAGCTTGCGCGTGCCGGCGCGGGCGGCGTCAGCGCCAGTCTGATGAGCCACACTATCGGCTCTCCCCCGATCGCGCGGGCCGCACGGGCCGAGGTGAAGGCACGCGTGCTGCCACAGGTGCTGGCCGGCGAGAAGATCTCCGCACTGGCGATCACCGAGCCGGGCGGCGGCTCGGATGTCGCGAACCTGCGCACCCGCGCGCGGCGCGACGGCGATCATTACGTCGTGAGCGGGGAGAAGACCTTCATCACGTCAGGGATGCGTGCCGATTACCTGACGGTTGCGGTGCGGACCGGCGGCGAGGGCGCCGGCGGCGTCAGCCTGCTCCTGATCGACGGCGATACGCCCGGACTGTCGCGCACCAAGCTGAAGAAGATGGGCTGGTGGGCCTCCGACACCGCGACGCTGCATTTCGACGCATGCCGCGTGCCAGCCGAGAACCTGATCGGCGAGGAGGGCCAGGGCTTCAAGATCATCATGCAGAACTTCAACAGCGAGCGCATGGGCATGGCCGCGAGCTGCACCGCTTTTGCCCGCGTCTGCCTCGACGAGGCGATCGCCTACGCCAGGGAGCGCCAGACCTTCGGCAAGCCGCTCGCACAGCACCAGGTCATCCGCCACAAGATCGTCGACATGGCGCAGAAGGTCGCGGCATCGCAAGCCATGCTGGAGATGCTGGCCTGGAGGCTCGAGCAGGGCGAGAGCCCGGTCGCCGAAATCTGCATGATGAAGAACCAGGCGACGCAGACCATGGCGTTCTGCGCCTCGGAAGCGGTGCAGATCTTCGGCGGCGCCGGCTTCATGCGCGGCATCAAGGCCGAGCGCATCTACCGCGAGGTCAAGGTCAACGCCATCGGCGGCGGCACCGAGGAGATCATGAAGGATCTGGCGTCGCGGCAGATGGGGTTGTGAGCCCGGTCATTCCGGGGCGTGCGCAACGCGCACGAACCCGGAATCCATCGGGCCGCACGTACCGTAGAAGAATGGATTCCGGGCTCGCGCTACGCGCGCCCCGGAATGACGAGAGGACAGAATGCTATTCACCGCCGACCACGACGACATCCGCCGCTCCCTGCAAAAATTCATCGCGGGCGAGATCAATCCGCACGTCGATGAGTGGGAGAAGGCCGACATCTTCCCCGCGCACGAGCTATTCAAGAAAATGGGCAGCCTCGGCTTCCTCGGCCTGAACAAGCCGGTGGAGTTCGGCGGCTCGGGCCTCGACTATTCCTACGCGTTGATGATGGCGGAGGAGCTGGGCGCCATCACCTGCGGCGGCGTGCCGATGGCGATCGGGGTGCAGACCGACATGGCAACGCCCGCGCTGGCGCGGTTCGGCTCCGACGAGGTGCGGCGCGAATTCCTCACCCCCTCGATCTCCGGTGACTACGTCGCCTGCATCGGCGTCTCCGAGCCCGGCGCAGGCTCGGACGTCGCCTCGATCAAGACCCAGGCGCGTTCCGACGGCGACGATTACGTCATCAATGGCGGCAAGATGTGGATCACAAACGGCACCCAGGCCGATTGGATCTGCCTGCTCGCCAAAACCGGCGACGGCCCCGTTCACCGCAACAAGTCGCTGATCTGCGTTCCCATGAAGAGCAAGGGCGTCACCGTCGCGCGAAAGCTCGACAAGATGGGCATGCGCTCCTCCGACACCGCGCAGATCTTCTTCGACAATGTCCGTGTGCCCAAGCGCAACCGGATCGGTGAGGAGGGCCAGGGTTTTACCTACCAGATGATCCAGTTCCAGGAGGAGCGCTTGTGGGGCGCGGCCGCCTGTCTGAAGGCGCACGAATACATCATCGACCAGACCATCGAATACACCCGCAACCGCAAAGCCTTCGGCAAGTCCATCCTCGACAACCAGGTCGTGCACTTCAAGCTCGCGGAGATGCAGACGGAGGTCGAGCTCCTGCGCGCGCTGATCTATCGCGCCGGCGAGCAGCTGGTCGCCGGCGAGGATGTGACGCGGCTCGCGACCATGGCCAAGCTGAAGGCCGGCCGGCTCGGCCGCGAGCTCACCGACGCCTGCTTGCAATATTGGGGCGGAATGGGCTTTACCAACGAGACACCGGTCAGCCGCGCCTATCGCGACAGCCGCCTGACCTCGATCGGCGGCGGCGCCGACGAGGTCATGCTGATGGTCCTGTGCAAGATGATGGGCACGCTGCCCGGCAGCAAAGGAAACGCCTGATGATCACGCTCTATCATTGCGACGCCGCGCGCTCGTTCCGTCCGCTCTGGATGCTGGAGGAGATGGGGCTGCCCTATGAATTGAAGATGCTGCCGTTCCCGCCGCGCGTCTTCGCCAAGGATTATCTCGCGCTCAATCCGCTCGGCACCATCCCCTTCATGATCGACGGCGAGACCAGGATGACGGAGTCCTCCGGCATCTGCCACTACCTCGGCATCACATACGGCCCGACGCCCTTGATGGTCGGCCCTGAAGATCCCGCCTACGGCATGTTCCTGAACTGGATGTACTTCAGCGACGCCACGTTAACCTTCCCGCAAACGCTGGTGCTGAGATACACCCAGCTTGAGCCGGAGGAGCGCCGCAACCCGCAGGTCGCCACCGATTACGCGAAATGGTTTCTGGGGAGACTGCGCGCGGTCGAGGCAGCGACCGCGAATGCCGAAACATTGTGCGCTGGCCGCTTCACCGCCGCTGACATTGTCATCGGCTACGCGCTTCGGCTCGCAAGCAATATCGGGCTTGCCAAGGATTTCGGGCCAAACGTCGCGGCCTATTGGGCGCGCCTGCAGCAGCGCGAGGGTTTCAAGCGCGCGGTTGCTGCGGAGCAAAAGGCCGGGCAAGAGCAGAATGTCGCGCCGAGGGTGAGGGCGTAAGGAGGGCTGTCATTCCGGGGCGCGGAAGCGCGATCCCGGAACCTCGGGATTCCCGGTTCGCGCTATTGCGCGTCCACGACGCGCCATGTCTTTTGACAGCGCTATCCTACCGTGACAGCGCCCAAATTTCCGCTAAGGTGACCACCGTCCGCAGCGGCCAGAGAGCCGCGCGAGGAGGAACCCAATGGAATATAACGGTCGCGAATCCGACCACCTGATGCTGATCACGCCGGAGCGGGTGTTTTATGCAGGCCTGCTCGGCCGTCCCCGCAAACGGACACCCGGCTGCTGCCATGTCTATGTCGCGGTGAAAGGCAATCTGCACCTGACCATCGACGACGTTCTCGCCACCGGCGAGTTGTTCGTCACCCTGCCGAACCAGCGGCACTCCATCGCCAGCGACTACCGCACCGTGATCAGCGTGACGCTGGAGCCGGAAAGCATGCCGGATGGCGTGATCGAAGCCTTGGCCGCGCGCCTCACCGGACCGGACCAGGCCGCTTATGTCCGCAAGATCCTCGCCGCCTACGCCTTGCTGCGTCAGCGCCGCTATGGCGACATCACCACGGCCGAGTTCGACGAGATGTGCTTCGGCGAGGCGCTCCCGCGCCGTGTGCTGGATCCGCGCGTGATGCGCGCCGTGGCCCGCATCGAGCGCTTCTCCGGCGAGCCGGTGACGGCAGATACCTGCGCCGCTGAAGCCGGCCTCTCGGCCTCGCGCTTCCTGCACCTGTTCAAGGAGGAGACCGGCATCTCGTTCCGCTCCTTCCGCGCCTGGAAGCGCGCCCGGTATCTGCTGCACTTCGCCAACCAAGACCTCAACCTCGCCCATCTGGCGCAGGACATCGGCTATCCCGATTCTACGCATTTCAGCCACTCGATCCGCCGCTTCTACGGATTGAAGCCGCGCGCGATCTTCGTCGGCTCGCGCGATCTTGCGATCTATCGCAGCAACGAGACCGTGCGGATGGCGGAGGCGAGCTAGGCACGCTCTCGTAGGGTGGGCAAAGCGTAGCGTGCCCACCATCTTTGCCAAACACCGACAGTGGTGGGCACGGCGCAAGGGCGCCTTTGTCCACCCTACGAAAGCTCGTCTCTTCCCAGCTTCTCCGCGCAAGAAGCCGCATGTCGCGCGTCACATGATCGCAAGCGTTGAATTCTCAACCTGCGAGACATCGAACGCATGAGCGACAAGGCCGTCATCACCTGCGCGCTGAACGGCGTGCTCACCGACCCCAGGCAGCACAACGTGCCCGTGACGCCCGAGCAGATGGCGCGCGAGGCCAAGGCTGCGTTCCAGGCCGGCGCGTCCATCATGCACATCCATCTGCGGCAGCAGGCGCCGGGCAAGGGACATCTGCCGTCCTGGGAGGTCGCGGTCAGCAAGGAGATCCAGCAGGCGATCCGCGAAGCCTGCCCGGGCGTGATCATAAACCACACCTCCGGCGTGTCGGGGCCGAACTATTCCGGCGCGCTCGACTGCATCCGCGAGACCAGGCCCGAGATCGCCGCCTGCAACGCCGGCTCGCTGAACTACCTGAAGGTGAAGGCTGACAACAGCTGGGCCTGGCCGCCGATGATGTTCGACAATTCGGTCGAGAAGGTGAAGGACTATCTCGACGTCATGAACGCGGTCGGCACCATCCCGGAGTTCGAATGCTTCGACGTCGGCATCGTCCGCTGCGTCGGCATGTACCACCAGGTCGGCATGTACAAGGGCCCGCTCGAATACAATTTCGTCATGGGCGTCGCCTCCGGCATGCCCGCAGATCCCGAACTGCTGCCGATCCTCTTGAAGCTGAAGCGCCCCGAAGCGCATTGGCAGGTCACCGCCATCGGCCGCGAGGAGATCTGGCCGCTGCACCAGCGCTGCGCCGAGCTCGGCGGCCATCTGCGCACCGGGCTCGAGGACACCTTCTATCTCGCCGACGGCAAGAAGGTGACGTCGAACGGCCAGCTGATCGAGGCCGTCGCCGCCTGCGCCAGGCGCGCCGGGCGCGAGATCGCAAGCCCCGCCGAGGCGCGGAAGATCTTTGGGACGAACAGGTAGTCACACACTCCGTCATTCCGGGATGGCCCGAAGGGCCAGGCCCGGAATCCATACTCCCGATCGTGGTTATGGATTCCGGGCTCGCGCTGCGCGCGCCCCGGAATGACGGGCAGGAGCACTAATGTCCACCATCGAAAACACCATCTCCCCCGGCAGCGCCGCCTACCAGGCCAACCGCGACGGCATGCTCGGCCTGATCGACCGCATGCGCGCGCTCGAAGAACGCACGCGCGCCGCATCGGCCGCGGCCAAGGACCGCTTCCACAAGCGCGGCCAATTGCTGCCGCGCGAGCGCGTCGCGCTGGTGCTCGATCCCGGCGCGCCCTTCATCGAGCTGTCGACGCTCGCGGGCTACATGTTCGACGTGCCTGATACGAGCAAGAGCGTCCCGGGCGGCGGCGTCATCGCCGGCATCGGCTTCGTCTCGGGCATCCGCTGCATGGTCAGCGCCAGCGATTCCGGCATCGACGCCGGTGCGTTGCAGCCTTACGGCCTCGACAAGACCTTGCGGGTGCAGGAGCTCGCGCTGGAGAACAAGCTGCCTTATGTGCAGCTGGTCGAAAGCGCCGGCGCCAATCTGCTGCGCTACCGCGTCGAGGATTTTGTTCGCGGCGGCAACATCTTTCGCAACCTGGCGCGGCTCTCGGCGGCGGGACTGCCGGTCGTCACCGTCACGCACGGTTCCTCCACCGCCGGCGGCGCCTATCAGACTGGGCTCTCCGACTACATCGTCATGGTCCGCGGCCGCACCCGCGCGTTCCTCGCGGGCCCCCCGCTGCTGAAAGCCGCGACCGGTGAGATCGCGACCGAGGAAGAACTCGGCGGCGCCGAGATGCACACGCAAGTGTCCGGCCTCGGCGATTACCTCGCCGAAGACGATCGCGACGCGTTGCGCATCGCGCGCGAGATCATGGCGGCGCTGCAATGGGAGCGGCCGGGCAAAGCCTCAGTGCAGTTCAAGCCGCCGCGCTACGACCAGGACGAACTGCTCGGCATCATGCCGATGGATCACAAGCGCCCGGTCGACATGAAGCAGGTGATCGCGCGCATTGTCGACGATTCCGATTTCACCGAGATGGCACCGAGTTACGGCCCGGCCACCGTCTGCGGCCATGCCCGCATCGAGGGACAGGCCATCGGCATCATCACCAATAACGGCCCGCTCGATCCGGCCGGGGCCAACAAGGCGACGCATTTCATCCAGGCCTGCTGCCAGACCCGCACGCCGATCCTCTATCTCAACAACACCACCGGCTACATGGTCGGCAAGGCCTATGAGGAAGCCGGCATGATCAAGCACGGCTCCAAGATGATCCAGGCGGTGACGTCGGCGACGGTGCCGCAGATCACCATCTATTGCGGCGCCTCGTTCGGGGCCGGCAATTACGGCATGTGCGGCCGCGGCTTCCATCCGCGCTTCTGCTTCTCCTGGCCGAACGCCAAGACCGCCGTGATGGGCGGCGAGCAGGCGGCCGAGACCATGGCGATCGTGACCGAGGCCGCCGCAGCTCGCCGCGGCAAGCCGATCGAGAAGGACAGGCTGGACGCCATGAAGGCTGAGATCATCGGTGTGTTCGACGGCCAGATGGACGTGTTCTCGACCAGCGCCCGCGTGCTCGACGACGGCGTGATCGATCCGCGCGACACCCGCGCGGTGCTGTCGGAGGTGCTCGCGATCTGCCGCGAGGGCGATGCACGCACGCCCCAGCGCATGCAGTTTTCGGTGGCCCGCCCATGAGGAACGGATCAGTGCAGCACCGGCCGTTCTTCAAGGTTTTGGTGGCCAACCGCGGCGAGATCGCGCTGCGCGTGATGCGCAGCGCACGAAAACTCGGCCTCGGCGTCGTCGCGGTCTATTCCGATGCGGATCGCGATGCGCTCCATGTGCGCGAGGCCGACCAGGCCGTGCGCATCGGTGAAGCCTTGCCGGCGCAGTCCTATCTCAACATTCCCGCGATCATCGAAGCGGCGAGGGCCAGCGGCGCGGATGCCGTTCACCCCGGCTATGGCTTCCTCGCTGAGAACGAGGCGTTTGCGCGCGCCTGCAAGGATGCCAGCCTCGTCTTCATCGGCCCGTCGCCGCAGGCGATCGAGGCGATGGGCAACAAGGCCGGCGCCAAGGAGATCATGAAGAAGGCCGGCGTGCCCATCGTGCCCGGCTATCAGGGCACTGAGCAGGGCGACGAGGTCATGCTCGCCGAAGCCGGGAAGATCGGCTTCCCCGTGATGATCAAGGCGGTCGCCGGCGGCGGTGGCCGCGGCATGCGGCTCGTCACCGACGCGGCGTCCTTCACCGATGCGCTGCGCAGCGCGCGCTCGGAAGCGAAGGCCGCGTTCGGCGATGCCACCGTCATCCTCGAGCGGGCGATCCAGAATCCGCGGCATATCGAGATCCAGGTGTTTGGCGACAGCCACGGCAATGCCATCCATCTCGGCGAGCGCGACTGCTCGGTGCAGCGGCGGCACCAGAAGCTGATCGAGGAGGCGCCGTCGCCGGCGGTCACGCCGGAGCTGCGCGCGAAGATGGGCGAGGTCGCGGCGTCAGCGGTCAAGGCGCTGCGCTATGAGGGCGCCGGCACGCTGGAATTCCTGCTCGATCCAAGCGGCGCGTTCTACTTCATGGAGATGAACACGCGGCTGCAGGTCGAGCATCCCGTCACAGAGGCGATCACCGGGCTCGATCTCGTCGAGCTCCAATTGCGCATCGCGCGCGGCGAGCCGCTGCAGATCAAGCAGCAGGACATCAAGTACTCCGGCCACGCCATCGAGGTGCGGCTCTGCTCGGAAGATGCCGCGCGGGATTTCATGCCGCAGTCGGGTCGCATGGCACGCTGGCAGGTGCCTGAAAGCATCCGCGTCGAGCACGCGTTGCAAACGGGCTCGGAGATTCCGCCGTTCTACGATTCCATGATCGCCAAGGTGATCAGCCACGGCGCCAATCGCGAGGAGGCGAGGGGACGGCTCATCGTTGGCCTCGAGCAGCTCACCGCGTTCGGCGTGACGACCAATCAGGCGTTCCTGTTGTCGTGCCTGCGTCATCCCGGCTTTGCCAAGGGTGAGGCGACGACGGCTTTCATCGGCGCCCATCGCGACGAGCTGTTGGCGCCGCGGGCGGATGCCGCGTTCGATACCGCGCTGGCGGGCCTGCTGCTCTACGTCACCAATCCGCGCGCGCCATCGTGGCAGGGCGGACGGAGCCTTGCCGTCACCTTTCCGCTGCCGGCGAAAATCGACATCGGCGGCGATGCGCACGAGCTCGACATTACGCGCGAACGCGACGGCAGCTACACGGTCGCCGCCGAAGGACGCCAGGAAAAGTTCGAGATCGACCAACTCGATCCCGAGGCCATTCGCTTCCGGCACGCCGGCGTGATGGACAGCGCAAAATTCCTGCGGGATGGCGAACGGCTGTACGTCCAGCACCGCGGCATCCCGCTCGCGGTCACCGACCTCACCCTCGCCGCACCGCAGGCGGCCGCAAGCAATGGCGGCGACGGCAAGGTTCGCGCCGCCATGAACGGCCGCGTGGTCGCCGTCCTCGTCAAGCCCGGCGACCGCGTCACCGCCGGCCAGCCGGTGCTGACGCTGGAAGCGATGAAGATGGAGCATGTCCACAAGGCCGGCATCGACGGCGTGGTTAGCGCGATCGACGTCGCCGAAGGCGATCAGGTCACGACGGGCCGCATCGTCGCGGAGATCGGGGCGGGTTAGCGCCACAAACGCGGTCTCGTAGGGTGGCAAAGGCGTGCAGGGCCGTGCCTAGGAATGTCGATCGCAAGCGGGATCGTGGGCACGCTTCGCTTTGCCCACCCTACGGCTGTGGCAGCCGCTCACGTTCCGAAAATGAAGTAATTTCAATATCTTGATTGTCGCGTAAACCTCACGGCCTTTCTCATTGAACATAGTTCATTTTCAAGCTAACAATATTGAACGATGTTCACTTCTGGAGATGTTCATGCTGCGCGCGCGCGACCAAGCTCAACCGGCCAATGCACTGGTCCCGCCAGTCATTCGCCGACTCTCGTACGCCCCACTCCAAACCGGCGAGAAATATCTTATCGGTGCCCTCCTCGTCCTGACGCTCACCGCGCTTCTGGCGCCCGCATTGCCCGCCGCTGCCTGGCACATCCCGCATTTCGTCGACGACCGCGCCTGGCTCGGCGTGCCCAACGCCGGCGATGTGCTGAGCAATCTCGCCTTTCTCGCGATGGGCGTGTGGGGGGCGGAGCGGCTGCGCGCCCGCTATGATGCGCCGGTGGGTGCGAGCTGGTTCTTCGTGGGGTTGATCCTCACTTGCCTCGGCTCGGGCTTCTATCATCTCGACCCCGATGCGCCGCAACGGCTCGTCGCCGATCGTCTCGGCATGGCGGTCGCGTTCGCAGGATTTCTGGGCATCGCGGCCAGCGAGCGGATCAGCACGCGCGCAGGCGAGGCGGTGCTGGTGCTGACGATGATCGCGGGCCTGCTGGCGGCCTGGGTGGCACGCGAGAATCTCACGCCATGGGTGGTCGTGCAGTTCGGCGGCATGGCGCTGGCCATGGGCCTGGCGTTCACACGCCCGCGGCCCGGCGCACTTGGCGTGCCGCTCGGCGGCGTGATCGTCTTCTATGTGCTGGCCAAGCTGTTCGAACTCGGCGACGTGACCGTGTTCGAAGCGACGGGGCATATCGTCTCCGGCCATACGCTCAAGCATCTGGCTGCGGCACTGGCGGCGTGGCCGGTGATCCGGGCGCTGGGATCTAGGCCGGGTACTCATTGAGCGGCTGGCCGCCGCTTGATGTCCCCTGCGTAGGGCGGCGCCGCAGGGCGCGCGGCGCGCCGATATGTGCTAAGCTTCTCTGGCCGGTTGAGCATCGGGAGAGGATTGTGACGCGACGCGAGTTCATCGCGCTCGTCAGCAGCGCGGCGGCAGTCCGACCGCTCGGCGCGCGTGCAGAGCGCCCGCCAGAACGTGTCCTCTATTACACATACTCGGCCGGCTATCGGCACGACGTCATACCACTTTCCGAAGCAATCCTGACGCAGCTTGGAAGGAATTCCGGTGCCTTTGAGGTCATCGCAACCGAAGACTTGTCTGAATTTTCGACCGGAAACCTCGAGCGGTACGCCGCTGTGATGTTCTACACAAGCGGTGAAATTCCGATGAGCGGCGCCCAGAAGATGGCACTTCTCAACTTTGTGCGTTCGGGCCGTGGCTTTCTCGGCGTTCACTCGGCCACGGACACATTCTACACTTGGCCAGACTATCTCGATCTGATCGGCGGCTACTTCAACGGTCATCCCTGGCATCAGGGTGTGACAATCGAGGTTGCTGATGTTGCAGATCCACTGGTGGCGTTTCTGGGGAATTCGTTGCAGTTGAACGATGAAATCTACCAGATCAGCGACTTCGACTATCGCCGATCACGCGTGCTCCTGCGCCTCGATCAAAGTTCGGTGGACCTCAATAAGGCCGGTGTGCATCAACGCTTCTATGGTTGGCCGCTCGCCTGGAAACGATTTTACGGCGAGGGGCGAGTATTCTATTCGGCGCTTGGCCACGAGGCGTCGGTCTGGCAGGACCCGCGCTGCCAGAAAATCCTGACTAACGCTATCCTCTGGTCTACGAGACGGTCGGCCTAGTGCAACCGGATTGCTATGCCGCTTGTGCCTTTCCTGCAGGCAAATATTGTGACGGCTATCGAGAATCCGCGCCAACAGCGGCCCAGTTGGCAATCAGTTCTTACAAGGCCGATCAATCGTCTACGCCAAAGTCCGTCAATCTCCAGCCGGATTCATCCTTGGCGAACGAGTAGATGATCGAGTCGCAAAAGGCAGAGTAGGTAACCACCCCCTTGGGAGATGTGTCCTTGACAGGCTTCTGCTTGGCAAGACACGCCCGGTGCGCAGGTCTGAAAGCACCCTTCCAGATCACAGGAAACTCCGCCGCTCGCCGCAGATCCTGGTAGAGGACAGGATATTTAATCATGTCCGATACGGCCTTCTGGTCGCTCTTGCCGACTGCAGCTTTGAACTGCGTCCAGAACGTTGCGAAACCGTCATCGCTCCCTGCCGCAAGCCCCGGTCCCGCTGATGTCAGCAAACCAGCTACAAACAGCGTCCCGCCGATGACCGGTCCCATCCAATTCATTCTAATCTCTCCAGCGTCCACGATCGGCACTTGAGACCAGCCGGGACCTCGCGACATCTGTCGCAGGAGAGAACTTGTAGGTTCACAAGGAGAGGCCGCCTGCCCGGAGTCATTGCGGAAGCGTTCTTAGGAGGCCGCGACGGGTTGCTGCCTGCATTCACCCTCGTTGTTTCTCTTCAGCGCTTTTTCCATCGGAGCTTTTAGAACGCTCTTCGAAACGATCAGCGCCCTTGGCCAGATCATGCCCTATCTTGCTCTCGTTTTTCGCTTCGTCTTCGGAAGCCGCTTCGTGCAAACCTTCAGCGGCCTGTTCCCCCGCTTTTGATGATTTTGGTTCGTGAGCCATTTGTGAAACCCTCCTGATAAAGGGGCTTTCCAGGAAACTTGCTGGTCTAGCCAGCTTGACGAACCACTTTCCAATCGGATCGCCTGGGCATTGTTCCAAGTCCCATTGAGGCTCTTGGTCGCCGCGTAAACGCCAAGCAGTACAGGCTAACACCAGCGGGAAAGAACCTATGGTGTGTCAGCTCCGAAGCGTAAGCGCTTCTAATTCGAGCCGGAATGTCCGCTTGGGGTCATGAGCTCTCTTCGGAGCGACGGTTGCCTGCTTCCGGTCTACTCCAATGAGGCGACCAACCGGGACGCGCCGAGACTTCGCGTTTGGGCCAGAAGCGGAAGTCTGAGTTGCGCCGGATCAGCTCTCGTTGCGACGTCGAAACAGTGTGCCGAAAAGCTCTCGGAGAGAATATCGCCGATAGTGGGCGCCGTATGAAAACCGCAGCCGTCGTTCCCGCCGCTTTGCGATTGCCCTTCCGTGACGGAAGTAAAGAGCGATGGTCGCGAGAATGACGATAACGCCAATGATCCAGTGTCCAGACCCGAATAGCGCAATGATGAATAGCCAAACGACGAAACCCGCAACCAGCCAAAGAAGCAAATAGCCAATATACGAGGGAAAATCCGGCATCTTGTTTATCGGCATGCTTCCCGACCACTCCGTCACTGGACCAGCTGCAATGCGCACCAACCTGGCTCTAGTACGTCAACCGATAGGCCCAGGAGATGGGTAAAGTTCTGATGTTGAATCGCGAATGACATTACCGTTAGCCTCAGCCACGGCCCAAATTACATGCGAAGCCCACGCTAATCTACCTTCGCAAGGGCCAATAGCCTCTACTCGCTTGACGATTGTTTAACCGAAATCCGCGTTAACGTTGCAGTGTTCCATGGCATTGCTACCGATTGAGTTACCATCGGCAAGCGTTTTTCAGCCCGGAGAAGTAAATGAAATTGGGCTTAGAGCTAAGGCGGGTCCTGAGCGGGATTGCTTTTCTGTCCGTGCTCTTGCCCTTCTGTTCTACGGCAATTGCGTCTGACGCCGAGACTTACCAGACGGCTGCTGCCGTTGCCGTAAGCAAGCTGGATTTTGACCGAGCCATTCAAATCTACTCCAAAGGGCTCGAACAGCAATTCAGTCTCAAGGACCGGGCGGAGCTGCTGCGGATGAGGGGTGTAACTGCTCAGCTGGCAAAAAGATGGGATCAAGCCGAAGCTGATTTTACCGCGGCCGTCGAAATGGTCGGTTCTACCGACCCGCGCGCTTATCGGGACCGCGGCTTTTTCTATCACCACAGAGGTCACTTCGAACTTGCGCTAGCCGACTACACCGCAGCGGCGAAGCTGTTCCCGGATAACGGGGCTTTCCCCAACGGTCAGGGGCTGGCGCTTATGGAGCAGGGCAAATTCGACGAAGCGATCAAACGGTTTGACGAAGCGATAAAGCTTGCGCCGACATCAGGTCTATTCACGCTTGGAAGGGCCGAGGCCTACAATCGTTCGGGCCGACCGCAAACCGCTTTGGGGGATTACGACAAGGCGATGGCACTCGGACATCTCGCGCTAAACGATACCTATCGACTTCGCGTGGGCGTCGGAGCCGCTCATCTCAAACTGAAGAATGAGAAGGCCGCGATCGAAAGCTTGGATAAGGCTGTCGAACTCGACCCCAATTCGATTACAGCCCTCAGGTACCGAGGCCTAGCCTACGAACGGGCAAGTGAGCTTGATCGTGCGTATCGCGACTATGAGACCGTCTTAAGACTACATCCAGGCGACGAATTTGCCGTGAAGCAGCTGCAGAGGCTCCGCGCGAAGTAGGGATCAAAGGTCGCCTGATCTACAACCATTACCTCAGATATGGCTGCTCGGGTGGCCTCGGAAACTGAAAGCATCAGGTCCGCTTCGGGTCAAAATGCGAAGAACTCAGGTTGAGAAAATCTAGCCAGGTTCACTACGATGAGCGGACCTCCGCCAGCGGAGCCGCAACTTCGCCTTCGGGCCGATTGTGTTGCAAAAGTCACTGTAACCGACGAATGCCCCTTCGGCCATTGGGCAAAGTGGACCGGCTTTGATCCGCCGACCCTGACGCTCTCTATGCAACTCCTACGCTACGCGATGCAGAGAGCATGAGCGGGCGGAGGTCGTGCAACGAGCGACGCGAGGCGCCTCAGATTTTGCGCGATGGCAGCAAGAACAAACTCATCCTGTGCGCCTCGTGGTCCACGCAGTCGAAGCCGACCGAGCCTGAGAATGCGCTTCAGGTGTGCAAACCGCATCTCAATCTTCTTCCGCTCACGTCGCGACGTCTCGAAGCCCTCGGTGCCAACAAATGAGCGGGCAACGTCCCGGGCGTGCTCATGGATGTCGCGCGGGATCTTGCGCGATGGCTCCTTTGGGCAGCATTGCGGTTTGAGAGGGCATACCTCGCAGTCGAGCTTACTCGCGCGATACAGAAGCGTCTTGCCCTCGTGCACGGTACCGCTCGTTCCGAGCTGCTTTCCACTGGGGCAGTGGTAGACGTCGCTGGTCGGATCATATCGAAAGTCGCTGCGCGAGAAGGTGCCATCATCCCGCTTCGACTTGTCGAATACGGGGATATGTGGCGCGATGCCCTTATCCTCGACCAACCAGTTCAGCATCGGAGCCGCCCCGTAGGCGGTATCGCCGATAAGCCGCTCTGGCTTGAGACCAAAGCGCTCCTCCGTCCGCTCAATCATGGTCTTTGCTGCGCCGACCTCCGCCTGGCGAATGGCACGGGTAGCTTCGACATCGAGAATGACGCCGAACTTCACGTCGATGAGATAGTTGTCGGAGTAAGCGAAGAATGCCGCTCCCTTGTGAGCGCCGGTCCATTGGGCCGCAGGGTCGGAGGGCGAAACGAACTTCGGGATAACGTCGCTGGCGGCACCCCACGCGGTATCGTCGAGGGTCGCCAGATACTCCTTCACCGCGCGGCTTGACCTCGCCGGATCACGGTCCCTGCGCCAATCCTGACCTGCGATCGAGCGCTGCTTGTTGGCGTCAGCCGCAATCAGGCTCGCATCGACTGCAAAGCCTTCGCCACCAACCAGACCGACCGCAATGCACGCCTCGACGACACGTTCAAACACGCGACGTAAAACATCCCCCTCGCGAAAACGCTCATTGCGGGCACGCGAGAACGCCGAATGATCCGGCACGGCATCCTCGATGCCGAGCTTGCAGAACCACCGATAAGCGAGGTTCACCTGCACTTCACGGCAGAGCAGCCGCTCCGAGCGGATCGCGAAGACATACCCTACGATCAACATCCGGATCATCAGTTCCGGATCGATCGACGGGCGACCCATGGACGAATAATGAGGAGCAAGTTCGCTGCGAAGCCAGGATAGATCGAGAGCAGTGTCGATCTTCCGCACCAGATGATCTTCGGGAACTACATCGCTGAGATGAAACTCGTAGAACAGTTGACCTTGGTCACTCTTCAGACGGCCCATCATGGATCGACCTCGTCGCGATTCGCGTCAACACAACGGAATCACGCTTGCTGGCTCGTCTCAACTGACTTTTGCAACAATATCGGCCAGAAGCGGAAATCTGTCGCTGCGGCAGAGATGTCCATCAACCCCGCAGGCTAACTCCGTTAATTGAGGAGGTGAAGGGCCGCTGCATGAAGACCGGCAGTTGCTGAAGCTAAGACCGGACCACCCTCCTCAGCCCTTCCCCCATCGATGCGCGTCACCACTCCGCCCGCCTTTTCGATGATGGGGATCAACGCAACGATATCGTAGGATTGGAGCGAAGGTTCGACTGCGAGGTCAATGCGACCAGCAGCGACCATCGCAGTGGCGTAGCATTCGCCGCCGTAGCGAGTCATCCGGACTGAGGCGGCAAGGCGATCGAAGGCCTGCTTGAGCTCACCATCATAGCGATCAGGCGAGTTCGTATGCAGGATGGCCCGCGACAGCGTGCCGACGTCTCGCGTGGACAGTCGCTCGCGCTTGCCTGCATATTCGTACCAGGCTCCATCGGCGGTGGCCCAGAAACGCTCACGCGTGAAGGGCTGGCTCATCATTCCCTGTTCGGCTCGACCATTGACGGTGAGCCCGATCAGTGTGCCCCAGACGGGAAGGCCGCAGATGAAGGGACGCGTCCCATCCACGGGGTCTAAGACCCAGCGGCAGGAACCGCTTCCGGTTAGACCGAGTTCTTCGCCCAGAATGGCATGGTCGGGATATTCGGCCTCGATCGCAGCTCGAATAGCAATCTCGGCCTGCCGGTCAGCGTCGGTCACCGGGTCGAAGTAGCCCTCTCCAGTTTTGGAATCGATGGCAAGGGCGGTGCGAAAGCGTGGCAAGGTTTCGCGATCGGCGATATCTGCCAGTCGATGGAGGAAATCGGCGCTCGGTAGTCTCGGCATCAAACACTCCAATTTTGCACGCTCACTGCCGTTGTATCCGGATGGCTGGCGAATTACATCCTAAACTTGCATAATGTCCGGTGGTGATCTTGAAGGTCGCCCTCGAGACCTCGCCAGGCGCTATAAGTCGCTCGACCTGATCCGGTCGCCTCCTGGCGACGTATTGAATACCGAGGCGGTGGGCTGCACTCATCAACGGAAAGACTCGCGCAAGCACAACGAGCAGGTCCAGCCCTCCGTTGGAGGGCATGCGAACGGACAGCGGCGTAGCAGGGGTAGTGTTCGCACCATCACTGGAGGCTGAATACCAGGCTGATTTTGTCCCGGGACGTCACTCGCCAAAAGAACAAGCCTGCATTCGGTTCCATTTCGCACCCGCACCCACTTTCCACATCGCAGATCGATCATCCCCACAATAAGTCTTGGCCGTGCGGCGTGAAAGCCAATACGCTGTGTGGTGGCAATGACGCCAGACGCACTCGTGGGTCGCAACAGCGGGTATCAGCATTGCGGACAAGAGTGCGTGCGTGAGATCCGTTGAGAGGCTGCGCGATGACCGATCTTTCCTTGAAAGCCGCGACACCTGCTCCACCCGACACCGATGCCGAGCCGAGCCTGCGCCGGGTCATGGGCCCGTGGCTCCTCCTGCTTTTCATCGTCGGCGACATTCTCGGCACCGGCATCTATGCGCTCACCGGCCAGGTCGCCAACCAGGTGGGCGGCGTCGTCTGGCTGCCGTTCCTCGTCGCCTTCGTCGTGGCGCTGATCACTGCGCTGAGCTATCTCGAACTCGTCACCAAGTATCCGAAGGCCGCAGGCGCCGCGCTCTACACCCACAAGGCGTTCGGCATCCATTTTATCACGTTCATCGTTGCGTTTGCGGTGATGTGCTCGGGGATTACCTCCGCTTCCACTGCCTCTCGCGCTTTCTCTGCAAACATGTCGAACGCGTTTGGCCTGGGCCTGTCGGGGTTCGGCATTACCATGACTGGGCTCGTCTTCATGGCGGTTGTTGCCGCGGTCAACTTTCGCGGCGTTGGCGAAAGCGTCAAGGCGAACGTTGTTCTGACCTGCGTCGAGCTAACGGGCCTCTTGATCATCATCATCATCGGCCTTTGGGCGATCGGCCTCGGCCAGGGTGACGTCTCGCGCGTCACGCAGTTCAAGGCAGGCGATGCCGGCATGTTCTGGCCGGTGATCGCTGCGACCACGCTCGCGTTCTTTGCCATGGTCGGCTTCGAGGATTCCGTCAACATGGCGGAGGAATGCAAGGATCCGACACGGCATTTTCCAATCGTGCTGCTTGCCGGACTGCTCATCACCGGCGCAATCTACGTGCTGGTCTCGATCTCGGCGATTACGCTGGTTCCGCCGGAGAAGCTCGGCGAAGGCGAGACGCCGCTGTTGCAAGTGGTGAGGGCCGGCGCGCCGAACTTTCCGCTCTGGATCTTCGGCTTCATCACCATGTTTGCGGTGGCCAACTCCGCGCTGATCAACATGCTGATGGCGAGCCGGCTCGTCTACGGCATGAGCCGCGAGCATGTGCTGCCGCCGGTGCTTGGCAAGGTGCATGCGAGCCGGCGTACGCCCTACATCGCGATCGGCTTCACCACGCTGCTGGCATTCGCACTGATCACCTTTGTCGGCGAAGTGCCGGCGCTCGGCGGAACGACCGCGCTGCTTCTGCTCTGCGTGTTTACGGTGGTCAATATCGCGGTGCTGGTGCTGCGCAAGGACAACGTCGCACACGACCATTTTCGTACGCCGACGATCCTGCCGGTGCTGGGGGCAATCTCCTGCGCATTCCTGGCCGGGCCATGGACCGGACGGGCGATGGTCCAGTACCAGGTCGCGGGGGTCTTGATCGCCATCGGTGTCGTGCTCTGGGTGATCACGACGCTCGTCAACCGCGCCCAAGGCGTCAGGCCCGAGCAGCCAGACATGGAGACGATCGGCGGACGGGGACCTGTGAACTAGCTGCAGCTCGGGTGGTGCGATGCTGCCCGACGCGGCGAGGTCGGCTATGGGTCACAAGCGGAAACGCTCTGCCCAGCAGAAGATGTCCTGTCTTCCTTCAGGAGCTGACATCGCTTTTACGAGTACACGCCCTACTGGCTCCGCCCCGTCCCGTCATTGAGCAGACACGCCACCTGATGCCCGTCTCCGGCATCCACCAGCGCCGGCCGCTGCGTCTTGCACCGCTCCATCGCAAACCGGCAGCGGGTGTGAAATGCGCAGCCCGACGGCGGATTGACCGGGCTCGGCACGTCGCCGTCGACCAGCGGCGCGAGCTTCTTCGCCAGCGGATTGGCGACCGGCACTGAGGCGAGCAGGGCCTGGGTGTAGGGATGCCTGGGGTTGCGGAACAGCTCGTCCTTGTCGGCGATCTCGACGATGCGGCCGAGATACATCACGGCGACGCGGTGGCTGATATGCGCGACCACGGCGAGGTCGTGCGCGATGAAGAGATAGGAAAAGCCGTGCTGCCGCTGCAGGTCGATCAAAAGGTTGATCACCTGCGCCTGGATAGAAACATCGAGCGCGGAGACCGGCTCGTCGCAGACGATCAGGCGTGGCCCCAACGCCAGCGCGCGGGCGATGCAGATGCGCTGGCGCTGGCCGCCGGAGAATTGATGCGGGAAGTTGCGCATCTGGTCGGGCCGCAACCCCACCTGCTCGAACAGCCTTGCGACCCGTGCTTCCAGCTCCTTGCCGGTCGCGAGCCCGTGCACGGCGATCGGCTCGCCGACGATGTCACCGGCGGTCATGCGCGGATTGAGCGAGGCGAACGGGTCCTGGAACACGATCTGCATCGAGCGGCGGTGCGGGCGCAGCGCCGTCTTCGAAAGATGCGTGATGTCCTCGCCGTCGAGGCGGATCTGACCCGAGGTCGGCTCGACCAGCCGCAGCACGCTGCGCGCCACCGTGGACTTGCCGCAGCCGGATTCGCCGACGAGGCCGAGCGTCTCCCCGGTGCCAAGCGCGAACGAGACGCCGTCGACCGCGTGCACGGTGCCGACCTGCCGGCGTAACACGCCGGCGCGCACGGGGTAATGCTTTTTGAGATCGGTGACTTCGAGCAGCGCCTCGGTCATGCCACCTCCGCGACTTCTTCAGCGCGCCAGCAGGCGGCGAGATGGCCGCCGCCCCAATCCGCCAGCGGCGGATATTCGGCCTCGCAACGCTTGATGGCGAGCTTGCAGCGCGGCGCGAAGGCGCAGCCTTGCGGCAGCCGCACCAGCGACGGCACCGTGCCGGGGATTTCGTTCAGCCGCGCCGGCGCGGCGACGCCGGAGGCCGGCACGGCCGGGATCGAGGCCATCAGCCCGCGCGTATAGGGATGCTTCGGCGCGGCGAACAGCGCCTCGACGCTGGCTTCCTCGACCTTCCGTCCCGCATACATCACGATCACGCGCTGCGCGGTCTGCGCGACCACGCCGAGATCGTGCGTGATCAGCACGAGCCCGGTGCCGAGCTCCTTCTGCAGGTCGAGGATCAGCGCCAGGATCTGCGCCTGGATGGTGACGTCGAGCGCGGTGGTCGGCTCATCCGCAATCAGGAGCGCCGGCCGGCACGCCAGCGCCATCGCGATCATCGCGCGCTGGCGCATCCCGCCGGAGAGCTGGTGCGGATATTCCCGCGCGCGCCGCGCCGGCTCGGGGATGCGCACCAGCCGCAGCATCTCGACGGCGATATCTTGCGCCTGTTTCGCCGAGATGTTCCGGTGCAGCCGCACGGCCTCGACGATCTGATCGCCGATCCGCATCACCGGATTGAGCGAGGTCATCGGCTCCTGGAAAATCATGGAGATGCGATTGCCCCTGACCGCGCGCATCTGCGCCTCATCCAGCGCCAGCAGGTCGGTGCCTTCCAGCGAGACGGAGCCGCCGACGATGCGGCCGGGCGGATCGGGCACGAGGCGCATCAGCGACAGCGCGGTCACGCTCTTGCCGCAGCCGGATTCGCCGACGATCGCCAGCGTCTCGCCCCGCCTGACGCTGAAGGAGAGGTCGTCGACAGCCCTGAACAGGCCGGAAGTGGTGAAGAACACCGTCTTCAGGTTCTTCACATCGAGCACGAGATCGGTCTTGTCCGCCATCAGCCGCGCTGCCTCGGATCCAGGATGTCACGCAGGGCGTCACCGAACAGATTGGCGCCGAACACGGCGAGGCTGATCGCGACGCCCGGGAAGATCACCAGCCACGGCGCGGTGCGGACATATTCGGCGGCGGATTCGGACAGCATGCGGCCCCATGACGGATAGGGTTCGGGAATGCCGAGGCCGAGGAAGGACAGCGAAGCTTCGGTCAGGATGGTCGAGCCGAGCTGGGCGGTGGCGAGCACGATCAGCGGCGCCAGCGTGTTCGGCAGCACGTGGCGCAGCGCGATCCGAATCTCGCTCATGCCGATCGACTTGGCGGCCTCCACGAACGGCTGTTCGCGCAGCGCCAGCGTGTTGGCGCGGATGACGCGCGCGACCGTCGGGATCAGCGGAATGGCGATGGCGATGATCACGTTCGGCAGCGACGGCCCGAGCGCGGCCGTCATCACCAGCGCCAGCACCAGCAGCGGCAGCGCCTGCAGCACGTCGGAGACGCGCTGGAACACCAGATCGACCCAGCCGGAGAGATAGCCGGAGGTGAGGCCGACGATCACACCGATGGTGCCGCCGAGCACGGTCGAGCCGATGCCGACCGCGAGCGAGATCCGCGCGCCGTGGATGATGCGGCTGAACACGTCGCGGCCGAACGAATCGGTGCCCATCCAGTGCGCCAGGCTCGGGCGCGCCAGCGCGCGGGTGGAATCCACCGTCAGCGGATCATAGCGCGCGATGAAATCGGCGAAGATCGCCGTCAGCACGAACAATGTCATGATGACGAGCCCGGCCGCGCCCAGCACGTGCCGCTGCGCCATGAACAGCACGCGCCGCCAGCCCCCGGTCGCATGCGCCCCGGCCCGCCTCAGCTCAACGTCGAAGTCGATCGCGGCCATGTGAGCTCTATCTTCCCCCTCTCCCCGCCTGCGGGGAGAGGGTTGGGGTGAGGGGGGCTCTCCACGGGGGAGGTGAGAGTTGGACTCGCGGAGACTCCCCCTCACCCGGATTGCATCTCCGATGCAATCCGACCTCTCCCCGCAAGCGGGGAGAGGTGAAGGAACGCGCGAGCGCGGTGTGGACGACAATCATTGCGCTAATCCGTGTACCTGATCCGCGGATCGAACACCGCGTAGAGCATGTCGACTGTGAAATTGGCGAACACCACCACGACCGCGATGAACATCACGAGGTTCTGCACGATCGGATAGTCGCGCCAGCGGATCGCCTCGACCAGGAAGCGCGCGACGCCGGGGATGTTGAACACGGTCTCGGTGACGATCAGGCCGCCGATCAGGAACGCCGCCTCGATGCCGATCACGGTGATCACGGGCAGGATCGCGTTCTTCAACGCGTGGTGATAGTTCACCGCCGCCTCGGATGCCCCCTTGGCGCGCGCAGTGCGGATGTAGTCCTGCCGCAGCACCTCCAGCATCGAGGAGCGTGTGATGCGCATGGTCAGCGCCGCGCTGCGGAAGCCGACGGCGGCGGCCGGCACGGCGTAGGTCGCGAACGCCTCCAGCCAGGTCTTCGGATTGGGATTGAAGATCGGCATCTGCCCGAACATCGCCACCGACGCGGTGAGGATCAGAAGGCCGAGCCAGAACGAGGGCAGCGACAGGCCGCTGAGGCTGACGACGCGAAGCGCGTAGTCGAGCTTCGTGCCCTGCTTCACCGCGCTGATGACGCCCAAGGGGATGCCGATCGATGCCGAGAACAGCAGCGCGAGGCCGGCGAGCTTTGCCGTGATCGGAATTCGCGGCAGGATCTCCTGCAGCGCCGGCTTCTCCGAGACGTAGGAGAAGCCGAAATCGCCGCGCAGGAAGCCGCTGATCCAGTGCCAATATTGCACGATCAAGGGACGGTCGATGCCGAGCTCTTTCTCCAGATTGGCCTTGTCGGCGGGATCGACATAGCCGGCGGCGGCGAACAGGATGTCGACGATGTTGCCCGGCACGATGCGCAGCAGGAAGAAGATGACGATCGAGATCCCGAACAGGGTCACGAACATCAGGAACAGGCGCCGCACCAGATAGGCAAACATCACCGCCCTCCGCGCTAGCCGTTAGCGTCGCGTCACTTGTCGAGCCACACGTCCTCGTAGCGGAAGCCGTTGTAGGAGCTGTTCGACATGATCGTGACGCCCTTGACGTGCGGGTGCCAGCAGGTGCCGGCCCGTGCATGGAAAATGATCGGGCGGGCGACGTCCTCCTGCAGCTTCTTGTCGATGTCCCAGACCAGCGGCCTGCGCTTGGCGAGGTCGGTCTCCTGCGACTGCACGTCGAACAGCTTCTCGATCTCCTTGTTGCAGTAATTGGTGTAATTCCGCTCCGAGCCGCAGGCATAGTTCTCGTAGAACGACTGGTCGGGATCGTCGACGGCATTGCCGGTCAGGTTGAGGCCGAGCATGTAATCCTTGCGCGCGACCTTCGGGAACCAGTTCGCGGTTTCCACGACGTCGAGCTCGCCGTCGATATAGATGGTCTTGAGCTGGTCGATCAGGATCACGGCGGGGTCGCGATATTCCGCGATGTTGCGCGTCGAGACTTTCACGGCGAGGCGCTTGTCCGGACCGTAGCCCGCCTTCTGCATCAGCTTCCTGGCTTCCTCGCGGTTGGCGTTGATGTCGCGGCCATAGCCCGGAATGGTCTCCAGCCTGTCCTTCGGCATGCCCCAGAGGCCCTGCGGCGGCGGCAGCATGGTGCCGCCGATGTCGCCCTGGCCTTCGAACAGGATGTCGACGAACGCCTTGCGGTCGAGCGCGAGCGCCATGGCGCGGCGAATGTCGATGTTGTCGAACGGCGCGGAGGTGGAATTGACGATGATGTTGGTCGAGACGTTGGTCGGCTCGACGACGCAGGTCGCGTTCGGCGCCTGCGACTTGATGTCCTTCAAAAGCGGGATCGTGATGTGCGTCGGAAAGGTCATGTCGAACTTGCCGGCGACGAAGGCCAGGATCGCGGTCGAGCGGTTGGTGATGATGGTGTATTCGATGCCGTCGAGATAGGGCAGACCCTTCTTCCAATAGTTGGGATTGCGCGTCAGCTTGATCGATTCATTGGCCTTGAACTCGACGAACTTGAACGGCCCGGTCCCGATCGGATTTGTGCGCATGTCCGCCGGCGAGACGTGGCAGGGATAGACCGGCGTGTAGCCGGAGGCGAGCATCGCCAGCAGCGAGGGCTGCGGCCGCTTCAGGTCGAAGGTGACCTCGAATTCGCCATTGGTCGTGACCTCGTTGACCTCGCTGTACCAGGCCTTGCGCGGATTCTGCCGCAGCTTCTGCTGCGACTTGCCCATCAACAGATCGAAGCTGCATTTGACGTCGGCCGAGGTGAACGGCTTGCCGTCGTGCCATTTCACGCCCTGGCGCAGCTTGAACGTCAGCTTCTTGTTGTCGCTGCTCCAGGACCAGCTTTCGGCGAGGTCCGGCCGCAGCGTATCGGGGCTGTTCTGCGCGATGTGCTGATCGTAGATGAGGAGATTGTTGAACACCCCCATGAAGGGAATGTTGATCGAATAGGTCGCGCCTTCGAGGATCGAGGCGTTGGCCGGACTGTCGCGGTGATACATCCGCAAGATGCCGCCCTGCTTGGGCTCGCCGGCGAGCGTGGCAGTTGAGGCCGTCAGCACAGATAACGCCGCCATTGCGGCGAGCGCCCACACGCTCCGCATGCTCATCCTCCCTGGACCTCGGCCTTTTGCGGCCTGTTGATCCAGACGATAGCGAGGCGCGTGCAGCGAGGCAACCCGCAAGGCCAGCTGCGCTCTCGACAATTCGGATGACGGAATATCTGAGGTGCTTCTCTCGCGATGTGAGAGTGCAGGTGCGAAGAGATAGTGCTTTGAAACCCGGTCGTCATCCCGGACAAGCGCGCCCTCAGCGCGCGCAGATCCGGGATCCATAACCCCAGGAAGATGTTTGGCGAAGACTCGGAGTTGCCAGCTCATGCCGCAACTCCTTCCTGGGGTTATGGGTCCCGGGCTCGCGACTTCGTCGCGCCCCGGGACGACAGCAGATCTTGTGGCGCTTGCGGTGCGCGCTATCCGGTACAACCCTCACACGATCCGCGAGACTTTGTTCCCGCAGCAGCCGTCAGGCGGCGAGCAGCAGGATCTCGCGCACATCGGCGGGACCTTCGATCCTGCGCGGGTTGCGCGGAATCCAGTTCGTGCGCATCGCGGCTTGTGCGATCGCATCGAAATGCTCCGGCGAGATGCGCACGTCGGCGAGGCTGCGCGGCATGCCGAGCGAGCGGATGAAGGCATCGAGCACGTCGGCGGCGTCACGGCCGGGATAGCCCATGGCGGCCGCGACGATCGTCTGCCGCTCGGCATTGTCGCGCGCGTTCCATCGCATCACCGCCGGCAGCATGACGCAGGAGGTGTAGCCGTGCGGCACGTCGAAGGCCCCGCCCAGCACGTAGCCGATGCCGTGGCTCGCGCCCATGGGCACGCCGGCCGCAAGCGCGCCCATCGACAGCCAGGTGCCGATCTGCGCGTCCATCCGCGCATCGAGATCGCTAGGGTCGGCCTTCACCCGCGGCAGCGCGTCGGCGAGCATGGCGAGGCCCTTGACCGCTTGCGCATCGGCGTAAGGATGCGTCTCGCGCGAGCAGATCGCCTCGACGCAATGGTCGACTGCCCGGATGCCGGTCGACAGGAACAGCCATTCCGGCGTGTGCACGGTAATGGCAGGATCCAGTATGGTCGCGCGCGGCACCGCGAGCGGATGCCGCAGCATCTGCTTCACGTGGCTCGCGCGGTCGGTGACTCCAGCGATCGATGAGAACTCGCCGCCGGCAATCGTGGTCGGCACGCTGACCTGCCGCACGTGAGGGGCGTTCATCTCGGGCGCAATGCCCTTGTGCACGCGGATGCGGTCGATGCCGCCGATATCGTCGATGCCGTTGGCGAGGCAGAGCTGCACCGCCTTGGCGCCGTCGGTGATGGAACCGCCGCCCACCGTGACGATCAGATCCGCCTCCGCCGCGCGCGCCGCTTGTGTCGCCGCGATCACCGCCTCGCGCGGCGTATGCGCCGGCATCGCGTCGAACAGGCCGACGCAGCGGGAGCCGAGCGCGTCCCTGATTTTGGTGATTTCGTCGGTCTGCCGGTTCAGCGTCCCCGAGACCATCAGGAAGGCGCGGCTTGTTCCCAGCCGGTTCATCTGCGCGACGATGGCTTCGGCCGCAGGATGGCCGAACACGACCTCCTCGATCGCGCCGAACACGACACGTCCCTGGTGCACGCCTGTCCTCCCCGGACAATTCGTTGTTGTTGTGACCGCAATCTACCCGACCCCGCCACGTCAGTCATCCGCGAAGACGCTGGCCGTTTCGCAGCGCGGGGGCGGGGCTGTTGCAAGATGAGATGTAGCGACGGCCGGCGCGCACGCCTCGTCCTTCGAGACGGCGCTACGCGCCTCCTCAGGATGAGGCTCATCAGCGCCGGTGCCCGGTCGAGATTGCCGCCGCGCGCTCCACCCTCATCCTGAGGAGCCCGCGAAAGCGGGCGTCTCGAAGGATGGCGACGGGGAAAGCTCGCGGCGCCTTGCCACCCGGCAGAGGCCCCCCGGCCGCTATCCCTTAAAACACCACGCCCACGCGCGTGCCGCGCTTCCAGGCGATGCGGCAGCGCTTCTTGGTGTTGACGTGGAGCAGCTCGAAGCGATCAGGGATATTCACCTGGCCGCCGAGATCGACGCAGGCCCCGCCGGGCGAATAGTCGATCAGCGTGCACGGGATCACCGGCGCGCGCGGGTCGGTGATGATCTTGGCCTGGCGTGACACCAGGCCCGCGGGCTTCACACGGACAAACTTGCGCGGATGCATTGGCACGTCTCCTCCAACTCCGCAGGTCGCGGCGGCTGATCTGTCCCAATCATGGAAAAGAGTTGATGCGATCCGCCTAAGGCGCGCCGGAGAATTTTAACGAAAAGTGTCAGCGAATGCGGAAAGCGGCGGTAGCGGGCTGCCACCCTCCCCTGGGAGGGGCAGGGCTATCCCATTTGAGAGCTTTTCCCTGCGGTCATCCTTCGAGACGCCCGCCTTGGGCGGGCTCCTCAGGATGAGGGCGGAGTGCGCGGCAGCAGTTTCAACGAGCACTGATGCTGATTAGCCTCATCCTGAGGAGGCGCGTCAGCGCCGTCTCGAAGGACGAGGCGTGCGCGCAGGCCGCCGCCACGAGTCACATGCGATAGCCCTGCTCTCCAAGGGGATAAGCGCGCCATGCCACCTCACCCCGTCACGCCCTCCACCTCCGCCCCCGCCGCCACATCCACCCCCGGCGGCACCGGCATCGGCACCGTCAAATAATCCTTCGGCAAGTTCACCGGCCGGTAGCCCGGCTCCACCGCCATGCGCTTCAGCACGCTCTCATGCACATGCGCGCCTTCGGGGATCAGGCGCGGCTCGGCATCGGGGATGTAGAAGCCGAAATAGACTTTCCGCTCCGGCCATTCCCGGTATCTCGCGCGCTTCGGCAAGAACTCCAGCACGCGCCAGACCGCAGTCATGGAATCGTGCAGCATGCCGCTCTTCCCGGTAAAAGCGGGCTCGACATAGGTGAACGGCGAGTTCTTGCGCTGGATGCCCCAGGCGAGCTGGTTCACCGTGCGCGGGTTGAACTTCAGCCCGGCCTTCTCGGCCTCGTCGATCATCCACAGCAGCGGGTATTTGGACTCACCGCTCTCGGCCTCCGGATAGCCGCCGCCGACGTCGCAATGCACGCCGGCGAACCACACCTGCATGATGTCCTGCGGCACCTTCTTCTCATCAGGCACGTAGCGGTTGCTCCAGAATTCCTGCGGCTCCGCATATCGCTTCAGGCGGAACATGCGCCGCCGCTCGTCGATCGCGATCGCCTGCCGGAAGATCCTGATGCTGGGATCGCGCAGCGTGAAGGCGAGCTCCTCCAGGCTCGGCCAGTAGAAGCGGTCGGCGCGCGGCACGATCACGCTCGCCACCGTGTCCCAGACGCCGACGAAATGGATGGTCGGCCAGCGCGTCGAGGTGATGCGCGCGAACTGCGCGGCGAGGTCGAATTCGTCCTTCGGCAGCGGCCCGCTCTCGTCGAACACGATGTTCTTGATATCCTCGACGTCGTTGCCGCGCCCGCTGCCGGAATATTGCTTGTAGGCGATGAGGCCTGACCCTGCGAGGTTCGCCTGCTCCGGCGAGATCAGGCCGATCTTGTGGATCAGCCCCGCCAGCACGCGCACCGTGTAGGCCCCGCGCGAAAAGCCGAACAGATAGATCCTGTCGCCGGGCGCGTAGTGCTGCACCAGGAAGCAATAGGACGACAGCACGTTGTCATCGAGCCCGTAGCCGGTGGCGAGCCCCCACACCAGCTTGATGTTGGCCTTCCAGCGCCCCCACGTCGACGGCTCCGTCATGGTGCCGACCCCGGGATCGTAGAACACCATCTGCCTGGGCTGTGTCTTGTCCGTCTTGCGCAGGCAGCGATAGAGCTTCAGGACGTTGGAGATGTTCTCGCTGATCTCGTTGCCGGTGCCGTCACAGCAGATGACGAGGTTCTTGCCGGCGGGCTTGTGTTCGGAACTGGCTGCGGTCTCCATGGATGCGCCTCCGGGGGATGCTACCGGGGCGAGTATAGCGGAAAATGAGCGGCAGCGAGGAGAGGAAGGCGGCGCCGCCGGCAAGCAGCCCCATGGCCGCATCGTCTGTTGACATTAACCTCTTGTTAACCATGCGGTCGCCTAATGTTGACGATGGGGGATCACCATGTCGGCCCATGTGACGCGACGGAAATTGATGCCTGTTTCGGCCGATCCGGCCATCCGGTCGGTGGCGAGGCTGGTGGTTCGCGTCAAGGCCGTCCTACAGGGCAGAACGCCTGTCCTATGGAGCAAAGCCATGTTCGCAAGGGACGACTTAGTGGACAATCTCTGCCGCGATCTCGATCGCGCGCGCGGAAGACGTGATGCGCTCGCATCCGAAGCGACGACCCTGACGGCCCAGATCGCCGAAATTGAAGCTCGCCTTTCGGAGGAGAAGAAAAGGCGGGAGCGTGAGCGCGTCCTGAGCGAGATCGAACTGATCAAGACGCGAATCAAGCAAGCCGCCGGCGCGTTTGCACCTGTCGTCGACGGTCTCTCCAGGGCGGTCGAATCGGCTGCGGCAGTTGTGCCCGAGGCGCGCGAGCTCAATAGTTTCCTGGTGTCGGTGGCGACCGAGATCGACAGCGTGCTCGATCCCCTCTTGCGTGAACTGGATCAGCGCGCGGATGCGGTGCGATCCGGCCAGGCAGCGCTGGACTTGCCGAGTTCGGCCGTTGAAGCGCCGCCCATCGAGCTGCCGAAGGACACCAACGAACGCCTGCTTCGCTTTCCGGCCTGGCTGTCCCGCGACAAGGAAACGGACAAGAAGGAAACCGCCGAGAGCCCGCGCAGCACGGCGGCGTGAAGCATCGGCGGCTGTGCACGCTCTACGCCGTCATTCCGGGGCGCGCCTCTTGGCGCGAACCCGGAATCCATCCCTCAACAGTCACTGCGGCCAAATGGATCCTCAGATGCGCAATTGCGCATCATAGCTCGCGACTTCGTCGCGCCCCGGGATGACGATCTAGTGTTGGGCCACCACTCAGCTCGCCGCGCGGCGCAGGAAGGCCGGGATATCGAGAACGGCCTCGTCGGGCGCATTGCGCGCAGGCGCGCGGCCGTAAGGATCGAGCGGCTGAAGCGCCGCCTGCCGCGCATAGTCCAGGCCCGGCCTTGCCGGTGGCCCCACGGGGTGATGCGGCTGCGGGCGGAGCGGCGGGCTGCCCGCTTGCGGAAGGGCGGCGCTGCGCTCGATGCGATCGGCAATGCGGCGGCCGTCGCTGCGCAGCCTGCCGGCGAGCTGCGTGAGGGCGGTTTCCACCGGGTGCGCCTGCGCCGGATCGAGATTATCGATTCCGGTCGCCACCACCGAGACGCGGACGATGCCTTCGAGGCTTTCGTCAAAGGACGCGCCGACGATGATGTTGGCGTCGGGGTCGGCCTCGTCGCGAATGCGGGTTGCCGCTTCGTCGACCTCGTACAGCATGAGATCCTTGCCGCCGGTGATGGAGATGATGAGACCACTGGCGCGCTTGATCGAGGGATTTTCGATCAATGGATTGGAGATCGCTGCGACAGCGGCGGCGAGCACGCGCTTCTCGCCGGAAGCCTCGCCCCGTCCCATCATGGCCTTGCCCTTCTCCTTCATGACGGAGAGGACGTCGGCAAAATCGAGATTGATCAGGCCTTCCTTGACGATGAGGTCGCTGATGCAGGCCACGCCCGAATAAAGCACCTGGTCGGCAAGGGCAAAGGCATCGGCGAACGTGGTCTTCTCGCTCGCCACCCGGAACAGGTTCTGGTTCGGGATGATCAAGAGGGTGTCGACCGTCTTCAGCAGCTCCTCGATGCCGGCTTCGGCAAAGCGCATGCGGCGCTGGCCCTCGAAGTAGAACGGCTTGGTGACCACGCCGATGGTGAGAATGCCGAGTTCGCGCGCGATCCTGGCCACGACGGGTGCAGCCCCGGTGCCGGTGCCGCCGCCCATGCCGGCCGTCACGAACACCATGTGCGCGCCGGTCAGCTGATCGCGGATCGTGTCGATCGCCTCTTCGGCCGCGGCGCGTCCCAGTTCCGGCTGCGAGCCGGCGCCGAGGCCTGCGGTCACCCGGGTGCCGAGCTGGATAAGGCGCTTCGCCTTCGACATCGCCAGCGCCTGCGCGTCGGTGTTGGCGACCACGAACTCGACCCCTTGCAGCCCGGCCGTGATCATGTTGTTGACGGCATTGCCGCCGGCGCCGCCGACGCCGAACACGACGATGCGGGCTTTCATTTCATGGATATCGATATTGCCTGCCATTTTTCCCTCGCGATTGGTCCGGCAAGCCGGGGATTAAAGAAAATCTCGAGTGCTACCTGCAAGCCGCGCGGTCTGCTTTGACGATGGAAGCGGCCAGATGTCCCAATCGACGCGCGGCGTATCCCGCGAGCGTCCCGCCAGGGCGGCGATCGCTCCGCAGCGCCGTCACTTCGTCTTCCAGTCGTGCCGCCCACGCATTGGCGGCCGTCGTCTCGGCGGCCGCCTGCGTCAGCTCGACGGCGAGGCGATCGGCACGCTCGCGCTCGCGCTCGAACACGGTCCTGTAGGCAGTTGCGACGGATTCGAGCCGCGCGATCTCCGCCTTGAGGGCCTGGGACTTGATTGCCTCGATCTTTGCCATGGAGGCATCGATGGGGTCTGCCCGGCGGCCCTTTCGTGAGCGGGGCGTGTACCGGAGCGCGGCGAGATCGACGCTCACCAGGGCTTTGCCGTCCGCCGAGCGCGAGCGCGGCAGGCCGCGACGTCTCGCCAGCGACCGCGCGGCCTCGCGCGAGATATCGAGGCGGGCACTGAGATCGGCATACGTCAACAACGCAACGCACATCGGCGCTTCTCCTGGAGCGAACCGGGAAGGCATTTCGAGCTAATGATGGCTGGACGATTACCGCAGGCTAGGGTGCGTTGGTTAATGGACGGTTAACGCGCGCGCGGGGTGTTTACGGGTGGCGCTGCGGTTGCCGGCGCGGGATCGCAGGGCAGCATCTGCAGCGGCTGCGTCTTGTCCGTCTTGCGCAGGCAGCGATAGAGCTTCAGGACGTTGGAGATGTTCTCCGAGATCTCGTTGCCGGTGCCGTCACAGCAGATGACGAGGTTCTTGCCGGCGGGGTGGGGGTCGGGATTGTGCGCGGTGTCCATGGGATGCGCCTCCGGGGGATGCTACCGGGGCGAGTATAGCGGAAAATGGGGCCGAATGCCTCTTCCTGAAGTGACCAGTACGACTTTCCTCCGCAAAAAGACTCGTCACCCGAGGTCGCCCGTTTGAGAGCTTAGCGAGGTAAGGCAGAAAGTGGAAAAGTGCCGTAAGCTCGGGGCAAATTAATCGGTCGATAGCTGGAAAGTCGATCCATACGCCTGACGACGGACTCGTGGACTATTGCTCCTTCGGGGATGACCCGCGGCTCGCAATCAGGGATGTAGAAGCCGAGAATCGATCTACGCTCTGGCCATTCTTGGTACTTCGCACTCTTCGGAACAAATTCGAGCAATCGCCAGACCGCCGTCATCGAATCATGCAGAGGTCCCGCGAAGTCAGGAGGGGTATGCTTGAAGGGACTACCCTCTGTTGGAATTCCCCAAGCAAGCTGGTTTACAACTTGCGGATCAAAGCTGAGACCGCATTTTGCAGCTTCCTCAATCATCCAGAGAAGGGAATACTTCGACAGCGCACTTTCAGCCTCTGAATATCCACCGCCGATGTCTGCGTGGGCGCCAGCAAACCACACTTGCAAGCTATCCTGCGGTTCTAGCTTTTCAAATTGAGCGAAGCGATCGCGCACGAAGATTTGTGAGTCATCCCACTCCTTTAGACGAAACATGCATCGTCGCTCGTCAATTGAGATAGCTTGACGAAACGTTTGAACACTGGGGTTACGTTTTGTGTAAGCAAGCTCCTCGAGGCTCGGAAAAAAGAAGCGATCAGGGCGAGGAATCACAACGTTCGCGATCGTATCCCAAGCGCCGATCATGCGTATAGTCGGCCAGCGAGTGGGCCAGAAAGTAGTCAAATAGGTGAGGTTGTCGTAGCCAATGGTTTCTAGGGCTACACCGTTTTGCGCCTTTGCAATGCCGGGGAAATCGCGCGGCTCAAATGCGGAGCATTGTTTGTAGGCAATCAGCCTACTTGACATGAAGTTAGCCTGTTCCGGCGAAAGTAACCCCACTGCATGGATTAAACCGGCAAGTGTTCGCACTGAATACGCTCCCCGAGAGAATCCAAAAAGATAGATATGATCTCCCTCTTGGTAGTTGCGGATCAAGAACTCGTAGGCGGACAGTACGCTGTCGTCGAATCTGTAGCCTGTTGCGAGTCCAAGGGTAGATTGAAAATTCTCCCGCAATCTGACCCACACGCTTCCCGCTGGCCCCGGAGCCCCCACACCAGAATCGTAGTAGACTAGTTGTTGAACCGTGTTGCTCTCATTCTTTCGGAGGCAATGATAGAACTTCAACACATTGGAAATGTTGTCTCCGCGTTCGCTGTTTATCCAATCGCAGCAAATGACCAAGTTCTTCATGTCCAGTTAGTCTCAACGACTTGAAGTGTCTAAGCGGTTTGCTAAACGTTAGGCCGCGCTTTTGAAGCGCTCGAATATTGCAATGATATCTTGGAAGACCTTCTCTGGTTCTACGTGGTGCAGGTACAGTTGCTTGAGTCGGCCAACGGACATGTCCGCCTCTGATGCGAACTTGTTGAGTATAAACCTGCCTGGAAGGTCGGCTCTCCATATTGGATCGTCAGTTGCGACCGCTTTTGAGAGTCGCTCAAACTCCGAGTTTACTAAGTCGCCCACTAGTTTTCTGTCCAGTCCTGCTTGAACTCGGGTTAGTTCGTTGTCCAATTTCGCTTCCATCAATTGACACAGGGCTGCTGGCGATCTTGCTTCAACTGCCCCTCTGGGCATCACGCTCACATTGCCAACTTTCGCTCGGATCTCGGCAGTGACGTTCAGGGCAACTGCATAAGGGACTGCTTCCGCAGCAATTTTTAGTAATCGCTTCCTTATCTCTGCGACGTTCCGCAGCCAGGAGTCGGGAGGCTCGATCTGTTCGAAGCAGGTTGCGTAGGTCTGTTCATCTAGGAAGTAGTTTTCTAGGTGATACCTAGGCAAAGCCGTTATTCGGTTCGATTGATCTTTCGCTAGTGCATTGCGCCCTACAACAATTGCAGCATCGCGATCGCAAAGAAGATAGAAGCGAACACCCCAGATCGTCTTACTCACTATGTTAGAGTATGCATCCGCAAACGATCTAATCGAATCTTTGCCGCCGGCTGGCACAAGAACAAATTCTGGAAAGCGATTTTTGAGGATCGCGCCATACGTCAACTTGTCGAGACTGGCTTCTTCGCCCTCGATTAGAACTAGCTTTTTTCCGAGAGAAATGACGCCTATCGATTGCCCTAGTGCCTGCAGAGCGTGATGCGTTTGATCGTCCCGATTAACAATCAGGGCCTGGTTGTCGAGGTCAGCTTGAGGCTGTCTCACGAATACCACTGTATTTTCGAGCGACGCAGATATTATTTCTGGTGAGTGAGTAGAGAACAAGAATTGATTGCGTTTGCCCGCAGAAACCAACGTTTGCAGGAGTTTGTAGCTGAGCTCGGGGTGCAGATGCAGTTCAGGCTCATCGAAAACGATTATGCAATCTTCGGGGCCTCGCAATATGAAATCGAACACAATGTTGATTACTTCGCGTTCGCCTGAACTCAGGCGTTCGATGGGCAGCTTTATCCCCTCCGTTTCGAAATAGATTTGTTGGTCTCGTGTATTTACTTCAATGAGCCTCTTGGGTGCCAACAGATGCCAAAAAGCATCCTTGAATGGTCTTAGAATGTCTGGGATGTCCAACGGCATAGCTGTCTCGCCAGCGCTTTGACGAGCAAGTGCTTCCTCAGCAATTTGCCTTTTTTGGCCTTCCACCATCCTAAACAGCGAGTGGCGGACGTCGTCATGTCGGCTCGACATTGGGAAGAACGACATATTCCAGTTTAGTTCTTCTGAGAGAGGATCGCCGATATCCCAGCCGAATGCGTATTGTGATACGTTTCGGATTGCGCGATCGCTATCGAAATTGAGAAATGAACTCTTGTACTGATTGCGTCGTTGATTCCTCTGCAATGTTGTTCGGAGCAGCCCAGCGTCATTGCCATTTCGAGGGTCTAGTGTTGACTTGCCCCATCGTTCGCGTTCGTCATCACAGGTAGCCTCTACCGTCATGTGCACATTTGAAGACGCGCCTGGATTTTGGGCGAAGCCAACCAACGCGGAACTAATGTGGGTTTTACCGACACCATTGGGACCTGCGAACACAACGATGTCGGCCATGCCGCATACAGAGATTCGCTTCAACGGGCCCACATTGGTCAATTCAATAGAGGTAATTCGCATGCGAGCAGACTCGTCTAATTGAAAGCCGAAGCTTAACGAGAGCTGTAGGCAACAACTAGAGCTTGTTGGCGGGAGGCGCTTGTTGTGTAATTCTGCGGCCCACCAACAAAAACGGCCGGATCTCCCGATCCGGCCGCTACTCAAACTCTACTCGGCTAAGCCTACGCCACGCGACGCAACTTAGCCCCCGCCCAATTCCGTAAAATCTCAGCTCGCCTGCTTCGCCGGCTGCGTGTCGCCGACCTTCTTCTGGATGGCGCGCTTCAGCTCGAGGGCGCGCGGGGAGAGCGCGTCGGCGTTGGCCTTGAGCAGGAAGGGGTCGAGGCCGCCATTGTGGTCGACGCTCTTGATCGCGTTGGTGGAGACGCGCAGGCGCACGTTGCGCCCCAAAGCTTCCGAGATGAACGTCACGTTGACGAGGTTCGGCAGGAAGCGGCGCTTGGTCTTGATGTTGGAGTGGCTGACCTTGTGGCCGACGAGGGGGCCCTTGGCCGTCAGTTCGCAGCGGCGAGACATGGTAGAAATCCTTATAGTTCGAACCCCCAACGAGTGCGGCCGCCATCTCGGCGCCACGGGGGCAAATTCTGTCGTCCTTGCAGGGAGCGGGCGGACGTATAGGGGGGAAGGGGCGGGTAGTCAAGGATTTGGGGCTGTTGGGATGCGAGTTTTGCGCCCCACCCTCGGTGTCATCGCCCGCGAAGGCGGGCGATCCAGTACTCCGCGGCGGGGCGGCCATAGTCGAGAGGCTGCGGCGTACTGGATGCCCCGCCTTCGCGGGGCATGACAGCGGCGAGGCCGAAGCGCCCCCCGTTACCTTCCAATCACCAAAACGGCAATGATTGTCGCGTCTTACCATCACATAAAGGGCGTATTCGCCGTCGAAGAGTCGGTGGAGTTCCCGGGGCTGCACGCCCCGACACATTGTTTGCCGCCGGTTTTGGCTTAAGTAACAACACATCGCGCTCTGATTGGATTGTTTCGTGCCGACAACGCTTCATTTCGCGCAAGTCCTGCGCTCAGCCTGTCTGCGTCCGGCCGGCCGGCTGATGGCGCTTTGTGGCCTGCTGGGCCTGGCGTCCGGCGTGGCGCCGGCGGCGGCGCAAGGCAAGCTCGAGGCGCAATATGAGGCGACGCTGGCGGGCATTCCCGTCGGCAAGGGCGCCTGGAACATCGATATCCAGGACGACGTGTTCTCGGCGGCGGCCGCCGGCGGCACCACGGGGCTTTTGAAGTCGTTCACGGGCGGGTCCGGCACCGGCGCCAGCCAGGGGCGCGTCGTTGGTGGCGCGCTGGTTGCGACCGGCTACCAGGCCTCCACCACCACCCAGAAGAAGACCGAAGAGATCCGCATCACCCTCGACAAGGGCAATGTGAAGGATTTTGCGATTTTGCCGGAGCCGCCGGTCGATCCGGACCGTATCGTCGTCACCGAGGCGCACCGCCGCGGCGTCTGGGACCCGATGACGGCCTCGCTGCTGCGCGTGCCCGGCACCGGCGATCCCGTCTCGCAGGATGCCTGCCACAGCTCCGCGCCGGTGTTCGACGGCCGCATGCGCTACGAGCTCAAGCTCGATTTCAAGCGCATGGAGACAGTGAAGGCGGAGAAGGGCTATCGTGGCCCGGTCGTGGTCTGCGCGATCTATTTCGTGCCCATCGCCGGCTACATTCCCGACCGCCCGGTGATCAAATACCTCGCCGCCCAGCGCAACATGGAGATCGCGTTCGCCCCGATCGCCGGCACGCGCATCCTGGTCCCGTTCTGGCTGAAAGTGCCGACGCCCCTAGGGCCGGCCATGCTGGAAGCGACGAGCTTCATCACGTCGCCCCAGCCGCCACGCGTCGCGAAGACGCAGTAGGCGAGGAGGCCGCACCGCTCTCTCCGCCGTCATTCCGGGGCGCGCCCCTTGGCGCCAACTATGGTGCGCCCTTGCGCACCTGAGAATCCATCAGGCTACAGCGACGGTTTCACGATGGATTCCGGGCTCGCGACTGCGTCGCGCCCCGGAATGACGAGCGTTCGGTGGCGGCCTAGCAAAATCAAGCACTTACCTACTGTGCATGGGGTTGTTTTCGTAACAATGAGTTCGGAAGGCCGTCATGGCCGGGCTTGACCCGGCCATGCTCGTCTTTCGATGGATGCGCGGGGTCAAGCCCGCGCATGACGAAGACGCGAATCCATTTGACTCCTCCCCGATTCTGATTCGACTCGTCGCCGTCCCCAGCTTTAACCACCCCGGTCGCTTGTGCGTCTCCGCAAAACTCCATCTAGTGCGCAACCAAGACGAGTCCCGCGACATGTTGCGTGAACGGAACGGGACTCGCAGGGGAGTCAGCGATTCGGCCGCGATTCGTTCTAGAGTCGTTCCGAAGCTTAAAGCGAACGGGAAAAGCGTCGCAAAGTGAGACAGTTGCGCGGGATTCGGGGAGGGCGTTTTCCACGCTCACGGTGTGCCCCTCACCCTGAGGAGGCCGCGCAAGCGGCCGTCTCGAAGGGCGAGGGGCTTGGCTTGCCCGGCAGCACCAGCCGGGCCTTCATCCTTCGCGCTGACGCGCTCCTCAGGATGAGGAACGAAGAGCAAGCCCCCACACCGCCCCGGATAGCACTGACATTCGCCCAAATCGCCATTACCTAATCCGATAGACATGGCTTTTTCCTCCTCCCCCTTCGCCTCTGAGCGCGCACCCGGTGCGGGCGTCACTGCGGTGCTTGGTCCGACCAACACCGGCAAGACCCATCTCGCCATCGAGCGGATGCTGGCGCATCCCTCGGGCATGATCGGCCTGCCGCTGCGCCTGCTCGCGCGCGAGGTCTACAACAAGATCGCCGACAGAGCCGGCGAGGCCAGCGTCGCGCTCGTCACCGGCGAGGAGAAGATCAAGCCGAAGAACCCGCGCTATTGGGTCTCGACCGTCGAGGCGATGCCGCGCGATATCGACGTCTCCTTCCTCGCCGTCGACGAGGTCCAGATTGCCGCCGATCTCGAGCGCGGCCACGTCTTCACCGATCGCATCCTCAACCGCCGCGGCCGCGACGAGACGCTGCTGTTGGGTGCCGCCACCATGCGCCCGATCATCGAGCGCCTGTTGCCGGGCGTGTCCATGATCACGCGGCCCAGATTGTCGCAGCTCGAATTCGCCGGCGACCGCAAGATCACGCGCCAGCCGCGCCGCACCGCCATCGTCGCGTTCTCGGCCGATGAAGTCTACGCGATTGCCGAGCTGATCCGCCGCCAGCATGGCGGCGCCGCCGTGGTGCTGGGCTCGCTGTCGCCCCGCACACGCAACGCGCAAGTGGCGATGTTCCAGAACGGCGACGTCGATTATCTCGTCGCCACCGATGCCGTCGGCATGGGCCTCAATCTCGACGTCGACCACGTCGCCTTCGCCTCCGACCGCAAGTTCGACGGCTATCAGTTCCGCCGCCTGACGCCGTCCGAATTCGCGCAAATCGCAGGCCGCGCCGGCCGCGCCACCCGCAACGGCACTTTCGGCACGACGGGCCGCTGCGCGCCGTTCGAGCCCGAGCTCGTCAACGCGCTGCAGAACCACACCTTCGATGCGGTGAAGGTGCTGCAATGGCGCAATTCCAAGCTCGATTTCTCCTCGCTCGGCGCGCTCCAGGTCTCGCTGAACCTCGCCCCCGGCCACGAGACGCTGACGCGCGCGCCGATCGCCGAGGACATGCGCGTGCTCGATCACGCCGCCCGCGACGGCGAGGTGCGCGATATCGCGCATGGCAAGGCCGCCGTGGAGCGGCTCTGGGAAGCCTGCCAGGTCCCGGACTACAGAAAGCTGTCGCCGGCCGCCCATGCCGAGCTGGTGACCACGCTGTACGGCTTCCTGATGCGCAAGGGCTGCATTCCCGATGCCTGGTTCGAGTCCCAGGTCACCCAGGCCGACCGCATCGACGGCGACATCGACACGCTGTCGGCCCGAATCGCCCAGATCCGCACCTGGACCTTCGTCGCCAACCGCCCGGACTGGCTGAAAGACCCGGAACGCTGGCAGGGGATCGCGCGGGAGGTCGAAAATAAATTATCGGATGCGCTCCATGAACGCTTGACTGAGCGTTTCGTTGATCGCCGGACCAGTGTATTGATGCGCCGCCTGCGGGAGAACACGAGCTTGAATACTGAAATCGGCAAGACCGGCGAAGTCATCGTCGAAGGCCATGTCATCGGCCGTCTCGATGGCTTCACCTTTGCACCGGATGCGGCGGAAGCCGGCTCCGATGCGAAAGCCTTGCAGGCTGCAGCGCAAGCGGTGCTCGCCGGCGAGATCAACGCGCGCGCCGAAAAGCTGGGCAATGCGCCGGACGAGCAGTTCGTGCTCACCTCCGAAGGCATCATCCGCTGGACCGGCGATGCCGTGGCGCGCCTTGCCGCCGCAGACGAGGCGCTGCATCCGCGCATTCGCATCATCTCGGACGAGCGCCTGACCGGCGCGCCCCGCGACAAGGTGCAGGCGCGGCTCGAGCTCTGGCTCAAGACGCACATCGAAAAGCTGCTCGGGCCGATGTTCGAGCTGTCGAAGGCCGAAGACGTCACCGGCATTGCCCGCGGCATCGCCTATCAGCTGGTCGAGGCGCTCGGCGTGCTCGAGCGGCCGAAGATCGCCAGCGAGCTGAAGGATCTCGACCAGCCCTCGCGCGCCGTGTTGCGCAAATACGGCGTCCGCTTCGGCGCCTATCACATCTATTTCCCCGGCCTGCTCAAGCCCGCCGCGCGTGCGCTCGCCGCGCTGCTCTGGGCGCTGAAGCAGGACAATGTCGATCTCTCCGCGCTCTCGGGCGCGCAGCATCTGGCATCGTCCGGCCGCACCTCGTTCCCGGTCGACAAGGCGCTGCCGCGCGATGCCTATCGCGTGCTCGGCTACAAGCAGGCCGGCGAGCGCGCCGTGCGCGTCGACATCCTGGAACGCCTCGCCGACCTGATCCGCCCGGCGCTGGCCTGGCGCGAGAATTCGCCGGGCGAAAAGCCCGCCGGCGCGTTCGACGGCCGCAGCTTCGTGGTCACGCAGGCGATGACCTCGCTGACCGGATCTGCCGGCGAGGATTTCGCCTCCGTGCTGCGCGCGCTCGGCTATCGCATGGAGAAGCGCCCGCCGCCGCCGCCGAAGCCTGTGGTCGCAGAGCAGGTCGTGACCGAGACGGTCGCGGCCGAGACGCCGCCCGCTGAAGGCAGCGCGGAGACCTCGACCGAGGCTGCAGCGGAAGCCGTTGCCGGCCTGCCGGCTGAGGCCGCGGCCGCTGAGGCTACGGCCGAATCCGTCACCGTCGAAGACGCGCCCGGCATGGAGCCGCACGACGAGCCCGCTCCTGCGGAGGCTCACGAGGAGCCGGCGCTGGAAGCGTCTCCGGAAACCCCCGTCACCCCCGAGGACGCCCCCGGCATCGCGCCGCCCGCAGAAGAGGCTGCGACGCCCGCCGAGGCTGCCGGCCTCGAAGCGGCTGCCGCCGAGACCGCCGCGACGGAAGCTGCTGCATCCCCCGATGCTGCCGCGCCTGAGGCGGCAGTGGCACTGGCCGAGCCCGAGCTGGTCGAGGTCTGGCGCCCCGCCGGCCGTCACGAGGATCGCAAGCCGCGCCACGAGCGCCATCGCCATCAGCGTCACAACAACCAGCGTGCGCGGCCCGGCGCTGAGGCCGGCGCTGCACCCGATGCAGCGAGCGCCGCGCCCGGCGAAGCCGCCGACGGCGCCAAGCCGGGCCATCGTCACGGCGGCGGCCATCGCCGCGATGGCGGCCGCGACTTCCGCAAGCCGCGTGAAGGCGGCGAGGGCGGTGAGCGCCGCGACGACCGCAATCGCAGCTTCCAGGGCAAGGGAGACCGCGACAAGGATCGCGATCGCAACCGCGACAACAAGAAGTTCGGCGGAGATCGCGACAAGGGCCGCGACAATCGCGGCCGCGACCGCGACAAGGGCCGTGACCGCCGTGATCGCGAGTCCGGTCCGTCACTGCGTCCCTACGCCTCGAGCGCGAATCCGCGCGAGCGCGATCGTCCGATCGATCCGAACTCGCCCTTCGCCAAGCTGGCCGCGCTGAAAGAGCAGCTGGGGCGGAAGGAGTAATCCCACGACGACGACGACCGAGCGGCAGCGTATCGACAAATGGCTGTGGCACGCGCGGGTGGTGAAGGCGCGCACCTCCGCGGCCGAGCTCGTCGTCACCGGCCATGTCCGCGTCAACGGCGTGCGCGAGACATCGCCGGGCCATGCGATCAAGCTTGGCGACGTCCTCACCATCGCGCTCGATCGCACCGTGCGCGTGCTGAAGGTCACCGCCTTCAACGAGCGCCGTGGCGATGCCGCCTCGGCTCGCGTGCTGTATGAGGAGCTCGGGACGCGCAATTAATTGCGCTTATTATTCATTTCTTGATCGATCAAACGCATAAAGCCGTCATGATCGGGCCTTCCCGACCTTGCGGTGCCCGGCCATCCGCGCTAGGCAAGCCGCGACTTCTAAAAGAGCTTTTCGGAGCGTTGGATGACTTACGTCGTCACTGAAAACTGCATCAAGTGCAAGTACACCGACTGCGTCGAGGTCTGCCCGGTCGATTGCTTCTACGAGGGCGACAACATGCTCGTCATCCATCCCGACGAGTGCATCGATTGCGGCGTGTGCGAGCCGGAATGCCCCGCCGACGCCATCAAGCCGGACACGGAACCGGGCCTCGAAAAGTGGCTCCAGGTCAACGCCGACTACGCCAAGAGCTGGCCGAACATCACCCAGAAAAAAGAATCACCTGCCGACGCCAAGGAATTCGACGGCATGGAAGGCAAGTTCGAGAAATATTTTTCTCCGAACCCCGGCTCTGGGGACTAATTCGCGCCCAAACTTAACCCTAATAGCGGCGCTGCCGCCGAAAACCAGCCCTGAAGACCCCTAAATCATTGATTTTTGCGGGAAATGTGCTATATTGGGCACATTAAGCCGAACCCCGTCAGCCCCGTTGGCCCCTCTGGGTTCCCGTGAAACCAAATGTCGAACAGGGGCGTGGCAGTTTCCGCGCGCAGGCTGTGTCACAGAAAACGCGTAAAAAGAGTACTTCAGCGAGGGCTTCCCATAAGGAGGCCAAAAAAGTCGCCGCGGCCAGCCGTAGCGCATCCAAGGGTCGGACCGCGACGAAGGCGCCGGCTGCAAAGTCCTCGAAGAACAAAAGAAGCGCAATGCCTAACAAGACTGCCAAACCGGCCGCGAAAGCGACCGCTGCCAAGCCTGCTGCCGCCAAGCCTTTGAATGTCAAGCCTGTGACTGCCAAGGCCCCCGCTGCCAAGCCCGCCGCGACGAAGGCCCCTGTTGCCGTTGCGCCCGCCAAGGCTCCCGTCGCCGCCAAGCCGGCTGCCAAGCCCGCGGCTGCGCCGAAGGTCGAGGAAAAGAAGGTCGTGACCCAGCGTCAGGGCTTCAAGGCCAACGAATTCGTGGTCTATCCCGCTCACGGCGTCGGCCAGATCCTGGCCATCGAGGAGCAGGAGATCGCCGGTGCGAAGCTCGAGCTGTTCGTCATCAACTTCATCAAGGACAAGATGACGCTGCGCGTGCCGACCGCCAAGGTCGCCAATGTCGGCATGCGCAAGCTGTCCGACCCGGCCCTGGTCAAGAAGGCGCTGGAGACCCTGAAGGGCCGCGCCCGCGTCAAGCGCACCATGTGGTCGCGCCGCGCCCAGGAATACGAAGCGAAGATCAATTCGGGCGACATCGTCGCGATCGCGGAAGTCGTGCGCGACCTCTATCGCTCGGAATCGCAGCCCGAGCAGTCCTACTCGGAACGCCAGCTCTATGAAGCGGCGCTCGACCGTCTGTCCCGCGAAATCGCGGTGGTGCAGCACTCGACCGAGACCGAAGCGGTCAAGGAGATCGAGGCGCAGCTTGCCAAGAGCCCGCGCCGCAATGCCAAGGCGGAAGCTGCCGAGGGCGAAGCTGACACGGATGCCGAGGGCGATACCGACGATACCGATGGCGACGACAGCACCGTCGCCGACGAGGCCGCGTAAGCCGGCACCGAACGCAAGCAATCAAAAGCCCGGCCGTTTGGCCGGGCTTTTTGTTTGGCTTCCTGAGGCCGCGGGAGTTCGGCTCTACGCGCCGCGCGGCTGGGTCCAGATCGAGATCGGCTGCTGAATGCCGCGGACCGCCCGCGCCTCTCGCGCTTCCAATGACTGAAACGTTGCGGCTGCACCGCCAAGCTCGGCCTTCGCCTGGCTGACGAGGTCGTCACTCGCCACCAGCGCGCAGCCCAAGGTGCGGGTCAAAGCCTCGAGGCGGCTTGCCACGTTGACGGTCGCGCCGATCACGGCAAATTCCAGACAGGTCTGCCCGAGGTCGCCGAGCACCACCGGCCCATAATGCAAGCCAAAGCTCACATGCAGCTTTGGCTCGCCTGACGCTGCCCGCTGATCGTTCCAACGCTCCGCCGCCGCGATCATCGCCTGGGCACATCGCAGCGCGTTGCTGGCGTCGTGCTCGCCGGCAAAGGGCGTTCCGAACGTCGCCATCAATCCGTCCCCGAGATATTTGTCGAGCGTGCCGCTATGGCGGAAAACCTCCTGCTCCATCAATCCGTGGAATTCCCGCAACGTCCGCACCACCTCCTGCGGCGAGCGCGCATCGGCAAAGGCCGTGAAGCCGACGATGTCGACGAACAGCACCGCGACGTGTTGCGTGCGGACCTGCTTCAACGGCTCGTCCTGTTTCGACAATTCCGCCACGACATTCGGTGAAAAGTAGCGTGCGAGGTTGCCGCGCTCGCGCTCCACCGCGGCATGCCGAATCAAGAGGTCGTTGCTGCGGCGGACCGCGAGCGCCAAGGTCGCGGCCACGATCAGGAATACGACGATCTCCTGGACCCGAACGTGGAATCCGATCGCGCTGGGCGAGATCATTGCAAACAGGCGCTCATCGCTGCCTGTTGCGGCCGCGATGCGGGCCGTCAGCGCAGGATCGCGATCGGGCTGCCACCAGACCCAGGCAATGCCGATCAGCCAGAGCGCGGTCGTCCACATGCCGACCGCAATGACGGTCCGCCAAGTATAGGCCAATGTGGCGCCTGCGAGCAGGACGAAGAAATAAATGAAGTTGCCGAAATGGTACTGCATTGCGACCGGCCAATGCGAGGCTCCGAACGGATTCGGAACCACAATCAGGTACGTCAGCAGCGCCAAGTCGCAGAACAGCAGTGCCAATTCCGGCCGTGACAGGCCCACCCGCCCAACCCGGACCTGGGCCCAGCCGATCAGTGCGAACAAGCCGAGCAGCGCCACGTAGTAGAGCTGCTCCCAGGCCGGGTTGATCACCATGATCAGGCAGCCAATGACGGCGAGGGCGACATAGCGCGCCCGCACCGCAAGTTGCAGGCCCTCCCGCTTGGCGGAAACCAGCGCGGCCTGTGCGAACTGAACTGTTTCGGCATCGCGCTCGCTCGGCGCGGGCGAAGGCGCAGCCGCAGCCGGCAGGTTGAAGCGCTCGACGAGCATCGTCACGGCAGTCTCCTCACTTGGGCCTTGGCCCGTTCAAGTCCGCTGCGTCCTCGCGGAGACGCTCATTTCAGCTCGGTGACCTTCTGCATCAGCCGCCGCCGCAACCGACGTCCACCAGTCCCCCAAGGCATCGATCAAGGGCACGAGCGCGTGACCGGCGGAGGTCAGATCGTACTCCACGCGCAGCGGATATCCGCCGAATTCGGTGCGGCTGACGATGCCGGCGTCCTCCAGCTTGCGAAGCTCGAGCGCGAGCATCCTGTGTGAGATGGTCGGATTGTCGCGGCGCAGATCGCTGAAGCGCTTGGTGCCCTGCTTCAAATAATAGATCAGCAGCGTCGGCCAGCGACCGCTGAGAATTTGCATCACTTCCTCGATGGGACATCTCGACACGAGATCCTTCATCGGTGCCTCCAGGTTACAAAAAAGTTCGTAATTTACTTGATGCGGCGAGCGGCTAGGGTCGCATCACCGCTGCGCAGCGTGATCATCAGAAATCACGGAGAATGGATCATGGACCCAATTCTACTCTACGGCTTCCCGAAGGGAAGCTCCATGGGGCTCGTTGCGGCTCTCGAATGGCTGGGCAAGCCATATCGGCTGTGTCGGGTCGATATGTTGGGCGAGATGCGAGACCGGTCATACGCCCGTATCAATCCGCGACACGAGACGCCGGTCTTCATCACCGAGCAGGGCGAGGTGCTGACGGAAACGATGGCTATCGCGGCCTGGTTAGAGGCCAGGGATGTCGAACGCCGCATCAGCTTCGATCCCTCATCGCGGCAAGCCGATCGCATGCATCAGCTCATGGCGTTCGTGAATACCGGTTTCACCGCCGCCTTCGCGCCGCTGTGGGCCGCATTGGAAGCCGAAGCCATGGAGCCTGCCGCGAAGTCGGTCCTGCGCGCCTTCGGCACAGCAAGGGTCATCGAGCGTCATGACAAGCTCGAAGAAATGATCGAAACGCGGCAATTCCTGCTCGGGGAGCGGCCGACCCTCGCCGACGCCGTGCTCGTCGGCGTCGCGCGCTGGCTCGACTTCCATGCGGTTGCGGAGAGGAGCCGCTGGCCGAAGCTGGCGGCGCTGCGAGCTCGCCTCGAGTCCGATCCCGCGGTCCTCTACGCCACCGCTCTGGAGGACGGCGACTCGCATCGGGGAACGGGATCGTGCACAGGCCACGTCGCGCTGGCCGAATTGATCGCGCAGTTCGGCAAATAGCGGCCGGTGCGCACGCCTCGTCCTTCGAGAGGGCGCTGCCGCGCCTCCTCAGGATGAGGCACATCAGCATCAGTGCTCGTTGAAAACTGCTGCCGCGCACTCCGCCCTCATCCTGAGGAGCCCGCCTAAAGCGGGCGTCTCGAAGGATAAGCCGCAGGGAATGCTCTCAAATGCGATAGCGCTCCTACTTCACCGGGCGCTTCTCGAGCTTCCTCGCCAGCGTCCGCCGGTGCATGCCCAGCCGGCGGGCCGCTTCGGAGATGTTGAAGTCGGTCTCGATCAAGGTCTGGTGAATGCGTTCCCATTCCAACGTCTTGATCGAGGTCGGCCGCGAATCGAGCGCGACCTCGGCGTTGCCTTCGGCCTTGTGGAAGGCGGCCTCGATGTCGTCGGTGTTCGACGGCTTTGCCAGATAGTGGCAGGCCCCCAACTTGATCGCCTCGACCGCGGTGGAGATGCTGGCAAAGCCGGTCAGCACCACGATCAGCATGTCGGGATCGTGCGTGTGCAGGAGCTCGACGCAGGCAAGGCCCGAGGCGCCGCCGAGCTTGAGGTCGACCACGGCATGACCGAAAGAGCGTTCCTCCAGCACCTGGCGCACCTCCTCGATCGAGGCGGCGAGTACCACCTCGTAGCCGCGGCGCTCGAACGAGCGCTTCAGCGTGCGGGCAAAACCCGCATCGTCCTCGACGACGATCAGCGAACGGTCAGGCGTCAAAATTCCCTCCGATCGCCAATGTTGCGAGCGGCAGCGTGAGGCGCACCGTGGCGCCGCGCTTCCTGTGGTTCTTGGCGCTCACGGTGCCCCCCAATTTGCGCACGACGTTCACCACCAGGAACAGGCCGAGCCCGCCGCCGGCGCGACCCTTGCTCGACTGATAGGGCTTCCCCAGCTGCGCCAGCATCTCCGGCGCAAAGCCCGGGCCGCGGTCGGAGATCGACAGCACGAGATTGTCGCCCTCGCGCTCGGCGACGAGCTCGACCCACTCGCGCGAGACCTCATAGGCGTTGTCGAGCACGTTGAAGATCACCTGCTTCAGGGCGACGTCGGAGACGATTGCGACGTCCTCGCCGAAGGTGTTGACGAAGTAGAGCGTGCGGGCGGAGCGCGCATTGCGCCATTCGTCGACCAGCGCGGTGACGAAGGCCGTCACCGTCGTCGGTGAGGAGCCTTCACCGCGCGCTTCGCCCGCCGACACCAGGATGCCTGTCACGATCGACTTGCAGCGCTGCAACGAGGTTTCCATCTCCGCGAGGTCCTCGGCAAGCTCCTGATCGGCGGCAAGATCCGGCATGCGGCGCCAGTCGCTGAGGATTACCGAGAGCGAGGCGAGCGGCGTGCCGAGCTCATGGGCCGCGCCGGAGGCGAGCAGGCCCATGCGCACGATATGGTCCTGTTCGGCGGCATGCTGGCGCAGCGCCGCCAGATGCGCGTCGCGCTCGCGCAAATTCCTGTTGATGCGGGTGACGAACACGACGAGCAGCACGGCGTTGAGCACGAAGCCCAGGAGCATGCCTGTTACGGTGAGCGTATAGGTCTCGCTCAACGGATTGGGCGGCAGATCGAGCGGCCGGTAGGCCAATGTCAGCCAGACGAAGCTGGCGCAGGTCAGCGCCACCAGCGACCAGGTCGATCGGGCATCGAGCAGCACCGCACCGAGCGTCACCTGGAGCAGGAACAGCGAGGTGAAGGGATTGGTGGCGCCGCCGGAGAGATAGAGCTGCGCGGTCAGCGCGGCGACGTCCAGTATCAAGGCGACCAACAGCTCATTGTTGGTGATCGCAGCGCGATGGCGCACCCAGACCAGGCTGGAGACGTTGAGCAGCACCAGCGCGCCGATCACCGCGCCCATCCGCTCCAGCGGCAGGGGGATGCCGAGGCCGAAATGCACGGTACCGATGGTCACGATCTGGCCGACCACCGCGGTCCAGCGCAGCTGGATCAGCAGCGCCATGTTCTTGCGGTTGGTCTCGTCCTCGGTCGGCATGGTGCCGATCAGCTCGCTGCGCGCGTCGGCCTGCGATTGCAGCGTGACGGCTTGCCCGTCACGCCCAAGCGTCTGGGAAAGCGTTTTCCCGTCGTCAGGTCGGCTCGACGATCGTTCCAGCATCTGATCCCGTCCTGCGGGCGTCGGCATCCGAGCCGCCGGCCTTGTCGTGGACGAAGCGCTTGCGACGGAACAGCCCGCCGCCGAATGTGACGAAAAGTCTGCCGGCCAGCATGAAAGCCAGGGCAAACCACGTCAGCGCGTAGATCAGGTGGTTATTGGGAAAGCGGATCACGGTCAATCCGCCGATTGGGCCGCCGGCGATTTGTGATCCGGCGTCGGCGTCCACGAAGAAGGGCGCGACCTCGCGAAGGCCGCGCGCCGCCGCAATGGCGGCGACGTCCCGCGAGTACCAGCGGTTGTGCTGGGGCACGTTGGTGCGCAAGAAACCGCCCTTCGGCTCGGTGATGCGCAGGAGGCCGGTGATCTCGACCCGACCTTGCGGATTGCCGTTCCGGCGCGTCGATGCGTCGCGGCGCTCGGACGGCACGAAGCCGCGATTGATCAGGACCAGCGTGCCGTCGTCGCGCTGAAGCGGCGTCAGCACCCAATAGCCGGGGCCTTCCTCGGTGACGGCCTGAACCAGCGTCTCGCTCTCATGCAGGAAGCGCCCGCTGAGGCTGACATGCCTGTATTCGTCGCTTGCGGCGCTGACGGCGGGCCACGAAGCAGGCAAGGGGATCGGCTGCGCCGGCGCGTGGACGCGCTGCTCGACCCGGTCGATCAGCGCCAGCTTCCAGGCGCGGCGCTCGATCTGCCAGACGCCGAGCGCGATCAGAAGCACGAAAGCAATGAGCGAGAGGATCGTGAGCCACAAGGACGCCGGCCGCGCAGCCTTGCTGCGCGCATCTCCGTCCTCGCCCGTCACGGTCCCGGTTTCGCTCACTTCATTCCGCTCATCTGGTGCATCGGCATCATGTTGCTGTTGAGGTGGCTCATCACCCACAGCGAACCCGACAGCGCGATCACTACCATCACGATGGTGAAGATCAGCGCCATCATGGTCCAGCCGTTCTCGGAGGTCGTGTTCATGTGCAGGAAGTAGACCATGTGCACGACGATCTGCACGATTGCGAAGGCCATGATCACCAGCGCGGTGATCTGCTTGCTCGGCAGCGCGCCGCTCATCACCAGCCAGAACGGGATCGCGGTGAGCACGACCGAGAGCACGAAGCCGAGCATGTAGCCCGAGAATGTGCTGTGGGCTTGGCCGCCCTCGTGGTGATGGTCGTGCGCGCCGGCTGCGTGGGTATCGGTGCTCATCGCAGAACTCCCAGGAGATAGACGAAGGTGAAGACGCCGATCCAGACCACGTCGAGGAAGTGCCAGAACATCGACAGGCACATCAGGCGGCGGCGGTTGGCCTCGATCAGGCCGAACTTTCCGACCTGCACCATCAGCGTCACCAGCCAGATCAGGCCGCAGGTGACGTGCAGGCCGTGGGTGCCGACCAGGGTGAAGAAGGCGGAGAGGAAGGCGCTGCGCTGCGGCGTTGCGCCCTCGTGGATCATGTGGGCGAACTCGAAGAGCTCGATGCCGATGAACGCGGCCCCGAACAGGCCGGTGATCGCGAGCCAGATTTGCGTCTGCGCGACCTTGTTCTGCTGCATCGTCAGCATCGCAAAGCCGTAGGTGATCGACGACAGCAGCAGCATGGACGTGTTCACCGCGACCAGGGTCAGGTCGAACAGGTCCTTCGGCGCGGGGCCGGCGGCATAGTTGCCGCCGAGCACGCCGTAGGTGGCGAACAGGATCGCAAAGATGAGACAGTCGCTCATCAGATAGATCCAGAAGCCGAGCGAGGTGCTCCAGCCTTCCGGATGCGGATGCTCGTCAGCGAGGTAGAAGACCGGCTCGCCGGTCTGCGAGGGATGAACAGCGACAGTCATTTACTTGGCTCCGGCGAGCAGCTTGGTGCGCGCGTCCTCGGTCCGGATGACGTCGTCAGCCGGAATGTCGAAGTCGCGGTGATAGTTGAAGGTGTGGCCGATCCCGACGGCGAGCATCGCGATGAAGCTCAGGGCGGCGAGCCACCACATGTACCAGACGAGAGCAAAGCCCATCGCGGTGGCGAAGCCGGCGAGGATGATGCCGGTGCCGGTGCTGCTGGGCATGTGGATCGGCTTGAACCCGGTGAGCGGACGCTGATAGCCGCGCCGCTTCATGTCCCACCACGCGTCATTGTCGTGAACGACCGGGGTGAAGGCGAAGTTGTAGTCCGGCGGCGGCGAGGAGGTCGCCCATTCCAGCGTGCGCGCGTCCCAGGGATCGCCGGTGACGTCCTTGAGCTGCTCGCGCTTGAGCAGGCTGACCGCGAACTGCATCAGCATCGCGAGGATGCCGATGAAGACGAACACGGCACCGATCGCAGCGATGACGAACCAGATCTGCAAGGACGGATCGTCGAACACGCGCAGGCGGCGGGTCACGCCCATCAGGCCGAGCACGTAGAGCGGCATGAAGGCCAGGTAGAAGCCCGTGACCCAGAACCAGAACGACATCTTGCCCCAGAATGGATCGAGCTTGAAGCCGAACGCCTTCGGGAACCAGTAGTTGATGCCGGCGAACGCGCCGAACACCACGCCGCCGATGATCACGTTGTGGAAGTGCGCGATCAGGAACAGGCTGTTGTGCAGCACGAAGTCGGCCGGCGGCACCGCGAGCAGCACACCGGTCATGCCGCCGATCACGAAGGTCAGCATGAAAGCGATGGTCCACATCATCGGCAGCTCGTAGCGGATGCGGCCGCGATACATCGTGAACAGCCAGTTGAACATCTTCGCGCCCGTCGGGATCGAGATGATCATCGTGGTAATGCCGAAGAACGAGTTGACGCTGGCGCCCGAGCCCATCGTGAAGAAGTGGTGCAGCCAGACCAGGTAGGACAGGATGGTGATGACGACCGTGGCGTAGACCATCGAGGTGTAGCCGAACAGCCGCTTGCCCGAGAAGGTCGAGGTGACTTCGGAGAAGATGCCGAACGCCGGGAGAACCAGGATGTAGACCTCGGGGTGGCCCCAGATCCAGATCAGGTTCACGTACATCATCGGGCTGCCGCCGAAATCGTTGGTGAAGAAGTTGGTGCCGACGTAGCGGTCGAGCGACAGCAGCGCGAGCACCACGGTCAGGACCGGGAAGGAGGCGACGATCAGCACGTTGGTGCAGAGCGAGGTCCAGGTGAACACCGGCATCTTCATCATGGTCATGCCGGGGCAGCGCAGCTTGACGATGGTGCAGATCAGGTTGATGCCGGATAGCGTCGTTCCGACGCCGGCGATCTGCAGCGCCCAGATGTAATAGTCGACGCCGACGTCGGGACTGTAGCCGATGTTCGACAGCGGCGGATAAGCCAGCCAGCCGGTGCGGGCGAATTCGCCGATGAACAGCGAGGCCATCACCAGCACCGCGCCGCCGACCGTCATCCAGAAGCTGAAATTGTTCAGGAACGGGAACGAGACGTCGCGCGCGCCGATCTGCAGCGGCACGACGTAGTTCATCAGGCCGGTGACCAGCGGCATCGCCACGAAGAAGATCATGATCACGCCGTGGGCGGTGAAGATCTGGTCGTAGTGATGGGCGTTGAGATAGCCTTCGGAGCCGTTGAACGCGAGCATCTGCTGGCCGCGCATCATCAGCGCGTCGGCAAAGCCGCGCAGCAGCATCACGATGCCGAGGATCATGTACATGATGCCGATGCGCTTGTGGTCCACCGTGGTGAACCATTCGCGCCAGAGATAGCCCCAGAGGCGGAAATAGGTGAGGCCGCCGAGCAGCGCGGCGCCGCCGAGCGCGACCACTACGAAGGTGCCGACGACGATCGGCTCGTGCAGCGGCAGCGATTCGAGGCCGAGCCGGCCGAAGATGAGCTTGAGAAGATCAGGAGACATGCGAACTCTCTTTAGGAGTCTGACTTCAGGAATCGGACTTGGGACGCTGTCCGAGGAAGAAGGACGAGGACTTCAGCGGCGTGAACGACGGCCGCTTCAGGCCGGCACCCAGGAGCGGCGCGAAATCGGTCGGAGCCTTGATCGAGGCGGTGGTCTGCCCCTGCGGCGCATCCGGCGTGCAGGTGCCGGCGACGAAGGTCGGCTCGGGTCCGAGCACCGTGCCTCGGCGGGCATACTTGTCGTAGGCGAGCGGCAGGGTGTTGTTCAGGCCCTGATGGCCGTTGCCGCCCTTGGCGTCGATCGCCATCATCTCGCTCTGGCACATCTTGCCGGTCTCGACGCACATGTTGAGGATCAGGCGGTAGAGATCGGCATCGACGGTGCCCCAGCGCCGCACCGGCTCGTTCTGGCTGGGCTTCTCCAGCTGGAGATATTCGGCGCGGCCAAGCGAGCCACCGGCCGACTTGGCGCTGGCGATCCAGGCATCAAAATCCTTGTCGTCGAGGCCCCTGAAGTTGAAGTGCATGCCCGAGAAGCCGGCGCCGCTATAGTTCGCCGAAAAACCCTTGTAGGTGCCGGCACGGTTGACCACGGCGTGGAGCTTGGTCTCCATGCCCGGCATCGCGTAGATCTGGCCGGCGAGCGCGGGGATGTAGAACGAGTTCATCACCGAGGACGCGGTGATGCGGAAGGTGATCGGGCGATCGACCGGAGCTGCGAGCTCGTTGACGGTGGCGATGCCGTAATCCGGGTAGATGAAGAGCCACTTCCAATCGAGCGCGACGACGTCGACCTCGAGCGGGGCCTTGGACCTGTCCACCGCGCGCTCGGCATGAATGCGGCCGAGGGTGCGATAGGGGTCGAGCAGATGCGTGCCCATCCAGGTCAGCGCGCCCAGGCAGACGATGATCAAGAGAGGCGCGGACCAGATCACCAGCTCGAGCTTGGTCGAGTGATCCCAGTCCGGCTCGTAGCGGGCCTCGGTGTTGGACTGGCGGTAGCGCCAGGCGAACAGCACCGTCAGCGCCATCACGGGCACGACGATCAGCAGCATCAGGACGGTGGAGATGATGACGAGGTCACGCTGTTGCGCGGCGATATCGCCGGCTGGCGCCAGCACGACGTAATCGCAGCCGCTGAGCGCGGCAGCCAGAGGTAGTAGCGCCAGGATCTTGAGACGGGACACGGGCCGAGCCTTATGAGAATGAGTTTCCTTTGCGGGGCCAAGGGGTAGCTGCGGCGCAACAATGGGGACATTGGACAATTTGTCCAATGTTGCAGTGCGGGAGGTTGCGCCAGATAGGGCCAGATTGCCTGGCGCCCCGCCGGGCGGTCGGCTTTGGTTTCAGGACGTTAAGGGCGCACGAATGGCGACGGCACAGACCCCCGCAATGGCAGACCTCCACACGGGCGAGCACGGCCACGACCAGGCCAGTCCCGGCGAGATCGCCATCGGCGTCATCATCGGCCGTACCTCGGAATTCTTCGACTTCTTCGTCTTCGCGATCGCCTCGGTGATCGTGTTTCCGCGCCTGGTGTTTCCGTTCGCGAGCGAGCTGACCGGGACCCTCTATTCCTTCATGGTCTTCGCGCTGGCCTTCATGGCCCGTCCGATCGGCACCGTCATTTTCATGACGATCGACCGCGAATACGGCAAGACGGCCAAGCTGATCTCGGCGCTATTCCTGCTCGGCACCGCCACCGTCGCGCTCGCGTTCCTGCCCGGCTATCAGGAGATCGGCGTCGCCGCGATCTGGCTGCTCGCGCTGGCGCGCATCGCGCAGGGTCTGGCCTGGGGCGGCGCCTGGGACGGCATGGCTTCGCTGCTGGCGCTGAATGCGCCGGCCTCCCAGCGCGGCTGGTACGCGATGGTGCCGCAGCTCGGCGCCCCGCTCGGGCTGATCGTGGCGAGCGCGCTGTTCGCCTATTTCGCCGGCCTCCTCTCGGCCGATGACTTCTTCGACTGGGGCTGGCGCTATCCGTTCTTCGTCGCCTTCGCCATCAATGTCGTCGCGCTGTTCGCGCGCCTGCGCATGGTGACGACGGAAGAATACGCCACGCTGTTCGAGACCCGCGAACTCCAGCCGGCACGGATCTCCGAGACGGTCGCGCGCGAAGGCCAGACCATCATGCTAGGGGCCTTTGCGCCGCTGGCGAGCTTCGCGCTGTTTCACATGGTCACGGTGTTCCCGCTGTCCTGGGTGTTCCTGTTCACCCACGAAAGCCCGGTGCGCTTCTTGATCATCGAGATCGTCGCTGCCGTGTTCGGCGTCGCGGCGATCGTGGCCTCCGGCATCATTGCCGACCGCGTCGGGCGCAAGTCGCTCTTGATGGGATCGGCGATCGCGATCGCGATCTATAGCGGCTTCGCGCCACAGCTGCTCGACGCCGGCGCGTTCGGCGAGACCATCTACATGGTGATCGGCTTCATCCTGCTCGGCCTGTCCTTCGGCCAGTCGTCGGGTGCGATCGCCTCGAACTTCCGGCAGGCCTATCGCTACACGGCGTCGGCGCTGACCTCCGACATGGCTTGGCTGTTCGGCGCCGGCTTCGCCCCGCTGGTCGCACTGCTGCTCGCCACCAATCTCGGCGTCATCGCCTCGGGTGCGTATCTGCTCTCCGGCGCGTTCTGGACCCTGCTCGCGCTCTGGCTCAGCGGCCAGCGCGAAGCGGGGGATATGGATGCGGGGCGCTGATCACGCAGCGCATGCAGGGTGGGTAAAGGCGCTCCTCGCGCCGTGCCTACTTCTAGGCATCACCCCTGCCGCTGCTGCAACAGTGCTTCGACGTCCAGCCGCTTGGTGAACATCGCGAGCTTCCCGTCAGGCCCGAACGGCCATTGCTCCCGCGGCTTGTCCCAATACAGCTCCACGCCGTTCTGGTCGGGGTCGCGCAGGTAGAGCGCCTCGCTGACGCCGTGGTCGCTGGCGCCATCCAGCGCAATGCCGGCCGTGAGCACCCGATGCAGCGCATCCGCCAGCGCAGGGCGCGTCGGAAACAGGATCGCGGTGTGATAGAGCCCGGTCGCATCACGCGGCGGCGGTGAGCCGCCCTTGCTCTCCCAGGTGTTGAGCCCGATGTGGTGATGATAGCCGCCGGCCGCGATGAAGGCCGCGCCCGAGCCCATCCGCTGCATCAGCTCGAAGCCGAGCACGCCGCAATAGAAGCCGAGCGCACGATCGAGATCGGCGACCTTGAGGTGGACGTGGCCGATCCTGGTGCCGGCAGGAATGATTGGGCTTTGCGACATGTGAATGCTCCCTCGAAAACATGCACGTAAGCTCGGCTTCGAGCCAGTGCTACGGCCAAACGCGAAACCCATCGTTTCTGGATCGGCAACTAAACCGGAATGGCTTCAGGGTGAAGCGATTGCCGCGGGCTCGGTGCAACCTCTCCCGCTTGCGGGAGAGGTCGCGCCGAAGGCGCGGGTGAGGGCTTTCTCCTCTAGGGGACTATCCCATCGCGGAAGCACCCTCTCCCCAACCCTCTCCCGCAAGCGGGAGAGGGAGTGCACTTTCCTCGTAGCAATCAAACCTGATCTCATCTCGCTCTAGCTAAGCTCCGACACCTCGCCCTCGGGCAGGCCGAACTCGAACGTGTTCAGCGTCATCGACACCAGCGTGTAATAGCCGCACAGCCCGATCACCTCGACGACGCCGCGTTCGCCGAGCAGCTTCACGGCGTCGTCGTAGAGGCCCTTCTCGACGCCGTGGCCCTCGTGCAGCGACTTCGCGAGATCGTAGATCATCTTAGCCTTGGCATCTTCGAAGTCGGGCGTACGGCGGTCGCGGATCGCGTCGATAATCTCGGGCTTCATGCCGCCGGCGAGCGCGAGGCGCTTGTGCGCATACCATTCGTAATGCGCGGTCCAGTGCCGCGCCGTCACCAGGATCGCGATCTCCGAGAGCTTGGCCGGAAAGATGGTGTCGAAGCGCAGCACCTCGCCGAGCCGCGTGGCATGGCGCGCCATCTCGGGGCTGTTCAGCCAGGCCATCATCGGCGGCGGCGGCTTGCCGCGCTTGCCGGCGATCGACTCGTCATAGGTCTGCCGCTGGCTCTCGTTCATTTCGCCAGGCGAAAGAAGTTTTAGGCGCATGGTCGTTTCCTCTGTGTTTTCAAGGCTCGCCGCAGCAGCGACTATAAATGATAAGTGGTTGAATTCCGCGGGGGCTTGGCCCAGACTCGGCGACAACAATTCGAATTTTGGGTGATGGAAACAACGAATGACCGACCTCAAGACCAGCGATTCTGAATCCGCCGATCTCGAAACATTCCGCAACGAGACCCGCGCCTGGCTGGAAGCCAATTGCCCGCCGGAGATGCGCAAGCCCGCAACGTCGGACGCCGACGTGTTCTGGGGCGGACGCAACGCAAAATTCTCGTCCGAGCCGCAGCGCATCTGGTTCGAGCGCATGCGCGACAAGGGCTGGACCGTGCCTGACTGGCCGAAGGAGTATGGCGGCGGTGGCTTAAGCGCTGCCGAGCACAAGGTGCTGCGCGCGGAGATGGCGCGGATCGGCGCGCGGCCGCCGCTGTCGAGCTTCGGCATCTGGATGCTCGGGCCGGCGCTCTTGAAATACGGCAACGAGGCCCAGAAGAAGGAGCATCTGCCGAAGATCGCCGCGGGCGAGATCCGCTGGTGTCAGGGCTATTCCGAGCCGAATGCCGGCTCCGACCTCGCCTCGCTCCAGACCCGCGCCGAGAGCGACGGCGACGACTTCATCATCAACGGCCAGAAGATCTGGACTAGTTACGCCAATTACGCCGACTGGATCTTCTGCCTGGTGCGCACCGATCCGACCGCCAAGAAGCACGACGGCATCAGCTTCATCCTGTTCGACATGACCTCCAAGGGCGTCTCGACCAAGCCGATCCTCTTGATCTCCGGCTACTCGCCGTTCTGCGAGACCTTCTTCGACAATGTCCGCGTGCCGAAGTCGCATGTGGTCGGCACCATCAACCGCGGCTGGGATGTTGCGAAATACCTGCTCCAGCACGAGCGCGCAATGATCTCGGGGATGGGCGAGCGCGGCGTCGGCCGGCCGCTCGGCCAGATCGCGGCCGACTCGGTCGGCACCGATGCGCAGGGGCGGCTCGATGATTCCATGCTGCGCGGGAAGATCGCCAGCTTCGACGTCGATGAAGCCGCGCTGGCTGCCTGCGCCGAGCGCGCGGTCGATCTCGCCAAGGCCGGCCAGGCGCATCCGGCGTTCTCCTCGGCGATGAAATATTACGGCACCGAGCTCAACAAGCGCCGCCACGAGATCCTGATGTCGGCGGGCGGCGTCGATGCGCTGGAATGGGAGAGCGAGCGCTCCAGACAGGGCGCCCGCCCGCGCGCCTGGCTGCGCACCAAGGCCAACTCGATCGAGGGCGGCACGTCCGAGGTCATGCTCGGCATCGTCGCCAAGCGCATCCTGGATCTGCCGGGGGCGTAAGCCTTTCTGTCATTCCGGGGCGCGCGTAGCGCGAGCCCGGAATCCATAACCACCAGTCGGGAGTATGGATTCCGGGCCTGCGCCTGCGGCGCATCCCGGAATGACGAGACAACATAGATTTCGAATCGGAAACACGCACATGGCCCTCGTCCTCACCGAAGAACAATCCATGCTCCGCGACTCCGCGCGCGGGCTGATCAGCGACAAGGCGCCGGTGTCGCACCTGCGCCATCTGCGCGACAGCAAGGACCCCACCGGCTTCTCCAGGGAGCTCTGGCATTCCTTCGCGGAGATGGGTTTTGCCGGCTTGCTCGTGCCGGAAGAGTTCGGCGGCAGCGGTCTCGGCTTTGTCGAGGCCGGAATCATCATGGAGGAGATCGGCCGCACCTTGATGCCGTCGCCCTTCCTCGCGACGTCAGTGGTGGCGGCATCAGTGCTGACCCGCGGCGGCAATGCCGCGCAGAAATCGGAATATCTGTCGAAAATCGCGAACGGCTCGCTGCTCGCGACGCTCGCGATCGACGAGGGCGCCAAGCATCGCCCGCTGCAGACCAGCCTCAAGGCCGTGCGCGCCGGCAACGGCTTCAAGCTCTCCGGCGCCAAGGCGCTGGTGGTCGACGGTCATGTCGCCGATCTCCTCATCGTCGCCGCGCGCACCGCGGGCTCTGCCGGCGAGCGCGAGGGCCTGACGCTGTTCCTGGTTAACCCCAAGGCCAAGGGCGTTGCGATCGAGCGCACCATCATGGTCGATGCGCACAATGCGGCGCGAATCGAGTTCGCCAATGTCGAGGTCACCGCCGACAGCGTGCTCGGCGAGGTCGACCAGGCGGCCGGCCTGCTCGATGGCGTGCTCGATATCGGCCGCGGCGCGGTCGCCGCCGAAATGGTCGGCCTCAGCGATGAAGTGTTTGGCCGCACCGTCGAGTATCTGAAGAGCCGCAAGCAGTTCGGCAAGCTGATCGGCGAATTCCAGGCGCTGCAGCATCGCGCCGCCGAGCTCTACATCGACATCGAGATCACCCGCGCTGCCACCATGAAGGCGCTGCAGGCGCTCGATGCCGACGTTGTCAAGGCCGCACCCGCCGTCGCCGTGGCAAAAGCCCGCGCCGGCACCACCGCCACACGCGCGGTGCAGGAAGGCGTGCAGATGCACGGCGGCATGGGCATGACCGACCAGTTCGACATCGGCTTCTTCATGAAGCGCGCCCGTGTCTGCGAGGAGCTGTTCGGCGATGCGAACTACCACACCGAGCAGCTGGCCAGGGCGCGGGGCTATTGAGGCTGGGGCAATAGCGCGAACCGTCATGGCCGGGGTTGTCCCGGCCATCCACGTTCTTTGGTGCCTCGGAAACGTGGATGCCCGGGCCTTCGCCTCGCCGAAGCGGCTTCGGCCGCGCAGGCGGGACGCCCGGGCACGACGAATGAAGTGTGGCGCGAGCCTGTATCAACCTCGTCATTGCGAGGAGCGCTTGCGACGAAGCAATCCAGACTGTCGCCGTGGAAAGACTCTGGATTGCTTCGCTTCGCTCGCAATGAGGGCGGAGAGACCGCCTTACCGCATCGGCGGTGCGTACTGCACGCCACCTGCGTTCCACAGCTGGTTCATGCCGCGCGGGATCTTCAGCTGCGACTTTTCGCCGATGTTGCGATCATACATCTCGCCGTAATTGCCGACGTGGCGGATGATGCGGGCGGCCCAGTCCTTGGTGAGGCCAAGCTGCTCGCCGTAACGGCCTTCGGTGCCGACGAGGCGCATCACTTCCGGCTTCTTCGACTTCAGGGCTTCGTCGATGTTCTCCGAGGTCACGCCCAGCTCCTCGGCGTTGATCATCGCATACAGCGTCCATTTCACGATCATCATCCAGTCGTCGTCGCGCTGACGCACCACGGGGGCGAGCGGCTCCTTGGAGATCATGTCGGGCAGGATCATGTGGTCGCCGGGCTTCGTCAGGTTCAACCTGAGAGCATAGAGCTGAGAAACGTCGGCGGAGAACGTGTCGCACTTGCCGGTGTCGTAGGCCTTCACCACGTCGTTGAGGTTATCGAACTTCACCTCTTCATACTTCATGTTGTTGATGCGGAAGTAATCGGCGACGTTGAGTGTCGTCGTGGTTCCGTTCTGCACGCAGACCTTGCTGTCTGCCAGGTCCAGCGAGGTCTCCTTGTTGCGCGTGCGCGGCACCATGAAGCCGACGCCGTCGTAATAGGCCACGGCCGGGAAATACAAATCGTAGTCAAGCTCGCGCGCCATGCTCCAGGTCGTGTTGCGCGAGAGGATGTCCACCTTGCGGCTCTGCAGCTCCTTGAAACGCTCGTTGGCGTCGAGCGGAACGAACTTCGCCTTGCCGGGGTCGTTGAAGATCGCAGCAGCCACCGCACGGCAGAAATCGACGTCGAAGCCGGTCCAGTTGCCCTTGTCGTCGGGGATCGAGAAGCCCGGCAGGCCCTTGTTGACGCCGCACAGCACCTCGCCGCGGCGAACCGTGCGCCTCAGGGTGCGGGTGTCGTAAAACTCGTAAATGATCGCGCCGATGGCGACCAGCACGGCGATGGCGACCCCGATCAGCAGGCCGCCACGAAAAGTGCGCATCATGTTGCTCTCTCGAAAAATCGGGAAAAGGAATCAGGCGGGGATGGAGAGCATGATCGGGATCCGGACGGCCGCGTTGGCGCAAGGCACGCTGCGGCCGTCCGAAGCAATCATGCCGGGATCATGAACCTTAGAGCTCGGGCTTCTGCCGGATGACGACCTTGGTGCCGACAGGGACGCGATCGTAGAGATCGGCGACGTCCCTGTTGACGAGGCGGAAGCAGCCCGACGACACCTTGGTGCCGATCGTGTCGGGTCGGTTGGTGCCATGGATGCGGTAGACCGTGGTGCCGAGATACATGGCGCGGGCCCCCAGCGGGTTGCCCGGGCCGCCGGCCATGAAGCGCGGCAGATAGGGCTGGCGCTGGATCATCTCCGGCGGCGGTGTCCAGTCCGGCCACTCCTTCTTGTTGGTGATGGTCACCAGCCCCTGCCACTGGAATCCGTCGCGGCCGACGCCGATGCCGTAGCGGATGGCGCGCCCGCCGGGCTGCACCAAGTAAAGGTGACGTTCGGCCGTCGAGACGATGATCGTGCCCGGCGGCTCGGTGGTGCGGAAGTAGACCACCTGCTTCTGCCATTCCGGCTCGAGCTGGTATCCGTCATCGGCGATCAGGCCCGGCTCGTCGCCGCGGTCCGGTTGCTGGGCGAGGGCATGTGGCGTGGACAGGGCCAGTCCCATCGCAGCCATGAAAATCCCGGTCAGGCGACGAAAATCCGTCATTCAAGCTCTCCCCGCTGCCACACAGCGCAAATCATTCGGAACCATCAAACCTGAGGGGCAAGTTCATGGCAAGTTGATGGCGTGCTGGCCCGGCATGTCACGAGAATGCTTTGGTTTTTTGACGTAGATCAACACCATGAACAGGGTGGGTTGGCGCGAAAAGCAGTGATCGGCGCCGCGGTGGAGGTGCGCTCCCTCCCCCGCTTGCGGGGGAAGGCTGGGGAGAGGGTGTCTCTGCAATGGGATTCCCCGAGAGGATAGAACCCTCACCCGCCGCTTCGCGGCGACCTCTCCCGCAAGCGGGAGAGGCTCAGACCGAACGCGCGGTGAGATCGAGGCCGACAATTTGCGCCAGCTAGATCTTGTTGCTCTCCGGCGCGATCCCGAGTCGCCGCACGATCTCCCTCGCCACGGCGCGGGCTTCGACGCGCGAGCCGATGCGGGGGCTGCGAAACCGCCGCCCCGAATGCAGCCGGATCACCACGATGCAATGCTCGTCCTCGGAGCGGCCGCGGCGCTCGACCGTGATCGTTTTCACGTCGGGTCCGGCGATGCGGTCGGCGCGCAGGCTGCCGTCGCCCCACAGGCGCTCGACGCGAATATCGTTCGGCCCGATGATCCAGAACGCGCCGGTCGCAAGGTTGGCATAGCGATAGACGGCGAATGCGGCGATCGCGCCCAGCGGCAGCAGCAGGATATCGACATGGCTCGGCGAGAGGCCGCGCCACAGCTTGTAGGCATAGGGGGCCGCGGACAAAGCCACCGCGATCAGTGCGACGATGCGGATCTCCCGTGCAGGAAACGCCTCGAGCGGCTCGCCGAGATGCATCTCGGGATTGCTGGCATCGAGCGGATTGACGGGATCCTCGACATTGGGCACCTCGAATTGCGTCGCGATCCGGGCCACGGTGTCGCGAACATGGGTGACGTCGGAGATCGGCGGCGATGTCAGGCGTTCGCCGGAGGCCAGCGTGAACACGAGCTGAAAGCGGGCCTTCACCCGCTTGCTGCCGGGGACCTGCAACGCCATGATGTCGTCTTTCGCAACGATCCGCGTGCGGAGCTTGCCGAACGGACTTTGCCGCCCGATCAGGATCTCGTCCGCCGTGATGATCCACACCACTGCCGGCGCCATCATGATGCCGACGACGAACCCCGCGCCCACGAGCAGTGCGACGACGGAGATGACGATCTCCAGCGTGTCGTGCGTGAACAGGCCCGGCGTGAAGCACAGCGCGACGGCCGCTGCAAAAGCGGACATCACCAGCCGCTGCGCGATCGAGGAACCTTCACGAAGGCGGATGTCGGTGCTGGTTGCGTCGTCCATTGCGGGCGGCTGATTTCGATGCTCGCGAAACTCCACGGACGGGTCCGTGGAGTCAAGCAACAACGACGGCATCTGAGACCCACCGCCCTATGTGCTCGCCATCAGCTGCTCGCGTTCAGCAGCTTCGCCACGGTGCGGTCGATCTGGTCGTAAGCCCCTTCGCCGGCGTGCTGGAACACGATCTTGCCACTCTGGTCGACGATGTATTGCGCCGGCCAATATTGATTGCGATAGGCGTTCCAGGTCTTGGACTCATTGTCCTGCGCCACCGGATAGGTGATGCCATGGCGCTTCAGCGCGGCCTGCACGTTGGCGGCGGAGCGCTCGAACGGGAATTCCGGCGTGTGCACGCCGACCACGACGAGGCCCCGATCCCGGTACTTGGCGTAGAGCTCGGTGACGTGCGGCAGCGTGTTGACGCAGTTGACGCAGCCATAGGTCCAGAAATCCACCAGCACGACCTTGCCGCGGAGATCGGCGATGCTCAGCGGCTTCGAGTTGAACCAGTTGGTGATGCCGGTGAAGTCGGGCGCGGCCTGCTGGTTTGCGGCGGCGGTGACGACAGGCGCAGCGCGTGCGGCCTCGTCGCAGATGCCGGGGATGACGGCGCCGGTCACTGTGATGCCGATCAGTGCAGCAGACATTGCGAGCAGCTTGAGAGTCATGGAAAGCGTCCTCCGGTGAAGATGAGGTGGGATCACAGGCCGATCTGGCCGGTGGGGTAGAAGCCGGTGAGCCACGCCAAGATCAGCGTGTCGTATTGGAAATAGGCGGCGACCGCGAAGCCGATCACGACGACGCCAAAGCCTTGCTGCAGCCGCGCTGAGATCCGGGCCAGGCTGCGCACGCGCGTGGTCGCGGCCTGTCCGCCGTAGGCTATTCCAAGCATCGGGATCGCAGCGCCAATGGCATAGGCGACCAGCAGCGCGCCGGCCCAGGCAACGTTCTTCGACGTCGCCACCAGCGTCAGGATCGAGCCGAGCACGGGCCCTGCGCAGGGCGTCCAGACCAGGCCCAGCGTCGTGCCGAGGATCAGCCCGCCGAGCGCGCCGTCGCGCTGCGTGGCACCGGTGTTGCCGAGATCGAGCCAGCCGTTGAGCCGGATCGACAGCCATTCGAACGGCGCCGGCCACAGCATCAACAGGCCGAAGCCGAGCAGCAGGACCGCTGCCGCCTCGCGCAGCACGTTCGGATCGAAATCGAACGCCCGCGTGATCGCGCCGAGCGCCAGCGCGACCACCGAAAAGGAAACGACGAAGCCGAGCGCGATCATCGCGGGTCGCAGATGCCCCGCGCGCCCGATCGAGGCGCCGAGCAGGATCGGCAACATCGGCAACGTACAGGGCGCGGCGATGGTGAGGATGCCGGCGAGGAGAGCAAAGAGCAGGTCGAGCATGAGGCACTCGTGAGGGAGGTCACGAGGGCTGTTCGCGTGCGGTGGGGCGGTCGTTACACAGCGTCACGGCTTCGTGACGGGGCTTTGAGGCATTCTGTTCGACACGACGGCGCTGCGCGCCACCCCCCAAATAAAAACGACCCGGACGGGGCATCGTCCGGGTCGCTGGAGGTCTTGGGAGGTTTAACGAAACCGTATGGGAGCTTTATAGAGGGGAAGTTTTTCCGCCTGATGTTGTCGTTTGTTTCAATTGTTTCGCCGGCGGTAACGCTTCCGTGTCCGGGGAGAGGGCCAAAACCGAGGTCCTATCCCCTTGAAATCGTTATTGTTAAGCGGCGAAACGGTCGACGCCGGCGCCCTTAAGCAAATCGGCGAGTTGCTTGCGGGCGTAGAACATCCGCGTCTTCACCGTGCTCTGGGGAATGCCGATGATCTGGCCGACCTCCTCCACCGACTTCTCATGGTAATAGACGAGGTTGATGATCTCCCGATGCGCCGGCGACAGCTTCTGCACGCAGGCGCGCAGGATGGCGCTGGTGTCGCTGCGGTCGAGCGAGGTCTCCGGCGTGTCGCAATCATCAGGGATCTGACGCACGTCCTCCTGATCGATGTCCTCGAAGCGGCGCTGGCGCATCGCGGTCAGTGCCTTGAAGCGGGCAATCGAGAGCAGCCAGGTGGACACTTGCGAGCGGCCCTGGAATTGGCCGGCGGTCCGCCACACATCCAGAAACACCTGGCTGACCAGATCTTCCGCCGTGGTGGCGTCGCGCACGATGCGCAGGATGAAGCGGTACACCCGTACATTGTGCCGGCAGTAAAGGATGTGCATGGCCGTCCGGTTGCCGTCGGCAATGCTTGCGAGGAGCATGTCGTCCGAGGTCGCCTGAGCGGCAATGATGCTCTGGCTGGCTTGGGCGTTGATGGCAATGACGTTCGGCATGGACTTGGCTCCCCGTAGCGCCGCAACCGAGCGGCGTTTCCTTGGGTCAAAGTGTTAATGAGCCAACGTTTCGGGACGTCTGCACGAAAAGCGGAAAATGGTTTCGTGCGCCGTCAAATTGTTTCGCCGGACAGGGCGCGACGAAACATTCGGGGCAAAAAACCTTGTGATTTCAACGTACGGAAAATACGGGGTGGGGATTCGGGGCCGGACGGGCGCGCCGCGGAACGAATTTAGGGGGATTGCGTTTGGTCGCGCCACACCTACCGCTGTCGTCCCGTGGCGATAATCCGTAGCCCGGATGAAGCGCAGCGAAATCCGGGGCAACTCCATCCGCGGCTACAGCACCCCGGATTGCGCTGCGCTCCATCCGGGCTACGGCAGAGCGGGCTGTGCCGCTCGCCCTACGCCTTCTCGCCCTGCGGCGAGAACAGATAGCCGCCGCCGCGGATGGTGCGGATCACCGCGGGCTTGGCAGGATCGGGCTCGATCTTGCGGCGGATGCGCATGATGCGCAGATCGACCGCGCGGTCGAAGGCTTCGGCGTCGCGGGCGTTGGCAAGCTCGAGCAGGCGCTCGCGCGACAGCACGCGCTTCGGATTGGCCGCGAACACCTTGAGCAGCCCGAACTCGGATGCGGTCAGCGGATGCTCGTTGCCCTCGTCATCGCGCAAGGCCTGCGCTTCGAGGTCGAGCCATTTGGTGCCGAAGCGCACCAGCTGCTCCTTGTCCGACTTCGCCGCCGGCGCGTCGGCCGCCTTGGCCGGTCCGCTCCGCCGCAGCACCGAGCGGATGCGCGCCATCAGCTCGCGCAGCTCGCAGGGCTTTGCCACGTAATCGTCGGCGCCGAGCTCGAGGCCGACGACGCGGTCGATCGGGCTCGCGGTCGCCGTCAGCATGATGACCGGCACGTTGATGCGGCTCTTGAGGTCGCGGATGATCGAGAGCCCGTCTTCCTCGGGCATGTTGAGGTCGAGCACGACGAGATCGGGCATGCTGCCCTGGATCGCGGCGCGCAAGGACTTGCCGCCGTCGCACAGCGTCACGGTGAAGCCGTGCATCTTGAGGTAATCGCCGACCATCTCCCGGGCCGGAGCCTCATCGTCGACGATCATGATGTGCTGGCTTTGGGTCATGGGCTTTGCATCACGGGCTTTGACATCACGGGCTTTGACATCACGGCGCTTCAGTCGCAGGGAGGGTGATGGTGAAGGTCGAGCCCTTGCCGGGGCCCTCGCTCTCGGCGGTCACCTCGCCGCCGTGCATGTCGATGATACGCTTGACGATGGAGAGACCAAGTCCCGTCGAGCTCTCGCCGGCGGTCGGCTTGGCCGACAGCCGCTGGAACCGGCCGAACAGCCGGCCGAGATCCTCCGGCGACAGGCCGGCGCCCTCGTCGCTGACGCTGACGATGGTGTCGCTGCCCTCGTGGACCACGGTGACGTCGATCTTGCCGCCGATCGGTGAGTATTTGATGGCGTTGCTGATGAGATTGTCGATCGCTTCGCGGATGCGGTCGGTGTCGCACATGGTGACGATGTTGGGCGGCGCGGTGACGCTGATCGCCTGCTGCTTGTTGACCGCGAGCGGCTGGTTGGCCTCGGCGACCTCCTTGACCAGGGCGGCGACGTCGACCGGCTCGCGGCGGATGGTGATGTCGAAGGCATCGGCCATCGCGTCCGAGATCAAATGATCGACCATCGTGGTCAGGCGCTTGGTGGCGTCGCGGATGTGGTCGACCTGGGCGACGACCCCGCTTTCCGAGGCGCCGGTCGAGATCAGCTCCTTGAGCATCTCGGTGCGGCCGAGAATGACGCCGAGCGGGTTCTTCAGGTCGTGCGCGACGGTGCCGAGAATCTCGTTCTTGAAGCCGTTGGCGCGCTGCAGCCGCAGCCATTGCGCCGAGAGGCGGCGATTGGCCTGCATCAGGGCGCGGGTGCGCTGGGCGACGCGGTCCTCCAGCTGGGTGTTGGCGTCCTGCAGCTGCTGATAAAGGATGACGTTGTCGAAGGCGATCGAGAGCCTGGAGGAGAAGATCTCGACCAGCGAACGGTCGGTCTCCGACAGCTCGCGCTCGGCCTGGAGCAGCACCACGACCTCGCGGCCCGATCCGGTGCGCAAATAGATCACGCTGCGGTGGTCGGCGAATTCGTTCTTGCGGCGCTGGAACGCGGCCTCCACCATCTCGCGCAGCTCGGGGTCGAGCGCCTTCGACGAGGTGGTGCCGATGAAGCGGCTGTAGCAGCCGCTGCCGGCGAGCACCGAGAGCTCGGGATCGATGCCGCCATTGTCGCGCAGCACCAGGATGCCGGCGCAGTCGACGTTGAGGAGCGAAGCGAGCTGGGTCAGGACGCCCTCGGCGAGCCGCTGCATCGACTTGAAGTCGTACAGCGTCGAGGCCGCGTCGATGATGATCTCGAGCCCGCGCCGGGTCTGCACCATGCGCTCGAGCTGCTGGTAGGAGCGCAGCGCCGCGGTCAGCGAGGTGAACAGCTTGTCGGCGGTGAGCTCGGTCTTGGCCTTGTAGTCGTTGATGTCGTACTGAACAATGACGCGCCGCTCCGGCGCCTGGCCGGGCTGGCCGGTGCGCAGGATGATGCGCACGGTCTCGTTCCGGATCTCGTTGCGAATGAACTCGACCAGCTCGAGGCCGGCGACGTCGGTCTCCATGATGACGTCGAGCAGCACGGCGGCGATGTCGCGGTGCTCGGCCATCAGCTTGCGCCCTTCGGCCGCGGAATAGGCCGACAGGATCTCCAGGCTCTGGCCGTTCAGGCTGTAGTCCGACAGCGCGAAACGCGTGCCGTCATGCACGGCCGGATCGTCATCGATGACGGCGATCTTCCATTTCCGGGCGTTGCTGTCCTCCGACGCGGTACCGGTGTCGTCGATCAGGTGGAGGACATCGTCCTGTTCGGCCATTGCGAAGATCCGTCACTTTCTGTGCTTTGCGCGCCGCCCTTGGCGACGCGGGGCATGATAATGCGAAAAGTAGTGCCTTGTCCCAGCTTGGATTCCAGCATCATCCGGCCGCCGAGCTGCTGGGTGACGAGGTTATAGACGATATGAAGGCCAAGTCCCGTGCCGCCTTCATTGCGCCGGGTGGTAAAGAAAGGGTCAAAGGCCTGGCGCTGCACGTCCGGGGTCATGCCGGCCCCGTCGTCGGAGAAGCTGATCTCGATGTCCTCGGTGCCGCGCGGCCGCGCCGAAATCGCGATCCGGCCGGCGCGGCCGTCGGCGAAGGCGTGGTTGGCGGCGTTGAGGAAGAGGTTGGTCAGGATCTGGCCGTAGGAGCCGGGATAGCCGTCGAGCAGCAGCCCCTCGGGGACGTCGACCTCCAGCGTGATCGGCGAGCGCTTCAGCACGGGCTTGAGGCTGGCGATGATCTGGTCGGTGGCTTCGCTTAAGGAGAACTGCCGCCGCTCGGCATGGGAGCGGTCGACGGCGACCTGCTTGAACGACTGGATCAGCTCGCCGGCGCGCTGGAGATTGGCGACGAGCTGCTGCGAGGCGTCGCGCGAGGATTGCACGAACTCCTCCAGCTGCGAGCGGCGCAGGCCGCCCTCGCCCTTGAGCTGGGCTTCGAAAATCTCGGTGCGCCGGGCAAAGCTCGATGCCACGGTCAGGCTGATGCCGATCGGGTTGTTGACCTCGTGCGCGACGCCGGCAACCAGGCCGCCGAGCGCGGCCAGCCGCTCGGCGTCGATCAGGTTCTGCTGCGCGGTGTTGAGCTCGAGCAGGGCGCTCTCGGCCTTTTCCTTCGAGGCGCGCAGCTCGTCCTCGGTCCGGCGCTTGGCGATCGCGTTCTCGCGGAACACCTCCACCGCGCGCGCCATGGCCCCGACCTCGTCGCGCGCTTTCGTGCCCTGCACCTCGCGGTCGAGATCGCCGAGCGTGATCGCGCGCATCGCGGACATGATCTGCTGCAGCGGCAGGCGGATCGACAGCGCAATCAGGACGCCCGCGGTGAGGATGATGCCGAGGAAGATCACCGCGATCGACAGCACCCGGCGTGAGATATCCGCCAGCGTGCGGTCGAACACCTCCTGCGCTTTCTGCTCGCGCTGGCGCATCTTGGTCGAGAGGTCGTCGATGGCGCCGATCGCCTCGGCCTGGCTGGCGTCGATGGTGTTGCGCAACAGCTCCGTGCGGCTCGCAAGCTGCTCGGAGAGTTTTGCAAAACCCTCGCGAAGTGCGGCGGTGCGGGCCGCGAGCCGCTGCAAGGCCATCTTCTGCAGGTCGTTGTCGGCGAGATCGATCATGACCGGGATGGTCCTCTCGATCGTCTCGGTGTGGCGGCGCGCGTCGTCGGCGGCGCCCGACGACTGCGACAGATAGTAGGAATTGGCCGCGACCAGCATCGCGGTGAAGGCTTCGCGGGATTTGCCGAGCGAGGGCCAGATCAGCGCGTCGCGATGGCCGGTGGCGCCCTCGATGATGGAGTAGAGGCCCGCCATGTCCCTGGCCGGGCCCTGCACCTGCTCCTCATAGGTCTTGGCGATGGTGGACTGCACGCTGCGCAGCTCGCCGAAGCCGTTGAGGAAGCGGTCGGTGGTGCGCTCCAGCTCCTCGACCGAGCCCGACAGCATTGGGTCCTTGGCGGCGCGATTGGTCAGCGTGCCCAGCACCGCCTCGCGCAGCAACAGGATCTCAGCGAACAGGTCGGGGCTCGGCTGGTTGATGTAGCGGTGGATCAGGTTTTGCAGCCGCCCGGTCTCGCTCTCGAGCAGCGCCAGGATCCGGTCGGACTCGCGCACCTGGCGCACGTCGTCCCAGGCCGAGCCGAGCACCTTGGCGCCGTTCCAGATCATCGCCACCAGCACCACGACCACGGCGGAGTTCAGCGCGGCGATCGACAGGATGCGCCAGCGGATCGGCACCGCCCGCAAGAGGCCGACGATGCGCGCGCGCAGCTGCCCGATCGGGCCGGGCGGCTTGTCCGCGTGATCGCTATGTCCAAGCGCAGCCAACAGGCCTCACTCCACCTTGCGAATCCGTTCAATCAGCGCGGCCGCCGCGGGGTCGCGCGCGGCCTTGGCGTAGATTGCGGCCATGGCGTCCTCGAACGGCTTGCGGTCGATGTCCTTGATGATGGTCACGCCGGCTTCCTGCGCCTTGCGCTGCGACTGTTCCTCGAGGTCGTGCCACTTCTCACGCATGAACCGGCTGGAGCGCTGCGCGGCCTCCTTAAAGATCGTCTGCTCCTCCGCCGACAGGCTGTTCCAGGCCTTCAGAGAGATCACCAGCACCTCCGGGCTCATCGTGTGCTCGGTCAGCGTGTAATGGCCGGCATGCTTGTAATGATTCGTGGTCACGAAGGATGGCCAGTTGTTTTCGGCGCCGTCGATCAGATGGTTGGCAAGCCCGGTGAGCACCTGCCCGTAGGGCAGCTCGACCGGTTCGGCGCCGAGCGCGCGCATCATCTGGCTCATTAACTCCGACTGCTGCACGCGGATCCGCAATCCCTTGAGGTCCGCGATGGTCTTCACCGGGCGGACCCCGTTATAGATCGACCGCGCACCCGAATCGTAGAAGGCGAGCCCGACGAAGCCGTAGGGCTCGAAGCTACCGAGGATCTCGCTGCCGACAGGTCCGTCCAGCACCTTCTGCATGTGCTCGATGGACCGGAACAGGAACGGCATCGCCAGCACGTTCATCGCCGGGACGAAATTGCCGATCAGGGCGACATTGGTCCGGTTGAGGTCGATCGCACCGGCCCGGGTCTGCTCGATGGTCTCCTTTTCCTCCCCGAGCTGGCGGGAGTGGAACACCTTGATCTCGTGGCGGCCCTTGGTGCGCTCGGCGATCAGGGCGCCCATGTAGCGCAGCGCCTGGACGGTCGGGTAATCCTCGGCCTGGGTGTCGGCGGCGCGAAATTCGCGCGCAACCGCGCTCGTCGTGCCCATGCTCGACGAGACTGCGGCAAGCAGAAGCGCAACGAAGACCACCCCGGTCCGCGAGAGTTCGGCACGGCTCAACACTGGCACACTCAACCCCTCAGTGGTGGAGTCTATGGCGGAAGGAAAAGGTTCAATGCAATCTAAAGCGTTTTCAAGCGAAGTGGATACCGGTTCGCGTAAAGAAAACGCGTCAAATTGAGAATCTAGAGCCTGTTCCGATCGGAACGGGGCTCTAGCAGATGGTGAAGGGAAGGCCATCCCGCGCCCGGCCAGCGGGCTGATTGTGCGGCGCGGCCGGCGTTCATTCCCGGTTGAAACGGCCACTGCCGGGCCTTAAGCAGGACAGCCGCCACGTCGACCGCGGCCTGGGAAGAGCCATCCTGATGTCAGCCTTGCGCCTTTTGCAGCTCGTTGCCGTCTTTGCGGCCCTCGCATTGGCCGCCCCTGCGCGGGCTGCCACCGAGATCGCCTGGTGGCACGCCATGTCCGGCGAGCTCGGCCGGCAGCTGGAAAAGCTCGCCGCCGACTTCAACGCCTCGCAATCCGATTACCGCATCGTGCCCGTCTACAAGGGCAATTACACCGAGACGGTGACGGCCGCGATCTTCGCCTTCCGCTCGCGCAGCCAGCCCGCCATCGTGCAGGTCAACGAGGTCGCCACCGCCACCATGACTGCGGCCAAGGGCGCGATCTATCCGGTGTTCAGCCTGATGCGCGACCAGGGCGAGCCGTTCTCGCTGGGCGATTATCTGCCGGCGGTCTCCGGCTATTACACCGATGCCGCCGGCAATCTGTTGTCGTTCCCGTTCAATTCCTCGACCCCGATCCTGTACTACAACAAGACCATGTTCCGCGACGCCGGCCTCGATCCGGAGGCGCCGCCGAAGACCTGGCCGGAATTGGGAGCGGCCGCCAAGCGCCTGCGCGACCGCGGCGCTGCTTGCGGCTTCACCACGTCCTGGCCGTCCTGGATCCATGTCGAGAATTTTTCGGCCTTCCATAATCTGGCGCTAGCGAGCCGGGCCAACGGCTTCGCCGGGCTGGATGCGGAATTGACCATCAACAATCCGAGGCTGGTGCATCACGTCGCGGCGCTCAGCGAGTGGCAGAAGACCAAGCTGTTCGACTATAGCGGCCGTGGCCAGTCGGCCGAGCCGCGCTTCCAGAAGGGCGAGTGCGGCATCTTCATCGGCTCCTCGGCGACGCGCGCCGACATCAAGGCCAATTCGAAGTTCGAGATCGGCTACGGCATGATGCCCTATTGGCCCGACGTGAAGGGCGCGCCGCAGAACTCGATCATCGGCGGCGCCACGCTGTGGGTGCTGCGCGACCGTCCGCGCGAGGAATACAAGGGCGTGGCGCGCTTCTTCGCCTATCTGTCCCAGCCCGGCGTGCAGGCCGCCTGGCACCAGAACACCGGCTATCTCCCCGTGACCCGCGCCGCCTTCGAGCTGACGCGCTCGCAGGGCTTCTATGAGCGCAATCCGGGCTCGGCGATCTCGTTCGAGCAGATCACGCTCAATCCGCCGACCGAGAACTCCAAGGGCATCCGGCTCGGCTCCTTCGTCCTGATTCGCGGCGTGATCGAGGACGAGCTCGAGCAGGCCTTCGCCGGCCACAAGAGCGCGCAATCAGCGCTCGATTCCGCCGTCGAGCGCGGCAACAAGCTGTTGCGCCAGTTCGAGCGCGCGAGTCCCGAGCGGTAGGGTGTGTTGCGATTAGGTTTCGCCGCCGCTGCGAACGAGGTGCGCTCCCTCCCCCGCTTGCGGGGGAGGGTTGGGGAGAGGGCTCTCTCCACGTTGGGATTGCCTGAAGTCTGCGGAGAGTGTCCCCACGTGGAGAGAGGCCCCACCCGGCGCTTCGCGCCGACCTCCCCCGCAAGCGGGAGAGGTGCACCGTCTCTTGGCTCGCATCGAGCCAACCAAAGTTAACCCTGCTCTCAATACGCAAGCGCCAATGACAATCACGCCGCAACAGCTGCCTCACCTCGCCGACGCCGCAAGCCTCCGCGCCTTTCGCTCCGATCCCTTACAATGGCTGCCAATCGCTCTCGACATCGCGCGCAGCCACGGCCTCGATGCCGGCTCGCCGCATGTGTTCGCGGCCGGCACCAATCTCGTGGTCGGCCTCGGCGACAAGCTGATCCTGAAGATCTTTCCGCCGCCGCTCGCAGCGCAATTCGTCTCGGAGCGCGCCGCGCTGGCGCAGCTCAAAGGCCGTCTGCAGCTGCCGATCCCCGAGATTGTCGCGGAGGGGATGCGCAACGGCTGGCCCTATCTCGTCATCACGCGTCTTGCCGGCACGCTGGGCTCGGAGGTCTGGCCATCACTGCCGGAGCCGCAGAAGGAGCGCCTGCTGCGCCAGATCGGCGAGACCATTGCGAGCGTGCAGCGCGCGCCGCTTGGACCGCTCGCGCATATCGAGCCGCGCTGGGACGCGTTCATGCGCGCCCAGATGCAGGGCTGCCGCGCGCGGCACACGCGTCTCGGCCTCGCACCAAAATTCCTCGCCGGCCTCGATGATCTCCTGCGCGACGCCGCCAAGCTGATCCCGATGGATGCAGCGCCCGTGATCCTGACCGGCGAATACATCCCCGAGAACTTTCTGCTCGCCTGTGACGACGGCCAATGGTCGCTCGGCGGCCTGTTCGATTTCGGCGACGTGCTCACGGGGTGGCGTGACTACGATCTGCTCGGCCCCAGCGCCTTCATGGCGGCGGGCCGTCCGGGCAGAGTGAAGAGCCTGCTCGAAGGCTTTGGCTATGCGACGCTGGATTTCACCCTCAAGCGCCGCCTGATGGCCCTGATGCTGCTGCACCGCGCCAGCGACCTCAACAGCCACATCTGCATCGAGGGTTGGCAGGAGCGGGCGGATGATCTGGTTGAACTGCAGGAGTTGATCTGGCCGGGCTGAGCGCCCCCTCCGTCATTCCGGGGCGCCGCGCAGCAGCATCGAGCCCGGAATCCATTGTGCCGCGCGTTCTGCCGCCCGATGGATTCCGGGTTCGATGCTGCGCATCGCCCCGGAATGACTCCTGGGGGCCGGGAGAGCGCCGGCGACTGCCTCCATAATGATCTCTCAAGCCAATCAGCCTAAGTTTTACGCAATCGCGCATCTTTGTATGCAATTGTGCGCTGCGGTGCAGAGTGGTGAGAACAGGAATACTTTGTTATATCAGTGACTTAGATGGACTTTAGTCTTCCGTTAAGCCTTGGCACAAACCTTGCGAATCCAGCTCCAGCCAAAAAACCTTTGTGTTGGAGCGAATTTCATGAAGCGCCGCGATTTCCTCAAATCCGTTTCCGGGTTGGCCGCTGGCGCGGCGCTTCCGGCCATGCCGTCCGTGATCTCCTCGGCCAAGGCCGATGCCCGCTCGGAGACCTTGCTGATCGTTTCCGAAGGCGGCCCGAACAATCTCGACATCCATGGCATCGGCACAAACGTGCCCGGCTATGAAGTCTCCTGGAATTGCTACGACCGCCTGATCAGCCACGAGATGAAGAGCGGTCCCGGCGGCGTGCCCTATTACGACCGGGACAAGTTCAAGGGCGAGCTCGCCGACGACATGAAGATCGACGACATGTCGGTCACCTTCAAGCTGAAGAAGAACGCCAAATTCCACGACGGCGCGCCTGTTACCGCGAAAGACGTGAAATGGTCGCTCGACCGCGCCGTCAGCGTCGGCGGTTTCCCGACCTTCCAGATGAGCGCGGGTTCGCTCACCAAGGCCGAGCAGTTCGTCGTGGTCGACGATCACACCGTGCGCGTCGACTTCCTGAAGAAGGACAAGCTGACGATCCCCGATCTCGCCGTGATCGTGCCCTGCATCGTCAATTCCGAGCTGGTGAAGAAGAATGCCAGCGAGAAGGATCCCTGGGGCCTCGAGTTTACAAAACAGCAGACCGCCGGCTCCGGCGCCTACAAGGTGACGAAGTGGACCGCCGGCACCGAAGTGATCATGGAGCGCAATGAGGATTGGGTCGGCGGTCCGCTTCCCAAGATCAAGCGCGTGATCTGGCGCATGGTGCCACAGGCCGGTAACCGCCGGGCGCTGCTCGAGCGCGGCGATGCCGACATCTCCTATGAGCTGCCGTTCAAGGATTTCCAGGAGATGAAGGCGAACGGCAAGCTCAACGTGGTGTCGCTGCCGTTCTCCAACGGCATCCAATATATCGGCATGAACGTCACCAAGCCGCCCTTCGACAATCCGAAAGTACGGCAGGCCATGGCCTATGCGATGCCGTATCAGAAGATCATGGACGCCGTGCTGTTCGGCCTCGGCAATCCCATGTTCGGCGCAAAGGACAAGGCCACCGACGTCGCCTGGCCGCAGCCGCACAAGTACAACACCGACATGGAGAAGGCGAAGGCGCTGCTGGCTGAGGCCGGTTACGCAGGCGGCTTCGAGACCACGATCTCGTTCGATCTCAACTTCGCCGGCGTCAACGAGCCGCTCTGCATCCTCGTGCAGGAGAGCCTCGCCCAGCTCGGCATCAAGACCACCATCAACAAGGTGCCCGGCGCCAACTGGCGCACCGAGCTCAACAAGAAGGAGATGCCGCTCTTCACCAACGTGTTCTCGGGCTGGCTCGATTACCCCGAGTACTTCTTCTACTGGTGCTATCACGGCAACAATTCCGTCTTCAACACCATGAGCTACAAGTCGGCGGCGATGGACAAGTTCATCGACGGTGCGCGCACGGCGGCCGCCACCGGCGACAAGGCCGCTTACGATGCCGACGTGAAAGGCTTTGTCGATCTCGCCTTTGCCGACGTCCCGCGCATCCCGCTGTACCAGCCCTTCGTCAACGTCGCGATGCAGAAGAACATCAGCGGCTACCAATACTGGTTTCACCGGCGGCTCGATTATCGCGCGATGGCGAAGGGGTGAGGAAAGCGAATAGGGAGTGGCGAATAGCGAATAGGGGGACGTGATGGTCGACAGGAGCGAATGTCCATTCGCCACTCGCTATTCGCCAATCGCGCGAGCGGAGCGAGCCCCATGCTGACCATGATCGGCAAGCGCCTGATGTTCGCGATCCCGTCGTTGATCGGCGTCGTCATCGTCACCTTCCTGCTGACGCGTGCGCTGCCGGGCGATCCCGCGGCCTACTTCGCCGGCCCCGCCGCGACCAAGGAAGCCGTCGAGCAGATCCGGAAAAAACTCGGCTTCGACAAGCCGCTGATCGAACAGTTCTTCCGCTATGCCAACGATCTCGCGCATGGCGATTTCGGCAACTCGCTGACGACCGGCCAGCCGGTCGCCACCGAGATCCGCAACCGCCTGCCGGCCTCAGCCGAGCTGACGCTGCTCGGCCTGTTCGTGTCCGTTGCGATCGCCATTCCGCTCGGCGTGCTCGCGGCAACGCGTCCGGGATCGTGGATCGACCATCTGTGTCGGGTCACGACCACGGCCGGCGTGTCGCTGCCGGTGTTCTTCACCGGCCTCGTGCTGGTCTATGTCTTCTATTTCCGGCTCGGCTGGTCGCCGGCGCCGCTCGGCCGTCTCGACGTGTTCTACAGCGCGCCGCCGACGGTGACCGGATTCTATCTGATCGACACTTTGATCGCGCGCGATCTCGAGGCGTTCCGCTCGGCGCTGAGCCAGCTCATCCTTCCCGCGACGACGCTCGCAATCTTCTCGCTGGCGCCGATCGCGCGCATGACCCGCGCCTCCATGCTCGCGGTGCTCGCATCCGATTTCGTTCGCACCGCGCGCGCCAGCGGCCTGTCGCCCTCGACCGTGATCGTCACCTACGCGTTCCGCAACGCCATGCTGCCTGTCATCACCACGCTCAGCATGGTGTTCTCGTTCCTGCTGGGCGCCAACGTGCTGGTCGAGAAAGTGTTCGCTTGGCCGGGCATCGGCTCCTACGCGGTGGAAGCGCTGATTTCCTCAGACTTCGCGCCGGTGCAGGGTTTCGTGCTGACCATGGCCGTGATGTACGTGCTGCTCAATCTGATCATCGACATCTTGTACGGCGTGATCGATCCGCGCGTGCGGTTGGAGGGCTAACCCGATCATGGTCGCGTTCGATGCAAGCCACGCGAACGGTGCGCTCCCTCCCCCGCCTGCGGGGGAGGGCTGGGGAGAGGGTGTATCCGCGGTCGAGAACCCCCAAGAGGCGAGAGCCCTCTCCCGGCGCGTTGCGCCGACCTCTCCCGCAAGCGGGAGAGGTGAAGTCAACTCCCAGCTCGTCATGAAGCACTAGGAGTGAACAATGAGCTCCGTTGCGCCTGCTGTTGAACCTGTCGGCCCCGCCCGCACGTCAGGCCTCGTCGCGATCCTTGAACAGACACGCTATGTCCTCGGCGAGAACAAGGTCACGGGCTTCGCCTTTGCGCTGCTCCTGATCATCGTGTTCGCCGCGCTGTTCGGCCCTTACGTGGTGCCGTACGACCCGCTCGCTTCGGACACCGCCGCCGCGCTGAAGCCGCCGTCGGCGGCGCACTGGTTCGGCACCGACCAGCTGGGGCGCGACATCTTCAGCCGCGTCATCGTCGCCACGCGCCTCGACTTCTTCATCGCGATCGCCTCGGTCGCGCTGGTGTTCCTGATGGGCGGCCTTGCCGGCATCGCGGCCGGCTATTTCGGCGGCTGGACCGACCGCATCGTCGGCCGCATCGCCGACACCATCATGGCCTTCCCGCTGTTCGTGCTGGCGATGGGCATCGTCGCCGCGCTCGGCAACACCGTGCAGAACATCATCCTGGCCACCGCGATCGTCAACTTCCCGCTCTATGCCCGCGTCGCGCGCGCCGAGGCCAATGTCCGCCGCAATGCCGGCTTCGTGCAGGCCGCGCGTCTCTCAGGTAACGGCGAGTTCCGCATCCTCCTGGTGCACATCCTGCCGAACATCATGCCGATCATGATCGTGCAGATGTCGCTGACCATGGGCTACGCCATCCTCAATGCCGCAGGCCTGTCCTTCATCGGCCTCGGCGTCCGTCCGCCGACCGCCGAATGGGGCATCATGGTCGCCGAAGGCGCAGGCTTCATGGTGTCGGGCGAATGGTGGATCGCGCTGTTCCCCGGGCTTGCCCTGATGATTGCCGTGTTCTGCTTCAACCTCCTCGGCGACGGCCTGCGCGACATCGTCGACCCCCAGCGGAGGACGTGATGGCAGGCGTCCGTCGGAAATTCTCCAATGATTTCAGTCGCAGTTCTACTGTGCATGGGGTTGTTTTCGAATGTTTGAGTGACGGGAGCCGTCCATGACCGCCCAGCCCCTGCTCGACGTCCAGGATCTCACGGTCGAATTCACCACCCGCCGGGGCATCGTCAGGGCGGTGCAGCACGTCAACATCTCCGTGGCCAAGGGCGAGACGCTGGCCATCGTCGGCGAGTCCGGCTCCGGCAAGTCGGTGACATCCTACGCGGTGATGCGCATCCTCGATCGCGCCGGCAAGATCGCCGAGGGCTCGGTGATGTTCTCCGGCATCGACGTCAAGGCGGCGACCGAAGACGAGATGCGCGATCTGCGCGGCCGCGAAGTCTCGATGATCTTCCAGAACCCGCGCGCCGCGCTGAACCCGATCCGCAAAGTCGGCGACCAGATCGAGGACGTCCTGCGCACCCATGTGCAGCAGGCCCAGGTCGCAGATCACGGCGAGAAGGCGATCGAGGCGCTGGAGCAGGTCAAGATCGCCCGCCCGCGCGAGCGCTATCACGCCTATCCGTTCGAGCTGTCGGGCGGCATGTGCCAGCGCGTCGTCATCGCGCTCGCGCTGGCCTGCAATCCGCAGCTGCTCATCGCGGACGAGCCGACGACCGGATTGGATGTCACCACGCAGAAGGCGGTGATGGACCTGATCGTCGAGCTGACGAAACGCCGCGCGATGTCGACCATCCTGATCACGCACGATCTCGGGTTGGCTGCCGCCTATTGCGACCGCGTCGTCGTCATGGAGAAGGGCCGCGTCGTCGAGACCGCCACGGCTGCCGACATTTTTGCCAACCCTCAGCACCCCTACACCAAGAAGCTGATGCGCGCGACGCCGCGGCTCGGGGTGTCGCTGAGAGACTTGCTGCCGGAGGAGGAGACTCTGGCGGGTGAGGGGGACTCTCCACGAGTCGAGCTCGCCGAGGCTGCCCCTCACCCCAGCCCTCTCCCCGTGAAGGACGGGGAGAGGGAGCAGAGCGGTGCAAGCGGGGAGAGGGAGAAGACGCTCCTCCTCCGCGTTGAAAAGCTCGTCAAGGAATATCCCCGTCAGGGCGCGACCGCCGTGCTCGGCAAGCTGTTCGGCCGCAAGCCGGCTGTGGAGCCGGACGTGTTCCGCGCCGTCGACGGCATCAGCTTTGTGATCGGCCATGGCGAGAGCGTCGGTCTCGTCGGCGAGTCCGGCTGCGGCAAATCGACCACGTCGATGATGGTGATGCGTCTGCTCGACCAGACCTCCGGCCTGATCCAGTTCGACGGCGAGGACATCGGCGGCATTCAGCCTGCCGCCTTCGCCCGGCTGCCGCAGCGCAGCCGCATCCAGATGGTGTTCCAGGACCCGACCGACAGCCTCAACCCGCGCTTCACCGCCGCGCGCGCGATCGCCGACCCGATCATGCAGCTTGGCGATATCAGGGGTGGCGACGCGCTCCGCGCCCGCTGCGAGGAACTTGCCACCATGGTCGGCCTGCCGCACAATCTGCTCGACCGCTTCCCGCACCAATTGTCCGGCGGCCAGAAGGCCCGCGTCGGCATCGCCCGGGCGATCGCGCTGCATCCCAAGCTCGTCATCCTGGACGAGCCGACCGCGGCGCTGGACGTCTCCGTGCAGGCCGTCGTCCTCAACCTGCTGCAGGACCTCAAGGCGCGGCTAGGTATGAGCTATCTGTTCGTCTCGCATGATTTGAACGTGGTGCGCTTGTTGTGCGATCGTGTCATTGTGATGCGGACGGGACGGATCGTCGAGGAGGGCTCTTCCGAGCAGGTTCTCGGCGATCCCAGGGACGACTACACCAAGGAGCTGTTGACGGCGATCCCGCATCCGCCGTTGCCGATACACTAAGACCGCACGGATTGCTTGAGAGCGTGATGGCCGAACCCCTGGACGACTATATCGACGCCGTATCGAAGGCGCTGGCGCTGCCGATCGAGGAGGCCTGGCGGCCTGCCGTTCGCGCCAACCTCGAGGTCTCGCTGCGGCTTGGCCGCATGGTCGACGAATTCGCGCTGCCGGACGAGACCGAGCCGGCGCCGATCTTCACGGCCTGATGCTGCCATGACCACCAAGCCAGAGATGACGGCCTCCGAGATCGCGAGTGCGGTTGCGGGGCGCAAGATGACCGCGCTCGCTGCCACCGAAGCTGCGCTCGCCCGCATCGCGCAGCATGACCGCATCCTCAATTCCTTCACCGACGTCACCGCCGAACGCGCCCGCGCGAAAGCGCGCGCGATCGATGCCGACATCGCCGCGGGCAGGAAAGTCGGTCCGCTCGCCGGCGTACCCTTCGCCGTCAAGAACCTGTTCGATGTCGCGGGCCTTCCAACGCGCGCCGGCTCGAAGATCAACCGGGACCTCGCGCCCGCCAAGCGCGATGCGACCTTGATCGAGCGGATGGAGGCGGCCGGCGCCGTTCTCGTCGGTGCGCTCAACATGGGCGAATACGCCTACGATTTCACGGGCGAGAACATCCATGACGGACCCTCGCGCAATCCGCATGACACCACGCGGATGAGCGGCGGCTCCTCCGGCGGCTCGGGCAGCGCCGTCGGCGGCGCGCTGGTGCCGATCGCGCTCGGCTCCGACACCAACGGCTCGATCCGCGTGCCGTCCTCCTTCTGCGGCATCTTCGGCCTGAAGCCGACCTATGGCCGGCTGTCACGTGCGCGCTCGTTCCCGTTCGTGGCGAGCCTCGATCATCTCGGCCCGTTTGCGCGCTCCGTCGCCGATCTCGCGCTCGCCTATGACGCGATGCAGGGTCCGGACGCAGCCGACGGCGCCTGCACCACGCGCGGGCCAGAGCCCGTCACGCCGCTGCTCGATGAGTCCATCTCGGGCTTGCGCGTTGCGATCGCCGGCGGCCACTTCCAGAAGAACGTGTTTCCGGAAGCGGTCGAAGCCGTCAGCCGCGTCGCCAAAGCGCTGGGCGCAACGAAAGTGGTGGATGTTCCCGAAGCCTCGCGCGCCCGCGCCGCCGCCTATGTCATCACCACCACCGAAGGCGCTTCGCTCCATCTCGATCGCCTGCGCAAGCGCCCTGGCGATTTCGACCCGGCGGTGCGCGACCGGCTGATCGCGGGCGCCATGGTTCCGGCGCCGCTGGTCGATCGCGCCCAGAAATTCCGTCGCTGGTATCGTGCGCAACTCACCGAGATCTTCAAATCGGTCGATGTTCTGCTGGCACCCGCAACGCCCTGCACCGCGCCAAAACTCGGACAGGTCAATTTCAATCTCGACGGCGTCGAGCTGCCGGTGCGCGCCAATATCGGCATCCACACCCAGCCGATATCCTTCATCGGGCTGCCGGTGGTCGCGGTTCCCGTGCCGCTCGAGCCGCTGCCGATCGGCGTGCAGATCATTTGTGCGCCCTGGCGCGAGGACATCGCGCTGCGCGTCGCGCACGCATTGGAGAAGATGGGCGTCGTCGCTGCGCCCGCGCCGAGAGGGTTCTAAGATGCAGATCGATCTCCCCGACGTGATCGCGGAAGTCAAAGCCGCGTTCGAGCGCTATGAGCAAGCCCTCGTCAGCAACGACGTCGCCGTGCTCGGCGAGCTCTTCCGCAACGACCCGCGCACCTTGCGCTACGGCATCGGCGAGAACCTCTATGGCTACGAGGCAATCTCCGGTTTCCGCGCCGGCCGTTCGCCGGTCGGGCTGAACCGCCGCACCGCCAAAACCGTGATCACCAGCTATGGCCGCGACACGGCCGTGGCGTCCACCTTGTTCTATCGCGACACGGCTCCCGGCAAGGTCGGCCGACAGATGCAGACGTGGATACGTTTCCCGGAGGGCTGGCGCGTCGTCGCCGCTCATGTCAGCATCATCGAGGAGCCGAAAGAGACCGTATGACGCTTGATGATCTTCCGCAGGGCGTATTGCCGGCCGAGCCGGTGGTGCCGCGCGTCGACCGTGCATCGCCGTCGCTGCTGAAGGTCACGCGCGCCGAGGAGCTGCGGCTGCAGCTTGCCGACGAGATCGTGCGCGGAACGCTGGCGCCGGGCTCGCCGCTGGACGAGACCGATATCGCGCGGCGCTTCAACGTCTCGCGCACGCCGGTGCGCGAAGCGCTGCGGCAATTGGTGGCGAGCGGCCTCGTCGAGGCGCGACCGCATCGCGGCGCCGTGGTGGCGCAGCCATCCATCGAGCGGCTGAAAGGCATGTTCGAAGCGATGGCGGAACTCGAGGCGTTGTGCGCGGGCCTTGCCGCCGAACGCATGTCGGCGGCCGAGCGTCATGGCCTGGAAGCCGTCCACGAGGAGCTGCGGGTGCTGAGCTACACCGGCAATCCCGAGCGTTTCCACGAGGTCAACGAGCGCTTCCACAACGCGATCTATGCCGGCTCGCAGAATGGCTACATCGCCGAGATCACGCTCGCGACCCGCGTCCGCGTGCAGCCGTTCCGCCGCGCCCAGTTCCGCAACCTCGGCCGCCTCGCCAAGTCGCAAGCCGAGCACGACCGCGTCGTCGTCGCCATCATGCGCGGCGACAAGCAGGGCGCCGCCGCCGCCATGCGCGCGCATATCGAGCTGGTGCGCGGAGAGTACGAGATCTACGCGGTGTCGGTGTAGGACGACACGCTCGGTGTCGTAGGGTGGGCAAAGGCGCGAAGCGCCGTGCCCACCGTCTCTCCAAATTGACGATGATGGTGGGCACGCTTCGCTTTGCCCACCCTACGAGAGCTACGCCTTCGCAGCTTCCATCATAAATTTTCGCCATCCACCATACGCCGTGATGTCCCGCGCATCGCCCAGCACTTCCGGCTCGACGAGGAATCCCTTCACGCTGCGTCCGTCGGCGAGCCTGATTGTGCCGATCGCCATCGGCGCGGGGATCGCGTTGACGAACTTGCCGAAGGCGGACGACGACAGCGACCAGATCTCCAGCTCGATCGCCGCGCCCGTGCCGGTCTCGACGCGCAGCATGCCGGGCTTCGGCGGCGTCGTCTTGAGCGCATAGAGCTTGTAGTCGGGCGCGGTTTTCGTCGCCTCGACCAGCTTGCCATTCAGCGCGGTCAATTCCCCGTTCAGCGCCATGCCGGTGAGATGCGCGCCGACCACCGCAATCGGGATTTCATCGCCATTGCTTGCGGGCAGTGGCGCGAGCGGGGCCTGTGCCACACCCTTCGCGCCGACCGTCAGTTTGGTATCGGCATGGAACACCCGTCCGATGCTGGCCAGCAGCGCATCGCGCCCTGCGGGCGCCAGCAGCGTGATGCCGAACGGAATGCCGTCGCTGCGCATCGCAGCCGGCACGGCGAGGCCGCAGAGGTCGAGCAGGTTGACGAAATTGGTGTAGGTGCCGAGCCGGCTGTTGAGCTCGATCGGATTGGCCAGCACCTGCGCGGTCGTATAGGCCGTCGGCGCCGTCGGCAGCACCAGCGCATCGATGTTGGCGAACGTGCGCTCTGCGATCTTGCGCAGACCCTGCAGGCGGTAGAGCGCGGAGAAGGTTTCCGCGGCCGTGAGCCGCGCGCCGGCCGCGGTGATCTCGCGGGTAACGGGGTGGATCGCGTCAGGCGCGGACGCCAGCAGGTTCTTGATCACGAGGTAACGCTCGGCGACCCAGGGACCCTCATAGAGCAGCCGCGCCGTCTCATAGAACGGCTCGAGGTCGAACTCGACCAGCGTTGCCCCAAGCGCGGTCCATCGCTTCAGCGCATCGCTGTAGGCGGCTTCCGCTTTCTTGTCGCCGAAGAAGATCAGCTGGCCGTTGCGCGGCACACCCAGGCGCAGGTTTGCCGGCATCGGCGTGATGGCGCCGAGCGGCCGGTCGCGCGAGAATGGATCGGCTTGGTCTCCCCCGGCCATCACCGACAGCGCAAGCGCGGCATCGTCCACCGTCAGTGCGAACACCGAGATGCAGTCGAGCGTGCGGCAGGCCGGCACCAGGCCTGCGGTCGAGATCATGCCGAGGCTCGGCTTCAGCCCGACGATGTTGTTGAGCATCGCCGGCACGCGGCCCGAGCCGGCGGTATCCGTGCCGAGCGACAGCGGCACCAGCCCGGCGCCGACCGCGGTGGCCGAGCCCGAGCTCGAGCCGCCGGGAATGAGATCCTCGCGGATCGAATTCCTGGGGACGCCGTAGGGCGAGCGGACGCCGACGAGGCCGGTCGCGAACTGGTCGAGATTGGTCTTGCCGATGATGATCGCCCCGGCCACGCGCAGGCGCTCGACGGCGGTCGAGTCGTGCGTGGGCGTGTAGGAGAAAGCCGGGCAGGCGGCGGTGGTAGGGAAGCCCAGCGCGTCGATATTGTCCTTCACCGCGACCGGCACGCCGTAAAGCGGCAGGCTGGCAGCATCCGCCCGGGCCGCGAGCTTCTCCGCTTCCGCGATCGCGTCCTTCTCTTCGCGCAGGCTGATGAACACGGCGGGATCGTCGTAATCGCGGATGCGCCGATAGGTCCGCGCGACGGTCTCTGCCGGCGAAAGCCGGCCCGCGCGGTTCGCGGCCACAATCGCGGCGATCGTTTCAGGCTGCTCGGCCCCCATGGCGGCAAAACTCCGGCAATTCGTCTTCGCCCGGAGTGAAGCAAGCGATGTGCCATTGTGTACAGAATCCGGGCAGGATGATCGTGCCGGATCCTATCGTGCGATCAGTGGCTTGGGGGACATTTCGGCCGGCGCCCGGCCGGTCGCCCCAGTGACCTATCTGCCCAAATCATGGGCAGTCGGGATCAGGTGAAGCCGGAAAGGATCCGGAGCAGCTGTGCCCGGTTCTCCTTGCCGATCTTCGCCTCGACGTGCCGCTCGTGCTCGGCCGCGAGCCGCTTGAACTTCTCAAGCGCCGTCTCGCCCTGCGCAGTGAGGTGCAGCGCATGCGAACGCCGGTCCTGCTTCGACTTGATCCGCTTCACCAGCTTGCGCTGTTCGAGGCTGTCGAGCAGGTGCACCAGCCGGGCACGCTCGATGCCGAGGCGTTTTGCCACCGCCATCTGCGACAGGCCCGGATTGGCGCCGATCACGGTCAGCACCGAATATTGCGTCGGCCTGATGTCGACCTCGCCGAGCGTCTTGATGAAGTCCTGAAAGATCCAGATCTGGAAGCGCCGTACCGCATAGCCGGCATGGCCGACCAGCGCGTCGAGGCCAACGTCGTCGGCACCATCGCGTGGTGCTGCGCCGTTGCCGGCGCGCTTGCGCGGGGCGTGGCGGCCGTCGGCCCGGGATGCTGTGGCTGTCACATCGTGTCTCCTGTCGCGCAACCCTAGCGCCCTTGGGCCAAGGGCGCTAGATTGTTGTTGACGACAACAATTGGCGTGCCCAACATTATAGGCCAAAGCAGCCCGGAACGAGGCTGCGGCCGATCCTGTAAACCGGGATGGAGGAGGAAGCACATGACAGTCGCCTCACATGGTGAAGTTGCAGGCCTGTTCGCAACGCCAAGGACCGTCGCAGAGCATCGGCCCGACGGCAGCATCGTTCTGCGCTCGCCCGAGCCTCTCGGCGAGACTGCGCGCTGCACCGGCGATTGGCTGGAGCAATGGGCGCAGCAAAGGCCGGATGCGATCTTCCTGGCCGAGCGCGGCAATGTCGAAATGCCCTGGACCACCGTCACCTATGCGCAGGCGCTGCGGAAGGTGCGCGCCGCCGCGTCCTGGATCCTGGCGCAAGGGCTCAGCGCGGATCGCCCCGTCGCGATCCTCTCGGACAACAGCATCGATCATGCGCTGCTCGCGCTCGCCGCCCAGCATGTCGGCGTGCCCTCGGCGGCGATCTCGCCGGCCTATTCGCTGATGTCAAAAGATTTCGACAAGCTCAAGAGCATGATTGCGCTGCTCAATCCCGGCGCGATCTACGTCTCTGCGCTCCAGCCGTTCGCGCCAGCGCTGGCCGCCATCAAGCCGCTGCACAACGCACACATCATCAGCGGCAATACCGATGACACTGAGGTGCTCGCGTTCCACGCCATTGCGGCAACGCCCGAGTCGCCTGATGTCGCAAGAGCCTTCGCCGCGGTGACGCCTGATACGATCGCAAAATTCCTGTTCACCTCGGGCTCGACGGGCACGCCGAAAGCCGTCATCAACACCCAGCGCATGCTGACGTCGAGCCAGCAGGCCAAGGCGCAGACCTGGACCTTCCTCGAACGGAGCCGCGATCTCGTCATTCTCGATTGGCTGCCCTGGAGCCACACCTTCGGCGCCAACCACAATTTCAACCTCGTGCTGCGCAACGGCGGCGCGCTCTACATCGATGGCGGCAAGCCCGCGCCCGGTCTGTTCGCGACCTCGCTCGCCAACCTCAGAAGCGTGATGCCGACGGTCTATTTCAACGTGCCGCGCGGCTTCGACATGCTGATCGCGGCACTGCGCAGCGACGAGGAATTGCGCCGCCGCTTTTTCGGCGAGGTGAAATTCGCCTTCTATGCCGGGGCCGCGCTGCCGCAGAATCTGTGGGATGCTCTCGAAGAGCTCTCACTCGAGACGGTCGGCCGCAAGCTGCCGATGGTCTCGGCCTGGGGCTCGACGGAAACCTCACCGCTCGCCACCGACTGTCATTTCCTCGCCGAGCGCTCCGGCAACATCGGCGTGCCCATTCCCGGCACCGAGCTGAAGCTCGTCCCCTCCGGCGACAAGTTGGAGGTGCGGGTGCGCGGCCCCAACGTCACGCCCGGCTATTGGAAGGCACCGGAGCTGACCAGGCAAGCGTTCGACGAGGAGGGCTTTTACTTGATCGGAGATGCGGTGAAACTTGCCGATAGCGCGCGCCCCGAGCGCGGCCTGTTCTTCGACGGCCGCGTTGCCGAAGACTTCAAGCTCAATTCCGGCACATGGGTCAGCGTCGGCGGCTTGCGCGTTGCCGGCATCGCCGCGCTGGCGCCGCTGGCGCAGGACATCGTCGTCGCCGGTCACGGCGGCGACGAGGTGCGTTTCCTGGTGTTCCCGAACGTCGTGGCGTGCCGCGCCCATGCCGGTCTGCCCGAAACGGCGGCGGCCAGCGACGTGCTGGCGCACGACAAGGTCCGCAGCGCCATCGCGCAGGGTCTGGCGAAGCTGAAACAGCAGAGCGCCAACTCGTCCGGTCACGCCACCCGCGCGCTGCTGCTCGCCGAGCCACCGTCGGTCGACGGCGGCGAGATCACCGACAAAGGCTACATCAACCAGCGCGCCGTGCTGACGCGCCGCGCCGATGCGGTGGCGCGGCTGAACGATGATGCGTCGGGGGAGTGGATCGGATTGTAAGGCCGAGTTAGCGACGCCACATTCCGCTGTCATTCCGGGGCGCGCCTCTTGGCGCGAGCCCGGAATCTATTTCACCGCAAGGGTAGTGCACGATGGATTCCGGGTTCGCGCTAGGCGCGCCCGGGAATGACGAGTGGGATACCTCAGCAACCCTGCCGCATTATCTTGCCGATCTTTTGTTGCCTAAGCAACTAATTTGTGCGAACCCTTCTAGACAGAGATGACGGCGGGCGGAACCGCTGCGTCCGATCGTGGAGGAAACAATGCGCGGCAGGAATGGTGCCGTCGGCAAATGCCGACGCATGCCGGAAGACAAGGTGCTTCCGCGACGCGACGCGACGCGTCAGCTGTAGCTGCTGTCCGTCACGGCACCGAGGTTCTCGTGCAGCCGGCGCAAGAGATCGATCAGCACCTCGCGCTCGTCCTTGCTGAGGCAGGACAACAGCCGCCGCTCGCGTTCGAACGCAGCGACGATCACCTTGTCATGGGTGGCGCGGCCCCTTGCCGTCAACGAGATCGAGTGGGTGCGGCCGTCGTTCGGGTCGGTGCGGATCGACACCAGCCCGCGCTTTTCGAGGCCGGCAAGCGTCCGGCTCACCGGCCCCTTGTCGAAGCCGATGACGTGGCAGATGCGCAAGGCCGGGATGCCGGGTTCGATCGCCAGCAGCGACATGATCCGCCATTCGGTGACGTTGACGCCGAATTGCTTCTGATAGAACGCGGTCGCGCTGTTCGACAGCTTGTTGGCGATGAAGGTGATGAACGCCGGGACGTAACGGTCGAGATCGAGCGTCGGCCCCGCATCACTGGGTGCGGGCTTCTGGCGGGCTCTGGTCGAAGACGGCGGCATATCGGGTTTCTGACTCGCGGCGGGCCCAAAGACCTAAGGGCATGCGCCGCCCTTTCACAAGATCAAAATGAGGGAGGTCTTCCATGACCGCATTCGGTGCTGCGGGATCGGGCGTCCCGCATCTCGACGTCGACCCCTTCGACATGAGCTTTTTTGCCGACCCCTATCCGGCGCATGAGCTGCTGCGGGAAGCCGGCCCCGTGGTCTATCTCGACAAGTGGAACGTCTATGGCGTGGCGCGCTATGCCGAGGTCCACGCCGTCTTGAACGATCCCGCGACCTTCTGCTCCAGCCGCGGCGTCGGCCTTTCCGACTTCAAGAAGGAGGCGCCGTGGCGACCGCCGAGCCTGATCCTCGAGGCCGATCCGCCGGCGCACACCCGCACCCGCGCCGTCCTGTCAAAAGTGTTGTCGCCGACCGTGATGAAGCAGGTGCGCGACCGTTTTGCCGCGGCGGCGGAGGAACGGGTCGACGCGCTGCTCGACCGGCGCAGCTTCGACGCGATCACCGACCTTGCCGAGGCCTATCCGCTGTCGATCTTTCCCGATGCGCTGGGCCTGAAACCGGAAGGGCGCGAGCATCTGATTCCCTACGCAAGCGTGGTATTCAACGCGTTCGGCCCGCCCAACCAGCTGCGCCAGGAGGCGATTGAACGCTCGGCGCCCCATCAGGCCTATGTCGCCGAGCAGTGCCAGCGCGAGAACCTGGCACCCGGCGGCTTCGGCGCCTGCATTCATGCGCAGGTGGAAGAGGGCGCCATCACGGCCACTGAGGCGCCGCTCTTGGTGCGTTCGCTGCTGTCGGCCGGACTCGACACGACAGTCAACGGCATCGGCGCTGCGGTGTATTGCCTCGCGCGCTTTCCCGACCAATGGCAGCGACTGCGCGACGACCTCACGCTCGCGCGCGGTGCCTTCGAGGAGGCAGTGCGCTTCGAGAGCCCGGTGCAGACCTTCTTCCGCACCACCACCCGTGAGGTCGAGCTCTCCGGTGCGCGAATCGGTGAGGGCGAGAAGGTGCTGATGTTCCTTGCCGCCGCCAACCGCGATCCGCGGCGCTGGGATGCCCCCGACAGGTACGACATCACCCGCCGCACCTCCGGCCATGTCGGTTTCGGCTCCGGCATCCACATGTGCGTCGGCCAGCTCGTCGCCCGCCTCGAAGGCGAGGTGATGCTGACGGCGCTGGCGCGCCGCATCGCGAGAATCGAGATCACGGGCGAGCCGAAGCGCCGTTTCAACAACACGCTGCGCGGGCTCGACAGCCTGCCTGTGACGATCACCCCGGCCTGACGAGGAGCTTGATGCCTGCCATTACCTTCATCCATCCCGACGGCAAGTCCGATCGCGTCGAGACCGCGGGCGGTGAGAGCGCCATGCAGGCCGCGACCCGTCACGGCCTCGACGGCATTCTGGCCGAATGCGGCGGCAACGCGATGTGCGCGACCTGCCATGTCTATGTCGACGAGAGCTGGCTCGCGCGCCTGCCTGCGATGGCCGACGACGAGGATGCGCTGCTCGACGGCACCGCCGCTGAGCGGCGACCGACGAGCCGGCTGTCCTGTCAGATCACGATCACGCCCGATCTCGATGGGCTCGTCCTGAAGTTGCCAGAGCGGCAGGTCTGATCTGCCAAGCCGTCGGATCTTCGCAAAATATCAAACAGGGAGGGAATGATGAAACATCTGAAGTGGACGCTCGCGCTGGCTGCGAGCTTGGTGACCGGTGCGGCCAACGCCGAAATATCGGACAACGTCGTGCGCATCGGCGTGCTCAACGACATCTCCGGCATCTTCCAGGACACCAATGGCATGGGCTCGGTCGAGGCCGCGCGGATGGCGGCGGAGGATTTCAACGGCGGCGGCAAGGGCATCAAGGTCGAGATCGTCTATGCGGATCACCAGAACAAGGCCGATGTCGGCAACGCCATCGCGCGCAAATGGCTGGACGTCGAGGGCGTCGACGCGATCGTCGACGTGCCGAACTCGGCCGTCGGTCTTTCCATCAACGCGCTTCTGCGCGACAGCCGCATGACCTTCCTGGCGTCATCGACGGCGAGCTCGGATCTGACCGGCAAAGCGTGCTCGCCCAACACCATCCAATGGGTCAACGATGCCTGGGCGACCGGCAACACCACCGCAGCTGCCATGGTGTCGCGCGGCGGCAAGGACTGGTATTTCCTCACGGTCGATTACGCGCTCGGCAAGGGCATCGAGGCGGAGGCGCAGAAATACATCGAGGGTCACGGCGGCAAGGTGATCGGCTCGTCAAAGCATCCGCTCGGCACCTCCGATTTCGCGTCCTTCCTGCTGCAGGCGCAAAGCTCGAAGGCGCAGGTCATCGGGCTCGCCAATGCAGGCGGCGACACCATCAACGCGGTGAAGCAGGCCGCCGAATTCGGCATCCAGCAAAGCGGCCAGAAGCTCGTCGCCTTCCTGCTCTTCATCAACGACGTTCACGGCATGGGCATCAAGGTCGCGCAGGGCCTCCAGCTCATGGAAGCCTTCTACTGGGATATGAACGATGATACCCGCGCGTTCGCCAAGCGTTTTGCTGCACGGCCCGGCATGAACGGCAAGATGCCGAGCGGCAATCAGGCCGGAGTCTATGCTTCCACGCTCGCTTATCTCAACGCCGTCGCCGCCACCGGCAGCGACAATGCCAAGCAGGTCGTGCCCGAGATGAAGAAGTTCAAGGGCAAGGACAAGCTGTTCGGCGACACCGCGATCCGTCAGGACGGTCGTGTCGTGCATCCGATGTACCTGTTCGAGGTGAAGAAGCCGGAGGAGTCGAAATATCCGTACGACTATTACAGGCTGGTCTCGACCATTCCCGCCGATCAGGCGTTCCGCCCGCTGGCGGAAGGCGGATGTGAGCTGGTGAAGTAGCTATACAAGTGCGCAACTGCACCCTCTCCCCTTGTGGGGAGGGTGGCTTCGCGCCACCTTCTCCCACAAGGGGAGAAGGGAAGAGGGCCTACACCACCTTGCTCGACCCCTGCGTGATCAACCGCGCCGCGCGCTGGTCTCGCGCGTAGATCCAGAGCCAGCTCAGCGCGACGCTGAGACGATGGCGCAGGCCGATCAGGAAGTAGATGTGGGCGATGCCCCAGATCCACCACGCGATCGTGCCGCGCAGCTTGATCCTGCCGAAATCGATGATCGCGAGCCGCTTGCCGATCTGCGCGAGGTTGCCGGAATGCTTGTAGCGGAACGGGCCGGTCGCAGCACCGCGCAGGCGCGCTTTGATGGTCTCGGCGACATGGCGGCCCTGCTGCTTGGCGGCCGGCGCGATGCCGGGCACCGGCTTGCCGTCCCAGGCGTTGATGCTGACGGTATCCCCGATCGCGAAGATCTCGGGATGGCCTGGAATGGTGAGGTCGGCCTCGACCAGCACGCGCCCGGCACGATCGCTCGGCGCGCCGAGCCATTCGGCGGCGGGCGAGGCGCGCACGCCGGCGGCCCAGATCCGCGCCTTGGCCTCGAGCAGCTTGCCGCCGAACACGACGCCCTCGCGGTTGATCTCGGTGACGGCCTGCCCGAGCACGACCTCGACGCCGATCTTTTCCAGCGAGGCCTGCGCATAGGCCGAGAGCTCGTCGGGAAAGCCGGCGAGCACGCGCGGACCCGCCTCGATCAGCACGACGCGGGCCTTGTGCGTGTCGATGTTGCGGAAATCGGCGGGCAGGGTGTGATGCGCCATCTCGGCGATGGTGCCGGCGAGCTCGACGCCGGTCGGGCCGGCGCCGACGATCACGAAGGTCAGCCGCGCCGCGCGCCGCTTCGGATCGGTCTCGCGCTCAGCGCGCTCGAACGCCACCAGGATGTGCCGGCGCAAGGTGGTCGCATCCTCCAGCGTCTTCAGGCCGGGCGCGAACTGTTCCCATTCATCGTGGCCGAAATAGGCGTGCCGCGCGCCGGTGGCCAGCACCAGCGTGTCGTAGGGCACCTCGCTGCCGTCGTCGATCAGCACGCAGCGTCGCTCGGCATCGACGCCGCTCACGGCGGCGAACAGCGTCGTCACCTCGCGCCGGTCGCGCATGAGATGACGGATCGGCCAGGCGATCTCGCTGGTTGCGAGCGAGGCGGTCGCGACCTGGTAGAGCAGGGGCTGGAATAGATGATGATTGCGGCGGTCGATCAGCGTGATCTCGACGGGAGCGCCCGCAAGCCGGTAAGTCGCCTCCAGCCCGCCGAAGCCGGCGCCAACGATGACGACGCGATGGGGATTTGCGGCCATGATTTAACCCTCGAATCTCGCTGCTGCTCGCCTTCATTTAAGTGCGGATTGGGCGCCGCGGTCCAATAGAGGTCATCAATCGTCGCATAGGCCTGCTGTATCGATCCGGCGCGAAAAAGCGCCGCGGCCTCCCGGACCGGCCCTGGGCCGGCCTCGGCCGAAGTGAGTAGAATTATAATTCTTGCCATCTCCAATCGGGGCGAAATATGGTGCAGGGCGGGCGCTGAGCCATTGGCGGCGCGACAGATTTTGCGTTCAATAGAGACAGGCCTGGAGCGGCGATCACCCTGCTTCCAGGACCGATAATTAAGGAGGGAGTGTTATGAGGACGGCATTCTGGCTGGCGGGCGCAGCGGCGCTGGTGCTGGCAAATCAGGCATTCGCCGGAGACACCATCAAGATCGGCTTCGTCTCGACCTTCAGCGGCCCGACCGCCGTGATCGGCAACGACATGCGCAATTCGTTCGAGCTCGCGCTCGATCATCTCGGCCGCAAGATGGGCGGCAAGCCGGTGGAGGTGCTCTACGAGGACGACGGGCAGAAGCCCGACGTCGGCAAGCAGAAGACCGAGAAGCTGGTGCAGTCGGACAAGGTCGACTTCATCGTCGGCTATATCTGGTCGAACGTGCTGCTCGCCTCGCTCAAGACCGCGGTCGATTCGAAGACCTTCCTGATCTCGGCCAATGCCGGTCCGTCGCAGCTCGCGGGCGAGCTGTGCTCGCCTTACGTGTTCTCGACCTCCTGGCAGAACGACCAGACCCCGCAGGCGGTCGGCACCTATATGAACCAGAAGGGCGTCAAGTCGGTGTTCCTGATCGGCCCGAACTACGCCGCCGGCAAGGACATGCTGGCCGGCGTCAAGAGCACCTTCAAGGGACAGGTCGTGGGTGAGGAATACACGGTGTGGCCGAGCCAGCTCGACTTCTCCGCCGAGCTCTCCAAGGCGCGCGCCTCCGGCGCCGAGTCGATCTTCGTGTTCTACCCCGGTGCCGCCGGCGTGCAATTCCTCAATCAATATGCGCAGGCCGGACTGAAGAGCACGATGCCGCTCTACACCGCCTTCACCATCGACGAGCTCTCGCTGCCGCTCCAGAAGGAGAATGCGCTCGGGGTGCCCGGTGCGCAGCAATGGGTCAATGACCTCCCCAACGAGCAGAACAAGCGCTTCGTCGCCGACTACCGCAAGAAGTATCCCGGCCTGCGCCCGACCTTCTACGGTGCGCAATCCTATGACGCCGCGAACCTGATCAACAGCGCCGTCGTCGCCGTGAAGGGTGACACCTCCAAGAAGGACGAGATGAAGACCGAGATGGAGAAGGCCAACTTCAAGTCGGTGCGCGGCGCGTTCAAGTTCGGCAACAACCACATCCCGATCCAGAACTTCTACCTGCAGGACGTGGTCAAGGATTCCGAAGGCCAGCTCGCCCTGAAGACCGTCGCCACCATCGTCGAGAACGACCAGGATCGCTTCCACGAGAAGTGCAAGATGAAGTGAGATCTCTCCTCTCCCTCTCCCCGTTCTTACCGGGAGAGGGGTGGGGTGAGGGGCTCTCTCCCCGAGGACGGAGTTGCTCGAATTCCTCGCCAGTCCCACACCGTCATTGCGAGCGCGCAGCGAAGCAATCCAGAGTCTTTCCGCGGAGGGATTCTGGATTGCTTCGCTGCGCTCGCAATGACGTGTTGAGAGACCGTCGTCCCAGCGGATATGTGTCTCGCGGAGGCCGCTCACCCGCGCTACGCGCGTCGGCCTCTTCCCGCAGATTGGGAGAGGCGAAGACCTACACCCTCGGCATGTTTGCGGGGCGCACCTCGCGCGCTTGCGCTGCGAGCCTGATGCCGGCGTTGGCCGCGCCAAAACCCTGATAGTTCCTGCGCTCGACGATCTCGAAGAAGAAGCGCTCGTCGAAGATGTGGGTGTAGACCTGGAAGAACTCGCCGTCGCCCTCGCGGTCGTAGAGGATGTGGTTGGCGCGCAGCTGCGCCATCAGTTCGGGCGCAAGATCGTATTTGGCTTCGATGTCGTCGTAGTAATTGTCGGGGATGTCCAGGAAACCCGCGCCGCGCTGGCGCATCGCCGCGACGGTCGCAAAAATGTCCTGACACGCGAAGGCGACATGCTGTACGCCGGAGCCGAAGAACTCCGAGATGAAGCGCGCCGGCAGGGTGCGGTTGGCCGAGGAGCCGTTGAGCACGAAGCGCAGGCTTTGGTCGGCGTTGATGACGGCCTGGCTCTGCACGAGGCCCCTGGGGTCGGCGATCTCCATCTGCGGCAGGCGCTTCAGATCGAGAATGCCGGTGTAGAACAACAGCCAGGTCAGCATCTCGTCATAGGGCATCGACTGCGCGATGTGGTCGACCGCGAGCAGGGCATCGGCGCTTGAATCGCTTGCGACAGGCTCGAAATCGGTGTCCCAGTTCTTGCCGGCCTGGTCGAGAAAATAGAGCAGGCTGCCGCCGACGCCATGGATCGCGGGAATCTCGAGTTCACCCGGCCCGACCGGCTGGTAGAAGGTGCGCGCCTTCAGCGTCTCGGCGCGCTGCATGGCGCGGCCGGCAGCGTCGACGTCGAGCGCGATGGCGCAGACGCCGGGCCCGTGGGTGACATAGTGCGAATGCGCAAAGCCGTCGGTCTCGCAATTGACGACGAGCTCGACCTTGCCCTGCGACCAGCGCTCCACCGCCTTGCTGCGGTGCTGGCCGCTCTTGCGGAAGCCGAGCTGCGAGAACAGGCGGCCAAGCTCGGCGGCCTTGCTCTCGTTGACGGCAAATTCGATGAAGCCGGTGCCGCGGCTCTTCGCCTTCGGGGCCAGCGCCTTGCCGGCGAAATTCGGCCAGTCCGGTGCGAGCTGGTCCTCCAGCAGGATCAGCGAGCGCAGGCCGTCGACGGCGGTCTGTGCGGCCGAGCCGGCGCGGAACTGGTCGTTGAAGATTTCCAGCGACAGCGGTCCGGCATAGCCGGTCGCTGCGATCGCCGCCATGAACGCGCCGACCGGAAGGTCGCCCTGGCCGGGGAAGGAGCGGAAGTGCCGGCTCAATGACAGGATGTCGAGCTCGAGCCTTGGCGCGTCGGAGAGCTGCACCAGAAAGATCTTGTCGCCGGGGATCGAGGCCATGGCGCGGGTCGGAAAGCCAGGTGCCAGCGCATGAAAGCTGTCGAGGATGACGCCAATCGCGGGATGATCGGCGCGACGCACGATCTCCCAGGCGTCGCGATAATCGTTGACGTGGCGGCCCCAGGCCAGCGCCTCATAGCCGACGCGCAAACGACGTTTCGCGGCGCGCTCGCCGAGCTCGCGAAAATCGTCAGCCGCGCGGTCGATGCCGCCGAGCGCGGCGGGTGAGACGTTGGAGCAGATCAGCAAGAGATCGGTGCCGAGCTCCTGCATCAGATCGAACTTCCGCTCCGCGCGGGCGAAGTTGCGCGCGCGCTGCGGCTCCGGCATGCCCTCGAAATCGCGGAACGGCTGGAACGCACAGATATCGAGATTGAGGTCCGTGCACATCATCGCGATATCGCGTGGGCCGGCGCCGAACGACAGCAGGTCGTTCTCGAAGATTTCGACCGCATCGAAGCCCGCGGCGGCGATGGCGCGGAGCTTTTCGTCGAGGCTGCCTGAGAGGGAGACGGTGGCGATCGAGCGCTTGTTCATGCGGCCTGCTCCATAATCTGCCCCGGCGAGATCGTTTGCCCGGTACGCGCGGCCGCGCTGACGGCTTCGACGACGGCAAGCGTTCCCATTGCGTCCTTGACCGAGATCAGCGGCTGTTCGTGGCCGGCAATCATTGCGCAGAAATGCCGGAGCTGCTCGATCAGCGGATCGAACGCGGGCGGCGCGATGGTCGCGCGCGACAGCGGCGCGTACCAGCCGGGCTGCTCCATGTATGACCACAGCTCCATGTTCGGCACGGAGAGCGAACCCGCAGTCCCTGCGAAGATGTAGCAGGGCTGATCCTGCCTGGGATAGGCCGGGTTCTCGCCCGAGGAGAGCTCCCAGCTCCACGGCGCCGGCGTCGCATCCGACACGGTCACCGTGCCCAGCGCGCCGTTGGCAAAGCGCAGCAGCAGCGCGGCAGTATCCTCGACCGCGAAGCCGCGCACCTTGTTCGAGGTCAGCGCCTGCACCTCGACGATCTCACCGCAGATGAAGCGGAGATTGTCGATGTCGTGGATGAGATTGATCAGCAGTGGCCCGCCGCCTGCCTCGCGCCGCCAGGCGACTTCGAAATAATCGTCGGGCTTCTTGAGGAGCCACAGCCCGACCACGGCCGTGAGCTGGCCGAGCTTTCCGTTCGTCACGGCCTCGCGGGCCGACTTGATGATCGGATTGTGCCGCCGATGATGGCCGACCAGCATCGGCACGCCGGTGCGTCTCACCGCCGCGCACAGGCGTTGCGCGGTGGCAACCGTCTCGGTCACAGGCTTCTCGATCAGAGCCGGTATGCCGGATTCGGCGCAGTCGAGCGCCATCGGCAAGTGCAGCGTGTTGGGCGAGGCAATGATGAGGCCGTCGGGCCTCTCTTCTGCGAGCAGGGCACGATGGTCCGCATAGCAGGGCACGCCATGCGCCAGCGCATACTCCTTGGCGGCGGGCGAGGGGTCCGCGATGCCGGCAAGCACGCAATCCCCGGAGGACTCGATCAACTCGATATGCCGACGGCCGATCAGGCCGGCGCCGGCCACGGCGATCCGCATCTTCGCGCTCATGCCGCGCTCTCCTCCATGGCGCCGCCGAGGAAGAGCTGCCCGATGCGCGGATCGTTCAGAATGCGCCTGGCGTCATCGATCATGCGGGTCTGGCCAAGCTCGAGCACGATGCCGATGTCGGAGATCTCCAGCGCCGAGCGCGCGTTCTGCTCGATCATCAGGATGGTGACGCCGCGATCGCGCAAGCTCTTGAGAATATCGAAGGTCTGCTGCACCATCAGCGGCGACAGGCCGATCGAAGGCTCGTCGACCAGCACCAGCTTCGGCTCGAGCAGCAGCGAGCGGGCGATCTCGAGCTGCTTCTGCTCGCCGCCTGACAGCGTGGAGGCCTGCTGCGCGGACTTGCGCCGCAATGCCGGAAACAGGTCGAGCGCCGCCTCGATCCGTTTGGGCAGGTCGAGCCCCTTGTCGGCGGCGACGCCGCCGAGCTCGATATTGTGGCGCACCGACAGCTCGGGAAAGATGTTGCGGCCTTGCGGCACGTAGCAGATGCCGGCGTTGAGCAGCGCGCGCTGGCTCAGATTGGTGACGTCGCGGCCGGCGAAGCTGATCTTGCCTTCACGCAGCTTGAGCAGGCCGAAGATGGCCTTGAACACCGTCGATTTGCCGGCGCCGTTCGGACCGATGATCGTCGTGATCGTGGCTGAAGGAACGGCAAACGTCGTGCCGTTCAAGATCGTCATCTTGCCGTAGCCGCCGACGAGATTGTGGACTGAGAGAATGGGATCGCTCATTACGCGCTCCTAATGTCCGAGATAGGCTTCGATCACGGCGGGGTTCTTCCGCACCTCGTCGGGCCGGCCCATCGCCAGCACCTTGCCTTCCGCCATCACCATCACGCGCGAGCACAGCGACATCACGAACTCCATATTGTGCTCGATCACGACGAAGGTGGCGTTCTTCTCGCGGTTGATCGCGACCAGGCGCTCCTTGAGGTCCGCCAGCATCGACGGGTTGACGCCGCCGGCTGGCTCGTCGAGCAGCACCAGGCGCGAGCCCCCCATGAAGGCCATGGCGGCATCGAGCAGTTTTTGCTGACCATAGGACAGGCCCCCGGCCGGCTCGTCGGCGAGATGGTCGAGCTTGAAGAAGCCGATCATCTGGTTGGCGGCCTCGGTCAGCCCGGCATCGGAGCGGCCGACCAGGCGCGAGGCCATGTTGCCCTGGTGCTCCTGTCCGGCGAGGATCAGGTTCTCGCGCACCGAGAGCTTTGGGAACACCTGCAACAGCTGGAAGGTGCGGCTGACCCCGAGCTTGTTGAGCTCGGAGGGGCGCAGGCCCGTGACGACCTGTCCGTCGAGCTTGACTTCGCCGCCGGTCGGCGTGAGCTGGCCGAGGATGCAGTTGAACAATGTGGACTTGCCGCAGCCGTTCGGCCCGATCAGGCCGAGGATCTCGCCCTCGCGCACGTCGAACGAGACCCCGTTGACGGCGTGGATGCCGCCAAAGCTCTTCTTGATGTCGGTGACTTCGAGGACCGCACTCATTGTGCCGTCTCCAGGCGCGACTTTGCGACGGCGCGCAGCGCGGACGCCGCCTTGGTGCGGCGTTCGGCAAGATATCGGTCGAGGATTCCGAGAATGCCGGTCGGCGACCAGATCAGCAGCAGCATCACGGCCACCGCGTAGAGCATCAGGTAGTAGCCTTCCGTGAAGCGCAGCCATTCCGGCAGCAGCACCGCGATCATCGCGCCGAGGAAGGGGCCGAAATAGAAGCCGGCGCCGCCGACGATCACCATCAAGAGGAGGTCGAGCGAGAGCGACAGGTTGAACGGCACCGGATCGATATATTGCGTCAGCGGCGCATAGAGCGCTCCGGCGACGCCGCCGAGCGCCGAGCCGATCGCGAAGGCCATCAGCGTGTAGCGGCGGGTGTCGACGCCGAGGGATTGCGCGCGCAACGGATTCTCGCGCAACGCCATGAAGGCACGGCCCCAGGGCGAACGGATCAGCCACCACACCGCAAGCGAGACGATCGCGAGCGAGCCGAGGCAGACATAGTAGAACGGCAGCGGCTTGGCGGTCGCGATGCCGAAGATGTGCGGACGTGGGATGTTGGAGATGCCGTAGATGCCGCCGGTCAGCCAGCTCTCGTTGCGGAACACCAGGAAGGCGAGGGTGGAAAAGGCGAGGGTGACGAAGGCGAGGTAATGGTGCTGCACGCGCAGTGCGGGATAGCCGAGCACCCAGCCGATCGCAAAGCTCAAGACGATCGCCACCAGGATCGCCGCCGGCAGCGGCCAGCCATGTGTGGTCATGATCGCGGCGGCATAGGCGCCGATGCCGACGAAGGCGCCTTGCGCCAGCGAGACCTGGCCGGCATAGCCGAGCGTGAGGTTGAGCCCCATCGCGGCGATGCTCATCACCGCCCATTGGCTCAGGATGAACAGGCCGTAGCGGTTGAAGTTCATGGGGACGATGATCAGCGCGGCGATGACGGCAAGGCCGAGCGCGATCTTCAGGGGTTTGGCGATGCCGCTCATACGGTGCGCTCCTCGGCACGGCCGAGCAAGCCCTGCGGCCGGAACAGGATGACGGCGATCAGGAACATCATCGGCACGGCGGCGCGATACTGCGTCGAGACATAGGCCGCCGCGAGATTGTCGAGTACGCCGATCAGCAGGCCGCCGGCGATGGCGCCGCGCACCTGGTTGAAGCCGCCGACGATCGCGGCGATGAAGGCGGCTTGGCCCAGCACCTCGCCGGACGAGAATTTTGCGAGATAGATCGGCGTGATCAGCAGCGAGGCCAGCGCCACCAGGAAGGCGTTGATCAGAAAGGTCAGCAGGATCATGCGCTCGACCGGGACGCCGATGATGCGGGCCACCGTCGGGTTCTGCGCCGCCGCCTGCATCTGGTGGCCGAGCGAGGTACGGCTCAGCAGCGTGGTCAGGCCGAGAACGGCGAGGATGGCAACAGTGAGCACGCCGATGCTCTGCAGCGACACGGCATAGCCGAGGATGGAGATGTCGCCGGTCGGCACGATCGAGGGGAAGGGTGAAGCCTCCGCGCTGTAGAACTGCTTGACCGATTCCTTGATGCCGATCGCGAGCGCCATGGTCGCGATCGCCAGCGGTAGCACACCGTGACGCATCATCGGGTCCACCAGCAGCATCTTGAAGGCGAGCCCGAGCAGGATCAGCGAGAGCAGGATGCCGAGGATGATCGCGAGCCAGAACGGCGCGCCCACATGCATCGCGGCCAGCATCAGGAACGCCGGCAGCATCACGAACTCGCCTTGCGCGAAATTGATGGTCTGCGAGGTCTGCCACAGCAGCGTGAAGCCGACCGCGACCAGCGCGTAGATGGCGCCGGTGGCGAGTCCCGCGACCAGTAGATCGAATAGGTTGGACATGTTCCCCTCTTTCCTTCCCTCTCCCCGCTCTCTTTCCTCTCCCTCTCCCCGTACTTACGGGGAGAGGGTTGGGGTGAGGGGCTGTCTCCGCGTACTCGCTTGTCACCGTCGTCGCGGAAGCAGCCCCTCACCCCGCCCTCTCCCCGCGAAGTGGCGGGGAGAGGGAGATGAAGGATCTCTCCCCGCGAAGAGCGGGGCGAGGGAGAAGGGCCACGCTTCACTTCACCTTCGGCAGCACCTGCTTCACCACCTGCTTGCCTTCGACCACCTCGACCAGGAAGCTCTGGCGGTCGATGTCGCCGGTGTCGCTGAAGGTGACGTCCATCAGGATGCCCGGCTCGTCCGCGGCCTTGATGGTGAGGCCGTGCAGCGTGTCGGCGAACTTCTTCGGGTCGACCTTGCCCATCTTTTCCGTGGTGGCCTTCACCATGTAGACGGCGAGGTAGCCTTTCAGGCCGTTATGGTCGGGGACGTAATTGTACTTCTTGGAGAACTTCTCGCGGAACGCCTTGACCAGGTCGACCGGCGCGTCGGTGGTGAGGCCGACATGGCCGCGCGCGCCGTTGGCGGCATCGCCGGCAAGCTCGATCACCTTCTGGCCGATCAGCGTGGTCTCGCCCATTAGCGGCGCGGTGACGCCCTGGCGCTTCAGCTCTTTCAGGATGCGCGCGCTCTCTTCCTCGTTCAGGTAGACGAACACGGCGTCGGGATTGGCGGCCTTGATCTTGCCGACGTCGGCGGCGAAGTCGGCCTGGCCCGCTTCGGTGGAGAGATCGGCGACGACCTTGGAGCCGAGCCGGTCGAGCTCCTTGACCACGACGTCGCGGCCACCGCGGCCGAAATCGTTGTTGACCCAGACCACCGCAACGGTCTTCGCCTTCATCTCGTCGTGGATGTACTTTGCGACCTTCGGCATTGAGGATTGCTGGCCGAAGGAGGTGCGGAACAGGAACTTGTTACCGGTCTGCGTCAGCTCGGCGGCCTCGCCGCCCATGATCTGCGCGATGCCGGCTTCGGCCGCGAGCGGCGCGGTCACCTTCACCGAGCCGGAATAGCCGGGCCCGAGCAGCACATAGGGCTCGGCGTCGAGCGCCTTCTGCACCTGGGCGCGCGCCACCCCGGGGTTGGACTGCGAGTCGGCGTGGCTGACCTCGAGCTTGCGGCCGAGCACGCCGCCCTTGGCGTTGATCTCCTCGATCGCGAGGTCGATGCCGTTCTTCCAGTTCGTGCCGACGGTGGCACCGCCGCCCGAGAGCTCCGCGACGTTGGCGAGCTTGATGGCCTGGCCAAGGGCGCCCGTTGCGGTCATGACGGTGAGCAATGCGCCCACCACTAGCGTTGATTTCATCGTCCTCTCCTCCCGTTTCAAACCTTGCAAGCGGCCTTGTATCCGGCCGCTTCGCCTCAAGCTGCCTGATAGGCGGCACTGCGCGCTGCCATCACGGCGTCGAAAGCCTCTCCCATGATCTCGGTGCATGGGGCAAGGCCTGTGAACAATTCGAAGGCGTCGGCGGCCTGGTAGATCGCGAGGTCGCGGCCGGTCATGATCTTCGCGCCTTTGTCTCGCGCTGCGGCCAGCAGCGGCGTGATCAGCGGCGAATAGACGGCGTCGGCGACCCATAGGTCCGCCCTGAGCAGTCCCGCCGGCACCGGCGTGTCACGGTTCGGCAGCATGCCGACCGGCGTGCCGTTGACGAGACCGGTCGCACCCTCGAGCGCATCCTCGACGCTGGCGGCGATGCGTGCGCCGCGCGGGGCGAGCATGGCGGCCAGCTTCTCGGCGCGCGCCGGCTCGCTGTCGAAAATGCGGATGTCAGCCACCTCTCGGCTCGCCAGCGCAAACGCAATGGCCTTGCCGACGCCGCCGGCGCCGATCAGGGCGATGGCGTTGCCGGAGGGCGCCAGCAATGGCGTCACCGCCCGCGCGAAACCCGTGGTGTCGGTGTTGTGGCCGGTCAGCCGGCCGTCCCTGACGACGACGGTGTTGACCGCGCCCATGCTGGCTGCGCCCGGCGCCAGCGCGTCGAGCAGCGGCGCCACCGCTTCCTTGTAAGGATAGGTGACATTGACGCCGGCAAAGCCGAGCCGCCGGACACCCTCGAGCATCATGCGCAGCCCGGCCGCATCGGCCCCGGCGACCTCGATAAGCTGGTAATGGCCGCGCAGGCCGAGCGCCTCGGCGGCGCGCTCATGCATGGCGGGCGAGGCGGAATGCGCGATCGGGGCGCCGATCAGGCCGATGAGGAGCTTCTTGCTGGCGGCGTATCCGCGTTTCGACATGGTTCGCTATCGTCTCAAAGGGAGCGTCCGGCCCCGGCCATTAGCGGGGAAATCCGTGCAATTCCAGCTGCGACGATAGCCTTTCTCCCGCCTAACACAATTACCCTTTTATCTGGCAAACCTAACATCATGTTATTTCTTCCGCCCGCGGGCAGGGGCGGTCTTGCCACTGCCGCGGGACGGCTCGACCGCGCGCATCTCGGTGCGCAGAGATTCGATGAAGTACTCCGCATGCAGCGACAACGGCGTGCCGCGCTTGACTGCGATGTAGGTGTCGAACCGCGTCGGCTCGGCGATCTTCAGAAGCTCGATGCCGGGATAGCCGCCATGGGCGACGGTGAACTGGTCGATGATGGCGATGCCGAGCCCCGCCTTCACCAGCGCGCAGACGGTGGTGCCGAAGCGCGCGCGGATCGTGATGTTGTAGTCGAGCCGGTGGCGCGCGAAGATCCCGGCCATGATCCGCCCGTAGGGATCGTTGGGATCGATGCCGATCAGCGGATAGCGCGTGATCTCGGCGGCGGAGACCTGCTTGCGGCCGGAGAGCTCGTGGCCCGGCGGCACGATGCAATAGAGCTCGCCCGAAGCGAGCGGCATGAAGTCGAGCCCGGAATGCTCGAGCCGATAGCTCATCGCCACGCACTCGCCGCGGCCGAGCATCAGGTAGTCGATGGCCTCCTCGAGCTTGAGGATGTTGATGTCGATGCCGAGATCGGGATAGCGGCGGCGGACGCGCTCGATCGCACGCGGCACCATCACCTGCGAGATGCTCGGCACCGAGCCGATGCGCAGCTCCGACAGGCCGCCGCGGCCGATCTTGGAGATGATCTCGGAGAGGTCGTCGACCTTCTTGTAGACGCCGTTGATCTGCTCAAAAATGTTCTCGGCTTCCGGCGTCGGGAAGTAGCGCCCGTTCTGGCGCTGGAAGAAGCGGATGCCGAGCGACCGCTCGGTGTATTTGACGAGACGGCTGATCCCCGGCGCCGAGACGTTGAGCAGCTTCGCCGCACCGCCGATGGTGCCCGTCACCATCACGGCACGGATCACTTCGACCTGGCGCAGCGTCATCATGGCCTTGAACTGTCCCTGGCATCGACAAGAGATCGCGGCGGCGATCATCTCACGAGAGATGCGCTGTCATCCAGCGGCAAGTGTGCGCCGATGTGGCCGGAGGCGCGCTGCCTTACCCTCCCCTGGAGGGGCAGGGCAATCGCATATGAGAGTGATATCGCTTGTGGCCATCCTTCGAGACGCCCGCCGTTGGCGGGCCCTCAGGATGAGGACCGAGTGTGGCGCTAGTTTCAGCGGGCTCCGATGCCGCTTAGCCTCATCCTGAGGAGGCGCCTAAGCGCCGTCTCGAAGGACGAGGCGCGCGCTCAGCTCGCGCAAAGAGCCATATGTAATAGGCTGGCTGCGAGGAGGGCTATCGCATTTGCACCCTCACCAGAGGTCGTCATGCCCGGGCTTGTCCCGGGCATCCACGTTCTTTGTGCTGCGTGGCAAGGCGTGGATGGCCGGGACAAGCCCGGCCATGACGATGTGGAGACTTTCGTGCCCGAAGGTGTACTGCTCATATGCGATAGCCCTGCCTGGAGGGGGAGGGTCGATCGCGCGCAGCGCGAGCGGGGTGGGGTGACAGTCTATCCATTGAAGCGGTGCCCGAGTGGAGAGATCACCCCACCCCGTCACGCAACGCTTCGCTCGACCGCGTGCCGACCTTCCCCCTCCAGGGGAGGGTAAGGGCGCAGCAGGCGTTACGGATAATGGCGGAGTAATTTCGCAGTCAGAGTGTTTCGACTAAAATCCGCGCGGTCAGATGGAGAGGCGCTCTCGTGGCGCGATCTGTTGCTTCGGCTGTTGCAACGGCGTTCTAGCTCGCCGGCCCTTCCGGCGACACGCTCTCGGCCAGCTCCGCGCGCTCGCTCTGCAGCACCTCGCGCGCAAACTCGATGATCTTCTGCTTGTTCGACGTTTCGCGGACGGCAAAAAACACGCGGTTCAATTCCAGGCCGAGCACGCTGTTGAGGGCGATGTCCTCGTCTTCCATCGTTGGTTTCCCGCTTCGACGGTCTCAGGTGTATCGTGGCGTCAATTCTGCCACAAGTAGTTAAATGTTCAGAGCGGATGAGCACCGGGAAACTACGGCCACAGCGAATTGAGGCAGTCTGCGAATACGTGCTATACGAAAGCGGCGAGGGTCAGGAAACGTACGATGTCCGCCGTAGACTATGGCCGGGAGGCGCTCGACTTCATTGAAGGCCTGCAGACCTACCGCAAGGTACCAGAGGCCATGAATGCGCTCGAAGCGGCGTTCGGTCGCTTCGGCTTCGAAACCATCATCGTGACGGGGTTGCCCAATCCCGATCAGCAGTTTGCACAGATGGTGCTCGCCAAGCGCTGGCCCGCGGGGTGGTTCAGCCTCTACACCGAGAACAATTACGATCGGTTCGATCCCGTGGTGCGGTTGTGCCGTCAGTCGGTCAATCCGTTCGAGTGGTCGGAAGCGCCCTATGATGCGGAACTCGAGCCGAATGCGGCCGAGGTGATGAACCGCGCCAGCGAGTTCCGCATGTCGCGCGGCTTCATCGTGCCGATCCACGGGCTCACCGGCTACGAGGCTGCGGTCTCGCTCGGCGGTGTCCATCTCGACCTCAACGCCCGCAGCAAGCCGGCGCTGCATCTGATGGCGATGTATGGCTTCGACCACATTCGCCGTCTGCTCGAGCCGATGCCGCATCCGTCGACGCGCCTCACGCCGCGCGAGCGCGAGGTGATCGCCTGGGCTTCGCAGGGGAAGTCGGCCTGGGAAATCGGCGAGATCCTGCACATCACCCAGCGCACCGCCGAAGAGCATCTTGCAACTGCCGCGCGCAAGCTCGGCGCCGTCAACCGTACGCATGCGGTCGCGCTGGCGATTCGGAACAAGATCATCGCTCCGTAAGCCGCCTTACTGGGAAATTTCCCAATACCGAAGCTGCGTCTTTTCGCGGACTCTGCCTCCATTGAGAATGAATGGGGGTTTTCATGATTCACGCAATTTCCGCGGCAAATCGCCACCTTTATGAAGACGTCATCGAGCAGCATTTCCGGCTGCGTCACGACATCTTCGTCGAGGAGCGGCGTTGGGAGACGCTGCGCCGGCCGGACGGCCGCGAGATCGATTCCTACGACGACGAGGACACCATCTATCTGCTGGCGCTGGAGGGCCGCCGCGTCGTGGGCGGTCATCGGCTCTATCCGACCACCAAGCCGTCGATGATGAGTGAGGTGTTTCCGCATCTGGCGGCGGTTCGCGGCTGGCCGGCCGATCCGCTGGTGTGGGAATGGTCGCGCTACTTCGTCGTGCGCGATCGTCGCGACGGCGCGCTCAACCTGCAACTGATGGCTGCGGTGCAGGAGTTCTGCCTCGATCAGGGTATCGCGCGGGTCAGCGCGATCATGGAGACCTGGTGGTTGCCGCGCTTCCATGAAGCAGGCTTCGTCGTGACGCCGCTCGGTCTGCCGGCTCTGGTCGAGAACGCATGGACCATGGCGGCGACCATCGACATTCGTCGGGAGACGCTCGATGTCCTGCATCGTCGGATCGGCACGGCTTCGGTCGTGCAGCAGGACGGCCCTCGTCTCAATGCCGTCGCCCGTGCCAACCTCTGCGGTCATGTTGCCGCGCAACGAAAGAGCGCCTGAGATGTCGAACGTGATGCGGGACAGCCAGATCATGGCGCAAATGAAAGACGAGAATCTCGGCTACATGTCCGACATGGCGCTCGAGCTGGCGCAAATGGCGGAGGACACCGGATTGACGACGCTCGCCTATCTGTTTCGGATGGCGGCCCTGGAGGCGTCGACGGCCAACAGTGTTCTCGCCGAGCCGGACGAGCTCCCCCGGCAGATGACGTCGCACTAGACGCAGCCCTGCTCGATTTTACGACGATCGTACCCTCTCACCGCCAGCCGGTGAGAGGGTGATGTCGTCTGGCTGCGGCAGGTTGCCTCATGCAGCGCGGCAGCTTTTTTGCATTGCGGGGCGCGTCCGGGCCGCACGTGCCGAGATGCAACAAAGTGCATGTTTGATGTCGAATCGCTCTTGCCTCGGAACGATACTGCCATTACCCATTTTTCGGCCTTGAAGAGGCAGGGGGAGCTCTTTCACTGATGGCGGCAGTGTTCGAACATCGGCGCGCGTCTGTATGCGCCTGAAAGAGTCCTGATGCTGCTCGTCGTCGAACAATTCTTGAATGGGCTGCAGTTCGGTCTGCTGCTGTTCCTGCTCGCCGCCGGCCTGACGCTGGTGTTCGGGATCATGGATCTCGTCAACCTCGCGCACGGCTCGCTCTATATGATGGGCGCCTATTTCGCCGCGACCTTCGCGGCCTGGACCGGCAGCTTCCTGCTCGGCGCGCTGATGGCGCTCGGGGCCACTCTCGTGCTCGGCATCGTGCTGGAGGTGAGCGCGCTGCGGCATCTCTACGGCCGCGACCATCTCGACCACGTGCTCGCGACCTTCGGCCTGATCCTGTTCTTCAACGAAGCCGTGCGGCTGATCTGGGGCCCGGCGGGCCTGGCGCTGCCGCTGCCGGCCTGGCTCACCGTGCCGGTGCCGATCCTTCCCGGTATTCATTATCCCGCCTATCGCCTCGCCATCATCGCGGTGGCGCTGCTGGTCGCGCTGTTGCTCTATCTCGGCGTGATGCGCACCCGCATCGGCATGCTGATCCGGGCCGGCGCATCCAACCGCGAGATGATCGGCGCGCTCGGCATCAACATCAAGCTGCTCTACACGCTGGTGTTCGGCCTGGGCGCCGCGCTCGCGGGCCTTGCCGGGCTGATGCAGGCGCCGATCCTGACTGTGCAGATCGGCATGGGCGAGAACATCCTGATCCTCGCTTTCGTCATCATCGTGATCGGCGGCATCGGCTCGATCCGCGGCGCTTTCCTCGCTGCGATCTTCGTCGGCATGATCGACACGCTCGGCCGCGCCTTCCTTCCGAACCTGCTCCGCCAGGTGCTGAGCGGCGCCGCCGCATCCACCGCCGCGCCCGCGCTGTCCTCCATGCTGATCTATCTGCTGATGGCTATCGTGCTGGTGGTGCGGCCGGAGGGGCTGTTTCCGGCCAACCGTCGATGAAGAGTTTGAGCGTGAGCAAGGCCGTCACGGCCCTGATGCTGGCGGGCCTCGTGCTGCTGCCGCTCTACTCGCATCTGACCGGCAACATCTTCATCCTGACGCTGTTCACCCGCATCATCATCCTGGCGCTGGCGGCCGCGAGCCTCAACCTCATCATGGGATTTGCGGGCCTGATGAGCTTTGGCCATGCCGCCTATCTCGGCATCGGCGGCTATGCCGTCGGCATGCTCGCGCAGGAAGGCGTTGGGTCCGGCTTCATCCAGTTTCCGGTCGCGATCGCGGCGTCGGCGATCTATGCGCTGGTGATCGGCGCGCTGTCGCTGCGCACCCGTGGCGTCTACTTCATCATGATCACGCTGGCCTTCGCCCAGATGGCCTACTATGTCGCCTCGGGTCTGGCCCGTTACGGCGGCGACGACGGCCTGACCATCTACACGCGCAGCGACTTCTCGGGCCTGATCGATCTCGGCAACCGCACGCAGTTCTACTATCTCTGCCTCGCCTGCCTTTTCGGCGTCATGCTCCTGATATGGCGCATCGTCAACTCGCGCTTCGGTCTTGTCGTGCAGGGCCTGCGTTCCAACGAGCAGCGCATGCAGGCCATCGGCTTCCCGGCCAAGCGCTACCAACTGGTCTGCTTCGTCATATCAGGCACGATGTGCGGCCTTGCCGGCGCGCTGCTCGCCAACAACACCGATTTCGTCAGCCCGGCCGTGATGTACTGGACCCGTTCCGGCGACCTCATGGTGATGGTGATCCTGGGCGGCATGGGCACGCTGTTCGGCCCGGTCATGGGTGCGGTGGTGTTCCTGCTGTTGGAAGAGCTGCTGTCGCAGATCACCGAATATTGGGCGTTGATCCTGGGCCCGCTGCTGCTGCTCATCGTCCTGTTCGGCCGCGGCGGCATCATGGGCGCACTCGGGAGGGCTGGCCGTGGCTGAACCCTTGCTCCGCGTCGAAAAGCTGGTGCGCCGCTTCGGCGGCATCATCGCGACCGACAACGTCTCGCTCGACGTCGCATCCGGCGAGCTGCACGCCATCATCGGCCCGAACGGCGCCGGCAAGACCACGCTGATCAGCCAGCTCACCGGGCATCTCGAACCGCATTCCGGCAGCGTATCGCTGGCGGGGCGCGACATCACCTATCTGCCGGCCTATCGCCGCTGCGCGTTGGGCCTGGCGCGTTCGTTCCAGATCACCTCGCTGCTGCTCGACTTCACCGCCGCCGACAATGTCGCGCTGGCGGCGCAGGCGCATGCCGGCACCTCGTTCCGATTCTTCGCCAATGCGCGGAAAGAGAAGGGCCTGCGCGATGCCGCCCACGCCGCGCTCGACCGCGTCGGCCTCGGTCACCGTGCCGATATCGTGGTGTCCAGGCTCAGCCATGGCGAGCGGCGCGAGCTCGAGCTCGCGGTCGCGCTCGCGAGCAAGCCGAAATTGCTGCTGCTGGACGAGCCGATGGCCGGCCTCGGCGTGACCGAATCCCAGCGCATGGTGAAGCTGCTCCAGGAGCTGCGGAAAGAGGTCTCGATCGTGCTGGTCGAGCACGACATGCCGGCGGTGTTTGCGCTCGCCGACCGCATCACGGTGCTGGTCTATGGCCGCGTCATCGCCTCCGGCGATCCGGCCGCGATCCGCGCCAACGAGGACGTCAAGCGCGCCTATCTCGGCGATCAGCATGTGGTGACGCATCATGGCTGACACGCTGCTCGAGGTCGACGGCATCGAGACCTGTTACGGCCTGTCCCAGGTGCTGTTCGGTCTGTCGCTGTCGATCAAGCCGGGCGAGATGGTCTCGCTGATGGGCCGCAACGGCATGGGCAAGACCACCACCATCCGCTCCATCATGGGCCTGACGCCAGCGCGCGCAGGCACCATTCGCTTCGCGGGCGCGGAGGTGCGGCAGCTTCCGTCCTACAGAATTGCCAAGCTCGGCGTCGGTCTCGTTCCCGAGGGCCGGCAGATCTTCCCGAACCTCACCGTGCGCGAAAACCTGGTCGCGGCCGCGGCCGATCGCTTCAACAGCGATAATCCCTGGACGCTCGCCGCGATCTACGTGATGTTTCCGCGCCTCGCCGAACGCGCGTCCAATATGGGCAACCAGCTTTCCGGCGGCGAGCAGCAGATGCTCGCGATCGGCCGCGCGCTGATGACCAATCCAAAGCTCCTGATCCTGGACGAGGCGACCGAAGGCCTCGCGCCGCTGATCCGGCAGGAGATCTGGAATTGCCTGTCGCTGCTCAAGAGCCGCGGACAGTCGATCCTGGTCGTCGACAAGAACGTCGACCATCTCGCCCGCATCTGCGATCGCCACTACATCATCGAGCGCGGCAAGACGGTGTGGAGCGGCACCTCCGACGAGCTGATGGCCGCGCCGGATCTGCAGCACAAATATCTGGGAATTTGAGCCCCGCTCCAGCCGCATCGTCGTTGCGAGCACAGCAAAGCAATCCAGACTGCCGCTGCGGAAAGATCCTGGATTGCTTCGCTGCGCTCGCGATGACGGAAGAGATAACGTGAGCTCTCACCAATAAATTCCGTGCCGATGCAGCTCGCGGATCACGCGCGCCTCGGTGGACGGCTGCCGGCGCTTCGGTTTGGCGGTTTCGGCCCTCGACGCCGTTGCGGACCGGGCCGACGTTGTGGCGGCCGGAATTGCCGAGGCAGGCGCCGTCGATGCAGCTGGTGCGGTCGCCGTCGGCACATTCGTTGTTGGCGGGGCTTGAGGCGTCTGCGCCGGAACTGGCGTCGCGGTGGCCGGCTGTTCCGCCTGCTGGCTTGCATTGCTGGCCGCCAGGCTGAGGCTCCGCGAGCCTCCGGCATGGGCCTGGCTTGCCACCAGCGACATCGCGGCGATCAGGATCAGCTTGCGCATGGCAATCCCCGTCATCTGGTCAATCGATCTTACCCAATTCTCACGGGCTTCATGGACCTAACGCGCGAGGCGGTGCGCGCCGATCTCCATCAGTGTGGTCCGGCAGGACAGGCGATAGATCAGGCTGAAAAGTTGACCCCACATGACCGAACTCCGTTGTTGATCAATGCGGAGAATTCTAGACCGCCTGCCTTTCCGGCGTTTTTCGCCGGGTGAGGAAAATGGCTTCGTCCGGGGGCGGCGCGATGTCGTCGCAACAGTCCGGAAGAAGTCGCCTCACGCGGGCGTGAAGCAGCGCGCCGAGCGGGACCGATCGGATTCCGATCAAGGCCGGTAGTTCTCCCGGGATGAAGCGCGCGCAGCGCGGCAGTAACGTGCGGGCGGCCTTCAGCCCCGGTTATTGTATGAGTTCCGATCGCCAAGACGATCCGCCGATCCTCATCTGCTCAAAATGCAGGCGGCCAATGAAGTTCCTGGCGACACTACCTGGAATAGTCACGCTGCCTGCGGAGCACGTTTATCATTGCGTCCAGTGCCGTCGCGTCGACACGATTCGGCTGAAGTGACGCTCTGGTGGTCGGGGCGGGCCGCTTACAGCAGTTGTAGCTGCTCCCGCCGCCGCGAAACCGGTGCTATAATATCGTGAACAGACGAGAACAGGGAGGACACCATGAACCACACCATGGTTCCCAGTGATCGCGTGGAGCACGTCGCCGTCTACGGACGCGACGGCACGAAGCTCGGCACGATCGAGCGGTTGATGCTCGACAAGATGAGCGGAACGGTTGCCTATGCCGTGATCAAGACCGGCGGGCTGCTCGGTACGCGTCACCATTATCCGCTGCAGTGGGGCGCGCTGAAATACGATCCAGCACGGCAGGCGTTCCAGACCGAGCAGACGCTGGACGAACTCAGCAGCGGCCCGTGCGAGTTCGATGGCGACGCGTTCGACTGGGGCGACCGCTCGCGGCCCTACCCGCATCCGCACTACTGGTCGGTCTAGCGAGCAAGACGGTTCGGCCGCGGAGCAGTATTTGACGCGAGCGCCCGCTATCCCGCGAGCGGCTGCTCGCCGACCTTGGGCCAGTAGGTGCCAAAGCTCCAGAGCCCGCCCTCCGGATCGCGTGCGGCGAAATCGCGGCTGCCATAATCGGTCGTGTAGGGCTCCATCTCGATCTCTGCACCAGCGGATTTCACCTTCGCATAGAGCGCGTCGGGATCATCGACAGCGAGATAGACGGCATCCGTCCGCCGGCCGCCGATGTCGCCAACCAATTTGCCGTAAGCATCGTCGCGATGCGCGCCCAGCATGAGGATCGACGATCCGAACGCCAGCTCGGCGTGAACGACCGTGCCCTCCTTGCGGTACACCACCCGTTCGGTGAAGCCGAGAACGGTCTTCAGCCAGGCGATCATCGCCTCGGCATCCTTGCAGCGCATGGTGTGGTAGAGGCGCGGCGCTTCATAAAGGTTCGGCGGGTTCATGACACTCTCCAAGCTCGTTGCGAGACGTCCGGTGCAAGTCCTTGTCTGTTGCGAAGCCGACCATAATTCGGATCACGGCGGCCGGCTTGAACAAATGGGACTTGGCCCAAGTCTCGCGCTGTCTTCGCGCTGCCTTGGCGCTAGCCTCCGCCGTCGCGCATCAGTCGTGGATCGACGACATCGAGCCGCGCGGCCCATCCGGTCGGCGTCTCTCCGCTGAACATCCGGAAATCGCGAGCAAGATGTGCCTGGTCGGCATAGCCGGCGTCTGCGGCAATGGCCGCCCAGCCGCCTGCGCCGTCCGTCCGGGCGAGGACGCAAGCACGATGAAAGCGCAGCATCTGCGCCAGCACCTTTGGAGGAACGCCGATCTCGTGGTGGAAGCGGCGCGTGAGATGCTTGCGGCTCCAGCCGATGTCGGTGGCAATGTCGGCGATCCTGACCGCGCCCGCGCCTCGCCACAGCGTCTCCAGCGCGAAAGCGACCTCAGGCGAGGGCTCGTGAACGGCGCGGCGAAGCACGAAGTCTTCCACGATCTCGAATCGTCGCTGCCAGCTGGCTGCCTCGGCCACCCTTGCGCGGAGCTCCCTGCCGTGCCGCCCCAAAATGTCGTCGAGGCCGACGATCCGCGCGGTCAGATCGGGCACGGCGCCCCCGAAGAAGCGATACGCCCCGAGCGGCGTGAAATCGACCTGAACGCATTCGGCGCGCCCGTCGGATTCGATCACGACCGGCCCGGGAAAGAGACCCGCCGCGAAACTCGGCCGCGCATCGGCGGTGTCCGGTCGGTGTCCGAGCCCAATGCGGAAGGGCGTCCCCAAATTCACCAGCAGAGGCAGCGAAAGCGGCGCGGCATGCCGGAAGGCGGCCAAGCCGATCCCGCGCTCGCGGTAGAAGGAAATGCTGGAGACCAGCCGCGCAAGGCGCGGCGAGGGCGGTCGACGGATGACATCGGGAGGTGCGTCCATCACGCGCTAACGCTCCGTCGCTTCGCGCTCCGTGCGAATGGTGTCGGGGAGCATGTCGGTCATGCCTGGAGCTTAGCAGGCGATCACCGCGGAACTCAAATGACCCGGTGCGTGGCACGCCGCCGATGCCAAAGGCACTGCCGTCCTGTCACGGCTGGTTGCGCATCCAATCGGCGAGCCCGGACAGCGCCTTGTCGAGATCCTGCCGCGCGGCGGCATCGGTGATCGTCTCCTCCAGCGCGCCGCGCATGCAGAGCATCCAGGCGTCGCGCTCGGCGTCCCCAATGGTAAAGCCGAAATGGCGTTGGCGCAGCCGCGGATGGCCTTTCTCGGGGGTATAGAGCCGCGGGCCGCCGGTCCATTCGGTGAGATAGCGCTTCAGCACGTCCCTGATCAGGCCGAGGTCGTCCGCATGCATGGCGCGGATGATCTTCGCTTCCGGCAGGGTGTCCATGCGGTCGTAGAAGCGGTCGACGAGGGCGTCGATCGTGGCACGACCGCCGATCCGCTCGAACATGGAGGTGGTGATGTCGGTGGACGTCATCATTGATTCCAAGGCTTGCTGTTCGGCGTCGATATAGTGTTGCCGGAGGTCGTCCCAAACCCTCGCTGTCGTCCCGGACAAGCGCGCCCTAAGCGCGCGCAGATCCGGGACCCATAACCACAGGGAGTTGTTTTGCGAAGACTCGTGGTTGCCAGCTTGCGCAACAACTTCTCCCTGGGGGTATGGGTCCCGGATCTGCGCTTACGCTTGTCCGGGACGACAGCCGAGTGTGTCGCTTAGCGAGGTCCAACCACCTACAGCGCCACGCTGCGCAGGCCGAAGCTGCGGGCTTCGTTCTGCAGCACCGGCCGTACCGCATCGATCAGGCGCACGGCGGCGGCGTCGACCGACAGCCCGGCGGTATCCACCACCGCGGTCGCGCGCGAATACAGCGGCTCGCGGCTGAGCAGGATGTTGCGCGCAGCTCCGTCATCGCCGAGCGATCATCCGCCATCGGCCGCAGATCGCCCTGGCGACGCACGCGCGCCATGTGCTCCTCGGGCTCGGCCTTCAGCCAGATCGTGTAGAACGAGCTCAGGACCTGGTCGAAGGTCAAAGGCTCCGAGACGATGCCGCCGCCGGTTGCCAGCACCATCAGCTCGTTGCGCGCGAGCAGCTGTTGCAGCGCCGCCTGCTCCATGCGACGAAAGCCTTCCTGGCCGTACAGCGCAATGATCTCGGCGACCGAGAGCCCGTTCTGCTGCTCGACCTCCTTGTTGAGCTCGACGAAACTCCAGCCGATCCTCTTCGCCAGCATCCGCCCAAGTGTGGACTTGCCGGCGCCGCGCAGGCCGATCAGCGCGATGCCGCAGAACGGCGCGCGCCGCGGCGCGGTTGCGCTGCCGCCGGAGAGCAGATCCTTGGCTTGAGCAATCTGCGCGGGCGTTGCCTTGCGCAGGAGATCGCGAAACATCTGCCAGTCCGGCGTCGGATCGGGCGAGGGGAGCAAGTCTTCGAGATGCGCGCCCATCGCGTCGGAGACGCGGCGCAGCAGCACGATCGAGACATTGCCCTTGCCGCTCTCGAGCTGCGCGATGTAGCGCTCCGAAATTCCCGACACCTTGGCGAGCACTTTGCGCGACATGCCGCGCAGCGCGCGCATGGTGCGCACACGCTGGCCGAGTTGTTCGAGGAAGCGGGATTCGGCGTCGGGACTTTCGGTCATGAGTCTTCTTTACAAGGGTCCTGCGGCGCGTTTTAATGAAACATAGTGCCTGCTGGCATTGACAGCAAGCCGCCGTGGTGTCTTTCTATGAATTATAATTCTAAATTCCGGGGAGATGTCCGTGAGCGAGGGATCCTATAACGCGGTGACCTGGCTGCTCGACCGTAATGTCAGGGAGGGCAGGGGCAGCAAGCTCGCCTTCGACGACACCGTCTCGCGGCTCACCTATGGCGAGCTCCAGCAACAGACCCGGCGCGCCGCCAACATGCTGCGCCGGCTCGGCGTCCGCCGCGAGGAGCGCGTGGCGATGATCATGCTGGATACGGTCGATTTCCCGATCGTGTTCCTGGGCGCGATCCGCGCCGGCATCGTGCCGGTGCCGCTCAACACGCTGCTGACCGCGGACCAATACGCCTACATCCTCGCCGACTGCCGCGCGCGCGTGCTGTTCGTGTCCGAAGCGCTCTATCCCGTCATCAAGGACGTCGTCGGCCGCATGCCGGATCTCGAGCATGTCGTGGTCTCCGGCGCCAAGCAGAACGGTCACAAGCAGCTTGCCGAAGAGCTCGCCGGCGAGAGCGACCAGTTCACCACCGCCGCGACGCATCCGGACGAGCCGGCGTTCTGGCTGTACTCGTCGGGGTCGACGGGCATGCCGAAGGGCGTGCGCCATTTGCATTCGAATTTGCAGGCGACCGCCGACACCTATGCCAAGCACGTTCTCGGCATTCGCGAGAGCGATGTGTGCCTGTCGGCGGCGAAATTGTTCTTCGCCTATGGCCTCGGCAATGCGCTGACCTTCCCGATGTCGGTCGGCGCCAGCGTGATCCTCAACAGCGAGCGGCCGACGCCGGCGCGCATGTTCGAGCTGATGAACCGCTACAATCCCTCGATCTTCTATGGCGTGCCGACCTTGTTCGCGGCGATGCTCAACGACGAGACCATGAAGAACGAGCGCGGCGGCAAGGCCTTGCGCATCTGCACCTCCGCCGGCGAAGCGCTTCCGGAATCCGTCGGCCACAGCTGGAAGGCGCGGTTCGGTGTCGACATCCTCGATGGCGTCGGCTCGACCGAGCTGTTGCACATTTTTCTGTCGAACGCGCCCGGCGACATCAAATACGGCTCGTCCGGCAAGCCGGTGCCGGGCTATGCGGTGCGGCTCGTCAACGAGGCCGGGCAGGACGTCGCCGACGGCGAGGTCGGCGAGCTCTTGGTCGATGCGCCCTCGGCCGGCGAGGGCTACTGGAACCAGCGCCACAAGAGTCGCCGCACCTTCGAGGGGCCGTGGACCCGCACCGGCGACAAATACATTCGTGACGCCGAGGGCCGCTATACCTTCTGCGGCCGCGCCGACGACATGTTCAAGGTCTCCGGCATCTGGGTCTCGCCGTTCGAAGTGGAGAGCGCGCTGATCACGCATCCGGCCGTGCTGGAAGCTGCCGTCGTGCCCGAGGCCGATCCGGAAGGACTCCTAAAGCCGAAAGCCTTCGTCGTGCTGCGCCCGGGCGCCAAGGCGACGGATTTGCAGGAGATGCTCAAGGAGCACGTCAAGCAGAAGATCGGCCCCTGGAAATATCCGCGCTGGATCGATGTGGTGGACTCGCTGCCGAAGACCGCGACCGGAAAGATCCAGCGGTTCAAGCTGCGCGAGGGCGCGCATTGAGCTTGCGGACTGCACTTGCTTACCCTCCCCTGGAGGGGTCCGGGACGAGCGTAGCTCGCCCGTGGGTCGCTTCGCATGGAGCGAATCGCAATGTGAAGCGGGGTGGGGTGATCTATCCACGGGCACCGCATCCGCGGAGAGACCGTCACCCCGCCCCGATTCACATCTCGCTGCGCTCGCTGTGAATCGACCCTCCCCCTCCAGGGGAGGGTGGGCATCTCGGCATTGGCTAGGAATGGGAATTCGACCATGACCAATCTCACCCCCAGCGGCTTCCTCGACATCGATGGCGCCAGCCTCGAATACAAATGGCTCGCGCCTGTCGTCCCCGATGCCCCCACCATCGTGATGCTGCATGAAGGCCTCGGCTGTGTCGGCCTCTGGGGTGATTTCCCGGAGAAGCTCCAGCAGGCCACGGGCGCCGGCATCTTCGTCTATTCGCGCGCAGGCTACGGCCAGTCCAGCCCGGTCGCGCTGCCGCGGCCGCTTGACTACATGCATCGCGAGGCGCTGGACGTGCTGCCGAAGCTGCTCGACATGATTGGCTTCAAGCGCGGCCTCCTGCTCGGCCACTCCGATGGGGCTTCGATCGCGACCATCTATACCGGGGCGCATCAGGATCATCGCCTCAATGGGCTCGTGCTGATCGCGCCGCATTTCGTCGTCGAGGACATCTCGGTCAAATCGATCGCCGCGATCAAGACGACGTTCGAAACTTTGGACCTCAGGTCGAAGCTCACGCGCTGGCACAAGGACGTCGACAACGCCTTCTACGGCTGGAACAGCGCCTGGCTCGATCCGAAATTCCGCAATTGGGATATCTCCGAATACCTTGCCTACATCCGCGTGCCCGTGATGATCGTGCAGGGCGCGGACGATCAATATGGGACCCTGCGCCAGGCGGAGATCGCGCAGGAAGAATGTTACTGCCCGGTCGACCTGAAAATCATTGCCGGCGCGGCGCATTCCCCACATCGCGAGGCCCCGGGGCCGACCCTTGATGCCATCGTGCAGTTTGCGCAGGCCGCCTTGCGGGACGATCCGGGGCTTCAGGCCGCATGAAACCCATGCGCGCCCTAGATGAAGCAAAGTGCATATGGCGCCGCGATTCGGGCTAGACTAATCTAATAAGATGCACTATTGTGCATCTAACGTTCCAGAATGCATAACCAAGCTCAAGGGTGGCTCATGGCCGGGGAAGATCGGCGCCTCGCAGGCGGCGCGACATTCATCGATTTCCAGACCGAACCGTCCCGCTACAAGCATTGGAAGCTCGCGGTCGACGGCGACGTCGCGACGTTGACCATGGATGTCGACGAGAATGGCGGCCTGTTCGAGGGCTACCAGCTCAAGCTCAATTCCTACGACCTGGGCGTTGACATCGAGCTCGCCGACGCGATCCAGCGCCTGCGCTTCGAGCATCCCGAGGTGAAGGTCGTGGTGCTGCGCTCGGCCAAGAACCGCGTGTTCTGCGCGGGCGCCAACATCCGCATGCTCGCGGGCTCGACCCATGCCCACAAGGTGAACTTCTGCAAGTTCACCAACGAGACCCGCAACGGCATGGAAGATTCGTCGGAGAATTCCGGCCAGCGCTTCATCACCGTCGTGAACGGCTCAGCCGCCGGCGGCGGCTACGAGCTGGCGCTCGCGACCGATCACATCATCCTCGCCGACGACGGCTCGTCCGCCGTCGCGCTGCCCGAAGTGCCGCTGCTCGCGGTGCTGCCGGGCACCGGCGGTCTCACGCGGGTGGTCGACAAGCGCAAGGTGCGGCGCGACCACGCCGATGTCTTCTGCACCATCGAGGAAGGCGTGAAGGGCAAGCGCGCCGTGCAATGGCGCCTCGTCGACGAGATCGCGCCGAACTCCAAGCTCGAGGCCAAGATCGCCGAGCGCGCCAAGGAATTCGCAGGCCAATCGACGCGCAAGGGCAGCGGCAAGGGCATCGCGCTGACGCCGCTCAGGCGCCTGATCGACGAGAACAGCATCCGCTACGGCTTCGTCACCGTCGACATCGATCGCACCGCGCGCATCGCCACCATCTCGATCAAGGCGCCGGAGACCGCGCCGCCCGCCGACATCGACGGCATGATGGCGCAAGGCGCCTCGTTCTGGCCGCTGCAAGTGGCGCGCGAGCTCGACGACGCCATCCTTCACTTACGCATCAACGAGCTCGAGATTGCGATGCTGGTGTTCAAGAGCCATGGCGACCGCGCTCATGTGCTCGCCAGCGATGCGTTCCTCGAAGCCAACAAGGCGCATTGGCTGGTCAACGAAATCAGGCATTACTGGAAGCGCGTGCTCAAGCGCGTCGACGTCACTTCGCGCACACTGGTGACGCTGGTTGAGCCCGGCTCCTGCTTTGCCGGCACGCTCGCCGAGCTCGTCTTCGCCGCCGACCGCTCCTACATGCTGATCGGCACCCGCCAGGGTGACAATCGTCCGCCGCCGTCGATCGAGCTGTCCGCCATGAATTTCGGTCCCTATCCGATGAGTCATGGCCTGACACGGCTGGAGTCGCGCTTCCAGGCCGATCCGTCCGATCTGGAGCGCGTGGAAGCAACGCTCGGCACCAGCCTCGACGCCGAGCAGGCCGAAGAGCTTGGCCTCGTTACCTTCGCCCTCGACGACATCGACTGGGACGACGAGGTCCGCGTGTTCCTCGAGGAGCGCGCCAGCTTCTCGCCCGACAGCCTCACCGGCATGGAAGCCAGCCTGCGCTTCGTCGGCCCCGAGACGATGGAATCGAAGATATTCGCGCGCCTTACCGCGTGGCAGAACTGGATCTTCCAGCGCCCGAACGCCGTCGGCGAAGAAGGCGCGCTGCGCCGCTACGGCAGCGGCCAGAAACCGAAGTTCGATATGACGAGAGTCTAGCGAGTAGGGAGTGGCGAATGGCGAATAGGGAATGCCCATTCGCTACTCGCCATTCGCCATTCGCCCCTTCAAACGAGCTAGTCCCACACGGGAGGTCCACATGAACATGAACATCATGAACGTCGACTACTCGACCAAGATTCCGAACAACGTCAACCTCGCCGAAGACCGCCAGGTGCTCAAAGCGCTGGAGGGCTGGCATCCCGGTTACATGGACTGGTGGAGCGACATGGGCCCCGAGGGCTTCCAGGAATCGCTGGTCTATTTGCGCACCGCTTACTCCGTCGATCCGCGCGGCTGGGCCAAGTTCGACTATGTCCGCATGCCCGAATATCGCTGGGGCATCCTGCTTGCGCCGCAGGAAGAGAACCGCGTCGTGCCGTTCGGCGAGCATTATGGCGAGCCGGCCTGGCAGGAAGTGCCGGGCGAGCATCGCGCCATGCTGCGCCGCTTGATCGTGATCCAGGGCGACACCGAGCCGGCCTCGGTCGAGCAGCAGCGCCATCTCGGCAAGACCGCGCCCTCGCTGTACGACATGCGCAATCTGTTCCAGGTCAACGTCGAGGAAGGCCGTCATCTCTGGGCGATGGTCTATCTGCTCCAGAAATATTTCGGCCGCGACGGCCGTGAGGAGGCCGACGATCTCCTGCGCCGCCGCTCCGGCGATGCCGACGCGCCGCGCATGCTGGGCGCGTTCAACGAAGCGACGCCGGACTGGCTGTCCTTCTTTATGTTCACCTACTTCACCGACCGCGACGGCAAGATGCAGCTGCACTCGCTCGCGCAGTCCGGCTTCGATCCCCTGTCGCGCACCTGCCGCTTCATGCTGACGGAGGAAGCGCACCACATGTTCGTCGGCGAGACCGGCATCACCCGCGTCGTGCAGCGCACCTGCGATGCGATGAAGGCGGCTGGCATCACCGATCCCACCGACATCGCTAGGGTCCGCGCGCTCGGCGTGATCGATCTTCCGACCATCCAGAAGAAGCTGAACCTGCACTACACGCTGTCGCTCGACCTGTTCGGCTCGGAAGTCTCGACCAACGCGGCCAACGCGTTCAACGCAGGCATCAAGGGCCGCTACCACGAGACCCAGATCGACGACGATCACCAGCTCAAGAATTCGACCTATCCGGTGCTCAAGTTGATCAACGGCGAAGTCAAGCTGGTCGATGAGCCGGCGCTGACCGCGCTCAACATGCGCCTGCGCGACGATTACAGCCAGGATTGCGTCAAGGGCATGCTGCGCTGGAACAAGGTAATCTCGACCGCCGGCTACGACTTCAAGCTGACGCTGCCCAACGTCGCCTTCCACCGCCACATCGGCGAGTTCAAGGACGTGCACGCGACGCCCGACGGCATCCTGATCGACGATGCGACCTGGGCCAAGCGCAAGGACGAATGGCTGCCGTCGGCGAGCGACGGCGACTTCATCACATCCCTGATGCAGCCCGTCACCGAGATCGGCCAGTTCGCCTCCTGGATCTCGCCGCCCAAGGTCGGCATCGACAACAAGCCCGGCGATTTCGAGTACGTGAAGATCGAGTCGTAAGGGCTGCTGGCGGGACGAAGCGCTCTTCGCAAGAGGCGGCGATCTCGCCACACATCCCGCTGTCATCGCCCGGCTTGGCCGGGCGATCCCGCATTCCAGCGACGGTGGAGGCGCCGCGGCGTACTCGTAACGAATGGAGGGGACATCTCCGCCACTGCGATTGTCTACTAGTCTTTTTTAGGCCGCATCCCAATGGCCTGCATGAGGCTTTCCACTAAACAGCCATCAAGCCATTGAAAACACTGAATTTTGTAGCCCTTCTACCAAAGGATTGACTCACCCCCTAAAATGAATACATTCGACAATATTCATTTTAGGTGCACTTCTTCATGCCCGACCTCCTCGCCGATTTGGCTGCTCGTCATATTGCCGGCCGTGACGGCCTGCCTGACGCGATCGCAAGGGCGTTGCGGGAAGCCATCTTCGAAGGCGCCTTCGCTCCGAACGAGCGGTTGAACCAAGACGAAATCGCTCAGCGATTTGGCGTCTCCCGCGTCCCGGTTCGTGAAGCGCTGGCAAAGCTAGTCACGGAAGGCTTGGCGGTGCAGCGCTTCAATAGGGGCATTAGGGTCGCGCCCCTGAGCCGAGCCGATTTCCAAGACATCATGGAAATGCGGAAGCTGCTCGAGCCGCACGCGCTTCGGCTATCGGCGCCGCACCTGCGGGCCGCTGACTACGATCAAGCCGAAGAGATTCTCGCACAGGTGCGGCCATCAAGACTGGGAGCAGAGGCCGCCGTCCTCCATTGGGCGTTCCATAATCGATTGTACGGTCGCTCGGGTCGCCCCCGGCTGCTCTCGCAAATTTCGGCACTGCAGATCGCAATCAATCGATATGTGCTCCCCGTCTGGCGCACGGTCGGTCTGTCGGCCGATTGGGATGACAGTCATCGCGATATCGTGAACGCGCTACGGGCGGGCGATGTCGAGCAGGCGGCCCGGCTGACCGGCGATCAGATCCAGCAGGCGATGCTTCGCATGCTGGATCAGCTACCGGCCACCGTCTCCACGGCGGACGAACTCGAATGATTTCCCAGCCGCGCGCCACGAGCGGCGTCGCGCCAACTCCGGTCAGGGCGTCAACTTGAGCGCCAACAACCAGCAACCGTTTGCCATGAAGAGGATTAGGAAAATGAGACACTCAGTGGCCTACCGCTCCCTGTGCCGAGGCTTCATGGTTGCGATCGCGACGGGGACTATCGGCGCCGCCACTTGGAACGCAAGCGCATCAGCAGCTTCGGAAGCGCCAGCCCTGAGCACGACCGACGCCAACGACTTCGCCGACGTTCAGCCCGTGAAGGAAGTCGCCGCGCTGTTGCCGGCAAGCACGAAGAGCCTGAAGGTGGCCATGAATCTGTCGACGCCGCCGAACAAGTTTCTGGCTACGGATGGTCGAACGCCACTCGGCACGAATCCGGATCTCGCCAGATTGATGGGCCGCGTCTTCGGGGTGCAGGTGCAGTTCGCGAACGTAGGATTCGACAACATCATCCCCGGATTGCTCAGCGGGCAATTCGATCTGTCCATCGCAAGCATGGGGGTAACGCCGGAACGCACCAAAGTTCTCGACATGATCGACTATGCGAAGTGGGGCTCCGAGGCCGTCACCCTTAGGAGCAGCAATGCCGACGTCTCGAACCTCTGCGGCCTGAACGTCGGCGCTCAACTCGGTTCTCTTCAACTCGCGAAGCTGTTGCCGGAACTCTCGGACGAGTGTGCCGCAAGCGGCAAAAAACCTGTCAACATCGTGGGCCTTCCGAGCCAGCAGGATGCGTTGACCCAGCTTTTGTCCGGTCGTCTTGACGCCGCGTTCGGCGATACGCCGGTCATGAGTTACGCGGTTCTCAAGCAGCCGATTTTTCGCGTCGCCGGCGCGGAGATCCGCCCGCTCCCCATAACGCTCTCCACGAAGAAAGGCAGCGCGCTGACTCCCGCTTTGGTCGCGGCCATGAAGCACATCGTGACCATGCCGCAGTACAAGGAGATATTCCGGGCGTGGGGCCTGCCTAATGCCACGCTCGAAACGATCGAACTCCACTGAGAGCCGCCGAGATGTTGGATCCGAATATGGCGGGGGTCGCCCCTAAAATTCTCGTGGACGTCAGAAAGCCACATCGTTCCCGCTGGGAGTATGCCGGCTGGATCGTCGCCATCCTAGTGACGTTGTCGTTGACGCGTTCGGTCGTGACCAATCCCAATTTCCACTGGGATATCGCCGCCGAATATCTTATGGCGCCGATCATCCTCAGGGGCGTCGGAATGACGCTGGTGCTCACCGCGATCAGCATCGTTCTCGGAGTACTGATCGGAGCGGTGCTGGCCGTGATGATGCGGTCTCAATCGCCCGTGGTCGCAAAGCTGGGGTCTGGCTATGTCTGGTTCTTCCGAGGAACGCCGCTGCTCGTGCAACTGATCTTCTGGTTCAACCTTGCCGCCCTTTATCCGACGCTCGGCTTCTTCGGATACGAGGTGAATGCCACGCAGATAGTCACGCCCTTCCTCGCAGCGATCATCGGGTTGACCACGAACGAAGCCGCCTACATGGCGGAGATCGTCCGCGGGGGCTTCGAGAGCGTCAATCGCGGTCAGACGGAGGCGGCCACCAGCCTGGGGCTCCGGCCGCGGCAGGTAACTTTCCGCATCCTCCTGCCGCAGGCGATGAAGGTCATCGTTCCTGTCATCGGGAATCAGACGATTGCGATGCTGAAGAACAGCTCGCTGGTATCGGTACTAGGCGTGTCCGAGCTCCTGCACAGTGCCGAAATCATTTACGGGACCAATTATCAGACCATTCCCCTCCTCATCGTCGCTTCGCTTTGGTACCTCGCCTTGTCGACCGTCTTTTCGGTCGTCCAGCATGGAGTCGAACGGGCATATGGCCGATCGACAAGTCGCAAGTCGGACGCGACGTGGAAGGAGCTGCTTCGAAGAGGACGCGATCGATGAGCGATCTGGCTGTTTCCGTCCGCGGTCTTGTCAAGCGATTCGGCGGTCGCACCGTGTTGAGGAACGTCGATTTCTCCGTCGAGCCCGGTCGAGTATCCTGCATCATCGGCCCGAGCGGGTCCGGCAAGTCCACCCTGTTGCGCTGCCTGAACAGCCTGGAGGAGATTCAGGGAGGTGAGGTGCGGATCTTCGGAGAACTTCAGGGCTACGTCCTATCCGGTCGAGCCTATAGGAGACTTTCGCCTGGTCGTTTGGCGCAGCAGCGCGAACACGTCGGCATGGTGTTCCAGAATTTCAATCTCTTTCCGCACATGACCGTTGCGCAGAATCTGACCTGCGCTCCTACCTTGTTGCGCAAGGAAGCCGCGGCGGACGCGCGCGAGCGGGCCGCCGAGCTTCTGTCGACGGTCGGACTGGCCGGCTACGAATCGTCATATCCGGCGCACCTGTCCGGCGGGCAACAGCAGCGCGTTGCTATTGCCCGCGCGCTCATGATGAACCCCCGCGTCCTGTTGTTCGACGAGCCCACGTCGGCCCTGGACGCGGAACGGGTCAGCGAAGTACTCGACGTCATGAAGGCGCTGGCTAAAGCCGGAAAGACCATGGTCGTGGTCACGCACGAACTGGGATTTGCACGCGAAGTGGCCGACATCGTGGCCTTCATGGACGAAGGCGAAGTCGTCGAAACGGGAACGCCGGAGCAAGTGCTCGGAAGACCGGGCCGCGACCGGACCAGAGCTTTCCTTTCGAAGGTTCTGTGACCCGGCCCAGCGATTCTGGCGGCATCGCATTTTAAAACCGAGATCGGCGGCTCTAGCTCGTCAGGCGCCGCCAACAGACCAGGAGGCCTCGAGTGATCGATTTCGACAAGTTCAAGGTTGTTACGTTCGACTGTTATGGCACGCTCATCGATTGGGAGACCGGCATTGCCCGGGTCGTCCGTCCATGGATCGACGCCATCAACCCGGCGATTCCGACCGATCTCGTCGTCACGTCCTTCGCGCTTCACCAGGCCAAGCATCAACAGACGAGACCTGCATTGCTCTACCCCGAAGTGCTCGCCAGGACATGGAAGGATATCGAGCGCACCTTTGGCTGGACCGCGGACGGAGGTCATGCCGCAAATTTCTCGGCTTCGGTTCCGGAATGGCCAGCTTTCCCCGACACGGTGGATAGCCTGCGGTATCTGTCGCGCTTCTACAAGCTAGTCATCCTGTCAAATGTTGACAACACGTCGCTTACGGGAACGCTGCGCCACCTCGAAGTGCCCTTCGAATTAACGGTGACGGCGGAGGATGTCGGCTCGTACAAGCCTGCACTGCCGCACTTCACACGCGCCATCGAGGCGCTGGCCGCGAAAGGCATGGCAAAAAACGAAATCCTGCATGTCGCGCAGAGCAAGCATCACGACGTCGCTCCTGGGCGCGAACTTGGGCTGACCACCGTGTGGGTCAATCGTCGCCACGACCGGGCCGGAAGCGGGGCCACCTTGGCGACGGAGGCCGAGCCGCATCTGACCGTCAATTCGCTTGCCGAACTCGTGGCGTTGCACAAAGGACGGTCCAGATCAGCTTCGGCAAGCTGAGCGTCACAAACCGCATCGCTGATCAGGCAATTGGCTCGGTGCATCAAAGGAGCACCGAGGAAGGAAACATGATGACTTCGTTGCTAGAGAAATTCGGAAGACTTGCTACCGACGATGCGCCAGGCCAGGAGGTACGTCAGGCTTCGACTCATCATGCAAATTTGCTGAAGGGGAGAACTCTCGACGGTATGCCAGTTGACTTTTCCCATGGTGACGTGGATGCCTTCGAGCCTGCACCGGGTACCCTGGAAGCATTCGTCCAAGGCGTCCGTGTCGGCGGCAAGAGAGCCTACACAGAATACAGGGGCGATGCCGAGATTCGTCATGGGCTCGCGGCGAAGCTCGAGCGTTTCACCGGTGCACCGGTTTCAGCCTCCGAGGGTCTGATGGTCACGCCAGGAACCCAGGGCGCACTCTTTCTGGCCATCGCGTCAACGGTGTCAGCAGGCGATAAGGTCGCGATCGTCCGACCGGACTACTTCGCAAACCGAAAACTTGTCGAGTTCTTCGGCGGCGAAATCGTTCCCGTCAGCCTGGACTATCTCGGAACGACCACTTCAAGTGGAATCGACCTCTCCGGTCTCGAAGATGCCCTCAGAGCCGGAGCGAAGGTCTTCGTCTTCTCCAACCCGAACAATCCGACTGGCGTCATCTACTGTCGGGAGGACGTCGAGAGCATATCGCGGCTCGCCGTACGTTACGGTGTGACCGTGATCGTCGATCAATTATACGCACGACAGATATTCGATGGAGCGGACTATTGGCACCTGCGCGCCGGCGACGTCGACCCTGACCGGATCATCACGATCATGGGACCTTCCAAGACGGAATCACTGAGTGGGTATCGTCTTGGGGTGGCGTTCGGATCTCCAGCGATCATCTCGCGCATGGAAAAGCTGCAGGCGATCGTCTCGCTGCGGGCCGCGGGCTATAGCCAATCGGTGCTGCAAAGCTGGTTTGACGAGCCGACAGGATGGATGGAGGAGCGTATACGCCTGCATCAGATCATTCGGGATGATCTGATCGAATCGTTCGATTCGGTGGAGGGTGTCAGAGTCCGTCGACCACAAGGCGGCAGCTACCTGTTCCCACGCCTGCCGAAGCTGTCGGTATCCATGAGGGATTTCGTTCGCATACTCCGACATCAGGCCGCCGTGACGGTGACCCCTGGCACGGAATTTAGCCCTCACTCCGACGACAGTGTCCGTCTCAATTTTTCGCAGGCCCGACAGCCCGCCGCGCGTGCCGTCGAACGGGTCGTCCAACTCGTCGAGCGATACCGCGCATGATGATCCCGCAACAACGTGGAAGGCCAATACCGCAGGGAAACTACGTCCCTGCCAAACGACACGGCGATCTGGTGTTCACTTCGGGGGATGACGCCCCGAGAGAAGGGAAAACTCTTATTCTCAGGCCCGATAAGCGCTGACGTCCCACTTGTCGACTACCGGAATGCGGTGGTCCTGGCGTGTTGCAACGCTCTCGATTGTGGCCTTGGCGGACATGCACATCTGGGACCGCCAATGCACCTTTTCGAGCGGAAAGCAGACGTCGCTGTGCCTGCATCGCCCCTGATGGATTTTGACTACATGCCCCAGCTCGGCAGTGTTTTGCCCGACGTGTCAACATCATCGCGGCGGCAAGGGTCGTTTCCGCGCGGCAAGAAAAGCCCCTTGTCGATCAAGGGGCTTCCTACTGTGCATGGGGTTGTTTTCAACGTTTTGGTTTTGAGCCCCGCTGTGCGTGACGGGAGATCGCCAGATCAATCGCTGTCCCACCCGCTGCCCTTGATCCCGGGGTTCGCATAGACGATGCCGCCATCCACCGCGATGGTCGCTCCCACCACGTAATCGCCGGCGCGCGAGGCGAGGTAGATCGCAGCGCCCGCCATGTCCTCGTCGGTGCCGATGCGGCCCACGGGGACGCGCGTTGCGACCTCGTCGGCGTGGTCGCGCGCGGCGCGGTTCATGTCCGACTTGAACGGGCCCGGCGCGATCGCGGTGACCACGATGTGGTCCGGGATGAGCTTCACCGCCATGCGCCGCGTCAGGTGGATCAACCCGGCCTTGCTCGCGGCATAGGAATAGGTCTCGCCGGGATTGACGAAGATGCCGTCGATCGAGGCGATGTTGATCACCTTCGCCGGCCGTTCCGCGCTTGCCGAGGCGCGCAACGTCGGCGCCAGCGCCTTGGTCAGGAAGAACGGCGCCTTGACGTTGAGGTTCATCACCTTGTCCCAGCCGTTCTCGGGGAATTCGTCGAACTCCGCGCCCCAGGCCGCGCCCGCATTGTTGACGAGGATGTCGAGCCGGGACTCGCGCTTCTTGAATTCGCTCGCGAGCAGCTCGCAGCCGGCGACCGTGGACATGTCGATCGGCAGCGCGATGCATTCGCCGTCATATTGCGCGCTGAGCGCCTTGGCGGTCTCCTCGCACGGTCCGGCCTTGCGCGCGGTGATGTAGACCTTCGCCGCGCCGGCACTGAGAAATCCCGCCGCGATCATCTTGCCGATGCCGCGCGAGCCGCCGGTTACCAGCGCGATGCGGCCTTTGAGCGAGAACAGATCGTTGAACATGCGTTCCTCCCTTTGTTGCCGCCGGTTGTGGGCGGAGCAGGGAGAGGAGTCAAGGAAGGCGCGCTTGTCCTCGACCAGTGCAGATTGAGGCCTACGCCGCCGCGATGCGGCGGAAGCCGTTCCACATCGCGGTCGCGGCGCCAGAGGTCAGCACCGGCAGGATCCGCGCGTCCTGATAATTGCCGTTGAGCGAGACGCGGGGCAGCGCGGTCATGTGGTCGGCATTCTCCGCGAACAGCATGCCGGGCCGCGTCGTCACCGCGGTCTTGAAACCGGCGGATGCGGCAAGGGCGAATTCGCGCGCGCCCGCGGCGTCACGGTCGCCATAGGGATAGGCGAGGTGCAGCACGGGGCGCTCCAACACCTGCTCGATCCGCGCGCGGCTTGCGGCCATCTCCTGCGCGGCGATGTCTTCCGTCTGCTTGGCGAGGTTGCAATGGCTGACGCTGTGCGCGCCGATCGTGACCAGCGGATCGGCGGCAAAGGTCTTGAGCTCGGCCCAGGACAGGCACAGGCCGCGGCACAGCGCTTCCATGTCGACGCCGTAAGTCCTGCACAGCGCGCCGATCTCGCGCGCAAGATCCTGCTCGCTCGGCAGCGCGCGAAGCCAGTCGTGCAGGCGGTCGAACGCCGCCTGCTTCGCCGCGACATTGGTCGCATCGAGCCGCAGCGCGGAATTGCCGATCTGAATGTCGATCTGCTCGGCCTTGGCGATCACGGCCTCCAGCGCCGTCCACCACAATCGTCCGGTGCCGTCGGCAAAATCGCTCGCGACATAGACTGCCAGCGGCGCGTCAAATTCGCGCAGCACCGGCAGCGCGTAATCCAGATTGTCGCGGTAACCGTCGTCGAGGGTGAAGGCGGCGAAGCGGCGGTCGAACCGGCCCTGCACCAGCCGCTCATGCAGCTCGTCCATGCTGACGATGTCGATGTCGCGCGTGCGCAAATGGCACAGCGTGGCGCGCAGGAAGTCGGGGGTGACCTCGAGATGCCGGTTCGGCTGGAACGCGGCCTCGCGCGCCGGCCGCACATGGTGCAGCATGAAAATGGCGCCGACGCCCGACAAGAGCGGGCGCAACAGGTGGTGCGCCCCGCTGAGATAGAGTGCTCCCAGCCCGGCGCGGATGACGTTGTTACGCAGTTGTTTCATGACCGGGTGGGGACTTTGGCATTCCGGCCTCAACTTACGGAAGAACTCTTGAAGAAAAAGTTATTCCGATTGTCCCACCCGGGCCTTGGGACCAGGGCCATTTCCGGTTTGACAGCCTGCCAAGGGTTTGTTTTGTCTCCGTTTCCAGAGGTCGGGTCGTCGAATGCAGAAGCTTTTCTCGTGGGCCAGCAAATGGTGGCCGGGGTTGATCCCCCTTGCCGTCATGTGGGGATTTGCGGCCTGGAATAATACCTTACCGGTGGAGGCCGATCTGTCGGCCCGCAGCTCGGCTGCGCTCAAGGACACCGTTCTGGACAAGACCCGGATCGCGGTCGACGGCCGCGACGTCAGCCTGGCCGCGGACGCCTTCTCCGAGGAGGGGCGCCGCGACGCCGTGATGGCGGTCGAAACCGTGCCCGGCGTGCGGCTGGTCGACGACCGGACCCGCCTCGTTCCCGAGGCCAAGCCCTTCGTCTGGAATGCCGAGCGCGACGTGGTGCGGGTGACGCTGTCGGGCTCCGCGCCGCTGCCATCGATGAGGGCCCGGCTGACCGAGGCGGCCCGCAAGGAAGTCGGCGGCGTCGAGGTCGCCGACCAGATGGGGCTGGCGCGCGGGGCGCCGCCTCGGTTCGAAGCCGCCGCGGTGCTGCTGCTGGATCAGATCGGCAAGCTGAAGGACGGCAAGATCACGATCACCGACACCAAGGTCAATCTGTCGGGCATGGCGCGCGAGCTCGGCGGCCGTGAGGCGATCGCAGCTGCGCTGAAGAACCTGCCCGAGGGTTTTTCGATTGCGGCCAACGAGATCAAGGCGCCGCCCTACATCTTCCAGGCCTACAAGGATCCGGTGGCTGCGACGGTAACGCTGACCGGCTATGTTCCGGACAACAACGTCCACGCCGCGATCGGCACCAGCGCCTCGCGAAAGTTCTTCACCGAAAAGGTCGTCGACAATCTCAAGGCCAGCATCGGCGCCCCCGGCTCCTTCAGCACGGCTGTTATCGCCGCGCTGGGCGCGCTGTCGCGGCTGTCGACCGGCACGCTGGTCGTCTCCGACCGCGAGGTGAAGCTCTCGGGCGATGCACTCTACGAGGGCGCCGCCAACGAGATCCGCGCGGGCCTCGGCAAGGACTTCCCGAAGAACTGGCAGTACAAGCCGGAGATCACGGTGAAGCCCGCCGCAGGCCCGGTCGACGGCACCGTGTGCCAGCAATTGTTCTCGGAGCTTCTGACCAAGGGCAAGATCCGCTTCGCGAACAGGCGCGCGGACATCGATCCCGACTCGGCCGGCATTCTCGATCGCCTCATCGAGACCGCGCTGCGCTGCCCCACCACCAATATCGAGGTCGTCGGACACACCGACGCCGATGGCGAGGATGCCTTCAACCAGGCCCTTTCGGAAAAGCGCGCGCAGGCGGTGATCGACTATCTCGTCAAGGCGGGCCTTCCTGCCAGCCGCTTCACCGCGGTCGGCCATGGCAGCACGCAGCCCGTCGCCGGCAACGACACCGATGAAGGCAAGGCGCAGAACCGCCGCATCGAATTTCTGGTGAGGTGACGATGCCCTATCTCGTCTCGTTCCATCTCGGCTGGCTGATCGGCTCGCTGCTGTTGGGCTTCTGCATGGGCTGGATCTCGGTGGTCCAGCGCGGCAACGGCACTTCGAAGGTGACGGCGCGGTGGCTCGCAGTGTTTGCCGCCGCCCTGGTCGCGGCCTCTCTCACCCATGTGGTCCCCGGTCGCTTCGGCTACTGGCTCGACCTCGGCCTGATCATGTTCGCCTGCTATCTCGTCGGCGGCACGATCGGAGCGTGGCTGCGCGACCGCGTGGTCTCGCGTACCGCGCCGCCAGCCGCTGTGTGATGTTGCTATGCACCCTCAGCGAGGGACGGGGTGTGCTCCGCCGCGGCCTTTCGGCGCATTGGAAAACCGGGACCTGGCCGCTCCAGTCACCCCTCTTTCAACAGGCAGGCCGGCTCCATAGATTGACGTCGGCTTAAGGCGTAACGGAACATTGTGCGGCCGAAATCATCAAAACTTCATGGCCCCTGCGCAGGATCGCCTGGAGATTCGCGCCAAGCCTTGCCGACGAAAGCGCCAAACCCTGGCACTGGGAGCTGCAACCCTGCCTAAAATATTGAAGGCACGTGTTTTTGTTCGAATTGGCGAATTCCACTTCGGCCGAAAACGCGCTAGTGGAGGGGCAGGGGGCATGCGCGATTCCGGCGCCGGCGGCGAGGGTTCGTTGAATGCCTGCGCGTCCGCCTGTCCGCCGGCCACCCTGGCCGCTGAAGCGTTGTTCGAGGTCTAGATGCTGGAAGCCATACGCAGGGCGATGACGTTTCTGCGCCAGAAGCAAGTCCTGCATAAGCTTGGAGTCGTGATCAGCATCGCGGTCATCGGCATCGCTTGCTACGTGCTCTACCACATGCTGCGCGGCATCGATTTCAACGAGGTCCTCGAAGCGATCAAGAGCACCGAGCCGAGCCAGATTGCGATGGCGGCGCTATTCGTCACTGCGGGCTATTTCACGCTGACCTTCTACGACCTCTTCGCCACGCGCGCGATCGGCCATGCCCATGTGCCCTATCGCATCAACGCGCTCGCGGCCTTCACCAGCTATTCGATCGGCCACAATGTCGGCGCCTCCGTCTTCACCGGCGGGGCGGTGCGCTACCGCATCTATTCGGCCTATGGGCTCAACGCGATCGACGTCGCAAAAATCTGCTTTCTCGCCGGCCTGACCTTCTGGCTGGGCAATGCCGCCGTGCTCGGCCTCGGCATCGCCTACCATCCGGAGGCGGCAGCCTCGATCGACCAGCTGCCGGTCTGGCTGAACCGGACACTGGCGCTGACGATCATCGTGGCGCTGATCGGTTACGTGATCTGGGTCTGGAGCCAGCCGCGGGTGGTCGGCCGCGGCCCCTGGACCGTGGTGCTGCCGGGCGGCCCGCTGACGCTGCTCCAGATCGCGATCGGCATCGTCGATCTCGGTTTCTGCGCGCTGGCGATGTATGTGCTGGTCCCCGACGAGCCCAATCTCGGCTTCGTGATGGTCGCGGTGATCTTCGTCTCGGCGACCCTGCTCGGCTTCGCCAGCCATTCACCCGGAGGCTTGGGGGTGTTCGATGCCGCCATGCTGGTCGGCCTCTGGCAGATGGACCGCGAGGAGCTGCTGGGCGGCATGCTCCTGTTCCGCGTCCTCTATTATCTGTCTCCGTTCGTCTTATCTGTAATCTTGCTGACGTTTCGAGAGGTTATAATCGGCGCCCGATCGAAGCGCTTGCAACAGGCGGCGCTCAAGCTGGACCCCGGCCCGGCGCCTGAAGCCGCCTATGTGAGAGAGCGCAGCGACAGCGGCGCCTGACCGGTGTCAGGTCCTTAAGGACAGCCCAGGAGAAGTCCGCCCCGATGGCGATCGACGCCCCCTCTTCTCCCTCCGCCCAGCCCTGGTCCGATCGGCTGCGGCACTCGACCATCATCCTGATCGCCGCGGCGCTGGCGCTGTCCGTCGTGGTCTCGCTCGGCGAATTGTCGGCGCTGCACGCTGCAATCGTGTTCCTCTGCATCGCGGCGGCTGCCTTGATCCCGTGGCGGCTGCACGATCCCGCCACCTCCCGCGACGACGTCAGACGCATCAACCCGGTCGAGAGCGCGGCGGTGGCCGCGGTGGTCGCCGGCATGCCGGATCCGGCGGTGCTGCTCGACCGGGCCGGCCGCGTCATCCACCTCAACGCCGCCGCCGCCCAGCTCGCGCCGGCGCTGCGCAAGAACGAGCTCGCCCAGTTCGCGCTGCGCTCGCCGGAGATCATCACCGCGCTGCGCGAGGCCATCGCGACCACCGAGCCGCGGCGCGCGACCTATCTCGATCATGTTCCGGTTGATCGCTGGATGGAGCTGATCATCACGCCGGTACCGGTGCCGACCAGCTTCGGCGGCGCCGACAAATGCATGCTGATGACCTTCCACGACCAGACGCCGCTGCGCCGGGTCGAGGAGATGCGCGCCGACTTCGTCGCCAATGCCAGCCACGAGCTGCGCACGCCGCTGGCGGCGCTGTCGGGCTTCATCGATACGCTCCAGGGCCAGGCCAAGGACGATCCCAAGGCGCGCGAGCGCTTCCTCGGCATCATGCACAACCAGGCCACGCGCATGGCGCGCCTGATCGACGATCTCTTGTCGCTGTCGCGGGTCGAGCTGTCGGCCCATGTCCGGCCCGACACCCTGGTCGATCTCGTCCCGATCATCCGTCAGGTCGCCGACGGGCTCGAGCCGCTGGCGCGCGAGCGTCAGGTCGAGGTGGACATCCACCTGCCGGAGCCGCCGGTGATGATCGCGGGGGACCGCGAGGAGCTGCTCCGCCTGTTCGAGAACCTGATCGAGAACGCGCTCAAATACGGCGCCTCCGGCGGGCGCGTCATCGTGTCGCTGACCTCGAGCGCCGCCGCTGACGGAACTCAGGAAATCCGGGTCATGGTCCGCGATTTCGGCCCGGGCATCGCGCCGGAGCACCTGCCGCGGCTGACCGAGCGCTTCTACCGGGTCGATGTCGGCGACAGCCGCTCGCAAGGCGGCACCGGGCTCGGGTTATCGCTGGTGAAACATATTCTTAACCGTCATCGCGGCCGCCTTTTGATCGAAAGCGTGCCCAGGCAGGGCGCCACCTTCACCGCCTGTTTTCCCCAGACCAAGACTCCGGCTTGATCGGAAACGCAAGCAATTTCAATTGCTTGGTGTCGTCATCCAACTGTCACGAAACCTTCGTAAAAGCACAGCCGACCGCCCCTAAAGCGGCGGCGCGGGGAGCGCGATCGGGCGCGGATGGCGCTTCGCTCCCCTGTATGGAGACCAGCATGAATTTCCTCAAAACCATGGTCGCTGCCGGCTTGGTCGCCGCATCGACGACGGTAGCCTTTGCGGCCGACATCACCGGTGCCGGCGCGACGTTCCCGTTCCCGATCTATTCGAAGTGGGCCGACGCCTACAAAAAGGAGACCGGCAACGGTCTAAACTACCAGTCGATCGGCTCGGGTGGCGGCATCAAGCAGATCCAGGCCAAGACCGTGACCTTCGGCGCCACCGACGCGCCGCTCAAGGCCGAGCAGCTCGAGAAGGACGGCCTCGTCCAGTGGCCGATGGTGATGGGTGCCATCGTCCCCGTCGTCAACCTCGAGGGCGTGAAGCCGGGCGAGCTGGTGTTCGACGGCGAGACCCTGGCCAACATCTATCTCGGCAAGATCACCAAGTGGGACGATGCCGCGATCAAGAAGCTCAATCCCAACGCGAAGCTGCCGTCAGAGGCCATCACCGTGGTCCGTCGTTCGGACGGCTCGGGCACCACCTTCAACTTCACCAACTATCTCTCCAAGGCCAGCGCGGACTGGAAGAGCAAGGTCGGCGAGGGCACCGCGGTCGAGTGGCCGGTCGGCGTCGGCGCCAAGGGTAACGAGGGTGTGTCCGGCAACATCAGCCAGACCAAGAACTCGATCGGCTATGTCGAATACGCCTATGCCAAGCAGAACAAGCTCACCCACACCGGTCTCGTCAACAAGGCCGGCAAGCCGGTGCAGCCGACCGTCGAGGCCTTCCAGGCGGCCGCTTCCAACGCCGATTGGTCCAAGGCTCCCGGCTATTACGTCATCCTGACCGAGCAGCCCGGCGAGAAGTCCTGGCCGATCACGGCGGCGACGTTCATCCTGATGCACAAGTCCGCCACCGACAAGGCGGCCGCGCAGGAAGCAATCAAGTTCTTCCGCTGGGCCTTCAAGAACGGCGGCAAGATGGCCGAGGAGCTCGACTACATCCCGATGCCGGACAGCGTCGTCCAGCAGATCGAAAAGACCTGGGCTGCCGAGATCAAGAGCTAAGGCGCTATATGTGTCCCGGACACGGTTCCGGGATGCTGCAAGATCTCCGCTCCGGATCGGCCTCCTGCCGTATCCGGAGCGCGCCACCAACAACAAGCGTACATAAAACGGGTATAGGGGATCGGCGTGGCTGAGATGGCTGTTGAGAGCAATGTGATTGATGCTGCCGGTCCATATGATCGCGCCAAGGCCTTGAGCGCGTTCAAGCTCGGCGACGTCACCTTCTACTGGATCACGCGGTTGTCCGCGATCTCGGTGCTGCTGATCCTCGGCGGCATCATCATCTCGCTGATCGTCGGCGCCTTCCCGGCGATCCAGGAGTTCGGCATCTCCTTCCTGTGGACGCAGCGCTGGGCGCCCTCGGCCGATCCGCCGGTGCTCGGCGCGCTCGGGCCAATCTACGGCACGCTCGTCACCTCCTTCATCGCGATGCTGATCGCCATTCCCGTCGGTCTCGGCATTGCGATCTTCCTCACCGAGCTCTGCCCGCAATGGCTGCGCCGCCCGATCGGCATGGCGGTCGAGCTGCTCGCCGGCATTCCCTCGATCATCTACGGCATGTGGGGCTTCTTCGTGCTCGGCCCCTTCCTGGCCAACACCTTCCAGCCCTTCATGATCAGGGTGTTCGACGGCGTCCCCGTGCTGGGCGCGATCTTCGCAGGGCCCCCGTCCTATCTCAGCCTGTTCAACGCCGCGCTGATCCTCGCCATCATGGTGCTGCCCTTCATCACCTCGATTTCGGTCGACGTGTTCAAGACGGTGCCGCCGGTGCTGAAGGAAGCCGCCTACGGCGTCGGCTGCACCACCTGGGAGGTCGTCCGCAGCGTGGTGATCCCCTACACCCGCGTCGGCATCATCGGCGGCGTCATGCTGGCGCTGGGCCGGGCGCTCGGCGAGACCATGGCGGTGACCTTCATCATCGGCAACTCGTTCCGGATCTCCTCGTCGATCTTCGCGCCGGGCACGACCATCTCGGCGGCGATCGCATCCGAGTTCGCCGAGAGCGACGGCCTGCACCAGTCCGGCCTGATCCTGCTCGGCCTCCTGCTGTTCGTGCTGACGTTCTTCGTGCTCGCGGCCGCCCGTTTGATGCTGCTGCGCCTCGAAACCAAGGCCGGGAAGTGAAGCCATGAACCCGATCTATTCACGCCGCCGCCGCTGGGACATCGTCATCCGCGGCCTCTGCATCGCCGCCGCCGCCTTCGGCGTCACCTGGCTCGCGCTGATCCTGGTCACGCTGCTCTACAACGGCCTGGCCGGGCTCAACCTCCAGGTCTTCACAGCTGACACGCCGCCGCCCGGATCGAACGAGGGCGGCCTGCGCAACGCCATCGTCGGCTCGCTGATCATGACCGTGATCGGCGTCGGCATCGGCGCGCCGCTCGGCCTGTTCGCCGGCACCTATCTCGCCGAGTACGGCCGCAACGACAAGCTGACCTCGGTGATCCGCTTCATCAACGACATTCTCTTGTCGGCACCCTCGATCATCATCGGCCTCTTCATCTATGGCGCGGTGGTGGTGCCGATGCGCGGCTTCTCGGCGATTGCGGGCGCGCTGGCACTTGCCGTCATCGTGATCCCGGTCGTCGTGCGCACCACGGAGGACATGCTGCTGCTGGTGCCGAATCCGTTGCGCGAAGCTGCCAGCGCGCTCGGCCTGCCGCGCTCGCTGGTGATCAGGCGAATCGCGTACCGTGCGGCGCGCGCCGGCCTCATCACCGGCGTGCTGCTCGCCACCGCCCGGGTCGCCGGCGAGACCGCGCCGCTGTTGTTCACGGCGCTGTCGAACCAGTTCTTCAGCCTCGGCCTGGACAAGACGATGGCGAACCTGCCTGTCACCATCAACAACTTCGTGCAGAGCCCCTACGAATATTGGAAGCAACTCGCCTGGAGCGGCGCGCTGCTGATCACCCTGACCGTGCTTGCCCTTAACATTGGCGCGCGCATCCTTGGCGCCGAGAGGACTGCAAAATGAGTGAAATGTCTGTTTCCGTCAGCGCACCGACCGTTCATCCCGGTTCGCAGCCGTTGCCCGAGGCGCCCGCCAAGGTCACCGCGCGCAACCTCAACTTCTACTACGGTGACCACCACGCGCTGAAGAACATCAACCTGGCGCTCGGCACCAACCGCGTCACGGCGTTCATCGGCCCGTCCGGCTGCGGCAAGTCCACCCTGCTGCGCATCTTCAACCGGATGTACGACCTCTATCCGGGCCAGCGCGCAGAGGGTCAGCTGTTGCTCGACCACACCAACATCCTCGACCCCAAGCTCGACCTCAACCTGCTCCGCGCCCGGGTCGGCATGGTGTTCCAGAAGCCGACGCCGTTCCCGATGACGATCTACGAGAACATCGCCTTCGGCATCCGCCTCTACGAGAAGATCTCCAAGTCCGAGATGGACGGCCGCGTCGAGAAGGCGCTGCGCGGCGGCGCGCTGTGGAACGAGGTCAAGGACAAGCTTAATGCCTCCGGCCTGTCGCTCTCCGGCGGCCAGCAGCAGCGCCTCTGCATCGCCCGCACCGTCGCGGTGCGGCCCGAGGTGATCCTGTTCGACGAGCCCTGCTCGGCACTCGACCCGATCTCGACCGCCAAGGTCGAGGAGCTGATCCAGGAATTGTCCGAGAATTACACGATCGCGATCGTCACCCACAACATGCAGCAGGCGGCGCGCGTCTCCGACAAGACCGCCTTCATGTATCTCGGCGAGTTGATCGAGTTCGACGACACCAGCAAGATCTTCACGTCGCCGAGCGATCGGCGCACGCAGGATTACATTACCGGCCGGTTCGGCTGAGGAGACGGAACATGGGTTCTGAACATACCTTAAAGGCTTTCGACAGCGACCTTCAGGAGCTCACCCGCCTGGTCGCCGAGATGGGCGGCATCGCCGAGCGCATGATCGTCGATTCCGTCGACGCGCTGATCCGCCGCGACGTGGCGCTCGGCCAGCGCGTCGTCGCCACCGACGGCGAGCTCGACGCGCTGCAGAAGCGCATCGAGGAGCGCGCCGTGCTCACCATCGCCCGCCGCCAGCCGATGGCCGTGGACCTGCGCGAGATCGTCGGCGCCATGCGCGTTGCGACCGATCTCGAGCGCATCGGCGATCTCGCCAAGAACATGGGCAAGCGCGTCGCGGCGCTGGAGACGGATTTTCATCCGCTCAAGCTGTTCCGCGGCCTGGAGCACATGACCGACCTCGTGCAGCAGCAGGTCAAATCGGTGCTGGACGCCTATGCCGCGCACGACCTCCCGGCGGCGATGGCGGTGTGGAAGGGCGACGAGGAAGTCGACGCCATCTGCACCTCGCTGTTCCGCGAGCTCCTCACCTACATGATGGAGGATCCGCGCAACATCTCGTTCTGCATCCACCTGATGTTCTGTGCCAAGAACATCGAGCGGATCGGCGACCACGCCACCAACATCGCCGAGACCGTGTTCTACATGATCGAGGGCCAGGCGATCACCGACAAGCGGCCGAAGGGCGACATGACGACCTTCGCCACGACGGTGCCGAACACCTGACGACTTAAGGAGCGACGACAACATGGGCGCACGCATTATGGTGGTTGAGGACGAGGAAGCTCTCACCGAGCTTCTTCGCTACAACCTCGAAGGCGACGGCTATGACGTCGAGACGGTGATGCGCGGCGATGACGCCGACACCCGCCTCAAGGAGCACATTCCCGATCTGATCGTGCTCGACTGGATGCTGCCGGGCCTGTCGGGCATCGAGCTGTGCCGGCGGCTTCGGACCCGCTCCGAGACCAAGCAGCTGCCGATCATCATGCTCACCGCGCGCGGCGAGGAGAGCGAGCGGGTGCGCGGGCTTGCGACCGGCGCGGATGATTACATCGTCAAGCCGTTCTCGGTGCCGGAGCTGCTTGCGCGCGTGAAGGGTCTGCTCAGGCGTGCGAGTCCCGAGCGCCTCGCCACCGTGCTCGCCTATGGCGATATCGAGCTCGACCGCGACAAGCGCCGCGTGGCGCGCTCAGGCCGGCCGATCGATCTCGGCCCGACCGAATATCGCCTGCTGGAGTTCTTCCTGGAGCATCCCGGCCGCGTGTTCTCGCGCGAGCAGCTGCTCGACAGCGTCTGGGGCCGCGACATTTACATCGACGAGCGCACCGTCGACGTCCATATCGGCCGCCTGCGCAAGCTGCTCAATCTCGGCCGCGAGCAGGACCCGATCCGCACCGTCCGCGGCGCCGGCTACGCGCTGGACGATCGCTTTGCGAAGGCTGAGCAGACATAAAGCGCCAGCGACAGCTGGTTTGGCGAACTGCGGCGCCGATCTCGACCGTCATCCCGGGGCGCGCGCAGCGCGAGCCCGGGATCTCAGCGCGAGCGCTCGCGCTCGCCGCGATCAACGATAGTACGTGGTCTGGCGAAGACTCGCAGTAACCATCTCGCGCAATCACCGCGCCCTGTGGTTATGGATCCCCGCTCCCCGTGCGCAATCGCGCACTAGGCGGGGATGACACCGAATAATTGGAGCCGTCATCGTGTGACGGCTGCTGTCCTGGCAATCAATGAAATCGCGAGCTCACCGCGTGCCCGGCTTCGGTGCTGCGCGACGGCGGTCCGCTGCGGGCTGATAGGCCACGCGCGAATGCTGGGCGCAGTAGGGCAGGCCTGAGAGCGCCTTGCCGCCGCAGAAGAAGAAATCCGGGCTCGATGGATCGCCGACCGGCCAGTGGCAGGTCGCCTCGTTCAATTCCAGCAGCGACAGCCGCTGGCTCATCGGCACCACGTTGTCGTAGGTAACCGGCTCGGCTTCCAACTCGACCTCGAAGGCCTGCGCCAGCGCGGTGTTGCCGCGCGCGACGGGGCGGGTCACCCGCATCATGTGCTGCGCGGGCCGTGCCTTGCGCGGCCTGGGCGCTGCCGATGAAGGGCTCTTGGCGCGGCCGGACAGGCCGAGCCGGTGCACCTTGCCGATCACGGCATTGCGGGTCACATTGCCGAGCTCCGCCGCGATCTGGCTGGCCGAAAGTCCGGCCTCCCAGAGCTTCTTCAGCTGCTCGACGCGATCATCGGACCAGGTCAAAACCGTCATTGCACCCTTTCCCTCGCTGCGCGCCTGCCATCCTGGGCCTTCGCAGCGAATGCTTTAGCCTTGAAAAACCCGTGCCGTCAGAATCCCTTAAGGCTCGCCGGGCGCGCTCAAGACGCCCGAACGTTTACGCCGGTACATGAGGACTTCTGGGATCAGAACTGCTGCACGAGATGTCGTATCTGACAGTCCAAACGCTACAATATGGCGTGACTCCCGCGCAAGAGTCCGCCGACTCGCTTCCACATGTTCCGTGGTGAAAAACCGCAAAATCGGCACCGCAAGACTACGGAATCAGCGTTTCGCGAGGCTTTCCGGGCGGCATTGACACCCGTCTTGCCAAGCATAAGATAGTGGCACGTGCCGCCCTTAAAAGGCGGCACGTTTCGTTTTCCGGGGCCGGTTGATGGTGCGTCGCGCAATGCATGCCTCACACCGTCCGCAACATTCAAGTGATGTCATGACTAACAGCGCAGCGCCGCATTTGCTCCCCGTTTTCGCCAGGGCCGACCTCGGTTTCGAGCGCGGCGAAGGCTGCTGGCTGATCGCGACCAACGGCGATCGCTATCTCGATTTCACCTCGGGCGTGGCGGTGAATGCGCTCGGCCATGTCCATCCCGCGCTGGTCAAGGCATTGCAGGAGCAGGCGACCAAGCTCTGGCACATGTCGAACCTGTTCCAGAGCCCTGACGGCGAGAAGCTCGCAAGCCGCCTCTGCAATGAGAGCTTTGCGGACTTCGTGTTCTTCTGCAATTCCGGCGCCGAGGCGCTGGAAGGCGTGATCAAGCTGGTGCGTCACCATCACTTCTCCAAGGGGCATCCGGAGCGTTACCGCATGATCACCTTCGAGGGTGCCTTCCATGGCCGCACGCTGGCGACGCTCGCCGCCACCGGCTCTGCGAAATATCTCGAGGGCTTCGGCCCGCCGATGGATGGCTTCGACCAGGTGCCGCATGGTGATCTGGAGGCTGTGAAGAAAGCGATCGGTCCGCACACCGCCGGCATTCTCATCGAGCCGATCCAGGGCGAGGGTGGCGTTCGTTCTGCACCTCACGCCTTCCTGAGGGCGCTGCGCGAGCTCTGCAACGAGCGCGGGCTGCTGCTCGCCTTCGACGAGGTGCAGACCGGCATGGGCCGCACCGGCGAGCTCTTTGCCTACAAGCGCACCGGCGTCACACCGGACGTGATGTCGCTCGCCAAGGCGCTCGGCGGCGGCTTTCCGATCGGCGCGGTGCTGGCGACCGCGGATGCGGCCGCCGGCATGGGGCCCGGCTCGCACGGCTCGACCTTCGGCGGCAATCCGCTCGCGATCTCGGCTGCCAACGCCGTGCTCGACGTCATGCTCAAGCCCGGCTTCTTCGACCACGTGCAGAAGATGTCGCTGCTGCTCAAGCAGAAGCTCGCCTCCGTGATCGATCGTCACCCTGATGTCGTCAGCGAGGTTCGCGGCGAGGGCCTGCTGATCGGCATCAAGGCCGTGGTGCCGTCGGGCGATCTCGTCGCGGCGCTGCGCGCCGAAAAGCTGCTCACCGTCGGGGCCGGCGACAATGTCGTGCGCTTCCTGCCGCCCCTGATCGTCACCGAAGCGGAGATCGAGGACAGCGTCGGGCGGTTAGAGCGGGCCTGCGCTGCGATCTCCTCCAGCCAGACCAAGCGGGCGGCAAGCTGATGAGCACGACGCCCAACAAAGCTCCCAAGCACTTCCTGGACATCAACGAGCTGCCGCTGTCGGAGCTCAAGAGCATGCTCGCCGCCTCTTCCGCCATGAAGGCGAAGCAGAAGGCGCAACAGCCGGTCAGGCCGCTCGAGGGCAAGACGCTGGCGATGATCTTCGAGCGTCCCTCGACCCGCACCCGCGTCTCGTTCGACGTCGGCATGCGCCAGCTCGGCGGCGAGGCGATCATGCTCACCGGCGCCGAGATGCAGCTCGGCCGCGGCGAGACCATCGCCGACACCGCGCGGGTGCTGTCGCGCTATGTCGACGCCATCATGATCCGCATCCTCAACCACGATGCGCTGCTGGAGCTCGCGGCCAACGCCACCGTGCCCGTCATCAACGGCCTGACGCGGCGTTCGCATCCCTGCCAGGTGATGGCCGACCTCATGACCTATGAGGAACATCGCGGCCCGATCGAGGGCAAGACGGTGGCCTGGACCGGCGACGACAACAACGTGCTGGCGTCCTGGGCCCATGCCGCCGAGCGCTTCAAATTCCAGCTCAATGTCGCAACGCCGCCGGAGCTCGCACCGAAAAAGGCGATGCGCGACTGGATCAAGGCGACGGGCGCGCCGATCGTGCTCGGCACCGATCCCGAGGCCGCCGTGCGCGGCGCCGATTGCGTCGTCACCGACACCTGGGTGTCGATGGGCGACAAGGAGGGCGAGCACCGCCACAACGTCCTCAAGCCCTACCAGGTCAATGCCAAGCTGATGTCGCTGGCAAAGGCGGACGCATTGTTCATGCATTGCCTCCCGGCCCATCGCGGCGAGGAGGTCACCGATGAGGTGATCGACGGGCCGCAATCGGTCGTGTTCGACGAGGCCGAAAACCGCCTGCACGCGCAGAAGGGCATCTTGGCCTGGTGCTTCGACGCGGTGAAGTAACCTTCTTGTAGCCCGGATGAAGCGCAGCGAAATCCGGGGTTCTCAACGCGTGGAAAGACCCCCCGGATTGCGCTGCGCTCCATCCGGGCTACGCAGCTCGTCGTTCCGCGGACGACGGAATGCGGGCGTGCCTCTTTCAATTTGCATCGAACGACCCCAGATAAAGCGCCATGGTTTCCCAATCTCCTGACATGAAAACCGGGCCTGAAGGCCCGGTTCGCGCGCCATCATCGGTTCCGATCGATGACGCCGTGCTGCCTTACGAGGTCGACGCGCTCGACGTGCGCGGGCGCCTGGTGCGGCTTGGCCCCGCGCTCGACGACATCCTCACCAAGCACGACTATCCCGCAGCCGTGGGCAAGCTGCTCGGCGAGGCCATCGTGCTGACGACGCTGCTTGGATCGGCGCTGAAATTCGAGGGCCGCTTCATTCTTCAGGCCCAGACCGACGGTCCGGTGTCGTTCCTGGTCGTCGACTACAAGGCCCCGGACCGCCTGCGCGCCTATGCGCGCTTCGACGCCTCGCGCCTGGGCACGACCAAGGATTCCGGCACGCTGCTCGGCCGCGGCCATCTCGCCATGACCATCGACCAGGGCCCCGACATGAGCCGTTACCAGGGCCTGGTTGCGCTCGACGGCGGCAGCCTGGAAGACGCCGCCCACGAATATTTCATGCGCTCCGAGCAGATCCCGACGCGCGTGCGCCTCGCGGTCGGCGAGGAGTGGCGCTCGAGCGACGGCGGCAAGCATCGCTGGCGCGCCGGCGGCATGCTGATGCAATTTCTGCCCAAGGCGCCGGAGCGCGCGCGGCAGGCGGACTTGCATCCCGGCGATGCGCCCGACGGCACCGAGGTGCACAGCGTCACTGAGGACGATGCCTGGGTCGAGGCCCGCTCGCTGATCGAGACCGTCGAGGACGTCGAGCTGATCGATCCCGAACTCTCCGGCGAGCGGCTGCTCTACCGCCTCTTCCACGAGCGCGGCGTGCGCGTGTTCAATCCGCAGGTGCTCGAGGCGCGGTGCTCCTGCTCGCGCGATGCGGTCGCCGCGATGCTCAAGAGCTTCTCGCACGACGATCGCGCCGCCATGGTCAAGGACGACAAGGTCGTGGTCACCTGCGAGTTCTGCTCGTCGGTGTACCAGTTCACGCCGCACGAAGCGGGCGTCGAGGACGCGTAAGCCTACCCGCGTCGCTGCACTCAATGACGAGTGGAGCAGTGCCACACGCGCGGTGTCATCGCCCGACTTGATCGGGCGATCCAGTACTCCGAGACGATGCTGATCGAAACGAGAGGCCGTGGCGTACTGGATGCCCCGGTCAAGCCGGGGCATGACAGTTGTGAGTGTTACGGCGAACTCGCCTCCCTAATTCAACACCCGCTTGTTGTCGGGGCTGTCCAGCGAAAATGTCGGCACGTCGATCTCGAAACGCTCGCCGGTTTCGCTGACCATCTGGTAGCGGCCGGTCATGAAGCCCGAGGCGGTCGAGAGCGGCACGCCGGAGGTGTATTCGAAGCGCTCGCCGGGGGCCAGGATCGGCTGTTCGCCGACCACGCCTTCGCCCTTCACCTCCTGCTGGCGGCCGGAGGCATCGGTGATGATCCAGTGCCGCGTCTTGAGCTGCACGGTCTCCTCGCCCGAATTGGTGATGACGATGGTGTAGGACCAGAAGTAGCGCGAGCGGTCGGCCGACGATTGCTCCGGAACAAAGTTCGGCTCGACGGTCACTTCGATCTGGCGGGTCACGGCGCGGTACATGGCTGTCATCATACCGAAATCCGCCCCGGGAACCAAACCCCCGCGGGCGCCTTGGCGACATCGTCCCGCCAGAATTGGCGGGAAAGCACACCACCGAGGGAGACACCCTGATGTGATCCGGACGCTTTGCGAGACGACAGCCGGACCATTACACTGCTTCAATGTCGCGATTTGCGGAAGGGTTTCCAGGCCCCGATGACCATTGCCGACCAAGTGACGGGATCGACCATCGCAGGAACCGCGGGCGCCAAGCCCGCAGGGACCAAGGCGCGCGCCGCAGCGCCGGCCATCACGCTGCCCGCCATCGGCGAGCGCGAGCTCCGACTCGATCTGTTCCGCGGGCTCGCGCTATGGCTGATCTTCATCGACCATCTGCCGCCCAGTCTGCTGACCTGGTTCACGATCCGCAATTACGGCCTCAGCGACGCCACCGAAATTTTCATCTTCATCTCCGGCTACACCGCCGCCTTCGTCTATGGCCGGGCCATGCTGGAGAGCGGCGTTCTCATCGCCACCGCGCGCATCCTGCGCCGGGTCTGGCAGATCTACGTCGCCCACGTCTTCCTGTTCACGATCTTCCTCGCCGAGATCTCCTATGTCGCGACCAGGTTCGAGAACCCGCTCTACACCGAAGAGATGGGCATCATGGACTTCCTCAAGCAGCCCGACGTCGTCATCGTGCAGGCGCTGCTGCTGCGCTTCCGTCCCGTCAACATGGACGTGCTGCCGCTCTACATCGTGCTGATGCTGGCGCTGCCTCTGATCCTGTGGTCGATGAAATGGCGGCCGGACGTCACGCTCGGGCTGTCGGTCCTGCTCTACGCGGTGACCTGGGAGTACGACCTTTACCTGTCGGCCTATCCGAACGGCTTCTGGGCCTTCAATCCTTTCGCCTGGCAATTGTTGTTCGTGTTCGGTGCCTGGTGCGCGCTCGGAGGTGCGCGTCGCATGTCGGGCATCCTGGCCTCGCCCGTGACGATGTGGATCTCGATCGCCTATCTCATCGCGGCGTTCTACGTGACCTTGACCTGGTACGTGCCCCAGCTCTCCCAGTTCATGCCGAAGCAGATCGAACAATGGATGTATCCGATCGACAAGACCGACCTCGACGTGCTGCGCTTCGCGCACTTCCTGGCGCTGGCGGCGCTGACCGTACGCTTCCTGCCCCGCGATTGGCCGGGCTTGAAATCGCGCTGGCTACGACCATTGATTCTATGTGGTCAGCATTCGCTCGAGATCTTCTGCCTCGGCGTCTTCCTGGCCTTTGCCGGCCATTTCGTCCTCGCCGAAATCTCCGGCGGGCCGGTGATGCATGCGTTGATTAGCCTCTCCGGAATCCTGATCATGTGGGGAGTTGCGTGGATCATTTCGTGGTACAAGCGTGTGGCTGACAAGAGCGGTGCGAAAACCAAGAACGCCGTCGGCAACGCCGATCTGGCGGGAGGGGGCTGATGAAGGCGAAGGTTCTCCTGAGCCTGGTCCTGCTGTGCGGTAACCTCGCCGCGCCCACGGCGCGCGCGGGCGATGCCGCGTCTGCCGCATCCCCTGTGCCTGCGGCCTGCGAATTGCCGTCCTATCTGCTGACCAGTGAAAGCCAGCTGCCCAAGGTCGCCGAGGCGATCAAGGCCGGCAAACCGCTCGACATCCTGGTGATCGGCAGCCGCTCGACCACGATTCCGTCGTCGGAGAGCAGCTCCTATCCGGCGCGCATGGAGGCGATCCTCAAGGAGAAGCTGCCGCCCTCCGAGCCGGTGCACGTCTCCGTAGAAATACAGAGCAAGAAAACGGCAGAGGAGACCGCGTCCACCTTCGTTAAGCTGATGGAAGCAAAAACGCCTACTTTGGTCATCTGGCAGACCGGGACCGTGGATGCTATCCGATCCATCGATCCCGACGAATTTCGTAGCGCGGTGACCGACGGGGTTGTTGCGCTGCAAAAGGCAGGGGCGGACGTCGTCTTGATGAATTTGCAATATAGCCCGCGCACCGAGACCATGATCTCGGCGCAGCCTTTTCTCGATAATATGCGCGTCGTGGCACAGGAGCACGACATCCCGCTGTTCGATCGTTTCGCGATCATGCGGCAGTGGAATGAACAGGGCCAGTTCGACCTGTTCAACCCGTCCCGCGGGCCTGAGCTGGCGAAACAGGTCCATGATTGCCTCGGCCGGGCGTTGGCACAGTTCGTGATTGACGCTGCTCATCTGGAGCCGGCCCAGCAGCAAAATTGAGGTCTAGCGTTAATGAGTTCTCTCCGCCCTTTTTGCCTGACGTCATGGTTGGCCGTGCCTGCAACAGCAGTGCTGTTGTTGCTGACGCCCGCCTCGCATGCGCAGACGCCGGCTGCACAGCCGGCGACCCCCGCACCCGCCCAGTCGCCTGATCCCGCGCCCGCAGCGCCGTCCCAGACCACCGTCGCCGCGAGGTCGCCCGAGCAGCGCGGCGTCACCTCGCGCGCCATCGACAAGGTGAAGGAGGTCGCGAAGTCCGCCGCCGACATCTTCAGCCGGGTGCCCTGCCTGCCGCCGAAGGGCGGCTCCAAGGCGATGGGCTCGCTGCCGCATGTCGCGAGCAAGCTGGCCGCCGGCCAGCCCGTCGTCATCGTCGCGTTCGGCTCGTCGTCGACTCAAGGGTTCGGCGCGAGCTCGCCGGAGTTCAATTACCCCAATCGTCTCGCCGCGCAGCTGCGCCGGCACTATCCGACCGCCGACATCAGCGTCATCAATGCGGGCGTCGGCGGCGAGGACGCCCCCGAGATGATGAAGCGTCTGCAGACGCAGGTGATCGACAGGCATCCGGATCTCGTGATCTGGCAGGTCGGCACCAACGCCGTGCTGCGCAATCTCGATCCCGGCGAGACCGTCAAGCTGGTGGAGGACGGCATCAACCGCATTCAGGCCGCCGGCGGCACCGACATCGTGCTGGTCGATCCGCAATATTCGCCGGCCGTCAACCAGCGCAAGGAGAGCGCCGGCAAGATGATCAAGCTGCTCGGCAACGTCGCCGAGCTCCGCAAGGTCGGTATCTTCCCCCGCTTCGAGGTGATGCGCGACTGGCACGAGAACCAGTCGATCCCGGTCGAGAGCTTCGTCATCGCCGACGGCCTGCACATGAACGATTGGGGCTATGCCTGCTTCGCCCAGCTGCTCGGGGACGACATCATCCGCTCCGTCGGCCAGATCAAGCTCGGTGTGAGCGTGCCCGCCGATGTGAGAACGTACCGGCCGATGTAGAGGCGAGTAGGGAATGGCGAGTAGCGAATAGGGCTGGGTCCATTTGCCACTCACTATTCGCCATTCGCCCTCACGCCTTCTCCAGCGCCGCGGTGAGATCCTCGATCAGGTCATCCGCGTGCTCCAGCCCCGCCGAGAAGCGGATGAAGCCCTCGCTGATGCCGAGCGCGGCGCGGTCTTCCGGCTTGAGGCGCTGATGCGTCGTGGTCGCCGGATGCGTGACGAGGCTCTTGGCGTCGCCGAGATTGTTGGAGATCTTGGCGAGCTTCAATTCGTTGAGCACACGGAACGCCGCCGCCTTGCCGCCCTTCACCTCGAAGCCGACCAGCGTCGAGCCGCCGCGCATCTGCTTCTTCACCAGCGCCGCCTGCGGATGATCGGCGCGGCCGGGATAGACCAGTCGCGAGATCTTGGGATGGCTCGCCAGCACCTCGGCGACGCGCGCGGCCGTGTCGGTCTGCGCGCGCACGCGCACGCCCAGCGTCTCCAGTCCCTTGAGCAGGACCCAGGCATTGAACGGCGAGATCGACGGGCCGGTCTGGCGCATGAAATTGTGGATGTGCTCGGCGATGAAGGCTTCGGAGGACAGGATGATGCCGCCGAGACAGCGGCCCTGGCCGTCGATGTGCTTGGTTGCGGAGTAGACGACGACGTCGGCGCCGAGCGCGAGCGGGCTCTGCCAGATCGGGGTTGCAAACACGTTGTCGACGACGAGCCGCGCGCCGCCCTTGTGCGCGATCTCGGCAATCGAGGGAATGTCGAGCACGTCCAGCGTCGGGTTGGTGGGGCTCTCCAGGAAGAACGTCTTGGTGTTGGGCCTCAGCGCCCGTTGCCACTGGTCGAGATCGAGCCCGTCGACCAGCGTGGCCTCAATGCCGTAGCGCGGCAACAGGTCCTGGATGACGTAGAGGCAGGAGCCGAACAGCGCACGGGAGGCGACCACGTGATCGCCGGCCTTGAGCGGCGCCAGGATCGCGGTCGTCACCGCCGCCATGCCGGTTGCCGCCGAGCGCGCGGCCTCGGCGCCCTCGAGCTCGATCATGCGGCGCTCGAACATTGCAATCGTCGGGTTGGAATAGCGCGAATAGATGAAGCCGGGATCCTCGCCCTTGAAGCGCGCCTCGCACTCCTCCGCGCTGGCGTAGACATAGCCTTGCGTCAGGAACAGCGCCTCCGAGGTCTCCCCATATTGCGAGCGCAGGGTGCCGGAATGGACCAGGCGGGTTTCGGGGCGGTAGGCAGCAGACGACTTCGACATAGGACCCTCTCCGACATGACCGTCGAGGCAAAACGGTCACAAAAAAACCGGCCTGGATATCTCCACGGGCCGGGATCACAGAGGTCCCCGGCCTGTTTAGCGACTTATTTAACGTGGCTGCAAGCCGGCCGGCTCAAATCACCACGGGATAAGTGATGCTCATATTCCGCAATGCCCTTTCCGTCAAGGCGTCCATCGGATAGCCGTAAAAGACTTGTATTTCCGGCATGGCCGGATGCATTCGACCCCTGATGAGGACCCCCGGTTGACGTTCACGGTCGCCGCCGACGCCAATGGTATCCTGCCCGACCGCACGATCGCGGCGATGGCGGAAGAAGGTCTCATCCTGCCCGCCTACGACTTCGTCGAGAGCCAGATCCAGCCGGCGAGCCTCGATCTGCGCCTTGGCGACATCGCCTATCGGGTCCGCGCCAGCTTCCTCCCCGGGCCCGGTGCCACCGTGGCCGAGCGCATCGACGAGCTGAAGCTGCACGAGTTTAGCCTCGCCGACGGCGCGGTGCTCGAGACCAACTGCGTCTACATCGTGCCGCTGCTCGAGAGCCTCGCGCTGCCGCCCGAGATCGTCGCTGCCGCCAATCCGAAGAGCTCGACCGGCCGGCTCGACGTCTTCACCCGCGTGATCGCCGACGGCACCCGTCGCTTCGACATGATCGGCGCCGGCTATCACGGCCCGCTCTATGCCGAGATCAGCCCGAAGACGTTTCCGGTGCTGGTGCGCGAGGGCTCGCGTCTCAGCCAGGTGCGCTTCCGCACCGGCGATGCCATCCTCAATGCCGACGAGCTCGATGCGCTGCACGCCAGCGAACGTCTCGTCGACATCGACGATGCGGATCTTTCCGGCGGCGTTGCCGTCTCGGTCGATCTCTCCGGCGAGAAGGCGAGCGGCTTCGTCGGCTATCGCGCCAAGCGCCACACCGGCGTCGTCGATGTCGACCGCCGCGCGGGCTACGCGGTGGAGGATTTCTGGGAGCCGATTTCGGCGCGCCCCGATGGCAGCCTGATCCTCGACCCCGGCGAGTTCTACATCCTCGCCTCCAAGGAAGCGGTGCAGGTGCCGCCCGACTACGCCGCGGAAATGGTGCCGTTCGACCCCCTGGTCGGCGAGTTCCGCGTGCACTATGCCGGCTTCTTCGATCCCGGCTTCGGCTATGCCGGCGCAGGCGGGCTGGGATCGCGCGCCGTGCTGGAGGTACGCTCGCGCGAGGTGCCGTTCATCCTCGAGCACGGCCAGATCGTCGGCCGCCTCGTCTACGAAAAGATGCTGGCCCGCCCCGACGCCATGTACGGCCAGCGCATCGGTTCCAACTACCAGGCGCAAGGCCTGAAGCTCAGCAAGCATTTCAGGGTGTAGTGCTAACCTCACCCACCGCTGTCATTCCCCGCGGAGGCGGGGAATCCAGTACGCCGCGGCCTCTCGATTCAAGCATGACCATCTCGGAGTACTCGATCGCCCGTCCCAGTGCGCAATGGCGCACAAGGCGGGCGATGACACCGAGATCGCGTCTGGTTGCGTCACCCGATCCGCGATGACACACTCCCGCAAAACAACAAGCCGGGAGCGAACATGACCACCGCACCAGACCTCGCGCAGGAAGCGCAATGGAAGCGCTGGCGTGCGATCGCCGATCTCTATCACGCCTGTTTCACCGGGCTGATCCTCACAATCGTCACGCGCCGCGGCACGGCGGATGCGGCAGAATTCGTCTTCCGCGTGTTCCGTCGCCAGCAGCAGGAACGCTTCCTGCCGGGGCTCAAAAAGCTCGGGATCGACCATCTGCCGCCGGCGGTCGCGGCTGCGCAATACCACTATCTCTCCAACTGGATCGGCGGCGTGCACGTCGAATACATGTATGAGAGCGACACCAAAGCCTGGATCCGCTATCCGCCGCCGCGCTGGATCTGGAAGGGCACCGCGATCTGCGGCATCCCCGGCGAGGTCTCCCGCGCCATGCTGCGCGGCTGGCACGCCAACAATGGCGCGGCTCTCGGCGATCTCAGGCTCGGCTTCGTCTGCACCAAGCAGAGCGTCGACGGTCAGGACGGGCTCGAAGGCTATTATCATCTCTACGACCATCCGCTCGAGCTTGACCAGCGCCTCGTGTTCGCGCGCCACCTCGAAGCACCTTTGTTCGATGCGAAGACGGCGCCCGCATTGCCGGTCGCGAGCTGGCCAAAACCGCGGCTGGAAAAGGCCTATCGCAATTACGCGATGGAATATGTCCGCACCGCCGCGCCCGTGATGGTGCAGCTGTTCGGCCCGGAGGATGCCGGCTATCTGCTGCACCTCACCGGCAAGCTGATCGGCATGCAATATTTCGACGAGGTCGCCGCGGCGCTGGCGACGACCCGCGGCGGCGCGCGAGAATTCGCATTGTTCCTGAACGCGATGCTCGCTGCGCAGGATGATGCGGCCGAGATGACGCAATCGGAAGGCACGTTCGAGATCCGGCAGCAGAGCTGGAAGCTGATGGACGACATCGCCGACTACCACCGCGCCTGCGCGAAGGTGCTGGAGGGATTGTTCGAGGGTCTCGCCGCAGGCTGCGGCCGGCATATCGGCGTGCAGATGCGCACCGCGGTAGGCGGCCGTCCGCCGCTGGTGTGGACGATCGAGTAATTCCACCGCTTGAAATGCGCTGCCGCAGGGCACGCCTGCATCAGGCGCAGGCGGAAGCACCGCGCGCCGTGCTAACACGCTTCAGCTGCGCCATTCGCGCGAACGAATCCATTGGCACACCAAGTGATTGCTGCGCTGCAAATGGCGCTTGCGCCCGGGAGAGGACATGTCCGACATCGCCGAAATCCCGGTCGATGAGCAAGAGCGCCCGCTGCCGCCGCCTCCGCCGCCGATCAGAAGCGCGCTGACCGACGGGCCGATCCTGCGCACGCTGCTCTCGCTCGCTTGGCCGAACGTGATCGGCCTGTCGGCCGGCATCTGCGTCGTCATCGCCGAGACCTCCTATGTCGGCCGGCTCGGCGTCGAGGCGCTGGCGGCGATGGCGCTGGTGTTTCCGACGATCATTCTGACGATGACGATGTCCGGCGGCGCCATGGGCGGCGCGGTGGCCTCGGCCATCGCGCGTGCGCTCGGCGCCGGGGACCGCGAGCGCGCCGGCATCCTGGCCGTGCACGCGATGCTGATCGGCATCAGCTTCGGCCTCGTCTTCATGCTGGGCATGCTGATCTTCGGGCCGAGGCTGCTCGAAATGCTCGGTGGCCGCGGCGATGTGCTTGCGCATGCGATCGCCTACACGCAGGTGTTCTTCGGCGGCGCCGTGCTGCCCTGGCTGCTTAACACCATGGCGGGCATCTTGCGCGGCACCGGCAACATGAAGCTGCCGTCGTTCCTGATCCTCAACTCCGCGGCCTGGCAGATCGTGCTCGGCGGCACGCTCGGCCTCGGGCTCGCGCCAGTGCCGCAGTTCGGCATGCGCGGCGTCGCCGCCGGCGCGCTGATCGCCTACACCATGAACATCGGCATCATGAGCTGGTACCTGTTCTCCGGCCGCGCGCGGATCACACTGAAGCTGCGCGGCCTGCGCATCCAATGGGCGATGTTCTTCGACATCCTCAAGGTCGGCGCCATCGCCTGCTTCTCGCCGCTGCAATCGGTGCTGACGATCTCGATCTTCACCCACATGCTGGCGCAGTTCGGCACTGCGATCCTCGCCGGCTACGGCGTCGGCGCGCGGCTCGAATTCCTGCTGACCTCGATCGCATTCTCGTTCGGCATCGCCTGCGTGCCGATGGTCGGCATGGCGATCGGCGCCGGCCGCATCGCGCGGGCCCGGCGCATCGCCTGGACCGCCAGCGTTGCCGCTTTCGTGGCGGTCGGTGCGCCGGCGTGCCTCGTTGCGATCTTCCCCGATCTCTGGGTCAACATGTTCACCGACAGCGTGGCGGTGCGCGCGGCGAGCCATCAATATCTCTCGACGGTCGGGCCGTTCTACGCCTTCTTCGGTCTTGCGACGACGATGTATTTTTCCTCGCAAGGCGCGGCCAAGGTGATCGGCCCGGTGCTGGCGCAGACCGCGCGGCTGATCTACATCGCCGGAATCGGCTGGTGGCTGTCGAGGCACGGCGCCAGCGCGAAGAGCTTCTTCTGGCTCGCCGCGAGCTCGATGGTCGTGCTCGGCCTCTTGTCGTGCTCCAGCGTCGTGCTGACACGCTGGGGACCGCGCGAGACGAAGCCTGCGATCAAGCCGGCGCTTTCGGCTGCCGACTAGCGACGCTTGTGTCGGCGATGGCCGCCGCCGGTATTGGCGAGCCGCATCAATTGCGGGATCATCGCCATCATGTCGCTGCCGCCGCTGCCGCCGAGCATGCCCATGATGTCGCCGCCGCCCATGCTGCCGATCCCGACCGGCATGATGCCGCCGCCCATCGGCGCGTAGCCGCCGTAGATCGGTGCACTGAATCCGCCGCCGAAATTGCCGCCGCCGCCCATCAAGCCGCCGAGCCCGCCGCCGCCGTTCTCCATCATGCGGCTCATCATCGGGCCCATGGTCCGCATCAGCATGGCGAAGCGGCGCTTGCCCATCTTCGCCTTCATCATCTCCAGCATCGGCGCCATCTGGGTCATCATGTCCTCGCCGCCGGCACCGCCGCCGCCGAGGAATTGCGCTTTTGCCGGCACGCTCGAGATTGAAAACAGCAGCAGCATTGCAGCTGCCTGGCAGATCACCTTGTCCGCACCTCTCATGGCATGCTCCTCGCGTGCGTGGCGCCGCCGGGAGAGCAGAGCCAACCGGACGCACGCGGGCATGGTTAGGGCCGGCGAGGACGGAGCTCTGTGAGAAAACTCACAGTGAACGATCAGGCTGCCGCGGGCGGAAACGCCTTGTGCATGGCGGCCACCGCCTCCTTGGTTTGCCCCTGGACGTAAGGCGCGAGCTCGTTCGGCAGCATGTCGATGATCCAGACGAGGCGGCAGCTCGTCTCGCCCTCGACAATGACCTGCACCGAGGCGCTGTAATGCCTCAGCCGCTCGTTGCTGATGGCATAGACGAGGCGCCGCCGCGCATCGTCGCAGTCGACCAGCACTTCGCGCGCGACCGAGCCGTTGGCGAAGGTGACAATGCGCGCATCGCCATCGAGCGTGCACGCCGTGACGAAGCCCGGCACCAGCCGCTGATGTAGCGCGCCGAAATCACGCACTGCGCCCCAGACGTCGCGCGCGGGGGCGGGGAGGGAGATGTCGTTGTGGATGGAGGCCATGAAGGTATCCTTGATTGCGATAAGTGGTGCCACAGATGCCGTCATTGCGAGCGCAGCGAAGCAATCCAGAACTGTATCCGCGGAAGCAGTCTGGATTGCTTCGTCGCAAGAGCTCCTCGCAATGACGGAGCGAGTGGCTAGCGCTCACACACAAACCGCCTCGACATTGTTGCCATCAGGGTCGATCAGGAACGCCGCGTAATAGGTCGGGCTGTAATCCTTCCGCGGGCCGGCGCCGCCATTGTCGCGACCGCCGCACTTGAGGCCTTCGCTGTGAAACGCCTTGACCGCGTCATGATCCCCGGCGCGGAAGGCGATGTGGACGCCGTCGGCCTTGCGGCCCTTGTTCAGGTGCAGCCACAGCGCCGGCTCGCCCTTCGGCCCGAAGCCGGCATAGCCGTCGCCGCTCGAGCACAGGACAAAGCCGAGCGGCGCCAGCACCGCGCTGTAGAAGCGCGTGGCGGCGTCGAGGTCGGCAACGCGCAATCCGATGTGGTCGTACATGTTCGTCTCCATTGCGAAGAAGCGTGCCGCGAAGGACACGCGCCGGAGACGACCCTAGTCAGTTGAGGGCAAGCTGCTCTTGGAGAATCTTGCGCTCCCCCTTCGACGCCTGCCGGAACTTGGTCGGCGACACGCCGGCGGCGCGATGGAAGGTGCGGACGAAATTGGAGAGATCGCCGAAGCCGACGTCATAGGCGATGTCGGTGACGGGGATGTCGTCGTCAGCGAGCAGCCGTGCCGCGTGGCGCAGCCGCGAGCGCACGAGATATTGATGCGGGGTGACGCCGAGCACGGCCGAGAACAGCCGCAGGAAATGAAACGGGCTCAATCCCGCCTGCTTGGCAGCCTGCTCGAGGTCGAGCTCGGCATGCGAATTGTCGTCGATCCACAGCGCCGCCTCCACCGCGCGGCGGCGGTCGCGTGCGGTGGGGGTGGCCGGCTTGCGCGCTTTGCCCGAGACGGCGTCGACAAAACGGCCGGCCAGGATTTGGCCGATCTCGTCGAGACCGAGATCGCTGTTGCCATCTGCTGCCGTCTGGGCCAGCTCGCCCAGCACCATCAGCTCGGGCAGCGGCGGCGTCGCGCCGATCTGCCAGACCTCGCGCCGCCCGCCGAGGGCGTCGACCAAATCCTCGCTGAAGAAGAAGCCGAGGCAGACGTCGCCGGACACGTGCTCATGCGTGCAGGTGTATTCCTCGCCGGGGGCGCCGATCAGCATCGAGCCCGCCACCAGCTCGAAGAAGCCGGCGCGGCAATGGCAGCCGAAGCTGCCGGAGCGGACATAGGCGATGGAATGGCCGGTGCGGCATTCCGCAAACGGCGTGTCGTCCGGGCCCGCATCGCAGCGAAACTCGGATGCCGTGATCGAGGGCGTCGTCAGCAACGTGGTGGCGTGCATCCCGCGTATTTAGGTAGGCGCCCGCGGCGGAGCAACCGGCAGCAGCACCTCGAACAGCGTCTTGCTGGCGATGGGGTGGGCGCCTTCGAGCGCCAGCAGCCGCCGCTTGGAGATCACGCCGCCATAGGGCGAGAGCCGGTCGGTGTAATTGCCAGCCTCCAGCACCCGGTGGCAGGGCACGATCAGCATGAAGGGATTTTTCGCAATCGCCTGCGCCACGGAATAGGACGCGCCGGAGGCGCCCAGCGCCCGGGCGACCTCGTGATAGGTGCGCGTTTCCCCGCGCGGAATGCTGCAGGTGTACTCGTAGACGCGCCGGTCGAAGCCGGGCACCCCGCCGGCGTCCAGGCTGACCTCGGAGAAGTCGGGATCGTGACCTTGCAGCAGGCCCGTGATGCCCTCGATCGCCAGCTCGGCGTTCTCGGACGGGCGCTGCTCCCGCGCCTCGGGATGGACCTGGAAAATCCGGCGGCGGGTGTCGATCTCCCGCGCCTCCGGCAATTGCACGGCGACCACGCCGGTGCCGCTCCAGATGATGCCGCAACGGCCTATGGCCGTGTCGAATATCGCGTAAGCCCGCCCCACCATGCACACGCCCCACTCAGTGCACGTTTCTCCCCGGAAAAGCGATCATAACACCGCCACAATCCGGCGCACCTGGAATCTTATCAGGCCGTTAACAACCGCCCGGCCGGTCGCGCCAAACCGCTTGGCGGCAGGCGCCGTCTCGGCTAATCAGGAGGGGCGCAAAGCGCGCGCATCGCGGGCGTAGTTCAATGGTAGAACGGCAGCTTCCCAAGCTGCATACGAGGGTTCGATTCCCTTCGCCCGCTCCAAGTTTTCCCCGATCGACGTTTCATTGGTGCCGGCGTGACAAACTCGCTCTCGCGAGCGGCGCAAAGATTCCAATATATTAGCTCTTCGCTCCCGGCATGCACCGCTTCCCCGGCTTAAGCTCCAGGGCGTCCGGCGGGTGAGGTCCTCGTGCCGGGCAATGTTGGGATGAAGGCCAGGACCTGCAAAGAGATGGACCAGCAAAAACTCGATCGCGCCATTGGCCGGCGCCTGAAGACGCTGCGGACGCAGGCCGGGATAACGTTGAACGAACTCGCGGCGCGCTCCGGCGTCAGCCGGGCCATGATCGGGCGGGTGGAGCGGGCGCAGAGCAGTGCGACGGCGGCGCTGCTGAACAAGCTCTGCGCGGCGCTCGACGTCACGCTCAGCGATGTCGTCGCGCTCACCGAGAAGCCGCCGGAGCGCCTGGTGCGGCTTTCCGACCAGCCGCTCTGGCGCGACCCCGACAGCGGCTATCGCCGGCGGCACGCCTCGCCGCCGGATGCGGCAAGCGGCATCGAGATCATCGTGGTCGACCTCCCCGCCGGCGCGCGCGTCTCCTACAGCCCCTGGGGCCGCAACGCCTTCACCCAGCAGCTCCTGATGCTGGAGGGCGCCATCGCCGTGCATATCGACGCCAAGGCGGTGCGGCTGCGCGAGGGCGATTGTTTGGATTTCGACGTGATGCGCGCCGTGATCTTCGAAAACGAAACCAGGCAGGACGCGCGCTACGTCATCATCGTCAGGCGCGGCGCGTCCTACGGCAAGATGTGAAGGCAAAGCGTGGAGACGAGCACGATGCAGATCCGTACCGGCGACACCTATGATCCGCGCGTCGTCGCGCTGCTCGATCACCACGTTGCGGCCGCACGGGCGCAGACGGCGCCGGGCAGCGACCATGCGCTCGATCTCGCGGGCCTGCGTGCACCTGACGTCGCGTTCTGGACCGGCTGGGACGGCGAGACGCTGGTCGCCACCGGCGCGTTGAAGACGCTTTCGACTGGCCACGGCGAGGTCAAGTCGATGCACACGCTGCAGACCGCGCGGCGGCGCGGCTATGGCGGCCAGATGCTGCGTCACATCATCACGGAGGCCCGTGGGCGCGGCCTGACGCGGCTCAGCCTCGAGACCGGCTCGTGGGACTATTTCAAGCCGGCGCACGCACTCTATATGGCGCACGGTTTCGTCGCCTGCCGCCCGTTCGAGGGTTATGTCGAGGATCCCAACAGCCTGTTCCTGACGCTGGAGCTGTCGGCGCCAGGCCGCCGATAGCTACAGCATGATTCGGAAAAGTGTGAAGCGGTTTTTCCGAAAAGATCATGCTCAAACAACAACCTAAAGCGCGATGACGCTTCACCCTGATCGCATCGCGCTTTAGGAGCGCGTCTCCTCGATCTTGTCGAGCACGCGCTCGGGGGCGATGTCCCGGGCCGCTTCCTGCAGGTCGCGCTCCGCGTCCGGCTTGACGTCGAGCCGCTCGGCGACCTGAGTGAGCAGGCGGGCCACCTTGGTCAGCTCGTGCTCGGCGAGCAGGCTGATCTGGAGATCGAGATCGGCGCGCTTGTCGGCCGCCGCGGTCATGCGGTTCTGCGAGATCAGCACGAAGGTGGAGAGGAAGATCGCCTCCACCGAGGCGATCATCGCCAGCATGACGAAGCTCTCGTCCCAGGCCGGAATTCCCGGAATCCAATGCAGGTTGGCGATGATCCAGAACCCGAACAAGGCGAGGTGCAGGTAGACGAAGATCATGCTGCCGGTGAAGGCCGTGATCGCGTCCGCGACCTTGTCCTGGCCGCGTGCCGCCTGCTGCTCGCGGCGCCGCCGCGCCACCAGTGCCTGGATGTTGCGCTCGAGCGTCGGGCTCAGCCCCTCGCCGGAATCATGTGTGAGGTCGTTATGCACGCCCCGGCAACGGTCCGCTCGCGGAGCCGTTCCTGGAAGAGGAAGCAAAAAGACGCTTCCCCTCACCAAAATGAGTTGCGTACCTCAAAACACCTCTGCTAGCCTTCAGCCATGGCCGAGACCCTCGCCCCGACTGTGCTGACGCTGAAGGACATCGCCCGCGAGGCGGGTGTCAGCCTCGCCACGGTCGATCGCGTGCTGCACAACCGGCCGGGGGTCCGCCCGGATACGGTCCGGCGCGTCAAGGACGCCATCGCGCGCAATTCGTTCCAGCCGCATGTGGCGGCCGCCGAGCTCGCGCGCGGCCGGGCCCGCCGCTTCGCCTTCGTGATGCCGTCGGGGCCGAACCCGTTCATGCAGCAGATCGAGGCCTATCTTGGCGAGATGGCGGCTTGGCTGTCGGCCCGCCGCCTCAATGTTGAGATGATCGCAACCGACGTGTTCGAGCCCGCCGCGCTCGCGGCCTCGCTCGAGGCGCTGTCCGGCGACTATGACGGCGTCGCCGTGGTGGCGCTGGACCATCCGAGCGTCCGCGCCGCCATCAATGACCTCGTCGATGCCGGCGCCAAGGTCGTGACGCTGGTCTCGGATGTGCCGTCGTCGCGCCGCCACCATTATGTCGGCATCGACAACATCGCCGCGGGCCGCACCGCCGGCGCGCTGGTCGGACGCCTGGTCGGCCAGAGGTCCGGCAAGGTCGCGATCATCGCGGGCTCGCAGGGCCTGCGCGACCATGCCGAGCGCATCTTCGGCTTCAACCAGGTGATGGCGAGCGAATTCCCCGATCTCAGCGTGCTGCCGGTGCTGGAAGGGCGCGACGAGGACGATCGTTCGGAGCAGCTGCTGGCGCGGCTGCTCGGCAAGCATCCCGACATCGTCGGTCTCTACAACGTCGGCGCCGGCACGCAGGGCGTCGCCAAAGCGCTGAACGGCAAGGCGTTGAACGACAAGGCCTCGGGCGCGGCCGGGCGTGACAAGCAGGTGGTGTTCGTCGGGCACGACGTTACCGCGTTGACGCGCCGCTTGCTACTGCAGGGCGTGATGGATGCCGCGATCTCGCAGAACCCCGGACATGAAGCGCGCGCGGCCGTCCGCGTGCTGCTCGCGCTCGCCCGGGGCGAACCGATCTTGAGCGAACAGGAGAAGATCCGGATCGACATCGTGATGCGGGACAATCTGCCCTAGCGGCAGGTGGATTTGGCAACAGAAGGCCAACGGGGAAAAGCGACGCAAGATCGCTCTCCGTCTCAGGCGAAAGGGAGGACGAATTGTATCTCGGGATCGACATCGGCACGTCCGGTGTGAAAGCGGTGCTCGTGAGCGAAGCCGGCGCGGTGACCGCGACGGCAGCGCGCGAGCTTGCGCTGTCGCATCCGGCGCCGCTGTGGTCCGAGCAGGATCCCGACGCCTGGGTCGATGCGGCCGTCGGCGCCGTCGACGATCTCGCCGCGCGCCATCCGCGCGAGGTCGCGCAGGTGCGCGGCATCGGCCTGTCGGGGCAGATGCATGGCGCGACGCTGCTTGGCGAGGACGGCCGGCCGCTGCGTCCGGCCATCCTCTGGAACGACGGCCGCTCGCAGGCCGAATGCGCCGCGCTGGAGCGGCGCTGTCCCTCGCTGCACGCGATCGCCGGCAATCTCGCTATGCCGGGCTTCACCGCGCCGAAGCTGCTCTGGGTGGCACGGCACGAGCCGAAGATCTTCGACCGCGTGGCGAAGGTGCTGCTGCCGAAGGCCTATGTCCGCTATCGCCTGACCGGCGAGATGGTCGAGGACATGTCGGATGCAGCAGGCACGCTGTGGCTCGACGTCGGCCTGCGGCGCTGGTCCGCACTGCTGCTGCATGCCACCGGGCTCGATCTGCACCACATGCCGCGCCTCGTCGAGGGCAGCGCGGCGAGCGCGGTGCTCGCGCCTGAATACGCGCAGCGCTGGGGCATGGCGAAAAATGTCGTGGTCGCGGGCGGCGCCGGCGACAATGCGGCCAGCGCGATCGGGCTCGGCGCCATCGCGCCCGGCGATGCCTTCCTGTCGCTGGGAACGTCGGGCGTCCTGTTCCGCGTCACTGATCGCTTCGCCCCCGCCCCGGCCTCGGCGGTGCATGCCTTCTGCCACGCGCTGCCCGGCCTCTGGCACCAGATGGGCGTGATGCTGTCGGCCGCAGCCTCGCTCGCCTGGCTTGCCGGCGTGATGGAGACGCCGGCCGCGGCGCTCCTGGCACCGCTCGGCGAGCGCGTCGATGCACCAAGCCCGGTCCAGTTCCTGCCTTATCTCGACGGCGAGCGCACCCCGCACAACGATGCCGCCGCCAGCGGCGCCTTGGTCGGTCTGCGCGGCGCGACCGGGCGTTCAGAGATCGTGCAGGCGGTGCTCGAAGGCGTCGCCTTTGCCGCGCGCGACAATCTGGCGGCGCTGAGCACAGCCAGCGGGCCAATCGGCGAGGTCGATCTCGTCGGCGGCGGCTCGCGCTCGCCGCTATGGGCGCAGATCTGCGCCGACGTGCTCGGCATGCCCGTCCACCGCGTCGAGGAAGGCGAGGTCGGCGCCGCGCTCGGCGCTGCGCGGCTCGGCCGGCTCGCCGCGACCGGCGAGAACCCCGCGAACGTCTGCACGCGCCCGCGGCGGCTCGCAAGCTTCACACCCCGCCCGTCCGTCGCCGCGGCATATGACGAGGCCTATCGGCGATGGCGCGCGCTTTATCCCGCATTGAAGGAGTCTTAAGTGAACGCGCCAGCCAAATTCTTCGATGCAAGTGCACCCGTCGCCTTCGGCGGCAAGGAGGCCGAAGGCGCGCCCGCCTTCCGCTGGTACGACAAGGACCGCCTGGTGCATGGCCGCCGGCTCGAGGATCACTTGCGCTTTGCGGTCTGCTATTGGCATTCGTTCTGCTGGCCGGGCGGCGATCCCTTCGGTGGCGAGACCTTCCTGCGGCCTTGGCACCACGGCACCGACGCGATGGCGATGGCCCGCGCCAAGGCCGATGCCGCCTTCGAGCTGTTCCGCCTGCTGGACGTCCCCTACTTCACCTTCCACGACGTCGATGCGGCGCCGGAAGGCGCTTCGCTCGCCGAGTCCGTCGCCAACCTCAACGCCATCGCCGATCTGTTCGAGCAGAAGATGGCATCGAGCAAGGTTCGCCTGCTCTGGGGCACTGCGAACCTGTTCACGCACCGCCGCTACATGGCGGGCGCCGCGACCAATCCGGATCCCGACATCTTCACCTATGCCGCCGGCCAGGTCCGTGCTGCACTGGAGGTGACGCACCGGCTCGGTGGGCAGAACTACGTGCTGTGGGGCGGACGCGAGGGCTACGAGACGCTGCTCAACACCGATCTCAAGCGCGAGCTCGACCAGCTCGGCCGCTTCGTCTCGCTCGTCGTCGAGCACAAGCACAAAATAGGCTTCAAGGGCCCGCTGCTGATCGAGCCGAAGCCGAAGGAGCCGACCAAGCATCAATATGATTTCGACGTCGCCACCTGCTACGGTTTCCTCGAACGCTACGACCTGCTCAAGGACGTCAAGCTCAACATCGAACAGAACCACGCCATCCTCGCCGGCCACTCATTCCATCACGAGGTCGCGCTGGCCGAGGCGCTCGGCGTGTTCGGCTCGCTCGACATCAACCGGGGCGACGATCTGCTCGGCTGGGACACCGATCAGTTCGCGATGAACGTGCCGGAGCTGGCGCTGGTGTTCCACGAAATCCTGAACCGGGGCGGCTTCACCACCGGCGGGCTCAATTTCGATGCCAAGATCCGCCGCCAGTCGATCGACCCCGATGATCTCATCCATGCCCATGTCGGCTCGATGGATGCCTGTGCGCGCGCCTTCCTCGCCGCCGCCGACATGCTCGACGCCGGCACGCTGAGTGCGCCGCTCGCAAAACGCTACGAGGGCTGGGCAAGCCCGGAGGGCCGCGCCATTCTCGGCGGCCAGCGTTCGCTCGCCGATCTCGCCGACCGCGCGATGTCTCCCGGCTTCGATCCGCAGCCGCGCTCGGGCCGGCAGGAATATCTGGAATCCCTGGTCAACCGCTATGTCTGAGGAAACGCCGCTGATGACGAAGAACGCGACACCGGTGCTCGAGCTCACCGGCATCGGCAAGGAGTTCGGCGCGATTCGCGCGCTGCACGACGTCGACATGCAGGTCTGGCCCGGGGAGGTGGTCGGCCTGATGGGCGACAACGGCGCCGGCAAGTCGACGCTGGTGAAGATCATCGCCGGCAATTTCCGCCCCACCCATGGCGAGATGCGCTTTGCCGGCAGCGCGGTGCATTTCAACCGGCCGGTCGATGCCCGCGCCGTCGGCATCGAGGTCGTCTACCAGGACCTCGCGCTGGCGGATAATCTCACGGCGGCCGCCAACGTCTTTCTCGGCCGCGAGCTGAAGCGCAGGTTCGGACCGATTGCCTTGCTCGATCACAAGGCGATGGCGTCGCGCGCGCTCGAGCTGTTCGGCGAGCTGCGTTCGGAGACGCGCCCGGACGATCTCGTCAGGCAGATGTCGGGCGGCCAGCGCCAGGCCGTCGCGATCGCGCGCACCCGGCTGTCCAATGCGCGGCTGGTGATGATGGACGAGCCGACCGCCGCGATCTCGGTGCGCCAGGTCGAGCAGGTGCTCGGCCTGATCCACCGGCTGAAGGAGCAGGGCGTCGCCGTGATGCTGATCTCGCACCGCATGCCCGACGTGTTCGCCGTATGCGACCGCGTCGTCGTCATGCGGCGCGGCGAGAAGCGCGCCGACAAGTCGATTCACCAGACCTCCCCCGAGGAGGTCACCGCCCTCATCACCGGTGCGAAGGAGGCGGCGTGATGGCCATGCCCTTGGAATCCCCGATCAGCTTCACCAATGTCGGCAAGATCAGGTGGTGGCAGCGCGGCATCTTCGCCTCGCAGACCGGCTACGTCCTGCTCGCGCTGGCGGTGCTGCTGGTGATCATGCATTTCGCCAGCCCCTACTTCTTCACCCAGGGCAACATGCAGAACGTGGCGAAGAACTTTTCCTTCATCGCCATCGCGACGCTCGGCGTCACCTTCGTGATCATCACCGGCGGCATCGACCTGTCGGTAGGATCGATGATGTGCTTTTCCGCCATGATCACATCGATGGTGATGACCGAGCTGTCGGCGCCCGGCTCGCCGCTGGTGCACATGGCGGCGGACGGCAAGACCGTGCTGGCCAATGTGCCGGGGCTGATCCTGCTCATCTCGATCCTCGCCGGCCTCGGCGCCGCGCTGATTGCAGGCCTCGTCAACGGCTTCTGCATCGCCGTGCTCGGCCTGTCGCCCTTCGTCACCACGCTCGGCATGCTCTCGATCGTGCGCGGGCTCGGCTATGTCGTCTCCAACGGGCGCGGCAGCTTCCCGGGCGGGCCGGACGCCGATTATTTCTACGCGCTCACGTCCGGTGACGTGCTCGGCGTGCCGGCGCCGTTCATCTATCTCGTGATCCTGGCGCTGACCATGGCCGTGGTGCTGCACCACACCTCGTTCGGCCGCCACGTCTTCGCGCTCGGCGGCAACGAGAAGGCGGCCGAGCTCACCGGCATTCCGGTGGTGCGGGTGAAGATCGAGGTCTACGTGATCTGCGCGCTCGCCGCGGGCCTGCAGGGCATCATCATCTCCGGCTGGCTCGGATCGGCGCCGGCCAACATGGCGATGTCCTACGAGCTCAACGTGATCGCGGCGGCCGTGATCGGCGGTGCTAATCTCGCCGGCGGCATCGGCGGTCCGCTCGGAGCCATCGTCGGCTGCGTGCTGCTGGAGGTGATCCGCAACGGCCTCGTGCTGGCCCAGGTCAGCTCGTACTGGCAGCAGACGCTGGTCGGCGTGATCATCATTCTGGCTGTGCTGGTCGACCGCGTCCGCTCGCGGATGACCTAACATGACGACATCTCGGGAAGGCAAGGAAAACGCCGCCTATCCGCTTCCCGGGGGCTTTCGAGGGGATAGGCACCAACAAGAGTGGAGGAGACAATGAGGAAACTGCTTCTTGCCGGCATCGCGGTTGCGATGATGGCCACGCCGGCATTTGCTGCGAACTACCGCTTCGTCATCGTGCCGAAGGCGATGAACAATCCGTTCTTCGATTTTTCGCGCGACGGCTGTCTGAAGCGCGCCAAGGAGCTCGGCAACATCGAGTGCATCTACAAGGGACCGGTCGAGCATGAGCCGGCGAACCAGGCCCAGATCATCCAGGACTTCATCACGCAGAAGGTCGACGGTCTCGCCATCTCGGTCGCGGACGTCGCGGCCATGACCAAGTCGATCGAGGCGGCGACCGCCGCCGGCATTCCCGTCATCACCTTCGATGCCGACGCGCCGGGCTCCAAGCGCATCGCCTATATCGGCACCAACAACAAGGAGTTCGGCCTGGCCCTCGGCAAGGAATTGCTGAAATTGCGGCCTGACGGCGGCAAATACGCCATGGTCTCCGGCGGTCCCGGCGCCAAGAACCTGGCCGAGCGTGTCGACGGCGTGCGCGAGGCGCTGAAGGGCTCGAAATGGACCGAGGTCGCGGGTTCGCCGAGCTTCTGCAACGACGATCCCGCGCTCGCGGTCCAGCAGATGACGGACATGCGTACCGCAACGCCGGATCTCGCCGCCATCGTTCCGATCGGCGGCTGGCCGATGTTCGCGCCCGAAGGCTTCAAAGCCTTCGCCAGCAGGAACAAGAAGGACATCGATTCCGGCAAGTTCACGCTGGTCGTCGCCGATACGCTGAAGATGCAGCTCGAGCTGCTGCGTGACGGCTATGCCAATGCGCTGGTCGGCCAGCGTCCGTTCGAGATGGGCGAGAAGGCGATGGACACGCTGCTCGCCATCAAGAAGGGCGAGAAGGTGCCGGAGATCGTCTACACCGGCCTCGATCTCGTCACCAAGGACAACGTCGCGAAGATGTTGAAGTAGGAGCGCTGCCCAGCCCCGCGCTTCTGCATGCCTCTCCCGCTTGCGGTTTCCGCAAGCGGGAGAGATGATTTGGAATGGACGACGATCGCTGGAAGGCATGGGAATGAAAAGATCGCGGCTCGGCGCGCTCGATGTCACCTCGATCGGCCTCGGTTCAGCCCCGCTCGGCGGATTGTTCTCGCCCGTCAGCGATGCCGATGCGCACGGGACGATCGAACGGGCCTGGTCGCTCGGTGTCCGATTCTTCGACACCGCCCCGCTCTACGGCTTCGGCCTCGCGGAGCGGCGGCTGGGCGCCTTCCTGCGGCAACAGAGGCGAGACTCCTATGCTATCTCGACCAAGGTCGGCCGCCTGCTGCGCGCACCTGATGGCGCTGCCCCGGAGGACGAGCACTACAAGGGCACGCCGCGCGAACGGCCGGTGTTCGATTTCAGCTATGACGGCGTGATGCGGTCGGTGGAGGAGAGCCTGCAGCGCCTCGGCCTCGACCGCGTCGACGTCCTTCTCGTGCATGATCCGGACGATCATTATGACGATGCCGTCAGCGGCGCCTTCCGCGCGCTCCAGCGCCTGCGCGAGGACGGCACGGTGAAGGCGATCGGCGCCGGCATGAACCAGTCCGAGATGCTGGCCCGCTTCGCCGAGGCCGTGCCGGTCGACTGCTTCCTGCTCGCTGGCCGTTACACGCTGCTCGACCAGGGCGCGCTGGATGCGCTGTTTCCGCTGTGCCAGGCCAGCAATATCGGCATCCTGCTCGGCGGCATCTACAACAGCGGCATCCTGGCCAATCCGCGGGCGAGCGCGAAATTCAACTATCAGGATGCTGACGCTGCGCTCGTGGCACGCGCGCTGGAGCTCGACGAACTCTGCCGCAGGCACGGCACCGAGCTGAAAGCCGCCGCGCTGCAATTCTGCATGGCCCATCCGGCGGTGACGGTCGCCGTGATGGGCGCGCGCAATGCCGCCGAAGTCGCCGACAACGTCGCGATGTCCGAGAAGGCGGTGCCGCCGGCATTCTGGCAGGAGCTGCGGGCACGAAAGCTGGTCGATGCGCGCGCGCCATTTCCCGGCGGAGCGTAGGACATGATCGTCGATGCCCACCAGCATTTCTGGGATCCGGCGCGCGCCGATTATCCCTGGATGGAAGCGGACGAGCTGGCGCCGATCCGCCGTGCCTTCGGCCCGGCCGATCTCGCGCCGCTGCTACAGGCGAACGGCATCGACGCCAGCATCCTGGTGCAATGCCGCTCAGCGCTGGAGGAGACCGAGGAGTTTCTGCGTATCGCGGATGCGACGCCCTCGGTGATCGGCGTGGTCGGCTGGGCCGATCTCACCGATGCGGCGCTCGGCGAGACGCTCGACCGGCTGCGCGCTCTGCCTGGTGGCAACAAGCTGGTCGGCATCCGCCACCAGGTCCACGACGAGCTTGATGCGGATTGGCTGCTGCGCGAGGACGTCCAGCGCGGACTCACGGCCGTGTTCGCCCACGATCTCGCTTACGATTTCCTTGTCCGCAGCCGCGAGCTGCCCGCGGCGGTCGCAACCGCGCAGGCCTTTCCGCACGCGCGTTTCGTGCTCGATCACGCCGCCAAGCCGCCGATCGCCGAAGGCGGCAGCGCCGAATGGTCCGAGCGCATCGCGGCGCTGGCTGCCTGCGGCAATGTCTGGTGCAAGATCTCGGGATTGGCGACCGAGGCGGTCTGGAACGATTGGAATGCGGAACGGCTGTTTCCGTTCGTGGAGCACGCCGCGAAATGTTTCGGCGAGGACAGGCTGATCTTCGGATCGGACTGGCCCGTATGCCTGCTCGCGGGAAGCTACGGCGAGATCACGACCGCGCTGGAGGCCTGCCTGGCGCGGCTCGGCCCGCGTGTGCGCGACAAGGCTTTCGGTGTGAATGCAGCGCAGGCGTATCGGCTGGTATCGCGCGTCGGCGCCTGAGCGCGCGCCTCGTCCTTCGAGACGGCGCTGACGCGCCTCCTCAGGATGAGGCTAAGCGGCATCCGTCTCCCTTGAAGCGACCGCCGCGCACTCCGCTCCTCATCCTGAGGAGCCCGCCTGAGGCGGGCGTCTCGAAGGATGGCCGCATTCGCCGCGCCTACTCCGACATCGGCTTGTCGGAGATGTCCCAGTCTTTCCCGGTGAAGGTGGAGATGAACAGCGTCTTCATCGGCGTGTAGTCCTCGGGCGTGTAGCTGTAGGTGACGCCGTCGAGGAAATAGGGCGAGTGGAAACCTTGGAGGTTCGATGCCTGCTTCAGCACGTTGGCGCGGGTCAGCTCATTGCCGCAGCGGCGCAGGATCTCGGCCATGGTGGCGGCCTGCCCGTAGCCGGCGAAAGCGATGGTGTTGTCGGGGTCGATCGCCGGCGTGTACTTCTTGCGCAGCTCCTCGAACGCCATCACGTCCGGGTCCTTCTCCCATTTCGGCAGGCCGACCTCCTTGTTGTAGCGGATCGCGACGATGCCGGTAGCGTTATCGAGGCCCGCGGCATTGAGGATCGAACGACCGGTGGAGCCGGCGGACAGGAGGTGCAGAGGCTTCCAGCCGAGCTCGGCCACTTTCCGGATCGACTGCGACGAGGCCTTGCCGGTCGAGATGTTGTAGAAGACGTCGGCTCCGGACTTGGAGAGATTGATGAGCTGGGAATCGACGGTCGGCTCGGTGAGATCATAGGTCTGCTCCATGATCACTTGCGCGGTGCCGCCGGCGTCAGTCAGCACCTTCTTGAAGGGACCGAGGAAGTCGCGGCCGAAGTCGTCGTTCTGGTAGAGGATGCCGATCTTCGCGTTCGGCTTCACGCTGACGACGTGGCGCGCGAGGATGCGCGCCTCGGTCGGATAGAGCGGCAGGCCCGCCATCGTCCACTTGAACTCTTTCGGATTATTCCACTTCGACGCGCCGGTGTTGAGCAACAGCTGCGGCACGCCCTTGGAGTTCAGGTATTTGTGCACGGCGGTCTGCGGCGCGGTGCCGAGCGAGCCGTACAATGCGAGCACTTCTTCCTGCTCGACCAGGCGGCGCGTGGCCTCGACGCATTTCGGCGCGCTGTAGGCGTCGTCCATGGTGAGGAACTTGACCTTGCGCCCGTTGATGCCGCCCTTCTCGTTCAGCATCTGGAAATAGGCTTCGCCGACGCGGCCGAGCACGCCGTACAGCGAGCCGGGGCCGGAATGCGGCACGGTCTGACCGATCTTGATCTCGGTGTCGCTGGCGCCCGCATCGTATTTCTTCTCCGCGGCCCAGACGTAGGGCGCGGGCAATGTCGATGCGGCGATGGTGGCGAGCGCGCCGGCGCTGAAATCGCGCCGCGATGGATTCTTGGTCATTGTTGTTTTCTCCCTGATGCGCGCATTGTGCTGACATCGCAGCTCGGCTCGCAAGTGGGAAGTCGCAGCTTTGCGACGCAATGACGCTCAAATCGGCAGGCGTTAGCGCCTAGACTCAAGTTTTCTCGGCAACGACGACGAGGCCACGCACCGGCTCATTGTTCTCGTTGCGCGGCGAGGCCGGGTCCAGCGTCAGCAGCTTCAACCCCGCCTTCGCGATGGCGCCGCGCACATATTCCGCGGAATGGGCATAACGCAGGCCGTCGCCGAGCACGATGCCGTCGCCCGCATGCGTCTCCAGCGTGAAGGCGAGCACGCCGCCTGAGACGAGCACGCGCCTTACTTCGCTCAGCACCGGTGCGAGATCGGAGAGATAGACGAACGCATCCGCGGCCACGACGAGGTTCGCGCTGGCATCTGGCTTGCCGCGCAGGCCCTCGATCATGTCGGCGACTTCGAGCTCGGCATAGAGGTTCGTCGCCCGCGCCTCCTTGATCATACCGGGCGACAAATCGATGCCGGTGAAATGGTCGACCTGCTTGGCGAAGGCAGCTGCCGCGAGCCCGGTGCCGCAACCGAGGTCGATGGTGCGCTTGAAGTAGGCGGGCTTCTTGGCGGCGACGCGCGCCGCCAGCACCGCCTTGAAGATCAGCGCAGGCGCGCGATAGCCGAGATCGTTGATCAGGGCGTGCTCGAAGCGCGGCGCGTATTGATCGAACAGCGCCTGCACGTAGGCCTTGGGCATCTCCGTCATTTCGGTATCGCCGAGCCGCATCAGGTGCAGGCCGGCGCCGTGCTGATCCCCGGGGTCGCATCGCCGCGCTTCACGAAAGGCCGCGATGGCCTTGTCGCGCTCGCCGAGCTGCTGACGGATCTCGCCGAGCGTGAACCAGGCCGAGGTGAAGTCGGGCGCGAGCTCGATCGCCTGCTCCAGGAGGTCCGCAGCCGCCGGCAGGTCGCCCTTGAGCTGGAGATCGCGCGCGAACTCGAAACGGCGGTCGGCCATGAGATCGCCGGAGGTCAGGAACAGGCGGAGCGGCATTGAGGAACCAGGAAACGAAATGGGTAAGTGACTCGAAGATGTAATGGTTCGACTTATATAACAGGCATGCGTCCGCAAGACATCCTGCTGCCAAATGCTGCCGGCCTGTGCTGCAAGCCCGGCGGCTTCCATATCGACCCCGTCCGCCCCGTGGAGCGGGCCGTGATCACCCACGGCCATTCCGACCATGCCCGTGCCGGCCATGGCGCGGTGCTGGCGACGCAGGAAACGCTGGACATGATGCGGCTGCGTTACGGCGAGAATTTCGCCGGCTCGACTCAGGCGATCCGCTATGGCGAGGAAATCCGGCTCGGCGACGTCAAGGTCAAGTTTCACCCGGCCGGCCACGTGCTGGGATCGGCGCAGGTCGCCGTCTCGTGCAAGGACACCTGCATCGTCGCCTCCGGCGACTACAAGGACGCGCCGGACCCGACCTGCACGCCGTTCGAGCTGGTGCCATGCGATGTCTTCATCACCGAGGCGACGTTCGGCCTGCCGGTCTTCAGGCATGGCGATGCGAGCGACGAGGTCAAGAAGCTGCTGGCTTCCGTCGCGCTGTTTCCGGAGCGCGCGCATCTCGTCGGCGCCTATTCGCTCGGAAAGGCGCAGCGCGTGATCAAGCTGCTGCGTCAGGCCGGCTATGATGCGCCGATCTACCTGCATGGCGCGATGGAGACGATCACGCATTATTATCAGAGCCGCGGGATCGACCTCGGCGAGCTCAAACCGGTAAAGGGCATGAAGAAGGCGGCACTCGCCGGCACCATCACGCTGGCGCCGCCCTCGGCCACCTCCGATCTCTGGACACGACGCTTTCCCGATCCGGTCACCGCCTTCGCCTCGGGCTGGATGCGCGTGCGCGCCCGCGCGCGGCAGCGCGGCGTCGAGCTGCCGCTGGTGATCTCCGACCACGCCGATTGGGACGGCCTCACCGCGACTATCGCGGCGACCGGCGCCGGCGAGATCTGGGTCACCCACGGCCAGGAAGATGCGCTGGTGCATTGGTGCCGGAGCAAAGGCCTGAAGGCGCAGCCGCTCGATCTCGTCGGCTATGGCGACGAGGAGGAGAGCGAGACGCCGATTCCAGGCGAGACCGAAGCATGAACCGCTTCGCCGAACTGCTCGACCGCATCGCCTATGAGCCCGGCCGCAATAACAAGCTGCGGCTGATCACCGGTTATTTTCGCGAGGTCGGCGACCCCGACCGCGGCTTTGCGCTCGCGGCGCTGACCGACGCACTCAGCTTCAAGCACGCCAAGCCGGCGCTGATCCGCGATCTCATCGCGGCACGCACCGATGAGGTGCTGTTCGGGCTGAGCTACGATTATGTCGGCGATCTCTCCGAGACGGTGGCGCTGATGTGGCCGAAGGCCGCGCTCGCCGCCCACAACAACCCGCCGCCACCGAGCCTCACCGAAGTCGTCACCACGCTGCGCACGCTCGGCAAGACCGAGTTGCCCAAGCAGCTCGAGCGCTGGCTCGACGAGCTCGACGAGACCGGCCGCTGGGCGCTGCTGAAGCTCGTCACCGGGAGCTTGCGCATCGGCATCTCCGCGCGCCTTGCCAAGACTGCGGCCGCCGCGCTCGGCGACAAGGACCCGCACGAGATCGAGCTGATCTGGCCGGGGCTCGTCCCGCCCTATCTCGACCTGTTCGCCTGGCTGGAGGGCCGCGGCGACAAGCCCGTCAACCGCGATCCCGCGCCGTTCCGCCCGGTGATGCTGGCGCATGCGATCGAGGGAAACGATTTCGCCGCGCTCGATGCAGCCGATTACATCGCCGAATGGAAATGGGACGGCATCCGGGTGCAGGCGGTGGCCGGGCGCGACGAGCGCGGCCATATCACCGCGCGGCTCTATTCGCGCACGGGCGAGGACATCACCGGAAGCTTTCCGGATCTCGTGCCGTCGCTGCGCCTGCCGGGCGCGATCGACGGCGAGCTCTTGATCCTGCGCGAGGGCCGGGTGCAGAGCTTCAACGTGTTGCAGCAGCGCCTCAACCGCAAGGTCGTCTCGCCGAAGCTGATCAAGGAGTTTCCGATTCACCTGCGCGCCTACGATCTGCTCGGCGACGACGAGAACGATCTGCGCGAGCTGCCTTTTGCCGAGCGGCGCGAGCGGCTGGAGCGATTCATCGCAAAGCTCGACGATCCCCGCATCGATCTCTCGCCCACCGTGCCCTTCGATAGCTGGGAAGCACTCACCGCCGCACGCGCGGATCCCGCGAGCGCCGGCGCCGGCGAGGACGCGGACGCCGTCGAAGGCGTCATGCTGAAGCGGCGCGATGCGCCTTATTTGCCGGGGCGGCCGAAGGGGCAATGGTGGAAGTGGAAGCGCGACCCGCACATCATCGACGCCGTGCTGATGTATGCGCAGCGCGGCCACGGCAAGCGTTCGTCCTACTACTCCGACTACACCTTCGGCGTCTGGACCGAGACCGAGAACGGCGAGGAGCTGGTGCCGGTCGGAAAAGCCTATTTCGGCTTCACCGACGAGGAGCTCTTGCAGATCGACCGCTTCGTCCGCCGCAACACCACGGAAAAATTCGGCCCCGTGCGTCATGTCGTGCATGAAGCGGACAAGGGGCTGGTGCTGGAGGTCGCCTTCGAGGGATTGCAGCGCTCGCCCCGGCACAAATCCGGCGTGGCCATGCGTTTCCCCCGCATCAGCCGCCTGCGCTGGGACAAGCCGCCGCGCGAGGCCGACCGGCTGGGGACGCTGGAGAAGATGCTGAAGGAAGAGGCGGCGGAGATCGAGGTGTGAGGCGCGCGCTGAGCCGAATTTTGGCGGCGCCTGAGCGCGCGCCTCGTCCTTCGAGACGACCGCTTCGCGGTCTCCTCAGGATGAGGCTAATCGGCGTCGGTGCACGTTATAGCTGCTGCCGCGCACTCCGTCCTCATCCTGAGGAGCCCGCGAAGCGGGCGTCTCGAAGGATGGCCGCAGGCAAACACTCTCAATAGCGTCGCGCGGGAGAGGTGACCGACCGTCCGAATTAAACTCCCGTAATCCGATTGACGGCCCCTTGCGGGTTCCCCATGTCCCCCGCCGTGCCCTATAATGGGTTCGAATCCGCTTCAGGAGTTTGCGATGGTCCAAGACGTCAGAGATTTGCCGGCCGGCCGCAGCGACGGCCTGCACCGCTTTCTCGGCGGCTCGCCGCTGGCGGTCGCGTTCCGCCTGGCGCTGCTCTCGATCCTGGTCGGCGTCGTGCTGGCGACGATCGGCTTCGACCCCTGGAACATCATCCACAGCATCCGCCTCCTGTTCCAGCGGCTGTGGGACCTCGGCTTCGACGCGGTGAACTGGCTGTGGCGCTACTTCCTGCTCGGTGCGGTTATCGTGATTCCGATCTGGCTGCTGTCGCGCGTGTTCGGCGCGCCACGCGGCAGGTAAGGATCGGATTGAGGGAGTGCGCAGCCGATGCAATTGCGGTTCGTCGGCTGCGGTGATGCCTTCGGTTCCGGCGGCAGGCTCAACACCTGCTTCCACGTCTCGGGGCGCAAAGCGAACTTCCTGATCGATTGCGGTGCGTCGGCTTTGCCGGCGCTGAAGCGGCTCGAGATCGATCGGGGCGACATCGAGCTGATCCTGATCACGCATTTCCATGGCGACCATTTTGCCGGCCTGCCGTTCTTTCTGCTCGACGCGCAATTCTCGCGGCGAATGCGGCCGCTGACGATCGCGGGCCCGCAAGGCATCGAGAGGCGGCTGCGCGAGGTGATGGAGGCGCTGTTCGAGCATTCCTCGAACACCAAGCCGCACTTCGAGCTGAACGTGGTCGAGCTCGCGCCCGGACAAAGCCGAGACTTCGCCGCGGTGAATGTGACGCCCTATCCGGTCGTGCACGGCGAATCGGGCGGACCGTTCCTAGCCTATCGCGTCGCGGCCGAGGGCCGCACGCTCGCCTACACCGCCGATACCGAATGGACGGAGACGCTCATTCCGCTGGCGCATGGCGCGGACCTTTTCATCGCCGAAGCCTATATGTACGAGAAGGTGGTCAAGAATCACCTCAGCCTGAAGACCTTGGAACAGCATCTGCCCGACATCGGCGCCAAGCGGCTCGTCCTCACCCATATGAGCGACGACATGCTCTCGCGCCTGGGCGAGGTCGAGCACCTCGCCGCCGAAGACGGCATGGTGCTCGTGTTCTGAAACATGCACGCGCCCGTCCATCACCGCGTCGGTAGCCGGCAGGTCTTCGCCATCGCAGGTCCTGCGATGATCGCGAACCTCACGACGCCGCTGATCGGCGTGGTCTCGACCACCGCGATCGGACGGCTCGACGATGCCGCGCTGCTCGGCGGCGTCGCGATGGCCTCCGTCATCTTCGACTGCCTGTTCTGGCTGTTCGGCTTCCTGCGCATGAGCACCCTCGCCTTCACCGCGCAGGCGCTCGGCGCGGGCGAGACGCGGGAGCAGACCGTGATCCTGGTGCGCGGCTTCATCGTCGCCGGCCTGATCGGCGCGGCGCTGATCGTGCTGCAGCTGCCGCTGGCAGGCGCACTGTTTGACCTGATGGGCGGCAGCGAGGGCGTGACGCAGGCCGCAAAGACCTATTTCATGATCCGGATCTGGTCCTCGCCTTTCGCCTTCGCCAATTACGTCATCCTCGGCTGGCTGGTGGGGCAGGCCCGCGCCAATCCGGCCCTTGTGCTTCAGGTTGTCATCAACCTCGTCAACATGGTCGCGACGATCCTGCTGGTGCTGGTCTACGACACCGGCATTGCCGGCGCGGCGATCGCCGCGCTTCTGTCCGAGACGATCGGCTTCATGCTCGGCGTGATCGTGTGCAGGCGCCATGCGGTCGGCGGTTTTGCCGTGCCTCGCGCGATGCTGTTCGATCGCGACAAGCTGATGCGGCTCTTGGCTGTCAACACCGACATCCTGATCCGCACTGCGGCGCTGATCGCCGTGTTCCTGTTCTTCACCGCCAAGGGCGCGCGGGCCGGCGACGTCACGCTGGCGGCGAACTCCGTGCTCAACAATTTCCTCCTGGTCAGCGCCTTCTTCCTCGACGGCCTTGCCAACGCGGCCCAGCAGCTCTGCGGCCGCGCCTTTGGCGGACGCGAGCCAAGGGATTTGCGGATTCGACCAGGCTGGTGCTGCTCTGGGGGCTCGGCTTCGCAATCGTCGTCGCCGTGCTGTTCGCAGCGTTCGGCCCTGACATCATCAACGTCATGACGGCGAGCGAGGACGTCCGCCGCGCCGCGCGCGAGTTCCTGCCCTTCATCGTGCTGGCGCCGGTCCCCGGCGTGTTCGCCTTCGGTTTCGACGGCATCTATGTCGGGGCGACCTGGGCGCGGGAGATGCGCAATCTGATGCTGCTCTCGCTCGCGATCTTCTTCGCCGCCTGGCTGGCGCTGCAATCGTTCGGCAATGCCGGCCTGTGGAGTGCGCTGATCGCGTTCTACGTCGCGCGCGGCGGCTTACAGGGCGCGAGGTATCCGGCGCTGTACCGGGCGACGTTTTCTTCTCCTTCTCCCCGCTTGCGGGGAGAAGGTTGGGATGAGGGGGAGTCTCCTCAAGGACGGTGAGAGCTGGATTCGCGGAGAGTCCCCCTCACCCGGAATTTGCTTTCGCAAATTCCGGCCTCTCCCCGCAGGCGGGGAGAGGCGAAGAGCTACATCCCCGGCCAGTCTTCCGCCGTCAGCGTCGCCGCGTCGGCGCCGACGATCTCCGACAGCGAATCCCGCCCCGTCCGCAGCAATGTCGACGTCAGGTCGCGCTTGATCTCGTCGACAAGGCCGAGGCCCTTGTAGACCAGCGACGAATAGAGCTGGATCAAACTGGCGCCGGCGCGGATCTTGGTCAGCGCGGCGCCGCCCGAATCCACGCCGCCGACGCCGATCAGCGGGAATGCGCCCTCGACGCGCACATAGGTTTCCGCGACCATGCGCGTCGACAGACGGAACAGCGGCCGGCCGGACAGGCCGCCTTGCTCCTTCGCCCGCGTCTCTTCACGCAACGTGCTCGGCCGCGCGACCGTGGTGTTCGACACGATCATGCCGTCGACCCGGCGCGAGCGCGCGACCTGCACGACGTCGTCGAGCTGGGCGAGGCTCAAATCCGGCGCGATCTTGAGCAGCACCGGCGTGTCGCCGGCCTTCTGCCTGACACGCTCGCGGGCCTCGATCACGCGCGCGAGCAGATCGTCGAGCAGCGCGCCTTCCTGAAGGTTGCGCAGGCCCGGCGTGTTCGGCGAGGAGACGTTGACGGTGAAATAGCTCGCCACCGGCGCGAAGGTCTCGATCAGCTTGACGTAGTCGCCGACGCGGTCCGGCGAATCCTTGTTGGCGCCGACATTGACGCCGACGATGCCGCCGTGCTGCGCCCGCGCGGCAAGCCGGCGCAGAGCCGCCTCCGCGCCGTCGTTGTTGAAGCCCATGCGGTTGATGATCGCCTCGTCGCGCTCGAGACGGAAGAGCCGCGGCCGCGGATTGCCGGCTTGCGGCTTCGGCGTCACGGAGCCGATCTCGACGAAACCGAAGCCGAGCCGCAGCAGCGCGTCCGGCACCTCGGCGCTCTTGTCGAAGCCCGCGGCCATGCCGATCGGATTGGGAAAGTTCAGCCCGAAGGCGCGCACCGCGAGCTTGGGATCATCGGCACGCGGCTTGACCGGCGGCAGGAAGCGCAGGCCCTGGATCGCGAGGCGATGCGCGTCCTCGGGATCGAGCCAGCGCAGCACCGGCAGCGAAAAGGCGTCGAACGCGCGGATCACGGCAACAGCTCCGGAACATCGTGACCGCCGTCGGAGCGCGTGTTGAGGTTTATCACCGCGATCACCGCGCCGAGATCGAGCTCGCCATAGAGATGCGGGAAGAGCTCGTCATTGCGCGAGCGTTCCCAGCGCAGCTCGCTGCCGAGCGCGTCGCCGTCGACCTCGACCAGGAACAGCGCGCGCTGCCCGAAATAGTGCTTGCGCAGGGTCTCGGGAACCTGGGCCGCGGTCGAGAAATGGATGAACCCGTCGCGCGCGTCATCTGCGCTGCCCCGGTAGACACCCTGCCGTTCCGCCTCGCGCCAGGCCGAGGCCGGACAGATTTTGTAGATCTTGACCACCGCTACCGCAGCCTTGTTTGTTCTTTGAGTCTCTTGGGTTTTTTCGCTTTTCGCGGGTCCTCGAAACTCGGGCGCGACCGTAAAGGCCGCCCCTTCCGAACTCAAGGCTTAGTGCCTTTTCCGCGCCGATGAAATCGGCACGGGGCTCCAGATTCCCGTTTTGCGCGCTTTCCTGACGCGAACGGCTACCCGTTTCGTTTGCGAACGCCGCCTCGGTCGCCTCTTGCGCGAAAAACGGAAAACCGGTTGATTTGAGGACAGTTTTCCTGAGTTGCGACGGGCTGGACCTTCCATGGTCAGACAGGCCAAAGCGCAGAGGATGCTGACTCACGACCAGATCTGGGCCGCGCTGGACCGGCTGGCGGCGCGCGCCGGATTGTCGCCGTCCGGCCTTGCCAAGCGTGCCGGGCTCGACCCCACGACGTTCAACAGGTCCAAGCGGGTCACCGCGGACGGCCGCGAGCGCTGGCCCTCGACCGAATCGATCGCAAAAGCGCTGGCGGCGGCCGACGCCTCGATCGACAGCTTTGCGAAGCTGATTGATGACGACGGTGGAAGCGGCCGCGGCTCGGTGCCGCTGCTCGGCTTTGCACAGGCCGGAATGAGCGGCGCCTTTGATGAGGCGGGTCTTCCAACCGGCAGGGGCTGGACCGAGATCGCGCTTCCGATCGGAGAGGACGGTCAAGTCTTTGCGCTGGAGATTTCCGGCGCTGCGCTACTGCCTGCCTATCGCGACGGTGACATCATCCTGGTCTCGCCTGCGGCGCCGATCCGCAAGGGTGATCGCGTGGTGGTCAAGATCAAGACGGACGAGATCACGATTGCGACCCTGAAGCGCCGCACGGCAAAGACCCTGGACTTGGCGCCCCTCGATGCGTCACAGGCGGCGCGAACGGTGGCGGCGAGCGATGTCGCCTGGGTTGCGCGGATCCTCTGGGCGAGCCAGTGATGGCGCCGCTCACGCACTCCTTGCCAGTGCGCCGTCGATCATGTTGACCGCGTTCTGCACGCCGTAGACCGCGACGAAGGAGCCGAAGCGCGGGCCCTTCTCCTGGCCGAGCAGCACCTGGTAGAGCATGTTGAACCAGTCCAGCGTCACGCCGGGGCGGCCGTCCTTGCCCTTCTTGACCTGATCGAGGAACGGCTCGCGGCGGCCGATCTCGTAGACGACGTTCTGGATGTCCTCGGCCGAGGCATCCTGCGCCAGCTGCGACAGCGCATCGCGCAAATCCTGCAGCGCGGCGCGCTCGCTGTCCGTGGGTACGCGGAACTGCTTCGTCGGCGCGACGAAGTCGCGATAATAGTTGATGGCGTAACCGACCATCGCATCCAGCTTCGGATGCGTCTGCGGGCTCACGCCAGGGCGGTAGCGGCCGATGAAGCCCCAGAGCGTCTCGGCGTTCTCCGCGTTCGACGACGACACCAGCGTCAGGAGCAGCTGGAAGGTGACGGGCATGTCGCCCGTCGGCGGCTTGCCGTTGTGGATGTGCCAGACCGGATTGCCGAGCTGCTGCTTGCCGTCCTGCTTCGGAAAGCCGTCGAGGAATTGCTGGTAGTCGTCGACGTTACGCGGGATGACGTCGAAATACAGCCGCTTGGCCGCCTTCGGCTCGCGATACATGAACAGCGACAGCGATTCCGGCGAGGCGTAGCGCAGCCATTCGTCGATGGTCAGGCCGTTGCCCTTTGACTTCGAGATCTTCTGGCCCTTCTCGTCGAGGAAGAGCTCGTAGTTGAAACCTTCGGGCGGCGTGCTGCCGAGCGCTCTGGCGATCGCGCCGGACAGCTTCACGGAATCGATCAGGTCCTTGCCGGCCATCTCGTAGTCGACGCCGAGCGCGACCCAGCGCATCGCCCAGTCGGCCTTCCACTGGCACTTGACGTTGCCGCCGGTGACGGGCGTTTCAACTTCCTGGTTGGTGTCGGGATCGACATAGGTCACCGTGCCGGCCGCGACGTCGCGGCGGATCATCGGCACCTGCAGCACGACGCCCGTGGTCTTGCTAATGGGCAGGAACGGCGAATAGGTCGCGCGGCGATCCGGGCCCAGCGTCGGCAGGATGATCGCCATGATCTCATCGTAGGCGGCGAGCATCTTCAGCAGCGTCGCATCGAACCGGCCCGACGTGTAATAGTCGGTCGAGCTCGCGAACTCGTAGTCGAAGCCGAAATGATCCAGAAACGCGCGCAAGCGCGCGTTATTGTGCGCGCCGAACGACGGATATTCGTTCGAAAACGGATCCGGCACCCGCGTCAGCGGCTTGCCGATATGAGCGGCCAGCATCTCCTTGTTCGGAACGTTGTCGGGCACCTTCCGGAAGCCGTCCATGTCGTCGGAGAATGCCAACAGGCGCGTCTTGACCTTGTCCTCGGTGAGCACGCGGAAGGCGTGGCGCACCATCGAGGTGCGCGCCACCTCGCCGAACGTGCCGATATGCGGCAGGCCGGACGGACCATAGCCGGTCTCGAAAAGCACCTCGTCCTTCGGGCTTTTTTTCAGCCGCGCGACAATGGCCTTCGCCTGCTCGAACGGCCAGGCGTTGGATTGTTCGGCGAGCGCACGCAACTCGCTCGGGTTTGCGGCTAGATCAATAACGGACATCAGGGGCCTCCGGGCCGCGGAAAATAGCGATTTCCCGGCAGAATGCAAAAGCTGCGAGCTAATACCCCCAGCCGTCTCCCGGTTGCGGTTGAGGGCTATCGGATAGCGTGCGCAGAATGCAGCGGCATCGGCAGTGGGCTCCCTCCCCCGCTTGCGGGGGAGGGTTGGGGAGAGGGTGTCTCCGCGCTGGGACTATTGGGATCAACTGAAGATGTCCCTGCGTGGCGAGAGCCCTCACCCGCCGCGCTCTGCGAGCGCGTCGGCCTCTCCCGCAAGCGGGAGAGGCGAAGCAAGCCCGCAGACAGTCCTCGTGGAATCCATATGCGAGAGCCCAGCCGCGCGGGACGATGCATCGCATCGGCCGGCAGGTGGATTGAATGCGATGCGGCTCAATGCGCTGCTGAGGCCGAGCGCTTGGTCGCCACTTGCTTCGGGGCCGGCTTCGCGCTGGCCTGCGGTGCGCTGTCCCAGCCGCCGTTCGGGGCCGCCACGTTGACGGCATCGTCGGGCTGCGGCTCGGCGTTGAAGGTCTGGATCGCAAGCTTGGCGGCCGCGAGCGATTGCGGGTCGAGGCGCTTGGCGACGTCGTCGCGCTTGCCGGCGGCATCCGCATCGCCCTGGGCAGCTGCCAGGTTGAACCATTTGTAGGATTCGGCGAGGTTCTGCTCGACGCCGATGCCGCGGGCATAGAGGATGCCGAGGTTGAACTGGCTGTCGGCGACGCCGCGATCGGCCGCTTTCCGGAACCACTGCGCCGCGCTCTTGTAATTGGCGCCGCGACCGCCGCCGTCGGCATCGAGCACGGCGAGATTGTGCATCGCCTTGGCGTTGCCGCGCTCGGCGGCCTGGGTGTAGTAGCGGCGCGCGATGTCGGCGTCCTTCTTCACCCCTAGGCCCTTTTCGTAGAGCGTGCCGAGGCGGAAGATTGCGGGGACGACCCCGGCCTGCGCGGCGCGGTCGTACCACTTCGCCGCTTCGTCGTAATTCGTGGCGACGCCCTTGCCTTCGGCAAAGCGCACGCCGATCTCGTAGGCCGCCGTCGCATCGCCCTTCATCGCGGCGCTGCGCAAGACCGGGCCGCCGATGCCGTCAGGCAGCTTCTCGCTCGGCGGCACCTGTACGACGCCGAGCCTGGCGCGGCTGGTGCCCGACAGCGCGCCGGTGACGTCGCTGGAGGCCGGCGGCACCGCCGCGGCAGGCGCTTGCGGGATTTCGACCGAAGCCGAGCCGCCGGACCCGGGAATGGGCGCCGGTGCGGCATTGTTCTGCGACTGTCGTCCGATCGGTGTCGGCGACGTCATCGACGGGGTGATCTGCTCGGGCGCGGCTGGCTTGGTCTCGACCGGCGGCGGCGCCGGCTGCGGTGCCGGCTCGCTCGGGATGTTTTGCATCGCCTGCGGCGTCGGTGACGTGCTGCCGCCTTCGAGCAGGTTCATCGCCATCTTGAAGGTGCCAAGCACGATCACGACCACGCTCGCGCCCACCAGCAGCGAGCGGATCTTGGAGGTGATGGTCGAGCCGCCTTCCTGGCCCTTCTCCTTGGCGCGGGCGATCGCGCCCTTGGCGCCGCGGGCCGGCTTCTCGGGCGGCTGTGCGGCGGCAGCTTGCGCCGCGCGGCGCGCGGCCGCGATGAAGCTCGACGACGACACCGACTCCTTCGGCGCGGCGGCAATTCCGCTGATCGCGCTTTCGGAGGCGGCGATGCGTTCCGACGGCGTGGCGACGCGCCCGCCCGGCCGTGTGCCCGGCTCGAGCGGGTGATCCGGCGGCAGTTCCGGCGCGAGTGCAGCGCGCGCCGTGTGCGGCTCCAGGATCTCACTGATCGCGCGCGGCGGAACCGGCGGAGCCGCCGGCACGGGCGGCGGCGCGGTGGGGGTGGCGGCGTGGAACTCGCGCGGTGCGGCGACGAAGGCAGCCGGGGGCGCCTGCGCGGCAGCTGGATTGGGCAGCTCGGGCTTCGGATCGTATTTCGGCGGCTGTGCTGGCGGTTGCGGCCGCGGCTCGCGTGCCATCGGCGCCGGCTCCATCGCCGCCGCCATCGGCATCGACATCGGCTGTGGGGCGGGGGAAGGCGGCGCGGTGCGCACCGCGCGCAGATCGCCCTCGATCATCGAGAGGCGATCGACGACGTGACCGAGCGCGCTGTGGACGGCCTCGAGCGAGTCCTGGGTGTGCCGGTTGGTCTCGGCCTGACTGAAGCGGATGTCGGAGAGCTCGCGCTTGACGAGATCGACCATGCCGGAATCGGGCGGCGGCGCGGCGTTGCGGCTCTCGGCGAGGGCCGCATAGGTCGCCTGCTGCCGTTCCAGGTGCCTGAGGATGTCGTGCAGCCCGTCCTCGACGCGGCTCAAATTGCCGTTACGCGGATCGGCGGCGGCCTCGATCCGCTCCAGGAGATAGGAAACACGCTGCTCGAGATGGGCGAAGGTCGAGGCCGAATCGTTGCCGACCTGCATGCGGTCGAAGCGGTCCGACAGCGCGCGGATCGCAGCTTCCAGATGCTCGGTGCTCTCCGACGGCTGCGGCCGCTCGCGCGTTTCCAGCGCCGCCGTGAGCGCCGCGATGCGCTGCTCCAGCGCCGCAAAGCTGTCGCCGTGGCCGGAGGCGCGGGTGATCTGGTCGACCTTGGACGACAGCAGCTGCACGTCTTCGGACAGCCGCGCCAGCGCCTCGTTGGAGGCGACGTTGGAGACGATGGCGCGCAGCGCGGAGATCGCGCCTTCGAGCTGCTGCACGGTCGAGGGATCGTCATTGGCGCGCAGGATCAGGTCGAGCTTGGCGCCGAGATTGCGGATCGCCTCGTCGTAGCCGGTGAGCTGCTCGGCCGGCGTCAGCGTGCGCAACACCTGCTTGATGTCGGACAGTGCGCGCTCGATGCCGGCAAGAACCTGCCCGTCAGTGCCGTTGGAGCGGGTCTCGTCGATACGACGGTGCAGCGAGCGGATCTCGTTCTCGATCGATTCGATCGCGCGCCGCGGCATCGCCTCGGTGATGGCGGCGCGGATTTCGGCCAGCTCGCTGCGGAAGGCGTTGATGGCCTGCTCGGTATTGTCAGGCCGCTGCAGCGATTCGATCTGGCTCGTGATCTTGAGCAGATGGCGCTCGAGCGAGGAAAAATCCGGCCCCGGCTGCGGTGGCGCGTAGGCAGGCGCGGGCGGCGCCATCGGCGGCGCGTATGGAGCCGTTGGCGCAAGCGGCGGCGCGGCACGCGGCGGCATCTGCCGCGGCGCAAAGCCGTCGAGCTCACTCTGGCGCGCGGTGATCTCGGCGACCGCGACGTCGAACGAAGCCGGGCTCAGGGGTGGTGAGCCGCGATAGACTTGCGCGGCGGCGCGCTCGACGGCGTCGGCCTGGCGCTGGCGCGTCTCGGCCGGGGTGGGGCGAGGGGCCTGCGGTTGCGGCGCTTGCCGCTGTGGACGGGAGATCTGCGACAGGCGCGCGTCGAGCCGCGAGATCGCATCGTTGAGCTGGCGCGCGACGCCCTGCTCGCGCGAGACGTCTGGTCTTGAGGAGTCTTGTCTTGAGGCGTCTTGTCTTGAGGAGTCTTGGCGCGGCGCGGGTTTTGAGATCCGCTCGATCTGCTGGGCGATCGCGTCGAGCCGCCGGTGGATGTCGGCGACTTCGCGGCTCTCCTGGCTCGGTCCTTGGCTCGGCACGTGCTGCGGACGCTGATCGTAAGGTCCGCGGAAGTTGGGCGGGGCAGTTTCGCCGAGCGTGGAGTTCAGCCAGTCGTTGAGCGACATGCCGGCACGGCGCGCAGCAGCCTCGGCCCGCTCCCGGACGGATGGATCGATGCCGTCGACACTCCACGATACGCGCGAATTCATGACTCTGTCCGGTTCCGACTTCGGCACCCCACCCCGGCGCCTCCAGCTTCCCCACGCGTGCCGGTTGCAAAGACAATCGAATTTGGCGCGGGTCGTCTGCCTCGAAAACCGACTTTTTCCTGTTACGGTAAATAACGAGTTAAGGAATGCGGCGTGGCTGTCTTAAAGTTGGGCGGCGGGAACCGGGGGGCGGTGTTGTGTCGCTCATCCGGTCCCGAAACAAACCGGTGTCATGCCCCGCGAAGGCGGGGCATCCAGTACGCTGCGGCTCCTCGGCTCTAGCCGCGCCGTCTCTGGAATACTGGATCGCCCGCCTTCGCGGGCGATGACAGCGAGGAGGCGGAAAGGGCTCGCGTAACGTCGGCGCCCTCAGCCCTTCTCGCGCTTGCCATCCTCCAGCGGCACCACTGTCGCCTTGCCGCTCATCGCCGATAGCGCCTCCAGCGCCTCCTCGCAGAAGTCGGCCACCATCTGCTCGTGGCGGGCGCCGAGCTGGAGCAGCAGCAGATTGCCGAGGTCGAGCCGTCCCTCCGCCGTGCCGTCGGGAAAGCGCTTCTTCAGGATCCGCTCGTAATTGGCGTGGCGGTCGCGGTGGTGCTCCAGGCGGGCCATCAGGTCGGTGCGCATGGGCTCGATGTCGATGCTGTCGAGCGCGTGCAGCCGCACCAGGAGGTCGTCCTTGATCGAGGGCGGCGTGCTTGGCCGCGCGGCCCAGTGCCGCAGTGCTGTTCGGCCCTCGGGAGTCAGCGTATAGATCAGTTTATTGGGCTTGCCCGACTGCACGACCTCGCGGCCCTGGATGTAGCCGCGGTCCCGCAGCTTGGAGAGCTCGCGGTAGATCTGCTGATGGTCGGCTTTCCAGAAGAAGCCGATCGAGGAATCGAACGTCTTGGCGAGCTCGTAGCCCGTCATCGGGCGTTCCGTCAGGCATGCGAGGATTGCGTCGCCCAGTGCCATGACCGGCCCCCTTCTTTAGGTTTGACCAAGTTGCTTGACTTTATGCGCATCGGCGCATATGCGTCAATGTGCATATGAGGCAGCGTGCAGGCGGGCCACAGGCCCGACTGGAATAATCAAGTGAAATCAATCTCCTCGCTACTGTGCATGGGGCTGTTTTCGCAACTTTTGCCCTAGCCTTGAGGGAGGCATCCGAGAATGACCGGCCTCGATTCCTGGTACGCCTACATGAAGTCCCACGACCGCGCCGCGCTCTGGGACCTCCTGCATCCCGACGCCGTGTTCGAAAGCCCGGTCGTGCACACGCCGCAAGCCGGCCGCGACATCACCTTCAAATACCTCTCCAGCGCCGAGAAGGTGCTCGGCGGCCCCGGCTTCACCTATGTCGGCGAGTGGCGCAGCGATAAAGGCGCGGTGCTCGAATTCAAGAATGTCATCGACGGCATCGAGATCAACGGCGTCGACATCATCAGCTTCGATAGCGAAGGACGCATCACCCACTTCAAGGTGATGGTGCGTCCGCTCAAGGCGATCAACATGCTGCACCGCCTCATGGCGGAGCAGCTTGCCGCCGCCCAATCATAAGCCCAACATCCCCTTCAAGCCCCAATACTTCAAGGACACGCCGGGAGACCACCATGCCGATCTATAAAGCCCCCGTCGAAGACGTGAACTTCCTGCTCAACGACGTCTTCCAGATCGATCGCTACGACAATCTCGCCGGCTTCTCCGATGCGTCCAGCGACGTGCGCGAGGCCATCCTCGGCGAAGCCGCCAAGCTCGCCGAAGAGGTGCTGCAGCCGCTCAACCGCGTCGGCGATCTCGAAGGCTGCAAGCGCGCGGACGACGGCAGCGTCACCACGCCGACGGGCTTCAAGGAGGCCTTCAAGCAGGTCGCCGAGGGCGGCTGGCTCGGCCTGTCGGCGCCGACTGAATATGGCGGGCAGGGCCTGCCGGTGACGCTCTCGCAAGCCGTCAACGAATTCCAGATCTCCGCCAACATGGCGTTCTCGATGTATGGCGGCCTCACCATGGGCGCGACCGCGGCGCTCTTGGTGCACGGCTCGCCGGAGCAGAAGAAGACCTACGTGCCGAAGATGGTGGCCGGCGAATGGACCGGCACCATGAACCTCACCGAGCCGCATTGCGGCACCGATCTCGGCATGCTCCGCACCAAGGCAGTGCGGCAGGCGGACGGCAGCTTCAAGATCACGGGCACCAAGATCTTCATCTCGGCCGGTGAGCACGATCTCGCCGACAACATCATCCATCTCGTGCTCGCCCGCATCGAGGGCGCGCCGGCCGGCATCAAGGGCGTGTCGCTGTTCGTGGTGCCGAAGTTCCTCGTCAACGCCGACGGTTCGGTGGGCGCGCGCAACGGCGTCGTCTGCGGCTCGATCGAGCACAAGATGGGCATCCACGGCAATTCGACCTGCGTGATGAACTACGACAACGCCACCGGCTGGCTGATCGGCGAAGAGAACAAGGGCATGCAGGGCATGTTCGTGATGATGAACGAGGCCCGGCTCGGCGTCGCCGTGCAGGGCCTCGCGCAGTCCGAGGTCGCCTATCAGAACGCGGTCGCCTATGCCCGCGAGCGCATCCAGGGCCGCGCGCTCACCGGCGCCAAGGCGCCGGACAAGCAGGCCGACCCGATCATCGTGCATCCCGACGTGCGCCGCACGCTGCTCTCGATCCGCGCATTCAACGAGGCCGCGCGCGCCTTCGTGATGTGGACCGCGCTGAAGAGCGACGTCGCCCATCGCTCCGAAGACCCCAAGGACCGCCAGGCCGCCGACGACCACATGGGCCTGATGACCCCGGTGCTGAAGGGCTTCCTCACTGACTATGGCTTCGCCAACGCGGTGCAGGCGCAGCAGATGTATGGCGGCCATGGCTACATCGCCGAGCAGGGCATGGAGCAGTTCGTGCGCGATGCGCGCATCGCCATGATCTATGAAGGCGCCAACGGCATCCAGGCGCTCGACCTCGTCGGCCGCAAGCTGCCGCGCGACGGCGGCCGCGCCATCATGGCCTTCTTCGGCGAGGTCATGGCGTTCGCCAAGGAGAACGGCGGCGACGAGACGCTGAAGCCCTTCATCACGCCGCTCTCGACCTCGCTCGGCCATCTGCAGCAGGCGACGACCTGGCTGATGCAGAACGCGATGGCGAAGCCTGACAATGCGGGGGCCGCCGCAACCGATTACCTGCATCTCTTCGGCTTCGTCGCGCTCGGCTACATGTGGGCGCGGATGGCCAAGGTGACGCTAGCCAAGATTGCCGAGAGCGGGCAGACGCCCTATCTCTCCACAAAACTCGTCACCGGCCGCTTCTTCATGGAGCGGATGCTGCCGGAGACCGCCGCCAATCTCGCGCGCATCCAGGCCGGTTGCGCCACCATCATGGAACTGCCGGCGGACGCGTTCTGAGCCTGCTTCCGCTGCCTGCTCCCAATCGTAACGAACATCACATCAGGAGGGCGTCATGCCTGAGGCATTCATCTACGACCACGTTCGCACCCCGCGCGGCCGCGGCAAGCCGGACGGCGCGCTGCACGAAGTCACCGCGCTCGCGCTTGCGACCGTGCCGCTGAAGGCGCTGAAGGACCGCAACAATTTGCCTGAGGATTCGGTCGATGACGTCGTGCTCGGCGTGGTCGACCCAGTCGGCGAAGCCGGCTCCGACATCGCGCGCTTCGCGGCGCTGAAGGCCGGTCTCGGCGAAGCCGTGCCCGGTGTGCAGATCAGCCGCTTCTGCGCCTCCGGCCTCGATGCCGTGAACTTCGCCGCGGCGCAGATCATGAGTGGCCAGCATGAGCTCGTGATCGGCGGCGGCGCCGAGTCGATGAGCCGCGTCGGCATCGGCGCCTCCGGCGGCGCCTGGCCGATGGATCCTTCGATGGCGGTGCCGGCCTATTTCATGCCGCAGGGCGTGTCGGCCGACCTGATCGCCACCAAGTACGGCTTCTCGCGCGACGACGTCGACGCCTACGCCGTGCAGAGCCAGCAGCGCGCCGGCAAGGCCTGGGACGAAGGCCGCTTCAACAAATCCGTGGTGCCGGTGAAGGATATCAACGGCCTCACCATCCTCGCCAAGGACGAGCACATGCGTCCCTCGACCACGATGCAGTCGCTGGCGCAGCTGCAGCCGTCGTTCACGATGATGGCGCAGATGGGCGGCTTCGACGGCGTCGCGATCCAGTCGCACCCGGAGATCGAGCGCGTCAATTACGTGCACCATGCCGGCAATTCCTCGGGCATCGTCGATGGCGCCGGCGCCGTGCTGCTCGGCAGCAAGGAGGCGGGCAGCAAGTACGGCCTGAAGCCGCGTGCCAAGATCCGCGCATTCGCCAACATCGGCTCGGAGCCGGCGATGATGCTGACCGGTCCGGTCGACGTCACCGAGAAGCTGTTCGCACGCTCCGGCATGAAGAAGTCGGACATCGACCTGTTCGAGCTCAACGAGGCTTTCGCCTCGGTCGTGCTGCGCTACATCCAGGCCTTCGACATCGACAATGCCAAGATCAACGTCAATGGCGGCGCGATCGCGCTCGGCCACCCGCTCGGGGCGACCGGCGCGATGATCCTCGGCACCGTGCTCGACGAGCTCGAGCGCACCAACAAGTCGACCGCCCTCGTCACGCTGTGCATCGGCGGCGGCATGGGCACCGCGACCATCATCGAGCGCGTCTAAGGGTTGAGGAGCAACCAACATGTCGTACAAGAACTTCAAGGTTGAGACCGATTCCGACGGCATCGCGCTCGTCACCTGGGACATCCCGGGCCGTTCCATGAACGTCCTCGACGAGACCTCGACCAACGAACTCGAGGCGATCGTCAAGGCGACCACGGCCGACGCCGCGGTGAAGGGCGTCGTCATTACCTCGGCCAAGGAAGCGTTCTGCGCCGGCGCGGACCTGTCCATGCTCGAAGGCATGAACCAGGCCTATGCGAAGGTTTTCAAGGAGCAGGGCGAGACCGCGGCGAACCAGATGCTGTTCGATCAGAGCCGCCGCTTCTCGCAGGTGCTGCGCGGAATCGAAACCTCTGGCAAGCCGTGGGCGGCGGCGATCAACGGGCTCGCGCTCGGCGGCGGCTTCGAGATCACGCTGTGCTGCCATTATCGTGTCGCGGCGGAGAACCCCAAGACGCGCCTCGGCCTGCCCGAGGTCAAGGTCGGCCTGTTCCCCGGCGCCGGCGGCACGCAACGCGTGCCGCGCCTGGTGCCGCCGCAGGACGCCATGACGATCCTGCTCAAGGGCGACCCTGTCACGGTCGACAAGGCCAAGGCGCTGAACCTCATTCACGCCATCGTGCCCGCCGCCGATCTCATCAAGGCGGCCAAGGACTGGATCAAGGGCGGCGGCAAGGCCGTCGCGCCGTGGGACGAGAAGGGCTTCAAGCTGCCTGGCGGCCCGGTCTTCTCTAAGGCCGGCATGATGATGTTCCCGGCCGGCAACGCGATCTATCGCCGCGAGACCTACGACAATTATCCGGCCGCGCGCGCGATCATGAGCTGCGTCTATGAGGGCCTGCAGCTGCCGATCGATGCCGCGCTGCGCGTGGAGTCGCGCTACTTCACCTCGGTGCTGCGCTCGAAGGAAGCGGCCGCGATGATCCGCAGCTTGTTCCTGTCGATGCAGGAGCTCAACAAGGGCGCGCGCCGTCCGAAGGACGTGCCCGCAACCAAGGTGAAGAAGATCGCCGTGATCGGCGCCGGCTTCATGGGCGCCAGCGTCGGCTATGTCTCGGCCCGCGCCGGCCTCGACGTCGTCCTGATCGATCGCGACCAAGAAAGCGCCGACAAGGGCAAGGCGCATGCGCAGAAGGTGATCGAGGAGCAGATCAAGAAGGGCCGCGCCAAGCCTGCGGACGCCGAAGCGCTGCTCGCGCGCATCACGCCGACCGCAGACTACGCCGCGCTGAAGGACGTCGACCTCGTCATCGAGGCCGTGTTCGAGGACCGCAAGGTCAAGGCGGAGACTTTTGCCAAGGCGCAGCAATATCTGAAGCCGGATGTGATCTTCGCCTCCAACACGTCGACGCTGCCGATCACCTCGCTGGCGGAGAGTTTTAAGGATCAGGGCAAGTTCATCGGCATTCACTTCTTCTCGCCGGTCGAGAAGATGATGCTGGTCGAGATCATCCTCGGCAAGAACACCGGCGACGTCGCGCTCGCGACCGCGCTCGACTACGTCCGCCAGATCGGCAAGACGCCGATCGTGGTCAACGACTCCAGAGGCTTCTTCGCCAATCGCTGCGTCGGCCGCTACGTCGCCGAAGGCAACGAGATGTTCCTGGAGGGTGTGCCGCCCGCGATGATCGAGAACTGCGCCAAGATGGCCGGCATGCCGGTCGGCCCGCTCTCGCTCTCGGACGAGGTCGCGCTCGATCTCGGTCTGAAGATCATGAAGGCGACCGAAGCCGATCTCGGCCCCAACGCGATCAATCCCGAGCAGAAGAAGCTGATGGTGGAGATGGTCGAGAAGCAGGGCCGCCTCGGCCGCAAGAACAGCAAGGGCTTCTACGACTATCCCGAGAAGGGCAAGGGCCAGAAGAGCCTGTGGCCGGGTCTCTCCGCGCTGCAGCCGAAGCAACTCGACCCCGACACGCTCGATATCGAGGAGCTGAAGCAGCGGTTCCTGGTGGTGCAGGCGGTGGAAGCTGCGCGCACCGTTGAGGACCACGTCATCACTGATCCGCGCGAGGCCGATGTCGGCTCGATACTCGGCTTCGGCTTCGCGCCGTTCACCGGCGGCACGCTGTCCTATATCGACTTCATGGGCACGAAGAAGTTCGTCGAACTCTGCCACAAGCTGGAGGCGAAATACGGCTCGCGCTTCACCCCGCCGAAGCTCTTGGAAGAGATGGCCGCGAAGGGCGAGACCTTCTACGGCCGTTTCGCGCCGAAGAAGGCGGCGGCCTGACGGAAGCGTCGGTCTACGCAGAAACAAAAGGCCGGATCATCGATCCGGCCTTTTCATTTCCCGTCGCCGAACGGCGAGAAGGCGCGCCCTCCGACTACATCGTCGTCGAGACGGGCCTTCCAGCTGCCTTCGTCGCCGCGGCCGATGCGCACCTTGAAGCGCCAACCATTCTGGTTGGTGAAAGCGATCTCCGTGCCGCCCTTCGTCCTGGCGTAGTGACAGGGATATTCGGTCGGCCGGTCCGGAAAGACGATCTTGCCTTCCTTGCTCTCGAACACGGCCGAGGTGATCTGCGGATGGATCATGAAGATGCAATTGCGTTCCGGCGCGACCGGCGTCGAGAGCCCGAGCATCGCGAGCGGCGCGCCCGCGGCGGTCATGAGGACGATCATGTTCATGGAGGCAATTGTCTCCTGGAGATGCTCCTTCGACGTCGCCGCTGATCAGATGGTTCACAAATGGAAGGGCTGGATCATCGACTTGGCCGATCTGCGTCGCGTCTTGCCATATCGGTTGATGTGCTTTCGTCTCACACGGGCACCCATCCCCGGCCACGCTCGCTCCACCCTGGCACCGCTCTTGCTGATGATCCACCGGATGGCCCATCGACATTGAAGGTGTCCCGCAATGATCCCCACGGTGTCTCAAGACCGCGCAGCCGGCGTTGCGGTACGATACGTCCCGTTGTTGCTGCTGGGGCGGCCGTGGCCGCGCCGCAGGCTCCTGCGGCGGCGCAGAAAAATTCCTTCATGGGTCGGTCTGGTCCTACTCGTCCTCGTCTTTGATGTTGCGCTGGCCGTGCTTGCCTGGTTCGCCGTCGATCTCGTCCTGCACTGAAAGCTCACCTCTGTGCACGTAGAACGTCGCGGCCAAATAGGCCACCTGGCCGGCAAACAGGCAGACGACGACGATTGGAACGCCCGTCCAGAATCCAAAGCCTGAAGTCTGAAGCACCGTCGCGGCAAGGATCGCAGTCGCCGGCGAGACCAGCAATAGAGTCCAGACTCGGAAGAATAGCCCCGTCGCCAAGCCGGTTATTGCACTCGCGAGCAGGAGGAGGAGTACGGTCGTCACGATAGTTCTTCCGGTCCGACGGCTAGCGTCCTGTCCTCGCGCTGAAGCTGAGCCAAGAGCATTGCTCTCACAAGGATGGTGACGTCCCCGGAGCGCACAACACGGAGTTATTGTTAACCCGGACAATGCTCGTAAAATCGGTGTCAGCGCATCGCAAATCTTCGGACTAGCGAATGTGGCAAGGAAAGAGCCGAATCATCGGTCCGGCTCTTCGCCGTCCTTCCGGTCGTGCTTCGCGAACGGTGGACCAGGCCTGATCGGCGATCATCTGGACAATCACTTGGCCTTCCGTCACGATCTCATTTGCTGTCGAGGCCCAGCGCAGGGACCTGGCCCCAAGGGGGGGTCAGCTTCAGATAATCCTCACTATTTCGGGCTTCTTGGCGCCGCTACCGACCTCGACCGGGCCATAGAGCGGGCTGGCCTCCAGGAGCACGATGTGGGGACGGCGGGCACACACCGGGCAAACCGTCCGGTTTCGAGGAATTTCCTTCCCCTGACGCTTGGTTCGGCCGAAAGAACGACTACATGCACCTGCTTGAAATAGTCAAGATTGATGCAGGTGCATCGAATGGAGTAAGAGACGGACGACGAGCTTGAGCGGGACCATGAAACGCAAACCATCGACCGAGGCAACCGCGGCCTGGATCCGCCTGATGCGGGTGCAGAGCCGCGTGCTCGATTGCGTCGAGCAGGACTTGAAGAAGGCCGGCTTCCCACCGCTGGCCTGGTATGACGCGCTGCTCGAACTGTCGCGGGCGCCCTCGGGCGAGCTGCGGCCGGTCGAGCTCGAGCGGCAGATGCTGATCCCGCAATATTCGACCTCGCGCCTGATCGACCGCCTGGTCGACGAGGGCCTCGCCTCGCGGCGCGAATGCAAGATCGACAAGCGTGGCCAGTTCGTCGAGATCACCGAAGCCGGCCGCGAGCTGCAGAAGCGGATGTGGGGCGCCTATTCGGCCGCGATCGAGAAATATGTCGGTTCGAAACTGTCGGACGCCGACGCCGTCAAGCTCAGCAATCTGCTCGATCGCCTGGGCTGCTCGTGCGGCGAGATGAAACTGCCGCCCGCGGCCGCCAACGAAACCATGCCGTCGCGATGATCGCGCGGCAAATCCGCTCGCCCGTGCAACCGGTGGGTTCGCGGGCCATCCCTGTCACCCGCGCGCGTTCGGTCGAAGCGCTTTTGATTAGAGTTTGATATGGCGCGAGACCAGATCGACATGACGCCGCTGCAATCACGCGACGAGCTCGTCGCGTGGTTCGAGGCCGGCTGCAAGGACCCGTCCGAGTTCCGCATGGGCACCGAGCACGAGAAAACGCCGTTCACGCTCGACGGCCATCGTCCGGTGCCTTACGAGGGCGCGCGCGGCATCGGCGCGCTGCTCGAAGGCATGAAGCTCCTGCTCGGCTGGGAGCCGATCATGGAGCAGGGCAACATCATCGGCCTCTACGACGTCACCGGCGGCGGCGCGATCTCGCTCGAGCCCGGCGGACAGTTCGAGCTGTCCGGCGCGCCGGTCGAGAACGTGCACCAGACCCAGAGCGAGCTGATGGCGCACTTGGCGCAGGTGCGCGAGATCGCAACCCCGCTCGGCATCGGCTTCCTCGGCCTCGGCATGACGCCGTCCTGGTCGCGCGCCGATATCCCGGTGATGCCCAAGGGCCGCTACAAGATCATGACCAATTACATGCCGAAGGTCGGTCAATACGGCCTCGACATGATGTACCGGACCTGCACGGTGCAGACCAATCTCGACTTCTCCTCCGAAGCCGACATGGTCAAGAAGCTGCGCGTCTCGCTCGCGCTTCAACCGGTCGCGACCGCGCTGTTCGCCAATTCACCGTTTACCGAGGGCAGGCCGAACGGCTTCCTGTCGTTCCGGTCCGAAATCTGGCGCGACACCGACAATGCCCGTTCGGGCATGATGCCGTGGGCGTTCGAGGACGGCATGGGGTTCGAGCGCTATGTCGATTATGCGCTGGACGTGCCCATGTATTTCGTCAAGCGCGGCGAGGAGTACATCGACGTCTCGGGCTCCTCGTTCCGCGCCTTCTTCGACGGCCGCAACAACAACCTTCCCGGCGAGCGTCCGACCTTGTCGGACTGGGCCAACCACCTCTCGACGATCTTCCCGGAAGTGCGGCTCAAGCGCTATCTCGAGATGCGCGGCTCCGACGGCGGCCCGTGGGGCCGCTTGCCGGCGCTGCCGGCGTTCTGGGTCGGGCTGCTCTACGACGATGCCTCGCTCGATGCCGCCTGGGAGATCGTCAAGCACTGGAGCGCGCATGAACGTCAGGCCCTGCGCGACGACGTGCCGCGCATGGGCTTCAAGGCGCGGATCAAGGACCGCTATCTGTTCGAGATCGCCAAGGAATGCCTCGTTCTGGCCCATGCCGGCCTTCGCCGGCGCGGCCGGATCGACCAGCTCGGCCGTGACGAAACCCGGCATCTCGAGCCGCTCGATCGCATCATCGATTCCGGCCGGACGCCGGCCGAGGAGATGCTGGATAAATTCAACGGTCCCTGGCAGGGTTCGGTGGAACCGGCCTACGCGGAATACGCGTTCTAGACCTCTGAAACCGGGCACCCGGGATTCAGCCGTTCATCGCCCATACAGGTTTGCGGCGATCAAATGACCGGCTGAAAAAACCTGAGCGTCGTCAATAACTCGAAAGCTGTTCCGATGGGGAATTGCCGCCTGTCCGGGGCCATCATGGCCAGCGCCGCGGCATGTGTCGTGCTGCTTTCGCTTGCGTTTGCAAGCGCGCCGGCGCTTGCCCAGACGGCGTTCGACCGGCCCGGCGGCGACTATTTCAGTACGCCCGTCACCTCCGGCGATCCCGAGGATTGCGCGCTGCTATGCGAGCGCGATCGCCGTTGCCGCTCCTGGAGCTTCAACTATCCCGATGTCGAAGGCGGCTCGGCCGTGTGCTGGCTGAAGAACACCGTGCCGGCGCGCGTGCCGGGTAGTTGCTGTATCTCGGGCGTGCGCGGCGCCGGCGTGATCGAGCCGCGCGTGGAAGGCGTCGAGACGTCGATCGACCGGCCCGGCGGCGACTTGCGCAATTTCGAGCTCAAGGACGGCGAAAGCGTCGAGGCCTGCAAGGCCGCCTGCATCGCCGACAACAAATGCCGCGCCTTCACCTATGCCCGCCCCGGCTACACCGGGCGCGAGGCGCGCTGCTTCCTGAAGAAGGAAATCAAGCCGCCGCGAAGGAAGGCGGGGTTCACGTCGGGCGTCGTGCGGTAGGCAAGGTGCCGTAGAGTGGGCAAAGGCGCCTTTGCGCCGTGCCCACGATCTTCCGATACGGCCGCAGGCGCGTGGGCACGCTTCGCTTTGCCCACCCTACGGCACCTCACTCCGCCGCGATCACCGTGATCTCCGGCCACAGCGCCTTCCAGCGCTTAGCCTTCGCTTCGTAGTTCGCCGCGGAAAAATTCGGTCCTGGATTTGGCCGCGCGATCACTGCTGCAATGTCGTCAAACCCGCGCGGTGCATAGACCTCGTGGCCATCGCTTGCGCGCCTGACGCCGACCTGCGTGTTCTGCGTGAGGAAGCGGTCGATGCCTTCCCTCGAGCTTCTCAGCGGCGGATAGGGCAGGCCGTGCTTGGCCGGGTACCACATGTGCACGCGGGCCTGGTTGCGGACCTCGATCTTGGCGCCGAGATGCGCGAGGCGCGTATGGAGGGTGCGGATCACCGCGTCCTCGGCCTCCCACGATGTGTCGGCGTCGAAATAGAACACGTCGTAATCGGCGATGCCGTGGTCGATCGGGCGCCCCGTGAGCACATTCCATACCGTCTGCACCAGGCATCCCGACACCAGCCACGCATCCGGCAGCGCGAGCCGGTGCAGTTCGTCGAGGATCGCGGCGTTGACCGGATTGCGTAAGGCGAGCGCGAGGAATTCGTCCTTGCTCACCTGCGACCGGTCAGTGCACGGCGGTGAAGAACCGCGACAGCCTGAATCCGGACAGCCAGGTCCACACCGGCTGGCTCCGCATGCCGAGGTCCCAGGAGCCGACCACGGCGTCCGCACGGCCGATTAGATTATCGATCGGCAACAGGCCGACGCCGCCGGAGCGCAGCGGCACGCGGCTGTCGGCGGAATTGTCGCGGTTGTCGCCGAGCACGAACAGATGTCCCGCCGGCACCGTCACCTCGGGCGTGTTGTCGAGCGGACCGCTGTCGCGCATCTTGAAGATCAGATGCGAGACGCCGTTCGGCAACGTCTCGACATAGCGATAGGCGGGCTCGCTGCCGCCACGGTCGTTCTCGGCCGCACCGACGCCGTCCGGCTTCAGCTCGGCCGGACGGTCGTTGATGAAGAGCTGGCCCTGCCGCATCTGGATGCGGTCGCCGGGCAGGCCCACGACGCGCTTGACCCAGGCCTGCGAACGATCGCCGGGCCAGCGGAACACGACGACGTCGCCGAGCTTCGGCGTCTCCGCGAACACGCGGCCGCTTTCCGGCAGGCTGATCTGGATCGGCAGCGACGAGGTGCCGTAGCCATAGGGGAATTTCGAGGCGAGCAGCGCATCACCGATCAGGAGCGTCGGCTCCATCGAGCCCGACGGCACGTAGAACGGCTCGGCGAGCGCGCCCTTGGCGATGAAGACCGCGGCGACGATGCCGGCGAGCTGAGCGATCTGTCCGCCCCAGCCGCTGCTTTTGCGCTTGGGGCTGACCGTGACCTTGTCTTCAACGCTCATGCGCCGGTTCCACCCACGGTGATGCGTTCCATCAGCAGCGACGGCTGGCCGACGCCGACGGGCACGCCCTGGCCGTTCTTGCCGCAGGTGCCGATGCCGGTGTCGAGCGCAAGGTCGTTGCCGATCATGCGGATGCGATGCAGGTCGGTCGGTCCGTTGCCGATCAGCATGGCGCCCTTGAGCGGCGCTCCGATCTTGCCGTTCTCGATCTTGTAGGCCTCGGTGCACTGGAACACGTACTTGCCCGAGGTGATGTCGACCTGTCCGCCGCCGAAATTCGCGGCGAACACGCCGTTCTTCACCGAGGCGATGATCTCGGCCGGATCGCGGTCGCCCGCGAGCATGTAGGTGTTGGTCATGCGCGGCATCGGCACATGGGCATAACCTTGCCGACGGCCGTTGCCGGTCGGCTTCATGTTCATCAGCCGTGCGTTCTGGCGGTCCTGCATGTAGCCGACCAGGATGCCGTCCTCGATCAGCACGGTGCGATTGGTCGGCATGCCCTCGTCGTCGATCGAGAGCGAGCCGCGGCGCGAGGCGATGGTGCCGTCGTCGACCACGGTGACGCCCTTGGCCGCGACCTGCTGGCCCATCAGGCCGGCGAACGCGGACGTCTTCTTGCGGTTGAAGTCGCCCTCGAGGCCGTGGCCGACCGCTTCATGCAGCATTACGCCGGGCCAGCCGGCCCCGAGCACGACGTCCATCTCGCCGGCGGGCGCCGGAATCGATTCCAGATTGACCAGCGCCTCGCGCAGCGCGCCGTCGGCAGCGTCGCGCCAGTTCTTGCTCTCGATGAACTCGGCATAGCCGGCGCGGCCGCCATAGCCCTTGCTGCCGCTCTCCTGCCGGTCGCCCTGGCCGGCGACCACGGAAATGTTGACGCGCACCAGCGGGCGGATGTCGCGATAGCTCTCGCCGTCGGGCCGCAGGATCTCGACGACCTGCCAGGTCGCACCGAGACTGACGCTGACCTGCCGCACCCGCGGGTCCTTGTCGCGCAGGTAAGCGTCGATCTCGGCGAGCAGTTTTACTTTTGTCTCGAAGCCTGGGGCATCCAGCGGATTGTCGTCGCCATAAAGGCGGACATTGGTATGCGGGGGCGGCGCCGAGAAGCTGCCGGAGTAGCCGCCGCGCACGGCGGCAACCGCGTCCGCCGCGCGAATCAGCGCCGGCAGCGACACGTCGGAGGAATGTGCATAGCCGACCGCATCGTCCTTGACGGCGCGCAGGCCAAAACCTTGCGAGGTGTCGTAGGTCGCCTGCTTCAGCCGCCCATTGTCGAACATCAGCGCTTCGGTCTGGCTGTATTCCAGGAACAGCTCGCCGTCGTCAGCGCCGGAAAGCCCGCGCGCGACCTCGTGGCGAACCTGGTCGCGGTCGAGATTGGCGCGGTCGAGCAGGGAGGTCGTGGCAGGATTGGTCATGCGTCCGTCCATTAGCCGGGGATGTGGGGCAAGATAATGGTTTCGGACCAGTTCCGCGAGAGCGCGAAGCCTCACATTACGGAAACAAAAGGATTGCCAAGGTTAGCCGCTGCTACGGCAGCTTGTCATAGCCCTCACCCAGTCCGTTCAGGCTGAGCGGGAAGCCGATGCCTTCTTCCGGGGTCTCGAAGATGATGAAGGTCGCGGTCTTGGCGCTGCGGAGCTGACCGAGCAGCTTGTCCTCCAGGACGACCTCGGCGACGCAGCCGTTGGGCAGGCAGCGGACGAAGCCGGCGCGGCCGACGTCCTGGTTGTCGAGCTTGAGCCCGAGGCCGGAGGGCAAGAGGACCCCGAGCGGAGCGACCACGCGCATCAGCCGGCTCTTCTGGTCGGCGGTCTTGAGCACGATCACGGTCAGGCCGGCATTGGAGCGGTCTTCCGCCACCACGCTCTGGATCAGGGCGCATTGCTCGGTCTGGGCGCCGGGCGGGGTGTCGCAGCGGATCTGCCAGTCGCCATGGACGGAGCGCACCGCGCCCTGCGCATGGGCAAGCCCCGGCAGCGCCAGCAGGACCATCGCAGCCACGAGGGCGGCGAGCGCCGGGAGGCCGTTCGCCGGCTTTGCCATCGATCTCGAAAGCCCCATCGGGTCGGTCCCTCTGCTCGCCTGGGTTGCTCGCGCTTGGCGGACTGATCTGGCGGACTGATACGGAATGACGGCGTCTTGAAGGCGATTCCCAAGCAAATTCCGCGCCGCGCACACCGCCATTGCCCGCACGAATCAGGCTGCCGCGTGGCAGTCTTCCAGTGCCTACCGCGGGCAATTCCGCTGTCAAGCCGCAGCGTCCCGGGAAACGGTATTTTTGTCTGATCTTGCTGGGAAATATCTTGCCGGTGATGGCTGGCAGGCGGGGCTCAAGACTGCATTGCGATAGATCAAGAATTATGGTTTGAGAGGCTTGATTTCGCGTTCTAGCGATCTGGCCCCAATTCCTCTTAGAGGTATTCTTGCGTGGCGGTTTGTCGGACTGGCGGAGCGAATAAGCGTTTCCCGCAAGCAGGGAAATGCACGTGGGGTGATTTCGGAAGGGGAGCGCGAACGACATGAGGATGTCGATGGGTCGGGTGGGCCGGCAACTGCTGGGATTGGCCACCATCGCCTTGGTGGCGGCTGGAGTCACGCTGGCGACGGGTGGTGCGGCATTGGCCGAACTCGGGCAGCCGGCGCCGTGGGAGTGGACGCTCCAGCAGTCCGGTTCCCCGGTGATGGACAACATCGTCTGGTTCCATAACTTCCTCTTCGTGCTGATCACCCTGATCACGCTGTTCGTCCTGGCGCTGCTCGTGATCGTGGTCGTCAAGTTCAACGCGAAGGCCAATCCGGTGCCGTCGCGGACGACCCACAACACGCTGATCGAGGTGGCTTGGACGCTCGTCCCGGTGCTGATCCTGGTCGGCATTTCGGTGCCGTCGTTCCGGCTGCTGTTCCTGCAGCTCGACATTCCGAAGGCGGACCTGACCGTCAAGGCGACCGGCAAGCAGTGGTATTGGTCCTATGCCTATCCCGACAACGGCAAGTTCGAGTTCGACTCGCTGATGGCCCAGGACAAGCAGCCCCGCCTGCTTGCCGTCGACAACGAGATGGTGGTGCCGGTCAACAAGGTGGTTCGGGTCCAGACCACGGGTGCGGACGTCATCCACGCCTTTGCGCTGCCGGCTTTCGGTGTCAAGATCGACGCCATTCCCGGCCGCCTGAACGAGACCTGGTTCAAGGCCACCAAGACCGGCATGTATTACGGCCAGTGCTCGGAACTGTGCGGCAAGGATCACGCCTTCATGCCGATTGCGATCCGCGTGGTGAGCGACCAGGAGTTCGCCTCCTGGGTCGAGACGGCGAAGAAGAAGTTTGCGAGCGGCGGCACCAGCACCTACGCCTCCGCGGCCGGCCCGACGCAGTAAGCGCCGGGGGGCGGCCTGAGGGACTGAAAGCGATAAGGGTGGGACCTCCAAAGGTCCGAATGGGACGCAAGGCAGGATTTGAAAATGGCAACGAGCGCAGCGGCACACGGCGATCACGCGCATCATGACGAGCATGCCCATCCGACCGGATGGCGGCGCTACGTCTATTCGACCAATCACAAGGACATCGGCACGATGTACCTGATCTTCGCGGTCGTCGCCGGCATCATCGGTGCGGCGATGTCGATCGCGATCCGGGCCGAGCTGATGTATCCGGGCGTGCAGGTCTTCCACGAGGCCCACACCTACAACGTGTTCGTGACCTCGCACGGCCTGATCATGATCTTCTTCATGGTCATGCCCGCGATGATCGGCGGCTTCGGCAACTGGTTCGTGCCGCTGATGATCGGCGCGCCCGACATGGCGTTCCCGCGCATGAACAACATCTCGTTCTGGCTGCTGCCGGCATCGTTCGCGCTGCTCTTGATGTCGACCTTCGTCGAGGGCGAGCCGGGCTCCAACGGCGTCGGGGCGGGTTGGACCATCTACGCGCCGCTGTCGACCTCGGGCCATCCCGGCCCGGCGGTCGACTTCGCGATCCTGTCGCTGCACCTCGCCGGTGCCTCCTCGATCCTGGGCGCGATCAACTTCATCACCACCATCTTCAACATGCGCGCGCCGGGCATGACCCTGCACAAGATGCCGCTGTTCGTGTGGTCGATCCTGGTGACGGTGTTCCTGCTGCTGTTGTCGCTGCCGGTGCTCGCCGGTGCGATCACCATGCTGCTCACCGACCGCAATTTCGGCACGACGTTCTTCGCCCCCGACGGCGGCGGCGACCCCGTGCTGTTCCAGCATCTGTTCTGGTTCTTCGGTCACCCCGAGGTCTACATCCTGATCCTGCCCGGCTTCGGCATGATCAGCCAGATCGTCTCGACCTTCTCGCGCAAGCCCGTGTTCGGCTATCTCGGCATGGCCTACGCCATGGTCGCGATCGGCGGCATCGGCTTCGTGGTGTGGGCGCACCACATGTACACGGTCGGCATGTCCTCGGCGACGCAGGCCTATTTCGTCGCCGCCACGATGGTCATCGCCGTTCCGACCGGCGTGAAGATCTTCTCCTGGATCGCCACGATGTGGGGCGGCTCGATCGAATTCCGCGCGCCGATGATCTGGGCGGTGGGCTTCATCTTCCTGTTCACGGTCGGCGGCGTGACCGGCGTCGTGCTGGCGAACGCGGGTGTCGATCGCGTGCTCCAGGAGACCTACTACGTCGTTGCCCACTTCCACTACGTGCTGTCACTCGGCGCGGTATTCGCGATCTTCGCCGGCTGGTACTACTGGTTCCCGAAGATGTCGGGCTACATGTACAATGAGGGCCTTGCCAAGCTGCACTTCTGGGTCACCTTCGTCGGCGTCAACCTGGTGTTCTTCCCGCAGCACTTCCTCGGCCTGTCCGGCATGCCGCGCCGCTACATCGACTATCCCGATGCGTTCGCGGGCTGGAATCTGGTCTCGTCGGTCGGCTCATACATCTCCGGCTTCGGCGTGCTGATCTTCCTCTATTGCGTGCTGGACGCCTTCATGAAGAGGGTGCCGGCAGGCGACAATCCCTGGGGTGCTGGCGCGACCACGCTGGAGTGGACGCTGTCCTCGCCGCCGCCCTTCCATCAGTTCGAAGTGCTGCCCCGCGTGCAGTAAGCAATCCCCCCGCGGCGCCCGTGACGGGCGCCGCGGCGCTGTAACGAAGCGAGTCAATCTAAGTGTCCGTCCTCGACCACAACGCCATCGACATCAATCCCCACATCTCCGAAGCGGAGGTTGGCGATTATCTCGCGCTGCTCAAGCCGCGGGTGATGTCGCTGGTGATCTTCACTGCGCTGGTCGGGATGGCGATGGCGCCGGGGCATTTCCACCCGGTGCTGGCGATCACCTCGCTGCTCTGCATCGCGGTCGGTGCAGGCGCCTCCGGGGCGCTCAACATGGCGCTCGAGGGCGACATCGATTCCAAGATGTCGCGCACGGCGAACCGGCCGATCCCGCGCGGCCGCATCACCCGTCCTGAAGCGATGGCGTTCGGCACGACGCTCGCCTTCTTCTCGGTGATGACGCTCGGCATCCTCGTCAACTGGGTCGCGGGCGCGCTGCTCGCCTTCACCATCTTCTTCTACGTCGTGATCTACACGATGTGGCTGAAGCGCTGGACCGCGCAGAACATCGTGATCGGCGGTGCCGCCGGTGCGCTGCCGCCGGTGGTGGCCTGGGCCTCGGTGACGGGCACGGTCGATGTCGAGCCGCTGCTGCTGTTCGCCATCATCTTCTTCTGGACCCCGCCGCATTTCTGGGCGCTGGCTCTGTTCCGCTCCGACGACTACGCGCGCGCCGGCATTCCGATGCTGCCGAACGTCGCCGGTCCCGACGCCACGCGTCTGCAGATCCTGCTCTACACCATCGTGCTGATCGCGGTCGCCGCCGCGCCCTGGGCGCTCGGCTATTTCGATGCCGTCTACGGCGTGGTCTCGCTGCTCCTCGGTGCCGGCATGCTGGTGCTCGCCATCAACGTCTATCTGCGCCGCGAGCGCAGCCAGTCGCTGCGCGCGACCCGCAAGCTGTTTGCGTTCTCGATCCTGTACCTGTTCGCGCTGTTTGCGACCCTGCTGGCCGAGGTCGTGTACCGGGCGCTTGCTCCGATGGTTGGGGGCGCATGATCACCGCGATGGCCGACAAACCCGAGCCGGAAGGAATCGTCCTCACCGAGGCGCAGCGGAAGAGCCGTCGTCAGCGCTCCATCGCGATCGCTTTGGCGCTCGGCGTGCTCGTGGTGCTGTTCTTCGCCGTCACCATGGTCAAGGGGCCGGCCGTGCTCGTGCGGCCGATGTAGGAAACATGGATCACGAGCCCACCATATCGCAGGACGTCAGCGCCAAGCCTGGCCATCGCAACCCGGGCAAGGGCCGCGGGCTGGGGCGCGATGTGGTGGTCGCGTCCATCTGCGGCGGCGTGGTCGCGCTGATGGTCGGCGCCTCCTACGCGGCGGTGCCGTTCTACAATTGGTTCTGCCGCGCCACCGGCTTCAACGGCACGACGCAAGTGGCGACCTCTGCGCCGGCCACGGGCCCGATCGCGCGGAAGATCTCGGTGCGCTTCGATTCCAACGTCGCGCCCGGCCTGCCCTGGAAGTTCGAGCCGGAGCAGAGCGAGATCGAGGTCAATATCGGCCAGGTCGTGACGGTCTTCTACACCGTGACCAACCAGGCGGCGCGCGCCACTGCGGGCCAGGCCGCCTATAACGTCGCACCCCTGACGGTCGGCGCCTATTTCCAGAAGATCAACTGCTTCTGCTTCACCGAGCAGACCATGGCGCCCGGCGAGAAGCGCGAGATGCCGGTCGTATTCTACGTCGATCCGTCGATCGCCGCCGACCATGAGAACGACGGGCTGAGCACGATCACGCTGTCCTACACGTTCTATCCGGTGCGCGATCCCGTAGTGAAACCGCTGGCATCGGGCGAGGCCGACAAGCGCAAGGGAAATCTTTGACCGCAGGGCTCACGCGCGGGCGGTTGGACACAAGGGGATAGGTGCCGGACAGGCACGGGATTGAGGAGAGAGACGGAAATGGCCACGGCGCACACCAAGCATCACGACTATCACCTGGTCGATCCCTCTCCCTGGCCGGCCGTCGGCTCGCTCTCGGCCTTCATCATGGCGGTCGGCGCGGTCGCCTGGATGCACCACATGTTCTCGGCGGCGCCGATCGTGTTCGGCGTCGGCACCGTGGGCGTGCTCTACACCATGGCGAGCTGGTGGGCCGACGTGATCAAGGAAGCCCAGTACAAGGGCGACCACACCCGTGTCGTGCAGCTGCATCACCGCTACGGCATGATCCTGTTCATCGCCTCCGAGGTGATGTTCTTCGTCGCCTGGTTCTGGGCCTATTTCAACGCGGCGCTGTTTCCGGCCGATGCCGTCCACGCCACCCGCGATGCGGTGTTCGGTTGCGGCCTCGGCACGCAGCCCGGCGCCTGCGCGGTCCCGGGCACCTGGCCGCCGAAGGGCATCGAGACCTTCGATCCCTGGCATCTGCCGCTGCTGAACACGCTGATCCTGCTCACGTCAGGCACCACCGTGACCTGGGCGCACCACGCGCTGCTCGAGAACGACCGCCAGGGCCTGAAGTATGGCCTGATCCTCACCGTCGTGCTCGGCGCGCTCTTCACCTGCGTGCAGGCCTATGAGTATGCCCACGCGGCGTTCTCCTTCGGCGGCAACGTCTACGGCGCGACGTTCTTCATGGCGACCGGATTCCACGGCTTCCATGTGCTGGTCGGCACCATCTTCCTGCTGGTGTGCCTGTTCCGCGCCTATGCCGGCCACTTCACGCCGAAGCAGCATCTCGGCTTCGAGTTCGCGGCCTGGTACTGGCACTTCGTCGACGTGGTCTGGCTGTTCCTGTTCCTCTGCATCTACGTCTGGGGACGCGGCGCCGAGACCATGGCCAGCGCCGCGCACTGAGCCCGATCGAACAAGATCAGAAAGGGCGGCCGCAGGGCCGCCCTTTCGCTTTCCGGCTGCCCGAAGTTTCGTCGGAAACTGTGATAGAGTCGCCATCATGAACGACAGTGCCGGCACACCCCCGTCCGAAACCACCGTCCTGCAAAGCGCGCTGCGTGGGCTTGCCTGCAAATGCCCGCGCTGCGGCCAGGGCAAGCTTTATGCGGGCTTTCTGACGCTCGCGCCCGCATGCGACCGTTGCGGGCTCGACTATGCCTTCATCGATACCGGCGACGGCCCGGCGATCTTCATCATCATGCTGGCCGGCGGCATCGTCGTCGCGTGCGCCCTCATCGTCGAAGTCAAATACCAGCCGCCATATTGGCTGCATGCGGTGCTCTGGCTGCCGCTCATCCTCGCCACCACGCTGTTGCCGCTGCGCTCGATGAAGTCGTTGCTGATCGCGCTGCAATTCCACCACAAGGCGGCGCCGGGCCGGTTGGTCGATCGCGCGAAATGAACGAGCCTGCGTCGCGCAAGGCCCCCGTGGCCGGCTTCGCGCTGTTCACGCTGTTCCTCACGGCTGTGTTCGTGGCGCTCGGTGTCTGGCAGCTGCAGCGCCGCACCGCCAAGCACGAGTTGATTGCGGCGCTCACCGAGCGGCTTGCGGCCGCGCCGGTTGCGCTGCCGCCGCCCGCGCAATGGGCCGCGCTCAATCCCGCCCGCGACGAATTCCGCCGCGTCAGCTTCACCGCAACCTACGCAGCCCTCCCCGATGCAATGGTCTATTCCTCCGGCTCGGCGGTGCGCAAGGACGCCTCCGGCCCCGGCACCTGGGCGTTCCTGCCGGCGCGGCTTCCCGGCGGCGAGATGGTCGTGATCGACGCGGGTTTCGTCGAGAACACGATGCAGGACCGCGGCGTCGAGGATCGCGCGGTGAACAAGCTCGTCACGGGCCAACCGGTTGAGCTCACCGGCTATCTGCGCTTTCCCGAGGCGCCAAGCTGGCTGACTCCGGCGGAGAATCGCGGCAAGCGGCTCTGGTTCGTGCGCGATCATCTGGCAATCGCAAGCGTGCTGGGCTGGGGCACGGTTGCGCCGTTCTATATCGATCTCGAACGGCCCGCGCCGGCGAACGGCATCCCGCGTCCGGGACCGCTCCAGGTGAATCTCAAGGACGACCATCTGCAATATGCAATCACCTGGTTCACGCTTGCAGGCGCCGTGCTCATCGCCTTCGGCGTGTGGGCAAGAGGCCGGCGGCAGAGCTGAGCTCATTGGGGCATGATCCGGAAAGTGTGTAGCGGTTTTCCGAAAAGATCATGCTCAAACAATAAGGTCCATCAAGGGAACCCGGTATCGCCCGGGGTTTATTATTCAGCGCATATTCACGAGGGTAGTTCTAAGCCCGCCGGTATTGTCCGCGGCAGATTGGGTGCGGCGTGAGTGATTTCGACCAGATGGGAATTATCGTCGACTGGGTGGATGCCTGCCGTAAGGGCGACCTCACAGCCCTGCTCGACCTCTATGCCGACGACGCGCAGCTCGAATGCACGTGCGACGGCGCGCGGCGCTATCGTGGCCGGAGCGAGATCGAGGCCTATTGGCAACCGCGGCTCAGCGCCTTCTCCTTGGCGGGGTTCGGGCTGGAAGAGATCAATCCCGCGCCCCACGGCATCCACCTCGAATATTCCGTCGCCGGCGCGCTGCGCATTCAGGCCTCGTTCCGCTTCAGCCCGGATGGCAAGATCCACAGCACGCTGTGCGAACCGGCGCGACAGAATGCGCATGATGGTTGCGCCTGCTGAACTAGCCTGGTGACGGAACGTCCCGCATCGTCTCCGCCGGAAGGCGGCAGCGCACGTAGGTTCGGTCATCCACGCGCAACAGCGATAGCGATCCGCTGAGCGCGCGCACGCGCTCATGCATGCCGGTCAGGCCCCGGCCGAAGACGTTGTCCGCAGGGAAGCCGCCGCCATCGTCGGAGATCTCGACGACGAGCGTCTTGTCGGCAACCGTCGCCTGCACATGTGCGTTGCCCGCGTTGGCATGTCGCAGCACGTTGGTCAGTGCCTCCTGGATCACGCGATAGACGGTCTGCGCCAGCGGTCCGCCGATTGCGCTGAGATCGCGATCGATCGCGTCCGTCAGCACGATATGAGGTGCCTGCTTGCGAAAATTCCGGAGCAGCGTTTGCACGCTGCTCGAAAGGCCGAGCTCTTCGATATAGAGCGGCCGCAGCCGGTCGAGGATGCGGCGGTTGGTCTGCTGCAGGGCCTCGACCGATTGCAGCAGGTCCTGTGCCGAATTGCCGAGATGTCCCGTTGGCTCGGAGGCATCGGTCAGCGCGATCGTGCCGGCGCGGATGCTGAAGAGGAGGGGCCCGAGCTCGTCGTGCAGTTCGCGGGCGAGATCGCGCCGCTCGTCATCTTGCAGCGACACCAGGCGGTGCATCAGATCGCGATTGTCCTGGCTGAGTTGCGCCAGCGTTGCAGCCAGCGCGTTCGCCTCCTCGCAGCCTTGCCGGATTTCCGCTGGGCCTCGGACCGGAATTGGGCTCGTGTAGTCGCCCCGCCGTATTCGCGTGAGACCTTCGCCGAGATGTTGCAGGGGGCGCAGGGCCGAACCGGCGAAGACATAGGCAACGGTGCCGGTGAGCACCATCAGGACAGCGACCAGGCTGGTCAGCGCAAGGAAGCCGATCCACTTCTCGAACAAGTCGGCCGATATGTCCGGGAAGAACACGATATCGCCGACATGTCTGCCGTCTATGACGATCGGAAACGCCGCTTCCATCTCTGGTATGGTGATGAGGTTGACGAACCATTGCGGAACCTTCTTCAGGTTGCGCAAGTCTTTCGGAGAAGGCGGGGGACCTCCGTCCATGCGGCGGAATTGAATATCCGTGGAGGCGTCCAAGGACCGAACAAATGCATCGAGGGTCTTTTGCGGATTGTCCGATGCGCGCAGGGTGCTGTTGAGCGCGGCGGCGATGGTCTGGATCGAGCGTCGAGCCGGCTCGTGTTCATCAGCTACCTGACCTGGTGCAAATATCTGCAGTAATATGCCGCCCAGGATCAGGGCTGCGAGAAGGCTCGCGCCGAGCGGGAGAAACAATTGCGTTCGGAACGAAAGTCGTCGCCACATTAGGTCAATTCTAGCGCGTATCGGCCGGATTTGCTCTTTCCATTTATTCCCGGCGGGCTATGACTCGAAAAACAAGAGAGTGCGCGATGCAAGATACCGCCAAGCTGGCGACGAGGGTCCTGATCGTCGACGACCATCCCGTGGTGCTGTCGGGCTGCCGCACCCTGTTCGCATCCGACCATTCAATCCGCATTGACGAGGCGAGCGATGCCAAATCCGGGCATCGCGCCTATGTCAGCAAGCGGCCCGACGTCACCGTGATCGACATCAGCCTGCCCGACGTCTCCGGGTTCGAGCTGATGCGGCGTATCCGCAAGGACGACCCCGACGCCAAGATCATCATGTTCAGCATGAACGACGATCCGGCGTTCGTCGTGCGGGCCGTCGAGCTCGGGGCGCAGGGCTATGTCTCCAAAGGCGACGACCCCAGGATCCTGCTCAAAGCGGTGCGCAAGGTGGTCGCGGGTGACAACTTCATCTCGCCGCAGCTTGCGGAAGCCGTGACGTTTTCCGGCGCGGCGATCAAGGCCAACCCCGCGTCACAGATGACGCCGCGGGAGCTCGAAATTCTTCGCTTGCTCGGACGCGGCGACAAGATCGTCGAGGTCGCCGAGGCGCTCGGCATCTCCTACAAGACCGTCGCCAACACCACGTCCCTGCTCAAGCAGAAGCTTGGCGCCAAGAACCATTCCGACCTGATCCGGATCGCAGTGGAAATCGGGATGAACTGACTTTCGCCAGCGACCGAACCGGCTGCTCCGGGATGCAGCGGTTCGGCCGACGGATCGACGCCGCCGTTGGCCGGGCAATGCGTTGGACAACGGGCTGACACCCATCCGCCGACACAATGGGCCGAGGCTGTATTCGTTCCCGCGGCTGATTCGGGAAAAAGCGGAGTTCAGGGGCAAGGATCACTGACAGGACTTGGCTGCAACTGCCAAAACGAACCAGAGCCCGGATCGGGAAAAATAGGAACATTCGACGCGCGCGGGGTTTGGACTTGACGATTTCGTGACAGGCGACGAAAGCTTGCCGGAACAGTTTTGAGGGGTCGGCGACCCCGATGAGGCAACCGGTCTGCACACAACGACAGACCTTCCAAGAGAAGGGCTGCGGCAATGCCGCAGCCCTTTTTCATTGGGCGAGGGGTAGGTCGGAAGCGGTTTCCCGATGCCGCAAAACACTCTATGGTGGTTCAAAGCCACCGGCTGTTGACAAGTAATTACGTAAAATCAAAGGCTTAAGGGTCGAGCTTAGGGGCCCGGCCGCCTTTGGAGGGCAGTTTGACTCGCTATATCTCGACCCGGGGCGAAGCCCCCGAACTCGGCTTTTGTGACGTGATGCTGACCGGGCTTGCCCGCGACGGCGGCCTGTATGTGCCTGCGGTGTGGCCGCAGCTTCCGAGCGAGACGATCGCCGGCTTCTTCGGCCGCCCCTATTGGGAGGTCGCGGTCGACGTGATTCGTCCCTTCGCCGGCGGTGAGATTTCCGACGCCGAGCTCGGGCGCATGGCGAACGAGGCCTATGCCACCTTCCGCCATCCTGCGGTGGTGCCGCTGCGCCAGATGTCCCCGCACCAGTTCGTGCTGGAGCTGTTCCACGGTCCGACGCTCGCCTTCAAGGACGTGGCGATGCAGCTGATCTCGCGGCTGATGGACCATGTGCTCGAAAAGCGCGGCCAGCGCACCACCATCGTGGTCGCGACGTCAGGCGATACCGGCGGCGCCGCGGTCGAAGCCTTTGCGGGCCTCGAGAACGTCGATCTCATCGTGCTGTTTCCGCACGGCCGCATCTCCGAGGTGCAGCGGCGGATGATGACCACGACGGGCGCGGCCAACGTCCATGCGCTCGCCATCGAAGGCACCTTCGACGACTGCCAGGCTCTCGTTAAGGGGATGTTCAACAACCATCGCTTCCGCGATGCGACCTCGCTCTCCGGCGTCAATTCCATCAACTGGGCGCGCATCGTCGCACAGGTGGTCTACTATTTCACTTCCGCCGTCGCGGTCGGTGCTCCGGCGCGCGCGGTCGATTTCGTCGTTCCGACGGGCAATTTCGGCGACATCTTCGCCGGCTACGTCGCCAAGCGCATGGGGCTGCCGGTGCGCACCCTGCGCATCGCCGCCAACGTCAACGACATCCTGGCGCGCACGCTGAAGACCGGCATCTACGAGGTGCGTGAGGTGCACGCGACGGCATCGCCGTCGATGGACATCCAGATCTCCTCGAACTTCGAACGGCTGCTGTTCGAGGCCGGCCGGCGCGATGGCGCCGGCGTGCGTCGCCTGATGGAACAGCTGAAGCAGTCCGGCCGCTTCGTGCTACCCGATGCGACACTCGCCGCGATCCGCGAGGAGTTCGATGCCGGGCGCGCCGACGAGACCGAGACTGCGGCTGCGATCCGCGCCGCCTGGCGCGAAGCAGGCGAGCTGGTCGATCCTCATACCGCCGTGGCGCTCGCCGTCGCGGACCGCGACACCACCGATACGAAGGTGCCGAGCATCGTGCTCTCCACCGCCCATCCGGCCAAGTTCCCCGACGCCGTCGAGGCGGCTTGCGGCCAGCGGCCGCAATTGCCGGCCTGGCTCGACGGGCTGATGACCAAATCCGAACACATGAGGGTGATGAAGAACGATCAGGTCGAGCTCGAGCGGTTCGTGCTGTCCGCCAGCCGCGCCGCAAAGCAGGGAGTTGCCGGATGAGCGTCGAGATGTCCAAGCTTGCCTCCGGCCTCACCGTCGTCACCGACGAGATGCCCCACCTTGAGACGGCGGCGCTCGGCGTCTGGGCCGGCGTCGGCGGACGCGACGAGAAGCCGAACGAGCACGGCATCTCGCATCTGTTGGAACACATGGCGTTCAAGGGCACGACCAGGCGCTCCTCGCGCGAGATCGTCGAGGAGATCGAGGCGGTCGGCGGCGACCTCAATGCCGGCACCTCGACCGAGACCACGTCCTATTACGCGCGGGTGCTGAAGGCCGACGTGCCGCTCGCGCTCGACGTGCTCGCCGACATCCTTGCCAACCCCGCCTTCGAGCCCGACGAGCTGGAGCGCGAGAAGAACGTCATCGTGCAGGAGATCGGTGCCGCGCAGGACACGCCCGATGACGTCGTGTTCGAGCATCTGAACGAACTCTGCTATCCCGACCAGCCGATGGGCCGTTCGCTGCTTGGTACCGCCAAGACGCTGCGCGCCTTCAACCGCGACATGCTGCGCGGCTATCTGTCGACGCATTATCGCGGGCCCGACATGGTGGTGGCCGCGGCCGGGGCGGTCGATCACGGCCAAGTCGTCGCGGAGGTCGAAAAGCGTTTTGCGAGCTTCGAGGGGACGCCCGGGCCGAAGCCGCAGGCCGCTCGGTTCGGCCAGGGCGGCGCCAAGGTGGTGCATCGCGAGCTCGAGCAGGCGCATCTGACGCTGGCGCTCGAAGGGGTGCCGCAGACCGATCCTTCGCTGTTCTCGCTGCAGGTCTTCACCAATGTCCTCGGCGGCGGAATGTCGTCGCGCCTGTTCCAGGAGGTGCGCGAGAAGCGCGGCCTCTGCTACTCCATCTATACCTTCCACGCGCCCTACACCGATACCGGCTTCTTCGGCCTCTATACCGGCACCGATCCCGCCGATGCGCCGGAGATGATGGAGGTCGTGGTCGACATCATGAACGAATCGGTGGAGACGCTGACCGACGCCGAGATCGCCCGGGCCAAGGCACAGATGAAGGCGGGTCTGCTGATGGCGCTGGAGAGCTGCTCCTCCCGCGCCGAGCAGCTCGCCCGGCATGTGCTGGCCTACGGGCGCCCGCAGACAGTGCAGGAACTGGTCGCCCGGATCGACGCCGTCAGCATCGAATCGACCCGGGACGCGGCCCGTGCGCTGCTGTCGCGCAGCCGGCCTGCGGTCGTCGCATTGGGCAGCGGCAGGGGTCTGGACACGGCGGTGTCTTTTGCGGAAGGATTGACACGGGCGCGCGCCAAGGCGCGGCTGCATTAGGAGCCGCGCGCGGGCCTCGCCCCGGGAAGCATCACCATGGCCCTCTTTCGCCTGCCATCCAGTGGACCCGCCGCCCTGGCGCCGCGCGGCAACGGGCTGCTCCTGCGCGCGCCGCAAATGTCCGACTTCCTGCAATGGGCTCATTTGCGCGAGACCAGCCGCGACTATCTGACGCCTTGGGAGCCGATCTGGCCGTCCGACGATCTCACCCGCTCCGGCTTCCGCCGCCGCCTGCGCCGCTATGCCGAAGATATCGCCGCGGACCGCTCCTATCCCTTTCTGATCTTCCGTGAGCTCGACAGCGCCCTGGTCGGCGGCATCACGCTCGCCAATGTCCGGCGTGGCATCGTGCAGGCCGGGACCATCGGCTATTGGGTCGGCCAGCCCTATGCCCACCGCGGCTACATGACGGCCGCACTGCGGGTGCTGCTGCCGACGCTGTTCGGCGAGCTCAATCTGCACCGGGTCGAGGCCGCCTGCATCCCGACCAATGCGCCGTCGATCCGGGTGCTGGAGAAGTGCGGCTTCTCGCGCGAGGGCCTGGCGCGCCGCTATCTCTGCATCAACGGGGTCTGGCAGGATCACCTGCTGTTCGGCCTGCTGCACGAGGACTTCCGCGGCTGAGCAGCCTGATGGATGCGGCCTAATCCCTTTTTGCCGCCTTGGGTTCGCCGATATTGGCGATATAACCCGGCCGGAACATTGTCATGGAGTACGGGTGTTGATGGTGCAGGAGCTTCGGTCATCGCGGACGAGGTTGCGGCGGGGCGCAGCGGTCGTGCTGGCATTATCGGTCGGGCTCGCCTCCGTCTCGCCGGTGGCGGCGCAGTCGTTGACCGACCGCTTCAAGAGCCTGTTCGGCGGCAAGTCCGACGAGCCGGCGGAGCCGAAGCCGGCGCCTGCGCCCGGGCAGCCGGCGGAAGACGACCTCGATTGCCCGCAGGTCACGGTGCGCGCGGGCGCCTCGACCTACGCGGTCGGCGCCAGCGGCAAGCCGGCGGTCGGCAATGACATCCGCTTCCAGGCCTCGATCACCAAGATGGCGCGCGAATGCTTGCGCAGCAGTGCCGGCATCACGGCCCGGATCGGCATCCAGGGCCGTGTCATCGCCGGCCCCGCCGGGGCGCCTGCCTCCGTCGAGGTGCCGCTGCGCATCGCCGTCGTGCAGGGCGGCGTCGGCGAGAAGGTGATCGCCTCGAAGGCCTACCGGACCACGGTGGCGATGTCGGAAGGCGGCAGCGTGCCCTTCACCTTCGTCGCCGAGGATCTGGCCTATCCGGTGCCGGCGCCCGCGGTTGCCGATACCTACATCTTCTATGTCGGCTTCGACCCGCAGGCGCTCTCGCCGGAGAAGGCTAAGCCGAGGAAGAAGTAGCTTCAGTTCAAGGTCTCGTGCCCCGGACGCGGCTCAGCGCTCCCGGGGATGTGAAGCGTATCGTCCGGTGCGGTGCGACGCAGAGCCGGGGCCCACGCCGCGGCATGCTGGGTCCCGGCTCTGCGGAGCAGCGTTGCACGCTGCACCGCGTCCGGGACACGAGAGACCAGCACAAACAAAAAAGCCGGCGCTCGTCGCGCCGGCTTTTTGATTGGGTAAGGCAAATCCCTCAGTTCAGCTTCTGCCTGACTTCGTTGATGCCCTTGGCGAGCAGGTCGTCGGCGATCTGGCCCTTGACTGACTGCGACAGGATCGTGGAGGCAGCCTGCACGGCGGCTTCCGCGGCGGCTGCCCGGACGTCCGCTAGAGCCTGAGCCTCGGCGAGTGCGATCTTGCCCTCGGCGGTCTTGGTGCGGCGGGTGACGAAATCTTCCAATTTCGCCTTGGCCTCTGCTGCGATGCGCTCCGCTTCGGCGTTCGCGTTGGCGATGATGTCGGCGGCCTCGCGCTCGGCACCGGCAGTGCGCGCCTTGTAGTCGGCGAGCACCTTGGTGGCCTCCTGCTTGAGGCGCGCCGCCTCGTCCAGCTCGGCCTTGATACGAGCGGCGCGATGATCGAGCGCCGACATCGCCGTCTTGAACACCCCCACATAGGCGAAGATCACCATCAGGATCACGAAGGCGACGGCGACCCAAAACTCAGGTGTGAAGAACATCGAGACTAACCCTTCAAGGTCGCGTCAACGGCGGCATTGACCGACGCTGCATCCGGAACGACGCCCGTGAGCTGTTGAACGATGGTGCCGGCTGCATCGGCCGCGATGCCGCGGACGTTGCTCATGGCGGTCGCGCGGGTCGAGGCAATGGTCTTCTCCGCCTCGGTGAGCTTGGCGGACAGTTGCTCTTCCAGCGCCTTGCGTTCGGCTTCCGCCTGCGCATTCGCCTTCTCGCGGGATTCGTTGCCGATCGCCTGTGCACGTGCGCGCGCCGACGCGAGCTCGCCTTCATAGGCCTTGAGCGCCGCCTCGGACTGGTCCTTCAGCTTCTGCGCTTCGGCGAGATCGCCCTCGATCTTGTTCTGACGCGCCTCGATCGCACCCCCGACACGCGGCAGCGCGAACCGGGAGACGATCAGATACAGCGCGACGAAGGCGATCGCGAGCGACACCAGTTGCGAAGCAAAGGTGCTGCTCTCGAAAGGCGGAAAGCCACCGCCGTGGTGACCGCCATCGGCCTCCGTGTGAGCGCCGGTACCTTTGGCGCCGCCATGACTTTCAGCCATGGAGTTCTCCTGTTGCTGTCAGACGCGCCGCCTCCCACCAGGAAGCGGCGCGAAACGCGTTCAGAGCGGGACGAACAGCAGCAGCAGAGCGATCAGCAGCGAGAAGATGCCGAGCGCTTCGGTCACGGCGAAGCCGAAGATCAGGTTGCCGAACTGGCCCTGAGCAGCTGCCGGGTTGCGCATGGCTGCGGACAGATAGTTGCCGAAGATGAAGGCCACGCCGATGCCGGCGCCGCCCATGCCGATGCACGCGATGCCCGCGCCGAGAAACTTAGCTGCTTGCGGATCCATTTTTGACTCCTTGGAAGAAAGACAGGTGTGGGTGGAAAAGCACCCGGATCACTCAGTGTCCAGGGTGAATGGCGTCGTTGAGGTAGATACAGGTCAAGATCGCAAACACATAGGCTTGCAGGAACGCGACCAGCAGTTCGAGCGCGGTGAGCGCGACGGCGAGCGCCAGCGGCATGACCCCGCCGATCCAGCCGACCACGCCAAGAGACGCGCCGAGCATGGCAACGAAGCCGGCGAACACCTTCAGCGCGATGTGGCCGGCGAGCATGTTCGCGAACAGTCGAACGCTGTGCGAGACCGGCCGCAGGAAGAACGACAGCACCTCAATCGCCATGACCAGCGGCAGGATGTAGCCCGGAACGCCCGAGGGGACGAACACTTTCAGGAACTTCAGGCCGTTCTTGTAGAGGCCGTAGATCAGGACCGTGAAGAACACCAGCAGCGCCAGCGCCGCAGTGACGATGAGATGGCTCGTCACGGTGAACGTGTACGGAACGATGCCTACGAGGTTCGAGACGCAGATGAACATGAACAGCGAGAAGATCAGCGGGAAGAACCGCATGCCATCCGCTCCGGCAGTGCTGCGGATCATGCTGGCCACGAACTCATAGGAGAGCTCGGCCACCGACTGCAGACGCCCCGGAACCAGCTGCTTGCCGCTGGTGAGCAGAAGCAGCGCAATGATCCCCACCGCGACAAACATGTAGAGAGAGGCATTGGTGAAGGCGATCGTGTGATCGCCGATACGGCCGATCGTGAAGAGCGGTTCGACGTTGAACTGATGGATCGGGTCGATTTTCATCCGCGCGGCATCTCTCGTCTGCTGGACAAGCCGACCAGTGAAGATTGGTCGGCCGGCTGTGCCGGCGAGCGGCACGACAGTTAACCCGGCTAGGCCAATTACGAACCACCGCGCCTGTTCGGACCCGCGCCTGCCGTTCTCACCACATTCACCACGCCGGCGATGAAGCCCAGCAGCAGGAACGCGATGAATCCGAAAGGCGACGTCGACAGCAAGTGGTCGAACCCCCAGCCAATCCCCGCTCCGACAGCGACGCCGGCGATCAACTCCGAGGATAGTCGGAAACCAAGCGCCATCGCCGAGGCTCTGGCCGCTTTGTCTCCATCGTCACCTGCGGGTTGCTCGGTCTTGGCCCGGCGGTCGCGAAATTCGGACAACCGCTGATCAAGATTTCCGAGCCGATCGGAAAGCGCGGCTTCCTCGGACGATCTATCGCGATCTCCATCCTCGCCGTGTCCCGTGCCCTGTGTCATGCAACGAAGACCCGAAACGCTGCGGCTGAATGGAAATTGCGCCCGTCACCCTCAAAAGCCGCGCGGACCATACTGATGGCCCATAATCAAGTCAAGCCAAGTCACGATTGCGTCGCTTCCGATTATGTATTTGATTTACTTGATGATATTGACGCGCACGGCAGCGCTGCACACAGCGTGACGCCGCACCGCAGCAGGTCTGCTTGCGAACGGCGGACGCAGCCGTGCTTTCGCCGCGCTCGCGGGATCAAAGAAGCCGCCGCGTTCGTTGATTTCGGGGCGGCTTTTTGGCGGCGGATTGCCGGCTGGGGGTGTAGAATTGCAGCCGCAGCCGCAGCAGTGCCGGGGCGGAGACAATGATGAGACCTGCGCCGTCATCCACGACATCATGGCTCGCGGCGGCGGCCGCGGTGATGGTGGTCAGCGGCGGCCTCGTGGCCGCGCAATCTGCGCCCGACGGCGAAAATGGCCGCTACAGCATGACGCCCATCCCCGAGGGCGTGCTGCGGCTCGACACGCGCACCGGCACGGTGTCGACCTGCACCAGGAACGGCGCCGGTTGGGCCTGCTACGCGGTGCCCGACGAGCGGACTGCGCTCGACACCGAGATCGGCAGGCTCCAGGCCGAGGTCGAGCGGCTGAAGGCACAGCTCGCGGCGGGGCCGACGGTATCGGGCAAGATCGACGAGGCGCTGCCGAAATCCGATCCACTCAGGAAACCCGAGCCCAAGGTCGCCGAGGGCGAGCGTAAGATCGAGATCCCGCTGCCGAGCGAGCAGGACGTCGACCGCATGATGACGTTCCTGGAAAAGGCCTGGCGGCGGCTGATCGACATGGCCAACCGCGTGCAGAAAGACGTGTCGGGGAAGATCTGATGCGGGCCCCTCCATGACATCAGCCAGATCCGTCACCCGCTCCGCACCATCGTCCGTGCAGGCAACCACCGTCACATCGACACTGCTCACCGTGCAGACGCCTGGCCGCGGCTTCACTGATCTGACCAGCGAGGTTGCGAGATTCATCGCCGAGGCGCACGCGGGTGAGGGCGCGTTGACGCTGTTCATCCGCCACACCTCGGCCTCGCTGACGATCCAGGAGAACGCCGATCCCTCCGTGCTGGTCGATCTCACCACGGCACTGTCGCGGCTCGCGCCGGAGAACGCCGGGTGGAGCCATGATACCGAGGGACCCGACGACATGCCGGCCCACATCAAGACCATGCTGACGCAGACTTCGCTCCAGGTCCCGGTCCTGAACGGCAGGCTCGCGCTCGGCACCTGGCAGGCGATCTATCTGATCGAGCATCGCAGCCGCCCGCACCGCCGTGAGATCGTGCTGCAATTCATCGGCAGCAACCGGTAGAGCGTTTTCGAGCGAAGTGGGTACCGGTTCGCGTGAAGAAAACGCGTCCAAGCAAGAACCACACAAAGCAAAACCGGCCGCGGAGACCGCGGCCGGTTGGTGTCGTCGATTGCTGCTGCGATCAGGTCGCCTTGATGTCGACGTCCTTGGTTTCCGGCAGGAACAGGAAGCCGATCACCACGGTAATCGAGGCGAAGATGATCGGGTACCACAGACCGGCATAGATGTCGCCGGTCGAGGCCACGATGGCGAAGGCGGTGGCGGGCAGGAGGCCGCCGAACCAGCCGTTGCCGATGTGGTAGGGCAGCGACATCGAGGTGTAGCGGATGCGGGTCGGGAACAATTCGACCAGCATCGCCGCGATCGGGCCGTACACCATGGTCACGAACAGGACCAGGACGAACAGCAGACCGATGATCGCCGCCGGCTGCGGACGGAAGACGTCGAACGGATGCGACATCTTCACGATGCCGGTGTCACCCGCCTTGGGATAGCCAGCCGCCTGCACCGCGGCGAGAACCGCCGGGTTGCTGTCCTTGGCGTTGGCGTAGGGCACGTCCTTGCCGTTGACCACGACCTTCACGCCCGAGCCGGCCGGACCCGAACTCGTCGTGTACCTGACCGACGATTGCGACAGGTAGGCGCGTGCGGTGTCGCAAGGCGCGGTGAACACGCGGGTGCCGACCGGGTTGAACAGATCGCCGCAGCCGGCGGGATCGGCCACCACCTCGACCTTGACCGACTCGATGGCCTTTTCCAGCGCCGGGTTGGCGTTGGACGTGATCATCTTGAAGATCGGGAAGAATGTGAGGGCCGCGATCAGACAGCCGCCGAGGATGATCGGCTTGCGGCCGATCTTGTCGGAGAGCGCACCGAACACGATGAAGAAGCCGGTGCCGAGCAGCAGCGACCACGCAATCAGGAGGTTGGCGGTGTAGCCGTCGACCTTCAGGATCGATTGCAGGAAGAACAGCGCGTAGAACTGGCCGGTGTACCAGACCACGCCCTGGCCCATGACGCCGCCGAGCAGGGCGAGCAGCACGAGCTTGCCGTTCTGCCAATTGCCGAAGGCTTCTGTCAGCGGCGCCTTCGAACTCTTCCCCTCTTCCTTCATCTTCTGGAAGATCGGCGATTCGTTGAGGCGGAGCCGGATCCAGACCGAGATGCCGAGCAGCAGCACGGAGACGAGGAACGGAATGCGCCAGCCCCACGCCGCGAAATCGGCCTCACCGAGCGCGGTGCGGGTGAACAGGATCACCAGCAGCGACAGGAATAGGCCGAGGGTCGCCGTGGTCTGGATGAAGGAGGTGTAGAAGCCGCGCTTGCCGTTCGGCGCGTGCTCCGCGACGTAGGTCGCCGCACCGCCATATTCGCCGCCGAGCGCCAGGCCCTGGGCCAGACGCAGGATGATCAGGATGATCGGGGCCGCGATGCCGATGGTGGCTGCGTTGGGCAACAGGCCGACGATGAAGGTCGACAGGCCCATGATGAGGATGGTGACGAGGAAGGTGTACTTGCGGCCGACGATGTCGCCGACACGGCCGAACACGATCGCGCCGAACGGGCGTACCAGGAAGCCGGCGGCAAACGCCAGCAGCGCGAAGATGTCGCGGGTTGCCGGCGGATAGGCCGAGAAGAACTGCGCACCGATGATGCCGGCCAGCGAGCCGTAGAGATAGAAGTCGTACCACTCGAAGACGGTACCGAGCGAGGAGGCGAGAATGACGAACCGTTCGTCCTTCGTCATCCCCTGCGCGCTCGATTGAGACACAGCCATTGTCGTCATTCCGATTCGCTCCCGCTTGCTTTTTTGGATTCAAAAACTGATCCGCGCCATAAAGGCGCGCAATTAATCAAGGTGAGCACTTACATGCTTGCCGCGTCCGGCCCAATAGTACTTTCGGCTCGAACCGACTTTTGGATGAGACGCAAGGAGCGAGTGCGCCTAAAAAATTGTCAGGGATCGGAAGGATCGCGAAGCTATCCTGGCAAAGAGCGACAGGGTGCAGGAGCGAAATACCGTCGCCGATCTGCAGAAAAACTGGGAAGCCGGTGCGACGGTCCACATCACCACGGACACCAGCGTGGTCGGCGCGCAAATGCCAGGATAGATCTCTCGCATCAGTGTCGAGATTGTTTCTTGCGGATGCGACTGGAGCCGGCGTTCTTCCTTTGGAAGACACAGCCGCATCTCGGCTTCGGTGATGGTCTTCTGGTCCGCGCCTCCCGCTTTCAGGATAGGCACAAATGCCAATCTTTGGCGCAAATGGTTGCCTCGCGCCTTCCGAAGTCTAGACTAAAGTCCAATGAAGGATAAGGCCAACGCGATCGTCCACATCACGATGGAAATGATCGCGGTCCAGCACGCGAACAGAAGATAGGTTTCCCGCATGACTGCTGAGATCGTTTGCTGCGCATGAGCTTGAGGCGGACGGCGCTCCTTGGGAAGATAAAGCCACATCTCGGTCCGGCGGTGATCCTTGGTTCGGGCTTCGCGGGCCTTGAACGCGAGCACAAGCGTCATTGTCATGCTGAGAAAACCTCCCGCCTGAAACGCGGCGCGCGGGAGGAAGGACAGGCCGATCATGACGCAGAAGATGGCTAACGAGGCGAACCCGCAAGCGCGCAGCACAATCGCATAGGCGATACGGCGCACCTCTTCCATGAGCCGCTACTCCGTCGATCGAAATTGATCAGCCACATCGATTGAGGGAACTGAGCCCAGCCTAGCGCCGGCAGAAGCGGTCCTCAACCATGCGATGAACGGCTACAGTCCGATCTGGAGAAAGTTCCCGACGGCCGGTAGCGCGAGGATCGCGGTGCCGGCAAGCCACAGCCACAGCGAGACATTGTTCGATTCGGCGGTGCCGGTGATCCGCTCATAGATCGCCGCCGGGATTCCGCCAAGAATGACTGTGGCGGTCGAGACCATCAGCGAGGCGAACATCAGCGTCAGGGACAGATTTCCAAACAGCAGCGGACCGGCGAGCATCTGCACGTAAAGGAGTGTGAAGATCAGCGCCAGCTGGTTGAATATGCCGTTGATCATTCCGAAAAACGCAATTGCTACGAAATAGTAGTTGCGGCTCATCCGGCCGCTCCGCCGAGCCGAGGGGCGAGATTGAACAACAGCAATGTGTAGTGAAACGCGACGCGCAGCCAGAACAGCCAGACGAAGCCGAACAGCCACAGTACGACCGGAGGAGTTACCCTCGGTGTCACGACCGCGACGGCCGCTACGACGGGATCGGTGATTCGGCAAAAGAATCGCCAGATGTAGTTCGGCGAGTCCGCATCGACCATCAGACCCAGCAGGACGCGGCCAAGCAAGGTGTACATCAATGCCGCCAGCAGGAAATTGGGCAGGTGGAAGTACCAGTATGCGGCTAGTGACGTTGTGTCCAAGGACGCTTCTCCTCGCGACCGGCAGCTCAATCCTCAACCGGCATCTTGTGCGACAATGGCAAGGGCATTGTGTCCCGACAAGACTGGCATTTCAGACAAGACAAAGACGGGGCCCAAGGGGGGGCCCCGTCTGGCGACTTTGGCGCTGCGATGCCTCAGGTAGTCTTTTCCTCGAGCACCGTCCTGCCTCGCGGCCTCCTGATGTCATCGACATAGGCCTGCATTTCCCTCGACGGCTCCCTGCCGAGCAGGCTGACGACATAGATGACGAGGAAGCCGAGCGGGGCTCCGAGCAGTCCGCAGGCGATGTTGGTAAGGTTGAACCAGCCGACCTTGTTGGCCAGCGGGTGCGCGAGCGTCGGGAAGCTCTCCATGGCGTTGGGCAGCGCCATCGCCTTGGCGATATCGACCAGCGGCGCACCGGTGGCCGGATTGAGCAGCGACGTCATGCCGAAGTACTTCACGCCCGCACCCGGGAAGTAGCGCGTGGTCACGAGGTAGAACAAGCAGAGCCCGAAGCCGGCGATGATGCCGCAGACCGCACCGGCCGCCGTCGTGCGTTTCCACCAGACACCCATCACGAGGGCCGGGAAGTTGCCCGCCATTGCAAGCGAGAATGCCCAGCCGACCATGGCCAGGATGTCCGCCGGCTTGGTAGCTGCCGTCGCAGCCGCGACCACGGCGACGCCCACGAGAAGAACACGCGCCACCGTGAGGCGGCGGATGGTCGGCGCGTTCGGGTCGATCATCTTGTAGTAGATGTCGTGCGACAACGCGTTCGCGATGGCGAGCAGCAGCCCGTCAGCGGTGGACAAGGCGGCGGCGAGACCGCCGGCCGCCACGAGACCCGAAATCACATACGGAAGGCCCGCGATTTCCGGCGTCGATAGCACGATCACGTCCGTGTTGATGACGAAGTCCTGCAGCCGCACCACGCCGGGATGTCCGGCAATCGCCTTGCAGGCCGCAACGACAGCATCAATGCTGGCCGCGTTCTTGCCGCAGATCTGGATCAGCCCAAGCTCACCCCAGGTGAATAACCATGGGCGGATTGCCGTCAGGTCCCTGCCGATGATGTTGGTATAGACCTCCAGCTTGGAGAAAGCCGCGTAAGCCGGCGCCGAGAAGTACAGCAGGAAGATGAACAGCAGCGACCATGCCACGGACTGGCGCGCCTCACGCACTGACGGCGTGGTGAAATAGCGCATCAGGATATGCGGCAGCGAAGCCGTGCCGACCATCATGCACATGATGATTGCGAAAAAGTTGAGCGGGCTATAGTTGATGAACGGCTGGATATGCGGCTTGAGCGCCGCGGCTGTCGCCAGACCCGACGCCAGCATCCCCTGCTCTCGCGCGGTGATGTCGGCGATCGCCTGTCCGTAGGTGAGCTGCGGAAGCGGAATTCCATACTTCATGGTGGACAGGATCACGATCGGCGTCAGATAGGCGATAATGAGAACGATGTACTGCGCGATCTGCGTCCACGTCACCGCGCGCATGCCGCCGAGCATGGCGCAAAGCAGGATGCCGACCAGGCCCGCGAACACCGCAAGCTCGAACTGCATGCCGAGGAATCGCGATGCGATAAGGCCGGTGCCGTAGATCTGCGCCGTCACATAGGTGAAGGAGCAGGCAACCAGCACGATCACACCGAGAATTCGGGCAAAGTTGCCGCCGTAACGGAACGACAGGAAGTCGGGCACCGTATAGGCACCGAACTTGCGCAGATACGGTCCGATCAGGATCGACACCAGCACAAATCCGCCAGTCCATCCAAGCACCCAGGCGAGGCCGTCATAGCCAAGCAGGAACAGGGTGCCGGCCATGCCGACGAAGGATGCCGCCGACATCCAGTCGGCGCCCGTTGCCATGCCGTTGTAGAAAGCGGGGACGCGCCGGCCGGCGACGTAGTATTCCGAGACCTGCGCGGTTCGCGTCATGACGCCAATGATGGCGTAGACCGCAAGCGTGAAGAACACGAACAGGTAGCCCAGGATCTTGTTGGGAACGCCGGCCTGCTCGAGAAATGCAAGCAACAGGATGAATGCGAGGAACCCACCCGTGTAGGTGCCGTACATCTTGCCCAGATTCTTGATGAAGTCCGAAGTGCTTGTCGTGGCTTCCGTGGCCATGGTCCGTCTCCTCCCCTCAATCGTCCTCAGCAAAATCAAATTCGCGATCGATCCTGTCCTGCTGTTTCGCAAACACGAACAGCATCACCACGAACACGATAAGCGACCCCTGCGCCGCCATATAGAAGCCGAGCGGAAAACCGAGGATCGGGATGACGATCTTGTTGAGGGGATCCACGAACATATGGATGATGAAGCCGAAGAAGAACCAGATGCCGAGATGCGTGAACATCAGGCGCGAGGTCTTCGCCCAGTGCGCTACTTCTCTCTCTTTCAGATTTGTTGAATCGATCATGGGTTGCAATCCTCCCTCAAGAGCCGGTTCGCCAATGCGCCGGAATTGAACGGTCGAGGGATTGCAATCCCACAACTGCGGCGTCCCCCGCGCCGCTGCTTCCGTCGATCTTTTGCCGATTGGGAAGCGAGCTGAGGCTAACACTGCAGGTTACCAAGGCTTATTATACTTTCGGCGGGAAAATTTGTTGCAGCTGCTAATAGCGATGCTGCATTGAAACATGGAGTTTCCAGATGCTGCCCTTGCCGAACGCACCGGACGATCTGGCAGGTTAGGCAAATGAAGCTGTTCGAAGGGTTCTTTCGTCCCCGGCCGCCGATTGGCGATCGCAAGGCGCTTGCCGACTTCATCGACGCGCAGTCGGCATTCATCGTGCAAAAGGGCATTTACGAGTATTCGCGTGCCCGCGCTGGCCATTACGCCAAGGTGCTGTTTGCCGAGGAAGGCTTTGCACAAGCCGTCGAACGGTCGCGCTGGCAGGCTTATCCGCTCGGGCTTGCGATGGTCGGCGAGATGGTCGAGGGGGTATTGCGCCCACATGCCGGCATGCAGCGCCGGGCGGTTCTCGACCAGATGATCCTCGTCGTCCTCTCGGTTTTCGACCGTTACCCCGTGCCGCCGTCGCTCGGCGAGGACGCCTGGCTTGAGGCCCGGCGCGAGCTGGAGCAGAGGCTCGACCTCGTTGGCGGGCATGCGCCCAAGCGCGTGATGGACATTCCCGAGCCGCTGGTGGAAACCTATTTTGCGATGATGCCGATCCACGAAAAACTGCGCGGACGGGATTTCGAGACGATCCGCAATTACCTGCGTGTCAGCCTGTGCAACATCCATGACGAATTGGTCGATCGCATCGATGCGGCTGCCGTGACCAACAGGCTGCTGGCGTAGGATCGCCCGGCCTCTGCCAATGCCCGGCTTGCCGGCCGGCATCGCACGGTCCGGGCCTTCCGAGGGAGGACGATGGATACGACGAGTGGTGCTGCCCCGCTTTTGTCGCTCGACGCCGTTGTCATCGATGCCGAAACGACCGGGCTCGATCCGCGCAAGGCGCGGGTGATCGAGCTTGCCGGCGTGCGTCTGTCGGCCGGAAAGCTGGTCGATGGCGGTTCATTCGTTCAATTGCTGCGTCCGGCCGACCAACCGATCCCCGCCGAAACGACGCGCATTCACGGCATCGATGATGCCATGGTCGCTGAATCGCCGCTATTCGTGGATGTGTGGCCGCGTTTCGAGGCATTCCTCGGCCGGGCGGTCGTCATCGGGCACATGATCGGTTTCGATCTGGCCGTCCTGAAGCGCGAATGCGATCTGGCGGGATTGCCATGGTCCCGGCCTCGAACGCTCGATACCAGACTGCTTGCGGAGATCGTTGCGCCGGACCTCGGCGGATACCAGCTGGAGAATCTTGCGGCCTGGCTTGGCATTGACGTGGCCGGCCGGCACTCCGCTCTCGGCGATGCGATCACGACGGCACGGATCTTCCTGGCGCTGCTGCCGAGGCTGCGCGAGCACGGCATCCGGACCGTTGCGGAGGCCGAGCGGGTCTGTCGCGCGCTCACCACGGTGCTCGACGATCAGGTGCGGATGGGTTGGGTCGAGCCGGTCGAAGCGACGGCCCGTATCGATGCAGAGCAAACGCTGAAGCGGTTTGACGCCTACGCCTATTGCCACCGCAACCGCGACATCATGCGGTATCCCGTCATTTTCGTCGGTCCGGACGTTTCGGTGAGCGACGCCCTGGCGCGAATGACCAGCGAGAGAATATCGGCTGTGTACGTCGGTGCGGCGGATGCGGCCGCCGACGATATCAAGGCCGTCGAGGCCGGGATCGTTACCGAGCGTGACGTGCTGCGGGCGATCGCCCGGCTCGGTGCCCCCGCGCTGGAGCTGCCGGTGCACCGCATCATGAGCAGGCCGCTGGCGGCGATTCCCGAGGACGCGCTCGTCTATCGCGCGATTGGCCGGATGAATCGCCTCAAGACCCGCCATCTCGGCGTCGTCGATGAGGCCGGCCGGGTGGTCGGTGCGTTGTCCGCGCGGGACCTGCTGCGTCTGCGGGCAGGGGAGGCCATATCGCTCGGCGACGAGATCGAGGATGCCGCGGATACGCAGGCATTGGCGCTGGCCTGGGCGAAGCTGCCGCGGGTTGCGGAGGTGCTCCTGGCGGAAGGATTGACCGGGCGTCAGATTGCGGAGGTGATCTCCAGCGAGCTCTGCGCCCTCACCCGTCAGGCCGCTGTGATCGCCGAGCGGATCATGCGGGATCGCGGTCGGGGCGCGGCCCCAACGCCATACACGCTGATCGTGCTCGGGTCTGCCGGGCGCGGCGAAAGCCTGCTGGCGATGGATCAGGACAATGCCGTGATCTTCGCGCAAGGCGAGCCGGGAGGCGACGAGGATCGCTGGTTTGAGACGTTCGCAGTGCACGTTGCAGATACTCTGCACGAGGCCGGTGTGCCCTATTGCAAGGGGGGCGTCATGGCGAAAAACCCACCCTGGCGCGGCTCGGTTGCAACGTGGCGGGACCGCATCGAGCACTGGGTCTGCCGCTCCAGTCCAAAGGATCTGCTGTCGGTCGATATCTTCTTCGATCTCCGGGCCGTTCATGGCGACGGCAGCCTTGCCGTCGCGGTCAGGCAGGCGGCTTTCGCGGCAGCCGAGGGGCAGGTCGCGTTCGCCAAGCTTCTGGTCGAAGGGATCACCGTCCCTGCGAGCCTGAAATTCTTCGGCGGCATTCGCACTGACGGCGGTCGCATCGACCTCAAGGCGGCAGGGCTGTTCGGCCTGGTCGCTGCGGCGCGTGCGATGGCGATCCTTTACCATGTGATGGGTCGATCGACATCGCAACGCCTCGCGGGCGTGAAGGCCCTGGTTGGCCGTGGCGAGACTGATCTCGATGCGCTCGACGAGGCCCATGGTATCTTTCTGGAGCTGATCGTGTCGCAACAGATTGCGGATGTGGCGCAGGGGACGCCGCCCTCCAATGCGGTGTTGGTCAAGCCGTTGTCGGCCCGTGATCGCGAGCGATTGAGGGCAGCGCTTCAAGCGGTCGCTGTGATCGAGGAGTTGACCGGGGACCTGCTGTTCAGGGACTGATGAGACCCGTCAGTGGCTTTTTGCGCTGCAACATCAATTGGTTCGCCCCTGTGATTAACTGCCTTGCGACTACGGGCGGAAGGTTGCCTTGCAAGACGGCTCCAGTCAGTAAACAATCGCCAATTGCTGCTTGATCAGCAACGAGTTGAACTTCTTTCCCGATCTTTTCGTCGGCCTGCGGAACAGATGACTGCAACAGCCAATGCAAACACCCAATCTCGTCATCGCCGATGATCATCCCCTGTTCCGCGATGCGCTGCGGCAGGCGGTGGCGGGCGTTCTCCCGTCGGCCCGGATCGACGAGGCCGGAACCTTCGAGGATCTGACCAAGCTTCTGGAGCAGACCTCCGAGGTCGATCTGGTCCTGCTCGACCTCTCCATGCCCGGGATCTCCGGCTTCTCCGGCCTGATCTATCTGCGCGCGCAATATCCGGCGATTCCGGTCGTGATCGTCTCGGCCTCCGACGACAGCGCCACGATCCGCCGCTCGCTCGATTTCGGCGCGTCCGGCTTCATCCCGAAGCGATTCGGGGTCGAGACCTTGCGTGACGCCATCCTCAAGGTGATGGAGGGCGACGTCTGGGTTCCCGCCGATACCGACCTGTCCGCCGCCGCCGACCCCGACATGACCCGCCTCCGCGACCGCCTGGTGACGCTGACGCCGCAGCAGGTTCGCGTCCTGATGATGCTGTCGGAGGGCCTTCTCAACAAGCAGATCGCCTACGAGCTCGGCGTCTCCGAAGCCACGATCAAGGCCCACGTTTCGGCGATCCTGCAGAAGCTCGGCGTCGAGAGCCGGACGCAAGCGGTGATTGCCGCGGCGAAGATCGCCGGCAGCCAGTGGAAGCAGGGCACGCCGACGGGGTAGCGTTTGCGCGTTAACTGGTGGATGTCCGGGCTCGCGGCAGAGCGCAATCATTCAGTGCGATGAGAGCTTCGGCGGTTTTGACCCGTTGTGGGCATTTCGATCGATGGATTAGCTGGACCAATAAGCCGTCGTTTGGAATAGACCGCCAGTGGTAGATGTGGCTAAGTTGGGGGCAAACTCCGAAGGATGAAGATGCCGTACTTCGCAGCCAACCAGACCCAATCCGATCGCACGTCTAAGGTGCTTGCAGATGTCTTCTGTGCGCTTTTACTAGGGACCTTTTCCATCGTCTTTTTCGGTCTGGTTGGCGGCCTTGTTGCTTTCGTTCTGCTGGAAGCTTGCTTGCTCGCCCTCGATTGGGTGATGCCGAGCGACGATGATGCCGCTGGGGTTGTTCGTTAGGAGATCAAGGGCCAACGAATGAGCAAGCCCGTAAAATCTGAAAGCGAACTGATCGCCATGGCGAGAGCCGAGTTGAAGGTCCACGCCGACTGTCCCGATGGAATCACGATTTCCGTCCTCCGCGACGGGAAATCCTGGGAGTTTCGGGCCAGCGCTGATCAGGCGACCTCTGATCGGCCGGGCTATCCTGAATGCGTTGCCATGCTTGTCCAGATTGGGGATCACCTCTGCAAGCAGTACGATGTCGAGGGCTAGTCGCGCCTCTACGACCCACACAAGATCAAAAGGTCAGCAGATGCGGTCGATCACCATCGTCAGACCAGACATGACGATCGCCTTAGGAATTCCTGTGTCAAAGAACGGCAACGCCATCCATTGATGTGACTGTCCGTTGCGAGGCAGGAAGAACCAGAGAAGGACTACTGAAAAAACGACCAGGAATGCGCCGACCACGAAATTTGCCCTCGCTGTAGCTCGTTGGAGGCGGTCCTCCGACGATCGAGTTGTTCGCAGCCCTGCAGGTCAACCGAATTAAGCACTGCGACGCCATTTTAGATGCCGGCGCGGTAAACTGTCCATTTTGCTGTTGACCCGGAACAGGCTGGCGGTAAAGGTGCCTTGCTTCACGCGGCGGGCGAGACCTAACCATGGCTCGTCAAAAACCGACAATAAGAACGGGCGGAAGCGTCGGGAGGGTGACCTAACTTCCGCATGGGCATGGACGACAGCTATTGCGTCGGCATGATCCTGCCTGCTTGGAGGTAGCACTCAGCGAGCGGGGAAAAGTCTGCAATGCGCCCATTGTTGGCGATAAGTACGGCGATCGACTGGCTGAACGAAAAGGTCGGCAGCGTCTGCAACATTCTGGTGCTCGCGGCCTGTCTGGTCAGCGCTGTGAATGCGATGATCCGCTACGCCTTCAGCTACAGCTCGAACAGCTGGCTCGAAACGCAGTGGTACATGTTCGCCGTCGTCGTGATGTTCGGCGCGTCCTACACCTTCAAGCGCAACGAGCACGTCCGCGTCGAGATCCTTTATCTCATGCTCTCCGAACGCGGCCAGCTGTGGCTGGACCTGATCGGGACATTGGTCTTCCTCGTCCCGGCCTGCCTGCTCCTCAGCTACCTGTCTTGGGCGATGTTCTACAACTCGTTCGTCATCGGCGAAATGTCCAACAATGCCGGCGGCCTCATGCGCTGGCCGATCAAATTTGTGCTGCCGGCCGGATTCTTCATGCTGGCTTTGCAAGGTATCTCGGAGGTCATCAAGCGCGCCGCCGCCTTGCGCGGTGAAGTCACCATCGATGCGAAATACGAGCGGCCGACCCAATGATCACGATCGAGATGATGCCGCCGCTGATGTTCGGCGGACTTGTTCTGGCGATGCTCATCGGCTTTCCGGTCGCCTTCACGCTGGCCGCCCTCGGGCTCTCGTTCGGATTTCTCGCGATCCATTTGGGATTTTTCGAGTTCAGCTTCCTCCAGGCGATCCCGGAGCGCATCTACGGCAGCGTTCTGGCCAACGAGCTGCTGCTGGCCATCCCATTCTTCACGTTCATGGGCGCGATCCTCGAACGATGCGGCCTCGCAGAGGACATGCTGGATTCGATGGGGCAGCTGTTTGGCCCCGTTCGCGGCGGTCTCGGCTATTCCGTGATCATCGTCGGCTTCATCCTCGGTGCCATCACAGGCACCGTGGCCGCGCAGGTGATCGCGATGGCGCTGATCTCGATGCCGGTCATGATCCGCTACGGCTATAACGTGCGCTACATCACCGGCGTGCTCGCAGCCTCCGGCACCATAACGCAGCTGGTGCCTCCTTCGCTGGTTCTGATCGTGCTCGCGGACCAGCTCGGCAAGTCAGTGGGCGACATGTATCTGGGCGCCTGGGGGCCATCGATCCTCCAGATTGCGCTGTTCGCGGGCTACACCTTCGTTCTGAGCATCGTCAAGCCGGGCCATGTCCCGGCGGTGCCCAAGGAAGCGAGGACGCTCAAGGGCTGGGCGCTCTGGCGCAAATGCCTTCTAGGCATCATTCCATCCGCCGTTCTGATCTTCGTGGTGCTCGGCACGATGATGCTGGGCCTCGCCACGCCGACCGAAGCGGGCGCGATGGGCGCCGTCGGCGCGATCGTCCTCGCCGTCATCCATCACAAGGATTTCAGCTCGGCCGGTCACAAGGTCTTGCTCGTCGGCGTCGCCGCTGCCGGAATCGGCACCATCATCGGCATCTACTTCACGCCGAATCTGCCGTTCAAGATTGCGTTCGCGACTGCCTATCTGGCAGTGGCCTGGCTGTGTCTCGAGGTAATCAGGATTCCCGACCTGCGCTTGCTGGTAAAGCAGGGTTATGAGACCACCATGCGCATCACTTGCATGGTGACTTTTATCCTCATTGGATCGACCTGTTTCTCGATTGTCTTTCTCGGCTGCAACGGGGGCGTCTGGCTCGAACATATGCTGACATCGTTGCCGGGCGGTGTGTGGGGCTTCTTAATCTTCATCAATCTGTTCATCTTCTTTGTCGCCTTCTTCCTCGACTTCTTCGAGATTGCCTTCATTATTGTCCCCATGGTCGCGCCGACCGCCCTCAAGCTCCTCACCCCTGTCGTCGGCGCGGATGCTGCCTTGATCTGGTTTGGGATCATGCTGTGCGTGAACATGCAGACTTCCTTCCTGCATCCCCCCTTTGGCTTCGCGCTGTTCTATTTGCGCGGCGTGGCGCCGAAGGAAGTCAAGAGTTCAGACATCTATTGGGGCGCGGTGCCGTGGATCGGTCTGCAGGCGATCATGGTTGCGGTCGTGATCGCATTCCCGATCACTGTCACCGGGTTGCTGGACGCCCCGATCAAGGTGGATCTGGAGAAGATCAAGATCGAGATTCCGGACGTCGAGCTGCCGCCACCATTGATCGATTTCGGGCAGCCCAAGAACTGAGGGACGTCAACCGAGGCATTTCGGCGCGTCCGGCTTCATTCCGAAGCGGTTCGGGGTCGAGACCTTGCGTGACGCCAAGGCCCCTGTCACGGCGATCCTGCAGAAGCTCGGCGTCGAGAGCCGGACGCAGGCGGTAATCGCGGCGGCGAAGATCACCGGCGGCCAGTGGAAGCAGGGCACGCCGACGGGGTGATCCGCTACAGCGTGGTCAGAAGCACGCTGGCCGCTCTGATATCCGCCGTTTCGGAGCCCTCGGCAAAGCCTTCGAGCGCCGATTGGAGCCATCGCTTCGCCTCGTCGCGCTGCCCGCGTCCGGCAAACAGCCCGGCGAGATCGATCGCGGCGCGCAGCTCCCAGGCCGTGGCGCCTTGTTGGCGACTGAGATCCAGGGATTGCATGAAGTGGGCTTGTGCCTGCTCGGCGTCGGGCTCGGGCAGCGACAACAGAACTCTGCCTTTCATCCGCAGCAATTCGGGCATGTAGAGATGATCGCCGCCCTGATCGACGAGGCGGATCGCATCCTCGATCAGGCGCGCACTCTGCTCGATCTGTCCAAGCGCCAACAAGCCTTGAACCAGCGCGATGTTGAAGGTCGTGGTGAGCAGTTCGTAGCCGGCCTCGTGGAGCTCGCGTAGGCAAGCGAAGATCGTATCGACGCCTTGCGCGGCGTCTCCCCGCCGGATCGCCAGTTCGCCTTTCACGCCGCGGCCCACCACGAGATAGGGACCCATCGAGCGAGATTCGGCATGCGCGATGAATTGGTCGATGCTCTGCTCGGCGCCGTCGAGATCGCCGTCCCAGAGCGAGATCGAGACCGCCCAGATCAACGCGATGCAGAGCGTGATCGGATGCTCCATTTGCGCGGCTTCAGTCACCGTCTGTTGCGCCAGCTGCCGCGCGTCCGCGGGACGGCCCTGCAACCAGAGTTCGCGCGCCAGCGTGATGCCGGCCCGGTTGCGATGATCGAAGCCATGAATGGTGCTGGTTCGTTCCGCGCCCGGCCCTTGCCATGCGACCTCCAGCATCTTCAGCGCGTCGCGGTGCTCGCCGGCCAGATGCAGCGAAACCCCGAGCAGCGAATGGGCGAGGACGATCGAGCCGGGATCGCCGAGCGGCTGCGCGACCGCAAGGCTCTGCTGCGCATAACCAAGCGCTGCGTCGAACTGCCCCATCCGTTCGTGAAAGATATGCATGCGGCCGAGCAGCTGCAGCTGGTTCGGCGCGTCGCCGCGCGCCTCCGCGATCGCAAGGCTCCTGCTCAAGGCCACGCGCGCCGCCTCGCTGCCGCCGCGCGTGAACATCAGGGTCAGCCCGAGGGCGGCCTGGATGTGCATTTCATCGGCGCTGCCGCGCGCGGACGGGGTCATGGCAAGCAGTGCCCGTTCCGACCAGCGCCGGCATTCGATCAGAAGAGACATCGCGAGGAAGATCGGCGCTGCCGCGGCGGCGAGCGTGATGCCGGCGCTGGCGTCGCCGCCCGCGCCAAAGCACCAGTCCAGCGCGGCACGCACGTTGTGGAGCGCGGAGAAGTGGATCGCCCGTTCGTCGGCATTCGGCGTTGCCGCCCAAGTGCTGCCGGCCTGCTCCAGCCATCGCCGGTAGTAGGCCGCGTGGCGGGCGGCGAGCGCGGCGTCGTTCGGCTCGATCTCGAGCAGATAGGCGCGCGTGGTATCGAGCAGACGGTAGCGCATCATGGCGCCGACCGGCCGCGGCGCGACCATCGATTTGGCGACGAGACTGTCGATGGCATCGAACAAATGGGAGCGGTCGGCACGTTCATCCGGGACGACCTCGAGGGCGGCGTCGATGGTGAAGTGACCTGCGAAGACCGCCAGCCTGCGGAGGACGAGGCGCTCGATGTCGGACAGCAGCCCGTAGCTCCAGTCCAGCGTCGCCCGCAACGTCTTCTGCCGCGGCGGCGCGGTGCGCTGGCCCTGCCAGAGCAGATTGAGACGCTCGTCGAGCAGCGCGGCCGTCTGCTCCAGGCCGTAAGCTTCGACCCGGCCTGCGGCGAGCTCGATCGCCAGGGCCATGCCGTCAAGGTTGCGGCAGATCCTCGCGATAGTCGCGGCGTTGGTATCGTCGAGTGCGATCTGCGCGCCGCCAGCGGTCGCCCGTTCGATGAAGAGCTGAAGCGCGGGATAGGTCTGCGCAGCCGCCGCACTCAGCCCGGCACTATCAGGCGGTACGGCGAGCGGTGCCAATCGATAGACCTGCTCGCCCTCGACGCGCAGGGCTTCGCGGCTGGTGGCGAGGATGTGCACATCAGGCGCAGCGTGGAAGATCGCCGAAGCCAGCGGTGCCGCCGCGGCGATGACATGCTCGCAATTGTCGAGGATGAGCAGCATCCGCTTGTCCCTGACATGCGCGAGCAGCGCGGGCAGGGGATCGTCGGTCTCGGCCGGCAAGCCGAGCATCAACAGGATCGAGGTGATCACGAGATCGGGATCGCTGAGCGCGGCAAGGTCGACGAAATGTGCGGCGTCGGAGAACGTCGCGAGCAGGTCGTGGGCGATCGCCACCGCGACGGCAGTCTTGCCAACGCCGCCCGGACCGACGATCGTGACGAAGCGCGAGGTGAGAAGCTTGTCGGAGATGGTGGCGACCGCCTGGTCGCGCCCGATCATCCGTTGCAGCCGATTCGGCAGCTTGACCGGCGGCAGTTCCATCGGCGGGGACGAGCGCCGCGCCGCCTGAAGCTGCGTGTGCGAGATCGGTGCCACGAAGCAATAGCCGCGCCCGGAGAGCGTCGTGATGTATCGCGCCCCGTCTTTGCCGTCGCCGAGCGCCTTGCGGAGGGCGGCGATGTGAAAGCGCAGATTGGCCTCTTCGACGGTGATGCCGGGCCACACCAGCGCCATCAGATCCCATTTGCTGACGACCTCGTTCGGCCGCGACATCAGTGCGATCAGCGCGTCGAACGCCTTCGCACCCAGCGGCACTGTGACGCCGTCGCGCGTCACGAGCCTTTCATGTGGCGCCACGGTGAATGGTCCGAACGAGAGTCTTGGCCCGGTCGGCGTGGTCATCGCGAAATCTTGCTCATTTGCGAACCGGATAGCCAGAGGGCAGCCATCCCGCAAGGCCTGCATTGCATCGGCCTCAGACCTTGTTTGCAGGCCTCGTAACAGCTTCTGCGCCGGCCTCACAACTTCTCACAAGTCCAAACGGGTCTCCGGAGCGCGTCGCTGCTAGTCAGTTTGCGCGACGGCAAGGAGCTCTTCATGACGCACACGGCAAAACTGCTCTACACGGCCCGGACCCACACCAGCGGCGGCCGGCAAGACGGCATATCGCGCAGTTCCGACGGTCGCCTCGACGTCAAGCTGTCGCCGCCGGGCGGGGCCGGCATCGGCACAAATCCCGAGCAATTGTTTGCGGCCGGCTGGTCGGCCTGCTTCGAAGGCGCCATGGAACTCGCCGCGCGCAAGCAGAAGGTGACCCTTCCCAGGAAAAGCGCGATCGATACGGAGATCGATCTCGTGCTCGACGAGGGCGCCTACGCGCTGAGGGCGCGCCTCAATGTCAGCCTGCCGGGTCTCGACCCCGAGATCGCACGCGGCATCATCGATGAAGCGCATCAAACCTGCCCCTACTCCAAGGCCGTCCGCGGCAACATCGACGTCACGGTCGCGCTGATCTGACGCACCATCATCAACCACGACAAGGTAACACCATCATGAAACGGATCATTGATCAGCACCGCCGCCAGTTTCTCGGCATCGCCACCGGAGCTGCCGCCGCCGGTATCGGCATGATCGCGTTCGCTCGTGCCGAGACCGAACCGCAGCGATCTCAAGGGTCGAATGCGTCCTTCGGCGCGATCAAGCAGATCGAAGCCGGCGTCCTCAATGTCGGCTATGCCGAGGCGGGTCCCTCGAACGGTCCGGTGGCGATCCTGCTGCACGGCTGGCCCTACGACATTCACGCCTTCATCGAGGTCGCACCGATCCTGGCGCAGGCCGGCTATCGCATCATCATCCCTCATCTGCGCGGTTACGGCTCGACGCACTTCCTCTCCAGCGAGACGCCGCGCAATGGCGAGCCTGCCGCGATGGCGTCCGACATCATCGCGCTGATGGACAAGCTCGAGATCAAGAAGGCCGTCGTCGCCGGCTTCGACTGGGGTGCACGCACCGCCGACATCATCGCCGCGCTGTGGCCGGAGCGGTGCCGCGCGCTGGTGTCGGTCAGCGGATATCTGATCTCCAGCCAGGCTGCGGGCAATACGCCGCTGCCGCCGTCGGCCGAGCTGCAATGGTGGTACCAGTTCTACTTCGCGACCGAGCGCGGCCGGGCCGGCTACGAGAAGTACACGCATGATTTCGCCAAGCTGATCTGGAAGCTGGCCTCGCCGCAGTGGAAGTTCGACGACGCCACCTTCAACAGAAGCGCAGCGTCGCTCGACAACAAGGATCATGTCGCGATCACGATCCACAATTACCGCTGGCGGCTCGGGCTCGCCCAGGGCGAGGCAAAATACGAGCATCTCGAAAAGAAGCTGGCCGCAGCTCCGCAGATCGAGGTGCCGACGATCACGATGGAGGGCGATGCCAACGGCGCGCCCCATCCCGATCCCAGCGCCTATGCCAAGAAGTTCTCAGGCCGATACGAGTTTCGCCTGATCACCGGCGGCGTCGGCCACAATCTGCCGCAGGAAGCGCCGCAAGCCTTCGCCAAGGCCATCATCGACGCCGACGGCGGCGCCTGAGGATATTGTCCGCCTCCGGTTCAGCCCGGCTGGACCGGAGGATATCCGTCGCTCCGAGCCTGTTGAGAGATCATGACCGCGCCCGAACCCGAAAAGAAAACCTTCGCATTCTCCACGGTGATCGTTCTTGCCGTGGTTCTCGTCGTCATTCTGCTGACCTGCGTGCCGTATCTCGCCACGATCGTCTCGGCGCAGACGCCGGCTGAAAGCACGGCCGCCAACGCCTCGCCGATCTTCGGCGTCACGATCCCCGCCGGCTACAAGCAGTGGGAGCTGATCGCGCCGGCCGAGGAGGCTGCGCCGCTCGACGAACTGCGCGCTGTCGTCGGCAACCAGGCTGCCATCGATGCCTACCAGGCCGGCAAGCTTCCGTTCCCGGACGGGACCGTGTTGGTCAAGCGCGCTTGGAAGCGGAAGCAATCACCTGAATTTGCATCCGCGACGATCCCCGGTGCTGCTACGACGGTCCAGGTGATGGTCAAGGATTCCAAGAAATATGCCTCCACTGGAGGCTGGGGCTTTGGCCGCTTCATCAACGGCAAGCCGGTTGACGAGGCCCAGCACCGCACCTGCTGGGGCTGTCACGAAGCCCGTGCCAAGAACCACGATTACGTGTTCACGCGGCTCGCGCCTTAAGTCCTTGCGGAGACTGGAATGAAGACCTGGTTCATGAGCGGCAGTTCGCGCGGGTTGGGGCGCGCCATCACGGAAGCCGCACTCGTTGCGGGCGACCGGGTGGTGGCCACGGCTCGCAAGCTCGACCCGCTCGAACCGCTGCGCGAACGTTTCGGGGAAGGACTGCGGCTGGCAACGCTTGATGTGACCGACGAAGCGGCAGCGCAAGCGGCGATCGACCTCGCGGTGGAAGCCTTCGGCGGTCTCGACGTCGTCGTGAACAATGCCGGCTATGGCGATCTCGGCTCGGTCGAGGACACCAGCCTCGCCTCGTTCCGGCAGCAGATCGAGGCCAATCTGATCGGCACCATCATCGTCACCAAGGCGGCGATCCCGGTGCTGCGCAAGCAGCGCCGCGGGCACATCATGCAGGTCTCGTCGGTCGGCGGCCGCATCGGCGCGCCGGCCCGCGCGCCCTATTCGGCGGCGAAATGGGGTATCGAAGGCTTTTCGGAATCGCTGGCGCGCGAGATGGCGCTGATCGGCGTGCATGTGACCATCGTTGAGCCCGGCGGCTTCCGGACCGGCTTTGCCCAGACCTCGCATGAGACCGACGAAGGACGTCCGGAGTACGACGCGGTGGTCGGTGCCGCCGTCAGGATGCAGCGCGACTACGATGGCCGTCAGCCCGGTGATCCCGCCAAGGCGGCCGACGTGGTATTGCAGCTCGCGAACATGGATCACCCGCCTCTGCGCATCGCGCTCGGCAGCGATGCCGTCAACGCCATCGCGGCGACGGACCGGCAGCGTCTCGACGAGCTGGAGAAATGGCGCGCGCTTAGCGTATCGACCGACTACTGACGGCGTCCTATTCCGCTGCCACCATCTGCTGCGTGCGCCACTGCCCGAGCAGAGCACGCAGCGAAGCCGGCTTCACCGGCTTGTTGAGCACCGCGATCTTCTCGTCGCGCGCGGCGACCTGCACGGCGGGGCTGCGATCGGCCGTGATCAGGATCGCAGGGATGGTATCGCCGAAACGGCGGCGGATCTCGCGGATGGCGGCGATGCCGTTGCCGCGATCGAGGTGATAATCGACCAGAAGGCCGGTGACGCGGCGGCCGGCGGTTTCGATCGCGGCGATCGCGCCTTCGGGATCGGCGACCGCGATCACCTCGGCGTCCCAGGCCTTGAGCAGCGTGCGCATGCCGTCGAGGATCGCCGCATCGTTCTCGATGCAGACGATCAGCGCGCCCGAGATCGGTGTGCGCGCCAGCGGCGTCGCGCTGGTCACGGCCGCGGTGTGGGTGACCGCCTTCGCCGTCGGCACGGTCACCGAGAACACCGAGCCGCCGCTTCGATTGCCGTCGATGGCGATGCCGTGCTTGAGCACGCGGGCCAGGCGTTCCACGATCGAGAGGCCGAGGCCCAGACCGCGCGCGATCCGCGCGCCCTGCTCCAGGCGATGGAACTCCTTGAAGATCTCGCCGCGCTTAACCGCGGGGATACCGACGCCGGTGTCGTAGACGCAGATTTTGAGCGAGGCGCCGCGGCGGCGGCAGCCGACCAGCACGCGGCCGCGGGGGGTATACTTGATCGCGTTCGAGATCAGGTTCTGGAGCAGGCGCCGCAGCAGGAGCCGGTCCGACTCGACCGGCAGCGAGCAGGGCACGAAGGCGAGCTCCAGTCCCTTGGCGCGCGCGATCGGCGCGAACTCGATTTCCAGCGAGCGCATCAGATCGGCCATCTTGAAGCTCGAGATCGAGGTCGCCATCGCGCCGGCGTCGAGTCTGGAGATGTCCAGCAGCGCGCCGAGGATTTCCTCGATCGCCTGCAGCGATTCGTCGATGTTCTCGACCAGCCGCGTCTCCTCGCCATTGTGCTGGCGCTCGACGAGGCTCGTGACGTAGAGCCGCGCCGCATTCAGCGGCTGCAGGATGTCGTGGCTGGCGGCGGCGAGGAAACGCGTCTTGGAGATGCTGGCATCCTCCGCCGCGCTCTTGGCGATGGCCAGCTCGGAGTTCAGCCGCGTCAGCTCCTCGGTGCGGTCGCGCACGCGCTTTTCCAGCGTCGCATTGGCGCGCTCCAGCGCTTCGGCGGCTTCGAAGGTCGGCGTGACGTCGGTGAAGGTGATGACGAAGCCACCGCCGGGCATGCGGTTGGTGAGCACTTCGATCACCATGTGGCGTTCCGGCAGGCGCTCGAGATAAGGCTCACTGTCGGTGGTGTAGGCCGCAAGGCGCCGTTCCAGCAGGGCCTCGCGCTCGAGCGGATCGTTCGGATCGCCGAGGCCGATGAATTCCAGGATCTCGCGCAAGGGCGTGCCGAACTGGATCAGATGCAGTGGCACATTGAGGAGGTCGCCGAACTGCCGATTGGAGCAGATCAGTTGCAGATCGGCGTCGAACACGGCGATGCCCTGGCGCACATGGTTGAGCGCGGTCTGCAGGATCTCGCGGTTGAAATGCAGCGCGGCGTGCGAATCGTCGAGCAGCTTCAGCGCGGCCTTGGCGGAGACCGTCCGCTTGCGCAGCAGCAGCGACATCACGAGGCGGGAGGAGGCCGCGCCGATCGAGGAGGCAATCAGATGCTCGGCGTGTTGCAGCAGCTCGAAATCGGCGGGCGCACCGGGCTCCAGCCGCACGTTGCGCCGCGCCGAGAAGGCCTCGAAGGAGTGCCGTGCGCGGTCGGGCCCGAGATACTGCGCCACCGTGGTCTGGATGTCCTGCACGGTGACGGTGCTGCGCCAGCGGCGGAAGCTCGGGGAGATCGGTGCGAGCGTATTGGGCACGAACAGATCGGCCTGCAGCAGTTCGATGGAAGACGGCCGGCGCGCCAGCGACAGCAGCACATAGGTCAGGATGTTGAGGGACAGCGACCAGATCACGCCGTGCATCAGGGGCGGCAGGTCGGCGCCGAACAGTGCCTGCGGCCGCAGCGCCTCGATGCCGAACGGGCCGTGCTGCAGCAGCAGGATGCCTGACGTCGAGGAATCCATGAAGCTCGGCATGAACAGCGTGTAGAGCCACACCGCAAACCCGACCAGCATGCCGCCGATCGCCCCGCGCGCGGTCGCGCGCCGCCAGAGCAGGCCGCCGAAGAAGCTCGGGGCGAGCTGGGCGATGGCGGCAAAGGAGAGCAGGCCGATCGCCGCGAGCTGGGTGCTGCCGAGCGCGCGATAGTAGAAATAGGCCATCACCATGATGGCGAAGATCGCGAGTCGGCGCGAGCGCAGCAGGAAGTTGCTGAAATCGGCCCCGCCGGCGCGCCCCTCCGGCCGACGTTTCAGCACCAGCGGCACCACGAGGTCATTCGAGACCATGATGGAGAGCGCGACGCATTCGACGATCACCATGGCGGTCGCCGCCGACAGCCCGCCGACGAAAACGACGACGCTGAGCAGGTTCGCGCCGTTCTCGATCGGCAGGGCCAGCACATACATATCAGGGTCGGCCGTGCCGAACGGGAAGGTCACGAGGCCGGCGAGCGCGATCGGGATCACGAACAGGTTGATGGCGACGAGGTAGAGCGGAAACAGCCAGCGCGCGCGGCCGACCTCGGCATCCGAGGAATTCTCCACCACGCTGACGTGAAACTGGCGCGGCAGCAGCATGATCGCGCACAGCGACAGCAACGTCATGGTCAGGAAGTTGCCGATCGACGGCGAATAATTGATGGCGCGCACCGCTTCCGGCGTCCTCATCGCGCGCTCGATCAATTCATGCGGCGAGAACATCCAGAAGGTGACGAAGATGCCGGCGGCGAGGAAGGCGACCAGCTTGATGATGGATTCGGTCGCGATCGCCAGCATCAGGCCGTGCTGGTGCTCGGTCGCGTCGGTCTGTCGCGTGCCGAACAGCACAGCGAAGGCCGCCATCGTCAGCGTCACCATCAGCGCCATGTCGCCGAGGATCGGGATGTGCGAGAAGGCCTGGTCTTCGCTCAGGATTGTGCCCAGCGAGGAAGCCACCGCCTTGAGCTGGAGCGCGATATAGGGCACCGAGCCGATGATCGCGATTGCGGCGACGGTCGCCGCCACCGCCTGGCTCTTGCCGTAGCGGGCCCCGATGAAGTCGGCGATCGAGGTGATGTTGTGGGCTTTCGCCAGCTGGATCACGCGTCGGAGCACCCCGGCCCCTAACCCGATCATCAGGATCGGGCCGACATAGATCGCGAGGAAATCGGTCGAGGTGCGGGTGGCGAAGCCGACCGACCCGAAGAAGGTCCAGGACGTGCAGTAGATCGCCAGCGACAGCGGATAGATCAGCCCGGAGGCGCGGCCGCGCCCGGCCGGCGAGCGGCGGTCGCCATGGCTCGCCACCAGGAACAGGAAGCCGATATAGCCGAAGGCGGCGGCGATCACGCCCCAATCGTGCAGCATGGGTCGGGGGCTCTCTCCCTGGGCGCCGGCGGCGCCCGAGCTCATTTTCCCTGCAAACCTAGCGCGTTGAGCGGACGCAAGCGACAGCGAAATGCCGTGCGGCGGTAGGAACAGGGGTTGTCGTTAAGGTGCGAGCGTGCACCCACGGGCGCCTACCCTCCTCTGGAGGGTAGGGTCGATCGCGCGCAGCGCGAGCGGGGTAGGGTGATCTCTCCCCACGGGCACTGTTCGCTGCGGGAAGACCGTCACCCCACCCCGTCTCCCATATCGCTGCGCTCTATGTGAGCCGACCCTCCCCCTTCAGGGGAGGGTAAGAGAGGACCCTATTCCGCCGCGAGCGACTTGGCGCGCAGCGGCAGGCCGAGGCGGTCCCACACTTGCAGCAACGCTTCGGCGAGCTGATCGATCAGGCCGTCGTCGTGATAGGGCGAGGGCGTGATGCGCAGGCGCTCGGTGCCCTTGGCGACGGTCGGATAGTTGATCGGCTGGATGTAGATCCCGTGCTGTTCGAGCAGCAGGTCGGAGGCCTGCTTGCACTTCTCGGGATCGCCGACGAACAGCGGTACGATGTGGGTGTCGCTCGACATCACCGGCAGGCCGGCGGCATTGAGGATCGCCTTGACGCGGGCGGCACGGTCCTGGTGGCGTTCGCGCTCCCAGCTCGACGTCTTCAGGTGCCTGATCGCGGCGGTCGCGGCCGAGCAGACCGCCGGCGGCAGCGCCGTGGTGAAGATGAAGCCCGGCGCATAGGAGCGCACGGCGTCGATGATCTGGCCGTTGGCGGCGATGTAGCCGCCGAGACAGCCGAACGCCTTGGCCAGCGTGCCCTCGAGAATGTCGATGCGATGCATCACGCCGTCGCGCTCGGCGATGCCGCCGCCGCGCGGGCCGTACATGCCGACGGCGTGGACTTCGTCGACATAGGTCATCGCGCCATATTTCTCGGCGAGATCGCAGATCCTGGCGAGCGGCGCGACATCGCCGTCCATGGAATAGAGACTTTCGCAGACGATCAGCTTCGGCCGATCGGGACCGGCCGCCTTCAACAGCTCTTCGAGATGCGCAACGTCGTTGTGGCGGAACACGATCCGCTCGCAGCCGGACTGGCGGATGCCCTCGATCATCGAATTGTGGTTGAGCTCGTCCGATAGGATCAGGCAGTTCGGAATGAGCTTTGCGATGGTCGGGATGCCAGTCTGGTTCGAGACATAGCCCGAGGTGAACAGCAGCGCGGCTTCCTTGCCGTGGAGATCGGCGAGCTCGGCTTCGAGCTGCACCAGCGGATGGTGCGTGCCGGCGATGTTGCGGGTGCCGCCGGCGCCGGTGCCGACGCGGGTGGCGGTCTCGACCATGGCGCCGACCACCTTCGGATGCTGGCCCATGCCGAGATAGTCGTTGGAGCACCAGATCACGACGTCGCGCTTGCCCTTGGGCGAGTGCCAGACCGCATGCGGGAACCGGCCGGCCGTGCGTTCGAGGTCGGCGAACACGCGATAACGCCGCTCGGTGTGGAGACGATCGAGGGCGGAATCGAAGAATTGGGCGTAATCCATCGGCAAACCTGCAACGGAACCTGACCAAGGGGACGCGTCTACTTAGAGCTTTTCCAGCTCCAATGTCTATGCGCTATCCCACATTTGGATCTGTGGGGCATTTGGGCAAAATGCCCTATCCGGCGCGTCTCAGTTTGATCCCGATCAATCCTGCGCGACATGTAATGCTGCTCTGCACCATCTGCCGGGGCGAGGGTTCAACCCCAACCTATGGTCTTCCGTCGCGGCCCGGCGCGCGCTTTCCTTGCTCAACCAGGCTCTCGAAAGGATCCTTCCATGAAGCGCGTGATGATCCTCAACGGTCCCAACCTCAACATGCTCGGCATCCGCGAGCCGCACATCTACGGCACGACGACGCTCGCGGAGGTCAACGCGAGCTGCGAGGAGGCAGCCGCCAGGCTCGGCCTCAAGCTCGCCTTCCACCAGTCCAATCACGAGGGCGTGCTGGTCGATCTGATCCAGTCGGCGCGGCAGGACGCCGACGCCATCGTCATCAATCCGGCCGGCCTCTCCTTCACCTCGGTCTCGATCATGGACGCGATCAAGACGTTCGAGGGCCCGGTGCTGGAGGTGCACATCTCCAACATCCACGCCCGTGACGAATATCACCGGCACTCCAAGATCTCGTTCGTGGCGACCGGCGTGATCTGCGGGCTCGGGCCGTTCGGCTACATCGCGGCGCTGCACGCGATCGCGAACATGAAGTGAGGTCTTCTCCCTCTCCCCGCTTGCGGGGAGAGGGTCGGGGGTGAGGGGGACTCTCCGCGGGGACGGTGAGAGTTGGACTCGCGGAGATTCCCCCTCACCCGCCACGCTTCGCGTGTCGGCCTCTCCCCGCAGGCGGGGAGAGGCGAAGAGCTCACGTCGTCCGAAACTGCAGCACGCCGTCCTGCATCTCGGGCGTGAGGCGGCCCTCGACGATCATGTAGTTGACGTGGGCGACGAGCTCGCCGGCGGCAAAGCCCATCTGGTGCTCGTCCAGCACGTGCTTGTTGAACACCACGGGCACCAGGGCGCGCGAGGTTTGCGGCACCTCACGGCAGGCTTCCGCGATCAATCGGCAGCGCTCTTCGTGGTGGTCGGCGAGCTGCTTGATGCGGGTCTTCAATCCGTAGAACGGCACGCCATGGCCGGGCAGCACCAGCACGTCATAGGGCAGCGTCGTGGTCAGGCTGGCGAGCGAGGCCAGATATTCGCCGAGCGAATTCTGGTCGGGCTCGACCGCCCAGACGCTGACATTCGGCGAGATCTTGCTCAGCACCTGGTCGGCGGAGAGGAACAGCTTGTCGTCGGCACAATACAGCATCACCTGGTCGAGGGCGTGGCCGCCGCCGGTGATGACCTTGAAGCGGCGCGTGCCGATCACGACGTCGTCGCCATGCGAGATGCGGCGGTAGGACGGCGGCAGCACCGAGACGCGCTTCAGATAGTCCTGGCCGCGGCCGAGCAGCTTTTCGGTGAGCGACTCGTCCATGCCATGGCGGCGGAAGAACAGCCGCTGCGCCTCGCGCCGCTCCTCGGTGCCGCGGTTCTGGTGATAGACCGATTGCAGATATTCGACCTGCGACATCACCAGCGGGCAGCCGAACCGCTCGACGATCCAACCGGCGAGACCGACATGATCCGGGTGGGAGTGGGTGACGATCAGGCGCGTGATGTTGACGCCTTTCAGCGGTCCGTCGAACAGCTTCGTCCAGGCCTCGATCGTCTCCTCGTTGCCGAAGCCGGCATCGATCATCGCATAGCCGTCGCCATCGGCGAGCAGGTAGATGTTCACGTGGTTGAGGCGGAACGGCAGCTTCAGCCGCGCCCACAACACGCCGGGCCGCACCTCGACCACCTGTTCGGGGCCGGGATGCTGTTCCCAGGGGTAGCGCAGGGCCTCGGCCGAGGACTGCGGGGTGTCGGTTTTCGAGCTCATGCTATCGGCTTAAACCCAGTGCGCGCAGGGCGCCAGCCGAAAAAGGATGCTGGGCGGCGACAGCATGGCGGTCATACCGAGGCAGTTTTCCGTAACCCGGATTGCGCTACGCTCCATCCAGGCTACAGGATAGGGCTCTTACGCCGCCCGCATGTCGTTGAGGAAGGCGTCGATCTCCCCGCGCAGCATATCGGCCTCGCGCCGCAGCGCGTCCGAGGCGCTCAGCACCTCGGTGGCCGCAGCGCCGGCTTCGGCGGACGCGGTGGAGACGCCGACGATGTTGCTGGAGACCTCGCTGGTGCCGCCGGCGGCATGCTGGATGTTGCGGGCGATTTCGCGCGTCGCGGCGCCCTGCTCTTCGACCGCGGCAGCGATCGTGGTGGTGACGTCGTTGATCTCGCCGATGATCCGACCGATGCCCTGGATTGCGCCGACCGCGGAGGTCGTGACTGACTGCATGCTGGCGATCTGGGTGCGGATCTCGTCGGTCGCCTTGGCGGTCTGGCTGGCCAGGCTCTTCACCTCGGAGGCAACCACCGCGAAGCCGCGGCCGGCCTCGCCGGCGCGCGCCGCCTCGATGGTGGCGTTGAGCGCGAGCAGATTGGTCTGCGAGGCGATGGTCTGGATCAGGTCGACGACGACGCTGATGCGGCTCGCGCTGTCGGCAAGGCTCTGCACCGTGGCGTCGGTCGCTCCCGCTTCGTCGACCGCCTTTTTGGCGATCTCGGCGGAGGTCACGACCTGGCGGCTGATCTCCTGGATCGAGGAGGACAGCTGCTCGGTGCCGGCCGAGACGGTCTGCACGTTGACCGACGTCTCCTCCGCGGCGGAGGCGACCGCGTTGACCAGCGCGTTGGACTGGTCGGCGGTGTTCGACATGCTCTGCGCGGTCGATTGCATCGAATTGGCCGATTGGGCCAGATTATCGAGTGCGGAGCGCACCGTGCTTTCGAACTGGGCGATCTTCGCCTCCATGCGCGCGGCCCGCTCGGCCTTGGCGATACGGTCCTTGTCCTGCTCGCTGGTCAGCGCGCGGGTCTCGATCATGCTCTCCCGGAACACCTGCAGCGTGTTCGCCATGACGGAGATTTCGTCGTTGTGGTTCTTCGAGCGGTAGATCTCGGTTTCGAGATCCCCGTTCGCGAGCAGCTGCATCGACTGCTGCAAGGCGCCGATCCGGCGCAGGATGTTGCGGCCGACATAGAGCCATACGAACAGCGCCGAGCCGACCAGCATCAGCGCGCCCAAGCCCAGCATGACCGACGTCGCGAGCGAAATCTCCTGCCGCGCCTGGAGGGTCGAGGCGTTGGTCTCTTTCTGCACGCCGTCGACGAGCTGCTGCACGCTGATGCCGAGGCCGACATTGAGCTTGCGCGTCTCGTCCAGGATGGTCTGACCATAGTCGATGGAGTCGAGCTCCTTTTCGCGCAAATTGAACACGCCGGTCTTGCCGGTGCCGAGCGCGAGCAGCTTTTCCGCGGTGTCGCGCAGCATCTTGTTGCCTTGGTTGTCCGGCAACAGATCGAGGTTCGACCGCAGGCGCCCCTGCGCCGTCTTGAATTCCTTCTGGATGTCGTCGAGCTTGTCGCTGGTGTTCGCCGACAGCGCCGCGCTCATGTTGGCGGCGGCGAGATTGCCGCTGGCGACGACGTTGCCGAGCTGACCGACGGTCTGCGCGGCGTCGGTCGCGTCTGCGGCTGACAGGTCGGCTGACCCGAGAATGGCATTGACGCGGGTCTGCGCGTCCAGCATCGCCGGGCTCGCTGCGCCGACGAACGCGCCCTGCGCGGTGCGAAGCGCGTCATATTGCTTCTCGTGCAGCGCCGCGAGGTCGAGCCGTTCGCGGGCGGCTTTCGTCAGGCTCTGAGCCGCCTCGTTGATGCTCTTTATCGTATCGCTGAGCCCCGAGACGACGCTCTTGTCGCCGCCGAGCTCGATGATCTCGTTGAGCTTCTGCTGCGTCTGCTCCTGCAATTCCCTGAGCTTCTTGGTACGTTCGTTCAGGGCGTCGTCGCTCTGCGCCGCAAGCAGGGCCGGTCCCTGCGCCGCGAGGCTCGCACTCAGCGCCGACAATTGCAGGCTGGCGGAAAGGCGCGGAATGTCCCGTCCGCTCAGTTCAGTCATGCGTCCGCCGAGATTCTGCAGCGCAAGGCCGGCGCCGGCCGCGATCACGAGGCCCATGCCCGCGATCAAGATGAAGGCTGCGAACAGGCTGCCGCGCACGCCCCATCTCGGCATTTTGAAACGCGGCTTGAAACGGCCGAGACTGAAACGGATCGCCATCGAAATTCCCCCACGCCCTTGCTTTATATTTTGTGGCGGGGAGTATCGGCCAGGGCGGTTAAAAAATCGCAATTGCTGCAATCGGTTGCGTGCGTTCCGCAGAGCGAAAAAAGAAGGGGCCGGCAGTGTCGCCGGCCCCTCATCACGATAATGTCTTGCTAACCGATCAGTAGCGCGCCATGGCCGGGCTTGCCCAGTTGAAGCGGTAGTTGACGCCCGCCTTGAAGGTATGGTCGTCGGTGGTGAAGGCGCCGGTGCCGGCGAGCGGACCGGCGGTGAAGCTCGCGTCGCCGAAATTGTAATACTGGTACTCGGCCTTGGCCGACCAATTCGGGGCGAACATGTATTCGAGGCCGGCGCCGACGGTGTAGCCGTTGCGATGATCGCCGGTGATGACGAAGGCGGTCGGCACGCCGCCGACGGTGACCTTCTCGTTGTTGTCCGAATAGGCGTAGCCGCCCTTCACATAGACCAGGCCGGGACCCCAGGTGTAGCCGACGCGGCCGGTGATCGAGCCGAGGCCGCGCTGGTCGTTGGTGTAGGCGATGCCGCCAGGGAACACCGCGCCGACGCTGCCGGAGAGCCAGGAATACTGGCCCTCGACGCCGACCACGAAGTTCGGGTGGAACTGCCAGTCCCCGCCGACCTGCACGCCGCCGAGGAAGCGGCCGTTGCCGTTGTTGCCGGTGGAGAGGCCATTGAAATTGTTGTCGCTGGAGAACGCGCCGCCGACATGGGCGCCGAGATAGAAGCCTGTCCAATTGTAGATCGGCGCGGCGTAGGCCGGCGCGGGCGTCTTGTAATAATTGCGGTTGCCGAGATCGGCGCCGACGGCCGGCGCAGCCGCGCCCACCACGAGCAGCGCCACGGTCGCAAACAGAATCTTCTTCATCGTCTTGAACTCCAACACGTAGATGTCCCGGCAGGCGCGTTTTCTGCGCCGCGTTGGTTTTGCAGATAGCTCGCTTTTGACGAAAATGCTGTCACATCCGTGGCACAGCGACGGCCAACGTAACTTGTTGGGCCGTAAATGATTTTCGTGCTTAATGGCAACTTAAGAAGTGGTGAAGGAAGGCTTAACGGCGCACTCTGTCGGTAACTTGCGCGCGCCTTGCGTTAACCAAGACGCCGCCGTGCCTCGTCGCGCATCTGCGCGCGAAAGGCGGCGCGCTTTGCCGGCCTGTCTTCCTCACGCACGTCGTGTCGATCGAAGATGTCGAATTTCTCCAGGATCGGATAGCGCTCGCTCGCCATCGCGAGCACGCGCAGTATCCTGGTCCCCTCCGGCGTCGGGCCGCTGACCTCCCAGCGCCGGATGGTGTCGGCGCCGCCTCTCTCCGGCAATCCGCAAAGCTTGGCCATGTCGGCCGCGCTGAGCTTGCGCTCGAGGGCATCGGAGAGGTCGTTGCGAAGCTGCTTCAGTTCGGCGCCGGTCATGCTTTGCGTCCAGGGAAGTCACTGAAAGCAATGCACTAGCGCTGATTCGGGTCCATCCGAAGACGATGTGAGTCCGCCGCGCTCCGGCACCTTCGTCCGCACACGGAGTTATGAAGGGAGAACCCATGGAAATTTGCCGATGCATGAACACTTGGCACATCGGGGCGCGCAACGGGTGAAGGGATCAGCCATGAAAACCATCAGACTCGCCATTTCCGCGCTGATCACGACGGGACTGCTTGCCGCACCATTCGCAGCTGAGGCGAAAAAGGTCCGGTCAAGCCGGCAATACAGCACTGGTGTGGTGGCGCCGACCTATGGCGGAGCCGGAGCGCCGGCCGCGCAACCGAGGGCGGCCTACGGATCGTCGGGACAGACGGTCGGCACTGTCACCGCGCCGTCGATCGGATCATACAATTGGCCCTCGGTCGGCGTGACCAACTCGGCTCCCACCTGGAGCAACACCACGAGATAGAGGGCTCCGGCAAAGTGGAGGCGACTGGCGGATCAACGCATACCGCTCGCCGATCCCGAGAGCAGATAAAGCGCGATGAGCAATGTCGCGACCGACAGCATCGTGGTGATCGAGACCGTGGCCGCAACCAGCTTCTCCTCGACCTTGTGTTCATGTGCGAGGACGTAGACGGTTTTCGCCGTCGGCACGGCCGCGCAGATGACCGCCGCAACCGTGTAGAGAGGGGTGAGGCCGATCACGACGCAAAGCCCGTAGACGATGAGCGGCATGACCACCAGTTTCACCGCCGCGAGCGCAAACGACGCTTTCAGGTTGGACCGCAAGCCCTCGATGGACAGGCCGAGCCCGATGGCGAACAGCGCGCACGGCGTGAGCGCGGCCGCGATCATGTTGAGATAGGCCGCGACCGGTGCCGGAATCGGCAGTCCCGTCACCGCCCAGGTGAGGCCGATGAACGTCGACAGCACCATGGGATTGAGCAGGATCTGCTTTGCCAATCCCATAGAGCGCACGGAGGCCCCGCGTGCATCGCGCTTTTCCAGCAGGATCACCGTGATCGGAAACATCACCGCGGCCACGAACACCGTCGCGACGGCCGCGGGCAGGACGGCGGGTTGGCCGTAGATCGCATGCAGGATCGGCAGCGCGACGAACCCGGTGTTGGTCATCGCCGCCGCCATCCCCTGAATGGTGCTGCTGGCGAGGTCGTGTTTGCCGCCTGCGCGGACCGGCACGAACACGAGCGCGAAGCAGATCAGCGAGCCGCCGCCGAAGGCGAGCAGAAAGCGCCATTCCAGGAGATTGCGCGCCGGCTCCTGGGCGATCGTGACAATCAACAGCGCCGGCATCGCCACGTTGTAGGCGAAATGCACCAGGGCATCGGCCAGCGCGCGCGAGAGATAGCCGAGCTCGCCGGCGAGCCAGCCGGTGACGATGATCGCGAATACGGGAAGAACGAGGCTGGCGACCTCCATCCGGCTTCCCCCTCATTTTCGAACAGGGAGGGTAGACCGGCAATGGACTGGCGTCACTCCGTGATTTGTGGGCCGCCTTGATTCGTCGGAGGAGAATCCGCCTCGCTAGATTCCCCGGCGCCCCTGGTCTCCGATCACGCAGCGCCAGGCCGCCAGGCGCTCGGCCGGATGCTGGTTCATCCATTCGGCAAGCTGCGGCGCGCCCATCAGGCAGGCCTGCACCGAGATTTGCGCAAAGTCCGACGTGGTGACGATCTGCTCGTGACAATTGGAGGGAGAGGCGAGGCTGCAAAGCACGGCGATGATCTTGATCACGATACGTTACCTCCGTCGCGGCCGATGAACGGGCGACCGATCGCCGGCTTTCCCTGGCCCTCGTCCGTCGGATCGACCGGCGGGAAGATGCTATCGTAGATCGCCCGCGCTTCCTGGATGAGGCGCGTTCGCTCGCGCTCGGACTTCGAGACAAATCGAATAACTTCGCCCATGTTGGCTCCGAATATCAGTGTGAGTCCGTCATGAGATGACGTCGATCATTCAAACGTCATCTATGGTCATGCCCTTAAGCTTTGAAGCGGCCGGTCCGGTCACGACCGGATAAAAAGCGCGTGACCGCGCCGCGCAGTTCCCAGCATCCCGGTGCGTCTTGCTTGCTGGGTTGTTGAGCTGCCCATCACATCACGTTCGTTGTACGGCGCCAGCCGCGACGAGCGACTATGGCGTCAAATCACCCCTTGCCGACATGAGCAAGGATGGTCTCACGAAAGCAAATGCCGCTGAATCGAATATGTTTCGCCTCGCTCGGCGTGCAAGTTTTGGAACCATCACGGAGATCAATGAACGAGGACGAACCGTCTCAGGCCGCCGGCGCGTGCTCCTTCCGTCCAGGCACGGCTGCGAGCAATTCGCGCGTATAGGCGTGCTCGGGCGCGGCGAAGAGTTGCGCAGTCGGCTTCAGCTCGACGATAGCGCCGCGCTGCATCACCGCGATGCGGTCGCAGATCTGGGCAGCGACGCGCAGATCGTGGGTGATGAACAGCATCGACAAGCCAAGGCGCGCCTTGAGATCTTCCAGCAACTTCAACACCTGCGCCTGCACCGAGACATCGAGCGCGGAGACGGCCTCGTCCGCGACGATGATCTCCGGCTCGAGCGCGAGCGCGCGGGCAATGCCGATACGCTGGCGCTGACCGCCGGAGAATTCGTGCGGATAGCGTTCGAGCGCGCCCGCGTCCAGGCCCACCATCTTGAGGAGATCGCGCGCGCGGTCGAACGCCACCTTCGGATCGGTCCCGGCTGCGATCGGCCCGTCGGCGATGATGTGGCCGATCTTGCGGCGCGGATTGAGCGAGGCGAACGGATCCTGGAAGATCATCTGGATGCGATGGCGCTCGCCGCGCAGCGCCTTGCCGGAAAGCGAGGTCAGGTCGGTCTCGCCGATCCGCACCGTGCCGCGGTCGGCTTCGATCAGCCGCATCACCAGGCGCGCTACCGACGACTTGCCCGAGCCGGATTCACCGACGAGGCCGAGCGTCTCGCCCTTGAGGATGTTGAAGTTGACCGCGCGCGCCGCATCGACGCGGCGGGCCTGGCGGAACCAGCCGCCCGACGTGACGTAGGTCTTGTCCAGCCCGATCACCTCGACGGCCTTGGCCCGATCGTCCAATGGCTCTCGCGACGGCGGATCCATCGAGGGCACGGCGGCAAGCAATGCCTTGGTGTAGTCGTGCTGCGGCTCGTTGAAGATGGCCGTGGCGGGACCTTCCTCGACGACCTTGCCGTGGCGGAGCACCACGACCTGGTCGGCGATGTCGGCGACCACGCCGAAATCATGCGTGATGAACATCACCGCCATGTTGCGGCTCTGCTGGAGGTTGCGAATCAGCTTCAGGATCTGGGCCTGCGTGGTGACGTCGAGCGCGGTGGTCGGCTCGTCCGCGACCAGCACCGCGGGCTCGAGCGCGAGCGCCATCGCGATCATGGCGCGCTGGCGTTGGCCGCCGGAGAGCTGGTGCGGATAGGCGCGCACGATACGCTCAGGGTCGGGCAGGCCGACTTCGCTTGCCAGCGCCAGCGCCTTGGCCCGCCGCTCCTTCGGCGTGAGCAGGCCGTGCGCCTCGAACATCTCCGCCATCTGGTCGCCGATCCGCATCAACGGATTGAGCGCGGTCATCGGCTCCTGGAAGATCATCGCCAGCCGACGACCGCGCAGATCGCGCCAGCCGTCGTCAGCGAGCTTGAGCAGGTCCCGGCCCTCGAACTGGATCTCACCGGAGGTGACCGAGACCGTATCCGGCAAAAGGCCCATCAGCGCATGCGCGCACATCGACTTGCCGGAGCCGGACTCGCCGACGACGCAGACGATCTTGCCGGGCTGCAGATCGAGCGAGACGCCGTCGACCGCGAAGGGGCGCTCGGCGCCCTTGGGCAGCGCGATCCGCAAGTTCCTGATGGAGACGGCGGGCGGGGCGGTCATCGTCAGCGGCCCTCCCGCGACAGGCGCGGATTGAGCGCATCGTTGAGGCCTTCGCCGATCAGGTTCAGCCCGAGCACCGAGATCAGGATCGCGATGCCGGGAAACACGGTGATCCACCAGGCCTGCCGGATCACGGTGCGGCCGGCGCCGACCATGTAGCCCCAGGAGATCAGATTGGGATCGCCGAGGCCGAGGAAGGACAGCGAGGATTCAAGCAGGATCGCGGTCGCCACCATCAACGAGGCCAGCACGATCACGGGCGACAACGCGTTGGGCAGGATCTCGCGCAGGATGATCCAGCTGTTGCTTTGGCCGGTGACCACGGCGGCCTGGACATATTCGCGGGTACGCAGCGAGAGCACCTCGCCGCGCACGAGGCGAGCGACCGGCGGCCAGCTCACCACCGCGATCGAGGCGACGATCGAATAGATCGAGGGCTGCAGGATGGCGACCAGCACGATCGCGAGCGCGAAGCTCGGAATGGTCTGGAAGAACTCGGTGAAGCGCATCAGGGCGTCGTCGACCTTGCCGCCGAAATAGCCGGCCATGGCACCGATCGGCACGCCCACGATCAGCGCCGCCAGCGTGGAGACGAGACCGACCAGAAGCGAGACGCGGGCGCCGAAGATCATGCCGGCGAAGATGTCGCGGCCGAGCGCGTCGGTGCCGAGCGGCACGGCCCCGAGCGTGAACGGCGGCAGGAACGGCCGCTGCACCATGCGCCAGGGCGAGTTCGGGAACAGCATCGGTCCGAACACCGCGACAGAGATTGCAACCAGGAGGATGACGAGCCCGATGACGCCGCTCGGGCTCTTCAACATCGATTTCCAGAACTGTTTCATGCGGCGTATTCGATCCGCGGATCGACCAGGCGATAGACGAGGTCGGTGATGAGGTTGAAGGTGAGGACCATGGCGGAGCAGATCACGAACACGCCGAGCAGCAGATTGTAGTCCCGCTGCAGCAGCGCGTCGTACATCAGCCGCCCGATGCCGGGCCAGGCGAACACGGTCTCGGTGATGACGGCGCCGCCGATCAGCGTGCCGGAATGCACGCCGGCGAGCGTCACCACCGGCAGCAGCGCGTTGCGCAGCACGTGGCGGCGCTGGATCACGGCGTCGGAGAGCCCCTTGGCGCGCGCCGTCTTGACGAAGTCGAGGCGTTTCACCTCCAGCATCGAGGCGCGCGTCATGCGGGTGTAGGTCGCCATGAAGAACAGGCCGAGCGTCATCGCCGGCATGATCAGGTGCTTTGCGACGTCGACCGCATGGGCAAGGCCGGTGAGGTTGGCCCCGACCGTCTCGTAACCGAAGCTCGGCAGCCAATCCATCGTGACCGAGAACAGGAGGATGCCCATCAGCGCCACCCAGAAGATCGGCATGGCATAGAAGATCAGCGCGAACACGGTGATGGCGGTGTCGAAAAACGTTCCGGCAAAGCGCGCGGCGAAGGTGCCGAACAGGATGCCGAGCGTGAGCGAGATCGCGAAGGCGGTCAGCGTCAACAACAGCGTCGCCGGCAGCCGCTCGCCGATTAGTTTTGCGACCGGAGCCTGCTGCCGGAAGGAAAAGCCGAGGTCGAGGCTGACGACGCCCTTGACGTAGATGAAGAGCTGCTCGGGCAGCGGCTTGTCGAGCCCGAACTTCTCCCGGAGCTGCTTGACGAAGACCTGATCGCTGGCCCCGGCCTCGCCCGCCATCACGATCGCGGGATCGCCGGGCGCCAGGCGGATCAGGAAGAAGTTGAGGACCACGATCGCGAGCAAGACGATCACGCCCTTCAGGACACGCTGAGCAACGAAGGAGAGCATCTTACTGGAGGTTCATAGAGGGTGACGTAGGCTTTAGCCACTGGGGCGGTACGCTCCCTCGCCCCGCTCTTGCAGGGAGAGGGTTGGGGTGAGGGGCCTCTCTCGGAGTGTGAGAAACGCCGACGGACCTGTACCCCCTCACCCGAATATGCGCTTCGCGCACATTCGACCTCTCCCCGCGAGCGGGGAGAGGTGAAGAAAGGCATGCGCTCACTTGTCGAGCCATGCGTCCTTGAAGCCGTCATTGACCCCGATCCCCGTGGTGATCAGGTTCTTGACCTTGCAGCGCATGATGGTCGGAAATTGCAGCTCGAGCATCCAGGCCACCGGCACGTCCTCGACCAGGATCTTCTGCGCCTTCTCGTAGATCTCCTTGCGCTTGGAATCCGGCGTTGCAACCGCGCCCTCGGCGAACAGCTTGTCGATCTCCGGGTTGGAATAGCCCTCGACGTTGTTGAACACCTGGCCCTTGGCGATGTTGCTGGAGACGTAGTTGCGCCCCACTCCGAGCGCGGGGTCGCCGTACTGGTAGAGATAGGTGAAGGCGATATCGTAATCCCACTCGGCGATCTTCTGGTTGCCGCCGGCGACGTCGGTGGCGATCGTCTCGATGGTCATGCCGACATCCTGGAGGTTCTGCTTGACGGCTTCGCCCCAGCGCTGCCAGGTCTCGCCATAGGCCAGCGGCAGCAGGCGGATCTTCTCGCCCTTGTAGCCGGCTTCCTTCAGCAGTGCCTTGGCCTTGGCCGGATCGTAGGGGTATTTCTTCACGTCATCGGTATAGAACTTGATGGTCGAGGCCGACGGGCCGGTGGCGACCTTGCCGAGCCCGTTCCAGATCACGTCCTTGGCGAAGTCGCGGTCGACCGCATACATGATCGCCTGCCGCACCCGCTTGTCGGCGAGCGGACCCTGGGCGGTTGTTCAGCCACAGCCAGGCCAGCGGCGAGAAGAATTCCCAGCCCGCGCCGGTGACGCAGGTGTCCTTCAGCTTGGACAGCCGCGGCACGTCGAAATTCTCGACCGAGCCGCCGGGCAGCACGTCGACCTTGCCGGTCTCGTAAGCCACCGAGCGCGCGGCGGCGTCCGGGATGATCTGCCAGTAGATCTCGTCGAGATAGGGCTTGCCCTTCTCGTGGTAGTTCGGATTCTTGACCAGGCGGATGAACGAGCCCTTCTGCCATTCCTTGAACATGAATGGGCCGGTGCCGATGGGTGCGTTGTTGTAGGGGTTGGTCTTCCAGTCGGTGCCTGCATAGAGATGCTTCGGCACCATCGGCATCGAGCCGACCTCGAAGATGCCGAGGAACGGGCCGAACGGCTGCTTCAGCGTGAAGACCACCGTATGATCGTCCGGCGTCTCGATCTTGTCGACCTGCGCCAAATTGGTGCGGGCGCGCGCATGGGTCTGCTTCAGCATCTCGATCGAGAACAGCACGTCGGCGGCGGTGAAGGGCTTGCCGTCGTGCCAGGTCACGCCCTTCTTCAGCTTGAAGGTGTAGGTCTTGGCGTCCTCGCTGACGCTCCAGCTCTCGGCGAGCTCCGGCAGGGGATCGAGCTTGGGGCTGTAGCGCAAGAGGCCTTCGAAGATGTTGCCCGAGACCATCTGGGTCGGGCCGTTCTGGACCTGCGCAAGCATCAGGCCGGGCGGCTCAGGCTGGATCACGGCATTGATCACACCCCCCGTCTTCGGCTCTTGCGCCAGCGCAGGGGCCACAAGGCCGCAAGCCAGGAGGAGACCAAGCAACACTCGTTTTGGCATGTCGTAATCTTTCTCAAGCGAGACCAGCCGGAAACGCTTCGCACGCGCCCTCGCGCGCAAAGCGACGGTCGGTCCATCCCAGTCCCCATCCGCCATCGAGGCTCACACAGTCCCGTTCGGCGCGGCAAGATGAAAGTCGCGACAGTGCTCGCACAAAAAATGTACAGCTCGTCCTGTTTCTCCGCCTGTGCGACGGCACGGCAGATCGGCCAGCTCCGAGGGATCAGGCGGCCTTCAGAAGTGATGAGAGCATGCCGGGGCAGTGCACAAGTCCGCGCCTGCGACCAAAAGCATCAGCCCGTCATTTTGCGCCGAGCGCCCGCCGCAATTCGTCGAGCGCCTCTGCAAGCTGCTCGCGGTGCGCGATGTCGTCCTTGGGCAGCGCGGCGACGCTGCGGGCGAGCTCCCGCAGGATTCCGGCCAGCAGGCCGAAGTTGATGTGCAGATGCACCGATTTGCGTTCGTCGGGCGCGCCAGGATGTTGCAGCACCAGCCAATGCCGCTGCCGTCGAGCTTCGCCTCGAAGCGGGACGAACCTCATCGATGCCCGCGCATTCTGGCCGAGAACGAGCCGGACCGCCTTGCGCCAGGTCAGAGGCGGTCGGTGCCAAATTTGATCCGGATCAAAGCCGGTCCAGCGCTTCTGCGATCGAATGGCAAGTAGCGGGATGCGGCTGCGCGTCCTGTTCCCTTGAGCCGTGAGACGATCGATGGACATTCAGGCTACGACTATCCCTGCGGATGACGACAGCGGGCTTGATGTCGCCGGTCTCGAGCCGGCGCCGGACGTGGGCGCGCAGCACTGCCTGCTTTTGCTCGGCAATGCTGGCCTGCGCCCGACACGCCAGCGCCTGGCGCTCGGCCGATTGCTGTTCCTGGGCGGCCATCGTCACGTCACCGCAGAAAGTCTCTATGAAGAAGCAATGGCCGCGAACGCATACCTGTCGCTCGCCACCGTCTACAACACGCTGAACCAGTTCACCGAAGCGGGCCTCTTGCGCCGGATCGCGGCCGACGGCATCAAGTCGTTCTTCGACACCGACACGTCCGTGCATCCGCACTTCTATCTCGAAGGCGAGGACGTGTTGGTCGACGTTGCCGATGGCCTCGCCTTCACCAAGATACCCGAGGCCCTTCCCGGCCACGAGATCGCGCGTCTCGACGTCGTCGTCCGTTTACGCCGGAAGCGAACTTAGCGCAGCCGTGGCTCTTACCCTCCCCTGGAGGGCGAGGGTCGGCTCACATTGAGCGCAGCGAAAATGTGAGACGGGGTGGGGTGACGGTGTCTCCACATCCGACACTGCCCGAGTGGAGAGATCACCCCACCCGCTCGCGCTGCGCGCGATCGACCACGGGCGAGCTTCGCTCGGCCCGGCCCCTCCAGGGAAGGGTAAGAGCAGCGTTGCGCCTTACCGCAACCCGGCGCGGCGGAATCCCTCCAGATAGTGTTCGCGATCTCGCTCATTCGCCCACGGCAGCTGCGTCGCGATCCAGTGCAGCGAGATGCCCGGCTGGGTGCGGCGGAGCTCTCCAAGTGCCATTTCCGCAAGCGCGCCATCGCCGGTCATGCCGGCGGAGACGGCGAGCACGCGGTAGGCCCCGGTAAGATCGCCGCGGTGGCGGATCGCCTCGCGCGCCAGCGCGATGGCCTCGCCATAGTGCCGTTCGGTGAAGCGCGCATAGGCGGCGATACCGTGATAGATCGCCAATGACGGATCGCGCGGCGACAGCCGGATCGCCTTTTGCGCAGCCTCGAACGAGTCCTTCGACCGTCCGGCATAGGACAGTGCCAGCGCGTAATAGCCCTGCGCCAGGGAGAAGTTCGGATTGAGCGCGAGCGCCTGCTCGAACTCGGACAGTGCGTCGGTGAGCCTGCGGGTCGAGAAGCAGACGCTGCCGAGCGCGGCATGTGCCCAGGCATCCTCATGGTCGCAGCGCACCGCTTTGAGCGCGGCGGCTTCCGCGGACGGCGCAACCGCGGCCAGCTCGGTCCAGCCGAGATGCACGCCGAACATGTCGTTCACGGCCAGCACCGACAACGCCTGGCCGTAATCCGGGTCGATCGCGATCGCGCGCGCGAGCAGCGCCTTCGCGGCCGCGTGGTCCTGCCGGGTCACGCGCCAATAATGCGACAGCGCGCGCATCAACAGGTCCCAGGCGTCGAGGCTCGCCGGCGGCTTGCGACGGCTGCGGAAATTCTCGGCGGCGTGGATCTGCGGCTCGATCGCGGCGGCGATCGCATTGGTGATCTCGTCCTGCACGTCGAAGACGTCGACGAGCTCGCGGTCATAGCGCTCGGCCCAGAGATGACCGCCCGACACGGCGTCGTTGAGCTGCGCGGTGATGCGCACCCTTTTGTCCGCCTTGCGCACGCTGCCTTCGACGATGTAGCGGACGCCGAGTTCCTCGGCGATCTGCCTGATGTGGACCGCGCGTCCCTTGTAGGTGAAAGAGGAGTTGCGGGCGATCACCATGAACCAGCGCTGCTTCGATAGCGCGGTGAGGATGTCCTCGCTGATCCCGTCGCCGAAATAGTCCTGCTCGGGATCCCCGCTCTTGTTCTCGAAGGCGAGCACCGCGATCGCCGGGCGGTCCGCAACGCGCGGGGGAGCGGGCCTGGCTTCCGTCCGCGCGAGCGATACTGCCACCTCTTCCCGGACCTCGCCGATGAAGCGAAACCCCTTGCGCGGAATGGTCTTGATCAGGCGCTGGGTCGCGCCATCGTCGCCGAGCGCCTTGCGCGCGGCGTTGATCCGGCTGTTCAGGGCGGAATCCGAAACGATGCGGTCGTTCCAGATCTGGCTGATCAGGTCATCCTTACTGACCACACGCGCCCGTTGCGTGACCAGATAAAGCAGCAGATCGAACACTTGCGGCTGCAACGGAACGGTTTCCCCGTCGCAAGTGAGCTCCCGAAGGTCACCGTCCAGCACGTTGTTTTCAAAGCGAAATCGCACGTTCTCGTCGTCTCAAGCAAAAATCAAAGTCGTCTCAGGCGAAAATCAATCGTCCGCGAAAGCCGCGGGACGTCCGATCCGGCATGGTGCGAAGACCAAACCGTATCGATGCCTCGGCACAACGGAGTGTTTTATGACCCAAATTGATCACCAGGTTCATTCTCTCGGCCCGGAGGCTACGGGCTCTCGTATTTTCAGGTTCATCGCCTTTCTGTACGGAATTGCGGCGTATCTCGTGTTTTTCGTCACCATTCTCTATGCGATCGGCTTCGTCATGGGGGTGATGGTGCCCAAGACCATCGATACCGGTGCCGAAGCGCCCGTCGTTCGCGCGGTCGTCATCAATCTGCTGCTGATGTCGCTGTTCGCGGTTCAACACAGCGTGATGGCACGCCAACAATTCAAGGCATGGTGGACGCAGTTCGTCCCCAAGCCGGTCGAGCGAAGCACGTATGTGCTGTTCGCGAGCCTGTCATTGCTCCTCCTGTTCTGGCAGTGGCGTCCGCTACCCGCGGTCGTATGGGAGGTCGAGAACCCCGATCTTGCCGTCACACTGGTCACGTTGTCCTTCGCTGGCTGGATGCTGGTGTTCACCTCGACCTTCATCATCAACCATTTCGAACTGTTCGGCCTGCATCAGGTGACGAATCATCTCGTCGGCAAGGAGATGGAGCCGCCGCGCTTCAAGACGCCGCTGCTCTACAAGTTCGTCCGCCATCCGATCTATCTCGGTTTCATCATCGCGTTCTGGGCGGCGCCGGTCATGACCGCGGGTCATCTGCTGTTCGCGGCCGTGACCACGCTCTACATCTTTGTCGGCATCGCGCTTGAGGAGAGCGATCTCGTCGATCTCTTCGGCGACGAGTACCGGCAGTACAAGCAACGCGTCTCCATGCTTATTCCCTGGCGCCGGTCGGTATAGTCTAGGCCAAGCCCCGCGCATCCAATCGAAACAAGGGCGCGCGGGGCGCCGACGCGCGATAGCGATCCATCGGAAAAAGGGAGACGTCCAAATGAAACATGTCGGAAACTGCTTCTGTGGCGCGGTCACGATCGAGGTCACGGGTGCACCGGAGGCGATGGGCTATTGCCATTGCCGCTCCTGCCGCTCCTGGTCGGGCGGTCCGGTCAACGCCTTCAGCCTGTGGAAGCCGGAAGCCGTGCGCATCACCGAAGGCGCTCAGAATGTCGAGACCTTCGTCAAGACGCCGCTCAGCCAGCGCAAATATTGCAAGAAGTGCGGTGGCCATCTCATGACCAACCATCCGCCGCTCGGTCTGGTCGACGTCTTCGCCGCCACCATCCCCACCCTCGCGTTTACGCCCGGCGTCCACGTCAACTATGCCGAGACCGTGCTGCCGATGCGCGATGGCCTGCCCAAGCTGAAGGATTTTCCCGCCGAGTTCGGCGGAAGCGGCGAAATGATGCAGGAATAGCGGCGCGTCTTCAGTTGAAGGCTGTTCCCTGCTGCCATCCTTGGTCGATTCGACTACCCCGGTCCGTTCACCTCTCCCGCTTGCGGGAGAGGTCGCGCCGAAGGCGCGGGTGGGGGCTTTCTCCTCTTGGGGATTGTCCCATTGCGGAAGCACCCTCTCCCCAACCCTCTCCCGCAAGCGGGAGAGGGAGGGCACCTCCGTCGTTGCAGCGATCAAGCGTCATTTCATCGCACTTTAGCCTCCGCGCGATTCGACCACCTTGCGGCAGGAATCGGACAGCTTCGACTTGTTCTCGCGCAGGCAGGCGTTCATTTGCGGCGGCTTGCCGATATGCTCGGCGCAGAATTTGCTGGCGTCGCCGCGGCAGGCCATTTGCTCCTGGACGGATGGACCGGACTGCGCGGCAGCAGGCAGGGCGGCAGCTGCGAGCAGCAGCGCGGCAAGAACCGAAATCTTCATAGAGCACCTCTTTGGAATTCTCGTTGGTCCCGACCGGGATCAATCGGGCCGGACCATTCCGCAAAGGCCGGGCGCCGGTCCATGCCATGTTCATGGCAGCGGCCAGTCCTCCCGCCCGCGGTACCCCCATCTTCATGGCATGTATCCGCGGGCCGACTTTTGTCATTCAGGCTGCACCTCGGCTGCGAGACCCGGTGATTGCGTCGGGACGCCGAACGGAACCAGGAGAGCAAGATGTCGAAGAGAGCTGGAGCGCTGGGCGCAGGGCTGACGGTCATGGCGCTGGCGGGTGCGGCGATGGTGTCGCTGGGCACGAGCCCGGCGCAGGCCGTGGTCTATTGCAAGACCGTCGGCGTGCCGAAGGGCTGCGTGGTGCGGCCGGCTGGCGCCGTGGTGGTGGGAGCGCCGGTCGCGCGGGCTGCCGTCGCGACCCCCGGTGTCGGCGCACCCGGTGTCGGTGTGCGTGCCGGCACGCCGATGAATCGGGGCGGCCCGGTCAATCGCGTCGGCGTGCGCTGATATTTCCGCTCCATTGAACTGATGCATCGCTTCGGGCCAAGGGGCCCGCGGACGAAGACCCCCCGTCCTCCGCGGGCAATTTCAACCCGGCCCGTCCCCTCTCTCCGTGCGCCCCACACGTTCGGGGAGGGGGCCCTTTCAACCCGCGGCCATGTCGCTGTCGGGAAAACGTTGCGGCAATTTCAGCCGCAAGCGCGTGCCGGAGGAATCAGACGTCAGGTCGAGCACCGCGCCGCAGCGCGCGGCGCGGCTTTTCATATTGCGCAGGCCGCGCGCGGTCTGGCCGGCCCCCGCGGCCTCGCCATTGCCGGCCAGCGCAAAACCGTTTCCGTCGTCCGTCACGGTTATCACGCCGTAGGGTCCCTGGCCTGCGTCGAACGTGTCGATGGTCACCGCGATGCGGCGGGCCTGCGCGTGCTTGACCGCATTGGTCACGGCCTCGTCGAGGATGCGCACGATCTGGACGACGTGCCATGGCCTGAGCTCGGGATGCAGCGGCAGGCCCTGCGGCGTCGCCACGCGCCAGTCGAGCGTGATGTCGTGCGGCCGCAATTGGGCCGTGGCGCGCTCGCGCCAGGAGCCGAGCGCCAGCATCAGGTCGCCGCCGATGTCGTCCATGGAATCGATGACGAGACGGAGATCCTTCAGCGCCGCGCGTGCGGCGTCCGTGATGCTCGCGCCCGCGCTGCCGCGTTCGGACAGCGCGACGATGCTCACGAGCTGGCCGCCGAGTCCGTCGTGCAGGTCTCGCATCAGGCGCGTGCGCTCGTTGGCGAGCGCCGCCGCGCGGGCGCGCTCCTCCTCGCGGGCAAAGCTCGCCTTCAGCCGCTCCTCGGCCTCCCGCACCCGCGTCACCAACTGGCCGGCAAAGCTGTCGACCTGGTTCAAGGCGCGGGCGAAGCGCCAGGTCAGCCCGGCGCCGATCGCGACCAGCATCGCCGAATAGGACAGGCGCGAGACGAAGATGCGATCGTTGCTCACGATATCGAGCACCGTGAGCATGTCCTGAACCCAGCAGACCAGCACGATGGTCACCGCGCAGCCGATCGTGAAGCTCGCCGCGTCCTGCCGTCGCACCACCGCGGTTGCGGTGACGCAGGCCATCAGGAACAGGCAGAGCCCGACGGTGGGAATGCCGAGCACCAGGAACAGGATGCGCGGCAGCGGCGGGCCCCCGATCAGCCCGACCACGAATATGAGGACGCCTGGCACGAACAGCAACGTGCCGTAGCGCGGCCAGCGCCAGCCGAAGAACAGCACGCCGAACACGACGATCAGCGCGCTCTCGATCGGTGCGGAGGCCAGCAGCACCGCGGCCAGGTGCGATACCGTGGCCGGCGGCACCGGCGGCGGCGCGAATGCCTGCACCACGCCGAGCACCATCGCCGTCGCCAGTACGCCATAGACCGGCTCGTGACGCCGCATCAGCCACATGATCGCGAGGATGACGGCCAGGATCGCCTGCCAGGCGGAAAACACCACCGGCAGGGTGACGAACAGCAGCGTGCGTGTCTCATAGGCCGGGCGCAAGGCGGCATCCGGCCCGACATAGACGGTGTCGAGGAAGCCCTTGAGCGGGCCCCATACGAACAGCCGCACCGTGATCTCGTTTCCGCCCTCGCGCAGCAGCGACGCGGGGATGGCTGCGATCTGCGGCGTGTTGCGGTCGGGCCGGTTGGCGTTGGTGTCGCGTCGGGAGTCGAGCACGACGACGCCGTTGACGGCGACCTCCACCGCGTTGCTGAAGCGCGGCAGGTACACCGACCAGCCCGCGGCCGCATCGCCGCCCCGGAATGTGAAGGTGCCGGCGTAGATCGGCGGGTCGGCCAGCGAATAGCGTGACGAGGTGAAATGCGGCAGCGTCACCGGGCGCGTCAGACCGTCCTCCCGCGCCGAGAAATCGTCCACCGCGTAGTCGTCGGGATCGTTCGGCTGCAGCAGCCGAATCCCCAGGATCGTAACGATCACGATCAGGGCCTGGAGCAGCAGATAGGGCACCAGGCGCGAGGCGATCAGCCTGCGCCGCGGGCGTGTTGGTGCCCTCGCAGGTGCTTTGGCCGCGATCTCACTCACAGCTTGATCAGGCCCTGCTGCACCGCCTCGAACACCGCCTCGCTGCGCGTGTGCACCTCGAGCTTGCGATAGATGTTCTTGATATGGCCGGGCACGGTCTGCTTGGAGAGGCCGAGATGGCTTGCGATCTCGGCATAGCTGAAGCCTTTGGCGATGCCCCACAGGATGTCGATCTCGCGCGGGGTGAGCCTTGCCGTGTTGAGCGCGGGGCCGGGCGGCGGCTCCGCCGAATTCTGCGCGGCACCTTGCGTCCTGCGCACGATGAAGCGGGCGATCGAGGCCGAGATCGGTGAATGTCCCGCGACCAGATCGCGCACCGTGGTGGCGATGTCGGTGGGGAAGGCGTCCTTGAGCAGGTAGCCGGTGGCGCCGACCGTGATCGCGGAGATCACGCTCTCCTCGTCGCCGAGCGCGGAAATCACCATGATTTCGGTGTCGGGGAAGCGCTGCCGCATCTCGCGGATCAGCTCGACGCCGTGGCCGTCGGGCAGCCGCAGATCGGTCAGCAGCACGCGCGGCGCGCCGGCGGCGAGGGCCTGCCGCGCCTCTGCGAGCGTACCGGCGCTGCGCACCTCGTAACTGGCCTTGACCAGCGCATCCTGGAGGCGCCAGCAGGTCGGCGCATCGTCCTCGACGAGGAGGATGGTGATGGCTTCACCCGTCTCGCCTTGTTCGGTCATGATCAATGGTCCCGCGACCCGCGTGTCCCCCGCGGCGCAAGGCAAGTTTAGCCGCAGCGCGCACGCCGTGACACCCATAATCATGGGGGCAGTCACGGGACTGCCATGTGCCGACCCAACGTTGCCGCGCGACGGAGTGCCGCCGCCAATCCAGCTTACGAAAGATCAACCCGCGGCGGCGGATATCGCCGCGCCAGGACCGATAGCGACAGCGGCCGTTCGTCTTCCGGCAGCTCCAGATAGGCCAGCACGAGCGGCCGCTTCCAATCGCCGACGCCGAAATCCATCGCCGTCCATTTCTGCGGCTCGGGCCCTTCGAGCCCCCGGACCCAGACGAAATAGCGGGGAAGGTCGTCCGTGTCCGTCGTGCGTCTCCTGGCCATCGAAGCGGTCCGCTGCGTCAAGATCGTTGCCGCACGATATAGGGAATATCTGGGGGAAGTCGAACGCCCGAGGCGATCGGGGAAGCTTGCCGCCCGCGCCGGTGCCGGTTGGCGACAAAAGCGCTGTCGTTGCCCGTTAAGGTTCGATCCGTTCGAGAAATGATCGCGTAAGCGAAACAACCTCATCGAGGTTGGTTTCGAGCAGCCAATGGCCGCCATCCAGGAGATGCAGTTCGGCATCCGGCAGGTCGCGGAGATAGGCCCGCCCTGACTCCTCAGGCATGTAATGGTCCTGCGGCCCCCACAGGATCAATGTTGGCGGCTTGTGCTCCTGAAGATATCGGCGGTGCTCGGGAAACCATTGGCGGTTCGCCTTGAGGCCAAACAGAACGTCTGCGGCGGCGTCTTTCCGCCGCTCGGTCATCAGCGACCAGTGCAATCGCCAAAGGTCCGGTGCGATCAGTCCAACCATATCCGCACGCAAATCATTCAGGAACTCGTCGCGGAAATTCTCTTCAGTGACAGCTTCCCGCATCGCCGCACGCATCTCCTGATCGGGCAGTGACCAGGACTTCTCGATGTCGGCGTATGCCGGGCCAAGCGCATCTTCGTAAGGTATGTCGCCGTTTTGAATGATCTGGGCCACCACCCTCTCAGGCCGCATGATCGCCAGCCTGGCCCCGATCGGTGAGCCGAAATCATGAAGGTAGATCACGAAGCGTTCGATCTTCAGCTGCTTCACGAACTGGTCGAGCCACGCGGCATAGCCGCCGAAGCTGTAATCGAAGTCATCAGGTGTCCCGCTATAGCCGAACCCGGGATAATCGGGAGCAATCAGCCGCCATTTATCGGCCAGTCGCGGCATCAGATTGCGGAATTCGTAGGATGAGCAGGGATAGCCGTGCGGCAGGAGAACGACGGGCGCGCGTTCAGGACCGGCTTCTCGGTAGAAGGTATCCACGGATCCGATCCGGACCCTGCAATGTCTGACGCGTGTGTCCATGTCTTGCTTCCTTTGTAGATAAAGCAACTTCCGGGGCGGGGTTCCCGGCATCTGCGTCGTGGTGGGTAGAACCGAAGGCGGCTCTGACGGAACAACCACCGGAAGCTTACCGTTACGAAGCAACATCGGAGCGGGAGGTCGTTGTGATCCACCATGTCTCGGTAGGAACGAATGATGTTCAGCGTGCGAAGCGCTTCTACGATGCGGTCTTGCCGGTCGTCGGGATCACGCCGATGGCCGAGGACGAGGGTGGATTGGGCTACGGAAGCGGGACGTTTCACTTCAGCGTTCAAGTTCCGATCGACGGAAAGCCCGCGACCGTGGGTAACGGCAGCCACATCGCCTTTGCCGTCGAGAACCGCGCGATGGTCGATCGCTTCTACGCTGCCGCATTGAAGCATGGTGGCAGCGACGCTGGCGCTCCCGGGCTGCGGCCGAGTTACGACCTCAACTATTATGGGGCGTTTGTCCGCGATCCAGACGGTCACAAGATCGAGGCCGTGACCTACTCGGCACAATAGTCGCGAGCGAGCGGGAAGGCGCCATGCCGACCATGCCCTATGCAATTATCGAAGCTCCTTCGACGCTCGGCCTTGCGACTGACGGCGTGGAGCGCTTGCCCGAACAGCTGCTGAAGCTTGGTCTTGCGGAGCGCATCGGCGCGCGCCGCGCCGGGCGGCTGATGGTGCCTTCGAAAGATCCGACGCCGGATCCCGAGACCGGCGTCTTGAATGCCGGCGCAATTGCGGCGTGGTCGCCCAAACTCGCCGACGCGGTGGAAGCGGTGCTCGTCGCGGGCGAGTTTCCGCTGGTGCTGGGCGGCGATTGCACGATCTTACTGGGCTCGATGCTCGCGTTTCGACGGCGCGGCCGCTACGGCCTGTTGTTCATCGACGGCAACGCCGATTTCTTCCAGCCCGAGGCGGAGCCCAAGGGTGAGGGCGCCTCGATGGACCTTGCCTTCGTTTCCGGCCACGCCCGTCCCTCCTGGCCGACATCGAAGGTCGCGGTCCTCTGGTCCGCCCTGAAGACATTGTGGCGTTTGGATATCGCGATCACCAGGATCAGGCGGAATATGGAAGCCAGCCGCTTCCCGAAGAGCTCAAGGTGCTTGATCTTCCTGCTGTGCGGGCGCGAGGCATCGAGGCCGCTGCACGCGAAGCCGTCGATCACTTGACGCGAGCCGAGCTGGACGGCTTCTTCATCCATCTCGACGCCGATTGTCTCGACGATGCCATCATGCCGGCTGTCGATTTTCGCGTGCCGGGTGGGTTGTCGTGGGACGAGCTATCGACCGTGCTCCGGGTTGGCTTGGCGAGTGGCAAGGCGGTCGGCCTGGAGATCACCATCTACAATCCGGGCCTGGATGAAGACGGCAGCGCCGGGCGTGGCCTGGCCGATGTGCTCGCAGCAACGCTCGGGTCGTAGTTCGAGTTTGCTGAACCAGTCGGTCTTCGCCAAGAGAAGAGGCTTCGCCGGACACGCTTCGCCCTTTGGGCCGCCTGGCCGCGCCACGCGAAGCCCGAAGCGTGGTGCCCCTGGCCGGAATCGAACCAGCACTCCTTGCGGAACTCGATTTTGAGTCGAGCGCGTCTACCAGTTCCGCCACAGGGGCCCTCGGTCGGCCTCATAGGCGGCGTCGCGAAGCCGGCGGACTATAGCCATGGACGGGACGGGGTCAACCCGCGCCAAAGTGATCCCCGCCGTTCTCGACAGCCGCATGGGCTGGGGCTAGAGGCTTGGGAGCGCGAGAGATGCGAAAGAGGCTGCCGTGACCACCCAGAGTGCCGCCATACCTGCGTTCAAGCCGGGCGCCACGAGCCCCGCGCTGACCGCCGCGGCCTTGGTCACGCTGATCGGCTCAGCCACGATTGCGGGCGCCTGGTTCTTCCAGCTCGTCCTGGAGATCCTGCCCTGCCCATTGTGCCTGGAGCAGCGCTACGCCTATTACCTTGCGATACCTCTCGGTGTGCTGACGGCGCTGGCGGCGCGAAGCGGCGCGCCGCGGCCGCTGCTGCTGGCGGGGCTGGCGATCCTCACCCTGGCGACGCTCGCCAATGCCGGCCTCGGCGCCTACCATTCCGGGGTCGAATGGGGGTTCTGGAAGGGGCCGACCGATTGCTCCGGTCCGGTCGTCAACCTCGGCAGCGCCGCCGATCTCTTGTCGAAGCTCGACACCGTGAAGGTGGTGCGCTGCGACGAGGTGCAATGGCGCTTCCTCGGCCTCTCGCTCGCCGGCTACAACGTGCTGATCTCGCTCGTGATGGCCGCGATCGCTGCGTGGGGCTTCGTGCGGACGGCGAAGCGCTAAAGCTCAATCATCCACGTCGTCCTGCGTGCGCCCGAACAGGTGCACGATGCCCGGCGTTGCGATCGTCACGAAGACGAAACGCGACAGGTGGTGGGCGCCGACGAAGATCGGGTCGATGTGCAGCGTCAAAGCCAGCGCCAGCATCGCGTCCATCGCGCCCGGCGCGAAGGCGACGACGACGTCGGAGAATTTCACCGGGGTGGTCAGCGCCACGATGCCGACGAAGATGGCGGAGACGGCGATGGCCACGGCAAACGAGCCCAGCGCAGCGCTGAGGTGGCCGGCGAGCGTCTTGATTCGCATCCGGGCGAAACGGCTGCCGATCAGTGCGCCGATCCCGATCAGCGCAACGCCACGCACCCAGTCCGGCAGGCCGCCCTCGACCCATCCGGCACCATGCAGCACGCTGGAGGCGATCATCGCGCCGAACATCCAGCTCGCGGGAAACCTGATCAGCCGCAGCACGAGCGCCGCGGCCAGCGACGCGGCGGCCAGCTCGAGCAGGTCGAGCGGCGAGGCGATGGTCGTTGTCAGCGACTGTGCAGCCGAGGGCGTGACGCCTGCAATCGCCAGCACCATCGGCAGCGCGGCGGTCAGGATCATGACGCGCATGGTCTGCACCACCGCAATGCCCGGCAGGTCGGCGCCGCGCTCGACCGCCAGGATCGTGATCTGCGACAGCGCACCGGGACTGCCGGCCAGGAAAGCGGAGGTGCGGTCCCAGCCATGGATGCGCTGGAGGTAATAGCTCGACCCGAACGTGGAGCAGAACGTGGCGAGCGCAAGCAGGCCGATGGTGACCGGGTAGGCGCTGACCTGCTGAAGCAAATGGCGCGAGACGACCGAGCCCAGCGAGATGCCGAGCAGCACCAGCACGGTCTGGGTCAAAATCGGCGGCAAGGTCAGCTGACGGCCGGCGATCGCGGCGATCCCGACCGCGATCATCGAGCCGGAGATCAGCCCGCCGGGAAGGCCGGCGAGCAGAAACACAAGGCCGCCGGCGGTGCCGATGACGAGCGTCTCCACCGTGCTCAGGATCGTGGCACGGCTCGGCCATTCGAACGACAGGGAGGCGGTGATGTGCTTCACGCCACCTTATCGCAAATCAGCGCGAGGCGCACAATTGCAGGCTCGTCATGCCGCAATGCGCGAGGCCTTCCGCGGAGGCTCGGACGGAATCGTGACGGGCTTATTTCTTGTCGGCTGCGGGAGCGGCGGGAGCTGCTGGAGCGGCGACTGCGCTGCCGGCCCTCGCCTCCTTTTTGCATTCGCGACGGAATTTCTTGCGCTCCTTCCCCTTCAATCCCTTGGCGTCCGCCTGCCTGGAGCATTCCAGCGATTCCGCCGATCGCTCCTTCGTTGCCTTCTTTTCGTCGACGGTGGCGGCAGTGTCGGTCTTGGCGGCCGGCGCGGCGGTCTGTGCGAAAGCGGTGCCGGTGACGAGCAGGGAGGCGAGAGCAACGGCGGCGAGGCGGGACGTGAAGGTCATGTGGTGCACTCTGCTTGCGAGAATTGCGAAGGGCTGGAACGTTGGCTCGCGTTGCTGAACGCGACATGAATGAGTTGAGCGGCAGGATCACTATATTTTGCCGGCGCAACTCATCGCATCCTTGTCGCAAGCGGCCGGCACGCTAGGATAGCAATCCTCAATTCACTTCCGTCGGGGAAGATCAAGCAGGAGACCCAGGGATGACCATTCAGACGAAATTGTTGTATGCGATCGCAGCGTCTGGTGTCGCGGCATTGCTGACGAGCGCGCCGGCACAGGCACTGACCGCGCAGGAGTGCAGCGCGAAGTACCAGGCCGCCAAGAAGGACGGCTCGCTCGGCACCATGAAGTGGAATGACTTCCGCAAGGCCCAATGCGGTGCCGATGCGACGCCCGCCGCTGCGCCGACAGCGGCAGCGCCCACAGCTCCCGCGGAGCCGAAGCAGGCGAAGAAGGAGGAGGCACCAGCCGCGGCGCCAGCCCTGCCGGCCGGACCCGCAGTCTACCCGAACGCGATCGATCCGAAATATGCCAAGGAGACTCCCGGCAAGGCGCGGTTGCACACCTGCGTCGACCAGTACAATGCCAACAAGTCCACCAACGGCAACGGCGGCTTGAAATGGATTCAGAAAGGCGGCGGCTATTACAGCGAATGCACCAAGAAGCTGAAGGGCGCCGCCTGAGCTTCGCATTGCTGCGAAGGCCGGAGCGACGCTCCGGCCGATTCGCCTGAAGTGTCGCGCATGATCTTTTCGGAAAGCCGCTGCACACCTTGCGCTTACGCGGCCCTTGGGGGTCGGATCATGCTCAGTCGAGCAGCTTCTCGGCAGATTTCGCCACGAGTTGCGACCGCTTGCGCGGACCGCTCTCGACGAACAACAGGCTCTGGCCGAAGATGAAGCAGTAGAACAGGAAGGCCTGCGCGTCGGCCTCTTCGGTCGCAAGGCCGGTCGCCCGGTAGAGGTCGCCGACGTGCCTGAGCCGCGCCGCGTCGACACTTGCCACTGCGGCCGCGGCGTTCTCATCCGAGCGGGCCCATTGCCGGATCGCGAGCTCGATCGCCATCCCTTCCGGATTGAGCCGCTCGGAATAGAGCTGGATCACTGCCCTCAGCCGCTCGCGGGGCGTTTGCCCGTCGAGGCTTGTCTGCTGCGCGATCGCGGCGATGCGGCCCTTGCGCCAGGCTTCGAGCATGGCCTCGAGCAGCGCGGCGCGGTCGGCGAAGCGCCGGTAGAAGCCGCCCTTGGTGACGCCGAGATTCTTGGCGAGCACCTCGACCCGCACGCCCTCCACCCCCGCGCGGGCGAGCTCGGCAAATCCAGCCTCGACCCAGACGTCGCCCTTGCCGTCGCTCATGGAGGAAGCCTCACCCGATCTTGATACGGTGCCGTATTGTTAATGCGCAACGGGTTTGATACGCTACCGTATCAACGACCAAGAATGAAAGCGCGGAGGAAATGCTATGGAGCAGGAGGCGACCTATCGCGGCACGGTCTATCCGTGGCAATGCGACCATGTCGGGCACATGAACATCATGTGGTATGTCGGCAAGTTCGACGAGGCCAATTGGAATCTGTTCGCTCGCCTCGGCCTGACGCCGAGTTACTTGCGGTCCTCCGGCCGCGGCATGGCCGCGGTGCAGCAAAACATCGCCTACAAGCGCGAGCTGCTCGCCGGCGACATCGTCGAGATCCGCAGCCATCTGCTTGAGATCAGGGACAAGTCGATCCGCTTCCGGCACGACATGACGAATGCCGAGACCGGCGAGCTCGCCGCGACGTGCGAGATCACCGGCGTGCACATGGACCGCCAGCTCCGCAAGTCCGCCCCGTTCGCCGATTGCATTCGCGAAGCTGCCATGAAGCATCTTGCCGAACCAGCCGAGGTGTGAGCCATGACCGCATTCGAGCCGAAAAACCCGGGCTATCGCGCGGCGGCCATCGCCATGTTCGATGCCCAACCGGCCATGCGCACGCTCGGCATCGTGATCGTTCGCCTCGCGCCGGGCGAGGTCGAGCTCGCGATGCTGCATGCGCCGGCCTTCACGCAGCAGAACGGTTTCATCCATGCCGGCATCATCACCGCCGGGCTCGACAACGCCTGCGGCGTTGCGGCCTTCAGCTTGATGCCGCCGGAGGCCGGTATCCTCACCGTCGAATTCAAGACCACGCTGCTCGCGCCCGCCCGCGGCGAGCGTTTCGTCTTCAAGGCCGAAGTGGTCAAGCCCGGCCGCACGCTGACCTTCTGCGAGGCAAAGGCCTACGCCGAGCATGACGGCAAGACCACGCTGATCGCTACGATGACCGGGACATTGATGGCGATGCTGCCGGCGGCTTAGTTGAGCCGGGCGCGATTCGCGTGGCAATCGCTCCCGCAGCATTCTATATGAGTCGTAACAATGGCCGGTCCGCGGGCGTATATCCGCAAGATGGGACCGGAACGGGACGATATGACTGGATTTGGGAACAATGCGCCGAGCCGGCGCGCAGCCTTGACGCTGATCGGAGCGGGTGTGCTCGCGGCTGGCGGGATCGTTTCGGCGCGCGCCGCCACCGGCGATGACGAAGTGCTGACCGAAGCCAAGGTGCTGCGCGATCCCGACACGCCGGTCGCAGGCAATCCCGACGGCAACATCACCATCGTCGAATGGTCCGACTACAATTGTCCCTATTGCCGCAAGCTCGAGCCCGAGCTGCGCCAGGTGGTCCAGGACGACGGCAAGGTGCGGCTGGTCATGAAGGACTGGCCGATCCTCGGGCCGGTTTCAGTCACCGCGGCGCGGAGCGCGCTGGGGGCCAAGTTCCAGGGCAAGTATCACCAGGCCCATGACGCCCTGATCGGCGTCAGCTCGCGCCTGACCGAGCCGCGCATCAACGAGCTGCTCGCGGCTGCCGGGGTCGACATGGACCACTTGAAGCGCGATCTCACCGGCCACGCCAAGGACATCGACGCCATCCTCAAGCGCAACAACGAGCAGGCTGAAGCTTTCGGCTTCCAGGGCACCCCGTCCTTCATCGTCGGCAAGTATCGCGTGCCCGGCGCGCTCAGCATGACCGAGTTCGAGCAGGTCATCGCCGACGCCCGCAAGGCCAAGATGAACTGAGCCGGCGATATTCAGGACGCAATACAAAGGCGCCGTCGCGGGTCTGCGACGGCGCCTCGTTCATGTCGATCGGACGAAATTACTTCGACGAGATCCGGACCCAGTCCTTGTGCGCGCGATCGCGCAGCGCATCCCAATCGGCCTTGGCGACGTCCCAGTTCACGATGGTGCGGTTGGTGGTCGCGACCTCGCCCTTGGCGACTGACGACGTCTGCATGGAATCATAGACGTAGACGCCGCCCGCAAGCAGCAACGCGCCCAGGATCATTCCGAAAAAAGTCTGCATGGCGAACCTCCGGTGACGGGCGATAACGTCGGCCCGGAGTGATGGTTCCGCGACCATGCGGCGCATTCAAGGAGAGGTTGTTCATTTTCCATTCAGCCACTCCATCAGCTCCGCATTGATCTCGCGCGGATAGGTGTGGCTGAGGTCGTCGATCTCGCGATAGGTGATTTGGGCACCGGCGGCGGACAGCGCCGCCTGCGTCTGCCGTGCGGTCTGCACCGGAAACATCCAGTCGAGCTTGCCGTGAGTGATGAAGATAGGCAGGCCTTGCAGGCGCATCGCGTCGGCCATTTCCGCCATCAGCGGATGGAAGGTCGCTGCAACAGGGGCGAGATGCGTGAAGGGCGAGGCGCTGTCGAGGCCGGTGACGTAGCAGAAGGTGCCGCCGTCGCTCATGCCTGTCAGCAGCATGCGCGCGGGGTCGATGCGCCAGCGGCCGCGCACAGTATCGATGATGCGCATGAGGTTCGGTGTGTCGGTGTCGTCGCCCATCAGCGCCCAGGTCGGGCCGGTCGCGGTCGGCGCCACCAGGATCGCCCCAAGAGTGCGGGCGTCGCGGAGCCAGCTCCACAGAAAGCCGCGTCCGTTGCCGCTGCCGCCATGCAGCGCCATCACCAGCGGCATGGCACGCTCGGGCGCGTAATATTCGGGGACGTAGACCGAGAAGCCGCCGCGGCTGCCGGGCTCGTTGTGGTCGTGGAAGATGCCGGTATCTTCGCTCGCGCTGGCTTGGAGCCGCGATAACAAATCCGCATTGTCGCGATTGGCGGCGTTGAGGAAGAAGCCGCTCACCGGCGGAAATTGCGCTGCCAGCGGATAGAGCGCCTCCTGCGCGCGCGGGACATGGCGCAAGGCGCGGAATACCGCGACGAGATCGCCATGGCCACGCTCGACCTCACGAATGCCCGCAAAGGCAGCGAGCGTCTCGCCGCAGGCGCGATCGAGCCGGTCGCGCAGCCCGGCGAACCGCTCCGGCCAATCCCCGATTGCTGCGTGCGCCGTCTGCAGCGCCTCGTCCGGCGTGCCGATCGCATCCATCACCGAGGCGAAGGCCGGTGGATGCAGATGTCGCTGGAAGAAGCCGAGTGCTTCCAGCGCGTTGAGCAGAGGTGGCAGCACGGCCACGACGTCGTCGATCACGGCCTCGCTCATTATAGCCTCTCCACGGCTTGCGCCGCGGCGACCGCAGCGCGGTGCGCTATTTCTTCGCGGCCTTCTCCTGCGTCTTAAATCCCAGGTATGTCGAATTGACAATGCCCATCAGGAGCAGCAGATTCGTATCGAATTCCACGAAGATGAAGTTGGCGACGACGTTCCAGATAAAGATCACGGCGAGGATAGCGGTCCAGCCAATCATCTGAATCCTGTGCAATTTGGGTCCGTCTTCATCCGATAGCAGGTCGCTCCAGAATCTTTTCGATTTCACCCTTATCGGATTCTTGAGGTCGTCCCTATCCAGGATGACGGCAGCGATGCCAGTCACGCTGTTGATGCCGAGAAGCACGAGAATTGCTTCGGTGATGACGTTCCGGTAGATTCCCAGCGTGAGCCAGAGGAAGATGAAGCCCGCAGTCGAGAGCCACAGCCACAACGCCATCTGAGTGCGGCCGAGGCTGAACGTGCCTGCGGGGTCGTCCCTCGTTGGACTGGCCATGCATTCCTTTAGCTCGTCTTCAGCTTTCGTCTTGGCTTTCTGCAGATCAGCGTTCGTGGGGTCCGCGGCGGCCGCATCGCGTGCGGTCCTGGCATTTTGCTCCGCCAAATCGATATTTGTAAGCGAGTGATCGCGCAGGACGCTCGACTTGGCTGCAAAGATGGCGAAACCGGTCAACAGCAAGGCCATTGATAGCGCGCCCAGACCAACAATGTACGGCCAATACACCCGGAGTTCGATCGAGGATCTGGCTTCCGCCTCTGGCGTGCTGCTTTGCGATCTCGATACTCCGATCTTGAGCGGCATCGAACCCGAATTAGTCTTGTTCGCCAGCAAGCCGCGCCAGAATTTGGCGTCGTCCGACGCTGCATCAGGGGTCTGCCCGAACTCGAAAACGAGTGTTTGCGGTGCAGGTATAGCCGGCACCTTGAGCGACATCGGCGTGCGGCGTCCGTTCAGAAACAGCGTCACATCGACGACAGGAGGTGGCTGGTTCTGAGCGGCTTTGGCAACAGACAGGGCGACGTTGGCGACATCGAGCTTCTTCTCGGTTTCGGTCTTCGTCTTGGCATCGAGGGGGGTGTCAAGTTGTGTTTGTAGGTCCTTTACTTTCGTCTCGTTGTCTTCGACATCCTTCTTCAGCTTCTTTTCGCCAGCCTCGGACGCGACGCCGGCAACGACGACACAAAGGCGACCACCGAGCCTGATGGTACGGGGCAAGACGTCTACAATACGGAATTTCCCATTCGCGTCGTCAGCGGCGGATTTTGCGTTCGCAATAGAGCCAGGGTCGAGAGCGGCCTTCAATCCATCTCCGCAACCGGCATCGGCGACATTATTCGGCGCCTTTTGATTCGCTGGAGCGCCCGTGAGGAAAGGCCACTCGAACGCCGTACCAAGCATGCACATCACCAGCGCAACAATTCCCGCTAGCGTCAAAACGGCAGCGAGCGTCCTCGGAGGCACGCGGGGCATGGCAATTACCTTGAACAAAAAATGAGAGTAAAAATCACCAAGTTGTAGCTTGCAATGAGACAACCCAAAATTGCAAGCGATTATTCGCCGCAGCCTCCGGCGGAATATCCGGAGCTTGGTGTTGCGCTTGAGGGGTCTTGGCGACTCCCGCTCAGTGCAGCTTCGGCGCCTTCAGGAGCTTGAAGCGATCGGTCGACGTCACGGTGACGTCGAAGGTGACGCCTTCATGATGAACGGTGAGCGGCACGTCGACGCCGGCGGCGCCGAGCGCCCACATTTTCTTGTAGAAGGCGGTCTGGCTCGTCACCCTGTCACCGTTCACGGCGAGAATGACGTCGCCGGTCTTGAGCTCGGCGCGGGCGGCCGGGCCATTGGCGGAGATCCCGATCACCACCACGCGGTTGTCGATCTCGGTCGAGTAGAGTCCGAGCCAGGGTCGTGCCGGCTTGTTGACACGGCCGAACTTGCGCAAGTCCTCCAGGACCGGCTTCAAGAGGTCGATCGGCACGATCATGTTGACGTGCTCGGCCTCGCCGTCACGTTCGCGATCGAGTTGGAGCGAGCCGATGCCGATCAGCTCGCCGCGTTCGTTGAGCAGCGCCGTACCGCCCCAGTTCGGATGTGCGGGAGCGGTGAAGATGGCCTCGTCCAGCAGATATTCCCAGTAACCGGCGAATTCCTGCTTGGCCACGACCTGGCTCGCGACCGAGCGCGTGCGTCCGCCGGCGCCGCCGACCACGACGCGGTCGCCGATCCGTGTCGCCGCCGACGAGCCGAGCGGCAGCGGCGCAATGTCGAGCTGGCCGAGCGCCTGCACCAGCCCGAACCCGGTCTCGGAATCGAAGCCGAGCGCATGGCCCTCCACCACGCGTCCGTCGGCGCGGTGCAGCCAGACCGACTCTGCCTCGGTGATGAGATAACCTATCGTGAGCACCAGGCCGTCATCGATCACGACGCCGTTGCCGGCGCGTTCGGTGCCCAGTGTCTCGGCACTGAAGGCGTCCGGAGGGATGATGGCGTGCAGGCCGACGACGGAGCCGAGTGCGCGGTCGAGATCGAAACCATAGTCGCTCGCCCGCGGCTGGTTCGCCGGCGGCACTCTCCATTCGGTCACAGTGCTCATGGAGTTCTCCTGGCTGAGAGCATCGCTCCGGCAAGACTGGCGGAACAACGCGCGAAGCACGCCTAATTTAGGCCGGAGCAGGCCGTCTTGAAAGCCTCGTTCCCAACTATTCGGGAGAACGCCGCGTGAAATCTTGGAAAGGCCTGGAAACGCATCGTCATCTGATCCGGCGCATGGCTGCTGTCCGGCGCGGTGCTAGGCGCCGTGCAGTGAAGCTGCTAACCATTGCCGCCTCGTTTGACCAAGGGATCACGGACGACAAGCATGGACAACCGCAGCGACATTTGGCGTGGCATCGACACGATCAAGGCACGCTTCATCGACCTCAGCGACAGGGTCTGGGGCATGCCTGAGGTCTGCTACACCGAGGCGCGGTCCGCCGCCGAGCATCTCGCCGAGCTGCGTCATCAGGGATTCCGCATCACCGAGAGCGTCGCCGGCATCCCGACTGCGCTGATCGGCGAGTGGGGCGAGGGCGGTCCGGTCATTGCCTTCATGGGCGAGTACGATGCGCTGCCGGGCCTCAGCCAGGAGGCGGGTGTCGCCGAGCATCGCCCGATCGAAAACGGCGGCCATGGCCATGGCTGCGGTCACAACCTGCTCGGTTCCGCAGCGCTGCTCGCCGCGACCGCGGTGAAGGACTGGCTGGCCGAGAGCAAGGTGCCCGGCCGGGTGCGCTATTACGGCTGTCCGGCGGAGGAAGGCGGCGCGGCCAAGGCCTTCATGGTGCGCTCCGGCGCGTTCGAGGACGCCGACATCGCCATCACCTGGCACCCGCACAGCTTCTGGGAAGTGGCGGTGACGCCCTCGCTTGCGAATACGCGCGCGGATTTCATCTTCACCGGCCGCACTTCGCATGCGGCGGCCTCGCCGCATCTCGGCCGTTCGGCGCTCGATGCGGTGGAATTGATGAATGTCGGCGTGAACTACATGCGCGAGCACATGCCGAGCGACGCGCGCGTGCACTATGCCCTGCTCGACACCGGCGGCATCGCGCCGAACGTAGTGCAAGCCCATGCCCGCGTGCGCTATTCGATCCGCGCGCGCGATCTTCCCGGCATGAACGAGTTGGTCGAGCGTGTGTCCAAGATCGCGCAAGGCGCGGCGTTGATGACCGAGACCAAGGTCGAGATGAAGATCATCTCCGCGGTCTCCAACATCCTGCCGAACACGCCGCTGGAGCAGGCGCTGCATCAGGTCATGGAAGAGCTCGGACCGCCGCATTTCGACGATGCGGACAAGAGCTTTGCCAGCCAGATCCGTGCGACCTTGAGCGATAAGGATATCGCCTCGGTCTATTACGCGATCGGCATGGAGCCGACCGATCGGCCGCTGGCCGACTTCCTGGTGCCGCTCGATGCCAAGCGCAATCCGCTGGTCGGCTCGACCGATGTCGGCGACGTGAGCTGGGTGGTGCCGACCGTGCAGGTGCATGCACCGACGGTTGCAATCGGCACGCCCTTCCACACTTGGCAGGTGGTGGCGCAGGGCAAGAGCCCGCACGCGCACAAGGCCATGGTGCAAGCAGCCAAGGCGATGGCAGGTCTCGGCATCAAGGCGTTGACGGAACCGGAGCTGATCAAGGTTGCCAAGGCGGATCTCCAGAAGCGGACGGCCCGGACTCCTTACGTCTGTCCGTTGCCGGATCACGTCGCGCCGCCGCTCGACATGTCCGTGGCGTAGGAATTCGCCTCGATACTTCGTCTGATCCAGCGAACAAATTTTCCGCAGTGCAGCGCGCAATCCAGCAGATTTTGATGCTGGATTGCCGAACGGATGGGCTGCGGAGCGCAATTTTGCCCAACGGACAGCCAATAGACCGTTTGCATACACACGGTCCCAGTTGACGTGCACCCCATTCGGTGTGCCATCTACCGCCAGCCAAACCGGCGGTCGCGAGCGGCCGCCTGCATCCATGTCGGAACCAGACGGGGGACAACCATGCTGGACAAAGAGCTGCGTTCGATGATCGGTCAGGTGAAGGACGGGCGGATGGACCGCCGCGCCTTCGTCAAGCGCCTCGCCGCGGTCGGTCTCACCGCTCCCCTCGCCAACCAGCTCCTCGCGCTCGGCGGCGTTGCCATGGCGCAGAGCCCCGCGGTCTACAAGCCGACCAAGCGCGGGGGCGGCGGCCCTCTCAAGGTGCTGTGGTGGCAGGGGCCGACGCTTCTCAATCCGCATTTCGCCACCGGCACCAAGGACCAGGACGGATCGCGGCTTTTCTACGAACCGCTCGCCAGCTGGGACGCCGACGGCAATCTCAACCCCATCCTCGCTGCAGAGATTCCTTCGCTTGCAAACGGCGGTCTCGCGGCCGATGCCAAATCAGTGGTCTGGAAAATCAAGCCGGGAGTCAAATGGCACGATGGCAAGCCGCTGACTGCCGACGACTTCGTGTTCACCTGGCAGTACGCCAGCGATCCCGCCACGGCTGCCGTCAGCATCAGCACCTATGGTGAAATCACGGTCGAGAAGGTCAGCGATCTTTCGATTCGCATCCTGTTCAAGACCCCGACGCCGTTCTGGGCCAACGCGTTCGTCGGCGCTTATGGATGCGTTCTCCCCAAGCATCTGTTTGCCGACTACAAAGGCTCGAAGTCCCGCGAGGCGCCGAACAATCTGGCCCCGGTGGGCACCGGTCCCTACAAGTTCGTCGAGTTCAAGCCGGGCGATGTGGTCCGCGGCGAGCTCAATCCAGACTATCACATGCCCAACCGTCCGCATTTCGACACGATCGAGATGAAGGGCGGCGGCGATGCCGTCTCGGCGGCGCGCGCGGTGATCCAGACCGGCGAATTCGATTTCGCCTGGAACATGCAGGTCGAAGACGACGTGCTGCTGCGTCTGGAGAAGGGCGGCAAGGGCAAGACCGTCTATGCCACCGGCGGCGACATCGAGTTCATCGCGATCAATTTCACCGATCCGAATGTCGAGATCGACGGCGAACGCTCCTCGATGAAGACCAAGCACCCGATCTTCTCCGATCCGAACGTGCGCAAGGCGCTCGCCCTACTCGTCGACCGCGACTCCGTCAAGAAGGCGATCTATGGTCGGGCCGGCCGCACCACGGCCAACTACCTCAACGGCCCCGAGAAGTTCGTCTCCAAGAACACCTCGTGGGAGTTCAACATCGAGAAGGCGTCGAAGATGCTCGATGACGCCGGCTGGAAGGTCGGCGCCGACGGCATCCGCGAGAAGGACGGCAAGAAATTCAAGCTTCTGTATCAGACCTCGACCAACGGTCCGCGCCAGAAGACCCAGGCCATCGTCAAGCAGGCCTGCCAGAAGGCCGGCATCGACGTGGAGCTGAAATCGGTCGTCGCCTCGGTCTTCTTCTCGTCTGACGTCGCCAACCCGGACACCTATCCGAAGTTCTATGCCGACATCGAGGAGTTCCAGATCCCGATGACGCAGCCCGATCCGGCCCTGCACATGCGGCGCTACATCTCCGCCAATGTGGCCACCAAGGAGAACAAATGGCAGGGGCAGAACTTCCCGCGCTACGTCAACAAGGAGTATGATGACGCCATTGCTGCGGCTGAGACCGAGACCGATCCAGTCAAGCGCGCCGCGCTCTACATCAAGTGCAACGACCTGTTGTGGCAGGACACCGTGTTCATTCCGGTGATGCATCGCCTGCTGGTGGATGCCTGCTCCAACACGTTGCGGCCGGCGCTCTCGGGCTGGGCCAATCGGACCGATAACCTCCAGGACTGGTACCGGGAGGCATGAGCGCAGGCTAGACGGGATTCTTCCCTATGAGTCAGTATGTCCTGCGTCGCCTCCTGATTGCCGTTCCGAGCCTGCTGGCGATTTCGCTGGTGCTGTTCGTCGTGCTTGCACTCGCGCCCGGCGATCCGTTCTCCGAACTGGCCACCAATCCGAACGTGCCGCCCGAAGTTCAGGCGGCACTCCGGGCCAAGTTCGGTCTCGACGATCCGATCTACCTCCGCTACCTGCACTGGCTCAACGCCATGCTGCACGGCGACTGGGGCTTCTCCTTCGTCAGCCGGATGAACGTCGACACGCTGATCCTCCAGCGCCTGCCCGCCACGCTCTACGTGATCGGCTCGGCGCAGATCCTGGCGCTGCTGATCGCGATCCCGGTCGGCGTCTATGCCGCGACCAGGCCGTATTCGCTGTTCGACCAGATCGCGAATACGCTCGCCTTCGTCGGCTTCTCGCTGCCGACCTTCTTCACCGGCATCCTGTTCATTCTGATCTTCTCGGTCACGCTGGACTGGCTGCCTTTCGTCTACACCACCGACATCAAGGCCACCGGCATCCGCTGGGTGCTGGAGATGATCCGTCAGGCGATCATGCCGGTGGCGGTGCTCGGCCTGTTCCAGGCGGCATCGATGACGCGCTTCGTGCGCTCGGCGATGCTCGACGTCATCCGGCTCGATTACGTCACCACGGCGCGGGCCAAGGGCCTCGGCCAGACCACGGTGATCATCAAGCACGTGATGCGCAACGCCATGATCCCCGTGGTCACGCTGATCGCGTTGCAGATGCCCGCGGTGTTCGGCGGCGCCATCGTCACCGAGCAGATCTTCCGCATTCCCGGCATCGGCTCGCTGCTGATCTCCTCCATCCTTTCCAACGACACGCCGGTGGTGATGGCCGTCACCTTCGTCTTCGCGTGCCTCGTGGTGCTGTTCAATCTCATCGCGGACGTGCTTTATGGCTGGCTTGACCCTCGCATCTCCCTCCGCTGAGCGGCGCGCCTATTCGCCCTGGCGCGAAGCATGGCGGCGTTACAGCCGCCACCGGCTCGCGGTGGTCAGCGCTGTCCTGCTCCTCATCCTGGTGCTCGCCGTCGTGCTTGGGCCGTTCGTGTGGCGTGTGAAGATCAACGAGATCGACATCGTCGCGGGCCTGCAGGGTCCGTCGCTCGCCCATCCCTTCGGCACCGACGATCTCGGCCAGGACATTCTGGCGCGCATGATCTATGGCGGCCGCATCTCGCTCGCGGTCGGGCTCGCCGCGATGCTGGTCGCTGTCATCATCGGCACAGTGATCGGCGCGCTCGCCGGTATGTCGCGCGGCGCGCTCGGACACGGATTGATGTGGCTCACCGACCTGTTCCTGTCACTGCCGCAGCTGCCGCTGCTGCTGCTGCTGATCTATCTGTTCCGCGACGGGCTGAAGCAGGTGTTCGGGCCCGAAGGCGGCATCTTCATCTTGATCGTGCTCGTGATCGGAGGTCTGCGCTGGATGCCGGTGGCGCGGCTGGTGCGTGCCCAGTTCTTGTCGCTCCGCGAAAAGGAGTTCGTCGAAGCCGCCCGTGCGCTCGGTGCCAGTCCGGTGCGGCAGGTGGTGCGGCACATCCTGCCCAATGCGGTCGGCCCGGTGATCATCGCCGGCACCATCGACGTCGCCGCCGCGATCATCGCGGAATCGACGCTGTCCTTCCTCGGCCTCGGCTTCCCGCCGGATACCCCGACCTGGGGCCGGCTGCTGTTTGACGCCAAGGATTTTCTCGACATCGGCCCGCACTGGGCGTTGTTTCCGGGCGGCGCGATCTTCGTTGCGGTGGTGGCCATCAACTTCATCGGCGACGGTCTGCGCGACGCGCTCGATGCGCGACGGGTGATCTGATGGCGCCGCTGCTCGAGATCAAGGGCCTGAAAACCCACTTCTCCACGGACGACGGCATCCTCCAGGCCGTCGACGGTGTCGACATCTCCATCAACAAGGGCGAGACGCTCTGCGTCGTCGGCGAATCCGGCTGCGGCAAGACCGTGACCGCGATGTCGATCCTGAAGCTGATCGCGATGCCGCCGGGCCGGATCGCGGCGGGCCAGATCATCTTCGAGGGGCGCGATCTGGTGCCGCTGACCAGCAACCAGCTCGACGAGATCAGGGCGAAGGAGATCGGCTTCATCTTCCAGGAGCCGATGACCTCGCTCAATCCGGTGCTCACCATCGGCGAGCAGATCGCAGAGAGCCTGCGGCGGCACGAAGCGGTGACCAGGAAGCAGGCGCTCGAGCGCACCATCGAGATGCTGAAACTGGTGCAGATCCCGAACGCCGAAGGCCGCGTGCACAATTATCCGCATCAGTTTTCCGGCGGCATGCGCCAGCGCGTGATGATCGCGATGGCGCTCGCCTGCAAGCCGAAGCTGATCATCGCCGACGAGCCCACCACCGCGCTCGACGTCACCATCCAGGCGCAGATCCTCGACCTATTGCAGGACATGAAGGACCGCTTCGGCATGGCGGTGATGCTGATCACCCATGCCATGGGCGTCGTCGCCGAGACAGCGCAGCGCGTCGTCGTGATGTATGCCGGCAAGGTGGTGGAGGAGGCGCCCGTCGACGATCTCTTCGGCGATCCCCGTCATCCCTATACGCAAGGCCTGATCCGCTCGATCCCGCGCATCGATCTCGACAGCGAGCACAAGACGCGGCTCGAGGCGATCGGCGGCTCTGTGCCGATCCTGATCAACCCGCCGGTCGGCTGCCGCTTCGCGCCGCGCTGCAAGTTCGCCATGAATGTCTGCACCGAGAAGGAGCCGCTGCTGCGCGAGATCGCGCCCGGTCACCGCATGGCCTGTCATCTCGGAGATACCAGCGTGGGAGCCGCGTCATGAGCGAGCCCTTGCTCCGCGTCAGCGGCTTGAAGAAACATTTCCCGGTGCTCGGCGGCCTCTTGTCGCGCCAGGTCGGCACGGTCTACGCGGTCGACGGCGTGTCGTTCTCGGTCAACCGCGGCGAGACGCTCGGCCTGGTCGGCGAATCCGGTTGCGGCAAGTCGACGACCGGGCGCTGCGTGCTGCGCCTGATCGAGCCGACTGACGGCGAGGTCACCTTCGACGGCCAGGACGTGCGCAAGCTCGGCGGCAACGATCTGCGCGCGATGCGGCGGAACATGCAGCTGGTGTTCCAGGATCCGTTCGCCTCGCTCAATCCGCGCATGACGGTCGGGGCCATTCTCGGCGAAGCCTTTACCATCCACAATCTCGCCTCCTCCTCGAAAGAGCGCGAGGAGCGCGTTGCGGGGCTTCTGGTCAAGGTCGGGCTCAAGGCCGAGCACATGCGACGCTATCCGCATGAATTCTCCGGCGGCCAGCGCCAGCGCATCGTGATCGCGCGCGCGCTCGCGGTCGAGCCGAAGCTGATCGTCTGCGACGAGCCGGTCTCCGCGCTCGACGTGTCGATCCAGGCCCAGGTCATCAACCTGCTGGAGGACCTTCAGGCCGAGCTGAACCTGACCTATCTGTTCGTCGCGCACGACCTCTCGGTGGTCGAACACATCTCCGACCGCGTCGCGGTGATGTATCTCGGCCGCATCGTCGAGCTCGCGAAAGCCAGCGACCTCTACCGCAACCCGCAGCATCCCTACACCAGGGCGCTGCTGTCGGCGGTGCCGGTGCCAGATCCAAAACTCAAGCGCGAGCGCATCCGCCTCAAGGGCGACGTGCCGAGCCCGATGAAGCCGCCCTCCGGCTGTCACTTCCACACCCGCTGCCCGATCGCCCAGCCACGCTGCGCGGAAAGCGCGCCGCCGCTGAAGGAGGGCGCGGGCGGCCATTTCGTGGCGTGCCATCTGGCGTAGTGCTATGAATCCGTAGACGGCCGATCAGCTCACGCGCTTTTCGCGGGCCATGCTATCACCTGGCCCGACATCACCAGCCGGTCTCGGCCGCTCTCCTTGGCGACGTAGAGCGCCCGGTCGGCGGCGGCAACCAGCGTGCTAGACTCCATCGCGGTCTGGGACGGAAGAGCCGCGGCGCCGCCGATGCTCGCAGTCACCAGCCGCGAAGGCGGATTTTGCGCGTGCAGCATGGCGAGATCGAGCAGCGCCTGGCGAATCGCTTCGCCGACCTCGGCGCAGCCTTCAGGACCGGTGTTCGGCAGCAGCACGGCGAATTCCTCGCCGCCATAGCGCGCCGCGAGGTCGGCCGGACGCCTGGCCTGGGCGGATAAAATCCGGGCCAGCGCGCGCAGGCAGGCGTCGCCCGCCAGATGCCCATAGAGGTCGTTGAATTTCTTGAAATGATCGACATCGATCAGTAGTAGCGAGAGCTGAGTTCCGTCGCGCCGAGCCCGCGCCCATTCGTCGGCAAGGTGGTCGTCGAAGGCGCGACGGTTGGCGAGGCCGGTGAGACCGTCAGTGGTTGCCAGCGAGGCGAGCCTGTCCTGAAGATCCTTCTGCTCGGTCATGTCGCGCACGACCGCGACGACGCCGTCGATCACGCCGCTGTCGGACGCCACGGTCACGTGCAGCGCGGCCTCGGCCCAGATCTCGCCTTTGTCGCGATGACGCTGCCGATAGACGAACCGCGCTTCCTCCGCCTCGCCATTCTTCAGCGCGGCGATGGCCTGCTCAACTCGTTCCATGTCGTCGGCGTGAATGCCGGCCAGGGCCGAGGTGCCCATCAGTTCTTCGGCCGACCAGCCGGTGATGCGCGCGCAGGAGGGAGAGACGTAGAGCAACCGGTTATCCAGCCCGATGCGGGTCACCATGTCGCTGGATTGCTCGGCCAGCAGGCGGAAATTGGCTTCCTTGGCGACCAGGGCCTGTGCCGTGCGCTGCCGCTGCATCAGCTGACGGACGAGATAGTAGCCGATCACCGCGATCAAGAGGACGAGTCCGAGGACGAAGCTCATGCGTGCTGCCGCCGCGCGCCGCCAGGGGGCGAGCACGTCATCCTGCGACTTGCTCGCCAGCACCATCAGCGGATAGCGGCTGCTGCGCTGGTAATAGCTCAGCCGCTCCACGCCATCGAGCGGCGATTTGAAATAATAGACCGCCGCGGCGGGGCGGCTCTTCCAACTCCTGAACAAGGGCGCATCGGACAGGTCGCGTCCGACGAAGGCACCGGTCTCGTCGCCGCTGCGCGCCAGCATGATGCCGTTGTCGTTTAGCAGAGATGCCGAACCGTTCGGTCCGATATCGAACCGCTCGTAGAACTTGACGAAATAGCTGACGTCGATCGTGAGCAGGGCAACGCCGGCGAAGCCGCCGTCGGAATCGTTGATCCGGCGGGAAGCCGTGATGATCCACTGGCCGCCGGAGCGGCTCTTGACGGGCCGCCCGATCAGCGTGCCCCTCTCCGGAGAATCGCGATGGCGTTGGAAATATTCGCGGTCGCTGTTGTTGAGCTTGGAGAAGTCGAGCCGCTCCGTCGTGGCCAGCCAGCGGCCGGTCGCATCATAGATGAAGATGCCGCGGATGCGCTCCGATGATTTGCGGGTCGGCAGATAGGCCTGGAGTTTCGTAATCGTGTCCGCACCCGTCCCGTCGATTTCGAGCCGGTGGACCAGCCCGACAAGTATCGTATCGGCAAGCTCGAACGTGTCGTCCGCATGCTGAATCAGCGAATGAGCAACGTTGGCGACGTCGATCTCGGCGTTCCTCAGATCGGCGTTGCGCGCCTCCCATTCGCGCCAGGCGCTCAGGCCAAGGATGGCAACGCAAATCAGCACGACGAATCCGGCCGCCCAGAGCGGAAGACGCGTCTTGCCGAGTTCGCGGCTCGTGACCATCAGGCGTGCTCCAAATCGGAGCAAACCTCTCACTTTCGCCTTAACGGCCTGTTGCAATATCCGCGATGATTGTGCGGGGTCCGTACTCGACCGGGGAACCGTCGATATCTTGGTTCATTCGCGTCAGCGGACGTTAACCACGCTCCAGGGCCTCATCCTTCCAACGTGAAGCCGACGCGCAGCGTCACCTGAAAATGACGCACGGCGCCGTTCTCGACATGGCCGCGCGTTTGCACGACCTCGAACCATCTTATTTCGCGAACGGTCTTGGAGGCGCGGCTGATAGCGTTCTTGATCGCATCCTCGATCGAGGTCTCGGATGATCCGACGAGGTCCAGGATCTTGTAGACGTGATCGTGCTCGGCTGTGGGCATGGCCTTCCCTCATTTGGTATATTGCCATCCGAAACATGCGTATGGCGGAACGTGCGCAGGCGAGCGTGCCTGGCCCACGGTCTGAACGGTCGTGGAAGCTTCGGGTTCCGTGCTCCGCGATGGCCCGCATGCACCAGGCGAGGTGGAGCGGCCGGCGCCGGCCTGCTAAGCGCTGGGTATGGACACGGCGCGACGCGACAGGACGATCGGCTCTCTCTGCCTGTGCGTAACGGCGTTCGGCTGGGCGTTGAACTGGCCGCTGATGAAGCTGCTGCTGCAGCAATGGCCGCCTTTGTTCGCGCGCGGCCTTGCGGGTGTTTGGGCCTCGCTCATTCTCGGCACCCTGGTGCTGATCCGGAAGGAATCCTTCGCCGTCCCGCGCGAGGCGGTGCCGCGCCTCTTGTTTGCGACCTTCACCAACGTCTTGGCCTGGATGGGTCTCGGCACGGTCGCGATGAAATATGTGAGCGTGAGCGAGGGCGCGCTGCTCGCCTACACAATGCCGATCTGGGCGATGCTGTTCGCCTGGCCGGTGCTGCACACGCGGCCGGCGCGACGGGATGTTCTCGGGCTTGTCCTCGGCATCGCCGGCGTCACGCTGCTCCTGAGCGGCAACGGTCTTGCGTTCAGCACCGACAAGCTGGTCGGCATTGCGCTCGCACTGCTCTGCGCCATCCTGTTCGCGCTCGGTAACGTGCTGAACCGCAAGCCGCTTCCGATGCCGCCGCTGGTCGTCGTCGCCTGGCAGGTCGGGCTCGGCTGCGCCACGATGCTGGTCCTCGGCGTGCTGTTCGAGCGCCCCGACGTCACCGCCATCACTCCGCTGGGGCTCGGCTGCTTCGTCTACATGACGCTGGTGCCGATGGGCCTCTGCTACGTCACCTGGTTCGAGACGCTGCGCCGTCTGCCGCCGACCACGGCTTCGACCGGCATGCTGATCGTGCCCGTGATCGGCGTCGTCTCCGCGGCGATCATTCTCGGCGAGCCGCTCGGCTATCGCGAATGGACGGCGATGGCGCTCACGCTCGGCGGCGTGACGCTGGCGTTGCAGCGGGGGTAGCAGAGCGCGCTGGTTCGCCCCTACGGATCCAGCTCCGTATCCCAGTACAGATAGTCCAGCCAGCTGTCGTGCAGATAGTTCGGCGGAAACAGCCGGCCGTTGCGGTGGAGTTGGTGCACGGTCGGTGCGAACGCCGTCTGGCGCGGAAACATTTTGGACTGCGCCGGGGTGAGGTTGCCCTTCCGCAAATTACACGGCGAGCACGCCGCGACCACGTTCTCCCAGGTGGTCTGGCCGCCTTTGCTGCGCGGGATGATGTGATCGAAGGTGAGGTCTTCGGGCGAGCCGCAATATTGGCAGGCGAAACGATCGCGCAGGAAGACGTTGAAGCGGGTGAATGCTGGGTGGGTGGTCGGCTTGACGAAGGATTTGAGTGAAACGACGCTGGGCAGCTGCATTTCCAGCGTGGGACTTCGAACCGCCTGATCGTAATGTGCGACGATGTTGACGCGGTCGAGGAACACCGCCTTGATCGCGTCTTGCCACGACCACAACGACAGTGGGTAGTAACTCAGCGGCCGGAAGTCCGCATTCAGCACCAACACCGGCCAACTGCCTTGCGAGACATGTGCGTTCAAGTAACGCTCCCGGCCTCCAATATACGCTGCGAAGCAGCATGTAGTGACATACTACATGCAGCGTGACGGGATTGTGAAGCCCGTTGAGCGACTTATTCAAGCGCAAGCAATGCGGCGGCGGGGTGGCAAACGTGCTCAAAAAGCCGCGATCCAGGGGGCGCGCGGAACCGCCCCAGCATGGGCTGCCGTTGCCATGGCAGCTACTCCCGTACCCGCTCCAGCTTCTGCAGGCAGCGCGTCGCGCGCACCGCGGCCGGCATCTCCTCGTCCGGAAAGCTGGTCGTCCAATTGGTGACGCCGACCTCGCCGACATAGATGTCACCCCTCGAGTCCAGTGCGAGCCCATGCGGCGCGAGGAATTTGCCGCTGGCAACGCCCGGGCCCTCCTCGCCGCCAAGCCGTGCGATGCGTTTGCCTTGTGCATCGACGATCGACAGCCGCGGGCCGAGATTGGGCACATTGCGGTTGATGGCAAGGCCGGGGCCGAGCTCGCCGATGACGAAGGTCGGGCTCTTGGCCCCGCCGCAGCAGCACAGCGCGCAGGGCCGGTGCAGATTGTTCCACTGCGTCTCGTATTTGCCCTCGCCGTCGAACACCTGGACGCGGTGGTTCTCGCGATCGGCGACATAGACCCAGCCGTCGGCATCGGTGGCGATATTGTGCACGATATTGAACTGGCCGGGATCGGTGCCCGGCTCGCCCCAGCTCTTGATCAGCTTGCCGTCGGGCGTGAATTTGTGCACGCGCGCATTGCCATAGCCGTCGGAGACGTAGATCTCGCCCTTCGGCGACAGCGCGGTATGGGTGCAGCGGTGGAACGGCTCGCCGCTCATGAACGGCGCCGGCTTTGCGGGAATGCCGATCGTCAGCAGCACCTTGCCGTCGGTGGTGCATTTGCGCACGGTATGGTCGCCGTCGTCGGTGCAATAGAGATTGTCGTCGGCGTCGATATGCAGGCCGTGCGCGCGCGAGAATAGGCCCTCGCCAAAACTGCGCAGGAAATTGCCCTCGCGGTCCAGCACCACCATCGGGTGGGCGCCGCGGTTGAAGACGTAGACGCGGTCCTTGCTGTCGACCGCGACCGAGGCGACGTCGGTGAGTTGCCAGCCGTCCGGCAATCTCGCGAAGTTGTCGACGACGCGGTAGCGGTGCTCGCCGGTGCCGAGAATGGCTGGCATTGATATCTCCTCTTGTCATTCCGGGGCACGGGGAGCGTGAGCCCGGAATCCATCGGGCCGCGGGTTCCGGAGTTTCCATGGATTCCGGGTTCGCGCTGACGCGCGCCCCGGAATGACGGCTGTAGCTATATTCGTGCCAAAATCCCTTCCTCGATCGCCTTGATCTGCAGCGCCAGATATTTCGAGTTGATCCGGCATTGCGCCAGGCTCCCCGCAATGAACCAGAGGCCGGGCTGCTTGGTGCGCGCATACATGTTGCGCAGCTCGAAGCCGTCGCCAAAACCCCAGATCGGGCCGACGCGGTCGGCGATGCCGTCGCCGAACAGCTTGCGCACCAGATACTCCTGCGGCTTGTAGCCGGTCGAGAGCACGATCAGGTCGGCGGCGATGATTGAGCCGTCCTTCATCCGCGCGCCCTCGGCGTTGAAGCTTTCGATGTCGGAAATCTGCCTGAGCTTGATCTTGCCCTCGACGATCAGGTTGGAGCAGCCGACGTTGAAATAATAGCCGCCGCCACGGGTGAGGTATTTGAACTGCCAGCCGGTGCCGGCCTCGCCGAAATCGAGCCTGAAGCCGACGCGCGAGAGGCCGTCGAGCAGCTCCTTGTCGAGCTCCTTGGATTGCTCGGTCAGCATCGCATGCGTCTTCTTCGCGAGCGGCGTCGGCATCGAGGCCGCAATCAGGTCGTTGTCCTCGAGCGTGCCCTCGTTGTAGGTCGCATAGGCCAGCTGCGCCGACGGCTCGATATTGGTGACCAGCGTCGGCGAACGCTGCACCAGCGTCACCTCGGCGCCGCTGGAATGAAGATCCTGCGCGATGTCGTGACCGCTGTTGCCGGTGCCGATGACGATCGCGCGCTTGCCGGTCCAGTTCTCCCCGTCCTCGTAACGGCTGGAATGCACCAGCGTGCCCTTGAAATTGTCGAGGGTCGGAATGTCGGGAATGTTGGCGATGCCGCTGACGCCGGTCGCTATGATCACATGGCGCGGATGCATGGTGCGCTTGCTGCCGTCGGCGCGCCGCAGCGTGACGGTCCAGTGGCCTTTAGCCTCGTCATAGGCGCCGCCCTCGAAGTCGGTGCCGGTCCAGAAGTTCAGCTCCATCGCATCGACATAGGCCTCGAACCAGTTGGCGAGCTTGTCCTTGGGGATATAGACCGGCCAGTTCGGCGGAAACGGCATATAGGGCAGGTGATTCACCTGCACCTGGTTGTGCAGGGTCAGCGCGTGATAACGCTTGCGCCAATTGTCGCCGATCCGCATCTCGCGATCGACGATCAGGGTGTCGACCTTCAGCTGCTTTAGCCGCGCAGCAATGGCGAGCCCGGCCTGGCCGCCGCCGACCACCAGCACGGCCGGGTCACGATCGACATAGTCGCGCGAGGCGTTGCGCTGGTCGAGCCAGTTCGGCCCGCGGAAGTCGCGCGAATAGGCCTGGCCGCGCGGCCGCGAGGTGCCGAGTTGTTCCTCGAAGCCTTTCAATTCGTCGAGCGCGGTGAGCAGCGTCCAGGCTTTCAGGCTGTCGTCAGGGCCGTCGGGAATGAGCCGGACGATGCCGCTGCCGCGGCCGAGCGCGGTCTCAAAATTGAAGATCGCTTCGATGTTGTTGGTGCCGGCCCGCGTCACCCAGCGCGGCGGCGCCCGGTTCGGTGCGATCTTGAAATTGGTCGGCGTTGCCTTGGGCGCCAGCGCGGCCAGCGCTTGCGCAATCGTCTCGCGCCCGGCGATTGTCTGCAGGTTCCAGCTCAGCGCCAGCACGTCGCGCCAGAAGCCGTCGGCGAGGAAGAGCGGGCCCAGCGTCGCGGGATCAGGTCTGCTTAAGGTGCGCTCGAAGTCGTCGAGCCAGGCCTGTGCGGCAATGGAAATATCCTGCGTCCGGTCCAGCATGCGCGACCTCATGGCCGTCTTCGCGGCGTTTCCTCAGAGATCGAACGCTATACGGTTTCGCCGCCCGCCAAAAGCCGCGGACCCGAGCGAGGCCGGCATGCGGCCCTGCCCGGACGGAATATGGCCCGGAATTCCACGCGTGCGGACGCCGCCGGAGAACGGCTTAAGCGCCGCCCGGCCCCCGGTCTGCCCAATAGGGATCGCGCAGCTTGCGCTTGAAGATCTTTCCGGTTGCCTCGCGGGGCAGCGCATCCAGGAACTTGACCTCCTTCGGCACCTTGAAGTTGGCCAGGCGTTCGCGCAGATAAGCCTGCACCGCGGCGGCCGAGAGTTGCTCGGCCCTGTCGGGCTCGATGCAGGCGCACAGCCGCTCGCCATATTCCGCGTCCGGGATGCCGAACACGGCGCAATCGCGCACGCCGGGCATCGCGATCAACACGTTCTCGATCTCGGCGGGATAGATGTTGACGCCGCCCGAGATCACCATGTCGCGCTTGCGGTCGCACAGGAACAGATAGCCGTCCTCATCGAGATAGCCGACGTCGCCGACGCTGACGAGACCGTCGCGCCCGGCCTCGGCGCGCGCCTGCGCCTTGCCGTGATAGTCGAAATCGGGCACCGCGGTCTGGCGCATGTAGATCTCGCCGACCTCACCAGCATCGCAGAGGCTGCCGTCGTCGCGAAAGATCTTGACGATGCCGCCTTCGATGGCGCGGCCGACCGTGCCGGGCTTCTTCAGCGCCTCTTCGGCCGAGTGCCAGACCGGGATGCCGGTCTCGGTCGAGCCGAAATATTCGTTGATGACCGGTCCCCACCACTCGATCATGGCCCGCTTCACCTCGGGCGGGCAGGGCGCCGCGCCGTGCACGACGAAGCGCAGCGACGACAGGTCGTAACGCTGCCTGACCGCTTCGGGCAGGCGCAGCAGACGGACGAACATAGTCGGCACCATGTGGATATGCGTCACACGGTGGCGCTCGATCAGCGCCAGCAGCTCCTCGGCGTCGAAGCGCGGCTGAAGCACGATGGTGCAGCCGTTGCGGAACGCCATCATGCCGTAGGAATGCGGCGCCGAGTGGTACATGGGACCGTTGATCAGCACGACCTGGTCCTCGCGCGGTTTGATGCCGTAGGCGATCGCGCCGACCCGCTCGGAGGCGGCGGCCTGTTCCGGCTGCATCGGCATACGCCGCACGCCCTTCGGCATGCCTGTCGTGCCAGAGGTGTAGATCATCGCCGCGGCCCGGCGCGGCGGCTCCTGCATTTCGGTGTGGCCGTCGCGCCAGCGGTCCCAGTCGGTGAGGCCAGCCGGGATCTCGGTCAGCTCCTGGGGAATGGCGAAGGTCGCCGCCAGCTCGGGCGGCGTCGCGACCACGAGCAGGCGGACATCCTCCGGAGTGCCGCCGCGGATTTGCGGCAGCAGGTCGGCGTGGCAGATCAGGATCTTCGCGCCGCTGTCGGTCAGGATGTAGCGGACCTCCTCGGCCTTCAGGTGCCAGTTGATCGGCACCACGGGGCTGCCCAGTGCGGCCGAGGCCGCGACCACCTCGAACAAGGCGAAGTCGTTGCGCAGCATCATGGCGACCGGTGCGCCTTCGGCAAGGCCGAGGGCGCGCAGCCCGCTCGCCGCGCGCCTGATGCGCGCCTGGATCTCGTCATGGCCGATCCGGCGTTCGCCGCCGATGATCATGGTCATTCCCATTCCGTTGGAGTCAGCGATCGTCCAGCACGTCGCCGAAGCCGACCCAGCTCTTGCCGTTGAAGCGCCGCAGCTGCAGCTGCTGGAACGGCAGATAGTCGTCGGCTGCGGTGCTGACGGATATGCCGGGCAGCAGCAGCGGCAGCTTCACCTCTTTCAGCGAGGCGGACTGGCGCATGATGTTGTCGCGGCTGAAATCGTCCTTGCATGCCTTCAGCACCGTCATCAGCAGCGTCGCGTAATGGTAGCCGGCCGCATAGTTGGAGTTGGAGAGGTCCGCATTCGGCATGTACTGCTTCATGAAGGCGAAATACTCCTTCACGCCGGGATCGCTGGCCCATTGCGGGTCCATCGTGTCCTTCTGGTTGCTCGACGAGATCAGGCCGACGGCGTTCTCGAGCCCGGCAGGCTCCAGGAACGAGATCGACGAGGCCGAGGTCGGCACGAAGAACAGCTCGGGCTTCCAGCCGAGCTCGGCGACGCCCTTGATCATCTGCGAGGTGAACTTGCCGAGCACGACGCCGAACAGCACGTCGGCGCCAGATGCCTTCAGGGTCGAGAGCTGCGAGCTGATCGTCGGCGCGCTGGTCTCGTAGGTCGCCTCCGCAACGATCATGCCGGCGGCCTTGTCCCCGAGCGCGCGCTTGAAGCCGGCGACATAGTCGCGGCCGAAATCGTCGTTCTGGGACAGGATGGCGATCTTGGCGCCCGGCTTGGTGCGCAGCACGTGCTTGGCATAGACCACGCCTTCGGATTCATAGGCGGCCATGCCGGGCATGGTCCATGGATATTTCTGCGGATCGGCCCATTTGGTCGCGCCGGAAAGCACGAACAGCTGCGGCACCTTCTTGCCGTTGAGGTAGCGATGCACGGCGCTATTGGTGGCGGTGCCGAGCGAGCCGAACAGCATCAGCACTTCGTCCTGCTCCACCAGCTTGCGGGTCTGCTCAACCGTCTTCGGCGGCGAGTAGGCATCGTCCAGCGTGATGAACTTGACCTTGCGGCCGTTGATGCCGCCTTCGGCATTGATCTTCTCGAAGAACGCCTCCTGCGTCCGGCCGATCGCACCGAAGCCGGAGGCCGGGCCGCTATAGGGCAGGGTCTGTCCGATCCGTATCTCCGTGCCTTCGGCGTGAGCGCTGTCCGTGGCGAGTGCCAGCAGGGACAGACCGATCAGTGCGGCTGCCAGCTTCATGATATCCTCCCGTTTGTCTTGTCAGTTGGAGACGTCAGGCGCAGACGCGCATTAGGAAATCCTGCCTCGCCTGATCGAATTCACGCTTCATGCGGTCGACGAACTCCGCAACGGGCGGGGCATCAGTAATCTGGCCGATGCCCTGGCCCGATCCCCAGATGTCGCGCCACGCCTTGGACTTCATGTTGCCGCCGGAGCCGAAATTCATCTTCGATTTGTCGGCGGCGGGGAGGTTGTCCGGGTCGAGGCCGGCGGCAGCGATCGACGGCCCCAGGTAATTCCCGTGCACGCCGGTGAACAGGTTGGTGTAGACGATGTCGTGCGCGGCGTGCTGCGTCAGCGCAGATTTATAGGCCTCATCGGCGTTGGCTTCCTGCGTCGCGATGAAGCGCGTGCCCATATAGGCGAGGTCGGCGCCCAGCGTCAGCGCCGAGGCGATGCCATAGCCGTCGCTGATCGCGCCCGACAGCAGGACGGCGCCGTCAAACCATTGCTTGACCTCGCGCACCAGCGCAAAGGGCGACAGCGTGCCGGCGTGCCCGCCCGCACCGGCGCAGACCAGGATCAGGCCGTCGACGCCCTGCTCGGCGGCCTTGCGCGCGTGCTTGACGTTGATGACGTCGTGGAACACCAGCCCGCCATAGGAATGCGCGGCCTCGACGATCTCCGCCGGCGGCCGCAGCGAGGTGATGATGATCGGCGCCTTGTGCTTGACGCAGGTCTCCATGTCCTTCATCAGCCGGTCGTTCGAGGCATGGCAGATCTGGTTGACGGCGTAGGGCGCGACCTTCTTGCCGGGATTGCGCGATTTGTACTCGCCGAGCTCGTCCTCGATCCGGCTCAGCCATTCGCCGAGCTTCTCGACCGGGCGGGCATTGAGCGCGGGAAAGGAGCCGACGACGCCCGCCTTGCACTGAGCGATCACCAGTTCCGGGCCGGAGACGATGAACAGCGGCGAGCCGACCACGGGCAGCTCGAGCGAATCCTTCAAGAGATTGGGTAGTGCCATCATGTCCTCCCGAAACGCAGCCCCGCCCGCGGGCGGATGACGAGGCGTTTCCGTATTGATTGTCGCGCGGGCGGATGGGCCGCCCGGGCCGCGGATTTGATCCCATTATAAGGTTGGACGACGCGGCCCGGCCGTTCAATAATGAACGGACGATCATTCAGGTATGAACAGGGCTGCCGATGGATTGGGACCTTTGCAAGACCTTCGTCGCGGTCGCCGATACCGGCAGCTTCACCGCCGCCGCCCGCCGCCTGCACACCAGCCATCCCACTGTCAGCCGCAAGATCGCGGCGCTGGAAGCCCAGCTCGGCACCAGATTGGTGGCGCGCGCCGCCGACGGCCTGGCGCTGACCGCGGATGGACGGACCTTGCGCGAGCACGCCGAGGCCATGGCGGCCGCAGCGCTGCGGGCCGAGACCGCAGTGGCGGCGGGTGGACACAAGGCGCGCGGCATCGTCAAGCTGTCGATCGGCGCGACGCTGGCCTCGCACTGGCTGATGCCGCGCTTGCCAGCCTTCCTGCGCGCGCACGATCATATCCAGCTCGAGATCATCACCCATCCCTTTCCGGCGAGCGTGCGCCGGCGTGAGGCGGACGTGGTGCTGCGGCCCTTCGATACCGGGGAGGAGAACCTGGTCGGCCGCAAGATCGGCCGTCTCGGCACCGGCTTCTATGCCTCGCGCGATTATGCCGCCGGGCGGTCCTTGCCGGAACGGCGCGGCGATTGGAAGGAGCACAGCGTCATCGGCTTCGCCGACCAGACGTCCAATGCGCAGCTTGCGCGCTGGAGCGACGTCGTCACGCGGCAGGCAAGGGTGGCGATGCGCTGCTCGTCCCAGGGGGACATGCTGGCGGCGGTCCGCGCCGGCATCGGAATCTCCGCGCTGTCGTGCTTCGTCGCCGAAGCCTACTCCGATCTCGTGCGCGTCGCTCCGCAGAAGCTCGCCAGCGTGGCGGATCTCTGGCTGCTGGCCCACCCCGACCTCGTCGAGCTGCCGGCGGTGCGCGCCGTGATCGAATTCGTCGCCGAATGCGCCCGGACCGACCGCGCGCGGCTACGGGGTTAGCCCGCTCCCGCGAGCACGCCCTCGCGCTTCTTCACCGCGCGGTAATAGCTCCACCACAGATGCGCCGCCGCACCGCGCAGCGGACGCCAGGGCTCGGCGATCGGCGCCATCTGCTTCTCCGTCGGCCGCGCCTTGAGGCCGAGGCCGATACGGATGCCTTCCTGCACGGCGAGGTCGCCGGCCGGCCAGGCATCGCCGTGGCCGAGGCAGAACAACAGGTAGAGGTCGGCCGTCCAGGGGCCGATGCCGGGCAGCGCGATCAGGGTGTGATGCGCGGCGTCGGCATCCTCCTCGGCGAGCACGTCGAGATTCAGCCGCTGCGCGGCGATCTCGCGGGCGAGATGCTTGAGCGTCTTGATCTTGGCGGCGGAGAGGCCGAGCCGCCCCAGCCGGTCGGCGCGGGCGCGGCGCACGGCGTCATGGTCGAGCGGATCGAATGCGGCCGACAGCCGTCCCCAGATCGCCGCGGCGCTCGCGGTGGAGAGCTGCTGTCCGCAAACGATGTGCGCGAGCCCCGTAAACCCGGGCTCGCGCCGCCGCAACGCCGGCATGCCCGCGATCTCGAGCACGGGCTTGAGCCGCGGATCGCGCTTGATCAGCGCGTGGACGGCCTCTTCGAGATCGGACTGGGTTTCGAGGTGGATGGTCATGGTGGGCGGGTTCTCTCCAGCGTCATGGCCGGGCTTGTCCCGGCCATCCACGTCTTTCTCACCGCGAGGCACTGTGTAGCATGAGCGGTGGTCGTGGTGTTTGTTCGTGACGTTGACACCATCGGTCTGTGGTACCGAAGAACGTGGATGGCCGGGACAAGCCCGGCCATGACGAGATTCATGTGATGGCACCACCCGTTTTCCGATTCGCCCCGAGCCCGAACGGCTTCCTGCATCTCGGCCACGCCTATTCCGCGCTGCTCAACTTCGATCGCGCGCGGGAGACCGGCGGCCGATTGCTGCTGCGAATCGAGGACATCGACGCGACGCGGTGCCGGCCGGAGTTCGAGACGGCGATCTACGAGGATCTCGCCTGGCTCGGGATTGCCTGGGAGACGCCGGTTCGGCGTCAATCCGAACATCTCGCCGATTATCGCGCTGCGCTGGAAAAGCTCTCTGTGCTCGGTCTTGTCTATCCCGCCTTCGAAAGCCGCGCCGAGATCGCAAGGCTGGTGGCGGCGCGCGAGGCCGCTGGCCCGTGGCCGCGCGATCCCGACGGCGCGCCGCTTTATCCGGGCGAGGCCAAATCACTTTCGGCTGACAAGCGCGCGCAGCTGATCGCCTCGGGCGTGCCCTATGCGCTGCGGCTCGACATGGCGGCCGCCTGCCGCCGCGTCGCCGGCCTGAGCTGGAACGAGCTCGGCGAGGGGCCGGATGGCGAACGCGGCGTCGTCCCGACGCGACCGGAGGCCTGGGGCGATGTCATCCTGGCCCGCAAGGAAACGCCGACCAGCTACCATCTCTCGGTGGTCGTCGACGACGCGCTCCAGGGCGCCAGCGAGATCGTGCGGGGGCAGGACCTGTTTCACGCCACCGCGGTGCACCGCCTGCTCCAGGTCCTGCTCGGCCTGCCCGAGCCGGCCTATCGCCATCACCGGTTGATTCGCGATGAGGCGGGTCGGAAGCTGTCGAAATCGGGCCGCTCGACCGGTCTGCGCGAATTGCGCGCGGCCGGCCTCACGCCTGCCGCGATCCGCGGGCTGGTGGGATTAGGTTAAGTTTCTCTGGGGGTTAGCGAAACGTCGCCGTGACTCCGGGCGTTCCTCCGTGCCATGCTTGGCCAGCGCGGGGTTCGAAGAGGGTACTTCGAAGGGGATTCATGGCGGCGAAGACGCGTCCAGTGCGCACCACCCGGACGTCCAGGCGGCGGCCGCTTCGGAAGCGGCCCAGGGCGGCAGGCCAGCTGCGCAAGCGCAGCACCAAGGCGGTTGCGCCTGATGTCGTCCAGGCGGCGCTGGCCGCGTTTGCCCATGAGGTCCGCACCCCCCTGACCGGCATTCTCGCGATCAGCGACCTGCTCGCGACCTCCGATCTCGGCGAGCGGGAGCGGCGCTGGGCCGACACTATCAAGGCCGGCGCCGAGCATCTGGCGAGCCTCGCCACGCTGTTCGTGGATGCTGCCAGAACGGGAAAGGGCGGCAGCACGCCGCGGCAGGACCTGTTCGATCTCAAGGCGCTCGCCCGTACCGCCGGCGATTCCCTGGCCGGCCGTGCCGCGGCCAAAGGTCTCCAGGCCAAGGTCGAGATCGCCGACAAGATCCCAGGGCTCGTGGTCGGTGATTCCGTCCGCCTGCGCGCCGCGCTCGAGAACCTGATTGACAACGCCGTGAAATTCACCGACCAGGGCGGTGTGGCCCTCGCGGTCGAGCCGTGGCGTCCGGCCAAAGGTAAAGCAAAGGGCAGGGTCGGCGTCGCTTTCGCCGTGTCCGACAGCGGCATCGGCCTGACCATGACCGAGATCAAGCGGCTATTCCGCCCGTTCACCCAGGCCAATGTCACCATTGCCGCACGCTTCGGCGGCGCCGGCTTGGGGCTCTCCTCGGTCAAGCAATTGGCGCGGGCGATGGGCGGCGATATCACCGTCGCTCCGCGCCGCGGTGGCGGCGCCACCTTCACATTGACGGTGTCGCTGGACGCGGCGGGACCGGGCAAGGTCCGCAAGGCGAAGGACGGCAGCGAGCCCGAGGCGGTGGCTGCGCTCCGCGTGCTCAGTGTCGAGGACAACCCGTTCGGCCGCGTCGTGCTCAACACCATCCTGACCGAGCTCGGCCATCATGCCGAATTCATCGGGCGCGGCGAGGACGCCGTGAACCGGCTGGAGCAGGGCGCATTCGACGCGGTGCTGATGGACATGGTGCTGCCGGGCATTGACGGCATCGAGGCCATCAGGCGGATTCGCATGCTGCCAACGCCGCTGGCTCGGATCCCGATCATCGGCGTGTCCGGCCGCGGCGAGGACGAGGCCGCCTCGCGCGAAGCCGGGGCCGACGCCTTCCTGGTTAAGCCTGTGTCTCCGAGGGCTTTAGCGACTGCGCTGCTTGAAGCGACACGCCGTGAGGAAGCCTCGACTTGATGATCGCGGCGTTCAGCTCGCCGCCGTAAACGAAGATCGCGGCGATGAAGTACAGAAACACCAGCGCGATGATCACCGAGGCGAGCCCCGCATACATGGTCACGTAGTTGTTGGCAAAGCGGGCCAGGTATTGGCCGAACACGATGCTGGAGATCAGTGACGCCACGATGGTGAAGACGATGCCGGGCAGTATCTGCAGGAAGCTGCGCCGTCCCGCCGGCAGCCAGGCGTGCAGGATGAGCAGTGCGATCACCAGCGCGCCGATGGAGATGCCGTAGCGCACCCAGGTGAGGATGCTCTCGTTCGATTCGACGAACAGGGGAATGTGGCGCCGCGCGGCCTCGATGATGAGCGGGCCGAGCACGATCAGGAACGCCATGGCGAGCGCCGTGAAGGCCGCAATGATCGTATAGGCGATTGATTCCAGCCGGAGCCAGTACCAGCTTCGCATCTCCACCACCGCATAGGCGCGGTTGAGCGCGACCCTGAGCGCCTCGACGCCGTTCGAGGCGAAATAGACCGACAGCGCCGCGCCGATGGTCAGAAGCCCGGTACGGGTGGTGGTCAGCACGTCATGCACCTCGCCCGAGATCGAATCGGCGACTTGCTTGGGCCAGACCTGGAGCATCAGGCTGGCCGCCTGGTCGGCGAGTTCCTTGGAGCCGAAGAAGCCGGCGAGCGCGGTCAGCACGATCAGGAATGGGAACAGCGCCATCAGCGTCGACAGCGCGATGTGGCTTGCGATCGCCCAGCCGTCATCGGCGAGGAACGTGTAGAACGCGTCCTCAGCGACGCAGTAGATGTAGCGGATGGCTTTCACTTGGCACCTACGCCGCTGCCCTCTCCCTCTGCACGTAGGGAGAGGCCAGGAGAACAAGCAATGGGCGCAAATCGAAAAATCATCGCGCTACCATCTGATATTCTTGGCCCAAAAGCCAGTTCGCGAAGCGCCCCGCCGTCATTCCGGGGGCGCGCCAAGCGCGAGCCCGGAATCCATCTAGCCGCGGCGCAAGTGGCCCGATGGATTCCGAGCCCGATGTGCCGGGCCTCGCTGCGCTCGGTCCCGCCGCATCGCCCTGGAATGACGAGCTGGGGAGATGGCGGACCGGCACACACGGTGTTATCTACCTTCAAATGGCATCTCTCCTGAGTACTTTCATCCTGCCGGCCGCAGCCGGCGCCGTGGCGCTGGTGCTGCTGCTCGGGCTCATCAACATGATGCGCGGCGGCTCGCCCAACACCTCGCAGAAGCTGATGCGCTGGCGCGTGCTGCTTCAGTTCGTGGCGATCATCATCGCGATGCTCGCGGTCTGGGCGATGGGACGCTGATCATGGTGGTGCTGAACCGCATCTACACGAAGACCGGTGACGATGGCACGACGGCGCTCGGAACCGGAGAGCGACGTCCGAAATACGATCTGCGCATCGAGGCCTATGGCACCGTCGACGAGACCAACGCGGCGATCGGCGTGGTCAGGCTCTACACCGCCGAGATGCACGAGCTCGACGCGATGCTCGGCCGCATCCAGAACGATCTGTTCGATCTTGGTGCCGATCTCGCGGTGCCGGAGCGGGAAGGCAAGGCCGAGCGGCTGCGGGTGGTGGCGAGCCAGGTCGAACGGCTCGAGCGCGACATCGACATGCTCAACGACAAGCTCGCGCCGCTGACCTCCTTCGTGCTTCCCGGCGGCACGCCCGCCGCGGCCCATCTGCATGTGGCGCGCACGATATGCCGCAGGGCGGAACGCGTGATCGTGGAACTGGCGGCCCAGCCAGGCGAGCCGGTCAGCGCGGCTGGCATCCAATATATGAATCGCCTGTCCGACTTTCTCTTCGTGGCCAGCCGGGTCGTGAACGGCAATGGCGCGGGCGACGTGCTCTGGGTTCCCGGCCAGAACCGCTGACCCATCGCGCTCCCGCATTTCAGAGGGCCAAAATTAGACCCGTTCGCGCGTTGACCGGGGCAGATCAGGCCTTTAGGTTCCGCGCCAGTTGATAACCCCCCTCCCAAATTGAGTGAAAGAGGATCGATGAAGGTCTTAGTGCCGGTAAAGCGGGTGGTCGATTACAACGTCAAGGTCCGCGTCAAGGGCGATGGATCGGGCGTTGAACTCGCCAACGTCAAGATGTCCATGAACCCCTTCGACGAAATCGCTGTCGAGGAAGCGCTGCGCCTGAAGGAAGCCGGCAAGGCCACCGAGGTCGTGGTGGTCTCGATTGGACCTGCGCAGGCGTCCGAGACGATCCGTACCGGTCTTGCCATGGGCGCCGATCGCGGCATCCTGGTCAAGGCGGAGGGCACGGTCGAGCCGCTGGCTGTCGCCAAGATCCTGAAGAAGGTTGCGGAAGAAGAGCAGCCCGGCCTGATCATTCTCGGCAAGCAGGCGATCGACGACGACTCCAACCAGACCGGCCAGATGCTGGCCGCGCTGCTCGGCTGGTCGCAGGCAACCTTTGCCTCCAAGCTCGAGGTCGAAGGCTCGGACTTCAAGGTCACCCGCGAAGTCGATGGCGGCCTGCAGACCGTGAAGCTGAAGGGGCCGGCGATCGTCACCACCGATCTCCGCCTCAACGAGCCGCGCTACGCCTCGCTGCCCAACATCATGAAGGCGAAGAAGAAGCCGATCGCGGAGAAGACCGTCGCCGATACCGGCGTCGACATCGCCGCGCGCCTCGAGGTTCTAAAGACGGCTGAGCCCGCGGGCCGCAAGGCCGGCGTCAAGGTCAAGGACGTCGCCGAGCTGGTGTCCAAACTCAAGAACGAAGCCGGGGTGCTCTGATGACGACGCTTCTGATTGCCGAACACGACAATGCCTCGCTCAAGGACGCCACCAACAAGGCCCTGACCGCGGCAGCCGCGCTCGGCGCGGATGTCGAAGTGCTGGTTGCCGGCCAGAATGCCAAGGCCGCGGCGGATGCCGCCGCCAAGCTCGCTGGCGTGAAGAAGGTGCTGCTCGCCGATGGCGACCTCTACGCGCACGATCTCGCCGAGCCGCTGGCTGCGCTGGTGGTGTCGCTGGCGTCCGGCTATGACGCCATCGTCGCGCCGGCGACCTCGCGCTTCAAGAACGTGATGCCCCGCATCGCCGCTCTGCTCGACGTCATGCAGGTCTCGGAGATCACCAAGGTGGTCGCGCCCGATACCTATGAGCGCCCGATCTACGCCGGCAACGCCATCCAGACGGTGAAGTCGAAGGACGCCAAGAAGGTCATCACGGTCCGCACCTCCACCTTCGCCGCAGCAGGCGAGGGCGGCAGCGCCCCGGTCGAGACCGTGGCGGCGGCGGCCGATCCGGGCCTGTCGACTTTCGTCGGTGAGGAAGTCGCCAAGAGCGATCGCCCCGAGCTGACCTCGGCCAAGATCATTGTCTCCGGTGGCCGCGCCATGCAGAGCCGCGAGAACTTCGCCAAGTACATCGAGCCGCTCGCGGACAAGCTTGGGGCCGGTGTCGGTGCCTCGCGCGCCGCGGTCGATGCTGGCTATGCGCCGAACGACTGGCAGGTCGGCCAGACCGGCAAGGTCGTGGCGCCCGAGCTCTATGTCGCGGTCGGCATTTCCGGCGCGATCCAGCATCTGGCCGGCATGAAGGACTCCAAGGTGATCGTCGCGATCAACAAGGACGAGGACGCGCCGATCTTCCAGGTCGCCGACTACGGCCTGGTCGCCGATCTCTACCAGGCGGTTCCTGAGCTGACCGCCGAACTCGGCAAGCTCGGCAAGTAAAAGGCATCGAAAACACCGGCCGGAGGTATAAACTCCGGCCGGTGTTGCGTTTCTGAGGCGTTTTCTTTGGCGTGGGGCGCGCCTTGGAGGCGATCCAATCTAGGTTTCGAGCCAAGGTTCTGATTAAATCGGACCTCCCGGCTCGAGGGGAAAAGGCAGGGCGCGCCCCCCGCGCGCCGTTCCGGTGGATGACAATATGGCGGCAGTGATCAAGAAGGTCGGCGTGATCGGCGCGGGTCAGATGGGCAATGGCATCGCGCATGTCGCGGCGCTCGCTGGCTTCGACGTGGTGCTCAACGACGTTTCAGCCGACCGCCTCAAGTCGGGCATGGCCACCATTAACGGCAATCTGGCGCGTCAGGTCTCCAAGAAGGCCGTCACCGAGGACGACAGGGCCAAGGCGATTGCGCGTATCAAGCTAGCCGAGAAGCTGGACGATCTCGCCGATTGCGACCTCGTCATCGAGACCGCGGTCGAGAAGGAAGAGGTCAAGCGCAAGATCTTCCACGAGCTCTGCGCCGTGTTGAAGCCGGAGGCGATCGTCGCCTCCGATACGTCCTCGATCTCGATCACGCGCCTCGCCGCCGCCACCGACCGCCCGGAGCGCTTCATCGGCATTCACTTCATGAATCCGGTGCCGTTGATGGAACTGGTCGAACTGATCCGCGGCATCGCCACCGACGACGCCACCTTCGAGACCGCCAAGGAATTCGTCGGCAGGCTCGGCAAGCAAGTCGCGGTCTCCGAGGATTTCCCGGCCTTCATCGTCAACCGCATCCTACTGCCGATGATCAACGAGGCGATCTACACGCTGTATGAAGGCGTCGGCAACGTCGAGGCGATCGACGCGGCGATGAAACTGGGCGCCCACCATCCCATGGGTCCGCTCGAGCTCGCCGATTTCATCGGTCTCGACACCTGCCTCTCCATCATGCAGGTGCTGCACGAGGGGCTGGCCGACTCCAAGTACCGCCCGTGCCCGCTGCTGGTGAAATACGTCGAGGCCGGCTGGCTCGGCCGCAAGACCCAGCGCGGCTTCTACGATTACCGCGGCGCCAAGCCGGTGCCGACGCGGTAAGGTGGTCTCGTGCCTCGGGCGCAGCGCGGAGCGCTGCAGAGCCGGGGCCCAGGAGCCGCGCGCTGAATGCTGGGTCCCGGCTCTGCGGTGCGTCACTTGCGTGCCGGCCCTTGTCCGGGACACGATTGCCCGTACTGCTCCATCACAGTTCATGTCGGGTTAACCTCTCGCGCCTAGGTTACGGCCGGTACGAGGGTTCGCGTAATGGACATGATGGCAATGGTCAGCACCATGCTGGCCGCACAGCAAGGCGCGCTGCAGTCGAATATTGCGGCGACGCTGACCAAGCAGAACGCGGATATGGAGAAATCCACCGTCCTGACGCTGCTCGGCGCCGGCCAGCCCTCGCTCGCCAATGTCGGCCCTGGCGTCGGCGGCAATCTCAACGTCACGGCCTAGCGCATGATCCGGAAGAGTGGGAACCGATTTTCCGATCGGATCATGCGTAAAATGACTATCTAAAGCGACGCGACGGCCTTCCCTGTTGCCGCCCGGATCAGCTTGAGTGCGTCCTCGCTCGCCCATTCCGCCGGCCCGGCGATCGTCGCGATCTCGCAGCCCTGCGGGTCCACCAGCACCGAGGTGGGCATGCCCAGCGCCCGTCCCACGGCTTTAAGATCCTGAAAAACCTTGGCTTTGTGGTCGCTGAAATAGCCGAGCCTGACAAGGTTGGCGTCTTTCAGGAAGGTTTTCGGCTTCTCCAGGTCGCGGGTGTCGATGTTGATCGCCACCACCTCGAAATTCGGGCCCGACAGCTTGCCCTGGAGCTCGTCCAGCGCCGGCATCTCCTTTCGACAGGGCACGCACCAGGTCGCCCAGAGGTTCACCAGCAGGGTCTTGCCGCGGAAGTCGGACAGCTTCTTCGGCTTGCCCTCGGAATCCTCGAAGGCGAGGTCGGGCAATCTCAAGGGGGTGCTTGCCATGGTCAGCGCCGCCACTTCGCCATGGGCGAGCGGGGCAATCTTCTGCGCCGTCGCGACCGCCGCCTTGCAGGTCGGATCGCCAGATGGCGCCCGGCTCAGGCCCAGCCCGTACAGCGCGGCGAAGCCGGCCAGCCCGCCAATCGCCACGGTGGCGATGACGAGGGGGATGCGGCGCGTGGAGGGCTTCGGTTCGAGCATATCGTTTGTCATCCGGTCGCAGATATGGCTATCAGGGGCCTCTTAATACGGCTGGCCGCGGCCAGCAAACGTTCGGCAAATCAGGCGTGAGCACAGGGGATCATGAGCAACAAGATGTGGGGCGGCCGGTTCTCGGAACGCCCCGACGAGATCATGGAAGAGATCAACGTCTCCATCGACGTCGATCGTCACCTCTTCGCCCAGGACATTGCCGCGTCCAAGGCCCACGCCGCGATGTTGGCCAATCAGGGCATCATCACGGCTTCTGATGCGAAAAATATCGGCAAGGGTCTAGACACAATCCTGTCAGAGATCGGCAAGGGCGGCTTCGAATTCAAGCGCGCGCTCGAGGACATCCATATGAATGTCGAGAGCCGCCTGTCGGAGCTGATCGGCCCGGCCGCCGGCAGGCTGCACACCGCGCGTTCGCGCAACGACCAGGTCGCCACCGACTTCCGTCTATTCGTCCGCGACGTCATCGACGAGACCGATGCCGCGCTCGCCGCGTTCCAGCAGGCCCTGGTGGACCGCGCGCTGGAGCACGCCGCAACCGTGATGCCCGGCTTCACGCATCTGCAAACGGCGCAGCCCGTCACGTTCGGCCATCACCTGCTGGCCTATGTCGAGATGGCGGCGCGCGACCGCGGCCGCTTCCAGGACGCCCGCAAGCGGCTGAACGAATCGCCGCTGGGCGCGGCCGCGCTCGCCGGCACCTCGTTCCCGATCGACCGCCATGCCACCGCGAAGGCGCTCGGCTTCGACCGCCCGATGGCGAACTCGCTCGACGCCGTCTCCGACCGCGACTTCGTACTGGAGACGCTGTCGGCCGCCTCGATCTGCGCCGTGCACATGTCGCGCTTTGCCGAGGAGATCGTGATCTGGACCTCGCCGCTGGTCGGCATGATCCGGCTCAGCGACAAGTTCACCACGGGATCCTCGATCATGCCGCAGAAGCGCAACCCGGATGCCGCCGAGCTGGTGCGCGCCAAGACCGGCCGCGTCATCGGCGCGCTCAACGGGCTCCTGATCGTCATGAAGGGCCTGCCGCTCGCCTATCAAAAGGACATGCAAGAGGACAAGCAGGGCGCCATGGAGGGTTTTGCCGCGCTGTCGCTGGCAATCCGCGCCATGACCGGCATGGTCCGTGATCTCGTTCCGGACGAAGCCAAGATGAAGGCGGCCGCGGGCGAGGGTTACGCCACGGCGACCGACCTCGCCGACTGGCTGGTGCGGACGCTGAAGATGCCGTTCCGCGAGGCGCACCACGTCACGGGCCGCATCGTCGCCAAGGCCGCCGAGGGGGGCGTCGCGCTGCACGAGCTGCCGCTGAAGGAAATGCAGGCGATCGAGCCCAAAATTACCAAGGACGTGCTCGGCGTGCTCTCGGTCGAATCATCGGTGAAGAGCCGCACTAGCTTTGGCGGCACCGCGCCGAAGAATGTGACGTCCCAGGCCAAGGCCTGGGCGAAGCGGCTGGAAAAAGAGCGAAAATTGGGCTGAGGGCAAAATTTCGCTTATGTTTCATGGTCATCCGGCCCTCGCCAGAACGCGCCAATCTCTGTATGGTGCACCGCGCGTAGTGGGGATTTCGTCGTGACGTCAAAGTTTCGCCCGGCCGGCTCGGGGTGGGCCATCATTGTCTTGAGCCTGACGGCGCTCGCGCTTGCCGGTTGCGGCCGCAAGGGCCCGCTGGATCTGCCGCCGACCGCCTCCAACACGTCCGCGGCCACCGGCGCTGCACCCGTCGAGCCCGAGACCGCGGCCCAGAAGGCGCCGAGCCTGTTCGAACCCACGGCCAGCGCGGATGCCGCGCCCGCGGCGGCCAAGGGCCGAAAGAAATCGTTTATTCTCGACCCGCTCCTGGACGAACCTCCCGGCAAGAAATAAGCCGGGACAACCGAGCCTGCGCCATGAACCATTTCGACTATCGCAACGGCGTGCTGCACGCCGAGGCGGTGAACCTGTCCGAGCTGGCTGCCACCGTCGGCACGCCGTTCTACTGCTATTCGACCGCAACGCTGGAGCGGCACTACCGCGTCTTCACCGAGGCCTTTGCCGGCGAGAAGGTGCTGGTCTGCTACGCCATGAAGGCGAACTCCAACCAGTCGGTGCTGCGGACGCTGGCCAAGCTCGGCGCCGGCGCCGACGTGGTCTCAGGCGGCGAGCTGAAGCGCGCTTTGGCCGCCGGCATTCCCGCCAGCAAGATCGTCTTTTCCGGCGTCGGCAAGACCGAGGCAGAGCTGCGCGCGGCGCTCGCCGCCGACATCCTCTGCCTCAACGTCGAATCCGAGCCGGAGCTCGAGCTGCTGTCGCGACTCGCGACCGAGATGGGCAAGACCGCGCGCATCTCGCTCCGCGTCAATCCCGACGTCGATGCCGGCACGCACGCAAAGATCTCCACCGGCAAGTCCGAGAACAAGTTCGGCATCCCGATCGTGCATGCCCGCGAGGTCTATGCGCGCGCGGCGAAGCTGCCCGGAATCAAGGTGACCGGCACTGACGTGCATATCGGCAGCCAGATCACCGACCTGTCCGGCATGGAGACCGCGTTCCGCATCCTCTCCGAATTCGTGCAGGAGCTGCGCGCCGACGGCCACGACATCAGCCACGTCGATTTCGGCGGCGGTCTCGGCATTCCCTATTACATGGATCGCGAGGCACCGCCGGCGCCCGCGGCCTATGCCGCCATGGTCAAGCGCGTCAGCCACAATCTCGGCTGCACGCTGATGTTCGAGCCGGGCCGCATGATCGTCGGCAATGCCGGCATTCTCGTCGCCAAGGTGATCTATGTGAAGCACGGCGACGGCAAGAATTTCGTCATCATCGATGCCGCCATGAACGACCTGATCCGCCCGACGCTGTACGAGGCGCATCACGACATCCTGGCGGTGAAGCAGCCGGCCAAGGGCGCCGCCACCATCAAGGCCGATGTCGTTGGCCCGGTCTGCGAGACCGGCGATTATCTCGCCCTCGACCGCACGCTGCCGACGCCCGCGCCCGGCGATCTCCTCGTCATCATGACCGCGGGCGCCTATGGCGCCGTGCAGGCCGGCACCTACAACACCCGGCCGCTGGTGCCCGAGGTGCTGGTGAAGGGCGACCAGTACGCCGTGGTGCGCCCGCGCGTGGAGGTGGAGCAGCTCATTGCGATGGACACGCCGGCGCCGTGGCTGTGAGTTGACGACATCGGCTCAACAGCCGCGGTGTCGTCCCCGCGTAGGCGGGGACCCATACTCCCAGGCAGTCATTGTGACGCCAAGCTAGTGACTCCGAGTCTTCGCCACACGTTGTCCTGTGGTTATGGGTCCCGGGCTCGCGCTTCGCGCGCCCGGGACGACGAGCGGAGCGCTGGCGCTACTTCCCCGTCACCCCGCCCTTCGCTCCGCCCACCACGACACCCGCCTTCCTCTCGATCGGCTTGATCGCCGCGGTGAAATCGGACTCGGCGCCTTCGGCGCTGATCACCGTTTCCCACAACCGTCCGACCGCGTCGGCGACCTCCATCGACAGGCCGAGCTGCTTCATCTCCTCAAGCGCCAGCCGGACGTCCTTCACCATCAATCCCGTGGCGAAGCCGAAATCGAACGTGCGCGGCAGCACCGCGCGCGGAAACTTGTCGCGGCTCGCCGTGTTCATGCCGGAGCCGGCATTGATGACGTCGATCATCACGGCGGGATCGAGCCCGGCCTTGACGCCCATCACCACGGCTTCCGACGTCGCCACGATCGCGGTGGCCGACAGGAAATTGTTGGCGAGCTTCATGGTCTGCGCCGCACCGGGCTTCTCGCCGATGAAGAACACCTTTCCGATCACCTCCAGCGCGGGCCTGAGCAGCTCGAACTCGGCTTTCGGGCCTGACACCATCACGGCAAGCGTGCCCTTCTCGGCGCCGCCGACGCCGCCGGAGACGGGACAGTCGATCTGCACGATGCCGCGCTGAGCGAGCAGCCGGTGAATTTTCGCGGCCATTGCCGAGCCGACGGTTGAGAGATCGACGAAACGTTTGGCGCGCTTGCCCTCGATCACGCCGTTCGCGCCGGTGGCAACGTCCAGCGAAGCTTGCAGCGAGGGCAGGCTCGCCATCACGGTCTCGACCTGGTCAGCGACGTCTTTCGGCGACGACGCGGCAGTGGCACCGCGCGCGACCAGCTTGCCCGTGACCTCCTTGCGCGTGTCGAATACGACGAGCCTGTGCCCCGCCTCGATCAGCCGCCGCGCCATCGGGAAACCCATGTTTCCGAGCCCGATGAATCCGATGTCCATGGTTTTTCCTTTGTTTCTTGTTGTGCGTGAGAGCGGAGTCACATTCTCCGCTCGTCGTCCCGGGGCATCGCGAAGCGATGAGCCCGGGACCCATAACCCCCGGGAGAAGTTGTTCGCGCCAGAACGGTAATTCAGAGTTCCCATAACCACATCGTCCTGTGGCTATGGGTCCCGGGCTCGCGCTTCGCGCGCCCCGGGACGACGGCGGAGATTGGTGCCGCTCCTCACGCCTTCCCGTCGATCTCTGCGAACACCTCGCGCGCGATGCGGAAGCTGTCGACCGCGGCGGGCATGCCGCCATAGATCGCGACCTGCATCAGGATCTCGCGGATCTCCTCCCGGGTGACGCCATTGGTCAGCGCGCCCTTCAGATGCGCGCGAAACTCGTGCTGACGGTTGAGGATCGCGATCATGGCGATGTTGAGCATGCTGCGGGTCTTGCGCGGCAGCTCCTCGCGGCCCCACACCGTGCCCCAGCAATATTCGTTGAGCATCTCCTGGAACGGGCGGTTGAAATCGTCGACGTTCTTCAGGGCGTTGTTGACATAGGCCTCGCCCAGCACCGCTTTGCGGACTTCCAGGCCCTTGTCGTGCATCTTCTTGTCCATGGCGTTTCCTTCGTTTCCCTCGAGATTGGCGCGCGGAAATTACGGGGTTGCACCCGGCCAGTCACGTCCTCGTGTTATGCGGGAAAAGGAGGCGCTCCCGTACGGGAACGGATGCCTCAGTGCTGCCGTTGTGATAGGCTCTGCTCTACCGGGCAACCTGGAGAGTTGATTGAACGGCATCACCCCCGAGCCGTCAGACCCGATCCGCAACGGCGATGCGCTGTCGCGGCTGAAGCTGGCGCAGGCCCTTGATTGGGCGACTTATGCCATCGCGTGGGAGCGTGCCTGGCCCAATGCGGCGCGCCTTCTGACCGTCGTCGGCCTGTTCCTGGTGGTGTCCTGGGCTGGCCTTTGGCTGGCGCTGCCGTTCACGGCCAGGGCCGTCGGCCTCGCCCTCTTCGCCGTGATCGCGGCGGCCGCCCTGTTCCCGCTGATTCGCTTCCGCTGGCCGAGCCGCGAGGAAGCGCTCGCCCGGCTCGACCGTGGCTCCGGCATCCGGCACCGCCCGGCCACGACGCTCACGGACACGCTGACCTCACAGGACCCAGTCGCGCAGGCGCTGTGGCAGGCGCAGCGCGAGCGGACGCTCGCCTCCATCAAGCGCATCCGCGCCGGTGTGCCGCAGCCCCGGCTCGCGCTTCACGACCCCTGGGCGCTGCGTGCCCTCGTGATGGTGATGCTGGTTGCGACCTTCTTTGCCGCGGGTGACGAGCGTGCGATGCGCCTTGGCGCCGCCTTCGACTGGAACGGGGTGCTGGCGCCGGCCAATGTTCGCGTCGATGCTTGGGTCACGCCGCCGCTCTACACGGGCAGGCCGCCGGTGATCCTGTCGGCCGCCAACAAGGAAGCGGCGGCGCTGCCCGCCAGCGGCCCGCTCGCCGTTCCCGCCGGCTCGACCCTGATCGTGCGCTCCTCCGGCGGCAACCTGGATGTCGCCGTCTCCGGCGGCCTCAAGGAGGTCGCTCCGGCTGAAGCCAGTCCCAAGGGGACCAACGAAAAGCATTTCGCGATTTCCGGTGACGGCACCGCGCATGTCCGGGCGCCTTCCGGCCAGCCACAATGGGCCTTCGCCGCCACGCCGGATCGTCCGCCGACGATCGCGCTCGCCAAGGATCCGGAGCGCCAGGCGCGCGGCGCGCTCCAGCTCTCCTACAAGATCGAGGACGATTACGGCGTCACCGGCGCCGAGGCGAAATTCGCCCCGCGGCCGACCGACGCAAAATATGGTGCCAAGGATGGCCTCAAGGATGGTCCGAAGGCCGCCGCCGGCGATGGCGACAGCAGGACGGCGCCGCGGCCGCTGTTCCAGCCGCCGAAATTCCCGCTCGCGCTGCCGAATGCGCGCACCCGCAACGGCGTCGGGCAATCCGTGAAGGATCTCAGCGAGGATCCCTATGCCGGCGCCGAGGTCACGCTGACGCTCACGGCCAAGGACGAGGCCGGCAACGAGGCCGCCAGCGAGCCGTTCAACATGCGCCTGCCCGAGCGGCTCTTCACCAAGCCGCTGGCCCGTGCATTGATCGAGCAGCGCCGCATCCTCGCGCTTGACGCCAACAAGAATTCGGACGTCTATGCCGCGCTCGATGGGCTGATGATCGCGCCCGAGATGTTCACGCCGGAGCCGGGACAATATCTCGGCCTGCACAGCGTGGCCCGGCAGCTCGAAGCGGCGCGCACCGACGATGCCCTGCGCGAGGTCGTGGCGAGCCTGTGGGCGCTTGCGGTGACGATCGAGGACGGCAAGATCTCCGACGTCGAGAAGGCGTTGCGCGCGGCCCAGGAAGCGCTGAAGCAGGCGCTGGAGCGCGGCGCGAGCGACGAAGAGATCAAGAAGCTCACGCAGGATCTGCGTCAGGCGCTGAACGATTTCATGCGCCAGCTCGCCGAGCAGTTCCGCAACAACAATGACCCGCAGCAGCTGGCGCGGCCGCTCGATCCGAACACCAAGGTCCTGCGTCAGCAGGATCTGCAGAACATGATCGACCGGATGGAGCGCCTGTCGCGCTCCGGCGACAAGGATGCGGCCAAGCAGTTGCTCGACCAGCTCCAGCAGATGCTGGAAGGCCTGCAGATGGCGCAGCCGGGGCAGTCCGGCGAGAGCGACATGGAGCAGGCGCTCAATGAGCTCGGCGACATGATCCGCAAGCAGCAGCAATTGCGCGACAAGACGTTCAAGCAGGGCCAGGATTCCCGGCGCGATCGCTCGCGCGGCAAGCAGCAGCAGGGCGATCAGTCCATGTCGGAGCTGCAGCAGGATCAGCAGGGATTGCGCGACCGCCTGAAGAAGCTGCAGGACGAGCTTGCCAAGCGCGGCCTCACCCAGAAGGGGCAGAAGGGTCAGCAGGGCCAGCAGGCACAGAAGGGCCAGAAGGGTCAGCAAGGCGAGCAGGGCCAGCCCGGCCAGAACGGCGATCAGGACGGCGACCAGGGCGATGACGGCAGTCTGGACGCAGCCGACGGTGCCATGGGCGATGCCGGATCAAAGCTCGGCGAGGGCAATGCCGACGGCGCCGTGGACTCGCAGGGCAAGGCACTCGACGCCATGCGCAAGGGTGCGCAGAAGATGGCCGAGGCGATGCAGCAGGGCGATGGCGACGGCCAGGGCGACGGCCCCGGCCAGCGTGCCGGCCGGCAGCAGAGCGGCGGCAACCAGACCGATCCGCTCGGCCGTCCGCTTCATGGGCGCGAATATGGCGACGATTATACGGTCAAGATCCCCGGCGAGATCGACACGCAGCGTGTCCGCCGCATTCTCGAAGAGCTCCGCCGCCGTCTCGGCGATCCTTCGCGGCCGCAGATCGAGCTCGATTATCTCGAGCGGCTGCTGAAGGAGTTTTAGCGGCACACTCGGTGTCATCGCCCGGCTTGGCCGGGCGATCCAGTACTCCGAGCCAGTTGTGATTCAATCGAGAAGCCGCGGCGTCCTGGATGCCCCGATCAAACCGGGGCATGACAGCGGAATGTGGGGCAGTCGCCGACGCTAGGTCTTCTTCGCCGCCAGCGCATCGGCGACCGCCGTGCGGATATCCGCGACCGAGAACGGCTTGGTCACGACGTCATGCACCAGCGCGTTCAGGTTCGAGGCGCGCTCGCGCTGGTCGGCAAAGCCGGTCATCAGCAAGATCGTCAGGTCGGGGAAATCGCGCGCGGCGGAGAGCGCCAGGGCGATGCCGTCCATCACCGGCATCTGGATGTCGGTGAGCAACAGATCGAAGGCGCCATCCTCGCGGGTCAGGATCTCCAGCGCCTCGGCACCGTCCTGGGCGGTGACGGTCTCGTGGCCGTCCATGGCGATGGCGCGCGCCACCAGCGTGCGCATCGAATCCTCGTCGTCGGCGATCAAGATCTTCGGCATGAGACGAACCTTGGTATCAACCTCCCCTGGGGGGCGATTATACGCTGCCGCCGGCAATGTCGCGCCGGTTGAAGAAACGAACGTCGATGTTGCGGCCCTCCGGCGGCGGCGAGGCCAGGCGCGAGCGGAAGAAGGCGCGCTCACCTGGCCGCAGCACGGTCTGCTCCAGCACCGTGTTCCAGGCATAGATCTCCGCGCCTTGGGCGTCGCGCACGGCAAAGCGCAGCCGCGGAATGTCGAGCGGCTTCTTGCCCTCGCCGACGATCACACCCTCGATCACCAACACCTGCTTACCGTCCACAGTCTCGCTGGAGAGCTTGACGTCCTTGAAGGCGAGACCCCGCAAGTTCACCTCGAGTCCGAGCATCTTGTAGAACGCTGCCGTCTGTGGCAGCAGCCGCACCACGTCGCCGCGCCAGAGCACCAGTGCCAGCACCAGCGCGCCCATCGCGGCGCAGGCGGTGGGCAGGCCAAGATAGGGTTTGCGCGGAGCTGTGGTGGCGACCGGGCGGCTCACCCGCGCGCCGCGGCGAGGGAATAGGCTGCGGAACCAGGACTGGTGCTGCGCGCCGACGGCCTCCTCTTCGGCCTGCCGGGCCGCTGCCGACCATTCGTCCTCGGTCTCGCGGGCCTGCTCGTCCGGCCAGTCGCTGGCGATCGATGGGCTATCGACGACGGGCGCATCAGTGGCGCCGTCGTCCTTGGCATAGGAGTTCCATTGTTCGGCGAGGTCGGACTGGTCGTCGGCTCGGCTGGCCGCGGCCATGGCCGGAACGGACGCCTCCTCGATGGCATCCTCGGCGTGGGCGATCCAGGTCTCCTTGCAGCGGGAGCAGCGGACCGCCCGCCCGTTCGCCCCAAGGCTCGCGAGCTTGATGGCGTAGGATGTCATACAATGGGGGCAGACGATATGCATGGACGAGCCTTGATGCATGAACGAAGGTCTTGAACGGAGGTCTTGGACGGGTCTTGACGATGCCACGGTCGCGGAGACCGGGCGCCCCTTATGCTACTGGGCGACCGTTAACGAACCGGAAACCATAACGGCGGCAAAACCCGTTGATCGCGTATGGCGGAGCGCCGCAAGGCGGCCCGCGCCTCCTCTCGAACGGAGCTGAGCTTGGTTCGGTTCGAAAATGTCGGATTGCGTTACGGTCTGGGGCCGGAGATTTTGCGCGACCTCACTTTCCAGATTCCCGCGCATTCCTTCCAGTTTCTCACCGGACCGTCAGGCGCCGGCAAGACGTCCCTGCTGCGCCTGTTGTTCCTGTCGCATCGACCGACGCGGGGCCTCGTCAACCTGTTCGGCCACGACATCTCGCAGCTCGGCAAGGACGAGATCGCAGACCTGCGCAAGCGCATCGGCATCGTGCTCCAGGATTTCCGCCTGCTCGATCACATGACGACCTATGAGAACGTCGCGCTGCCGTTCCGCGTTATGGGCCGCAGCGAATCGAGCTACCGCAAGGAGGTGATCGACCTGCTGCGCTGGGTCGGCCTCGGCGATCGCATGGACGCGCTGCCGCCGATTCTGTCGGGCGGCGAGAAGCAGCGTGCCGCGATCGCGCGCGCCGTGATCTCGCGGCCGCAGCTGCTGCTCGCGGACGAGCCGACCGGCAGCGTCGATCCGACGCTCGGCCGCCGCCTGCTGCGACTCTTCATCGAGCTCAACAAATCAGGCACCGCCGTCATCATCGCCACCCACGACATCGGGCTGATGGACCAGTACGAAGCACGGCGGCTGGTGCTGCACCAGGGACGGCTGCACGTCTATGAGTAGGCTGGACGAGCGCGGCGTGCTGGTCGACCTCGGGCAGGAGCGTCCGCAGCTTCCGGCCAAGGCGCGCAACATGTCGCCGATCGTGCCGCGCGCCTCGATCCACGGCAGAGCGCTCCTTGCGGTGGTCGCCATCATGACCTTCCTCGCCTCGATGGCCACGGGCACGGTGCTGCTGGTGAGTGCCTCCGCGGCCGAATGGCAGTCGGACGTCGCGAGCGAAATCACCATCCAGGTTCGCCCGCAGGCCGGCCGCGATCTCGAGCGCGACACCGCAGCCGTGGCGGAAGCGATGCGCACGCAAGCCGGCATCGTCGAGGTCAAGCCGTTCACCAGGGACGAGAGCGGCAAGCTGCTCGAGCCCTGGCTCGGCACCGGCCTGTCGATGGACGATCTGCCGGTGCCGCGCATGATCATCGCGCGCGTGCAGCCGGGCACGCCGCTCGATCTCGGCGCCTTGCGCGCGCGCGTGGCGCAGGTCGCCCCTAGCGCCAGCGTCGACGATCACCGCGCCTGGATCGAACGCATGCGCCTGATGACGAACGCCACCGTGCTGGCCGGCCTCGGGATCCTCGCGCTCGTCATCGTCGCAACCATCATCTCGGTGTCGTTCGCGACGCGCGGCGCAATGGCGGCGAACCGTCCGATCGTCGAGGTCCTGCATTTCGTCGGCGCTGGCGACCGCTACATCGCCAACCACTTCCTGCGTCATTTCCTCAGGCTGGGCCTGGAGGGCGGCGTGATCGGCGGCGGTGCCGCCATGCTGATGTTCGGCTTCTCCGAGTCCATCGCAGGCTGGTTTTCCGGGACTCCCGTCGGCGACCAGTTCGCCGCGCTGCTCGGCACCTTCTCGCTGCGCCCCTCCGGCTACATCGTGCTCGCGGTTCAGGCCGTCCTGATCGGCGCCATTACCGCAGTCGCCTCGCGCCAAACGCTGTTCGCGACGCTGAACGACGTCGACTAGGGTTGAGAAACCGGACTCCACTTCGCCTCAAAACATCCTAAAATCGCTCAGGGAAGGGATCACCGACATCGCATGAGCTCGCCGACCGACGATCGATCGCCGAAACTGCCGCGCGGCTGGCTGCGCGCGGCAATCGTGTCGACGATCGCGCTCGCCTTCGTCGGCGCGGCAGCGGGCTTCATTGCGTTCCTGGCGCAATTGCGCGGGGCTGAGAAGGTACCCGATCGCAAGGCGGACGGCATCGTGGTGCTGACCGGCGGCTCCTCGCGGGTATCGGACGCGATGGAGCTGCTGGCTGCCGGCTACGGCAGGCGGCTCCTGATTTCCGGCGTGCATCCGACCTCGACGGCGAACGACATCTCCCGCACCTTGCCGGAGAATCAGTCCTTCATGACCTGCTGCGTCGACCTCGACCGCACCGCGCTTACGACCCGCGGCAACGCAGCGGAGGCGCGGCGCTGGGCCGAGGGACGCCGATTTACGTCTCTGATCGTGGTCACCTCGAACTATCACATGCCGCGCGCGCTGGTGGAATTCTCGCATGCGATGCCGCGGACGACGCTTATCCCGTTCGCGGTGGTCGGCGAAAAATGGCGCGAGGAGCCGTGGTGGATCTCGGGCTCGACGCTGCGGCTGCTCCTGTCCGAATACGTCAAGTACGTTGCGGCCGAGCTCAGGGTGCGACTGGAGGATTTCGGGATTGACCTTTGGCCCGAGATGTCGGAGCAGCCTGCAGGTCAGCAACCGAAGCGGCCCGCCACCGCGCAGGCCAATTGATCGGACCATCGATGTTCCTGATTTTCCTGCGATCGCTCGTGTTCAACGTGCTGTTCTACGCCGTGCTGGTCTGTCTGGCGATCGTTGCGCTGCCGACCTTTGCATTGCCGCCGCGCGCCATGCTGACGGTGGCGCAATGGTGGGCCAAGGCCACGCTGGTCCTGATGCGAGTGGTCTGCAATATCAAGGTGGAATTCCGCGGGGTGGAGAAGATCCCGACAGGACCGCTGCTGATCGTGGCCAAGCATCAGTCGTTCTGGGAGACCTTCGTGCTGCCGGGCTTCTTCAACCGGCCAATCTTCATCCTCAAGCGCCAGCTGATGCAGATCCCGGTGTTCGGCCAGTTCCTGGTCAAGACCGGGATGATCGCGATCGACCGCAATGCCGGCGTGAAGGCGCTGCTCGACATGACGCGGCGCGCGCGCGAGGCGGTGCGCAGTGGAAAGCAGCTCGTGATCTTTCCAGAAGGCACGCGCCGCGCGCCCGGCGCGCCGCCCGACTACAAGACCGGCTTTGCGCAGATCTATTCCTCTTGCGGTGTGCCGTGCCTGCCGATCGCGCTCAATTCCGGCCTGTTCTGGCCGCGCCGCACGTTCATGCGCTATCCGGGCACGCTGGTGGTGGAGTTTCTCGAACCGCTGCCACCGGGACTGCCGAAGGACGAATTTCTCGCGCGCGTGCAAACGGCGATCGAGGACGCGACCGCCCGCCTCGTCGAAGCGGGACGAAAAGAGCAGGAGCAGTTGATCGGCTCGGCGCCGAGCTACGCGCCGACCGGCTAAAGCGCGATGAGATTGGGATGAATCATCATCGCGCTTTGGGTTGTTGTTTACGCATGATCTTTCCGGAAAACCGCTTCGCACTTTTCCGGATCATGTTTTAGCGGCTTTCGCGATCCTCGCCCCGAGCCGCCGCGTGCAACGAATGTGCATCACCATGCAGCATCAACGCGAGCTGATGCAGCTGCGTGTCGCGAAAGCCTTCGGCCTCGATCGCCTTCACCGTAGCGGTGACGTAGTCGCGGTTGGCGCCGGACTGGCCGTGGCCCTGGACGACATGGCGGTGCTGCTCGGCGAGCGAGAGGCGGCCGGCATATTGCACATGGCCGCGGTCGACGACGTAGGCGAGCGCTGAGACGCGCTGACGTGCATCGTTCTCCAGCCACACCGAGCGCATCACCTCGCGATAGACCGAGGTGACCTGCTCGCGTGCGCGCAAATATGCGACCACCTCGGCACGGTTCTTCTCGGCGACGCGGAAGGCGATGCCGCGGCAGGCGCCGCCGCGGTCGAGTCCGAGCACCAGGCCCGGCTTCTCCGGCGTGCCGCGATGCACGAAGGAATAGACGCAGAGCGCGCGGTGCTCGCCGACCAGCCGCGCCGGGACGCGCTCCTCGAAGTCGAAGCCCGGCCGCCACATCAGCGAGCCGTAGCCGAACACCCAGAGGTCGCCCTTGGCTGTGGTGACGGAGGGGAGTGTGATTTCCGACATTTCGGGGACGGCTACCAGAACCCTGCGCCCAAGCGAAGCGATTTCTGCGCCTTTCGTCGCAGGCCGGCTCCGCTTACATTTGCCTGAATCTGGCGTCAAAGGGTCGCCGCATGTCCAATATGAATGTTGCAACAGGCCGCCGCTCCCGCTTGGGCCTCTTCATCGCCCCCGTTCTCGTCCTGGTCCTCGCCGTCGGCTGGACCTGCTTCTGGTTCTATGCGGCGTGGCAGGCCGAAATCGTCGCCGACGCCTGGCGGACGCAGGAAGCCAAGGCCGGCCGCATCTATGATTGTGCCAAGCGCTCGATCGCCGGCTTCCCGTTCCGCTTCGAGGTCCAGTGCTCCGGCGCCAGCGTCGCTCTGGTCTCGCAGAACGCGAGCAAGACGCCGTTCACGGCCAAGCTCGACAACATCCTGGTCGTGGCCCAGGTCTACGACCCCAAGCGCATCATCGCCGAATTCTCCGCGCCCGCCACGCTGATCGACGGCATTACGCAAAACACCTTCAGCGTGAATTGGAGCAAGGGCCGCGCCAGTGTGGCGGGCCTGCCGGCGGTGCCGGATCGCGCTTCCATCGTGTTCGACGACCCCAGCCTCAACCGTCTCGATGGCAGCGTCCAGGTGCCGCTTGCGCGCGCCAAGCAGGTCGAGCTGCACGGCCGCCTTGCCGATGGATCAGCGCCGGATCGTCCCGTGATCGAGACCGTGCTCCATGTCGCGCAGGGCAGCATCCAGGGCGTGCATCCGTTGCTCGCCGAGCCATTCGAGGCGGACACCCGCGCCAAGATCACCGGCCTCTCCGACCTCACGCCAAAGCCGTGGCCGCAGCGCTTCCGCGAGATCCAGGCCGCCGGCGGCCATATCGAGATCGTGCAGTCGCGCATCCAGCAGGGCGAGATGATCGCCGTTGCGGCCGGCATGCTCGGCCTGTCGGCCAACGGCCGGCTCGACGGCGAATTGCAGATGACGGTGACCGGCCTCGAGCGCGTGATCCCGGCGCTCGGCATCGAGAAGATGCTGGAGGAGGGCGTGCCGCAGGCAACGCTCGATCGCGTTGCGCCCGGCGTGAAGTCGCAGGACCTCAACAATCTGTTCGGCGCGCTCGACCGCGCCGTGCCCGGCCTCGGCAAGGTCATCAAGCAGAACGCCAATGCCGGCGTTGCCGCGGGTATCAATTCGATCGGCACCGAGAGCACGCTGGAAGGCAAGAAGGCGCGGAGCTTCCCGCTGAAATTCGCCGACGGCGCGGTGCTGCTCGGCCCGGTCAAGGTCGGCCAGATCCCGCCGCTGTATTGACGGCTCTGTCGTCATTCCGGGGCGATGCGAGCATCGAACCCGGAATCCATTTCACCGCTTGTGCTGTGGCCTGATGGATTCCGGGCTCGCCCTTCGGGCGCCCCGGAATGACAGGCTCACGGCTTCTTCAGCGCCGCATGCGGCCGGCCGAAATCGGGCGCGGCGGAATCCTGGCCGATCTCGACGATGCCGCGGCGGATGGCGCGGGTGCGGGTGAAGTGGTCGAACAGTGCCTCCCCGTCGCCGCGGCGGATCGCGCGGGTGAGTTTTGCCAGATCCTCGGTGAAGGTGCCGAGCATCTCCAGCACGGCCTCCTTGTTGGCGAGGAAGACGTCGCGCCACATCGTCGGGTCGGAGGCCGCGATGCGGGTGAAATCGCGAAAACCGCCGGCGGAGAATTTGATCACCTCGGATTCCGTCACCTGTGCCAATTCGTCGGCGGTGCCGACGATGGTGTAGGCGATCAGATGCGGCAGGTGGCTGGTGATGGCGAGCACGAGGTCGTGATGATCCGGCGTCATCACCTCCACCTTGGCGCCCATCGCCGCCCAGAACGCGCGCAGGTGCTCCGTGGCCGCTGCGTCGGTGCCGTCGGGCGGGGTCAGGATGCACCAGCGGTTGATGAAGAGCTCGGCAAAGCCGGAATCCGGCCCCGAGTGCTCGGTGCCCGCCACCGGATGCGCCGGCACGAAATGAATGCCGCTCGGCAGATGCGGCGCCATGTCCCTGACCACCGCGCCCTTGACCGAGCCGACATCGGAGACGATCGCGCCCGGCTTGAGATGCGGCGCGATCTCCTCTGCCACGGGTCCGCAGGCGCCGACGGGAATGCAGAGGATGACGAGATCGGCATCCTTCACCGCTTCGGCATTAGTCGCCACGACCTGGTCGACGATCCCGAGCTCGGCAACGCGGGCACGCGTCTTTTCCGAGCGCGCAGTGGTGACGATTTCACCGGCAAGCCCCTGGAGCTTCGCAGCGCGGGCGATCGAGCCGCCGATCAGGCCGAAGCCGATCAGCGCGACGCGCTGGAAGTGCGCCTGCGCGCTCATTTGCCCGCCATGAAGTCGCGCAAGCCCTCGACCACGAGGCGGTTGGCCTCCTCGGTGCCGATGGTCATGCGCAGCGCATGCGGCAGGCCGTAATTCTTCAAGCCGCGCAGTACGAGCCCCCGCTTGGTCAGGAAGGCGTCGGCGTCGTCGGCGGTCTTGCCCTTGTCGGTCGGGAAGTGGATGAGCACGAAATTGGCGACGCTCGGCGTCACCTTCAGTCCGAGCTTGCCGATCTCCTCGGTGAGCCAGTTGCGCCAGGTCTCGGTGAACTGCTTCGACATCGCCTGATGCGCGGTATCCTCGATCGCGGCGACCGCGGCATACATCGCCGGCGTCGACACGTTGAAGGGGCCGCGGATGCGGTTGACCGCGTCGATGACGTGCTCGGGCCCGAACATCCAGCCAATGCGCAGCGCGGCAAGACCGTGGATCTTGGAGAAGGTGTGCGTCACCACCGTGTTCTCGGTGGTGGCGACGAGCTCGATCCCCATCTCATAGTCGTTGCGCGAGACGTAGTCGCAATAGGCGGCGTCCAGCACCAGCAGCACGTGCGAGGGCAGGCCGGCGCGCAGCCGCTTGACCTCGTCGAACGGCAGATAGGTGCCGGTCGGGTTGTTGGGGTTGGCGAGCCAGACCAGCTTCGTCTTCGGCGTCACGGCCTTCAGGATGGCATCGACGTCAGCGGTCAGGTTGGTCTCCTGCGCGACGACGTTCCTGGCGCCGACCGCCATGGTCGCGATCGGGTAGACCAGGAAGCCATGCGTGGTGGAGATCGCCTCGTCGCCATGGCTGAGATAGGTGTGCGCGAGCAGATTGAGGATCTCGTCCGAGCCGGCGCCGCAGATGATGCGGTTCGGATCGAGTCCGAACGAACGGCCGATCGCTTCGCGCAGCACGCGCGAGGTGCCTTCCGGATAGTCCTCCAGATGATCAGCCACGCGCTTGAATGCCTCGATCGCCTTGGGCGAGGGCCCGAACGGCGTCTCGTTGGCCGAGAGCTTGAACACCTTGCGGCCCGGCTCCGGCACCGGGCTCTTGCCGGGCGTGTAGGGCGCAATATCGAGAATGCCGGGATTCGGCACGGGGCGGGACATCTTGGACTCCGGATAGGCTGGGCGGCTCGCGATTTACGATTTCGGCCCGGTCGGGGGCACCGTATAGCGCGTTGCGTGGCTGCCGACGAGGGCCACGGAGCGCACCGAGGCCCCCGCCTCGATCAGGGCAGCCCTGATCTTGTCGATGCTGGTCGCGCCGGTGACCGAGACCAAGAGCGCCGCGCCGTCGAAGGCGGTATCGGGCACCGCCACGATCTCGGCGAGCGGCGACAGCGCGCGGGCGACCTCGGCGTTCCAACCCGAGACGCGCACGCTGAAGGTTTCGACCTCCGTCACCAGGGCGCTGTCGGCGACGCGCGAGATCGCGAACACCGGCAAGGCGGCCGGATGGTCGGCGCGCTCGATGAAGGGCATCCGCGCGATGATCTTCGGCGCGCCGTTCGCTTCAAGCTCCAGCCACCATGGCGTGCGGCTCGAGGTCGCCGAGACCAGCGCCAGGTCGCCCTTGGATTTTGCCACCGCCTCGACCGCGGCCTGCGCGCTGAAATGCGCGACATAAGGCACCGTGAAGCCGAAATGGAAGCGCGCGGAATCCCGCATCGCCGGCTCGCTCACCGAGACGTCGGCATGCACGGAGAACGGCGCCTGCACATAGGTGAAGGTCGAGATGATGACGCGCCAGATGCTCTCGACCGTGTCGAGCGGCAGGATGCCGCGATGACGCTGCACGATCTCGCGCATCATGGCAGCCTCGCGCGCGGGCCGGAACGCCGAGCCGACCTCCTGGGTCTGCTTCACCTGGATCAGGCGATCGATGATCTCGCCGCGCTGCATGAGGAGGCGATGCATGCCCTCGTCGATCGCGTCGATCTCCTTGCGCAGTTCCTGCAGCGATGGTGGCGCGGGCGGACGTTGGGACATGTCTGGTCGTCGATCGTTCCGATGGGGGATGTCCTGATTAGGCAGTCGGGACGGTGAAAGCAAAGAGAAATGACGTCCTTTTCGGTCGACGCGACAGAGACGAATTGGGCCGATCCGGGCTGCGACTTGACGAAAACCGCCCAAGACGGTAGCTTTTGCCCGTTCCGTGGTCATTTGAGCCGGCCGGCTTGCAGCCACGTTAAAAAACTCGCTAAACAGGCCGGGGACGCTTCCGATCCCGGCCGAACCTATCGTTCAGGCCGGGTTTTTCATGGCCTGATGTCAGCGGCGCGGTCGAGCAGCCAGTCGCAAACGAGGTCGATGTCCGAGATGGGTAGCGTCAAGTCGATACCGAGTCCTGCGATCAGCGCCGATGAGCGATCGCACGAGGTGGATCATCCAAGCTCGCTGGTTGCGCATTTCGGCACTGAGCAGCCGCTGCGGCTCGATTGCGGCGTCGATCTCTCCCCGTTCCAGATCGCCTACCAGACCTATGGCGAGCTCAACGCCGATCGCTCCAACGCCGTGCTGATCTGTCATGCGCTGACCGGCGACCAGCATGTCGCCAACGTCCATCCGGTCACCGGCAAGCCCGGCTGGTGGGAGACGCTGGTCGGCCCCGGCCGACCCATCGATCCCAAGCACTACTTCATCATCTGCTCCAACGTGATCGGCGGCTGCATGGGCTCGACCGGGCCGGCCTCGATCAATCCCGCCACCGGCAAGGTCTGGGGCCTGGACTTCCCCGTCATCACCATTCCAGACATGGTGCGCGCGCAGGCGATGCTGATCGACCGGCTCGGCATCGACACGCTGTTTGCCGTCGTCGGCGGCTCGATGGGCGGCATGCAGGTGCTGCAATGGACCGCCGCCTATCCGGAGCGCGTGTACTCCGCGCTGGCGATTGCCTGCGCGACGCGGCACTCGGCGCAGAACATCGCCTTCCACGAGCTCGGCCGACAAGCCGTGATGGCCGACCCCGACTGGCACGGTGGCGGCTATGCCGATCGCGGCATCCATCCGCATCGCGGGCTCGCGGTGGCGCGGATGGCGGCGCATATCACCTATCTCTCGGATGCGGCGCTGCACCGCAAATTCGGCCGGCGCATGCAGGACCGCGAGCTGCCGACCTTCTCGTTCGACGCCGATTTCCAGGTCGAAAGCTACCTGCGTTACCAGGGCTCGTCCTTTGTCGAGCGCTTCGACGCCAATTCCTATCTGTATCTGACGCGGGCGATGGACTATTTCGACATCGCCGCCGATCACGGCGGCGTGCTGGCCAAGGCCTTCGCCGACATCAAAACGCGCTTCTGCGTGGTCTCCTTCACCAGCGACTGGCTGTTTCCGACCTCGGAATCGCGCGCACTGGTGCACGCGCTGAACGCCTCGAGCGCCCGGGTGTCGTTTGCCGAGATCGAGACCGATCGCGGCCACGACGCATTCCTGCTCGACGTGCCCGAATTCTTCGACATCTCCCGGGCCTTCCTGCAATCGGCAGGCAAGGCCCGCGGGCTTAACCTCGAGGACCGTTAGCGATGTCCGTGCAGGAAGTGTTGCCGCTGGACGGCGTTGCGGCCAGGCCGTCCGGTGATTATCGCGCCGATCATCTGCTGGTCGCCGAGATGGTCAAGCCGGGCTCGAAGGTGCTCGACGTCGGCTGCGGCGACGGCGATCTGCTGCAGCTGCTGGAGACCCGCGGCATCGACGGCCGCGGCATCGAATTGTCGCGCGAGGGCGTCAACCGCTGCGTCGCCAAGGGGCTTGCGGTGGTGCAGGGGGATGCCGACACCGATCTCGTCAACTATCCCGACGATGCCTTCGACTACGTGATCCTGTCGCAGACGCTGCAGGCGACGCGGCAGCCGAAGGTCGTGCTGGAGAACCTGCTGCGCATCGGCCGCCGCGCCATCGTCTCGTTCCCGAATTTCGGGTTCTGGAAGATGCGGCTCCAGCTCCTGATCGGCGGCCACATGCCGCGCACGGAGAATCTGCCGGCAACCTGGTACGACACCGCCAACATCCACTTCTGCACCATCAAGGATTTCGTGCAGCTCTGCGACGAGATCAACGTCAAGATGGAGCGCTCGGTCGCGCTCGATCTCTACGGCCGCCCGGTGCCGCTGAACCTGCCGTGGTGGGTGTGGAACATGTTCGGCGAGCAGGCGGTGTTCTTGCTCAGCCGCGGCGGGGGGAAATAGCCCTCTCTCCGTCATTCCGGGGCGATGCGAAGCATCGAGCCCGGAATCCATCGTCCAACAGCGCCTGCAGCCGATGGATTCCGGGCCTGCGCCTTCGGCGCATCGCGGAATGACAGCTAGTGGGGAGCCAGCGACTGCGGGTCCCGCACCGGCCAACGTCCTGCTTCCACCAGCGTCACGAACCGCTCGACATTCTCATTGAACAGCGCGGGCTCCTCCAGGTTCAGCACGTGGCCGGACTTCGGAAACATCGCGAGCCCCGCCGCGGGCAGGTGCTTCTTCAGGAACAGGCTGGCGCCCACGCACGGCTCGTCCTCGTCGCCGCAGATGATCAGCGCGGGTGTTGCCACGCCTCTGATCGCGTCCGTCATCGTGTAGATCGAGGGACGGCCGCCCTGGAATCCGCGCATGGTGCGCGCCGATCCCTTGGCATCGTGCCGCGCCAGTGCGGCGTAGAAATCGGCATGCCCGCGTGGATCCTTCACCAGGAACGGAATCCGGCTCGGCGCCTCGCGCGTGACTTTTGCGACCTCGGCGGAGCCCAGCGTCTCGAACTGCTCGGCATTGGCGCGGCACTGCGTGCGCCAGGCCTCCAGGTTCTCGAGCTCCGAGCCGGAGCCGACGCCGGCGAGCGTCATCGACAGTGCGCGCTGCGGCGCGTTCAACCCGATCTGCAACGAGGAATAGGCGCCCATCGAAAGACCGACGAGATGCGCGCGCTCGATGCCGAGATGATCGAGCACGGAAAGCGCATCGGTGTAGAAGTGCGTGTAGGTGTAGACCTCGCCGTCAGGCACGTCCGACGGCGTGTAGCCGCGCGCCGAATAGGTGATGCAGCGATGGCCGCGAGAGAAGTAGCGCATCTGCGGCTCCCAATTGGTGTAGTCGGCCGCGAATTCGTGCAGAAAAAGTATCGGCGTTCCCTGGCCCGCCTCCTCGAAATAGATGCGGACGCCGTCCCTGGTCGTGGCATGGGGCATTAACCGTTTCCCTCTGTTTCAACCCGTGTTCGAGGATCGCAGTTAATTCTGTTGTCGGCAATGCGGCAGCAGCGCCGAGCACGAACACAAAATCATTGCAGCCATTCGCGGGCGCTGCGTCTTTTTCTCGCCACATCGGGCGGCTTAACGGCCAAACGGATGTCGGCCATTGCACGGGCCGGCGGGAAGTGGGGGTGTCAAGAAGGATGAAGAATGTTCGAGTTGTTTGCGTCTCGCCTGTCGCGTTGTGTTGTCGCGCTGGCGCTGTTCTTCGCGGCGTTCGCCGTGTTCGTTTCTCCGGCCTCGGCACGGCCGTATCATCGTCATAGCGCAGAGCGGCACGGTTACGTGCATCACGCCAGACATCATCACCACCGTCACTATGGCCATCATTCCCGCAGTTCGCGCTTCGAGCGCAGCGCGGCGCAATTGCAGGCAAGCGGCTTCGCCGACACCCAGGCGAGCTATGATCCGAATGCCAATGCCAGCGGTGTCGGCATGAACGGAGGCTTCAGCGGAGGATCGGGTCTCGTCTCCGAGGCGCGCCGCTATATCGGCGGCAATCCGACCGGCCGCGGTCGCCTGTGGTGCGCGCGGTTCATGAACATGGTGCTGGAGCATACCGGCCATCGAGGCACCGGCTCCGACATGGCGAGCTCGTTCGCGCGCTACGGCACGCGTGTGTCCGGTCCGCAGGTCGGTGCCATCGCCGTGATGTCGCGCGGCCGCCGCGGCGGTCATGTCGGCATCATCACCGGCATCGACGCGCAGGGTAATCCGATCATGATCTCCGGCAACAACGGCAACCGCGTCCGCGAAGCCCCGGTCTCGCGCGGCAAGATCTATGCGTATGTGATGCCGAACTGACGGTGAGCTGTAGCGACGATCTCGTAGGGTGGGCAAAGCGAAGCGTGCCCACCACTTCCCTCCGCCCGGCGAGATGGTGGGCACGGCGCAAGAGCGCCTTTGCCCACCCTACGGCAGCTTAGATGAGCTTCGGCTCTTCCACCGCCACCACATCGCCGACGCCGACGTCACCGTCGGCGATCACCTCGGCATAGATGCCGCAGTCCATATGGCCGAGACGGCGCGAGAGCGTGGGCGGAATTTCGAGATCGCGCTTGGCGGTCTCGGGGTCGACATTGGTGGCTGGGCAGCGGACGATGCGCTTGATCACCTTCAGCCGGGCCTGTCCGATCGCGAGCGTCTGGCCGACGAGGTCGAGCTCCGACCAGGCCGGCCAGCCTTTCACGTAGAGATTGGCGCGGAAGCGCAGCGGGTGCACGGCGACGCCGCCGAGCATGGTCTCGATGGCGCGGACGCTGTCGAGATTGATGATGGAGACGACCTTGCGGGCGACGTCGGAGAAGCTGTGGTCGCGGCCGGAGAGAATTTTGGGCGGGCCCTTCAACTCGGGCTGAAAGTTCTCCGTGAAATAGGCCTCGATGGCGGCGCGCCCGGCGGCGGTCTCGAGATCGCCGCTGGCGACGATCTGGCCGTTCTTGCGGATGGTCAGCACGTTGGTTTCGTCGTCGAACCGGCTGTCGAGCTCGGCCAGCCGCTCATTGCGCGCCAGCATCAGAAACTGGATTTTCGGCTTCCATTCGGGCGCCTCGGGGTTGAACCCGCTCGGGCCGTTCTCGATGGCGTAGCGGCGGTCGGCCGGCAGGGTCTGACCGACCCGCAAAGGAACGTGCGAGAGGCGTTCCGGCGTCAGGCCCTTGATGGGATAGCGGTAGAGGCCGGTGATCTCGGCGGTATGGTTGGCTGTCATGCCGCTACTTAAGGGATTCGGCCTGCCAGCGCCAAGCCCGCTCCCGCGCGCACGAAATTGTGAAGTTGCCTCTTTCGCACCCGCAACCTGCTTCCCACATCTGGCTCAGGCTGGCGGCAACGCCGGCAAAAGACGACCGTTACCGGTTGAGAAACGTCAATGCGGTAATTGGAAACCCAATGAAGATGCCGTTTGGGGTGCCTTAGAGGGCCCCGAGGGCAGGCCGAGGGACAGAAAAGATGAATATCGAGAAGTATACCGAACGCTCCAGGGGCTTCATCCAGTCCGCGCAGTCGCTCGCGATGCGCGAGGGGCACCAGCAGTTCTCAACCCTGCATGTGCTGAAGGTCCTCTTGGACGACAATGAGGGGCTCGCCGCCGGTCTGATCGACCGCGCTGGCGGCAATTCCCGTGCAATCCTGAAGGCGACCGAGGACGCCCTCAACAAGGTGCCGAAGGTCTCCGGCGGCGGTGCCGGGCAGATCTATCTCGCGCCCGAGCTGGCCCGCACTTTCGATGCGGCCGAAAAGGCCGGCGAGAAGGCCGGCGACAGCTTCGTCACCGTCGAGCGGCTGCTGCTCGGCCTGACGCTGGAGAAGACCAGCGAGGCCGGCACAATCCTCAATAAGGGCGGCGTCACGCCGCAAAACCTCAACGCCGCGATCGAGGCGCTGCGCAAGGGCCGCACGGCGGATTCTGCGACCGCCGAGAACGCCTATGACGCCCTGAAGAAATATGCCCGCGACCTGACCCAGGCTGCGCGCGACGGCAAGCTCGATCCGGTCATCGGCCGCGACGAGGAGATCCGCCGTACGATTCAAGTGCTCTCGCGAAGGACCAAGAACAATCCCGTCCTGATCGGCGAGCCCGGCGTCGGCAAGACCGCCATCGCCGAAGGCCTCGCGCTGCGCATCGTCAACGGCGACGTGCCCGAGAGCCTGAAGGACAAGAAGCTGCTGTCGCTCGACTTGGGCGCACTGATCGCCGGCGCAAAATACCGCGGCGAGTTCGAGGAGCGGCTGAAGGCCGTGCTGCAGGAAGTGACCGGCAGCGAGGGCACCTTCATCCTGTTCATCGACGAGATGCACACGCTGATCGGCGCCGGCAAGGGCGATGGCGCGATGGACGCCTCCAACCTGCTCAAGCCGGCGCTCGCGCGCGGCGAGCTGCACTGCATCGGCGCGACCACGCTTGACGAGTACCAGAAGCACGTCGAGAAGGACGCCGCGCTGGCCCGGCGGTTCCAGCCGATCTTCGTCAGCGAGCCCTCGGTCGAGGACACCATCTCGATCCTGCGCGGGCTGAAGGACAAGTATGAGCAGCATCACGGCGTGCGGATCACCGATTCCGCGCTTGTTGCGGCGACGACGCTGTCCAACCGCTACATCACCGACCGCTTCCTGCCTGACAAGGCGATCGACCTCATGGACGAGGCCGCGGCGCGGCTGAAGATGCAGGTCGATTCCAAGCCGGAAGAGCTGGATTCGCTCGACCGCGAGATCATCCGCCTCAAGATCGAGCAGGAGGCGCTGAAGAAGGAGAGCGATCCCGGCTCCAAGTCCCGGCTCCAGACCCTGGAGAAGGACCTCGCCGAGCTCGAGGAGAAGTCGGCGGCGCTGACGGCGCGCTGGAGCGCGGAGAAGAACAAGCTCTCCGACGCCCAGAAGCTGAAGGCCGAGCTCGACGGCTTGCGTGTCGAGCTCGCCAACGCGCAGCGGCGCGGCGAATTCCAGAAGGCCGGCGAGCTGGCCTATGGGCGGATCCCGCAGCTCGAGAAGCAGCTTGCCGAGATCGAAGCCAAGGAGAATGCCGGCGAGATGATGGAGGAGGCTGTTACCGCCAACCACATCGCGCAGGTGGTCTCGCGCTGGACCGGCGTGCCCGTCGACAAGATGCTGGAAGGCGAGAAGGAGAAGCTCCTGAAGATGGAGGAGCAGCTCGGCAAGCGCGTCGTCGGCCAGGCCGAAGCCGTGCGTGCTGTCGCGACCGCCGTGCGCCGCTCGCGCGCGGGCCTGCAGGACCCGAACCGCCCCACCGGCTCGTTCATGTTCTTAGGGCCGACCGGCGTCGGCAAGACCGAGCTGACCAAGGCTCTCGCGGAGTACCTGTTCAACGACGAGACCGCGATGGTCCGCCTCGACATGTCCGAATACATGGAGAAGCACTCGGTCTCGCGGCTGATCGGCGCGCCTCCCGGCTATGTCGGCTATGACGAGGGCGGCGCGCTCACCGAAGCGGTGCGGCGCCGGCCCTATCAGGTCGTGCTGTTCGACGAGATCGAGAAGGCGCATCCTGACGTCTTCAACGTGCTGTTGCAGGTGCTCGACGACGGCCGCCTGACCGACGGCCAGGGCCGCACCGTCGACTTCCGCAACACGCTGATCATCATGACCTCGAACCTCGGTTCGGAATATCTGGTGAACCAGCCGGAGGGCGAGGACACCGCGGCAGTGCGTGAGCAGGTGATGGGAATGGTGCGGGCGCACTTCCGGCCCGAATTCCTCAACCGCGTCGACGAGATCATCCTGTTCCACCGGCTGCAGCGCAGCGAGATGGGCCGCATCGTCGAGATCCAGTTCGCACGCCTGCAGAAGCTCCTGACCGATCGCAAGATCGTGCTGAGCCTCGATGCCGCCGGCCGCGACTGGCTCGCCGCCAAGGGCTGGGATCCCGCCTACGGCGCAAGGCCTTTGAAGCGGGTGATCCAGCGCTACCTCCAGGATCCGCTCGCCGAGATGATCCTGGCCGGCGATGTCAGGGACGGCGACAATGTCGCGATCTCGTCCGAAGGCAATGTGCTGACCTTCAACGGCAAGGCGCCGCAGACCGCGGAGATCACCCAGTTCGAGGCACCGGTGCCTAAACGGAAGCTGAACTGATGAAATACACGCCCTCCGCGCCAAACTCGCGGAGGGCGTTTTCAATCCGCTAAGAACGCGTCCACCACTGCCTGATCGCGGTCGTAGACCCAGCATTCGCTCAGCAGGCCTTCACGCACGGCATAGACCAGCAATCGTTCCAATTCAGCCGTGCGACCGTCCCGGCTGAATGATTCCCGTGCGAGAATGGCGCCGCGCCGCGGCCCGGCCATCACGTCATCGATGCCGAGAAGTTTTCGGTTGGAGCGGCGTGCGACCTCGGCCAGAGTGGCAAGCGCGGCCGCCTTGCCGTGGTGAGTGCCGGCGAGCGGGTTATGGCCTGCATAGTGCAGCATGAATTCATCGTGGTAGCAGGCGGCGATGGCGGCGCGGTCACCGGCCTGCCAGGCGGTCGCGTAGCGCGTGACGGCGGCGCGGATTGCGGCGATTTGTGCAGCGTCATCTACCAGAACTCTGTCCATCGATATGATCTCCCGGGTCATCGGCAGCGCTGTGCCGGTGCGCTATGATGAGCCATGACCTCGCCTCCCGGCTTTCAGGAACTGGCTATCAGCACGCCGCCCAGCGACGGACCGAAGAGGGCGCGGATGCTCGATTGGGACGCGCGGGTGCTCTATCTCGGTCCAGCCTTCGGGCTGACGCCCCACCGCAATGCCACCGGCGTGCTGGCCGTCGCGCTCGACGGGGCGATAGGCGTAGCTAACGATCCGAGGGCGCGCTCACCGTCTTATCGCCAGACCCGCAGCGTGCTGATCATGCCCAACAGTCTGCACCATCTCCGCATCGATGCCGGACGGACGGCCTTTCTGATTGTCGATCCCCTCGGGCGCGATATCGAGGCGCTTCGCTCACGAATGAAGGAGGTGGGATCGAACGCCGCGTTCGACCTGATCGACGAGAGGTCGGTCGTCGCGCTGTTCTGCGACATCGCGGAGCGACGCCTCGCATCAGAGCACGCGCAGCGAGCAGCCCGCGATATGCTTGGGATTGGATCAAATCCGCAGCCGGATGCAAGAATTGCCGCCGCCATCAAGCGGATGCGCGAGGAGCCCGGCGGTTCGCACACGCTTGCTGAACTTAGCCGCAAGGCCGGGCTTTCGTCCTCGCGCTTCCTGCATCTGTTCAAGGACGTCACGGGTGTGCCGCTCCGCCGCTACCGGATCTGGTCCCGGATCGGCGCTGCCGCACGGGCGGTCGCACAAGGCCAATCGCTGACCGAGGCCGCGCATGACGCGGGCTTTTCCAGCTCCGCGCATTTCAGCACGGCCTTCCGCGACATGTTCGGTATGATGCCGTCGGAATTGTTCGCACGGGTGCGCGCGGATTAATGTCTGCAACGTGCTGTTTGCAGGTGCTCGACGACGGCTGCTGCCGATGGCCAGGGCCGCACCGTCGATTTCAGCAACACGCTGATCATGAATCTCGGTTCGGAGCGTCTGGTGAACCAGCCGGAGGGTGAGGGGCGTCGGCTGCGCATCAAAGCCCTCCCAGCTGGCGCGGATAGGGCTTTCGCTTTTGCAGGGGAGGCCGGGTATCGGCGTAGTGTTGTGTCGTTGAAAAGCCACACGCACTGCGGTTGTCCGCTCTGGGTGTAAATTGATGTTGAACAACCACAGGCTCTGTTGCCATAATTGCATCTCGGTCGGCGGCATTTCCCCCGCGGCCGCGAGCTCGGGGATTTGATGCGAGTCTTTGAGCAACCGACAATTTTAGACTGAGCTCGCAATTTCGAGCTGCGATGACTGAACGCCACAGGCAATTTTTGTTGTGTTTTGCGTGGAGGGGCGGCGGTGTTGACCGTTAGTTTGCTGGGGGCCAGCCGGGTTGCGCGCGGTAACGAGCAGGTTTGGTCGGATCTCGGTCCAGCCGGACGGAGATTGGCCGGTTTCCTTTTCACCTTTCCGGACCGCCCGCATCGTCGCGAGCGACTTATCGACCTGTTTTGGCCGGAGCTCGATACGGACAGGGGACGCCGAGCCGTGAACTCTGCGATCTGGCGCTTGCGAAAGCTGCTCGCGTCAGCTCCGGAGTACAGAGAGGGCTATAGCCTCAGGACCATCGGCTCGGAGACTATTCTCGAGAGGGCGTCTTGGCTGGACGTCGACACCTGGGCCCTGCTTGAAGCGGCACAGGCCGCTCCCACCGGTGTTGAGGCGCACGTGGATCCTTCCACGATGAAGGAGGTTCTCGCCGTCCTGTACCGCTACGAGGGGCCATTCCTGGATGGCGAAGAGGCCGACTGGATATTGGAGGAGCGCGAGCGACTGCATTCCCTTTTTGTGCGGTCGGCAATGACCATCGTTCGTCGCCTTGGGCTTTGTGGCCACTATCATGATGCGATCCTGCTCGCCCGTCACGCGCTGCGCTTCGATCCCTATCGCGAGGAACTGGTTCGTCATCTCCTGACTTTGCTTGCACTCGATGAGAGACGTATCGACGCCATCAGGTACTACGATCATTGGATCGCCATGATCCAGCAGGAGCTGGGAATTTCTCCGCTTCCAGCGACGCGTGCAATCATTGACGAGATCAGGAATCTGCACAACGCCGATGACGCTCAGCATTTACGCATGCAGCTGATGAGCCGCGACGAGAGGCGGCGGGCAGTAAACTAGAGCATGATCCGGAAAAGTGTGAGCAGTTTTCCGAAAAGATCATGCTCAAACAACAACCTAAAGCGCGATGACGATTCATCCTAATCGCATCGCGCTTTAGAGCGTTTTCGAGCGAAGTGGATACTGGTTCGCGCCAAGAAAACGCGTGAAACAAGAATCGAGAGCCCCGGTCCGATTCAATCGGAACGGGAAAAGCTCCAGGCGCCGCAGTCCCCGAATCCGACTGATATCGCAAGCTTGATCAGGGCTTGGCTTGGCCATGGCCGGGCAGGGCTTTGCCTCGCCCGGTCGCATCGTGATTCTACCGTGATCGCGGCGCGATCGCTGCGGAATTCTCGCCGCAAGCCACTGTGACCAGACGGCGACCATCCCGGAACCATCGCGCAATTCTCCCGAGTTCACACCATGCGACGCTCGGCCCATGAGCTCACAACAGCCGCTCTCGGATCAGGTTTTCATTCTGCGCTTCTGGCGGGAAACCGCCGGTGGCAGCGGCGAAGGCGGTTGGAGGGTTCTCGTCCGCAACATCAATACGCGGCGGCGCGATGTGGTCGACGACGTGCAACGCGCTTTCGCAATCGTCACCGCCAATCTGAACGTGGCGGCGGAAGCACATGAAGAGCAGGCGACTTCGACCGTTGAGCCGCCAACGCCCGAACAGTGAGAGACAAGCCGTGCGCAAGATCGATCACGCAACGAGCCGCCAGCAACCATCCAAGCGATGCTTCGATGGTTGCGGGCGTGTGAATCGTCTTGAGCAATTTGATCGAGGCTCGCCACGAGTTTCATTTATTTTGCGAGATTGCGTCGATGCGTAGCGTTTGGGGAATCGTTGCGTTCGCGTGTCTGGGGCTGCTGCTGAGCGGCTGCGATACGACCGAGACGCGGTACTTCCGATACGGGATCGGCACGGAGCTTTACTCCGAAGACATCGTTGCAACGACACATTATCAGGACATCTATCTGACGGAGCTTTGCCGGCAGACCTTGTCGCTCACTTCGACCAGAGAGGGACAATGCGTAAACGTGCAACTGAGTCCCAACGACTGGAACCTGCTCGTGCAGGCAGGACTCAACGATGTCGACCGGCGGTGCGACTCTTATCTCGCCTGGCTTGACGATAGGCGTCGAACCAACACCGCGGTGCTGAAAGAGCTCGGTGATCTCACCGTCGCGAGCCAGGCCATCATGCGCGTGTCTGGCGTGAGCGCTAACCCGATCACGCTCGCAGGCCTTGCCTTCGGGCTCGCCGCCGACACCTTCATCAACGTCAATTCACGCTTGCTGCTCGAAGTCGACAAGACGACCGTGCAGACGTTGGTGTTGAGGCGACGAAGCGAGTACAGGGTCGAGCTCCAGTCGGTCAGGATCGAGAACAGGCCCGCGGCCATTCATGCGATGCGCTCGTATTTGAATATCTGCACGCCGTTCACGATCGAGACGGACATCAACGCGACGATCATGGTATTTCAGCAGGCCGGTGCCGGCGCGCTCGGCGTCAAGCCTCCCTTGGTAGGTGTTCCGGCGCAGCGCGCGGATCGTCCCATCTTCGTGACGCCCGGGCCGAAGAAGCCGACGCCTACGGTGCTCTCCGATATCGAGAAAACTATGGGTATGGATCAAGCGAGGAACATCCAGCGCGTTCTCTGCGTCGATGATACCGGCGATTTTGGTCCCGAAGGCTCTCCGACGCGACGGGCTCTGATCGATTTCATGGGGGCGTCAGGCCTGCAGAGCAGGAAACCCGGCGTAATCGAGAATGGAGATCAATTGGCGACCCTGACAAAGGCCGTAAAAGACGTCCAGTCGTGCAGGGTTGAGGCGCTGGCAAATTCATTCGAAACCGGCATCGTTAGCCGATTTGGCGAAGACAGCGTTCGTGCGCGCATCAAGCGGGCGATTGAAAGCGTAAACAAGCGCGTCACCGAAAAAATTGCGCTGCCACCAGAGCTGGGTACCACTTCGAGCAATGTCGCGGTGGGGGAAACCATTCGTTCGTCGATAACTGCGCTTCGGAAAGCCTATTCCGCACTTGGATTGCCGATTGCGGCCGGAAGCGCAATTGACCAGCAGCTGTGGCAACAGATCACGAAAGACGGCCTGGTCCAGTAACCGAGCGTGGGGACGTTTCCATGGCTAATGAATTTGCTGACCTCAAAGACGAATATTCACGTTTGTTTCAGTCGATGGTGGTGAAAGAGGTTCAAGGCGTCGACACGGCCGTTGCAAGGGTTCTGGGCAATCGGGCCGACTATGAAAAGGTGACGGCGCAAACCGGCGTGCCATGGCCGATCGTCGGGATCATCCATAGCCTGGAAGCCGATTGCAAAATGAATCGCCATTTGCACAACGGCAATCCCTTGAGCGGGCGCACGACTGACGTACCGGCTGGCCGTCCCCCGACAGGATCGCCTCCCTTCACGTGGATCGACAGTGCCGTGGATGCACTGACGATGCCGAGGCACAACCTCGACGCGGTGAAGGACTGGCCGATCGAGCGGATTGCGTTCGAGTTGGAAAAGTACAATGGGTTTGGGTATCGAACGCAGAATACCGGCATCAATTCGCCGTATCTGTGGTCGTTCACAAATCACTATACCAAGGGCAAGTTCATCGCCGATCACGTTTTCGATCCCAACAAGAAGAGCAGCCAGGTAGGCGCAATGGCGCTGCTGAAAAGGCTCCTCGACGGAGGCGCCAGCATCGCTGGGGGCGCCGGTCCAAGCGTTGTCGTCGGGGGCGTGTCATCGACTGTCATGGCGCAGACAAAACCACTGGAAACCGGCCTGTTCCTCGCTTCCGGGCCGTTTGAGTTGCGGCCCACAGCCACGGCCGCTCCTGCCGACGATCCCGACATCGTCGAGGAGGATCTGCCCTGCCTCAAGATCAGTGAAGTTGGGGTGATGTGGGAGATTGAGGTTCAATCCGAGCCGAAACGCCGTGGCTTTGCCCGTGGCGGCATATTCAAGCCTATGATTCCCGAACCGGAGGTCGACATCGACGGCTTTGCTCAGATGTGCCTGAACGCTGCGCGATTCAGCGGAACCAGCGCGCACCATCTGGTGGCTTTTGCGGATACCGAGACCGGCATCAAGAATGTTGCTGCGGTCCAGGGCGACGAAGTTGGTCCTTTCCTCATCAAGGCAGCTGACTGGAATGAACTGATTGCGGATGGGACGACGGGAATGAATGCTAGAAGCCGTTTCAAACCGCTGGCCCAGCCCTTTATCGCAGCAAAGGCGACCGTGGCCGACACCAAGGTTCTGCAGCCGTCGTTGCCCGACAGGCTTCCGACGTCGGCGGAACTCTATCTTGCGCAGCTGGTTGGTGCGGCCCACGCAGTCAGGATACTGGCAAATCCTGACGCCTCATTCCAGACTGCCGTGTCCGAAGAGGTCGGAGCAACGGAGCTTGCGATTCTGAGCGCTATTCGGCCTTGGCTCTTCGGCGCTCCGCTCGACGTAAAATCGGCGCTGATAAAAATCGCTCGCAGGATGGATTTTGGCTACGAGCGCGCGGACAAGCTCTTCCTGCGTGTCGAGCCCGACTTCGATGCGGGCGCTCAGCCGGGGTTCGCCGGCAAGCTCTGTGAGATGGCCGCCAGTGAGTGGGACTTTTTCGGCAATAACACGTTCGATCTTGCCGGTGCGACCATCAAGGCGGGCCACAGGGAAGCGGAGCCAGGTTTTTTTGAACGCATTGGAACATACTGGCGCGTCGTAGGCGACCTCAGCTCCGACGGGCGGACCAACAAACCGTGGTCCGCGGCCTTCATCTCATTTCTCGTGAAGGGTGCTGGTGCAGCGAACAAGTTCCGCGGATCCTCCCAGCATTCTGTCTACATCAGCCAGGGTATTCGTGATTTCGACGGCCGCGCCGAGGCGGCCTATTGGTGTCAGCGCCTCAACGCTCACAAGCCGGTCGCAGGCGATATCATCTGCTGGGCACGAGAAGATGGCGTTGACTATGACCATCAAAAAGGCGGCGACTATGATGGCCATTGCGATATTGTGGTCGAAGTCCGGGATAACGAATTTGACGTGATCGGTGGCAACGTCGGCAACTCCGTCACGAAGCGGACGTTCGCCCTCGAAAATGGCTTCGTCAAGGGTGGCCGGTTTCAGGAAGCGCTTCTGTTCGCGATCATGGAGAATCGCCTGCCTTAGAGGCGGAGAAATTTCATAGTCTCGAACGGGTACAGGGAGCGACGCCTGACAACGCTGATTGCAATGGCGCCACACTATTCGCTGGGAGAACGTCGAAGGCGTTGGCATATACGCCAAGGATCGCAGGGGTCTGTAGTAGGCCGTCGCGTAGTGTGTAGCAGTCGGGCGTCGACTTACTGCGTCGTATCCCTCGTCCTCTCCGGGGGAGTTGTTTTGGGTCCAGCCTGCTAACTGACTGCGGATGCGGCGCCAGGATCGGCCGGGTCCTCCTCCTCCTCCAGCTCCGACAAAATATCCACCAGCTCGCGCACCCGGCCCTGCGCCAGCGGGCGCAGGTCGTTGATCATCGGCTCGTCGTTGGCGAGCCAGGCCTGGGCCTCAGCAAGCTCCTCAGCGGTCGCGCCGGTTCCGATGATCTGGGCAATGGTGACGTCGTCGGCGCGGTCCACGGCTTTGACGACATCGTCGCGTGAGAGGCGCGTCATGGGCGATCCTCCTGCTGGCTTCCGTCCGCGTCTAACTGGGGAACCGGCGCGCCGGTTCCCCCGGCAAGGCGCGTACGCAACTCTTCTCGGCGCCTTGCCGGCTTAGCGGTTGGTGACCTGCAGCGGCCCGCCGGTGGCGTCCGACATGCGGGCGATGGCGCCGCCGCGGCCGCTCATCATGCCGTCGAGCCGGTCGCGCTCCTTCTCGAAGCTTGCCAGCATCGGGCCCTCCAGCGAACGGCCGCGCGGCAGCTTCACGCGCATCGGATCGACGAAGCGGCCGTTGACCAGGATCTCGTAATGGACGTGCGGGCCGGTCGACAGGCCGGAGGAGCCGACGAAGCCGATCACCTGGCCCTGCCGCACCTTCTTGCCGGGCTCCATGCCCTTGGCGAAGGCCGACATGTGGCCGTAGGCAGTCTCGTAGCCGTTGGCGTGCTTGATGCGGATGTACTTGCCGTAACCGCCCTCGGGGCCGGCCTTCTCGATCATGCCGTTGCCGGAGGCGAAGATCGGCGTGCCGTAGGAGGTGGACCAGTCGACGCCGGTATGCATCTTCACGTAGCCGAGGATCGGGTGGCGGCGGCCGCCGAAGCCGGAGCGCATGATGGCGTTATTGACGGGCTTTCTGACCAGGAACTTCTTCGCGCTCTTGCCGGTCTCGTCGTAATAGTCGACGAGGCCGTCGTCGGGGCTCTGGTAGCGGTAGTATTTCTTGGTCTCGCCGCCGACGGTGAGCGAGGCGAACAGCACCTCGTTCTTTTCGCTCGACGTCACGCCCTCGTCCTCGCCGGCGTAAAACACGTCGAAGGAATCTCCGGGCTGCACCTTGCGCTGGAAATCGACGTCGTAGGAGTAGATCTTGATCATGTCCTCGATGACGGGCATCGGGACCTTGTTGCGCATCGCGGTCTCGTAGATGCTCTGGTAGAGCCGCACTCCGGAGCCGTCATCGTCATCCTCGTCGTCGCTGCTGGCGTTGGCCGCAGTATCGGCGACGGTGTTCATGCTGGAGACGTCGACGGCGACGTATTTGCCGAGATCGGACAGCGCCGCGATCGCTTCCACCATCGTGTCGTTTGCAACCACGACGCGATAGGGCTGCAAGCGGGCGCCGGGGCTTGCCGGCGCCATCAGGATGCGGAGCTTCTCGCCTTCCTTCAGGCCGCCGTCGCGGCCGCGCGGTCCGAGCGTCGCGGTGATCGCCTTGATCTCGTCGGCATTGGCGCCGAGATCGCGCAGCACGCCGGCGACGCTGTCGCCCTTCTTGACCATGTGGACGCGTTCGCCGTTGGGATTGCCGCCGGTGATCTGCTCCTTGGTCTTGGGCAGCAACGTGACATTTTCCGGCACCACGCGCGTCTCGAAGCCGGCATAGGGGTCGGACGGCGAGGCCTCGGCGGCGTAAGCGGTTCTGATGTCGGAAGGACCGGTCGCGCCGGAGATGTCGGCAGCCGTGTTGGCGAGCGAGGCGTAGCGCACCCCGCCATTGCCGCGCCAATTGGCGGCATCGCGCACCCGCATCAGGATGTCGTCGAGTGCCACCACCGCGGAAATCTTGGCCTTCGGCAGCACCGGCGACAGGTCCTTGGTGACGAAGGACACTTCCGCGTCGGGCTCGACGGCTTCGGGATTGTTGGGATCGTCGGACGCCGTCTTCGGGTCGGAGCCGACATCGGTCAGCAGGCGCTGGGCGTTGAACGGCGGGATCTTTGCCGACAGATCGCTCGTCGTCATCGACAGATTGCCGGCGATCCGCACGAACGGACGCACCCGCATCACGTCACGGTTGCCGACGCGGGCAACCGTCGAGACGCGCATCACGTTGCGCGAAGCGGTGGATTCGCTCGGCGGCGGCAGGCGATCGCTCTTGTGCAGCGTGGCGGCACGATCGGCGGCGCCGAATGCGCCGCGCAGCGCGCCTTCGACCCGCTCCGGCACCTTGGCGAAGGTCATCTCGCCGTCGAGCGAAGCGAAAACGGCGCCGCCGATCAGGGCTGCGCCGCAGAGTCCGGTCAAAATTGTCCCGCTGAACCATTGCACCGAGACGCGGCGGCGGTCGATCACCGCGGCTTCAGAACCATCGACGGACAGCGGCGGCTCGTGGCCGAGATCGATGATCCCGGTCTCACGCCCGTAAGTGCCGCGTGACGTCCTGTGGTTCAACCCAAGTCCCCCAACTCAACGACCCAAGATGCCCGGTTTCGAACCTGTCCCAGGCTGCCCTCTTGAACGGGGATCGCCGGAGCAGGCAAGCCGCACAACTGTCCGCGCCCAGAAAGCCCCTTGATGGGGCCGGCCGAAATTACGAACAGCTGGACGGGTAAAGCTCTCTCGATGTCTTTCGAATGCCGAAGGAAGGTCGCGTCATCTGCAACATCGCCTTCCTCTGACCCCATGAAAATCGCCGGCAGCCCCCACAGGCGTCCCCGCGATTCAAGCTTGTCTCTTATCAGAACGCCGCGGGATTGTGGCTCAAGTACGGCGCCAAATATGGAAAAAGTTTCCTAAATGCCGGGCCGTAAAGGCCCCCGTCAGATCACGGGCTGAGCTCGGGCGGGGTGGGGGGCAGGGCCGCCTATAGCGGGGGAGGCGGGCGTCTGGCCGGGGGGCCGTCAGCCCTTGGGACGACACGCCCCCGGGGTGGCGGGGGTGCGGAGGAGGGGCCCCGGGGGAGGCCGCCAGGGAGGGCTCCAAGGCGCTCTCC
>NZ_JBIYDR010000001.1:7262500-7909328 GCF_044909005.1 Bradyrhizobium sp. USDA 223
GCCCATTCCACTTCTCGAGGTTCATGATGTTGTGGCCCTGGCCGGTGCCTTCCCACCAACCGGGATAGTAGTAGTACTTCGCCACCTTGACGAAGCCGAGCTTCTCGTCGTCATACGGACCGACCCACTCGGCAGCGTCGATCGTCCCTTTCTCCAGCGCGGGATAGATGTCGCCGGCCGCGATCTGTTGCGGCACGCCCCCGACCTTTGCGACAATGGTGCCGGCGAAGCCGCCAACCCGGAATTTCAGGCCCTTGAGATCATCGACGGTCTTGATCTCCTTGCGGAACCAGCCGCCCATCTGAGCCCCGGTCGAGCCGGTCGGCACGCCGATCGCGTTGTGCTCTTTCAAGAGCTCATTGAGCATGTCCTGACCGCCGCCCCATATCAGCCAGGAAATGTGCTGACGCGTATTGAGGCCGAACGGCAGCGAGGTGCCGAAGGTGAATGCCGGGTTCTTGCCCCAATAATAGTAGAGCGCCGTGTTGCCCATTTCGACGGTGCCGTTGGACACGGCATCGAGCACTTGCAGGCCTCCGACGATTTCGCCGGCCGCGAAGGGTTGGATCTGGAATCTGTTGTCGGTGATCTCCGCGACCCGCTTGCAGAAATACTCGCAGCCGCCGTAGAGCGTATCCAGTGATTTCGGCCAGCTCGCCGCCAGCCGCCATTTCACCTCGGGCATTGATTGTGCGACAGCCGGCGCTGCAATTGCGCTTGCGGCAAGGCCCAGTCCGCCTGCCGTCAGAAATTTACGACGTTCCATGCGTTCCCTCCTGCGGTGTCGTGTCCTCGACGAGGGATCGCGGTCTTGACGCCGCTTCATCTTCGCCGGTGGCCGACGTTTCTTGGTGTCCGAAATTCAATGTTCCCGGATCGCAGGCAGCATGACGAAAGGGGAACAGCAAATCAAGCTCGCTTTGGTTGTGCGCCTGCCAAGCCGATCAATGCTGCGGCGCGAACGCGGCTTCCATGGCCCTGCGTGCCTTCACCGTTTCGTTGCCGGGGTCGAATTCGACATCGCTCCAGCGTACCAACGTGCCATGGGCGACGTCGTGCTTAAGCTTGAGGCGATGTGCGAGCCCGATCGGCAGGGCCCCGGCCCTGAGGCTCGCGGCCGCCGGTATCAGCTTGCCCCATACCGTGTAGCCGCCTTCGCCGTCGAGCACCTCCCCGGCACGCAAGTTACGTTTGGCCACGGCGGCGACGTCGCCGCGGAAGCCGTAAGGCTGCCCGGTGGGCTCGCCCCGTAGCGCGGCCGACAGCACCGAGATGTTCAGCTCGAGCCCGATCAGGTGATACGGCTTGTACATGGCGGCGAAGCGTCCGCTGGCATCGGTCTTCAGTCCATATTGCCGGAAGCAGTCGGCGGCATAGTCGTTCGGTGCTTCCAGCACGACATAGACGCCCCAGCGCAGATCGCGAAACACCGGCCTGCCGTCGCGCTCGAGCGAGGAGACGACTTCGACGACACCGGATCGCTCCAGCACGCCGCCGCGCGAGCGCGGCCGCATGACATGCGGCAGATCGTCGACGCCGCACGGCGGAAACGCCAGGCCCTCCGCGGGCACGTCGAGGCCGCAGGCATTGGCAATCGCGGCCATCTCGATCGCCGATTTGGTGCCGTCGAGGAAAGAGTTGAACATTTGCGGATTCATGCCGGCCGACTGCGCTTCGCCCGCGGTCAGGCCATAGTGCTGCCAGACACCGTCGGGCGTCACGTCGTGATAGGCCGGCAGGTACTTCGTGCCCTTGCCGGCGGCAACGACGTGAAAGCCTGTGGCGCGGGCCCAATCGACCATCTCCGCCGTCAGCGCCGGCTGGTCGCCATAGGCGAGCGAATAGACCACGCCGGCTTTGCGCGCTTCGTCGGCGAGCAGCGCGCCCGCCAGCACGTCGGCCTCGACATTTACCATCACGATATGCTTGCCCGCCGCGATCGCGGCGCGCGCGTGGGCAATGCCGACGGCGGGATTGCCGGTCGCCTCCACCACCACGTCCATGGCGCCGCCGGCGATGGCGCGCACGCCGTCATCGGTGAACACGGTCGCGGCGATGCGCTCGGCGCTCCAGCCGACGGTCCGGCAGGCCTCGCGGGCCCGGTCGCGGTCGATGTCGACGATGATGGGCACCTCCAGCCCCGGCGTGTGCGGCACCTGTGCGAGGAACATCGAGCCGAACTTGCCGGCGCCGATCAGCGCGACACGGACGGGCTTGCCGGCGGATGCGCGGGCTTGCAGGAGGCGGAAGAGGTTCATGGGGGGTCCGAGATCGCTATGGCTGTGAGGTGACACTGTCAAACTTCGTCATTCCGGGGCGCGCGAAGCGCGAGCCCGGAATCCATTTCTCCACAAGCACTGCGGCCCGATGGATTCCGGGCTCGACGCTCCGCGTCGCCCCGGAATGACAGGTTACTCCGCCGCCTGCCGCGGTGTCCGTGCCAGCCGCAGCAGCGCGTCGTCGTCGACCGTCTTAATCGGCGTGAAATCGCGATGCGCGATGTAATCCGGTCGTGTCGGTGTGCGGATATGGTTCGAGACCGCATTCAGCGTCAGGTACACGATCTTGCGCGGATAGGGCGTGATGTTGCCGCTGGAGCCGTGCACGAGATTGCCGTGGAACATCAGCATGCCGCCGGGCTTGCCGGTGGGCGCGACGATGCCGCCCTGCTTGACGAGGCGCGTCACCGTATCCTCGTCCAGCGTCCACAGCGGGTAGGAGGTGGTGGCGAGATCGTGCGAAGCCTCGAGATCGCCCGCATTCTGGCTGCGCGGCACCAGCATCAGGGGGCCGTTGATCGGCATCACCTCGTCGAGGAAGATCGCGATGTTCATCGCCCGCGGCTCCGGCATGCCGTCGTCGCGCTTCCAGGTGCCGTAATCCTGGTGCCATTGCCAGACGTCGCCGGTGAAGGCCGATTTGGCGTTGATCTTGAACTGGTGCATGTAGACGGGCTCGCCGAACACCTGCTCGACCGGCTCGATCATGCGCGGATGCGCGCCGAGGATCGCGAACGCCTCGTTGTAGACATGCGCGGCAAAGGCGGTGCGCGGCGCGCCGCTCTTCTCGCGCCAGACCTCGGGCCGGTTGGCATCGTAAATGGCGACCGCCTCTCGCGCGAGCAGGTCGACCTCCTCTTGGGCGAACAGCTCGGGCAGGAACAGCCAGCCCTCGCGGTGGAAGAACTCCAATTGCTCCTGGGACAGTTTCACGGGTCGTCCTCCTGTTTGCTTTGTTTTGTCATTCCGGGGCACGCGAAGCGTGAGCCCGGAATCCATTCCTCCGCAGTCTCTGCCGCCCGATGGGTTCCGGGCTCGACGCTCCCGGGCCGCGCTTCGCGCGGTCCCGTCGCGTCGCCCCGGAATGACGGCGTGCTACGCCGCCGCCTCTTCCGTCACCCGCAATCTCTCCTCGGTCATCCGTCCCGCCGTCTGTGCATGCGCGAGCGCGGCGCGTTCGGCCGCCGTCGCGTTGCCGCTGAGAATATGTCCGGCAATATCGGCATGCTCCGCCCAGGCGCTGGCGCGATAATCGAGCTCGGAGAGCACTGTCGCCATCGAGCGCCGCATGTGCGGCCATTGCGGCGCCATGGCCTCCTCGATCACGGGATTGCCGGCGAGCTGATAGATCGCGCGGTGAAAATCGACATCGAGGGTGATGAGCTCGGGTAGAATCGTGTTGCGGTCACTGCGGCGCCCGGCGGCGAGCGCTGCCTCCAGTCGCGCGCGTCCCGCTGCGTCGCTGGCCGCGCGCTGAGCGGCCAGCCCGGCCGCCAGCGCGTCGATGGCGCCGCGCACCTCGTAGAGCTGACGGATGCGCGCGGGATCGAGCTGTGTCACTTCAAAGCCGCGGCGGCCGCTCTCGGCGACCAGGCCTTGCCGATGCAACAGATGCAGCGCATGCGACACCGGCTGGCGCGACACGCCGAGCCGATCGGCGAGCTCGTTCTGCCGGATGCGCTGGCCGGGCCGAAGCGTGCGGTCAGAGATCGCCTCCAGGATCCGCGCATAGACCTGGTCGATCAGGTTCGGGAGCGGGTCGAGAGGGATCACGCCGGCAGCTCCAAGCTTATCGGAATACGGAATTCCGTATTCGAACTTACGCTCGGCCAAGTAGAGCGTCAAGCCGTATCTGGGGCGATCCCAATGGCTTCATGTCACCCGGGTAAGCTGTTGATTTTCCTAAGTCCGTCTACTGTGCATGGGGTTGTTTTCGCGACAACGGGTCCGGATCTGAGCCATCCAGCACCTGCACCTCCATCGCGGCGATGTCGTCCGCATCGGCGACGGCCTCGATCGCGCCGATCCGCTCGCCCACGAACGTCACGCGCAGCGCGACCCGCAACTGTCCGCCGAGGATGACGGCAGCACCCATCTCGCCATCGACCAGCGCCGTGCGCGCCGCCCGGGCGCGGCCCTTGTAGAGCTGCGCGACAGCCTCGGCGCCGCGGACCTCCGCCAGCGAGCCGAGCCGCACCGCCGCCAGATCGGCGCGGAAGACGACGTCGGGATCCAGCACCGCGAGCAGCCCTTCGAAGTTGCCCCCGCGCGAGGCTTCGAGAAATGCATCGACGATCCTTCGCTGTTGCGTCAGATCCGTCTCCGGCACCGGTGCGCCCTGCACGCGCCGCCGGGCGCGGCTCGCCAGCTGCCGCGAGGCATCGACCGAGCGGCCGACGATCGGCGCGATCTCCTCGAACGGGACGGCGAACATGTCGTGCAGCACGAAGGCGAGCCGCTCCGCGGGCTGCAGCGTTTCCAGCACCACCAGCAGCGCCGCACCCACCGAATCGGCCATCTCCGCTTCGCGCTCGCGGGTATCGTCGACCGGCTCGGGTACGTGCGGACCCATCGGATACTCGCGGCGCGATTTCCGGGCGCGCAGCATGTCGAGGCAAATACGGGCAACGACCGTGGTCAGCCAGCCGCGCAAATTCGCGATGTCGGACAGGTCGTAGCGGCTGACCCGCAGCCAGGCCTCCTGCACGGCATCGTCGACCTCGGCGCGGGAGCCCAGCATGCGGTAGGCGACCGCACGCAAATGGTCCCTGCTCGCTTCGAACTGCTCAGTCAGAAAATTTTCTTCGGTCATCGGTCACATTCCCTCGTCGCGATCCGTCAAGCCCATGACGAAGCCAATCCAGTCGATGTGACCGGAACCTTCGAAATTCGACAGATGGAGTTGCAACATGATGCACGCCCGCATGAAACACCCTGTCATGGTCCTGCCGGAGGCCATGAATGTCCTTCAGTCCCTCGGCAACCTGACAAAACAGGGTCTGCCGGAAAAGCTCTTGGAACTGGTGCACCTGCGCGCCAGCCAGATCAATGGCTGCAGCGTCTGCGTCGACATGCACCCGAAGGTCGCCCGCAGGCTGGGCGAGACCGACGAGCGCCTGTTCGCCGTATCCGCCTGGCGCGAGGCGCCCTACTTCACCGATGCCGAGCGCGCCGCGCTGGCCCTGACCGAAGCCGCCACGCGCCTTGCCGATCGCGAGGATCCGGTGCCCGATGCGATCTGGAATGAAGCCGCCAAGCACTTCGACGAGCGCGAGCTCGCCACCCTGATTCTTGCGATCGCGACGATCAACGTGTGGAACCGCTTGAACGCGACGATCAAGATGCCCGTCGGCGTGTGGAAGGTGTGAGCTACTTCGCCAGGAACCTACTCACCACCTCGCCGAACTCGAGCGGCGCCTGCTCGAACATCCAGTGGCCGGCGTTCGCGATCACCGCCGTCTCGGCGCCCGCGATGTGCGCGGCCAGCACGCGCCACATCACTGACAGGCTGCCGGTGGTGGCGCCGCCGCCGATCAGCAGCGTCGGCGTCCTGATCGCCTGCGCATCGCCGAGCGTGTAGGGCCGGCGCTGCTCGTTGATCTGGCCGAGGAAGGTGAGCGCGTTGTCGCGCAGTTGCTGCTTGGCCGCAGCCGGCACGCGCCGCCAGGAGCCGTCGCCTTCGATACCTTCGTAGAAATTCCGCACCGCGCCCTCGAGGTCGCCGGCGCGGATCATCTCGACCGACCGCGCGGTGCGCGCCGCCAGCGGCGGATGCGCGGGCGTGCCTGCCGGCACAGGCAGGGATACGTCGAGATCGCCGCCGGGCTCGGCGAGCACCAGCTTGCGCAACAGATCGGGCCGCGCCTGCGCCACGCGGAAGGCGATGTGGCCGCCGCGCGAATGGCCCATCAGGTCGACGGGGCCGGGCTTGACCTGCTCGATGAAGGCGATCGTATCGGCAACGTGCTGCGCCATCTTGTAGTCGTCGCCGACGGCGTCCCAATGCTCGGGAAAGAAGTGCCGCAGGCTGACCGCGATCACGCGATGGGATTTCGACAGCGGACCGAGCACCGAATACCAGGTGCGGAAGTCGCCGAGTGTGCCGTGCACGCAGACCAGCGGCGGACCCTCACCGACTTCGAGATAGGCCATATCGTAACCGTTGACGTGGAAGCTTTGCATGGTCAGCTCGCCAGAAAATCCAAAACCACTTCGGAGAATTTCTGCGGCGCCTGCTCGAACATCGGATGCGTCGCGTTCGGGATGATCGCCGTCTTGGAATAAGGCACATGGGCGGCCAGCGCATGCAGCACTTTCGGCAAGAGGCCCTTGGTCCGCGCGCCCAGGATGAACAGCGTCGGCATCTTGATCGCCTCCGCGTCCGCCCTAGAGAACGGCGGGCGGCTGTCGCGGACCTGGCCGATCAGGGTATAGGCATTGTCGCGCAGGTTCTGCTTCACCATCGCGGGCAATCGCGGCCAGGTGCCGGGGCCTTCCAGCGTGTCGACGAAGACGGCAAGGCCGCCGTCGACATCGCCGGCGGCGATCTTCTCGGCCGAGGCGGTGAAGCGCGCCAGCAGCGGCGAGGGGCCGCCGACGTAATCCGGATCAAGGCTGGCATCTAGCTCGCCCCCCGGTTCGGCCAGGATCAGCCGTCGCAACAGATCGGGCCGCTGCTGTGCCACGCGGAAGCAGATATGCCCGCCGCGGGAATGGCCCATCAAATCGACCGGCCCGAGGTCGAGCTTGTCGATGAAGGCGATGACGTCGCTGGCGTGCTGGGCGATCGAATAGGTGTCACCGACCCCATCCCATTTTTCCGGGAAGAAGTGCCGCAGGCTGACGGCGATCACCCGGTGCCGCTGCGTCAGCGGCCCGAGCACGCAGCCCCAGACGCGGAAGTCATTCAGCGATCCATGCACGCAGACGAGTGGCGGACGGCCCCTGTCTTCGCCCACGTCGAGATAGGGCATGTCGTAACCGTTGACGTGGAGGCTCTGCATTATGGACTCGCGGGAGAGGATTGGAACGCCTGTGCAAGATTCCCGGAAACCGGGTGGATCGCAACTATTTCCAAGCCTAGATTTGGCACGACATCAAAGTGGGGGCCTGCAACGAAAGCAATCCAGGAACCAAGTCATGACCGACCAGCATTTTGCCCTGTTCGACACAAAGATCGGCCTGTGTGCCATCGCCTGGGGCCCGCGCGGCATCAACGGCACGCAATTGCCGATGGGCGGCGAGCAGAAGATCCGCACCCGCATCAGCCAGCGCCATCCTGACGCCATTGAGGCCGAGCCGACCGCCGAGGTGCAACAGGCGGTCGACCGCATGACGAGACTGCTCGCCGGCGAGCCGGATGATCTCACCGATATTCCGCTCGACCTCGACGGCGTGCCCGAGTTCAACCGCGGCGTCTACGCGATCGCCCGCGCGATTCCACCCGGCAAGACCGTCACCTACGGCGACATCGCCAAGCAGCTCGGCGGCGTCCAGCTGTCCCGCGACGTCGGCCAGGCGCTCGGCCGCAACCCGTGCCCGATCGTCGTGCCCTGCCATCGCGTGCTGGCGGCGGGCAACAAGCCCGGGGGCTTCTCCGCGAACGGCGGCGTGGTCACGAAGCTGAAGATGCTCGAGATCGAAGGCGCGCTGGTGAACCACACCCCGAGCCTGTTCGATTGAAGATACCAAAGCTTGCTCGGCGTCATGGCCGGGCTTGACCCGGCCATCCACGTCTTCCTTTGCGGTACAAAGAACGTGGATGCCCGGGACAAGCCCGGGCATGACGGTGTTGAGAGCGGCCGCTCTCCCTAAATCTTCGCCGCTGTCTTCGGCCAATACCGATCGCGCAAATGCCGCTTCACCAGCTTGCCGGTCGGCGTGCGTGGCAGCTCGGCTTCGAAATCGATCGAGCGCGGGCATTTGATGGCGGAGAGGCGGCTCTTGCAATAATCGATCAGATCGGCCTCGAGTGCCTTGCCGGCGCGGCTCATGTCGTGCGGCTGCACCACCGCCTTGACCTCTTCGCCCATCTCCTCGTTCGGCACGCCGAACACCGCGACGTCGGCCACCTCAGGGTGCGTGATCAGTACGTCCTCCGTCTCCTGCGGATAGATGTTCACCCCGCCGGAAATGATCATGTAGGACTTGCGGTCGGTGAGATAGAGGAAGCCGTCCTTGTCGAGATAGCCGACATCGCCGAGGGTCGACCAACCCTTGGCGTTGTAGGCCTTCTTCGTCTTCTCGGGATCGTTGTGATAGGTGAATGCGGGCGCGTCGGCGAAATAGACGGTACCGATTTCGCCGACCGGCAGCTCCTCGTCATTCTCGCCGAGAATCTTGATCTTGCCGACCACTGCGCGGCCGACGCTGCCGCGGTGCTCCAGCCATTGCTGCGAGTTGCAGACGGTGACGCCATTGCCTTCAGACCCGGCGTAATACTCGATCAGGATCGGCCCCCACCATTCGATCATCTTGGCCTTGACGTCGATGGGGCAGGGCGCGGCGGCGTGGATCGCGCCCTTCAGGGTGGAGACGTCGTACCTCGTGCGCACCTCGTCCGGCAGCTTCAGCATGCGCACGAACATGGTCGGCACCAGCTGTGATTGCGTCACCTTGTACTTTTCGACCAGCTTCAAGAACTCTTCGGCGTCAAAGTGCTCCATGATGATGGAGGTGCCGCCGAGCACGATCGCCATCATGTTGAAGCGCAGGGGCGCTGCGTGATAGAGCGGCGCCGGCGACAGATAGGTGCTCTCCGCATTCATGCCGCACATGTCGGCGCAGAGCACGCGCAGGAAGGCGTTCGGCACGTCGATCCTGTTGCCTTCGAAAGCCTTCTTGATTCCCTTCGGGCGGCCGGTGGTGCCCGACGAATACAGCATGTCGTAGCCTGCGACCTCATCGGCGATCGGCGTGGTCGGCTGCGCGGCGGCTTCCTTGTCGTAGGAGCGGAAGCCGGGCAGCGGGTCGTCCATCATGTAGAAGATCGGCTCGCCGGGCGTGCCCTTGATCAGGCCTTTGATCTGGTCGGCGCATTTCGGCGTCGTGATCACGACCTTGGCGCCGCAATCGGCGATGATGTAATCGATCTCGTCCTGCTTCAGGTAGCGGCTGATCGCGGTGTAATAGAGCCCGCTGCGCTGTGCCGCCCAGCACAGCTCCATGAAGGCGAGCCGGTTCTCCATCAACAGCGCAATGTGGTCACCGGCCTTGAGGCCAAGCGAGCGAAACAGCTGCGCGCCCTGGTTCGAGAGCTCGTCGAGCTCGCGATAGGTGATCGCCTTGCCGGTCCCGGCCATCTGGTAGGCGATCTTGTCGGGCGTCGTCTTGGCGTGGATACAGGGGTGGGTCATGGCGTTTCCTCAAAACGCGAATGGCGAGTAGCGAGTGGCGAATAGGGAAGAAGGGCAAACCGCTCTTCGCCTAGTCACCATTCGCTACTCGCCACTCGCTACTCGCTTTTGCTTTTCTTACAGCCGCTCCACGATCGTCACGTTGGCCATGCCACCACCCTCGCACATGGTCTGCAGGCCATAGCGCTTGCCGCGCTGGTGCAGGGCGTGGACCAGCGTCGTCATCAGCTTGGTGCCGGAGCCGCCGAGCGGATGGCCGAGCGCGATGGCGCCGCCGTTGACGTTGAGACGCTCCGGATCGGCACCCGTGGTCTTCAGCCAGGCGGTCGGCACCGAGGCGAAGGCTTCGTTGACCTCGAACAGGTCGATGTCGCCGATCTTCATGCCGGCCTTCTCCAGCGCACGCTTGGTGGCGTGCAGGGGAGCATCGAGCATGATCACGGGATCGCCGCCGGTCATGGTCATGTGATGGATGCGGGCGAGCGGCTTGACGCCAAGCTGCTTCAGGCCCTTCTCGTTCACCACCATGACGCCGGAGGCGCCGTCGCAGATCTGGCTGGCGCTGGCTGCGGTGAGCTTGCCGTTCTCGGCGATCAACTTGACGCCCTTGATGCCGTCGAGCGTGACATCGAAGCGGATACCTTCGTCGATGTGGTGGGTGTCCTTGCTGCCGTCGGCGCGGGTGATCTCGAGCGGCACGATCTCCTTCTTGAAGTGACCTGCTTGCGTCGCCGCGATCGCGCGCTGATGGCTGTCGTAGGAGTACTGGTCGAGCTCATCCTTGGAGAGGCCGTACTTCTCGGCCATCATCTCCGCGCCGGTGAACTGGCTGAACACGATGTTCGGATACTTCTTCTCGATGCCCGGGCTCTTGTAATTGCCAAAGCCGTTCTTGGCCGGAAGCTGCGACGACAGGCCCATGGGCACCCGCGTCATCGACTCCACGCCGGCCGCGATCACGACGTCCATCGCACCCGACATCACCGCCTGCGCGGCGAAGTGCAGCGCCTGCTGCGAGGAGCCGCACTGGCGGTCGATCGAGGTGCCCGGCACGCTTTCCGGAAGCTTCGAGGCCATGATCGCGTTGCGCGCGACGTTGTTGGACTGTTCGCCGACCTGCATGACGCAGCCCATGATCACGTCCTCCACCTGGGCCGGATCGACCTTGGTGCGGTCGACCAGCTCGTCCAGCACCTTCGCGGCGAGATCGGCCGGATGCCAGCCGGCGAGGCGGCCCCCCTTGCGCCCGCCGGCGGTACGCGCTGCGGCGACGATGTAAGCCTCGGCCATTCGGTCTCTCCCTGGATTCTGATTGGGTTAGTTGTCGGGGACGGATTTAAGGGGCCGAAGATCGTTTAGTCAATCGATCAATTAACTCTTGTGATGAGGCGCTGCTTGCGCTTATCTGCGCCCGCTCCAGCGGCCAAACAGGGATCTCCGTGGCGACCAGCGTACCGAACAGGCTCCCCAGCGGGAAAAATTCCACGGCAGAGAAATTGCTGGTGGCCGCGAGCGAGCTGATGATCGAGCGCTCGTCGATTGAGATCTCGCTCTCCGACATTGCGCAGAAGTCGGGCGCCAACGCGGCCCTGGTCAAATATCACTTCGGCAACAAGGACGGCCTGCTGCTGGCGCTGCTCGCGCGGGATGCCGCGACCGAGATGACCAACCTCGAATATCTGCTGGCGCAGCCGATCACGTCGACGGCGAAGCTGAAGCTGCATGTCGCCGGCATCATCCGCGCCTATCATCGGTTCCCCTACATGAACCGGCTGATCCACTATCTCTTGCACGAGACCAGCGCGAGCTCCGCCGACGAAGTCTCGAAATTCTTCGTTGCGCCGCTGTTGGACTTCCACCGCCGCCTGCTGGCGGAAGGCGTCAGCCGCGGCGAATTCCGCCCGACCGATCCGGTGCTGTTCTACACCAGCCTGATCGGCGCCTGCGATCACCTGTTCTTCGGCCGGCACGCGATGTCCCGCGCGACCGGCGTCGGCCCGGTCACCGATGATGTTTGCCGGCAATACATCAAGCACATGGAAACGCTGATCTGCGGCGGCATACTGAACGAGCGAATGGCGAATGGCGAATAGCGAATTGGGCCGCAGGCTCCATTCGCCACTCGCTATTCGCCATTCGCCACAACAAGGAGAGGTTCTAAAATGCAGTTGAAAGACGTAGCCGTTCTCATCACCGGCGGCGGCTCGGGCCTTGGTGCCGCGACCGCCCGCGCCATGGCCGCCAAGGGCGCCAAGATCGGCGTGATCGATCAGAGCAAGGAAAACGCCGAGAAGGTGGCCGCCGAAGTGAAGGGCGTCGCGCTGCACGCCGACGTCACCAGCGAGGAGCAGATCAAGGCTGCGATTGCCAAAGCGGAAGCCGCACACGGCGTCGCCCGCGTGCTGATGAACTGCGCCGGCATCGGCGGCTCGCAGCGCATCGTCGGCCGCGACGGTGTCTATCCGCTCGAAAAGTTCGCGCGCATCATCAACGTCAACCTGATCGGCACGTTCAACTGTCTGCGTCTGTTCGCTGAGCGCCTCGTCACTGCGGAGCCGATCGGCGAAGAGCGCGGCGTCATCATCAACACTGCCTCGGTTGCCGCCTACGAAGGCCAGATCGGCCAGATCGCCTATTCGGCCTCGAAGGGTGGCGTCGTCGGCCTCACGCTGCCGGCCGCGCGCGATCTCGCCAGCCAGAAGATCCGCGTCAACACCATTGCGCCCGGCCTGTTCTTCACGCCGCTGCTGATGGGCTTGAACGAAGAGGCCCGCAAGAGCCTGGGCGCCCAGGTGCCGCATCCCTCGCGTCTCGGCGATGCCAACGAATACGGCATGCTCGCGGTGCACATCGTCGAGAACCCGATGCTGAACGGCGAGACCATCCGCCTCGACGGCGCGATCAGGATGGCGCCAAGGTAGGCGGCTCTCTCTTACCCTCCCCTGGAGGGGGAGGGTCGGCGCGAAGCGCCGGGGTGGGGTGATCTCTCCACTCGGGCACTGTTCGGTGGGGAGAGACTGTCACCCCACCCCGCTCGCGCTGCGCGCGATCGACCCTCCCCCTCCAGGGGAGGGTGGGAGACGGTCTCTGTGTGGCACGAAGGTACGAGCCTCATGTCCCAACCGCTGCTGATCGAGCATGACGACGGCGTCGACCGGGTGACGCTCAATCGGCCCGAGCACCTCAACGCGCTCGATCCCGCGCTGATCGATGCGCTCAACGATTATTTCCAGGGCCTGCAACGCAATCGCGACACGCGCGTCGTCGTGCTCAAGGGCGCCGGCAGGAATTTTTGTGCCGGCCTCGATCTCAAAGCCGCGATGGAGCGCCGGGCCGGGCAGCAGGAGCCGCCGGGCGTCACGGAGTCGCTGGATTCGCAGCGGCGCATCGCCGACATCGTGATACTGATGCGGCGCTGTCCGCAGCCGATCCTGGCGCTGGTGCAGGGCGCGGCCGCCGGCGGCGGCTTTGCGCTGGCGCTGGCCTCAGACATGCGCATCGCGACGAGATCGGCGCGGATGAATTGTGCCTTCATCAAGCTCGGTCTCGGCGGCTGCGACATCGGCACCAGCTATTTTCTGCCGCGCCTCGTCGGCGTCTCCGTTGCATCCGAGCTGATCCTCACCGGGCGCTTCATCGGAGCGGAGCGCGCGCTCGCGGTCGGCCTCGTCTCGGAGCTCGTGGACGAGGACAAGCTCGATGACGCGGCAGGGCCTTACGTCGAGGCGATGATGACGGCCTCGCCCGTGGGCCTACGGCTATCCAAGGAATGCCTCAACATGAGCGTCGATGCCGGCTCGCTCGAAGCCGCGATTGCGATGGAGGATCGCAACCAGGTCCTGTGCAGCCGCTCGGAGGAGTTTTCGGAAGGCATCAGGGCCTTCCTTGAGAAGCGAAAGCCTGTCTATATCAGGCGCTGAACGAGAACGATCCGCAAAGGACAGTAATTCCGGGAGACGCAAAATGAGTGGAAGCGCGGCAGCGGTGATGACGAAGCCCGCCTTTCGCAAGGTCCAGTGGCTCGCGCGCGACATCGACGTCGAGCGCCGCGCCGACGGCACGGTGGTGCTGAAGTCGCGCATTCCGCTGCAGCCTTATGAGAAGCACATTCCGGCGTCGCTGGCGAAATGGGCGAAGGAAGCGCCCGAGCGCATCTGGCTGGCGCAGCGCGGCGGTCCGAACCGCGAATGGCGCAAGGTGTCCTATGGCGAAGCCAAGCGCATCGTGGACGCGCTGACGCAAGGCTTGCTCAATCTCGAGCTCGGCGGCCGGCCCGTCACGATCCTCTCGGGCAATTCGATCGAGCATGCGCTGATGACGCAGGCTGCGATGCAGGCGCGCGTCCCCGCAGCGCCGGTATCGCCGGCCTACTCCTTGATGAGCCACGACCACGTCAAGCTGAAGTATCTGTTCGACCTGATCAAGCCGGCCGTACTGATGGTGCAGGACGGACCGACCTTCGAGAAGGCGCTGAAGGCGCTCGACCTCAGCGGCGTCACCGTGGTCCACGTCGCGCGGCCCTGCGAGGGCATCAAGAGCGTCAGCTTTGCCGAGCTCGCAGCAACGCCCGTCACGGCCGATGTCGAGGCCTCGATCGCGAAGATCACGCCGCAGACCATCGGCAAGCTGCTGTTCACGTCGGGCTCGACCGGCATGCCCAAGGCCGTCATCAACACGCAGGAGATGATGTGCGCCAATGCGGCGATGATGATGCAGGTGCGGCCGCGCGATCCGAACGGGCCTGTTGCGACCATGCTGGACTGGATGCCCTGGAACCACACCATGGGCGGCAATGCCGCGTTCCATCCAATATTGGTCGACGGTGGCACGCTCTATATCGACGACGGGCGCCCGATGCCGGGCCAGTTCGAGGAGACGCTGCGCAATTTGCGCGAGATCTCGCCGACCTATTACGCCAACGTGCCCGCCGGCTATGCCGCGCTCGCCGCCGCCATGGAGAAGGACGACGCGCTTTGCCGCTCATTCTTCAAGAACCTCTCGATCATGGCCTATGGCGGCGCGCGCCTGCCTGACGATCTCTACGAGCGCATGCAAGCGCTGGCGGTAAAGACCACCGGAGAGCGGATCGTGTTCTATACCGGCTGGGGCTCGACCGAGACCGCGCCGACCTCGACCGGCACCTATTGGGACACCGAGCGCGTCGGCCTGATCGGCCTGCCGTTCCCAGGCGTCGAGTTGAAGATGGTGCCTTGCGGCTCGAAGTACGAATTGCGCCTGCGCGGCGTCAACGTCACGCCCGGCTATTTCGGCCAGCCGGAGCTGACCAGGAAAATGTTCGACGAGGAAGGATTCTACTGCATTGGCGATGCCGGCATCTTCGTCGACGATGCCGATCCGGTGCAAGGCATCATCTTTGCCGGCCGCGTGGTGGAAGACTTCAAGCTCACCACCGGCACGTTCGTGCATGTCGGCTCTCTGCGGACCGATGCGATCGCAGCAGCGACGCCTGTGGTGCACGACGCGCTGGTCGCGGGGCAGGACCGTCCCTTCATCGGCCTCTTGGCCTGGCCGAACCTGCACGCCTGCCGCCAGCTGGCCGGCAATCCCGATCTGAGCTTTACCGATGCGGTGAAGCATCCCGAGGTGATCGCCTGCTTCAGGCGCGGCCTGGAAGCCCACAACCGTGAGTGCGAAGGCGCCAGCAGCCGGGTCATCGCGCGCGCGATGCTGATGGTCGAGCCGCCTTCGATCGACGGCAACGAGCTCACCGACAAGGGCTACATCAACCAGCGCGCCGGCCTGGAACGCCGCGCGGCGCTGGTGGAGCGGCTCTATGCGGACAAGCCGGATGAAGATGTGATCGTGCTGAAATGAGAGCGCAACTCTCTCCCCTCGTCATTCCGGGATGGCCCGAAGGGCCAGGCCCGGAATCCATAACCCCGGCTCGTGGTTATGGATTCCGGGCTCGCGCCAAGGGGCGCGCCCCGGAATGACGGTGCCAATAAATGACAACGAATAAACAAAGGTAGCCCCGCCATGAACTTCGATTTCTCCGACGACCAAAAACAGCTCCGCGACCAAGCGCGCAAGTTCCTCGCCGAGAAATGCTCGCCCAAGGCGGTGCGTGTCGTGCTCGACGGCAAGACGCCTTACGACAAGGAGCTGTGGAAAGGCCTCGCCGAGATGGGCTTCCTCGGCGTCGCGATTCCCGAGGAGTTCGGCGGTGCCGGCGCGGGCCATCTCGAGCTGTGCGTGATCGCGGAAGAAATGGGCCGCGCCAACGCGCCGGTGCCGTTTTCCTCGACCGTGTACCTCGCCGCCGAAGCGTTGCTGATCGCCGGCAGCGACGCGCAAAAGAAGAAATGGCTGCCGGCGATTGCGTCCGGAGAGGCCATCGGCACGCTGGCGCTGTTCGAGGGCAAGGGCAACCCAGCGCCGAAGAACGTCAAGCTGACGGCTGCGAACGGGGTGCTCAACGGCGTCAAGAAGCCGGTCGCCGACGGTGCCATCGCCGATTTTGCGGTGGTTGCCGCGCGCACGGGATCGAGCGGGCGCGACAATGACATCTCGCTGTTCCTGGTCGATCTCAAAGCCGGCGGCGTCGAGGTCAAGAACCTCACTAATCTCGATCCGACCCGCGGGCAGGCCGAGATCACCTTTAAGGACGCCAAAGCCGAGCCTCTCGGCGCCGCGGGCGACGGCTGGAGCATCCTCACCCAGGTGCTCGACCGCGCCGCGGTGCTGTGCGCGTTCGAGCAGGTCGGCGGCGCCGACCGCGCGCTGGAGATGGGCCGCGACTACGCGCTGGACCGCATCGCCTTCGGCCGGCAGATCGGCTCGTTCCAGGCCGTCAAGCACATGCTGGCCGACATGTACGTCTCGGCGACGCTGGCGCGATCCAACAGCTATTACGGCGCCTGGGCACTCTCGACCAATGCGGCCGAGCTGCCGGAAGCCGCCGCCGCCGCGCGCATCAGCGCGACGCAGGCGTTCCAGCACTGCGCCAAGAACAACATCCAGGTCCACGGCGGCATGGGCTTCACCTGGGAATTTGACTGCCACATGTACTACCGCCGCGCCAATGCGATGGCGCTTGGCCTGGGCAGCCTGTCCTATTGGGAGGATCAGCTGATCGACCGCATGCGGAAGAAGAACGCGGCGTAACCCTCGCTCGTGTCCCGGACGCGGCGCGGAGCGCCGCAGAGCCGGGACCCAGGGGCTGCAATGGACCCCGGCTCTGCAGCGCACCGCTTCGCGCTGCGCAGCGTCCGGGGAACGAACCGAGAGATGAGACCATGAACTTCGACGACACCCCGCAGGAAGCCGAGTTCCGCGCCACCGCCCGCGCCTGGATCAACGCCAACGCGCCCAAGCAATACGAGGAGGAGCTGCGCAAATCCTCGCTCGGGCGTACCGTGCTCAAAAACGCGGATATCCTGCAGGTCGCAAAAGCCTGGCAGAAGAAAAAGGCCGACGCCGGCTGGGCCTGCCTGCACTGGCCGAAGGAATATGGCGGCCGCGGCGCCTCGCCGATCGAGCGCGTGATCTGGCAGCAGGAGGAAGGGCCGTTCGGCCAGCTCTCCCGCATGTTCATCATCGGCCACGGCATGTGCGGGCCGACCATGATGGCGTTCGCGCGCGAGGAGCATAAGCGCACCTATCTGCCGCCGCTCGCCTCCGGCGAGAAGGTCTGGTGCCAGCTGTTCTCCGAGCCCGCCGGCGGCTCTGATGTCGCGGGCCTCCGCACGCGTGCGGAGAAGGACGGCGACGACTGGGTGATCAACGGCCAGAAGATCTGGACCTCGGGCGCGCATTATTCAGACTATGGCATCCTGCTCACGCGCACCGATCCGACCGTGCCCAAGCACAAAGGCCTCACCATGTTCTTCCTGGACATGAAGAGCCCCGGCGTCGAGGTGCGGCCGATCAAGCAGGCGAGCGGCGCCTCGGATTTCAATGAGGTCTATTTCACCAACGTCCGCATCCCCGACCATCAGCGCCTCGGCGAGGTCGGCGACGGCTGGAACGTCTCGCTGACCACGCTGATGAACGAGCGCAGTGCGATCGGCGCGGCCGTATCGACCGGTTTCCCTGAATTGTTCGAGTACTGCTCCAGCTTGATGCTCGACGACGGCCCGGCGATCGAGGATCGCGCGGTGCGCTCCAAGCTGGCGAACTGGGCGGTGAAGGCGAGCGGCTTGAAATACACCAGCATGCGCGCGATCTCGGCGCTGTCGAGGGGCGAACGCCCGGGGCCGGAGAACTCCATCGGCAAGCTGGTGGCGGGCTCCATGATCCAGGACGTCGCGACCTACGCGTTGGATCTGCAGGGCGCGTCCGGCGTCGTCAGCGGTGAGGATGCCGAGCTCGCCGGCCGTTTCCAGGCCATGCTGCTGCGCGCGCCGGGTACCCGCGTCGAAGGCGGCACCGACGAGATCATGCGCAACATCATCGCCGAGCGGGTGCTGGGCCTGCCAGGCGACATCCGCGTCGACAAGGACGTGCCGTTCAACAGGATCCCGACGAAGGGAAGGAATTAGCCGTGTCCCGGACGCGATGCAGCACGCAGTGCTGCTTCGCAGAGCCGGGACCCAGATGGCCGCAATGGGCCCCGGCTCTGCAGCGCACCGCTTCGCGCTGCGCAGCGTCCGGGGCACGAGAGAGGAGAGCTCGAAGATGAATTTCGACGACACCCCGCAGGAAGCCGCGTTCCGTGAGACCGCGCGCAAATGGATCGAGACCAACGCGCCGAAGGAGCTGCATGGCGAGCTATCAAAGTCCTCGCTCGGCCGCATCCGCCTTGCCAACCGCGACATCGTCGAAGTCGGCAAGGCCTGGCAGAAGAAGAAGTTCGAGGGCAATTGGGCCTGCCTGCACTGGCCCAAGGAGTATGGCGGCCGCGGCGCGACGCCGATCGAGAAGGTGATCTGGCAGCAGGAGGAGGGCGTCTACGGCAAGCTGACGCAGCCGTTCCAGATCGGCGAAGGCATGTGCGGACCGACCGTGATGGCGTTCGGCAGTGAGGAGGCCAAGCGCCGTTACTTGCCGAAGCTCGCATCGGGCGAGGAGATCTGGTGCCAGCTGTTCTCCGAGCCGTCTGCCGGCTCCGATGTCGCAGGGCTTCGCACACGCGCGGAGAAGAAGGGCGACAATTGGGTCGTCAACGGCCAGAAGATCTGGACCTCGGGCGCGCATTATTCCGACTATGGCCTCCTCATCGCACGCACCGATCCGAACGTGCCCAAGCACAAGGGCCTCACCATGTTCTTCCTGGACATGAAGAGCCCCGGCGTTGAGGTGCGGCCGATCAAGCAAGCCAACGGCATGCAGGAGTTCAACGAGGTCTATTTCACCGATGTGGTGATCCCCGATAGCCAGCGGCTGGGCGCCGTCGGCGACGGCTGGAACGTCTCGCTGACCACGCTGATGAACGAGCGCATGTCGATCGGCGCGCGGCTCGCGACCGGCGTGCCTGAAATGTTCGAGCTCTGCTCGAACCTGATGCTGGAGGAGGGCCTCGCCATCGACGATCCCGCCGTGCGCTCGAAGCTCGCGAGCTGGGCGGCGAAGTCGAACGGGCTGAAATACACCAGCTACCGCACGATCTCGGCGCTATCGAAAGGCGAGCGCCCGGGCCCGGAGAATTCGATCGGCAAGCTGGTCTCGGGCATGATGCTGCAGGACATCGCGACTTACGCCATGGACCTGCAGGGTGCGGCCGGTGTTCTCACCGGCAACGACGAGGAAACGGCCCAGGGCCAATTCCAGCAGATGCTGCTGTCCTCGCCCTCGATGCGCATCGCCGGCGGTACCGACGAGATCCTGCGCAACATCATCGCCGAGCGCGTGCTGGGCCTGCCGGGCGACATCCGCGTCGACAAGGACGTGCCGTACAACAAGATCCCGACCAAGGGGCGGTGATCGCGCGCGCTGAGCATGGACCTCGGGTGGGCAAAGGCGCAAAGCGCCGTGCCCACCCTTGCGCGTTGCTCACTCCACCCCGATCGTCGTCAAGTCCTGGAACCAGTGCTGCGCCTGCACGAACTGCTTGATCTTCGGTGACAGCGCGTGCGGGTTGGTGTCGTGGACGACCCACACCAGCGTGGCATCGTCCACGATCAGCGCATGCGCCTGCGCCAGCAATTGATCCTGCTTGGTGCTCTCGAAAGTCTGCTTGGCCTCGTCGATCAGCGCGTCGACCTTCGGGTTCTTGTAGCCGCCCCAATTGACGCCTACCGGCGCGATCTGGCCGGAATGGAAGAAGCGGACGATGGCGTAAAGCGGATCCGAGGTGACATAGGCGATGTTGTTGGAGGTGATGCCGGCGTTCATCTCGTCGGCGGCGCCCTTGCGCCAATGCGTATAGAGCGTCTCCAGCTCGACCACCTTGAAGTCGATCTCGATGCCGATCTCCTTGAAGCTTTGCTGCAGGAATTCGTTCATCGGCAGCGACAGCATCTGGCCGGTGCCGCCTTGCGCGATGATGAAGGTGGTCTTCAGCGGCTTTGCTTTGGAATAGCCCGCTTCCTCCACCAGCTTCTTGGCGGCGGCGAGATCATATTTCAGCTCGAAGCTGGGCTTGCCGAACCACGGGCTCGACGGGTCGACCTGGCCCTTGGCGGGCTTGGCGAGGCCGTTCATCAGTCCGACGACTTCGTCGCGGTTGATCGCAAGGTTCAGCGCCTTGCGCAGGCGGATGTCGGTCCAGGGCGAGCCCGGCAGCACGCTGAGGTGATAATTCCACACATGCGGCGTGACGTTGTCGACCAGCTTCATTCCGGCCGCCTTCAACTGCGGCACGGCATCCGGCGCGGGTGTCTCGATCAGGTCGACCTGGCCGGCGAGCAGCGCATTGGTGCGCGTCAGCGCTTCCGGCATCGGTACCAGCACAATCTTGTCGGCCTTGGGAATGCGCTTCTTGTTCCAGTAGTCCGGATTTTTGCTGAGCTCGGCGAGCTCGCGCGGCACCAGCTTCGTCAGCTTGAACGGGCCGGTTCCGGAGGGCTGGCTGGCGAACTTGTCCCAATCCTTGCCGAGTTTTTCGTATTGCGCCGGGCTCGAGACCAGGAACCACAGCATCTGGTAGGGGAAGAAGGAATCGACCGTCTTGGTGGTGATCTCCACGGTGGAGTCGTCGATCTTGGCGTAGCTGGCGACGGAGGGGAGGCGGGTCTTCACCTGCGCGCTCTGCCGCTTGTCGAATTGCGGCGCCTTGTCGTTGAGCACCTTGTCGAGATTCCAGATCACCGCATCGGCGTTGAAATCGCTGCCGTCGTGAAACTTCACGCCCTTGCGCAAGCTGAAGCGCCACTTCGTCTTGTCGGCATCGTCCACCTTCCATTCGGTGGCAAGGCCCGGCACCAGCTTGCCGGGGCGGTCGGCGACGTCCATCTCCCAGGCCACCAGGGGATCGTAGATCGTGTAGGCCGTGAACTGATAGGCGCCGGCGCCGCGATCAGGCTGGCCGGTGGTGAGCGGAATATCCGCCATCGAGATGCCGTAGCGCACAACACTCTCCGCGCGCGCCGAGATTGCGGAGGACGCCAGCGCAAGCACGGCGAGACAGGTCGATAAGCGAATACGCATGGTCCAAGCTCCCAGGGATTTCGGAGCCGAACTTGCAATCTTGATGCCAGAATAGGCAGCCCGCCTGGTTGCCTCCTGGCGATCCACAAGGACTTGTCGCCGCAGGCAAGATTTGCAGAAAAAGTTTCTCCTTGGCATAGCCATTGCATACCATTGCATCAAAATTAATCATCCAAAGCCGGAGAAGGACGAGGCGATGCTTACTAAGAAGAAGACACGTGCGGCACTGATCGCGGTGCTCGCTCTGACGACAGCCGCCGCATGGCCGCGTGTGGCGAGCGCGCAGACCGTGCTGCGCATCGGCATGACCGCTGCCGATATTCCGCGCACGCTCGGCCAGCCCGATCAGGGTTTTGAAGGAAATCGCTTCACCGGCCTCACCATGTACGACGCGCTGACCGGCTGGGACCTGTCCTCCGCCGAGAAGGCGAGCGTGGTGATCCCCGGTCTTGCCACCGAGTGGAAGGTCGACGATGCCGACAAGACCAAATGGGTCTTCAAGCTGCGCCCCGGCGTCACCTTCCACGACGGCTCGCCGTTCAACGCGGACGCCGTGGTGTGGAACGTCGAGAAGGTGCTGAAGCAGGATGCGCCGCAATTCGACGCCAGCCAGGTCGGCGTCACGGCCTCGCGCATGCCGACGCTGGCCTCGGCGAAGAAGATCGACGACATGACCGTCGAGCTCACCACCAAGGAGCCCGACAGCTTCCTGCCGATCAACCTCACCAATCTGTTCATGGCGAGCCCGGCGAAGTGGCAGTCCTTCTACGACAAGACCGAGGGCGCCGACGCCAAGGCGAAGTCGCAGGCCGCCTGGACTGCGTTTGCCAAGGACGCCTCGGGTAGCGGTCCCTGGAAAATGGCGAGCTTCACGCCGCGCGAGCGGCTCGAGCTGGTCAAGAACGCGAACTACTGGAACAAGGATCGTGTGCCCAAGGTCGACAAGATGGTGCTGCTGCCGATGCCGGAAGCCAACGCGCGCACCGCGGCGCTGCTCTCCGGCCAGGTCGATTGGGTCGAGGCGCCGGCACCGGACGCGATCCCCGAATTGAAGCAGCGCGGCTTCAAGCTCTACTCCAACGAGCAGCCGCACGTCTGGCCATGGCAGTTCTCGCGCGTCGAGGGCTCGCCCTGGAACGACATCCGGGTGCGCAAGGCCGCGAACCTCTGCGTCGACCGCGAAGGCCTCAGGGACGGTCTGCTCGCCGGCCTGATGGTGCCGGCGACCGGCACCTTCGAGCCCGGCCATCCCTGGCGCGGCAATCCCACCTTCCAGATCAAGTACGACAAGGCGGCTGCGCAAAAGCTGATGCAGGAGGCCGGCTACGGTCCCAACAAGAAGCTGACCGTGAAGACGCAGACGTCGGCGTCCGGCTCGGGCCAGATGCAGCCCTTGCCGATGAACGAGTATCTGCAGCAGGCGCTGGCCGAATGCTATTTCGACGTCCAGCTCGACGTCATCGAATGGAATACGCTGTTCACCAACTGGCGCCGCGGCGCCAAGGATCCCAGCGCCAACGGCTCGCACGCGACCAACGTCACCTACGCGGCGATGGACCCGTTCTTCGCGCTGGTGCGCTTCCTGCAGTCGGGCATGGCGCCGCCGGTCTCGAACAATTGGGGCTTCATCAACAACCCCAAGTTCGACGAGCTGGTGAAGAAGGCGCGCCAGACCTTCGATCCCGCCGCGCGCGACGCCGCGCTCGCCGAGCTGCACGCAGCCTCCGTCGACGACGCCGCTTTCCTTTACGTCGCCCACGACGTCGGCCCGCGCGCCATGAGCCCGAAGGTGACAGGCGTCGTGCAACCGAAGAGCTGGTTCATCGACTTCTCGCCGGTGTCGATCAAGCAGTGAGGTGAGTACGCTCTATCGACGCGTCATGCCCGGGCTTGACCCGGGCATCCACGTGTCTCCTCCAGCTCCGTCATTGCGGGATCGTCCGAAGGACCAGACCTCAGGTGTGCAATTGCGCACCGGGGAATCTCGAGATTCCGGGTTCGATGCTTCGCATCGTCCCGGATGACGAACCAAGAAAACGTGGATGGCCGGGACAAGCCCGGCCATGACGACCACTACGCACTAACTTGAGTAATCCAACGTGCTCGCCTATACCGCCAGACGCATTGTCTACGTCGTCCCGATCGTCATCAGCGTCGCGCTGGTGTGCTTCCTGCTCGTGCACATCACGCCGGGCGATCCGCTGGTCGCCGTGCTGCCGGCCGACGCGTCGCAGGAGCTCGCCGCGCAGCTGCGCGCCGCCTACGGCTTCGACCGGCCGCTGCCGGTGCAGTTCGGCCTGTGGCTGTTGCGTGCCCTTCACGGCGATCTCGGCAATTCCATCGCGACGGGGCGTCCGGTGCTCGCCGAGGTCATGCGCGCGGTCGGCAACACCGTCACGCTCGCAATTGCCGCCGCCATCATCGGCTTCACCATGGGCGTCTTGCTCGGCCTGATCGCCGGCTATTTTCGCGAGACCTGGATCGACAAGGTCGCGACCTCCTTTGCCATCGCCGGGGTCTCGGTGCCGCATTACTGGCTCGGCATGCTGCTCGTCATCATCTTCTCGGTCCAGCTGAACTGGCTGCCCGCGGTCGGCGCCGGCCCCAGCGGCTCCAACTCCTGGGCCTGGGATTGGGCGCATCTCAAATATCTCGTGCTGCCGGCGATCACGACGTCGGTGATCCCGATGGGCATCGTCACCCGCACGGTCCGCGCGCTCACTGGCGACATTCTCTCGCAGGACTTCGTCGAGGCTTTGCGTGCAAAGGGCCTGCGCGAAACCGGCGTGTTCCGCCACGTCATCAAGAATGCCGCGCCCACCGCGCTCGCGGTGATGGGGCTTCAGCTCGGCTACATGCTCGGCGGCTCGATCCTGATCGAGACGGTGTTCTCCTGGCCGGGTTCGGGCTTCCTGCTCAACTCGGCGATCTTCCAGCGCGACCTGCCGCTGCTGCAGGGCACGATCCTGATCCTGGCGCTGTTCTTCGTCTTCCTCAATCTCCTGGTCGACATCGCCCAAGCCGCGATCGACCCGCGCATCAAGCGGGGCTAGCGGGATGCATTTGAGCCGAGCTATAGCCGCGAAGCCGGTGCGCTCCCTCCCCCGCGAGCGGGGGAGGGTTGGGGAGAGGGTGTCTCCGCTCGCGAGAACCCCCAAGAGGCGAAAGCCCTCACCCGTCGCTTCGCGACGACCTCTCCCGCAAGCGGGAGAGGTTAACCGACCAAGCGGTTCGCACCGACCACACCGATACGCAACGGGAGCCAGCCGATGAGCGAGCTTCCGCTGTCCGCCACCGCCGACGCCGCGCTGCAGGCGGCGCCTGCCACCAAGGCGCGCGGCTATTGGGCGACCGTCGGCCGCCGCATCATGCGCGACAAGGTCAGCATGGCCTGCGCGCTGGTGTTGCTGCTGATCTTCCTCTCCGCGATCCTCGCGCCGTGGCTCGGTCTCGAAGACCCCTACAAGGGTTCGATGATCCGCCGGCTCCGCCACATCGGCACCACAGGCTATCCGCTCGGCACCGACGAGCTCGGCCGCGACATGCTGGCGCGGCTGATCTATGGCGGGCGCCTGTCGCTGGTCATCGGCATCCTGCCCGTGATCCTGGCCTTCTGCATCGGCACCTCGCTCGGCATCATTGCCGGCTATGTCGGCGGCAAGCTCAACACCGCCATCATGCGCACGGTGGACGTGTTCTACGCCTTCCCGTCGGTGCTGCTGGCGATCGCGATCTCTGGCGCGCTCGGCGCCGGCATCCTCAACTCCATCGTGGCGCTGACCATCGTGTTCGTGCCGCAGATCACCCGCGTCGCCGAGAGCGTCACCACCGGCGTGCGCAACATGGACTTCGTCGAGGCCGCCCGTGCCTCCGGCGCGGGCGCCTTCACCATCATGCGCGTCCACATCCTCGGCAACGTGCTCGGCGCGATCTTCGTCTATGCCACCAGCCTGATCTCGGTCTCGATGATCCTGGCGGCCGGTCTGTCCTTCCTCGGCCTCGGCACCAAGCCGCCGGAGCCGGAATGGGGCCTGATGCTGAACACGCTGCGCACCGCGATCTACGTCAATCCCTGGGTCGCAGCCTTGCCGGGCGCAATGATCTTCGCAGTCTCGATCTGCTTCAATCTCCTTTCGGACGGCCTGCGCAGCGCCATGGACATCAGGAATTAGCCATGAGCGAGATCAACGCATCTGTCGCCATGCTGGAGCCGGTCGAGGACCGCGGCGGGCTCGCGCAGCCGCTGCTTCAGGTCAACGGCCTGACCAAGCATTTTCCGGTGCGCGGCGGCCTGTTCGCCGCCAAGCGCACGGTGCGTGCCGTCGACAATGTCTCCTTCTCCGTCGCCAAGGGCGAGACGGTCGGCATCGTCGGCGAGTCCGGCTGCGGCAAGTCCACGACCGCGCGGCTCCTGATGCACCTGATGCCGCGCGATGACGGCGACATTATCTATGACGGCATGACCGTCGGTCAGTCGCTGAGCTTGCGCGAGCTGCGCCGCGGCATGCAGATGGTGTTCCAGGATTCCTACGCTTCGCTCAATCCGCGCCTGACGATCGAGGAGTCGATCGCCTTCGGTCCCAAGGTCCACGGCATGGCCGATGGCTCGGCGCGCAATCTGGCGCGCGAGCTGCTCGGCAAGGTCGGCCTGCGCCCGGAAAACTTCGCCAACCGCTATCCGCACGAGATCTCCGGCGGCCAGCGCCAGCGCGTCAACATCGCCCGCGCGCTGGCGCTGTCGCCGCGGCTGGTGATCCTGGACGAGGCCGTCTCGGCGCTCGACAAATCCGTCGAGGCGCAGGTGCTCAATCTGCTCGCCGATCTCAAGCGCGAATTCGGCCTCACCTATCTCTTCATCAGCCACGACCTCAACGTGGTGCGCTACATCTCGGACCGCGTGCTGGTGATGTATCTCGGCGAGGTCGTCGAGCTCGGCCCGGTCGACCAGGTCTGGGACAGCCCGGCCCATCCCTACACCCGCGCGCTGCTCGCGGCGATGCCGTCTTCCGATCCCGACAGGCGCACCGAGACGCCCCCGATCACGGGCGATCCGCCCAATCCGATCGATCCGCCCCCCGGCTGCCGTTTCCACACCCGTTGCCCGTTTGCGGAGCCGCTCTGCGCAAATGCGACACCAAAGCTCACCGCGCTGGATAATATGGGTCACGAGGCCGCGTGCTACATGGCCATACCGGGCTCAGGCCATAGCCGCGCCCCCAGGGGAGATATCGCATGACGAGACCGACACCGAAAGAGATCAAGCCGATCGCGCATATCGCCGGCGTGCCCGTGGACGACGAGATCGCGATCCGCATCTCCAATGCCATCGGGCCCGCCTTCGAAGGCTTCACCGCGATCGCCGGCACGCTGCCGTTCGATCTGGAGCCCGCAACTTACGTGCTCGCGCAGACGCAGAAGGTGTCGAAATGAGCCGTGAGCCCGCTCTGATGACGCTCACCGAGGTCGCGCGCGCGATCGCGATGAAGCAGGTGTCCTCGCACGAGGCGACGCGTGCGCTGCTGCAGCGCATCGCGCAGTGGCAGCCGCATCTCAACGCCTTCATGTCGATCGAGGCCGAGGCTGCATTGAAAGCGGCGGATGCTGCCGATGCCGAGCTCGCCAAGGGCAATGTCCGCGGTCCCCTGCATGGCGTGCCGCTTGCGCACAAGGACATGTACTACGATGCCGGCCACGTCTCGACCTGCGGCTCGCTGATCCGCCGCGACTTCGTGCCGAACGTCACGTCCACCGCCTTGCAGCGGCTCAAGGACGCCGGCCAGGTCCGGCTCGGCACGCTGCATCTCGCCGAGTTCGCCTATGGCCCGACCGGGCACAACGCCCATTACGGTCCGGTGCGCAATCCCTGGAACGTCGCCCATATCACCGGCGGCTCCTCATCCGGCTCCGGCTCGGCGGTGGCCGCGCGCCTGACCTATGCGGCGCTCGGCTCGGACACCGGCGGCTCAATCCGCATGCCCGCGCATTTCTGTGGCGTCACGGGGCTCAAGACCACGGTGGGCCGCGTCAGCCGCGCCGGCGCAATGCCGCTGTCGCAATCGCTCGACACCGTCGGCCCGCTGGCCCGCACTGCCGAGGATTGCGCGCTGTTGCTGGCGCTGATGGCCGGGCCTGATCCCGCCGATTCGACCTGCAGCCACGAGCCGCTCTCGGACTACGTCGCGGCCACCAAGAGCTCGCTCAAAGGTCTCAAGATCGGCGTGCCCGCCTCGTTCTACGTCGACGATCTCGACAGCGAGGTTGCGCGCGTGCTCGACGAGACCATCGCGGTGCTCAAGCGCGAGGGCGCCGACATCGTCCCCGTCGAGCTGCCCGACCAGCGGCAATTGTCCTCGGCCAGCCAGCTCGTGCTCGCCGCGGAAGCTGCCGCCTTCCACAAGCGCTGGATGATCGAACGTCCGCAGGACTATGGCCCGCAGGTCTTGATGCGGCTTCAGAACGGCCTCGCCGTTCCCGCCATCACTTACCTCGAGGCGATGCGTTGGCGCGGGCCGGCGCTCGCGGCCCACAATGCCGCGACGGCAGGCGTCGATGCGGTGATCGCGCCGGCGTCCCCAGTGCCGGCGCCGACGATCGAGGAGAGCGACGTTGGCGGCGGCCCGAACGCGCCGGCGCTGTTGCAGCGGCTGACGCTGTTCACCCGCCCGGTGAATTTCCTGGGCTTGCCGTCACTGACCATTCCGTCGGGCTTCACCACGACCGGCCTGCCGGTCGGCATGCAGCTGATCGGCCGCTCCTTCGACGAAGCCACCCTGCTGACCATCGGCGCCGCGTTCCAGCGCGTCACCGATTATCACGATCGATTGCCGAAACTGCCGTCATGACAAAACTCGTCGAGATCTCAGGCCTCAACATCCGCTTCACCGGCGAGCGCACGGTCTATGCCGTGAACGATCTCAGCCTCTCGCTCGGCAACAGTGAGGTGCTGGGCCTGCTCGGCGAATCCGGCTCCGGCAAGAGCGTGACCTTGCGTGCGCTGATGCGGCTGTTGCCGAGGAAGCGCACGCAGATCTCGGGCACGGTCAATGTGTTGGGTCGTGACGTGCTCGCCATGAACGACGAGCAGCTATCGTCCTTTCGCGGCCAGACCGTCTCGATGATCTTCCAGGAGCCTGCGCTCGCGCTCGATCCGGTCTACACGATCGGCGCGCAGATCGCCGAAAGCGTCGTGCGCCACGAAGGCAAGAGTTTTGCGGAAGGGCGCGCGCGGGCGCTGGAAATGCTCGAGGTGGTGCGCATTCCTTCCGCCAAGCGCCGGCTGGATGCCTATCCGCACGAAATGTCCGGCGGCATGCGCCAGCGCGCCATGATTGCGCTGGCGCTGGCCTGTCGTCCCAAGATTCTGCTCGCGGACGAGCCGACCACCGCACTCGATGCCACCGTGCAGATCCAAATCCTGCTGCTGCTGCGCGAACTCCAGCGCGAGTTCGGCATGTCCGTCATCTTCGTCACCCACGACATCGGCGTTGCGATCGAGATCTGCGACCGCGTCGCAGTGATGTATGCCGGCCAGATCGTGGAGCAGGGCACCTTGCGCGACATCGTCCGCTCGCCGGTGCATCCCTATGCCAAGGGCCTGCTCGCCTCCACCATCCACGGCGCCAGGCGCGGACAGCGGCTGGAGACCATCCCCGGCACGCCGCCGTCGCTGGCCGAGAAGCCGCACAATTGCTCCTTTGCTCCCCGCTGCAAGCTCGCCGAGCCGCGCTGCCTGGAGCAATTGCCTGCCAATGTCGAGGTCGGGTCGGGCCGGGCGGCGAGGTGCGTGCTGGCGGAGCCGGTCACCGCAGTATCATAGTTCGGATGAATGAGCCGGGCTGAGCGAGCCTCCAGCATTCACACCCCGTTCATTCCGGTTCCCGTTCCATGGCTCCGTTCACGGAGAGGAACCTCACGGATGTACATTTCCAACGAAGGCCTGCTCGTTATCCTGTTCGTCGGTCTCGTCGCCGGTTGGCTCGCCGGCAAGATCGTGCGGGGCGCCGGGTTCGGCCTTATCGGCGACATCGTGATCGGCATCTGCGGTGCGCTGGTGGCAAGCCTGCTGTTTCCAAAGCTCGGCATTCGCCTGGGCACCGGCTTGATCTCCCAGATCGTCTATTCTGCCATCGGCGCGGTCATCCTGCTGCTGGTGGTCCGTCTGGTGCGCGGCGGGGGCCGGCTCTAGCCTCTGCATTCGGCTGAGCGGAACTTGAGCCGCGCTTTTCGCGGAAGCGGCTGAAAGCCTGCAAGAAAAAGCCGCAAGCCTGTGGAATTCCGGACTTGCGCGGAAGGCTGTCGGGGGTAGATGTGGCCCATGAGGCCTCGGATTAAATTCGACCGCGTTGGACGGCCGGAAAACAGATGTTAATCCAAGGCGAGTACTCCTTGAATCGCCTTTGAAATCAGGGCTTTGCCCGTTAGCCGAAAGAGATCAGACTGATGGCAGCCATCCCTGGCGTCCGCCGTTCAGAGCTCGGTGACGCCTTGCGCGCTTGTCGCACGGCCTTCATCGGCGTGGGCCTGATGAGCTGCATGATCAACCTGCTCTATCTGACCGGGTCGATCTTCATGCTGGAGGTCTATGACCGGGTGCTGCCGAGCCGCAGCATCCCGACCCTGGTCGGCCTCATCATCCTCGCCAGCTTCCTCTACATGGCGCAGGGCGTGCTGGACATGATCCGCAACCGCATCTTGGGGCGGATCGGCACCGCGCTCGACGAGGCCCTCAATAAGCGCGTGTTCGACACCATCGTGCGCCTGCCGCTGCTGGTCGGCAGCCGCAACGAGGGCCTGCAGCCGCTGCGCGATCTCGACAATGTCCGTTCCTTCCTCGGCGGCATGGGCCCGAGCGCGTTCTTCGACCTGCCCTGGCTGCCGCTCTATCTCGCCATCTGCTTCGCTTTCCATGTCCTGATCGGCGTCACCGCGCTGGTCGGCGCCATCATCCTGGTCGGGCTGACGCTGGTGACCGAGTTCATGTCGCGCCAGCCGGCGAAGGAGGCGATGGGCCTCGCCGCCCAGCGCAACGATCTCGCCCAGGCCAGCCGCCGCAACGCCGAAGTGATGGTGTCGATGGGGATGGCCGGCCGGATGAACCAGCGCTGGAGCGAGGCCAACGAAAAATACCTCGCCGGCAATCAGCGGGCGAGCGACGTCGCCGGTGGTCTCGGCGCGGTCGCCAAGGTGCTTCGCATGATGCTGCAATCGGCCGTGCTCGCGGTCGGCGCCTATCTCGTCATCCACCAGGAGGCCACCGCCGGCATCATCATCGCCGGCTCGATCCTGTCCGCCCGCGCGCTCGCGCCGGTCGATCTCGCCATCGCGCATTGGAAATCCTTCGTCGCGGCGCGCCAGAGCTGGCAGCGTCTGACGCGCCTGTTGGAGCAGATGCCGGCGCAGGCGATGCCAACCCAGCTGCAGGCGCCGACCAGCCGGCTCTCGGTCGAGGGCGTCGCCATGGTGCCGCCCGGCGATCAGCGTCTCGTGGTGCAGGATGTCACCTTCGCGCTCGCCGCCGGCAACGGCCTCGGCGTGATCGGCCCGAGCGGTTCCGGCAAGTCGTCGCTGATCCGCGCGCTGGTCGGGGTCTGGCAGCCGGTGCGCGGCAAGGTGCGGCTCGACGGCGCGGCGCTCGATCAATGGACGAGCGACGCGCTCGGCCGCCATATCGGCTATCTGCCGCAGGACGTCGAATTGTTCGGCGGCACCATCGCGCAGAACATCAGCCGGTTCGATCCCGAGGCCACCTCCGAGGCGATTATCGCCGCGGCCAAGGAGGCCGGCGTGCACGAGATGATCATCAAGATGCGCGAGGGCTACAACACCCAAGTCGGCGAGCAGGGCGCCGCGCTTTCCGCAGGTCAAGCCCAGCGCGTGGCGCTGGCGCGCGCTCTCTACGGCAACCCCTTCCTGATCGTGCTCGACGAGCCCAATTCCAATCTCGACACCGAAGGCGACGAGGCGCTGACCCGCGCCGTCCGCTCGGCGCGCGAGCGCGGTGCCATCGTCGTCGTGGTGGCGCACCGCCCGATCGGCGTCGAGGCGGTCGACCAGATCCTGGTGCTGCGCGACGGCCGCATGCAGGCCTTTGGGCCGAAGGAGCAGGTGCTCGCCCAGGTGCTGCAGCCGCGCGTGACGCCGCCGGCGCCGATCAAGATCGTCAGCGAAGGCGGAGTGGCCAAACCATGAGCACGAAGCCATGAGCACGATGGCCATCGGCGGCCCCAAGGCGGCCGCGAAGACCGTCCGCGACTCCATCAGGTTCCACCTGATGCTCGGCCTCGCCATCGTGGTGGTCCTGGTCATCGGCCTCGGCGGCTGGGCCTCGACCGTCCTGATCTCGGGCGCGCTGATTGCGCCGGGCCAGATCGTGGTCGAATCCAACGTCAAGAAGGTGCAGCATCCGACCGGCGGCGTGGTCGGCGAGGTGCGCGCCCGCGACGGCGACCTGGTCAAGTCTGGCGACATCGTGGTGCGGCTCGACGACACCGTCACCAAGGCCAATCTTGCCATCGTCACCAAGAATCTCGATGCGGCGCAGGTGCGTGCGGCGCGATTGCAGGCCGAGCAGCGCGGCCTCGACCGAATCGAGTACCCGCAAAGCCTCATCGAGCGGGCGGGCGATCCCGACGTCAAGGCGCTGCTCGCGGCTGAAACCAAGCTGTTCGAGGTCCGCGTCAACGGCCGCACCGGGCAGAAGGCGCAGCTGCGCGAGCGCATCACGCAGCTCAACGAGGAGATCGCCGGTCTCAGCGCCCAGGAAAAGGCCAAGGACCAGGAGATCGCGCTGGTGCTGAACGAGCTTACCGGCGTGCGCGAGCTCTACGACAAGCGTCTGGTGCAGATCTCGCGCCTGACCCAGCTCGAGCGCGACTCGGCCCGCCTCAATGGCGAGCGCGCGCAGTACATCGCCGCGCGCGCCCAGGCCAAGGGCAAGATCACCGAGACCGAGCTCCAGATCATCCAGATCGACAAGGACGTGGTCAGCGAGGTCTCCAAGGACCTGCGCGAGACCAACGACAAGATCGGCGAGCTGATCGAGCGCAAGGTCGCGGCCGAAGACCAGCTCCGCCGCGTCGACATCCGCGCGCCGCAGGACGGCATGGTGCTGCAATCGAGCGTGCACACGATCGGCGGCGTCGTCACCGCCGGCGACACCTTGATGCTGATCGTGCCGCAGGCCGACGATCTCCAGGTCGAGGCCAAGGTCAATCCGGTCGACATCGACAAGCTCCAGATCGGCCAGAAGACGCTGCTGCGCCTTTCCGCGTTCAACCAGCGCACCACGCCCGAGCTCAACGGCGTCGTCAGCCGCGTCTCGCCCGACGTCACCACCGACCAGCGCACCGGCCAGAGCCATTACACCATCCGCGTCTCGATGCCGCCGGAAGAAATCGCCCGGCTCGGCGACGTCAAGATGATCCCCGGCATGCCCGTGGAAGCCTTCGTCCAGACCGGCGACCGCACCATGTTGTCCTATCTGATGAAGCCGTTTCACGACCAGCTGATGCGCGCGTTCCGCGAGAAGTGACGCGCGACATCGCGTCATCTTCACCCGTCATTGCGAGCGTAGCGAGGCAATCCAGTCTCGTAGGGTGGGCAAAGGCGCAAAGCGCCGTGCCCACGATCTTTCACACGATGAGCATATTGGTGGGCACGCTTTCGCTTTGCCCACCCTACAACACCGCCTTCTTTGCTATAGTTCGACTCAGGCCCAATCATCCGGCGGTCGAACCATGCAATCCCCACCCTCCATCGCCACCCAATCCTTCTCCGACGCGTCCCTCGCCGTTGCCCGCCTCGAGGAGATCTACGAGCGCAACACGAAATTCCTGCGCGACCGGTTCGAAGCCTATGTCGGCGGCGAGGCGATCACGACGCGGGTTCGCGCCTACTATCCCTTCGTCCGTCTCACCACCGCGACGCATGCGCGGCTGGATTCGCGTCTTGCTTACGGCTTCGTGGCCGGACCCGGCGTGCATGAAACCAGCGTGACGCGGCCGGATCTGTTCCGCAGCTATCTCACCGAGCAGATCGGCCTCTTGATCCAGAACCACGGTGTGCCCGTCGAGATCGGCGAGTCCGCCGAGCCGATCCCGATCCACTTCGCCTATCGGCGCGACATCAATATCGAAGCCGCCATCACCACCAGCGAGAACTCGTCCGTCACACGCTCGCTGCGCGATGCGTTCGACGTGCCCGTTCTCGCGACGATGGACGATTCGATCGCCGACGGCACCTTCGAGCTCCAGCCCGGCGCGCCCGAGCCGCTGTCCCTGTTCCGCGCCGCCCGCGTCGATTACTCGCTGCGCCGGCTCTATCACTACACCGGCACCGATCCCGAATATTTCCAGAACTTCGTCATCTTCACCAACTACCAGTTCTATGTCGACGCCTTTGCGCAAGCGTGCCAGCAGCGGCTGCAGTCCGGCGAGGCCGGACTCGAGGCTTTCGTCGCGCCCGGCAACGTGATCACGAACAGCGGCGGCGCGATCAGCGGCACTGCGCCGGCTCGTGCACCGCAGATGCCGGCCTTCCACCTGGTCGCACCTGGCTATCGCGGCATCACGTTGATCAACATCGGCACCGGCCCGTCCAATGCGCGCAATGTCACCGACCACGTCGCGGTGCTGCGGCCGCATGCCTGGCTGATGCTCGGCCATTGCGCGGGCCTGCGCAACACGCAGCGGCTCGGCGATTACGTGCTGGCGCACGGCTATGTGCGCGAGGATCACGTGCTCGACCGCGAGCTGCCGCTGTGGGTGCCGATCCCGGCTCTGGCCGAGATGCAGGTCGCGCTCGAGGAGGCGGTCGAGGACGTCACCGGGCTCGAAGGCTTCGAGCTCAAGCGCCTGATGCGCACCGGCACGGTCGCGAGCGTCGACAACCGCAATTGGGAAATTTCCGGGCCCGAGGTGATCCGCCGGCTGTCGCAATCGCGCGCGGTGGCGCTCGACATGGAATCGGCCGCGATCGCCGCCAACGGCTACCGCTTCCGCGTTCCCTACGGCACGCTGCTGTGCGTCTCCGACAAGCCGCTGCATGGCGAGATCAAGCTGGCCGGCATGGCCAGCGAATTCTACCGCCGTCGCGTCGGCCAGCATCTCGAGATCGGCCTGAAGGCGCTGGAGCGGCTCAAGCAGCAGGAATCGGAACGGCTGCATTCGCGCAAGCTCCGCAGCTTTGCCGAAGTGGCGTTCCAGTAGGGCCGAGGCCGCACTTTGCTGCTGACAAGCGCAGCGATTTTCAGCATTGTCCGGCGCGGGGCTCGACCGGGACGACTTGATGCCACTCATGCGCCACAAGATCATTGGCCATGATCTGGAACGGCTGGCCTTTCGCTTCACCATGCTGAACGATGGCGAGGTCGTGCAGTGCCAGATCAGCGACGCCGCGATGGACGAGCTCGCGGGCATGCAGGGCACCGAAAGCAGCGCACGACAGGCGCAATTCCTGTCGTTGCGTGAGACCATCGAGCGGATCGCGTCCGATCTCTACGACGAGGCACCGCGATTCCCGGGCTATGTGGTGCGGATTTTCATGCGGCATTTGGAAAGGTAGCTGTCTCGCCACACTCCGTCGTCATCGCCCGGCTTGACCGGGCGATCCAGTACTCCGAGACGGCAGTGATAGAACCGAGAAGACGCGGCGTACTGGATGCCCCGGTCAAGCCGGGGCATGACAGCGATTATGTGGCGAGCTTGTCCGCTCGCTCACATCGCACAGCCGCATCACCCCTCAAGCTTCCTCAACATCAGCTTCAGCGCCGTCGCCGTGAATACCTGCATGTTGCCGAACCGGTCGTTGCTTCCTGTCTCCAGCGTCATCACCTCTGGCGCGGGCCCTGCAACCGCCATGCAGCTATGGCCCGCCGAATCGCCGTAGCGGTTGCCGGCGGGGCCGGCGGCGCCGGTCTCGGACAGGCCCCAATCGCTGTCGAAGCGCGTTCGCATCTGCTCGGCCAGCAATTGCGCGTAGGGCTCCGACGAGGACCGAAAGCCCCTCATTCCTTCGTCCGAAATATCCATGAGCACGCGCCTGGCATCGCGCGTATAGACCACCGCGCCGCCGAGGAAATAGGCGGATGCGCCGGGCACCGCGAGCAGGCTGGCCGCGATCAAGCCGCCGGCGGAGGATTCGGCAACCGCAATGGTCTGTTTGCGCGCGATCAGTTTGGCGGCGACCTGTTCCGCAATGCCGACGAGCTCTTTCATGTCGTAACCCCTCATTCCTTCGCAACCGAGCTCAGCCTTCCTAGCATATGACAGGACGCTTGGCCGAGTTGCGGGCGGCGGGCAGGCCTGCTTGAATGGCGGGGATAAGAAGAGACATGCGAGGAAACGTGAGAAGGGAGACGTAATGGCATCCCTGATCGCCGGCGGCATCGACTGCGACGTGCATCCGGCCGTGCCGCATCTGACCAGCCTGCTGCCGTACCTGAACGATTATTGGCGCGATCAGGTCACGACGCGCGGCATGGTCGACCTTGTCTCGCAATCCTATCCGCAGAACTCGCCGATCACCGCGCGGCCGGACTGGCGCCCCGAGACCGGCAAGCCCGGCGAGAGTCTGGAGGCCATGCAGCGTCACGTGCTCGATCCCTTCCAGCTCAAGCATGCGATCTGCAATCCGCTCTACGGCGTTCAGATGGTGTTTTCGGAAGACATGCAGGCGGCCTTCTGCCGCGCGCTGAATGATTGGCTGGCGAAGGAGTGGCTCGATCGCGACGCGCGGCTCCGCGGCTCGATCGTGATCCCCACGCAAAGCGTCGAGAAAGCGGTTGCCGAGATCGAGCGCTGTGCACCGGACGAGCGCTTCGTGCAGGTGCTGATGCTGGTGATGGGCGATACGCCGCTCGGCAAGCGCGCGCTGTGGCCGATCTACGAGGCCGCGGAACGTCTGGAACTCCCGGTCGGCATCCACGCCGGTTCCGCCTATCACAATCCGCCGACCGCCGTGGGCTGGGGGTCCTATCACATCGAGGATTATGTCGGGCAGGCCCAGGCGTTCCAAACCCAGCTCACCAGCCTGATCGTCGAGGGCGTGTTCGCCAAATATCCGCGGCTGAAAATGGTGATGCTGGAGTCCGGCGTGTCCTGGATCGCGCCCTATCTGTGGCGTCTGCACAAGTTCTGGCGCGGGGTGCGGATGGAGACGCCGTGGGTCGATCGCGCGCCGCTGGAGATTGTGCGCAGCAACATCCGCTTCTCGTTACAGCCATTTGATGCCCCGCCGGAACCCGAGACATTAATTCGCCTGTTTGATCATATGCAGTCGGACGAATTGGTCCTATTCTCCACGGACTATCCGCACTGGCAGTTCGACGGCCAGGACGCGCTGCCCGAAGGTCTGTCCCCCGATCTCGTGCGCAAGATCATGATCGACAATCCGCATGCAACCTATCCCCGCCTGACATGAGCCCGCTGCCAAAGGAGGCAAGGCGATGAATATCCAGTTCCGCGAGAACCAAGAAGCCGCTTCCCCACTGACCGTCAAGACCGCAATCGCGGACTGCGACATCCATCCGGCACGAACGACCCCCACCGAGCTCTATCCCTACCTCGCCAAACGCTGGCAGCATCATCTCGAAATTTACGGCGTCCATGCCTATCAGGGCATGCTGGAAGGCCCGCCCTATCCAAAGGCCCAGCCCAACGCCTCGCGCCGCGATGCCTATCCGCCGGAAGGCGGCCCGCAGGGCTCTTCACTCGCCTTCATGCAGAAGCAATTGCTCGATCCCAACAACGTGCAGCTGGGCGTGCTCAACCCGCTCAACACCGGGCAGGGCATCCGCAATCACGAGCTCTCAGCCGCGCTGTGCTCGGCCATCAACGATTGGCAGATCGACAAATGGACCAGCAAAGATAAGCGGTTGAAGGCCTCGATCGTGGTCGGCAATGAGGACGGGCTATCGGCCGCCGCCGAGATTCGCGAGCGCGCCGGCGACAAGAATTTCGTGCAGGTGCTGCTGCTCAGCCGCAATGTCGAGCCGCTCGGCCAGCGTCGCTATTGGCCGATCTACCAGGCCGCAGAAGAAGCGGGGCTCCCGGTCGGCGTCCACGCCTTCGGCTTCGGCGGCAATCCGATCACGCCGTCGGGCTGGCCATCCTATTACATCGAGGAGATGGTCGGGCATTCGCAGTGCCAGCAATCGGCGCTTGCAAGTCTGGTTTTGGAGGGCGTGTTCGAGCGCTTCCCGAAATTGAAGATGGTGATGATCGAGGCCGGCTTCGGCTGGGCGCCGTCACTGGCGTGGCGGCTGGACAAGGCCTGGCAGCGGCTCAGGAGCGAGGTGCCGCATGTAAAACGGCCGCCGTCGGAATATATCCGCGAGCAGGTGTGGTGGACGACGCAGCCGATGGAAGATCCTGAAAGGCGCGAGGATCTGTTCGACGTCATCAAATGGATCGGCTGGGATCGTCTCTTGTTCGCCACCGATTATCCGCATTGGGACTATGACGAGCCGTCGCGCGTGCTGCCAGCGGGAGTCAGCGAGGCCAACCGCGAGGCGTTCTATCTCGGCAATGCGAAGAAGCTGTACGGAATCAATTGATGGCGCGGCACGTCATTGCGCCAGTGGATGAACTCCCGCCCGGCACGCGAAAATTCCTGGAGATCGACGGGCGGCCGATCGCAGTCTTCAACATCAAAGGCGAATATTTCGGCCTGATGAACCGCTGCCCGCATCAGGGCGCTGCGCTGTGCGAGGGGCCGTTGATCGGTCTCGCCCAGTCGCGCAATCCCGGCGAGATCGAATACACCAAGCTGGGTGAGATCATCCGCTGCCCCTGGCACGGCTGGGAGTTCGACATCCGCACCGGCCAATCCTATTGCGACCCCCGCCGTTTCCGCGTGAAGGCCTATCCCGCCCATGTCGAGCCGGGCGCGAGCGTGGTGAAGGGGCCCTATGTCGCGGAGACCATCCCGGTGAAAGTCGAGAGCGACTACGTGGTGGTCGAAATCTAAGCCGCACCGGCGGTGCGCTCCCTCGCCCCGTTCTTACAGGGAGAGGGTTGGGGTGAGGGGCCTCTCTCAACACGAGCGGTCGTCGAGATACCTGTACCCCCTCACCCGAATTCGATCTGCGATCGAATTCGACCTCTCCCCGCAAGCGGGGAGAGATGAAGAGAGTGCGCGTCCCGAAATGACACCGTCTAGCGCCCCGCCACCGGCTCCGGCACCGCATCATAGGCCGGCACTGTGCCGCCGCCGCGATACACCGTCGAGGCCGCGATGATGCCGAGCAGGGCGGCGAACATTAGCCAGAAGCCAGGCGCGGCCTTGTCGCCGGTGCGCTCGATCAGCCAGGTCGAGGCGAACGGCGTGAAGGTGCCGAACAGGGCGGCGGCGAGCGCGAAGGCGAGCGAGAAGCAGGTGGTGCGCACGTGCGCCGGCACGATCTCGACGAGTGCGCCGAGCATGGTGCCGCTGTAGACGCCGAAATAGAACGAGAACATCATCTCGACCGCGAGCAACTTGCCGAACGTCGGCGCGGCCACCAGCCAGTGCAGCGCCGGATAGGCGGTGACGAGAGAGAGGCCGGCGATGGCGAGCAGCACCGGCTTGCGGCCGATGCGATCGGACAGCGCGCCGCCGACCGGATTCCAGATGAAGTTGCTCACTGCGACGAGCAATGTCACGAGCAACGCGTCCTGCGTCGACAGCTTCAGCACAGTCTTGCCAAAGGTGGGCGTGTAGACGGTGACGAAATAGAACGTCGTCGTGGTCAGGATCGCGATCATCATGCCGAGCACGACGATGCGCCAGTTGGTGAGTGCGGAGGCGAACACCTCGCGCGTCGTCGGATGCTTTCTCATGGCAAGGAAGGCCGGCGTCTCCTCCAGCGTCCGCCGCAGGATGAAGATCAGCGGAATGATCAGGCAGCCCACGAAGAAGGGAATGCGCCAGCCCCAGGCGGCCACCAAGTCGGCCGGCATCACCTCCGAGAGGATGAAGCCGAGGATCGAGGCCACGAAGATCGCGACCTGCTGGCTCGCCGATTGGAACGAGGTGTAGAAGCCGCGATTGCCGGGCGTTGCGATTTCCGCGAGATATACCGAAACGCCGCCGAGCTCGACGCCCGCCGAGAAGCCCTGCAGCAGCCGGCCGATCAGCACGATGATTGGCGCGGCGATGCCGGTGGTCGCGTAGCTCGGGCAGAACGCGATGACGACGGTGCCGAAGGCCATGATGCCGAGCGTGACGATCAGGCCCTGGCGGCGGCCGATGCGGTCGATATAGGCGCCGAGCACGATCGCGCCGACGGGACGCATGAGAGCGCCGAGCCAGAATACGCCGAACGTGTTGAGTAGCGAGGCCGTCTCGTTGGTGGAGGGGAAGAACGCCTTGCCGATCGCGGCGGCATAGAAGCCGAACAGGAAGAAGTCGAACTGCTCGAGGAAATTGCCCGAGGTCGCGCGCAGGATGGCGCCGATGCGCGATTTGATCGCGGGTGGATTGGTCGATGCGGCTGATCCAGCCATGGCGTTCTCCCCTTGGAAAGGCGTGGCCGGCCGAGAATCGTTCTTTCGGCAAGGCGACAGATTGATGCTGCGACAATCTGCCATACCCCTTCCCGCGCGGGGCGAGGCGAGTCAACCGATTTCGCCGGGGAAGCTGATGAATTTTCAGGCTTTATTTTGCGCTGCAGCGATCATCCAGTCGCGAAAAGCGACCAACTTTGGCGCCTCGCGACGGCCCTCGGGCGAGACCAGGTAAAAGCCGGCGTCCGCCGGCAGCGCGATCTTGAACGGCACGACGAGCCGACCTTTGGCGATGTCGTCCTGCACGTAGGAGGTCCGTCCCATCGCGACGCCGATGCCGTCGATCGCCGCCTGGATGGTCATGAAGATCATGTCGAAGGTGATGCCGGGGTGTCTTGCGATATCGGCCGGCAGGCCCGCCGCGGTCAGCCACAGCCGCCAGTCGTCGCTATTGGTGCTCGACGTGTGCAGCAGCGGATGGTTGCGCAGATCCTCGGGGCGGCGCAGCGGCTTGTCGCCGCGCAGTAGCGACGGGCTGCACACCGGAAACAGCTCGTCCGCCATCAGCCAGTCGGCGCGCAGGCCCGGCCATTGGCCGCGGCCATAGCGGATCGCGGCATCGACATTGTCGCGTTGGAAATCGACGAGGCTGGTCGAGGTGGTGATGCGCACATCGATGCCGGGGTGCTGCTCCTGGAAATCGGTCAGCCGCGGCAGCAGCCATTTGGCGGCGAGTGAGGCCAGCGTCGACACCGTCAGCACCTTGTCGTCCTCCTTACGCAGCAGGCGGTCAGTGGCCAGGCGCAAGTCGTTGAAGGCGGCGCGGACGCCCGGCAGGTAATCGCGCGCCTCCGGCGTCAGCGCCAGCGCGCGGTTCTGCCGGATGAACAGGCGGATGCCGAGCTCCTCCTCCAGCCTGCGGATCTGATGGCTGATCGCGGTCTGGGTCACGTTCAGCTCGCTGGCTGCCAGCGTGAAGCTGAGATGGCGCGCGGCGGCCTCGAACGCCCGCAATCCGTTCAGGGAGGGCAATCTGGCAGTCATTTGGCAGCAGGATGCATGACGTTATTTCATGCGAAAAGGTACAAATTGTCGTTTGTCGCGGCGCAGCAGAAGGCAGATATTAGCCGTCAACTTAGCTCCAGGAGCTGAAAATGTCTACATTGACCGACAATTCGATGACAAATCATCATGCGCACGGCCTCCTCTACCAGATCGGTGAAATCCTCCACGTCTGGCACGAGCGCTACCGGACCCGGCGCGAGCTGACCAACTGGACCGCCCGCGACCTCCACGACGTCGGGCTGTCCTGGTCCGACATTGCCTACGAGGCCGACAAGCCTTTCTGGCGGGCCTGATAGGCCGCCAGGCCGGCGCCGCCTGAGCACAGGGGCGCCGGCGGTCCCTTTTCCGCAGGGCATGTGACATGAGCAGCCTCCGCCTCGAAGACCTCAAGCAATATTCGGACGTGCTGCGCACCCGGCACGGTGAGCGGCTCAATGTCCGCTTCGTCGAGCCGCGCGACACCGATGAACTGCAGCACTATTTCCGCTCGCTCTCGACCCGCTCCCGCTACAACCGCTTCTTCGGCGCGATCAGCGAATTGCCCAAGGGCCTGCTGCACGATTTCCTCGAGGTCGGCGAGCGCGATCGCTTCACCATCGTGGCGACCATGATGGTCGACGGCTTCGAAACCATCGTGGCCGAAGCGCGCTATGCCTTCCATGCCGAGACCGCGACCCTCGAGTTCGGCCTCTCGGTCGATGACCGCTGGCAGGGCCACGGCATCGCCACCGCGCTGATGAAGAATCTCGAATGCCGCGCGGCCGCGCTCGGCGCCGAGCACATCTACGGCGACACGCTGCGCTCGAACGAGACCATGGTCTCGCTCGCGCGCAAATCCGGCTTCACCTTCGTCAACCACCCTGATGACTGGAAGCTGGTGCGCTTCGACAAGGAGATCAGGGTCGAACCGAAAGACATTCCCTGTGCGAGCTGGCGCCTCGCCGCCCTTTCCCGTCAGGCCGACAGCCCCTCAGCCTCGGCCTGACATGACTGCAGCCCGGCCTGGCCAAGCCAGCGCCGGGCTTTTTTTTCCACTGCGGTCTCTCACTCCATCGTCATTCCGGGGCGCGCGTAGCGCGAACCCGGAATCCATTACACCGCGCGTTTCGCGGCCCGATGGATTCCGGGTTCGATGCTGCGCATCGCCCCGGAATGACGCCTCGTTTCGGAACTACTTCCCCGTGAACACCGCCTTGCGCTTCTCGATGAAGGCCTGCACGGCCTCCTTGTGGTCGGCGGTCGTGGTGAGGCGGACCAGCCGCTCGGCTTCGTGGTCGCGCGCGGTTTCGAAGTCGAACAGCAGGGCCTCGTCGAGATTGTCCTTCATGTAGCGCAGCGCGAGGCGCGGGCCTTCGGCGAGCGATTTGGCCAGTGCGAACGCCTCGGTCTGCAATTTGTCGTCGGGCACGACGCGGTTGACGAGGCCGATCGCTTCGGCGCGCGCGGCATCGACGCGGTCGCCGGTGAACATCAATTCGCGCGCCCGCGCGGTGCCGACCAGCCGAGTGAGCAGCCAGGCGATGCCATAATCGCCGCTGAGCGCGATGCGGGCATAGCCGGTGGCGACGAAGGCGGATTGCGCGGCGATGCGGATGTCGCAGGCCATGGCGATGGCGAGCCCGGCGCCGACCGCGGGGCCGGGAAGCGCAGCGATCGTCGGCTTGCGCACAGACACCAGCGCGCCGGTGAGCAGCCGCTGCCGCTCCTGCAGGTCGGCGACCTTGTCGTCAAAGGACATGTCGAGCTTGGCCTTGTCGCGATGCGCACCCATGCCCTTGACGTTGCCGCCGGCGCAGAAGGCTTCGCCCGCGCCGGTCAGCAGCAGCGCGCCGACATCGGGATTCTCGCCGCAGCTCCTGATCATCGTGCGCAGCGCCGGCGTCAGCGCGTCCGACAGCGAGTTGCGCGCCTCCGGCCGGTTCAGCGTGATCACAGCGACGCGGTCACGGACCGTGCAGAGGAGTTCATTGGTGCCGGTGTCAATGGTGGTTTCGGTGGTCATGTCGCCTCCCTCGTTCGTCATTGCGAGCGAAGCGAAGCAATCCAGAATCTTTCCGTAGAGCCAGTCTGGATTGCTTCGTCGCTTCGCTCCTCGCAATGACGGGTGTTGTTGTCAGCTCGCCCTCAAAACCTCTCCACCCAGGGCCGCAGCTCCAGCTCCCAGCTCCAGGCGCTGCGCGGCTGCTGCAGCACGTTCCAATAGCTCAGCGCGATCGCGTCGGGATCGAGCATCGAGTCCGACTTGTCCGCCGGATCCGTCCGCGCGGCGCTCCTGATGCCGCCGTCGATGACGAAATGCGCGACATGGATGCCCTGCGGCGAGAGTTCGCGCGCCATGCTCTGCGCAAGTCCGCGCAGCGCGAACTTGCCCATCGCGAAGGGAGCGGACTGCGCATAGCCCTTGACGCTGGCGGAGGCGCCGGTGAACAGGATCGCGCCGTGCTGGTTCGGCAGCATGCGCTTGGCCGCCTGCTGCGCCACCAGGAAACCGCCATAGGCGCTGACCGCAATCGCCTGCGCGACGTCGGCGGGCACGAGGTCGACGAACGGCCCGCGCGTGCGGCCGGAGGCGTTGTAGACGACGAGGTCGGGCATGCCGATCTCGCGCTCGACCAGGCCGAACAGCCGCTCCACCTCGTCGGGCTCGGTGGCGTTGCAGGCATAGGCCTTGGCCCCGGTCTCCGTGCAGAGCGCGCCAAGCTTCTCGATCTTGCGTGCGGCGAGCGCGACGCGGATGCCCTGCGCCGCCAGCAGGCGCGCCAGCGATGCGCTGAGGCCTTCGCCGGCACCGACGATGAGGGCGATCCTGTAGTTCGGGTGTTCCATGGCGTGATCTCTCCGAAGTAGGAGCCGCTGATCTATGCATGGTCCGCGCAGACAACCAGCCGGCGCGATCACAATTCCGCAGGGCGAGTTGCTCCCTCGCGGCGATCATGCCGCCCTGACATTTTGCGGCTTTATCGCTGTCTGCGACTGGAGCATGATCGACATCATCCAAAGCGGCAAGCGCAAAGAATTGCCGTCGGACGGAAACGAAGAGGACGATCATGCCCGGACCGGTTAAAGCGCAGCCAAAAGATATCGCGGCCGCACCCTCCGGCCTGCTGGCGCCCGATACGTCGGGCATGAATTTCTACCGCGCCGATCCCGCGCTCGCGGACCTGCTTCGCATCCATCTGCCGGAGAATCTGTTCCGCCACATCGAGCCGCATCTCGACCGGCTCGGTGAGCTCGCCGGCGGCCATCTCGACGAATGCGCGCGTCTTGCCGACCGTCACACGCCCATCCTGCACCAGCGCGACAAGTTCGGCCGCGACGTGCAATGGATCGAATATCACCCGGCCTATCGCGAGCTGGAGAACGCCGCGTTCGGCGAGTTCGGCATCCATGCGCTCTCGAACGCTAAGGGCATCATGGGCTGGCCGGAGAAATACCCTGTTGTCGCCAAGCACGCCTTCACCTTCCTGTTCAACCAGACCGAATTCGGGATGGGCTGCCCGATCAACGTCACCGATGGCTGCGCCAAGCTCTTGGCGAATTTCGGCAGCGAGGCGCTCAAGGCGAAATATCTGGATGGCCTGACCTCGACCGACATGAGCAAGCTGACCCAGGGCGGCCAGTTCATGACCGAGAAGGAAGGCGGCTCCGACGTCGGCACGCTGACCACGCGCGCCGTGCAGGAAGGCGACCATTGGCGCCTCTATGGCGAGAAATGGTTCTGCTCGAATGCCGACGCCAAGGTCGTAATGCTGCTGGCCCGGCCCGAAGGCGCCGGGCCCGGCACCCGCGGCGTCGGCCTGTTCCTGATGCCGCGCTTCCTCGACGACGGCACGCAGAACCATTACCGGATCGTGCGCCTCAAGGACAAGCTCGGCACCCGCTCGATGGCCTCGGGCGAGATCAAGCTCGAAGGCGCGATCGCCTACCCCGTAGGCAAGCTCGACCGTGGTTTCGTGCAGATGGCCGAGATGGTGAATTCGTCGCGGCTCTCCAACGGCGTCAAGTCCACCGCACTGATGCGCCGCGCCTATCACGATGCGATGACGGTCGCGACCAACCGCGTGGTGTTCGGGCAGCGCATCATCGATCTACCGCTGGGACGGCGGCAGATGCTGAAGATCATGCTGCCGGTGGAGCAGGGCCTGTCGATGAGCTTCCTCACTGCTGATGCCCTCGACCGTGCCGAGGCCGGCAGCCAGGATGCTGCGGCGCTGCTGCGCATCCTCACCCCGACGCTGAAATTCCGCGCCACGCGCGATGCGCGCAAGGTTTGCGGCGATGCGCTCGAGATGCGCGGCGGCATCGGCTATATCGAGGAATTCGCCACCGCCCGCCTGCTGCGCGATGCGCATCTCGGCTCGGTCTGGGAAGGCACCGGCAACATTGTCGCGATCGATGCGCTGCGGCGGGCAGTGGGCCGCCACGGCGCGGAATCCGCGCTCGCGGCCGATCTGCACGCCCGGCTCGGCGACAGCGCCTCGGTACCGCAGGCCTGGCGCGATCATCTGCGTGGCCTCACCGACCGCGTCGTCGGCTTCGCACGCGAAGTTGCGGCCAAGTCCGAGAACGAAGCCGATGCGCGCCGCGCCACCAGCGCGCTCTATCACGTCGCCAGCGCAGTCGCCTTCGCCTGGGAAGCGCACCGCGTCCACGAGATGCGTGGCGATGCACGCCGGCTGCTGCTCTCGCGCCTCGTGATCGACCATCGCGTGACGCCGAGCGATCCGTTCCGGCTGACGGAAAATGCCGCGCAGGCGAAGATTGCCGCGCTGTTGCTCGGCGATCGTGCCGCCAGCATGAGCGAGGTTGGCGAACTGGTTCTGGCGGCGTAGGCTTCTGTCTTCACCTCTCCCATAGGGAGAGGTCGATTTGCGTAGCAAATCGGGTGAGGGGCTCAGGTCCCACGAGGGGGTGTAACCCCTCACCCGACGCTTCGCGCCGACCTCTCCCCATGGGAGAGGTAACGTCCGCACGCAACGAAATCATAAACAACGAGGAAACACCGATGAAGGCCGCCGTCCTCTATGAAGTCAACCAGCCGCTCGTCATCGAGGACATCAGCCTGCCGAAGCCGGGACCGCGCGAGGTGCTGATCCGGACCGCCGTTGCCGGTCTCTGCCATTCCGACCTGCACTTCATGGAAGGGCTCTATCCGCATCCGCTGCCTGCGGTGCTCGGTCACGAATCCGCTGGCGTGGTTGAGCAGGTCGGCTCCGATGTGACTTATGTCAAGCCGGGCGACCATGTCGTCACATGTCTCTCCGTCTTCTGCGGCACCTGCGACAATTGCACCACCGGCCGCACTGTGCTCTGCACCGACGCGACGGTGAAGATGCTGCCGGGCGTCTCCAACCGGATGCAATGGTCGAAGCCGGAGAAGCTTCACCAGTTTCTCAATCTCTCCTCCTTCGCCGAGCAGATGCTGGTGCACGAGAACGCCATCGTGAAGATCCGCAAGGACATGCCGCTCGATCTCGCCGCCCTGATCGGCTGCGGCGTCATCACCGGCTATGGCGCGGTGGTGAACACGGCGAAGGTGACGGCCGGCGAGACCGTAGCGGTGATCGGCTGTGGCGGCGTCGGCATGGCCGCGATTAACGGCGCGCAGATCGCCGGCGCCGGTCGTATCATCGCCATCGACACCAATCCCGCAAAACTCCAGCTCGCGACCAAGCTGGGCGCGACCGACATCATCAACCCCGCCGACGGCGATGTCGTGAAGCAGGTGCGCGACCTCACCAATGGCGGCGTGCACCATGCCTTCGAGGTGCTCGGGCGCAAGGAGACGGCCGAGCAGGCTTTTGCGATGCTCGCCTCCGGCGGCACCGCCACCATCGTCGGCATGATCCCGTTCGGGCAGAAAATCGAGCTGCACGGCTTCGACTTCCTGCGCGAGCGCAAGATCCAGGGCTCCTCGATGGGCTCGAACCATTTCCGCGTCGACATGCCGCGCCTGGTCGACTTCTATTTGCGCGGCCGGCTGCATCTGGAAGATTGGATCTCGGCCAAGCTGAAGCTCTCCGAGATCAACGAGGGCTTCGCCAACATGAAAGCGGGCAAGACGCTACGCAGCGTGATCGTGTTCGATAGTTGATTCCAGAACCGCTGTTTCGCTCCGTCATTGCGAGGAGCCCTCGCGACGAAGCAATCCAGGAGTCTCCGCGGAGATAGTCTGGATTGCTTCGCTTCGCTCGCAATGACGTGAAGGAATCAATCATCGAACATCTTCGGCGGCACGAAGCCGCCGAACTCGCGCTCGATCAGCTCGGCGAGCTTGAGCGGCGTGCGGTCCTCGAGGAAGGGACCGACGATCTGAGCGCCGACCGGCAGGCCGTCCTTCGACAGGCCGAGCGGAACGGCCGTTGCCGGCAGGCCCGGAAGCGTTGCGATGCCCGGCCAGGCGAGCTGGTCGGAATAGGGGTAATCCTTGCCGTCGATGCTGATCGTTCGCAGGCGCTGCTCCGGCGAATGATCGTGCGGAAAGGCCGGCGTCGGCATGATCGGGCAGATCACCGCGTCGAAGCTCCCGAACAACGCCCGCCATTGCGCGCGCAGGACGGCGCGGGCCCCCGCATCGAGCACCCAGGCGCGGTGGCTCGCGGTGATGCCGCGCAGTCGCTCCGCGTCAAGGCTGGTGTCCTCCGGTGACAGCTGGCTCGCCCGCGCCTGCGCATCCGCCAGCTCGTCGGGAGGCAAGAACGCGCCGAGGAAACCCAGCAGCATGCGCATGTAAAGCCGGGACGTCTCCGCGAAGTCCGGGAGCAGCGCGCTCTCGCGTGCGACGGTGACGCCGGCCTTCGCAAGATCGATTGCGAGCTTGTCGATCGCGCTGCGGACATCTCGGTCGCTCGGCAGCAGAGGATGGCTGTCGATCACCAGGATACGAAAATCCCGCAGCGACTGATGCCGCGCAGCCGGCAAATCGAGCTTGTAGGCGATACCGATGTCGAGAGGATCGGGTCCCGCCATGACGTCGAGCAGCAAGGACAGATCCGCCGCATTGCGCGCCATCGGCCCGATGACGGCGAGGTCGCCCTCGCGCGGAATGGCTGGAAACGGCGGCGGGGTCTCGCCGCGCGCCGCGCAGAGATTGAGCGTCGGCTTGTGCGCGAACACGCCGCAATGAAATGCCGGCACACGCAGGGAGCCGCCGATGTCGGAGCCGGTGGCGAGCGCGCAATAGCCTGCGGCGAGGGCTGCCGCCGATCCCCCGGACGAACCGCCCGGCGTGCGGCCGAGATCGTAGGGGTTGTTGGTGGTGCCGTAGATGTCGTTGTAGCTCTGCCAGTCGCCGAGGCCGACCGGCAGGTTGGTCTTGCCGAGGATCACGCCGCCGGCTTGCTTGATGCGGGCCACGGCCAGCGCGTCTTCCACGGGCTTGAAATCCTTCTGCGGCAGGAATCCCCAGGTCGTCGGCAGGCCGGCGATGTTGAAGGATTCCTTGATCGTCGTAGGCAGGCCGAGCAGCGGCTTGCGCTCGCCGCGCGCCAGCGCCGCATCCGCCTCGCGCGCCGCAGCGAGCGCGCGATCGAAGTCGCGCACGCACACCGCGTTGATCCTGCCGTCGTGCCGTTCGATACGCGCGATCGCGTCCTGCGCCAGCTCGACGGCCGAGACCTTCTTCGCACGCAACGCGGCCGACAGTTCGACCGCACTCTTGAAACTCCATTCCGATCTGGCCACGGCGCTTCTCCCGCTCCGGTTCTTGGAAGATGATGCGCAGTTTGGCCGAATCTCTCAACGGCTGTTTGATGGAGATTGTGGTTCCCGATCAAATCAGGCCATGCCGGCGCTAGCGAGGAAGTCGAGCAGCAACCTGCTCACCGCGGCCGGCTGCTCCTGCTGGACCCAATGGCCGGCGCCGTCGACGAGATGGCAACCGAGCATCTTCGTGCACGCGCTGCGCTGCATCGTCTCGAATACGCCGGGCCGTTGATAGGTGCCCCAATCCTGCTTGCCCGAGATGAAGCAGGAGGGCACGTCGATGCTGCGGCCGGCAAACAATTGCATCTCATTGTTCAGCGTGCCCGACGTGCCGTAGCGGTACCATTGCAGCCCGCCCTGAAATCCGGTGCGGCTGTACTCGGCGCTGTAATGGGCAAGTTGGCTGTCCGGCAGCCATTGGTTCGCGGCGATCGCGGCCGGAGAGGGCATTTCCTTCGCGACCGTCTCGGCCATGGTCTCATGCAAGTCCATCACGTAATAGGTCGGCAGCTTCGCCAGCTCCTGCGCCGACCACGCTTGCAGCGGATAGGGCTTGTTGTCGGTCCAGTCCGCGCTCTTGTGATGATAATAGGCGCGCAGGAAATCGTGCACGCCCTGCGGTGCCTGCTGCATGTGGGCATTGGCTTCCCGTGTCGAATAGTACCATTGATAGTGCTTGCGTGGCCGCGGCAGCGCGGCGAGCTCGCGATGCACCGGGTCTTCCACCGCGGGCTTTGCCGGATTGTCGACCGTGCCGAACGGCAGCGCCGGTGGGCCGCCGAACGGCGCGCTCATCATCGTCACCGAACGAAACACGTCGGGCCGGATCAAGGCGCACCAGGCTGCGACCGGGCTGCCAAAATCATGTCCGACCACATCGACCTGCCTGTAGCCGAATGCCGACACCAGAGCGAGCGCATCGCGCACGAGATTGAGAAGCGAGAACGGCGCGAGAGGGCCGTCGTACTCCGCGCTCCATCCCGTGGTGCGTCCGTAGCCGCGCTGGTCCGGTGCGATTACGTGATAACCAGCGGCGGCCAGCGCCGGCATCACCTTGCGCCAGGAGAAGGCGAGCTCGGGAAAGCCGTGCAGCAAGAGGATACAGGGCCGTCCCTTGGTCTCGAAACCGGCCTCCAGCACATGCATCCGCAAGCCGTTGATGCCGTCGACGGTGCGCGAGCGGATTCCGGCGGGCAGGGGGACGTCGGGGAGTGCGGTCATCGTATTCTCCCCACGGGCAGTATCGTAGGGTGGGCAAAGGCGCAAAGCGCCGTGCCCACCATTGTTCAACGCGAGATACCGTGGGCACGCTTCGCTTTGCCCACCCGACGACAGCTCGCTACACCGCCGTGCACACGAACGCGTTGCCCTTGCGCCTGATCTTCCCCACCGACGGCGAGGGGAAATGCGCGGTGCAGCACAGCGTGTCGGTGTCGCAATAGCGTTCCAGGAAGCTGCGGCGCGTTTTCGCGGCTGCGGCCGGATCGACGTCGAATTTGATCGACAGCTCCGGATAGAGCGTCTGCAGTGGCGAGTGGATGAGATCGCCCGAGAACACCGCATCGTCCTTGCCGCGGCCCATCGTGATGGCGATATGGCCCGGCGTATGGCCAGGTGTCGGCAGGATGCGGACGTGGTCGCCGATCTCGTGGTCGTTGCCGACGAGCTCGTGCCTGTTGGCCTCGACCACCGGCAACACGCTGTCGACGAAGGGCGGGATCTCCGTCTTCTCGTTCTGCGCGGACCAGTGATCGAATTCCTGCTTGGCGAACACATAGCGCGCCTTGGGGAAGGTCGGCACCCAGCGGCCGTTTTCCAGCCGCGTGTTCCAGCCGACATGGTCGACATGCAGATGCGTGCACATCACGAAGTCGATGTCGTCGACCGAAAACCCCGCGGCCCCGAGGCCGCGCAAATAGGTGTCGTCGGTCTTCATGTTCCATTTCGGCCGCGGCCGCGGCTTGTCGTTGCCGATGCAGCTGTCGACCAGGATGGTGTGGTGCGGCGTCTTCACTACGTAGGACTGGAAGCACAGCAGCAGCACGTCCTCTTCGTCCAGCGCCTTCGCCTCGCGCATCCACGCCCGGTTCTCGGCCAGCACCTCGGCCGTCAGCCCCGGCAGCATCTCCAGCGCCGGGACGAACGAGGTCTCCTGCTCGATGACGCGATGGATGGTGAGATCGCCGACCGAGAATCTGAGGCTCATGAGAACTCCCGAACTTTATGCGGGTGGCGGCACCGAGATCTTCACTGAGGGCCGCTCCAGCATCTTCTGGTGGAAGGCGTCGAGCTTGGGAAAGGCCTTGCGCCAGCCGCAATCGGCGAAGCGGAAGTCGGCATAGCCGAGCACGCAAACGAGGCCGATCTGCGAGATGTCGAACGGGCCGTTCAGCACGTCAGGCATGTTCTCGAAGCGCGCCATGCCGGTCCAGGCTCTGTTCCAATGGTCGTCCGACCAGGCCTGCCATTGCAGGCCCTGCGGCCGCACCATCTTCTCGTAACGGCACAGCAGCATGGAATCGAGCATGCCGTTGATCAGCGAGTGATTGGTCTTGGCCTTCCAGCGCCGCGGGCCGTAATCCGGAATCAGGCTGCCGCCGGCGATCTCGTTGAGATATTCGACGATGACGTAGGAATCCAGGATCACGTCGCCGTCATTGGTGATCAGCACCGGCAGCTTCTTCAGCGGCGTGATCTTCGAATAGTCCTCGTTGGCCGTGCCCGGCGTCACGCTTGCTGGCACGAATTCGATCTTGTCGATCAGCCCGAGCTCGATCGCGGCGATGCGCACCTTGCGGGCAAAGGGCGAGGCGGGGGAGAAGGTGAGCTTCATGGGAATTCCCTGCAATCGAACTTGTGCGAACGGCGTCTCCTCGTCATGGCCGGGCTTGACCCGGCCATCCACGCCTTGCCGCGTAGTCAGACTGTGAGACGTGGATGCCCGGGTCAAGCCCGGGCATGACGACGGTGTATGATGCGCGGCTTACGCCGCCACGATCTCCTGGCGCTGCTCGCCGAGGCCTTCGATGCCGAGCGTGACGACGTCGCCGACATTGAGGAAGGTCGGCGGCTTCATGCCGAGGCCGACTCCGGGCGGGGTGCCCGTGGTGATGACGTCGCCGGGCAGGAGCGTCATGAACTGCGAGACATAGGAAATGCACTTGGCCATCGAGAAGATCATGGTCTTGGTCGAGCCGGTCTGGCGGCGCTGGCCGTTGACATCGAGCCACATCGACAGGTTCTGCACATCCTTGATCTCGTCCTTGGTGGCGAGCCACGGCCCGAGCGGGCCGAATGTGTCGTGCGACTTGCCCTTGGTCCACTGGCCGAGGCGCTCGATCTGGAAGGCGCGCTCGGAGACGTCGTTGCAGACGCAATAGCCGGCGACGTGGTTTAGCGCGTCGGCTTCCGAGACATATTTGGCGCGAGTGCCGATGATGGCGGCGATCTCGACCTCCCAGTCGAGCTTGGTCGAGCCGCGCGGCTTCTCGACGGGATCATTCGGGCCCGACAGCGAGGTATTGGCCTTCATGAAGATGATCGGCTCGCTCGGAATCTCGGCGCCGGTCTCCTTGGCATGGTCGGAATAGTTGAGGCCGATCGCGACGAATTTCGAGATGCCGGTGACGGGCGCGCCGAACCGGGGCTTGCCGGAAACGGCGGGCAGCGAGGCGGGATCGATCGCGGCCAGCTTCTTCAGGGATTCCGGCGAATAAGCTTCGCCGGTGAGGTCCTTCAGATGCGCCGACAGGTCGCGCAATTGGCCGGATCTGTCGATCAGGCCGGGCTTTTCCGCACCCTTCTCGCCATAACGAACAAGCTTCATTCTCGTTTCTCCCTGGAGATTGGACCGATCGGTTGAATAGCTTCTTGGAACAGGGCGGCGGGAAATTCAACCGCCCAAAACGGGCATCACCCCAGCGCCACGAACCTGAATGCGTCGCCGTCCCGCTTGATATGTCCGGCCGAATAATGACCGCCGATCACCAGTGTGGGCGTGTCGGCAAAGCGCGAGAACACCGCGTACCGGCTTGCCGCCGATCGCGCGGGATCGGTATCCACGGTCGAGCACCAGTCGAGATGGGCCATCTGGCAGGGATGATGGGCAACGTCGCCGGTCAGAAGCGCCTGCTCGCCATCGGACTCGATCAGGACGCTCATGTGCCCCGGGCTGTGACCGGGGGTTGGGATCATTTCGATCTGCTCGCAAAGCCGATGGTCACTCGGGACCAGATCGGCCTGGCCGGCATCGACCACTGGCTTCACGGAATCGTTGAACACCGCGACCTTGTCCGGCTCGGCCGTGTAATCACGCCAGTGCTCATATTCGGTCCTGCCGAAAACATAGCGCGCCTTCGGAAATGTCGGCACCCAGCGGCCGTCAACCAGCCGCGTATTCCAGCCGACATGGTCGACGTGAAGATGCGTGCACAGCACGGTGTCGATGCTGTCAGGCGGAAACCCCGCCGCTGCCATGGTCTCCAGAAAGGGTGTGCTGCGGTTGTTCCAGGTGGGGACACCGCGGCCCTGCTTGTCGTTGCCAAGGCCGGTGTCCACCACGATCCGGCGCGTCGGCGTCTCCACCACCAGCGAGTGGATCGACATTTTCAGCCGGCCTTCGTCGGTGGCGAAATGCGGGATCAGCCAGGGCAGCTTCTGGATCTCGTCATTGGTCGCTGCCGGCAGGATGAAGCGGGTCGAGCCGACCGTCTCCATTTCGACGAATTTGGTGATCCTGACCTTGCCGACCTTCCACTGCATCCGGCGCCTCCCCTGTGTTCTTGCTCTTGCGCTGGAACATGCACATTTTCTGCCATCGGGCGCAATGGATCATCTGAGGTGATGTGGCGTTATCGCGGGGAACTGGATGCTAGCCGAAGAGGACGCCATGCCAGAGCTTGCGATTTCCGCGGAGAAGGTCGCCTTCATCATCGAGAAGGCGCGCGAATTCGACGTCAAGGAGGGGGCTTCTGATCCGGACTCCGGCTCGAACGCGGCCGACGACGATATGATGGACGTCCTCGACGACGATGGCTCCGATCCGGTCGTGCAAGAGCTCGGCAGCTTCATGATCGCCCTGAACGAGGACGAGCAGCTCGACCTCGTCGCGCTGACCTGGCTCGGCCGCGGCGACGGCACGATCGATGACTGGGACGAGCTGCGCGCCCGCGCGGCGGAGGCGCGCCGTGAATATGGCAGCCCACGCCGCGAAACGGTGCACTATCTGCTCGGCGAGCCCATGCTGGGCGATCTGCTCGCGAACGGGCTCGACGAATTCGGCATCGACTGGACCGATGAGCGCACCACCGCCGATTCCTCCGCTCCGAGCCAGCAGGATGAGGACGAGCCCACCAAGCAGCGGTGAGGATCGGGCTTTGACGCCTCCACATCGTCATGGCCGGGCATAGCCGTCCGAAGGACGGCGTCGCTTCCGCTCGCCTATGCCCGGCCATCCACGTCTTACTTTGCCGAACAAAGAACGTGGATGCCCGGGACAAGCCCGGGCATGACGATCCTTCGTGATGCGATGATGCTTTACAGCGTCCCCGGGAACGCGCCACCATCCAGCAGAATGTTCTGGCCGGTGATGAAGCCGGCCTTGGCGCCGCACAGGAAGGCGCAGGCATAGCCGAATTCGTCGGGCTGGCCGAAGCGGCCGGCGGGGTTGAGCTTGGCGCGCTCGGCCAGGATCTGCTGCGGCGTGACGCCACGCTTGTCGGCTTCGCCCTTCGCGGTGCTGGTCAGGCGATCGGTCTCGAACGGGCCCGGCAGAAGGCCATTGATGGTGACGTTGTTGATGACCGTCTTGCGCGACAGGCCGGCGATGAAGCCGGTGAGGCCGGCGCGGGCTCCGTTGGAGAGGCCGAGGATATCGATCGGCGCCTTCACCGCGGCCGAGGTGATGTTGACGATGCGGCCGAACTTGCGTGCCATCATGCCGTCGACCGTCGCCTTGATCAGCTCGATCGGGGTCAGCATGTTGGCGTCGATCGCCTTGATCCAGTCGTCGCGGGTCCAGTTGCGGAAATCGCCGGGCGGCGGGCCGCCGGCATTGTTGATCAGGATGTCGGGCTCGGGGCAGGCCTTCAGCACCGCCTCGCGGCCCGCCGGCGTCGTGATGTCGCCGACGATCTCGGTGACGGTCACGTCGGGATAGGCCTTGCGGATCTCGTCGGCGGTCTTCTTCAGCGTATCAGCGCCGCGCGCGGTCAGCGTGACGTGAACGCCGGCCTCGGCCAGCGAGATGGCGCAGGCGCGCCCCAAGCCCTTGCTGGATGCGCAGACGATGGCGCGGCGACCCTTGATCCCAAGATCCACTGTTTCACTCCCGTAAATGTCAGGCAGGTTTTGGACGGCGGCTACCTTAGCCAACTGTGATGCCGCTGATAAGGGAGCGGCCCGCACCAAAATGCATGCGCCTCGCGGCTAGCGATGCAAATGCGCCAGATCAGATCCGCCGCTCCTGCTTGAGGCGGTCGATCGCGGCGGCAGCTTCCGGCGGCAGCGACTTGAAGCCCATCTGGCCCGCGGTCGAGAACAGCGGGCGCAGATGCGAGCCGGCGAGGAAGGGCGGCTGGCGGTTCGTCGGCACGATCTGATCGAACACCAGCACCAAGGTGGTGGCGACGAGGCCGACCCTGACGGCGCCGAGCGCCGCGCCGCCGAGCCGGTCGCCGAGGCCGGCCTCGCCGATCGTGTCGTTCAGCGCGATGCGGCCGATATGGCCGAACAGCATGCCGACGACGACGAAGATGGCGAAGAACCAGATCCAGTTCTGCAACAGCGGCGAGTTCGGATTGCCGGCGATCTGCGGTGCGATCAGCGGCATCAGCGCCACCGCTATGGGTGCGGCGAGCAGATAAGCGAGGATGGTCATGGCACTGCGCAGCAGCCCGGTCCTGAACCCCAAGCCGACCGCGACTGCCAGCGCGGCGTAGACAGCGAGATCGAAACTGTTCATTCGCGAAAGCCCCGCCTCGACGGAACGAATGAACGCCGAGCCGATCATTCCGGTTTCAGATCGCTAAAATCGTCTGTATTGGTGGCCTCAAAGCTCAAGGGAACCGCGCAAGGAACGCGTCATGTCAGACCTATTCGACGTCAGTAAAGAAATCATCCTCGTCACGGGTGCGAGCCAGGGGCTGGGCCGGCAATTTGCCCGGGTGCTGGCCGCGCATGGTGCGGCCGTCGCGCTCGCTGCGCGGCAAACGGACAAACTGAGGAGCCTGGAAGAGGAGATCCGCGGCAAGGGCGGCCGCGCCGCTGCGGTCGCGCTCGACGTCACCGACACCGCCTCGATCGCCAGGGCTGTCGACGCCGCCGAGGCCGCGCTCGGGCCCGTCACCGTGCTGGTCAACAATGCCGGCATCGCCATCGAGAAGCTCGCGACCGAGCAGACCGAGGCGGATTGGGACGCCGTGATCGGTGCCAATCTCAAAGGCGCCTATTTCCTCGCAACCGAAGTGGCGCGGCGCATGATCGCGCGCAAGCAGCCGGGCAACATCGTCAACATCGCCTCCGTGCTCGGCACCGGCGTCTTGAAGGCGCTCTCGCCTTACGCGATCTCCAAGGCCGGCATCATCCAGGCGACGAGAGCGATGGCACTCGAGCTCGCGGGCCAGAACATCCGCGTCAACGCGCTCGCGCCCGGCTATATCGACACCGAGATGAACCACGCCTTCTGGTCGACGCCGGCAGGCGAGCGCCTCGCCAAGCGCATCCCGCAACGCCGCGTCGGCGCCGAGTCCGATCTCGACGGCGCGATCCTGCTGCTGGCATCGAACGCGTCGCGCTACATGACGGGCAGCGTGGTGACCGTGGACGGCGGCTTCTTGCTGAATTGAGCCCCTCTTCGCCTCTCCCCGCTTGCGGGGAGAGGCCGGAATTTGCGAAAGCAAATTCCGGGTGAGGGGGAGTCTCCACGTGTCGCGATCGTTGGCACACGCAGTGTTCCATCCACATCGTCATTGCGAGCGTAGCGAAGCAATCCAGAATCCCACCGCGGAAAGACTCTGGATTGCTTCGCTGCGCTCGCAATGACGGAGAACGACTTAGCGCATCTCCCCCCGGATCATATCCGCCGCCTTCTCCCCGATCATGATGGTCGGCGCATTGGTGTTGCCGCCGATAAGCGTCGGCATGATCGAAGCGTCGACGACGCGCAATCCTGCCACGCCATGCACCTTCAACGCCGGGTCGACCACGGCCATCGCGTCGGTGCCCATCTTGCAGGTGCCGACGGGGTGATAGACGGTGTCGACACGCGCGCGCAGAATTGCGCGGATGTCCTCGTCCGTCTTCACCTCGGATGTGAACATGTCCTTCTTCTGCAGCGCCCGCATCGCGGGCGTCTCCATCAGCCGCCGCGTCGTCTTGAAGCCGGCGACCATCGCCTCGAGATCCTCCGCCTCGCCCAGAAAGTTCGGGTCGATCATCGGTGCTGCGAGCGGATCGGCGCTTTTCAGCCAAATGCTGCCGCGGCTCTTCGGTCTGAGCAGACAGAAATGGCATGAGAAGCCCGCCTCCTTGTGCTTCTTGCGGCCGTGGTCGTCGAGCATCGCGATGACGAAGTGGAGCTGGATGTCAGGCACGTCGAGATCAGGCCGGGTTTTCAGAAAGCCACCGCACTCGGCGAAATTCGTCGTCATCACGCCGCGCCGTTCGCGGCGATAGCGCTGGATACCGCGCAGCAGGGATGGCAGCCGGCTGATCGAGGCGTGAACGAAGTGCGGATAATCGGAGGCGTAGACGAATACGAAGTCCGGATGGTCCTGCAGATTACGCCCGACGCCCGGCAGGTGATGCACGACGCCGATGCCGTGCGCGGCAAGTGCGTCGGCGTCGCCCACGCCCGACAGCATCAATAGCTGCGGCGACTGGAAGGCGCCGGCGGCGAGGATCACCTCGCGGCGGGCGCGCAGCTGCCTTGTCTGCTTGCCCTGCACATATTCGATGCCGACCGCGCGCCCAGCTTCGAACAGGATCTTCGTTGCCTGCGCTCCCGTCTCGACCCGCAGATTCGGCCGCTTGCCGAGATGAGGAGCCACATAAGCCCGCGCCGCGCTCCAGCGCTCGCCGCCCCGCTGCGTCACCTGGTAGCTGCCGAGCCCTTCGTGGTCCTCGGCATTGAAGTCCTCGCGGATGCGGAACTGCGCCTCGCGCGCCGCCTGATGGAAGACGTCATGGATCGGATTGTCCGAGCGCAGCCGGTTGACATGCAGCGGTCCGCCCTTGCCGTGATACTCGCCGTCGAAATCGGCGTTGTCTTCGGAAGCCTTGAAGTAGGGCAGCACGTCGGCATACGACCAGCCGGCATTGCCGAGCGCGGCCCAGTGGTCGTAATCCCATTTGTGGCCGCGGATATAGACCATGGCGTTGATCGCCGAGGACCCGCCGAGGCCCTTGCCGCGCGGCTGATAGCCGATGCGGCCGTTCAATCCTTTCTGCGGCACGGTATCGAAGGCCCAGTTGGCCGCGGCGTAAGGCAATGCGAGCCCGAATGGCGTCGTGATCCGCCAGGTGTCGTTCCGTCCCCCAGCATCGAGCAGCGCGACGGATGTCGGCGCATCCTCCGATAGCCGCCCCGCAACCGTGCAGCCGCCCGAGCCCGCGCCCACGACGACGAAATCGAATGTGTCGGTCAATGTTGTTTCCCCCATTTAGCGTCATTCCGGGGCGCGCGAAGCGCGAACCCGGAATCCATTCAGCCGCATGACGTGCTGAGAGATGGATTCCGGGTTCGATGCTGCGCATCGCCCCGGAATGACACTCCGGCGTTTCAGCCTTAATCTTGTTGCCGCAAGCTGGCCCTTTGTGGAACTTCTGGCAAGACCGCGCGAAACGGCGCGAAAATCCGCCCATTCCCCTGTCACAAAGTCGAAAAAAACGTTCCCGCAGCCCTTTCCAAAGGCAGCCCGCCTTGATACATACCCCCCGCACCCCGACGGGCATTGCCCAGGGGTCGCCTTCCAAGGAAGCCTTTGGGACGGAAGCGAAAAGCCAGCGCGACCAGCGCCGGCCGCAACAGACCGTCCCCAGGACTTAACGGAAGGCGCGCAAAGGTTTAACGCGGGGTGGAGCAGCCCGGTAGCTCGTCAGGCTCATAACCTGAAGGTCATAGGTTCAAATCCTATCCCCGCAACCAAATTCGGATTGACCGGATCCGAGACGAAAATGGCCCGCGATAAGCGGGCCATTTTTGTTTTTGGGGGGAAGGATCGCGGGCCGTCTCAAAGCCGGGACGAGGCCGCGGCTAGTGCCAATCCGCTTGAGTCGGTCAGCAATACGGCACGTCTGTGAACCGTGCCGAACTTGGCCAGGTCGGAGAGGCAAACTGAGGCGCTGTCATCGTAGCTCACAATCCGCGGACCAGCAGCACGTCGCAGCAACTGCTTATTCAATGACGATCTCGCCTATCATGCCGTGGTCGGCGTGCGTGCGGCCGTCAGCCGCAACGATGCCGCAGCGCAGGTCGGTGACGCGGCCGGTCGCCACCGGCACGAACCACCATTCCGCCGTTTGCCCGGGATAGACCTCAATCTCGCGGATCGCCCCCTTGAACTCGGCGAGCGCCGCCAACTTGCCGTCGCGCGTTCCCATGGCCTGGACCTTGCGCGTGAAAATGAGCTGCGCGAAGCCCTGCGAGGTGAAGTAATGCGCGTCGTTGCTCGGGTTCTTGAGCACCAGCTTGTAGAGCTTGCCGGTCTCGAACCTCAGCTTGTTTGGCACGAACACGTGCTGCCCTGGCTTGCCGAGCTCGATTGTGACCTCGATCGGCTCCTGCCCCGCCAGATTACCCGCGGCAAACGCGCCGCTCGCGAATGCCATAGACAACAGACCAACGACAGCTAGTGTCGAGGTGAAAGAAAATCTGCGCATGATCGTCATCCTCCTTGCTCGTCTGGTTCGCGCTTCATCCGTTTTCAATCCCGTCAACGATAGAAGTCCATGAACGGCTCGCGGCCGTTGTGGTATCTGCGGCTCCGCATTCAGACATCGAAAATGAAATCATATTTGTGAATGGCGGAGGGACGAACGCCAATCAGTTCGATGTGGTCATCGCCGACCCGACAAGATGGCATTGCCTTGCACAGATGAGATGCGGACATCATTCCAGCCGAGATTTTCTGCGTGCTTGAACTCGAGTTTGTCGACGCCGGGCTGGAAGTCGGTGATCGTGGCTCTGGTCCCGCCCTTGTCGAAGACGAAATGGTCGGCACCGCCCAGTCCCGTGAGTGTTTGCTTTCCAGTGCCGGCGAACAGGAAATCTCCCTGTGGGCCGCCGACAAGCGTGTCCTTGCCGTTCGAACCGATGACGAGCTGTCGCTCATCGGGATCTTCCGACTCCACGCCGCCCTTTAACCCGGTGTGTCGTGTGTATGCGATGAAGACATCGTCCTGAATGTGTTGGGTATCGGTGTTGCGGAGGATGATGTCGGCGAGCGTCGTCTGCTCGATCTGCTGCAATGTCTTGGCGTCGAAGCCCTGATTTTCAAACCAGAATCGGTCACCATCGCGCAAGGCCCCGAACTGCATGGCGATGACGGTCTGGAAAGTCTCGCCGACGAGCGCGCCAGCGGCATGATTCTCGGCCAGCCCCCCGGTCCAAAGGTCGATCAGGTCGACGTTGTTCGAGAAGGCCTCCTTCAAGGCCGCCCGCGTTCCCGGATCGCTGGTGATCTGGTCGATCTCCGTATACCGGGCGAGGCCGAGCGATTCGCGTACGTCGTTGAGGGATCCGACACCGAAATCGCGCTCACGCTGGATGTTGATCGCGGCGAGATCCATGCTCACCGGCGGGTCGAAGAGGAAATTGCGCAGGTCTTCGACGATGCGAACATCCATAGCCTGCGACGGGTCGCCCGCCAGATGGCGCAACTGCCCGTCGGCGCCGCCGGACGCAACGAAATCCGATGGCGGTGCGAAGAAGATATCCTTGAGCTCACGCTCCGTTCCTTCGATCACCTCGCCGTTCTCCGCCAGGCTCTCGGTTTCTGCGGAGACGATCGAATGTCCGAAGCGGAAGGCGATGTTGAACTCAAGCGAAAGGCGCGGGTCCACGCTTGCGTCGTAACCGCCGTAAGGCGCAATCGCATCGTCGCCGAGCAGGTTCGGCAGAAATTCCTCATACGTGATGTTCGCGATCTCCGCCGTGACGATGGCTCGCGCATAGTTGTAGAGCTGATCGCCGCTCCAGGTCGGGTGCGCATTGTGCAGCTTGTCGACCTGATAATTGTGTTCGCGCACGAACAGCGTGTGCAGCGAAGTCAGCGCAAAGTTCTCTGCGGCGCGCGGATCGCCGGCAGCGAACATGCCGTTGACGATCGGAAGATTGCCTCCCTCCGACACCTTCATGTGTCCGTCGGGCAGGCGTAGGCTCGTCGCCGTCGCTAAGTTGGAGCCGTAGACCATGGAGGCATCGAGCCAGCCGGTGCTGAAATTGAGGGGAGTGGCCGGGTTGTCCGGGCTCGTTCCGCTCGACGGATCGGTGATCGCTCGGGTCATGGGCATGATTGCGCCGTCGCCGAACACGGGGTCGCCGTTGGGCACCGCGATGCTGATGTCATTGATGCCGTCGCTGCGCGTCAGCGTCAGATCGTGATCGATGAACTGGCCCCAGGCGTACATGAATGCCGACACGCCTTGCTCGTTGGGGACGTTCGCGTCGCCCTCGCCGACAACGACGTTGCTGATGGTCCGCGGGTTGGGGCCATCGAGCGGCTCGGAAATGCCGTCGCTGAAATGGGCGGGGCCAATGCGGTCGACCGCCGTACCGGCGGCGTTGAGGTCGAGGTCCGTGAGATTGTTTCCCGAACCGTCAAAGCTGCGAAACTGGAGCGTTGGCAAGGGCGGTTGCGGGCACCCGTACCAAACCTGATGGCCTTTAAACGCCCAGTGAAACTCGCCTGAATGACTGCCGCGCGGCTCTTGGAAACCAGTCCAGAGAGACGCGCCGGGGTCGTCGTCAAAGTCGAAAGGGTTCTGCTCGAGGCGAAACTCGCTTGGCCAAGTCGGTCGCAGCCCCCGCATCATGTGCCTCCCCTTTTTATGTAATGCGAGTAAGAATGATTTGCATCTGTAGTGCAAATGCGAATTAGTTGCAATACATTCGATACGGAGCGTCCGCGCCGGGGAGGGGAAGGGGCCTCCGGGCTCGGCAGATGTCGAGTTGTGGAGAGGTCGTGGCCGCGATGCACCTGCTGCTGGGATAGCGTCCAAGGTCTGCCGCTCAAATTGCGGCTTGAAGCAAGTGTCGGTATCGGTGGTTGCCTATCCCCGCAGTCAAATTCGGATTGACCGGATCCGAGACGACAACGGCCCGCGCGAAGCGGGCCGTTTTTGTTTTGGCGATGGGATCGCCGCGCTACCTCGCCGCGGTCTGCCAGGCGAGTAGCCGCTGCTCGACGAGTGACATCGCAACTGACGTCAAATATCCGGTCGCACCGAGCAGGATGACGCCGGCGAAGAGGTCGGCGGATCGAAACGCGCGTGCCGAGAGCAGGACCCAGTGACCAAGGCCGTCGAGGCCGGCCAGGATCTCGCAGACCACCGAGAGGATCAGCGCGACGGTCAGGCTGAGCCGCATGCCCGCGAGGATATCCGGCAATGCCGAGGGCAGGGCGATCTTGGCGATGATGGCGGTGCGCGACATCTGCAGCGAGCTGGCGACCTCATACAGCCGCGGCTCGACTGCGGCAAAGCCGTGAATGGTGGCGAGCATGATCGGCCAGATCGCGCCGAAGGCGATCACGAACAGCGCCATGCCTTGCGTCAGCCCGAGCATCGCGATCGCGACCGGGATGATCGCCGAGACCGGCAGGGGCCTTAAGAATTCCAGCGACGGCGCGACATAGGCGCGCATCGTCTTGGACGAGCCGATCAGCGCGCCGAGAGCAATGCCGGCGATCGAGGCGGCGAACCAGCCATAGGCCATGTGCTCCAGCGTGCCGACGAGCTTGCCCGCGAGATCGCCGCTGGCGAAGCCACGCACCAAAGCGGCCCAGGCGCGGTCCGGACCAGGCAGGAACACAGGCGACACCAGGCGCAGGTCGGCGATGAGCTGCCACGCCGCGATGAAGCCCGCTGCGACGAGGACGCTTGCGACACGCCAGAGGATCGCCGCGCGCTTCATGGATTGTCTCCGGCGAGCGCGGCGCGGCCGAACAGGCGGCGCTGGGCCCCGATCAACAGCATGTTCAGCGCGTAGCCGATCGCGCCGATCCAGACGAGATAGGCCAGCATCAGGTCGGCGCGCAGTGCCTGCTGCGCCAGCATGATGCCGGCACCCAAGCCGATCGGGTTGATGGCGATCTCGACGGTGACGGCGACGATCAGGGCGATCCCGGCCGACAGGCGGAAGGCGACGAAGATCCTCGGCAGTGCGGCCGGGATCACGATCTTCGCGATCCGTTGCGGCGCGCTCAGCCGCAAGGCCCGCGACACCTCCATCAATCGCGGCTCGATGCTGCGCACCGCGCTGCGCGTCATGATCAGCATCGGCCAGACGCAGGCGAACGCCACGATCACGATCTCCATGCGGTAGCCGAAGCCGAGCGCGATCAACGCAATCGGCAGCAGCGCGATCGAGGGAATCGGGCGGATCGCCTCGACCGTCACCTCCATCAGCCGGTCGAGGGGACGCGAGATGCCGAAGGCAATGCCGAGCGCAAGTCCGATGGCGCTGCCGATGGCAAGCCCCGCAAAGGCGGCGAACAGCGTGTCGCGGGTCGCGACCGGAATCGAGAGATCGGCGAGCGCCGTGGCCAGCGCCGCGAGGATTGCGCTCGGCGGCGCCAGGCTGTCGCTTTGCAGATGGGTGAGGCGCGCCCAGAGCTCAAACGCCAGCACCAGCGCCAGCGGCAGCAGCAAGGGCTTGGTGCGGTCGAGGCTCAATGCTCGGTCGCCTTGATGAAGTCGAACAATTGCCGGCGCAGCCGCAGGAATTCCGGATGTTCGCGGGTGGCGAGCTGGTCGCGCGGACGCGGCAGGTCGACGTCGAGCTCGATCCCGATCCGGCCGGGATGCGGCAAGAGGCCGATGACGCGGTCGCCGAGATAGATCGCCTCGTCAAGATCGTGGGTCACGAAGATCACGGTGGTCTGGCTCGCCTGCGTCAGCGACAGGACCTCGTCCTGCAAGCCTTGCCGGGTCATCGCATCCAGCGCGCCGAACGGCTCGTCCATCAGCAGCGTGGTCGGCTCCTGCGCAAGGCAGCGCGCGATCTGCAGCCGTTGCTGCATACCTCCTGACATCTCAGTCGGATATTTGTCGGCATGGCCGGGCAACCCGACCTTGCGCAGCAGCGCCTCGATGCGCGCGCCGCGTTCGCGCGCCGGCACCCGCGAGGCTTCCAGCGCCAGCGAGATGTTTCCGGCGGCGGTCCGCCACGGCAACAGCGCCTTGCCGTAATCCTGGAACACGATCGCGACCTCGCGCCGCGGCTCGGTGATCTCTTCGCCCTCAAACGTCACCGCGCCGCTCGTGGGGCGATAGAGGCCTGCGGCGAGCCGCAGCGCCGTGGTCTTGCCGCAGCCGGAGGCGCCGACGATGCAGAGGAATTCGCCCGGCCGCACCTGAAGATCGAGGTTCTCGATGATGGTCTTGCCGCCGAGCCGCAGCGTCGCGGCATTGAACGCGATCAGCGGTTTCTGCCGCCGCGCGGCGCGCGCCTCGCTGAGCCTTGCAACGACGCTCATGATTGCTCTCCGCCCACCTGCGGATAGACGAAGTCGATGGTCGAGTGCAGATGCGCCGCCAGCATTTTTTGCGCGGCGGCCACGTCGCGGGCGAGCACGTGGTCGGCGAGTATCTGGTGACTGCGGATGAATCTCTCGCCGCTGTCGATGGCGCCCATCATCACGCGGCGGTAGCGGTAGGCCTGGTCGTAGAGGTCGGAGTGGGCGGCCAGCATGCGCCGCGAGCCGCAGGCGGCGAGCAGCGCGGTGTGGAAGCCCTTGTGCAGCCGGTCGAACTCCGCAGCGCCCTCGCGGAATTCGTTGCCGGTGCGCTCGATATGCCGGCGCATCTGATGCAGCGCGCTGATGATGCCGGCCTCCCAGGCGGCATCGCCGTGCAGGATCGCCAGCCTGACCGCCTCGATCTCGACCGCGGTCCGCATGCAGGTGATGTCGGCGAGATCTTCGCGGCTGACCTCGGCGACGCGGAAGCCGCGCTGGCCGATGCCGACGATCAGGCCGCGCGACATCAGCCGCGACAGGCCTTCACGCAGCGGCGTGGCGCCGATATCGTAACGCTGCACGAGGTCGACGATGCCGAGCCGCGATCCCGGCGCGAGATCTCCGGCCAGGATGTCCTGCTCGATGAGGTTTGCGGCACGCTCGCTCAAGGTGCCGGCTTCCGTCGGCGGGCGTTCGAGAGTGCGCTCGGGAGCTGGCATCGTCGATATCCCCTAGTTCAGCACCAGTTTCGCGGTGTCGAGCTTCGATTGCAGCATCTTCTGCGACGACATCACCTCGATCCACCAGCTGAGGTTTTGCGGCTTGAGGTTCGGCTCGGACTGGTTCGGCGGCGTCGCCTTGACGAGATCGAGCGGCTGCTTGGTGAACTTGGCGATCGAGGCCGAGGCCTTCTCGCGGTCGCTGTTGACGATCGTGGCGGCCTCCGCGATCGCTTCGCGGAACTTCTTCACGGTGGCCACATTCTTCTCCGCCCAGTCGCGGGATGCGGCATAGAAGATGATCGGATCGGTGCGGCCGAGCTCGGCGCCATAGCGCGCGCCGACCGAGCCGAGCCCCGCATTGCTCATGCGCGTGATGAACGGCTCGGCGGTGAGCACGGCATCGACGCCGCCTGATTTGATGATGTCGGCCATGGTCGGGAAGGTGACCTCGACGAAATTGACGCTTCGGGGATCGACGCCTTTCTCGACCAGCCATTTCACGAACAGCACGTGCAGGAAGGCGTTCAGGCCCGGCGCGCCGACCTTCTTGCCGATGAAGTCCTTGGGATCCTTGATTGTGATGCCGTTGCGGACGAAGGCCGCGATCGCGGTGTTGGAGGTCGGGTTCATGACCGAGGCGCCGGCAATCGCGACGAGGTCGAGGCCGCCGTCGACGGCTTGCAGGAAGACGGTGGAGGTGGGTCCGCCGACCTGAATCGAATTCGACAGGATCGCCGCCGGGATGTTGGAGTTGATCGCGATCGGCGTCATCTCGACGTTCAGCCCGTGCTTTCTAAAAATGCCTTCGTCGACTGCGACCATGGCCGAGGCGCAGTCCGAAGTCGCGGTGCAGCCGATCTGGATCTTGGCCTGCGCCAGCACGGGCGCCGTGGAAGCAACGGACACCCCAAGGCCCACCGTGAGACCTGCCAATATCGCCCTGACCTGTGTCCCTCTCACCGCGCTCTCCCGATTTGTATTTTTCTATCTTGTTTATCGATATTTTATCTGATCATATATTTCGAACGATAACAAGGGGTGCCCAAGGTGAAACTCGCAACATTCAGATCGGCCGGTCAGGAGAAGATCGGAGCCGTCCACAGCAATAGCAGCCAGGTGTTCGACCTCGCCGCCGCGGCCGCACGGGACGGCGGGGCCGATCCGGCCTTTGGCTCGATGCTGGCGCTGATCGACGCCGGGCCCCGCGCGCTCGATCGGGCCCGGGCCCTGCTCGACAAGCACGGCCAGGACGCGACGCTGTCGGCGGCGGTCAACGCCGTCGACATCCTCGCGCCGGTCCCGGAGCCCAGGCAAATGCGGGACGGCATGTCGTTTCCCCTGCACATCCTGCAGGCGCCGCGCGGGCAGCAAAAGCTCGCCGCGCGTGCCAAGGGCGACATGGCGGCATTGGCGCGCATCGACGCCGAGCCGCTCGGCGAATTGCCCGAGGTCTATCGCAAGCAGCCGATCTTCTACATCACCAACCGCTTCAGCGTCCGCGGCACCAACACCACGGTGAAATGGCCTCGCTACAGCAAGGTGATGGACTACGAGCTCGAATTCGGGATCATCACCAAGAACAAGGGCGCCAACATCACGCCTGCGAAGGCTGGGGATCACATCTTCGGCTATACCATCTTCAACGATTTCTCGGCGCGCGACGCCCAGCGCATCGAGATGGAGGGACGGCTCGGCCCTGCCAAGGGCAAGAGTTTTGACGGCGGCAACGTGATGGGGCCCTGGATCGTGACACCGGACGAGATCGGTGATCCCTACAAGCTAAAGATGGAAGCGCGCGTCAACGGCGAGACCCGCTCGAAAGGCGTGAGCGAGGGCATGCTGTTTTCGTTCGAGGAGATCATCGCGCACGTCTCCCAGGACGAGACGCTGATGCCCGGTGAATTCATCGGCTCCGGCACGGTCGGCAATGGCTGCGGCCTCGAGCTCGGCTGGTTTCTCGAGCATGGCGATACGATCGAGCTCGAGGTCGAGAAGATCGGTATCTTGAAGAACCGCGTCGAGCGGCAAGATACCTGAAGGGGACGTCTGAAGGCGCGGCTGACGCCGCCAACGAAAACAATCGACGAGGAAGCGCCATGACGAGCAAGCTGATCGACATCTCAGTCCCTCTCCAGAACGACGTGCCCGCCGACCCGCCCGGCAATCATCCGACGATCCAGTATATCGATCATCAGCAGGGCCTGCCGCGCATGCTGCAGTTCTTCGACGGGCTGAAGGCCGAGGATCTGCCTGATGGCCAGGGCTGGGCGGTGGAGCAGGTCAGTCTCTCCACCCACAACGGCACGCATCTCGACGCCCCCTGGCATTTTCACCCGACCATGAATCGCGGCGAGCGGTCCTGGACCATCGACGAGGTGCCGCTGGAATGGTGCTACCAGCCCGGCGTGAAGCTCGACTTCCGGCACCTGCCGGACGGCTATGTCGCAACGGCCAAGGACGTCGAGGCCGAGCTCGAGCGCATCGGCCACGAGCTGAAGCCGCTCGAGATCGTCGTGGTCAACACCAGCGCTGGCGCCAAATATGGCCGGCAGGACTACGTCACGTCGGGCTGTGGCATGGGCTACGAAGCAACCATGTACCTGCTCGAGCGCGGCGTGCGCCTGACCGGCACCGACGGCTGGAGCTGGGACGCGCCGTTCGTTCACACCGCGAAGAAATATGCCGAGACGAAAGACGCCAGCCTGATCTGGGAAGGCCACAAGGCCGGACGCCATATCGGCTATTGTCATCTCGAGAAGCTGCACAATCTCGAACTGCTGCCGCCGTCAGGCTTCAAGGTGTCATGCTTCCCGGTCAAGATCGAGCGCGCCTCGGCCGGATGGACGCGTGCGGTCGCGATCTTGGAAGGCTAGCTCCTCGAGGCCCGCGACCACCGAGACCGACAATTGCCGATGACGTCCATTTGACGCGATTGACGCCCAACGCGGAGCCGCCGCCGGCCTGTCGCTGACTTTACCCTTGATGGAATCGAGTCCGATAGTCATGCGGCAACACGTTCAGGCGGCGGCGGAACGCGCGGCGCAGATGCTCTTCGCTTTGAAAGCCTGCGCGCGCGGCGATTTCCTTGATAGGGGAGGCGGACTCTTCCAGCGCGCGTCGGGCGGCCTCGACGCGAAGCTCTTCCACCGCCTTGGCCGGGGTGCGGCCGGTCTTCTGGCGAAACACGCGCGCGAAGGTGCGCGGGCTCATGCCGGCTCGTTCGGCGAGACTTTCGACGCGCAAATCGCGGCCCAGATTTTCCTGCATCCAGCTCGAAATTGTTTCGAAAGCGCGGTCTTCCGAGGCCTGCATTGACAGCGGCACGCTGAATTGCGCCTGCCCGCCGGGCCGCTTGAGGAAAACGACGAGCCGGCGCGCGATGCGCATGGCCTCGCGATGGCCGAGATCATCTTCCAGCAGCGTAAGCGCCAGATCGATGCCGGCCGTCACGCCTGCCGATGTCCAGATGCCGCCGTCATGCACAAAGACTGGATCGACCTGAACCGAAACGTCGGGATGTTTTTCTCGCAGCAGGTCACAGGAACCCCAATGGGTGACCGCGCGCCGCCCGCGCAGCAGCCCGGCCGCAGCCAGAACGAATGTACCCGTGCAGACCGAGCAGACGCGCCTTGCCTTCGGCGCTGCCAGGCGAAACCAATCGACCAGCGCGGCTTCTGCAGCGGCGCGATGGACGCCGGGACCCCCACCCACCACGAGGGTGTCGATGTTCTTTTGGTCGCAATCAGCGAGGGCGGTCGTGATCACCTCCAGACCGGACGAGGTTTTGACCGGCCCGCCCTTCAACGAGCAGATCTGCCAGACATAGGGCGCCTGCCCCGCTTTGGACGTTTCGCAGGCCAACTCGAAGGCCTGCAGCGGTCCGGCGAAGTCGAGCAACAGGCAGTCGTCGAACAGCACGAAGATCACGCGGCGGCGGACGGAACGGGCCATTGGCAGCGCCTTGAGCAGGGACGGCTTGGCAGGAATTGCGTGTGTAATGACATTTCGGCAAATGCCCTCCGCTGTCAACATGGGTTATCCAACGTAGGAGGGCTCCATGTCCGGCAAGCGGATCGAAATCGGAATTCTGTACTATCCCGGGATGACGCAGCTGGACGTCACCGGACCTTTCGAAGTGTTTGCCCGTCTGCCGAACGTCCGCATGCACCTGTTGTGGAAGCGTATCGAGCCTGTCGTCAGCGACGTCGGTCTTCCGCTGCTGCCAACCACGACGTTCGCCGACTGCCCGGATCTGGACGTGTTCTGCATCGGCGGCGGCCCGGGACAGGTCGCCACCATGGACGATGACGAGGTGATTGCCTTCGTTCGCGACAAGGGTGGATCGGCACGCTACATCACTTCGGTTTGCGCCGGCTGTCTGATCCTCGGCGCCGCAGGCCTGATCGACGGATACAGGTCAGCCTGCCATTGGCTGATGAGCGACCAGCTTGCTGCCTTTGGCGCCATCGCCGTCGACGAACGCGTCGTGGTTGACCGCAACCGCATTTCCGGCGGCGGTGTCACCGCCGGTATCGATTTCGGTTTTCAGGTCGCCGCCGAGCTCTGCGGCGAAGACGTTGCGAAAAATCTCCAGCTGATGCTGGAATATCAGCCGCAGCCGCCGTTCGACATCACCGTGCAGAATGCGCCGCGTGAGCTGATTTCCCGCATGCGCCGCGAGGCCGAACCTTGGCTGCAAAAGCGCGCAGCCGCGGTGCAGAAGGCAGTTTCTAAACTCAAGGCGAAAGCAACGGCAGCTTAAGCCCGTTCGGCACAGGGAGGAAAGCCACAAGCGCCACTATTGGAAAGGTGTTCGCATGAACTGGCACGGCCGCATCGCTACCCTTCTCGTCGTTGGGACTTTCATCGCATCTTGTCCGCCCACTCGCGCCGCCGAACTCTCCGGTAGTGTGGTCCGGATCGGCATCATCAATGACCAGACCGGGCCATTGTCCGACCTGTCGGGATCGGGCTCCGTTGCGGCAGCCAAGATGGCGGCGGAAGATTTTCAGAAATTAGTGCCGTCGATCAAGGTCGAGATCTTGGCCGCCGATCATCAGAACAAGCCTGATATCGGCGTCGGCATTGTGCGGAAATGGTTCGACGTCGACGGCGTCGACATGGTCGCCGACGTGTCCAATTCGGCCGTGGGGCTGGCGATCCAGTCGCTGGCGCGCGACAAGAACAAGATTGCGATCTATTCGGCGGTGGCGACCACCGAATTGACGGGCAAGCAATGTTCGCGAAGCGGCCTGGCCTGGCTGCACGATTCCTACAATCTGGTGTCGGGACCGATCCGTACCCTGGTCAGCCAGGGCTACGACACCTGGTTCTTCATCGCGGCCGATTACGCGTTCGGCAAGAACATGGTGTCGGAATCGCAGCGCGTGCTGGCGGCCGCGGGCGGCAAGTCGCTCGGCGCGGTGTATCACCCGATTGGCAACGCGGACTACAGCTCGTTCATCCTGCAGGCGAAGGCGTCTGGCGCGAAGGCGATCGCCTTCGCCAATGCCGGCGATCAGCTGGTCAATCTGATGAAGCAGTGGAACGAGTTCGGCATGAACACGGGAAACCAGAAGCCCGTGGCCGAACTGATGTTCGACACCGATGTTCATGCCATGGGCCCGAAAATCGCCATGGGCCTGACCACGCTGACGGCATGGTACTGGGCGCTGGATGACGAGAGCCGGGCGTTCGGCCAGCGCTTCTTCAAGCTTCGCAGCGCCATGCCCACGGCACCGCAAGCCGCGGTCTATTCCGGCGTCAGCCACTATCTGAAAGCAGTCGCTGCCGTAGGCACGGATGCAACGGATCCAGTGCTGGAGAAGATGCGCGCGACGTCCGTCGACGATTTCTACGCACGCGGCGCGCGGTTGCGCGAGGACGGCAAGCTCGTGCACGACTTCTACCTTGTGCAGGTGAAGGATCCGTCCGAGGTCAAGGCACCCTGGGAGTACTACAACGTGCTCGAGAAAATTCCGAGCGGCGAAGTCTACGCTTCGCTCGCTGACAGTGAATGCCCGCTGGTCAGGCGGGGTAATTGAGCTTGGAGTGCCAAACCGCGATGATGCCACTATGCTCCTGTTTTGCCCGACGAAGCAAATCACGGGAGACGTCATTCGGATGGGAGCAACCATCGCGGCCAATTCTCCTCGGCTCGCTTAGGCGCGCCGGACGGGCGAGTGGAACCACTGTCCCTTGGCTTTTTGGCTCCTGAAATCCTGCCCGACTCACACCCAATCCCGCTTCCCACCTAACCCATTGATCTTGCAGCCACCGTCTACTGTGCATGGGGTTGTTTTCGCGGGTTTTATTTGCCCGCGTGTAATTTGACGTCGCTGACGGCGCCGACTACGGTCCGCGAAACACGAAAGCTCGCGGCCTTTGTGCTGAACGAAAATTCCACGGGGAAGAAATGACCGGCGACATTGCAGCCACCATCTCGAAAGCGCGCGAGCATTCCATCGGCGATCTCCTGCGCCGCTCCGCAGGCCGCGAGCCGAACAAGCTCGCGGTGAGCTGCGGCGACGTGAGCTGGAGCTTTGCCGAGATTGACGCGATCTGCAACCGGCTCGGCCGCGGCCTGCTTGGCCTCGGCGTCGGGAAGGGCGACCGCCTCGCCGTGCTCTCGCGCAACTCGCACGCCTTCGCTGCGCTGCGCTTCGCGGCGGCGCGGATCGGCGCGGTGCTGGTGCCGATCAACTTCATGCTCAATCCGGACGAGATCAATTTCATCCTGAAGAGCTCCGGCGCAAAGCTGCTCGCGACCGGTCCCGATTTCGTCGAGCCCGCACGCGCGGCGAGCGCAAAGGATTGCGCGGTCGAGAAGATGATCTGGCTGCCGGGCGAGGATCCGGCCGCGCCGCCCGCAGACCTCACCACCTTCGATGATCTCCTGCATCCGGACGGCTCGTTCCTGGACGCCTCGGTCGACAGCCGCGATCTCGCGCAGATCGTCTACACCTCAGGCACGGAATCGCTGCCCAAGGGCGCGATGCTGACCCATGAAGCCGTGATGTGGCAGTATGTCAGCTGCATCATCGACGGCGGCATGAGCGTGGACGACAAGTTCCTGCACGCTCTGCCGCTCTATCATTGCGCGCAGCTGGATGTGTTCCTGGGCCCGCAGGTGTATCTCGGCGCCTCCGGCGTAATTACCGGCAAGCCGACCGCCGACAACATCCTGGCGCTGATCCAGGCGCACAGGATCACCTCGTTCTTCGCGCCGCCGACGATCTGGATCGCGATGCTGCGCTCGCCGAACTTCGACAAGACCGATCTGTCGACCTTGCAGAAGGGCTATTACGGCGCCTCGATCATGCCGGTGGAGGTGCTGCTCGAATTGCAGCGCCGTCTGCCCGCGGTCAAGTTCTGGAATTTCTACGGCCAGACCGAGATCGCGCCGCTCGCGACCGTGCTGCGACCGGAGGATCAGCTCCGCAAGGCCGGCTCCGCCGGCAAGCCCGTGCTCAATGTCGAGACGCGCGTCGTCAACACGGCGATGGAGGATGTCAAGGTCGGCGAAGTCGGCGAGATCGTGCATCGCTCGCCGCATCTGCTCTCCGGCTATTACAACGATCCGGTCAAGACTGCGGCGGCATTTGCCGGCGGCTGGTTTCACTCCGGCGATCTCGCCACCGTCGACGAGGAAGGCCACATCACCGTGGTCGACCGCGTCAAGGACATGATCAAGACCGGCGGCGAGAACGTCGCGAGCCGCGAGGTCGAGGAGATGGTCTATCGCATTCCGGAGGTCTCCGAGGTCGCGGTGGTCGGCCTGCCCGATCCGCGCTGGATCGAGGCCGTGACCGCCATCGTCGTGGTCAAGACCGGGGCGAAGCTCGACGAAGACGCCGTCATCAGGCATTGCGCCGGCCACATGGCCCATTTCAAGGTGCCCAAGCGCGTGATCTTCGTGGACGCCCTGCCGAAGAATCCGAGCGGCAAGCTGCTCAAGCGCGAGCTGCGCCAGCGCTTCGTCGGCGGCGAGACGCTCGACAAGGCGGTGCAGAAGAGTTTTGGGACCTAGCAGGCGCCGTTCCGGCGCCGTCGCGGCGGAACTCGCTTATTCGGCCTCGCCAGCCAGCTTCCTGACATCGTCGGGCGTCGCTCCGAAACGGCGGCGAAACGCGCGATGGAAGTAGGAGACGTCGTGAAAGCCAGCGAGGTGCGCGATCTCGATGATCTTGCGGCTGCGCATGGCAGGACTTCGCAGCAGTCGTTCGGCGCGCAGTAATCTTTGCTCCAGCACGAAGCCGCTATAGGTGATGCCGGCGCGCTCGAACAGCAATTGGATGCTGCGCGGACTGATCCGGTGCGCGGCTGCGAGGTCGGACAGCGACAATGCGGGGCTGTCCAGCTGAGCCAGGATGTCGGACTTGAGCGCTTCGAAGCGCGCCGCCGCAAGGCCCCGCAATTGAGCCTCTTCGGCGGCATCGCCGCGTGCGCCGAGCATCAGGACGGCGAGGTCGAACAGGTGCTGCGAGACCGCATCGAGCTCCGCCGGCGCGAGCTTGTCCGCGTGCGCGTGTGCGAGGTCGTAATATCGCAGGAACATCGATGTGATCGGGTTGGCGCCGGAGATCGACCCCGCGATTAGGTCCTCGGCATTCGGGCAGGCGCGCAGCAGAGCTTTCCGCGGCAGCAGCGCGGTCTGGAAATTACCATACGCCAGTTGCGTGATTTGGGCCCCCTTGATCGAGGGATCGCCGATCGTGATGTCGCCGGCGGCGACCTCCAGTGGCCGTTTCCCCATGGCCCCACGCAATGCCGAATTGGGCGACGTCGTGATCACCAACTCGTCGTTCGTTCCCAATGACACGAAGGACATCGGCGTGCCGAACGAGGCCGAGAGTCTGAGGCGGGGAAGAATGGCAGGCGCAATGGTTCGGTGAACGCGCCCTTCACCAACCGGCACGAAATCGACGTTCGCTACCTGACGGCAAAACTGCTCGCGCCATTGCTCATAGGCCGCACCGTTCGGCGCGGGTCGCCATCGAATGAGAGCTGCGGCTGGGTCATCGATCGCCGGAACGCCTATTGCCGATTCATTGCGGTCCGCACTTTCGTCGGCGCGCCGGGGATGCGGCAACTGGAAAAGCGCCAGATTGCGCGAAAAACCACTCGCACCTACGCGCTGAGCCAGCGACGAGGTGCCGCAGCCTGCTTATTGGGCAAATCGAGCACTTTGCGCCGCGACCGCCAGGCGCCGGAGAACCTCAATACTTCTTCACCGCCGCACTGAAGGCCAGCCACAGCGCGATCGACGCCAGGCCAAAGCCGCCGAGCAGCAGGAAGGTCGGCCCATAGCCGATCCATTGCGCGATCCAGCCGCCGAGAGCGGGACTGAGGCTCGCGCCGATACCCTGCACGGTGATCACGGCGCCCTGGCCGAGATTGATGCGGCCGGTGCCGTTGAGCGAGCGCGCGACCATGCCGGGGACGGCGACCGTTTGCAGTCCGGTGCCGATGCCGTCGAGCACCTGCATCGGCACCACGCCCCACCATCCCGTGACGAAGAACGCGAGCACGCCGCGGACCGGCAAGAACATGAAAGACACCAGGATCACCGGCCAGTAATTGCGCTTGCTCGCGGCCGTCATCGCGATCAGCGAGGTCACGATCATCACGCCCTGTGCGATCACCACGGTCGTTGCGACGAAGCTCGGGCCGTTGGCCTGTCCCTCGGCGACCGCGGCAAGTCCGTACAGCGGCACGATCGCGGCATTGCCGAGGTGGAACAGCGCGAGGGCGAGAGCAAGCACGAGCAACGCCTTGTGCTTCAGCAGCATCGTCATCGCATCCGGCGGCGCCTTGGAATCGTCCTCCTTGCTGCCGCGCGCGGCGCGGTCGTCGATCGCCTTGGCTGGAATCATCAGCACGCAAGCGATCGCGATGGCGCCGAACAAGGCCGCCAGCGCGAACACGGCAAAATAGCCATACTTGTAGCCGAGATAGCCTGAGAGCGCGGCTCCGACCATGTTGCCGGCGTGGTTGTACGCCTGGTTGCGGCCATTGAGCGCATTGAAGCCCTTCTGCTTGGCGATACCGAGCGTGATGCCCGTGACGGCCGGCACGATTGCGGCGCTCGCCAGCGATTGCGCGACTTGCGAGAACGTCACCGCCCAGAAGTTTTGCGAGATCAGGATGATTGCGGACGCCGAAACGACGCAGATGCCGGGAATGATCACCCACAGCCGCTTGTTGCGGCTGGAATCGATGAAGCCGCCGATCGGAGTCGTGACCAGCATGCCCGCGACGTTGCCGATCGTCATTGCCGTGCCGATCAGGCCGGTCGCCCAGCCGCGTTCCTGAAGGAAGACCCCGACGAACGGCCCGATGCCCGACTGCATGTCGGCCATGAAGAAATTGAGCGCGAACAGGGGCCAGATGCGAGACGTTGAAGGGCGCGATGTCATCGAGACGCTGAACTTGATGCTGCCGATCGAATCGGATCTCGCATGAGACGGGCTCGGCGGGCGCTGCGGGCGCCCGGGGCGGACCAGAACTTAACCTGCTCTCATGGCGTTGGTTCCGGTTGCTCTTGCGATCCGGCGCGCGCGACGTCATGTCTTGCAAGAATGGACTCACGATGGATCAGCGCGATGCCCCTCTGGACCTGCGCAACCTGCGGCGCTCAATTCCCGGATAGCGGGAATCCCCCTGCGGCCTGTCCGATCTGCGAGGACGAGCGCCAGTTCGTCGGCTGGGACGGTCAAGCCTTCCTCACGCGCGAGGAGCTCGCGCGCAAGCACCGACTGGTGGGGCGCGACGATCTCGGCCTGACCGGAATCGGCATGGAGCCGAGCTTTGCCATCGGGCAGCGCGCGCTGCTGGTGCCCGACGGCGGCGGCTGCTTGATGTGGGACTGCATTCCACTCGCGAGCGACGAGGCCATCCATCACATCGCAGCGCTCGGCGGCCTCAAGGCCATTGCGATCTCGCATCCGCATTATTATGGCGCGGCCGCCGACTGGAGCGATAGGTTCGGTGGCGTGCCGGTCTATCTGCATGCCGACGATCGCGCCTTCGTCACGCGACCTCACCCGGCGATCGTGCACTGGACCGGCGAAAGCCATCGCCTCTCCGACGACGTGCTGCTGCTGCGCACCGGCGGCCACTTCGCCGGCGCCACCGTGCTGCATTATGCGCGTGGTGCGGACGGCAAGGGCGCGCTGCTCACGGGAGATATCGCGCAGGTGACGATGGACCGGCGCTTCGTCAGCTTTATGTATTCCTACCCGAACTACATGCCGCTCAACGCCGCTGCGGTACGGCGGATCGCGTCGGCTGTCGAGCCGCTCGCCTTCGACCGGATCTACGGCGCCTGGTGGGGCCGCAACATCGCCGGCGGTGCCAAGGCGGCGTTTGCTGCGTCGGTCGCGCGCTATCTCGCGGCCATCGCCTGAGCCGGGCTGCGGATCGGATTTGTCTTGCCGGTCTCTAATAACTGTACTAGAAGTACAATATAGGCCAATCGAAGCATCTGGCCAAGGGCCGGCATGATCGATGCATTGCGGACGCCGAGAAGGCCTCCGCGAGCGGGAGCTGAGTGCATGACGGTGCAGCGCGATGACGAGATCTTCGAGGCTAGCGACGTCGCGCTCCAATCCGGGACCGTCTTTCCCTCCCTGAAGCTCGCCTACAAGACCTACGGCACGCTGAGCCCGGCCAGGGACAACGTCATCCTCTATCCGACCTCGTTCAGCGCGCAGCATACCGACATTGAATGGCTGATCGGCCCCGACGGCGTGCTCGATCCCACGCGCTACTTCATCATCATCCCGAACCTGTTCGGCAACGGCCTATCGTCTTCGCCCTCGAACACGCCCGCGCCCTTCCCGGAGGTGAGCTATCACGATGCCATCGCGGTCCAGCACCGGCTGCTCACCGAACGCTTCGGCATCTCGAAGCTTGCGCTGGTCTATGGCTGGTCGATGGGCGGCATGCAGGCCTATCACTGGTCGGCGCTGCATCCCGACATGGTCGAGCGCGCCGCCGTCGTTTGCGGCAGCGCCCGCTGCGCGCCCTATAACTACGTCTTCCTTGAAAGCGTGAAGGCCGCGCTCACGGCCGATCCCGCCTTCCGCGACGGCCGCTTCCTCGAAAAACCCGTCGCCGGCTACCGCGCCATGGGACGCGTCTATGCCGGCTGGGCGATGTCGCACGGCTTCTATCGCGACGAGCTCTGGCGCGAGGCCGGCTTCACTTCACTCGAGGATTATCTCGCCCGCGCCTGGGATGCGACCTTCGCGCGGCGCGATGCCAACGATCTCCTGGCGCAGATCGGCATCTGGCAGCGTGGCGACATTAGCCGGTGTGTGGCATTCGCCGGTGATCTCGATCGCGCGCTGGCGGCGATCAAGGCACACATGCTGCTGATGCCGGGCGCGACCGACCGCTATTTCGACGTGCACGACAACGAGGACGAGCTCGGCAAGCTCGTCAACGCGAGATCGGCGGTGCTGCATCCGATCCCATCGCTGCATGGCCACCGCGCCGGCAATCCCATCAACAATCCCCGCGACCAGGCCTTCATCAAGGCCGAGATCGCCGAGCTTCTCCGCAAGTAGGGCACGCAATCGATCATGAGCGACGCAACGGACGCCGGCCATCGCCTGAAGCCCCTGACACCCACCACGCTGCGCGAATTGTCGGTTCGCTCCAACATCAGAGGTGCGGTGCAGAGCCTCGGCCATTACGGCGTGATCGTGCTGGTGGGCGCGCTGATCTGGAAGGTTTGGTCGAGCTGGGGCGCGCTCTGGGCGCTGCCGCTGATGGTGGTGCAGGGCTATGTCGTCGCCTTCCTGTTCATGGCGGTGCACGAGACCGCGCACAAGACGGCGTTCAGGAGCCGGGGCCTCAATCTCGGCGTCGGCTATCTCTCGGCGTTCATCATCGGGCTGCCTTACGAATATTACTGCCTGTTTCACTGGGACCATCATCGCTACACGCAGGACCCCGAAAAGGATCCCGAGCTGATCGTTGGCGTGAAGCCGACGTCCGACACCCAGCTTGCGCTCGCCTATAGCGGCCTGCTCCAGGTCGCCGGCCGTCTGCGGCTGATGCTCGGCCACGCGATCACCAGCAAGGTCGTCGTGCCATGGATTCCCGAGAGCAAGCGCAGCACCATCGTGGCCGAGGCGCGCGCCTATGTCGCGCTCTACGCCCTGCTGCTGGCGCTGTCGCTGTGGTTCTCTTCAGCGCTGCTGCTCTGGGTCTGGATCGTGCCGCTCGTGATCGGGCAGTTCTTCCTGCGGCCCTATCTTTACGCCGAGCATACCGGTTGCGACCGCACCCGCAGCGCCTTTCAGAACACCCGCACGACTTACACCGGTGCTATCGTCAAATGGTTCGCGTGGAACATGCCGTATCATGTCGAGCACCACGCTTATCCCTCGATCCCCTTTCACGCCCTGCCGAAGCTGAACGCGATTGTCGACGGCGAGATCGTCCATCGCGGCCGCGGTTACATCAGAACGACGCGCGAGACCTGGGCTTGGTTTCGCCGGCAGCGGCAGGCCGGCTAGCTCAGCGCAAAACTCCGGCCGCGATGCGACCGGAGCTTTGTCGGGATATCGAGATATCAGTAGATCCCGTAGGCGCAGACGTTCACGACGCGCACGCGCAGGCCGTGACGGGTCCGGACCAGGCGCTCCTGATAGCAATTGCTGACGCCGGTGTTGAGGTAGATACCGCCAAAGCCCCAGCCGGGACCCCAGTGGTGATGACCATGATGGTGATGGAAGCCGCCGGCCGAGGCCGCGGTGGGGGCGAGAGCGGCAACGCCGAGCGAGCCGGCGGCGATCAGACCAAGTGCAAGCTTACGAAACATCTTCATTCTCCATTCGGCGCTAGGGCCATTGTTGCGTCCCTGCATTTCCGTCGAGACGAGACGCGATCGCGTTCATGGCAAGCGGGAAGAATCGTGTTTCAGGAATGTTTCGTCGGCTGCGGCAGAATGCGCCGCGATCAGGCTTTCTGCGCCGCGCGATACCGCGCGGCCATCGCCTGCGTCAGCTCGGCCATCTTGTCGCGGAGATCGGCCGGTTCAAGGACTTCGGCTTCCGGGCCGAGTCGCAGCAGTTCGGCCGCGGCATGCCACGATGTCTTTCCGACCGGCACGCGCGCAATGCGCCAGCCGTCTGCATCGGTTGTCTCCTCGAGCTGCGTGCGTGCCTTGACATAGGGCTGGCTCAGCGCGCCGAGCAGCTTCACGCCGAACGGCGACAGCCGGACGATCGCGACATTGGGATGCATCTCCGCTTCGAGCCGCAGCGTCGCGGCCCGCCAATGGGCGGCGAGGTCGAAGCCGGCGGGACGATCGAAGCGGTCGCCAAGGGCTGTGCAGTCGAGCACGCGTGCGACGCGATAGGTACGCACGCTGGCGTCGACTTGTCCTGCGAGATACCAGCTGCCGCCCTTCAGCACGAGGCCGAGCGGCGCGACGCGGCGCTGCTTCTCAGCACGCCAGCTCTGGTACCGAATCCTGATCAGCGTCCCGCGCAGTACGGCGCCGGCGATGGTGCGCAGGTGCTTCGGGTCTTCCGCTTCGCCGAACCAGCCGGGCGCGTCCAGGTGGAAACGCTCCTGCATCCGCCCGGCATCCTCGCGCAAATTCGGAGGCAGTGCCGCCATCAGCTTGTTTTGGGCGGCGATCATCGCGGCATCGAGCCCGAGCGCGGCGGCCGGGCCCGGCAATCCTGCCAGGAACAACGCGCCCGCCTCGCTCTGCGACAGCCCGTTCAGTCGCACGCGATAGCCGTCGAGCAGGCGATAGCCGCCTTCCGCGCCGCGGTCGGCGTAAACGGGAACGCCGGACGCCGCGAGCGCGTCGATGTCGCGATAGATCGTGCGCACCGAGACCTCACAGGCCGCCGCGAGCTCGGGAGCGGTAACCATCCCCCTGGCCTGAAGGGTGGTGAGAATCGACATCATTCGGCTCGCGCGCATGATCCCTTAGACCATACCTGACAGAGGATGTCAGGTATGGTCCGCTACAAGCGGCGCCATCGCCAGCCGGCCAGATGGAGATTGCCATGACCGATCCGAACCGCATCACCCTGTTCTATTCGCCGCAGTCGCGGGCCACCGGCACGCGGATGCTGCTGGAGGAGCTGGGGGCTCCTTACGATCTCCATGTCCTCAACATGAAGGCCGGCGAGCAGCGCAAGCCCGCTTATCTCGCCGTCAACCCGCTGGGCAAGGTGCCGGCGATTCGCCACGGCGAGGCGCTGGTGACCGAGCAGGTCGCGATCACCATCTATCTCGCCGACCTGTTCCCGCAAGCGGGGCTGACCCCCGCCCTGAACGATCCGCTGCGCGGGCCTTATCTGCGCTGGATCGCCTATTATGGGTCGTCGTTCGAGCCGGCCTTGATCGACAAGTTCATGCAGCGAGAGCCGGCGCCGATCACGCAATCGCCCTATGCCGATTACGATACGATGCTGGGTGCGCTCGAGGCCCAGCTGGCGAACGGGCCCTATCTGCTCGGCGAGCGCATGACGGCGGCCGACGTATTGTGGGGCGTCGCCTTCAGCTGGACCATGATGTTCGGCATCGTGCCGAAGAAGGATGTCTTCGTCCGCTATGCGGAGCGCATGACGGCGCGGCCGGCGTTCCAGCGCATCAATGCCGCAGATGCGGAGATGGCGGCGCAGCATGCCGCCGCGGCGGGTGGATGAGAGGGCGTCAAAATCGCGGTGCCCGCTTCTCGGCGAACGCCTTGATGCCTTCCTTGATCTCGTCGCCGCGCATGCTGTCGCGGTGGCGCTGATCGGCGGCGTCCTCCTCGAGCTCGCCGCGGGCGAACTCGTTGATCGCCCGCTTCATGCCGCGCATCGCCTCCGGGGCGTTGCCGGCGAGGATCGCAGCGAGCTTGTCGACCTCCTGATCCAGCAAGTCCACCGGCACCATCGCGGTGAGATAGCCGATACGCAGCATCTCCGGAGCGTCGATCTTCTGCGCGGTGAGGAACAGCTTTTTCGCATTGTCCATGCCGAGGCGAGTCACGTAGCGTTTGATGCCGCTCGGGTAGTAGTGCAGCCCAAGTCGCGCCGCCGGCATGAACATTTCCGCGGTATCGACGCCGATGCGGAAATCGCAGGCGAGCGCGAGGTCGGTCGAGCCGCCATAGACGCCGCCATTGAGCCGGCAGATCGTGGGAACGCCGAGATCCTCGAGCCGGTTGACCACCGCCTCGAAGGCCGAGCCCGCGCTCTGCTGCTCGCTCGCGCTGACCGCGCGTTCCGCGACTGAATTGAGATCGTAGCCGGCGGAGAAGGCGCGCCCGGTGCCCGTCAGCACCAGCACGCGAATAGCAGGGTCGGCCTCGACCCGGCCGAACAATCTCGTCAGCTCGTCGAGATCCTCGGCCTGGAGCCGGTTGAGATGCTTGGGCCGGTTGAGGCGGATGGTGGCGCGGGCGCCGATGATTTCGAGCAGGGGGCTAGAAGCTGCGTCGGCTGTGTCCGACATTCTCATCTCCGTTGTCGGCGCCAAAGTGCCCGCCCGGGCGGAGGCCGTCAACGACGGCGCCGGTCGTTTGCCGCGCCGCTGCACCGGGCCTGCCGTCCACGCCGCTGTCCCTGGCGAGGTGCCCTACCTGAAATGTGGCGGTTCGTCGTAGCCGCGGCGGCTGCTGAAGAACAGCAGCACCATCAGCCCGACGCCGACGATGACGGAGAACCCCGCGCCCAGCGCCAGCGCCACATAGCCTTCCGTCGGGATCGGCTCACCTTCGACCGCCATTGCGGAATAGGCGAAGTAGCCGGCCGCCGCCAGCATTCCCAGAAGGAGGATGATGAGGAGTGCACGCATGCCGCGTTCTCCGGTTGCAACCGGAAACCAACGGTTGCGGATGGGCAGGGTTCCAGACGGCCGGCTGGCGATCGGACGGGCCTCGGTGTCGTCCCCCGGACGCAGCGCAGCACGCAGTGATGCGCCGCAGAGCCGGGGCCCATGTGGCAACGCATATTGTCGCCGGTTCCTGGGTCCCGGCTCAGCGCTGCAACGCCTTTGTGCATTGCAGCTTGTCCGGGACACGGACGGTGGTGTGCTCAATCCGGCGGGGTCAGGCGCTCTGGGCGGTCTTCACCACCACGACATTGCTGTCGTCCGACGGAGCCGGGCCGGCATCGCGTACCGTCTTGTCGGCTTCGCCGGCATGACGTTTCAGATAGTCGCGGCGCATGCCGATCTCGTCACGGACGAATTCGTAGCCGAGCTTGAAGGTGTCGAGCCCGTCGGTACTGATCGTGCCGTCCCTGAGGCCGATGACGGCACCGCGCAAGATAGTCTCGAGCTCATCCTGGAGACATTCGAGCTGATCCAGCGAATGGGCGTGCTCGATCCGCTCGCCGATATCCAGGATGGCGGTGGAGAGCTCGCTGGCCTTCTCCGGCGCGATCCGCGTGATCTTGGCGTAGATCGCCGCGAAGATCGAGCCGATGATGCTGAGCGCGGCGACGCCCAGATACATCACGTCACTGTACTTATCCAGGAACGACTTGGTGTCGTCGTTGATGTAGTCGGCGGCGCCCCGATGCGCGATCACGAAGGCGTCCTTCTCCACCGAGGCCGGCTCGATCCTGGTGGCAAAGCCGTTGTCGAGCCCGAGCGCCGACTTATTCTCGTAGACGGTGCGGGCGAGCTCGCCGGCCGTGCTTGGGGATATCCGGGATTGCGCGACCAGCAGCCATTCGAGACCGATCGTGTCGAGATCGTCGTCGGGAATCTGCGGGGATGTCGACACCGAGCCTGCCGTTACGGTCTCGTCGGAAATGCCGGGAAATTTGCGCGCCAGCGTCTTGGCTTCTTCGATGGTGTTCAGTGTGAAGCCGCCGCGTTTGGCGGCTTGCTCATAGGATTTGTCCCGGACTGCCTTCGAGGCGTGGACGATCGCGATCACCGCGCTGAAGCCGTTTGCCGGGGCGAACAGCTTGTCGAGCGTCGCGCCCTGCGGCGCCATCTGGATCTTCGCAGCCTCAGGGCCATCGGGGACGTCGAGGATGCTGCGGACGAAGGCGAGCGAGGATTCGTTCTCGGCGACGACCGCCACCTTCTTCTTCTTCAATTCGGCCAGCGATTTGATCTTCTTGTTGCCGGGACCGAGCAGGAGCACGAGATCGTGCTCGAGGATCGCGAGCGTGCGCGCCCGCAGCGGCACCTTGGCGTCGGTGCGCAGCACGGCGAGGTCGGCCTGCCTGCGGTCGAACTGCGCGAGCGCCTTGGCATTGTCGGCGTTGTTGACGATGTTGATCCGCAAGCGCGACGCGTTGTTCTTCAGGAGGGCGGCGAGCTTGGCCGCGAACAGCGCCTCATCGCTGTTGGGGCCGCCGACGGCAAAGGTCAGCGTCTCCGAATTGTGCACCAGCGTGCGGCCGGCCCAGACAGTGGCGAACGACAGCAGCAGGGTCAGCACGACGTAGAGGAGAACCTGCTGCTGGTTGGTCTTGATCACCTTGGGGCGCCGGGGCGGCGGCATGGTCGGCGATGCGATGGGGCCTTCGGTACTCATGGCAGCACTCTGGCCTTATCGTTTGGCTGGCGGCGGCGCGTGGCTTGGAAGCGCGGCGGGCCCCGGTAATTCGTAAACGCCTGAAAAAAGAACGATATTCCCGATCGCCGATGATAGCGCGAAGGCGGCGGAATGCAAATTTCGAGCCGGAGGTAACCTTACTCGATATGTCCGCGGCGATTGGCACTCCTATCACCGGTTAGCCACACTTGGCGATTTTCCGGTTCCACCCGGCTGCATTCCGCCGCGGGAGATGTCATAAATTGCGCGTCCCGGCGCTTGACCGGTCCAAGAAGAAGTTGCGCTGAACGCTCCAATTCTTCTCGTCACGTCAATGAGGGCGTCAGCTTTGTCGTTTCCACCCATGTCATCGGCGATTCCGGTTGAAGCGCTCATTGGCTGGATGTTGCTGCTCACCTTCAAGCACGTCATCGCCGATTTCGTTCTTCAAACCGCCTGGATGGCGCACGGCAAGGATCAGAAGCATGGCTGGGCCCTGCCGCTCCTGGTGCACTGCCTGGTCCACCTTGCCGTCGCGCTGCCGCTGATCGTGATCGTGGCGCCGCGATTCTGGTTCGTGGCCTTCATCGACTTCCTGATCCACATCACGATCGACCGCGCCAAGGGATACGTCTCCGCCAATTTCGGCGTCGACCTCGCCCATCCCTGGTTCTGGACGCTGATCGGCGTCGACCAGGCGCTGCACCACCTGACCGGCTTCGGCCTCGCGATCTTCATGGCGGCGAACTGAGGGCGGGCTGCCCTTTTGAGCGAGGCAACTTTTCATCGGCACTAGAGGTCGTCATGCCCGGGCTTGTCCCGGGCATCCACGTTCTTCGTGCATCTGGGCTGTCCGTGGATGGCCGGGACAAGCCCGGCCATGACGCAGTGGAGACGCCGGTGCCCCGCTATCCCAGCCGGCGCGGTAGTCCCCGAGTCCCCACTGCGCCCCACCGATTCGCGGCCGACGCGCAACTACCCCGGGTGACTACCGGGCAGCGTGGTTAACCTTTCGTTAGAGAATTGCGCTGCATCTTCCTCACACGAGGGAGAACTGCAATGTTTTCAAGCCGCGACGCCTTTGAAAGCGATTTCTGCCCGGTCCGCGACGAGCTCCTTGGCGAGATGTATCGCGCCAGCGAGAGTGGCCTGCCGAGGCTGGTTGAGAGTGTTTCCCCTGACGTGCGCGCCAGGCTGGCGCTGTTCTGCTACCGCCGTAGCCATTTGCACTCGCTGGCGGTCGCGATCGCAGCGAGCTGCAGCGAGCGCGATCTGATCGAGAATGGCGGCCGCGTCGGCTCGACGCTCTTCGCGCTGTCGCGCGAAGGCACCGCGAAAGCTTCGACGTCGCTGACGGGTGGGCGCAAGCCGATCACGCTGTCGACCAAGCCGCTCTCGGTGCTCGCACCGCTGGATGACGAGCTCGACGACGAGATCGGCGAAGCCGTCCCCGCCTAAGCGGCCTCGATAACGGGCAGGCCGAACTTCCGCCGCGCCATCGCGCATTCGGCGTCACCAGGCATGCAGGTGCGGCACACCTCCGGCCGCACGTCATAGATGCCACAGGCCGTCATCTTTCCGATCTCGCCTTGCAACGCCGCGCAGCGATCGCCCTCGCATCGCATGCCCGATTGCCGGTCGTTGACGAGCGCCTCCGGGATCAGCGCAAGCTCCTCGTCGCTCTCGATCGAGAAGCGCGGCCAGTTCTGCGAATAGCCGCAGCAGGCGCCGCAGCCCTGGCAACAGCTCGACAGCTCGGTCTCGTCCATCGTCCTCACGTGTCCTTCGGCGGACCCCAGACCAGGCTTTGCCGCCATCTCGCGCGCAGAACGTCGCGCCTTTCAGGATATTTCTCGTCGAGATAGGTCGCCTCGACCACGCGGTCGGTGCGGAAGCTGCGGAAGTCGCCGCGCAGCTCGCACCAGGCCGCCAGCAGCCGCACCGCTTCGAGATAGCCGACCGAGATCGGCCAGATCATGCGCTCGCTGGGGCGGCCCTGTTCGTCGCGATAGCGCAGCATGATCTTCTTGCCTTCATGGATTTGGGTGCGCGTGCGCGCCATGTCCAGGCGGTCCGGTTCCCGGTTCCAGCTCGGACGCGCCCGGCTCGCCGGCTCCAGCACGAAGGGGCGCAGGCGCTCCGGGACGGTATCGGCGATCTTGGCCATCAAGTCTTCGGCCGCGCGCGCCAGCGCGGAATCGGCGTGGCCCGCGACCCATTGCGCGCCCAGCACGGCCGCCTCGATCTCGTCCGGCGTCAGCATCAGGGGCGGCAGGTCGAAACCCTTTTCCAGGATGTAACCCATGCCGGCTTCGCCGCGGATCGGCACGCGCTGGCCGATCAGTGTTGCGATGTCGCGGTAGATGGTGCGCTTCGAAGTCTCGAGCTCGGCCGCGATCGCGTCTGCCGTCAGCGGCTTACGCGTGCGCCTCAGCACCTGGATGATTTGAAACAGCCGGTCGGCGCGTCTCATGACAATTCTCTTCTCGAACGATGGATCAGAAATCGGCGCGCGGCTGCTGACAGGATGTTGGCAGCAGGGGGGTTCTATACCGGGACAACACATCGACTGAAGAGGATTTGTCCATGATCATTCCAACCCATTTCGGCCAGGCCGGTCCACTGTGGCGGGCGCAGCTGTGGCACGGCCAAATGTTGCGGGCTTGGGCGTTTGGCCGCCTCGTTCCGCTTGATCTCATGGCCGTTGATCTCCGATTTGCGCTCGCAAGCGTGGTGACACGCTCGCTGAACCATGCCGCGGATGCGCTGGTCCGCCATCTGATGGGCCGCGCCTGGCGCGGGGCCCGCTTCGCAGAAGATATCACGGCTGCTGCCACCATGGTGGCAGCAGCCGGCCGCTAGGTTCCTTCCACTCGTTCGACAGGTTCAGGAGAGCTTGCATGATCACGCTTTACGGTTTTGGCGCCGGCTTCGGCCTGCCGGAAATCAGCCCCTTCGTCACCAAGACCGAGGTGCAGCTCAAGATGGCGGGACTGCCTTACCGGAAAGAGCGGGCGATGCCGCCGGCCTCGCCCAAGGGGCAGCTGCCCTTCATCGACGACGGCGGCGAGGCGGTGGCCGATTCCACCTTCATCCGGGCCCATATCGAGCGCCGCTATGGCTTCGATTTCGATGCCGGCCTCACTTTGGCCGAGCGGGCGCAGGCCTGGGCGTTCGAGCGCATGATCGAGCACCATGTGTATTGGGCGCTGGTGGGCGCGCGCTGGGTCGATCCGGTCAATTTCGCCAAGGGGCCCGCGCATTTCTTCGACGGCGCGCCGGAGCACAATCGCGAGAAGCTGCGCGAGGATGCGCAGTTCCGCGTCGCCGAGAACTACCTGCTCTCCGGACTCGGCCGCCATGCGCCGGATGACGACGTCGATCTTGCCGTGCGTTCGCTGTTCGCGCTCTCGGTGCAGCTCGGCGACAAAGCCTACCTGATGGGCAACAGGCCCTGCGGCGTCGATGCCACTGCGTTCGGCATGCTCGCCGGCGTTCTCTCGCCGTTCTTTGAATCCGCCTTGCGCGAGCGGGCCGAGGGATTTCCGAACCTCACCGCTTATGTCGACCGCATGATGGACGACTATTATCCCGAGTTCGCCTGGACCCCGTTGCGGCAGGCGGCGTAGCCGCGGTGCATCGGCTGACTCGGTGCAACCTCTCTCCCGCTTGCGGGAGAGGGGGCGCACCTGGGCCGGTGCCGCAGCTTGCCCCATTGACCAAACAAAAGAGCCGGCCCATCGGGCCGGCTCTCGTCGTCTCGAATCTTCGCCGCGCCTACTTCACCAGCGTGTACTTGCCGTCCTTCACCGTGAGCAGGATGCGCGAGCGCTCGTCGAGGCCGTAGCGGTCCTTTTCGGTGAAGTTGTAGACGCCCTGGCTCGCCGCCAGCTCCTTCTCCGTCAGCAGCGCCTGGCGGATGGCTTCGCGGAATTCCGGCGTGCCGGGCTTGGCCGTCTTCAACGCCGCTGGAATGACGCGCTTGAGGATCTCGAACGCATCAAAGGAATGGCCGGCGAACTGGCTGCGGCTGTTGGGGCCGTACTTTGCCTCGTAGGCGGAGTTCAGCGCGAGGCCTGGCTTCTTGGTCAGCGCGCTGTCCGGCTGTTCCTCGGGGGCCATGACGGGACCCGAGGCCATCAGCACGCCTTCCGCCGCTTTGCCGGCAATGCGGATGAAGTCCATGCTGGCCGCGCCGTGGGTCTGGTAGATCAGGCCCTTGTAGCCGCGCTCGCGCAGCTCGGTCTGCGGCAGCGCGGCCGCGGTGCCGGACGCCCCGACCAGGACGGCGTCGGGATTGGCGGCGACGAGCTTCAGCACCTGGCCGGTCACCGAAGTGTCGGGACGGGCGAAGCGCTCCTCGTCGACGATCGTCATTCCCATCGGCACGGCCTGCGCCTTGAGGTCGTTGAACCAGAGGTCGCCGTAGGAATCGGAATAGCCGATATAACCGAGCGTCTTCACGCCCTTGGACTTCATGTGGTCGTACAGCACCTTGCCGACGATCGGAATCGGCTGCGGCATCGCCACCGACCACTTCATGCGCTCCGGCGTGATCGGGAAGGGTGCCAGACCGAAGTGCGGGATACCGGCTTCGTTGGCGACATTGGAGACCGCGATGGTCGGCGGCGTCAGCGCCGAGCCCATGATGATGTCGGCCTTGGATTCGGTGACGAAGCGACGGGCGTTGGTGGTGGCGGTGGTGGGATCGCCGCCGTCGTCGAGCACGATCACCTTCAGCGGCACGCCGCCGATCTCCTTCGGCACGAATTCCAGCGCGTTGCGCTCGGGAATGCCGAGTGCCGCACCCGGGCCGGTCGTGGTGGTGGTGATGCCGATGGTGACTTCGCTGGTCTGGGCCAGCGCGGGCAATGCCGGCAGGGCCAGCGCAGCCGCAGTGATGGCAGCGGTCAAATAAAAGCGTTTCATCTATTCCTCCCTTGACGTGTTTATTTGAAAGCAGAAATCGGGGGGTAATTCAGCCCCCTCTTTTGGTGATGCGGCGATTTAGCTTCCCGTGAATTTGGCTACCATTTCCGCCGGGAACGGTGCCGATTTCAACTTGTCTGGGTTAACGGGATCGCGGCCGACCAGGACGCGGGTCTCGAAACCCTCGATGGCGAGCGCCTCGCCCTTGTAGACGTTGTGCTTCACCTCGAAGCTCGAGCGCTTGATGCTCTCGATCTTGGTTTCAATGGTGATCCAGTCGCCATAGGTCGAGGGGATGTAGAACTTGGCCCGCGTATCGACCATGGGAATGCCCACCAGGCCGTATTTGCGGACCAGGTCCTGCTTGGAGAAGCCGGCGGCTTCGAACAGGGTCGAGGTCGAATCGTCGAACATCGCGAAATAGCGCGGGTAGTAGACGATGTTCGCGGGGTCGCAATCGCCCCACTGGATCTGGACCTCGCGCCGGTTCACGAACATGAGCGCTGCCTTACTTGGGCGCCATGCGCAGCGAACCGTCGAGGCGCACCACCTCGCCGTTCAGGTAGGCATTCTCGACCATGTGCAGCGCGAGCGCTGCGAACTCGTCGGCTTGTCCGAGCCGGCGCGGGAAGGGGATCGCGGCGGCGAGCGAGTCCTGGGCCTCCTGCGGCAGGTTCGCCAGCAGCGGCGTCAGGAACAGGCCGGGGGCGATCGTCAGCACGCGGACGCCGAACTGCGCGAGCTCGCGCGCGATCGGCAGCGTCATGCCGACGATGCCGCCCTTGGAGGCCGAATAGGCGGATTGGCCGATCTGGCCGTCATAGGCGGCAACGGAGGCGGTGTTGATGATGACGCCGCGCTCGCCGGTCGTCTGCGGCTCCAGCTTGGACATTTCGGTGGCGGCGAGGCGCAGCATGTTGAAGGTGCCGATCAGGTTGACCTTGATCACCTTGTCGAAATCCGAAAGCGCCATCGGGCCGTCGCGGCCGACCACGCGCTTGGCAACGCCGATGCCGGCGCAATTGACCAGCACGCGCGCCGGGCCGTGGGCCTTGGTCGCCTGCGCGATCGCGGCTTCAGCGGAGGCGGCATCGGAGACGTCGCAGGTGACGGCCACGCCCTTGATCTCTGCCGCGACCGTTTCGGCCAGCTTGGTGTTGAGGTCGCACACAGCGACCTTGGCGCCCTGTGCCGCCAGCGTTCTTGCGGTGGCCGCACCAAGTCCCGATGCGCCGCCGGTGACGATGGCTGCCTGATCCTTCAACAACATGGCGTTCTCCTTTGACCGTTCTTGGGTGCGACCGGATCGGCCGGTCTGCTCCCTCTCCCCGTTCTTACGGGGAGAGGGTTTGGGTGAGGGGCTTGCTTCCGCGAATGCGGTGGCAGTGGGACTCGCGGCGGCTCCCCCTCACCCGAATTTGCGCGTTGCGCAAATTCGACCTCTCCCCGCAAGCGGGGCGAGGTGAAGGAAGCGCCGACTGGTTCACTCCCATTGTCATGTTAGCCGACCGATATCACACGGTTCGACGGATTGGCAGCGTAGAGCTCCTCGATCAGCTCGCCGCGATGCTCCAGCACTGCGCGCTGGTTGATCGAGCCCTTGTCGGTGACTTCGCCCTTGTCGATCGAGAGCGGCGTGTCCATCAGGATCGCGCGCGTGATCCGTGTCGAGGATCCCGTGGCCTGGCCGAGGAAACGGGTCAGGCGCTCGCGGAAAGCCTCGCGCACCAGGCGGTCGCGCGTCGCGACGATGAGATCGTCGGGCGGCAGTGTCGGGTTGATCAGCCGGCAGCCGTCGAGATCGAGCACGACCAGCGCGGAGATCTCGTCGCGGTTGATGCCGGCGATGACGACGTCGCGCACCAGGGGCGCGCAGGCCGCGGTGAGGCGCGCGCGCAGCGGGCCGACGCTGACCCAGGTGCCGCTCGCGAGCTTGAAGTCCTCGCTGACGCGGCCGTCGAAGTCGAAGCCGGCGTTGAAATCATCGGGATCGGCGGGCTTGAGCGCATCGCCCATCTTGTAAAATCCTTCCTCGTCGAAGGATTTTGCCGTGATGTCGGGTTGGCGCCAGTAGCCGGGCATCACGTTCGGCCCCTTGGCGCGCACTTCCAGCTTGCCGTTGTTCGGCACCAGCTTGGCGTCGTTGCCAGAGACCGGCAGGCCGACATGGCCGGAGCGGCTGGTGCGCGGATTGACCGACATGAAGAACGGCGCGGTCTCGGTCGCGCCGAGACCGGTCAGCATCGGCACGCGATAGCCCTTCTCCTTCGCCGCGAGCTCGTCGAGGCTGTCCCAGACGAACGGCGACAGCGCCGCGCCGGAGAAGAACATCGCATGCAGCCGGTCGAAGAACTTGGCTCGCAAGCCCTGGTCGTCGCGCAGATAGGGCAGCAGCGATTCGTAGCCCTTGGGCACGTTGAAATAGACCGTCGGTGAAATTTCCCGGAGATTGCGCACGGTCTCCTCGATGCCCCCAGGCACCGGCTTGCCGGCGTCCAGATACATCGAGCCGCCGTTGTAGAGCGTCAGGCCGATGTTGTGATTGCCGCCGAAGGTGTGATTCCACGGCAGCCAATCGATGATGACTGGCGGCTCGTCCTTCAGGAAAGCGAGCGTCTCGCGCAGCATCACCTGATTGGCGCAGATCATGCGCTGGGTGTTGATGACGGCCTTGGGATTACCGGTCGAGCCCGAGGTCAGCAGGAATTTTGCGATCGTGTCGGGGCCGATCCGGCCGTGGACATCGTCGAGGTCGCCACGGATCGGCGTCGCCATCAGGTCGGCCAGCAGGGTGACGTCGCGGCCCGGCACTTGGCCATAGGACGCGGCGATCTCGGTGCCGAGCGAGACGTTGGCGGCGAGCGCATCGGCGAACTTGTCGGCATCGTCGGCGAAGACGAGGCCCGGCGTCAGCAGCTTCATCAGATAGGACAGCTTGCCGTAATCCTTCGACACCAGCGAATAGGCCGGCGACACCGGGCAGAACGGAACGCCGGCATAGAACGCGCCGAACGCCAGGAGCGCGTGGTCGATCGAATTGCCCGAGAGGATGACGACCGGCCGCTCCGCCGACAGGCCGCGCTGGATCAATGCGGAGGCGATGTGCCGGCTCGCGGTGAGCAGCTCGGCATAGGTGATCTTGCGCCAGCCGCGGCCGCCTTCGCGCTCGGCCATGAAGACGCGGTCCGGCGTCGTCGTGGCCCAATGATGCAGGCGGTCGGTGATGCGGACCGGATATTCGCCGAGCGGCTGCTTTGGCCGCAGGTAAATCGTGCCGTCGTCGCGCCGCTCGATGTTGACGACGGGATCACCGAACGAGATGGGCCGCAGCGGGAAATTGCTCGCGCCGCGCTCGATGCCGGAAGAGGACGGCTGGGCGCTCATGACTTTACGCTCATGATTTGGGCTTCACCTTCGCGGTCTTGTGCTCGAGGAATTCGCGGATCCGCCGCTTGGCCTCCTTGTCGCTCTGCGCGACGGTGGCCATCAGCGACTCCATCAACAGGCCGGTCTGCGGATTGGTTTCTGCGATCATCGGCAGCGCCTGGAGCACGGCGAAATTCGTCAGCGGGGCGTTGGACGCCACCTTGGTCGCAAGCTCCAGTGCTTTGCCGAGCCCGTTGCCGGCCTCCGTCAGATATTGCGCAAAGCCGTAGGACGCGCCCTCGGTCGCGCTGTAGACGCGTCCCGTCAGCATCATGTCCATCATCCGGGCAACGCCGATCAGCCGCGGCAGCCGCACCGAGCCGCCGCCGCCGACGAAAATGCCGCGCTGCCCCTCCGGCAGCGCGAAATAGGTCGAGGGCTCGGCGACGCGTATATGGGCCGCGCAGGCAAGCTCCAGCCCGCCGCCGATCACGGCGCCCCGGAGCGCTGCGATCACGGGCACGCGGCTGTACTGGATGCGGTCGAACACCCGGTGCCACATCTGGGAGTGCAGGAGCCCGCCGGTGGCGTCGTGCTCGGTCAGCTCGGAGAGGTCGAGACCACTGGAGAAATGGTCGCCGATACCGTGGATGACGACCGCGCCGATATCCTCGGGCAGGTTCGCAAAACACTCGCCGATTTCCAGGATGATGCCGTCATTGAGCGCATTGCGCTTGGCCGGCCGGTTCAGACCCACGGTCAGAACCCGGTCCGCCCGCTCGATCCTCAAAAGCCCGGAGGGACCCGCATTCGCGGTCTCGGCGTTTCCTTGTGTCATTTGCGTCCTTGTCAGAATAGTTATGTTGTATAACGAATTTTGGGGGAGTCAAGGTGGGGCAAGGCCAGGCGGCCGTGACCCCACCCTCTCCGTGAGACCCGGGGACGAGCGAGAGAGCGGTGCAGGCCTACTCACGCGCCACAAACTTCGCGAACGCATCGGCGTAATCCGGATGCCAGCGCGACAATGGCGGGCGGTTCTCGACGATATCGCCGGCCGCCCAGAGCATGCGCTTCTCGTCGAGCGCGCGCGGCACGTCATTATCCGGGCAGAGAATGTAGAAGTCGCCGACCTCCAGCCGCGCCAGCATGAAATCGACCGTCTGCTCCGGCGTCCAGGCGCCGGCCGGCTTCTCGGTGCGGCCCTTTGCGGTCAGGCCGGTGAAGACGAAGCCGGGGATCAAGAGGTGCGCCGTGACGCGACAGTCTTTCGTGTTGCGCAACTCGTGCTGGAGCGCCTCGGTGAACGCCTTCACGCCGGCCTTGGAGACGTTGTAGGCGGGATCGCCGGGCGGCGTGGTGATGCCCTGCTTGGAACCGGTGTTGATGATGAGGCCGCGCCTGCCACGGGCGATCATGTTGGGTGCGAAGATGCGCGAGCCGTTGATGATGCCCCACATGTTGACGGCGATGATGCGCTGCCAATTGTCCGGCGCGTCGAACAAGGTGCTGCCGGGCTGAATGCCGGCATTGTTCATGAGGACATCGGTGCCGCCGAACCGCGCGTGGACGGCGCGCTCGAGTTCCGTCACGCTCTCGATCCTGCTAACATCGACGGCCGAGGTCATGACGTTTGCGGCCGATGTTACGGATGACAATCTTGTTGCAGCTTCTGCCAACCGTGTCTCGTCGACATCCGCGATACACACCTTCATTCCAGCGCGCGCAAATGCCGCGGCGGCGGCAAATCCGATGCCGGCTGCGCCACCCGTGATCACGGCAACATTGTCCTTGACGATGGCGGGATGTGACATCGAGCGTCTCCGTGGAAAGCCTTCAGCCGAGCTATAGCATGGCAGCCGTGCGACCCTGCACAAGTCGGCATGGGAGGTCTTCGTTGCGCGCTGCCTTTACGCCTATCAGGCGCGGCTGTATCCTCGACAAAACGATCCCGCCCAGATCGAACCAATCAATCACCTGACAGGGAGTGCAGCCATGGCTGTGTCGCAGGCTATTCCGATCACGCGCCATCCGTTCGCCAACGGGTCCTACAAGCAGATGCTGATCGACGGCAAGTGGGTCGATGCAGCCTCGGGCAAGCGCTTCGAGACCCGCAATCCCGCCACTGGCGAGCTGCTCGCAACCGTCGCCGAAGGCGACAAGGAAGACATCGATCGTGCGGTCGCGGCCGCGCGCCGCTCTTTCGAAGGTCCGTGGAGCAAGGTCAAGCCGTTCGAGCGGCAGAACCTGCTTCTGAAGCTCGCCGATCTCGTCGAGAAGAATTTCGACGAATTGTCGCAGCTCGACACGCTCGACATGGGCGCGCCGCTGAGCCGCACCCGTGCCTACCGCCTGCGCGCCGTCGGCATGCTGCGCTATTACGCCGGCCAGACCACCGCGATTCATGGCGAGACCATCGAGAACTCGCTGCCCGGCGAGATATTCTCCTACACGCTGAAGGAGCCGGTCGGTGTCGTCGGCGCCATCATTCCCTGGAACGGGCCGCTGACCGCGACGATCTGGAAGATCGGCCCGGCGATCGCGACCGGCTGCACCGTGGTGCTCAAGCCGGCCGAAGAAGCGCCGCTGACCTCGCTGCGCATCGCTGAGCTCGCGCTGGAAGCGGGCGTGCCGCCCGGTGTCATCAACGTCGTTCCCGGCTATGGCGAGACCGCGGGCGCGGCGCTCGCCTCGCACCACGACGTCGACAAGGTCGCGTTCACCGGCTCGCATGTCACGGGCCAGTCGATCATCCGTGCCTCCGCCGGCAACCTCAAGCGCGTCTCGCTCGAGCTCGGCGGCAAGTCGCCGGACATCGTGTTCGCCGATGCCGATCTCGACGCCGCCGTGCCGGGTGCCGCGATGGCGGTGTTCGCCAATTCGGGGCAGATCTGCAGCGCCGGCACGCGCCTGTTTGTCGAGCACTCGATCTACGACGAGTTCGTCGGCCGCGTCGCCGAGTTCGGCAAGAAGCTGCAGGTCGGCAACGGCCTCGATCCCAACGTGCAGATCGGCCCGCTCGTCTCCGAGCAGCAGCTCGAGCGCGTCACCGGCTATCTCGACATCGGCCAGAAGGAAGGCGCGAAGGCGCTTGCCGGCGGCGGCCGTGTCACCGAAGGCGCGCTGTCGAAGGGCTTCTTCGTCTCGCCGACGGTGTTCGCGGGTGTCGAGGACAACATGCGCATCGCGCAGGAGGAGATTTTTGGCCCCGTCATTTCCGCGATCGCGTTCAAGGACATGGACGAGCTGGTCAAGCGCGCCAACAACACCACCTTCGGCCTCGGCTCCGGCCTGTGGACGCGCGACGTCAGCAAGGCCCATGCGGTGGCGAAACGCTTGCGTGCCGGCTCGGTGTGGGTCAATTGCTACCAGGCGATGGACCCGGCGGTGCCGTTCGGCGGCTACAAGATGAGCGGCTACGGCCGCGAATCCGGCAAGCAGCACGTCGAGGAATATCTCAACGTGAAGGCCGTCTGGATCAAGACGGCCTAATGTCCCTCCTGCGTTTCGCGGGGAGGAGTTTCCTTCGTGGGGGCGGCGCCTTCTCCAGGTTTCGCCCCCGCTCTATGATCGTCATCTTACCAAGCTCCAGTTGAGGCCAGCATGAAATTCGAAGCGTTGTTTCGGCCGTTGCAGGTCGGTCCCTACAGGCTCGCGCATCGCGTCGCGATGGCGCCGTTGACGCGCATGCGGGCCGAGCGCGACACTTTCGCACCGCGGCCGCTCAACGCCGAGTATTACGGCCAGCGCGCGACGAAGGGCGGCTTGATCATCGCCGAAGCCTCGCCGGTGCTCTCGCACGGCCGCGGCAACCCGGCGACGCCAGGCATCTATTCGGAGGCGCAGGTCGCAGGCTGGCGCGAGGTGACGGATGCCGTGCACGTCAAGGGCGGCATCATCTTCCTCCAGCTCTGGCATGTCGGTCGCGTCTCGCATTCCTCCTTCCATGGCGGTGAGCTGCCGGTTTCGGCCTCGGCAATTCCGATCAAGGCCGAAGGCATGAAAGCGATGACGGCCGACGGCAAGATCGCCGACTACGAGACGCCACGCGCGCTGGAGACCGATGAGGTCAAGGGCATCGTGGAAGCATTCCGGCAGGGTTCCAAGAATGCGCTCGCCGCCGGCTTCGACGGTGTCGAGATCCATGGCGCCAACGGCTATCTGCTCGAGCAATTCCTGCAATCGCGCAGCAACCAGCGCACGGACCAATATGGCGGCGGAATCGAGAACCGTGCGCGCCTTCTGCTCGAGGTCACGCAGGCCGCGATCGACGTCTGGGGCGCCAACCGCGTCGCGGTGCGGCTATCACCCCACGGCATCGCCAATGATTCCGGCGAGCCGGATCCGATGCCGCTCTACACGCACGTGGTGAAGACGCTTGACAAGCTCGGTCTCGCCTATCTGCATCTCATCGAGCCGCGCTCGAGCGGCGCCGGCCGCGCCGAGGTCAATTGGCAGAACGTGCCGTCCGCCATGGTGCTGTTCCGCCCGCTCTACAGCGGCGTCTTGATGACGGCCGGCGGCTTCACCGGCGAGACCGCGAATGCGGCGATCGCGGAAGGCCACGCCGACATCATCGCCTTCGGCCGCATCTTCATCTCCAATCCGGATCTGCCGCGTCGTCTTGAGCACGGCTACCCGATCACGCCGTACAACCGCGCGACCTTCTACAGCGGCGAGGAGAAGGGGTACACGGATTATCCGGTCTATGACGAGCTGACGCCGGCTTAGGCGCTCTCTCTCGGTCATTCCGGGGCGCGACGAAGTCGCGAGCCCGGAATCCATCGGGCCGCATGCCTGGACGTGGGATGGATTCCGGGCTCGATGCTTCGCATCGCCCCGGAAATGACGAGCTTGATTTGTTGCGCGACCGCCACCACAGATTCCGTCATTACGAGCGCAGCAAAGCAATCCAGCATCTCTCCGCTGAGGCACTCTGGATTGCTTCGCTGCGCTCGCAATGACGACGGAGAGACGTCCATGGCCAAAGCCGCAGCCGCCGCAGGGATCGCCACGGGCCGATGCCTCTGCGGCAAGGTCGCCTTCGAGATCGACGTGCCTGCGCGCTGGGCCTGGCACGATCATTCCGCCGGCAGCCGGCGCGCCCATGGCGCGGCTTACGCCACCTATGTCGGAAGCTGGAAGAAGCGCTTCCGCATCACCTCGGGCAAGACCGCGCTGACCCGCTACGAGGACAAGGCGACGAAGACCGCGCGCAGCTTCTGCTCGCATTGCGGCACGCCGATCATGTACGAGCGCCCGCGCGGGCCGCACATGGTCAACATCCCCCGCGCCCTGTTCAACGAGCGCACCGGCCGCCAGCCGCTCTATCACATCGCCATCGAGGAGCTGCAGGAATGGGCCTATACCGGCGAGCCCCTGGTGCCGCTGAAGGGCTTTCCCGGCGTCGTCTGGCAGCGCTCGAAAAAGAAGAAGCGCCCAGGCGGCGAGGATCCGTTCGAGCTGGGGCGGGAGGAGATGTAGCTCAACTCTCGTGCCCCGGACGCAGCGCAGCACCTCTTCGGTGGTGCGCTGCTGAGCCGGGGCCCATGCAGCGGAGAATGGGGTGAGCAACTGGGTCCCGGCTCAGCGCCGCAACGTTGCACGTGGCGACGCGTGCGGGACACGAAACCGCCGAGCGCAACGCAGCCATGACCGCGCTTCCTTGCGCCTCTGCCAACATCTCGGCCATCATGCTTTCGGTCCTTGCGGCAACGGTCCGCTCCTGGAGGAAACATGAAGAACAAGATTACCGGCCGCTCCGCCTTTCTCGCGCTGCTCAAGGACGAGGGCATCACGCATCTGTTCGGCAATCCCGGAACCACCGAGCTGCCGATCATGCATGCGCTGAAGGACCATCCCGATCTCACTTACGTGATGGCGATGCAGGAGAGCCTGGTGGTCGCGATCGCCGACGGCTACAGCCGCGCTTCGGGCAAGCTCGTCGCCTGCAACGTTCACGTCGCGCCCGGCCTTGGCAATGCCATGGGCTCGCTCTACAACGCCCAGTTCACGGGCACGCCGATGATCCTGACCGCAGGCCAGCAGGAGCAGGGCCACGGTCTGATGGAGCCGGTGCTCTATGGTCCGCTGGTGCGCATGGCCGAGCCGCTGGTGAAATGGGCGGTCGAGGTGACACGGCTGGAGGACCTGCCGCGCATCGTGCGCCGTGCCGCCAAGGTGGCGATGACGCCGCCGACCGGGCCAGTGTTCATCTCGCTGCCCGGCGACATCCTCAACAGCGAAGCGGGGATCGATCTCGGTCGCTCCACCCGCATCGATGCGCGCACGAAACCGTCGGACGAGGCGCTGAAGGCCTTTGCCGCACGCCTGCTCAAGGCCGAGCGTCCCGTGATCGTCACCATGGACGAGGTGGTCAAGAGCGATGCGCTGAAGGAGGCCGCTGAACTCGCCGAGCTGCTCGGCGCTGCGGCCTATCAGTCCTCGACGCCGTACGGCTCGCACTTTCTGTCCGAAAGCCCGAGCTTCGTCGGAACGCTCGCGCGCGTACAGAAGGTCGCCCGCGATACGCTCGCGCCATACGATCTCCTGATCGCGCTTGGCGGTGATCCCTTGCGGATGTCGGTCTATAGCGAGGTCGACGCGCTGCCTGAGGGCCTCGGCATCGTGCAGATCGGCCTCGTCGACTGGGAGATCGCCAAGAATTACGGGGCCGAGATCGCACTGAAGGCGGATCTGAAGGAAACGCTGCGCGCGCTGATCCCGGTACTCAAGGAGATGGGCGGGGCAGCCCTCGCGAGCCGCGCTAAGCAGCGTCTCGCCGAACTCGCGCCGAAGAACTGGACCGCGCGCCGCGCGGCGCTGGTCGAGCAGATCGGCAAGAGTGCCGGCCGCACACCGATCGATCCGGACTTCCTCGTGCTGCAAATGGTCGAGGCGATGCCTGACAACGCCATCCTGGTCGATGAAGGTCTCACCTCCAGCCGCCAGATCCCGGCCCTGTATCCGCATCGCGACCGCTACGGCTATCACGGGCTCGCCTCCGGCGGCATCGGCTGGGGCCTGCCGGCCTCGGTCGGCGCCAGCATTGCCAATCCCGATCGCCCCGTCGTGTGCTTCTCCGGCGATGGCAGCGCGATGTACTCGATCCAGTCGCTCTGGACCGCGGCGCATCACAAGCTGCCGCTCAACGTCGTCATCGCCAACAACGGCGGCTATCGCATCATCAAGCAGCGCCTGCTCGCCTTCCACGGCGACGACAATTACGTCGGCATGGACTTCGTCGATCCGCCCGTGGATTTCGCCGGCGTCGCGAAGGCGCTGGGCTGCGAGGCGATCAAGGTCAGCGATGTCAGCGAACTCAAGGCAACGCTGGCGTCGGCGTTTGGCCGGCCGGGGACGAAGCTGATCGAGGTGATGGTGGACGGGAAGGTGTAGCCCCGCTGTCGTCCCCGCGAAGGCGGGGACCCATACCGCGTGATCTATCGACTGCGGCTGGTAGGCGTACCGAACTCCCGAGTCTTCGCCAAACCACTCCCTGTGGTTATGGGTCCCCGCCTTCGCGGGGACGACAGCCTGCCTGTGGCGCGATTTTCCGCCTACCCCTTCTTCCCCACGCGATACCCCGCGGCCGGATGCGGCGCACTTAACCGCGCGCGGCCCCCACCGAACAGCTTCTCCCGCAACGTGCCCTTGGCGTATTCGCGCTTGTACCGCCCGCGCCGTGTCAGCTCCGGCACCAGCATGTCGGCGATGTCCTCGAAATCGCCGGGCGAGATCGCGAACGCGACGTTGAGGCCGTCGACGTCGGTCTTCTCGAACCAGTCTTCGATCTTGTCGGTGACACTTTCCGATGTGCCGACCACGACCGGACCGGCGCCGCCGATGCCGACATGCTCGATGACGTCGCGCACGCTCCAGACGCGGTCGGGGTCGGCGCGGGTGACGTTGTCCATGGCGCTGCGGCCGGCATCGTTCTGGACGTGGCGCACCTGCTGGTCGAGGTCGTAGCCGGAGAAGTCGACACCGGTCCATCCCGACATCAGCGCCAGCGCGCCTTCGGGGCTGATGTGGCGGCGGTAGTCGGCGTATTTTTCCTTCGCCTCGGCCTCCGTCCGGCCGAGGATGATCGTCATCATCGAGAACATCAGGATTTCGGCGGGGTTGCGGCCGAGCGCGGCAGCCTCCTGCCGGATCGCGGAGACGCGCGGCGCGATCACCTTGGCCGACGGTCCCGACATGAACACGCACTCGGCGTGCCTGGCCGCGAATTGCCGGCCGCGCGGCGAGGTGCCGGCCTGGTACAGCACCGGCGTGCGCTGCGGCGAGGGCTCGCTGAGGTGAATGGTGTTGTTGATGCGGTAGTTCGCGCCCTCATGATTGACGCGATGAACTTTTGCCGGGTCGGTGAAGATGCCGCGCTTGCGGTCGCGCAGCACGGCATCGTCCTCCCAGCTTCCTTCCCAGAGCTTGTAGACGACCTCCATATATTCGTCGGCGATGTCGTAGCGGTCGTCATGCCCGGTCTGCTTGTCCCTGCCCGCACCGCGCGCGGCGCTGTCGAGATAGCCCGTGACGACGTTCCAGCCGATCCGCCCCTCGGTGAGGTGATCGAGCGTCGACATCCGCCGTGCGAACGGATAGGGCGGCTCGAAGGACAGATTGCTGGTGACGCCGAAGCCGAGATTTTGCGTCACCGCCGCCATCGCCGATAGTAGCAGCAGCGGCTCGTTCGATGGCGTCTGCGCTGCATTGCGCAAGGCTGCGTCAGGGCTGTTGCCATAGACGTCGTAGACGCCAAGCACGTCGGCCAGGAACAGCCCGTCGAAACGGCCGCGCTCCAGCGTCTTCGCGAGATCGATCCAGTAGGGCAGGCGGTTATACTCGGCGGTGCGGTCGCGCGGATGGGTCCACAGGCCCGGTGATTGGTGTGCGACGCAATTCATCGCAAAGGCGTTGAGCCTGATCTCTTTGGCCATGCTGGTCCCTCGGCGCTCTGTACTGAGCGCTCTTCGAATGATAGACGTGCGCCCCAACTTGGCGAAGTTCTTGCATATAATTGGCCCTTGGCAAGGGCCAAGAATAGAAGGCTTGCGCTTGGCAAGGCCAAAGTCAGCGTCGCAGCTGCGCTTGGCAAGCCAGTCTCAAGGAAGCAAGAACGAAAATCCCAAGAGAACCACGAGAAGAGAACTACAAGAACTATCCAGTCCCCGCCACTTTCGAAGGCCAACCCGCCTCAGGTAAGGTCCTTCGTCTCACATCTCGAAAAGCAAGTATGACCAGAGCCGACGCCATCGCCCGCGCCCGTGAGGATTTCAAGTCCGGCGCGTTCCTCGCCGAACTCGACCGCCGCGTCGCCTACAAGACCGAGAGCCAGAATCCGCAGCGCGGCCCCGAGCTGCGTGCCTATCTGGAGCAGGAGATGCAGCCGGCTTTCGCCGCGCTCGATTTTTCCAGCCGCATCGTCGAATCCCCGAGCGGCAAGGCGCCGTTCCTGTTCGCCGAGCATCACGAGAGCGCGTCTGCGCCGACCGTGCTGGTCTACGGCCATGGCGACGTCGTCGACGGTATGGAAGGCGAGTGGCGTGATGGCCGGGATCCCTGGCGCACCAATGCTTCCGGCACGCGCCTCTATGGCCGCGGCACCGCCGACAACAAGGGCCAGCACAGCATCAACATGGCCGGGCTGCGTGCAGTGCGCGAGGCGCGCGGCGGTAAGCTCGGCTTCAACGCCAAGTTCATTATCGAGATGGGCGAGGAGATCGGCTCGCCCGATCTCGGCAAGGTCTGCGATCTCCACCGCGAGGCTCTCAAGGCCGACCTGTTCATGGCCTCCGACGGGCCGCGCCTCTCGGCCGATCGGCCGACGCTCTTTCTCGGCTGCCGGGGCGGCATCCGCATCCATCTCGACGTGAACTTGCGCGACGGCGGTCACCATTCCGGCAATTGGGGTGGCGTGCTCGCCAACCCTGCGACCATCCTGGTCAACGCGATCTCCACCCTGGTCGACGGCCGCGGCCGTCTCCAGCTCGATGCCTTGAAGCCGCCGCGGCTGACCAACCAGATCCGCGCCTATCTCGCCGACGTCGAGGTGGTGCCGACCGCGGACGAGCCGGCGCTGGCCGAAAATTGGGGCGAGGAGGGTCTTTCGGCCGCTGAACGGCTCTACGCCTGGAACACGCTGGAAGTGCTGGCGATGTCCTCGGGCAATATCGAGAAGCCGGCCAACGCGATTCCGGGCCATGCCAATGCGGTGCTGCAACTGCGTTTCGTGGTCGGGACGAAGGTTGACGGGCTGATCGACGCGGTCCGCGCGCATCTGGTCGGACGCGGTTTTCCGATGGTCGAGGTGCGCGCCGCGCAGAGTTTTGCTGCATCGCGCACCGATTTCGACAGCCCGTGGATCAAATGGGCGGCGGATTCGGTGCAGCAGACCACCGGCAAGGCGCCGGCCGTGCTGCCGAATTTCGGCGGCTCGCTGCCCAACGACGTGTTTTCCGAGATCCTGGGACTGCCGACGATCTGGGTGCCGCACTCCTATCCCGGCTGCTCCCAGCATGCGCCCAATGAGCACATCCTGCTGCCATTGACCGAAGAGGCCTTGACGGTGATGGCCGGGCTGTTCTGGGATCTCGGCGAGCTGCCAAAGCCACTGACAGGCCCGTTAACCTGAGCCGATGATCCAGCCGAAAGTTACATTCTAATCCGGCCCGATTTGTGCTTGCATCCGGGCCGCATCATCCGAAAGGGGAAGAAAAACGTGAAACATTTCCGTCACATCGGGCTCGCGCTCGCCGCGACCTTCGTCGTCAGCCAAGTCGGGGCCCAGGAGCTGACCGGCACGCTGAAGAACATCAAGGACACCGGCGCGATCACGCTCGGCTTCCGCGATTCCTCGATCCCGTTCTCTTATCTCGACGACAACCAGAAGCCCGTCGGGTTCGCGATGGACATCTGCTACAAGATCGTCGACGCCGTGAAGAAGGAGCTCAAGCTCGACAAGCTCGAGGTCAAGCTCAACCCGGTGACCTCAGCGACCCGTATCCCGCTGATGGCCAATGGCACCATCGACCTCGAATGCGGCTCGACCACTAACAATGCCGAGCGTCAGAAGCAGGTCGCCTTCACCAACACCCACTACCTGACGGCCAGCCGCTATGTCTTCAAGAAGTCGAGCGGCCTGAAATCGATCGACGATCTCAAGGGCAAGACCGTGGTCTCGACCGCCGGCACCACCAACATCAAGCAGCTCACCGAGGCCAATGTCGCCAAAGGCCTCGGCGCCAATATCATCCCGGCCAAGGATCACGCCGAAGCCTTCCTGATGGTCGAGACCGACCGCGCGGTCGCCTTCGTCATGGACGACATCCTGCTGGCGAGCCTCGTCGCCGGCTCGAAGAACCCGGACGACTATGTCATCTCCAAGGATGCGTTCTCCAAGCCCGAGCCCTACGGCATCATGCTGCGCAAGGACGATCCCGCCTTCAAGAAGGTGGTCGATGCCGCGACCGCGGCGCTCTACACCTCGGGCGAGGCCGAGAAGATCTACAACAAATGGTTCACCCAGAAGATCCCGCCGAAGGGCCTGAACCTCAACACGCCGATCTCGGCCGAGCTGAAGAACGAGTTCGCCAAGCCGACGGACTCGCCGAACCCGGACGATTACAAGTAAGGTAAAACCTCGATCTTTCGATCGGGATCATGTCCGGCCACTCTTGACACCAGGGTGGCCGGACATTTGCATAGGCGCCCAGGACTGCTCTGAACAAGACTTCTCTGAAGACGTCCAATGACGGGCGCGTTCGCGCGGGGGACACGTGAACTATAACTGGAACTGGGGAATCTTCTTCCAGCCGAACCCGATGGGGACCGGCACCTACCTCGACATGCTGCTGTCGGGCCTGGTGCTGACCCTCAAGACCGCGGCGCTGGCTTGGGTCATTGCACTGATCACCGGCTCGCTCGTCGGCGTGATGCGCACGCTGCCGTCGAAGGGAGCGAACTGGTTCGGCTTCGCCTACGTCGAATTCTTCCGCAACATGCCCCTGCTCGTGCAGCTCTTCCTGTGGTACTTCGTACTCCCGGAGCTGTTGCCAAAAGGCGCCGGCACTTGGCTGAAGCAACTGCCGAACGCGCCGTTCTGGACGGCGGCGATCGGCGTCGGCTTCTTCATGTCGGCGCGCGTGGCCGTGCAGCTGCAGGCCGGCATCGGCTCGCTGCCGCGTGGGCAGAAGATGGCGGCAACGGCGCTGGGCCTCACCACCGCGCAGGGCTATCGTTACGTGCTGCTGCCGATGGCCTTCCGCATCATCCTGCCGCCGCTGACGTCTGAATTCCTCAACACCATCAAGAACACGGCCGTCGCGATCACCATCGGCCTGCTCGAGCTGACCGGACAGGCGCGCTCGATGCAGGAATTCTCGTTCCAGGTGTTCGAGGCCTTCACCGCCGCGACCATCCTCTATCTCCTCGTCAACGCCGTCGTCGTGACCGCGATGCGCTTCCTCGAGCGCTGGGTCGCGATCCCCGGCTACATCACGGGGAAATAAGCGATGTTCGGCAATCTCGATTTCGATGTCATCCGCCGCGCGCTGCCCTATCTGTTCTACGAGGGCATGACGTTCACCCTGACGCTGACCTTCCTCGCAGCTCTCGGCGGTCTCGTCTTCGGCACGGCGCTCGCCCTGATGCGCCTGTCCGGATTCAAGATTCTGGGCCGCATCGCCGGCATCTATGTCGACTTCATGCGCTCGCTGCCACTGGTGTTGGTGATCTTCTGGTTCTACTTCCTGGTGCCCTATATCGGGCAGTGGGTGACAGGCGCCTCGCGTCCGATCAGCGTCGGCGCGTTCACGTCCTCGCTCGTCACTTTCATCATGTTCGAGGCGGCGTATTTCTCCGAGATCATGCGCGCCGGCATCCAGTCGATCTCGCGCGGCCAGCCGGCCGCGGCGAGTGCGCTGGGGCTGACCTACGCCCAGACCATGCGCTACGTCGTGCTGCCGCAGGCCTTCCGCAACATGCTGCCGGTGCTGATCACGCAAACCATCGTGCTGTTCCAGGACACCTCGCTGGTCTACGTCCTGTCGATCACCGACTTCCTGGGCGCGGCGAGCAAGGTGGCGCAGCGTGACGGCCGCCTGGTCGAAATGTATCTGTTCGCCGCCGTGGTCTACTTCACCATCTCCTGTATCGCGTCCTACGGCGTCCGCCGCCTCCAGGCGCGCATCGCCATCATTCGCTAGGGCTCCCCGCTCATGATCGAAATCAGCCACGTCAACAAATGGTACAGCCCCACCTTCCAGGTGCTGACCGACTGCACCACCAATGTCACCAAGGGTGAGGTGGTCGTGGTCTGCGGCCCCTCGGGCTCGGGCAAGTCGACGCTGATCAAATGCGTCAATGCGCTGGAGCCGTTCCAGAGCGGCGACATCCTGGTCGACGGCATCAAGGTGAACGATCCCAAGACCAACCTGCCGAAGCTGCGTTCGCGCGTCGGCATGGTGTTCCAGCACTTCGAGCTGTTTCCTCACCTGAAGATCATCGACAATCTCTGTCTCGCGCAGGAGAAGGTGCTCGACCGGTCGCGCGACAAGGCGATGGCGAAAGGCATGCAGCTGCTGGAGCGCGTGGGCCTCAAGGAACAGGCGCAAAAGTATCCCGCGAACCTGTCCGGCGGCCAGCAGCAGCGCGTCGCGATCGCCCGTGCGCTCGCCATGGATCCGATCGTCATGCTGTTCGACGAGCCGACCTCGGCGCTCGATCCGGAAATGGTCAGTGAGGTGCTCGACGTCATGGTGGACCTCGCTCATGAGGGCATGACCATGATGGTTGTCACCCACGAGATGGGCTTTGCCCGCAAAGTGGCCAATCGCGTGATCTTCATGGACCGTGGCGAGATCGTCGAGGACGCGGCGAAGGAAGACTTCTTCGGCAAGCCCCGCAGCGACCGCGCACAGAAGTTCTTGTCGAAGATTTTGTCGCATTAACCGGTCGTCATCCCGGGGCGCGCATAGCGCGAGCCCGGGATCCATCATGCGGCAGTACCGCGGTGAGATGGATTCCGGGCTCATTCGCCTTGCGAATGCCCCGGAATGACGGATCGTGGGTTTATCGAGCCCGCCAAATCTCCTATACCCGTGGCCAAATCCCTTCCCTCCCCAGGAGACCTGCCTTGGACTCGATCGCCTACGTCAACGGCTCATTCGTCCCGCTCTCGGAAGCCAAGATCTCGGTGCTCGATCGGGGCTTCCTGTTCGCCGACGGCATCTACGAGGTCTCGGCCGTGCTCGACGGCAAGCTGGTCGACAATGCTTCGCATCTGGCGCGGCTGGAGCGGTCCGTCGGCGAGATCAAGTTGAAGCTGCCGGAGACCATCGAGCGCATCACCGAGCTGCAGAAGGAGCTGATCGCGCGCAACAAGCTCGTGAACGGCCTCGTCTATCTCCAGGTGACGCGCGGCGCCGACAAGGGCCGCGACTTCCCGTTTCCCAAGGCTGACGTCAAGTCGAGCCTGGTGATGTTCACGTCCGAGAAGGACATCATCAACGCCGCGGTGGCCAAGACCGGCATCAATGTCATCACGGTGCCCGACATCCGCTGGGAGCGCCGCGACATCAAGAGCGTGGCGCTGCTGGCGCAGGTGCTGGCAAAGCAGGCCGCGGCGGAAGCCGGCGCCGGCGAAGCCTGGATGCTACAGGATGGCTATGTGACCGAAGGCGGCTCGTCCACCGCGTTCATCCTGACCAAGGACGATGTCATCGTCACCCGCCAGAACTCCAACGCGATCCTGCCCGGCTGCACCCGCAAGGCCGTGATTGCGCTTGCCGAGGAGCGCCAGCTGCGCGTCGAGGAACGCTCCTTCACGGTCGCCGAAGCGCTCGCCGCCAAGGAAGCATTCATCACCAGCGCATCCTCGTTCGTGCAGCCAGTGGTCGCCATCGACGGCAAGACGATCGGCGACGGCAAGCCCGGCCCGATGGCGACGCGCCTGCGCGAGATCTACGTGGACTTCGCCAAGGCGACGGCGGTCTGAGCCACACACTCGGCTGCCGTAGGGTGGGCAAAGCGAAGCGTGCCCACCTTTTCTTGAGTTCATGGAGAGATGGTGGGCACGGCGCAAGTGCGCCTTTGCCCACCCTACAAGACTGCGTCCGAGACGGCGCTGCAGCCTACGCCACCGACGCCTTCACCTTCACCGGATGCACGGCGCGGAACGCGATCGCGATCCTGTTCCAGGCATTGATGGCACCGATCAGCATGGTCAGGTTCACCGTCTCCTCCTCGGAGAACTGCGCGCGAACCTGTTCGTAAGTCTCGTCGGGCGCGTGCGTCTGGGCGATCAGCGTCACCGCTTCGGTCCAGGCCAGCGCGGCGCGCTCGCGGTCGGAATAGAGCGGGGATTCGCGCCAGCGTTGAGCAGGTAGATGCGCTGCTCGGTCTCGCCGCGCTTGCGGGCGTCCTCGGTGTGCATGTTGATGCAGAAGGCGCAGCCGTTGATCTGCGAGGCCCGGATCTTGACCAGCTCGATCAGCGATTTCTCCAGGCCCGTCGACTGGATCTGCTGCTCAAGCGCCATCAGCGCTTTGATCGTATCGGGCGCGGCCTGGTAGTAGTTCATGCGGGGCTTCATGGTCGTTCTCCTTTTCTTTGGTTGGGTTAGTGGGCTCCGCCGGCCGAGACTTGGCCGGGCTTCTTCAGAAAGAATACGGCGACGAGGGCAACGATCAGCGCCATGCCGAGCAAGTAGAACGTGTCGCTGAAGGCGAAGATGAAGGCCTGCTTCTGTACGGTATGGCCGATCGCGACATAGGCGCGATGCGCGGCGTCCGCACGGTCGAGAACGCCGTGATTGACGAAATATTGCGTGAGCTGCTCGAGCCGCGTGCGCGTGGCCTCCTCGAACACAGAGACCGACTGCATCAGCACGTTGGAGTGATATTGCTCGCGCTTGGACAGCAAGGTTTGCAGCAGCGCGATGCCGACGGCGCCGCCGAGATTGCGCATCATGTTGAACAGGCCGGAGGCCGAGCCCGCATTCTCCGCTTCGATGCCTGCCGTCGCCACCGCCGACAACGGCGCCATCACCAGCGCCTGGCCGATGGCGCGCACGACATTGGGCCACAGCAGCTGGTCAGCGGCATAGTCGTTGGTCATGTAAATGTTCATGAAATTTGATGCTGCGAACAGAACGAAGCCGACGCCGATGATGAACCGCGCATCGAGCTTCTGCATCAGGCGGGGCACCAGCGGGATCAGCACGAGTTGCGGCAGCCCGGTCCAGGCCAGCACCATGCCGATCTGCTCGGCATTGTAGCCCTGAATACGCGCCAGATATTGCGGCAGGATGAACACGGAGCCGTAGAGTGCAATGCCGAGCAGGAAGTTCGCGAGCATACCGAAGCCGAAATTGCGACGCACGAGCAGACGCAGATTGAGCAGCGGCTTCTTCACCGTGAGCTCGATGATCAGGAATGCCGTCAGCGCAACAGCGGCGATGATCGAGAGCTTGACGATGAACGGCGAGCCGAACCAGTCGTCCTTGTTGCCTTCCTCCAGCACGGTCTGGAGCGCGGACAGGCCGATCGCCATGGTGATGATGCCGGCCCAGTCGCCCTCGCGAAGCAGCGCCAGCTTCATCGGCTTGGGCTCGAGCGCGTACCAGAGCATGCCGACCATGATCGCGCCGGGCACCAGGTTGACGTAGAAGATGTATTGCCAGCCGAAATTCTCGGTGAGATAGCCGCCGATGGTCGGGCCGATCGCCGGCGCGAAAGTCGCCGACAGCGCGAACAGCGCAAGGCCGACCGGCTGCTTGGCGCGCGGCAGCAGCATGATGATCAGCGTGAAGGCCATCGGGATCAGCACGCCGCCGGTGAAGCCCTGGATGGCGCGCAGCACGATCATCTGCGACAGATCCTGCGCCAGCGCGCAGGCCGCGGACAGAACCAGGAACAGGATCGCGTTGGTGAGGAGATAGATGCGGATCGAGAGCACCTGCGCCAGCCAGCCGGACAGCGGGATCACCACGATCTCGGCGATCAAATAGGAGGTCGAGATCCAGCCGCCGTCGTCGATGCCGGCGCCGATCGCGCCCTGGATGTCCGCGAGCGAGGCGTTGACGATCTGGATGTTCAGAACTGCCATGAAGGCGCCGAGCGTGGCGCCGATCACCGCGATCCAGGTTTTTGTCGACACCGCGGGCGTGAGGGGGGCAGCGGGGGCGGGGAGGCCGGCAGCGGCGTCGACCGTCGGTTGGAGCGTGCTCATGGTTTCAACCGCCATTCGCGCGGGACGTACTGCCGGCGAGACGCTTGGCCGTCTCCCGCTCGGCCAGCACCGCCTGTTTGGTGTCGACGGTCGGCACCGCGGACATGCCGGGCCGCAGCAAGCCGGTGAGGCTGTGGTCGTCGAGCACGATCTTCACCGGAACGCGCTGCACGATCTTGGTGAAGTTGCCGGTGGCGTTGTCGGGCGGCAGCAGCGCGAATTCGAGCCCGCTCGCCGGCGACAGGCTGTCGACATGGCCGCGCAGGCTGATGTTGCGGAAGCTGTCGACGTGCAGCTCGACCGGCTGGCCCGGCCGCACATGCGTGAGCTGGGTCTCCTTGAAATTGGCGACGACGTAGACGGCGTCGAGCGGCACCACCGCCATCAATTGCGTGCCGGCCTGCACGTATTGGCCGACACGCAAGCTGCGGGCGCCGACCGTGCCGTCCACCGGCGCGGTGATCTCGGTATAGGACAGGTTCAGCGCCGCCTGCTGCGCGACCGCGCGGGCGCGTTCGAGCTGGGCGGTGGCCTGAGCGCGCTGGGTGGTGAGCACGTCGACCTTGCGCTGCGCGGCGACGAGGCCGGACTTGGCATGCTGCAATTGTGCGCTGCTGGCGCGCAGCGCCGCGTCGGTCTGCTGCGCGCGCTGGATCGTGCCGGAGCCCGACTTCATGAGGTCGTCGTAGCGGGCGCGCTCCTCCTGCGCGAATTTCAGATTGGCTTCTGCAGCTGCGACGTCGGCGGTGCTCTGTTCGATGATCGGCTGCTGCAGTTCGAGCTGGGCGTCGATGTTGCGGACCGAGGCTTCGCCGGCAGCGACGTCGGCTTTCGCCTGGTCGAGCGCCGCCTTGAAATCGCGGTCGTCGATCTTGGCCAGCAGCTGGCCCGCCCGAACCTTCTCATTGTCCCCGACCAGCACCTTGGCGATGTAGCCAGAGACCTTCGGCGCAACGATCGTGGAGTCCGCCTTCACATAGGCGTCGTCGGTGGATTCGAGGTAGCGGCCGTTGGCCCAGTAATCGTGTCCGTAGTAGCCCATGGTCGCAGTGGTTGCGAGCAGTGCGAGCACCAAGGCCGCCCGCCGGACCCTGTTCCGCCGGGCCGGCATAGCGGGCGGCGCCTTGGCGTAATCGCGCGTGATTTCAGTGGCTTGCTGGAAGGTCTCGGTGCGGGGCATTTCGGACATTGCAGTCTCCTGTCGGCTCGCTGAGACTATCGGTCTTGCTGGCGCGGATGATAATCGGCTAGATTCTGGAAGGATTATCCATTCAGGGTGGATAATCCGAGCGGTCACCCTGGCTCGTGATGTCTCCCAGGCGCGCGGCTACGCCAGCGCGATTGCTGCTGAGGCGCACATCCCAGTGCAAGGAAAGCCATGGACCGATTGACCAGCCTCGAAGTGTTCAGCCGGGTGGTCGAGACCGGCGGCTTCTCCGCAGCAGCCCGCAAGCTCAACATGTCGACCACCATGGTGAGCAATCACGTGCAGGCGTTGGAAGACCGGCTCGGGGTGCGGCTGCTTCACCGCACCACGCGCAAGGTCAATCTAACCGAGATCGGGAAGGCCTATTACGACCGCTGCGTCCAGATTCTCGCCGACATCGAACAGGCCGACGACATCGCGAGCGAATTGCAGTCGGTGCCGCGCGGCACGCTGCGCATTCACGTCGCCACGCACATGGTGCCGTTCGTCGCGCCGATTGCGGCCAAACTGCTGTCGACCTATCCGGAGCTCAAGATCGATCTGCGCATGGGCGAGGCCGAGGTCGACCTCATCGAGGAAGGCTATGACGTTGCCCTGCGCATGACACAGCCACCGGACTCGAGCCTGATCGTGCGGAGCCTTGCCACCTGGCGCCACGTGCTGTGTTGCTCCCACGATTACATCGAGAAGCACGGCCGGGTGCAAAAGCTCGACGAACTCGCCGGGCACAATTGTGGTCGGCACTTGAACTATCCGTTCGGCGACGAATGGCGCTTCCTCGATCGCAAGGGCACGCCGGCCTCGGTGCGCGTCTCCGGCAGCTTCGTCACCAATAGCGGAGAAGCGCTGCGCAAGGTCGCGCTGGAGGGCGCCGCGATCTGCCTGATGGCGGGGTTCCTCATTCAGGATGATCTCGAAGCCGGCCGCCTCGTGCGCCTGTTGCCGGAATATCGGACGGTCGAGCTCTCCATGAACGCGGTCTATCCGCACCGTCATCATCTGTCGGCGAAGGTGAGGACCTTCATCGACCTGCTCGTGCACCACAGCGCCGAGCAGCAGAAGCTGATCAACCCGTATTCATGAGACCTTTCACAGGCGGGCTCCACGTGCGGCAGGAAGCGTGTTGACATCACCGAGTTATCTGCAACAATACAACCTGAGATATGAATGATGTATTTGGGACCGAGGCAATCGGTTCGATCCTTTTTTGATACGACGTTTCGTCCGGGCCAGCTTTCTAGCTTCTCCTCTTCCATCTGTTGCTCTTCCATGTTTGACGGATCGACGGGCGGCAAGCCGGTCAACGTTCGCTTGCGTGAGCTTCGCAAGGGATCGGCGGCATCATCCCTGTGATGGAGCTGGATGGCTTGGTCTGGCCCGACTGCCGCTCTAGGGAGGCTTCGATGACCATTGCCAGAACAGGATGGATTGCGACTTTGCTACTCGGCCTCGTGATGGCGAGTGGCGTGCAGCCTTCTCCTGCTGCGGCCGACGATGCGTGGCCGGTCAAGAACAAGCTGATCGGCAAGGACGGAGGCACGTCGAAGGATGTCAGCGGCATCGCCTGCACGACCGCTGATGGGTTTCCCCGTTCGTGCCTCGTTATCGACGACAATCTCCAGGGCGCTCAATTCATCGAATTGACCGACGGCAAGCTCGTCGCCGGCAGCCCCGTGAAGTTGATCGACAACACGTTCAATGGCAAGGCGCTCGAACTTGATGGCGAGGGCGTCGCCTTCTCCAAACGGCAGTATTACGTCATCGGCTCGCATGGCCATCCGCGGGACAAGGACCACAAGCTCGACCCCAAGAAAGATGCCGATAAGATTCGAGCGAGGATTGCCGCAAGCAGCCAGATCGTTCGGTTCCGCACGACGGGGGCAGATGGCAATGCGTCGGGCATCGAGCGTACGGGGCAATTGCGAGAGGTCATCGCGGCCGAACCTGCGCTTCTCGAGTTCATGGATATCAGGCTGGAGAAGAACGGCTTGACCATCGAGGGCGTGGCGATCAAGGACGATCGGACGTTGCTCGCGGGATTCCGGGGGCCCGTCTTGAACGACAATCGCGCCGTCGTCCTGTCGGTAGAGATAGACGCGCTGTTCGGCGATCGAAAAAGCACGACTCACCGGCTGTTCCGACTTCCGCTCGGTGACAACAGGGGTGTACGCGATCTCGCCGCGTTCGGCGATCGCATCCTCATCCTGGCCGGTCCTGGTGCGGACGGGCCGGGAGCCTACGCAATATATTCTTGGGACGGAGCGTCCGAGACCGTACGGCTATTGAAGGAACTTCCGTTCGATCCAAAGCGAAAGCCGGAGGGACTACTGCCGTTGGGCGCGACTTCCGCCGGACTGCGCGTCCTGATCGTATTCGACAGCGATAAGGAAGGTACGCCCACCCCCATCGAAATACCACGATGAACGGGATCGGACCTCCCCTCGCCTTGTCCGGCCGGCCGAACGAACGAGGCGCCACCTTCGATCATTTCCGGAGGGAGTCCGTCAGCGAGCCGGTGGCGGCAAGCGCCCAAACGCAGCCTCGAGCGCCATGCCGATCGCGAGCAGGCGGGAATCGCTACCAGCGGGGCCATCGAGCTCAAGCCCGATCGGCAATCTGCTGCTGGCACCGAGCGCGATCGGGATCTGGATGCCGGGAATCCCGGCATTGCTGCCGGGGTCCGTGTTCTGAATGAACAGGCCGAAATTCTCGAGGCTGCTGGACTCCGGATTGGAGGGGATGGCGACGCGCGGCGTGGTCGGGAAGGCGATCGCATCGAGCCGGTTGTCGGCAAAGCTCCTGGCGTACAGCGCCTGCAGCGCGGGGCGCGCAATCTCGATCGCGGCGTCGTAGATCGGCTTGGCGTCGACCAGGGTGCCGTCGGGACCAGGCAGCTTGCGCGGGATCACCAAGCCGTCATAGGTGCCCTTCACATCGGCGCTGGCGATCTGCTCCGCCAGTGCCGCGATGGAGAGGCCGGTGCCGGTGTGCCTGAGATAGGCGACCAGATCGTCATAGGCCTCGTACAGCGCGACGGGAAAGCTGACCTGGGCGTCGAGCTCTGCCAGTTGCGACATCTCGATCTCGACGACCGTGACGCCTTGCATCTTCATTTTCGCGACGGCTTCCTGGAACGCGGCCTCGGTGTCGGCATCGAGATTGGCTAGCATCGATCTCGCGAGGCCGACTCGGACCTGAGTCAGATCCGCCGGCGCAAGCGCATCGCCACCGGCGATGACGCGGTCGAGCAGCGCGACATCTGCCATGGTCGCAGCCATCGGGCCTGCGGTATCGCGGGTGTGCGAGATCGGCGCGATGCCGTCTTGCGGGTAGCGACCGACGGTCGGGCGCAGCGAGGCGCATCCGTTCAGGGCGGCAGGCACCCGCACCGATCCGCCGGTGTCCGTGCCGAGCCCGCCGGCGACGATCCGCGCGCCGATCGCCGCGCCCGTGCCTGACGAGGAGCCGCCGGCGATCAATGTGCGATCATAGGCGTTGCGCACGCCATACTCGGCGCCGGTCTTGAACGCGGTGTTGTAGCCGGAGATACCGAAGGCGAGCTCGTGCATGCTGGTCTTGCCGATGATGACCGCTCCGGCATCGCGCAGCTTTGTCACGACAGGCGCGTCGGCCTTCGGAATGTAATCCCTCAGCGCCGGTGTGCCGGCGCTGCAGGGCAGTCCCGCGACCTCGATATTGTCCTTGATCACGATAGGTACGCCGCCGAGCGGCTTTGTCTTGTCGCCTGCCGCGTCGAACACGGCCGCGGCCTTCAAGGCGCCAGCTTCGTCCAGGGTGACAAAGGCATTGAGTTCGGCGTTGGCCTTGGCGCGGGCCAGGGCTTCCCGGGTGAGTGCGGTGCTCGTGAATGTCCCAGCGGCGAGGCCGGCCGCGGCCTCGGTCAGTGTCAACTGGTCGAAATCCATGATGCATCACCCGATTCCAGGAGGCCATCAGAGCGCCCCTTAAGGAGCAGAGGCTGAAGCGTCCGCGGCGCCGCGTCAACCGGTGGCGAGCATCCTTGCCGGCGTTGGTGTGTCCAGTTCGGCGAGTAGCCGCTCGACGTCGGCCTTCACCTTCACAACCGCGATGTCCTTCACCGGGCCATAGCCGCGGATATCCATCGGGCCTTTGGCGATCGCCACGAGATTTGGCAGATGCGCCGCGTCGAGCTCGCCCAGCATCCGCTCGATCAGGCCCTCATACCAGGCGATCAGCTCCCGCTCGGCGCGCCGTTCCGCGGTGTAGCCGAACGGATCGAACGGCGTTCCGCGCAACCCCTTCAGGCGCGCGAGCATGGCCATAGGCATCTGGATCCACTGGCCGAAGGCGCGTTTGCGGGGACGTCCACGAGCATCGCGCCGCGAGGGCAGGAACGGCGGGGCAAGGTGGTACTGGATGCTGAAGCCGTCCTCGAACTCACGCTTCAGCTCGTCGAGAAAGCCGCTTCGCATGTGCAGCCGCGCCACCTCGTACTCGTCCTTGTAGGCCATCAGCTTGAACAGGCCGCGAGCGACCGCCTCGGTCAGCGCCTCACTGTTCAGCTTGGCCTCGGCATTGCGGACCTTTCCGACCATCGCCCGGTAGCGCGCCGCGTAGGCGTCGTTCTGATAGGCCGTGAGGAACTCGGCGCGCCGGGCAATGAGCTGGTCGAGCGTCTCGGCTTCAGGTGCCTTGTCCGAGGTCGGCAGAAAATCCCGATCGGCCTCGGCGATCCGGCCCCAGGCAAAGGCCTGCTTGTTGCGTTCGACCGCGACGCCGTTGAGCTCGATCGCGCGGATCAGCGCCTGCAACGAGACAGGGACGAGACCGCGCTGCCAGGCAAAGCCCAGCATGATGATGTTGGCGTAGACGGCATCGCCGAGCAGGCGCTCGGCCAGCGCATTGGCATTGATCGCGTCGAGATTGTGCTCGCCGATGACCTGACCGATCGCGCGCAGGCGGCTTGGCGCAGCGAGATCGGCGTCGCGGAAGCGGACCACGTCGCCGGTCGGCATTTCCGCGGTATTGACGGCGGCACGGGTGCCGCGGCGATATGTGCCTGATGCCTTGGGCGAGGCGCTGACGACGAGGTCGCAGCCGATCAGCGCATCGGCCGCGCCCTGGTCGATGCGAACCTGGTGCAGCGCCTCGGGGCTCGCGGCCAGGCGAATGTAGCTCAGCACAGGCCCGAATTTCTGCGCAAAGCCGGTGAAGTCGAGCACCGAAACGCCGCGGCGTTCCAGATGCGCGGCCATGCCGATCAGCGCGCCGACGGTGATCACGCCGGTGCCGCCGACGCCGGTCACCAAGAGATCGTAGGGCCGCTCGAGCGTTGCGGGGGCGGGCAGGGGTAGCGTGGCGGCGTGGCCGGCCGCATCGATCCGGCTCGCGCTCTTCTTCCGCCGCGTCGCGCTTTCTATCGTGACAAAGCTCGGGCAGAAGCCGTTGAGGCAGGAAAAATCCTTGTTGCAGGACGACAGATTGATCTGCCGCTTGCGGCCGAACGGCGTCTCCTTCGGCTCGACGCTGAGGCAGTTGGATTCGACCGAGCAGTCGCCGCAGCCTTCGCAGACGAGGTCGTTGATGTAAGCGAAGCGCTTGGGATCGGCCATCTGCCCGCGCTTGCGCCGGCGCCGCTTCTCGGTGGCGCAGGTCTGCTGGTAGATCAGCACCGAGACGTCGGGAACCTCGCGCAGCTCGCGCTGCACGGCATCCATCTCCTCACGCGGATGGATGGTCACGCCGGATGGCAGGTCGGCCGGCCTGAATTGCGCGGGATCGTCCGACACCAGGGCGATGCGCTCGACACCCTCGGCGCGGACGCTCTGGGCGATGGCATGGACGCTGACGGGCCCGTCGACCGGCTGGCCGCCGGTCATGGCGACCGCGTCGTTGAACAGGATCTTGTAGGTGATGTTGGCCTTGGCCGCGATCGCCTGCCGGATCGCCATCGAGCCGGAATGGTAGTAGGTGCCTTCGCCGAGATTCTGGAACACGTGCTTGCGGCCGGTGAATCGCGATGAAGCAGCCCAGTTCACGCCCTCGCCGCCCATTTGGATCAGTGAGGAAGTCTCGCGGTCCATCCAGCTTGCCATGAAGTGACAGCCGATGCCGGCGAGCGCCTTCGATCCTTCCGGCACTTTGGTCGAGGTGTTGTGCGGACATCCCGAGCAGAAATAGGGCGTGCGGGTCGCGCCGCTGACATTGATCGTGCGCGCGGCCTCCGGCATCAGGGCGGCCGCGCGCGCGGCGAGATTGAGACCCGGAAACATCGGATCGAGCCGGCGCGCGAGCACGTTCGCGAGCGCGCGAGGCGACAATTCGCCGATCCAGGAGATCAGCCGTGCGCCGGTTTCGTCGTGCTTGCCGACCATGCGCTCGGGCTTGCTGCCGGGATAATCGTAAAAATATTCCTTGAACTGGCTCTCGATGATGCCGCGCTTCTCCTCGACCACCAGGATCTCGCGCTTGCCCTTCACGAACTCCATCGCGTCGTGCAGCGCCAGCGGCCAGACCATGCCGACCTTGTAGACGTCGATGCCGATGCGGCGACAGGCCGCTTCATCGAGGCCCATCAGCCGCAGCGCTTCCATCAGGTCGAGATGCGCCTTGCCGGTGGTGACGATGCCGTAGCTGGCGCTGGGGATATCGTAGATGTGGCGGTCGATCGGATTGGCCTTGGCGAAGGCGTAGACGGCGTGCTTCTTGGCTTCCAGCCGTTCCTCGATCTGCGGGCCCGGCAAATCGGGCCAGCGATAGTGCAGGCCGCCGGGCGGCGGCGTGAAATCGGGCGTGCGGAAGACGCGCGGCGGGCGCAGCGCGACGGATGCGCCTGATTCCACGATCTCGGAGATCGCCTTGAAGCCGACCCACATGCCGGAGAAGCGGCTCAGCGCGTAGCCATATTCGCCGAACGCCAGATATTCGCCGACGTCGCCCGGATGCAGCGTCGGCATGAACCAGCTCATGAAGGCGACGTCGGACTGGTGCGGCATCGAGGAGGAGACGCAGCCATGGTCGTCGCCGGCGACCACCAGCACGCCGCCATGCGGCGAGGAGCCATAGGCATTGCCGTGCTTGAGCGCATCGCCGGACCGATCGACGCCCGGGCCCTTGCCGTACCAGAGCCCGAATACGCCATCGACCTCGCGGTCGCCTTGCGTCTCGACCTGCTGCGATCCCAGCACCGCGGTCGCCGCGAGGTCCTCGTTCACGGCGGGGAGGAATTCGATGCGGTCCTGCTTGAGCCGCTGCTGGATGCGCCAGAGCTCGAGATCGATGCCACCGAGCGGCGAGCCGCGATAGCCGGAGATGAAGCCGGCGGTGTTGAGCCCGGCCGCACGGTCTCGTCGCGCCTGGTCGAGCGCGATGCGGACGATGGCCTGCGTGCCCGTGAGGAAGACGCGGCCCTCCTCGCGCTCGTAGCGATCGGAGAGCTCGTACGTGTCGAGTGACGGAATGGCGTCCATGGCGGACCTCGCGCGGCATCCTGCCCAGTGATGGAAGGTTATGCCTGGGTCGCCGGTAGGTCTTACCTATTTATCCCTTCTGCTATAGAAATTCGGTAGAATTTTGCATGCAGACGTCGAATCTGGTAGATCTGCTCGAACTGGAGCCTCCCATGATCGAAGAGCAGGACACCCGCATTCTTGCCCATCTCCAGCGAGATGGCCGCGCCACCAACCAGCAACTCGCCGACGAGGTCGGCATGTCCACCTCGGCCTGCTGGCGGCGGGTGCGAGCGCTGGAGGAGAGCGGCGTCATCCAGGGCTATGCGGCGCTGGTCGCGCGCGAACGGGCAGGCTTTGCGATGTCCGCCATCCTCCACGTCTCGCTGGAGCGGCACGATGCAAAGTTCGTCGATGAATTCGTGGCGAGGGTCACCAAACGCCGCGAGGTGCTGGAGTGTTTTGCGACCACCGGGGACGCCGATTATCACCTCCGCGTCGTCGTCCAGGACATCGCGGCCTACAACCGCTTCCTCGACGAGTTCATGTTCCGCATCCCCGGCATCCGTTACGTCCGTAGCAACGTGGTGCTGAAGGAGATCAAGACCAGCGTGGCGCTGCCGTTTTGAAGGAGGTGCTACGGCACCGCGATATCAACCTCCCGTAAATCATCACAGGCTGCAAACTGGTAGACGGAACATGCCATTCGTGGGCGGTTCGACCTCGCAGCGGTATTCCGGTCAGTTTTGTCGCGCTCGTTCGCAGCTCGTTCACTTTGATCGACGGTTTGCGCCGCGCAATAACGACCACTTAGGCGATCGCCGCGCATAAAGGCCCCGGGATAAATAGGCAGAAATGCCCGGGAGCTGAGATCGTGCCGACGACACTCGCGCGCACCTTTGCGGCGTTGAGCGCCATCAATGAAGCGATCCTGTACGCGAGATCGCCGGAGGAGCTGTACCAGAAGGTCTGCGACGCCGGGTTTTCGAGCGGGGATTTTCTGGCCGTTGCCGTTTTCCTGGTCGAGCCGGACGGCCGAAGGCTGCGCTACGCGGCCGGTTGTGGCGATGACATTGCGCGGCTCCGCTCGATCGTGATCACGACGGAAGCCGGCACGCCAGAGGGATCCGGCGTCGGCGGCGAGGCGTTTCGCGATCAGAAGCTGTGCGTCAGCAACGACTATCTGAACGATCCGCGCTCGCTGGCGTGGCGCGAAGGCGCCGCCAAGGCGCATATCGGTGCGGCCGCGGCGCTGCCGCTGCTCTGCAATGGCAAGAGCGTCGGCGTATTGTATGTGACGCGGAGCGAGGCCAACTCGCTGAACGAGCAGATGGTGTCACTGTTCGAGCGCATGTCGGCGAACGTTTCCTACGCGCTGGACAATTTCGCCCGTGAGACCGCGCGGCAGACCAGCGAGCGGGCGACGCGGCGGCTCAACCGCATGTTCGGCGCCATCAGCGCCACCAACGAGGCCATCCTGCGCGCCAAGACCGAGCGGGAGCTATACCAGCTCGTGTGCGACGCTTCGGTCCACAGCGGCAAGTCGCTGGCGACCATCGTGCTGCTTCGCGAGCCGGACTCGCACTGGATGAAGCCTGTCGCCGCCACCGGGCAGAACCTCGATCTCGTCACCCAGGCGCGCTATTCGGTCGATCCGGACAATCCTTACGGCAAGGGTATCTCGGGCGAGGTGTTCCGGACGCAGAAAGCCATCGTCGAGGACGATCTTGCCAGCCGCACAAGGGGCACGCCGTGGGAGCAGGCCAACGTCAACACCGGCGTCGCCGCCTGCGTGGTCGCGCCGTTGATCAGGTACGGCGAGAGCGTCGGCGTGCTGCTGTTCTTCATCAGCCGGTCCTGGGCCAAGGACGAGGAGATCGTCGCGCTGCTGCTGCGCATGGCCGAGAACGTCTCCTTCGCGATCGAGAATTTCGGCCGCGAGGCCGAGAAAGCCCGGATCTCCGCCGAAGAAGAGTGCCTGGCGCGGATGTATGCGGCGCTCAGCGCCACCAACGAGGCGATCCTGCGGGCACGGTCGCGGGCTGAGCTGTTCGACCTCGTCTGCGAGGCGACCGCAACGGGAGCAAAGTTCACCTCGGCCACCGTCGCGCTGGTCGACCATCAGACCGGGCTGCTGCGCGTCGTCGCCTGCTACGGGCCGAATGCGGATCAGGTTCGCAACTTCACGTTCTCCACCTCCGACCAGGTGCCCGAAGGGCGCGGCTTGACCGGCACCGCGTTTCGCACGCGCCAGCCCGCCGTCAGCAACGACGTGCTCGCTGACGAGCGCATTGCGCCGTGGCAGGCCAGTGCCCGCCGCAACGGCATCGCGTCCTCCGCGGCCTTGCCGCTGTTCAACGGCGACTGGGTCGAGGGCGTCTTTCTGTTCAACTCCCCGGAGCGCGGCACCTTCACCCCGGAGCTTGTCGAGCTACTGCGCAAGCTTCAGGCCAACGTCGCCTTCGCGCTCGAAAGTTTCGACCGCGCCGACGAGAAGGCGCGGGCGGACAAGCAGCGCAATCGTCTGAGCGGAATGTTCGAGGCGCTGAGCGCGACCAACGAAGCCATCATGCGCGCCAAGACGCGCGAGGAGTTGTTCGAGGCGGCCTGCCAGGCGGCCGTGCTCGGCGACCTGTTCGCCTCGGCGACGATCGGCATCATCGACGACGCGCGCGAGCTCGTCCGCGTCGTTGCCGTCAAGGGACGCCTGCAGGAGCGTATGACCGGGCGCACCTGCATCATTTCCGCCGATCATCCCGAAGGCCAGGGCATCATCGGCACCTCGCTGCGGACGTGCCGGCCCAGTGTGATGAACGATTATCTGAACGAGCCGCGCTCCGCATATTGGCGCGCAAAGGCCATCGAGGATGGAACGCGGGCTGCGGCGAGCTTCCCGCTTCTGAGAGCGGGACGGGAACCGATCGGCATTCTGCTCTTCCTCGCACCGGAAGAGAATACGTTCACGCCCGATCTGGTCGAGCTGCTCGGGCGCCTCGCGGAGAACGTCTCCTTCGCACTCGACAATTTCGAGCGCGCTGAGGAGAAGGCCCGCACCGAAGCGCAGAAGGAGCGCCTGACGCGCATGTTCGCGGCGCTGAGTGCGACCAACGAGGCGATCATGCGCGCGAAGTCGCGCGCCGAGCTGTTTGACCTCGTCTGCCTTGCGGCATCGAACGGCGCCAAGTTCACCTCGACCACGATTGCCCTAGCCAGATCCGGCACGGACCAGCTCGAGATCGTCGCCGCCGCAGGTCCCTCCGCCGGCACCACGCGCAATGTCCGTCTCTCCATCGATCCGGATCGGCCGGAAGGGCGCGGCATGAGCGGCACGGCGTTCCGCACGCGCCAGCCCTGCATCAGCAACGATTATCTCAACGACGACCGCGTCCGTGTCTTCCACCCCATCGTGCGCGGGGACGGCGCGCGGTCGGGCGCCGCGTTTCCGCTCATCGTGCACGACCAGGCGGTTGGCGTCATGATCTACATGTCGACCGAACCGGCGACCTTCACGCCCGAATTCGTCGAGCTGTTGCAGCGCCTCGCCGACAACGTCTCCTTCGCGATGGAGAACTTCGATCGCGCCGACGAGAAGAACAAGGCCGACGAGCGCATCGAATACCTCGCCTCGCACGACAGCCTGACCGACCTGCCGAACCGCGAGACCTTCAACGCCCTGCTGCGCGAGGCGATCGATGCGGCGCAACGCCACGATCACCGCTTTGCGGTGCTGTTCATCGACCTCGACCGCTTCAAGGTCATCAACGATTCGCTGGGTCACGAGGCCGGCGACCTGCTCCTGCTCGAAGTGGCGAACCGCTTGCGCGGCGCTCTGCGAGCGAGCGACGTGGTCGCGCGCCTCGGCGGCGACGAGTTCGTGGTGATCCTCGACCAGTGCGGCGAGATCGAGGACGTCCAGCGCATCGCCACCGGGCTGCTCGCCGCGCTCGCCGAGCCCATGCAGCTGGCCGGCCACGAGTGCCATTCCACCGCCTCGATCGGCATCGCGATGTATCCGGCCAACGGCTCCGACGCCCAGACGCTGACCAAGAACGCCGACATGGCGATGTACCTCGCCAAGGAGGACGGCAAGAACGGCTATCGCTTCTTCTCCAACGAGGTGAAGACGCAATCGATCGAGCGGCTGTCGCTGGAGAGCGCGCTGCGCCGCGCGCTGGAGCGCGAGCAGTTCTCGCTCAACTACCAGCCCAAGGTGGACATGGCGACGGGGCAGATCACGGGCGTCGAGGCGCTGCTGCGCTGGACGCATCCCGATCTCGGCAATGTCTCGCCGGCACAGTTCATTCCGCTCGCGGAGGAAACCGGGCTGATCGTGCCGATCGGCCGCTGGGTGCTGAAAGAGGCCTGCGCGCAGGCCATGGCCTGGCAGCGCCGCGGCCTGCTGCCGCTGTCGATGGCGGTCAACCTGTCGCCGCGGCAGTTTGCCGACGAGCATCTGTTGCAGGACGTCGACGAGGCGCTGGCGGCCTCCGGCATGTCGCCCGTGCTGCTCCAGCTCGAGGTCACCGAGAGCATGATGATGCGCAATGTCGGCCGCGCGCTGAAGGTGCTCGACTCCATTCAGAGCCGCGGCATCCGTCTCGCCATCGACGATTTCGGCACCGGCTATTCGTCCATGTCGCTGATGAAGCACTTCCCGATCGACACCATCAAGATCGACCGCTCCTTCGTGCGCGATCTGCCGCAAGATTCGGAGGATCAGGCCATCGCGCAGGCGATCATCAGCATGGGCAAGGCCCTCGGCATGACCGTCGTCGCCGAAGGCGTCGAGAACGCCGAGCAGGAGGCATTCCTGCGCGCCCATGGCTGCGACGAGATGCAGGGCTTCCTGATCTCCAAGCCGCTGCCGGCGCGGCAGATGAGCGAGCTGCTGCGGCCCATGGCGCTGCCCGTCGCGCCGCCGCTGCAGCCGGAGCAGGACGCTGCAGTCACGGAAGCTGCGTCACGGCTGAAACGCACTGTCGTCTGACGGCTGCGGCTGCAGCTCGCGAATCTCGTCATCCTTGGTGTCTGCCTTGCGCGGAAAATCCTCCGGCCAAGACACCGAGGTCTGATCCTCGAACAGAGCGAGGAGCAGACACGCGCCCTCTGCAAAGGTCGATCCGTCTTCGAGGCCGAGCGCATGCGACCACGCACCGGGCATCGGCTGGCGCACGTCGAGCACCGCGATCGCGGGTCCCCACCACCAAGCCGGCGCCGGCGAGCGCTCGTCCTCGGGCACGGCGAGCCAGCGGGCGAACTCGTTCACCACGCGCTCGAATTGCAGGCTTGCGGCCTGATGCATTCGCTCGGTGCTCCTTGTCGCGCCTGAAACCAGGCCGATGCGCGCACTCGGTCGTGGTCGTGAAGTTTTGAAGAACGGCGTCTCTCGGAGGCCGTATGCCGGCCCATCGGGGCCATACCACAAGCAAGCGACGGCCGGAAAAGAGGCCGGCGCGGCTGTCATAGTCTCTTCATTCTCTTTAGCGGTTGAAGGTGCCCACCGGCAAGGAGCAATATGCTGCCTAACGCGGCCTGAACGGATGCGCTTTCTGGTGCCAGGCCCAGGCCGTGCGGACGATCGTCGGCAGGTCGGAGTGACGCGGCACGAAGTTCAGCACCTTTCTCGCAGCAGAGGGATCGGCGACCAGGAAGGTGGGATCGCCGGCGCGGCGCGGCTTGACCGTGTGCGGCACCTCGCGCCCGGTCTCCAGCCTGATGGCGTCGAGGATCTCGCGCACGGAAAAGCCGGAGCCGGTGCCGAGATTGAAGCTGCCGCCGGCGTGGCCTTGCTCCAAGAGCCTCAAGGCCGCCACATGCGCCGCCGCAAGGTCCGTGACGTGGATGTAGTCGCGGATCGCGGTGCCGTCGGGCGTGTCGTAGTCGTCGCCGAACACCGCGAACTCGACATGGCCCTGAAGCGCCATCATCGCGCGGGGAATGAGGTGGGTTTCGTTGTCGCGCAGCTCGCCGATACCACCGGCCGGATCGGCGCCGCTGGCGTTGAAATAGCGCAGGCAGAACGCGCCGAAGCCGTAGGCCGTGCGGTAGTCGGCGAGCATGCGCTCGATCATCAATTTCGACGCGCCGTAAGGATTGATCGGCGCGCAAGGAAAGTCCTCCGGCAGCGCCTTTGAATCGGCGTTGCCGTAGACGGCGCCGGTCGAGGAAAACACGATGCGATGGCAGCCCGCGTTGCGCATCGCCTGCAGCAGCGACAGCGTGCCCTGGACGTTGTTGATGTAATATTTCTGCGGGTCGGTCATGGATTCCCCGACGAGGCTCGCCGCCGCGAAATGCATCACCGCCGCGATCTTGTGGTCGGCGAAGGCGCGCGCCAGGGCCGCGCCGTCGAGCAGATCGCCCGTCACCAGCGGGCCCGATACGAAGCTGCGATGACCTGTCGAGAGATTGTCATAAACGACGGGCTGGTAGCCGGCGGCGGACAATGCACGGCAGGCATGCGAGCCAATATAGCCAGCGCCCCCGGTGACGAGGACGGTCGGTCGGTCGGTCATGTCGTATTCTGCTCTTCTCTTAATGGAGGGGCCGGTTGCGGCTGAAGAGAAGATAGAGCGCGCGGGGGTTGGTGGTCAAATAACGCCAGAGCAGACGGCGCGGCTCGAGCAAGGTGCGCCAGGCCCATTCGAGCCCGATCTTCTGCATCCATTGCGGCGCGCGGGAACGGCTGCCTGACAAGAAGTTGAACAATCCGCCGGATGTCTTGATGACGCCAACATTGGTCAGATGCGGCGTAAATTCCTTCACGAATGCCTGTTCGTTGGGCACACCGAGCGCGACCCACAGATAGTCCGGCGCCAGGGCGTTGATCTCCTCGACCTTGGCACGCAGCGCCTCGCCGCGCAGATAGCCGTGGCTGTGCCCGACGATCTTGAGACGTGGATACATTTTCTGGACGTTCGCGACCGCCGCGGCGTTCTCGGCCTCGCTTGCGCCGAACATGTAGAAGGTGCGGCCGGCGGCTTCGGCCTTGCGCGCGACGACGTGGAACAGGTCCGTGGTTGCGACGCGCTCCGGCAGCGGGAACCAGGATTGCAGCTTTGAAGCGGCGACCAGCGGCTGTCCGTCGGCGTTGATCAGATCGGCGGCACGGAACAGCTGCTCGGTCTGCGGCTCGGTCGAGCAGCGCGCCAGCACCTCGCCATTGGCCGAGGTCAGGAACAGCGGACGGCCGATGCGATGGTCGGGATTCGTCGCCTCGATCATGAAATCGGCGGTCTCTTCCAGGTCGATCGCGGCCATGCGAAGTCCGCCGACGGTGATTCTCGGCACCTCGGCAGTTGCTGCCCGTCCGTCGAGGTTGACGCGGCGCTCAAGCATATTGTCTGCCTCGCTGGCGCGTTTGCATTGCAGGGGTGAGCTCGTCGAGCACGACGCCGACGAGCTTGCGCTCGGCCGGGCCGAGCGCGGCTAGGATTTCTTCCAGGCTGTCGTTGACGTCGAGGCTGGTCGGCAGCACTGCCACCAGCGAGTCGATGTCCTCAAGCAGCTTGCGGCCGCCGGCCGCGAGCGGAATGGCCGGGCCGTCGAGGATCACGAGATCATAGCCGCCGGCTGAACGGGCCTGCGCAATCGCCTTGTGGATGGCATCGGCGGCCTTGCCGGCGTCGCCTTCGGCGGCCGGCAGCACCGAGATGCCGTTGACCGTCTTGATCTCGCGCGCGTCCTTGCTGCCGATCGAGAGCCAGCCGAGCCTGCTCGACTCGCTCTTGCCGGGACGGATGACCCTGTTCGTGAGCGAGCGCGCCTGATGGTCGGCATCGATCATCAGCACGCGGGCGCCGTCGCGTGCGGCCGCCAGCGCGAAGTTCAGCGCGGCCACGCTGCGGCCGCTGGTCTTGCCGGTGCCGACGAGCGCGACGACCGGCATCGCCTTGCCGCCGGCGCGGCGCGTCACCGCGGCGCGCATGTCGCGCCAGGCGTTGAGCAAGCTCGTCATGGGAAAGCCGGGGCGCAGCGTCGGCCAACCCAGCCGCGTGAGATCGACGCCGCCGCCGGTGGGAAGGATGGCGCCGAGCGTATGGATGACGTCGGCCTCCTGGAAGCGTGCGATCAGCGGCTTCTCGATCACTGGCTGCTCGACCATCGAAGGCTGCAGCGGGGGCGCGGCAAGTTCCGGCGTCGATGGCGCTGCTTCAGGAACGCGCGGGGCCTGCCGCGGCGGAGCAACCTCCGCAGCGCGCGGCAGCTCCGGAGCTCGGGACGTCTGCGGCGCCGGCGAGCGCTCACGCCGGGCGGGTGTCGGCGTCCCGGGCGCGGCTGCGCCGGCGAAAAGCAAATCTGCCACAACGAACCAGCTCGACGCCGCGATCGCCCCGAAGATGAAGCCGATCATGGCGAACAGGCTCATGGCCGGCGGGAACGAGCGCCGCTGCGGCACCGTCGCCTCGCCGATGACGCGGGCGGCCGAGGTGTTCAGGCTCTCCTGCTCCTCGGTCTCGCGGGAGCGCTTGAGAAAGGACTGATAGACCTCGCGGCTGGCATCGGCTTCGCGCTCGAGCTCGCGCAGGCGCACGGCGGCCTGGCTGAGCTGGACGCTCTGCCGCTTCTGCGCTTCCAGCGCGCGGTTGAGCGAGGCCTCGAAATCGCGGGCGCGCGTCAGATCGTTCTTGGCGGACTGGGCGAAGCGGTCGATCTCCTCGTTGATGGTGCGCTTGAGATCCTCGACCTGCTTCTCGGTCTGACGCAGCGCCGGGTGGCGCGGGCCGAGCTCACCGGCCTGCTCCGCATATTTCTTGCGCGCATCGGCATATTGCGCGCGCAAATTCGCAATCGTCGGCGATTGCAGCGCCTCCGGAATCGCGCCGGCATCGGCAGCGGTGCGGCGGCTCGCCTCGATCTGGTCGAGCCGCGCCTGCGCGTCCATCGTCGCTGCGCGGGCCGCGGAAAGCCGCTGATTGCTGGCGGAGAGCTGCTGATCGCTAATCAACGCATCCTGGGTGCCGACGAAATTGTTCTGGGCCTTGTAGGTCGCCAGCGCAGTCTCGGCGTTACGCAGCCGGTCGCGCAGCTCCTTCAGGCGGCTGGAGAGATCGTTGGTGGCGCGCCGTGCCGCCGAAGCCTGCGACTTGCGGGACTCGGCGAGATAGGCATTGGTCAGCGTGTTGGCGAGCATCGCCGCCTTGGCGGGATTCGTCGACCAGACCTCGATGTCGACGATGAAGCTCTTCTCGGTTTTGCGGATCGCGATGTGCTTGTTCAACGCATCGAGCGCCGCGAGCTCCACTTCCCTCTTCTCCGCAGCGGAGGGCGCGCGCGGTTGCAGGCCGATCAGGCCGAGCAGCGACGACATCAGGCTCCCAGCCTCACCGCCTCCGAATTCCGGATCCTTGTCGAGGCCGGCCTGCTGGATCACCTGGAGCAGCACGCTGTTGGAGGTGATCAAGCGCGCCTGGCTCTCCACCACCATGGCCATGCCGGTGACGTCCTGGGCCCGGGGCGTGAGCTCGCGGTCGACGAGCTGAAGCTCGCGCGGGTCGACATAGAGCTGAGCGGTGGCGGTGTAGCGGGGCGTCACGCTCTTGCCGATCGTGACGGCAAGCGCCGCACCGAGCAGGGCGGCCGCGGCGATCGCGACCTTCCGCCGCCAGAGCAGATTGGCGAGCTCCAGCACGTTGAAGCCGGCCTGAGGCTTCCGTTGCGCGGCCTCCGGTCCGGCTCGATCGATCGGCTGGTTATAATCAAGCATGATCCCCAGCTTTCATTCCAAGTGCCGCGGGCTGAGGGGTTACTCTTCGCTTTACGCCACGCACCCGGGATATAGGTGTCCGATCAACGCAACAGGGAAAATTAACCATACTCATTGAGGGACTATTCACCGAAATGGCAAACAAAGCGTTTAAGCGCATGCCATCCCTCGGCGCCTTCCTGTGAATCTCGCGATACCCGCTCCTTAACGGTTCGTTACCGCGCGCAGCATGGCCGCGAGCCGTCGCTCGTCCGTTGATGGGCCGCGCACGTGCCATCGCCGTCAGATCCTCCGAAGGATGACGTGATAGTCGCCGCGGCGGACGTCGGTGCCGCGCGGCAGCACGGCGTTGAGCACCGCGGCGCCGGCGTCGACCAGGGCCGCAAACAGCGGCTTGCGCCGGCGCATCTCGGGATAGCGCGGACTTTCGACTTCACGACGATAGATCATCTCGAGGCCGTTGGCGGCTGCGAATGCTTCCAGCCGGGGCAGCGTCACCAGCGGATGGAAGAACGTCGGGAACGGCGGCTCGCCGGGCAGGCCGGCGTCCTTGATGCCGCGGATATGCCGGTAGAACCAGACGTGAAACCAGTGCGGCGAATATTTGGTGACGAACCCGGAGAGCGAGCGCGGATTCGGTGCGCCGATCAGGATCATCCCGCCCCGCCTCAGCGCATCGCGGAAGTTCAAGAGCGCGGCGTCGACATGGGGCAAGTGCTCGATCACGTTGTAGCATATCACGAGATCGAAGGTCTCGCGGGCGAAGCTGTAGGTCTGGACGTCGCCGAGGATCGCCTCGTCGGCGTAGGTGTTGTTGCGGACCTGGTCCTCGTCGATGTCGACCACGGTGACCTTGCTGCGGCTCAGCAAGTCCGGTGGCAGAACGCTGCACGAGCCGCCGCCCGCCTCATAGATCGCGAGCCGGCCCTGCGGCAGCTCGCGGCACAGCACGTCGTGGACGGCGAGCAGGCTGTCGCGGGCTTCGCCGGGAACGAGATCATGGAGCGCCTCGGCATATGGTGCAGCCGCGGGGAATTGGATCGCCGTGGCTGTCGCGAAATCGATCGGTGCTGGCTTGTTCATGGATTCTGACCGCGCTTGTTCTATTCAAATTTACAGGAAAAAATGCGCCTGCCCGAAGAGCAAATCCGATGCCGCACCGTCTCACCGGTCGCAGTGCTTACGGCCCGGTTAATGCGCATGCGCATTAACTACGGTATTGTTCATGTTGGAGCGTTGCCGGCGCATGGACCGCCGATTGCAGCATGACGCGCGGCGAACATGGTGGCTATGTACCGCGCGGCAGCCGTTCATTTTGAGACGCATCTGTCCCGCGGCGATGTGCCGTCGTGGGACGCGCGATCGAAGCAGGGATTCTTCAATACATCTCGGACATCTAGACCTCATGACATTGATCCCGACAGACCTGTCTGCAGCACGCATCCCGGATGCCGTGCGCGATCCCAACCGGGAGATCGTGGCGAGCTCTCGCGTCATCGACCTCTCGGTCGGCATCGTCGTCTGTGTCCCGTGCTTCCGTCGTCCGCAACACCTGCGCCTGACGCTGGAGTCGCTCGCGAACCAGCGCACCCCGCGCTCCTTTGCCGTCGTCATGGTCGAGAACGATGCGGTGCGGCGCGAAAGCGCGCCGGTTGCCGCGGAGTTTCTGGCCGCTGGAAGGCTCCAGGGCGTCTGCCTCATCGAGAAGCGGCAGGGGAACTGCCAGGCGATCAATGCTGCCTTCGAGACGGCGCAACAGCTGTTTCCCGCCGCGACCCGTTTCCTGATGATCGACGACGACGAGATCGCATCAAGCGACTGGCTTGAGCTGATGGTCCGCACCGCGGAGGCGACCGGCGCCGACGTGGTCGGCGGGCCGGTGCTGCCGGTCTTCGACGACGACAGCAAGCCCTGGCTTTCGCGTCATCCCGCCTTCTGTCCAGCCTACGACTACAGCGGTGCGGTGCCGCTGATCTACGGCTGCGGCAATTGCCTGATCACGCGTGCCGCCTTTGAGCGGTTCGACCGTCCCGCGTTCGACCTGCGCTTCAATTTTCTCGGCGGGGGAGATTGCGATTTCTTCGTGCGGTGCCGTGACGCCGGCATGCTGTTCCACTGGACGGCGGAAGCCGTCATCACCGAGACCGTGCCGCGTAGCCGCACCAGCCTCGGCTGGATCGCAAAGCGCGGCTTGCGCATCGGCGCGATCAATTATCGTGTGCAGTACAAGGCCGCCCCGAGCGCAGCAGCGCGGGCGCGGGTGTTTGCGCAGATGCTGGGCCGTTTGCCGCTGTCGCTGCTTCGCGCCGCCGCCTTGTTGCCGTCGTCGAAAGCCGTCGTCGCGATGCATCCGGTGATGGTTGCGTCTGGCGCCGCGCTGGCGGCTCTCGGCCTTGAGCCGAAGCCTTACGAGGCCTCGAAGATCGCGTCCTGACGCGGCGACGACTAGAGCGTGATGAGATCGGGTTGATTGCTACAAGGTAAGTGCACTCCCTCTCCCGCTTGCGGGAGAGGGCCGGGGAGAGGGTGTTTCCGCAATGGGATAGCCCCCTAGAGGAGAAAGCCCTCACCCGCGCCTTCGGCGCGACCTCTGCCGCAAGCGGGAGAGGTTGCAACGAGCCCGTGGCAAGCGATTCGACTTAAAGCCATTCCGCTTTAGATACCGAAACGGGCGAAGGCGACCCGGATTGCCGAGCGTGGCAGCGATTTGAGCGACTGCCGGCCGATCATCGCGAGATAAGCGAACGCCTGGCGATATCTGCCGAAGCGGACCGCCTGCATCGCCGAGTAGGTGACGAGATGAATCTCGGCGGCAAGGCGCAGCCCGGCTGTCATGTGCTCGGGCAATCTCGCCAGGATCAATCCGTCATCGAACACCCGCGCGATGGCCGGGAAGAAGTCCTTCGGCGTCCGGACCGCGGCGTTCATGGTGTTGGCGGTGTGAAGACGATAATCGAGCAGCAGCTCCGGCGCGAACGCGAACTCCCCGATCGCAGCGAGGCGGCACCAGCAATGCCAGTCCTCGCAATATTTGAGGGACGTATCGAAGCCGCCGATGGCGCGGAAAGCTTCCGCGCGTGCGAGCGCGATGCCGCCATTGACGATGAAATTGCCGGCGGCGAGCCGCGTCAGCACGTCTCCGGACGGCTTCCGGCGCCCCTTTAGGAGGCCGCGCCGGCCGATCTGGCGGCCTTCGCTGTCGATGGTGTTGTAGTCGCCATAGACGAGAACGGCGCGCGGCGCGCCACGCGCTGCAGCGAGCAGCGCCGCCACCGCGCCGGGGCGCAGGCGGTCGTCGGCATCGAGGAAGAGCAACCACTCGCCGCTTGCCTGTCTTGCGCCGAGATTGCGTGCGGCCGATACGCCCGCGGAATCGTTGTGGAACAAGTGCAGCCGCGGGTCACGCATGCCGCGGACGATCGCAACGGTTTCGTCGTCCGAGCCGTCGTCTACGACGATCACCTCGGTCACCTCGCGCTGCGCCAGTGCGCTGGCGAGCGTTTCGCCGACATAGGCCGCAACGTTCTTGGCGGGAATGACGACCGATACCGATGTGGTCGAGCCGACCTGAAGCGGAAAGCGCGCCGGCGCTGCCGCGCGGGAGGCGGCTGGCAGTTCAAGAACCTCTTCAGCGGTGATCAAGCTACGGCTCGCCTTTAATGATCCGTTAACCAGGACCCATGTGCCGCGCTGGTAGCGCTGGCGATCTGCAAGTCCGGCGTGCGCGCATGATACTCGCATTGCGCTCGAGCGGTTGCCGAGAAGGCTCGCGTGCCGCCGGTTTCGTAGAATAACGTTAAGCCGCTGGCATTAAGCCTGTGGCAAATTTGGAAGAGTGCGGCGGCCTATCCCGTGCGAGAATACGCATCGGAATGCCGCGGATGGAATCCCGTGCCCGTAAACAGGTTCGAACACGCCCCCGATACGATGATCCTGAACCTCTTCTACGAGGACAAGGATGACCGCTGGTTTCCGGGCGACCGGCATCTGCGCCGCATCGCCCGCCGGTTGTTGCTCGGCGAGCCGCGCATGAGTGGCCAGCTGCGCGTGTTCCTCAATCTCTGTGCGGGGCTCGACCGGCTCGGCATCCGCTACCGCGTCAACGATTACGGCTACATCGCGGAACATCCCGACGAGCTCGCCTGCGTCGTCGGCCGCACTTTCTTGCTCGACAAGTTCCCATGGAAGAACCCGATCCTGCTCGGCGCTGCCGCCCACAATCATCCGCTCGACGACCCTGATCTATTCAAGCGTCTGCCGGTGAAGAAGGTCGTGGTGCCCGGTCCCTGGTACGTCGATATGTACCGGCCATATTGGCCCGAGACCGAGGCCTGGCCTGTCGGCATCGACACGAGTCTCTGGGCGCCGTCGGCTCGAGCCCAAAAGACCATCGATGTCCTGATCTACGACAAGGTGCACTGGGATCGCGAGCGTTACGCGCCGGAGATGATCGAGCCCGTGCGCGCCCGGCTCATCAAGGAAGGCCGCTCGTTCACGGAGCTGCGCTACGGCAGCTACAAGGAGGCAGATTATCAGGCTGCGCTCGCGCGTTCGCGCGCGATGATCTTCCTGTGCCAGAGCGAGAGCCAGGGCATCGCCTATCAACAGGCCTTATCCTGCGGCGTGCCGGTGTTTGCCTGGGATCCGGGCGGGCCGTGGCGCGACCCCGACTATTATCCGCATCGCGTGCAGTTCGCGCCGGTGTCGTCGGTGCCGTATTGGGACGAACGCTGCGGCGTCAGGTTCACCGACATCGCCGGCTTCGAGGCGGGCTGGGACAATTTCTGGGCCGGGTGCAGCGCTGGCGAGTTCGATCCGCGCGGCTACATCCTGGACAATATCACGCTGGAACAAAGAGCGCTGCAATATTACGAGATCGCGCGGAGCATCCTGCGGCAGCCCGTGGTGTCGCAGACCTCCGCAAGGCCCGTTGACGAAGCCTCGGAAGGGTTGAGCCGCGACCCGAAGCTTCACCGGCGTTACCAAATGTCTTGAGCCATGGACCGCAGCGCCGCCAACATGACCGACGTCGAGCCCCGACCGTTCGGCCATATCCTGCGTGATCGCCTCGCAGGGCTCGATGCCGTGCAGGTGGCGCGCTGCCTCGTTGCGGTCGGGGCGCTGCTGCTGGTGCTCGTGACACTCGATCCGTTCCCGGACCTTGGCAATCCCAACGTCACCATGATCGTCGGCGGACGAATGGCGCTGACCTATGTCGCCTGGGGCCTGCTGGCTGCGGTCGCTATCCTGTGTGTCGCTGCCACCGATGCGCCCGCGCTGAAGAGCCTGGTGACGCCGCTGCATCTCTGCCTGCTGGGCTGGCTTGTGATCAACATCGTGTTCTCCGAAAGCCGCGGCGTTTCGATGCAGCGATTCGTGCTCACGGTCAGCGTGACGTCGCTCGCCATCGTGTTGCTGTTGCTGCCGCCGACGCGGCGCAGCTTCAACCTTTGCCTGGGCGGCGCTGCGCTCGTGCTGCTCGCGCTGTGCTATCTCGGCGTCTTCCTCGCGCCGCAATATGCGGTCCACACGGCGCTCGACGTCACCGAGCCGCAGCTTGCCGGCGACTGGCGCGGCAGCTTTGGCCACAAGAACATCGCCTCCGCCGTGATGACCATCCTGGTCTATGTCGGCATCTACCTGTCCGCCGTCGGCTCGTTCGTGATGGGGCCTGTGGTCGCCGTGCTGGCCGGCACCTTCCTGATCTTCACCGGCGGCAAGACGTCCTCGGTGCTGTGCCTTGCGATCTACGTGCTCGCTTCGCTGGTCTATGTCACGCCAAGCCTGTGGCTGAAGCGGCTCATCTGCTTCGTGCCGCTGATTGCGATGAACCTGTTGACCGTCGGCAGTGTCGTCAGCCCGGTGCTGGCGGCGATGACACGGCTGCTTCCGCTCGATCCCACCTTCACCGGACGCTCCGCGATCTGGGATTTCGCGCTCGCGGCCGTCGCCGAGAAGCCGATCATCGGCCACGGCTATTCTGCGTTCTGGGACGACGTGAGTGCGCGGGCCACCGCGGAAGGAGCCGAATGGGCAACATCGGCGGCGCACAGCCACAATAGCTACCTCGATCTCGCGGTCATGATCGGTCTGCCGGGGCTGCTGCTGGTGATCCTCATCTTCGTGCTCGCTCCGCTCCGCAATTTCCAGACGGCGCAGGCTCACAGCCGCAGTGGCGCACTGGCCAAGCTGTTCCTGACCGTGTGGCTGTTCGGCCTGTACTACGGTGCCACCGAGACCTTCCTGCTCGAACGACAGAATCCGATCTGGTTCATGTTCGCGCTGGCGGTGGCCGGCCTGCACTTCCTGGCAAGGTTCCAATGCATCGAGCAGACCGAGCCCCGCGCATGACCTTCCTCAGCGTTGATCAGCCCGACGATTTTGCGTCCAGCGCGTCGGCCATCGCGGTCGATTTCCTGCGTGACTGGCGGCATGCGGCCTCGCGCCTGAACGCCGGGCACCGCACCGCTTTCCAGCATGCTGGCTGGCTCGGCGCCTGGTACGAGTCGTTTCACGACGTCGCTCCGTTGATCGCCGTGATCTCCGATGCTGCCACCGGCAAGGACATCGCGGTCGTGCCGATGATGAGCCATGTCCGGCGCGGCATCCGCATCGTCGAGTTCGCGGACCTCGGCGTCTCCGACAACAACGCACCGATCCTGGCGCTCGATGCCTCGTTGGATGCGGGAACGGCGGATGCGATCAACACGGCGCTGATCGGCACGTTGCGCGCGCTGCCCGATCGTTTTGATCTGCTCCGCCTGAAGAAGATGCCGGCAGAGGTCGGCGGCAAGCCGAATCCGCTGGTATCGCTCGGCCGGATCGGATCCTCCTCGCTCAACGGCAATCTCGTGTTGATGGGCGACGACTATGGCGGCTATCAGGCCGCGATCAAGCGCCTGCAGATGCCGCGCTGCTGGCGGGTCTTCAGCCGTCATGCCGGTGCGCGGTTCGAGATCGCCGCCGATGTCGGGCGTGCGCACGAGCTGTTGGACGTGATGGATCTCCAGCAGCAGGCACGCATGCAAAAGCTCGGCTCGCGGTTCGTTCTCAACGACGAGACCCATGCGCGATTCTATCGCGAGGTCGTCCGCCGGGGCCTCGCGGGAGGTCATGCCATGGTCTCGGCACTCGTGTGCGAGGAAGGCATTGTCGCCACCGCGCTTGGCGTCAAGCATGGCGCGACCTATGTCCTGCTGCGCATCAGCCATGGCGGCGATCAATGGTCGAATTGCTCGCCGGGTCTGCTCGTCATCGAGCGCACCATGGCGGCGCTGCATGCGCAAGGCCTGCGCCGTTTCGACCTCAGCATCGGCAATCAGGACTACAAGCGGCGCCTCGGCGCCGAGAGGGTGCCGCTGATCGATGTCAGCGTCGCGCTGTCCTGGCGCGGCCTGCCCTTCGCCTGGCGCGATCACGCCGCGCAGGGCCTTCGGCGCTATCCGAAGCTCGCCTCCCTCGCGGCGAGGGCGATGGGCAAGGGAGCGCGCTGACGGGCGCCCTCTGTTTCGCCATCACCTCGGAAGGCCCGCCCGGAAAGCATCCAGCAACGCGCGTCCGTGCGGCCAGTCGCAGAGCCCGCTCGCGGCATTGATGTGGCCGAGCGCGCCGGGCACGATCAGGCCGGACTGCCAGTCCTGCGCCCGCCGCCGTGTCACCTCGAGCGCTCCATAGGGATCATTCGTGCTCGCGATGATCAGCGCGGGAAAACGCAACGCGCCGCCGGGGACCGGCTTGAACGCTGCGGCCTCCGCGGGAAAATGGCCGCCATCGGGATCGGGCACGGCCACCAGAAAGGCGCCTGCAATCGCAGAAGGGAAGCGCGCGGCCCAGTGCGCCACCAAAAGGCAGGCGAGGCTGTGTGCGACCAGGACGGGCGGCCTGGCGCAGCGCGCGACCGCGTGCTCCAGGGCTTGCTCCCAGTCGTCGAGCTCCGGCTGGTCCCAGCTCGCCGGCTGGAATCGCGCGAAGCGCGCATCAGCGCGCTCCCATAGCGTCTGCCAGTGGGTATCTCCGGAGCCGCCGAGCCCGGGCAATGTGATGATGTCGTGCATGAACGTCTCGTGATATCTGAGGTGACGCCGCAGTGTGACCGATCGCGGTCCTGCATCACATGGCAAGTCATCGGCGAAATCGACCATCTGCCGATGATCTCAAGGTGGAACGGAGAATTGAGTTTGGATCGCTTCGGGAGCATCGATGCCAAGGATTTGAAGATCCTCGAGGCGCTGCAGGCCAATGCGCGCGTGCCGTTGTCCGAGCTCGGCCGTTCCGTCGGGCTGTCCCAGCCGGCCGTGTCCGAACGCGTCAAGCGGCTCGAGGAAGCCGGCATCATCGAGGGCTACGGCGCCCGCATCAACCCGCGCGCCCTCGGGCTCGGCCTGATGGCGCTGGTGCGCCTGCGCACCTCGCACGAGCATATCAAGACCTGCCTCAAGCGGTTCAGCGAAATCCCTCACATTATCGAAGTCCATCGCGTCACGGGCGATGACTGTTTCGTGCTCAAGGTGCTCGTTCCGGCGCCGGAGGATCTCGAGACCATCGTGGATCGCATTGCCGGTTTTGGCGCTGTGACGACCTCGCTGGTGCTGCGGAGCGAACCCGTGCGGCCAATCGGCAGGGACCTCGTCAGGAAGAAAACAGAACGGAGTTGAGGCGTGGCCACGTCACCGCGCCGTCACAAAGGCCCGCGATTGCGCAAGCCTTCCGATGATCGTCCTCGTTGTGTTATCGTCGCTTCCATTCCGCGGAGGCGACATGGAAGACCGTTCGGCAAAATATCGTGCATTCTATGCGCAGTTGATTTGCGCTGCTGCGAAGGCTGCAGACCCTCGCCTCGAGCAGGCCTTTCGGACCATCAGGCGCGAGCCGTTCGCCGGGCCCGGGCCGTGGTCGATCTGTCTCGGCGGTCATCCCTATGTGGTCACGCCTGACGATGATCCCGCCTTCCTCTATCAGAACGCGCTGTTGGCGCTGGACCCGGCGCGCGGTCTCAACATCGGCATGCCCGGAGCGCACGCCTACTGGCTCAACGGCTGCGCCGTGAAGGAAGGCGAGACCGTGGTCCAGATCGGCGCCGGCAGCGGCTACTACACCGCGATTCTCGCGCATCTCGTCGGTCCCGGCGGCCGCGTTCACGCCTATGAGATCGATGAACGTCTGGCGGGACTGGCGCGCGACAATCTGAAGGGCATCGCCCATGTGGACGTGCGCGGACGCTCGGGCATCGCTTCCGATCTGCCGGCGGCCGACGTGATCTATGTCTGCGCGGGGGCGGCGCAGCCGGCGGCGGAATGGCTCGATGCGCTGCGGCCCGGCGGGCGGCTGGTGTTTCCGCTCGCGCCCGAAGGCATGCTCGGCGGCATGTTGATGATCACCCGGCCGGATGATGGTGCGATCTGGCCGGCGAAATTCCTCAGCCGCGCCCAATTCATCGGCTGCGCGGGATTGCAGGATGCCGAGGCCGGCCGGCGATTGGGCGAGGCGTTCGCGAAAGGTTGGGAAGGGGTGCAGTCGTTGCGGAGAGAGGGCGCCCCCGACGAGACATGCTGGTTTGCCGGTGAGGGCTGGTGGCTCTCGAGAGCGGCCGCACCTCTACCGACGGAGCCGGTTCGGCCTCACGCCGACATCACGCAGATTTAACGGTGACCCTATCCCAATCCCGGATTGGGGCGGCATTCCCGACTGAGAATGCCGCCCGGGTCGCATCAGCCATGCAGCTTCTTGGCGGTCTCCGCGATCTGGCGGCCCTGATAGCGCGCGCCGGCGAGCTCGTTGGCGCTGGGCTGGCGGCTGCCGTCGCCGCCGGTGATCGTGGTGGCGCCATAGGGCGCACCGCCCGTGACCTCGTCGAGCTTCATCTGGCCGGCAAAGCCGTAGTTCATGCCGACCACGACCATGCCGAAATGCAGCAAGTTGGTGATGATCGAGAACAGCGTGGTCTCCTGGCCGCCGTGCTGGGTCGCGGTGGCCGTGAAGGCGCCGCCGACCTTGCCGTGCAGCGCGCCCTTGGCCCAGAGCCCGCCGGCCTGGTCGAGGAAGTTCGCCATCTGCGAGGCCATGCGGCCGAAGCGGGTGCCGGTGCCGACGATGATCGCGTCGTAATTGGCGAGGTCCTCGATCTTGGCGACCGGCGCGGCCTGGTCGAGCTTGTAATAGGAGGCTTTCGCGACCTCGGCCGGCACCAGCTCGGGCACGCGCTTGATGTCGACGGTCGCGCCGGCCTCGCGCGCGCCTTCGGCGACGGCATTGGCCATCGCCTCGATATGGCCATAGGCGGAATAATAGAGGACGAGAACTTTGGTCATGGTGGTCTCCGTTGGGACTAGTGTTGGTCTAATTGTTGAGGTCGTCATGCCCGGGCTTGTCCCGGGCATCCACGTTGTTGTCGGCGCGTGGAGAGGCGTGGATGGCCGGGACGAGCCCGGCCATGACGGAGAGAGCGGTTTAGGCCGCGTCGACGAGCACGAGCTCGGAATCTTCGAGCGCCGTGATCTTCAGCCTGGCCTCGTCGCGGATCGCGGCGCCGTCGCGGGCATTGACGCGGACGCCGTTGACCTCGACGGCGCCTGCCGCCGGCACCAGATAGAGATGCCGCGACGTCTGCGGCTCATATTCCGCGCTCTCGCCCGCCTTCAGCGTGGTGGCGAGCACTCGGGCATCGGCGCGGATCGGCAGTGCGTCCGTGTCGCCCGCCAAGCCGCTGGCGATGGTGACGAGCCTGCCGGAGCGGTCTGCCTTCGGAAACGGCTTCGAGCCCCAGGTCGGCTGTCCGCCGCGCATCGCCGGCTCGATCCAGATCTGGAAGATCCGCGTCCTGGTCGGCTCGAAATTGTACTCGGAGTGGCGGATGCCGCTGCCGGCGCTCATCACCTGCACGTCGCCCGCTTCGGTGCGGCCCTCGTTGCCGAGGCTGTCCTGATGGGTGATCGCGCCCTCGCGCACATAGGTGATGATCTCCATGTTGGCGTGGGGATGGGCGGGAAAGCCGGTGTTGGGCGCGATCTCGTCGTCATTCCACACCCGCAAGGCGCCGTGGCCCATGTTGTTCGGGTCGTAATGGCCAGCAAACGAGAAATGATGCTTGGCCTTGAGCCAGCCGTGATCGGCGCCGCCGAGCTTCGCGAAAGGTCTGAGTTCGATCATCTGTGCAATTCCTTGATGTCGGATTGACTGTTGGATAAGCCTTCGCCCGTGGTATAGAAATAGAAACTGTTGAAACGCATTGTTTCCTCAAATGCCCTACCAGGACGGCTGTCATGGCAAAACTCCCCGACTTCGAGGCACTCGCGATCTTCGCCAAAGTCGTGGAGCTGCGATCATTTGCGGGGGCTGCGAGCGAGCTTGGGATGTCCAAGGCCACGGTGTCCAAGGCGGTCACGCGATTGGAGGAGCGGCTCGGCGCGCGGCTGTTCAACCGCACCTCGCGCCGGCTCGCGCTGACCGATGCCGGCCACAAGCTGGCCGAACGTGCGACGCGCCTCTTGGCCGACGGCGAGGCCGCCGAGAACGAGGCGTTGGCGCAGTCGGTGGCGCCGCGCGGCCTGGTGCGGCTCGCCGTCCCCATGACGTTCGGCATCAAGGCGGTGGCGCCGCTGCTGCCGGAATTTTTCGAGACCTATCCGGAGGTCTCGGTCGATCTGCATTTGAGCGATGCGACCGTCGACCTGATCGGCGAAGGTTTCGACATGGCGGTGCGGATCGCGCGGCTGCCTGACTCTTCGCTGATCGCGCGGCGGCTCTTCACCATGCCGCGCTACACGGTCGCCGCGCCGTCTTATCTCAAGAAGCACGGCCGGCCGACGCACCCGATGCATCTCGCCGCACACAAATGCTTCAGCTACGCCTATCTCTCCACGCCCAACGCGTGGCACTACACCAATTCGGCCGGCGAGCAGGCCAGCGTCCGCCCGGGCGGCCAGCTTCGCGTCAACAATGGCGAAGCCGTGATGCCGGCGTTGATCGCGGGGCTCGGCATCGCCGAGCTGCCGGAATTCATCGTCGGCGAGGCGATCTCGTCGGGCGAGGTCGAAGTCATCCTGAAGGACTGGAAGCAGGCCGAAGGCGCCGTGCATCTCGTGACCCCGCCCGGCGGCCCCCGCCCCGCGCGCGTCGAAGCGCTCGCCGATTTCCTCGCAGCCAAGCTGCCGGGCACATGCAAGCGGCGGCCGAAGAAGGGTGTGAGAGTGCCGTGATATTTGGTCGGCGGGCACGGCGCGCGAGGAGCGCGCCTTTGCCCACCCTGCGGAATCTCGCTAGTCTATCCTAAACGCAGCTATCGTAGGGTGGGCAAAGCGAAGCGTGCCCACGTCTTTGCCCGAGGTTATTGCAAGTGTCTCGATATCGGCGCGCGCAGGGCAGCACGTTCTTCTTCACGGTCGTGCTCGCCGATCGTTCAAGCACGTTGCTCGTGGATCATGTTGATCGCCTGAGGCGAATTTACCAGACGGTCCAGCAACGCCGCCCGTTCGAAACGATCGCGATCTGTATCCTGCCCGATCATCTCCATGCCATTTGGTCGCTTCCGGACCACGACGTCAATTTTTCGTCGCGGTGGAATCTGATCAAGGGCGGCTTTTCGCGCGGGATAGAACCGCGGGAGCGCTCGGTAAGCAAACTGCTCAAGCGCGAGAAGGGCATCTGGCAGCGCCGCTACTGGGAGCATGCCATTCGCGACGATGCGGACCTGGAGCATCACGTTGACTACATCCATTTCAATCCAGTGAAGCACGGCCTCGTCGAGCGCGTGCGCGATTGGTCTCTCAGCAGCTTTCATCGCTACGTGCAACAGGGTGACCTTCCCCTGGATTGGGGCGGGGATATGCGAGACATCGCGGGTCGTTTTGGAGAGTGATCGTGGGCACGGCGCGCGAAGAGCGCGCCTTTGCCCACCCTACGAGATCTCGCTGGTCGAATCTAGGTGCGGCTACCGTAGCGTGACGCAAAGCGGCGTCCCCACCATCTCGCTACGACACCTTCACGCCATGGATCGCGACGACGCGCAGGTTCGGCTTCAGCGTCCCCTCCAATTGCGCCTTCAATTCGTGAACACGTGGGTCGCTCGACCGCGCCGCGCACACACCATATTGATGGACGGATCGTGCCAGCGCGCGCCGCGCTTCCGGCGTTCGCGTCAATTCGGGCGTCGAAAGCCGCAACACGATCGCTGCGAGATTCACCAGCATCTCGTCCAAGGCGACGTCGATGGTTCCAAGATTGTGCATCACTCACTCCCTGGAAGGCCAACGGCGGCTCAAGGCCGGCGTTCCTGGCCACCCCGGACATGGCTAACGTTTGGTAAACGACTTGTCCTTGCCGGTCGCCGCGCTAGGCTGGCGAAACAAGAAAATCAGGGGAGGGACCACTATGGATCGACGCGATCTCTTGCGCGCCGCTGCGGCATTGCCGTTGCTGCGGGCTGCTTGGCCGGACAAGGCCGCTGCGCAAGCCTATCCGGCGCGCAACATCACCATGATCGTTCCGTTTCCGGCCGGCGGACAGGCCGATCTCGCTGCGCGACCGGTCGCGACGGCGTTGGAGCGAATTCTCGGCAAGCCCGTGATCGTCGACAACCGGGCGGGAGGCGGCGGCGGATCGGTCGGAAATGCCGCGGCCGCGCGTGCCGAGCCCGACGGTTACACGCTGCTGATGACACTGTCCTCGCTCGCGGTGCTCCCCGAGGCCGACCGGCTGTTCGACCGACCCGTCGCCTACGAGGTGTCGCAGTTCATGCCGATCGCGCGCGTGCTCGCCGATCCCACGCTGCTCGCCGTGCCGGCCTCGGCGCCCTGGAGAACCGCACAGGATTTCGTCGAGGACGCGAAGAAGCGGCCGGGCCAGATCACCTATGGCTCGTCCGGACCGTACGGCACCCTGCATGTGGCGATGGAGATGTTCGCGAGCAGCGCCGGCATCAAACTGCTGCACGTGCCGTTCCGCGGAGCAGGCCCCGCGCTGACCGCGATCCTCGGCGGCACCGTGCAGGCGATCACCGCTGCACCCGGCACGCTGAAACCGCAGGTCGACGACGGCAAGCTGCGCGTGCTCGGCAATTGCGGCGCGCAGCGCATCGCGAGCTTCCCTGATGTGCCGACCTTCCAGGAGCTCGGCTACAAGGATGTCGAGTTTTACATCTGGGCCGGGCTGTTCGCGCAGAGCGCTCTGCCTGCGCCGATCGCGACCCGCCTGCGCGAGGCGATGGCGCAGGTGATGACGAGCCCCGACGTCCTCAAGGCGTTCGAGACCTCGGGCAGCCTCGTCGCCTATCAGGACGCGCCGGCCTTCTCTGAGTTCGTCGCGACCGACAGCAAGCGGCTGATCGCGGCGGTGAAGAAGATCGGCAAGGTGGAGTAGGGCGAGGTTCAGAATTCGCTGCGGACCAGGCCGCGCAGCGTGTGACGGTCGTATCCCGGCGCGAACGCGCCCTCGTACGAGGCCTTGAACGATGTCGCGGTCGTCAGATCCCACCGGATTTCGGCGCCGGCAAGCGCCACCGTGCGCGCGCGCTCGACGCCGGTGATCGCGAACGGAATGCCGGGTGCGCCTTCCAGAGCCGCCGTCGTGGTTGCCGCGCTGCCGGTAAACTCATGACGAACGGCAATGGTCGCGCCGAACTGTGCCGCGTGGCCATTCGGCATCATCATGCGCTGGCTGCCGCGCAGGCCAGCCGTGCCATAGCCGAGGTCGAAACTGCCGCCTCGCACCAGCTGATTTACCCCCGGCGCACCGGCCTCTGAAAGACTGCCCTGGCGTGTCGCGTACCAGTCAGCCTTGGCAAAGGGCTCGGCGACAAGACCCCATCCGGTCTGGAACGGCCGCGAGATGCCCAGCGAAGCGGCAAAGGTGTTTGCGCGCGAAGCGGCAGTTGCCGTCTCGCCGAGGAACGCGATCGTGCGTGAGGAGTCGAGCGCCGCGAAGGAATAGCTGATCGCCGATGCGAGATTGAATCCGCCGGCTTCGCCGCGCGCGTAGACGCCGGCATGCCCGGCATTGGCCTCGATGCGGTCGGCGCGGCCGGCCATGCGCAGCTGGCCGGTCGATGCGCCAATCGCGAGGCCTGCCGTAAAGCCCGGCCTGTGCCAGAGATCGGCACCGAGCGCGGCGCCGGCGATGGTCGTATTGGTTCCGAAGGCAATGTCGCTCGCGGCCACCTTGTCCCAATTGCCATAGCCGCCAAACCAGACGCTCTGCATCGGCGCCGCGCGGCGGCGGTTCAGCGCCTTGCCGATCGGGTCCGTGGGCTCCGGCGCATAAGCGGACGCGGTCATCCGAACGGTCTCGCCGCGCGACTGCGTTCCGGCGTTCCACATGAAGCTCTGAAACATGTCGGCCTGATCGGCGACGAAGCGGCGTCCATCGGCGTGGATTTGACCGGCCAGGTCGTCGAGGCCGGCCTTGATAACAGGCGTGTTGAGCGCGGCGAGCGTGTTGATCGCAGTCGCCAGCAATCCCGATGCGCCGCCGAGCTGTGCCTGATCGAGTGCGCCGGCCACCGCAGCCTGGTTCGGCGTCAGACCGGACAGCGTGCCGAACCCGCCGATCTGCTGCAGCAGGAAATAGACGTTGTTTGCATCGTAGCTGAGCTGCCCCGTGACCAGCGGGCTGCCGGAGTTCGTGAGCGCCGCGAACGTGCCGCTGACGCCGCCGGCCGCCGAGAGGATGGTGTATTGCGTATTGGCGATAAAGCCTGCGCCGAGCGGCACGATCTGCACCGTCCCGCCGTTGAGCGTCGCGGTGCCCGTTGCCGCGATTCTGTCGGACTGGCCGGCGGGGTTGATCTCGACCTGGAAGGTCGAGCCGGCATTGAAGGCGACGTTGCCGTTGACGTTGAGCGTCCCGATCGAATTGCCGGGCGCGACCATGCCGCCATTGTTGACGACGATTCCGCCGACCGTGCCGGTGCCGCCGAGATAGCCGCCATTGATCGTGACGACCGAGGGCAATGTGCCGTTCACGATCAGGCCGCCCGCGTCCACTGTCGTCGCGCCGTTGAAGGCGGTGGTGCCGGTCAGCGTCCAGACGGAGTTGCCGTTCTTCTTCAGTTGCTCGAACTCGTCATATTGCAGGCCGGGGCCGAGATTGCCGAGGTCGAACGTGGCGCTGCCAATGCTGCCGAAGTTCAGCGTATCGGTACCGCTCCCGCCGCGAACATTCCCGGTGATCGTCGCGCCCGGCGCGAGGCCGAGCTGATCATCGCCGCCATTCAGCTCGATCGCTCCGCTGCCGCCGCCCGAGATGGTGCCGGCGTTGAAGATGGTGTCGCTGCCGGAAGAGCCCTGGATGGCGAGGAAGAAGCCGCCGGAGATCGTGCCGCCATTGACGAGCGAATTGCCGCCGGCGATGAATTGCACGCCGGTATGGCCGCCGCCGATCGATCCGCTGTCATAGACGAGGACAACATTGCCGCTCGACGTCCCGCTGATCCGGAGCCCCGTCGTGTTTGCCCCGGTGCCGACCGCCGTCCCGCGAATGTTGACGAGATTGTCGTTCGAATTGTCGATGACTATGGCTGCTTCGGCATTGCCCGTACCCTCCGCGATCCCACCGGCCGCGATCGTCACATTGTTGTGGATCGATCCGTTGGAGAGCAGAACCGCTCCGCTGTAGGTCGAGGCTGTCGCCTGATTGTTGACGGTAATGTGCGAGGCGATAGTGCTGTCGAAAACGACCGCAGGTATGCCTGCGCCCGGCAGCAGCGACGTCGTGGTGCCGTCACCGACATTCACGGTGACGTTGCTGCCGCCGGTGGCGTTGATGTGATCGGTGTTGCCGAGGCCGGTGCAGGTCGCGACGTCGCCCGAATTGAGCGCGCCGATCGTGCCCGTGCCGGCCACGGTGCAGGCGGCGCGCGCCGGGCTGGACGTCAGGACGGGGAAGGCGAGCACGATGGGCGCCAGCGCGGTGGTGACCAGCAGCTTGCGGCGAAAGATTGCGGCCGTGCTGGCGTTTTGCGCATAGACCGGTTGTGCAGTCGGCATCGACGTTCCCCTCATTGCAGCACATTGCTAGCGGGAGCGCCCTCATCCTTCTTGGCGTCAGGCGAAATGCCTTATGGCGAAAGACGCAAGACGCCGGTTTGCCTCGGCCCTGTTGCTGAGGCGCCACGGACCAAAGCGTCAGCGAGAGCTGCCATGGTTCCTGACCCGTTTTCACAATTTGTTGTTGGTCCAGAACCGGCTCCCGCCTCATTGATTGATGAAAATCGACGGGAATCGGGAAGGATCTGACATGCGGACAGAGCGGATAGCGCTGGGTGTCGTGCTCGCGATCGGCGGCATCGTCGCGCCGGGCGCAGCATTCGCCCAAGAATATCGCGGGACCATGGAGCAGCAGATGGCCTGCACGCCGGATGTCTGGCGTCTCTGCAGCGATCAGATTCCCGATGTGAACCGCATTGTGGCCTGCCTGCAGCAGAATACGCCGCAGCTTTCGAGCGGCTGCCGCGCGGTATTCCAATCCAACAATCAGATGCCGCCGCAGCAACAGGTTCCGCGCGGTCGCGCCGCTCCGCCACCACGCTACATTGCTCCGCCGCCTCCACAGCGGCCTTACGACGAGGACGAATAGCGCCGCTCAGGGCCTGTGCTCGCAGACGTCGACCCATTCAGCCGCGGTCAGCTCGGCCATCCGCTCCGGTGTGATGCGCACCGCGCTATGGGTCGAGCCGGCAGCCGGCACCACGACATCGAAGGCCTTCAGCGAGACGTCGCAATAGATCGGCAGCGGCGACTTCAGGCCGAAAGGGCAGACGCCACCGACCTCGTGTCCGGTGATGTCGGCGACTTCCTCCAGACCCAGCATCTTCGGCTTGCCGCCGAACTGCGCCTTCACCTTCTTGTTGTCCATGCGCGAGGTGCCGCTCGCGACGATCAGGATCACGCGCTCGCCGATCCGCAGCGACAGCGTCTTGGCGATCCGTCCCGGCTCGACGCCATAGGCTTCGGCCGCCAGCGCCACGGTCGCGGAGCTGATCGGGGATTCGATGACGGAGATGTCGGGGGCTTTCTCGGCGAAGAAGGCGCGAACGGATTCCAGGCTCATTCCGGGCAGCTCATTCCAATCTTACAGGCGGGCAACGACCCCTAAGCGATTCTCGGCAGCTCGGAGAGGGCGCGGACACGATGATCCGGCGCAAAGCCGAGCTCATCCATCTGGGTGCGGATCGCCTTGAACATGGTGAGCGGTGCCACGAGTTCGTTCTCGACGCAAGCCAGCGCCATCGCTTCGGGCGTCACCCGCTCGATCCAGGCAACCTTCAGTCCGAACGATTTTGCCCCGGCGGCGTCCCATGGATTGGAGGAGACGAACAGAACCTCATCAGGCGCGGTGCCGAGCACCTCGCCGATCAACTCATAGGCCTGTGGGCTCGGCTTGAAGATCTTCTTCGCGTCGACGCTGATGCTGGAATCGAGCAGGAGGTCGAGCCCGGAATTGCGCACCAGCGCATTGAGCATGTCCGGGCTGCCGTTGGAGAGGATGGCGAGCTTGCGTGGTCTCAAGGCCGCAAGCGTTTCCGCCGCATCCGGATAGAGATCGAGATGCAGATATTTCTCGATGACGCGCTCGAATGCCTGGCTCTCATAGACGAGCCCGAGCACACGCAGCGTATAGGCGAGGGAATCGCGCGTGACCGCGTCAAAATCCTGGTAAGCTTGCATCAGCGAGCGCAGCCAGGTGTATTCGAGCTGCTTGATGCGCCAGACCTGCGTGATGATCTCGCCATAGCCCGGAAACGCATCCTCGGTGACGTCAGCGACCGACTGGATGTCGTAGAGCGTGCCATAGGCGTCGAAGACGACGGCTTTGATGGGCATTGGCTGTCCTCCCGGGGTTGTGGTCACAGGAACTCCGATTGGGGCGTGCGTATAATTCGTCAGCTTACCAGAGCAATGCGGATATGTGTGTCATGCAAGCGTGACCGGTGGCTGCGGACCCGAGCTCAGTTTGTGATTTCAAGACTAGCCGCAACGTTCTCGCCTGTTCGGGTGAGCCGACGCTTTCGTGTTGCTTCCATGGCAGAGGAAAGGTCGTGGACCAGCTCCTTTAGCGCCGGCGCAAGCTGTGCGGTATTCACGACTTTAATGATGTATGGAGGCTTGAGCGCATTCATGCCTCCTCCAAAAATTGAGTCCAGGAAGGCACCGGCCGTGTCGCCATGCCACTCCGGTGCTCCTATCGCAACCTTAAGTGCGGACCGAAAATCGGATGCTGTATTCCAGCTGCTAGCATCGAGTTCTATAGTGACAATAGTCATTTCGATGTCGTCCGCCGCGCGTTTCTGATGCACCAAGGTGGCTACAAAGTCTCACCACGCCCGAAGCAATAATCTCATCTTGCCACTTTCATGGCTATTGCGCCAACTTCCGCTTGGGCCCAGCAGGAACGTGCTGCGCTTCCGCGAGAGGACCGGCTACCGAGAGTATTGCGGGCACCAACGGAGCAGGTAGTAATCTGTGACCCACAGGTCGGCCAACGAATGACTCGGACTAATTCATTCACGCTTCTGCTTGTGCTGGCAGCAGCCCTTCATCCGCTCGTCACGTCTGCGCAAGAACAGAGCTGTCTCGGAATTCGCTGCCGCGCACATGCCCATTTCTAACCTGCGATAGGCCGCGGGAGGGAGCTACGGTCGTTTCGGCGCATGTGATCGCGGTCTCAAGAGAATGCTCGAACGAAATCCTCTCAATGCGGATTGATGATGCGAAAGCCCGGGATCTTCCGGCATCATCGAGGTCAAACTTGGCGGTTGCATTTCGTTTGCCGGTCAAGTGGGTGATTTAATCCGGGTCGCATTATTTGAACGACCTCGTCCCGATAGGAAGCGATACCGCTTCGCCTGTAATGTTTGGTAGGTGAGCTTGTGATCCCAGCCGGTCTCAGAGCCAGTCACGCCAGCGCTGCTGAAGGGCAGAGCAGACCTCGGACGGAGTCTTGCGCAAATCAAACGGTCGGCTGACGTCCTGGCCGCGGCCAGGTCGCCCTTTCGGCAAACACCCGGCTGACCTCCGCCATGTGCTCGGTGCCCCACGTGCAGAGCGGCACCAGCGCTTCGGCGAGGCTCTGGCCCAGAGGCGTGAGGCTATAGTCCACCCGCGGCGGCACCTCCTTGTAGTCGGTCCGCTTCACCAGGCCATCGGCCTCCAGCTCCTTGAGCTGCTGGATCAGCACCTTGTCGCTGACGTCGCGTATGGCGCGCCGAAGCTCGCCGTAACGGGTCGGTCCGTCCTGGGCGACAAAGTACAGGATCAGCGGCTTCCACTTGCCCGAGACGACCCGCAAGGTCGCGTCGAGGCCGCAGGTGAAGCCGGGCAGGTTCGGTGTGCAACGTTGGACGTCTGCTTGGGCTTGCGCCGGCGGGGAGATGAGGTCTGAATGGTCTGACGACATTTTTGGGTACTTACCAAAAGGTGCATACTTGTGGTTAGGTAGGTAGGCCGCCAGCTCAGTGCAACCTCAATGAAGGAGCACATCATGAGCAGACTACAAGGCAAGACGGCGGTGGTGACGGGCGGTGGAACGGGCATCGGGCTCGGAGCCGCCAAACGGTTCGTCGATGAGGGCGCATTCGTCTATCTCTTCGGGCGGCGGCAGGAGCCGCTCGACGCTGCGCTCGCGCAGCTGGGGTCCGCGGCGCGCGCCGTCAGGGGATCGGTCACCGATCTGTCCGACCTCGACCGGCTGTATGCGACGGTGAAGGCCGAACGCGGCAATGTCGACGTCCTGTTCGCCAATGCCGGGACCGGCGCGTTTGCGCCGCTCGGCCAGATCACCCCCGAGCACTATGATCAGATCTTCGATGTCAATGTGAGGGGGCTGGTGTTCACCGTGCAGAAAGCCCTGCCGTTGATGCGCAGGGGATCGTCGATCATCCTGACCGGCTCGAGCACGGGCGTGATGGGGACGCCGCAATTCAGCATCTACAGCGCGACCAAGGCGGCGATCCGCAATCTCGCGCGCAGCTGGGCGCTGGACCTGCGCGGCACGGGCATCCGCGTCAACGTGCTGTCGCCGGGACCGACCAAGACCGAGCTGGCGCTGGAGGTCGTGGGCGAGGAAGCCTTCGATGCACTCGGCAGCGCCACGCCCATCGGGCGCGTCGGCGACCCCAGCGAGACCGGCGCGGTGGCCGCATTCCTGGCGTCCTCCGACAGCAGCTACATGACGGGCGGCGAGGTTTTCGTCGATGGAGGCCTCGCGCAGGTCTGACGCAGCTTGAGCGCGATGGGCGCCGACTGCCTCCACAGCGTCATGGCCGGGCTTGTCCCGGCCATCCACGCCGTTCCACGCAGCACAAAGAACGTGGATGCCCGGGACAAGCCCGGGCATGACGAGCTCTGTGATAGAGTAGAAAGCGACCTCGGAACGCAGGTTAGAGATCCATCAATGAAGGATGATGTCAGTAGTCAACCATTGCTGGTCGAGGTCGCCATCGAGGCAGCGTCTCGGGCGGAGCATGAGAAGCTCGTGACGGCGCTCGCCAGGCTCGCCGCCGAGGACCACTCGTTCATGGTGTCGCTCGATCCCATGTCGGGTCAGACTGTGCTGAAGGGGGTGAGCGAAGGTCATCTCGCAGGCAAGATCGACGTGCTCAATCGGGCCGATGGGATCGCCGTCAATGTCGGCGCGTTGCAGGTCGCATTTCTGGAGCGCCCAACCACACGGGCAGAGGTAACTTACACGCACAAGAAGATCTGTGGCCCTAAAGGCGACTTTGCCGCCGTCAAGCTTGGTGTGGGACCCATCGATTCCGGGAAGGGCTTTCACTTCGAGTCCAAGATCGACGAGAGCGTGCTACCGAGGAAGTATCTCCCTGGCGTCGAGAAAGGTGTGAAGGACGTCCTCGCTTGCGGCGTCGTTGCGGGCTTTCCGGTGATCGATGTCGGGGTCGAGCTGATCGATGCCAAATATCACGATGTCGACTCATCGGTACTTGCCTTCGAGGTCGCTACGAGAACAGCCTTTCGCGAGGCCCTGAACATGGCGAAGCCGGTTCTGCTCGAACCGATCATGAACGTCGAGGTGGTGACACCGGCAGCCTTTGCAGAAGCCATCGCCGACGATTTGCGATTGCGTCGTGGGCAGGTTGGCGTCACGAAGGTCGAGAACGACATTGTCGCGATCGACGCGATCCTGCCGCTCATGACCATGCTTGGCTATACGAACAGTCTTGGCTTGATGAGCGAGGGGCGAGCGACCTACACCATGCGCTTCGACCATTACGCTGCAATTCCATCGCCGGGGGGTGATCCGCCGTTTCGCCCAGCGATCGGGATGCGCGCTTGAGGCCCGCAATGTCCGCGCGCGCAGTCGCGGCAAGCGGCTCCGCCGACTTATAAGGACGCCTAGATCCCTAACAGCTTCCTTGCGTTCGCCTTCAGCACCTTCGGCCGGATCTCGTCGCGGATGTCGATCTTGGCGAAATCGGACAGCCAGCGGTCCGGCGTGATCACCGGCCAATCGGAGCCGAACAGCATCTTGTCCTGGAGAATCGAGTTGATGTAGCGCACCAGGATCGGCGGGAAATACTTTGGCGACCAGCCCGACAGGTCGATGTAGACGTTCGGCTTGTGGGTCGCGACCGAGAGCGCCTCCTCCTGCCAGGGGAAGGAGGGGTGGGCGAGGATGATCTTGAGGTCGGGGAAATCGGCCGCGACGTCGTCCATGTACATCGGGTTGGAATATTTCAGCCGCATGCCCATGCCGCCGGGCATGCCGGAGCCGACGCCGGTCTGGCCGGTGTGGAACAGCGCGATCGCGCCGCCATTGTTGATCTCTTCATAGAGCGGATAGGCCATGCGGTCGTTGGCGTAGAAGCCCTGCATGGTCGGATGGAATTTGAAGCCGCGCACGCCGTATTCCTCGATCAGCTTGCGCGCCTCGCGGGCCCCGAGCTTGCCCTTGTGCGGGTCGATCGAGACGAAGGGGATGAGCACGTCGAGATGCTCGGAGGCGATCTCCAGCATCTCCTCGTTCTTGTAGCGGCGGAAGCCGGTCTCGCGCTCGGCATCGACAGGGAAGATCACCGCGGCGATGTTCTTGGAGCGGTAATAGGCCGCGGTCTCGGGCACGGTCGGCGGATGCTTATGCGGCGACTTGAAATACTCCGCCATCTGCGCCTGGAAATCGTCATAGCCGTCGTCGGGATGGGTGCCGCAGGGCTCCTCGGCATGGGTGTGGATGTCGATGGCGACGACTTTGTCGATATCAGGCAGCTTCAGCTTCGGCATGGGTGTCCTCCCGACGGGTTGCCGAATTGATTATAGGATATAACGAATTTGGCAAGGCCGCGTTGGAGGCCCTTGAAGTCACTGCAAGAAAATCGGGCCGATCCGGCCGCTTCTACTGTGCATGGGGTTGTTTTCACGTTTTGCCGGGCCGCACGGGCAGTTAACATTGACATGACCTCCCGCCATGCCTTAAGAACCGCTCCGTCCCGGGCGGTCGGTCTGCCAGCGGGAAAAATCTCATTTTGCCACATTCGCGCGTGCCGAAACGGTAGTGCCGAACACGGCCTTTCGAACGTTCAGGATTCTGCCATGAAGGTCCGTAACTCGCTGAAATCGCTGCGCGGTCGCCATCGCGCCAACCGCCTGGTCCGCCGCAAGGGCCGGGTCTATGTGATCAACAAGGTGCAGCGCCGCTTCAAGGCGCGCCAAGGCTGATCTGAGCGGCTGACCACGCCCGGCCGGGCGCTTTCGCGCGCCCGCAAGACCACGGTCTCACACGAGTTTGACGCCGCCTTTGCTTTGCAAGGGCGGCTTTGCGCGTTTAGACTTGCACCATGGCAGTGAGATTCCGTTTCGCGCGCACTCTGTGTCTGGCCCTCGTGCTGGGAACCGCCGGCCTTGCTCCGGCCGCCCTGGCCCAGCAGGTCGAGCCGCCCGGCAAGCAGAAGAAGCTGCCCGAGGCGCCGTCAAAGCTGCCGAAGGTCGACCGCAGCAAGAATCTCGATTTCCTGTTCGGCGCGCTGAAGGCGGCGCCCGATGAGGCCAGCGCCAAGCATGTCGAGGCGCGGATCTGGGCGATCTGGCTGCAGACCCCGAGCGACACCGCCGCGCTCCTGATGTCTCGCGCCAAGACCGCGGTCGATGCGAAGAAGATCGACGTCGCGATCAAGCTCCTGGATTCGATCATCAAGCTCAGGCCCGATTACATCGAGGCCTGGAACCGGCGTGCGACGCTCTATTACATGCAGAACGATTATGGCCGCTCGCTCGCGGACATTCAGCAAGTGCTGATCCGGGAGCCCCGCCATTTCGGCGCGCTCGCCGGCCTCGGCATGATCATGCAGGAGGTCGGGGACGAGAAGCGCGCGCTAGATGCCTACCGCAAGGCGCTCGCCGTCAATCCGCACCTGGAAAAGATCCCCGACCAGGTCAAGGCGCTGACCGAGAAGGTCGAAGGCCGCGACATCTAGCTATAACTCGATCATTTCTTGAGCGATCGCGGCCGCCGCGGATTAACCACGATCCGAGCCGGGGCGTCGCAAGGACTATTGCGGGGCCTGTTGCAGGCCTACCTGCATGGGAGGAGCGAAAGCCATGAAGCATTTGATGGTCACAGCGACATTGCTGCTCGCGTCGGGGACGGTGAGCTTCGCCGACGGACTGTTCTGGGTGGTCGGCAATCGTGCCACCGGCAAATGCACCATCGTGACCAGCAATCCAGTCATCATTGGCGACATCTGGTTCGGCGACGGTCCCTACAAGTCCAGGGCCGATGCCAAGCTTGCGCGCTCGACGATTCGCGTCTGTCCCCCGGTCACGCCCGAGGAAGAAAAGCAGGAGGAGGGGGCGAACTAGGCTGCGCTTAATGCAGCACGCTGCTGCCGCGCTCGACCAGGCCGCGGTCGGCGGCTGCGGCGTAGGCCTTTGCCAGCTCGGTCTCGAGATGCTCGTTGATCAGGAGCAGCGCCCGCACGGCACCGCGCAGGTCGCCGTTGCAGCTCGCGACGATTTCGTCGATTGCAGTATCGTTCGATCTGAAGCTCATCGAAAATTCTCCGGTTCAAACCAGGACAATCCTGCCGGTCTTTCCCGCATCCCCTGATGTTGCGAGGAGGATCGGCGCCCACCCGCGCCTAGATGGCGGAACCGACCATGGCGATTATATGGAAGCTGCGATGACGCCCGCATGAAGCTGGTCCGAAGCTTGCGTGCGGCTTTGAACATCCCTGATTTCATTGAGTTTTCTCGATCGGCAATTATGCACATATCCACAGCCCCTGCATTTTCAGTGGAAGCGCGCACCGCCGGCGGCGAAACTGCCGACCGAGCAGACCCGTAACTGCCCCGTGCCCAGGATCACCCGGATTCTCTCCATGATCGTGATGTCAGTCGTGACGGCGCTGGTCCTGCTGGCGCTGCTCACGCAGGCCGGAGTCGTCGCCGTGCAGCGGGCCTTTCCGCCGCAGGGGCGCATGATCGAGGTCGAGGGCGCCGCGCTTCACGTCGTCGAGCTCGGCCCGCGCGAGGCCGCCCCGCCGATCGTGATGCTGCACGGCGCGAGCTCCAACCTCGAAGCGATGCGGCGGCCGCTCGGCGATCTCCTCGCGAGGGATCATCGCGTGATTCTGATCGACCGCCCCGGCCATGGCTGGAGCACGCGCGCAAGCCGGCAGGATTCGACGCCGCAGATTCAGGCGCGCATGATCGACGAGGCGCTCGGCAAGCTCGGGATCGATCGCGCGGTCTTCGTGGTGCATTCCTGGAGCGGCGCCCTCGGCGCGCGGATCGCGCTCGATCACCCGCGCCGCGTGGCGGGCCTCGTGATGCTCGCGCCCGTCACGCATCCCTGGCGCGGCGGTGTCGGGCGCTACAACGAGATCATCGCAACGCCCGTGATCGGCCCGCTGCTCGCCTACACGATCACGCTGCCGCTCGGCTATTTCATCACCGAAGCCGGCGCCCGCAACGTGTTCCTGCCGCAGACCATGCCGGATGGTTTCGTGCAGGACTCCGCGACGCCGCTCTTGCTGCGCCCGCGCGAGTTCATTGCCAATGCCTATGATCTGGTGACGCTGAAGGAGTCGGTCGCCGCGCAAGTCGCGCGCTATGGCGAGATCACGGCGCCTGTTACGATCATCGCCGGCGAGCCCGACAAGACGGTGAGAACCAATATCCACGCGCGTCCGTTCGCCGCGGCTGTGTCGAATGCAAAGCTGATCGTGCTGCCCGATCTCGGCCACATGGTGCAGAACGCCGTGCCGGATCTCGTGAAGGCGGAGATCGAGACGATGATCGGACACATCGCCCCGGCGCAGGCGGTTGCCGAATAAAGCGTTTTTCGAGCGAGGTGGAAACCGGTTCGCGCGAAGAAACGCGTCAGAACAAGAAAGCCAGAGCTTCAATTCCGATCCGATCAGAACCGAAGCTCTAGCGTCCGCCTCGTGCGCTTACTGCTTGATCTTCCCATCCTTGTCGTATTGGGCAAGGAAGGCCCAGAGATTGGTGATCTCTGTCTCGTTCTTGATGCCGGCGAACGCCATCTTGGTGCCGGGGATCTTGGCCTTGGGGTCCTTGATGTATTCCTTGAATGTGGCCTCGTCCCAGGTGATGCCGGAATTCTTGTTGGCGTCCGTGTAGCTATAGCCCTCAGCCGTGCCCGACTTGCGGCCGTTGAGGCCGTTGAGCTCCGGGCCGACCTTGTTCTTGGCGCCTTCGCCGATCGCGTGGCAGGCCAGGCACTTGTTGAACGATGTCTTGCCGGCCGCGACATCCTGCGCCATCGCGGCGGGTGCGGTGGCAATGACGGTGAGGATCGTCAGCGCGCCCAAAGTCAGTTTTGTCATAGTGTGCTCTTCGTCTCTTCCCGGGTCAGATGGAGGGTCGTGGTTTTGGCAGGTCCGATGCAAGTGGACAAGCCGCGAAACTTTGACAGGTTTCCTGCTAGCAGACTTGCCCCAGAGAGAACTTGCGCTGCAACAAAGCAATGCGACCTTCGGAGGACCTACCCAAAGACGACAAGACATGATTGATTTGCCGAGATAATTCCATCCGTCGGACGAAGGCTTCTTAAAATGGCCATCATGATGCCCGCAAGCGACCAGGCCGTGCTGGCGCGTCGCAGCGAAATCGTCGCCGCCTTGCGCGCAATCGTGCCGGGCGAGGGCGTGATCGACAGCCTCGCCGAGATGCGGGCCTATGAATCCGACGGGCTGACCGCGTATCGGCAGCCGCCGATGGTCGTGGTGCTGCCGGATACGACCGAGCAGGTCTCGCTCGTCCTGAAATATTGTGCGGCGCAGAACATCAAGGTGGTGCCGCGCGGCTCCGGCACTTCACTGTCCGGCGGCGCGCTGCCGCTGGAGGACGGCGTGCTGCTCGGCCTCGGCAAGTTCAAGCGCATCCGCGAGATCGATTTCGACAACCGCGTCGTCGTCACCGAGCCCGGCGTCACCAATCTCGCAATCAGCCAGGCGGTCGCCCATGCCGGCTTCTACTACGCGCCCGATCCGTCCTCGCAGATCGCCTGCTCGATCGGCGGCAACGTGGCGGAAAATTCTGGCGGCGTGCACTGCCTGAAATACGGCATGACCACCAACAACGTGCTCGGCTGCGAGATCGTGCTGATGAGCGGCGAGATCCTGCGCATCGGCGGCAAGGGCTGCGAGAATCCCGGCTATGACCTGATGGGCGTCATCACTGGTTCCGAGGGCCTGCTCGGCGTCATCACGGAGATCACGGTGCGCATCCTGCAGAAGCCGGAAACGGCGCGCGCGCTGATGGTTGGCTTCGCGCAGGTCGAGGCGGCCGGCGAATGCGTGGCACGCATCATCGGCGCTGGCATCATCCCCGGCGGCATGGAGATGATGGACAAGCCCGCGATCCACGCCGCGGAGGCCTTCGTCCATGCCGGCTACCCGCTCTATGTCGAAGCGCTGCTCATCATCGAGCTCGACGGGCCCAAGATCGAGGTCGACGAGCTGATCACGCGCGTCGAGGCTATTGCGAACGCTTGCGGCTCGACCACCTGCCAGATCTCGACTTCGGAGGCCGAGCGCAACCTGTTCTGGGCCGGCCGCAAGGCCGCATTCCCCGCCGTGGGCCGCATCTCGCCCGATTATCTCTGCATGGACGGCACCATCCCGCGCGGCGCGCTGCCGAAGGCGCTGGCGCGCATCCGCGAGCTCTCGGAAAAGTACCAGCTCGGCTGCGCCAACGTGTTCCACGCCGGCGACGGCAATCTGCACCCCCTGATCCTCTACGATGCCAACAAGCCCGGCGAGATCGAGCGCGCCGAAGCCTTCGGCGCCGACATCTTGCGCGCCTGCGTTGAGTTCGGCGGCGTGCTCACCGGCGAGCACGGAGTCGGCATCGAGAAACGCGACCTCATGCCCGACATGTTCAGCGAGATCGACCTCAACCAGCAGCAGCGCCTGAAATGCGCCTTCGACGCGAAGGGCCTGCTCAATCCCGGAAAAGTATTTCCGACCCTGCACCGCTGCGCCGAGCTCGGCCGCATGCACGTCCACGCGGGCAAGCTGGCGTTCCCGGATTTGCCGCGGTTCTAGGCCGCCTACTGCGCCAGCGCCAGGATGCCGCCGGCAAATGCGTGCCACGCCGCCGTTTCGCTGACCGGCCAGTTGAGCACCTTCACCGCCAGAAGCGCGAGCGTGCCCGTGATGTACACCGGATGCACGCGGCCCTCGGCGCGCCAGTCGCGCACCATGGCGACGACGAGCAGAAGGGAGGCGACGACAGCAGGCGCGATCGTCACAGGCACCGGCGGCGGGCCGGGCGGTCCTGATGGTGCGAGGAAGGTCAGGAACCAACGCGCGATCGCGGCGTCGAGGATCGAGACCGCCGCGAGCAGCATCAGGCGCTTGTGAACCTCGAGCCTGCGCGTGTTCATGATGGCGAGCACGAACACCACGGCAAAGAACGCGATGCCGCTCAGCGGCACGATCGAGAAGGCGATGCCCGCATCGGCCTGTCCCAGCGCCGCAGCCTTCTTCATCGACGCTACGGAAGCGAAGAATCCGAAAATGACCATCGCGGTCGCGAGCGAGACGCCGACGATGCCGCACGAGCGGTGGTTGACCACACGGCCCGAGGCGGCGAGCCAGGTCTGGAGCACGAAATAGAGCGACCAGGTGAAGAACAAGAGTCCGTGAAAATGGATCACCGGGCTTGCGGAGAATGTCCGGTGAGCGAGCGGCACCCAATAGGTCGGTGCGAAGCCGAGAAAGGCAGTGGCGGCGCAGGCGAGCGCCATGTGAAGATAAAAATATCGTGCAGGCGAGGCATCACGCGCGCGTACACGACGGTCGTCAATCAGGGTCGTCATCAGGGGTGAGTCTGGAAAGGCGGCGTTTGGTTCAACGTCTCCCCGTCCACCCTCCGGTGTCGTCCCGGACAAGCGTAAGCGCAGATCCGGGACCCATAACCATAAGGCGTAGTTGTATCGCTCGCCGGCAACTCCGCGTCTTCGCCAAACAGAATTTCGTGGCTATGGGTCCCGGATCTGCGCGCGCTTTGGGCGCGCTTGTCCGGGACGACAGCGGAGGTTAACCCCCCGCACTCAATTCTGCGCGATCGAGCTCCTCCTCGAGCCGATGAAACGCATCGTCGCCGATCACCTCGGTGGCGCGCAGGTCGAAGATCGCCTTGCGCGCGGCCTCGATAGCGCGGCGGCGCAGGGGATCGGCGGGCAGTTCGCTGTTGCTGATGCCACCGTTGGGATCGGTCTCGGCCTGCATCAGGATGGCGCGATATTCGAGCCGCAGGATCTCCGCCTCCTCCGACGGATCGCTCTCGATCGCATTGAGCGCGGCACGATAGGCCACGGCGCGGCCGCGGGCGACCTCGATGCCGACCGGATCGTCGTCCTTGAGGTTGAAAGCGAGGATCAGCGGCCGCAGCGTCAGGCCCTGGATCACCAGCGATCCCAGCACCACCGCAAACGCGATGAAGACGATGAAGTCACGATAGGGAAAGTTTTCCGGCAGGGCGAAGGCGGTGGCGAGCGTGACGAGGCCGCGCATGCCGCACCAGGAGATGATGAGCCCGCCCTTGGGCGAGGCCACCTGCTGCGGATCCTTGGGGTGATAGAGCCCCTGCGCGATCAGCACCCGCAGGCTCGTGCGATAGAACGTCACCCAGAACAGGCGTACCAGGATCACCGTAAGCAGGATCCAGGCGGCGGCCACGCAGTATTCCCAGCGCACGTCCGCATCCAGCCGCGTCCAGATCGGCCGCATCTGCATGCCGATCAGCATGAAGGCGAGCACGTTGAGCACGAACACGGTCGTCTCCCATACCGCATAGGACGGCACCCGCAGCCGCGCCGGGATGCGCGCCGGCGCGGTGCGCGCGACCGTGATGGCGTAGACCACGATGGTGAGGATGCCGGAGAGACCGAGATGCTCGGCGGCGATCCAGACCATGAAGGTGGTGGCGAACTGCACGATGAAGGCGCTCGGCGCCTCCGTCACCCGCTCCATGAACAGCGGAATGATGCGGCCTGCGGCCAGACCCGCGATGACGCTGCCGACCAGCGCCAACGCCATGGTCGGGGCGACCTGGCTCCAGGTCAGATGCTCGGTGGCGACCGCGCCGACGGCGATGCGATAGATCAGCAGCGCACTGGCATCGTTGAGCAGGCTTTCGCCCTCCAGCACCTTGACCATGCGGTGGGGCAGCTTGACCTGGCTCAGGATAGCAACCGCAGCGGCCGCATCCGGCGGCGCCACGATGGCGCCGAGCGCGACCGCGGCGGCCCAGGGCATGTCGGGCATCAGCCGGTGCGCGACATAGGCCACGGCGGCCGTGGTCAGGCCGACCGCGGCCACCACCAGGGTCGAGACCGGAACCCAGTTCTTGCGAAGGTCGCGCAGCGACGTGTCGAAGGCGGCATCGAGCAGGACCGGCGCGACAAAAAGGGCAAGGGCGAGGTCCGGCTCCAGCGTCCAGGACGGGCTCGACGGCACGAAGGCGATCAGCGCGCCGCCGATGGCGAGAAAGGTCGGGTAGGGCACCTTGATCCGCCGCGCCAGCGCCGATAAGCCGACCGCGCCGAGCAGCAACACAATGATCCATTCGAATGTCGACACGATGATCCCCGAAGCCGATTTCAGCGGCGCCACAAGCTAGCACCAATCCGGCCGTATGATGGATAGTGCGGCTTCAAGGCCAGAGCTTAACATCGACGACAAGGCTCGACTGCAACGCATGCGTTTTCTCATTCAACTGATCGGCGCCGGACTGCTCTATGCGCGCTCGTTCGCCCCGGCCGATGCCGTGACCGGCGGCGAGCCGGTGGCTGTGACGCAGGTCGATGTCGCGCCCTGCCTCGCCGCGGCCGCAGCCGATGACATGGACAAGGCCGCCACGGCCTGCGCCGAAGTGATCGACAACGAGAAGACGACGAAGGGCGATCTGATCAAGGCCCTGATCGCGCGCGGTGCGCTCTATGCGCGGCACGATCAGGTCGACCATGCCATCGCCGACGACAGCCGTGCTCTTCTGCTCGATCCCGGCCTTGCCGACGTCTTCAATGCGCGCGGCGAACTCTGGCTGAAGAAGGGTGACAAGCCGAAGGCGGTGCAGGATTTCGGCGCAGCGCTCAGGATCGATCCGAACCACGAGAAGGCCAAAGCCAATCACAAGGCGATGGCGCGCGAGATCGAGCGGATCGGCGCGCAGATGGCGGTCGCCGGCAAGCCCAGCTTCAATTGCGGGCGAGCGCGTCGGGCGGTGGAACGGGCGATCTGCGGCAATCGCGAACTCGCCGATCTCGATCGCGAGGTCTTTGCCTCCAATGCCCGTGCGATCCGGGAGGCGCGCAATGCGGCCGAGGCCAAAGCGCTCCAGCGCGAGCAGGACGAGTTCATCGCGCGCCGCAATGCCGATTTCGGCCGGCCGGGATACGATCTGAAGAAGGCGATGCAGCAGCGCTTGCAGCGGCTGAACGGTGTGGATGGATATTGAGACTTTCGCCTCTCCCCGCAAGCGGCAGGGCAATCGCATTTGAATATTGCGGGGGTCGTCATGCCCGGGCTTGTCCCGGGCATCCACGTTCTTTGCGCCGTGTGGAAAGGCGTGGATGGCCGGGACAAGCCCGGCCATGACGCTGTGGAGACAGCCGGTGCCCATAGCCACATCTCATATGCGATAGTCCTGCCCAAGCAGGGCGAGGGAGAGCCGGCAGCGCTCCGTCCCTCCCAGGCCCGGTTTGAACCCATCGCTTGCCAGCTGCGACAACGGTGAGAACCCGACGTCACGGAGCCCTATGTCATGTGCGGCACTCACGCCTCCGCGCAAGCGCTTTCGCCTGCCAAAATCTCGCTTCGCGCCCTCTTTCTCGGCGCGGCCATGAGTTTCGTTCTCGCGGCTCCCGCCGCGGCGAGCACCGAGTGCGTGCTGGGAAGCAAGGCCACCCCGGCCGAGTTGATCTCCGCGTGCAGCGCCATCATCGACCAGACCGCCAATTCGGCCGCCGAACGCAGCGCGGCCCTCGTCGTCCGCGCCGAAGCCAATGCGCAGACCCTTGGAGGCCAGTCGCAGGCGCTGCGGGATCTCGACCGCGCCATCGCGCTCGACGGCAAGAACGCGAAGGCCTGGCGCGTGCGTGGCGACCTCCTGCGCGAGGCCGGCGGCGACCTCAATCGCGCCGCGGCGGATCTGACCAAGGCGATCGAGCTCGACCCGCAGGATGCCGAAGCTTACGAGCTGCGCGGCGTCGTCTACACCAATCAGCGCCGCCTCGACCGCGCGCTCGCCGATTACGACCAGGCGATCAAGCTGAAGCCAGACGATGCGCAAGCCTGGTCCGACCGCGGTGTGGCCTATTATCTCGGCGGCGACAACGAGAAGGCGATCAGAAATTTCGACGAGGCGCTGCGGCTCGATCCCAACCGCGCGCGTACCTACACCAATCGCGGCGCGGCCTACAAGAAGCTCGGCCAGCTCGACAAGGCGGTCGCCGACGACGGCGAGGCGATCAGGCTCGACCCGAAGGTGCCGGAATATTACGACAACCGCGGCCTGACCTATGCTGCGATGGGCGAGTACGACAAGGCGATTGCCGATTACGACCAGGCGATCCGGCGGGAGCAGCGCGCCAACTTCCTGACCAACCGCGGCGATTCCTACCAGTTCAAGGGCGAGCTCGGGGCGGCGCTGAGCGACTACGAGGCTGCGCTCAAGCTCGATCCGAATTTCGCGAAGACCTACAATAACCGCGCGGTGCTCCACAAGAAGATGGGCGAGCGCAAGAAGGCGCTGGCCGATTATGAGACGGCGCTGAAGCTGGATCCTGGCAACGAGAATGCAGCGAACGGCCGCCGCAGCATGATTGCCGAGATCGCCAGGTTCGGCGCGGCGTCGCCGGGCCCAATGCATGCGCGCTCGGCCGACGATAGCGGTCCTTCGTTCAATTGCGCCACCGCCAAGCGCGAGGTCGAGAAAGTGATCTGCGCCGATCCGCAGCTCGGCGTGCTCGACCGTCAGATCGCCGAGACCTATGAACGTGTGCTGAGGGCTTCCAAAGGACGTTCCGCTAGCGACCTGCGCAAGACCCAGCGCGAGTTCCTCACGACGCGCAATGCGAGCTTCCGCCGCCCCGGATACGATCTGAAGAAGATCATGCAGGACCGCTTGCAGCGGGTTGAACGCGATGGAGAGCTGAAAGGCGAAGGAGCTGAAGCCTTGCGGCTGGCTCCGTAACCTCTCCCGCCTGCGGGAGAGGTCGACGCGCTCGGAGAGCGCGGCGGGTGAGGGCTCTCTCCTCTGGGGGACCTCATGAATCTTGCACGATCCCAACGCGGAGACACCCCCACCCCAACCTCCCCCGCAAGCGGGAGAGGGAGCCGACTGCCGATGCCGCGCAAGCTTCACACCTCTCCGCCAAAAAACCCATCCTTTTCAGCTTGAACCGCGGCCCGTTCCCGGGAAAATGGCTCCAAACAAGGCCGGCAATTGATCCTGGTCATGGCGGGGCGCCTGTCCTGCCACGAGGTTCAAGCCAGGTGAATAAAGGGAACGGGAGCGCGGGAATGAATATCCAGGGCAAAAGCCGTTATCACGAGGTCCACGCGCGTTCGCTGGCGGATCCGGAAGGGTTCTGGGCCGAGGCGGCCAAAGAGATCGACTGGATCGAGCCTGCAACGAAGATCTTCGATCCCTCGCAAGGAACCTACGGCCGCTGGTTTGCCGGCGGCGTCGTCAACACCTGCTACAACGCCCTTGACCGCCACGTCGAGCGCGGCCGCGCCGACCAAGTCGCGCTGATCCATGATTCGCCGCTGACGGGCTCGGTCACCAAGCTCACCTATGCCGAACTGCTGAACGAGGTCCAGGCGCTCGCCGCAATCATGCAGGATTTCGGTGTCGCCAAAGGCGATCGTGTCATCCTCTATATGCCGATGGTGCCGGAGGCGGTGGTCGCGATGCTCGCCTGCGCGCGGCTCGGTGCGGTGCACTCGGTGGTGTTCGGCGGCTTTGCCGCGAAAGAGCTTGCCACCCGCATCGACGATGCGCAGCCCAAGCTGATCCTGTCCGCCAGCTGCGGCATCGAGCCCGGCCGCATCGTGCAGTACAAGCCGCTGCTCGACGAGGCGATCAAGCTTGCCAGCAGCAAGCCGAAAGCCTGCATCGTGCTGCAGCGTCCGCAGCTCACCTGCGAGATGACGCCGAGCCGCGATTACGACTGGGCCAGCCTGCGGCGCAAGGCGCTGAACGACGGCAAGCGCGCGGCTTGCGTGCCTGTCGCCGCGACAGACCCGCTCTACATCCTCTATACCTCGGGCACAACAGGCGTGCCGAAGGGCGTCGTGCGCGACAATGGCGGGCATCTCGTCGCGGTGAAATGGTCGATGTTCAACCTCTACGGCGTCAAGCCGGGCGAGGTCTGGTGGTGCGGCTCCGACATCGGCTGGGTGGTCGGCCACAGCTACATCGTCTACGGCCCGCTGCTGCACGGCGCGACCACGATCATGTACGAGGGCAAGCCGGTCGGCACGCCCGACGCCGGCGCGTTCTGGCGCGTGATCTCCGAGCACAAGGCGGTGGCCTTCTTCACCGCGCCGACGGCCTTCCGCGCCATCCGCAAGGACGACCCGGAAGGGAAATTCATCCGGCAGTACGACCTCTCGAAATTCCGCACGCTGTTTCTCGCCGGCGAGCGTGCCGATCCGCCGACCGTGGAATGGGCGGAGCAGCAGCTGAAGGTCCCGGTGATCGACCATTGGTGGCAGACCGAGACCGGCTGGTGCATCGCCGGCAATCCGGTCGGCCTCGGCATGTTGCCGGTGAAGCACGGCTCGCCGACGGTGCCGATGCCGGGCTATCAGGTCGATGTCGTCGACGAGGCGGCAAAGCCGGTCGGCCCCAACACCATGGGCTCGATCGTCATCAAGCTGCCGATGCCGCCGGGCTGCCTGCCCACGCTGTGGAACCAGGACGCGCGCTTCAAGGAGGCGTACCTGAGCGAATTCCCCGGCTATTACAAAACCTCCGACGCCGGCTACAAGGACGAGGACGGCTATGTCTTCGTGATGGGCCGCACCGACGACATCATCAACGTCGCCGGCCATCGCCTCTCCACCGGCGGCATGGAGGAGATCCTGGCCTCGCATCCCGATGTCGCCGAATGCGCCGTGCTCGGCGTCAAGGACGCGATCAAGGGCGAGGTGCCCTGCGGCTTCCTGGTGCTGAAGGCAGGCGTGAAGCGCCCGCCGGCCGAGATCGAGAAGGAGATCATCGCGCTGGTGCGCGACAAGCTCGGCCCGGTCGCCGCGTTCAAGCTCGCCATCACCGTCGGCCGCCTGCCCAAGACGCGCTCCGGAAAGATCCTGCGCGGCACCATCAAGAAGATCGCCGACGGCGAATCCTGGACAATGCCGGCGACGATCGAGGATCCCAAGGCACTCGAGGAGATCGGAGAGGCGCTGAAGGGACGGATGTGAGGCGAAGCGTCATCCCGGGGCGGGAAGGGCGTTGCTTCACCGCTCTCCACTGTCATCGCTGCCTGTGCGGGGAACGACAGCGAGCGTGGAACGGCGTCCAGGGACTTACAATCTCCGCATTCCGCGCTAAACAGGGCCGGCCGATAGGGAACCTCGTATGCCACTTGCCGCCGCGCCACGCCTGCTGACCGCCTTAGCTTTCGCCGTCGCTCTCTCCGCCTGCTCGGCACGCTACCAGAATCCGGTGGCGGCGGGCGGCGATGATGACGACGCCGTCTGCCAGAGCCGGGGATATGCGCAGGGCTCGCCGGATTACGTGGCCTGCCGCAAGGACCGCGACGTCCAGCGCAACGCGGCCACCGCGCGCGCCGACCGCCGCCAGCGCGATCTCGGCGAGTACATGCTGAACAACCCCGTGCGGCCGTAAAGATAGCGCTCCCCGCCTTCTACGTCATTGCGCGCTGCGCTTGCAGTGACGGGATGGCTGAAGTTCTCTCGCGACAATCGAGCAAAAAACGCGGCAGTTTTTCCTGCCGCGTCTTGCCTGATGCATAATCGCGAACGAAGTGCGGAGCCTTACTCCTCCTCGTCCTCGTGCTTCTTGCCGCCGAGCGTCTTCAGCTTGGCGAACACGGCGTCGACGTTGAGGTCGTCACTGGACTTCTCCGCGGGCTCGTACTCGTCCTTGCGGGTGGTCTCGGAGGCCGGCAGCAGGGTGGCGCCGCCATAGGCTGCGTCGATCGGCTTCTCCTTCGCCGCGCGCTGCACCTCGAAATCGAGCTCGATCTGCGAGCACAGACCGAGCGTGACCGGGTCGATCGGGGTCAGCGCCGAGGTGTTCCAGTGGGTACGGTCGCGCACGCTCGCGATCGTGCTCTTGGTGGTGCCGACCAGGCGCATGATCTGGGCGTCCTTGAGCTCCGCATGGTTGCGCAGCAGCCAGAGGATGGCGCTCGGGCGCTCATGGCGGCGCGAGACCGGGGTGTAACGCGGGCCCTTGCGCTTGGGCTGGGGCGGCAGCACCACCTTGCTCTCCTGGAGGCGGAGCCGGTAGTCCGGGTTCTTCTCGCCCTTCTCGATTTCCTCGCGGGTCAGCTGGCCATTGGAGAGGGGATCCATGCCCTTGATGCCCTGGGCCGCGTCGCCGTCGGCGATGGCGCGCACCTCGAGGGGATGCATCTTGGTGAAATCGGCGACCTGGTCGAAGGTCAGCGCGGTGTTGTCGAGCAGCCAAACGGCGGTCGCCTTGGGCATCAGAGGTGCGTTGCTCATGGCAAATCTCCTTTGTGCTTCGCCCACCCCTCTGGAGGCGAAACCGGTGGTCATCAGCGATGACAGGGAATTCGCGCTATATAAGCCCGGAGGGGGTAGCCATGCAATGGTTCTGCTATAGATAGTGCCTTGACACCGCCCGAAAGGGGGCCCAATTCCCTTTGAACCACTGTATGGTTCAAGCCGACAGTTTTAAGCCAAATTCCCATCCATCGACCGCCCCGGCAGAACGCGATCGGGTGATTCGGTCCCGAGATCGCTCAATGTCAGCCAAACCAGACCTCAAGATCGTGCTTTGTTCTCCCCGCGGCTTCTGTGCCGGGGTGGTCCGGGCGATCGACACCGTCGAACGGGCGCTCGATAAGTACGGCGCCCCCGTCTATGTTCGCCATGAGATTGTGCACAACAAGTACGTCGTCGATGGGTTGAAGAAGAAGGGCGCCATCTTCGTCGAGGAGCTCGCAGAAATCCCGGATAATACCACCGCCCCGGTGGTGTTCTCGGCCCACGGCGTGCCGAAGTCGGTTCCGGCCGACGCCCAGTCCCGCAACCTGTTCTCGCTGGATGCGACTTGCCCGCTGGTGACGAAGGTGCATCGCGAGGCCGCGATCCACTTCAAGCGCGGCCGCGAGATCTTCCTGATCGGCCATTCCCACCATCCCGAGGTGGTCGGCACGCTCGGCCAGCTGCCGCCGGGTGCCGTGACCCTGATCGAGACCGCCGAGGACGCCAAGACCATCACGCCGAAGGACCCCAACAACCTCGCCTTCGTGACCCAGACCACGCTGTCGATCGACGACACCGCGGAGATCGTCGCGCTGCTCAAGGAACGCTTCCCCAACATCAACGGGCCGCACAAGGAAGACATCTGCTACGCCACCACCAACCGCCAGCTCGCCGTGAAGAAGGTGGCGCCGGTGGTGGACGCGCTCATCGTGGTCGGTGCTCCCAACTCGTCGAACTCGCAGCGCCTGCGCGAGGTTGCCGAGCGCGAGGGCTGCAAGATCGCGGTGCTGGCGCAGCGCGCCACCGACATCGACTGGGGCAGGTTCGGCAACATCAAGAGCCTCGGCATCACCGCGGGCGCGTCCGCGCCCGAGGTGATCGTCGAGGAAATCATGGACGCCTTCGCCGAGCGCTACACGCTGCACGTGGAGACGGTCTCGGCCGCGGAAGAGAACGAGTTCTTCCCGTTGCCGCGTCAGGTGCGCCCCGAAGCCGCCGCCGAGTAGACCTTTATGGCGGTCTACACCGACGTCGCCGCCGACGAGCTTGCGGATTTCCTGGAGCAATACGATCTCGGCGAATTGCTCTCCTACAAGGGCATCGCCGAGGGCGTCGAAAATTCCAACTTCCTGCTGCACACGAGCAAAGGCTCGTTCATCCTCACGCTGTACGAAAAGCGCGTGGCGAAGAACGATCTGCCGTTCTTCCTCGGACTGATGACGCACCTCGCCGAGCACGGCCTCAATTGTCCGCTGCCCGTGAGGGGACGCGACGGCGAGGCCTTGCGCGAGCTCGCAGGCCGGCCCGCCGCGATCATCACCTTTCTCGAAGGCATCTGGCCGCGCAAGCCGAACGCGACCCATTGCGCCGGCGTCGGCGAGGGGCTGGCCCGGATGCATCTGGCCGGCGCCAATTTCGCGGTTCGGCGCGCCAATGCACTCTCGGTCGCCGGCTGGCGGCCGCTGTTCGATGCGGCTTCGAATCGTGCGGACGAGGTGCAGCCGGGGCTGCGCGCCTTCCTCGCCGCCGAGCTCGACTATCTTTCCAGCGGGGTCTGGCCGAGCAACCTGCCCGAAGGCGTGATCCACGCCGACCTTTTCAACGACAACGTCTTTTTCCTCGGCGACAAGCTCTCGGGGATCATCGACTTCACCTTCGCCTGCAACGACATGCTGGCCTATGACGTCGCGATCTGCCTCAACGCCTGGTGCTTCGAGCCGGATCATTCCTTCAACGTCACCAAGGCGCGTGCCTTCCTCAACGCCTATGGCCGGGTGCGCAAGCTGAGCGAAGCCGAAGAAGCCGCGCTGCCGCTGCTGGCCCGCGGGGCTGCGATCCGCTTCCTGCTGACGCGGCTGGTCGACTGGCTCAACGTGCCCGCAGGCGCGCTGGTCAAGCCGAAGGATCCCTTGGAGTATTTCCGTAAGCTGCGCTTCCACCAAAGCGTGACGAGCGTGCGTGACTACGGGCTTATGCCGTCGGGACTGGTGGCGTGAGCGAGCTTCCCAAGGTGACGATCTACACCGACGGCGCCTGCTCGGGAAATCCCGGGCCGGGCGGCTGGGGCGCGATCCTGAAGTTCGGCGACAAGGAGAAGGAGCTGAACGGCGGCCAGCCGCACACCACCAACAACCAGATGGAATTGATGGCGGCGATCTCGGCGCTCGAAGCGCTGAAGCGGCCGTGCACGGTCGATCTCTACACCGACAGCCAGTATGTCCGGCAGGGCATCACCGGCTGGATCTTCGGCTGGAAGCGCAACGGCTGGCGCACCGCCGACAAGAAGCCGGTGAAGAATGTCGAGCTATGGCAGCGCCTCGACGCATCGCTGAAGCAGCACGAGGTCCGCTGGCACTGGGTCAAGGGCCACGCCGGCCACCCCGAGAACGAGCGCGCCGACCAGCTGGCGCGCGATGGGATCGTCATGGCGCGGTTGCAGCAGCGGGTGAGGGAGTAGGGGGCGGCGTCGTCGCTCCGCCCCGAACTGTCATCACCCGCGAAGGCGGGTGATCCAGTATTCCAGAGGCGGTTGTGATTGAGCCGAGAGGCCGCGGCGTACTGGATGCCCCGGTCAAGCCGGGGCATGACAGCGTCTGTTGTCGCGAAGCGCTTACAGCTGCCCAAGCAGCGTATCGCCGCCGGAGACCTCGACCTTGCCGGGCATCGCCTCGAGGTTCAGCTTCTTGACCACGCCGTCCTCGATCAGCATCGAATAGCGCTTGGAGCGGATGCCGAGGCCGTTGGCGGAGGCGTCCAGCTCCATGCCGATCGCCTTGGTGAAGTCGGCATTGCCGTCGGCGAGGAAGACGGCCTCGTCGCGCTGGTCCGTGTCGCGCTTCCAGGCGTTCATGACGAAGGCGTCGTTGACGGAGACGATGGCGATGGTGTCGACACCCTTGTCCTTCATGGCATAGGCGTTGAGGAAGATGCTCGGCAGATGCATCTTGTGGCAGGTGCCGGTATAGGCGCCGGGCACCGCGAACAGCGCCACCTTCTTGCCCTTGAAGATGTCGTCGGTGGTCTTCACCTGCGGGCCTTCCGCCGTCATCACGCGGAATTTCGCCTCGGGCAGCTTGTCGCCAATCTGGATCGCCATCGTCAGTCTCCCTGAAAATCGGTCCCGCTTTTTAGACCGGGCGGCGGGCCTGCACAATATTGCCGGTGGCGGAAGCGGCGAGGATGGCGGCCGTTCACCGTGATGTCATCAGCCGGCAAAACCGCCGCCGTCGAGGAAGGCCTGCTCCTCCTCGGTGGTGTCGCGGCCGAGGAGACGGTTGCGGTGGGGAAAGCGGCCGAACCGCGCGATGATGTCGGCGTGGTCGCGCGCGTATTTCAGGCTTTCGGCATTGTCGGTGTTTTGAAACAGCGCGACGCAGTGCAACTGGTCGGCCAGGTGCTCGGAATGCATGAAGGGCAAATAGAGGAATTCGAGCAGGAGGGGATCGACCCTGCGATCGACGCCGCGCGCGATGGCGCGGCGGGCGACGTCGCGCGCCTGTGCGTCGCTGGCAAAGGCCTGCGGTGTGCCGCGAAACATGTTGCGGGGAAACTGGTCGAGCACGATGACGAGTGCGAGCGCGCCGTCGTCGCTCGCCTCCCATGACGCCAGCTCGCCAGCGGCCGCCCTCTGCCACAGCGAGAGAAAGCGGCGTCGTATCTCCGCATCGAAAGCATCGCTGCGCTCGTACCAGCGTTCGCGCCCGGCCTCTCGCCAGAAGGCGAGAACGCCTGATGGCGTGATGTTGCGGGCGTCAGCCATGAACGGAGGCGCGCCTTAAGCCGCCTCCGCCTTCTTCTCGTCGCGCAGCTGCCGACGCAGGATCTTGCCGACATTGGTCTTCGGCAGATCGTTGCGGAATTCGACGTGCTTGGGCACCTTGTAGCCGGTGAGCTGGTCGTGACAGAACTTGATCACGGCATCCGCCGTGAGGTTCGGGTCCTTCTTCACCACGAAGGCCTTCACCGCTTCGCCCGACTTGGAATCGGGGATGCCGATCACGGCGCATTCGAGCACGCCCGGATGGCTCGCGATGACTTCCTCGACCTCGTTCGGATAGACATTGAAGCCGGAGACCAGGATCATGTCCTTCTTGCGGTCGACGATCTTGATATAGCCCCTCTCGTCCATCACGCCGATGTCGCCGGTGCGGAAATAGCCGTCCGCGGTCATCACCTTGGCGGTCTCCTCCGGCCTGTTCCAGTAGCCCGACATCACCTGCGGGCCCTTGGCGCAGATCTCGCCCGCCTGTCCGAGCGGCACCTCGTTGCCCTCGTCGTCCCGGATCGAGATGTAAGTCGACGGCACGGGGATGCCGATCGAGCCGGCGAACTCGGTCGCCGTCGGCGGATTGCAGGTCAGGACAGGCGAGGTCTCCGACAGGCCGTAGCCCTCGGCGATGCTGCAGCCCGTGATGTTCTTCCATTGCTCGGCAACGGGGCGCTGCACCGCCATGCCGCCGCCGTTCGAGATCTTCAGCTTGGAGAAGTCGAGCTTCTTGAAGTCGGGATGGTTCATCAAGGCGTTGTAGAGCGTATTCACCGCCGGGAAGGTGTTGACCTGGTATTTCGCCAGCTCCTTGATGAAGCCGGGAATGTCGCGCGGGTTCGGGATCAGCAGGTTGCAGCCGCCGGCGCGCACTGCGAGCAGATAACAGGCCGTCAGCGCGAAGATGTGATAGAGCGGCAGCGCGCAGACGATCATCAGCTGCTCGACATGTGGCGGCGCGGCGAGCGCCGGCTGCAGCCACGCATCGTTCTGCAAGACGTTGGCGACGATGTTGCGGTGGAGCAGGGTGGCGCCCTTGGAGACGCCGGTGGTGCCGCCGGTATATTGCAGGAAGGCGACGTCGCCCGGCGACAGCTTCGGCTTGTTGAACGTCATGCCGCGGCCGGCGGATAGTGCGTCGTTGAAAGAGACCGAGCCTGGCAGCGACCAGGCCGGTACCATCTTCTTGACCCGGCGGACGACGAGGTTGACGATCACGCCCTTGAAGCCGAGCAGGTCGCCCATGCTGGCGACGATGACGTGCTTCACCTGCGTCCTCGCGATCACCTGCTCGACCGTATGAGCGAAGTTCTCCAGCACGATGATGGCTTCGGCGCCCGAATCCTTCAGCTGGTGCTCGAGCTCGCGCGGCGTATAGAGCGGGTTGACGTTGACCACCGCGAAACCGGCGCGCAGCACGGCGGCTGTCGCGACCGGGTATTGCAGCACGTTCGGCATCATGATGGCGATACGCGCGCCGCGCTGCAGCCCGCGGCCCTGCAAGTAAGCGGCAAGCGCGACCGACATCTGGTCGAGGTCGCGATAGCTGATCGACTTGTCCATGCAGATGAATGCCTTGCGGTCGGCGAACTTGGTGAAGCTCTCCTCCAGCAGGTCGACCAGCGATGCGTATTGCGTCGGCTCGATATCGGCAGGCACGCCGGGCGGATATTGCTTGAGCCAGATGCGCTCCATGGAAGACTCCCCTCATTGACCAGGGCCCGTTGTTCTCGGGCTTGCCTCGTTGTCGCCAGTATCCAGCTTGCCGGAACGGGTGGCAAGCCGTCGTGGCTTAGGGCAAAGGTCGCAGCGTCGCTACTGGAATCGTCGCAAAACGGTGCTGCCGCAGGTGCTAAGCGGGGCTGCGGTTTAGTGCCGAGCGGCGTTAACTGTTGTTGGCCGGCTTGGCCGCGGCGGGAGGCTTCGTCGCGGCGGGGGTCGTCGCTGCCTTGGGCTTGGCGGGCTTCGCCGCCTGATCGCCGCCGGCCGAAGGCTTCTCGGCGGGCTTCGCCACCGCATCCGGCTTGGTCGCGGCATGCTTGGCGCCAGCCGGCTTGGTTGCGGCCGGTTGGGGCGTGGCCGGCTTGGCCGCCTTGCCGTCAGTCGGCTTGGCATCCGGCTTGGCCGCCGCGGTCTTGGTGTCCTTGGGCTTATCGGCCGGCTTGTCGGCGGCGTCTGGCTTCTTGGCGACGCGCGGCTTCTTGGCGCGCGGCTTGGACGCGGCCTGCTGGTCGGCATCGGCTGCCACAGCAGCAATCAGGGCGGTGCCGGTGCGGGTCGGGCCGGTATAGACCAGCACGGGCTCGGTCGGCGCCGCAGCCGAGGCCATCAGCTCGGAAGCTTTCATCAGCGGCGGCTGCAGGCCTGCCGTGAAGAAGGTGAACTGGGCCGCGCCGCCGGTGGCGGAGCCCGATCCGGTCGCGCCGCCACTGGCCGCAATCAGCGCATCGTCGTCGTCGCTGGCCGGCCGCTTGCGGTTGGGTCCGCACATCTCGTCGCGCAGGTTCGGCGGCGTGGCATCGACCGGCACGAGATTGTCGACCGTGCCGAGCGAGGGGCGCAGCCAGGTGAGGTTGTCCGGAGCGAAGCCACGCTCCAGCAGCTGCGCCGCCTTCACCGCGCGTGCCGTGCCGGAGTTTGCACCGAGCACCACCGCGATCAGCCGGCGGCCGTTGCGCGTGGCCGAGGCGACGAGGTTGTAGCCGGAGGCGCAGATGAAGCCGGTCTTGAACCCGTCGGCGCCGGGATAGCGGCCGATCAGCTTGTTGAAATTGCCGGTGACGCGCTTGCCGAAGCGGATCGCCGGGATATGCATGTAGTACTCGTATTCCGGCAGGTCGCGCAGGAAAGACCGCGCCAAGATGCCGAGGTCGCGCGCAGAGGTGATCTGGCCCTCGGCGGGCAGGCCGTTTGGATTTACATAGCTCGTCTGCGCCATGCCGAGCTTCCTCGCGGTGTCGTTCATCACCGCGGAGAAGCCGTCGACCGAGCCGCTGACGCCTTCGGCGAGCACCACGGCCATGTCGTTCGCCGACTTGACCATCATCATCTTCAGCGCGTTGTCGACGGTCACTTGGGTTCCCGGGCGGAACCCCATCTTCGATGGCGATTGCGAGGCCGCGGTCGGCGACACCGTGAGCAGCGTGTCGAGCGTCAGCCTGCCGTCCTTGACCGCCTTCAGCGTCACATAGGCGGTCATGATCTTGGTGACGGAGGCCGGATACCAGGGAAGGGTCGCGTTTTCGGCCTGCAACACCTTGCCGCTGTCGGCCTCGATCAGCAGCAGCGCTTCGGCACTCGCCGTGCGCGGCGCGAGCATCGCGGCACAGGCGAGCATCGCAGCGAACAGGTTGAACAGGGATTTGCGAAGCAGCGGGCGAAGGGCGTGCACTATCCGATTCCGGTCCTTGGAGATCCGCCTGATACGGCCGGTTCTCGTGATCTGATTGTCGGTTCTGAAATCCAGCGCCGCCGCTTGCGGCGTCGCAAACCTATACCGGCTGGTGCGTCGAGAATAGGGGGATCGGCGCGGTATTCCGCAACGAAGTAGGCCGAATTTCGACGGTCCTCTCGGGACTTGCTAGGGGGATTTGACAGCTGTCGAGGCAGCCTCGGCGGCCGTCACGCTGGCCCGTGCGTTCTCCTGCACCATGAACTGGGCCTTGGCCATCTCGGCAAAATGGCCGCCTTTGGCCACGAGTTCATCGAAAGTTCCGGTTTCGATCACCCGTCCATTCTCGAACACCAGGATCCGCGTGGCGTTGCGAATGGTGGAGAGGCGATGGGCGATCACGAAGGTGGTGCGGCCCCTCATCACTTCGTCGAGAGCGGCGTTCACCTTGACCTCGGTGACCGCGTCGAGCGCGGAGGTCGCCTCGTCCAGGATCAGGATCGGCGGGTCCTTCAGCAGGGCGCGGGCGATCGAGAGCCGCTGCCGTTCGCCGCCGGAGAGCATGCGGCCGCGCTCGCCGGCATTGGTCTCGAAACCGCCGCTGCGCTCGATGAACTCCAGCGCCTGCGCGCGTTCCGCCGCCTTACGCATCTCGGCCTCGGTCGCATCCGGCTTGCCGACGCGCAAGTTCTCCGCGATCGAGCGGTTGAACAGCAGCGCTTCCTGGAACACGACACCGATGTTCCGCCGCAGCGAGGTCAACGTGACGCCGCGCACGTCCATGCCGTCGATCTTGATGACGCCGGATTGCGGATCGAAGGCCCGGTGCAGGAGCGCAATCGCGGTGGACTTGCCGGCCCCGGTCGGGCCGACCAGCGCAATGGTCTGGCCCGGCAGCGCGGTGAAGGTGAGGTCCTCGATCGCCGGCCGCTTGCCGTCATAGGAGAACGTGACGTCGTTGAACTCGACGAGGCCCGACAGCCTGCCGGCATCGATTGCGTCCGGCCGGTCGTGCACCGCGGGCACGGCGTCGAGCACATTGAAGAACTCGCGCAGCCGCGGAGCTTCCATGAACACGTTGTTGATGAAGCTGACCACCTGCTCGAGCTTCTGGATCAGCAGCGTCGCGAAGCTCACGAACATCACGATCTCGCCGACCGAGGTCAGGCCCTGGTCGTGCAACGCGATGCCGAGGGTGAAGATCGCGAGCACCGTGATGGTGGTGGAGGCGCGCGTGATCACCGTGACCAGCGCCCACCACGACAACACCGGCATCTGCGCGGCCAGCAGCTCGTCGGCGACCGAGCGCAGCCCTTTGACCTCGGATTCGACGCGCACGAAGCTCTGCACCAGCGCGACGTTGCCGAGCGCATCAGACGCGCGCGCGGAGAGCTCGCTGTAGTGCTCCTCGACCGCCATCTGCATGCCGAAGGTCCTGCGCACCACGAAGGTGGTCAGCGCCGTGAACACGATGCAGAGCACGAACAAGAGGATCGCCAGCCGCCAGTTCAGGTAGAGCGACAACGGCAGCAGCACGACGACCGACAGGATCGCGGCAAAATGCTCGCGGAAGAAGCCGACCCACAGCCGCCACAGCGCGTCGGTGCCATTGAGCATGACCTTCATCAACCGGCCGGAATGGGTGCCGGAGTGGAAGGTCAACGGTAGCTGCAGGATGTGCTCGAAATAGTCGGTCAGCACCGCCTGGCGCTGGCGATGCGAGAGGCGGTCGGCCTGCAAAGCCACGATCGCGCTGCAGACGATGGTGAACAGCCCGAACGCGACCCAGGCGACCAGGAACGGCCAGGCCGAGCTCGAGCCGGCCACGGTCTTGCCCGAGAGCACGTCGACGATCCGGCCGAACAGCACGGGCTCGGCGAACTGCGATCCCGCCAGCAGGAGGTTGGCGACCGCGAGCAGCCAGCCCAGCCGCGCCTCCTTGCCGAGCAGCTCGAGAACGCGGGTGTAGAGACGGAGGAGGGACATGGAGGCGAGGGACTCGGCGAAGACGGAGTCCACATTCTAAGCCGGGACCGCCGCGAGATACAGCGCAAGCTTTCAGTTTTGCTCAGTTGATCAGCCGCTCTGCCGGCGGCGGCAGGTACTGGTCGTCGAAAACGTCGCGAGCCGTCGGCCGTTTGCGGAATTTGAAGTCCCGCGCGATCTGATCGATCGAACGTTCCAGGCGCGCCGGCTCGACGCCGCCGAGGCCGTTGCGCTTGACCTCCTCGGTCAGGATGTTGTCGGCAAGGACCGCGTGCAGGCGCTTCAGCTCCAAATTGCGGTCGCCGTCGTCGATGCGGCTCGCGGCCTCCTCCGCCGCACGCGCCGGCTCCCTCGCCGTCGCGATGATGCCCGCGATCAAGGCGCGAACGAAGCCTTTCACGGCATCCGGCTTCGCTGCGGCGAAGGCGGTGTTGGCCACCACGGCAAAGCCGTAGGCCTCACAGCCGTAGTCCGCATAGCGCAGCACGACGAGATCGGCTTCGGGTACGCCGCGATCGCGCAGGTTCACCGCCGAGAGATAGCTGAACCCGGCGACGGCATCGACCTGTCCTGCGGACAGGATCGGCTCGCGCACCGCGGCACTGATCTTGTGGAATTTGACGTGCGATGCCTTGATGCCGTTCTGCTGCGCCAGCGCCGGCCATAGCCGCATCGACAGATCGCCGTCGGCAACGCCGACGGTCTTGCCGTCGAGGTCGGGCAGGAGACGGATACCGCGGCTTTTGCGCGCGACGATCGCATAAGGCGCGCGGTCGAACAGCACGAACACGGCCTTGACCGGCGCCGCGTCGTCCTTGTCACGAAAGCGTATCAGCTCGTTGATGTCGACGAGCGCGAGCTCGCTGTCGCCTTTGGCGAGCCGTGCGAGCGCCTCCGGCGATCCGCTCGCGCTGTTGAAGGACACGTTGAGATGCTCGGCGCCGAACCTGCCGTCCTTCGCCGCAAGGAAGAATGGCGCCATGCTCGCATCGATGGGACGGTCGAAGGTGAAATGGATGGCAGTCGAGGGAGTGTCGCTCCCGGCCGCAATGGCTTCGCGCACCGTCGATAGGGCGAACGCGATTGCAAGGGCCAGCAGCCACTGAAGGGCGATCGTCTTGAATCCGGACATCGGTCGCGCCGGCCCCGCATTGTTATGGTTTCGTGACGCTTGGCAAGCGCCGGCCGCGACGAACGTGCGCGCGCCAACATGAACGGCGGATGAGCGGGCTTGCGGCATCGTTACGCAACCCCGTTCAGCCTGTGTTGGGGTGGGGGAACCTACTTAGGTGGTGAGTGTTTGACAGACATCAGCCTGTCGTCAGGCACAATCCGAGGTCCCAAGGAGGGTCCAGATCATGTTTGACAGCCTTTCGAAGTTCGTCGGCCGCAAGGCCGTTCTGGCCACGGCCGCCGTGGTGGCCCTGACTGCCGTTGCACCCAGCGCCTCTTACGCGGGCGGTCGTCATTGGCATCGCGGTGGCGGCGGCGCAGCTGCTGCAGCGATGTTCGGCCTGGCCGCGACCGGCCTCGCCATCGCAGCCAGCCGCAATGCCTACGCCTATGATCCGGGTCCGGTTTACTATTACGAGGGCGGCCCGGCCTATTACAGCGGCCCCGGCTATGGTCCCTATTATTACGACTCGGGCAACCGCTACACCTATGGCGGCTACAAGAACCCCTGCGCCCACGGCTATTCCGGCTACAGCTGCTATTAACCGGTCGGGCATACGTCATCGGCGAACAGGCCGTCGCGCTTGCCGCGGCGGCTTGTTTTTTGCTTATATTGCCGCGTGTTAACACGCCGGCCATTTGTTTCGAGTAGTTTTGGGTACCATGAGTGATTCGCTTGAGCGGCTATATCTGGCTGTGCTCGCGGCCAGAGACCTTGATCCGGCAACATCGCGCACGGCCCGGCTGTTTCAGCGTGGGCCCTCACAGATGGCGAAGAAACTGGCCGAAGAAGCCATCGAGGTCGTCATCGATGCGGTCAATGGCGATAGCGAGGCCGTGATCCGGGAAAGCGCCGACCTGCTCTACAATCTCACCGTGCTGTGGGCTTCGGCCGGAGTACGCCCCGAGGACGTCTGGCGGGAAATGACGCGGCGGGAGGACATGCTCGGAATTGCCGAGAAACTGCCGAAGTCGCCGGCGAAATTGCCCAAAGTCGCATCACCGCGCATGGCCTCGCGGCGGCCTATTGTCGCGCTTGACGGCCGCGCCGCGCGCAAGCGCCACTAGAAGCGTCACAAATCGCTCAAAAACTGGCGATGGACAAATCCGTCCCATGGTGCTTCATCGCGGCGCCATGCTGAAACGAATGTACGACTGGTGCATCGACGCCGCCCACAAGCCCTATGCGCTCTGGATCATGGGCATCGTGTCCTTCGCCGAAAGCTCCTTCTTTCCGGTCCCGCCGGATGTGATGCTGATTCCGATGTCCCTGGCGCGGCCGCAGCGCGCCTGGTTCTATGCCGCGATCTGCACCGTGACCTCGGTGCTCGGCGGCGTCGTTGGCTACGCCATCGGCGCGCTGCTGTTCGACTCGGTCGGCCAGTGGCTGATCCAGGTCTACGGCCTCGCCGACAAGGTCGACGCCTTCCGCGCCTCCTATGCGGAATGGGGTGCGGTCATCATCCTGCTCAAAGGACTGACGCCGATCCCCTACAAGCTCGTCACCATCACCTCGGGCTTTGCCGGCTACAACATCCTCCTGTTCGTCCTGTGCTCGATCGTCGCGCGCGGCGGACGCTTCTTCGTCGTCGCGATCCTGCTCAACCGCTACGGCGACTGGATCCGGGTCAGGATCGAGCGGCATCTCGGATTGTGGGTCGCGCTCGGCGCGATCGTGCTGGTGCTCGGCTTCGTTATCGCCATCAAGCTGATCTAGAGCCGCGGCGCTTTGCCGCCGCGCCGGCTTCGGCTACGGTTGTCGTCATGATGGTTCGATCCGGCAATCCGGCGGCACGGCATGGGACGCTGATGTCGACAGCGCTGCTGCTGCTGCTGCTCGCTGCCGGAGGGACGGCCCGGCCGCAATCCGCCCCGCCGGCGCTCGGCCTTCAGCAGCAGGGGGCGCAGGCCGGCCCGTCGCCATCGACGCCCGCTCCCTCGGCGCCGCCGGCGCGCGAGGAGAATCCCGGGCTGATCAACGAAATGGGCAAGCTGTTCGACAAGCTGCCTTCGATCCTGCCGCCGATTAAAAGCCCCAGTGAAACCATGGACGACCTGTCGCGGCTGGCCAAGCCCTCGACCATGGTGTCGGGGCGCGTGATCTGCCCGGTCTCTGCGAACGGCGCGCCCGACTGCAAGCAGGCGGCCGACCAGCTCTGCCAGGGCAAGGGCTACAAGGAAGGCAAGAGCCTGAACGCCGACTCCGCGGAAAAATGCTCGGCCAAGGTCCTGATCCCGGGCCGGCAACGTAAACCGGACGACTGCCGCACCGACACTTTCGTGACCAGCGCGCTGTGCCAGAACTGAAGGCCGGCGCGCGAGAACCAAGGAGCGCCCATGAGCCGCACGGAGCAGGACTTCCTCGGACAGCGTGAGATCGCCGACGACATCTATTACGGCGTCCAGACCATCCGGGGTAAGGAGAACTTCCACATCACCGGCATTCCGATGAACCAGGAGCCTTACTTCGTGAAGGCGCTTGGTTATGTCAAGAAGGCCGCCGCGATGGCCAATCGCGACCTCGGCGCGATCGATGCCAAGGTCGCGGACGCCATCATCCTCGGCTGCGACCGCGTCATCGCGGGCGACATGATGGATCAGTTCGTCACCGATTTCATCCAGGGCGGTGCCGGCACGTCGACCAACATGAACGCCAACGAGGTGATCGCGAACCTCGCGCTGGAATCGCTCGGCTTTGCCAAGGGCGACTACCAGCACGTCAGTCCGAACGATCACGTCAATTACGGCCAGTCGACCAACGACACCTATCCGACCGCCTTTCGGCTGGCCCTGATCCTGCGGCTCGAGAGCTACATGACCGCGTTGCGCCAGCTCCAGGAAGCCTTCTTCGCCAAGGGTCGCGAGTTCGACCGGGTCCTGAAGATGGGCCGCACGCATCTGCAGGACGCGGTGCCGATGTCGCTCGGCGCCGAATTCCGGGGCTGGGGCACCACGATCGGCGAGGAGGTCGACCGCATCTCGGAAGCGCGCGCGCTGCTGCGCGAGATCAATCTCGGCGCCACCGCGATCGGCACCTCCGTCACGGCGGCGATCGGTTATCCCAAGCTCGCCGTCAGGCACCTCAGCGCGCTCACCGGCGTCGATTTCATTCTCGCCGGCGATCTCGTCGAGGCGACCTCCGACACCGGCGCCTATGTGCAGCTCTCCGGCGTGCTGAAGCGCACGGCCAGCAAGCTGACGAAAATCTGCAACGACATCCGCCTGCTTGCCTCCGGTCCACGCGCGGGCTTGAACGAGATCAACCTGCCGCAGCTTCAGCCGGGCTCCTCGATCATGCCCGGCAAGGTCAATCCGGTCATTCCCGAAGTCGTCAACCAGACCAGCTTCCTCGTCATCGGCCTCGATACCACGGTGACGCTGGCGGCAAGCGCCGGCCAGCTCCAGCTCAACGTGATGGAGCCGGTGATCTCGTTCGCGCTGTTCTTCTCGATCCGCACCATGGAGCGTGCGGTCAACAGCCTGCGCGAGAATTGCGTCGTCGGCATCACCGCCAACGAGGAGCACACCCGCAACATGGTGCTGAACTCGCTCGGCATCGTCACGGTGTTGAAGCCGCTGCTCGGCTACAAGCAATGCGCCGAGATCGCGCGCGAAGGCTACAAGAGTGGCAAGTCGCTGCACCAGATCGTCGTGGCCGAACGCAAGCTGCTGACGCAGGAGAAGTGGGACGAGATGTTCTCGTTCGAGCGGCTGATCAACCCGGATCTGATCGGGTAGGCGGTCGCTGTCATTCCAGGGCGCGCGAAGCGCGAGCCCGGGATCCATTGCGCCGCGCGTGCTGACGCCCGACGGATTCTCTGATGCGCAATCGCGCATCATAGCTCGACGCTCCGCCTCGCCCCGGAATGACGGGTGAGGAATTCCGCTGCTTGGAATTGCGGCAATGGCCTCCGCTGCGGCGCCAAAACGCAATACTTGACAGTGGAAAGATTGCCTTGTTGGTATGGCTCCCAACTTCAACTTGACCGGCTGAGAGGATCGTACCGCAATGTCCATGCCTGCCTTGTTCAAGGGGCGCCTGTCGATCCCCGTGATCGGCTCGCCGCTCTTCATCATCTCGGTGCCCGATCTCGTGATCGCGCAGTGCAAGGCGGGTGTGGTCGGCTCGTTTCCGGCGCTGAATGCGCGGCCGCCGGAGCTGCTGGACGAATGGCTGGCGCGGATCACCGAAGAGCTCGCGGCCTATGACCGCGCCCATCCCGACAGGCCGTCGGCGCCGTTCGCGGTCAACCAGATCGTGCACAAGTCGAACAACCGGCTCGATCACGACATGCAGCTCTGCGCCAAGTACAAGGTGCCGATGATCATCTCCTCGCTCGGCGCCCGCGAGGAGCTGAACCAGGCCGTGCACGGCTGGGGCGGCATCGTCTTCCACGACGTGATCAACCAGAAGTTCGCGCACAAGGCGATCGAGAAGGGCGCCGACGGCCTGATCCTGGTCGCGGCCGGCGCCGGCGGCCATGCCGGCACCATCTCGCCGCTGGCCTTCGTGGCCGAGACGCGAAAATGGTTCGACGGTCCGATCGCGCTGTCGGGTGCGATCGGCAATGGCAAGGCGATCCGCGCCGCGCGTATCCTGGGGGCCGACTTCGCCTATATCGGTTCGGCCTTCATCGCGACCAAGGAGGCCAATGCGGTCGAGAAGTACAAGGAGATGATCGCGGGCTCGAGCGCCGACGACATCGTCTATTCCAATCTCTTCACCGGCGTGCACGGCAACTATCTGAAGCCCTCGATCCTGGCCGCAGGCATGGACCCCGAAAATCTGCCGACGTCCGATCCCTCCAAGATGAACTTCGGCACCGACGCCTCCGGCGAGCGCGCCAAGCCGAAGGCCTGGAAGGAGATCTGGGGAAGCGGCCAGGGCATCGGCAGCATCGACAAGGTCGTGCCGGCGGCCGAGCTGATCGCGCGCTTCAAGAAGGAATACGACGAAGCGATCGATCCGCCGTTGTGATCGCACCCAGATCGAGTGCTGCATGCCCCCCATCTACCGCGTCGACGGCAACGACGTCGTCACCAGCCCCGATGCAGCCGGCCCCTGGGACCGGCGCATGCAGCACGGCTCGGCACCGGCATCGCTGGTGACATGGGCGGCTGAGCGCATCCCTGCGGCGGTGCCGATGGATATCGCGCGCGTGACCATCGATCTGATGCGCCCGGTACCGGTGGCGCCGCTCACGATCGCGACCGAAATCTTGCGCGAGGGCCGCAAGATCCAGCTCTGCGGGATCAAGCTGCTCGCCGACGGCGTGCAGGTGGTCGGCGCCACCGTGCTCAAGATCAGGCGCCAGGCGCTGACGCTGCCCGACGAGGTCGAGGAACTTCCGGTCACGTTGCCTTCGCCGGAGGATTCGTTGGTCGAGGACGGTCACGCCGCCACCAGTCCGTTCGTGCGATCGGTCTCGATGCGCGCCGCGCGCGGCCGCTTCGGCCAGGCCGGCGCCGGCGCGATCTGGTTTCGCGTCGACCATCCGCTGATCGAAGGCGAGGCCGTCTCGCAGGCGATGCGCGCCGTGGTCGCCGCCGACTTCTCCAACGGCACCGCCTCGACGCTCGATTTCCGCGCCTGGACCTACATCAACGCCGACCTCACCGTGAGCTTTGCGCGCCAGCCGGTCGGCGAGTGGATTTTGCTCGACGGCGATTCCTGGATCGGCCCCGACGGCGCGGGCCTTGCGATGTCACGCCTCGCCGACCGCCAGGGCTATTTCGGCCGCGCGGTGCAGAGCCTCGTGATCGAGAAGCGGTGAGAGGCGCTATGTGCGATCAGCCGGGCGATGACACCGATAGTGTGAGAGCTATCTTGCGCATCGCGGGATTGAACGGCAGGCTTCCGCCGCCGCGGAAGGGATGCAAGGTCGTGTTCGACCAGGGCATCCTGCCAGTTCACACACCGTAGAAGATCTTGATCCCCCACAGCACCACGATGATGGCCGTGATCAACGTGATCGCGGCGACTGCACTTTCCAGGGAAGCGACTCTCATTTCACTCTCCGCTTCCCAGCCCCGTCAGCGGTCTAGTTGATTCCCTGATTCGCCGGCAATTGCGCGGGCGTCGCCGTCGCAGACTCCGTTGCGGGCTGTGGTGCCGAAGCAACAACGACACCGTAGAATTCCGGAGTATTTACCCCACCATCCGGTCCCGCCCGCTCCAAAAGCCCGCGCGTAGCACCTTCTTGTCGACCTTGCCGACGCCGGTCATCGGCAATTGCTTGACGAACTGGATCTGCTTGGGCGCATGCGCCGAGCCCTTTCGCGTCTTCACCAGGTTGATCAGCTCGTCCGGATTGGGCTTCGTCCCTTCGCGCGGGACGACGATGGCGGTGACGGCTTCGCCCCATTTCTCGTCGGGAATGCCGACGACCGCGACCATCGCCACGTCCGCGTGCTGCGACAGCACGTCCTCGACCTCGCGGGGGAAGATATTGAAGCCGCCGGTGACGATCATGTCCTTCTTGCGATCGAGGATGAACATGTAGCCGCGCTCGTCCTGACGTGCGATGTCGCCGGTGTGGACCCAGCCGTTCTTCAGCGTCTCGGCGGTGATGTCGGGCCGCTTCCAGTACTCCGCCATCACATGCGGCGCGCGCACGCAGATCTCGCCGGCCTCGCCCGTCTTCACCTCCTGGTCGTTGTCGTCGAGGATCTTGACCTCGCAGGCCGCGATCGGGAAGCCGCAGGACAGGAACAGCTCCGGCCGCTTGGGATCGTGATCGGCCTTGCGCAGCACCGAGACGGGATAGCACTCGGTCTGTCCGTAGAGCTGCGAGAACACAGGGCCGATGCGTTCGATGCCCTCCAGCAGTCGGCTCGGCGACATCGCGGAGGCGCCATAGAGCACGAGCTCGAGCGAGGAGAGGTCGGTCTTGCCGAGCGCGGGCTGATCGAGCAGCACATAGATCATGGTCGGAACGAACAGCGTGAAGTTGATGCGCTCGCGTGCGATCGTTGACAGCACGGCTTCGGGATCGAAGCCTTTCAGCATGTGCACGGTGCCGCCGCGCATCAGGGTCGGCAGCACCTTCGTGCCCGCGACATGGCTGATCGGCGCGACCGTGAGGTAGCGCGCAGCCTCGGGGATCTCGAAGTCGGCGAGGATCGCGCCCGCTGCGCCGGCATTTTCGCGGTGATAGCGCAACGCGCCCTTGGATTTTCCGGTGGTGCCGCCGGTGTAGTTCAGTGTGGCGAGATCGTCGGAGCCGGCGAGGCACTGTGCGCTGGCGTGCCCCGCACTCTCGACCGCCGCCAGCAGATCGACGCCGTAGCTGGCCGGTCCCATGGTGAAGACCGCCTTGAGCCGGCCGGCCTTCGCGGCGAGCTCGCCGCCGCGGTCGCGGAAGGCGGCCGCATCCACCACCAGCATCTCGGCTTCGGAATCCTCGAGCTGGAACAGCTGGTCCTCCAGCGAGCCCAGAGGGTGGAGCCAGGTGATGCAGAGGCGGGCCAACTGGGCGGCGACGCCGGCGCACCAGCTGTCGGCGCGGTTCGCGGTGAGGAAGGCGACGCGGGCGCCGGGCTGCAAGCCGAGCCGCATGAACACGCCCTGGATCCGTCCGATCAGGTCGATGGCCCCGCGATAGCCCAGCGATCCCTCGGGCCAGGCGAAAGCAATGCGGTCGGGATAGCGCGACAGCGCCCGTAGCGTCTGCGCACAAGCCGGGGATGATGCGTGGAGCGGATCAGGCATATGTTTCCTCGTTGCTTTGTCACCGGCTTGTGGCGTGCCAATGTTGCTGACGACGCTAGCACAGAGACTGCGGGAGGAAACTACAAAGCCCGCGCGAGGGAGGCATGCATGCCATCGGATCGACTGCAACGCTTCCGCGATCGTCTTGCTCTGCCGCTGATCGCGGCGCCGATGTTTCTGGTATCGGGCGTCGAGCTCATGGTCGCAGCCTGCCGCAACGGGGTGATCGGCAGCTTTCCCACCGCGAATTGCCGTGGCGCGGAACAGCTCGATGAATGGCTCACCGAAATCAAGCTGCGGCTGCGGCAGCATGAAGATCAAACCGGGCGAAAGGCAGCGCCACTTTGCCCGAACTTGATCGTCCACCGCTCCAATGCGCGGCTGGAGCAGGATCTCGCCATGCTGCTGCGGCACAAGCCGGAGATCGTCATCACGTCGGTCGGCTCGCCCGCGCCAGTCTTGAAGCCGCTGCACGACGCCGGTGCGCTGGTGCTGGCGGACGTGGCCTCGATCCGCCATGCCGAACGCGCCGCGGAAGCGGGGGCGGACGGGCTGGTCCTGCTCACTGCCGGTGCCGGCGGCCAGACCGGCTGGCTCAACCCGTTCGCCTTCGTCCGTGCGGTGCGCGCATTCTACGACGGCATCATCGTGCTCGCGGGCGGAATCAGCGACGGTCGCGCGCTGCGTGCCGCCGAAGTGCTCGGCTGCGATCTCGCCTATATGGGCACGAAGTTCATCGCGACGCGTGAGAGCATGGCGGACGAGCGTCACAAGCAGATGCTGATCGAGAGCAGCGCCGACGACATCTTGCTCACCACCGCGTTCACGGGCTTGCAGACCAGCATGCTGAGGCCATCGATCGCGGCCGCCGGGCTCGATCCCGACAATCTGCCGGCGCGCGGCGCGATCAATATCACTGAGGATATCGACGTCGCCGCCCGCGACAGCCGCCCCAAGCGCTGGCGCGATATCTGGAGCGGCGGGCATTCGACCTCGGGTGTCACCGATGTGCTCGCGGTCGAGGATCTCGTTGCGCAGACCATCGCCGAATATCGGGAGGCGGGTGGGCGGTAGCGTCGTCGCCTCTCCCACAGGGGATCGGGCAGGGTTAATCCCGCATCCATCCGGCCCGTCCCACTTAACAGCGGATTAACCATCGCCAGCCAAGAATCCCTCTTGTGGCCGCCAATCAGGACGAGAGGGACAGGCGATGGACTTCAATTATCTCAACGGCAAAACGGCTGCGACCCTGGACGAGATTCGCGTCCGCGTCGCCCATGCGCTGGCCCGCCACCCGCTGTGCCGCAACGTCCGGTTTGATATCGTCAGCGTCCCCCGGACTCGCCGCGGCGGCAATTGGACGGTGACGCTGCAATCGGTCGAGCCGCGCGCGGTCTGGGAAGCCTCGGAGATCGTCGCCGACATCCAGGAGGCCTATGACCTCGCGGCAGCGGCCTGATTTCCTTGGGGTTTCCAGGCGATGTCGCCGTAGTCCGCGCGATTGCCGCCGCGATGGCACGGTTCAGCCTTAATTATCGCCCAGTTTCCGGGCAGTGATCACGTGGACTTGAAGTCGGACGCGGAGAGACGTTTGTCCAAAGCCATCACCATCGTCGCGCTGACCTGTTTCCTCGTCCTCGGCGCCGCCACCACCGCCATCCTCGGCCGCGACAGCGTTCCCAGCGTCAGCGCCGCGATGATCGCCGAGACCCCCCCGGCCAAGCCGCTCGCAACCAACCGCGCCGCCAAAGCCGACCGTCTGGTTCCGACGCTCGCGCTGGCCTCGGCCGCGATCGAGCCGGTCCAGGTTGCCGCCGACAAGCTGGCGCAGGCACCGGCCCTGACCGAGCCGCTGCGTCAGGCCTTCGCCGCCGCCACGCCATCCGATTTCCCGATGCCGAAGCCGAGCGCGCACGAGGCGCCCGCCGCGACCGAGGTTCCGGCCATCGAAGTTCCAGCCAAGCCGAAAGTCGTCGCCAAGCCGCAGCCGCAAAAATCCTATTCGCTGCTGTCCGACGTGCAGATCGCGGGCATCAGGGATCGCCTGAAACTCTCCTCGTCCCAGGAATATTACTGGCCCTCGGTCGAGACGGCGCTGCGCAACGTCGCCCGCAAGATCCAGGCGAACAGGCTGTCGAATCCGAATGCGCCGCCCAGCGCGCAGATCGATCCGAATTGCGACGAGGTGCAGCAGTTGAAGTCGGCCGCGATGCCGCTGTTGTTCCAGCTTCGCGACGACCAGAAGGAAGAAGTGCGCAAGCTCGCTCGCCTCATCGGGCTCGAGAAGGTCGCGCAGCAGATCTGATGCACGCGGTTCCTCGTCGAGGAGCCGCGGCATATCAGGAACATCTGGCAATCCCCAGGCGTTGCCCGCTCCAAAGAGGGAGTGGATGAATGCGCGCCTCGACAGCCTATTTTGTCGGTGCAGGAACCATCATCGCGGCCATCGCCATTGGTCTCGGTGGTGGCATCGTTGCCGGCAACATCATGAACCCGGTTGAGTCCAAGCAGGGGCCGGACACCAGCAAGATGGCGCAGCGCGCGGCAACTCCCACGCCGGCCAGCACCAACGCTCCCTCCGAGCGTGTGAACTATCTCACCGGCTCACAAGCCTTTGGCGCGATGATCGCCGCGCCCGCACAGGCCGAAGCAAAGCCTGAACCCGCAAAACCCGACACGCCAACTACGCAGGCGAATGTCGCACCGGCGCCGCAACCTTCGCAAGCCGCTGCAGTCGAGCCGCCCAAGCCCGCCGCTGCGCCACAGGCCGCAAAGCCTGCCGAGCAGCAGGCCTCGACCGAGCCGTCGTCCTCACCGAACGCCTATGCCAAGGCGAGGGATTCCGATGTGAAGCGCGTCGCGTCCGAACGGCGCCGCGCCGAGCGTCGCGAGCGCTGGGCCGAGCGCCGCTATTATTACGAGTCCCGCGAGCCGCGCGGCATGCGCGACCGCACCGATTGGGATGACGTCGCGCGTAACATTCGCGAGGATTCCGATGCGCGCGATTACGCGGGGCGGTCGCGCGGCGGCTTCCCGCAGATCAGGCTGTTTGGGCCTGACGACGATTAGCACCTGAAGCGGGGATCAAGCGGAGCAGTCGCGCCAGCGACCGTCACGTCATTCCGGCGCGCCGCAACCCCTCGAGATAGTGCGTACGATCCTCTTCCCGCAGCATCGGCAGCTCGCGCGTGATCCAGGCAAGCGAGACCTCGGGCTGGGCGCGGCGTAGGCCTTCCAGGGCGGATGCCGCGAGGGCGGGATCGCCGAGCATGCCGGCGGCGGCCGTCAGCACGCGGTGGGCGCCGACGAAATCCCCGCGCTGGCGCATCGATTCCCGAGCCATCTGCACGGCGCCCGCGTAGTCGCGGCCGACGAACCGAGCATAGGCCGCAACCCCGCAATAGATCGCCGCGAGCGGGTCGCGCGGGCTCAGCCGCAGCGCGCGGCGGGCGGCGGCATCGCCGTCCTGCCATCGTCCGGCATAGCACAGCGTCACGCCGTGGAAGGCATGCGCCATCGCGAAATTCGGGTTGAGCCGCAGGGCCAGCTCGAATTCAGCCAGCGCGTCGTCAAAGCGGCGGCGGAACAGATAGGTGTAAGCAAGGCCGTGATGGGCCCAGGCATCCTCGCGATCGGCCTCCACGGCAGCGAGCGCCGCACGTTCGGCGACCGGCACGGTCGCCGCCATGTCGGCCCAGCCCATATGTGCGCCGAACATATGGCTGGTCGCGAGCAGGCCGAGCGCCTTGCCATAGGCGGGATCGACCGCCACCGCTTCTTCCAGCAGCTTCTGCGCGGCGGCATTGTCCTCGCGGGTGATGCGCCAATAATGCGACAGCGCACGCATCACGAGGTCCCATGCATCCAGGCTGCCCGGCGGCTTCTGCTGGGCCCGGAAGCTTTCGGCAGCATAGAGCTGCGGCTCGATGGCGGCGACGATCGCTTCCGTGATCTCGTCCTGCACGGCGAAGATGTCGGCGAGCTCCCGGTCGTAGCGTTCGGCCCAGAGATGGCTGCCGGTCGAGACGTCGTTGAGCTGGGCCGAGATGCGCACCCGTTCGCCGCTCCGCCGCACGCTGCCCTCGACCACGTAGCGCACCCCGAGCTCCCGCGCGACCTCGTGGATGTGCACGGCGCGGCCCTTGTAGACGAAGGAGGAGTTGCGGGCGATGACGAAGAACCAGCGCAGCTTCGACAGCGCCGTGATGATGTCCTCGCTGATACCGTCGGAGAAATAATCCTGCTGGACCTCGCCGCTCATATTGGTGAAGGGCAGCACGGCGATCGCGGGCCGCTCCGGCAGCCCGAAGGTGGCCTGGGACGGGGCGATCCGGACCGGCTCCGGCGCGACCGCGCCGATTTGTGTCTGGACGTCGCCGACGAAGCGAAAACCCTTGCGCGTGATGGTACGGATCAGCGACTGGCTCGCGCCATCGTCGCCGATCGCCTTGCGCGCCGCGTTGATCCGGCTGGTCAGGGTGGATTCGGAGACGCTACGCCCGTGCCAGATCTTGTCGATCAACTCGTCCTTGCTGACGACCCGGTCGCGGTTCTGCATGAGATGGACGACGAGGTCGAAAACCTGCGGCTCCACGGCAATGGGAACCTGCTCGCGGCTCAGCTCGCGCCGGTCGGTATCCAGAAGGTGGTCCCGGAACAGAAACTGCACGTCGAAAACTCGGGCCTCATTGCGAAATCGGGCAAACAAACAAAATGAAATTTGGGTCGAAAGATCGTGTGTCTACCGAAGGGGGCGTTTGGTTCATCGCAATCGCGTGATTGCAGCCATGTGGTTTTCCGAGGGGGAATACATCCGCAGCTAGAATGTTGCGGTGTAAATCTGGCGACGAGATCAGGTCGCCCCTCCAGCACCGTCATCCTGGAGCGCGGGAGCGTAGCGCAGGCCCTCTCAGCGACAACGGCTTCGCCATTGCGCGGGAATGCCGTTTTAGTGTCGCGCACAACGGCGAATGCCCTTTGCCGATCTGCCCTGCGTACGTAAGGTACACCGACAGAAAACACCAACCCAGAAGAAGTGTCCATGCCTGCTTTCCCCGCCGCCACCACTGTGCTCGACTCCCTGCTGTTTCGCGACGCTTTCGGCACGCCTGAGATGCGTGAGGTGTTCTCGGACGTCGCGACGGTCGCACGCTATGCCGAGGTCGAGGTGGCGCTGGCGAAGGCGGAGGCGAAGTGCGGTGTGATCCCACAGGAGGCGGCCGCAGCGATCGCGGCGCGGACCGACATCGGCGCGCTGGATTTCGATCTGCTCAGGCACGAGACCGATGTCGTCGGCTACCCGATCCTGCCTTTGGTGCATCAGATGGTGAAGCAATGCGGCGAGGCGGGCCGCTACGTGCATTGGGGCGCCACCACGCAGGACATCATGGACACCGCCGTCGTGCTGCAACTGCGTGCCGCGCTCGAGATCGTCGAACGCGACATCGCCGAGCTGCGCAAGATCCTCGCCGATCTGTCGAAGCGCCATCGCGACACTGCGATGGCGGGCCGCACCCATCTGCAACAGGCGCTGCCGGTGACCTTCGGCTACAAGTCCGCGATCTGGCTCGCGATGTTCGACCGCCATGCCGAGCGGCTGGCGCAGCTGAAGCCGCGCGTGCTGGTCGGCCAGTTCGCCGGTGCGGCCGGTACGTTGGCTTCGCTCGGCGACAGGGGGTTCGAGGTGCAGGAAGCGCTCTGCACCGAGCTGAAGCTCGGCGTTCCCGCCTCGACCTGGCACGTCGCGCGCGACGGCTTTGCCGAAGCCGTTAACTTCCTTGCTCTCGTCACCGGCTCTCTCGGCAAGATCGCGCTCGACATCATGATGATGGCCTCGACCGAGTTCGCCGAGGTCTATGAGCCTTTCGTCAAGGGGCGCGGCGCCTCCTCGACCATGCCGCAGAAGCGCAACCCGATCTCCTCGGAGCTGATGCTTGCGGCCTCCAAGGCGGTGCGCCAGCACGCCGGCCTGATGCTCGACGCCATGGTGCAGGATTTCGAGCGTGCCACCGGCCCCTGGCACGCGGAATGGATGGCGATCCCGGAAAGCTTCGTGCTGACCGCCGGCGCGCTGCATCAGGCGAAGTTCGCGCTTGGGGGCCTCATCGTGGACGAGGCGAAGATGAACGACAATCTCGCCATCAGCCGCGGCCTGATTGTGGCCGAAGCGGTCATGATGGGCCTCGCCCCGCAGATCGGCCGGCAGGAGGCGCACGACGTCGTCTACGACGCCTGCCGTCAGGCCAACGAGAGGGGAATGAGCCTTGCTGACGCGCTATCCGCAGATTCACGGATATCGAGCCGCATCGATCGTGCCACAATCGAGGCGCTCACTTCACCGAAAAATTACCTCGGCCTTGCGCCCGCCATGGTCGACCGGGTGCTGGCATCAGCAACGCGTTGAAAACCAAAATGCGTGAAACTGCGTATCTTTCCAAGGGCGCAAGACGCTCGCATACTTGTGCCCCGCGATGCTAGACTTAAATTGAGTGAGCGACTTTCGGCAGAGGGCCCGGTATGACTGATCAACGCAATCCTTCCACTCCCATCGATCCGGCGAAGCTCGACCGGCTGGCCGAGGTGGCGGTGAAAGTGGGCCTGGGCTTGCGGCCGGGACAGGATCTGCTTCTGACGGCGCCCGCGATCGCGCTGCCGCTGGTGCGGCGGATCGCCGTGCATGCCTACAAGGCCGGCGCTGGCCTCGTGACGCCGATCCTGTCGGACGAGGAGATGACGCTGGCGCGCTACCGCCACGGCCACGACAACAGTTTCGATCGTGCCGCCGGCTGGCTCTACGAGGGCATGGCCAAGGCGTTCTCCGACAACACTGCACGGCTCGCCATCGTCGGCGACAACCCGATGTTGCTGTCGGGCGAGGATCCTTCCAAGGTGGCGCGCGCCAGCAAGGCCAATTCGATGGCCTATCAGCCTGCGCTGGAGAAGATCGTCAATTTCGACACCAACTGGAATATCATCGCCTATCCGAGCGCGTCCTGGGCGAAGCTGGTGTTCCCGAACGATCCCGAGGACGTTGCGGTCGGCAAGCTCGCAGACGCGATTTTCGCCGCGTCCCGTGTCGATCGCGAGGACGCGATCAGCAATTGGGCGAGCCACAATGCGGTGCTGCGCGAGCGCACCAACTGGCTCAACGGCCAGCGTTTCCGCGCGCTTCAGTACTCGGGTCCCGGCACCGATCTCACCATCGGCCTTGCCGACGGCCACGAATGGGAAGGCGGCGCCTCGCTGTCCAAGAACGGCATCAGCTGCAACGCCAATATCCCGACCGAAGAGGTCTTCACCACGCCGCATTGCCGCCGCGTCTACGGCCACGTCGTGAGCTCGAAGCCGCTGTCCTATCAGGGCACGCTGATCGACAACATCGCGGTGCGGTTCGAGGACGGCAAGATCGTCGACGCCAAGGCCTCGCGCGGCGCCGAGGTGCTGAACAAGGTGCTCGATACCGACGAGGGCGCGCGGCGCCTCGGCGAAGTGGCCTTGGTGCCGCATTCCTCGCCGATCTCGCAGAGCGGGCTGTTGTTCTACAACACGCTGTTCGACGAGAACGCGGCCTCGCACATCGCGCTCGGCCAGTGCTATTCGAAATGCTTCGTCAACGGTGCCCAGCTCACGCCGCAGCAGATCGCGGCGCAAGGCGGCAACCAGAGCCTGATCCATATTGATTGGATGATCGGCTCGGCCGAGACCGACATCGACGGCATCTTGGCCGACGGCAGCAAGGTGCCCGTCTTCCGCAAGGGCGAATGGGCGAAGTCGTAATCTAGACGTGGTCCACCTCTCCCGTAGGGAGAGGTGGATCGCATCGAAAGATGCGATTCGGGTGAGGGGTTACAGCCTCACGTCATGCTGCGGCCCCTCACCCGGATTGCTGCGCAATCCGACCTCTCCCCGCTGGGGAGAGGTAAGGGTCGGCCGATAGACTTCATTAGACTCACGTCAAGTGCTCTCTCACGCCGCCGCGTTGCGCAGGGTCGGGCTATTGTCGATGCTGAAGCGGTTGAACAGCGTCGTGAACGGGCTGCCGTCGGTGGCCCGCACGATCGCGTCGGACGCCGCCACCGCCTCGTAGAGCGCGCCAACCGGATCGTCCGCGTCCGCCAGCGCGAGCGCGCCGCGGATTTGTTCACGGGCCTCGCTGACGTCATCCTCGTCTTGGAGCCTTGCCTCCAGCGCATCCGCCGCGCGGCGCATCTCTGCAAGGTCGCCGCCCCCGGAGAATTTGAGGATGTCGCGCCAGTAAGGACGGGCAACGACAAGCTGGATCAATGCATCGAAACTTTCCGCGATGATGCCCGCGCGGCCCTCTGACGAGACATAGAGCACATTCTGTGACGGCAGCAGCACGAACGCGCTGCCGGAGCCGTCACTGTCGATGTGCCGCGGGCTTTCGATGCCGTCGATGGTGAACCAGGGCTCCTCGTCCGGTTCGAAGGAGACGTCGAGACTGCGGAGCCTGGCGACGACCTCGCTGTTGGCTGTCAGAATCTCCGGCGTGAGGGGCATCGGTGCGGCTCCTTCCCAAGACTTCGCGCACTTTGTCGCACCCCGGACAAGCTAGGTTCATGTGTGCGAATTCGCAGAGGAAATCGTGACGTTAACCGTATCGCACCCGCAACTCGGGGCTGATTGTCGAGTACCATGTAAGAAAGAATTAAAAGCAGCCTACTAGCGTCCCAACTTCTTTCGAAGCAATCCGGGCCGAGACCCGGCCATTCATATTTATATCTTCTGGGGAAGCAGATGTCGCGCACATTGATTGAAATCGGTAGTTGCAATGTGGACCTCGAGCTGCGGCCGATCGAGCCGTCCTGGATCATCGAGGGCAATCCGGTATCCCGCTCCCGCGTCCTGTCGACCAGCGCGGACGGCACCGCGCAGACGATCATCTGGCACTGCACCGAAGGCCGCTTCAACTGGTACTACGACATCGACGAGACGATCATGATCATGGAAGGATCGATCGTGCTCGAGAGCGACGGCATGCCGCCCAAGCGCTACGGCCCCGGCGACGTCATTTTCTTCCGCGACGGCGCGCATGCCAAATGGCATGTCGAAGGCCACGTCAAGAAGATCGCCTTCTGCCGCAAGACCAATCCGGTGATGATCGGTTTCCTGATCCGCGTCGTCAACAAGCTGAAGAAGATGTTCGCCTCCACCGGCGAGCGCCGTCCGGCCTCGCTGATGGGCGCCGGCTAAGCGGACACCAGGGTTTCAAGGACGCTTCCCAGCGGCCACGACGAAGAGGGGTCGGGATCAAGGTCCCGGCCCCTCTTTTCATCATGACGGCAGCTCGAGCCGGTAGACGTCGATCGCGGTCTGCGAGAACAACGCCGTCTTGTCGGCCTCGCTCAGCTTTGAAGTGATACGCTTGAAGGCGTTGAAGATCACCTGGTAGCTGCACTGGCCCTTGTCCGGGGGGAAGTTGCTTTCGAACATCGCGCGCTTCGGGCCGAACGCCTCGATGCAGGTCTCGACATAGGGCCGCCAGGCCGCAGCCAGCTCCTCGGATGTCGGCGGCCTCTCGCGCAAATGGAAGTCGTAACCAAGCAGGCACATCGCGAGACCACCGAGCTTCACCACCACGTTCTCGCATGTCGCGATCTCCCGGATCGAGGCGCGCCATTGCGCAAACACCTCCTCGCGCCGGCCCGCGAAGCGGCCGGTTCCGACCGGGCCGCCGCAATGGTCGAGCACAATCCTGGTGTCGGGGAAGGCGTGCGCCAGCGCCGTGAGCTCACCGATCTGCGGGTGGAACAGCCAGGCATCGAAGCTGAGCTTGAGGGGGGCGAGACAGGCAAAGCCTTTGCGGAAGGTCGGGTCCTGCAACAATCCCTTCGGCCTTTTCGCATACATGCCGGCGACGACAGGATCTTCGTCCCAGGCCGAAGAATGCCGGATGCCGCGAAAGCGGCCGTTGCCTGCGGCGATCTCGGCTTCCAGCACGCCCTTCGCGGCGTCGCCGAGCAGCAGGTTGGCATGGCTGACGATGCCGGCGCAGATCGCGGCCTTGCCGTAGCCACCGCTCGCGCTCATGGCGGCGACGCCGTTGGCGAACTCGACCTCGCCCACGGGGCGGAATGATTCCGGCCCATGCGCGCGGTACATCGAGCGGCAGTCGACATAGACGGTGGCGATGACGTTGTGGCCGGAGGCGATGTCGGCGGCCATCTCCTCGATCAGATAGCGGTGCCCGCGATTCCACAGATGGTGATGGGGATCGACGATCGGCCGCAAGGGATCGATGATCTCCTCCCGATGCAGCGCGAGCCAGTCCTCACGCGGATCGACGAACAGCCCGCTCGTGTTGGCGGGCACACCGCTTGCTGCCATCGGCCTTCGCTCCCTGATGTTTTGTGTCGGGAGCCTAGCACCTCATTTCCGCATGCAGCAGCGCGCCTTGCGCAACCGCACCCATCATCACGAGCAATGCGGTATGCTCGTCAGCCCGTCCGCCGTCTCGCTCTCACTTCGACCATCAGCCGCCAGTCCGCTGCCGTGGCCGGCTTGACCTCCCCACGCCAGAGGAAGGAGTCCCCGGTAATCTCAGTAAAGCTCCAGCGCGTCAGCTCGCCGGATTCGGTCGTGCCTTCCTGCACGATGTCCTCGCCGCGGGGACGGCCGATCTGCTGCCGGAACACACGGCGGCCCGGATCGAACCAGGAAATCCGCCACGCATCCATGGCCGGATCGTAGACGCGCAGCGTGGTGCCGTACCAATTGCCGGCGATCGGAAAGGCTGCGCTGCCCGCCGGCCGGGGAATGATCCAGACGTCCTGCACCGCACGGCCTTCCAGCACCCAGCCGAAATGGATTTCGCCCGGCGCGGTGTGGCTTCTGCCGTCCGGTCCAAAGGCGGTGATCTCGGCGTCCCAGTCGCCGACGAAACGGCCGTAGAGCTGAAGCGCGGCCGCGTGCTCGGGATGCGGTGCGCTGGCGTGAAGAAGTCTCGCAAAGTCGTTCATGTTGCTCTCCTGCTGCGGAGGATTCAGCACGGATGAGCCGCGGGCGACTTGGAGAAAATTGCCGTCGGTCGTCAGGTCTTGCGCAGCGACAGATGTCTCATGGGACGATCGGCCTCCGCCTGCGTCGACCGATTGCTCGAGCTCTCAGCACGCCAGATGGCGACAACGGCGACAATGACGAGACTCGCGCCCACGAGCATCATGCGAGAGAACGGCTCTCCGAGCACGAGGGTGCCGAGCAGCACCGCGATGACCGGATTGACGAATGTGTAGGTCGAGACCAGGGAGGTCGAGACATTCTCGAGCAGCCAATTGTAGGCGGCGAAGCCGATCACGCTGCCGGAGACGATCAGCCAAAGTGCTGCTGCAACGGACGTCATCGAGACCTCGCTCGGTCTAAAGCTCTCCAGTTCGCCCGTCAGCCAGCTGATCGCGAACAACACGGCGCCCCCGATCGATAGCTGCATGCCCGACAGCGCGATCGCGGATGCTTGATGCGACATGCTGCGCGACAGCACGGTGCCGATCGACCACGACAGCGCCGCCGCGAGCAGCCAGACGATCGGAAGCATGCTGATGCCGGCCTGCTGGGCATTTTGCCATGCCACGAGCCCGACGCCCACGAAGCCGGGGATGAGCGCGAGCAGCGCGATCGGTCGCGGGCGCTGATCGCCCGGAAAGAGCGTGTCCGCCAGAAGGATCCAGAACGGAATCGTGGCGAGCACGATGGCGGCCACGCCGGACGGAACCGATTGTTGTGCGAAGGCGAGAACGCCGTGGCAGCCGACGAAGAAAAGCAGCCCGCAAAGGCCTGCCTGCAACCATGTCCGGCCCGGGGTATTCGCGACATGCCTGCCGCTGAAGGCGAGCAAGATCATGCCGCCGCATAACGATCGAACTGCCATCAGCAGAAACGGCGGTATCGATTGCAAGCCCAGCGTGATGGCGAAATAGGTGGAACCCCACAGGAGATAGATGGCCGCAAACGAGCCGATGACCAGGAACCGTCTGCTCATGATTGCTCCGACTGAGGTGGGTCTTGGAGCAACCAAGTCGTTGACGGGTGATGCGTTCCGGTTCTGAGTCAGACCCCGTCGAGGATGATCACCGTCGGCTTCGTCGGCAGCGTATCCCGCGACATCCGGAACGAGCGCTCGACGCGCCGGTCGATCTCGAACTGCTGGCCGATCCGGCGCATGAAGTCGTCGAGCGGGGTGGCGAAGCGGTGCATCGGCAGCACCACGGAGGCGCGCAGCCGCTTGGTGATCTCGGAAATGCCGTCGAGCGACATGGTATAGGTGCCGTCGATCGGCACCATCACGATGTCGAGCCGCCCGATCTGCGCAAAATGGCTGTCGTCGAGCTTGTGATGCAGGTGGCCGAGATGGCCTATGCAGAGGCCGGCCGCCTCGAAGATGAAGATGGAATTGCCGTCGCGGATCATGTCGCTGCCGGCATCGTCGGCGAAATAGCGGCGGATATCGGTGGTGACGTTGCGGATGAAGGTGTCGCTGATGCGCTGCGACACGATCGCCGGCTTGCCGTCTTCGCTCCAGCCATGCAGCACGTGGGGAATGCGCTTGTCCGGAAAGAGAGTGTAATGGGTGCTGTGCGCCCGGTTCATGGTGACGACATCGGGCAGTCGCCCGACCTGGTAGGCGCCGCTATAGTCGGTCGCGATGCGCAAGCCGGCGGGCGTGTCGATGAAATAAGTGGAGTGGCCGGCATAGGTGATCTCGACCTCGGCCGCAGCTGCAGCCTGCCTGAAGACGACCGGCATGATCCGCGGCGCCGCATTGGCCATCGCCAGGCATTCGCTGCGCAGTGGCTGCTGGGCCAAGGTAGGGGTCAGGAATACGCCGAACAGCGCGATAGCCGCCAAAACCAGTCGCCGCATGGATCCGTCCCCGATGACTTCGCGGCGAAGTCTAGCGTGCAATGCGGAGCCTCGCCAATGGGGGGCGATCAACAGCGCGTCAGTGTCGCACCTATTGCTCGCGCTTCGGGCTGAACTTCCAGGTGACCGCGACAAGGCTAGCGGTAATCAGGCCGCTGATGAGGCCGGCCAGTGGCAGGGCGAGCAGCAGTGCGGCGGTGGCGGCCCAGCCGATCGAGGAGAAGGCCTCGGCGAAGGTCGCAAGCCGCGAGGACGTCTGCCGGCGCCGGAATTGGCTGCGCCTTGCCTGCACCCGGAACCAGAGCTGGATCGCGGTCGCCGAGGCCGCGCTAATGACGATCGCAACCGCGCTGATTGCGGCCTGGGATGGCGAGGCAATGGCCAGCGCCGCGAGCAGCGGAGCGAAGATTGCGGCAATCGCGATCAGCACCACCTCGATCTTGGCACGGATGATGCCGGACGGCATCAAGGGCGCGGTCGCGACCAAGTCGGGCGCGTCCTCGCCCGAGATCGTCAGCCAGGCGAGCCCGCCGGCGAGCTGTCCGGCCGCCATCACGATGACGGGTGTGATCAGTGTCAGCGCCGCGGAGCTGTCGGCGAAATTGCGCCAGAGCAGCAGCGCCGGCGGCACCAGATAGAGCAGCTGCATCAAGGTCTGCGAGATCAGCCAGGGATCGCGCCACAGCAGCATGAACTCCTTGCGCCGCAGCGCCTGCTGGCGCGATCCGCGGCGGAACGGGCGCTCCTTGGCACGGACGCGGCCCGACGTGGCGTAGGCCGCCGCATCGATCGCGGTGTCGGCAAAGCGGTGCGAGAAGATCGCCATCACGCCGCCGAGCATGACCAGCGCGAGCGCGAGAAGCAGCGCCAGCGCCTCGCTGTCGCCCATCGCGGCCCGCGCCGGCCACCACCAGATGCTGTCGACGTCGGGGGCGTAGGCGGCAACGCTGCCCGAGGTCAGCATGGTGAAGCGCGACAGCGTGCCGTAGGACATGATCGCGGCGACCTGAAGCGCGATCACGAAACCCGCACCGATGATGGCGGCGAGGATCTGTGCTATCAGGCGCGTCCGCGCCGGGCCGATCAACCGGAACAGGAGAATGGTGACGGCGATCGCGATCGCCGCCGCGGACAGGCCCATCGCAATGACGACGCCGAAGGCCGCCAGCCAGCGTGCGCCGCCGCCGATCACCAGAACGTCGATGAAGGGCGTCGAGAACAGCAGCGCCAGCACGGTGACGGTCAGCGCGATCGCGGCGATGCGGACCGAGAACAGATTGGCCAGCCGCGCCGGCGAGGACATGATCAGGTCGAGATCGGCGCGGGCGTAGAATACCCGCGTCACGGATTCGATCGCTTGCGACAGCATCAAGGTCCAGGCGAGAAAGATCGTCGCCGAAATCACGATCAGAGAGGATTTGTCGAGCGGCAACTGCAGGTCGGCGAAACGGCCGATCACCGCCCAGGCCGGCAGGTGGAGCAGCGCGGCGAAGCACATCAGGCCGATCATTGCGGCGCGCGCCCGTTTGCGCCGCCCGCCCGTCATCATGGCGAGCCATTCGCGCCAGGCGAGCCGCAGCTCGTGGCGGGCAAACCAGGACAGCGCGGTGGCCGAGCTCATGCCGCTTCCTGAAGCGTCACTAGCGCGATGAAGAGATCTTCCAGGCTGGTGTCGGCATGGCCGTTCTGGTGGCGCAGCTCGGTGAGCGTGCCCTCCGCGACCAGGCGGCCGGAGGCGATCACGCCGATGCGGTCGGCCATGCGCTCGGCGACTTCGAGGATATGCGTGGTCATGATGACGGTGCAGCCGGCGCGGACACGCGCGCTGAGCAGGCCCTTCACATGGCGGGCGGAGACCGCATCGAGCCCCGTCAAGGGTTCGTCGAGGATGATGAGGCGGGGATCGTGCACCAGCGCCCCTGCGAGGGCGACCTTCTGGCGCATGCCCTTGGAAAAGCCCTCGCAGCGCTCGTGGCGGTGCGCCTCGAGGCCGAGCGAATCGAGCAGTTCCTCGGCGGCCGGTTGCGCGATCGACGGCGCCATGCCCCAGAGGCCCGCGACGAATTCGAGATATTCGAGCGGGGTGAGCTTGTCGTAGATCATGGGCTCGTCGGAGACCCAGGCCATCACCTGCTTGGCGGCGACGGGGTCTTGGAGGGCATCGATGCCGAAGATCGAGACGGCGCCGGCATCGGGCCTGAGCAGGCCCGCAACCATGCGTAAAGTGGTGGTCTTGCCGGCGCCATTGGGGCCGACCAGCGCGTAGAATTCGCCGGCGTGAATGGTGAGATCGAGGCTGTCGACCGCCAGACGGTCAAAACGCTTCGTTAATCCTCGGACTTCCAGGGCCGAGTTGTCCGGCTTCATGACGGCCACACCATCCGGTTTGCATCGCCCGCGACCATGACCCGAAGATGTTTCGGCGCCGTGAATCGCACTGCCGCAAATTCCGCCAACCGGATTGGACTAAAGGCAAGGCATCCCGACAAGTCACCGTTTGTTGACAGCGCGCGGGCGTTCAGGCTGAATTGATTCCGGACAAATGGCGCTAATGCGGCGAAACGACTGCGTAGCGACTGGACACAAGATGCGGCAAGGCGGCCTCGAAGAACGCCGGTTGCATCGGGGAGGACGCGCGTCAATGCTGGATTTCGTTCAGCAGCTGGTCAGCGGTGTTGCGCTCGGCTGCGTCTACGGCCTGATCGCGCTTGGCTTCGTGCTCGTCTACAAGGCCACCGAAGTCGTCAATTTTGCCCAGGGCGATCTGATGATGCTGGGCGGTTTCTTCGCCTTCACCTTCATCGGCATGATGGGCCTGAACTACTGGATCGGCTTCGCCGGTGCGGTCGCCGCCATGGCGCTGTTCGGCATGCTGGCCGAGCGCGTGGTCGTGCGGCCGATCCTCGGCTATCCCCAGTTCTCCATCATCATGGTCACGATCGGTCTCGGCTATTTTCTGCGTTCGGTCGCCGGGATGATCTGGGGCACCGACGACCTGAAGATCGAGACGCCGTTCAGCCAGGGCGTGCTGCGCATGGGCTCGCTGGTGCTCGCCTACGACAAGCTCTCGGTGATCGCAGCGACGATGATCCTGTGCACCCTGCTCTGGCTGTTCTTCAACAAGACCACGCTCGGCACCGCGATGCGCGCCAGCTCCGAGAACATGCTGGCGGCCTATTACATGGGCATTCCGGTCAAGCGCGTGGTGGCGGTGGTCTGGGCGATCAGCGCGGCGGTCGCGACCTGCGCCGGCGTGCTGCTGGCGCCGATCACCTTCATCCACTCCAATGTCGGCCTCGTGCTCGGCCTGAAGGCATTTCCCGCCGCCGTGCTCGGCGGCTTCGGCTCGATCCCGGGCGCGGTGGTCGGCGGCGTCCTGATCGGCGTGATCGAGAGCATGGCCGGCTTTTACCTGCCCGAGGGCTGGAAGGACGCCGCGCCCTACATCGTGCTGCTGACCGTGCTGCTGCTGAAGCCCGAGGGCCTGTTCGGCCTCCACGTCCGCAAGAAGGTCTGAACGCCATGCGCTTCCTGTTCAAGACCGACTACGAGGACGACATCAAGCTGTTCCCGCATTCGGGCTACGTCGTCACCTACGGCGTTCTGCTCGCGCTGCTGCTGATCGCGCCCCACGTGCTCTCCAGCTATCTGATGAGCCAGCTCGTCTTCGTCTGCATCTATGCGATCGTCGGCGTGGCGCTGCTGATTCTGACCGGCTTCACCGGCCAGGCCTCGCTTGGGCACGCGGCGTTCCTCGCGATCGGCGCCTACACGGCGGCGTACTTGCAGAAATACAACGTGCCGTTCCCCGTCTACTTCCTCGCCGCCGGGCTGTTGACCGGCATCATCGGCGCGATGGTCGGCTTTCCGGCGCTGCGCCTCACCGGCATCTATCTTGTCATCGCCACCATCTCGTTTGCCCTGATCGTGGAGGAGATCCTGGCGCGGTGGGAAAGCGTTACCCACGGTAACGAGGGCATGCGGGTCAAGACGCTCTCGCTGCTCGGCGTCGCCGTGCCGCGAGACAGCCCGACCTTCTATTACCTCTGCCTCGCCGTGCTGGTGCTGACCATCGTCGGCACGCTCAATCTGCTGCGTTCGCCGACGGGCCGCGCGTTCGTCGCAATCCGCGATTCCGAGACGGCGGCGCGCAGCATGGGCGTCAATGTCGCGCTCTACAAGGTGAAGTCGTTCGCGATCTCGGCCGCGATCACCGGCTTTGCCGGCGTCCTCTTCGCGCACAAGCTCTCCTTCATCTCGCCGGAGATGTTCACGCTTCAGCTCTCGATCGAGTTCATCATCGTCATCCTGATCGGCGGCACCTTCAGCCTGCACGGCGCCGTGCTCGGCGCGATCTTCATCGTGATGATCGACCCGTTCCTCACCTATCTCAAGGACGACATGCCCGGCATCATCGCCGGCATTGCCGCGACATTCGGCGCCGGCACGGCGACTGCGGGCAATATCGAGGCGAAGGTCGCGGCCTTCGCCTCGCTCAACGGCCTGAAGGGCGCGATCTACGGCATCATCATCGTGCTATTCGTGCTGTTCGAGCCGCTCGGGCTCTACGGCCGCTGGCTCAAGATCAAGCTCTTCTTCCAGCTGTTCCCGCTCTACAAGCGCGCCACCTTCAAGCGGCAGAAGATCTACGTGAAGTCGGAGCGCAATCGATGAGCTATTTCCGCGCCGAGAACCTGTCGCTGCATTTCGGCGGCCTCAAGGCGGTCGATGCGGTCTCGTTCGCGGTGGAGAAGGGCGAGATCCTCTCGATCATCGGGCCGAACGGAGCCGGCAAGAGCTCGATCTTCAACCTGATCTCGCGGATCTACCGGCCGACCTCGGGCCGCATCTTCTTCGAGGACCAGGACATCACCGAGCAGCCGCCCTACGACATCGCCAAGCTCGGCATCGCCCGTACCTTCCAGAACATCGAGCTGTTCGAGAACGCGACCGTGCTGTCGAACCTTCTGGTCGGCCGCCACCGCCATTCGACCACGCAGCTGTGGCAGGAGCTCTTGTTCCTGCCGAGCGTGCGAGCCAACGAAAAGGTTCACCGCCGCCGGGTCGAGCAGGTCATCGAATTCCTCGACCTCGAACCCTATCGCGACAAGCTGATCTCGGGCCTGCCTTACGGCGTGCGCAAGGTGATCGAGCTGGCGCGCGCGCTATGCTCGGAGCCGAAGCTGATCCTGCTGGACGAGCCGTCCTCGGGTCTCAACGTGGAGGAGACCGGCGACATGTCGTTCTGGATTCGGGACATGAGGACCGAGCTCGGTATCACCGTGCTGATGGTCGAGCACGACATGTCGCTGGTCAACCGGGTCTCCGATCGCGTCATCGCACTGAACTACGGAAGGGTGCTGGCGATGGGCTCGCCCGCTGAAGTGCAGCAGCACCCCGACGTCGTCGCCGCGTATCTGGGAGCCTGACCGATGGATGCCGCTGCGCCCCAGGATATCATCCTCAAGCTCTCCAACATCGAGAGCTATTACGGGCCGATCATGGCGATCCGCGGCATCTCGCTGGAGGTGCCGCGCGGGCGCATCGTCACGCTGCTCGGGGCCAACGGGGCCGGCAAGACCACCGTGCTGAAGACCATCTCCGGCATCCTCGATCCGCAGAAGGGCTCGATCGAGTTCATGGGCAAGCCGATCCAGCGCATGGAGGCCGACCGCATCGTGCGCCTCGGCCTCAGCCACGTGCCCGAGGGGCGCGAGGTGTTCCCGTTTCTCACGGTGCGCGAGAACCTGATGATGGGTGCTTATCCACGCAAGGATCGGGACGGCGTCGCGGAGGATATGGAGCGCGTCTACGGCTATTTCCCGCGCCTGAAGGAGCGCACCAACCAGCCGGCGGGCCAGCTCTCCGGCGGCGAGCAGCAGATGCTCGCGATCGGGCGCGCGCTGATGAACCGGCCGACGCTGCTCTTGCTCGACGAGCCCTCGCTCGGCCTGTCGCCGCTGCTGGTAAAGGAGATATTCACCATCATCCGCCGGGTGAACGAGGAGCAGGGCATGTCGATCCTGCTGGTCGAGCAGAACGCCAAGGTGGCGCTGGAAACCGCCCATTACGGCTATGTGCTGGAGATCGGCCGTATCGTGATGAACGATACCTGCGACCGCTTGATGCATTCCCAGGACATCCAGGAATTCTACCTTGGCGCCAAGGAAGCCGGCGCGCGCGGCGAGCGGCGCTGGAAAAAGAAGAAGACGTGGCGGTGAGGACGAGCTGGCAGTAAGATGAGCTTGCCCAACGTTGAGCAAAGACCGGCCGGCAAGGCAGGCAGCGGAGGGAAGGCGACAAGGAGGAGAGGTGCATGGCCCGACCGGCGGTGCTGACGGTCGCTGATACGATCGCGAAGAGCTTCTTGCGCGCCGCCGAGACGCGGGGCGACAGGCCGGCGATCCGCGAGAAGAAGTTCGGCATCTGGCAGCCGACGAGCTGGCGAGAATGGCTGGAGATCTCCAAAGAGATCGCCTACGCGCTCCGCGCCGTCGGCTTCATGCCCGGCGAGGTCGCCTCCATCATCGCCAATGCCGTGCCCGAATGGGTCTACGCCGACATGGGCATATTGTGCGCCGGCGGCGTCTCCAGCGGAATCTATCCGACAGATTCTTCGTCCCAGGTCGAATATCTCGTCAACGACTCCGCCACGAAGGTGATCTTCGCCGAGGACGAGGAGCAGCTCGACAAGATTCTCACCTGCCGCGCGCGGTGCCCCAGCTTGCAGAAGATCATCGTGTTCGACATGGAGGGCCTCAGCGGTTTCTCCGACGACATGGTGATGTCGCTCGACGAGTTTCGCGCGCTCGGCCGCAACCACATGGTCAGCCGCGAAGCGCTGTGGCAGGAGATGATCGACAGCCGCAGCGCCGGCGATCTCGCGATCCTCGTCTATACGTCCGGCACCACCGGTCCGCCCAAGGGCGCGATGCACGCCAACCGCAGCGTCACCCACCAGATGCGGCACGCCAACGACTTCATACCCGCGCGAGAGGACGAGGACCGGCTGGTCTTCCTGCCGCTCTGCCACGTCGCGGAGCGCATCGGCGGCTATTACATCTCGGTCGCGCTCGGCTCGGTGATGAATTTTGCCGAGAGCACGGAAACCGTGCCTGACAATCTGCGCGAGGTGCAGCCGACCGCCTTTCTGGCGGTGCCGCGCGTCTGGGAAAAATTCTATTCCGCCATCACCATCGCGTTGAAGGATGCAACGCCGCTGCAGCAATGGGTCTATCGCCGCGCCATCGGCATCGGCTACCGCATGGTCGATTGCCGGCTCGAGGGCAGGGCGGTGCCGCTGTCGCTGCGCATCGCCAACCGCATCGCCTACCTGATCGCGTTCCGCAACATCCGCCGCATGATCGGGCTCGACCGCTGCCGCATCGCGTTCACCGGCGCAGCCCCGATCGCACCGGAGTTGATCCGCTGGTATCTGGCGCTCGGCATCGACATGCACGAGGTCTACGGTCAGACCGAGAATTGCGGGGTCGCAACCATGATGCCCGCGGACAAGATCAAGCTCGGATCGGTCGGCACCGCGGTGCCCTGGGGCGAGGTCGCGCTGTCGCCCGCCGGCGAGATCCTGATCAAGGGCGACTTCCTGTTCATGGGCTATCTGAACCAGCCGGAGAAGACCGCAGAGACGATCGATTCCCGCGGCTGGCTGCACACCGGTGACGTCGGCACCATCGACAATGAGGGCTTCGTCCGCATCACCGACCGTATGAAGGACATCATCATCACCTCGGGCGGCAAGAACATCACGCCGTCCGAGATCGAGAATCAGCTCAAGTTCTCGCCCTACATCTCCGACGCGGTCGTGATCGGCGACAAGCGGCCCTATCTCACCTGCCTCGTGATGATTGACCAGGAGAATGTCGAGAAGTTCGCCCAGGATCACGACATCCCCTTCACCAATTATGCCAGCCTGTGCCGGGCGAAGGAGATCCAGGACCTGATCGGGCGCGAGATCGAGCAGGTCAACGGCAATTTTGCCCGCGTCGAGACCATCAAGAGGTTCTACCTGATCGAGCGCCAGCTCACGCCCGAGGACGAGGAGCTGACGCCGACCATGAAGCTGAAGCGCGGCTTCGTGAACAAGCGCTACGCCGCCGAGATCGAGGCGATGTATCGCGAGCGTGCGGTGGCGTGACGAGTCGGTCCATTTCGAGAAAGCGAAGGAGCTGTGGCCCCGCCCTTCGTGCAATACGGGCCTTTAGGAGAGGAGACGTCAATGTCGAAATCGTTCAGCGCATTCGGCCTTGCTGTGGGTGCCGTGGTGCTCACCTGTCTGCCGGCCGCAGCGCAGACCAAGGTCACCAACGAGGGCATCTCGGCAACCGAGATCGTCATCGGCACTCACCAGGATCTATCGGGTCCGATCAAGGGATGGGGTGTCCCGGTCGCAAACGGCATGAAGATGGCGGCCGAGGAGATCAATGCGGCCGGCGGAATTCACGGCCGCAAGATCCGGCTGGTCGTCGAGGACAGCGGCTACGATCCGAAGAAGGCCGTGCTGGCGTCGCAAAAGCTGATCGAGCGCGACAAGATCTTCGCGATGGTGGGGCCGATGGGATCACCGACGGTGCTCGCCGCGCAAGACATCCTGTTCGATGCCGGTGTCCTGCAGCTGTTCCCGCTGACGGCGGCCGAATTCACCTTCAAGTTCGACCCGGCCAAGCCGCAGGAGCGCCTGAAGTTCAACAATTTGCTGCCTTATGTCGAGAGCACGCGGGCTGCGGTGAAATACATGATCGAGTGGAAGGGCTTCAAGAAGCCCTGCATCATGCATCAGGACGACGAGTACGGTAAGAACGTGCTCGATGGCTTCAATCAGCAGCTCACCGCCATGAAGGCGCAGCCGGCCTCGATCACGAGCTACAAGCGCGGCGCCTCCGATTTCAGCGCGCAGATCGCCAAGATGAAGTCAGATGGCTGCGACCTCGTCGTGCTCGGCACCGTGCTGCGCGAGACCATCGGGGCGATGACCGAAGCCAAGAAGCTCGGCTGGGACGTCACCTTCCTCGGGGCCACCCCCACGAACGTGATGGAGGTTCCTGCGCTGGGCAAGGACGCCGTCGAGGGTCTCTATGCCGCCAGCGGCTTCGAGATACCTTATGAGGACACCGCCAAGGGCAAGGTGAAGGATTGGCTCGTCAACTACAAGAAGATGTTCAACGCCGACGCCAACACGCAAGCCATCATCGGCTACAATGCCATGATGACGTTTGCGTTCTACGCCAACAAGGCCGGCAAGGATCTCACCGGGCAGAAGATGCTCGATGCGCTCGAGTCGGGCGAGAAATTCCTCGACATCTTCAACTCGCCGCCCACCAAGTTCTCCAAAACCGACCACCTCGCCAACACCATCACCCAGGTGCAGCAGGTCAAGGGCGGCCGCTGGGTGCTGGTGAAGGACAATCTGATGTTCTGATGCGTGTTCGCCTCTCCCGCTTGCGGGAGAGGCCGACGCGCTCGCAGAGCGCGGCGGGTGAGGGCTCTCGCCGCGCAGGGACAGCCTCCGCATTTCTCGACCATCCCGCCGCTGAGACACCCTCTCCCCAACCCTCCCCCGCGAGCGGGGGAGGGAGCGCAGTCCCGACGCCGAAGCATTATTCACACCATATGCGATAGCCCTGCCCTCAGAGGAGAGTCCCTACGATCCCCCGCCCGCGGTGCCCGCGTTCACCGGGGCGAGCTCGTCTTCCCGGCAGCGCCAGCCGTCGGCGGCTTTGACGAAGGCGAAGGTTCGCTGGACCCGCAGCCGGCGCGAGACGTTGAAGACGTCTGCTGAGCGCGTCTTGTTGCCGGCTCCCTGCTGCGGCCGACCCGTCGTGGCGTCCCAGCAGGTGCCGGTGCAGATGGAGGCGATCCTGCTGCACACGGTGAAGGGAGCGAGCACGGCCATCTCGATTTCGCCCGTGACCAGTGCCTCCTGTTCGGTCACCTGGCTGTCGAGCGCATAGACGCGGTTGATGCGCAGGAAGTTGCCGCAGGAATTGGCCGCATGAATCCGCGCGGCGCAGAAATCGACGGCGTCGGCGTCGGGAATGCGGGCCGCGACCTGCCGGCCGAACACTTTTTTGGGATCGCCCTTCGCGGCGCGGATTTCGTCTGTCTTGCGCTTCAAATGTTCGGCGAGACAGTCCTCCGCGGATTCCAGCTCCTGCAGCGGCACGTTCTCCTTGCCGACCAGATTGCATTTGCGGTCGCGCTCGCGCGTCCACCGTCCATATTCGGCGAAGGCAAAGCGTGCCGCAGTCGGGTCCAATTTGCCGATCAGGCCGAGCACCTGGCCGTTGAGCTCGGTTTCGGCAAGCGTCAGCGAGGGGTCTGCGCAGATCACCGCGCCCGCAGCAGTGTTGGCCGCAAGGCAGTCGAAATCCGGATCGCTAACGATCGCGGCCCGCTCCTCGGTGACCTTGAGCAGGCACGCCTTGACCGCCTCGAAGTGGTCGGGGCGGATCGCGGTCTGGCCGACGATGCCGCAGCTGAGGTTGCGTTGGCGGACCCAGATCGCATTCTCCTCGATAGCGGGCAGGCGATCCGGCAGGCGGGCGAGCCGCGCCTCGATCGCGATGCTCAGCTTCTCGGCGGCGGCGGCAAGCGCGGCATCACCGCAGAACAATTGGTTGCCGGGGTCGCGAATCAGCTGGCAGTCATTCCTGGCAAACAGCGGCAGCCTGTCGGCAATCGCGCGGTCGGATTGCGCGGACGCGGGCACAGCCGGCAATGCCAGCAGCGCAAGCACAGACAGCACGATGAATCGCATTCCAAGTCGCCCCCGCACGGAAGGCGCCATGCTAGCGCCTGGTCTTGCGCGGTGAAATGGGTTTGTGGGGACGAGCAGTGGAAGGTCTGTAGCCCGGTTGGAGCGCAAGCTTAATCCGGGGCCGGTGCGAGTGGTAAGAGGCCCGGATTTCGCTGCGCTCCATCCGGGCTACGAGCAATCAACGCGCCACCGCGGCCGCCATCGAGACCTGCACCGGCTCGTCGACATATTTCAGCACGGCCGACTGGTGGAGCACGAACAGTGGCTGATAGCTCCGCGTCGCGTCGTCCCTGACCATCGCCATGCGGCGATTGTCAAGCATCAGCCATTGGCCGTCGAGCTTTGCCGCGGCAATTGCGTGCGCCTCGCCGGCCCTGACGTCGCGCACCACGACGATGCGGAGGTCTTCAGAGGCAATTCCCGCCAGCCGCAGCGCGGCCAGCTTGGCGATGGCATAGTCCTCGCAATCGCCGGTCCCGCGCGCGAAGGTCGAAAGCGGCGAGCTCCAGACGTCGTCGGTGCCATCATTGGCGGCATGGATGGCGAGATTGATGGCGCGGTTGACCTCGCCGAGCCGCGCGCGACCGTCGCGGGCGCGGGCGTGGTCGACGATGGCGAGCAGCTCGAGAGCCGCCGGTGAAGCGCAATTGTCCCGGTCGCCGTCGCACAGCGCGAGCTGCACCATGTCGTCGTCGAGCTTGTCCTTCAGCGCGGACCATCGCTGTTGCAGGCCACCGGACGAGATGGCGAAGGCGAACACGCCGAACGGTTCGGCGGATTTGCGCACGAGGACGCCGGCGCCCGGCGACAGCAGCGTGCCGGCGCGAAGCTCGGCGGCCGATCCGAGCAGAATCAAGCCGCACATGACAAGGATTGCGCGCCAGGCGCGCGAGCGAGCAGCGGTCTCCATCTGACATCCCCTTCCCAGGCTTCACGAGATCCCCCTCGATCTCGACGTGCCGGGCTTTGTTGCTTTCGTGGAGATAGTGCGAGACGGGCCATTTTGTTCTGCTTAACGCGGTCGGCTGGGGTTCCAAAACCGGGTGACAGGCTGAACCGGACCCGCTCGAATTGCGTAAAATTTTATGATTCGGGCCTAGGAGGGACCTGGATGCCGCGAAATGGAACCAATTGCGGGCAGAAGTTGCGATGGCCGCCGATTCTGGCGCCTATGGCTAACGGCCCGCTATTTCACGGGTTCTGTTAGTTAGGTCACAGAATTAACGTCGTATTTGCTGCAGGATGTTGCAGGGCGTCACGAACAAAAGATAACGCAAGTATCCATTCTACGCATTTTACTTGAGAGGACTTGGGGTGAGGGGGAATGCGCGCATCTAAGCTTATTTCGACTTGGAAGCTCCGGAAAAATGACTTCCGCTCCTCTGGGAGGGGCGCCGCGCCGCGCAGGCTCTTACGGTCAAGTGACGCGAAATCACACAAGCAATAGATGGTTTCGCTAAGGACTTGGTAATGCTAAGCAAGCTTAAGCGGTCGATACTTACTTAGATTTTAACCCTTTTTACGGTGCCCGGTTGAATTACGCTGGCAAATTTGACGCCGCGACGTCTTTGGACGGCCAGGGTTCCAGTTCGCCCGCCTTTGCCGATTCCTTTACCGCCAAGCCCTTCATTGCCAAGGCGCACGGCCATGTGCCTGACGGGGCGTTCGTTGTTCCCGACCCCAATCTGATCTTCAACGGCGAGTTCAAGCGTGCCGGGCTCGACCTCGTGCTGTCCCACGACGGCCACGAATTCGTCGTTCACGATTATTTCAGGGGCGACAAGCGCGCCGCGCTCGCTTCGCCCGACGGCGCCCACCTCAGCGGCGACGTCGTCAACGCCCTCACCGGCCATGTCCAGGTTGCCCAGGCCGCCCCCGGTGCCGGTGCGGGCCAGGTCATCGGTCACGTCACTAAGCTCGTGGGCAGCGCGACCGCGATCCGCAACGGCGTCTCGGTCATCCTGAATAACGGCGACAACGTCGAGAAGGGCGACGTGGTCTCGACCGGCTCCGACTCGACGCTCGGCATCACCTTCATCGACGGCACCGTGTTCGGCCTGTCCTCCAACGCGCGGATGGTGCTGAACGAGATGGTCTACGACCCCAACGGGTCGAACAATTCCTCGCTGCTCAGCCTCGTCGCGGGCACCATCACCTTCGTCGCTGGCGAAACCGCCAAGCGCGGCGACATGAAGGTCGACACGCCGGTCGCCACCATGGGCATCCGCGGCACGGCGGTGCTGACCCAGATCAACTTCGTCGTTCCCGCCGGCGGCGGCGATCCGCAGCCGCAGGCGAGTTTCCAGGTGCTGGTCGAGCCGAACGGCACGACCGGCTCCTACATCCTGTTCGACAAGGTCACGCTGCTGCCGATCGCGACGGTCAACCAGGCCGGCCAGATGATCCAGATCAGCGGCGGCAACGTCTCGATCACCAATGCACTGATGTCGCCGGAGGTGCAGAAGCTGATCACGGACGTGTTCACGCTGAAGTTCACCGACAACAACACCAACACCAAGCTGACCACGAACTACACCGATACGATCACGCCGTTCGGCTATGAGGTGTTGCTCAAATCGTCGTCCGGCCCCACCGCCACCGCGACATTCGTCAATCTCAATCCGCAGACGCAGGAAAGCTCCAACACGCCGACGCCGACGCCCGGCCGCATTCCCAATCAGCCGATCGCGCAAAGCTTCGACCTCGCCGGCAACGTGAAGACGGCGTTCGCGCTGACCGAACGGGCGGACACCACCGGCGATACGCGCGCCGACACGATTTCCGGATTGATCAGATTCCTCGATCAAAACCTCGGCGACCTGCCGACGGTGAGCGTGAGCCTCGCCGAGGCGCCGAACTACGTCTACAAGAATGCCGGCCAGCAGGACGTTACCGGTTCGCTCACCGCGCTGCAGAAGCAGGACATCGCGGCGACGCAGATCCAGATCAGTGTCGTCGCCGACCCCGCCAACAACAACAACGGCTCGGCGGTCTGGACCTATACGATCCCCGACCACGTCTTCGATTTCCTCGCGGCTGGCGAAACCCTGACGCTGACCTACATGGTCCGCGTCGACACCAATTTCGCGGTGAACCCCGAGTCCAAGTTCATCCCGATCACCATCACGATAACGGGAACGAACGACAAGCCGACCGTCGCGACATCGGGCGGCACTGTCATTGAGCAGGTCGGGACCGGCAACGAGGCGCTCGACGTCATTACCGGCACGGTCACCTTCACCGACGTCGATCTGACGGACCGGCCGATCGTCAGCGCCGAACTCTCGTCCACGCAGCCGTTCAAATATCTCGACGCGGAAGGCAACGACATCACCGCGACGTTGACGCCGGCGCAGCTCGCGGCGATCTCTGCTGTCAAGGTGCCCCTGACCGTTGTTCAGGGAGCCGGCAACGGCAACAACGGCACGGCAACTTGGACCTACAGCGTTCCCGACCATCTTTTTGACTTTCTTGCCGAGGACGAGAAGCTTATCCTCAACTACGTGGTGCAGGTCGATGACGGTCACGGCGGTGTCGTCAGCACGCCGCTCACGGTGTCCATCAACGGCGCGGACGTCAATGTCGAGGGCACCAACGACCTGCCGACGATCGTCGAGGACTCGACGACGCCCACCGGAGCGGTGACAGAGGATACGGCGGCAACCCTGACGGCGAACGGCACCATCGCCTTCAACGACCCCGATCTCACGGATACGCACACTGCCAGTTACGTCCTGAAGTCGACGACGTCGAACGCGCATCTGCCCGGCTTCGGCAACGGCACCTCGCATATCGGCACGTTTGCGCTGGGAACGGTGATTCAAAGCCCGGGCGCAAGCTCCCGCGGATCAGTCGGCTGGACCTTCACGATCGACGACAACGATCCGGTGCTGCAGTCGCTGGCCGAGGGCCAGACCATCACCCAAGTCTACACCGTGACCGTCGACGACCATCACGGTGGCACCGTCACCCGGGACGTCACGGTCACCATCACCGGCACCAATGACACGCCGACCATCACGAGTGATGCAGACGCTGCAAAGGGCAGCGTCACCGAGGATGCCTGCGCGACGCTGTCGATCGAGGGCACGCTTGCGATTCAGGATCTCGATCTGATCGACACCCACACCGCGCAGGCCGCATTCAAGTCGGCGACGTCGAACGCGCATCTGCCCGGTTTTGACGGCAGCGCGCCGCTCGGCACGTTCACGATCGATACCGACGTCTCGGAGTTCAGCACCGACACCATTAATGTTGCGACGCTGGGCTGGCACTTCAGCCTCGACAACAACAACGCGGTGCTTCAGTCGCTGGCCAAGGGCCAGACCATCACCCAGGTCTACACTGTCACCTTCACCGACGACCACGGCGCGCAGGTTTCGCAGGACGTGACCGTCACGATCAACGGCGCCAATGACGCGCCGACGATCACCAGCAGCGCCGCGGATGCCGCCGGAGCCGTCACCGAGGATTGCGCGACGCTTTCGATCGAGGACACGCTGGCGATCCAGGATGTCGACCTGATCGACACCCACACCGCGGAAGCCGTGTTCAAGTCGGCGACGTCGAACGCGCATCTCCCGGGCTTCGATGGTAATACGCCGCTCGGCACCTTCACGATCGATTGCGAGGTCGCGGAGTTCAACACCGATACCGACAACAGCGCGACGCTGGGCTGGCACTTCAGCCTCGACAACGACAATGCGGTGCTGCAATCGCTGGCGCATGGCCAGACCATCACCCAAGTCTACACCGTCACCTTTACTGACGATCACGGTGCACAGGTCTCCCAGGACGTCACTGTCACGATCAACGGCGCCAACGACGCGCCGACGATCACGAGCGATCCCGAGGCGGCAACGGGTGCGGTTACCGAGGATGACTGCGCCTCGCTGACGACCAGCGGTACGCTGGCGATCCAGGACGTTGACCTGATCGACACCCATACGGCGCAGGTGCAGTTCAAGTCATCGTCCGTCAGTTCAACTCTGCCGGGATTCGAGGACGACAGCACGAATATCGGCACCTTCTCCATCGGCGCGGTGTCCGAATCCAACGCCGACACCAGCAACGGCGCGACGCTCGACTGGCACTTCACGCTCGACAACAGCGATCCCGTGCTGCAGTCGCTGGCGGAAGGGCAGACCATAACTCAGGTCTACACCGTCACCTTCAAGGACAATCACAACGCGACGGTCACGCAAGACGTCACCGTCACCATCACCGGCACCAACGATGCGCCGACCGTCTCCTATGTGACGTCGGACTACATGAACTTCGACGGTGCGACCATCGCGGTCGGCGACGTACCGACGGTCGCCACCGACGACGTGACGCTGGACGGCTGGGTGAACTGGAACGGAGACGCTGCCTCCGCCAGCCAGGTCTTGTTCTACAATGGCAATACCTCGACCACCGGTTTCGGCCTCATGGGCACCGTCATCAGCGGCAAGCTGGAGATCGCGATTCTCGAGGGCGGCGTCGAGATCCAGGATACCGGCTTCGCGCTTACTGCGGGGCAATGGCATAACCTCGCCTTGACGCGCGACGACGGCATCTTCACGCTTTATGTCGATGGCAACGTCGTCTATTCCCACAGTGGCGGCGTCAACGCGATCGCTGGCGCTCAGGAACCGTCCTACATGATGATCGGAGCGGCGAGCGGCAGGTACGCTCCGGGCTTCGGCACGCAAGGCTTCACCGGCTCGATCGCCGATGTCAGCGTCTGGACCACCGCACTCACGCAGGCGCAAATTCAGTCGTACGACTTCACCGCGCTCACCGGCAACGAGGCCAATCTGGCCGCCTATTATACGCTTGGCGACGGCAGCGGGAGCACGGCCTCCAATACGGTCAACCCCACCAAGAGCCTCGCCATTGAAGGTGATGCGGATTGGGCCAGCGGGACCTCCGGGCCGGGCGGCGCATTTGCCGATCTGATGGAGACCAATGGCGGCCAGCTTTCGCATGGCGTGCTGGCGGTCTCCGACGTCGACGCGACCGATCACGTCACGGTATCGGTCGATGCAGTGCAGGTTAAGCTCGACAACGTGTTGCAAACGGGCAGCGTCGGCGGGCTGTCGCATGCCGATCTCCTGAACTATCTGACCGTGCCGTCCGGCGACATTCTCAACGGCACGGCGACCCACGCCCAGTTTACCTGGCAGTTCAACTCGGCCGGCCAGGCCTTCGACTTCCTCGCCGCTGGTCAGACGCTATCGCTGCAATACACCATCGTTCCGTCGGATGCTCAGGGCTTTGGAACTAGCGCGGTCGTGACCATCAACGTCACCGGCACGAACGACGCACCGACGCTGTCCGATCTCCACATCGGCCCGCTCACGGACACCGCTGACGACGACACCTTCTCCAATCTCACCGGGCAACTGGCCGGGACGGACGCCGACAGCGGTGAGACGGCGACGCTGACCTATGCCGTCCTCAATTCAGATCACCAGGCGGCCACGACGGTCGCGGGACTCTACGGCTCGCTGACGGTCAATTCCAACGGCAGCTACAGCTACGTTCCAAATGATGCTGCGATCAATGCTTTGGCGGACGGCTCGTATGTCGATACGTTCACGCTCCAGACCACGGACATCCATGGTGCGACCAACACGGCAACGCTCAAGGTGAACGTGACCGGTGCGGACGACGGTGCAGGCCCGGTCATCAACACCGAGAGCTTCCAGGTCGAGCACATCATCGAGAACAGCAACGAGATCATCACCGATCTCATGATTACCGACACCGATCCCGGCGCCGCGACGGACACTTTCACGGTCACGCTGTCGACCGCAAATCCGGACGTCAGCCTCGCCAGTGTTTATCCGACGACCGGTACGCTCGAGCAGATCAACACCGCCCTCGCGCAAGGCGCGGGCATCGTCTACGAGCCGACCGGCGCTGATCCCGAGGCGGAGCTGCCCGCCACCGATCAGATCACGCTGACCATTGCCGACTCCGCCGGCCGCTCCGACACTGTGAACTTCATCTTCGTCGAAGGGGCCGAGAGCCAGGGCATGACCCTGCAAGGCACCGCCGGCAAGGACGTCATTTTCGCGACCGAGTCGAGTGATACGCTGATCGGCGGCAGTGCCAAGGATCAGTTCGTATTCGCACCGGCCTCGTCGCAGGATTCGGTTCAGCACACCGTGAATGATTTCGAGTACGGCCTCGACAAGATCGACCTACGGCAGTTCAGCGGCATCGGCTCCTTGAACGACCTTGCCCCGACCGCCGCGCAGGATGGCGGCACGTTGCTTACGCTGGATAGCCACGAGACGATCCTGCTCAAGGGTGTCGCCGTCGCGAATCTCCAGTCCAGCGATTTCATTTTCGGCACTCACGTCGGCTAGTGGAAGCAGGCGGCGCTCCCGGCTTGCACCTCGACCGCGGCAAAAAATCCATAATCCTCGGCACTAAGGGAATAGCCAACCGTCTGCCGACGCTCCATGATCGGTGCGCCCGGCATCGTCCGGGACAGGAAGTCAGACTGGCATGAAACGTCTCAAGATCCTGCGGCGGTGGTTTGCGCGGAAGTTCGGCCTTGCGCGGCTGATCTGCCTTGCGCTGCTGGTCTTGTTCGCGGGCGCGCGCCTGTGGGATCCGCCGCCGATCCAGGAATTGCGGCTGCGCACCTTCGACATGTTTCAATTGATCGATCCGCGCGAGAAGGCGGCGCGGCCGGTCGTCATCGTCGATATCGACGATAAGAGCCTCGCCAGGCTCGGCCAGTGGCCCTGGCCGCGCTCGCGCATCGCCGACATGGTCCAGAACCTGACCAACAACGGCGCGGTGGCGATCGGCTTCGACGTGGTCTTCTCCGAAGCCGACCGGCTCAACCCGGATCAGGTCGCGAGCCAGATGCGCTATCTCGACGACGCGACCCGCGCCAAGCTGCGTGAGCTGCCGAGCAACGATCAGATCCTCGCCGACGCGATCAAGCGCTCGCTCGTCGTGCTGGGCGAGACCGGGCTTCCGGAGGTCTTGTCCGAGCTCGACAAGTCGCTGCCGTTCACGGGGGTGGCCACGGTGGGGGAGGACGGGGCCGAGCGTTTCCTGTTCGAATTCCCCGGCCTGCTCCGCAACGTGCCGGTCATCGAGAGGGCCGCGGCCGGCCGCGGCCTGTTCTCGATCCGGACCGAGCGTGACGGATTGATCCGCCGCGTGCCGATGATCATGCGCGCCCAGGGCAACATCATGCCCTCGCTCAGCCTCGAGATCCTGCGCGTCGTCACGGGCACGCCGACCCTGCTGGTCCGTACCGATAAGACGGGTATCAAGTCGATCCGCCTCAAGGGTTTGGAGGTTCCGACCGACAAGAACGGTCAGCTCTGGGTGCACTATGCCCGCCGGGATCCTTCGATCTACGTCTCCGCGGTCGACGTGCTCGACAATGCGGTGCCGCCCACGAGGTTTGCCGGCAAACTAGTGCTGGTCGGCACTTCCGCGGGCGGCTTGAACGACATCAAGACCACGCCGGTGTCCCGGGCCATGCCGGGTGTCGAGATCCATGCCCAGGTGCTGGAGGGCGTGCTGAGCCGTGCGGTGATCTCGCAGCCGAACTATGCGCTGGGCGTCGAGCTGATCGCGGCGCTGATCATCGGCCTGCTCGTCATCATCTTCACGCCGAATCTCGGCCCCGTCCGCCTAGTGCTGGTGGGCGCGGCCTTCGCGGCCATCCTGATCGGCGTGTCCTGGTTCTCCTACACCCAGCACCGCTATCTCATCGACTTCACCTATCCGCTGCTGTCGACGACCGCAGTCTACCTGACGCTGATCTTTGCGAGCTTCGTGCGCGAGCAGCGCCAGCGCGTGCAGATCCGCGGGCAATTCGCGCAATACATGTCGCCTGTGCTGGTCGAGCAGCTGGCGCAGTCGCCGGAAAAGCTCGTGCTCGGCGGCGAGGAACGCGAGATGACGATCATGTTCTCCGACGTGCGCGGCTTCACCACGATCTCCGAGAGCTACAAGCACGATCCGCAGGGCCTGATCGAGCTGATGAACCGCTTCCTGACGCCGCTGACCGACGTCATCATCGACCGCAAGGGCTATATCGACAAGTATATGGGCGACGCCATCATGGCGTTCTGGAACGCGCCGCTCGACGACGCCGAGCACGAGATCAACGCCTGCGAAGCCGCGATCCAGATGCTCGAGCAGATCGACGAGGTCAACAAGGAGCGCGAGCAGGAGGCCGCCGACGGCGGCCACGTCTATATCCCGCTCAATGTCGGCATCGGTCTCAACACCGGAATCGGCGTGGTCGGCAACATGGGGTCCGACCTGAAGAAGAACTATTCGGTGCTCGGCGACAGCGTGAACCTGGCCTCACGCCTCGAGGGCCAGTCGAAGGCGTACGGATTTCCGATCATCGTGGGCTCGCGCACGGCGCTCGCCGCCAAGGAGAAGTTCGCGATCCTCGAGCTCGACTTCATCATGGTCAAGGGCAAGACCGAGCCGGAAGTGATCTACGCCATCGCCGGCCGCGAGGACGTGATGCATTCGGCCGCGTTCCAGCGGCTGCGCAACATCACCATCGAGATGCTCGGCTGCTACCGCAGCCGCGACTGGCAGGGCGCACTGGATGCGATCGAGCGCGGCCGCAAAAGCGAGGACGCCGACACGCTGGAGAAGCTGTTCAGGCTTTACGAGGCGCGAATCAAGGATTTCCAGATCGATCCGCCGCCGGAGGGCTGGACCGGTGCCTATGCCCTGCTGACCAAATAGGTGTCACGGTCACCGCTCGCGCTGGGTGGGCAGAACAAAGCCTGCCTACCATATGCAGGTGCATCGAGGTAAGTATGGCGGTGGGGACGGCGCTTGGCGCCTCTGCCAACCAGAAGAAAAAGGCGAGCTGAGTGATGGACGCACAAGTGAGACAGAACGACCGCATCGAGGTGCTCGAAGAGCTCCTCAACGAGCGCTACTCCGTTCGCGCATTTCTCCCCAAGGAGGTCGATCGCGCCACCATCGAGCATGTGCTGGCGACCGCGCAGCGCACGGCGTCCTGGTGCAACAGCCAGCCCTGGCAGGTCATCATCGCCAGTGGCGAGGCCAAGGAGCGCTTTCGCAAGGCGATCTACGCGGAGGCCTCGAAGGGCCTCGGCGATGACTACGACTTCACGCCACCGCGCGAATATGTCGGGGTCTATCTCGATCGCCGCCGCGAGAGCGGCTTCCAACTCTACAACACGCTCGGCATCGCCCGCGGCGACAAGGCGGCCTATGCCAAGCAGGCGCTGGAGAACTACAATTTCTTCGGCGCACCGCATGTCGCCGTCATCCACACCAACGAGCCGCTCGGTATCTACGGTGCGATCGATTGCGGCGCCTATGTCTCCAACTTCATGCTGGCGGCGCAGGCGCTCGGGCTCGGCACTATTCCGCAGGCCGCGCTGGCGCGGCATTCCGGCCTGATCCGCCGCCACTTCGATCTGCCCGATGACCGCCGCGTCGTCTGCGGTATCTCGTTCGGCTATGCGGACCATGCGCACCAGGTCAACAGCTACCGCACTTCGCGGGCGAGCGTGGCCGAGACCGCAACCTTCGTGGATGTGTAATCGCGGCGTGAGCCGGACGCATCGGCGTCAGACGCGCGCGAAGACAGCCGTGGAAGCGGCCGTCTTCGTCTCGTTCCGGTGCGATTGACGGCGGCGGTCAGCCGCCGCTGCCGCCGATCACGGCCCGCACGGTCTCGTCAGGCCCAAAATCCTCGGCGCCGTCGACATAGAGCAGCGCGGCGAGCTTCGAGCGGGCGCGGTTCACGCGGCTCTTGATGGTGCCGACTGCGCAGCCGCAGATCGAGGCGGCGTCCTCATAGGAGAAGCCGGACGCGCCGACCAGGATCAAGGCTTCACGCTGATCCTGCGGAAGCTTGTCGAGCGCGGTGCGAAACTCCTCGAATTCGAGGTGCGCATTCTGCGAGGGCTGGGTCTTCAGCGTCTTGGCGTAATTGCCCTCGGCATCCTCGACCTCGCGCCGCCGCTTGCGATAGTCGGACCGGAACAGGTTGCGCAGGATCGTGAAAAGCCAGGCCGGCAGGTTGGAGCCGGGCTGGAACGAGTCGATGTTGGCGAGCGCACGCAGCAGCGTCTCCTGGACCAAATCGTCGGCGCGGTCCGCATTGCCGCTGAGCGAGATGGCGAAGGCGCGCAGACTAGGCACGGCCGCCAAGATGTCGTTACGCAGGGAGTCCGTGAGAGGCATCAATCCCTCCCATTGTTGTTGTCGTTGGATCCGCCCTCATTTTCCACGTGGGGTGACGCTCCCGGCGCATCAAGCTTCTTGATCAGTTCTGCGAACCGATCCGGAACCCCCTGTCGCACGACATCGTCGTACATGGCGCGCAACTGGTGCCCGATCCGGGATTGAATCTCCGGAGTCAGGCCTCCCTTGCCGGGGGTCGTGCTTCTGCTGGCTTGAGACTTGAGATCTTTCATGACCTGTTCCACGTTTCCCCGAGTTAAGTGACTGTAAAATCGAGAAGTTTTCTCAACCGGGAGCCGTTCCCTGGATAGGCACAATTCCAGCTGCGCCAAAAAGTTCCCAGCTCGGCGGAACTTTTGTTGTCGTGAGGCGTAGACAGCCCAGCAGGGGAACCTGGGCCCCCCGCGTGATGCCTGACCTCAGGATTGGACCTCAAGGTTGGCCCGAAGACGAATGGAGTGGGGATGTCCCGTTCACAGGTAGTTGCTGAACACTTGCCGTTGTTGCGCCGGTACGCGCGGGCTCTGACAGGCAGCCAGGCCTCCGGTGACGCCTATGTCGCCGCGATGTTGGAAGCCATGCTGGGCGATCCGTCGGTGCTCGACGAGAACCATGGGCCCCGGGCCGGCCTGTTCCGGCTCTTCACCCAGATCTGGAATTCAGTCTCGATCAACGACGATGCCGAGGTGACGACCCTGCCGATGCCGCCGGAACGGCGGCTGTCGAACATCACCCCGCTGCCGCGCCAGGCCTTCCTGCTGCTATCGCTCGAGGGCTTTTCGGAAGAGGAAGTCGCCTTCATTCTCGGCACCGACGTCGCCGAGACGCGCCGTCTTGCGGACGCAGCCGGACGCGAGATGGCCGCCGAGATCGCCACCGACGTGCTGATCATCGAGGACGAGACCTTCATCGCCATGGACCTCGAGAGCCTGGTGAAGAATCTCGGCCACAACGTCGTCGGCGTCGCGCGCACCCATGCCGATGCGGTCGCGCTGGCCAAGAACAAGCGGCCCGGCCTGATCCTTGCCGATATCCAGCTTGCCGACGGCTCGTCGGGCCTGGACGCCGTCAACGAGCTCCTGCGTACCTTCGAGGTGCCGGTGGTGTTCATCACGGCCTATCCGGAGCGCTTCCTCACCGGCGAGCGTCCCGAGCCGGCGTTCCTGATCTCAAAGCCGTTCCAGCCCGCGATGGTATCGGCGGTGGCGAGCCAGGCCCTGTTCTTCCAGCGCAACTCGCGCAATCGCACGCCGAAGGCGCCGGCGGCGTAAGAAAAGGCCTATCGAACACAAGGGCGGCGCGTCGCAAGGCGCGCCGCCCTCATATGTGCCGACGGAGCGTCATCCTGCTCTGCCTCAGCAACCGCGGCAGATGCTGCGAAGCATCGCGTTCAGCTTTGTATCATCCGTTCCAGGAGATTTCGCATTCAGCTTGGCCTGGCCCTCGATCCAGGATTGAAGCAATTTCTCGCCTTCCGGCGACGGCGCCAGGTTGGGCTCCGTCCCATCGTAAGCTATGAGGACGGTTAATCTCTGCAGGTCGTCCTTTGCCTCGGCGGGCGGCTTCGGGAACGGCACGGATCGCTCGACCATTGCCAACGTCGCAGCATCCAGCGGCGCGAAGCCCGTGCTTTCCACTAAAGCGCTTGAGATTAATTTGCCCGAGCGATCGACCACGAATGTAACGCCGGCATCAGCCCTTCGCCCAATCGCCTGCGGAGGAAATCCCCTGTTGCGCCAGACATGCTCGGTGATTGCCTTGCGCCAAGCGGCCATGGCCTCGGACTCTGCGAGGCCGGAAGCCGGTGTGCTCAGCACCAGACCGTTGGGCGGCACCTGAAACTGACGGCCCTTGAAGACAATCGGGATCAAGAAATGGAAAGTCTCTTCCTTCAGCTCCGAAGGTGGTTCGGGAAACGGTTGGGCGCGGGCGACGATCTCCAGCGCAGCATCGTCGAGCAGTCGCGAGCCGCTGCTCGCAGCCAGTCCCCGCGAGACCAATTTGCCGGACCGGTCGACGACGAAGCCCACCTTGGCCTCACCGGTTTGCCCCAGTGCCTGGGCTGGAAATAGTCTGCTCTTGGCGATATGCGCCGAAAGCCTTGCCTTCCAGGCCTGGGCACTTTCGCTCTGCTTTTCAGTCTGTGCGTGCGCCGGGAAAGCCGCAAGGAATCCGAGAAATGCGGCCAGCAAGGGAATTTTCATCTGCATGATCCCGGATACTAATCGCCGGCTGGTTGATTGCAAGGCTCGTTGCTCGCATCGCATTCACCCGGGTTAGGGTGGTGAACGACCGCGCCCGGCCGCTTGACGCCGTCCAAATTGCCCCGTTGATACGTCGGGCCGATGACGTCCATCGCAGCCTCAGGCCGCCGGGAGAATACGGACCATGGACCAGCAACTCCTCGATCGTCTTGCCATCCGCGACCTCATCGAGAACTGGGCGGTGTGGCGCGATGCCGGCGACTGGGAGCGCTTTGCCACGGTCTGGCACGAAGAAGGCTGGATGTCCGCGACCTGGTTTCAGGGGCCGGCGCGGGACTTCATGCGCGTCAGCCAGGAGGGTTTTGCCAGGGGCGTGCGCATCCTGCATTTCCTCGGCGGCACCAGCATCGACCTTGCGGGTGCGCGCGCGATCGCGCAGACCAAGATGACCATCTCGCAGCGCGGCCTCGTGCACGACGTGCTCTGCGACGTCGTCTGCACCGGACGCTTCTACGATTTCCTGGAGAAGCGGGACGACCCATCAGGTATCGGCAAATGGGGCATTGTCCGCCGCCAGCCGATCTACGAGAAGGATCGGATCGACCCGGTCGATCCCGCCGCGACGCTTCGGCTCGACCAGGAAGCGCTGGCTGCGCTCCCCGAGGGCTACCGCCACCTCGCCTACATGCAGGAGCTGATCGGCTACAAGGTCAAGCGCGACATGCCGGGCCTGATCGGGCCCGAGGTCGAGAAGCTCTATGGCGAGGGCCGGGAGTGGCTGGCAGGAAAGGCGAAGCAGACCGCGGACAGGCGTGGAGATGAGAGCTGCTGTCCCATTTGAGCTATTGGGTCGCGCGAGCTTTTTCGGCGCGGCCGTCCAGCCGTCGTCCCACAAATGCCCGTTGTCGGACCTTGTCATCTCGTCGGTTGCGGAGTGACGCCATGGCAAACGCAGCAGAGGCAGTACTTGGTCTTTCATCAAGACCAACTACGTAGAGCGACGATCAACGACTAACAACCTGTAAAAGATGGAGCCTACATGAAGAGCCCCGGACTTGCAGCCCGGGTCTTTGCGGTCGCATTGGCCCTCGCTGTCGGCACTGCCGAAGCACGGCCGCTCAATCAGGTGCTCGGCACTTGGCGCATGGTTTCAGCTCAACTCGATCCGGATGGCCGGAATGTCCCGGCCTACGGGCAGAAGCCAAACAGCCTTTTGGTCTTCACCGAAGACATGCACTTTATCGAGGTTCTGACCGACGCCTCCATTCCGAAATTCGCTTCCAACGAGCGAGGTGCCGGCACCGACGAAGAGAACCGGGCTGCGATGGCGGGCAGCATCGCGTTCTTCGGCACTTACACCGTCGATGAGAATGGCGTCTTCAGCGGCAATCGCGTTGAAGGCTCGACCTTCCCAAACTGGGTCGGTAGCGAGCGCACGCGACAGGATCTGAACTTCGATGTAATCGGGGACCGCATGATCGAGAACTTTCAGCGGCCGGAGGGCACCAAGGTCGTCATCATCTGGGAGCGGGTGCGCTAGCGCGTCCCCCAGGCAGACCCGTCCGAATGGAGGCTGGAGGCGCAGACCGAAGCTCTCCGGCACCACGTGCGCGACGTAGTGCCTTACAGCAGCCTTGAGCAAGACGAGAGATGGAGGTGACCTGTCGGATAATCACGCGCGCGTTACTGACTGCCGCGTGGCCTGCGTCAAAATAATGCACCCAGTGCAGTTTTATTGACACAAAGAACGCGGACTGTTACCGAATTGGCTTCGGCACAGTGCTGTAGATGCCGAGTGCGGGGACGTAGCAGGAGTAATGGTCATGAGAAGCTGGCTCGCTGCTATGGCATTGGCATGTGCCGTCGGGATGGCGCTGCCTGAAGGTGCGAACGCACAGAATGCTCAGGTGCAACAAGAGCATGCGGCCTTTCGTGCGGTCGACTTCGATTGGATAGATACGTCTCGAGGTCGCGAAGTTCCTGCTCGCTTGTATTGGCCCACTGAGGCATCGCCGGGACGGGTGCCACTGATCATCTTCTCGCACGGCATGGGCGGTTCGCGAAACGGCTACACCTACCTCGCCGCCCGGTGGGCCGCCCACGGCATCGCGAGTTTGCATGTCCAGCATATCGGGAGCGATTCCTCTCTCTGGCGTGGAAATCCCTTCGAGCTCGTGGGGCGGCTGCAAGCGGCGACCCGGGATGATGAGGCCGCCGCACGTGTCGGAGATATCCGTTTTGCGCTCGACCAAATGCTATTGTTTGCAACCGGTCCGTACGCCCGATTCATCGATATGCGACGCATCGCCGTGGCCGGCCATTCCTATGGCGCGAACACTGCATTGTTGACGGTGGGTGCGCGGGTCGTTCGGGATGGTCGTTGGCTCGATTTCCGCGACCGGCGCTTCAAGGCGGCGATCGTGATTTCCGCCCCACCTTTCTACGGCGAGAAAGACTTGCCGAGCGTGCTCGCCAACATCGCCGTGCCGACGCTTCACGTGACGGCGACGCAGGACGTCATCAAAATTCCCGGATTCTACTCGGCTGCGCGCGATCGGGTCGCAATATTCGAGGCGATCGCCAATCGGCGCAAGCTCCTGGTCATGTTCCAAGGGGGATCCCATAGCATATTCACGGACCGCGCTCTGACCGGAGGACCAGGACTGAATCCGAAGGTCAAGGAAGCCACCGGAGATCTAACGCTTGCATTCCTGGACTATGCGTTTGCCGGGGATTCCAAAGCTTTGGCGCAATGGAGCTTCGACTGGCAGGACATTCTCGCGCAGCCCACAATGGCGAACGCGATCCCGATCTCAGGTGCGACCGCACAGTCGGATCGACAAGGCCATATCCGTGTGACCTCGGCCGAAAAGGGCCGTGCGACAACCAGTGAGCAACAGAAAAATTATCCTCTCCTTGCGGCCGGCGCACGTCAGGCGACCGCAGAAATCGACGGGCCGGCATCTGCATTGCGTCGCTGAAGTCCGATGCAGCGTTTCCCGCTCATAGCGGTCTTGTGTCTGCTGACCGCCGGGTGCGCGACTGCGCCGCTGAACAGGGCGGGATCGTTGACCAGTTATGATGGTCTGGCGCCGTCAGACGGTATTTTGACGAAGTCGATCGTTCGTGTCGACAAGGAAGACGTTCTCGGCGCCAAGACCGTCCGGCTGGTAGAAACTCGATTTTCGACCAAAGCGGCTGCAGAGGTCTCCTTCTCGCCGGAGCAGCGCAAGATCATCGGCAACGCCATCGACCGTGCTCTGTGCTTCGGACTGAGCGAGCGGTTCGACATTGTCGGCCCAGCGGATCAAGCCGACCTGACCGTTCAAGCCGTCGTCACACATGCGGCGGCGACCGATCCTGCGGCGGCAGGCGCGTCCGGTGTCGCGCGGGTCGCAAAGTCTGTACTCCTGCCTGGCGTGCCGGTACCCGTTCCGCGCATCCCGTTGGGACTTGGCAGCCTTTCGGTCGAAGGTGAGGCGAGGGACAGAAGAGGGAAGCAGAAGGCGGCTATGGTGTGGGGCCGCGGGGCGAATTCTTTCACGAGCTCGCCGCGCGTATCGCCGGACGGCGATGCATACGACCTCTCGACCGCCTTTGCCGCCGACTTCAGCAGGTTGCTGGTCACGGGCAGTACCCCATTCGGGGCGGCTCCATCGCTGCCGTCGCTGGACAGCTTGCACGTTCTGCTGGGTGGTGCGCCGAAGCAATCCGCGTGCGAAGCGTTCGGACGAGCTCCCGGAATTGCGGGGTTCATCGGCCAAGGACTTGGAGCTCCCCCAAGTTGGACCGACAAGGGCGCGGCGCCTCCATCGCCTCCGGCGGCCGCGCCACCAGTCAGCGAGCCTTCACCCGCGACATGAGATCGACGAAGCGGCGGATCGCCGACATGCGCGATGTTGACGCGCATACCGGGCCACCGGCGAGCGTCGGGTATGAAGGTCGATCCAGGCGCAAGCAGTTGCCGCCTGAGTCCGCACCTCAGTTGCAACCTGACCGTGGCGTCCCGATGTGGCGATGTCCGCGGGCCATGCACCCCCATCTATCCGGGCCATTCACGAAAATTTTGGAACGGACGCGGCAGCCGCTTCCTGGATCGTGCGCCACACCGCCTCGATGTCGCTCGCCTCGGTGGATATCGTGCCGATCGAGACACGAACCATCCAGTGCCCGGCCGCGGTAGCGGGCGTGACATAGGCTTGGCCCGAGGCGTTCACCGCATGCGCCCATGCGCGCGTGAAGTCATCGAGACGTTGGGAAGGCACCGACATCGGGCGGTTCACAATACATACGGTCTGCAGCACGACGGGTGCGACGACGTCCCAACCCGGTGTTGCTTCGACTTTGGACCGAAGATCTTGGGCCAGGCTAATGTCTCGCCGCAACCTCGCCTGCAACCCGGAAACGCCCTGTTCCCGGATGGCGAACCATAGTTTCAACGCCCTGAATCTCCGTCCGAGCGGAATTCCGGTGTTACGCAGATTGCGCACCTTCCCGTCGGCCTGAGATTGGAGGAAGCTCGGATCGGCAGACATCACCCTGAGAAGGTGAGGCTCGTCCCGAACGAAATAGAGCGAACAATCGAACGGGACGCCGAGCCATTTGTGCGCATTGATAACGACACTGTCTGCGTCCTCGATGCCTTCCCACATCCACCGTAGCTCGGGTAAGATCATCGCATTCCCGGCCATGGCAGCGTCGATGTGAAGCCACAAACCATGCCTCCGCGCTATGGCAGCGATCTCGGAGAGCGGATCGATGGACACGGTCGCGGTCCCGCCCACTGCCGCGACGATCGCGCATGGCTTGAACCCGGCGTGAATATCCGCAAGGATTGAATCTTCGAGCGCCCCGGGACGCATTGCGAAATTGGCGTCGATATCGACCATGCGGACATTCTCACGGCCGAAGCCCGCTAGCAGCGCCGCCTTTTCGACGGAAGAATGAGCGCTTGCCGATGTGTAGATCGTCAACGGCTTGAGTTCTGCTTGCAGACCCTGGCGAACGAGCGAGAAGCCCGTCGTCTTCTCCCGGGCGCATAGCAGAGCAACCAAGGTGCTTGTCGACGCAGTGTCGTTGATCACGCCGAACCAGGCGGAAGACAAGCCAACCATCTGCCTGAACCAGTCGACCGTGACCTCCTCGATCTCCGTCACTGCGGGCGATGACTGCCAGGACAGGCCCAGCACCCCAAGTCCGCTGCTTACCAGGTCACCAAGGATGCCGGAGCCAAGTGAATTGGAGGGAAAGTAGCCGAAGAACCGCGGGTGTTGCCAATGCGAGATGTTGGGGAGAACCACTGAATCAAGATCAGCGATGATCTCATCGAACCCCTCAGCTTCTACCGGCGGGGAGGCTGGAAGCATCGCTTTCACGTCACCCGGCTGTGTCGCAGGTTGGACCGGATAGTCGGACATCTTGGCATGGTAGTCGGCCAGCCAGTCGATGATCTCATGGCCTCGTTTTCGGAATTCCTCGGGCGTCATTTAGGCCTCTTTGGTTGCTCGCTTCCGGATTGGCCGGGTGTTCAAAGCTATGGCAGAACGTATCTCGGATGGCTCCGCATATTGCAGTGATGGGATCTGCCAGCGCGATGGCCTGAGGCGTCGAACCCGGGATGCCGCTGACGTGGCCAGCGTGCGAATCCTCGCCATCGTCCCGGTACGAAGCACGCCGAATGCGGGGAATAAGGCGAACAGCAAAGTAAGACCGATCCACCTCATCAGTCGACCCGAGAGGAACGCTTGTATCGTGGGGGTCACCTCTTCTTGCAAGAAATCCACCGTCGCAACCAATATTGGCTTCGCGCCGGGGCAAACGAGGCTGCCTGAGACGATGCCGGCCAGATCGATATAGGGGTGGAATGAGATCACGTACAGGAGAGCAGCGATCCCGACATTCGTGAGAACTGGAGATCGGAGTGCCTTCACAACGCGTCTGGCGAAACGAGAGGAAATTGGAGCAACGTGGGTTTCTTCGTGTTTCGCGGGATCCGCCGGTCGAATGGACTTCAACGCCTCGGCCGGCCGGTAGGAGCTCCGGGATCGATCGAGCCGCGCGCGCGTTCGGTGCTGAACAATCGTTTCCAGTCTTACGGGCACCTCGGCCGACCACACCCGCGCACGTGGCCGAAGGTGGTCGGAGCCGCTGTGATGGATCGCGCGCCTGCCGCCGGCAAACGGCCGCTTGGCATCTCGCTCCCGTTCCCCTTGCGGAGCTGCAATATCCGTCCCATCCGGCGTGTCACATGTCATTCGATGACTCCTTGCTCGTCGACGACGGTCGGGATGCCTCGAGAGCGGTCATTTCAGAAATCTCGCACCAAACGTAAACTTATATTGCACTTGGTGTAATATTATTTGGGCGATTTCGTGGCCCGGCCCAGTCGTCGGCCAGCATGCCGATTGGTGCTGGCAACAAGTCGATTGCTGCGCTTATTTTCTGCTCAAGATCGCCGAAGCGAAGCAGCGATCCGCCGGTTTGCAAACAACGGGACGATGCCGGTGGCGGCGCTGGCGACCGGGACAATCAGCATTCCAATTGCGAGCCCGTTCGATATCTGCGCATTCGTCGCGGCGTCGCTGATCGAGCCGACGAGCAGTGGCCCGAGTGCCGGGCCGAAAAGGCCCGAGCCGATCAGAACGAGGCTCGCCTCTTTGCGAGGAGGAGACGCTCCACCATGGCTCGATGGAGAAGCAGCCCGGCGACCCTAGCGTCTCCCGGGCCATTCCTTCAGCTCAAAGAACGCTCTGCAAATTCGCGAATGACTCGCGGAGATAAGCTGCCGGCGGTCGCCTGCCGTTGTCGTTGCTCCAGGATTCGATCGCCAATCGAAGCGCTCCGACGGAGACCATGGCGACGTATCGAAGGGATTTCCGTCGCTTGGCCTGGGGCCATTTCACGCAAAGGGCTTCGAATATCGCCTGTTCCTGAGCGATATACTTCGCGTGGCTCGCGGAAATCAGCGCCGGGCTCGAGCGGATGACCCGATCGAGGGCGAGACTCTGCTGCGAATTGTAGTTGCCGGTCAATTTCAGCAAAGCGTTCTTGACGGTGTCGATGGGAGATTGATCCGAAGGCTCGGCGATCACGGCAGCTCTAATGAGCTGCGTGAAGTGGCTTTGCCACGCAAGCAAGATTTCTTCCTTCGACTTGAAGTAATAAAAGAACGTCCGCCGCGAAATGCCTGCCGCCTCCGCGATCGCCTCGAGGGTCGTCTCTTCATAGCCATTCGCCATGAACAGCTTGAGGCCTGCTTCCGCGATCCGAGCCAGCGTCTCACGCCGTTTGCGCTCGCGAAGACCCTCCTCCGCAACTTTGTCGTCCGCTGTCACTTTTGCCGGCAAGGATAGCCCCATTCAAAAAATCGCACCCAGTGCAATATATTACACGCTGCGCAAACAATGTGCAAGAAAAAATCGATGTGCCTGCCGTGACTTAGGCTGCCTTTACCATGCGATCGCGGCTCTCAACTGGTCGCCGCGTCCGCGGCCAGAGGTCGCGCAGCCCGCGTCCGCAATGGTCTTGTAATATCGCACGCAGTGCAATAAAAGCTACACCTGGTGTAATAGGCGCCGCGTGCCAAGCTTAGTGAACGTGCAGAGAAGCCATGCCGGATTGGTCCATCAAAGATATTCCCTCTCAGTTGGGGCGGTCAGCCGTCATCACCGGAACTGGGGGAATTGGCTTTGAAGACGCGTTGGCATTGGCGCGTGCCCGCTGTGAGATCATCATCGCAGGCCGTAGCCTGGAGAAGGGTTCGAGCGCCATTGCGCGAATCCGAGCCGCCTTTCCCGACGCCAAGATCCGCTTTGAAGAGCTCGACCTCGCGAGCCTGAAGTCGGTGAAGGATTTTGGCTGTCGGATGCGAGCCCAACGGTCGAGCCTCGACATGCTCATCAACAACGCCGCCGTCATGGCGCCACCTCTGCGGAAGGCGACGAGAGACGGCTTCGAGCTACAGTTCGGGACCAACTATCTTGGCCACTTTGCGCTGACGGCGCAGCTCCTTCCGTTGTTGCGCAACGGCAAGGAGCCGCGCGTCGTCAACCTTTCGAGCCTGGCCGCCCGGAGCGGCGTCATCGACTTCGACGATCTTCAGGCGGAGCGCGAGTACAGACCCATGCGGGTTTACAGTCAATCAAAGCTCGCGTGCCTCATGTTCGCGTTCGCGCTTCAGACCAGAAGCGATGTCTCTGGATGGGGAATCAGGAGCATCGCCGCGCACCCCGGCATCGCCCGCACCGAGTTGATTCCAAACGGCGCCGGACCTCGCAGTTTGCAGGGCCTCGCTCGATCCTTCCTCTGGTTCCTATTTCAATCGCCAGCTCAAGGGGCGCTGCCGACGCTGTTCGCGGCGACGTCTCCGCTCGCCGAACCTGGAGGCTATTTCGGTCCGGATAGACTGGGCGAGACGCGCGGCGTGCCGGCAGCCGCACGAGTGCCTCGGCAAGCCAAAGACGCGGCCGCGTCCGCGCGGCTCTGGGAGGTTTCCGAAAAGCTCACAGGCGTTCGATTTTCATGAGCTGTTCGGCTATCATGATCAGACGAAACGCTGCCTCGATTTGCGCCATCGTCTCATTGGCTCTGGGCGGGTGCGGCGCGTCCTTGGTCGGCGCCGATCCGGTGCCGTCTGCAGCGAGGCTCGACCAAGCACATGATGTCGCTCGGCCGGAATTGGAGCGCAGCGCGGACTTCGAGAAGGTCAGCGTCGAAACCGAGATCCAGGCACCCTTGACGTCCGTAACGGCCTGGTTCGCTGACCGTGGCGCCGCCGCATTCGGCTCGTTTCTTACCGGGACTGACAATGTGCCCGGCGTAGTGAGCACCGAGTCGTTGAGCGGTGGCTGGAGCAAGCCAGGCGACCGCCGCCGAATCGTATTCTCGGACAATAACAGTGCGCTGGAAGAGATTACGGACCGCAAGCCGCAGCTTCTGCAATATCAGATATGGAATCTTACCAACCGTACCGGGCGCTACATCAGGTATGCGGTGAGCGAGCTGGAGTTCGTCGGTAACGGCCAGGCCACCCGCGTGCGCTGGACCTATTCGTTCCGGCCCAAGATCTGGCCGGACGGCTATCTCATCCGCCCTTACGTCCAGAACGACTTTCGCAGGTTCATGGAGGTCGGCTTGCAAGCAATGCGAGACAAGGCAGTGACGGACCTCGCTCAAAAGCGAAGCGCGCGGTCGTCCTGAGCGCTCTTTTGAGTCTGACCGAGCGACCAACGAGCAATCTTCCGTTCGTCATTTGATTGAGCGCAGTAGCTTTGGAGGCCCCTGATGCAATGGATCGCCGCCTTCGACTTCGGCATTCGTCTGACCCTCGTGGCCTCTTTGCTCGCGGTCGGCGCGGTCTTCGTTTACTGAACGGCCGATCATTGGATCAGGAAGGATGCACCTGCCGATGAACAGGCATCCCGACAGCGCCGCAGGCATCCGTTTTCCAATGATCAAGACAAAGGCGTGTTTGACCGGACGGCCTTCAAGACGAGTCGACGGAGCCAGGCGTGGCCCGGCTCCGAATGCGTTCGCTCGTGCCATACCATCCGATAATCGAAATTGGGAAGCTCCAAGGGAGGTTCGATCAGGCGAAGGCGCGGGTCACCTGAGAAATTTTGCGCGGCACGGCGTGGGATCGTCAAAATGAGATCGGAGGTTGACGCCACAAGAGCTGCCGTGGCGAAATAGGGTAACCGCACCGCGATGTGCCTGATATGGCCAAGCGTTGCGAGCGCGGTATCGACCGGACCAGCTCTGCCCCCAACCACGGTCACGAGGATGTGGGAGAATGCGACGTAGTCGTCCAGACGCATCCGCCCTGCTTTGGACCGCCTGACGGCGGGATGGCCGGCGCGTACCAGGCATGCGAAGCGCTCCCGGAAAAGGTCTCGGGTACGAAGACTGGTTGGGAGCGGGTTATCGCTATAGAGCGCAAGGTCGATGTTCACCTCTCCAAGGCTTCTGAAAGTCTGCGCATCGACGGGCGTGATTTCAAGACTTGTCCTCGGCGCTTCGGAAGTCATGAGATGTGCAAGTCGCGGAAGGATGACCGTCGCTCCGTAATCCGTCGTGGCAATACGAAAGACGCGCTCACTCGAGGTCGGGTCGAACTCGGACCGGTTGGCGAGCACGTCGCTGACGCCCGCCAGAGCCTTCTGTATCGGTTCGAGAAGTTCGCCGCCGCGGACTGTGGGCCGCATTGTCGTTCCAGCTTTCACGAGCAGCGCATCGTCAAAGACCTTGCGCAGCTTCGCCAATGCTCTGCTGACGGCGGGCTGACTCATTTGGCTTCGTTCTGCAGTCTTGGTGACGCTGCGCGTTTCGAGCAGCGTCTTCAAGATCACCAACAGGTTGAGATCGACGCGATAGAGGATGTCATCGGTTGACGGACGATCCACGGGCTCCTCATCGAAGGGTCACTTCTGATGCACGTTTTCCAGTTAGTGAATAACGTTTATCGCGGTGGGCCACTTTCTGCAATTCGTCGCATCCCCTAGGTTCGTGGCGTCTCAGCCGCCCGGTAGCGTCTCCGGCGCTCGGCAATTCGAATGACAGAAGGAGTTTGTCTTGAGCGCCTACTCGATCAACCGCCGCAAGATCATGCTGACCGCTGCTGCGGCGCTCCCCGTGCTGGCAACCGGCGGTGGCGCCAAGGCGGCAGCACCGGGCAGTGCGGCGAACAATGCCGGATATTATCGATTTCGCGTCGGGGACATCCAGGCGACCGTGCTCAGCGACGGGCTCCTTTCTGGCCCGCCCAGGATCTACGCCAACGATGCGCCGGAAATGGAGCTTCAGGAGGCACTGATCCGCGCATTCCTCCCTACGGACGTGATGACGCTCAATCTCAACACGCTTCTGATCGAGACGGGCGGCCGTCGCGTTCTCATCGAGGCTGGCGCAGCGCAGACGATGGGACCGAACGGTGGGCGAGTGTTTGGCAACCTCGCGGCTGTTGGCTTGAAGCCGGAGGATATCGACGTCGTCGTCGTCTCGCACACGCATCCGGACCATGTCGGTAATCTACGAAACGCCAACGGCGGCAAATCATTCCCGCGTGCAACGGTGTATCTGCCCGAAGCCGATTGGAATTTCTTCGTCCGCGGCGAGCCCGACCTTTCATACATGCCTGTAAATGCGGAATTCCGCCGACGATTCGGTGAGGCCATCAAGCGCAGCGTAGAACCGATTGCGACCGACGCCGTGTTGTATCAGGCCGGAACGGAGATCGTGCCTGGGTTGACCACGCTGGCAGCGCAGGGGCATACGCCCGGGATGGCGACGTTCCTCGTTCATTCAGGGTCAAGCCAGCTCTTGCTGACCGCCGATCTCGCATATCATCCGGTCGTCAATGTTGATCGAAATTGGCGACCAGGCCCCGATCGTGACAAGGATGCCGCATTGCAGTCGCGCCGCCGTATTTTCGACCGCGCGGCAGCGGACAAGCTTCTCGTCCTGGGATTCCATTACCCCTTCCCCGGTCTCGGCCGAATACTGAGAACCGACGGCGGCTACGCTTGGGTTCCTGCGAATTGGCAGTTCGACTGAATTTCGAAGGAGGGGCGAAACCGCTGCTCCCGGCGGGGGCGGTGACACATGGGACGGATGTCCTGCAGAAAAAAGTAAGGCGCGACTGGCATCACCACAGTCGCGCCCTACGTCGCCGGCTTATGGGGCAGGGGGGAATAGCCGGCTGCTGAGATGACTCCTGCGCGCGAAAGTCGTTCCAGGGCTCGCGAATTATTTTGCCGGTCTGCGGCATTTTCCGCACACGGTTAAGTGATCGTTGCTGTTGAGAACCCCCGATCCTGCGGCGGCGTTGTTCCCGTGCCCGCCATGGGGCGAGGGATCGGCAGCCATGTCACAGATTCAAAAGGTTTTTTTGAGCGCAATTGCGGTCGTTGCCACCCTCGGTGCCGTGCAGCTGGCCTCCGGGCACGATCTCGCAGACCGCTGGCAGGCGGTCGCCGACCTCCCCAGCCACAGTTCCAGCGTCGCTGTGGGCCACGACGTCAACCGCACCGCCAAGGCAGACCGGCTCGCCGAGATCAAGCCGGCAGCTGTTCCCACCCGCACGGTCTCGATGCGGCTGAATGACCTCGCGGATACGTCGGTTCTGCTGCGGGTTCCCGCGGTCATCGAGACCGGCAATGCCAAGACGCCGGTGCTGCTCCAGAACCAGAAGAAGCCTCGCAACAAGCCGACGATCGCCTGTGAGCCGATGGTCAGCTCGCTGACCGAGGTCGCAAGGCTCCTCCAGCCCGGCCGCTGCGTGACCTGACCCACCCCGCCAGGGGTGGCTGGCAGACCCAGGCTTCACATCCTCTTGATCCGCCATTGCCTCGCGCTATATCCGGGTTCCCTCCCTTTTGTTTGACCGGGTAAGCGCATGACGACGTCAGATACGGCTGTGCATACGCAGCCTTTCCAGGCCGAAGTTTCCGAACTGCTGCACCTGATGGTGCACTCCGTCTATTCGGAAACCGACATCTTCCTCCGCGAGCTCATTTCCAACGCCTCCGATGCCTGCGACAAGCTGCGCTACGAGGCCATCGCCAGTCCCGCCCTGCTAGGCGAAGGCGGCGCACTCAAGATCCGCATCACCCCGAACAAGACGGCCAAGACGCTCACGATCGCCGACAACGGCATCGGCATGGAGCGGCAGGAGCTGATCGACCATCTCGGCACCATCGCCCGCTCCGGCACCAAGGCGTTCGTGTCCAAGCTGAAAGAGGCCAAGGACGGGCTCGGCCTGATCGGCCAGTTCGGTGTCGGTTTCTATTCCGCCTTCATGGTCGCCGAGAAGATCGTCGTGATCAGCCGCCGCGCCGGCGAGAGCGATGTCTGGACCTGGACGTCCTCCGGCGGCTCCGGCTTCGAGATCGCCCGTGCCAGCGACGAGGAAGCGGCGCGCCTGACGCGCGGCACCGAGATCGTCCTGCACCTGAAGGACGATTCCAAGAAATATCTCGAGACCTACGAGATCGAGCGTATCGTCACCGCCTATTCCGACAACATCCTGTTTCCGATCGAGCTGGTGCCTGAAGAAGGCGAGCCGCGCCAGATTAACTCGGCGAGCGCGTTGTGGCAGCGCTCCAAGTCGGAGCTGACGGCTGACGATTACAAGAAGGCCTATCAGCAGATCGCCTCTGCCTTCGACGATCCCGCGATGACGCTGCACTACCGCGCGGAAGGACGTTACTCCTACGCGGTGCTGCTGTTCGCGCCCTCGACCAAGCCGTTCGACCTGTTCGAGCCGAACCGCAAGGGCCGCGTGAAGCTCTACGTGCGGCGCGTCTTCATCACCGACGATGCCGACCTCTTGCCGGGGTACCTGCGCTTCGTCCGCGGCGTGGTCGACAGCGAGGATCTTCCACTCAACATCTCGCGCGAGATGCTCCAGAACAATCCGCAGCTGGCGCAGATCCGCAAGGCGGTGGCGACGCGGGTGGTGTCCGAGCTCGAAAGCCTCGCCGACAAGGACCCGGAGAATTTTGCCAAGATCTGGGACGCCTTCGGCGCGGTACTGAAGGAAGGCATCTACGAGGATTTCGAGCGTCGCGAAAAGCTGCTGTCGCTGTCGCGCTTCACCACCACGTCGGGCGAGAAGCGGTCGCTGAAGCAGGTCATCGCCGATTTCAAGCCGAACCAGACCGAGATCTATTATCTCGTCGGCGACAGCATCGAGCGGCTGAAGTCCAATCCGCGGCTGGAAGCTGCGACCGCGCGCGGCATCGAGGTGCTGCTGCTGTCGGATCCCGTCGACGCGTTCTGGACCTCGATGCCCTCGGATTTCGAAGGCAAGCCGCTGAAGTCGCTGAGCCAGGGCGATCTCAATCTCGATTTGATTCCGCGTATCGACGATAAGGACGAGGCGAAGAAGGACGAGCCGGCTGCGGACGAAGCAGCCACCATCGCGGTGATCAAGGCCGCGCTGGGCGAGCGCGTCAGCGACGTCAAGGTCTCGACGCGCCTGACCAGCTCGGCCTCCTGCCTCGTCGCCGACAGCCAGGGCCCGAGCCGCGAGCTCGAGCGCATCTTGTCGCAGCAGAACCGCGGCATGAAGACCAAGCCGATCCTCGAGATCAATTTGCGCCATCCGCTGGTCACCGCGGTCACCAAGGCGCAGGCTTCGACAGTCGTCGACGATATCAGCCTGCTCCTGCTCGAGCAGGCGCAGATCCTGGACGGCGAATTGCCGGAAGACCCGGCAGCGTTCGCGGCGCGGCTGAACCGGCTGGTGTTGCAGGGGCTCGGCGGCTAACGCTGCCTCGCAGCATCATTCGACCGCGCTTGACCTAGGTCGTCAGGTCGCTCGGCGCGCATCGCTTCCGGCGCTGCGCGTCCCGCTCACCTTGACGTCATCAGGTCTTAGGAACAGTCGCGGACGGCGAGATGTTGTGTCATATGATGCGACGTCACCAATTCGAGGATTTCCCCATGCGCTTGTCATTCCTCACTCTTACCGCGATCTCCACGCTGCTGGGCGCGGCGGATGCCAGCGCGCAGCGATACGATCCGGCCTATCCCGTCTGCATGCACCGCTACGTCGGTGGCCCTGGTGGCGGAGGAAGTGACTATTACGACTGCTCGTTTACCTCGCTGGAGCAGTGCCGCGCCACGGCCTCGGGCCTTGCCGCGACCTGCGACCTCAATCCCTATTACGCCTTCAACGAATCGCCGCCGCCCCGCCGACGTCCCAAGAAGGTGCACTGAGCCGAGCGGGACCAAAGCCGCGACGTCTGCATTCATCACTCTTTCGACCTGATCACACCCGCCAGTACGCTGCCGGCGGGTGCGATCTTGGTTGCGGGCTGTTGACAGTTAACCGCGCCCTAACCGAGTTTACCTTGTCTCTTAACGCCTGGGTCAGGGCGCGCGGGCTAAGCTGTCGAACACCGCAGACCGCCCGAAAGAGTAAGCAATATGACCACCGGCGTCATCGAGCAGCCGAAAGCCGCGCGCGCACCGTCGGCTTCCAAGATCTGGTTGAGGGCGATCGAGCTCACCGCGCGGATCGAAACGCTGCCGGGCCGTCTGTTCGCCGACGTCGTCGACGATTGGGCGCAACGCCAGCCGAACCGCGTCGCTCTGGTGGCGGACGAGGCAAGCCTCGATTACGCAGGCCTCTCGAAGAGAATCAATCGCTACGCCCGCTGGGCGCGCTCGGTCGGCCTGTCCAAGGGCGATACCGTTGCGCTGATCATGCCGAACGGCATCGACTATGTCGCGGCCTGGCTCGGCATCAGTCGCGTCGGCGGTGTGGTCGCACTGATCAACACCAAGCTCGTCGGGCAATCGCTCGCGCACTGCCTTGATGTCGCGAAGCCGATGCATGTCATCGTTGCGCATGTGCTGACGGGAATGCTGGACAGCGCGGCTCCGCATCTGAAGACGGGGGCAAAAGTCTGGACGCATGGCGATAGCCGCAGCGAACGTGCGATCGACGTCGCGCTTGCCGTTCTCGACGACGGCCCGCTATCGCCGGAGGAGCATGGCCAGGTCACCATCGACGACCGTGCGCTGCTGATCTACACCTCCGGCACCACCGGCCTGCCGAAAGCGGCCAGCATCAGCCACCGCCGCATCCTCAATTGGGGGTTTTGGTTCGCCGGCCTCACCGGCGCGACGCCGCAGGATCGACTCTACGATTGTCTGCCGCTGTTCCATTCGGTCGGCGGCATCGTCGCGCCGTGCAGCATGCTGGCCGCCGGCGGCTCGGTGGTGATCGCCGAGAAATTCTCGGCCTCGCATTTCTGGTCCGACATCGTCCGGCACGACTGCACGCTGTTTCAATATATCGGCGAGCTCTGCCGCTATCTGCTCAAGGCCGCGCCCTCGGAATACGAGAACCGGCACCGCCTGCGGCTCGCTTGCGGCAACGGTCTGCGCGGCGATATCTGGGAGGATTTCCAGGCGCGTTTCGCCATTCCACGCATCCTCGAATTCTACGCTGCGACCGAAGGCAATTTCTCGCTGTTCAACGTCGAGGGCCAGCCGGGTGCGATCGGCCGCGTCCCGGCGCTGCTCGCGCACCGCTTTCCTGCAAGTCTCGTCAAGCTTGACCCCGATAGCGGCGCGCCGCTGCGCAATGAAGAGGGCTTCTGCATCGCCTGCAGCCGCGGCGAGGCCGGCGAAGCCATCGGCCGCATCGGCACCGCGGACGAGGGCGGTGGGCGCTTCGAGGGCTACACCGATGCCGGTGAGACCGAGAAAAAAGTCTTGCGTGATGTCTTCGTCAAGGGCGATGCCTGGTTCCGCACCGGCGATCTGATGCGGATGGACGACAAGGGATTCTTCCATTTCGTCGACCGTATCGGCGACACGTTCCGCTGGAAGGGCGAGAATGTCGCGACCTCGGAGGTGAACGATGCCGTGCGCGATTTCACCGGCGTCGTCGATGCCACCACCTATGGCGTCAGCATTCCCGGCGCCGACGGCCGGGCCGGCATGAGCGCGATCGTCGTGAACGAGGGCTTTGACATCGCCGCGCTGCCCGCCCATCTCGCGCAGCGCCTGCCGGTCTACGCCCGCCCGCTCTTCATCCGCATCTCGCGCGAGCTCGACGCCACCGAGACCTTCAAGCAGAAGAAGGGCGAGCTCGCCCGCGAAGGGTTTGATCCGGCTGCGGTCTCCGATCCGCTGTTCATGCTCGACCCGACATCGGGCGCGTACGTTGCGCTGGACGCGGAGACGTATGCGGCCATCTCGGGCGGTACGATCAGGCTGTAGGGCAACCAAAATCGAGAGTTAGGTCCAATTTTATCTGAATTGTCCAAGAAGCCATTTACTTCTGTCGGGTAAACAGACCGCGATGGGGAGGCGGTCAGCAAGAGCCGCCGCAACAACGAGATCGATAACAAAGCGAGCCAACCATGTCGGTAAGGTCAAAGGTCATTGAAGCGATCCAGCAGATCGCCAAGGAGCAGCACGTCACGCTTCCCGCCCTCTCGGACGATCTGTCCCTGCATGAGACGGGCTTTGACTCGCTCGCCTTCGCCATCCTCGTCGCCCGCCTCGAGGACGAGACCGGCGTCGATCCCTTCACCATTTCCGAGGACGCAGCGTTCCCCGCCACGGTGGGCGATTTCGTGCGGGCCTACGAAAATGTCCCCGCGTGAGATCTTTGCACTTCGCGACCATCTTGGCGCGGAGCTGAAAGGCCGCGCGATCTCCGATGCACATGATGTCGTGTCGCTGACCGACATCCTGTCGCAGACGGTCTTGGGCGGCCGGCTGCACGACCTGTCCGGCCGCGCCGTGCTGCTCAAGCTGTCGGACCAGCTCCGATCCGGCCTAGCCATGATCGAGCTCGACGGCATCGCCCGCCGCATGCTGTTGTGTCCGCCCGACCTCAATCCGGCGCATCTCGACGCCTTGATCGCGGATGCGGGGATCGATGCCGTCGTCACCGACGAGCCCGATTGCTGGGCGGCGTCCGGCGTGCCGCTGGTCGTCACCGCGCACTTGCCGCCGCAAGCCGCGGCGCCTGCCAAGACCGAGCGGGGCACCGAATGGCTGATGTTGACTTCGGGCACCTCGGGCGTGCCAAAGATCGCCGGCCATACGCTGGAAGCCTTGACCGGTGCGATCGTCGCCGAAGGCCCGTCGCGCGGACCTGCACCGGTCTGGGCAACGTTCTACGACATCCGCCGCTATGGCGGCCTGCAAATCTTTCTCCGTGCCATCCTCTCCGGCGGCTCGTTGGTGCTGTCCGATCCCCATGAGGCGCTCGCCGATCACGTCGCGCGGCTGAAGGCGCGCGGTGTCTCGCATATCTCCGGCACGCCCTCGCACTGGCGCAAGCTCCTGATGAGCGGCTCGGCCGCGCAATTCGCCCCGGCTTACGTCCGCCTCTCCGGCGAGATCGCCGACCAGGCCGTGCTCGACGGCCTGAAGGCGGCATTCCCCCACGCGTCCGTCGGCCATGCCTATGCCTCGACCGAGGCCGGCGTCGGTTTCGCCGTCAATGACGGGCTGGAAGGCTTTCCGGCCGACTATCTCGGCAACCGCGACGGCGTCGAGATGAAGGTAGTCGACGGCTCGCTGCGCATCCGCTCAACGCGCACGGCCCATGCCTATATCGGCCGCAATGCGGCGTCGCTCACCGACGACGACGGCTTTGTCGATAGCGGCGACATCGTCGAGCTGCGCGGCGATCGCTATTATTTCGTCGGTCGTCGTGGCGGCATCATCAACATCGGCGGACTGAAGGTCCACCCCGAGGAGATCGAGGCCGTGATCAACCGCCATCCCGACGTGCGGATGTCGCGCGCGAAGTCGCGCAAGAGCCCGATCACCGGCGGCATCGTCGTCGCGGACGTGATCCTCGCTGAGGGCACCGATCCGGCGCGCGCAAAAGATATCCGCGACCAGATCCTGGATCTGTGCCGTGCCCAGCTCGCATCCCACAAGGTGCCGGCGGTGCTCCGCTTCGTCGAGGCGCTCGACGTTACCCCGGCCGGAAAACTGGCGCGCACCGATGCATAACGTTCTCGTCACCGGCGGCAGCCGCGGCATCGGGCTTGCGATCGGCAAGCGCCTTGTCGCGGCCGGCTTCAACGTGATCGCGGCGGCGCGGCGCGAAAGCGACGAGCTCAAGGCGGCCATCGCCGCGGCCGACGGGCGCCTGCATTTCCGCGCCTGCGATCTTGCCGTGATCGATGCAATCCCGGCCTTCGCAAAGCTCGTGCGCGACGAATTCGGTCCGATCTACGGCCTCGTCAACAATGCCGGTCTCGGCACCGAAGGCCTGCTGGCCACCATGCACAATTCCGAGATCGAGGCGCTGGTGCAGCTCAACGTGCTGTCGCCGATCATCCTCACCAAATATGTGGCCCGGCAAATGATGGCCGACGGCGCGGGGCGCATCATCAACATCTCCTCGATCATCGCGACGACAGGCTATAACGGCCTGTCCGTCTACGGCGCGACCAAGGCCGCCGCGACCGGCTTCACCCGCTCGCTGGCCCGTGAGGTCGGCAAGCTCGGCATCACCGTGAACGCGATCGCGCCAGGCTTCATCGACACCGAGCTCACCCACAATCTCTCCGAGGAAGGCCGCAAGCGCATCGCCGGCCGCAGCGCGCTGCGCCGGCTGCCGGAGACGGACGACGTCGCGCGCATGGTGGAATACCTCTTGGGCGAAGGCGGCCGCAACGTCACCGGCACCGTGTTCACCATCGACGCGGGCAATACCGCCTAAGCGGAACCCGACTGCCACAATTGCGTTGATCACGCGCAATGACAGCCAGCCGGATTTGGTCGTAAGATGCCCCGCAATCGATTGGTTTACGTCAATCGGTCTGCCCTAAACGAAGGGGAGCAGTCGATGACCACTTCAAACATGAGCGCTTCAAGTCGGGTCCTGAAAGAGCCGGTGCGTGTGAATGAGGTCCGCTGCCCGCCGATGTCGCATCAGAATTCCGGCGATCACGGCCACGAGGCGTATCCGCAGCAATTCGTGCGCCTGATCGGCTGCCACGACGTCCCTGCATCCCAGCTGCGCAAGCGTCAGGACGAGAAGCTGCACTAGCCGCTCACGGCCGCTGCTTCGGCAGGTCAATCCGCTCGTGTGAAGATTCCGGCGGTCCTTCGGTGAGGCGGCGGATGCGGCGCTCGCGCATGGCAGAGTCCTTGCTGTTGAAGTCGGACACCTCGATTTTTCCATGCAACCCCTTGGGGCCGCCCGACGATAGCCGCTCTCCCCCGGTGGTCGTTTGACGCCGATCAATGATCCCGCCGCGGCGTTGAAAGCCGGCCGCATCTTGTTGTCCGGGCCACTTTCGGCCAATGATCGAAAGGGGGCGCGAGCCAGCGAACCCGGATCGATCCTGCCACGTATCTTGCTTCGCATTCCAACAGTCCGGCAATCCCGATGAGCTCAGGCGAGTCCTTCTATGGCGGCATTCCCGTCTTCCGAGGCTTCACCAGCCTGATGGATCCTGCGCTTTATGCTCCGCTGCCGGACGACTGGAGCATCGGTGTTGCCGATATCGTCGATTCGACCAAGGCGATCGCGGCGCAGCGCTACAAGGCCGTGAACATGGCGGGTGCCGCCGTGATCGCGGCGGTGACCAATGCGCTGGAGGGGCGGGAATTCCCCTTCGTGTTCGGCGGCGACGGAGCCAGCTTCGCGGTGGCGCCTGACGATGTCGAGCTTGCCCGCCAGGCGCTGGCTGCGACCGCGACCTGGGTGCGCGAAGACCTCGATCTGACCCTGCGCGTCGCCTTGGTGCCGGTCAGCGTCATTCGCACACACGGCCTCGATGTGCGCGTCGCCCGGTTCGGGCCGTCGGCCAACCTGTCCTATGCGATGTTTTCGGGCGGCGGGCTCGCCTGGGCCGACGCCGCGATGAAGCGCGGCGAGTTTGCCGTCGAGGAGGCGCCTGCCGGCACGCAGCCGGACCTTTCGGGCCTGTCGTGTCGTTTCGAGGTGATGCCGGCGGCGCGCGGCCTGATCCTGTCGGTGCTGGTGATGCCGGCGCGTGGCGTCGATCCGCAGGCCTTCCGCAAGGTGATCGAGGACATCATTCATCTCGTCGAGCGAAGCCCGGAGGGCGGCCGGCCGGTGCCGCCGCAGGGGCCCCCGCTGAAATGGCCGCCTCAGGGCGTGGAATTCGAGGCCCGCACCAGGCGCGGCGGTCCGCTGCTCGCGCGCAGAGCCAGCGTGCTGGCCTATACGCTGTTCGCTTATTTCATCATGCGCTTCGATATCAAGATCGGCGGTTTCGTGCCCAGCCTCTACAAGCGCCAAGTGGTCGAGAACTCGGACTTCCGTAAATACGACGACGGCCTGCGCATGATCCTGGACTGCACGCCGCAGCTCGAGCGCGCCTTGAACGATCGTCTCAAAGCCGCCGCGCGCGAGGGCATCGTGCGCTACGGCCTCTACCAGCAGGACGCTGCGATGATGACCTGCTTCGCGCCGTCGGCGCTGCGCAGCGATCACGTCCATTTCATCGACGGCGCGCGCGGCGGCTATGCCTCGGCGGCGACGGCGTTGAAGGCGATGATGGCAGCGGGTTAGCGCCCCGCGCGCGTCCAGGTCTCACCGCCGCAGAGCGCGCCGACGCAGCCTTCGACCCGTAGCGCGTCCGCGCCGGTCAGGCTGACGTTGCTCGCATAGGTGCTGCCGTCGTCGGTATTGTAGATCTGGCCCGACCATTTGTTCGGTCCTGCCGGCTCCATGCCGCTGAACAATGGCAGGCCGATCATCGGACGCCTGGCCAGCGCGGGATTGGGATTCTTGCTGTCTGTGGCGGGCTGGCCGGTCGCGCTGTCCATGGGTTCGCGCAGCCAGACGATGTGGCCGCAGATGCCGCCGCCGCATTTGCTGATCTTGACGCGCGCATCGCCCGCCTGGGTGAGCCAGGTCCCTTCGGCGCTCTGCGCATAGGCGGAAGGCGCACCGATCAGCGCAGCCAGAATGACGGTGAGAGCGGCGAATCTGAATGTCATGGAGAGGAGCCCTGGAATGGAGGCGCCTCCATAGCAGCAAATCGAGCGCGCGCAACGTCCGAGGGAATCACATTTCTGAGCTTATCTGCCTGCGCCTATTTACCTGCGATCATTTGCCCCAGCGCGCGAAAGCGACCGAGGCGGCGGTCGAGAGCCCGAACACGACCATGGCGCCGCCGACCAGCGCGAACAGGGTCCAGGCCGGAGCCTGCGCGGTCATCAGTCCGATACCGCCGATCGCGACGATCAGAAGCCGTGCCGTGGAGGCGAGCACGGGACCGCCGACGCGTGCGGCGCCTTGCGAGGAGAAGTAAAGCGACACGCCCATGCCGAAGAATACGAAGGCCGGACCTGCCCAGTGGAAATAGCTGTGCGCGGCGGCGGTGACGCCGGGATCGCGGGTGAAGAGCCCGACCCACAGCGACGGAGCGAGCGCAACGACGAGCCCGATCAGGCCCACCGTGAGTCCTGAGGCCGCAGCCGCGGTCCAGGCGACACGCCGCGCGCGCTTCACATGTCCGGCGCCGATCGCCATGCCGACCATCGGCACCGAGGCGATGCCGAAGGCGAAGGTGATTGGGATCAGCAGAAATTCCAGCCGCGAGCCGATGCCGTAGCCGGCCAGCATCTCGGTGCCGAAGGTCGCGAGGATCTTCGTGAAGATCAGAATGGTGAGCACGGTCTGGAGCGGCGACAGGCAGGCCACCGCGCCCACTTTGAGAATGTCCAGGAACATCGCGCGCTCGAAATGGAAGGCGCGGAGATTGAGCGGCAGCCGGCTGCGGCCTGACATCAGATACCAGAGGAAGAACAGTGCCGCGCAGCTGAACGCGATCAGCTGGCCGCTCGCCACGCCCGGCATGCCGAATTGCGGCACGCCGAACAGGCCGAGCCCCAGCGTGCCGCCGAGCACGATCTGCAGCACGCTCGCCCCGATCAGAATCATCGAAGGCAGGCGCATGTCGCCGGTACCGCGGATCACCGAGGCCAGCGTGTTGACGAGCCAGATCGCGACCGCGCCGGAGAACAGCACCTGCGAATAGCCGCTGGCCTCTTCGAGCACGCGCTCGCGTCCGCCGAGCAGCGAGAAGAAGGAGCGGCCGAAGGCGAGCATCATCACCGTGAAGAACAGCCCGCCGCAAAGGCCGATGATGGCGGCATGCAGCGCCAGCGTCGCGGCGCGGTCGCGATCCCCTGCGCCGAGCGCGCGGCTGATCGCAGAGGAGACGCCGCCGCCCATCGCGCCGGCGCTCATCATCTGCGTCAGCATCGCGAACGGAAACACCAGCGCGATCGCAGCGAGGGGGATGGTGCCGAGCCGGCCGATATAGGAGGTCTCGGCTACCGCAACCAGCGTGCTCCCAACCATCGCGATCATGTTGGGGATCGCGAGCCGCAGCAGCGTCGGCAGGATCGGCGCGGTCAGGAGGCTGGCGATGGGGGAGGCGACCGGCGCAACCGGCGGGACGGCATCTGCTGGGGCGTCGATCGTCATGTCCACCGTGCGGAAAATTAAATGATGACCGACATATTATAAGAGAATGAGCCGGCCGGCCCAGCCCTGGCTCACGCAGGGCTCACCATGGCAGGCCGCATAGGTCGATGGTGCCCAGCGTCGGCGCGCGCACGATGTGGAAGACATAGGGCGCTATGTAGGTGAACCGGATCCGCCCTTCCGGCTGTTCGCAATAGACCTCGCCTTTGAACGGCAGCCAGCTCCGGGCCTCGTAGAACGCGAAATTGTGCGGCTCGCAGAACAGTAGGGCGAACCGAACCGCCTCGTTGGCGCGCATGGTATGCACCGCCGCGTCGATCGCCATGGTCGCATAGCCACGGCCGCGCTGGTCCTCGCGCGTGGAGACGCCGCCGATGCCGCCGATATGAACCTTTTGTCCATTCCAGGTGATGGTGCGGAAGTAGATGCCGACATGGCACACGAGACCATCCTCGGGCGTCTCGACCAGCACGCGGAGATCGGCATTGGCCCATTTGACTTGAGCCCAGGGCTTGCCTGCGACGAATTGCGGTGCCCAGACCGCCTGAAGTAGCGGCTCGGCGATCGGCCACGAGGCGTCGCCGTTCAATATGTCGATCTCGATGCTCATGGCCTCGTCCTCCACAGCTCCGCTTCGTGGCGCGTTTGTTCTGTCTTAAGCGCCTCAAAGGCAATGATATTTTACAGCGAACCGCAGGTCTGATCGACGGCGGCCGGTTGCGACGAATTTGTGCATTCAAGCAGGACGCGCCAAGTCACGCCTTTTCGCAAATTCTGAGGTATTTAATGGTGGCGGAACCTTCTATAAGGGGTGACCGTTAGAACTCGTTCCCCACCAGTTGCGGACAAGAAGCCATGACCTTTACGCTGCCCCCACTCCCTTACGCCTATGACGCCCTCGGCCAGTACATGTCGAAGGAGACGCTGGAATATCACCACGACAAGCATCATCAGGCCTACGTCACCAACGGCAACAACGCGCTCAAGGGGACCGAATGGGAAGGCAAGTCCCTTGAGGAGATCGTCAAGGGCTCGTTCGGCAAGAATCCCGCGGTGTTCAACAATGCCGGCCAGCACTACAACCACATCCACTTCTGGAGCTGGATGAAGCCCAATGGCGGCGGCACCAAGCTGCCGGGCAAGCTCGAGAAGAAGATCAACGAGGACCTCGGCGGCTTCGAGAAGTTCAAGACGGACTTCCAGGCAGCCGGCGTCGGCCAGTTCGGCTCCGGCTGGTGCTGGCTCCAGGTCAAGAATGGCAAGCTCGAGATCTCCAAGACCCCGAACGGCGAGAATCCGCTGGTGCACGGCGCCACCCCGATCCTCGGCTGCGACGTCTGGGAGCACTCCTACTACATCGACTATCGCAACCGCCGTCCCGATTATCTCAAGGCGTTCGTCGAGAACCTCGTGAACTGGGAATACGTGGAGTCCCTATTCGAGAAGGCGTGAGCCCTGCTCCGTCATCCCGGGGCGATGCGTAGCATCGAACCCGGGATCTCGAGATTCCGGGTTCGGCTTCGCCGCCCCGGAATGACAGAAACAAAGGCGGTCGCAGGCGCGACCGCCTTTTTGCTGTGCGGAATTGCCCTGCGCGGCGCGCGCATGGGTCTGTCGTCACACCGTTTGCATCCCACCGGCGGCGCCCTTAATCAGGACGGGCATCACCTTCGAGCGACTCTAGCCCGTTGTCAGAACCTTCCCCGAACAATCCGGCGCCTGGCGGCGACGCGGAATCCGAGCCGCGGCCGGGCCGGGTCCGCAAGCCGATCGGCTGGTCGACCATCATCATCGCAGCTCTGGTGGCGGTGAGTGCAGCACTGGTCTGGCGGCGGGACGGCACTGACGGCGTTCTGGACATCCTCACCCACGATCTCTCGTTGTTCTCCGGCATCCTGCCGCGCGTGCTCGCCGGCTGCCTGTTAGGGGCCTTCATCTCGGAAATCCTGCCGCACGAGAAGGTCTCGCGCTCGCTCGGGCCGAAATCCGGCCTGATGGGCCTGCTGATCGGCACCGCCTTCGGCGCAATTCTGCCCGGCGGTCCCTTCACGGCCTACCCGGTGGCTAGTGCGCTGCTCGCGGTCGGCGCCGATTTCGGCGCCACCATCGCCATGGTCGTGAGCTGGACGCTGATCGGCTATGGCCGGGCGGTCGCCTGGGAAATCCCGATCATGGGCACCGATTTCACGCTGTGGCGGATCGTGATCTCGCTGCCGCTGCCAGTGCTCGCCGGCGCCCTCGGCCGCTTCGTCTATGTCAGGCTCTATCCGAAGCCGCTCGCGAAGGACGACGAGAGTTGAGCGCAGCGCTTCTGATCGACGTCCTGCTGTGGGGTTCGGTGCTCGGCGTCGGACTGATCGCCTTTCGTCGTGGGCGCCCGGTGTTCGTGGCCTCCTTGCGCGAAGGTACGATGGATTTCGTCAACATCGTGCCGCGGATCGCGCTTGGCGTGATCGGCTCCGGCTACATCGCCGCCATCATCCCGCAGGAGGTGATCACCAGCTGGCTCGGCCCGGATAGCGGCTGGCTCGGGGTTGCCACCGCTGTGGTCGCCGGCGCCGCCACGCCCGGCGGCCCCGTGGTCGGCTTTTCCATCGGCGCGGTGGCGCTGAAGTCGGGCGGCGGCGTGCCGCAGGTGGTCGCCTACGTCGTCGCCTGGGCGCTGTTCGCCTTCCAGCGGGTGATCCTGTGGGAGATCCCGTTCATGCCGGCCCGTTTCGTCTGGTTCCGCTGCGCCGTGTCGGTGCCGTTCCCGTTCGTGGCGGCCGCTATCGCCATGGTGATCAGCAAGCCGTGAAGCGGAATGGCAGCCCGCCGTGGACAGTCGTAATGTTATAATATAACGTCCGCAAATGGCTCCCGCCGCGTCTCACGCCCACCAGCACGACCATGCTCATGGTCATTCCCATGGTCACGGCCATGGACATTCGCACGGGCACGATCACGCCCACGCCCATGTCCACGATGCGGCCTCGCCGCATCCGGCCCAGGCCGCGCCCTGGTCGATCCTGCGCATGACCATGGCGGGCCGCCTCGCGGCCGCGCTCGCCGTCTGTGCCGTGCTGTGGGGCATCGTCTTGCTGGCGATGAGGTGACGATGGCCGCGTTGCACTTTCACAACGTCACGCTCGGCTATGACCGGCACCCCGCCGTGCATCATCTCAGCGGCGAGGTCGCGCCGGGCGCGCTGGTCGCGGTGATCGGCCCGAACGGGGCCGGCAAGTCGACGCTGCTGCGCGGCATCGTCGGCATCCTGAGGCCGCTCGACGGGACGATCCATCTCGGCGGGCTCGATGCCCGCGACATCGCCTATCTGCCGCAGAGCGCGGAGATCGATCGCAGCTTCCCGATCTCGGTGTTCGATTTCGTCGGCACCGGGCTGTGGCGCGGCACAGGCTTGTTCGGCGGCATCGGCAAGGCCGCGCGCGACAAGATTCTCCGGGCAATCGGAGCCGTTGGCCTCAGCGGTTTCGAGAACCGCCCGATCGGCACGCTCTCCGGCGGTCAGATGCAGCGCGTGCTGTTCGCCCGTGTGCTGCTCCAGGATGCCAGCCTGATCGTACTCGACGAGCCCTTCAACGCCATCGACAGCAAGACCACCGCCGATCTGCTCGCGCTGGTGAGGCGCTGGCATGGCGAGGGTCGCACCGTGCTCGCCGCACTGCACGACATGGAGATGGTGCGCAATCATTTCACCGAAACGCTGGTGCTGGCGCGCGGCCCGGTCGCGTGGGGACCCACGGCGGAGGTGCTGACGCCGGAAAACCTGCTGGTCGCGATGCGGATGTGCGAGGCCTTCGACGACAGCGCCGCGGCCTGCGCGGCCGATGATATCAGCTCGCGGGCGGCCTGATATCCGATGCTCTATGACGCGCTGATCGGTCCGTTCACCGAATTCGAGTTCATGCGGCGCGCGCTCGCCGCGGTGATCGCGTTGGCGCTGGCGGGGGCGCCGATCGGCGTGTTCCTGATGCTGCGCCGGATGAGCCTTGTCGGCGACGCCATGGCGCATGCGATCCTGCCCGGCGCCGCAATCGGTTTCCTGCTCTCCGGCCTCAATCTGTTCGCGATGACCGCTGGCGGCCTGATTGCCGGCTTTGCCGTCGCGATCCTCGCTGGCGTCGTCGCACGCTCGACCGGGCTGAAGGAGGACGCCTCGCTCGCCACCTTCTATCTCGCTTCGCTTGCGCTCGGCGTCACCATCGTCTCGATCAAGGGCACCAACATCGATCTCCTGCACGTGCTGTTCGGCAACATCCTCGCAATGGACGATCAGACGCTGTTAGTGGTGGCTTTCAACGCCACGATCACGCTCCTGGTGCTCGCGGTGATCTACCGCCCGCTCGTGATCGAGAGCGTCGATCCGCTGTTCCTGCGCACGGTGAGCCGGGCCGGCGGCCCGGCCCATCTCGCCTTCCTGGCGCTGGTCGTCATCAACCTCGTCAACGGCTTCCAGGCGCTGGGCACGCTGCTGGCGGTGGGTCTGATGATCCTGCCTGCGGGCATCGCAAGGTTCTGGTCGCGCGATCTCACCGCGATGATCTGCATCGCCGTCATTGCTGCTGCGGTGTCCGGCTATGCCGGCCTTGTGCTCTCGTTCCAGACCCGCGTGCCTTCGGGCCCCGCGATCATCCTCGTGGCGACGGTGCTCTACATCGTCTCCGTCCTGTTCGGCCGCGTCGGCGGCATCGTCCGGCAGCTGTTTCCCGGCCGGCATCTGGAAGCATGACGATGCGTTTCATCCTGGTTTGTGCGCTGTTGCTGATCGCCTCGCCGCTTGAGGCCGCGGAGCGGCTCAACGTCGTCGCGAGCTTCTCGATCCTCGGCGATTTCGTCCGCAATGTCGGTGGTGACCGCATCAACCTGACGACGCTGGTCGGGCCCGACGGCGATGTCCACGTCTATGCGCCGACCCCTAGCGATGCCAAGCGGGTCGCGGCGGCGAAGCTCGTCATTGTCAACGGGCTCGGGCTGGAGGGCTGGCTGCCGCGCCTCGTGCAATCCTCCGGCAGCAAGGCGAAGGTCGTGACTGCAAGCGCCGGCATCACGCCGCTGAAAATGGGTGCGGCCGCTGATCCCCACGCCTGGCAGTCCATCCCGAACGCCAGGATCTACGTCACCGACATTGCAAGCGCGCTCGCCGCGGCCGCTCCTGACGACGCGGAGTTCTTCCGCGGCCAGGTCAAGGCCTATCTGGAAAAGCTCGAAACACTGGACCGCGAGGTCCGCGACGCCGTCGCAAAAATCCCGCCGGAGCGGCGCAAGGTCATCTCCACCCACGATGCCTTCGGCTATTTTTCCGCCGAGTACGGTATCCGGTTCATCGCCCCCCGGGGCGTCTCCACGGAGACCGAGCCGGGCGCGCGAGATATCGCCGCCATCATCGGCCAGATCAAGGCCCAGAAAATCCCCGCCGTGTTCCTTGAAAATATCAGCGACGATCGCCTGATCCGGCGGATCGCCGCCGAGACCGGCGCCAAGGTCGGCGGCACCCTGATTTCGGACGGTTTGACCGGCGAAAAGGGCCCTGCACCCACTTACATTGACATGGTCAGGCACAATATAAAGGCCCTGACCAGCGCGCTTGACCACTAGGGCAGGGGCCACCCGCCTCGCGTCGCGCGAAAAAGCCTTGAAGTCCGGAGTTGTTATGTCTGACGCGACCTCCCAGAAGATTCCCGTGACCGTGCTGACCGGCTATCTCGGCGCCGGCAAGACCACGCTGCTCAACCGTATCCTGTCGGAGAACCACGGCAAGAAATACGCCGTCATCGTCAACGAATTCGGCGAGATCGGCATCGACAACGACCTCATCATCGGCGCCGATGAGGAAGTATTCGAGATGAACAACGGCTGCATCTGCTGCACCGTGCGCGGCGACCTCGTCCGCATCATGGACGGCCTGATGAAGCGCAAGGGCAAGTTCGACGCCATCATCGTCGAGACCACCGGCCTTGCCGATCCGGCGCCCGTCGCGCAGACCTTCTTCGTCGACGAGGACGTGCAGAAGAACGCCCGGCTCGATGCGGTCGTGACGGTCGCCGACGCCAAATGGCTGTCCGACCGGTTGAAGGATGCACCCGAGGCCAAGAACCAGATCGCCTTTGCCGACGTCATCGTTCTGAACAAGACCGACCTCGTCAACAAGGGCGAGCTCGCCGAGGTCGAGGCCCGTATCCGCGGCATCAATCCGTATGCGAAGCTGCATCGCACCGAGCGCTGCGCGGTGGCGCTGGCCGACGTGCTCGACCGCGGCGCGTTCGATCTCGACCGCATCCTCGACATCGAGCCTGATTTCCTGGAGGCCGACGATCATGACCACGATCATGATCATCACCATCATCACGGCCACGATCACCATCACCATGATCACGGTCACGGCCTGAAGCACTATCACGACGAGGAGATGCAGTCGCTCTCGCTCAAGACCGACAAGCCGCTCGATCCCAACGTGTTCATGCCCTGGCTGCAGAACCTGGTGCAGGTCGAGGGCGGCAAGATCCTGCGCTCCAAGGGCATCCTCGCCTTCCACGACGACGACGACCGCTACGTCTTCCAGGGCGTCCATATGATGCTGGAGGGCAACCACCAGCGGAAGTGGAAGGAGGGCGAGCCGCGCGAGAGCCGCCTCGTCTTCATCGGCCGCGAATTGCCCGAAGAGGCGATCCGCAAGGGTTTCGAGAGCTGCATCGTCTCGTGATGAAAGAGTTTACGCCCGCGCCCGAGTCCGCTTCGATCGTTTCCGTCACCGACCGCGTCAAGCCGATTGCGCTCGGCATGGCAGTGACCTCGGTGCATTTCCTGAAGGATCGCGCCGCCTTCGTCGGCGGCGAGGAGAACGTCGCATTCGTCGATGCCAATTGCGAGATCACCACGGTTGCCGTGCATAGCGGCGGCATTCTCTCGACCGCCTCCGACGGCAAGCGCCTCGTCATGGGCGGCGACGACGGCAAGGTCGTCTCGCTCGATGCCAAGGGCGAGGTGACGCTGCTCGCCACCGATCCCAAGCGGCGCTGGATCGACGCGGTGGCGCTGCACGCCGACGGCGCCTTCGCCTGGTCGGCCGGCAAGACCGCGACCGTCAAGAGCGGCAAGGCCGAGGAGAAGTCGATCGACGTGCCCTCGACCGTCGGCGGCCTTGCCTTCGCGCCGAAGGGCCTGCGGCTCGCTATCGCGCATTACAACGGCGTGACGCTGTGGTTTCCGAACATGGCGGGATCGGCCGAATTCCTGCCCTGGGCCGGCTCGCATCACGCGGTCACCTTCAGCCCCGACAACAAATTCCTGGTCACCGCGATGCACGAGCCGGCGCTGCACGGCTGGCGGCTCGCCGACAACAGACACATGCGCATGACCGGCTATCCGGGCCGCGTCCGCTCGATGTCGTGGAGCGCCGGCGGCAAGGGGCTGGCGACCTCGGGCGCCGACACGGTGATCATCTGGCCGTTCGGCAGCAAGGACGGTCCGATGGGCAAGGAGCCCGCGATGCTCGCGCCGCTGCAGGCGCGCGTCTCCGCGGTCGCCTGTCATCCCAAGAACGACATTCTCGCCGCCGGTTACAGCGATGGTACGGTGCTGATGGTCCGGCTGGAGGATGGCGCGGAGATCCTGGTCCGCCGCAACGGCACGCCGCCCGTGGCCGCGATCGGCTGGAATGCGAAGGGCACGCTGCTGGCTTTTGCCGACGAAAATGGGGACGGCGGTCTGCTCGAGCTTTAATCTGTCATGGTTCCCCGCCGTATAGGGAACCATGCGATTTCTGACGACCTTCCAGCTTGCCGACTTTGGCGACACCCTGGTCAGCCTGATCACGGCTTTCGTGCTGGGCACGCTCATCGGCGCCGAACGGCAATACCGCCAGCGCACCGCCGGCCTGCGCACCAACGTGCTGGTCGCGGTGGGCGCTGCTGCCTTCGTCGATCTCGCCATGCAGCTGGACGGCGCCGACGGCGCGGTCCGGGTGATCGCCTATGTCGTCTCCGGCATCGGCTTCCTGGGGGCCGGCGTCATCATGAAGCAGGACATGGACGTGCGCGGGCTCAACACCGCGGCGACCCTGTGGGCCTCGGCCGCGGTCGGCTCCTGTGCCGGCGCCGACATGATCGCACAGGCGGCCGCACTGACCGTGTTCGTCATCGCCGGCAACACCATGCTGCGCCCGCTGGTCAACGCCATCAACCGCATCCCGCTGAACGAGAAGGCGCTGGAGGCGACCTACTATTTCAAGCTCGCGGTTGCGGCCGACGCCTTGCCCGACATGCGCGACCGCCTCGTCGACAAGCTCGAAGCGGCGAAATATGCCGTGGCCGATATCGAAGTCGCCGAGATCAGCGAGGATATTCTCGAGATCGCCGCCAAGCTGGTTGCGACCGCGGTCGACCCGAACGAGCTGAACGCCGTCGTGACCGATCTGCAGCATCTGCCGGGGCGTGCGGCATGCAACCTGGGAAGTCAGCACGACCGAGTAGCGCGGCGTTTTGGCGCGTGCCGGTGGGTTCCGCGCGTTTTCGGTTCCGGAACCGGCGCGCCCCAGTTTCGTTGATCCCGCGAACAAAGGCGGTGATCGACATGCCCGGCCGAGATGACAAGCGCACACTGAAGCTCAACCTGGCAATCGCTGGTGCACTGTTCGCAGCAGGCGTTGCGGTGTCGGTGATGTCCCTGGCGCAAATCCGCGCCGAAAGCCGCATGCAGCTGGCGCAGGCGACGCCCCCGCTCCAGGGCACCCCGTCCGACGAACAGAGCAAGGTGCCCGCGGAGGCGAAGCCCGGCGGTGATCGCCCGACGACGCCGGCCCCCGAGCCGGCACGGCCGGATCCGCAGACTCAGGGCGCGGCGACCAGGCCAGCGCTGCCGCCAGCGCCGGCCGAGAAGATCGCGCCGCCCATGGAGAAGAAGTAGTTTTTTTCCGGTCATTCCGGGGCGCGCGAAGCGCGAACCCGGAATCCATTTACCCGCAGAGTCTGCCGCCCGATGGATTCCGGGCTCGACGCCACGCGTCGCCCCGGAATGACGGGCGGAGAGAGCCCCGCCTCACCGCACCAGTATATTCCGGAACTGCCAGGGATCGCTGCTGTCGATATCCTCCGGGAACAGTCCCGGACGATCCGTCAGCGGCGTCCACTCAGTATAAAAGCCCTTCACCGGACCGAGATAGGGCAGCTGAATTTCGAGCAGGCGCTCGAAATCCATTTCGTCGGCCTCGACGATGCCTTCGTTCGGGTTCTCCAGCGCCCAGACCATGCCGCCGAGCACGGCGGAGGTCACCTGCAGGCCGGTGGCGTTCTGGTAGGGCGCGAGCTCGCGGGTCTCTTCGATCGACAGCTGCGAGCCGAACCAATAGGCGTTCTTGTCATGGCCGAACAGCAGCACGCCGAGCTCGTCGATGCCGTCGACGATCTCGTTCTCGTCGAGGATGTGGTGCTTCTCCTGCATCTTCCCGGCGCGGCCGAACATTTCATGCAGCGACAGCACGGCATCGTCGGCCGGATGGTAGGCATAGTGGCAGGTCGGCCGGTAGATCGCCTTGCCCGACGCATCGCGCACGGTGAAGTAATCGGCGATCGAGATCGACTCGTTATGGGTGACCAGGAAGCCGTACTGGGCTCCGCGGGTCGGGCACCAGGTGCGCACGCGCGTGTTGGCGCCGGGCTGCATCAGGTAGATGGCGGCGCCGCAGCCGGCTTCATGGGTGTGCGCATTCTCGGGCATCCATTTCTCGTGGGTGCCCCAGCCGAGCTCGGATGGTTGCATGCCTTCGGACAGGAAGCCTTCCACCGACCAGGTGTTGACGAAGACGTCAGGCTCCTTCGGCTTCTTCGAGCGCTGGGTGTCGCGCTCGGCGATGTGGATGCCCTTGATGCCGGCCTGCCGCATCAAATCCGCCCATTCGCCCTTGGTCTTCGGCCGGGGTGCATTGAGCTTCAGATCGGCGGCGACATTGAGCAGCGCCTGCTTGACGAAGAAGGAGACCATGCCGGGATTGGCGCCGCAGCAGGACACGGCCGTGGTCGAGCCGGCGGGACGGGCCTTTTTGGCGGCCAGCGTCGTTTCGCGCAACGCATAGTTTGAGCGCGCTTCCGGACCCTTCGAGGAATCGAAATAAAAACCGAGCCAGGGCTCGTTGACGGTGTCGATGTAGAGCGCGCCGAGCTCGTTGCAGAGCTCCATGATGTCGGTCGAGCCGGTATCGACTGACAGATTGACGCAAAAGCCCTGGCCGCCGCCCTCGGTGAGCAGCGGGGTCAGCACCTCGCGGTAATTGTCCTTGGTCAGGCCCTTCTGGATGAAGCGGACATTGTGCTTCTCACAAAGCGCCTTGCGGCCCTCGTCCTTGGGATCGAGCACGGTGATGCGCGACTTGTCGTAGTCGAGATGCCGCTCGATCAGGGGCAGCGTGCCTTTGCCGATGGAGCCGAAGCCGACCATGACGATGGGTCCGGTGATCTTCGCGTAGATCTGCGAGGGAGGGCTCATGGGATGGATTCTCCGGAACGTGCTGGCAGTGAGGATGGATCAGGCGCTGCGGCGCTTGTCAGATGCTGCGGCGCTTGGCGGTGACTTCGATCTCGACCTTCATCTCGGGCCTGGCGAGGGCAGAGACGACCAGCAACGTCGCCGCCGGCCTGATGTCGCCGAGGACCTCGCCGCAGACGGCGAAGTGGGCATCGATATAGCTGGCGTCGGTCACGTAATAGGTCGCACGGACGATATCGGCCATCTCGAATCCGCCCTCCTGCAGGGCGGCTGCGATGGTCTTGAAGCAGTTGCGTGACTGGCTCGTGACATCTGATGGCATCGTCATCGTGGTGTAGTCATAGCCGGTGGTTCCCGCGACGAAGGCGAACTCGCCGTCGATCACGGCACGGCTGTAGCCGACAGTCTTCTCGAGCGGGGAGCCGGTGGAGATCAGGCGACGGGACATGGTCATGGGCCTCGACTGAAGGGGTGTTTCGCGGGGTTAAAGGGCGTTTCCGGCGCCTGCGCAACCCCAAAGGAACGGGCCTCGCGCAGGCGCGGCAGGGCGTTGCTGGCTCGATGCGGCTGCGGTTGTACCTACCCCAGCGATCCCTCAGGCCGCGTGCGCCTCAGGCGCGCGAACCGACCTCCGTTTGGGCAGGGCCGCGCCGGTCGGGACAATCATCCCGGCGGCGCCATCGAGCGCGCCATCAGTGAACTCGATCGCCAGCAGGCGGTTGCGCTCGAACGGGCCGGGCAGCGACAGCCCGGCGGTCTTCTCGGCTGTGAAGCCGAAGCGGGCGTAATAGGGGGCATCGCCGAGCAGGATCACGGCGTGATGCCCGCGCGCCCGGGCGGCAGCCAGCGCTTGATGCATCAGCGCGGCGCCGATCCCGAGCTCGCGGCAGGCAGGGTCGACCGCCAGCGGTCCGAGGACCAGAGCGGGCCTGCCTCCGGCGCTGACATGCCACAGCCGCACGGTTCCCACGAGCTTGCCCTCGCGCATCGCCGACAGGGCAAGGCCTGCGGCGGGCGCGCGTCCGTCGCGCAGGCGCTGGCAGGTGCGGCCATGGCGGTTCTCGCCAAAGCAGGCATCGAGCAGCGCCTCACGCGTCGCGACGTCTCCAGCACGTTCCGCACGGATCACGAACGGAGCGGCTTTCGAGGTGAGGGCAATTTGCGGCTTCCGATGAGCAGTCATGGCACGTCAGTCCCCGCTTGAAGCGGCGTGCGCACAGCACGCCTGTCCAAGACGTCGTCAGAAATCGAGATGTTGGATGAGGAGCCGGCGGACCGGCTCCCGGGTTCGTCAGGCCTCTGGAAAACAGAGGCGGATCAGATGTGGTACGTCCGCAGCGGCGGAATGCCGTTGAACGCCACCGACGAGTAGGTCGACGTATAAGCCCCGGTGCCTTCGATCAGCACCTTGTCGCCGATCTCGAGCGTCACCGGAAGCGGATACGGGGTCTTCTCGTACAGCACATCGGCGCTGTCGCAGGTCGGACCTGCGAGCACGCACGGGGTCATGTCCGCGCCGTCGTGACGGGTGCGGATGGCGTAGCGGATCGACTCGTCCATGGTCTCGGCGAGACCGCCGAACTTGCCGATGTCCAGGTACACCCAGCGCACCTCGTCCTCATCGCTCTTCTTCGAGATGAGCACGACCTCGGATTCGATGATGCCGGCGTTGCCCACCATGCCGCGGCCCGGCTCGATGATGGTCTCCGGGATCTGGTTGCCGAAGTGCTTGCGCAGCGCGCGGAAGATCGAGCGGCCGTAGGTCACCACCGGCGGCACGTCCTTCAGGTACTTGGTCGGGAAGCCGCCGCCCATGTTGACCATGGACAAGTTGATGCCGCGCTCGGCGCAGTCGCGGAACACCTGCGAGGCCATCGCCAGCGCACGGTCCCACGCCTTCACCTTGCGCTGCTGCGAGCCGACATGGAAGGAGATGCCGCACGGCTCCAGGCCCAGGCGCTTGGCGGCGTCGAGCACCTCGACCGCCATCTCCGGGTCGCAGCCGAACTTGCGCGACAGCGGCCACTCGGCGCCGGCGCAGTCATAGAGGATGCGGCAGAACACCTTCGCGCCGGGGGCGGCACGAGCGACCTTCTCGACCTCGGCGGCGCAATCGACCGCGAACAGGCGAATGCCGAGCGCGAAGGCGCGCGCGATGTCGCGCTCCTTCTTGATCGTGTTGCCGAAGGAGATGCGGTCGGGCGTCGCACCCGCAGCCAGCGCCATCTCGATCTCAGCGACCGTGGCGGTGTCGAAGCAGGAGCCCATGGACGCCAGCAGGGCCAGCACTTCCGGCGCCGGGTTCGCCTTGACGGCATAGAACACGCGGCTGTCGGGCAGCGCCTTGGCGAAGCTCTGGTAATTGTCGCGCACGACCTCGAGGTCGACGACGAGGCACGGCTCGGTGTCGAGGCCTTCGTTGCGGCGGTTGCGCAGGAATTCCTGGATACGTTCGGTCATGGCACTCTCCAACGGTCCCAGCGACGGGAGCCGTATCAACGTGACGTCTGATGAGAGTGCTTCGGCCGCATCGCGCGATGGAGGCGCGCCGAGGCCAAAAAACTCAAACCAGACTGTGCTGCCGTGGATTGGTTGGGAGAGTTTCCCGCCCGCTCACCTGGCAATGAAGGACAAGCCTTTTCAGTAGCCCGCGCCGGCGTTGGACTGCCGGTAGAGACCAAAAAAGCCCGATCCGTCGTTGCTTTAAGTCGCGTCCCCCGTTGAGAGCGGGGTGCGCCGGTTCGCCTCCGGCTGCCAGTCACGGTTGCAAAGAGTGAAGTCACCTTCGACATGGCATCTCTTTGAGAGAGATGCTGGGCGCTCCGGGTTTGCTTCGGTCGCTCGACGTTTCAGTCTCGACTTCCGCACTTCCGAAGAGCCCCTCGGCTTCTTCACCCCTTGGCGGCTGTCCGGCCTCTTGTCCGGATACCTACCGACTGACACACGACCACAGGCACGTGCGAAATTGGGCAAGTCCGCACATAAGCGTTTTGACTCTGGTTCGCAAGAATTTTTTTAGGCTGCGGACAGGATTGCCTAACATCTGCTTGCGCGCTGTTGCGCGAGCGCCGCGGAAGATGAACGCGCGTTAAGTTTTCGCCGCGCTGCGCGTGCTGCCCGTGCGCGAGACGCGTCAGCCGCGCTTGGTGAAGGGCTCGATGCGCTGAGCGCCGCGGATGAAGGCGGTCATCACGAGCACGCCGAGTGCGAACAGCACGGCCTGCAGGATATGGGCGCCCTGGTCGCCGAGCCCGAACAGGATCGCGAGCGCCCAGCCGCCGGCAAACGCCGCGCCGAACACCTCCGCGCCGATCAAGATGGCGGCGCTGATGACGGTGATGACGCTGGACCAGACAATCTGGCGGGACGATGAAGAAGGCGCGTTCATGGCTTCAGAGGGTCCTGGCTTCGAGGGCCGCAATCTCCCCGAAAAGGAGGCTGGGGGCAAGGGCAAACGGCCCAAAAAAGCCCCACGCGTGCTATAGCTGGCCGCAACAATCGAGCCACGAAATCCGGGACTTGTGATGTCAGAACCCCGCCAAACTACGGACGCCGAGACCAATCCGCTGCTGAAGGCCTGGGTGACGCCGTTCGCGACCCCGCCTTTCGACGAGATCAAGCCGGAGCATTTCCTGCCGGCCTTCGAGCAGGCCTTCGCCGACCACGCCGCCGAGATCGCGGCGATCACCAACGATCCCGCGGCACCAGATTTCGCCAACACCATTACGGCGCTGGAGCGCTCAGGCAAGCTCCTGAGCAAGGTCGCGGCGGTCTTCTACGACCTCGTCTCGGCGCATTCCAACCCGGCCATCCTCGAGATCGACAAGGAGGTTTCCTTGCGGATGGCGCGGCACTGGAATCCGATCATGATGAACGCCGTGCTGTTCGGCCGCATCGCCCATCTGCACGAGAACCGCGCGGGTCTCGGTCTCACGCCCGAGCAGCTCCGCCTCTTGGAACGTACTTACACCCGCTTCCACCGCGCCGGCGCCGGCCTCTCCGAGGAGGCCAAGACCCGGATGGCCGAGATCAACGAGCGGCTGGCCCAGCTCGGCACCGGCTTCAGCCACCATCTGCTCGGCGACGAGCAGGACTGGTTCCTGGAGCTTGGGGAGGTCGATCGCCAGGGCCTGCCGGAGAGCTTCGTCGCCAGCGCCAAGGCTGCGGCGGAAGAGCGCGGCATGGCAGGCAAGGCCATCGTCACGCTGTCGCGCTCCTCGGTCGAAACGTTTCTGAAGAGCTCCGCCCGGCGTGACCTCCGCGAGAAGGTCTACAAGGCCTTCATCGCGCGCGGCGACAACGGCAACGCCAATGACAACAATGCGACCATTGTCGAGATCCTGAAGCTGCGCGAGGAGAGCGCCGGGCTGCTGGGCTATCCGACCTACGCCGCCTACCGGCTCGAGGATTCCATGGCCAAGACGCCGGGTGCGGTGCGCAGCCTTTTGGAGCGAGTCTGGAAGCCCGCGAGGGCGCGGGCGCTCGCCGACCGCGACGAGATGCAGGCGCTGATCGCGGAGGAGGGCGGCAATTTCAAGCTCGCCCCCTGGGACTGGCGCTTCTACGCCGAGAAGCTGCGTCTGCAGCGCGCTAATTTCGACGATTCCGCGATCAAGCCGTATCTCGGTCTCGACAACATGATCGCCGCCGCCTTCGACTGCGCCACGCGCCTGTTCGGCGTCACCTTCGAGGAGCGCAGGGACGTTCCGGTCTGGCACCCCGACGTCCGGGTCTGGGAGATGAAGGGGCCGGATGGGAAGCACAAGGCGCTGTTCTATGGCGACTACTTCGCCCGACCGTCCAAGCGCTCCGGCGCGTGGATGACCTCGCTGCGCGACCAGCAGAAGCTCGACGGCGACGTCGCGCCGCTGGTTCTCAACATCTGCAATTTCGCCAAGGGCGCCGGCGGCGAGCCGTCGCTGCTGTCGCCCGACGATGCCCGCACCCTGTTCCACGAGTTCGGCCACGGCCTGCACGGCATGCTCTCCAACGTGACCTATCCCTCGCTGTCGGGCACCTCCGTGTTCACCGACTTCGTCGAGCTGCCGTCGCAGCTCTACGAGCACTGGCAGGAGCGGCCCGAGGTGCTGCAGAAGTTCGCCCGCCACTACCAGACCGGCGAGCCGCTGCCGGACGACCTGCTGCAACGCTTCCTCGCCGCGCGAAAATTCAACCAGGGCTTTGCCACGGTCGAGTTCGTCTCCTCGGCGCTGGTTGATCTGGAATTCCACACCCAGCCGGCTGCCGCCGCGCAGGATGTCCGCGCCTTCGAGCGGCGCGAGCTGGAGAAGATCGGCATGCCCGAGGAGATCGCGCTGCGTCACCGGCCCACGCAATTCGGCCACATCTTCACCGGCGACCACTACGCCGCCGGCTATTACAGCTACATGTGGTCGGAGGTGATGGACGCCGACGCCTTCGGCGCCTTCGAGGAGGCCGGTGACATCTTCGATCCCGCCGTGGCCAAGCGCCTGCACGACGACATCTATTCGTCGGGCGGATCGGTCGATCCGGAAGCCGCCTACGAGGCCTTCCGCGGCCGTCCGCCGGAGCCGGATGCGCTGCTCCGCCGCCGCGGCCTGCTCGAAGACGCCAGGGCAGCCTGATGAGCATGCGCGCCCTGTTCGGATGCCTGCTCGCCGCCGCGATGACGCTCGCCGCGGGCGCGGCGAGCGCTCATCCGCATGTCTGGATCACCGCGACCAGCGAATTGCTGTATGCCGCCGATGGCAGCATCACCGGCGTGCGCCATGCCTGGACCTTCGACGACATGTTCTCGGCCTATGCGGTGCAGGGGCTCGAGAGCAAGACCAAGGGCACCTACACGAGTGAGGAGCTCAAGCCCCTGGCGCAGACCAATGTCGAGTCGCTGAAGGAATACGCCTACTTCACCTTCGCAAAAGCCGACGGCAAGAAGGAGCGGTTCCAGGAGCCGGTCGACTATTTCCTCGACTACAAGGACACGGTGCTGACCCTGCACTTCACCTTGCCGCTGAAGAACCCGGTCAAGCCCAGGCAGCTGGTGCTCGAAGTGTTCGACCGCTCCTTCTTCATCGACTTCCAGATGGCCAAGGACAGTCCGGTCAAGCTGGTCGGTGCGCCTGCGGGCTGCCAGATGAAGCTGGAACGGCCGAACGACGGCACCGCGAGCGCGCAGAAGCTGAACGAACAGACCTTCCTGAACGGTGAGAACTCGAATTTCGGCATGATGTTCGCCAACAAGATCACGGTGGATTGCCCTTGAAGCCGCAACTCTCTCCGCTCGCACGCGGGCTGCTCACCTCTGCCGCTGTGCTGCTGGTCGTGGCTGTGACTGATGCAGCGCTTCACGATCTTCTCGCGCAAAACCCTTTCGGCGCACCGCGACCGGCGCAGGCGGCCGAGCCTGAAGCGAGCGGCCTCATCGGCTGGCTCCTGGCCAAGCAGTCGGAATTCTATCGGCAGATGTCGGCAACCATCCGCGCCGCGAAGTCCGATGGGTCGGCGGTGTGGACGCTGCTCTTCATCTCGTTCGCCTATGGTATCTTCCACGCCGCCGGTCCCGGCCACGGCAAGGCCGTGATCGCGTCCTATCTGGTCGCCAACCGCGAGACGGCGCGGCGCGGCATCGCGCTGTCCTTTGCCTCGGCCCTGATGCAGTCGCTGGTCGCGATCCTCATCGTCGGCATCTCGGCCTGGGTGCTGAATGCGACGGCCAAGACGATGTGCAAGGCGGAAGGCGTGATCGAGATTGCGAGCTACGCCCTGATCGCGCTGTTCGGCCTGCGCCTGGTCTGGGTCAAAGGCCGCACCTTCATCGGCGCGTTTCAGGCCGCCCAGCCGGTGCCGGCGATCGCAGGCGTGCCGCACGACCATGATCACGATCATCACCATCATCGTGATAGGCATGATCATCATCACCACGATCACGGCCATGATCACCACCATGGCCACGGCCACGCTCACCATCACCATGGGCACGACCACGTTCATGACGAGCATTGCGGCCATTCCCACGGACCGACGCCAAGCGAACTCGCCGGCCCCGGCGGCTGGCGGCGCGGCTTCGCTGCGATCCTGACCGTCGGCATCCGCCCCTGCTCGGGCGCGATCCTGGTCCTGGTGTTCGCGCTGGCGCAGGGCCTGTTCTGGGCAGGGATCGCTGCGACCTTCCTGATGGGATTGGGCACCGCGATCACGGTGGCGGCCATTGCTGTCGTCGCCGTCTCCGCCAAGGACATCGCCGCGCGCCTCAGCGCCGGCCGCGACGGCGGTGGCGCGCTGTTCATGCGCGGCATCGAGTTCGGCGCCGCGGGTCTGGTCCTGCTGTTCGGCGTCGGCCTCCTGTTCGGCTACATCGCCGCCGAACGGACCACGTGTTTCTAGGGGCATCTGCACTTCGCGGCGCTAATTGAGAATGACGGTTTGCGCGCCTTGCTCCGTCATTGCGAGCGCAGCGAAGCAATCCAGAAAGCTCTCCGCAGCGGCAGTCTGGATTGCTTCGTCGCAAGGGCTCCTCGCAATGACGGGCATATATCTCGGTCGGGGGAGTTAAGATGTCGCGCGAAAATTTCTGGTTCTTCCATCCGTTCCGGGTGCGCTATTCCGAGATCGACGGCCAGGGCGTCGTCTTCAACGCGCATTATTTGACTTATTTCGACACCACCATCACCGAATATTTCCGCGCGCTGGGCTTCGACCAATATGCGGATGCAAAGGCGAGCGGCATCGATTTCCACGTCGTCAAATCGCTGATCGAGTACAAGGCGCCTGTTAGGTTCGACTGGGAGCTCGACGTCGGCGCGCGCGTGGCGCGGATCGGCAATTCGAGCCTCCTGTTCGAGCTCGCCATCTTCCGGAAGGGCGGCACTGAGGCGCTGGTAACCGGCGAGATCGTCTGGGTCTACACCGACCAGAAGACCCATCGTCCGGTCACGATCCCGGCATCGATGCGGGCGCTGATTGGAACGCGCGAGCGGCATCTGTCGGCGTGAGGCCGTTTCACACCGGCAGAAACCGTTTCAACGCCGGCATGAAGAAGATGCCGAGATTGATCGCAAAGCCGATGCTCCAGAGGATCGAACGCAGCGTCGGCCGGTTGCCAAGATAGGTCAGCACATAGGCAATCCGAACGATCAGGAACAGCGCCGCGAGCTCGTCGATCAGACGCTGCGGCGCTTCCCTGTATTCGGCGAGCAGCACCGCGAACGCAAAGAACGGAAACGTCTCGATGCCGTTCTGGTGCGCGCCGAGCGCGCGTTGCGACAGGGCGTCCTCATAGAAGGCGGGGTCGCGCGGCCGGGAATTGTCGAAGTGGCGAAACCTGATCCATTTGACCGAGACGATCGTTGACAGATAGAGCAGCAGCGCTCCGAAGACGCACCATTCCGCGAGTGTCATCCTGCCTCCCCCCGCTTGGGTGCGACCCTAGCGAACCCCGGCTCATCTTGACAAGTTCGGACCAACGCGCGACCCAACCGGTCATGAACAGCGTCCTCCCCCTCGAGACCGCGAAACCGGCCACCCGATCCGCCCTGCCGCGCGTCGGCGTGCTCCTGATCAATCTCGGAACGCCTGATACGGCCGATGCTCCCGGCGTGCGGGTCTACCTCAAGGAGTTCCTCAGCGACGCCCGCGTCATCGAGGACCAGGGCCTGATCTGGAAGCTGGTGCTGAACGGGATCATCCTGCGCAGCCGTCCGCGCACCAAGGCGCTCGACTACCAGAAGATCTGGAACAATGAGCGGAACGAGTCGCCGCTGAAAACCATCACCCGCTCGCAAAGCGACAAGCTCGCGGCCGCCTTGTCGGACCGCGACAACGTCGTCGTCGATTGGGCGATGCGCTACGGCAATCCGTCGATCAAGTCGGGCATCGCCGCGCTGATCGCGAAGGGCTGCGAGCGTATCCTGGCCGTGCCGCTCTATCCGCAATATTCGGCCTCGACCTCGGCGACCGTCTGCGACGAAGTCTTCCGCGTGCTCGCGCAGCTGCGGAACCAGCCGACTCTGCGGGTGACGCCGCCCTACTATGACGACGAAGCCTATATCGAGGCGCTCGCCGCCTCGATCGAGGGCCATCTGGCGACGCTGTCCTTCAAGCCGGAGCTGATCGTGTCATCCTTCCACGGCATGCCGAAAGCCTATGTCGACAAGGGCGATCCCTATCAGCAGCACTGCATCGCGACGACCGAGGCGCTGCGCCGCCGGCTCGGCATGGACGAGACCAAGCTGCTGCTGACCTTCCAGTCGCGCTTCGGCAACGACGAGTGGCTGCAGCCCTATACCGACAAGACCATGGAGCGGCTTGCCAAAGAGGGCGTGCGCCGCATCGCGGTGGTGACGCCGGGCTTTTCCGCCGACTGCCTGGAGACGCTGGAGGAGATCGCGCAGGAGAACGCGGAGATCTTCAAGCACAATGGCGGCGAGCAGTTCTCCGCGATCCCCTGCCTCAACGACAGCGGACCGGGCATGGACGTGATCCGCACCCTGGTGCTGCGCGAGCTCCAGGGCTGGATCTGATGGGCGTCCCATGAACCGCCGCCGGTGCCTGGCGCTTCTTGGGATGCTCGCGGCGCTGCCGGCCCCGGCCCTGGCGCAGCAGCCGAACGCGACACGGCGGCTCGGCGTGCTCTCGGTCACGGCTGCCGACGATGCGATCGGCCAGACGCGCAGCATGGCCCTGATCGAAGCGCTCGCCGGCCAAGGCTGGAAGGAGCGCGACAATCTCAAGGTCGATTGGCGCAGCGGCGGCGGCGACCGCGCCCGCATCGCGCAGTTCGCCGACGAGCTGATCGCGCTCAAGCCCGACATCCTGCTTGCGGTCGGCACACCCTCGGTCGAAGAGCTGCGCCGGCGCACCACGACGATCCCGATCGTGTTCGCCGTCGTCACCGATCCCGTCGGCCAGGGCATTGTCGAAAACCTCGCGCATCCCGGCGGCAACCTCACAGGCTTTACCGATTACGATGGTCCGCTGGCCGGCAAATGGCTGGAGATGCTGACACAGGTCACGCCGAAGGTGTCCCGCGTTGCGGTCGTCTTCAATCCCGCCACCGCGCCATTCGCGCCCCTGATGCTGCGCACCATCGAGGATGCCGGCCGCGCGCTCCATATGACGGTCGAGCCCGCGCCGGTGCATGACGCGGCCTCGATCGCGGCGCTGGCCTCGCGCAAGTCCGATGGGCTGCTGGTCCTGCCGGACTTCTTCACCATGGCCAACCGCGCGCAACTGCTCTCGGCGATCGCACAGGCGGGCGTGCCCGCGGTGTTCTGGAGCCGCACCTTCGTCGACGAGGGTGGGCTGATGTCCTACAGCACCGACAGCGTCGAGCAGCTTCGCCGCGCCGCGGACTATATCGACCGGATCCTGAAGGGCGCACGGCCGGCCGACCTGCCGGTGCAGAATCCCACCAAGTTTGAGCTCGCGCTCAACCTGAAGGCGGCGAGAGCGCTCGGCGTCACGCTTTCCCCGGGCCTGCTTGCAATTGCGAATGACGTGATCGAATGAACCCGTCCATGACGGACGCCTCGCCCGAATTCGTTAATTTCCGCTGCTAGAGCATGAACCGGAAAAGTGTGAAGCGGTTTTCCGAAAAGATCATGCTCAAACAATAACCTAAAGCGCGATGACGATTCATCCTGATCGTATCGCGCTTTAGGCCTGCGCCCGCGCGCTTTCAAGAGCCTGTCGCAAATACATATCGCGACCGTTCTCTGCTGTGCGTCTTGTGTGGAATTGCTCCGATACCGACGTGAATTGCGACCGCTGAACCGGTAGGATCGTGATCCCGACCAATGACAGCGCCGGAAAGGGCTTTTTCCTGACTTCCTGTCCCGGCTTGGAGGAGATATGAGCGGCTTCGACATTTTCGCGATTGTTCTGGTGTTGCTCGTCATCGTCACGCTGGTCGCCGGCGTGAAGACGGTGCCGCAGGGCTATGACTGGACCATCGAGCGGTTCGGCAAATACACCCAGACGCTGAGCCCCGGGCTCAATTTGATCGTGCCCTATTTCGATCGCGTCGGGCGCAAGATCAACATGATGGAGCAGGTGATCGACATTCCCGAGCAGGAGGTGATCACCAAGGACAATGCCACCGTGACGGTGGACGGCGTCGCCTTCTATCAGGTGTTCGATGCCGCCAAGGCGAGCTACGAGGTCGCCAACCTGAACCAGGGGATTACGGTGCTCACCATGACCAACATCCGCTCGGTGATGGGCTCGATGGACCTCGACCAGGTGCTGTCGCACCGCGACGAAATCAACGAGCGCCTGCTCCGTGTGGTCGACGCCGCGGTCTCGCCCTGGGGCGTCAAGGTCAACCGCATCGAGATCAAGGACATCGTGCCGCCCGCCGACCTGGTCGAAGCCATGGGGCGGCAAATGAAGGCCGAGCGGGTCAAGCGCGCCGACATTCTCGCGGCCGAAGGCCAACGCCAGTCCGAGATCCTGCGCGCCGAGGGCGCCAAGCAGGGCCAGATCCTCCAGGCGGAAGGCCGCCGCGAGGCCGCCTTCCGCGATGCCGAGGCGCGCGAGCGGTCGGCGGAAGCCGAGGCCAAGGCCACGCAAATGGTCAGCGAGGCCATCGCCAAGGGCGATGTCGCTGCGCTAAACTATTTTATCGCCGACAAGTATATCAAGGCATTCGGGCAACTGGCCGACTCGCCGAACCAGAAGGTCATCATGCTTCCGGTCGAAGCGATGAGCATGCTGGGCTCGCTCGCCGGCATCGGCGAAATTGCGAAGGCCACGTTCGGGGAGAGCGCGGCGACCGCCGCCCGCCGCGGGGGATCGGTACCGTCGTCGGGCCCGACACCGCCGTTCGTGCCGCAGCAGTAACGGGACTATTCACAGAGGTCGTGTCATGACCGACATGTTCGTATCGCTCGGCAACTGGAACTGGCTGATCCTCGGCTTCATCCTGATGGCGCTGGAGGTGCTGGCGCCCGGCATCTTCCTGTTCTGGCTCGGGCTCGCTGCGCTGCTGGTCGGCCTGATCTCGTTCGCGGCTGCGATCTCCTGGCAGATCCAGCTCGTGATGTTCGCGATCTTCGCCGCCGCCGCCGTGCCGATCTGGCGCCGTCTCGCCAAGCCGAAGCCGGAGGCTAGTGCCAGCCCGTTCCTCAACAAGCGCAGTGAAGCCTTGCTCGGCCGTGAGTTCACGCTGGAGAAGCCGATCATCGACGGCACCGGCACCGTGCGCATCGGCGACACGGTATGGCGCGTGGCTGGGCCCGATACGCCGGCGGGCACGCGGGTGAAGGTGGTACAGGTCGACGGCGCCAACCTGACGGTCGCCGCGGCGTAGCCCCTTCTTCACCTCTCCCCGCTTGCGGGGAGAGGTCGGATTGCATCGCAGATGCAGTCCGCGTCAGGGGGTACAGGTCCCTCGAGAATCTCAAGCGTGGAGAGAGGCCCTCACCCCGACCCTCTCCCCGCAAGAACGGGGAGAGGGAGAGCGCCGTCTCACCTCCTCCATCGCTCCGCAAACCTGTGCAGCGGCATGAAGGTCTCGCACAATTCCCGGCCCAGCGGTGTCAGTCCGTAACCTCCGCCGTCGCCCAGCTCCACGAAGCCCGCCTCGCGCAGCTCGGTCAGCCGGGCCTGCAGCACCGTGGGCGAGGCCTCGTCGCAGGCGCTGCGCAGGACGCGCGAGGTGAGGGGCTCTCCGCGCAACTCCCACAGGATCCGCAAGGCCCAGCGCCGGCCGAGCAGGTCGAGCAAAGCCATGATCGGCCGCCCGGTACGCGAACCGCGGACGCTGCGTTCTGCTGTTGTCGCCCGTTTCGCCATGGTCACCTCTTGCGTCCTGCTACGGATAATGTAGCGTAATGCTACGGTAAATGTAGCAACGGAAACCGCTCATGTCCCAGCCCTCACCGCGCATCGCGCCGCTCTCGCCGCCTTATCCCCCGGACATCCAGGCGCAGTTCGACCGCATCATGCGCGGTACGCCGCCGCTGGTGCTGTTCCGGGTGATGGCGGGCCATGGCCGGGCCTGGGACAAGTTTCGCGCCGGCGGGCTGCTTGATCCGGGGCCGCTCTCGCTGCGCCAGCGTGAGATCGTCATCGACCGCACCTGTGCGCTGAACGGATGCGAATACGAATGGGGCGTGCATGTCGCAATCTTTGCCGGGCTGGCAAAGCTCACCGCGGACGAGGTGCGCGCCACGGTGCTGGGTGATACGAATTCGGCCCTTTGGTCGCCGGCCGAGCAGGCGCTGATCGCAGCCGTCGACGCGCTGCATCATCGCCCGACACTCGCGGACGAGGAGTTCGCCGCGCTGTCGACGCATTACGATGAAGCGCAGATCCTGGAAATCATGTTGCTATGCGGCTTCTATCGCACGGTGTCGTACTTGGCGAACGGGCTGCGCTTGCCGCTGGAGCAGAACGCGGCGCGGTTTCCGGCGTAGGTCTCGCAATGACGAGGGAGGCAGGTACGTGCCGCACTCTCAGTGTCATTCCGGGGCGCGCCACTTGGCGCGAGCCCGGAATCCATAGCGAGACAAACTCTGCGGCACGATGGATCCCGGGCTCATCGCTGCGCGATGCCCCGGGATGACGCGCAAACCCTACGCCACCCCCGCGCGCAGCAGATCGTGCAGATGCACGATTCCCACCACCTTGTTCGCTTCCGTCACCAGCAGCGTGGTGATCTTGCGGGTGTTCAACACCTCGATCATCTCGGTCGCGAGCATCGAGGGCGGCACGGTCTTGGGCTGCTTCGTCATGATCTCGTCGACGGTCACCGTCAGCAGGTCGGGCCGCATGTGGCGGCGCAGATCGCCGTCGGTGATGATGCCGACGGCCTCGCCCGCATCGTTGACGATGCAGACGCAGCCGAGCCCCTTCGCCGACATCTCGACCACGGCCTCCGACATCTCGGTGCCGAGTGGCTTGAGCGGAATCTCAGCGCCCGTGCGCATGTAGTCGCGGACGAATTTCAGCATCGCACCCAGCTTGCCGCCGGGGTGGAAATGCGCGAACTCCAGCGCGGTGAAGCCGCGTCCCTCCAGCAGCGCGATCGCGAGCGCATCGCCGATCGCGGCCTGCATCAGCGTCGAGGTGGTCGGCGCCAGATTGTGCGGGCAGGCCTCGCGTGCCTTCGGCAGCTCAATCACGAGATCGGCGGCCTGGCCGAGCGAGGACGAAGCGTTCGAGGTCACCGCGATCATGGGGATCGCAAAGCGCGCCGAATAGTTCACGAGGTTCTTCATCTCCGGCTGCTCGCCTGACCAGGACAGCGCCAGGATGACGTCGTCGGGCGTGATCATGCCGAGGTCGCCATGACCGGCTTCTGCGGCGTGCACGAAGAAGGAGGGCGTGCCGGTCGAGGCCAGCGTCGCGGCGATCTTGCGGCCCATATGGCCTGACTTGCCGAGCCCGGTGACGATGACGCGGCCCTTGGCATTGCGGATCAGCTCGACCGCCTTCGCGAACGGCTCGCCCAGCGGGCCGCGCAGCGCGCTAGCGAGCGCGTTGATGCCGCCGCTCTCCGTCTCCAGGGTGCGGAGCGCGGATTCGACGCTGTCAGGAATGGAGCCGGATGATTGGGTCATCAGCGGTTTCGAGCTCGGCATGGTCTGGTCCAGGGAGGAGGGGCGTTCGCCCATTGGCGCCTGCTTAGCACGCCCCGATCAGCGAGGCGACGCGCGCCCCGACGCCCTCAACCGGTCATTAACCATAATTGTTTTAACTCCATTAACGATGGTTCTCGCCAGTCGGCGGGGATGATCGAGAAAGTGTTTGATTTCGTTGGGGTAATTCCATCGTGGGGTCGTCTCCAGGCAGGGGCCGGAGCAAGGTCGCGCATTTCCTGCGCGCCGCTTTGCCGTGCCTCGCGCTGACCGCCCTCGCAAGCGGCCCGGCGGGGGCCCAGGGCCTGACGCCCGACCTGTTCAATCCCAACCGCGGCGCCTTTGCCTCGCCTGACACGCTGCCGACCCGCCGTACCGCTGGCGTGCCGCAGGCGCCCTCCGACGCCTTGCCGAGACTGCCTGATCCCAACGCCGACCCGCGCCAGCGCCAGCAGACGCCGGCGAGCTCGCGTGTCGGTCAGGTCCCGACCTACGGCCTGCCGGCCGCCACCGGCGCGAGCGGATCCGGCTATGACTCGCTCAACCGCAAGCGGCAGCAGCCCAAGCTCTATCCGGGCCAGCCGAAGCCGAAGCGCGTCGGTCCCGGCTCGCCGCCGCCACCCGCAACGCCGGCCACGACGCTCGGCCCACCGCGCATTGCGCCGCCGCCGTCCGAGACCGCGCACAAGGTGCCGGTGCCGGCGGCAATGGCGGGCAATGTGCCCGGCCAGCCGCTGCGCCGTCGTCTCAAGGCCGATGACGATCCGTTCGGCGCGGTCGGCGATTACGCCGGCAGCTTCCTGATCAAGGGCGGGCTCGAGCTCTCCGCCGGCTACGACAGCAATCCGACGCGCCTCAACAGACCGGTCGGGTCGCCGGCCTATGTCATCGCGCCCGATCTGCTCGTGGTGTCGGATTGGGAGCGCCACGCACTGGTCGCCGATCTGCGCGGCTCGTTCTCGGGCTACACCAACGACATGCCGGCGACGATCAACGGCCTCGCCTCGCCATCGCCGGTCGAGGCCAATCGGCCCGATTTCAACGGCCATGTCGACGGCCGGCTCGACGTCACCCGCGACTTCAAGCTTCTCTCGCAGCTGCGTTTGCGGCTCGCCACCGACAATCCCGGCAGCCCCAACGTGCAGGCCGGCCTGCAGCGATACCCGGTCTACGCCGCCTACGGCACGACGCTCGGCTTCGACCAGACCTTCAACCGCTTCCAGGTTGCGGCCGGCGCCACCATCGATCGCACCGCCTACACCGATTCGAAGCTCACCGACGGCTCGACCTTCAGCAACGACGACCGCAACTTCAACCAGTACGGCGGCGTCGGCCGCTTTTCCTACGACCTCAAGCCCGGCCTGAAGCCCTTCGTCGAGGTCCAGGGCGACAGGCGCGTCCACGACCAGGCGGCCGACCGCAACGGCTATTTCCGCGATTCGAACGGAGGCTATGCCAAGGTCGGCTCGTCCTTCGAGTTCTCGCGCATCCTCACCGGCGAGATCTCGGTCGGCTATTCCGCGCGCAGCTACACCGACCCGCGCCTCAGCCAGCTCGCAGGGCTTCTGACCACGGGCTCGCTGATCTGGAGCGCCAGCGGCCTCACCACGGTGAAGTTCTTCACCGACACGCAGATCTCGGAGACCACGGTCCCCGGCTCATCCGGAGTTTTGGTGCGCACCTACTCGGCCGAAGTCGACCACGACTTCCGCCGCTGGCTCACCGCGGTCGGCAAGTTCACCTATGGCACGCTCGACTACCAGGGCCAGAACCGCAACGACAAGACCTACTCGTTCGAAAGCAATTTGATTTACAAGCTCAACCGCAACATCTGGGTCAAGGGCACGCTGCGCCACGACATCCTGAATTCGAGCCAGCCGGGATCGAGCTCGCAGGGCACGGTGGTGCTGCTGGGGGTGAGGCTGCAGAATTAGAGGAAAGCCGCCATGGCCGCTCGAATTACCTTGGACATCAATTCGGCTGGCGAATTCGAGCTATGGCTTAACCCGGAAGGCCGAGACCTTCTTGTGAAGCAGCTACTGGCTCTGAGCGAAACTAACGAGCACTTTCACTTGATGCCAAGTGAAGTCCCATCGGACATTGAAGTTTCGACGCGCCCCTATCGACCGGACGATAAGATTCTCGAATACGGCAAGGTGCTGTTCCGACTTGACGAGTGGGACGCGGAGCACTTTCCGCACGTCTTGGGTTGAGGCCTGCCCTCTAACTATTCACTTCGCTGTCATGCCCCGGCTTGACCGGGGCATCCAGTACGCCGCGGCCTGTCCGCATCAAACCGGCGTCTCTGGAATACTGGATCGCCCGGTCAAAGCCGGGCGATGACACTGTTTGCTGATCTGGCGGCAGAGCAAAAACTCACCGCGGCAAATCCGTCTTCCCCATCAAAAACGTGTCGATCGACCTCGCGCACAGCCGGCCCTCGCGGATCGCCCACACCACCAGCGATTGCCCACGCCGCATGTCGCCGGCGGTGAACACGTTCGGGCGCGAGGTCTGGTAGTCCAGCGTGTTGGCCTTGACGTTGCCGCGCGGGTCGAGGTCGACCGCGAGCAGCTTCAACAGGCCCTCGTGCACGGGGTGGACGAAGCCCATCGCGAGCAGGACGAGCTCGGCATCGAGCTCGAACTCGGTGCCGGGAAGCGGCTTGAACTTGTCGTCGACGCGGACGCAGTGCAGCTTCTTGACCTGGCCGTTCTCGCCAGAGAACTTCTGGGTCAGCACGGCGTATTCGCGCACCGCGCCTTCGGCCTGGCTCGACGAAGTTCGCATCTTCAGCGGCCAGTTCGGCCAGGTCAGGGCCTTGTTCTCGCGCTCGGGGGGAGCGGGCATGATCTCGAGCTGGGTCACCGAGAGCGCGCCCTGGCGCAGCGAGGTGCCGATGCAGTCGCTGCCGGTGTCACCGCCGCCGATGACGACGACATGCTTGCCGCCGGCCAGGATCTCCTGGACGCCGCCAAGCGGCTCCTCGGAGACGCGGCGGTTCTGCTGCGGCAGGAAGTCCATGGCGTAGTGGATGCCGGCGAGCTCGCGGCCGGGGATCGGCAGGTCGCGCGGAGCTTCCGCGCCGCCGGTCAGCGCCACCGCATCGTACTCGTTGAGCATCTCGCGCGGATCGACATTGCCGTCAGCGCCGACATGGCTGTTGTAGTGGAAGGTGACGCCTTCGGCCTCCATCTGCGCCACGCGGCGGTCGATGACGCCCTTCTCCATCTTGAAGTCGGGGATGCCGTAACGCAGCAGGCCGCCGGCCTTGGCGTACTTCTCGTAGAGGTGGACGTCATGGCCGGCGCGCGCCAGCTGCTGCGCGCAGGCCATGCCGGCCGGACCCGAGCCGATGACCGCGACTTTCTTGCCGGTCTTGACGGTGGCGACTTCCGGCTTGAGCCAGCCATTGTCCCAGGCGCGGTCGACGATCGCGCATTCGATGGTCTTGATGGTGACGGGGTTGTCGTCGATGTTGAGCGTGCAGGACGCCTCGCACGGCGCCGGACAGATGCGGCCTGTGAACTCCGGGAAGTTATTGGTCGAGTGCAGGTTGCGCGAGGCCTCTTCCCAATTGCCCTGGTAGACGAGGTCGTTCCAGTCGGGGATCTGGTTGTTGACCGGGCAGCCCGGCGTGCCCGGCGCGACCGAGCCGGTGCCGTGGCAATAGGGAATGCCGCAATTCATGCAGCGCGCGGCCTGGTCGCGCACCTCCTTCTCGGAGAGCGGAACGACGAATTCCTTGTAATGCTTCACGCGCTCGGCGACCGGGGTGTACTTGCGGTCGTGCCGTTCGATTTCCAGAAAACCCGTGATCTTGCCCATTAAACCCGAAGTCCCTGCCGCTTAAATTCGTCTTGTTGTTTCCTCACCGTCATTGCGAGGAGCGAAGCGACGAAGCAATCCAGTCTGTTTCCGCGGAGAGTTTCTGGATTGCTTCGCTTCGCTCGCAATGACGAGGTGTAATGCCTTACGCCCCGATCGCGATTTTCGGCTCGGCGTCCGCGTTGGCGGCCATCTCGCGCAGTGCGCGCCGGTACTCGACCGGCATCACCTTGCGGAATTTGGGCAGCCAGTCCTTCCAATTGACAAGGATCTCGGCGGCGCGCTTGGAGCCGGTTGCCTTGGCGTGGCGCGAGATCAGGACGTGCAGCCGCTCGACGTCGGAGGCGAGCAGGTTCCTGAACACGTCGACCCGGCCATGCGCCTCGAGGTCGCCGGCATGGTGATAGGTGCCGGCGTTGATCAACTCCTCCGACAGCACCGGCTCGAGCTCGACCATGCTGAGGTTGCACAGCTTGTCGAAGTCGCCGGCCTCGTCCAGCACGTAGGCGATGCCGCCGGACATGCCGGCCGCGAAGTTGCGCCCGGTCTTGCCGAGCACGACCACGATGCCGCCGGTCATGTATTCGCAGCAATGATCGCCCGCGCCCTCGACCACGGCGACCGCGCCCGAGTTACGCACGGCGAAGCGTTCGCCGGCGATGCCGCGGAAGTAGCACTCGCCCTCAATCGCGCCGTACATCACGGTGTTGCCGACGATGATGCTTTCTTCCGGCACGATGGCCGAGTTCCTCGGCGGCTTGACGATGATCTTGCCGCCCGAGAGGCCCTTGCCGACATAGTCGTTGCCTTCACCTTCGAGCTCGAAGGTGACGCCGTGGGCGAGCCAGGCGCCGAAGGCCTGACCTGCGGTGCCCGTGAGGCTGACATGGATCGTGTCGTGCGGCAGGCCGGCATGGCCGTAGATCTTGGCGACCGCGCCGGACAGCATCGCGCCTGCGGAGCGGTTGGTGCTGTTGATGGCGGCCTCGATCTTCACCGGCGCGCCGCGATCGAGCGCTGCCTGCGCCTTCTCGATCAGCGTGCGGTCGAGCACCGCCTCCAGATGATGGTTCTGGCGCTCGGAGTGATAGATCTTCTGACCCTTCTCTTCCTTCTGCTTGACGAAGAGCTTGGAGAAGTCGAGCCCCTTGGCCTTCCAGTGCGCGACCAGCTTGGTCTGGTCGAGCAGCTGCACCTGGCCGACCATCTCGTTGAAGGTGCGGAAGCCGAGCGAAGCCATGATCTCGCGGACTTCCTCCGCGACGAAGAAGAAGTAGTTGATCACGTGCTCGGGCTGGCCGGTGAAGCGCTTGCGCAGGACAGGGTCCTGGGTCGCGACGCCGACCGGGCAGGTGTTGAGATGACACTTGCGCATCATGATACAGCCGGCCGCAATCAACGGCGCGGTAGCGAAGCCGAACTCGTCGGCGCCCAGCAACGCGCCGATCACGACGTCACGGCCGGTGCGGAAGCCGCCGTCGACCTGGACCACGATGCGGCTGCGCAGCCGCTCGCGCACCAGGGTCTGGTGGGTTTCGGCGAGGCCGATTTCCCACGGCGACCCCGCATGCTTGATCGAGGTCAGCGGCGAAGCACCCGTGCCGCCCTCGAAGCCCGCGATGGTGACATGGTCGGCGCGCGCCTTGGCAACGCCCGCGGCCACAGTGCCGACGCCGATCTCCGAGACGAGCTTGACCGAGACGTCGCCCGTCGGGTTGACGTTCTTGAGGTCGTAGATGAGCTGCGCCAGGTCCTCGATCGAGTAAATGTCGTGGTGCGGCGGCGGTGAGATCAGGCCGACGCCCGGCGTCGAGTGCCGGACTCTTGCGATGGTCGCGTCGACCTTGTGGCCGGGCAGCTGGCCGCCTTCGCCGGGCTTGGCACCCTGCGCCATCTTGATCTGCATCATGTCGGAGTTGACGAGATACTCCGTGGTGACGCCAAAGCGGCCCGAGGCGACCTGCTTGATCGCCGAACGCATGGAATCGCCGTTCGGCATCGGCTTGAAGCGGTCGGCTTCCTCGCCGCCTTCGCCGGTGTTCGACTTGCCGCCGATCCGGTTCATGGCGATCGCGAGCGTGGTGTGCGCCTCGCGCGAGATCGAGCCGAAGCTCATCGCACCCGTGGCGAAACGCTTGACGATCTCCTTGGCCGGCTCGACCTGGTCGAGCGGGATCGGCTTGCGCTTCTCTTCCTCCGCGTTCTTGATCCGGAACAGGCCGCGCAGCGTCAAAAGGCGCTCCGACTGTTCGTTCAGGATCTTGGCGAAGGCGCGGTAGCGCTCCTGCGAATTGCCGCGCGCGGCGTGCTGCAGCAGCGACACCGACTCCGCGGTCCAGGCATGGTCCTCGCCGCGGCTGCGATAGGCATATTCGCCGCCGACATCGAGCGCGGTCTTGTAGACCTGCGCCTCGCCGAACGCGTCGGCATGACGGCGCACTGCTTCTTCCGCGATCTCCCCAAGGCCGACGCCCTCGACGCGGGTATGCGTGCCGGCGAAGAACTTGGCGACGAAGTCGGCCTTGAGGCCGACCGCGTCGAAGATCTGCGCGCCGCAATAGGACTGATAGGTCGAGATGCCCATCTTGGACATCACCTTGAGCAGGCCCTTGCCGATCGACTTGATGTAGCGCTTGACGATCTCATAGTCGTCGAGCGAGCCGGGCAGGCGGTCCTTCATCGCGGTGATGGTTTCGAACGCGAGGTAGGGATTGATCGCTTCGGCGCCGTAGCCGGCAAGGCAGGCGAAGTGATGCACTTCGCGCGGCTCGCCGGATTCGACGACGAGGCCGACCGAGGTGCGCAGGCCGGTGCGGATCAGGTGATGATGCACGGCGGCGCAGGCCAGCAGCGAGGGGATCGGCACGCGGTCGGTGCCGACCATGCGGTCGGACAGGATGATGATGTTGACGCCCTCGCGCACTGCGCTTTCGGCGCGCGCGCAGAGCTCGTCCAGCACCTGGTCCATGCCCGCCGCGCCGAGGCCGGCGTGGAAGGTGGTGTCCAGCGTGCGCGACTTGAAGTGCGACTCCGCCACCTCCGAGATCGAGCGGATCTTTTCCAGGTCCGCGTCGGTCAGGATCGGCTGGCGCACTTCGAGGCGCTTGGTCGTGGCCATGCCCTGCAGGTCGAACAGGTTCGGCCGCGGCCCGATGATCGAGACGAGGCTCATCACCAGCTCTTCGCGGATCGGGTCGATCGGCGGGTTGGTGACCTGTGCGAAGTTCTGCTTGAAGTAGGTGAACAGCGGCTTGGCCTTGTCCGACAGCGCCGAGATCGGCGTGTCGTTGCCCATCGAGCCTGCGGCTTCTTCGCCCGTGGCCGCCATCGGCGTCATCAGGATGGTGATGTCTTCCTGGCTGTAGCCGAACGCCTGCTGGCGGTCGAGCAGCGACAGGTTGGAGCGCACGCCCGTGGTCGGCACCTTCGGCAGGTCTTCGAGCACGATCTGGGTCCGCTCCAGCCACTCCTTGTAGGGATGGCTGGCGGCGAGCGAAGCCTTGATCTCGTCGTCCGGGATCAGGCGGCCTTGCTCGAGGTCGACCAGCAGCATCTTGCCCGGCTGCAGCCGCCACTTGGTGATGATCTGGTCCTCAGGGATCGTCAGCACGCCCATCTCGGACGCCATGACGATGCGATCGTCCTTGGTGACGAGATAGCGCGCGGGCCTCAGGCCGTTGCGGTCGAGCGTGGCGCCGATCTGGCGGCCGTCGGTGAAGGCGATCGCGGCAGGGCCGTCCCACGGCTCCATCAGCGCGGCATGATATTCGTAGAAGGCGCGGCGCTTCTCATCCATCAAGGGATTGCCGGCCCACGCCTCCGGAATCATCATCATGACGGCGTGCGGCAGCGAGTAGCCGCCCTGCACCAGGAATTCGAGCGCGTTGTCGAAGCAGGCGGTGTCCGACTGTCCTTCATAGGAGATCGGCCAGAGCCGGTTGATGTCCTTGCCGTAGAGCTCGGAGCTGACCGAGGCCTGGCGCGCCGCCATCCAGTTGACGTTGCCGCGCAGCGTGTTGATCTCGCCGTTGTGCGCGATCATGCGGTAGGGATGCGCCAGCGACCAGGCCGGGAAGGTGTTGGTCGAAAAGCGCTGGTGCACGAGCGCGAGCGCGCTCTCGAAGTCAGCCTCGTGCAGATCGGGATAGTACTTGCCGAGCTGGTCGGCGAGGAACATGCCCTTGTAGATCACGGTGCGGCAGGACATCGAGCACGGGTAATAGCCGGCGAGGCCGCGGTCGCGGCGCTGGTAGATCGCCTGCGAGATCGACTTGCGCAGAATGTAGAGCCGGCGCTCGAACTCGTCCTCGGTCTTGGCGGTGCCGTTGCGGCCGATGAACACCTGCATGCAGGCGGGCTCGGTCGGCTTCACGGTGACGCCGAGCGAGGAATTGTCGGTCGGCACGTCGCGCCAGCCCAGCAGGGTCAGACCCTCTTCCTTGATCTGGTCGGCGACGATGCTCTTGATCACGTTGCGCCAGGCGGTGTCGCGCGGCATGAACAACGCGCCGATGGCGTACTCGCCGGGCGCCGGCAGCTTGAAGCCGAGCTCTGAGGCCTTGCGGCTGAAGAAGGCGTGCGGGATCTGCACCAGAATGCCGGCGCCGTCGCCAGCGCGCGGGTCGGCGCCGACGGCGCCGCGATGCTCGAGGTTGCAGAGGATGCTCAGCGCGTCCGAGACGATCTCGTGCGACTTCTTGCCTTTGATGTTGGCGATGAAGCCGACGCCGCAAGAATCCTTCTCCAGGCTCGGATCGTACAGGCCTTCGGCCTTGGGGCGCGAATTGTGCTCTTGAATCGGTGAGGTGATCGGATCGGTCGTTTTCGAGGCGACCGTCGCCGACAGCTCTTCTGCCACGATGTTTGCGCGCTCGAATTGCGACCCGTTCATTGTTCCTATCCTCTCCATGCGGCAAGCTGCCTCACCGCCATCTTCGGCGCACCTTGGGCGTTCCGCGGCACCCGCTCCTGGGCCACCGCTCGTCCGTTGCGAGCCGCATTTTCTTAAATTCAGGCCTCGGCGTTCTTCGTCCCCGAGAACGGCTTGGCCTGTTGCCTTCTTGGTGCTCGAGAGCACCAACTTTCGTTGCAATCCCTATGCCGGAACCGCAAGCAAAATTGAGACAGTCTTCCTGTCCTAACCATCACCTTGCCAAATTTTTGTCTAGCACACAAGCGCGCGGAAGTCCCGATTCCGCAGAAGTCAATCGATCGCTTTCCAAAAGTTGCGCAGCCCCGGTTTTGAGGCAAACACGCCCTTATCCGGCCCCGCGGGCGCCGAAATCCCCAACGAAGCTTCGGATCAACCCTTCGGAAGGCGCGCCACGCCGCGAGAAGCGAAACAGGGCGGCCACCGGAGGGCCTGACAGGAGCGTCTGGATCATGAAGTTTTTCACAGGATGTGTGGCGGCCGCCGCGTTGGTGCTGGCTGCCAGTGCGGTCCATGCCCAGGTTCCCGCGGGCGGTATCGCTCGAGGGGCCGTCATCGCGGTCTCGGATTTCGACGGGCCTTACGCGCCGCCGGAGGCCGCCCCGCCGCCGCGTTATGGCTATGGCTATGGCTACGGCTACGAAGAACGCGGCCCGGCACAGGCCTTGCTGCCGTCGACGGAGGTCTACGCGGTGCTGCGCGAAAACGGCTTCTTGCCGCTCGGTATCCCGCGCCTGCGCGGCAGCGTCTACACCATTGCGGTGATCGACCGCCGTGGCGACGATGGCCGGCTGGTGATCGACGCCCGCGACGGGCGGATCATCCGCTTCATGCCCGCCACTGATGCCTATGGCATGGCGCCTTCCTATGACGAACGCGCGGCTTATGGGCCGCAAACCGCACTGCCGCCGCCGACCGTGATCCGCAGCGGCCCGCCGCGCCCGCCGGCGTCGATACCGCATGTGGCAAGCCGCGCCGTGCCGCTGCCGAAGGCTGCCCCGCGGCGTGCCGAGACGCCGGTCGCCGCGAAGCCGGCCGAGCCTACCGCGCAGCAGGCTCAGGCAGTGCAGGCCCAGCCGGCGCAGCAGGCCGCCGTGGTGCAAGCCAAGCCGGCCGAAGCCGCTCCGCAAGCAATCGCACCAACCGTCGGTCAGGCCAGGCCGGCTCCGACGATCCTGCCGACACAGGACATGCCGGCCGCGCAGGGGCTGGATTAGGGCGACCGGAGTTTGGCGCGACACCGCTCATCACACCGTCGCTGTCGTCCCCGCGAAGGCGGGGACCCATACCGCGTGATCTATCGGTGGGGATGAGGTGCGAGTACCGGACTCCGAGTCTTCGCCAAACCGCTCCCTGGGGTTATGGGTCCCGCCCCCGTGCGCAATTGCGCACTAGGCGGGGACGACATCTGGGAGAGAGTTGGCCAAGACAAAGGCGCCTGAGCATTCAGGCGCCTTTTCCATTTCGACGATCGCTTCAGCTCCGCGGATATCCCGCCGCATCCAGGATCAGATTCGCCACCTCCTTCGGATGCGACACCAGCGAGAGGTGGCCGGCATCGAGCTCGATCGTGGTCGCGTTCATGCGCTTGGCGAGGAAGCGCTCGAAATCGGGGTTGATGGTGTAGTCGTTCTTCGACACCGCGTACCAGCTCGGCTTGGAGCGCCACGCCGCCTCCGTGGTGCGGCCGGCGAAGATCGAGGCCGCCGTCGGCCATTGCACGGCGTAGAGCTCCTTGGCCTGCTCCGGCTTCACGCCGTTGGCGAAGTACTTCAGGAAGGCGTCTTCCGAGAGCTTGGTGTAGCCGTCGCGCTCGACGATGCCGGCGCGCGCCGGGCCGGCCGGAAACTGCTTCGACAGCGCCACGAAATCCTCGTTGGCATCGGGCGCGCGTGCGGCGACGTAGACGAGGCCGGTGACCTTCGGGTCGGTGCCGACCTGGCTGATCACGGTGCCGCCCCAGGAATGCGCGACCAGCACCGTCGGCCCGTCCTGCTCGGCCAGCGCCCGCTTGGTCGCCTCGACGGAGTCGCTGAGCGAGGACAGCGGATTTTGCACGGCCGTCACATGCAGGCCTGCAGCCTGTAGGATCGGGATCACCTCCGACCAGCTCGAGCCGTCGGCCCAGGCGCCGTGCACCAGCACGACGTTCTTCGCCTTGACCGTCTGCGGTGTCTGGGCATGAGCAAAGTTGAGGGGAGCCGCCAACAGGCTCGCGGCGACGAAAAGGCTGCGCCAGAGTGACATGATCTTCTCCGTGTTTTTGGTTCGATGCCCAAAGGACGGAGAGCGAGGCGACGGTGTTACGCCTTCACCGTTCTGTGATGCATTGCAACGAAAAAAACGCCCCGGGGCACCGGGGCGTTTTCGCAACCTGAAAGTCGCTGGGTTTGGTCGCCTGGCTCAGGCGGCCTGCGCGGCGGAGTTCTCGATCACCTGCGCCTTGGCGCCGGCGTTGATCGCGATCTGGCGCGGCTTCTTGGCCTCGGGAATCTCGCGGACGAGGTCGACGTGAAGCAGCCCGTTCTCGAGCGAGGCGTCCTTCACCTGCACGAAGTCGGCAAGCTGGAAGGCGCGCTCGAAGGCACGCGCGGCGATGCCGCGGTAGAGCACTTCGGATTTCGAGTTCTCGTTCGCGACCTTCTCGCCCTTGATCGTCAGCGTGTTTTCCTTGGCGACGATGGAGAGCTCATCCTTGGCAAAGCCCGAAACCGCAACGGTGATGCGGTAGGCATTCTCGCCGGTGCGCTCGATGTTGTAGGGGGGATAACCGGGGCTGCCGTCGGAGCTGGCCTGGTCGAGCAGGTTGAAGAGACGGTCGAAGCCGACAGTGGAACGATAGAACGGAGTGAGGTCGTAGCTACGCATGGTCAAGTCCTCCATTGAGCGACTGTTGGTAACCCGCCCGCCAATCGGGCCGGGCTTTAGTCTGTGTGCAGCCTGATGTTCCGGTTCCGAAACACTGGTAGCGGCCTGCACGAAGGTGATATGGGTGGAACGAGACGGCGTTCAAGAGGGCGGGACAGGCGCCTTTTCGGCGCTTTGGCCCCTTGATTTGCAGCACTTCCCGCCCAAGCACGCCCAATGACGCTGGTCTCGATTCCCGCCAATCCGGTCCCCGAAAACGTCGTCAGCGGCACCATCAAGACCCCTGATGGCGTCGAGCTGCGCTTTGCGCGCTGGGCGCCGCCCGCGAACCGCAAGGGCACGGTCTGCGTCTTCACCGGGCGCAGCGAGCAGATCGAGAAGTATTTCGAGACCGTGCGCGATCTGCGCGACCGCGGCTTTGCGGTGGCGATGATCGATTGGCGCGGGCAGGGCCATTCGTCGCGCCGCCTGCGCGATCCGCGCAAAGGCTATGTGCGTGACTTCGCCGATTTCGAGATCGACGTCGAGACCTTCGTGCAGCAGGTGGTGCTGCCGGATTGCCCGCCGCCCTTCTTCGCGCTGGCCCATTCCATGGGCGGCACGGTGCTGCTGCGCGTGGCGCATGCCGGCAAGCGCTGGTTCGACCGCATGGTGCTGTCTGCGCCGATGATCGACCTGCCCGGGCGCACCACCTCGTTGCCGGTGCGTGCGCTGCTCAAGACGATGCGCCTCTTCGGACAGGGCGGCCGCTACGTTCCCGGCGGCAGCGACCGCCTCACCGGGCTCGAACCCTTCATCAACAATCCCCTGACCAGCGATCCGGTCCGCTATGCGCGCAACGCCGCGATCCTGGAGGAAGACCCGACGCTTGGCCTAGCCTCGCCGACGGTCGCCTGGGCCGATACCGCCTTCCGCGCGATGCACACCTTCAAGCGCGTGAACTACCCCTCACAGATCCGCCAACCGATCCTGATGCTGGCGGCCTCCAACGATACCGTGGTCTCGACCGCGGCGATCGAGGAATTCGCCTATCATTTGCGCGCCGGCTCCCATCTCGTGATCGCCGGTGCCAAGCACGAGATCCTCCAGGAGCAGGACCGCTACCGCGCGCAGTTCTGGGCCGCCTTCGACGCCTTCGTGCCGGGCACGCCACTGTTCAAGTGAGGGCGGCGACGAGGGGGAGAGTCCTCGTTCTCCAGTCATTGCGAGGAGCTCTTGCGACGAAGCAATCCAGGCTGTTTCCGCGGAGACAGTCTGGATTGCTTCGCTTCGCTCGCAATGACGAGGTACGGGTGCGTTACAGCGTCTTCAGATACTCGATCAGGTCGTAGCGTTCGGCGTCGTCCTTGAACATGCGGCCGATGACGCCGGGGCGCTTCGGCTCGCCGTCCTTGCGCTCGAAGGAATGGCCGAGCACGCTGTTGCCCTGGATCGGCTTGCCGTCGGAGCCGGTCGCGGAGAACTCCGTTTCACCGGTCTTGCAGCGCTCGTTGGCGGCGACTGCGAAACCGACGGTGTCGGGGTCGTAGTCGCGGCGGCCCATGCAGAATTTTTGCGGGCGCTCGTTCTGCGGCTTCAGCAGCCAGTACAGCGAAGGCACCGAGCCGTTGTGCAGGTAAGGCGCGGTGGCCCAGATGCCGTTCAAGGGCCTCGCGCGATAGCGCGGATCGGGCGCCGGATTGAGACAGTTCTTGCGCGCGAGATTCCACATCTGCGCCCGTTCGGCCTCCGGGATCTTCTCGTCGTCCATCCATTTGCGGGCGACGAGATCGACCACCGTCATGAGGCCCAGCGCATAGACCATCTCGTTGGGCGAAGCGCTCGCCGTCGGGATCTCGCATTGCCACCATTTTTGCAGGTCGGCCGTGTCGACCTTCAGAAAGCCGGGCACGTCGACGGTCCGCTTGCTGAGAACCAGGGACTGCTCGGGATCGGTCTTGATCTCGTCGAGCGGGATCGTGACCGCATTCAGCACCTTGCTGTCGCCGCTCGGCTCCCAGCGCTTCGACGACCAGAAGGCCGGGGTGTTGATGTCAGGCAGATGGCATCCGGAGCACATCTCCGCGTAGATGGCACGGCCGCGCTCGACGCGGTCGGGCTTCAGCTTCCAGGCATCGCCGAGGATGTGCGAGGGCCATTTCGGTGCGAGCAGGCCGCCGAACTTCGGACCATCAGCCGCCTTGAATGGATCGGGGCCTCTCAGCATGTCCTCGATCCAGCCGAGCGTCCTGATGTTCACCGAGGAGCGCCACAGCCTGTCCTGCGGATAGGCATCGGACAAATTGAGCAGCGCCGTCACGCCGAGGGCTTCGCCGGCGTTGCGGATCAGCGGCTGCTCGATCGAGGCGTCGTACTGGGCGAACTTGAACCAGGGCACCGTCCAGATCGCGGGATAGCTGACCGGCGCGTCCTGAGCGTGCAGGTTCTTCTCGAATCCCTTGACCCCGCTCATTGCGAGGTCCTGCGAAAACACCTGGTTGCCGATGCGGTTGAGGGCATCGAGCCGGCCGAACCCTTCCTCGGTGTCCTGCTGCTGCTTGCCGTCCCAGGTCGTCTTGCCTTCGATCGTCTTCTCGTAGGTCTTGGCCCAGTCGATCAGGAAGCTGCCGATCGTGCTCAGCTTCTGCTTGAGCGCCGCGCGGTCCGCCGTGCTGGCGTCGGGGCCGAGCACGCGATCGGCGAAACGCTGGAAGCGGAACGGGACGTATAGCGTATAGGCGATCGACAGGCCGGTCGCGAGCTCGAGCTTCTTCAGGTCGGTCATCGCCGGGCCGCCGTCGAAGCGGACGTCGATGCCCTGGTAATGGATCTGGCCGGTATGACAGGCGGCGCAGGTCAGTCCGATCATGTCGTCCTCGCGGCGGCTCGTCGCGGGATCGACCACGCCGGTCATGCGCGCGAAGCCGACCGGCAGGCCGTCGACGTTCTCCGCCGGCGTCCAGCGCGTCGACCAGTCCGACGCTTGCGTGGTCTCGTAGACATTGGCGTAGCCGAAGCGGCGCAGCGTCGCCGTGTCGGTCTGGATCGTCTGCGGGCTGGGGATGAAGCCGAAGCGTTCGAGATAGGCGCTGTCCTTGATCAGACCCGGCTTGGAGAACAGGTGAAGCCGCGGCTGCTCCAGCGCCACGAACCAGTCATAGGGCACCGGGAACGTCGCGGTGCCCTGGCTGGCGTGGTGGAACCAGTGTCGGTCCTTGAGCGACCAGTTTTGCTCGAGCCAATAGGCAGCCTTGGTTTCGGGCATCGCCGGCAGGGGCGGCGGCAGGAGATTCACCAGCACGCCCTTCTGCGGCAGCATGGCGCGAATCTGGTTGGGGAATTCGGCGACCGCGACCAGGCCGGCGAGGCCAAGGCCGATGACGAGCGCCGTGAGCGCGACCGCCCAGCGAAAGCGGAGCTGGCAGGACGACAGCAGCGGCTGCGATACGATGCGCTGGTTGATGCGGTCGGGGAATTGGCGCTGTTCGAACAGCGTGCGCACGTCGGCCACGCTGAGATAGCGCTCTTCGCCCTGCTTGCCCTTGCCGATGATCTTCAAAAGTATGGGCCATTCGAACTTCATCAGCAGCGGGTAGTACCAGCGAGCGGCGCTGCCGGCGCGCTCGAGGTTGTCGCGCATGAAGGTCTTGATTTCCGCGGCGTTGAGGCCGGGCTCGCTGCTGCCGGTGTTCGGGTCGGTGTAGCTCCGGCCGAAGCTCGCGAGCCGCGCGATCTCGCCCTCGTCGACCTTGCCGTCGACGCCGAGGATGCGCGAGCCGGCGCCGCGCTTGTCCAGCGGGCCGCCGCGCAGCGCGTCGAGCTGCGCGCCCGAAAAGATGCTCTTCAGAATGTGCTTGACGCCGTTGGCGATCATCGCGACGCCGCGGACCTGGATGCGGGCCGAGACCTTCTTCAGCCCCGTCTCACCGGTCGCATTGGCGATGGTCTGCGACAGCGTGTTGAGCGGAACGGTGCCTCCCTCGACGAAGCCCTCGCCGACGAGGCCGCGCAGGAACGGGCAGGGATTGTTCGGCGAGACTGGAATCGAGGGATCGAGGGGCGGCTTCGAAGCGGGGTGATGCATGGCCCAAATCCTGAAAGCAGCGAATCTTGAAAAGCAGGCGCGCTGTTAGAGCGCGGAAAGTCCTAACAAACCGACAGCACGATATACTACTTCAGCGTGTGACGAGTGTGGCCCATTTCACTGTCGTGTCAACACGAGCAGGCGGTCGCACCGGAACCACGTCGGGCCTGCGGCCCTTTCGCTCAGGATTCGGCGGCCCGTCTCACGTCGCTCTGCACCAGCGTCAGCTTGCCGAGCGGTACGCCGGCCTTCAGCAGCCCCTCGCGATAATGGGCGATATCCTCGGGCCGCTTCCAGTGGAAGTTGCGCAAGTGCCTGTCGACGTTCAGCGTTGGATAATTTGCCATCAGCACGCTCACGGCTTCGCTGGCCTCGTCGCTTCGCCCGAGCTGCGCCAGCGTCGCGGCGCGGATCGCCAGCGCCTGCATGTGATTCGGGTTGATGTAGAGCTGCTCGCGCGCCCACGACAGGGTCGCGTCATATTGGCGCAACAAATAATGGCTGAACGCGTTCAGCGCCGCCCATTGGTAGCGCGGGTCGCTGTTGTCGCGCTGCGACGCCATCGAGAACAGCTCGATCGCCTCGCGATGCTCGCCGATCATGAAATGGCAGATGCCAAGCACGCCGCGCGCGCCATTGTCGTAAGGATTGAGCGCGACCGCGCGCTTGGCGGCGTCCATTGCCGCCTCGTGATGCCCCTCCAGCGAATGGGCCCAGGACAGGATCGAGAACGCGAAGGAGGAGCGCGGGTCGAGCCGCACGCTGGTCTCGGCGAGGTTCATCGCCTCGGCCCACATCTCGCGCGTGCCCTTGACCCAGCCGAACTGGATGCTCTGGATCTGGATCGTGGCGAGATAGGCATGCGCGATCGACAGCTTGGGATCGAGCCCGATGGCCTCGCGGAATAGGTCGACCGCGGCGGCCAGATCTTCCTTGGTTTGCCGATAGTAATGCGACAGCCCCTTGAGGAAGCGGTCCCAGGCGCTCACGTCGGTCGAGAGCCGCGCCGGCGCGGAGGCTTCGGCACGGACGATCTCGGTAGCGATGGCGGCGGACAAATTGGTGGTGATCTCGTCCTGCATCGCGAACAAATCGCCGATGTCGCGGTCGTAGCGGCCGGTCCAGAGCTGCTCGCCGGTCTCTGGCGCGATCAGCTCGGCGGTGACGCGGATCTTGGCGCCGGCGCGCCGCACCGAGCCCTGGATCAGATAGGTGGCGTCGATCTCGCGCGCGATCAGCCGGGTGCCCACATTCTTGCCCTTAAAGGCGAAGGTCGAGTTGCGGCTCAGCACCCGATAGAAGGATTGCAGCGATAGCGCGTGGATCAGGTCCTCGGTGAGGCCATCGGAGAAATATTCGTCCTGGGCGTCGCTGAGATTGGCAAAGGGCAGCACGCCGACGATCGCGGTGCGGTACTGCTGCGACAGCGCCGAGGCCTCACGAAGCTCGGGGGCAAGCGCCGGCGCGCCCTCCGGCGTCCAGGTAAAGACCCCGATCGCATCCTTGATGTTCTTGAAGCGATGGTTGCCGGCATCGGTCAGCGGCACGGTGAGATGCTTGCTCGCCTCCCGGTAGGCCTTGGCCGAGATCGCGAAGCCGCCGGGGCTCGCCACCGATTCCAGGCGGACGGCGATGTTGACGTCGTCGCCGAAGACCTCGTCCTCGTCGGCGATGACGTCGCCCATGTGGATGCCGAGCCGGAACTGCATGGCGCGGTCGGCCGGCAGATGGCGGTTGCGTTCGGCCATCAGCGTCTGCATCGCGATCGCCGCCTCGGTGGCGCCGACGATGGAGGCGAATTCCAGCAGGAAGCCGTCGCCGGTGTTCTTCACGACGCGGCCGCCGTGATTGAGGATGATCGGATGGATGGCGGCGCGATGGGCCTTGAAGGCGGCATGGGTGCCGGCCTCGTCGCTGCCCATCATGCGCGAATAGCCGGCGACATCGGCGCAGACGATGGCGGCCAGACGTCTTTCCATATCCTCAAAGCTCCAAGGGATCAGGTGACCGGCCACAGCGTGGCGGTTGCCGCGAATCCTGCATTTCAAGAACCCCGCCTTTATAGAGCAGATGCGCCGCAGCGGAAGCATGATCCGCATTGCAAATTCGAGGTAAATCCTGCGCAATCCCGGCAGTGGACGGGAACGGGCGAACCGACTAAGCGGAACCAGGACCGCCAGGACGGCAGCGGAGGACCTTCATGCTGGGCATTCACGAGATCGGGCTTTTCATCCTCTCGGGCGTGCTGCTCAACATCACGCCAGGGCCGGATTCGGTTTACGTGATCGGCCGCAGCATGCAGATGGGCTGGCGGGGCGGCGCCGCTGCCGCCTTGGGCATCAGTTGCGGCTGCTTCGTCCATGTCGCGGGCGCGGCGATCGGGCTTTCGGCTCTGCTGATGGCCTCGTCCACGGCCTTCTCGATCCTGAAGCTGGTCGGCGCGGCCTATCTCGTCGTGACCGGTCTCCAGATGCTGTGGTCGCGCCCGGCGCTGGCTGCAAGCATCGACGAGCCGGCGCGGAGCTCATTGCAGCGGGTCTTCCTCCAGGGCGTCTTCACCAACGCGCTCAATCCGAAGGTCGCGCTGTTCTTCCTGGCCTTTCTGCCGCAATTCGTCGCAGCCGATGCCCCGCACAAGCCGCTCGCCTTCCTGACGCTCGGCCTGATCTTCATCTTCACGGGGACACTGTGGTGCCTGGTGCTGGCGGCGTTCGCCGCCAGAGCCGCCTACCGGCTGCGGCAGTCCGAGGGCGCGATCGCCTGGGTCAACCGCGCTCTCGGCGGCCTCTTCGTCTATCTCGGCATCCGCGTCGCCATGCTGGAGACACGGTAGCTCGTTCAAGCGAATTCCGTCGCCAGCGCGCTGCCGGCCAGATACAGGCCGAGCAGGATCATCGCGATCAGGAACCAGCGGCGAAACGCCTCCGCCGGCATTCGCGCCCGCACCGATTGGCCGACGAACATGCCGGCGAAGGCCATGGCGAGGCCCACGGCGCCCGGCACGACATTGGCGGGCGTGAGCAGTCCGACCGCGGTCAGGTTGAAGGCGAGCGCCAGCGTCGCGGTGGTGAAAAACACCCCGAGCGCCTGCACCAGCTCGTCCTTTTCCATGCCGATCGCCTGCATGAACGGCATCGACGGAATCACCTGCACGCCTGTGGAGGCCGAGATCACGCCGGTGATGATGCCGACCACGCCGCCGACCCATTTCTCGTTCTCGGGCGCGACGCGGAACTGGAACTTGTTCAGGCCGATCACGGCGTAGACGACGAGCAGGGCGCCGAGCACGATCGTGCCGTAGCGCGCATGCGGCCCGGTCAGCGCGCCGGCGTTGAGCCAGCAGCCGACCACGGTGCCGATCATCAGCGGCCACAGCCGCCGCAGGATATCGCGCAGATAAGGACCAACGAAGGTCTGCCAGATGTTGGTGACGATGGCGGGAACGATGACGATGGCGATGGCGCGGCTCGGCGCCATGCTCACGGCGAGCAGGCCCATCGACACCGTCGGCAGGCCGAGCCCGACCACGCCCTTGACGAATCCGGCGAGCAGGAACACGGCGGCGATGAGGATGAGCAGCGGGTCGATCATGCCAGCACATTGACCGAAGCCGCGCGGGGGCACAATCTGGAGGTTACGGAGAGAGCCTTCGGCCTCAACGAAGGCTCAGGGAGCTCAGGGAGACATCGCATGCGCTTCGACCTGGTCGATCTCCAGCTCTTCATCGCGGTCGCCGACCAGCGAAGCATCACCCGCGGCGCGGAGCGATCACATCTCGCCCTGGCCTCGGCCAGCGCGCGTATCAAGGGGCTCGAGGATGCGCTCGGCGTCGCGCTGCTCAAGCGCGGGCGTCGCGGCGTCGAGTTGACCGCGGCCGGCGAGAGCCTGCTCGATCATGCCAGGCTCGTGATCCATCAGATCGACGCCATGCGCGGCGATCTCGCCGGCTTTGCCAGTGGCGTGCGCGCCAGCGTGCATTTCCTCGCCAACACGTCGGGCCTGTCGGAGCATCTGCCGAGGGCACTGGCCGGCTTCCTGCGCGAACATCGCGACGTCGCCATCGACATCGAGGAGCGCGAGAGCACCGACATCGCGGCGGCGATCACCGCCGGCGCTGCCGATCTCGGCTTCGCCGCCGAGCACGCCCTGCCTGAGCATATCGAGCGTTTCCGCTTCAGCGAGGACCGCCTGACGCTGGTGACGTCGAAACGCGGGCCGTTCGCCGGCCGCCGCCAGATCGACTTTCAGGAGGCAGGGACTTGCGACTTCGTCGGCCTGACCAGCGCCACCGCGCTCCAGATGCACATCTCGAAGCACGCCGCGCGGCTCGGCATGCGGCCGCATTTCCGCGCGCGCCTGCGCGACTTCGACGCGATCTGCCAGATGGTCGCGGCCGATGTCGGCGTGGCGCTGGTGCCCGAAGCCGCGGCCCGCCGCTGCGCCAGGACCATGCCGCTCGCCATGGTCCGCCTGCGCGATGCCTTCGCCAACCGCCGCCTCGTGATCTGCGCGCGCAGCTTCAAGGCGCTGCCAAGGCCGGCCAAGCTGCTGGTGGAGCATCTCAGGGCCGAGGCGGTGTGAGCTGGTTGTACGCTGGCGCGCGCGCTTGATCGGCTTCGTCGAGGCGTGAGAGTCGTTATTGGTTCAAAAGCTTCAACGCTGCCTCGTGCACCCGCGCGTCGCCGGCCGCGACGATGCGGCCGCCGCCCTGGGCCGGCTTGCCTTCCCAGGTGGTGACGACGCCGCCGGCGCCGGTCACGATCGGGATCAGCGCCGCGATGTCGTAGGGCTTCAGCTCGGTCTCGACCACGAGGTCGACGTGGCCCGCGGCAAGCATGCAATAGGAGTAGCAGTCGCCGCCATAGCGCGACAGCCGCGCGCTCTTCTCGATGCGGCCGAAGATGGCGCGGTCGCTCTCGTTCATCAGCAGGGGGCTGGTGGTGTAAGTCGTGGCCTCCGACAGCGAAGCGCAGCGGCGGACCTGGAGCCGGCGCTCGCCCGACGGCCCTTTATAATTGGCCGAACCGTTGTCGCCGGAAAAGCGCTCGCCGATGAAGGGCTGGTGCATCATGCCGAACACCGGCGTGCCCTTGTGCAACAGCGCGATCAGCGTGCCCCAGATTGGAAAGCCGCCGATGAAGGATTTGGTGCCATCGATGGGGTCGAGCACCCAGACGTAGTCGGCGTCCTCGCGCTCGTTGCCGAATTCCTCGCCGACGATGCCGTGCTGGGGGAAGTTGGCCTTGATCAGCCGCCGCATCACCGCCTCCGCGGCGCGGTCGGCCTCCGTCACGGGGTCGAAATCCTTGGTCTTGCTCTTGTCGTCGATCGACAGCGAGGTGCGGAAGAACGGCAGGATGGTTTCGCCGGAGGCGGTGGCGAGCCGACCGATGAAGGCGGAGAAGTCGATCACCGTCACAGGCGAAATCCTCGAAGCGAAGTTGGAGAGCTTGCCTCCTGCCTAGCTCAATTCGCCTGCCGCGTGCAGCGCTGTCTTGGCGTTGCGCCCTGGTATTTTGGATGCCGCGGCGGGCTGCCCCATTCCAGTCATCTGCTGGCCAAATATCGATCATGGAGTTGAAATCTTAGTTCCGACCTTGCCTTGTTCGTATGCAAATGACTATCAACCCATTGAATTTCCTTATCAAAGAAACTGAATCTGGGTTTCCATAGAAGCAACTGAGCCATGTGCGATTTGCATGGGAAACCGCGCAAAAGCCCTTGCACTTTGTGCGGCGCGGTCGCATATTGTTGCGGTGCGGTAGCGCCTCGCGTTACCGCTGCCCTCCTTGGGCGTTTCCTCCCTAGACTTGGGCCGCTTGCGTCATTCGCGAGCGGCCCTTTTTTCTGAGCCCCGCCGTTTTCATTTCGCGCGCGCAAGCTTGCGAAGCGAAAACGCAGTCGCGCGCAAAGCTTCTTCGTCTCAGAAGGCCTCGTCGTTTCGGAGAGAAGCTGCGTCCTATTCCGCCGCGGCCTGGAATGGGCCGAGATCGGCGAACGGAATCGTGGTCGCCAGCACGTCGGCGAGAACGCCGAAGTCGGAGGCCACTTGCGCAAAGCGAGCGCTGCGCTCGCGCCGCCGCTCGTCCATGTAGATCGCGCGGTTGAGCTCGAGCTGCACGGCGTGCAGGCCGCTCGCGGGATTGCCGTAATGCTCGGTGATGAAGCCGCCGGCATAGGGCTTGTTGCGGCCGATCGAATAGCCGAGCCCGCTCATGGTCTCCTCGACGCGATCGGGCAAGAGCGGCGTGCAGCTGGTGCCGTAGCGATCGCCGATCACGACGTCGGGCCGGCGCGGCTCGTCCCTGCTGACGCCGACCGACGGCATCGAGTGGCAGTCGACCAGCACCACCGTGCCGAACATCTGGTGCACCTTGTTGATCAGCCGGCGTAGCGCGCGATGGTAGGGCTTGTACAGCGTCTCGATCCGCCCCAGCGCATCGTCGACCAGGAGGCGGTCGCGGTAGATCTCCTGGCCGTCGCCGACCACGCGGGGAATGGTGCCGAGGCCGCCCGCGACGCGCATCGAGCGGGTGTTGGCGAAGCTCGGAAGCCGGCCGGTGAACATGCGCGGGTCGAGCTCATAGGGCTCGCGGTTGACGTCGACATAGGAGCGGGGAAAGTTGACACGCACCGTCGGAAAGCCGCGCGCGCTCAGATGGCCGATCAGCTCGTCCATGAACGAATCTTCCGACCGCCGCAGCGTGGGCAGGTCGATCCGCGACGCCGCCAGGAATTCCTCAGGATAGGTCGAGCCGGAATGTGGCGAGTTGAAGATGACGGGCGCGCGCCATTCGGCAGGCTCGAAGATCTCGAAGGCTGGCGACATGTCGCCGTCAAAGCGGGTCATCTTCTCAGGCTTCGTCCCTTCGTGCCGTCCGATCCGGACAAGCTCCGGGTCCAATGATTCGGCCGATCTCGCGGCTCTTATGTGTCGTCATTGTCCGGAATCGCAACCATTCTGCCAAGCGAAAAGATGTGATGGCCTCTTGGAACAGATCTTAACCGTGCGGCCAGCGGGAAGGGGACGCGCCGGTCCGGCTCGATTGATTCAGACCTCGTTCCGGTCCACAAAGAGCCGGCGGCGGGGCCGGCGCAGGGTTAAGATTTTCACCCCAAATTTACCCTCTGTCGGGCTTAGTGACCTCTGCTGATATCCTCTGGGGATTCGACGTTTCCTGCCATGCCAAAGATCCTGCTCGCCGAAGACGACAACGACATGCGCCGTTTCCTGGTCAAGGCGCTGGAAAACGCCGGTTTTCAGGTCTCGTCCCACGACAACGGCATGGCCGCCTATCAGCGGCTGCGGGAAGAGCCGTTCGAGATGCTGCTGACCGACATCGTCATGCCCGAAATGGACGGCATCGAACTCGCCCGCCGGGCCTCGGAACTCGACCCCGACATCAAGATCATGTTCATCACCGGCTTTGCTGCGGTTGCCCTGAACTCGGATTCGGACGCCCCCAAGAACGCCAAGGTGCTGTCCAAGCCCGTTCACTTGCGCGAATTGGTCAGCGAAGTGAACAAGATGCTGGCGGCCTAAATCGGCCCCGTTCCGTCCTTGCGCAGGGTCCCGTGAGCCGTTATAGGGACCCCACCGATGAAATGACCTCTAGGGCACGTAGCTCAGCGGGAGAGCACTACCTTGACATGGTAGGGGTCACAGGTTCGATCCCTGTCGTGCCCACCATCCTTCGCTCGCGATAGCAGAGTGAAGGATGCCGCGCCGAAGCGCAACGGGCGCGGCGGACGCGTTCGCCTTCGACGTGACGCGCTGCGCCTATGCCGAATTCTACAAGGCCCTCGGCGAGCCCGAACTCGGCTTCCTGCTGATCTGCACCGCGGACTTTGCCACCGCGGAAGGTTTTGGTCCCGACATCAGGCTCACGCGCACGCAGACTATCATGCAAGGCGCCTCCCATTGCGATTTCCGCTACAAGCGCGATGGAGGCGGATCACAGTGACGGCAACGATGCAGGCATGCTGTCGCCCCACATTCCGTCATTGCGAGCGCAGCGAAGCAATCCAGAGTCTTTCGGCGACGGGATTCTGGACTGCTTCGCGGAGCCTGTGATCGGCCGTGCGTTTCGCGCGGACCCGGTGGCTCGCAATCACGACATGGAGGCAGTGCGCGCCTCAGGATGACGGAACGTCGAGTTTGCTCCCGAGCAGCAAGTCCTTCAGCCCCGTCGGATAGAGCCTCGGCCCGCCCTCCAGGTCGAGATCGGCAAGGTCGAACCAGCGCGCGACGATTTGCTCTCCATTGTCCTCGCGGAAGTCGACGCGCTCCTGGCCGGCGAATGCGCCATCCAGAAACGCGATCTCCGCGATGAACATCACCTCGTGCCCGGTCGATGCCTCGTGCACAAAAATGTTCTCAATCACCAGCGGCTCGCCCACGATGCTGACGTCGATGCCGAGCTCTTCGTTGAATTCCCGCACCAAGGCCGCGCGCCAGCTCTCGCCGAACTCGATCTCGCCGCCGAGCGGGCGCACGCCCTTGATCCGCCCCGCATCGTCGCGCACCTCGGCCGCCAGCAGCCGCCCGCCGCGCCAGTGCAGGCCGATCGCGACGACGCGGATATGGGGATGGGGGCGCCATGTGGTCATGGCGGATCGTTAATCCGTGTCGCATGCTTTCGCAACGAGGGAGGAGATGGTGTGCTTGCAATGGCGAGATGAGAGACCCGTCACTCCACCAGATACTTCCTCACCGCCGCCTCGTCCCACGCGATCCCGTTGCCCGGCTCCTCGCTCGGCAGCGCAAAGCCGTCCTTGATCTGCAGCCGCGTTGCCAGCACCGCATCGGCCCAGTCGACATATTCGAGCCAATGCGCGGTCGGCGTCACGCAGAGCAGATGCGCGCTGACTTCCGAGAACAGGTGCGACGACATCTCGATGCCGGCAGCATGGGCGAGCGACGCGGCGCGGAGCCAGCCGGTGACGCCGCCGATGCGCTGGACATCAGGCATCACGTAGTCGCAGGCCTCCGCCGAGAGCGCGGCTTGCATGGAAAACGCGCTGTCGAAGTTCTCGCCGATCTGGACCGGCGTCTGCAGCGCGTCGGCAACGCGGGCGCAGCCGGCATGATCGTCGTGGCGGATCGGCTCTTCAATCCAGCTGAGGCCCTCGTCGTCGAGCATCTCACCGCGGCGGATCGCTTCGGTGACCGTCAGCGCCTGATTGTAGTCGCACATCAGCGTGACCTCGTCGCCGACGGCCTTGCGCACCGCGCGCACGACGGCGAGATCCTCCCGCGCATCGCTTCGGCCGACGCGGATCTTCGCGGCGTGAAACCCCTCGGCCAGCAGCTTGTGGGCTTCCTCCACCGCGGCGCCCGCCGGCATGATGCCGAGCCCTTTCGAATTGTAGGCGCGCACCGGCTTCGGCGCGCCGCCGAGCAGGCGGGCCAGCGGCAGGCCGCGCGTGCGCGCCAGCGCGTCCCATGCCGCCATGTCGATGCCGGATTGCGCCAGCCGCTGCAGGCCGGCGAGGCCCAGCAGCGTGAAACGCTGGCTCAGCTTGCGTTCGATCTCGAACGGCAGCAGCTCGTCGCCGGTGACGAGGTCCGACATTTCCGTGACCATCGCCGCCAGCGGCTTCAAGGCCGAGGGCGTGAGCGAGAACAGATAGGAATGGCCCACCGCGCCCTGATCGGTCTCGCAGTCGATCAGCACCAGCGGCGCCTTGGCGACCGCCCCGGTCGCGGTCTGGAGCGGCAGGTTCATCGGCACGATCACGGGGCGTGCGACAAAGCGCTTGATGCGGACGGTCTCGGTCATGGCTCTCTCCCGGCGGCGCGGATGCGGGTCGGCGCCGATCTTAAGCATCCGTGATCAAACGAAAAGCCGCTTGCTGCGACCACCATAAAATGGGGTTGCGCCGGCCGGCAATTCTTGGCTCTGTGCCGCCGCATGCTTTGTCTCGGATTCCGGAAGGATTTGCGACAAAATCGCACACAACGGAGCCACGACGTGAAACAAGCGATCTCCGAAGAACAGCGCAAGAGCGGCGTCCTCACGGGTGCTGCGATCGTCTTCCTCCTGCTCGCCCTGCCGGTCGCGGTGTGGCTGGACCTGACCGAGCTCAGCAAGACGGCGCTGCGGCGCCAGGCGATCGATCTCAATTCGGTGATCACGAGCGTGCGCAGCTATTACGCCTCCAACGTGGTCGGGCGCGTGCTCGCCAACCCCAATGGCAGCACCAAGGTCGTGCACAACTACGAATCCGTGCCTGGCGCGATCCCGATCCCCGCGACGCTGTCGCTGGAGCTCGGCCGGGTGATCGGCGCGCAGCAGGAGAACATCACCTACCGCTTCGTCTCGGACTTCCCGTTCCAGAACCGCGCCCCGCACCAGCTCGACAAGTTCGAGAAGGATGCGCTGGAGGCGCTGCGCAAGGATCCCGAGCAGAAGATCGTGGAGACCGAGACCTCGTTGTTCAACGACAAGGTTCGTCTCGTTGCCCCCGTAACGATGGGCCCGGCCTGCGTCAGCTGCCACAACAGCCATCCCGAGAGCCCGAAGAAGGACTGGAAGGTCGGCGACGTCAGGGGCATCCAGGAGGTCATTATCGCTCAGCCGATCGCCGCCAACATCTTCTCGTTCAAGTTCCTGCTGGCCTATTTCGTGATCGCCGCCGGGAGCGGGCTGGCGTTCCTGTCGTTGCAGCGCCGTCAGGCGCGCCGCATCAAGAACATGAACAAGGAGCTCGAATCCGCCAACGACTTCCTGGCCTCGCTGTCGATGAAGATCTCGCGCTACATCCCGCCGCAGGTCTACAAGAGCATCTTCTCGGGCCAGAAGGACGTCACCATCCACACCGAGCGCAAGAAGCTCACCATCTTCTTCTCCGACATTCAGAATTTCACGGCGACCGCGGAACGGCTCCAGCCAGAGCAGCTGACACAGTTGCTCAACAAATATTTCACCGAGATGTCGGCCATCGCCCACGAATATGGCGGCACCATCGACAAGTTCATCGGCGATGCCATGCTGATCTTCTTCGGCGACCCCGAGACCAAGGGCGACCGCGCCGATGCACAGGCCTGCCTGCAGATGGCCTGGCGCATGCAGCAGCGGCTTGCCGAGCTGAACGCGAAGTGGCGCGCCTCCGGCATCGAGCAGCCGTTCCGCTCGCGCATGGGCATCAACTCGGGCTATTGCAATGTCGGCAATTTCGGCAGCGCCGACCGGATGGACTACACCATCATCGGTGCGGAGGCGAACCTCGCCGCGCGCCTGCAATCGATCGCCGAGCCCGGCGGCATCGTGCTGAGCTACGAGACCTTCGCCCTCGTTAGCGACATCGTCCGCGCCCATGCGCTCCCGGCGATCACGATGAAGGGCATACGCCGCGAGGTGATCCCCTATTCGGTCGACGCGCTGAACGACAAAGCTGCGGAGAACAGCGGCATCATCACCGAGCGCGCGCCGGGGCTCGAGCTCTATCTCGACCCCGCCGTGGTGAAATCAGGCGACGCCGCGCGCGTCCGCTCGCTCCTGGAGAACGCGCTGGCCTCACTGAAGCCGGCGTGAGGCAGGCACAATAGGTCGTCATGCCCGGGCTTGTCCTGGGCGTCCACGTTCTTGGTGCCGCGAAGAAATACGTGGATGGCCGGGACTAGCCCGGCCATGACGCCCTGGAAGCTTCGGTGCACCAACGGTCACGTGCTTGCTTCTTCTGCGGGAAAGGCCGGGGACGGGTAGCCCTGCAAAGGCACAGGTGGAGGCTCACCTTGCCGCGCCTTCCGTGAACGCCGTCTCGATCACGTCCCCGAACGGCTGCCACGACCGCCCGTCGAATTGCACGAGCCGCATCTGCCGGATCGGCAGGTAGCGATTGGGCGAGGTGTTCATCCTGATGTTGGGCAATGCGACCGAAGGCTGATAGTCCCGGAGCGAAGCTGCCTGGCGCATGATGTTGTCGCGCGAAAAATCGTCGCCGCATTGCTTCAGCACCTGCGTCAGCGCCTCGGCCGCGGCGTAGCCATAGACGGCCGCACTGTTGTTGGTGCTTTCGACCCGATGGTATTTGTCCATGAAAGCGAACCAGTCCTTCATGCCGGGATCGTCCTTCCAGGCCGGATCGCTCGGATCCTTCAAAAAGGCCGCCGAAATCACGCCGGCAGAGTTTTCCAGCCCCGCGGGCGCCATCGCGTTGGCGATCGAGGCGGAGGCATCGTTGACGATGAAGACCGGACGCCAATTCAGGGACGCTGCCAGCTTGATCACCTTGGATGCGGTCGAGGGCACGCCGAGGAAGACGAAGATATCGGCGCCGGCGCGCTTGAGGATCGAGACATGCCCGTCGAGATGCTCGTCGGCCAGATCGAAGGCGATGTCGACGAGGACGTGACGGTTGAGATCGCCGAGGCCCTCCTGGATGCCCTTGTAGAGCATGCGCCCGAACTGGTCGTTCTGCCAGAGCACGACGATCTTCTTCCTGGGGTAAGAGGCCTGGATGTAGTTGGCGTAGATGCGCCCTTCCGACCGGAACGACGGCTGCCAGCCCATGGTCCAGGGAAACGCGCTCGGCTGGCTCAGCTCCTCGTCGCCGGAGGCGACGAACAGTTGCGGGATCTTCTTCTCGTTCAGGTACGAGCGCGTGACGAGATTACCGGGCGTGCCGAACGAGCCGAACATCAGGTGCACGCCGTCCTTCTCGACCAGCTTGCGCGTCAGCTCCAGCGCGGTTGCCGGATCGGAATTGTCGTCGCGGGTGATGAAGCGGATCTTGCGGCCGTTGATGCCGCCGCGCGCGTTGACCATGTCGAAATAGGCCGCTTCCGCCTGGCCGATCGCGCCGAACTCCGACAGCGGCCCCGAATACGGCATGACATTGCCGATGCGGATTTCCTCATGGCTTGCGGGTTGATCCGCGTGCTGCTGCAGCGACATCGCGCCCAGCGATGCGACGGCAATCACGGAAACGAACAGCATCCTGCCGATGAAGCGCATGTTCGACGCCTTGTGGTTGGCCCCCAACGAGGTCGGCTCAATCCCCACCAAGGCCGATTGATCTAGGTCAAGCGTTTGGCAATCGTGTGGCTGTCGCGCTTCGATGCGACGCATGGGCCGGAAGCGAAATGGCAGGCGTGTTGACGCGCTGCTTTGATTTCTGATCGAGAGTGTGTGTCGTGTGGCAACCTGCTCTTACCCTCCCCTGGAGGGGTCCGGGACGAGCGTAGCTCGCCCGTGGTCGATCGCGCGTAGCGCGAGCGGGGTGGGGTGATCTCTCGACCCGGGCAGTGTGCGACGCTGATAGACCGTCACCCCACCCCGTCTCACATTGCGCTTCGCTTCATGTGAGCCGACCCTCCCCCTCCAGGGGCCTGGAGGGGGAGGGTACCGACCGCCCACGACGCGAGAAGTGTGCTCCTGCGGCGGAGGGCGGGGGATTGGCCCAGCAAACGGTCAGAGTAGAAACCGCGCTACCGCAACCCCTACGGCAATCCCCGCGCCTCCAACTGCCGCACCAGCAGCAGCGTCGGCTCCGCGAGGCTGTCGCCGGAGCCGTCGAGGCCGAAGGCGTTCGCGATGCCGTCGCGGCTGCGCAGCAGCGTGCTGCGCGGGCAATGGCCGGCGCCGCACAGCGTCTTCTTCAGCGTCTCGCCCTGCGCCACGAGGCCGGCGGAATCGTCCGCGGCCCAGGCCAGCACGATCGGCACGTCGACATTGAGGATACCGGGGAATACCGAGCGCTTGTCGTACTGGGTGGCATCACCGCCGAGATAGGCCTTCTCGCTGTCGCTTGCGTCCTTGCCGACGCGGTAGATCCCGGACACCAGCACCACGCCCGCGACGTCGGCACCGGCGGTCTGCAGCTCGGGATGCGCCAGCATGGTCGCGACGTGGAAGGCGCCGGCGCCGTAGCCGACCGCGACGATCTCGCGGGCATCGCCGTTGAAGAGGTCGATATTGCCATGAACCCAGGACAGCGCCGCGGCCACATCGGCCGCGCCGGCCGGCCAGGTCGCCGCGGGCGCCAGGCGATAATTGACGCGGACCCCGATCATGCCATTGCGCGCAGCAAAGCACATCGCCTGGTCCTGGATCTGGCGCGACAGCTCCGGCGCTCCGCGGTCGCCGGTGAAGGTATCCCCCGTCACGAACAGCAGCACCGGCCGCGGCGTGTCGGCCTTGGTCGCGCTAGTCGCGACATCGAGCACATTGGCCTCGCTCTCGCCATAGCGCAGGCCGCGCGAGAAGGTGACCTGCTCGCACAGCCGCGCGGTGCCGCCGGCGGTGGTGTCGGAATCGGTGAGGCCTGCTCGCACGAGATCGGAGGGCGGCAGCCGGCCCGGCACGGGTCCGTGTGCGGAGGCCGCAGTCATGGTCAGAAACAGGAAAAATGTCAGACAATTCTTCATGGGCGTGGCGGCCTTGCGGGGCTCATCTTGGCTCGCTGATCTGGCCAGAATTCGCCTCATTAGTCAGCCGGTCTTGAGGCGAATTCGCGGCACCTTGGCGGGCAGGTCGCGCCGCCGCCGCTTTATCCCGATCCGTCATGCGGTTGTCCAGCCCAGCCGAGGCTCGCGCCGGCAACGGCTCGCTACTGTGCATGGGGTTGTTTTCGCGGTTTTGTTTTGGATGGTCCGTCAGGCCCGCTTCATCGTCCGGAAGGTGATGGAATAGCGCCGCGCCGCGACCGGGGGGATGCTGTGCTCCCACTGCGACCGCGCCTCGCCGTCCATCATGTAGAGCGAGCGCGGCAGGGCGGTGAGCGTATGGCGCTCCCACTTGGCGCCGTTGCGGCGGCGGAAGCGGAAGTTGCACGGCGAGCCCAGCGACAGGCCGAGAACCTTGTCGAAATGCGGCTTGTCGCGATGCCAGCCGATGCCGACGCCGACCTCGTATTCAGTGCACAGCACCTGCCGGACGCTGCCCTCCGGCAGCGCCGCCCAGGCCTCGGCCTGCCGCGCGACGGGCCGGACCCAGTCCGGGATCGGATCGGCCTCGGCCAGACGCTGCAGCGTGTAGTCGTAGCGATAGCCGAACGACGCCACCCGGCGGTTGCCCTCGAACGCGCCGAACTGAAAGCGCTGGAGCGGCAATGCTGCGATGCGGCCGATCAGATCCTGCTCGGCGGCGTGATCGATAAAGTCGTCCGTGGTGCGAAGGCCGGCCGGGCCTTCCTGCGGGTCGGCGAACAAACCTAGCTGCGTCATGCCTCGCATTTCCGTGATGGAACCTCTTTGCGGCTGATGCGACTTATCTATGACGCGGGAAGAAACGTGCGAGGCTGTCATGGCAGAGAAGCATACCGCCGATCCGGTTGAGATCATGCGGGCGACCGGTCATCCTGAGTTGGAATACGCCGCCGGTTGGACCATCGCCGGTCTCGCCACCATCGGCACCATCGTCGCCGTCTGGGTCTTTGCGATCTAGGCAACCGGAAACTGGAGCTCGAAGGCTGCGCCCTCGTCGGTCGGCTTAAGCCTGATCGAGCCGCCATGGCTCGCCATCACCGCGCGCGCGATCGCCAGCCCCATCCCGGTGCCGCCCTGGTCGCGGCGGGTGGTGAAGAACGCATCGAAGATCCTGTCGCGGTTCGGCGCCGAGATCGGCTCGCCGTCATTGCTGACCGTCACAAGCACGGTCGTCCGTGCGTCGACCGCCTCCAGCCTGATCGTCCCGGCCTTGTGCCGCACCGCATTGTCGGCGATGTGCGACAGCACGATCAGCGCCTTCTCCGAGGACATTCCGATCGCCCGGTCGAGGCTGCCGCTGGCCTCGATCGAGCTTGCCGGAAACCGCCTCCTGAGATCGGCGATCACGGGCGCCAGCTCGGTGCGCTCGTTCTGCGGCAGGCTCTCGGCGCGGGCGAGCTCCCGCAGCCGCTGCGCCATCGCCTCCAGCCGCTGGGTATCAGACAGGATGTTGGCGATGAAGGTATTCTGCTCGGCCGGCGTCAGGCCCTCGGCCTTGCCTTGCACCGAATCCTGCAACAGCTCGGCTGCGCCCTTGATCGAGGTCAGCGGCGATTTCAGCTCGTGGGTCAGATGGGCCGAGAAGGTTGCGATATAGTCGGAGCGCCGCGCCAGCTGCTCGGCCATGCCGAGAAAGCTGTGCGAGAGCTGGGCGAACTCGCGCGTGCCGTAATGCTTCAGCGGCTGGAACGCCTCCCGGTCGCCGCGGCCGATTCGGGCGGCGCGGTCGATCAGCTCGCGCATCGGCAGCGTGATGGTGCGCGAGAACACGAGGCCGATCGCGATGGTGCCGAGGATCACGGCGAGTCCCGCCAGCACGAACTTGGCGCGTTCCTGATAGAGATGGTCGAAAATGTTGCTCGGCGTCCGCGTCGTGTAGATCACCCCGGCGACGTGGTTGTTGACGATGACGGGCATCGCCGAGAACACGTGCACGCCGAGGCCGCGGCTGAAGGAATAGATCGGCGGCGGCGGCTTGTCCGGCACGCGGTTGCGTAAAGTCGCGCGGTATTGCCCTTGCAGAGCCTCCGCGACTTCCTCGATATGGGCGAGCGACTGCCCGACCTCCTGCCGCCCGGCAATCACCACGCCTTGCGGATCGAGGATGCGAAAGCCGGCCAATGTCACCTTCTGGGTCTCGCGGATGATCGGCGTCAGCCTGGCCCCGATCTCGACATAGGCTGCTTGCGCCTGCCTGGCCGCGGGCAATGCGTCGGGCCGCCGCCGCAACAGGTCGTTCGCGGTGAGGTCGAGCGCGGGGCGGATCGGTGTTACCTGGTCGCCGGGATCGGGCAGCACGCCCGGCGGCACCTCGGCGCCGAGCACGAGGCCGCTGTCGAGCCGGGCCGCGACCTCCTGCGCATAGATCGTCGCCAGCACGCGGCTCTGTGCGATCAGCTCGGCCTGGGTCTGGCGGATCAGCTGGTTGTCGTAGAGACGGAAGAAGAACAGGCCGACCAGCGGCAATATGCCGACCGTCGCCAGCACCGTGAAGATCACGAGGGTGAGCGACGGCCGCCATTTGTCGGGCGCAGCGCTCATGCCTCTTTCTCGCAGCGGCCGAGCTTGAAGCCGACGCCGTGGATGGTCTCGATCACGTTGTCGCAAGCAAGCGCCGCGAGCTTGGCGCGGATGTTGCGGATATGGCTGTCGATGGTGCGGTCGGAGACCTGGATGTTGAGCTGGTAGGCCGCGCGCATCAGCTGCTCGCGGTTGAACACCGATGTCGGCCGGGACAGGAACGCGCGCAGGATGCCGAACTCGATCGCGGTCAGCTTCAGCGGCGTGCCGGCAAAGGACGCGACATGCTGTTCGGGATCGATCAGCAGCCCGCCTTGCGTCAGCGCGGTGGGCCCGGCCTTGGCTTCTCCGTTGCGCGGGCTGAGGCGGCGCAGGATGACATTGACCCGCGCCACCAGCTCGCGCGGGCTGAACGGCTTCGTGACGTAGTCGTCGCCGCCGATCTCAAGGCCCAGGATACGGTCGATCTCCTCGTCGCGCGCCGACAGGAACAGGATCGGCACGTCGGAGCCTTTGCGAATCTCGCGGCAGACGTCGAGGCCGTCGAACTCGGGCATGCCGATGTCCAGCACGATGAGATCGGGCCTGTCGGCGGCAAAGCGGAGAAGCGCCTCCTTGCCGTCGCGGGCCTCGATCACGTCCATGCCGGCCTTCTTCAGGGCGACGCGGATGACCTCGCGGATGTGGCCTTCGTCGTCGACGATGAGAATGCGATGCGCCAAGAAACTCTCCGTGTCCTCGTCAGCTCGCCGGCTGGTTGCCGGCCTGAGCTCTTGCCTGGGCGCCCAGCCTGCGCTGGAGCCGCCAGTCGCGAAAGCTCCAGCTTCGCCAGGCCAGATCCTGACGCAGCTGTTCTACAAGGCGGTCGCGGCGGGGCACAAGGCAGCCCTCCCTGGCGGCGGGCCGCAGCGCGAACGCCTTGTCGATGGCGGGCACCGCCTGCGGTCCGAGCGTCATGAGATAATCGATGTCGATGTGCACGCCTTTTCCCGACACTTCCCGGCTATGGGTGACATTGTAGTCGGCGATGAAGGCGTCGAAGTTCACGAGGGAGCAGCCGTAGAGCACGATCGTCAACGCGGCGAGATTGGCGCCGATCAGCCATTGGTTGGACCTGTCGAGCACGATGCGCGCGACGATCAGGATCAGGCCGAGCGCCACCAGCCCCATCCAGATGAAGGCCGCGATGCGCCAATAGGTCAGCATGTAGATGTCGACATAGAGATCGAGCCGGCGGATGGACGAGCCGACCAGAAGCACGTTCTGTCCTACCCAGAGATAGACCAGCGGCCGGATCACTCTCGACTTTTCGGCTGGCCCGCCCCGGCGCATCGCCACCAGTACGAAAGCGGCCGCAAGCAGCGCGGTTGCGATCAGCGGATATGCGCCGCGATGGGCATAGGCCGCGTAGGTCAAACTGTCGGGCAGCGCCACGTGACCCCAGAGATAAATGCCGTCGAGAATCGATTGCGCCGCAAACAGCAGGTTGAACAGGATCAGCGAGCGCAGGACGATGGAGGGGCCGAGAAATTCCGCCGAGACCATAGGCGACAGCGGCAGTGGCACCGGGCCTTCGGCCACGGGGGCGATGTCTATCGTCTTGCGCCGCCAGCTCACATGGATGAACGGCCAGACCAGAGCCAGCATCAAGGTCCAGAACAGGACGCGCCACATGTTGGTATGGTCGAACATGACCTTGGGATTGAGCAGCGACACCCATTGCTCGATCACCGGATTGGCGGCGGCGAACAGGGCGATGAAGACGGTGCCGAGCGCCGCGGGCATCAGCCAGAGCGCGATGCCACGTGCGAAGGCCGACAGGTTGAACATCTGGGGCGCTTCGAGGAAGAACCTGAAGGGACCGAGCAGGAGGAAATTGCGCAGCGCGCGGGCGCGGTCGGTGAGCCCGGTCGTATCGGGATTGGTCGCAAGCAACAGCGCAATCGTCAGCGACGCGACGAGGATCAGGAAGGACAGCGTGTTGAGCTCTTCCATGGCCGGCACAAGGCCGAGCACAAGGATCGCGCCGCTGATCATCGCCCGCCGCCAGTCCAGGGTCGCGTGATTGAACAGCACCGACACGCAGGCGGTCGCGACCGCAAACAGCGTCAGCGACAGCCCGATCCGCTGACCGTAGAACAGCCAGTCGGCGAGCCCAGCCAGCAGCAGCGCCACTGCGAGCTTGGCCGACAGCGCAGAAGGCCTGATCGGTTGGATGTCCGTCGTCGAAGCCAGGCTCGTCATGTCCAGAGAGTCTCCGTGAATGGTGGTGGCATCACGAATTCTGAACGGCACTTGTGCAGACGGCGGGATCATCGTCTGCACGGCTTCAGGAGTTTTTTGCAGTTTTCGTGCAGGCGCGCTTTTGCCTCTCGCGCAGCGTGATTCGCTTTGCTAGGTGCGAAACATTCATCGCCCATCGCACCTGGTGCATCATGCAATTGCTCAACCGCATCGGTCTCGTCCTGCTCTGGCTCGCCGCGCCGCTCGCTGCATTTGTCGCCGCGAACAAGAACGATCCCTATCTGCTCGTGCTGCGTGGCGCCGGAAACATCTCCCTTGTCGTCGCAAGCATCGCAATCGTCGCTCTTTTGCTGTGGGGAGGTCGCTGGCGCACCATCGCCGGCAAGGCGCTCGTCGTGCTCTGGTGCCTGCCGCCGCTCTTGATGTCGGCTGCGCATCTGAAGTTCGAGCTGCGCAAGCACGACGTTCTCAACGCCAGCGCCGTCGAGGCGCGGCAGCTCGGGCCGCACTTCATGGTCGGCTATTCCTCCTTTCCCGAGGTTGCGCGTCTCGCCGAGCAGGGCCTGATCGGCGGCGTCTATGTTACCCGGCACAATATCCGCGGCCGCGCCATCGAGACGTTGCGGGCGGAGATCGCGGCGCTGCAGGATCTCAGGCGCGCAGCCGGCCTGCCGTCACTGATCGTCGCCGCCGATCAGGAAGGCGGCATCGTCGGGCATCTTGCGCCGCCGCTGACGAAGGTGCCGGCGCTGGCAACGCTGACGGGGCTGGCTTCCGATGAGCAGCAGGCCAAGGCCGAGGAGTTCGGCCGCATCCACGGCCGCGAGCTCGCCCACGTCGGCGTCAACCTCAATCTCGCCCCGGTGCTCGACCTCAAGCCGCCGGCGCGGCGCAACCGTCTCGATTTCCACACGCTGATCGGCAAGCGCGCGATAGCGAGCGATCCCGCCGTCGTCAGCACCATCGCGAGCGCGTATGTGCGCGGGCTGGAAGAGACGGGCGTCGGCGCCACGCTCAAGCATTTTCCCGGCATTGGCCGCGTGCGCGCCGACACGCATCATTTCAGCGCCAATCTCGACACGCCGGTGAAGGAGCTGGAGGCAACCGACTGGCTCCCGTTCCGCGAGGTGCTGTCGCGTTCGCGCAGCGCCCTCATGGTCGGCCACGTCACGCTCACAGCCGTCGATCCCGATCGCGCCGCCTCGCATTCGAAGCGCGTCGTCGAGGGGATCATTCGTGGGACGTGGGGTTACCAGGGCGTGGTGATGACCGACGACCTCATCATGGGCGCGATCTACCAGAACGACGTCTGCAAGGCCGCGGTCGAGGCGATCAATGCCGGCGTCGATCTGCTGCTGGTCGCCTATGACGGCGCGCAGTTCTACCGTGTCTTTGCCTGCGCCTTGGAAGGATCGCGACAGGGTAGGCTCGACGCGGCGATGCTGCATGCGAGCGCCGCGCGCCTGGAGCGCGGCTTTTCGACCATGCAGGCAGGAGCTGCCTCACGCGCCATCAGCGTCGCCCGGCAGAACTAGCCCTTCGCAAACTGGCGGTAGTCCGGTTCACGGTGAAACCAGAATTCGTAGCCGGAGACGCTCTTTTGCATGGCAACGTCGTGGATCGGCTGGTTGAGCGGAACCACGGGGACGTCGCGCATACAGAGCGCGATGAAATCCTTCACGGTCTTGTCGTACTCGGCGGCATCGGTGGTGAAGCGCGCTTTGTCGATCAGGGCGTCCATCTCCTTGTTCTTGTACGAGGAGATGTTGAAGATCGAGTTGTTGCCGTGGAAATTCCAGTAGAAGTAATATTCGGGATAATCAAGCCAGCCGCTGAAGCGGTTGAGCGCGAGCGGCAGCTCTTTCTTGTTCAGCGTCGTACGCCAGTTCGCGCCGGGAATCTTTTCGATTCCCGCCTTGATGCCGATCTTGGCGAGATTCTCCTGGATCAGGATCGCGGTCGGCTCGCCGACGGTGGCGGTACCGGTGTCGAGCGACAACGTCGTCTCCAGGCCGGATTCGAAGCCCGCTTCCTTCAGGAGCGCCTTGGCCTTGTCGAGATCGGTGACGTAAGGAAACGGCTGCGGCCACACCGGCTTTGAGACTTCGGCGGCGCCGCCATACATGGGAACGGCGCGGCCGAAGAAGGCGCTGGTCTGGATCTGCTCGTAGGGCATGGCCCACGCGATGGCCTGACGGAGCCTGACATTGTCGAATGGCGGCTTCGCGGTGTTCAGCGCGACGTACCACAGCGCGTTCGGGATCGGCACGCCCGAGACCTTGACCTTGCCCTCCCTGATGATCTGCTCGAAATCGCGTGGTGCAAAGCCGCTGGAGATATCCGCATCGCCCCGCTCCAGCATGGCACGGCGCGTGCCGGCGGAGGGAACGTCGCGGGCGATCACGCGCTTCACTTTCGGCAGCGGCCCGCTCTTCCAGTCGTCGAAGCGCGTCAGCACGGTCTCGCTGCCCGGCTTCCAGCTCTCGATCTTGTAGGCGCCGCCGCCGGCCTCGTTGTTCTTCAGCCAGGCCAGCGCCCACGGGTCTTCCGGCGTCGCGTTCTTCCTGGCGAGCTCGGAATTGATGATGAAGGGCACGACGACGGCGACGTTGAACAGCAGCATCTTGTCCTTGCGGACATAGTCGATACGGAAAGTGTGGTCGTCGACCACCACGAACTGCTCCGGCTTCTCCAGCGATCCCGCCGACATCTGGAAGGTCGGAAACCCGCCGACCTTCACGGCGCGGTCAAACGACCATTTGACGTCCTTGGCGGTCACAGGCGTGCCGTCGTGGAATTTGGCGTCCCTGCGAAGCTTGAAGGTGCAGGACATGCCGTCGGCGGCGACCTCCCAGCTCTCGGCGAGCTCGGGCGCGAGCTTCTCGCGGTCATACGACAACGTGCCGTCCGGCAGTGTCTTGGAGGCGTAGGTGAGCAGGCGGTCGTAACAGTTCCAGGACAGGCCATTCACGGTCTGGTTGGAGCCGACGCCCTGCATGTCCAGCGAGTTCGGCCCGAGCTCCTGCACCACCAGCAACGTCTCGCTGCGGCCCTGCGCCCGGGCGAGACGTGGAGCAAAGGCTGCCATACCGGCGACACCGAGGCCGCCGAGCACGACGCTGCGGCGGTTCAAATCGAGGGGTGAAATGCTCAAGGGTGCCTCCCGTTCCGGAATTGTCCGGCATCGAGAGGCAAGCTGTATGCCACAGCCAGGAAGCACCAAGCCGCCCCGCGAACGCGAGGCGGCGTGGGTTGATAGGTGTTGCGCGTCGGCGCGGACTACTCGGCCTGCTCCAGCGCGGCGGGCATCTTCGCCACCGACATCAGCGATCGCGCGACCTGGTTGAGCAGGAGGTCGGCATTCTCTTCCTCGGCGAGAGATTTGGAGAGCAGGGCGACGATCGCGCTGTGGCGCAGCTGCTGCGCGAGGTTGCGCGCGGTGGTGTAGCCGGCCATCTCGTAATGCTCGACACGTTGCGCCGCAGAGATCAGCGCGAGGTCGGCGGCTGCATCCTCCTTCTCTTGGCTTTCCTTCATGACCTCCTGGCCTTCCTCGATCAGGCCCATCATGCCCTTGCAAGGCTTGGCGCGCGCGTTCTCGCCGAGCAGCTCGAAGCACTCGTTGATGCGCTCGACCTGGTTTTCGGTCTCGGCCAGATGCTGCTCGAACAGTTCCCGCAACTGGTCGAAGCGGGCGGACTGCGCCATCTTCGGGAGCGCCTTCGTCAGCTGCTTCTCGGCATGGAGGATGTCACGCAGCTCATGGAGCAGCAGATCGGTCAGGCCGGCCTCGTCGACAGGCGGTGAGCTCTCCGCGACGATCGGGGTGGCCGCGCCGGGATCGGCGGATTGCAGCGCAGGCGATTCCGTGAACACCCAGTCCTCGCCCTCGTTCCAGGGGCCGCGGGTATCGATTTCGCCGTGGTCGCCGCTGCCGGTGGAATCGTTGAAGTACTGGTTCACGAGGCCGGGCGTCGGCGCGATCCGGCCGATGCTGAAGGCCGGCTTCGACAGGCTCTCGAGTGCGCGCGCGAACGCCTTCATATGCGTGATCTCGCGCGTCATCAGGAATTGCAGCGCGTCCTTGCTGCCGGCATCGTCGCAAAAATTGATCAGGCGCTCGTAGACGATCTTGGCACGCGCTTCGGCGGCGATGTTGCTGCGGAGATCGACGTCGAGCTCGCCCGTGATCTTGAGATAGTCCGCGGTCCAGGGATTGCCTTGCGAGTTGAACAGATTGACGCCGCCTCCGCCGGCAATCGCGATCAGAGGATCGGCCTCTGCCGCCTGGCGGTCGTTCCGCGAGGGCGCAAGATGCATCCGGGCGAGGCAACCGACGACCTCGAGATGGCTGAGCTCTTCGGTGCCGATATCCATCAAGAGGTCCTTGCGGTCGGGATCCTCGCAATTCAGTCCCTGAATCGAATATTGCATCGCAGCCGCAAGTTCGCCGTTGGCGCCGCCGAACTGCTCGAGGAGCATATTGCCGAAGCGCGGATCGGGCTCGTCGACGCGCACGGTGAACATCAGCTTCTTGACGTGGTGATACATGGGAGACTCGCGTGCTGGAGAGAAACTACGCGACAACGAGGCCTCCAGCCGTTCGTTCCTAAGTCTCTCCGAGATCGAGGCTGTCGTTGCCCGGATGTCTGCCAGGGAGCGCGATGGCTTACGGCGTCACCGCACCGCGTGCGACGGCGCGCGGAGCCGTCAGTTCCTTCCAGGCCGAGTTTGCCACATGCACCGGCGAGAATGCGGGACGTTCGACGTATCGCCCATCGCCGGCCTCGGCGCGCAGATCGCCATCCTTCCAGACGATACGGCCGCACGATAGCGTCGCGGCCGCACCGCCGGTGCAGGCAAAACCCTCGAACACGTTGTAATCGATCCGGCTCATCTGCCGCTTGGCACTGATGGTCTTGCTCGCCTTGGGATCCCACACCACGATATCGGCATCCGAACCCACGGCGATCGCGCCCTTGCGCGGATAGATGTTGAGGATGCGGGCGATGTTCGCCGAGGTCACCGCGACGAATTCCTCTTTGGTCAGCCGCCCCGTGGCGACGCCCGCGGTCCAGAGCAGCGCCAGGCGATCTTCGAGGCCGCCGGTGCCGTTCGGGATCTTCCTGAAATCGCCGCGCCCGAACCGCTTCTGCTCGGTGGTGAAGGCGCAATGATCGGTCGCAACCACCTGGAGCGAGCCGGCTTGCAGGCCGGCCCAGAGGCTGTCCTGATGCTGTTTGTCGCGGAACGGCGGCGACATCACGCGCTGTGCGGCATGATCCCAGTCCTTGTTCTGATATTCACGCTCGTCCAGCAGCAGATGCTGGATCAGGGGCTCGCCATAGACGCGCTTGCCGGCGGCGCGTGCCCGCGCGATGGCCTCATGCGCCTCGCGGCTGCTGGTATGCACGATATAGACCGGCGTGCCGGTCATGTCGGCGATCATGATGGCGCGGTTGGTGGCTTCGCCCTCGACCTCCGGCGGCCGCGAATAGGCGTGCCCTTCCGGCCCCGTGACGCCGCGCGCGATCAGGGCGTCCTGCATCAGGGCGACGACGTCGCCGTTCTCCGCATGGACAACCGGTATGGCGCCGAGATGGGCGCAACGCGCGAACGAGTTGTAGAGCTCGTCGTCGTTCACCATCAGCGCGCCCTTGTAGGCCATGAAATGCTTGAAGGTGTTGATGCCGTAGGTTTTGACCACAATCTCCATCTCGTCATGGATTTGCTTCGACCATGACGTCACCGCCATGTGGAAGCCGTAATCGCCGGCCGCTTTCTCGGATTTGTGCCGCCACTCCTGATACGCTGCCAGCATGGATTGGCCGGGATCGGGCAGGCAGAAATCCACCACCATGGTGGTGCCGCCGCTCAGCGCCGCCTTGGTTCCGGATTCGAAATCGTCGGCGGTGACGGTGCCCATGAACGGCATTTCGAGATGGGTGTGCGGATCGATCCCGCCCGGGATGACATAGGCGCCCCCTGCATCGATGACCTCGCTACCCGTCGGCGCATCGAGCGCTGCGCCGATCGCGACGATGGTCTCGCCGTCGATCAGCACGTCCGCGCGGCGCGAATGATCGTGATTGACGACGGTGCCGCCGCGGATGAGGAGGGGCATGAGGTGCTCCGAGAGGTGAGGGACGGCTCGAAGGCTAAGCGCGCGACTGGCGATGCGACAGGTGAAATTTTAGTCAGCCGCCGCCGCTCCTTTCACGTCGTGCGCGATCAGCCCGTCGATCATCGCACGCACGAGGCCCGTGATCTCCTTGCGCAGCGCCGGCAGCGGCACGGCCACCAGCTTCTGCTCCAGCCCGAGCGCCACCATGCCATGCACGGCCGAGAACAGGCTGCGTGCGGTGATGCCGAGTTCCTCCGGGCTGCGCCCAGGAAACAGCGCGGCCAGCGGCTGGTAGATATGACGGAACAGCTGCATCTGGTCGTGCACGGACCAGTCCGGCACCAGCTTGCCCGTCTCCATCCGGTGCTCGAACAGCGCGCGCCAGAGCTGGAGGTTTTCGGCGGCGAAATCGCAATAGGCGAGGGCGATGCGGACCAGGGATTCCCGTGGCGATGGCTCGCCGGCATTTGTTGCGAGAGTCAGCGCCTCGTCGAGCCGGAGCAGCGTGCGCGAGCCGACCCGCAGGATCAGTTCGTCGACATCAGCGACGAGATTATAGACCGCGCCATTGGCACAGCCGATCTCGCGGGCCAAATCGCGCGTCTTCAGACCTGCCAACCCCCGCTCGGCGATCATCTGTTCTGCCGCCTGGATCAGGGCGTCGCGCAATTTCTCTCGCCGTTCCAAGGCCTTAGTCATTCTTAATCAAGTTTGTGAGCGCCGCTCAAAATAATATTGAACGATGTTCACGTTTCCTGCTACAAAGCTTTTGTGAGCAACGCTCATAGACAGGGAGCAACCAATGTTCAAGACCGTCGTGACCCTCTTCCGCGGCAGCGTCGCCGCTGCGGGCGAGGAACTGGAAGACCGCACCGCCCTTCTGATCCTGGACCAGCAGATGCGCGATGCGGCCGCAGCCGTCGAGCGCAGCAAGCGCACGCTGGCGCTGGCGATCGCGCAGGACCAGCAGGAAGGCCGCAAGCTCGAGGCCACGAATGCGCGCATCGCCGATCTTGAAACCCGTGCCGTTGCGGCGCTGGATGGCGGCCGCGAGGACCTCGCCAAGGAGGCCGCCGAAGCCATTGCGGCGCTGGAGGCCGATCGCGATGCGGCCATGACGGCGCGCGCGCTGTTCGCGACCGAGATCGCGCGGCTGAAGCGCCACGTCGCCAACGCGCAGGCCCGCATCACCGAGCTCGATCGCGGCCGCCGCATCGCCCGCGCCTCGGAAGCGGTGCGCTCGCTTCGCCGCAGCGGCATCGAGGCCGCGCGCCCCTATGAATCGACATTGCCGGAGGCGGAGGGGACCTTGAAGCGTCTGCGCGAGCGGCAGATGGAGGCGCAAGCGGCCGACGATGCCCTGGTCGAGATCGACGCGGCCACCGGTCCGCTCGCCACCGCCGAACGACTCGCCGAGCAGGGCTTCGGCCCGCGGCTCAAGACGACCGCAGACGACGTGCTGGCGCGGTTGAAGTCCAGGCGCATGCCGGCGGCCTGATCTCAAGTTCGAACCCGAACACCATCATCATTCCAATCGACAGGAGACTATCATGAACCAGAACGGCCAGCCCCACAGCGGTGCCTGGGTGAGCTTCACCTACGCGTCCTTCGCAGCGTCCGCCTTCCTCGTTGCCATCGGCATCTTCTTCCTGCCGATCGACCTCTGGATGAAGGGTTATCTCACCATGGGGATCGTGATGATGATCCAGACCTGCGTCACCCTGACCAAGACCGTGCGCGACAATCATGAGAGCAGCCGCCTCGTGAACCGCATCGAGGATGCCAAGGCCGAGCGGCTGCTGATGGAGGTCTCCAAGGCGGCGTAAGGCGAACGGTCGCAGCGCGCCCTCTGGGGCGACAGGGGCGCGCGCGGCAGGCAGGGTGCATTGTGCTTCGCGTGCAGGTGCGATATGGCTCTCGCGCTTTCCAGAGGCGGAGACTAGCTTTGTCGAAACAATCCCTGCGCGAGGAGGCCGAGCGCCTGATCCGCGAATCGATGGAAAAGAAGACCATCGTGGTCAAGCAGGGCACGACCCGCATCGAGGCCGTCTGCGGCAAGTGCGGAGCGCCGAACCGGGTGCAGGCGGAGAAGGGCCAGACCCGCGTCAAGTTCGCCTGCAAGAACTGCGGGCATAAGCAAGAGACGTTGTAGGCGTCTTCACCTCATCCGGGTCGCCCCCGGCGATGCGCAGCATCGTCCGGCGCGATCCGGCTAGAGGCCCTACGGCCTCTCCCTCACATCACCTGATGCACGTCGATCACGACGCGATCCGCATGGCGCGCCGCAGACGCCACGAAGATGTGCTCCATCAGCCAGCGGTACTTTTCGTGCCCGGTCTCGAACCTCGGCACGGTGCGGAAATAGATCAGTTTCGGATCGACCGGCTCGCCGCGCTTGAGCTTTTGCAACAGCTCGACCGGGCCGAAGCGCATACCTCTGTTCTCGACGTAGACGGTCGCACCGTCCTCGGTCTCGAAGGCGTATTTCGCTTCGAGATCGATCAGCTCGTTGGGCCGGATGGTCTGGAAGTCGGCGCCGAAGGGGAGCACCTTTCCGCTGACCGCGCCCGTCACCTCGCCGCCGATGATCGGAATGATCCGGCGGACGCCGATTCCGGTCTCGCCCGCGGTCACGACGTCGCCGATCCGCGCGGTGATGGTGAAGACGTATTTGGTTTCGAGGGTCGGGGTGGTCATCGCTTCACCTCTTAATTGACCATGACGAACGATACCGCGTCTTACCCTCCCCTGGAGGGGGAGGGTCGGCGCGAAGCGCCGGGGTGGGGTGATCTCTCCGCTCGGGCAGTCTTCAATGTGGAGAGACCGTCACCCCACCGCGCTCGCGCTATGCGCGATCGACCCTCCCCCTCCAGGGGAGGGCAAGTAACGGTCTTCGCCAAGCTAATGCGCCATCATGCGCGTCGGCAGCCAGGTCGCCAGCAGCGGCAAGGCGATCAGGATCACGAGGCGCACGAGGTCCGTTGCCACGAACGGGCTTACGCCCCTGAAGATGGTGGAGAAGGAGACGTCCTTCACTACGCTTTTTATGACGAAGACGTTCATGCCCACCGGCGGAGTGATCAGGCCGAGCTCGACCGTCACGACGATGATGATGCCGAACCAGATCGGATCGAACCCCAGATGCATGATCACCGGGAAGATGATCGGCACGGTCAGGATGATCATCGCCATGGCATCCATCAGGCAGCCGAGCACGAGATACATCACCATGATCAGCGCCAGCACGCCGTAGGGGCCGAGGCCGAGCTCGGTGAGGAATTCCGTCACCTTCTGCGGCGTCTGCGTCACCGTCAGGAAATAGCCGAAGATCAGCGCGCCGATCAGCACGGTGAACACCGCAGCCGCGGTGCGCGTCGCCTGCAGCAGCGAGGCCAGCACCTTCTCGCGGTCGAGGCGGCCGGTCAGCACGCCGATGATGAAGGCCCCAGTCGCGCCGACGCCGCCGGCCTCGGTCGGCGTGAAGCGCGGCAGGAAGGGCAGTCCGTAGAGGCCGCCGATGACGAAGATGAACAGCAGCACCGGCGCCCAGATCTCTTTCAATCCGGCAAAGCGCTCGCGCCACGGCGTCACCTTGCCCTTGGGCAGGAAGTCGGGACGGAAATAGCCGATCAGGGAGATCGTGATCATGTACATGGTCATCGCGAGCAGGCCCGGGATGATGCCGGCGATGAACAGCTTGCCGATGTCCTGCTCGGTGATGATGCCGTAGACCGCAAGAACAGTGGATGGCGGTAGCATCGCGCCCAGCGTGCCGCCGGCCGCGATCACGCCGGTGGCGAAGGATTGCGGATAGCCGAAGCGCCGCATCTCGGGATAGGCGACGGCGGAGAAGGTCGCCGCGGTCGCGACCGAGGAGCCGCAGATTGCGGCAAAGCCGCCGCAGGCGCCGACGGTGGCAATGCCGAGTCCGCCGCGCAAATGTCCGACGAAGCCGTTGGCGGCGCGGAATAGCTCGCGGCTCATGCCGGAATTGCTGACGAAGGAGCCCATCAGCAGGAACATCGGGATGACGCCGAAGGTGTAGTCGGTCACGGTCCGCATGGTGACCTGACCGACCATCTTCAGGGCCGGTGTCGAGCCCACGAGATAGCTGAAGCCGCACACGCCGACGAGGCCCATGGCCATGCCGACCGGCACGCGCAGCAGCATCAGGGCGAACAGGGCGACGAAGCCGATGACGGCGACGGCGTCGGTACTCATGGTTACTCCGTCACCTTGATCTTGGGTTCATGCATGTCTTCGGGGTGGAAGATCAGCCGGTACGTGCGGATCGCGATCAGCAGCACGGCGCAGACGTCGCCGATCCACGCGACGAGGAAGAATGGCCATGTCGGCATGTGCAGGTCGAAGGTCTGGACGTTGTCGTTGTAGGTCAGCCGAACCTTGTCGAACAGCGTCCAGGTCTGCACGGTGACGACGAACAGCAGCACCAGGGTCGCGAACACGTCGATCCAGCGCTGATGGCGCGGCCCGACATTGCCCCAGACCAGGTCGACCGTGATGTGGGTGCCGCGATAGGAGGTCGCCGCGATGCCCCAGAAAATGAGGATGCCGAGCAGCATTCGGCCGATGTCGAAGCTGTCGGGGATCGAATAGTTCAGCGTGTTGCGCAACAGCACCGACAGGAAGATGTCGAGCGCGACGATGCCGACGAAGCCGGCCGCGATCCATTCGATCGAATCGATCACGCGATCCATCCAGGAGCGCTTCATGGGGGAAGATTCCTATCTAAATCCAGCGAAGCCGGGTTCAGTTTGTCCGCGAGGGAGGTGCGCTCCCTCCCCCGCTTGCGGGGGGAGGGTTGGGGAGAGGGTGCTTCCACAATCGAGAACCCCCAAGAGGAGAGAGCCCTCACCCGCGCCTTCGGCGCGACCTCTCCCGCAAGCGGGAGAGGTGCAGTGAGCGCGTGCCACTGCTGGGCGTCACTCCGCCAGCGCGTTGTACTTCTTCAGCGAGGCCTTGAGCTCCGCGAGCGCCGCATCCGGTTCGGCGCCGGCCTTCTTGGCGCCGTCGCCCCAGGTCTTGACCAGCGGCTCGGCGGCCTTCTTCCAGGCCGCGATCTGCTCGGGCGTCAGCTTGTAGACCTCATGGCTGGATTCCGCCTTCACCTTGGCGATGCCGGCGTCCTCGAACTTGCCCCAATGCTCGCCGACCGCGCCTGCCATCTCGACCGTGCAGTTCTTGTCGATCGCGGCCTTCTGCTTGTCGGACATCGCATTGTACTTGTCCTTGTTGATCACGAACACGAAGGTCGTGGTGTAGAGCGGCGCCTCCATGTCGTACTTGGTCACCTTGTCGATGCCGAACAGCACCAGTGAGCCCCAGGGGAAGGTGACGCCGTCGGCGACGCCGCGCTCGATGATGTCGCGCACTTCCGGCGCCGAGGATTGCACGTTGGTGCCGCCGAGCGAGGTGACGAAGTTCGCCATGGTGGCGTGGGCGGGGCGGATCTTCATGCCCTTCACGTCCTCGGGGTTGACGATCTTCTTGGTGCGGGAATGGAACGAGGAGGGCGAGTGGACGAAGGCGAGGCAGTATTTGACGTCCTTCATCTCCTTCTCGGCATATTTGCGATACCACGCGTCGAGGCCCATCGAGCCGCCCTTGGCATCCGAGATCAGGAACGGCAATTCCCCGGCGCCGATGATCGGGAAGCGGCCGGGCTGGTAGCCGGGATTGACATAGGTGACGTCGGCGATGCCGTCGCGCGCCATGTCGTAATGGTCGAACGCCTTGCCGAGCTGCTGGGCCGGAAACACCTTGCCGGTAATGGTGCCGCCGGAATCCTTGTTCACCGCAGCCACCCAGTCTTCCAGCGATTTCTGCAGCGGATGCGATGCCGGCACCCAGTGCGAGACCTTCAGCTCAAATGTCTTGTCCTGCGCGAGCGCAGGGCTCACGCTTGCTGCCAGCAGCAAGGCCAGACAGGCTTTCCTCATCACGCGTCTCTCCCTTTTGCGACGGCGGGCTTCGTTGGCCCGGTCTCGTTAATTAACATGTTATATAATTCGCTGACGCGTTCAAGCCGGAACTGAGGCGCGCCGTGTCGCGCCATCTACGTCAGCCATGTTGCATGGATTTGTCGCTGCTCGGGCGACCACCGCCCTCCCTTTGCGCAAACGTTATATGGTATAATTATCGCCTGCGAGCCTCTGCCACAAGCAGGCTGCGACCAAAGCCTAACAGGATCGGAAGCAGCATGTATGCGGACAAAGGTCGCAATCGTCGGGCCGTTGCGGCGATGGCGGGGCTCGTTTCAAACATCTGCACAAATTCCGTTTAAAGCTTTGTAGGTGATGCATTCCTCGCGTCATTCGCTTCCAATGCAGCCAAGGCAATGAAGCGAGACCGCCATGACCCGCACCGACATCCCCGCCGGCTACGAGCCGCATTTCCGCAAAGCCCCGCTGACCGATCCCTGGGAGCCGCTCTATTCGAAGAAGACCGACAAGGGCGTCACCGTCGGACTGCGCCTGGCGACGCCACACACCAACGCCCGCGGACTGATCCATGGCGGGCTGATCGCGGCGCTCGCTGACGCCGCCATGGGCTACAGCTGCGCCCAGGCGACTGGCTGGACCACGTCGTTCGTCACCATCTCGCTGTCGGTCGATTATGTCGGCGCTGCCGAGATCGGCCAATGGCTCGCGGTCGAAGGCGAGGCGATCAAGACCGGGAACACGATCTGCTTCGCGCAGTGCCTGGTGAAGGCGGACGACGCCGTGATCGCGCGGGCCAGCGGCACGTTCCGGGTGGTGCCGAAGAAGGGGTGAGGCCCAACTCTCTCTGTTGTCATGCCCGGGCTTGACCCGGGCATCCACGTGTTTGGCACCGCATGCGTGGTGGCGCGTGGATGGCCGGGACAAGCCCGGCCATGACGGAAAAGATCACCCAAACCTCCACTCCGCCGTCTCCACCACGAGATCGACGAACGCGCGCACCTTGGCCGAGAGCAGGCGCGAGGTCGGGTAGACGATGTGGATCGGCAGCGCCGGCTGCTCGTATTGCGCCAGCACGATCTTCAGGCGTCCGCCCTTCAGGCCCTCGGCGGCCTGATAGGCCAGCACCCGCGTCACGCCGCCGCCGGCCTCGGCATATTGCAGGGCGGCGTCGGCGCTGTTGCTGATGAAGCGAGGCGACAGCGGCAGCCCGATATCGCGGCCGTCGCGCAGGAAACGCCATTCGGACCAGGGGCCGAACTGGATGGTCTGGTGCGTGGCGAGCGCTTCCGGCGTCTTCGGCTCGCCGTTGCGCTTGAGATAACCGGGCGCGGCCACCACGATCCGTCGCATCTCGCCGACCTGGCGTGCGACAAGCGAGGAATCGGCGAGATGGCCGATCCGCACCGCGGCATCGACGGCGTCCTCGACGAGGTTGACGAGATGGTCGGACAGCCTGAGCTCGGCCGTGACCTCGGGATAGCGCTTGAGATAGGCGGTCATGACCGGCCCGACATGCAGGCGGCCGAAGCCGACCGGCGCGGACACGACGAGGCGCCCGCTCGGCCGATGGCGTTCCTCCCGCGCCGAGCCGTCAGCCTCCTCGACGTCGGCGAGGATGCGCCGCGCGCGCTCCAGATAGCGCGTGCCGACGTCAGTCAGCGCCACCTGCCGCGTGGTCCGCTGCAGCAGCCGCGCGCCGAGATGCTCCTCCAGCGCCGCGATCATCCGCGTCACCGCCGACGGCGACAGCCGCAGTTTGCGTGCGGCCGGCGCAAAGCCGCGCAGGTCGGCGACCGTGACGAAGACTTGCATGGCTTCCAGGCGGTCCATGGGCATTATTGCATATATCGCAATGATGAAGTGTCAAGCTGCTCAATTGTTTTAGACGCCGAAGGGCCCAGATTAGGCGCGGAAGACGCAGCAATGCGCCGGAATTTCAGGAGACGTTCCGATGACGGCAATTGATACTTATGCCAGCGACGTGGCCTTTTCGCCGGCGGTGAAGACGATCCAGGCGCGCAAGGGCTCGCGCGAGGCCTATGCGCGCAGCGAGCAGCGCGGCTGGCGCACCGAGGTCGACGACAATCTCGCCGCGTTCCTGGCCGACGCCAACAGCTTCTATTTCGCCACGGCCTCAGCCGACGGCCAGCCTTATATCCAGCACCGCGGCGGCCCGAAGGGCTTTCTCAAGGTGCTGGACAAGCAGACGCTCGCCTTCGCCGACTATGCCGGCAACCAGCAGTTCATCACGCAAGGAAATCTCTCGGAGAATTCCAAGGCCTACATCTTCGTGATGGACTACGCCCACCGCCGCCGTGTGAAGATCTGGGGCGAGGCGCGCGTGGTCGAGGACGACGAAGCGCTGACCACGTCACTGATGCCGAAAGGCTACCGCGCCCGGCCCGAGCAGGTGATCCTGTTCAAGATCGCAGCCTGGGACACCAACTGCCCGCAGCACATCCCGCAGAAGTTTGATGCAGCCGATGTCGCGGCCGCGCTGGCGGCGAGGGATGCGAGGATCGCAGAGCTGGAAGCGGAGGTTGCGGCGCTGAAGGGGGAGAAGACAGCGGGTGTAGCTCCGTAACCACTTCTTCTTTTACCCTCCCCTGGAGGGGGAGGGTCGATCGCGCGAAGCGCGAGCGGGGTGGGGTGATCTCTCAACACGGGCAGTCTACGACGCGGAGAGACCGTCACCCCACCCCGCTTCGCATTCCGCTCCGCTACATGCGAAGCGACCCTCCCCCTCCAGGGGAGGGTAGGCGACACTAAATCGCACTTTCGCCTTCGTGCTGGAAGCCGAGATAGCTTGCCGCGACCCGTTCGTTGGCGGCGATGTCGCTGGCCTTGCCGCTGAGCACGAACTCGCCGAGCTCCATGACGTAGGCGTGGTCCGCGATCTTCAGCGCGGCCTGTGCGTTCTGCTCGACCAGCAGCACGGAGACGCCGGCGGCGCGGAGCTCGGTGACGATACGGAAGATGTCGGCGACGATGATCGGGGCAAGGCCCAGGCTCGGCTCGTCCAGCATCAAGAGCTTCGGCTCGCCCATCAGCGCGCGGCCCATCGCGAGCATCTGCTGCTCGCCGCCGGAGAGCGTACCGGCGAGCTGCTTGCGCCGCTCCTTCAGCCGCGGAAACAGCGCATAGACCCGCTCCATCGAGGCTTTGGCCTTGCTGCGCTCGATCCGGAACGCGCCCAGCTCGAGATTGTCCTCGACATTCATGGTCACGAACAATTCGCGATGCTCGGGAACGAGACCGAGGCCCATCGCGACACGGTCCTCGATGTCGAGGCGGGCGAGATCCTGCCCGGCAAAGGCGACGCGGCCCTTCAGCGGCAGGATGCCCATGATGGCCGAGAGAAGCGTGGTCTTGCCGGCGCCGTTGGCGCCGACGATGGTGACGATCTCGTTGGCGCCCACTTCGAGCGAGACCGAACGCACCGCCTCGACCTTGCCATAGGCGACATGCGCGTCGGTGACGGACAACAGCGTGCTCATGCCGCCACTCCGAGATAGGCCTTGATCACTTCGGGATTGGTCTTGATCGTCGCCGGCGTGCCCTCCGCGATCTTGGTGCCGAAATCGAGCACCACGATGCGGTCGGCAAGGTTCATCACGAAGCCCATGTCGTGCTCGACCAAAAGGACGGACATGCCGCCGTCGCGCAGCTCGCGGAGCAGTGCGGCCAGCCGTTGCTTTTCCATGTGGCGCAGTCCGGCTGCCGGCTCGTCGAGCAGCAGCAGCATCGGATCGACGCAGAGCGCGCGGGCGATCTCGACGATGCGCTGCTGGCCGAGCGAGAGCGAGCCTGCCAGCTGGTGCATCTGCTCGGCGAGGCCGACGCGCTCGATCTGGCGGGCGGCCTCGGCGAGAAGCTTGGCCTCGTCAGCGCGGTCGAGCCGCAGCATCGAGGAGATCGGGCCGGAATGGCCGCGCAAATGTGCGCCGATCGCGACGTTCTCCAGCACGGTCATGTCGGGGACGAGCTTGACGTGCTGGAAGGTCCTGCTGATACCGAGCTTGACGATCTCCTGCGGCGGCGCGTTGTCGACCTTCCTGCCGAGCACCGAGATCGAGCCCGAGGTTGCCGACAGCACGCCGGTAATCAGGTTGAAGGTCGTGCTCTTGCCGGCGCCGTTCGGGCCGATCAGCGCGACGATCTCGCGGGCCTGCACGTCGAAGGACACGTTGTTCACCGCGACCACGCCGCCAAACTGCTTTCGCGCCTTCTCGACCTGAAGCAGGACGCCGGTCTCGGCGGGCGCGCGGGTGCGATGCTCCAGCTTCAGCGAGGTGTCCGGCTTCTTGCCGTCGGTGCGCTCGGGGAAGAACGACATCAGCCAGGGCCAGAGGCCGCCGGGCGCAAGCTGCAGCAGCGCCACCAGCATGATGCCGAACACGATGGTCTCGACCTGGCCGGAGCCGGGCAGGATCAACGGCAGATAGCTCTGCAGCACCTCTTTCAGGATCACGACGATCGCGGCGCCCAGCACGCCGCCCCAGACATAGCCGGCGCCGCCGACCACCGCGATGAAGAGATATTCGATGCCCATATGCGCGCCGAACGGCGTCGGGTTCACCGCGCGCTGGAGATGGGCGTAGAGCCACCCGGACAGGCCCGCGAGCACCGCGGCATGGATGAACACCAGCAGCTTTGCCCGCGGCGTGTGGACGCCGAACGCTTCGGCGGCGACATGGCCGCGGCGCAGCGCGCGGATGGCGCGGCCGGTGCGGGAGTCCAAAAGGTTCATCGTCAGCAGGGCCGAGAGGATCACGGCGACCCAGATCGCGTAATAGATCGAGCCGGGCGAGAGCATCTTGAAGGCACCGATCGACAGCGGCGGGATCGCCGAGATGCCGTCGTTGCGTCCCAGAAACTCCAGCTTGCTGAACAGGTAGAACAGCCCAAGCCCCCAGGCGAGCGTGCCGAGCGGCAGGTAATGCCCCGAGAGGCGCACGGTGATCAGCCCGAGCAGCACCGCGAGCGAGCCGCTGACCACGAGCGACAGCGGCAGCGTCAGCCAGGGCGACAGGCCATAGGCCGTCGTCAGCACGGCGGTGGTGTAGGCACCGAAACCGACGAACGCGGCCTGGCCGAACGAGGTGAGGCCGCCGACGCCGGTCAGCAGCACGAGGCCCATCGCGACCAGCGCGGCAAGGCCGATATTGTCGAGCAGCACGATCCAGAACGGGGGCACGCCCGGGATGAGCGGGATCGCCGCCATGAGAATCGCAAAGACGAGGATGGGAAACCGGCTCTGCATCGGGCTCAGTCCTTCTCTTCCTCGACCGCGGGCGCGGCGAGCGAGCGCAGCAGCAGCACGGGGATCAGCAGCATGAAGACGATCACCTCCTTGTAGTTGGAGGCATAGAAGGACGAGAACGCCTCGACGATGCCGACCACCAGCGCCGCGACGGCGGTGAGGGGATAGCTGACGAGGCCGCCGATGATCGCGGCAACGAAGCCCTTCAGCCCGATCAGGAAGCCGGAGTCGTAATACAGTGTCGTGATCGGCACGATCAGGATGCCCGAGAGTGCGCCGATCACGGAGGCCAGCAGGAAGGCGATCTGGCCCGACAGCGTCGTGCGGATGCCGGCAAGCCGCGCCCCGAGCCGGTTGACCGCAGTCGCGCGCAGCGCCTTGCCGTAGAGCGTCAGGCCGAAGAACAGCCAGAGCGCGACGATGAAGGCGATGGTGATGGCATAGACGGTGATGCTCTGGCCGGTGAAGCGCAATGCGCCGGCGGTGAAGGCGCCGGACAGCACGGCAGGCCCGCGCTGGCCTTCGGCTCCGAAGAACAACAGGCCGAGGCCCTGCAGCGCGAGATGGACGCCGACGGAGGCGATCAGCAGCACCAGCACCGAGGTGTGCGCCAGCGGCTGGAAGGCGATGCGGTAGAGATAGAGGCCGATCATCGCCACGATCACCAGCGACAGCGCGATGCAGACCGCGACCGGCGGTTTCTGCGCCGCGAGCGACAGGGTCAGCGCCAGCACGATCGCCGGCAGCACGACGTTGGCGATGAAGCTGCGAACGACCAGCCGCCCGTGCAGCGCCTTGCGCGCCACGAACAGGTCGAAGCCGAACGCGCCGATGCCGAGCGCCAGCGCCAGCTTTGCCGTGCCCGGCATCTGGCCGGCGGCCAGCGAGGCATAGGTCAGCGCGCCATAGGTGACGAATTCGCCCTGGGGAATGAGGATGACCCGGGTGACGGCGAACACCAGCACCAGCGCCAGGCCGAGCAGCGCATAGATCGCGCCATTGGTGATGCCGTCCTGCACCAGGAACAGCATGATGGTGGTATTCAAGACCGGACGCTCCCCCTAATCCGGACCGGTCCCCTCGATTGCGGTGGACGGTCCGTTCACAGCCATTGAAAAACGCAGGCGATATTTGGTATGGTCCATAACAATTATCAAATATAACTTCAAGGGTGGGAACGACCCGCCCCGGAATTTAGCGGGATTACGAGCACGAGGCGATGACCGTTTCCAAAACCGCTGAAAAGTCCTCCGACAAGCCGGCCGACCCGGCCAAGGGCCGCAAGGACGCAGGCGAGCCGCAGGCGGAGGCCCTCCAACTCGGCGAGCTTTCCGAGCAGCTGGGCTATGTCCTGAAACGTGCACAGCTCAAGGTGTTCGAGAATTTCCTGCGCTGCATGGCCTCGCTCCAGCTGACGCCGGCGCAGTTCTCGGTGCTGCTGCTGGTCGAGAAAAACCCCGGCCGTAACCAGACCGAGATCGCCTCCACGCTCGGCATCCTCAGGCCGAACTTCGTGGCCATGCTCGACAATCTGGAGAGCCGCGACCTCTGCGCGCGGATCCGCTCCACCAACGACCGGCGCTCGCACATCCTGGTCTTGACCGACAAGGGCAAGGCCGTGCTGGCGCGCGCCAAGAAGCTCGTCGCCACCAAGCACGAGGCCCGGCTGAACGACTTGCTCGGCCAGGCCAACCGCGAAGCCCTGATCGGGATGCTCGCGAAGATCGCCAACGAGTTTTGACTCTTACCCTCCAGGGGAGGGTAAGCGAACGTCAATCCACCAAAATCACCCTGATGTCGTTCACGTTGGTCAGCGTCGGTCCAGGCCGCAGCAGGTCGCCGGTCGCCTCGAAGAACGTGGTGGCGTCGTTGTTGTCGAGATAGGCCTGCGGCTCGAGCCCCAGCGCCTTCATCTTCGCGAACGTCGCCGCATCGATCAGCGCGCCGGCGGGGTCGGTCGGGTGGCCCGCGCCGCCATCGGCGCCGTCGGTGTCGCCGGCCAGCGCGGCGATGCCGGAAGTGTCCTTCAAGAGCGAGGCCAGCGCCAGCGCGTATTCCTGGTTCGGCCCGCCGCGCCCGTTGCCGCGCACGGTGACCGTGAGCTCGCCGCCGGAGAGAATCGCGACGCGCTTGCCCTGGCTGCGTGCCTGAAGCGCCAGCCTGGCGTGATCGGCGGCGACCTCGCGCGCCTCGCCTTCGAGATCGGCGCCGAGATCGATGGTCCCGTAGCCGGCCTCGCGCGCGAGCTTGACCGCAGCGTCCAGCGACTGCTTGGGCCGCGCGATCAGCTCGAACGAGGCGCGCGCAAAGGCGGCGTCGCCCGGCTTGCAGCTCTCGTTGTTGGGATCGTTGAGCGCGCGGCGTACCGCATCGTCGATGTCGAGCCTGTATTTCGCCACGATCGCGCGCGCATCCGCCAGCGTGGTCGGATCGGGCACGGTGGGGCCGGAGGCGATCGCGGACGGATCGTCATGCGGCACGTCAGAGATCGCGAGCGTCACGATCTCCGCGGCGTTGCTGCCGGCGCGGGCGAGACGGCCGCCCTTGATCCGCGACAGGTGCTTGCGCACGACGTTCATCTCGCCGATCGGCGCGCCCGAGCGCAGCAGCGCCTTGTTGACCGCCTGCTTCTGCGCGAAGCTGATGCCGTCCACCGGCGCGATCCAGTTGGCCGAGCCGCCGCCGGTGAGCAGCACCAGCAGCAGGTCGTCCGGCCCGGCCTCGCCCGCGAGCGCGAGCGTGTCGGCCGCGCCCTTCAGGCCCGCTTCGTCAGGCACGGGATGACCGGCCTCGACCAAGCGAATGCTGCGCGTCGGCACGCCGTAGCCGTGGCGCGTGGTGGCGATGCCGACGAGGCGCTCCGGCGCCAATCCCAGCGCATCGAGATAATGCCGCTCCGCGGCCGCAGCCATCGCGCCGGCGCCCTTGCCGGCCGCAAGGCAGATCACGCGCCCCCTGGGCGCAGGCCGCAGGTGAGGGGCCAGCACCACGCCCGGATGGGCGGCAGCAACGGCAGTGTCGTAGAGCGCGCGGAGCAGGGGACGTCGGTCGGTCATGGACAATGGCCTTGCGCAAACTGGACTGGCGGCGACGAGGTCGCCGCCATCTGCCTACCGCATCGTGTGCCGAAGCGTAAGCGCCTTCGCCGTCATTCGATTGTGCAATCGCGTGATCATAATTGCCACCCAAAGGAGAAGCCCCCTGCGCGATCAGCGCAGGGGGCTCGTCCTCCGCGCGTTGCAGTTTCTAGCCGCCGGCGTCGGCGCTGATCACCTCGCCGAACAGATCCCACTTGTCGCCCTTGAACTTCATCAGCTGCAGCGAGCTGATCGGCGCGAAGTCGTTCGGCCCGGTACTGATCTTGATGCCGGGCAGCAGCACTTCGGTGCGGAAGTCCTTCAGGCTCGCCGCCTGCTTCATGACGTTCTCGCGCGTGAGATTGTCACCGCACTTCTTCAGCACCTCGACCAGCGTCTGTGCGACGCCGTAGCCGACGATGGTGCCGCCGTCGAGCTTGTCGCCCTCGGGGAAGTACTTCGTCATGAATTCCAGGAACGCCTTCATGCCGGCGTCGTCCTTCCACTGCGGATCGGAGACGTCCTTCAGATAGGCGGCCGAGATGATGTCCTGCGAATTCTCGAAGCCGGCGGGCTTGATCACGCTGCCGACCGAGGCCGAGACGTTGTTGAGGAAGTGGGTCGGCTTCCAGCCGATCTCGGAAATCTTCTTGATCGCCTGCGCCGCGAACTTCGGCGTGGTGATGTTGATGAAGACGTCGGCGCCGGTGGCTTTCAGCTTGACGATGTGGTTGTCGATGGTCGGCTCCGACGTCTCGTAGCTTTCCTCCAGCACGATCATGCTCGCGGCCTTGGCCCCCAAGCCGTCCTTCAGGCCCTTCAGGTAATCCTTGCCGTAGTCGTCGTTCTGGTAGAGCACGCCGATCTTGGCGTTCGGCATAGCCTTGAGGATGTATTTCGCGTAGATCTGCGTCTCGCTCTGGTAGTTGGGTTGCCAGCCCATGGTCCACGGGAAGTTCTGCGGATCGTTCCACTTGGTGGCGCCGGTGGCGACGAACAGCTGCGGCACCTTCTTCGAGTTCATGTATTTCTGGATCGCGGAGTTCGGCGGCGTGCCGAGCGAGTTGAAGACGAGCAGCACCTCGTCGCTCTCGACCAGCTTGCGCGCCTGCTCCACCGTCTTCGGCGGCGAGTAGGCGTCGTCGTAGGAGACGAAATTGATCTTGCGGCCGTTGATGCCGCCCTCTTCGTTGATCTTCTTGAAATAGGCGGCTTCGGTGCGACCGATGATGCCGTAGGCGGAGGCCGGTCCGCTGTAGGGCATGATGTTGCCGATCTTGATCTCGGTGTCGGTCGCACCGGTATCGTATTTCTTCTGGGCCGTTGCGGTTGAGGCCGAGGCCGCGATGAGCGCGAGCGCCAATGATGCGGCCGCAAGCTTGCCGGTGACAGCAGGCATTCCAATCTCCCTGTTTTTTCTTTGTGTGTGCGTCCCTTTTCTTGTCTCGTTTTTCTTCGCGACGCGAGCGCAATTCAATACGATTTGCCCGAAAGCTTCAAGGAAAAGCCCCTGCGGCATGGCCGCAGGGGCTGCGTCTTTCGTCGGTTTGGCTACATCTTGAGCAACTGGTTGATGGTCAGCCGCCGACGTCGCCGCTCAGCACCTCGCCAAATGGCACCCAATGCTCGCCCTTAAACCGGATCAGCTGCAGTTGCGAGAGCGGCGCGAAATCGGTCGCCGAGGTGTTGACCTTGATGCCCGGCAACAGGCCCGCCGGCTCGAAGTCCTTGATGTTGGCGGCCTGCTTCATGATGTTCTCGCGGGTGAGATTGTCACCGCATGCCTTGAGCACGTGAACGAGGCCTTGGGCGACGATATAGCCGTACATCACCGAGGCGTCGGCGCGGTTGGCTTCCGGATAATACTTATCCAGAAATTCGTTCCAGGCGATCATCGCCTTGTCGTTTTTCCACTGCGCGTCGGTGGGATCCTTGAAATATTGCGACGAGATGATGTCCTGCGCGTTCTCGAAGCCGGCCGGCTTGATCACGCTGCCGATCGAGGCCGAGACGTTGTTGAGGAAGTGCAGCGGCTTCCAGCCGATCTCGGCGTTCTTCTTGATCGCCTGTGCGGCGAATTTCGGCGTCGTGATGTTGAAGAACACGTCGGCGTTGGTCGACTTCATCTTGACGATGTGGGAGTCTATGGTCGGCTCGGAGACTTCGTAGCTGTCCTCGATGACGATCATCGAGGCGGCCTTAGCGCCGAGCCCGTCCTTGAACCCCTTCAGATAGTCCTTGCCGTAATCGTCGTTCTGGTAGAGCACGGCGATCTTGGCGTTCGGATGGTTCTTCAGGATATACTTGGCGTAGATGATCGACTCGATCTGGTAGTTGGGTTGCCAGCCCATCGTCCACGGGAAGGTCTGCGGGTCGTTCCACTTCGTGGCGCCGGTGGCGACGAACAGCTGCGGAACCTTCTTCTGGTTCATGTACTTCTGGATCGCCGAGTTCGGCGGGGTGCCGAGCGAGTTGAAGATCAGCAGCACCTCGTCGCTCTCGACCAGCTTGCGCGCCTGCTCCACGGTCTTCGGCGGGGAATAGGCGTCGTCATAGGTGATGAAGTTGATCTTGCGGCCGTTAATGCCGCCTTCTGCGTTGATCTTGCGGAAATAGGCCTCTTCGGTCTTGCCGATCACGCCGTAGGCGGACGCGGGACCGCTATAGGGCATGATGTTGCCGATCTTGATCTCCGTGTCGGATGCGCCGGTGTCGTATTTCTTCTGCGCGAGCGCTGTCGTGGACAGCGTGGCGGCCAGCACGAGGGCAGCCGAGAAGGCCCCCAATCGCACATGCATTGCAGGCATTTTGATCTCCCTGGACAGGATTGAATGTGTCGTTTGTTCTTATTGGGAGCGATCGTTGCGCGTCGCTCCGTCACGCATTCAATACCTATCCACGGCCGTCAGCAAGAAGAACGCCTGCACGGGCCTCGCGCGGGCGGCGATCTCGTCGAAGGCGGTGCTGAATATTCCGGCGCGTGAGATTCTTTTTGCGAGGCAAACTCGCCGCTTGAGTTGCTTTACGGGAAGGCGGCTATTTTGAATTGCGTCGTTCAGTGGCTCATCTCGCTCGAGATGATGTCACCGAACAGCTCCCATTTCCTGCCCTTGAAGCGCATCATCTGCAGCTGCTCGATCGGGGCGAAATCGTCGGGCGCGGTGTTGATCTTGATGCCTGGCAGCAGCGTGTCGGGTGCGAAGTCCTTCAGGCTGGCGGCCTGCTTCATGACGTTCTCGCGGGTGAGATCGTCGCCGCACATCTGCAGCACCTTCACGATGGTCTGTGCGGCGGCATAGCCGTACACGACGCCGGCATCGAGCTTGTTGGCCTTGGGCTCGTATTGGGCGACGAAACTGTAGAACTTCTTCATGCCGTCGTCGGCATTCCACTGCGGGTCGGAGCCGTCCTTGGTGTAGGTCGCCGACAGGATGCCTTGCGAGACTTCAATGCCCGCTGACTCCAATACGCCGCTGACCGAAGCCGAGACGTTGGAGATGATGTGCATCGGATGCCAGTTGATCTCCGCGGCTTTCTTGATTCCCTGCGCGGCGAATTTCTGGTTTGTGAGGCTGATGAAGATATCGGCGCCGGCCGCCTTCAGCTTCACGACTCGCTCGTCGATTGCGGGCTCGGAAGTGTCGTAGGCTTCCTCCCGCACGATCATCGAAGCCTTGGCGCCGAGGCCCTCCTTCAACCCGTTTAGATAGTCCTTGCCGAAATCGTCGTTCTGGTAGAGCACGCCGATCTTTCCGTTTGGCTTCTCCTTCATGATGTATTTGGCATAGATCCGGGCCTCGCTGACGTAGCTCGGCTGCCAGCCCATGGTCCAGGGATATTGCTTGGGGTCGTTCCATTTCGAGGCGCCGCTCGCCACGAACAATTGCGGCACCTTCTTCTCGTTCATGTACTTGCGGATGGCGCTGTTGGTGGAAGTGCCGAGCGAGCCGAAGATCAGCAGCACGTTGTCGCTCTCGACCAGTTTTCGCGCCTGTTCCACCGTCTTTGGCGGCGAATAGCCGTCGTCATAGGAGATGAATCTGATCTTGCGGCCATTGATGCCGCCCTCGGCATTGATCTTGTTGAAGTAGGCTTCCTCGGTCCTGCCGATCGCGGCATAGCCGGAGGCCGGACCGCTGTAGGGCATGATGTTACCGATTTTGATCTCGGTATCGGACGCGCCGCTGTCGTATTTCTTCTGCGCCAGCGCCTCGCCGCTCATTGCAGTGCACAAGGCAAGCGCGGCCCAGAGCGGCGCAACCTGGGAACGAACGGCGGCCATTGTTCTCCTACCCCGGGATGGATCGATCGCATTGAACAAGATTGGCGCCTGTCGTCAACAAAAAGCCCCCGCGACTGTCCGCGGGGGCTCATCGTCCTCAATCATCGCGTCACGCGTCACTCGGAGGCGACGTCACCGCTGATGATCTCGCCGAACAGTTCCCACTTCTCGCCCTTGAAGCGCATCATCTGCAGCTGCGCGATCGGAGCGAAGTCGGTGGCGCTGGTGTTGATCTTGACGCCGGGCAGCAGCGTATCCGGAGCAAAGTCCTTCAACGAGGCGGCCTGCTTCATGATGTTGGCGCGGGTGAGATCGTCACCGCACATCTCCAGCACCTTGGCCAGCGTCGAGGCGGCGCCATAGCCGTAGACCATGCTGGTGTCCGACTTGTCGGCACCCGGCATGTACTTGTCGACGAACTCGTTCCACTTCTTCATGCCGGGGTCGTTGGTCCATTGCGGATCCGTGGAGTCCTTGGCGTAGGCGGCCGACAGCACGCCCTGCGCGTTCTCGAAGCCGGCCGGCTTCATCACGCTGCCGACCGAGATCGACACGTTGGTGAGGATCTGGAGCGGCTTCCAGCTGAGCTCGGCGGTCTTCTTGATGGTCTGGGCCGCGAACTTCGGCGTGGTGTAGATCAGCAGCACGTCGGGATTGGCGGCCTTGATCTTGACGATATGGCCGTCGATCGACGGCTCGGAGACCTCGTAGCTCTCCTCCATGACGATCATGGACGAGGCCTTGGCGCCGAGGCCGTCCTTGGTGCCCTTGAGGTAGTCTTTGCCGAAATCGTCGTTCTGGTAGAGGATCGCGATCTTGGCGTCCGGCTTCTCCTTCATCAGCCACTTCGCGTAGATCTGCGCTTCGCTCTGGTAGGAGGGCTGCCAGCCCATGGTCCAGGGGAAGTTCTTCGGGTCGTTCCACTTGGTGGCGCCGGTCGCGACGAAGAGCTGCGGGATCTTCTTGGAGTTGAGGTACTTCTGGATCGCACTGTTCGAGGGCGTGCCGAGCGGGTTGAAAACGACCAGCACCTCGTCGCTCTCGACCAGCTTGCGAACCTGCTCGACGGCCTTTGGCGGCGAATAGCCGTCGTCATAGGTGACGAAGTTGATCTTGCGGCCGTTGATGCCGCCCTTGTCGTTGATCATCTTGAAATAGGCTTCTTCGGTCTTGCCGATGATGCCATAGGCCGACGCCGGACCGCTGTACGGCATGATGTTGCCGATCTTGATCTCGGTATCGGACGCGCCGGTGTCGTATTTCTTTTGGGCGAGTGCAGCGCCGGAGGTGAGAGTGATGGCCGCCGTTGCCGTGACCAGCGCGGTGGCTCGCAGTGTTCTTCCAAAATACAATTCGGTCTCCTTGGTTAATTCAACGGGGCTTCAGTTCTTCCTGAGCTTGCCGACGAGTTGCTGGCCCAGGATCGCGACCTGCCTTGCGCCATGCGGCACGAGGTAGATGACGAGGAATAGCAGCACGCCGAACACCGCGCCGGAGAGGCCCTTGGAGATGCTCTCCGCCATGTTCGGCACGAAGATGATGAAGGCCGCGCCGACGAACGAGCCGGGCAGCCAGCCGACGCCGCCGACCACCATGCCGAGGAACAGCGAGATCGCGAGCGTGATGGTGTAGCTGTCGGGCGCCACGAACTGCACCGCAATGGCGCCGAGCGAGCCGGCAACGCCGGTGATGCCGGCGGACACGCCGAAGGCCAGCGTCTTGTACAGCGCGACGTTGACGCCCATGGAGGAGGCCGCGATCTCGTTGTCGCGGATCGCCATGAAGGCGCGGCCCGAGCGGGAGCGCAACAGGTTCACCGAGAAGATGTAGATCGCGACCGTCACGGCGAGCGTGAAGTAGTACAGCCACATGTCCTGCGACATCGGCAAGCCGAACGGTGCGTCCGGCTTGGTGACGACGAGGCCCTGCACGCCGCCGGTCCAGTGCTCCAGGAAGTTCAGCTTGAGCAACTGCGGCATCGCGGTCGCGAGCGCAAAGGTCGCGAGCGCGAGATAGATGCCCGACAGCCGCAGCGCCGGCTTGCCGAACAGGTAACCGAATCCGAAGCAAATCACGGCGGAGATCGGAATGGTCAGCGCGTAGTTGACGTTGGCATGCTCCATCAGCACCGCAGACACATAGGCGCCGACGGCGTAGAACGCGCTCTGGCCGAGCGAGAACTGGCCGCTTCCGCCGGTCAGGATGTTCAGCGCCAGCACCGCGAGCCCGTAGATCAGGAGCATCGTCATCTGGAAGATGATGAAGTTCTTGACGAACATCGGCACGATCAACAGCGCCGCCAGCACCACCAGCGAGGTGCCGGTGCCCAGCGTCATGGCCCGCTTCGGAACCGCCTCGACCGCCTCGTGGCCCTCGGCGACGACTTCTTCTGCTGCGCTCATGATCAAACTCGCTTGACGATATGCCGGCCGAATAGACCAGCGGGTTTGACGACCAGGACGGAGATGATCAGCGCGAGCGCGATCGGGAGTTTCAGCTCATTGCCGACGCCGGGGATGTAGGTACCGGCGAGATTCTCGAACACGCCGACCAGGAAGCCGCCGACCACGGCGCCGAACGGGCTCGACAGCCCGCCGAGCACCGCCGCGGCGAAGCCGTAGATCAGTACGCCGCCCATCATGTTCGGCTCGAGGAATACGACGGGCGCGATCAGCATGCCGGCGATCGAGCCGATCGCGGTCGCCATGCCCCAGCCGAGCGCGATCATCCAGCTCGTGTTGATGCCGACGAGGCGGGCCGATTCCGGCACCGACGCTGCGGCTCGCATCGCAAGGCCGATGCGCGTGTACTGGAAGAAGAAATAGAGCGCGAGCAGCAGCGCCACGGTGACGCCGATCATGCCGGCCTGGTGCGTCGAGATCAGCTGGCTGCCGAGGAACGGTGCGGAGCCGAACGGGGTCGGATATTGCTTGATCGTGAAGTCCCAGATCAGGCCCGCCGAGGAGTTGATGATCGCAAACAGCGCGATGAAGCCGGCGACGTTGGTGAGCACCGGCGCCTTGACGAGCGGCTTGAACAGGATGCGCTCGATCGCGATGCCGGCAACGAAAGAAAATGCCAGCGTGATCAGGAAGGCAGCCCAATAAGACACGCCCCACTGCATCAGCTGCCATGAGATGAAGGTCGAGAACATTGCCATCTCGCCTTGCGCGAAGTTGAGATGGTCGATGGCCTGGTAGATCATGACCACGGCGAGCGCCATGCAGGCATAAATCGCCCCCGTGGCGATGCCGGCCAGGACCTGGTTGGTGAACAGCTCCATTGTGCCGGCTCCCTCAGTAACCCAGATAGGATTTGCGGATTTCTTCGTTGTTCGCGATGTCCTTGGCCTTGCCGGACATCACGATGCGCCCGGTCTCGATCACATAGGCCTGGTCGGCGAGCTCGAGCGCGAGCTGGGCGTTCTGCTCGACCACCAGGATCGAGACCTTGTCCTCGCGGTTGATCTTGCCGAGGATGCCGAACAGGTCGCGCACCACCAGCGGCGCGAGGCCGAAGGAGGGCTCGTCGAGCAGCATCAGCCGCGGCCGCAGCATCAGCGCGCGGGCGACCGCGAGCATCTGCTGCTCGCCGCCGGAGAGCGTGCCGGCCTGCTGGGTATGGCGCTGCTTCAATACCGGGAAATGCGCGTACATGCGCTCGATGTCGGAGACGATTCCGGCGCGGTCCTTGCGGGTGATGGCCCCGAGCTGGAGGTTCTCCTCCACCGTCATGTTGGTGAAAGTGCCGCGGCCTTGCGGCACGTGGGCGATGCCGAACCGCACGATGCTCTCGGTCGAACGGTTGTTCAGCGGCTTGCCTTCGAACTCGACGCCGCCGGTGGAGCGCACCATGTTGCAGATCGCGCGCAGTGTGGTGGTCTTGCCGGCGCCGTTGGCACCCAGCAGCGTCACGAGCGAGCCCTCGTTGAGCGAGAAGGACAGGCCATGGAGCGCCTGGACCTGGCCGTAATAAGCGCGCAGGTCCTTGACGTTGAGCAGTGGCGTCATTGATCCTTGCTCCCGAGATAGGCCTTGATGACGTCCGGGTCCGCCTGCACCTGGGCGGGCGTGCCTTCCGCGAGCTTCTTGCCGAAATTCAGCGCGACGACATGGTCGGCGATCGACATCACGAGGCCCATGTGATGCTCGACCAGGAGCACGGTCATATGGCGCTCGTCGCGGATTTTGCGGATGAGATCGCCGAGCACATGAACTTCCTCGTGGTTGAGGCCGCCGGCGGGTTCGTCGAGCAGCAGGATCTTCGGATCGGCCGCCAGCGCACGCGCCAGCTCGACCCGCTTCTGCGTACCGAACGGTAGGCCGGACACGACGGTATGGGCGACGTCCTCGAGGTCGAGGTAAGCAAGGATCTCGTGCACCTTCTTGTTGATGCTTGTCTCGCTGCGCCGGACCCAGGCAAGCTTCAGGGAGTCGCTGATAATGTCGCTCGAGGTCTTCGAATGGGCGCCGACGCGGACGTTGTCCATCACCGAAAGGTTGGGAAACAGCGCCACGTTCTGGAAGGTGCGGCCGATGCCGATCTCGGCGATCCGGTGCGGCGGCCGCGTCAGGATGCTCACGCCGTCCATCAAGATGTCGCCGGACGACGGCTGATAGAGGCGCGAGAGGCAATTGAAGAGCGTGGTCTTGCCGGCGCCGTTCGGGCCGATCAAGCCGAGGATCTGGCCCTTGTGCATGTCGAAGGACACGCCGTTGAGCGCGACGATGCCGCCGAACACGACGCTGACGTCGCGAACCGCGAGCAGGGGCGATGTACCCTGCGCGAGCTGTGCCTGCGTCATCTCGTCTCGCTCACGTCGTTCAGTGAGCGATGGGGCGATGCGAGCCGCTCCCGATGATGACAAAGGCTATCTGAATCCCTCGGCCACACGCGCAACTTTTCCTCCTGATTTCAGCTTTTTGCTGCTGTCTTTTTTTGAATGCGGCATCAGACCCCCGAGCGCCGCTTCGATGTTCCTTACCATCGCTAAGAGACGCGGTCCAATGTCGTTGATCAAACGCTCTTCCGTGAAACGGAATGCGGGCGCGCCGCAATTGAATGCGTAAGGTCCGGTTCCGTCGTTGAGCTTGAGCGCGACGCCGGCCGCGCCGATGTCGTCGTGCCAATCGCCGACCGAAATCGCAAAGCCGTATTTCGCGACCGTCTCGCCGGAACGTTCCAAGCCCTCGCGCATCTTCGGCCAACGGCTGCCGTAATGTTCGCGCAGGATGCGCGACACTTCGGCGCGACCTTCGTCATCGAGTGCCCAGAAATAGGCGCGGCCCATCGCGCTGGTTGCAATCGGCACGCGCGAGCCGACGTCAAGTTGAATGCCGACGGTCTCGCTGCCGCGGCTCTGCCCGAAATAGATCATGCTGTGGCGGTCACGGCCGCCGACGGCGACGGCGCCGCCGGTCGCGCGCATCACCTCTTCGCGGAACGGCTCGGACAAATGCCGAACGCCCAGATTGGCCAGCGCCGCGTAGCCGAGCGACATCGCTGCCGGGGCGAGCTGGTACTTCTCGAAGCGGGGAACCGGCGTGAGATAACCGAGCTTGGTCAGCGTGTAGGTCAGCCGCGACACGGTGGGCTTGGGCAGATTGGTACGGGACGCAATCTCCTGATTGCCGAGCAGGCCGTCATTGGGGTGGAACGCGCGCAATACTTCCAGTCCGCGGGAAAGCGCGACGACGAAATTCCGATCGGTCGCGGTCTTCTTTCCTGTACGCTTCATCCCTGATCTGCTTCTTGCGCGGAGTCGTTGACAACGTCCGTGCTTCAAAATAACCCTGCCGTCAAGATGCGGAATTAAATTCCGCAATGCGAAATCGAAACAAAAGTAAATCCCCATCAAGGAGGGACACCGTGAGCGAAGTGGTCAAGCTTGAGCGTCATGACGAAGTCGGGATCGTCACGGTCAACAGCCCGCCGGTCAATGCGCTGAGTGCCGCAGTCCGAGGTGGGATCCTCGAGTGCATCAAGGCCGCGATCGCCGATCCCGCCATCAAGGGCATCGTGCTGACCTGCGCCGGTCGCACCTTCATTGCCGGTGCCGACATCACCGAGTTCGGCAAGCCGCCGAAGCCGCCCGCGCTCAACGACGTGCTGTCCGAGATCGAAAACTCGCCCAAGCCGGTCGTTGCCGCGATCCACGGCACCGCGCTCGGCGGCGGCCTCGAGGTCGCGCTGGCCTGCCATTTCCGCGTCGCGGTGAAAGAGGCCAAGCTCGGCCTGCCCGAGGTGAAGCTCGGACTTCTGCCCGGTGCCGGCGGCACCCAGCGCCTGCCCCGTGCGGTGGGCCCGGAGCTCGCCGTCAAGATGATCGTCGGCGGCGACCCGATCGGGGCTGCGGAAGCGCTGAGGAACGGCCTGATCGAGGAGATCGTCGAGGGCCCGGCCTCCGGTGGCGAAGCCTTCGTGCGCAAGCTGCTCGCGGAGAAGCGCCCGCTGCGTCGCCTGCGCGACGACGATTCCAAGCTCGCCGCCGCCAAGGCCGACCGCTCCATCTTCACCAATGCGGTCGCGGCCATGACCAAGAAGTCGCGCGGCCTCGAGGCGCCCTTCGCCGCCGCCGATGCCGTCGGCTACGCCATCGACCTGCCGTTCGACGAAGGCCTGAAGAAGGAGCGCGAGGGCTTCCTCAAGCTCGTCGCCAGCGACCAGTCCAAGGCGCAGCGCTACGCCTTCTTCGCCGAGCGCGAGGCCAACAAGATCGCCGGCGTGCCTGAAGGCACCAAGCCGCGGCCCGTGAACCGCGTCGCCATTCTCGGCGCCGGCACCATGGGCGGCGGCATCGCCATGTCCTTTGCCAATGCCGGCATTCCCGTCACCCTGATCGAGACTGGCGATGAGCAGCTCAAGCGCGGCATGGGCGTGATGCAGAAGAACTGGGAGGCGACCGCCGCGCGCGGCGGCATCCCGGCCGATGCGCCCGCCAAGCGCATGGCGCTGATCGACGGCAAGGTCGGCATCGAGAATGTTGGCGATGCCGACCTCGTCATCGAGGCCGTGTTCGAGACCATGGCGGTCAAGAAGGAGGTGTTCGGCAAGCTCGACCAGTACGCCAAGCCGGGCGCCGTGCTCGCCTCCAACACCTCCTATCTCAACATCGACGAGATCGCGAAGTCGACCAAGCGTCCGCAGGACGTGCTCGGCATGCACTTCTTCTCGCCGGCCAACGTCATGAAGCTGTGCGAGATCGTGCGTGCCGACAAGACCGCGCCGGATGCGCTGGTGACTGCGGTGACCATCGCGCGAAAAATCGCGAAGGTGCCGGCCGTGGTCGGCGTCTGCGACGGCTTCGTCGGCAACCGCATGTTGGCCCAGCGCGGCAAGCAGTCCGAGAAGCTGCTGTTCGAGGGCGCGCTGCCGCAGCAGGTCGATGCCGTCGTCACCAAGTTCGGCATGCCGATGGGCCCGTTCGCGATGAGCGATCTCGCCGGCCTCGACATCGGCTGGCGCTCGCGGAAAGATCGCGGCATCAAGTCGGAGATCGCGGACGCGCTGTGTGAGGCCGGCCGCTTCGGCCAGAAGACCGGCAAGGGCTATTACAAGTACGAGCAGGGTTCTCGTGCGCCGCTGCCCGACCCCGACGTCGAGAAGCTGATCGACGAGACCTTGCTGCGTCTCGGCCGCAAGAAGCGCGTCGTCAGCGACGAGGAGATCCTCGAGCGCATGATGTATCCGATGATCAACGAGGGCGCGAAGATCCTGGAAGAGGGTATCGCCGCGCGTCCCAGCGACATCGACGTGGTCTGGCTCTACGGCTATGGCTGGCCGATCTACCGTGGCGGCCCGATGTTCTGGGCCGACAGCGTCGGCCTCAAGCACATCGCCGATCGCCTGGCCTTCTACGCCAAGGAGACCAATGACCCCAGCCTCGAGCCCGCCCCGCTGCTGAAGAAGCTCGCCGCGGAGGGCAAGACGTTTGCGTCGCTGGCTGCGGAGTCGAAAGCAGCGTGATGGGAGCTTGCACTCTCGGTGTCATTCCGGGATGGCCCGCAGGGCCAGGCCCGGAATCCATCTCGCCTCTGAGTGCGCTGCCCGATGGATTCCGGGTTCGCCCTTCGGGCGCCCCGGAATGACGGTTTGTGCGGTTTAAGGATTCCATGACCCATCCCGGCGAACAGTTTTACCCCGAGGGCGTGCGGTGGGACGACACCATCGTCCAGGGCACGCTGCCGGACCTCCTCTCTAAGGCTGCCGCCGATTTCGGCACGCGCATCGCGCTGGAATTCCGCGACCGACCGATCAGCTACACCGAGCTCGCAAGCTTGGCCGATCGCGCAGCGGCGGCGTTCCTGCGCGCTGGCTGCGGTAAGGGCGCCTCGGTCGCGCTGTTCCTCGGCAACACGCCCGATCACCCCGTCAATTTCTTCGGCGCGCTGAAGACCGGCAGCCGCGTCGCGCATCTGTCGCCGCTCGACGGCGAGATTGCGCTGACGCACAAGATCACCGATTCCGGCTCGCGCCTGCTCGTCACCTCCAACCTCCGGGCCCTGCTGCCGACCGCCCTGAAATTCCTGGAGAAGGGACTGATCGACAAGCTCGTCGTCTGCGAGGACGATCATTGGGGCAAGGTCGGCACGCCGCAGGCGGCGATCCCCGACGATCCCCGCATCGTCACCTTCAAGGCGTTCGTCGAGGGCGCCACAGCGCCCGCGCAATGGCCTGTCGTCGCGGCCGACGACGTCGCGCTGCTGCAATATACCGGCGGCACCACCGGCCTGCCCAAGGGCGCGATGCTCACCCACGGCAATCTCACCTCGGCGGTGTCGATCTACGACGTCTGGGGCAGGCCGGCCCGCGCCGCCCGCGGCGACGTGATCGAGCGCGTGATCTGCGTGCTGCCGCTGTTCCACATCTACGCGCTCACCGTGGTGCTGCTGTCCTCGCTCCGCCGCGGCAATCTGATCTCGCTGCATCAGCGCTTCGACGTCGAAGCCGTGATGCGCGACATCGAGGTCAAGCGTGCGACGTATTTCCCCGGCGTGCCGACGATGTGGATCGCGATCGCTGCGTTGCCCGATCTCGACAAGCGCGACTTCTCAGCGCTCGTCACCATCGGCTCCGGCGGCGCGCCGCTGCCGGTGGAGATCGCGAGCTTCTTCGAGCGCAAGGTCGGCAAGAAGCTGAAGAGCGGTTGGGGCATGACCGAGACCTGCTCGCCCGGCACCGGCCATCCGCCCACGGGCCCGGAGAAGCCCGGCTCGATCGGCCTGATGCTGCCCGGCATCGAGCTCGACGTCGTCGCGCTGGACGATCCCAGGCGCGTGCTGCCGCCGGGCGAAGTCGGCGAGATCCGCATCAAGGGCCCGAACGTCACCAAGGGCTACTGGAACAAGCCGCAAGGCTCCGCCGAGGCCTTCGTCGACGGCCGCTTTCTCACCGGCGACATCGGCTATGTCGATGCCGACGGCTATTTCTTCCTGGTCGACCGCAAGAAGGACATGATCATCTCCGGCGGCTTCAACGTCTATCCGCAGATGATCGAGCAGGCGATCTACACCATCCCCGGCGTGCACGAGGTGATCGTGCTCGGCATTCCCGATCCCTATCGCGGCGAGGCCGCCAAGGCATTCATCAAGCTGAGGACCGAGGCAAAGCCGTTCTCGCTCGAGGAGCTGCGCGCGCAGCTTGCCGGCAAGCTCGGCAAGCATGAGCTGCCGGCGGCTGTCGAGTTCGTCGATGACCTGCCGCGCACGCCGGTCGGGAAATTGTCGCGCCACGAACTGCGCCAGCAGCAGAAATCGTCTTCCGGGATTCGCGCTGCTGACGCCGCCGTAATGACGAAATGAAGTAACGTTTCACAGGAGGATCCAATGGATCTCGCATTCACGAAAGAAGAGCAGGCGTTTCGCGACGAAGTGCGGCAGTTCTTCCGCGACAACGTGCCGCCGGATACGCGGCGCAAGCTGGTCGAGGGCCGTCACCTCTCCAAGGACGAGATGGTGACGTGGTGGCGCATCCTCAACAAGAAGGGCTGGGGTGTCAGCCATTGGCCGAAGGAATATGGCGGCACCGGCTGGACCAGCGTGCAGCACTACATCTTCAACGAGGAGCTGCAGTCCTATCCGGCGCCGCAGCCGCTCGCCTTCGGCGTCAGCATGGTCGGTCCGGTCATCTACACCTTCGGCAACGAGGAGCAGAAGAAGAAGTACCTGCCGCGCATCGCCAATGTCGACGATTGGTGGTGCCAGGGCTTCTCCGAGCCCGGCTCCGGCTCCGACCTCGCCTCGCTCAAGACCAAGGCCGAGCGCCGTGGCGACAAATGGATCATCAACGGCCAGAAGACCTGGACCACGCTCGCCCAGCACGCCGACATGATCTTCTGCCTCTGCCGCACCGACAACAACGCCAAGAAGCAGATGGGCATCTCCTTCATCGTGTTCTCGATGAAGTCGAAGGGCGTCACCGTGCGCCCGATCCAGACCATCGACGGCGGCCGTGAGGTCAACGAGGTCTTCTTCGACGACGTCGAGGTTCCCTACGAGAACCTGATCGGCGAGGAGAACAAGGGTTGGGACTACGCAAAGTTCCTGCTCGGCAACGAGCGCACCGGCATCGCCCGCGTCGGCGTCTCCAAGGAGCGCATCCGCCGCATCAAGGATCTGGCGTCCAAGGTTGAATCCGCCGGCAAGCCGATCATCCAGGATCCCGCCTTCCGAGAGAAGCTGGCGGCCTGCGAGATCGAGCTGAAGGCGCTCGAGCTCACCCAGCTCCGCGTCGTCGCCGACGAAGGCAAGCACGGCAAGGGCAAGCCCAATCCGGCCTCGTCGGTGCTGAAGATCAAGGGCTCGGAAATCCAGCAAACCACCACCGAGCTCTTGATGGAAGTCATCGGCCCGTTCGCCGCGCCCTATGACGTGCACGGCGACGACGGCTCGAACGAAGCCATGGACTGGACCGCCCAGATCGCGCCCAGCTACTTCAATAACCGCAAGGTCTCGATCTACGGCGGCTCCAACGAGATCCAGCGCAACATCATCGCCAAGGCGGTGCTGGGGCTGTGACCATAGCCAGTCACCACACACTCGGCGTCATGGCCGGGCTTGACCCGGCCATCCACGCCTCGCGGCACGAAGAGCGTGGATGCCCGGCAAAAGGCCGGGTATGACGACATCAGATACCGGGAGAGTAGAGAAACATGGATTTTGATCTGAACGAGGAGCAGCGGCTTCTCAAGGAAAGCATCGACGGCCTCTTGACCGATTCCTACGATTTCGAGCAGCGCAAGAAGTACATGGCGGAGAAGGGCGGCTGGAGCAAAACGGTCTGGCTCAAGCTCGCCGAGCAGGGCCTGCTCGGTCTGCCCTTCAGCGAGGCCGATGGCGGCATCGGCGGCGGCGGCGTCGAGACCATGATCGTGATGGAGGCGCTCGGCAAGGCGCTGGTGCTGGAGCCGTATCTCGCCACCGTCGTGATCGGCGGCGGCTTCCTGCGTCATGCCGGCACCGATGCGCAGAAGGCCGCGCACGTGCCCGGCATCATCGACGGCAGCAAGACGCTGGCCTTCGCCCAGCTCGAGAAGAACTCGCGCTACGATCTGTTCGACGTCACCACGACCGCAAAGAAGAAGGGTGATTCTTACGTGATCGACGGCGAAAAATTCGTCGTGCTCAACGGCGAGAACGCCGACACCCTGATCGTCACCGCGCGCACCAAGGGCGACCGGCGCGACAAGTCAGGCATCGGTGTGTTTCTGGTCCCGGCCAATGCCAAGGGCGTCGCCAAGAAGTCCTATCCGACCCAGGACGGCCTGCACGCCGCCGACATCACCTTCACCGGTGTCGAGGTCGGTCCCGACGCCGTGCTCGGCAATCCCGATGATTCGCTCGCGCTGATCGAGCGCGTGGTGGACGAAGCCCGCGTCGCGCTCTGCGCCGAGGCGGTCGGCCTGATGGACGAATCGCTCAAGACCACGGTCGAGTACATCAAGACGCGCAAGCAGTTCGGCGTCGCGATCGGCTCGTTCCAGTCGCTGCAGCACCGCGCCTCCGACATGTTCGTCGCCACCGAGCAGGCGCGCTCGATGTCGATGTTCGCGACCATGGCGAACGACTTCGAGGACGCCAAGGAGCGCAGCAACGCGATCGCCGCGGCCAAGGTGCAGATCGGCAAGTCGCTGAAGTTCGTCGGCCAGCAGTCGATCCAGCTTCACGGCGGCATCGGCATGACCATGGAGGCCAAGATCGGCCACTACTTCAAGCGCCTCACCATGATCGAGAACACCTTTGGCGACACCGACTACCACCAGCGCCGCGTCGCCGACGCGGGCGGGTTGATCTGAGTTGACCTAGACCACACGAAGACTGTCATCCCGGGGCATCGCGCAGCGATGAACCCGGGATCCATCGGGCGGCATCACGCGCGGTGAAATGGATTCCGGGCTCGCGCCTAGTGGCGCGCCCCGGAATGACCAGATAGAGGGACAACAAATGCAAAACACCCCGTTCGATCTCACCGGCAGGGTCGCCGTGGTCACCGGCTCCAGCCGCGGCATCGGCCGCTCCTCCGCCGAGCTGCTCGCCAAGCTCGGCGCCAAGGTCGTGGTCTCCTCGCGCAAGGCGGAGGCCTGCAAGGAGGTCGCCGACGGCATCAATGCCGCTGGCGGCGATGCCACCGTCATCCCCTGCAACATCGCGCGCAAGAACGAGGTCGAGGCGCTGATCGCGGGCGCGACCAAGCATTACGGCAAGATCGACATCCTCGTCTGCAACGCCGCGGTGAACCCCTATTACGGCCCGCTGCTCGACATATCAGACGAAGCCTTCGACAAGATCATGGGCTCGAACGTCAAGAGCAACATCTGGCTCTCCGCGCTCGCGATCCCTGAGATGGCCGAGCGCGGCAAGGGCTCGGTGATCATCATCTCCTCGATCGGGGGCTTGCGCGGCTCCACCGTGATCGGCGCCTACGGCATCTCCAAGGCCGCCGACTTCGCGCTGTGCCGCTCGCTCGCCGGCGAATGGGGCCCGAAAGGCGTCCGCGTCAACTGCATCGCGCCCGGCCTCGTCAAGACCGACTTCGCCCGCGCCCTCTGGGAAGACGAAGCCAACCTCAAGCGCCGCACCGCCACCACGCCGCTCCGCCGCATCGGCGAACCCGACGAAATCGCCGGCGCCGTCGCCTACCTCGCCTCCGATGCCTCGAGCTTCATGACCGGCCAGACCATCGTCATCGACGGCGGCGTGACCACCGCGGCGGTGTAGCCGGTTGACTCCCTCGCCCCGCTCTTGCGGGGAGAGGGTTGGGGTGAGGGGCTTCTCTCCACGCGTGATATCGTCGAGGTACCTGTACCCCCTCACCCGGAAGCCGCGCTTTGCGCGAATTCCGACCTCTCCCCGCAAGCGGGGCGAGGTGAACAAGACGGCGCCGCTGGTATTGACCTTGCCGCCCTAATCCGCTCCCTTTGGCGCGACACAATGACCCGTCTCAGGGAAACGCCAAGGTAAGCCGCCATGTCTTTTGTCCTCGCCATCGACCAGGGCACCACCTCTTCGCGCGCGATCGTGTTTCGCGGCGATATTTCCATCGCGGCGAAGGCGCAGGCCGAGTTTCCGCAGCACTTTCCGGCCTCCGGCTGGGTCGAGCACGAGCCGGAGGACATCTGGACCTCGACCGTGATGGTCTGCCGCGAGGCGATCGAGCACGCCGGCATTAGCGCAAAGGATATCGCCGCGATCGGCATCACCAACCAGCGCGAGACCACCGTGGTGTGGGACCGTGCGACGGGCCAGGCCGTGCACCGCGCCATCGTCTGGCAGGACCGCCGCACCGCCGACATCTGCGCCAAACTCAAGGCCGACGGCCGCGAGCCCGTGATCTCTGAGAAGACCGGCCTGATCATCGATCCCTATTTCTCCGGCACCAAAGTCGCCTGGATCCTTGACCACGTCCCCGGTGCCCGCGCCCGCGCCGCACGCGGCGAACTGATGTTCGGCACCATCGACTGCTATCTGCTCTGGCGCCTCACCGGCGGCAAGGTGCATGCCACCGACGCCACCAATGCCTCGCGCACGCTGCTGTTCAACATCCACACCGGCGATTGGGACGACGAGCTCCTGGAGACCATCGGCGTGCCGCGCTCGATGCTGCCCGAGGTGAAGGATTCCTCCGCCCGCTTCGGCGAGAGCACGCCCGATTTGTTCGGCGGCCCGATCGTCATTGCCGGCATCGCCGGCGACCAGCAGGCCGCTACCATCGGCCAGGCCTGCTTCCGCCCGGGCATGATGAAGTCGACCTACGGCACCGGTTGCTTCGCGCTGCTGAACACCGGCACAACGCCCGTCGTCTCCAAGAACAAGCTGCTCACCACCGTCGCCTATCAGCTCGATGGCAAGCGCACCTACGCGCTCGAAGGCTCGATCTTCGTCGCCGGCTCCGCCGTGCAATGGCTGCGCGATGGCCTCGGCATCATCAAGCACGCCGCCGAGACCGGACCGCTTGCCGATCAATCCGACTCCATGCAGAGCGTCTATCTGGTCCCCGCCTTCGTCGGCATGGGCGCGCCTTACTGGAATCCGCGTGTCCGCGGCGCGCTGTTCGGCCTCACCCGCAACACCGGCCCCGCCGAGCTTGCCCATGCCGCGCTGGAAAGCGTCTGTTACCAGACCTTCGACCTCTGGGCCGCGATGCGCGCGGACTGGCCGAGCTCGGAAACCGCCAGCGTCGTGCTCCGAGTCGACGGCGGCATGACGGCGTCGGACTGGACCATGCAGCGCCTCGCCGATCTCCTGGACGCGCCGGTCGATCGCCCGGTGATCCAGGAGACCACGGCCCTCGGCGCCGCCTATCTCGCCGGCCTCCAGGCGGGCGTCTATCCCGAGCCGACCAAATTCGCCGACAATTGGCGCCTCGAGCATCGCTTCAAGCCCAGCATGAGCCAGGCCACGCGCCAGCGGAAACTCGCGGGCTGGGCGCGCGCGGTGAAGGGCGTGCTGGCGAGCGACGAGGGGGAGGGGTAGCACGGACTCCTAGCTCCAACCTCGCGAGGCGCATTCCACTGTCTCGACCGTCATTGCGAGGAGCTCTTGCGACGAAGCAATCCAGACTGCCTCTGCGGAAAGACTCTGGATTGCTTCGCTGCGCTCGCAATGACGGAGTGTGGCGCTGCCGTGGTGCCTCAAACGGCGCCGCCCGCTAGCCCACAACAAAAGAAGCAAGAAACATGATCGTCCCCGACGGCTATTCCGACGTCCCGAACGGCAAGATCGCCGCAATCGTCACCCATCTGGAGATGACCACTCGCCCCGCGCGCCGCGATGATCCGCCCGGCGCCTGGACCTTGCGCAAGGTCGATGCGCCCGCGCTTCCCTGGTACCGCGACCTCTTCCGCCGCGTCGGCGAAGACTGGCTGTGGTTCTCCCGCGCCCGCATGCGCGACGCCGAACTCGCCGCAATCATCCACGCGCCCGGCATCGAAGTCTACGCCCTCGCCCTCGACGGCCGCGACGAAGGCCTGCTCGAGCTCGACTTCCGCGAGGCCGGCCAGTGCGAGCTGACCTATTTCGGCGTCACCGCCGGCCTCATCGGCACCGGCGCCGCCCGTTTCCTGATGAACCGTGCTCTGGAGCGCGCTTGGTCACACGACGTCCGCCGTGTCCGGGTCCACACTTGCACCCTCGACCACCCCTCGGCCGTCGCCTTCTACCAGCGCTCCGGCTTCCGCCCCTTCCGCCGCCAGATCGAAGTGGCGGATGATCCGCGCCTTGACGGCACGGCACCGCGCGATGCGGCGAGACATGTGCCGATCATTGAATAACGCGCGGCCGCTCCCTCACCGTCATTGCGAGGAGCCCTTGCGACGAAGCAATCCAGAATGTCTGTATGGAGAGATTCTGGATTGCTTCGCTTCCCTCGCAAGGAAGGAGTGCTGCGCTGCTGTCAATCTTCCAATTAGCGGCCGTGGATGGGGTAACGGGCTGACCCATTCGGATTGGTGCGCTCCGGACTACTGGAATGCACGAACACTCGGCTCCGGAAGCTCATAAGGAGCGAGACGCCATAATCGCTCGGGGAGCGGCTGCACGGGAGGAGCCTGAAGCTCTCCGTAGCTGGAAAGCAGTGGGAGGCTAGGCATCCACCGATGGATGACGAACACCACGCGATATTGCTTGGCCGCAGGCAGCCTTTGCCTGTAGTCGGTCCTGATCTCCGTCTCGCCGTCTGCCGTCAGGAACATCTCGTTCCACGTCATCTCCGAGTGGTCCTTGGGGTTGGCCGGGTCAATCTGAGCGAAGTCATGGGGATTAAATCGTGGGTCCGGATTCTTCACCAGCACCTCGAGAACCGCGGCGTCGTCCATATAGAAGCGCAGCTCGCTTTCCAGATCCTGTCGCTCCTCAGGAGTCAACGGCACCATCTCGTCACCCCTGCCGCCGAGACGGAGGATATCCTTAACTTCTTCGCTGAAATTAGGCGGATCGTGCGAATCGATCAGCTCCCGGATGAAGCGGGCATAGGTGGCCTTGTCGGCGCTGAACGAGTAGACGCCCAAGATACTGAGCGATGGATTCTCGTCGGCATTCTTGTTGTTCTGGTCGAGCATGCTCAAAACACATCCTGCTTCCCTCGCGCCAGCGAAAACCCCCGCTGCATGGCGTTGAAGCACGTCAGCCCGGTCTGCTCCGACCGGCACGTAAGTCCCCCGCGCTGCCACACTTCGCCATAGGCCAGCACCGGCAGCGAGGGGTCCATCACGGTGTCGCCGGCGCAGATGCGGCCGGCAGCGCCCTTCGCGCTCATCTCGAAGGCGTGGCCCCAGTCGAGCTCGCAATCGGCCGGCCGGCGCGGGCGCGCGTCCATGTTCATGATGTCGCAGCGGAGCACGCCCTGACCGTTGTCGGTGAAGAACTGGCAGGCGATGTTCTTCGACGGCGTCAGAAAGCCGATCGGACGGTCCTGCGCGTGACCAGCGCCGATCATCGGCAGCAGGATGGAGAGCAGGATCAGCCCGCGCGGTCCCGTCATGTCATTTCCCGCTCAGCTGTCGAGATTCACCGCCGTCGTATTCGCCCCGCAGACAAGAATCGCGACGCGTTCGCCGGCCGAGGGACGATAGCGGCCGGAGAGCACCGCGGCAAAGGCAGCGGCGCCGCCGGGCTCAGCGACGAGGCGCAAGTGCGACCACAGCGCGGCCTGCGCCTGGCGGATCGCATCGTCGCTGACCAGGACGACACGCTCCACATGGGCCCGCGCGAGCGGAAACATCAGCTCGCCGACCCGGCGCGGCGCCAGGCTGTCGGCGGCGAGACCGCCGGCCGGCGCATCGACCGGCGCGCCCGCCTCGAACGCGGCGTGCAGCGTTGGCGATTGCTCCGGCTCGACCGCGACGATGCGCGTCCTGCCGGCGTACCACGCCGCAATGCCGCCGATCAGCCCGCCGCCGCCGACGGCCACCAGCAGCGTGTCGATGCCGGGAGCATCCTGCTCCAATTCCAATCCGACGCTGCCCTGGCCGAGCAGGGTTTCGGCCTGATCGAAGGCATGGACGGCCAGCGCGCCGGTCTGCGCGACATGCGCCTCGCTCGCGGCGAGCGCATCGGCGTAGCGGCTGCCTGCGATCACGAGCTTTGCGCCATAGTTCCTGATCCGCTCGGCCTTGGCCGGCGAGGTGATGTCGGGCACGAAGATCGTGGCGGGAACGCCGAGTCGCTGCGCCGCATAGGCGACCGCCGCGCCGTGATTGCCGCCGGATGCGGCGACGACACCTGACTGCGGCACCTGCCGCAGCAACAGATTGGCGAAGGCGCCGCGCGCCTTGAACGATCCGGAATGCTGCAGCATCTCGAGCTTGAACGTGACCGGCGCGGCCGGCAGGCCGAAATCGGCGAGGTCGGCCTGAAGCAGCGGCGTGCGCCTGATATGCGGACGGATGACCGGCTCGGTCGCCGCGATCCGCTCCCGTGTGATGTCCATTGTCGCTGTCATGATGCCGTCCAGGATAGCCCAAGTGAGAGTTGACATCAATTAGGTAATTAGCAAAATGGCTAAATGAAGTTTGCCCTCGCATTGCGCGCGCTCGCCAACGAACGCCGCCTGCAGATCCTGGAATGGCTGCGGGATCCGCGGCGGCATTTTCGCGAGCAGGAAGACGGCGATCTGGTCGAGGACGGCGTCTGCGGATTGCTGATCGCCGAGAAGCTCGGGGTCAGCGCGCCGACATTGAGCGAGCACATGCGGGTGCTGACAGCGGCCAAGCTGGTGCGTGCCAAGCGCATCAAGCAATGGACGATGTACAAGCGCAACGAGACCGCCATCGCCGCGATCAAGCGCTCGATCCAGGACGGCCTTTGAGCGCAATGCCATCGCGGGCGTCGTTGCGGCAGGCGCAATGCTCCCTTTCCGAGATTTTTGTTGCGCCGCGCCGGGCTGGTCGTGGAGACTGATCGGCCCTGCGGTGTTCAATGATCGAGAAGAGCGAGAACCATGTTCCTGATCGGCCAATATGATTCCCCCTTCGTCCGCCGCGTCGCGATTGCGCTCCGGCTTTACGGGCTGGCCTTCGAGCACAGGCCATGGTCGACCTTCGGCGATGCCGACAAGATCGCGCCGTACAATCCGCTCCGCCGCGTGCCGACCCTGGTGCTCGACGACGGCGAGGCGCTGATCGAGAGCATGATCATCCTCGATTATCTCGACGACCTCGTCGGGCCTGAGAAGGCCATGCTGCCACGCGGCGGCACCGACCGGCGCAGGCATTTGCGCATCTGCGCGCTCGCTTCCGGCCTCGGCGACAAGGCGGTGAGCCTGCTCTACGAACGCGTGCTGCGGAAGGAGCAGCTCGCGCTCTGGGTCGAGCGTTGCCAGGCGCAGATCGCGGACGTGCTGAACGTGCTCGAAGCCGAGCGCGCCAAGGTGACGACACCATACTGGCTGGGCGACCGCATCGGCCACGCAGACGTTGCCGTCGCCTGCGTCGTCCGCTTCACCCGCGAAGCGCATCCGCAGCTGTTCGACGCCGCGCGCTATCCGGCGCTCGCGGCCCATAGCGAGCGTTGCGAGGCACTGGCCCCGTTCCAGGAGATCTTGCAGCCGCTGGCCCCGCCAAAGGGATGAGCCCCTCCGTCATTCCGGGGCGCGCCTCTTGGCGCGAGCCCGGAATCCATCGTGCAGCGGATAACGTGGAGAAATGGATTCCGGGCTCGCGCTACGCGCGCCCCGGAATGACGGCGCTGGACTTGGCGAGCTTTGTCAGTCCGCCACAACAGTCCGATGTTGCAATACTACCCCTGTTTTGCCCGACGCCGCAACGAAATTTCGCCAAAACAGAAATAACTCAGCTTTTTCAACCCCATCGCTACTGTGCATGGGGTTGTTTTCCAACTTTCGGTTTTGAACGCCCGCTTAACCCGCCCCCGCGCGCTTCTTCTGCCAGACCAAGTGCACCGCGCAGGTGCAGCCGGGCGGATGCGAGGCGAGGTCTTTCGGCATCTCGTCGTTCGCCGGCTTGGCGGGGAAGGGCTTGTCCTGGGAGGGGATGTAGTTCAGCACCGGCGCGAGCCAGCGCTCGGCTTCGGCCAGGCTCATGCCCTTGCGCGCCGCGTAGTCCTCGACCTGGTCGCGCTCGATCTTGCCGACGCCGAAATAGTAGCTTTCGGGGCTGGCAAAATAGAGGCCGGAGACGGACGAGCCCGGCCACATCGCAAAGCTCTCGGTCAGCTTCACCCCGGCGGTGGCCTCCGCGTCGAGCAGCTCGAACAGCGTCGCCTTCTCGGTGTGATCGGGCTGCGCGGGATAGCCGGGCGCCGGGCGGATCCCAGAGTACTTCTCCAGGATCAGCTCCTCGTTGGAGAGCGCCTCATCCGGTGCATAGGCCCAGAACTCACGCCGCACGCGGGCGTGCATGCGCTCCGCAAACGCCTCGGCGAGACGGTCAGCCAGCGCCTTGCACAGGATCGAGGAGTAATCGTCGTTCGCCATCTTGAAGCGGTCGGCAACGGCATCCTCGCCGATCCCTGCGGTGACGACGAAGCCGCCGATATAATCGGGCACGCCGGCCGGCGCGATGAAGTCGGAGAGCGCAGCGTTGAAGCGGCCCTCGCGCTTCTCCAGCTGCTGGCGCAGCGTGTGCAGCGTCGCGATGCACTTGGTGCGGCTCTCGTCGGCATAGAGCACGATGTCGTCGCCTTGCGCGTTCGCCGGCCAGAAGCCGATCGTCGCGCGCGCCCGGAACCACTTCTCCTTGACGATCGTGTCGAGCATCTTGCGCGCATCGTCATAGAGCGAACGCGCGACCTCGCCGACCTTGGCGTCGTCGAGGATGGCGGGGAATCGTCCGGCGAGCTCCCAGGTCTGGAAGAACGGCGTCCAGTCGATGCAGTCGACGAGCTCGGCGAGATCGTAATCGTCGAAGCTCCTAATACCGAGGAAGGTCGGCTTCACCGGCTTGCTCTTGGCAAAATCGACCGGCACGCGGTTGGCACGCGCGTCAGCCAGCCTCAGCCGCTTCTTGTCGGCCTGCGCGCGCAGATGCGCCTCCGAGATCTTGGCGTATTCGGCCCGCACCTCGGCCGCATAGGCCTCGCGCTTCTCCGGCGAGAGCAGCGCGGAGGCGACGCCGACCGCGCGGCTGGCGTCGTTGACATGCACGACGGGACCGGCGCGATAGCTCGGGTCGATCTTGACGGCCGTATGCACGCGGCTGGTGGTGGCGCCGCCGATCAGGAGCGGCAGCCTCAAGCCTTCGCGCTGCAATTCGCCGGCGAAGAACGCCATCTCGTCGAGCGAGGGCGTGATCAGGCCTGACAGCCCGACGATGTCGGCCTTCTCCGCCTTCACCGTCTCGACGATCTTGGCGGCCGGCACCATCACGCCAAGATCGATCACCTCGAAATTGTTGCACTGGAGCACGATGCCGACGATGTTCTTGCCGATGTCGTGGACGTCGCCCTTCACCGTCGCGAGCACGATCTTGCCGGCGGACGAGGAGCCCTCGGTGCCGATGCCGCTGGCGAGGTTGCGCGCCTTCTCCTCCTCCATGAACGGCATGAGGTAAGCGACAGCCTGCTTCATCACGCGCGCGGACTTCACCACCTGCGGCAAAAACATCTTGCCGTCGCCGAAGAGGTCGCCGACCACGTTCATCCCGGCCATCAGCGGGCCCTCGATGACGTCGAGCGGGCGCGAGGACTTCTTGCGGGCTTCTTCGGTGTCCTGCTCGATGAACTCGGTGATGCCGTGCACCAGCGAATGCGACAGCCGCTTCTCCACCGGCCATTCGCGCCAGGCGAGATCGGCTTCCTTGCCTTCGGTCTTCTTGCCGCGGAACTTCTCCGCGAGCGCGAGCAGCCGCTCGGAGGCGCCCGCGTCGCGGTTGAGGACGACGTCCTCGCACACTTGCCGCAGCTCCGGGTCGATGTCGTCATAAACGATCATCTGACCGGCATTGACGATCCCCATATCCATGCCGGCCTTGATGGCGTGATACAGGAACACCGAGTGCATCGCCTCGCGCACCGGCTCGTTGCCGCGGAACGAGAAGGAGAGATTGGAGACGCCGCCCGAGACATGCGCGCCCGGCAGGTTCTGGCGGATCCAGCGCGTCGCCTCGATGAAGTCGACGCCGTAATTGTTGTGCTCCTCGATGCCGGTCGCGATCGCGAAGATGTTCGGATCGAAGATGATGTCCTCAGGCGGGAAGCCGACCTTGTTCACCAGGATGTCGTAGGCGCGCTTGCAGATCTCGGTCTTGCGCGCGAACGTGTCGGCCTGGCCGACCTCGTCGAATGCCATGACGACGACGGCCGCGCCGTGGCGACGGGCGATCTGCGCCTCGTGGATGAACTTCTCCTCGCCTTCCTTCATCGAGATCGAGTTGACGACCGGCTTGCCCTGCACGCATTTCAGGCCGGCCTCGATCACCGAGAATTTCGAGGAATCGACCATGATAGGCACGCGCGCGATGTCGGGCTCGGCGGCGAGGAGATTGAGGAAGGTCACCATCGCCGCTTCGGAATCGAGCAGGCCCTCGTCCATGTTGACGTCGATGATCTGCGCGCCGTTCTCGACCTGGTCGCGCGCGACCTGGAGCGCGGCCGTGTAATCGCCTGATGTGATCAGCTTGCGGAAGCGCGCCGAGCCCGTGACGTTGGTGCGTTCGCCGACGTTGACGAAGGGGATCGCGTCGGTCAGCACGAACGGCTCGAGTCCGGAAAGCCGCAGGCGCGGGGTGATCTCCGGCACGATGCGCGGCTTGTGCGGGGCCACTGCCGCAGCAATCGCCGCGATATGGTCCGGCGTCGTACCGCAGCAGCCGCCGACGATGTTGACGAGCCCGTCGCGCGCGAACTCGCCGATCAGCCGCGCCATGTATTCGGGCGTCTCGTCATACTGGCCGAACTCGTTCGGCAGGCCGGCATTGGGATAGGCGCAGACCAGTGTGTCGGCGACGCGGCCGATATCGGCGATATGCGCGCGCAGGTCTTCCGCGCCGAGTGCGCAGTTGAAGCCGATGGTGATGGGCTTGGCGTGCCGCACCGAATTCCAGAACGCTTCCGGCATCTGGCCCGACAGCAGGCGGCCGGATTTGTCGGTGATGGTGCCTGACACCATCACGGGCACGTCGATGCCGAGCTCTTCGGTGATCTCAGCGATCGCATAGAGCGCTGCCTTGGCGTTGAGCGTGTCGAAGATGGTCTCGACCAGCAGGAGATCGACGCCGCCGTCGATCAGGCCGCGGATCTGCTCGCCATAGGACTTGCGCAGATCGTCGAAGGTGACGGCGCGGTAACCGGGATTGGAAACATCGGGCGAGATCGAGGCCGTGCGGTTGGTGGGGCCGATGGCGCCGGCGACGAAGCGCGGCTTGCCGTCCTCTGCCGCGACGCGCCGCGCGGCATTGCCGGCGAGGCGGGCGCCTTCACGCGCCATCTCGTAGACGATGTCGGTGAGGTCGTAATCGGCCTGCGCGATCGAGGTCGTCGAGAACGTGTTGGTCGCGACGATGTCGGCGCCGGCGCGCAAATAGGCGGCGTGGATGTCCTCGATCGCCTGCGGCTGCGTCAGGATCAGAAGATCGTTGTTGCCGCGCAAGTCGCGATGGAAGTTCTTGAAGCGCTCGCCGCGGAAGGCTTTCTCGTCGAGCTGCAGATTCTGGATCATCGTGCCCATGGCGCCGTCGAGCACCAGGATGCGCTCGCGCGCGGCAGCGAGGAGGGCGGTTCGCTTGGGCGAAGTGGTCACGGTCATTTTCTCTTACGCCGCCTTCTGCGCGCTCTTGGCGCGAATGCCGAGCAAATGGCTGATCGCGAACACGAGATCGGCGCGGTTCATGGTGTAGAAATGGAAGGTGTCGACGCCGTGCTTGGCGAGCTTCTGCACCTGGCCGGCCGCGACGGTCGCGGCCACCAGCTTGCGCGTTTCGGCATCGTCATCGAGGCCCTCGAACTTCGCCGCGAACCAGTCCGGCACCGTGGTGCCGGCACGCGTCACGAAATTGCGCGCCTGCTTGAAATTGTGCATGGGCATGATGCCCGGCACGATCGGAATGTCGATGCCGCGCGCACGCACGCGGTCGAGATAGCGGAAGTAGAGATCGTTGTCGAAGAACACCTGCGTGATCGCGCGCGTCGCGCCCGCATCGACCTTGGCCTTGAGCGTGTCGATATCGGCATCGAAGTCGCGCGCTTCGGGGTGCTTCTCGGGATAGGCGGAAACCGAGATTTCGATATCGCCGTGCCGCTTCTTGATCCCCGCCACGAGTTCGGCCGAGCTCTGATAACCCTCGGGATGGCTCGAATAGGGCGTGCCGATGCCACCGACGGGATCGCCGCGCAAGGCCACGATGTGGCGGACGCCGACCTCGTGATAGCGGTCGACGATCTCGTCGATTTCGCCGCGCGAAGCACCGACGCAGGTCAGATGCGCCGCCGGCAGCAGCGCGGTTTCTTTCAGGATGCGCGTGATGGTCGAATGGGTGCGCTCGCGCGTCGAGCCGCCGGCGCCATAGGTCACCGAGACGAATTTCGGCTCGAGCGGGGCCAGCCGGTTGACGGTCTCCCAGAGATTGCGCTCCATCTCTTCCGTCTTCGGCGGAAAGAATTCGAAGGAGATCGCAGCCCGCTTCAGGTGCCCGTCCTGCCGGTCGGCTGTCGCAGGCGTGGTCAGGTCAGTCATGGCACCACTCACTCCAATGTAGGCCGGTGATCGGGGTCTAGCCTCGGAGAGCTAAAATACGGCAAAGGCCCCTTGATCGACAGCCCATCATGCATGGGAAGTTGCCCATTCAGGTGCAGTCTGATGGGTAATTCTTGCGAATCATGTTTTGGGTGGGAAGCGCGCTGCACGACATAATGTGTTGAATTTTCAGATATTATCTCTCGTGAACATCTTTTATGGACCATTTTCTTGGTGGGCAGACCAGAATCGTCTGCAAAGTAGCGGCGGTTGTCCCAACTCCAGTGGCTGGCGTGCCCGCCCGTCCGTACACGTCAGGCCTGCGCAGCCTGCCCATTGCCGCTGCGACCGCCTCCATTAGGTTAAGCCGCCATGATCCCGCTCTCCGTCCTCGACCTCTCCGTCGTCACAACAAGCACCAAGCCCGCCGCGGCGCTGCGCAACAGCATCGATTTGGCGCGTCACGTGGATGGCCTCGGCTATGTCCGGTACTGGCTCGCCGAGCATCACAATCTCGCCTCCGTCGCGAGCCCCGCGCCCGACCTGATGATCGGGCAGATCGCGGCGGTGACGAAGCACCTCCGCGTCGGTTCCGGCGGGGTGATGCTGCCCAACCATGCGCCGCTGGTCGTCGCCGAGCGCTTCAAGATGCTGGAAGCACTGTTTCCCGGCCGGATCGATCTCGGTCTCGGCCGCGCCCCCGGCACCGATGGCGCCACGGCGTATGCGTTGCGGAGTCGGCTCGACCGCCGCGAGGGCGACGATTTCCTGGAACGGCTGCACGAGCTGATCCTGTGGGAGACCCGCGAATTCCCCGCAGGGCACCCCTACAACAACGTCGTCGCCATGCCCGACGACACCGCCCTGCCGCCGATCTGGCTGCTCGGCTCCAGCGATTATTCCTCGGAATTGGCCGCGCAGGTCGGCATGGGCTTCGCCTTCGCCCATCATTTCGCGTCCCACGACGCGATCGATGCGATGGTGCATTACCGCAATCGCTTTCAGCCCTCGGCCTGGCGTGCGAGCCCACATGCCATTCTCGCGGTCGCCGTCATCGCGGCCGATACCGACGAGGAGGCCGAAAGGCTCGCCTCGTCCTTCGACCTCAACCGTCTTCGCCGCGACCGCGGTCAATATCTGCCGCTGCCGAGCGTCGAGGAGGCGATGGCCTATCCGTATACGGACGCCGAGCGCACCTCGATCCTGCGTAACCGTTCGCGCCTGTTCGTCGGCAGTCCCGCGACGGTGCAGAAGAAGCTGCAGCCGCTAATCTACGCAAGCAAGCCGGACGAGCTGATGGTGATCACGGCGGTGTATGACCACGAGGCGCGAAAGAAGTCGTATTCGCTGCTGGCGGAGGCGTTCGGGCTGGCGCGAAGAGAAAACGCGTAACCGCTCTCGTGCCCCGGACGCAGCGCAGCACCATGAGCGCGTTTACGCGCGTCTTCGACGCACTACGGTGATGCGCTGCTGAGCCGGGGCCCATCGCAGCCTCGAGTATTGCCGCTCTTGGGTCCCGGCTCGCGCTTCGCACGTCCGGGACACGCCACTAATCCTGCACTTCGCTGAACGTGGCGCGGAACGGATGGCCCGGATAAACGCCGACGATGCGGAATTCGCGCGAGAAGAACTTCAGCTCCTCGATGGCGAAGGCGAGGCCCTTGTCATCGGGATGGCCGTCGACGTCGGCATAGAACTGCGTGGCGAAGAAATTGCCGTCGACCATGTAGCTCTCGAGCTTGGTCATGTTGACGCCGTTAGTGGCGAAGCCGCCGAGCGCCTTGTAGAGCGCCGCCGGCAAATTGCGCACCCGGAAAACAAAAGTCGTGACGAGCGGCCCGGTGCCTTGGGGCGCCCATTTCGGCTCGCGCGCCAGCACCACGAAGCGCGTGGTGTTGTGGGCCTCGTCCTCGATGTCCTCGGCGAGGATGTCGAGACCGTAGATCTTTGCAGCAAGGCGCGAGGCGATCGCGGCCACCGTCTTGTCCTGGCGCTCCGAGATGTCGCGGGCGCTGCCGGCGGTATCGGCATGCACGATCGGCTTGATGCCGAGCTTGCGGATGATGCGCCGGCACTGGCCGAGCGCATGCACATGGCTCTCGACGCTCTTGATGTCTTCGAGCTTGGTGCCCTTCACGGCCATCAGCTGATGCCGGACCGGCAGGAACCATTCGCCGACGATGAAGAGGCCGGACGCCGGCAGGAGGTGATGGATGTCGGCGACGCGGCCGGCGACCGAATTCTCGATCGGGATCATGCCGAGATCGGCCTCGCCCGACGAGATCGCCGACAGCGCGTCTTCGAATGTGGCGCAGGGCATCGGTTCGGCGTCGGGATAGGCCTCGACGATGGCGATGTGGGAATTGGCGCCAGGCTCGCCCTGGAATGCGATCTTCATCTTGCTCATGCTCGGCCTTGTAGCAGCGGCTCAGGATTTGGAAAGGATGCTGCGCGCGGTCTCGAGGTCCGCCGGCGTATCGACCCCGCGGGGCACGGTGTCGACGATGGTGAAATCGATGCGCATTCCGGCCTCAAGCGCCCGGAGCTGCTCGAGCTTCTCCTGCAATTCCAGCGGAGACGGCGGAAGAGAGACGTAGCGCTCCAGCGCGGCGCGGCGAAAGGCATAGAGGCCGATATGGTGATAACGCGGTCCGTCGCCGGTCGGGGCGGTCGCGCGGGTGAAATAAAGTGCGCGCATCCGCCTGCCGCCAACCGAGGTTCCGATCGCCTTCACCACGCTTGGGGCGAGATCCTCTTCCTCGGTGTGGATCCGCGAGGCCAGCGTCGCGATGTCCACGGCCGGGTCTTGCAGCGGCGGCAGCACCTCGCGGATGTTGTCGATCGTGATGGTCGGGAAATCCCCCTGGACATTGACCACGATCTCGGCTTTGCCCTCGGGATCGAGCTTCTGCATGGCCTCGTGGATGCGGTCGGAGCCGGAGGGGTGGTCGCCGCGGGTCATCACGGCCTCGCCGCCATGGGCGGTCACGACCGAGGCGATCTCGTCGGTGTCGGTGGCCACCGCGACCCTGCCGATTGCGGCGGCCTCGGCACGGCGCAGCACATGCACGATCATCGGCAATCCCGCGATATCGGCGAGCGGCTTGCCGGGCAGGCGGGTGGCGGCCATGCGAGCCGGGATCAGCACCAGGATGCGGGGATCGATCATCGGGTTCAAAGGTCTGAGGTCAAGAGCCTGAAAACGGAGCGTTTTCCGCACCGGGACATGGGATGGGGACGGGCCTGAAGCCGGGTCGCTTATACGGGTTGCCAGACCCCGGGCAAACCGATATCTCAATGGCAAAACTCGGGGAAACAATAAGGAACGTTTGATTCTCCGAGGCTCGTCCTGCGGCCATCCGGGCCGCTGTTTCCTTCTTGCGGTGGGGCCTGGCCGGAAATGGACTCTTTCGAACTCAATAAGATTCTCGGCGCCGTGTTCGGCACCTGTCTCTTCCTACTGGTGACGAGCTTCACCGCGAGTGCGCTGTTCTCCCCCAAGATGCCGGAAAAGCCGGGCTTCGAGATCGCGGTCAAGCAAGATGCCGGCTCCGGCAAGGAGGGCGCCGCTGCCGCCGCACCGTCCGAACCGATCGAAAAGCTGCTCCAAACCGCCTCCGTCGAGAAGGGCTCCGCGGCCGCCAAGAAGTGTGGCGCCTGCCATACCTTCGAGAAGGGCGGCCCGAACCGGGTCGGTCCGAACCTCTACGGCGTCGTTGGCGAGCCCAAGGGCCAGGGCCGTGGTGGCTTCAACTTCTCGGCCGCCATCAAGGCCAAGGGTGGCAACTGGAGCTTCGACGACCTCAACAAGTTCCTCGCCAATCCGAAGGGCTTCATTCCGGGCACCGCGATGGGCTTTGCCGGTGTTGCCAAGGATTCCGAGCGTGCCGATATCATCGCCTATCTGAATTCGCAGTCGGAGAAACCTCAGCCGCTGCCGACGGCGTCAAAATAAGGTCCCAAGAACCGGCGCTCGAATACGGCCAGGCTGAAAAGTCTGGCCGTTTCCTTATCCGGGCCTCGCGGCGACGTTATCGGGGCGTTTGGCCGCATCCGATAGGCCGGCCGGGCTTCCAAGATGAGGAAAAAGCAACATATTCGGTCGAAACCTCGCCTATATTGGGAACTTAAAGGAGTAGCCTCCTTCAAGACAGGGATGTTGATTTGGCCATTACCCGACGCGATCTCCTGCTCACCGGCACTGCAGCCGCAGCGCTTCCAGTCCTTGGCTCCGTTGCGGGCGTTCCCGTCGGCGTGGCGCATGCGCAATCAGCAACTGAACTGACTTCCGGCGGGTTGCCTTGGCGCCACGCGCTGTCGCTGTTCGGAAAGGTCAAGTACCCCGCCGACTTCAAGCGCTTCGACTACGTCAATCCGGACGCCCCCAAAGGCGGTGTCGCGCGCCAGATCGCCGTCGGCACGTTCGACAATTTCAACATCGTCGTCTCGGGCGTGAAGGGCCAGGTCGCCGGCGCCGTCGCATTCATCTATGAATCGCTCCTGACGCAGTCGCTCGACGAGGTCTCGACCGAATACGGCGCGCTGGCCGAAGCGGTCAGCCATCCCGACGACTTTTCCTTCGTCACCTATCGCCTGCGCGCGCAGGCGAAATGGCATGACGGCAAGCCTGTTACGCCCGAGGACGTGATCTTCTCGCTCGATTCCTTCAAGAAGAACCACCCGATGTACTCGGCCTATTACAGCCATGTGGTGAAGGCCGAAAAGGTCGGCGAGCGTGACGTGAAGTTCGTGTTCGACGCACCCGGCAACCGCGAGCTGCCGCTGATCGTGGGACAGCTGATCGTCCTTCCGAAACATTGGTGGGAGGGGACGGACGCGCAGGGCCGCAAGCGCGATATCGCCACCACCACGCTGGAAGTGCCGCTCGGCTCGGGCCCCTACAAGGTCAAGGAATTCGTCGCAGGACGCTCGATCGCGCTGGAGCGCGTCAAGGACTATTGGGGCCGCGATCTTCCCATCAATGTGGGCCGCAACAATTTCGACGAGCTGCGCTACGAATATTTTCGCGATGGCACCGTTGCGATCGAGGCCTTCAAGGCCGACCAGGTCGACTGGCGCACCGAGAACAGCGCGAAGAGCTGGGCGACCGCCTACGATTTCCCGGCCGTGACCGAAAAGCGGGTGATCCTCGAGGAATTCGTCAATCGCAGCTCGGGCGTGATGCAGGCCTTCGTGCCGAACCTGCGCCGCGCCAAGTTCAGCGATCCGCGCGTGCGTCGTGCGCTCAACTACGCGTTCGACTTCGAGGAGATGAACAAGCAGATCTTCTACGGTCAGTACAAGCGCATCAGCAGCTATTTCGACGGCATCGAGGAGCTGATGGCAACGGGATTGCCGCAGGGTAAGGAGCTCGAAATTCTCGAGACCGTCCGCGCCCAGGTACCGCCCGAGGTCTTCACGACGCCCTACACCAATCCGGTCGGGGGTAGTCCGGAGGCGGTGCGCGACAATTTGCGTGAGGCGCTGCGCCTGTTCAAGGAAGCCGGCTACGAGGTGCGAGATCGCAAGCTGGTCGACGTCAAGACCGGTGCGCAGTTCTCGCTGGAATTGCTCAACTCGGATCCCAGCTTCGAACGAATTACGCTGTTCTACAAGCCGTCGCTGGAGCGGCTCGGCATTGCGGTGAGCGTTCGGACGGTCGATCCGACCCAGTATGAGAACAGGACGCGCGAGTGGGACTTCGACATCGTGACGAACTCCTGGGGCGAGTCGCAATCGCCGGGCAACGAGCAGCGCGAGTTCTGGTCCTCCAAATCGGCCGACATCGCCGGCTCGCGCAACATCGCCGGCATCAAGAATCCGGCCATCGACAAGCTGATCGAGCGTGTGATCTACGCCACTGATCGCGACGATCTCGTCGCGGCCACCAAGGCCCTCGACCGCGTGTTGCTGTGGAATCACTACGTCGTGCCGCAATGGACCTACAACAAGGTCCGCACCGCGCGCTGGGATCGCTTCGGCCGGCCGGCGGAATTGCCCAGGTATGGTCTGTCCGGCTTCCCGTTCATCTGGTGGTACGACGCAGACAAGGCGGCACGGATCGCAAAGAAATCGTGAAGGACAATCCCCGCATGACGCAGATGTCACGCCGCCATGTGCTGGTCCTGGGTGTTGGCGGCGCCCTCGGGGCGTCCGTCGGCGCGCCGCTGGCGCGCAGCGCGCGAGCATCGGAAGCGGCGACCGAGGCGCACGGCATGTCGGCATTCGGCGATCTCAAATATCCCGCCGACTTCCGTCATTTCGATTACGTCAATGTCGACGCGCCGAAAGGCGGCACGTTCTCGCTGATCCCGTCGGTGCGGGCCTACAATCAGTCCTACCAGACCTTCAACTCGCTCAACGCCTTCATCCTGAAAGGCGACGGCGCGCAAGGTATGGGTATGACGTTTTCGCCGCTGATGGTCCGGGCAGCTGACGAGCCTGACGCAATGTACGGGCTGGCGGCCAAATCCGTGCAGATATCGCCGGACAAGCTGGTCTACCGCTTCACGATGCGGCCCGAGGCGAAATTCCACGACGGGACCAGGCTCACAGCCCACGATGCGGCTTTTTCGCTGACGACGCTGAAGACTAAGGGGCATCCGTTGATCATCGTGCAGATGCGCGACATGATCAGTGCGGAAGCCCTCGACGATGCGATGCTCGTCGTCACCTTCGCCAAGGGGCGCGCGCGCGACGTGCCGCTCTATGTCGCCAGTCTGCCGATCTTCTCGAAGGCGTACTACGCCTCCCGCCCGTTCGATGAATCGTCTCTGGACATTCCGCTCGGCTCGGGTCCGTACAAGGTCGGCAGGTTCGAGGTCAATCGCTACATCGAGTTCGAACGTGTGAAGGACTGGTGGGCCGCTGATCTACCGCCCTGCCGCGGCAGCTATAATTTCGATGTCGTCCGCTACGAGTTCTATCGCGACCGCGATGTCGCCTTCGAGGGCTTTACCGGCAAGAGCTATCTCTATCGCGAGGAGTTCACTTCGCGCATCTGGGCGACGCGCTATGACTTCCCCGCGGTGAAGGAAGGTCGGGTCAAGTTGGAGGTCGTGCCCGACGATACGCCCTCCGGCGCGCAAGGCTGGTTCATCAACACGCGGCGCGACAAATTCAAAGACCCCCGCGTGCGCGAGGCCCTGATCAACGCTTTCGATTTCGAATGGACCAACAAGACCATCATGTACGGCGCCTATGCCCGCACGGTGTCGCCGTTCCAGAACTCGGACCTGATGGCCGGCAATGCGCCGCCGTCGCCGGAAGAGCTGAAGCTGCTGGAGCCGTTCCGCGGCCAAATTCCCGACGAGGTGTTCGCGGCGCCGTTCACGCCGCCGGCCTCCGACGGCTCCGGACAGGATCGCAGCCTGCTCCGCAAGGCCCAGCAATTGCTGACGGAGGCCGGCGTGCCCATCAAGGACGGCAAGCGGGTGCTGCCGAACGGCGAAACGTTCAAGATCGAGTTCCTGCTGGATGAGCCCTCGTTCCAGCCGCACCACGCGCCTTACATCAAGAATCTCGCGACGCTCGGCATCGAAGCGAGCGTGCGCCTCGTCGATGCCGTACAGCACAAGGCCCGGCAGGAAGATTTCGATTTCGACATGACCATCCAACGCTTCAGCATGTCGGCGACACCGGGCGATGCCATGCGCGCGTTCTTCTCCTCGCAGGTCGCAAACACCAAGGGCTCGTACAATCTCGCTGGGGTCGCCAGTCCGGCGATCGACGCAATGATCGAGAAGATCATGGCGGCCGACAGCCGCGAAGAGCTGACCGTCGCCTGCCGCGCCTTCGATCGCCTGTTCCGCGCCGGCCGCTACTGGGTACCGCAATGGTACAACAAGACGCACCGGCTGGCCTATTGGGATCAGTTCGGCCATCCACCGAGGCTGCCGCGCTATGCCAACGGCGTCGGGGCCCCGGATATCTGGTGGTATGAACCGGCCAAGGCGGCCAAGCTCGAGCAGGCAAAATAGCCATGAGCGCCTATATCGCCCGCCGCCTGCTCCTGATGATCCCGACCCTGCTCGGGATCCTCTTCGTGTCCTTTGTCGTCGTGCAGTTCGCGCCGGGCGGCCCAGTCGAGCGCGTGATCGCGCAGCTCTCGGGCGCCGACACCGGCGGCACCTCGCGCATATCGGGCGGCAGCGATTTTGCGCAGCGCGCCCCGGGGCAGGTCGGTGCGGGCGGCGATTCCGTCAACTCGAAATATCGCGGCGCGCAGGGCCTCGACCCCGATTTCATCAAGAAGCTGGAAGTGCAGTTCGGATTCGACAAGCCGGCGCCGGAACGCTTCCTGCTGATGGTGTGGAATTTCGCCCGCTTCGATTTCGGCAAGAGCTATTTTCGCGACGTCAGCGTGCTGCAGCTGATCAAGGAAAAGCTGCCGGTCTCGATCTCGCTTGGCCTCTGGCTGACGCTTCTGACCTACCTGATCTCGATCCCGCTCGGCATTCGCAAGGCCGTGAATGACGGTGCGCGGTTCGACACCTGGACCTCGACGGTGCTCGTGCTCGGCTATGCCATCCCCGGCTTCCTGTTCGCGATCCTGCTGATCATCCTGTTTGCCGGCGGCTCCTTCTTCAACTGGTTCCCGCTGCGCGGACTGACCTCGGATGGCTGGTCGCAATTTCCTTGGTACTGGAAGATCATCGATTATTTCTGGCACCTGACGCTGCCGCTGATCGCCATGGGGTTGGGCGCGTTCACCACGATGACGTTTCTGACCAAGAACTCGTTTCTGGACGAGATTCGCAAGCAATACGTCATGACCGCGCGCGCCAAGGGCTGTAGCGAGAACCGGGTGCTCTATGGCCACGTCTTCCGGAACGCGATGCTGATCGTGATCGCCGGCTTCCCCGGCACTTTCATCCACGCCTTCTTTTCCGGCTCGCTGCTGATCGAGACCATCTTCTCGCTGGACGGGCTCGGACTGCTCAGCTTCGAGAGCGTGCTCAATCGGGACTATCCCGTGGTGTTCGGCACGCTCTACATCTTTTCGCTGGTCGGACTCGTGATCAACTTGATCTCCGACCTGACATATATGTGGATCGACCCCCGGATCGATTTCGAGGCACGGGAGGTCTGATGACGATCACCGCGCCGACGCCGATCGAGACTACCGCGAAGTCGCCGCTTGGCGATGCCGTTCCTATCACGCGCAAAGCCTTCGTGCCTTCACCGCTCAACAAGCGGCGGTGGCAGAATTTCAAGGCCAACCGCCGCGGCTACTGGTCGTTCTGGATCTTCATCGGCCTGTTCGTGATTTCGCTGTTCGCCGAGCTGATTGCCAATGATCGGCCCTTCCTGATCAAATTCGATGGCCGTCTCTATTGGCCGGCTTTCGTCACCTATTCGGAGACGACCTTCGGCGGGGATTTCGAGACGGCGGCCGACTATCGTGACCCCTACTTGCAGAAGCTGATCAAGGAGAAGGGCGGCAGCATCGTCTGGCCGCTGATCCGTTACTCCTACGATACCCACAATCTCGATCTGCCGACGCCGGCGCCGTCGCCGCCGACCTGGATGCTGACGGAGAAGCAGTGCAAGCCGGTGGTGGAGAAGAAGGGACTGAAGAGCTGCCGCGATCTCGAATACAATTGGCTCGGCACCGACGATCAGGGGCGCGACGTGGTGGCGCGGCTGATCTACGGCTTCCGCATCTCGGTGCTGTTCGGTCTTTGCCTCACCATCGTTTCGTCCGTCATCGGCATCGCGGCGGGAGCGGTGCAGGGCTATTTCGGGGGCCGGGTCGATCTGATCTTCCAGCGCTTTATCGAGATCTGGACGGCGATTCCCTCGCTCTATCTTCTCCTGATCCTGTCCTCGGTGCTCGTGCCGGGCTTCTTCGTGCTACTCGGAATCCTTCTGCTGTTCTCCTGGGTGTCGCTGGTCGGCCTCGTGCGCGCCGAGTTCCTGCGCGGGCGTAATTTCGAATACGTCCAGGCGGCACGTGCGCTCGGCGTCTCCAATCCTCTGATCATGTTCCGCCACCTGCTGCCGAATGCGATGGTCGCGACCATGACGTTCCTGCCGTTCATCGTCTCGAGCTCGGTGATGACGCTGACGGCGCTCGATTTCCTCGGCTTCGGCCTGCCACCGGGATCGCCCTCGCTCGGCGAATTGCTCTCGCAGGCCAAGGCCAATGTGCAGGCACCGTGGCTCGGCTTCTCCGGCTTCTTCTCGGTCGCGATCATGCTCTCGCTGTTGATCTTCATCGGTGAAGCCGTGCGCGACGCCTTCGACCCGCGCAAGACGTTCAGGTAAGGCCATGGATGCGATCAACCAGCCCCTGCTCGCCGTTCGCGACCTCTCGGTGGCCTTTCACCAGGGCGGCGCCACCACGCTCGCGGTCGACAAGGTCTCGTTCCAGATCAAGCGCGGCGAATGCGTCGCGCTGGTCGGCGAGTCCGGCTCCGGCAAGTCGGTCAGCGCACTCTCGATCCTGAAGCTGCTGCCGTATCCGAATGCCTCCCATCCGTCCGGCAGCATCCGCTTCAAGGGCCAGGAGTTGATCGACCGGTCCGAGCAGCAGATGCGGGAGATCAGGGGCAGCGACATCTCCATCATCTTCCAGGAGCCGATGACCTCGCTCAATCCGCTGCACACGATCGAGGCGCAGATCGGCGAGATCATCCAGCTGCACAATCCGACCAGCAATGCGCAGGCGCGCAAGCGGACGCTGGAGCTCTTGACCCAGGTCGGCATTCCCGACCCAGAGACGCGGCTGAACAGCTATCCGCACCAGCTCTCCGGCGGCCAGCGCCAGCGCGTGATGATCGCGATGGCGCTCGCCAACGAGCCGGACCTTCTGATCGCGGACGAGCCGACCACGGCGCTCGACGTCACGGTGCAGGCGCAGATCCTGGCGCTGCTCGCCGAGATCCGCGCGCGGCTCGGCATGAGCCTGCTGTTCATCACCCACGATCTCGGCATCGTGCGCCGCATCGCCGACATCGTCTGTGTCATGAAGGGCGGCCTGATCGTCGAGCAGGGTCCGGTCGAGCAGGTCTTCAAGTCCCCAAAGCATCCCTATACGCGTGACCTGCTCGCGGCTGAGCCCAAGCCCGATCCGGCGCCGCCGCAGCCGAATGCGCCGGTGGTGATGTCGGCCAATGATCTCAAGGTCTGGTTCCCGATCAAGCGCGGCCTGATGCGCAAGACGGTCGGTCACATCAAGGCGGTCGATGGGGTCAGTGTCGCCGTACGCAAGGGCGAGACGCTCGGCGTGGTCGGCGAATCCGGCTCGGGCAAGACCACGCTGGGGCTGGCGCTGCTGCGCCTGATCTCCTCGAACGGACGCATCGTGTTCTTAGGGAACGACATCCAGGGCCTGCGATTCAAGGAGATGCGTCCCTTCCGTCGCGACATGCAGATCGTGTTCCAGGATCCGTTCGGCTCGCTCTCACCGCGCATGTCGGTGGCCGACATCATCGCCGAGGGCCTGTCCGTGCATCAGCCGGCGCTCTCGCGCGAGGAACGCGAGGCGCGCGTCGTTAAGGCACTCGAGGATGTCGGACTCAACCCGGAGACGCGCTTCCGCTATCCGCACGAATTCTCCGGCGGCCAGCGACAGCGCATCTCGATCGCGCGCGCGATCGTGCTGGAGCCTGATTTCGTCGTGCTGGACGAACCGACCAGCGCGCTCGACATGCTGTTCCAGGCGCAGATGGTCGATCTGTTGCGCGAGCTCCAGCGCAAGCGCGAGCTCACCTACATGTTCATCTCGCACGATTTGCGTGTCGTCGCCTCGCTCGCCAGCCACCTCATCGTGATGCGCGGCGGCAAGGTGGTCGAGGAAGGCCAGGCTGCCGAATTGTTCAGGAATCCGAAAACGGATTATACTCGAGCGCTGTTCGCGGCCGCGTTCCGGTTGGAGACGGCCGGGAACGGGGCGGTGGCGACGTAGCGCTCCGTCAGAGCCGCTTGATCGCGACGACCTCGCTGCCAGCCGCCTTGATCCGCGCGATCGCTGGCTCGATCGGCTCGATCACCGTTGCCATGTCATGCGCATTGGCGTGAACCATGGTGGTGGCGTCGCGCACGATGGCGACATGACCTTTCCAGAAGATCAGATCGCCCCGCTGCAAGCTGCTCCATTCATGCGGCTCCAGTGTGCGGCCGAGACCGGCGAGCTGCATGTCGCTGTCGCGCGGGCAGCCGATCCCGGCTGATGTCAGCGAGACCTGGACGAGGCCGGAGCAATCGATGCCAAAGCTGCTCTTGCCGCCCCAGAGATAGGGCGTGCCGACGAAACGCTCGGCCACCGCGACGAAATCGGGCTCGCGATGATCGAGCAGAGCGAGATGCGTTCTTGGCAGATATTTGCCGTCGTGCGTCACGGCGAAGCCGCCGTCCTCGCGCACCACGGCGAGCTTCGATCCCATCACGAGCGCATCGGCAGGCGGCAGCTTGATCGAGGGGCCGGGAAACGCAAGCGTCCGCAGCGCGCCGACCACGTGCGTTGGCGCGGCCGACGGCCTTGCGAGCGCCGCATCCGGCAGCCAGCCGACATAGCCATCGTCATTGAGCTGGCCCCATGCCCAACCCTCGCCGTTGCGGTCGTAGATGGTGACGCGTTCGCCACGCAGTGCCTCGGTCATCAGCATCGCGTTCGAGGACGGTTGCTCGCGCACGGAGGCGATCGGCTCGACCACCTCGAATTCCTCGCCCGTGACGAAACGCTCCGCCTCGACCTTGCCTTCGAGATATTTGGCGGCAAGGTCGCCCCGCGCCGGCGTCAGCCTCGGGTCGTGTCCTGGATCAGGCATAGCGCTCGCTCAGCAGTGCGTAGATGGCGCGTGCGGCCTGGCATTCGCCGCCCTCGGGCCGCGCCGGCTTCGCCGACGGCGTCCAGCCATAGATGTCGACATGGAGCCAGCTCTTGGCGTGCTCGACGAAGCGTTGCAGGAACAGCGCGCAGGTGATCGAGCCGGCGAAACCGCCCGACGGTGCATTGGTGATGGTGGCGGTCTTGGAGTCCAGCCAGGCATCGTAAGGCGGCCACAGCGGCATGCGCCACAACGGATCGTTCTCCTTCATCGCGCAGCGCGCGACGTCGGCGGCCAGCGTCTCATCATGGGTGTAGAAGGGCGGCAGATCCGGCCCCAGCGCGACGCGGGCCGCACCGGTCAGCGTGCCCAGGTCGATCAGCAGATCAGGCTTCTCCTCGTCGGCCAGGGCCAGCGCGTCGGCGAGCACGAGGCGGCCCTCGGCGTCGGTGTTGCCGATCTCGACGGTGATCCCTTTGCGCGAGGTGAAGATGTCGAGCGGGCGGAAGGCATTGCCCGCGACAGCGTTCTCCACCGCCGGGATCAGCACGCGCAGCCGCACCTTCAGCTTTGCATCCATCACCATGCGCGCCAGCGCCAGCACGTTGGCGGCGCCGCCCATGTCCTTCTTCATGATCAGCATGCCGCTCGACGGCTTGAGGTCGAGGCCGCCGGTGTCGAAACACACGCCCTTGCCGACCAGCGTCACCTTGGGATGATCGGGATTGCCCCAGACGATGTCGATCAGCCGCGGCGCGCGGCTGGAGGCCATGCCGACGGCGTGGATCAGCGGAAAGTTCTTCGCCAGCTCTTCGCCGATGGTGCAGGAAAAGCTCGCGCCGAACTCGGCGGCGAGCGCTTGCGCGGCTGCGGCGAGCTCACCCGGGCCCATGTCGTTGGACGGCGTGTTGATGAGGTCGCGCGCGAGCATTGCCGCATCGGCAATCCGCTCGATCTCGGCCGCTTCGACCCCGTCAGGCGGCACCAGCCGGATCTCGGGGCGGTCTGCCTTGCGGTAGCGGGCAAAGCGGTAGCAACCCAGTGCGAAGGCGAGCGCGGCCAGCCGCGCATCGTGCGGTGCATTGGCAAACCGATAGGTGCCGGGCGGCAAGAGGCCGGCCAGGGCGCCGGGCCGAAACAGGTCGCGCGATCTTGCATCCTCTTCCTCCAGCCCGAACAGTACCTGCGCAATGGTGCCGTCGGTCGCGGGCAGCGCCAGATAGCTGCCCGGCTTGGCGGCGAAGGCGCTGGCACGCGCGAACTGGCGTTGCGCCGGCGGCAGCGTCTCGGCGACCTGATCCCAGCTCGATTTGGTGACGAAGGTGATCGGGGTGGCGGCGGATGACGTCTCGAAGACAGAAGGCATTGGCGGGTCCGGATCGTCAGTTCAGGCGAGTCATGCGAACGGACGAGACTTCGCAGAGTTTGGCCGCCGCTGCAATCGGCTTTGCCGTCACCGTTCAGCGAGCCGCTACGCGTCGCAAGGTGGGCATGCGGTTCGATGCGCTCGACGGGATCCGCGAGCGGCTTGCCATCGAATATCGACCGGGCGCGACGAAACCGTCCGCGGACAAATCTCGTATCTCGCGCCGAGAGCTGCCGTTCGCAACGCCACGGCCGCAGGGCTTTACTAGCGCTTCGGTTGTGGCATTATCAACGAACATTTTAGATTGTGTCGCTTGCTCTGCATGAACCCGAACGCAGACACGCGGCGGCATGGTGCCCGCCCAGGTTGGGTCGATACGGCTGAATCTGTTCGTCGAAGCATTTTTCTCATTGTTTAGGCGGCGCAGCATGTGCAGATGAGCGGCGCAAAATGGATAGATCGTTCGTTGTTGCGCAGATTTCCGACCTGCATCTGGACGGGTCGGGCCGGCTGCTTCCGGCCATCGAGACGCTCAGGGCCGCGATTTGCGAGAAGATGGCGGCTGCCGCGAATGTTCCCGATCGCATCCTGCTGATCACGGGCGATCTGGTGGACGACCCAACGCCGCGCGCGCTCGACGAGGCGCTCGCCGTCATCGCATCCTTCCGGCAGACAGGGCTGTTCACCGATATCCAGGCCGTGGCAGGCAATCACGACGTCAAGCGGCCGAGCCAGCGTGCGGGCCGTCACGACGCCTACGACTACCTGCACCTGCCGCGGACCGCGAAGAATGTCTATTACCCTCAGGCAGGCCTCGACCTGGTGCTGCTCGATTCCAATCGCGCCAACTTGAAGGCGCTCGCGAGCGGCAAGATCGACGAGAGCGCTTACAAGGCGATGGTCGCCGAGTCCGCCCGGCTGAGCGCCGAGGTCGCGGGAAGCATCGGTTCGACCGGGCGCGCCGACTACGCCGAGCCGGCGGAAAATCTGGTGCGTGTGCTGGCCCTGCACCATCACCCGCTGCCGCAGGCCACCGGCGAAGGAAAGCGCTTTCTAGGCATGCCGGACGAGCCGCTGATGTATCTCGCCGCACCCGCGACCTTCCTCGAGGCCGCCACCTCGCTCAACGTCGATCTGGTTCTGCACGGTCATCGCCATGTCGAGGGGCTGACCCGCTATTCCATCCCCGATCCGCGTGCGACGTCGAGCGAGAGCGGTGAGGCGTTCTGGCGCACGATCTACGTGCTCTCCTGTCCGTCCTCGACCGGGCAAGCCGGCGACGATGCCGGTTTCAACCTCGTTCATTTCGGCCCCGCGGCCGGCCGCAACGAGCACCGCTTCGCGATCACCCGCTACACGAGGCTCCGCAACGATGCGGCCTTCAGGCCGCTCGACTCCAACCTGCCGGGCGGCGTCATCAGGCTGTCGGCGGGGCGGGATTTTTCTCGCGATCCGGCCGTCCAGTCGGCGATCGAGGCGGCCTCGTCCCGCTCACTGAAACGCGACCAGGTCGCGGCGATCGTCCGCCGGCTGTTCATGCGTGGCAGCTTTTACGATGAGGCGGAGCCGAACTGGGCGATAGCGCTCTACACCTACATGGTCTCGGCCCATGCCTGGGCGGAGCTCGAGCGTAAGGCCGCGAGATCCCGGCCGGGATTCGACAGCGACGCGCTCGCCGCGGTGAAAACGCTGCTCAACCGATTGATCGAGCAATCCGCTGACGTGCTCGGCATTGATCGCGCTCGGCTCGATGAGCTCTACGGGAAAGGCCTGATCAATTGTAACGACTTCCTGCGTCAGGTGCCGCGGCTGCCTTGTGATAGTGTCGACGTTCAGCGGCGGGGGCGGCAGCGGCTGCAATTGCTGCGGGAGCTGGATCAGCAGGTGCAGGCGCTCGGCCTCGATCTCGGCCTCGGCGGCAAAGCGCCGCCGCAACCATCGCCGGCGTGAGAGAAGCGCGTCTGAGCGCTGTTAACCGGCCGTTAGGGTTAACATTCTACTGCTGACACGTTCGGCTCGATCGAGCAGCTCGAGAGTCAAAGCGTCATGCGTCAACGGATCAGGCTTACCCGGCTACTTGCTTCGACGTCGCTGGTCGCGACGGTGGCGATGAGCCTCGGCGGCTGCACGGCGATGTCGAAACTCTCGGAGGTGACGGGCTCGGTCGGCCCCCGGGCGGACGCGGCCTCCGCCGATCGCGCGCCCACCGATCCGGCGCGTGCGGTCGAAGCCTATGGCGAGCGCTACCGCGCCAATCCCAAAGATGCCGACGCCGCGCTCGCCTATGGACAGGCCTTGCGCGCCAACGGCCAGCGCGCCCAGGCCGCCGCCGTGCTCGAGCAGGCGACCATCGCCAACCCCGGCAACAAGGCGCTGCTTGCCCAGTACGGCCGCGCACTCGCCGACAACGGCAATTTCCAGCAGGCCTTCGACGTGCTGTCGAAGGCGCATTCGCCCGACAATCCGGACTGGCGCCTGCTCTCGGTGCAGGGCACCGCGCTCGACCAGATGGGCCGTCATGAGGAGGCGCGATCCTATTACGCGAGCGCGCTCAAGATCGCACCGGGTGATCCCGGCGTGCTCTCCAACCTCGGCCTGTCCTACATGCTGTCGAAAGAGCTGCCGAAGGCGGAAGAGGCGCTGCGGCAGGCGCATGCCTCGCCGCGTGCCAGCGCCCGGGTCCGGCAGAATCTCGGCCTGGTCGTCGGCCTGCAGGGCCGCTTCGCGGAGGCGGAGACCATCGTCAAGGCGGACCTGCCGCCGGACCAGGCTGCGGCCAATGTCGCCTATCTCAAGGAGATGCTGAGCCGTAGCGAGGTCCCGCGCGGCGCGCCGAAGCGGATGCCGGTCGCTTCGCTGAGCCAGCCCGGCTGATCATCTGACTTCCTGGCCTTGGTGGCGGACCGTATGGTCCAGCCCGGCTCATTGCATCTCGGTGACCTTGATGGCGGTGGGTCCGAGAATGACCACGAACAGCACAGGCAGGAAGAACAGGATCATCGGCACCGTGAGCTTCGGCGGCAGCGCGGCCGCCTTCTTCTCGGCCTCGTTCATGCGCATGTCGCGATTTTCCTGCGCCATGACGCGCAGAGAATGGCCGAGCGGGGTGCCGTATCGTTCCGCCTGTTGCAGCGCCAGACACACCGACTTGACGCCCTCCAGCCCGGTGCGCCGTGCCAGGTTCTCATAGGCGACCTTACGATCCTGCAGGTAGGACAGCTCGGCCGTGGTCAGGGTGAACTCCTCCGACAGCGCGATTGACTGGCCCACGATTTCGGTCGCAACTTTCCGGAATGCCATCTCGACCGACATGCCGGATTCGATGCAGATCAGGAGCAAATCGAGTGCGTCGGGAAACGCACGCTTGATCGAGAGCTGGCGCTTGGAGATCGCATTTCTGAGGAACAGCATCGGCGCCTGGAGGCCGAGATAGGCGGCGCCGATACAGATGCCGATCTTGATCGGCAACGCCTGTTGCATGTTTCCAATCACGAACACGTAGAGGGCCGAGCCGATCAAGAACACGATCGGGGCGACCATGCGGGCAAACAGGAAGGTGATGTAGGGCGCCTGTCCGCGGTAACCTGCCATGATGAGCTTGTCCCGCGCAGCCTCCTGCGCGAGCCATTTGGTCAGGTTGAAGTCCTCGACCACCTTGGAGACGAGTTGCTTGGGCGTCTGGCGCAGCGAAACCTTCTCGCTCTTGTTGAGACGCTCACGCTCGCGCTGCCGGATGCGTTCACGCTCGCTCGCCACCGCCTTCATGCGCTTGGAGAGGCCCTCGCCGGCGAACAACGGCATCACCAGCGTATAGACGGTGGCGCTCGCGGCGATGGCCGCGAGCAGCATGGTCATGAAACGGACGTCGTGCAGTTTCGAGACGAGGAATTCGACCATGCGACACCGTCAGAAATCGAAGTTGATCATCTTCTTCATCACCAGGATGCCGATCGACATCCAGACGACGCAGCCGACCAGCATCAGCTGGCCGGTGGGATGAGTCCAAAGCACCGAGATGTATTGCGGCGTCGTGAGATAGACCAGGAACATCACGATCGGCGGCAGCGAGCCGATGATGCCGGCCGAGGCCTTGGCTTCCATCGACATCGCCTGGATCTTTTCCTTCATCTTCTTGCGGTCGCGCAGCACCTTGGAGAGGTTACCGAGCGCTTCGGAGAGGTTGCCGCCCGATTTCTGCTGGATCGACACCACGATGCCGAAGAAATTGGCTTCCGGCAGCGGCATGCGCTCGTAGAGCCGCGCGCAGGCCTCGCCCAGCGGCATGCCGATCGCCTGCGTCTCGATGATGGCCAGAAACTCGCTGCGCAGCGGCTCGGGCGAATCGGCGGCTACGACCTTGATCGATTCGAACAAGGGCAGGCCTGCCTTGATGCCGCGGACGATCACGTCGACCGCGTCGGGCAGTGCAGCCAGGAACTTGGTTTCGCGACGCTTCTTGAGGAAGCCGAGTGCCCAGCGCGGCAGGCCGAAGCCGCCGGCAAAGGCAAGACCGGCGGCGCCGATCAGGCCGCCGCCCGCGAACATGGCGGCCGCGAAAAAAACGCCGGCCACCACGGCGGACACGGTCCAGAACTTCTGCGGCGTCCAGTCGAGCCCGGCCTGCGACAGGCGGACGCTGAGCGGGGCGCTCTTCTCCTGGGCGCGCCGCGCCTCGAGGTCCTTCAGCGTGGACTCGACCTGCTCGCGGCGCGAGCGCTGGGTTTTCTCGGCTTGCCGGGCCGTGGGCGCTTCGGCGCGTGCGACCGAGGCACGGCGGCTTTCCGCCTTTCGCTCCCCAGACAGCACCGGATAGAGGAATACCCAGGCGATGCCACCGACTGCTGCGGTGGCGAGGAAGGCGAGGGCGAGGACCTGCATGTTCATGGCGCTGCCGATCTGCTCACGTCTTCGGCGCGACTTCCGCCGCGTCGAGTGCCGCGGCGAGGCGCTTCTCCTCGCCGTAATAACGGGCGCGTTCCCAGAACTTCGGACGGCCGATGCCGGTTGAGCGGTGCCGGCCGATGATCTTGCCGTTGGCGTCCTCGCCGACCATGTCGTAGAGGAAGATGTCCTGGGTGATGATGGTGTCGCCTTCCATGCCCATCACCTCCGTGATGTGGGTGATGCGGCGGGAGCCGTCGCGCAGGCGCGCGGCCTGGATTATGACGTCGATCGAGGCGCAGATCATCTCGCGAATTGTTCGCGACGGAAGGGAAAAGCCGCCCATCGTGATCATGGATTCGCAGCGCGACAGCGCCTCGCGCGGGTTGTTGGCGTGCAGCGTGCCCATCGAGCCGTCATGGCCGGTGTTCATGGCCTGCAGCAGGTCGAAGGCTTCGGGTCCGCGGACCTCGCCGACGATGATGCGTTCGGGACGCATACGCAGGCAGTTGCGCACCAGTTCGCGCATCGTGACCTGGCCCTCGCCCTCGATGTTGGGCGGGCGGGTTTCCAGCCGCACCACGTGAGGCTGTTGCAACTGGAGCTCGGCGGCGTCCTCGCAGGTGATGACGCGCTCGTCGTGCTCGATGTAGTTGGTGAGGCAGTTGAGCAGGGTGGTCTTGCCCGAGCCGGTACCGCCGGAAATCAGCACGTTGCAGCGGACGCGGCCGATGATCTGAAGGATCTCGGCGCCTTCCGGCGTGATCGCGCCGAACTTGACGAGCTGATCCAGCGTCAGCTTGTCTTTCTTGAATTTGCGGATGGTGAGCGCGGGGCCGTCGATCGACAGCGGCGGCACGATGGCGTTGACGCGAGAGCCGTCGGCGAGGCGCGCGTCGCAGATCGGCGACGATTCGTCGACGCGCCGGCCGACCTGGCTGACGATGCGCTGGCAGATGTTGAGAAGCTGCTGGTTGTCGCGGAAGCGGATGCCGGTACGCTGGATCTTGCCGCCGACCTCGATGTAGACGGTGTTGGCGCCATTGACCATGATGTCGGCGATGTCGTCGCGCGACAATAGCGGCTCGAGCGGGCCGTAACCGAGCACGTCGTTGCAGATGTCGTCGAGCAGCTCCTCCTGCTCGGCGATCGACATCACGATGTTCTTGATCGCGATGATCTCGTTGACGATGTCGCGGATTTCCTCGCGCGCGGACTCCGAATCGAGCTTGGCGAGCTGGGCGAGGTCGATGGCCTCGATCAGCGCGCCGAAGATGGTCGCCTTGACCTCGTAATAATTGTCCGAACGCCGGCTCTCCATGGCCGGAGGCGGCGGAGCCTTGGCGGGCGCAAGCGGCGGCGAGGCGACGGCCGGCGGAGGCGGAGCGCGCGACACCGTCGACGCCTGAGCCGGGGCAGGCTCGAGCGACACGGCGCCGGGCTTGGGCGCCCGAAGGTCGGTGTCTGTTCCGCTACGCTTACCGAACACTTAACAACTCCATGCGGCGGCTTATCTTCCCCGCAACTTCTCAATCAGAGGTGAAAGCAGGGACGACTTTTGCTTCTTGGTCTCGCTACGGCCGGTCAGGCGCTGGGCGATCTGCAGGAACATCTCGATCGACCTGTGGTTGGCGGAGATCTCCGCAATCATCTGGCCGTTGTTGGCCGCCGAGCCGAAGATCTGCGGCTCGAACGGGATCGAGACGACCGGTTGGCTCTCGATCGCCTTGGCGAACTCCGCGGCGGCGATTTCGGGCCGTTTCGGCACGCCGACCTGGTTCAGGCAGTAGAGCGGCGGCCGGTCGTTGGGGCGGGCGGCCTTCAATAGATCGAACAGGTTCTTGGTATTGCGCAGATTGGCGAGGTCCGGGGCGGCCACGATCAGGATGTCGTCCGCCCCGATCAAGGCGCGCTTGGTCCAGCCCGACCATTGATGCGGAACGTCGAGCACGATGCAGGGCATGGTGGAGCGTAGCGTGTCGAATACGGCATCGAAAGCGTCAGTGCCGAAATCATAGACCCGGTCGAGCGTCGCAGGCGCCGCCAGCAGGCTGAGATGGTCGGTGCACTTCGACAGCAGGCGGTCGATGAAGGCGGTGTCGACGCGGTCGGGCGAGAACACCGCGTCGGCGATACCCTGCGGCGGATCCTGGTTGTAGTCGAGGCCGGCGGTGCCGAAGGCAAGGTCGAGATCGGCGACGACGGCGTCCATCGCGAGGTCGCGCGCGATCGCCCAGGCGACGTTGTGCGAGATGGTCGAAGCTCCGACGCCGCCCTTGGCTCCGACCACTGCGATGATGCGGCCGACTGCCTTGGCTTCGGGGGCCGAGAACAGGTTGCAGATCGAGCGTACGACGTCGATCGCGCCAACCGGCGCGAGCACGTAATCGCTGACGCCGCGGCGCACCAGCTCGCGATAGAGCGTGACGTCGTTGATGCGGCCGATCACCACCACGCGGGTCCCGGCATCGCAGACGGTGGCGAGCTGGTCGAGTCCGCCCAGCAGGTCGTTGCGGCCGTCGCTCTCGAGCACGATCACGTTCGGCGTGGGAGCCGAGCGGTAGGCTTCGATCGCGGCCGCCATGCCGCCCATCTGGATCTTCAGGTGAGCCTTGCCGAGACGGCGATCCTCGCCGGCCGACTGCACCGCGGCGGCCGTCTCCACGGTTTCGCAGAAGGCCTGAACCGAGACGCGCGGCGCAGGCGCAATATGCTCCTCGACCGGCGGAGGAGCTGCTGCCGGCTGCTCTTCGTGTGTCTGGCGCGCGTAACTGATCATTTGCCGGTGTCGCTGAGTTTGGCCCTGTCGGCCTCGGGATAGGTGGTCGCCGTCGTCGTTCCCTTGCGATACTTCTCGAACCCGGTGATGCGCCGCGGCGTGTATGACGGAGTTTCGGGCCGCGGCTGCTCAAGATCCGACGGATTGTCGACCATGGCCGCGAGGTTGCGCTGATAAGCGCAGCCGTAATTGTAATAGTCTTTGTTCTCGAACCAGCGCTTGTTCTTCATCGAGGGTCCGATGTCTTCCGGCCACAGGCCGCAGGGACCGGCGACTGCGGCAATCCTGGAATAGGTGAGCCGGATCGGGGGGAGGAAGCGCTTGTCTTGCGGCTGGTAGGGGTGAAGGCTGACGCCGCGCGGCGGAACGCCTGCCGCCGCCAGCATCGCCTGGATCTCACGCATCGTATCGGCGACCGGGCGAGCATTGGGCGTATTGGAAGGCACGTCGATGCGAATCGCGCCGGTGCCTTCTTGCAACCACGCCGATGCCACGCCCATCACGTCAGCGCGCTGGGCAGCGGTCAATCCCCCGCGGGCATGACCCACGAAGACGACGATCGAGCGATTCTGCTCCTCGACCGCGATCGGATGGCGCTGCTTGTAGTCGTCGGGAATGGACGCCGTGAGGACTTCGTCGTGCTGGCAGCCCCCGACCGCGAGCGCGAGGCCGATGAGCGCGCCACCGAGGCTGATGGCGCGCTTGCGAAGCTGGGGTGGTCTCGTGATCATCGTGAAATCCCCGTTCCGCCTCAGTCGGTAATGAAGCCGTAGGTGCCGCGGTAGTTCTTGGCCGGTTCGGTCCGGCCCGGCACGCCATAGATCCGATTGATATTACCGATCAGCTGCGCCTGCGGATCCGCAGGCGGGGCGAAGCCGTCATCCGGCCGCGACAGGTCCTTCGGCGCCACCGCGCGGACCACATAGGGCGTCACGATCACGACCAACTCGGTTGCATTGTTGACGAAGTCGCGGCTGCGGAACAGCGTGCCGAGGATCGGGAGCTGCATCAGCCCCGGCATTCCGTTGACAGCTTGCTTGGTCTGCTGCTGGATCAGGCCGGCCATCGCCATCGCGCCGCCGGACGGAATTTCCAGCGAAGTCTCTGCGCGGCGTGTTTTGATTGAGGGGACCGTCAGCGAGTTGACCGTGTTCGAGGTCACCGCCTGCGACAGCGTGATCGCATTCTCATTGGACAGTTCGGAGACCTCGGTCATCACCCGCAAGCTGATCTTGCCTTCGCTCAGGACCACAGGCGTAAAGTTGAGTGAGATGCCGAACTTCTTGAAGCTGATCTGAGTGGTACAGACGCGCGTGACGGGATCGCACGAATAACCTGCAGGCACCGGAAATTCGCCGCCGGCGAGGAAGGTGGCGGACTCTCCGGAGATCGCGGTCAGGTTCGGCTCGGCAAGCGTCCTGATCACGCCCGCGCTCTCCATCGCACGCAGGGTCGCCTGCACCGAAGGCGTCGCGCCGAAACTCGCAGTGAGATTGTTGCCATCCACCAGATTACGGCCGAGGGCCGTGAACGGGTTGGAGTTGCTGAAGCTCACCACCGAGGTGCCGTAGTTGAGGTTGGCGGTGAGGTCGATACCGAGCTGCTTGACGATCGTGCGCGCGACTTCGGCAACGGTCACCTTGAGCATGACTTGGTCGCGGCCGCGGACCACGATCGAGTTCACCACCTTGTCGACGCCGCCGGCCAGGCGCGCAGCGAGCTCGTTGGCCTGCTGCGCCTCCATAGGGTTGGCGGCCGTGCCGGACAGGACGATACCGTCGCCCAGGCCGTCGATCTGGATGTCCGAATTGGGCAGAACCTGCTTCAGCGCAGCCCGCACGCCGTTGAGGTCGCGCTTGACCGCGATGTCGTAGGCCGCAATCTGCTGTCCGGCGGAATCGAAGAACACGATATTGGTCTGGCCGACCGCGGCGCCGATGATATAGGCGCGCTGTGCGGAGCGGACCACCGCATTGGCGATCTTGGGATCGGCGACCAGCACGTCCTTGATGTCGCGCGGCAGGTCGATCACGACCGACTTGCCGATGCCGAGCGATAGGAAACGCGCGTTGATCTGGCCGTCCGCCGCGGCCTGCGGCACGGGGCGGTAATCGGCGGCGACCGCCGGGGCGATCGTCGGGCTGAGCGCCAGCGTGAGGGCGGCCGAAAACGACAGGGCGCGGACCAGTGAGGTCCGCATCGTCGCCGAATCTGCCCTGTATTTGATGTCGACTGTCTTCATCGTGCCTTAGCCGTCTGACTTGGAATGCCGTAGCGAATGATCGAGACACCCTCGCGCTTCTGCGCGGAGTCATCGAGCGTGATCTCGCTCATCTTGACGTCGACGATGCTGCGCAGCGCCAGCGACAGCGTGCCGCTCTGACGCGCCGCGGAGAGCGTTGCGGTCTGCGCGGGATTGAGCTCGAGGGTAACGGTCTTGCCGATCACCGCGTTCTGCCCGTCCTTCTCCTTGGGTGCCTGGTCGATGGCCAAGACCCGGATATTGGCCAGGATGATCTCGGAGGTGACGATGTCGGGAGCGCCGCTGCTCTGATCCGGGTTCTTCAGCCGGCGGGTGAGCAGGACGTCGACGCGGTCGTTGGGCAGGATGAAGCCGCCCGCGCCGGTCTCCGGCGAGATCTCGGTCGAGATCGCCCGCATGCCGGTGGGCAGGATTGCCGCCATGAAGCCGGAACCTTCGGCCTTGACCAGCTTCTGGTCGCGGATCGGCTCACCCTGGATGAAGGGCGCGCGCGCGATCGAGCCGGTCACCTGGGTCGCACCGTCGGGGCGCTCGTTGCGTCGGATGAAGGTGGCGCTGGCGGTCGCGGTCGGCCAGGTCTGCCATTGCACGTCTTCGGGCTTCACGGTCTGACCGAGGCCGATGTCGTTCTTGGCCACGAGGACGTCGACGGTCGGAAGCTGCGCGACCGGAACCGGAGGCGGCGCAGAATTGTCGGAGCCGCTCGCCAGGTACGCGGCGACGCCGCCGGCGCAGATGGCGACCGTCAGGACGACAATGCGTGCCCTATTCATACGCTTCAACTTTCCAACAATACGCCGCGACGCTGCCGCCGCCGTGATCGGCAGTTGACCAGCTATTCGTCAAAGCATGGTTAATGAGGCGTATCTAAATCGCCTTAACGCCGGGTTTACCCGGAGCGTTCAGCGCAGCGCGAGGCGAGCGAGGTCGATCGCCTTCACCCATTCGGTCTCCGGGTAGACCATCAGCGCGCTCAGCGCGAGCGCGATGCCGTAGGGAATGCCGGTCTCCTTGGCGTGCAGCCGTGCGAGCCAGGCCTGTCCTGCCAGCCCGTAAGGCAGCGGCCACTGCCGGAACTGCAGCAGGAGCAGCGTCAGCGCGCCGCCGAACAGCGAGGCGTAGAGCAGGAAGTTCATCAGATGGGGGAAGCCGAACCAGAGCGCGACGGAGGCCGCGACCTTGGCGTCGCCGCCGCCCACCCAGCCCATGGCGAAGCAGGTGAAGGCCACGACCAGAACGAGCGCACCGGCGCCGACATGACTCAGCATCTCGTAAGGTGCCATGCCCCCGGCGAGGGCGAGCGCGAAGAAGCCCGCCACCAGCGCCAGCGATACGCGGTTCGAGATCGTCATCGTGAAGAGATCGCTCGCGGCGGCGAACGCCATCAGGGCCGGGAAGAGCAGAAGGCGCGCAAGGTCGAGAATCATGGGCTGCGTCTTGAGGCCTGGGTTTGTCGCGGGAGCTGCTTCGGGCGATGCTAGCGCGCGATGCTAAACAAACCGACAACGGCGGCACGGGCGCGCCCGGGCCTCGGCCGACGAACGCGCTTTCACCAGAAGCTGGCAATACGTGCGGCGAGCGCGACCGTCGCAACCAGCAGCGCAAGGCAGATCCAATAGACCGGCGAGCCGGCCTGCGCCGCTTCCGCCTCGTGCGCCGCGACTGCGGCATCGGTTCTGAACTCGTGCAACGCCACTGGAACTCGCCGTCTTCAGAAAAACAAACGCCCCGGAGGTCCGGGGCTTTTGCCGTCGTTCGTGGACCCGCTTACTTCAGCGAGGTGCTGATCGAGCTGAACTTGGCGTTCAGCGTGGTGCCGAGATTGTTGACGACGGTGATGATGGCCAGCGCGATGCCGGCGGCGATCAGGCCGTATTCGATGGCGGTGGCGCCGGATTCATCCTTCGCGAAACGCGCAATCAAGTTCTTCATGAACAAAACTCCGTCTGGGTGGGGACCGCCTCGTTCGGCGCTGTCGTTGACGCGACGACCATGAGAGCCGAGCTCTTTCGGGAGAGTTAATTCGATCGGGTAATCCCACGTCCGGCGCGATGCTTTTGCCCAGAGTGAATTTCACCTTAAGACGGCACCTGCAAATTCGCTTCTGTTCCGGATGCGCCGACAACGCGACGCGCGCTTCACCCTCCCTTAAATTTCGCGGAGTAGGCCTTAAGCTACAGCGGAATTCGCGGAGAGAGGCGACGATGTCGAGCCTGCCCATGCAAGTTGCCTTGATGCTCGGCGAGACCATCGTCAAGGTGATCCCGGTCACCTTGGTGCTCGCGGCGGTCTTCACCGTGCTGGAGCATTTCTGGGCCTGCAATCCCGGCGCGCCGTGGTGGCGCAAGCGGGAGATCGTCACCGACATCTGCTACTGGTTCTTCGTTCCGGTGTTCGCCCGCACCATGCGGATCGGGCTGCTGGTCGTCGGCGCCAGCGTCGTCTTCAACATCCACGACGCCGACGAGCTCATCGCCTTTTACGACAATGGCCACGGTCCGCTGGCGCAGCTGCCGCTGTGGCTGCAGGCCCTGCTGTTCCTGGTGCTGTCCGATTTCATGCTGTACTGGCTGCACCGGCTTTTCCACGACGGCGGCTTCTGGAAATATCACGCCATCCATCATTCGTCGGAGGAGATCGGCTGGATCTCCGCGGCGCGCTTCCATCCGGTCAATCTCTTGCTCGGGACGATCAGCGTCGACGTCGTGCTGCTGATGGCAGGCATCTCCCCGAACGTCATGGTCTGGGTCGGCCCCTTCACCACCTTCCACTCGGCCTTCGTGCACGCCAACCTGAACTGGACTTTCGGACCGTTCAAATACGTCCTGGCGACGCCGGTCTTCCATCGCTGGCACCACACCTCGCTCGAAGAGGGCGGCGACACCAATTTCGCCGGAACGTTCCCGATCTGGGACGTGCTGTTCGGCACCTTCCGCATGCCGGAGGGCAGGCTGCCGCAGGATTACGGCAAGGACGAAGCGGCCATGCCCAAGGAGATCGGGGGCCAGCTCGCCTATCCGTTCCGGCACTAAAGCATGATCCGGAAAAGTGCGAAGCGGTTTTCCGGAAAGATCATGCGTAAACAACAACCTAAATCGCGATGACGATTCATCCAAAACTCATCGCGCTTTAGGGGCGAGCCCGCAAATGTCCGTCCGTTCAAACAATACTCGGCGAGTTTGCGGAACGTTCACGAATTAAAGGCAGGTTAGCCGGGTCGGGCACCGGCTCCGCTGTATTCGGTCGCTTCTGCCGGTCTGTGACGTCCCGGGGGTAAGAGTATGCGTAAAGAAATGCTGCGCCGTCATGTGCGCGTCTGTGTACTGGTTGCCGCTGCGGTGCTGGCCTCGCCGGCCGCCGGCCTCGCCGAGCCTGCCGCCGATACCATCGCCGTCAATGTCGACCAGGCCAAGCTGGTGCGGCTGCCCGGCAAGGTGGCGACCATCGTGGTCGGCAATCCCCTGATCGCCGACGTCACGCTCCAGCCCGGCGGCATGATCGTCGTGACCGGAAAGGGCTACGGGGCCACCAACTTCATCGCGCTCGACCGCGGCGGCGAGATTCTGGTGGACCGCCAGATCCAGGTCGAAGGTCCGAGCGACCGGCTCGTCACCGTCTATCGCGGGGTCGAGCGGGAGTCCTACAGCTGCGTGCCGCTTTGCCAGCGCCGCGTGACGCTCGGCGACAGCGACACCTATTTCAACAACGCGATGAGCCAGGCCGGTACGCTGAGCAGCAGCGCCAGCGGAGGTGCGGGTGCCGGCGCGGCTGCCAAGCCAAACTAGCCGACCGGCGGGCCTCGATCCTGCCAAGCCGCTCTATTCGAGGGCGGCACCTCGTTGCATGCCGTGCTTCCTCCCGCTTGCGGGCGCGCCTGGTTAACACGGTGTTAACGGCGCGGACCGCCGGAAGCGGATCGTCTGAAACACTTAGACAATCAGTTTCCGCTATTGAACGGGCAGATGATCGCCGGTCGCTGGGGAATTTGACGAGATGCCATCGCCTGCACCTACGAGGTTCACGCTCCGGAAAGCGCTGCTCCGGTTTCGCGGCAACCGCCGCGGCTCCGCAGCCGTCGAATTTGCGCTGGTCGCACCGATGTTCTTCGCGCTGCTGTTCGCGATCCTCGAGACGGCTCTCATGTTCTTCTCCAGCCAGGTGCTCGAGACCATCGCGCAGGACTCCGCGCGTGCGATTCTAACCGGCCAGGCTCAGGCACAGGGCGGCTCGGTGGCGGCCTGCCAGTCCGCGCCCAACACCGTCGCTGCATGCGATCAGACGACGTTCAAGACCTTCGTCTGCAGCAAGATTCCGGCGCTGTTCGATTGCAGCAAGCTGTACGTCGACGTCGTCAGCACCAGCTCGTTCGGGACGCTCAGCCTCACCAATTTCGGCAATTCCTGCACCTTCAATCCCTCCGGGATGCAGTACAGTGCCGGAACCTCCGGCCAGGTCGTCGTGGTGCGCCTGTTCTATCAATGGCCGCTCATCGTCACGGGCCTCGGCTACAACGCGGGATGCAGCAACAAGCGGCTGATGGTGGCGACGGTGGCTTTCAAGAACGAACCCTTCTGAGGCAGATGGATCTGGGCGGACCGATGCGGGCGATTGCGAACATCTGGAGGAATGCACGCGGCTCCGTGCGCGGCTTCGTCGCCGACAAGCGCGCGCTGGCGGCGACCGAATTCGCGATCATCGTCCCGCTGATGCTGGTGATGTTCTTCGGCACCGTCGAATTTTCGTCCGCCGTGGCGATCGACCGCAAAATCACGTTGATCGCGCGGACATTATCCGATTTGACCTCGCAGTCGACGACGCTCAACGATGCCGGCATGAAGGATACGTTCACGGCAAGCATCTCCGTCGTCATGCCTTACGACGCTGCGCTCGTGAAGGGCACGATCTCCCAGATCTACATCGACGCCAACAGCATCGCCAAGGTCCAGTGGAGCAGGGCCGGCACGATTGCGAGCGGCGCGACGCAAGCCACGCTTGCGACCTCGGCTCGGAACGCCGGCGACACGGTCACGACGATGATTCCCCCGGCACTCTTGATTCCGTCGAGCTATCTCATCCTGAGCGAAGCCAACTACACTTACACGCCGACTATCGGCTACGTGTTGAAGTCGAGCGTAACCCTGAGCGATCTCTCCTACACGCGGCCGCGTCAGGTCACCTGCGTGCCCTACAACAACGTGCCATCGACGTGTTGAGATTCGTCAGCCGTCGGTGACATGAAAAAAAGGCCGTGCGTCTCGCACGGCCTTTTTGCTTTGGCTCGCTGATCGGGCCGGCGCCCGGCGGGCTCAGCTCGCAGCGCGCAGGTTGTCCGCCGCCGACTTGCCGGAACGGCGGTCGGCCACGATCTCATAGGAGATCTTCTGGCCCTCGCGGAGCGAGCCGAGGCCGGCGCGTTCCACGGCGCTGATGTGAACGAACACGTCCTGGCCGCCATCGTCGGGCTGAATGAAGCCATAGCCCTTGGTTGCGTTAAACCACTTCACGGTTCCCATGCTCACGGGGGTAGTCCCTCTCAGATAACACTATGTCGGAGCCCGCTCGCGCGGGCAGGGTTAGATCGAATTTCTGGAAGGGTCGTCAGCGTGTCTGAACCGGCTGTACCGGTGGATGCCAATGTCGTCCGGCCGAAAATCGATTAATTCATTTTATCGGAAGCAACGGTTCGAAACAATCCGGACACGCACGATTTTTTGATCCGCCGTGATGTCAACGGCGGATCAATCTACAGATCGGAATTCGAACCCGCGCCGCAGCCGACTAGCGGCGGCGGAATTGGCCGCCGCGCTGTCCGGGACGGGGCGGTCCGCCCGGCGTGCTGGGACGTTCGTCCTTGTGGCGGAAAATCAGCCGGCCCTTCTCGAGGTCATAGGGCGACATCTCCACCGTCACACGGTCGCCCGCGAGCGTCTTGATGCGGTTCTTCTTCATCTTGCCGGCGGTATAGGCAACGATCTCGTGTCCGGCGTCGAGCTGCACGCGGTAGCGGGCATCGGGGAGGATTTCGGTGACCAGTCCTTCGAACTGGATCAGCTCTTCCTTAGCCATTGATATCTCCAGGTCGTGGACGGCTAGTGCGAATAGGGTTTGCGGTTCGGTTGGCTGTTTGGCCGACTCTGGCGGCGCAAAAAGGCAACGCCTTGTATCCCATCAGGGGTCCCGGCGCTATGCGCGGAACGCTGTTCCGGACGGTCGACAGGCGCTGAATGCATCTTACCACCGGAGCGGCGGCGGCGAGAACCCTTGGAGGCATTCGGGCCACTGCCGGGCCGTCCGTCGGCATGCCTTGCCTCGGCGTGGCGTCCCTCACCGTGCCTGCCGTCGCCTTGCTTGCCCGCACTATGGTGGCGCCCGTCGGCATGCCGTTCGTCGGCGCGACGTCCGTCACCGTGCCGTGCGCCTTGCGGGCGCTGGCCCGGACGACCGCCCGGCCGGCCCTGTCGTTGCTGCGACGGGCCGGGACCGGGATCGCGGCGGCCGGCGTCGGTGCGGTGGTCCTCCCGCGGCAGGGCGACGCGAATCAGCCGCTCGATGTCGCGCAGATAGCCGAGCTCCTCGCCGCCCGCGACCAGCGAGATTGCGGTGCCGTCGGCTCCGGCGCGCGCGGTGCGGCCGATGCGGTGGACGTAGGTCTCCGGCACGTTCGGCAGGTCGAAATTGATGACGTGGCTGATGCCGTCGACGTCGATGCCGCGGGCGGCGATGTCGGTGGCGACCAGGGTGCGGATCTCGCCCGAGCGGAACTGGGCGAGCGTGCGCTCGCGATGATTCTGCGACTTGTTGCCGTGGATGGCGTTGGCGGCGATGCCGGCCTTGGCCAGCGTCTTCACCACCTTGTCGGCGCCGTGCTTGGTGCGGGTGAAGACCAGCGCGCGGTTGATCGCCTCGTCCTGCAGCAGCTTGGTCAGGAAGGCGGGCTTGGCCGCGAAGTCGACCTGCAGGATGCGCTGGTTGATCCGCTCGGCGGTCGAGGACACCGGGGTTACCGCGACACGGGCGGGGTCGCGCAACATGGAATCGGCGAGTTCGGCGATGTCCTTCGGCATGGTGGCCGAGAAGAACAGCGTCTGCCGCTTGATCGGCAGCTTGGCGACGATTTTGCGGATGTCGTTGATGAAGCCCATGTCGAGCATGCGATCGGCTTCGTCGAGCACGAGGAACTCGACGTTTGAAAGCTTCAAGCCGTTGCTCTGCACGAGGTCGAGCAGGCGGCCGGGGGTGGCGACCAGCACGTCGACGCCCTGCATCAGCGCACGGACCTGGCGGCCCATCGGCACGCCGCCGATCGCGAGCGTCGAGGACAGGCGGATGTGGCGGCCGTAGGCGTTGAAGCTGTCAAGGATCTGGCCGGACAGCTCGCGGGTCGGCGACAGCACCAGCACGCGGGCGGTCTTGGGCTGCGGCTTGATGCGGTTCTCAAGCAGACGATGCAGGATCGGCAGCGCGAAGGACGCGGTCTTGCCTGTACCGGTCTGGGCAATGCCGACGACGTCGCGGCCGGTCAGTGCCAGCGGGATGGTTTGGGCCTGGATCGGGGTTGGGGTGACGTAATTCTCTTCACGAAGAGCGCGCGCGATGGGTTCGGCGAGGCCGAAGTCCTGAAACGAAGTCAAAAGAGGGGTTCTTTCCATGTCAAAAGCGAACGCCCGGCGCATCAGCGCGGCGCGCGCAAAAGGGTGTCGAGAAGACACCTGCGTGTTTGGGGTGTCGGATGGCTTGGATGATATGGGGCAAGCCAGAGGCCCGTAGAGGGCTTAAGAACACGCGGCTCGCTACGACCCCTTGATTCGCAAGAGGTCTCGGACGCTCATATGGAACATCGAGGGGGCGCTTTCAAGGCACTTGCCTCCGAAACAGCGGGTGCGGTGCAAAAATACTGCTGCCAGAAATTTAGCCAACATTGGCGATTTGCTTAGAAAGTAGTCTGACTGCCGCTTTCGCATACATTTATGTTGCCTATGATTTAGGCTGCAAGACTGCGGAGAAACTTCGATTTCTGCCAATTAGCTTTGCAAATTCAATCAGTTGATGGGTGCCCAGCCCATGGCATGGTTCTTGCGATTCCATTAACCGCAGGCGGCCGTGGGGCCGTTTCGCAGCGTTTTTCACGTCTGCGTCAGGGAGATGAGGCACTCATGTTTAACAAATCCACTCACGATATAGCGGCGTCATTTAGCCGCCGCGGCGTGCTCGCTGCGACCGCCGGACTGATGCTCGGTCTGGCTTCATTGACTGGCGCAAAGGCCGCCGACGACACCATCAAGGTGGGTGTACTCCACTCCCTGTCCGGCACCATGGCAATCAGCGAAACCACGCTGAAAGACACCATCCTCTTCCTGATCGACGAACAGAACAAGAAGGGCGGCGTGCTCGGCAAGAAGCTGGAAGCCGTCGTCGTCGATCCCGCATCGAACTGGCCGCTGTTCGCCGAAAAGGCGCGCGAGCTGATCACCAAGAACAAGGTCTCGGTCGTGTTCGGCTGCTGGACCTCGGTGTCGCGTAAGTCGGTGCTCCCGGTGTTCAAGGAGCTCAACAGCATCCTGTTCTACCCCGTGCAATACGAGGGTGAGGAGAGCGAGCGTAACGTGTTCTACACGGGGGCTGCGCCGAACCAGCAGGCGATCCCTGCCGTCGACTACCTCATGAAGGACGAGAAGGTGAAGCGCTGGGTGCTCGCGGGCACCGACTACGTCTATCCGCGCACCACCAACAAGATCCTCGAGGCCTATCTGAAGTCCAAGGGCGTCGCCCAGGAAGACATCATGATCAACTACACGCCGTTCGGTCATTCCGACTGGCAGACGATCGTGGCAGACATCAAGAAGTTCGGCTCGGCCGGCAAGAAGACCGCGGTGGTCTCGACCATCAACGGCGACGCCAACGTTCCCTTCTACAAGGAGCTCGGCAACCAGGGCATCAAGGCCAAGGACATCCCGGTGGTGGCGTTCTCGGTGGGTGAGGAAGAGCTCGCCGGCATCGACACCAAGCCGCTGGTCGGCCACCTCGCCGCCTGGAACTACTTCCAGTCGATCAAGTCGCCGGAGAACGAGAAGTTCATCAAGGCGTGGCAGGCCTACACCAAGAATCCGAAGCGCGTGACCAACGATCCGATGGAAGCGCACGTGATCGGCTTCGACATGTGGGTCAAGGCGGTCGAGAAGGTGAAGTCGACCGATCCCGACAAGGTCATCGACGCTCTCCCGGGCATCGAAGCCAAGAACCTGACCGGCGGCACCTCCAAGATGCTCCCGAACCACCATATCACCAAGCCGGTGTTCATCGGCGAGATCAAGGGCAACGGCCAGTTCGACGTGGTCTGGAAGACCCCGAGCCTCGTCCCCGGCGACGCCTGGTCGAAGGAGCTCGACGGCTCCAAGGACCTGATCGGCGACTGGGTCGGCAAGAAGTGCGGCAACTTCAACACCAAGTCCAACAAGTGCCTCGGCTCGGGCTCCTGATCCCGATCTGACGCTCCATTGCAAGACCGGAGAGGGCGGCGATCCCGCCGCCTTCTCCACTCATTTCTGCCGGGGTCATTCACAGTGCCAGCCCATTTGTCTGCTCGTCTCTGTTCGCTTGCACTCTCGTTGTTTCTGATTGCGTTCGCGCTGCCGGCCTTCGCCGGTCCTTTCGAGGATGCGGTCGCCAAATTCGCCAACGATGATTTTTCCGACACGGAAGAGGCGATCGGTGTGATCGCGGGCAGCGGCAGCAAGCTGGCTTTTCCGATCATCAATGCGCTTCAGGACGGTCGCCTCATGGCCGATCCCGACAGCAAGAAGGTGTACGTCACTGATGGAGACGGCAAGTCGATCGACGCTGCGACCGGCGAGGCCGTTGCCAGCGTTCCCGACAGTGCGAGCGCGGTTCGCCTCAACAACCGCCTGCGCCGCAGCGTCGATGCCGCGCTCGGCAGCCTGACGCTGCAGTCTCCGGACGTCGGCACGCGCCTGCAGGCCGCGCAGTCCGTCTTCAAGTCGCACGAGGAGACCGCGCTCGAGGCGGTCGATGCCGCGCTTGCCAAGGAAGCCAACAAATCCGTCAAGGTGGCGCTCGCTGAGGCCCGCGCCGCGATCCTACTGTTCAAGTCCGACGCCACCGAGGTCGAGAAGCTCGAAGCGGTCGCGACCCTCAAGGCGCGGGGCGACCAGGATGCGCTGGCGCTGCTCACCGGCATGGGCGACCAGCCGGCCTCGGTCACCAAGGCCGCCGCGAGCGCGATCGGCTCGATCCAGAATTCGCTCGCGGTCTGGTCGATGGTGCAGAATGCCTGGTACGGCCTCTCGCTCGGCTCGGTGCTGCTGCTCGCCGCGATCGGGCTCGCCATCACATTCGGCGTGATGGGCGTCATCAACATGGCGCACGGCGAGATGGTGATGATCGGAGCCTACACCACCTTCGTGGTGCAGGAGGTGATCCGCACCCGCTATCCCGGCCTGTTCGACTATTCGCTCTTGATCGCCGTGCCGCTTGCCTTCCTCGTCGCCGGCGCGATCGGGGTGCTGATCGAGCGCAGCATCATCCGCTTCCTCTACGGCCGCCCGCTCGAGACGCTGCTCGCGACCTGGGGCCTCTCGCTGGTGCTGCAGCAGGCGGTGCGCACCATGTTCGGCCCGACCAACCGCGAGGTCGGCAACCCCTCCTGGATGAGCGGCGCGTTCGAGCTCGGCCAGATCACCATCACCTATAACCGGCTCTGGATCCTTCTCTTCACGCTCGCCGTGTTCGCGATCCTGCTCGCGATGCTGCGCTACACCGCGCTGGGCCTCGAAATGCGCGCGGTGACGCAGAACCGCCGCATGGCGGCTTCCATGGGCATCGCCACCTCGCGCGTCGACGCGCTGACCTTCGGCCTCGGTTCGGGCATTGCCGGCATCGCCGGCGTGGCGCTGTCGCAGATCGACAATGTCAGCCCCAATCTCGGCCAGAGCTACATCATCGACAGCTTCATGGTCGTGGTGTTCGGCGGGGTCGGCAATCTCTGGGGCACGCTGGTCGGCGCCTTCACGCTCGGCATCGCCAACAAGTTCCTGGAGCCGGTCGCCGGTGCCGTGCTCGGCAAGATCGCGATCCTGGTTCTCATCATCCTGTTCATTCAAAAGCGGCCGCGCGGCCTGTTCGCGCTCAAGGGCCGTGCGGTGGAAGCATGACCCCTCACATGCTGACGCGATCGCTGGACCGCAGCGCGGCGATCTTTCTCGCAATCGTCGCCGCCTGCGGCATCCTCATCCCGCTCTCCAACCTGCTGCTGCCCGCGGGCTCGTTCCTGCAGGTGCCGACCTATCTCGTCGCGCTCTGGGGCAAGTATGTCTGCTACGCCATCCTGGCGCTGTCGATCGACCTGATCTGGGGCTATTGCGGCATCCTCTCGCTCGGCCACGGCGCCTTCTTCGCGCTCGGCGGCTACGCCATGGGCATGTACCTGATGCGGCAGATCGGCACCCGCGGCGTCTACGGCAATCCGATCCTGCCGGATTTCATGGTGTTCCTGAACTGGGAGAAGCTGCCCTGGTACTGGTACGGCTTCGACATGTTCTGGTTCGCCGCGCTGATGGTGCTGGTCGTGCCCGGCTTGCTCGCCTTCTGCTTCGGCTGGCTCGCCTTCCGCTCCCGTGTCACCGGCGTTTATCTGTCGATCATCACGCAGGCGATGACCTACGCGCTGCTGCTCGCCTTCTTCCGCAACGACTTTGGTTTTGGCGGCAATAACGGCCTGACCGACTTCAAGGATATCCTGGGCTTCAACGTGCAGGCGGAGGGGACGCGCGCCGCGCTGTTCGCGCTGAGCTGCCTGGCGCTGATCATCGGCTTCCTGATCTGCCGCGCCATCGTCTCCTCCAAGCTCGGCATGGTCTTGATTGCCGTGCGCGACGCGGAATCGCGCACGCGCTTCCTTGGCTACCGCGTCGAATCCTACAAGCTGTTCGTGTTCACGGTGTCGGCCTGCATGGCCGGCGTCGCCGGCGCGCTCTACGTGCCGCAGGTCGGCATCATCAATCCGAGCGAATTCGCACCGGGCAATTCGATCGAGGCGGTGATCTGGGTCGCGGTCGGCGGCCGCGGCACGCTGGTCGGCGCGGCGCTCGGCGCCGTCGTCGTCAACTACGCCAAGACGTTCTTCACCTCGGGCGTGCTCGCGCCGTACTGGCTGTTCATGCTGGGCGCATTGTTCATCCTGGTGACGCTGCTGCTGCCCAAGGGCATCGTCGGCACCTTCAATGCCTGGTGGGATCAGTCGAAGGAAAAACGCACCCCCGCGACCTCCGTGAGCGCTGCGGCCGAAGACGGCGTCACCGAACCCAAGATGGCGGAGTAAGCGGTCATGAACGTCATGGACACCCGCGCGACCTCCGCGATGCTCTATCTGGACGGCGTGCACGTCTCCTTCGACGGTTTCCACGCCATCAACAATCTATCGCTGACGCTCGAGCCCGGCGAGATGCGCGCCATCATCGGCCCGAACGGCGCCGGCAAGACCACGATGATGGACATCATCACCGGCAAGACCAAGCCGGATGAAGGCACCGTGCTGTTCGACGGCGTCACCGACCTGACGCGGCTCGACGAGACCCGCATCGCCGAGCTCGGCATCGGCCGCAAATTCCAGAAGCCGACCGTGTTCGAGAGCCAGACCGTGCAGGACAACCTCCTGCTGGCGCTCAATGTCGACCATTCGGTCCGCGGCACGCTGTTCTGGCGCGGCAGCAAGGCGGAGTCCGAGCGTATCGACAAGGTGCTGGAGACGATCCGCCTCACCGAGGCTCGCAATCGTCTCGCCGGCAGCCTCAGCCACGGCCAGAAGCAATGGCTGGAGATCGGCATGCTGCTGGCGCAGGATCCGAAACTGCTGCTGGTCGACGAGCCCGTCGCGGGAATGACCGACGTCGAGACGCATCTCACCGCCGAGCTGCTGAAGGAAATCAACAAGACCCACACCGTCATGGTGGTCGAGCACGACATGACCTTCGTGCGCGAGCTCGGCGTCAAAGTCACCTGCCTGCACGAAGGCACGGTGCTCGCGGAAGGGACCATCGACCAGGTCTCGTCCAACGAGAGGGTCATCGAAGTGTATTTGGGAAGGTAGCGAATGGCGAATAGGGAATGGCGAATGGACTGGCCGCTTCTCCTATTCGCTACTCGCCATTCGCTATTCGCCCGCAAAGGTGTTTCCGATGCTTGAAGTGAAAGACATCAACCTGTTTTACGGTGCTGCCCAGGCGCTGCGCGGCGTCTCGATCTCGGCCAAGCCCGGCAAGGTCACCTGCGTGCTCGGGCGCAACGGCGTCGGCAAGACCTCGCTGCTGCGCGCGATGGTCGGGCAATATCCGATCTCCTCGGGCGCAATCGTGTTCGACGGCAGCGATATCACCGGCCTCAGGCCGTACGAGCGGGCGCGCAAGGGCATCGGCTTCGTACCGCAGGGCCGCGAGATCTTCCCGCTGCTGACAGTCGAGGAGAACCTCAAGACCGGCTTCGGCCCGCTCAAGCGCGAGGACAAGCACATTCCGGACGACGTGTTCTCGCTGTTTCCGGTGCTGCAATCCATGCTCGGCCGGCGCGGCGGCGACCTCTCCGGCGGCCAGCAGCAGCAGCTCGCGATCGGCCGCGCGCTGGTGATGCGGCCAAAACTGCTTTTGCTCGACGAGCCCACCGAAGGCATCCAACCCTCGATCATCAAGGACATCGGCCGCGCCATTTCCTATTTGCGCAATCTCGGCAACATCGCCATCGTGCTGGTCGAACAATATCTCGACTTTGCCTGCGAACTCGGCGACAGTTTCGCGGTGATGGATCGCGGCGCGGTGAAGTTCACCTGCGACCGCTCCAATCTCGATCCGGCCGAGATCAGCCGCCAGATGGCGCTGTAGGCCATTCTGCCGCGACCGGCTGGGGGAGGCGGATGCGCAGCGAATTGTCGGCCACGTCCACGCTGTTCGAGGCCAACCGCGCCCGTGGCGCGGTGCGCTTCGACGTGCATGCGCGCGACGGCGTGACGCGTCGCGGCGCCTTGCATGAATCCGGTTCGCTCCGCGTCCGCTTTCCCTCGCCGGAAGATCAGGGTCTGTCCGGCGTGTTCGTCAACACGGCCGGTGGGGTCGCCGGCGGGGACAGTTTTGATATCAACATCGCGGCGGCGGATGGCGCGCGGCTGACACTGACCACAGCGGCCGCCGAAAAGGTCTATCGCACACCCGGAGCGGCAGCGCAGCTCAACATCGCCCTGAAGGTCGGCGCGGGCGCGCATCTTGCCTGGCTGCCCCAGGAGACGATTTTGTTCGACCGTGCCCGCGTCCAGCGCCGCTTCGATATCGATCTCGACGAGGCGGCCTCGCTCCTGCTGTGCGAGATCGTCGTGTTCGGCCGCACCGCCATGGGCGAGCGGATGCAGCAGGGCGAGTTCGTCGACCGCTGGCGGCTACGCCGCGGCGGGCGGCTGGTGTTCGCCGAGACGGTCCGGCTCGACGGCGATATCGGTGCCAAGCTTGCACGGCCCGCGGTCGCTAAAGGTGGCTCGGCGATCGGCACAGCCCTGATCGTGCCCGGCGACGAGGCTCTGGTCGAGCGTATCCGGGAGGCGTCGGAATCGTTCTCCGGCGAGGTCGGAATCTCGGCCTGGAATGGCTTTGCAATGGCGCGGTTCTGTGCCCAAGATGCGGCGCGCTTGCGCGCCGACATGATGACGGTGCTGGCGCGCACCGGTGCGGCCCTGCCGCGGCTCTGGCTGAACTAGACTGGTTGAATTGACGTGTTGAACGGAAGAGATGTCGCATGAATCTGTCTCCCCGCGAAAAGGACAAGCTTCTGATCTCGATGGCCGCGATCGTGGCCCGCCGCCGGCTGGACCGCGGCGTCAAGCTCAACCATCCCGAGGCGATCGCGATCATCTCCGATTTCATTCTGGAAGGCGCGCGCGACGGCCGCACCGTCGCCGAGCTGATGCAGTCAGGCGCGCAGGTGCTGACCCGCGACCAGGTGATGCCGGGCATTCCCGAGATGATCCACGACATCCAGGTCGAGGCAACTTTTCCTGACGGCACCAAGCTCGTCACCGTGCACGAGCCGATCCGTTGAAGCGCGAGATTGTATCAACATCGTCATGCCCGGGCTTGTCCCGGGCATCCACGACTATCAAACCAGACGCCAACACGTGGATGGCCGGGACAAGCCCGGCCATGACGCAGCGGAGCAAGACGAGGTAGCACATGATCCCCGGCGAACTCTTCATCCAGGACGGCGAGATCGAGCTCAACGCCGGCCGCAAGACCGTGACGCTGACGGTCGCCAATACCGGCGACCGCCCGATCCAGGTTGGCTCGCACTACCATTTCTTCGAGACCAACCCCGCGCTGAAGTTCGACCGCAAGAAGGCGCGCGGCATGCGCCTCGACATCGCCGCCGGCACCGCCGTCCGCTTCGAACCCGGCCAGACCCGCGACGTCCAGCTCGTCGCCATGGCCGGCAAGAAGACGATCTACGGCTTCCGCGGCGATGTGATGGGGAAGCTGTGACCTCCGCAGGAACGAGCACGCCGCGGCATGGTTGAGGCGGAAACGGAGGTATTTCCATGCTCTCACCAATCCGCCTCGTCTCGGAAGCTGCCGAGCTCGCCGCGCAGCGCCATAACGGCATGGCGCGCAAGGGCCGCGGCAACGAACCCTATATCAATCATCTCGCCGAGGTCGCGAACCTGCTCGCGACTGCGACCGACGGCGCCGATGCCGAACTGGTCGCGGCCGGCTGGCTGCACGACACGATCGAGGACACCGACACCACGCGCGAGGAACTCGCGCAGAGATTTTCCGATCGGGTCGCGTCCCTCGTTGCCGAGTGCACCGACGACATGAGCTTGCCGAAAGCGAAGCGGCGGCAGAAGCAGATCGAGGACGCGCCCCACAAGTCGCCGGGCGCCAAGCTGATCAAGATCGCCGACAAGATCAGCAATACGGGCGCGCGCATTCAAACCGATCCGAGTGCTGGGGAGCGCGAAGATCTCGCCGACTATATCGCCTGGGCCACGAAGGTCGTGGCTGGGTGCCGCGGCGGCAATGCGTGGCTCGACGAAAAATTCGATGACGCCGTGAAAGCAGCAAAGGCCTTGCTGTGACCAACCAGACATTCAATCGCAAACGGGGCTTGTGATGTCCGTCAAGATGAAGCGTTCCGTCTATGCCGACATGTTCGGTCCGACCACCGGCGACAAGGTGCGGCTGGCCGACACCGACCTCATCATCGAGGTCGAGAAGGATTTCACCACCTATGGCGAGGAGGTGAAGTTCGGCGGCGGCAAGGTGATCCGCGACGGCATGGGGCAGTCGCAGGTCACCAACAAGCAGGGCGCCGCCGATACGGTCATCACCAATGCGCTGATCGTGGACCATTGGGGCATCGTGAAGGCCGACGTCGCCATCAAGGACGGCATGATCGCTGGCATCGGCAAGGCCGGCAATCCCGATATCCAGCCGGGCGTCACCATCATCATCGGTCCCGGCACCGACGTGATCGCGGGTGAGGGCAAGATCCTCACCGCCGGCGGCTTCGACAGCCACATCCATTTCATCTGCCCGCAGCAGATCGAGCACGCGCTGATGTCAGGTGTCACCTCGATGCTGGGCGGAGGCACAGGACCGTCCCATGGCACTTTCGCGACCACCTGCACACCGGGGCCGTGGCACATGGGGCGGATGATCCAGTCGTTCGACGCCTTCCCGGTCAATCTCGGCATTTCCGGCAAGGGCAACGCGTCGCGCCCCGCCGCGCTGGTCGAGATGATCAGGGCCGGCGCCTGTGCGCTGAAGCTGCACGAGGACTGGGGCACCACGCCGGCCGCGATCGACAATTGCCTGTCGGTGGCCGACGATCACGACATCCAGGTGATGATCCACACCGACACGCTGAACGAATCCGGCTTCGTCGAGGACACGATCAAGGCCTTCAAGGGCCGCACCATCCACGCCTTCCACACCGAAGGCGCCGGCGGCGGCCATGCCCCTGATATCATCAAGGTGGCCGGGCTGAAGAACGTGCTGCCGTCGTCGACCAACCCGACGCGGCCCTTCACCCGCAACACCATCGACGAGCATCTGGACATGCTGATGGTGTGCCACCATCTCGATCCCTCCATCGCCGAAGATCTGGCGTTCGCCGAGAGCCGCATCCGCAAGGAGACGATCGCGGCCGAAGACATCCTGCACGACCTCGGCGCGCTCTCGATGATGTCCTCGGACTCGCAGGCCATGGGCCGCCTCGGCGAGGTCATCATCCGGACCTGGCAAACCGCGGACAAGATGAAGAAGCAGCGCGGCTCGCTGCCGCAGGACAAGGGCAAGGACAACGACAATTTCCGCGTCAAGCGCTACATCGCCAAGTACACGATCAATCCGGCGATCGCGCACGGCGTGTCGAAGCTGATCGGCTCAGTCGAGAAGGGCAAGCTTGCCGACCTCGTGCTGTGGTCGCCGGCCTTCTTCGGCGTCAAGCCGGATTGCATCGTCAAGGGCGGCACGATCGTCGCGGCGCCCATGGGCGATCCCAACGCCTCGATCCCGACGCCGCAGCCGGTGCATTACCAGCCGATGTTCGGCGCGTTCGGCAAGGCGCGTACGGCATCCTCGGTGGTGTTCACCTCCAAGGCCGCGATCACCGGTGGCCTCGCGCGCAAGCTCGGCATCGAGAAGAAGCTCTATGCAGTCCAGAACACCCGCGGCAAGATCTCCAAGAAGAGCATGATCCACAACGACGCGACGCCCAATATCGAGGTCGATCCGGAGACCTATGAAGTGCGCGCGGATGGCGAGTTGCTCACCTGTGCGCCGGCCGAAGTGCCTCCCGATGGCGCAGCGATATTTCATGTACTGAAATAGCGCCTCGACGCATGTCCCCGGCGGTGTCCGGGGACGGCTTTTTGCGGTTTTGCGTTCGGTCCCGCCTGGTCTAATGTCCCGCCCGGTATCGTAACCCTCAGAAGAAAAGCCGGGAGGATTTCTCGTGATCTACGTCGTTGCCACCCTGACCATCAAGCCCGAGACGCGCGCCGAATTCATCGCGGCCGCCACCGCCTGCATCAAGGAGACGCGGAAGGAGCCCGGCAATATCGCCTACGATTTGCATGAGAGCGTCACGGACCCCGCCAAGATGGTGTTCGTCGAGCAGTGGGAGAATATGGAGGCGCTGGGGCCGCATCGCGCTGCCGAGCACATGAAGACGTTCGGCCGCGTTGCGGTGAAATGCTTCACGGCGCCGCCGAAGATCGAATACATCACGCCCGAGAAGGTCGAGACACGGTAAAGAGGTAAGACGCATGATCCGGGCGACGCAGGTCAGGGGACAGCACCGCTTCACGGAAGCACCAGTGGACACGGTTGTGCTCGATTTCGACGACCGGCACCGCCGCCGCATGACGATGACCGGAACGCGTGGTCTCGAATTCCTGCTCGACCTGGAACATGCCGTCGCGCTGCGCGGCGGCGATGCGCTGGTGCTGGAGGACGGAAGGCTGATCGAGGTGGTCGCGGCGCCCGAGCCGCTGCTCGAAATCCGCGGCCGCGATCCGCACCACCTCGTGCGCGTCGGCTGGCATCTCGGCAACCGTCATCTGCCGACCCAGATCATGGCCAAGGCCCTGCGCATCCGCCGCGATCACGTCATCGAGGCGATGGTGAAGGGCCTTGGCGCGCGTGTGATCGAGATCGAGGCGCCGTTCGATCCCGAAGGCGGCGCCTACGCCGATGCCGGCCACGCGCATGGACACGACCATGCGCATCACGATCACGGCCATCATCACCATGACCATGGCCACCACCATGATCATGGCTCGCATGACCATGGCCACGAGCACCACCATCACCACGACGAGCATTGCGATCATCCCGATCATCACCACGGCCACAAGCATGCTCATGACCACAAATGAGCCGGTCGGCGCCGGTGATCTTGCCGAGGGCGAGGCGGCGGCGTTGTACCGGCTGATGACCTGGCTTTCGCCGGCATTTCCCGTCGGAGGCTTCTCCTACTCCAGCGGCATCGAATGGGCGGTCGAGGCGGGCGACGTCACCGACACGACGACGCTGGCGGATTGGCTCGATGCGATGCTCGGCGACGGCTCCGGCTTCTGTGACGCCACGTTTCTGGTCCACGCCTATCGCGCCACGGAATCGGGCGAGACGGCCGCATTGAACGAGATCGCCGAGCTCGCGAGCGCCTTCGTGCCGTCGCGCGAGCGGCAGCTGGAGACGACCTCGCAGGGTCGCGCCTTCATCGACATCTCGCGCGCCGCGTGGGATGCCGACGGACTGGATGCCACGGTCGCGGCATGCAGCGCGCCGCTGGTCTATCCGGTCGCGGTCGGTGTGGTTGCCGCGATGCACGCCGTGCCGTTGGCGCCGACGCTGCACGCCTTCCTGCATGCGCTGGTCTCGAACTGGATTTCCGCCGCTAGCCGGCTCATTCCGCTCGGCCAGACCGATAGCCAGCGTGTGCTGGTGAAGCTGGAAGCCGCCGTCGCCGCCACCGCCAATCGCGCGCTGAATGCGACCTTGGACGATCTCGGCAGCGCGACGTTCCGGGCCGATCTCGCCAGCTTGCAGCACGAGACGCAATATACCCGCTTGTTTCGGTCGTGAGCGGTGCGGCCGTCAAGTCATCAGGAGAGAACAAGTCACATGGCGAAATCTCACGGTCCCCTGCGTGTCGGTGTCGGCGGTCCGGTCGGATCGGGCAAGACCGCGCTGATGGACCTGCTCTGCAAGACCATGCGCGAGCGCTATGACATTGCGGCGATCACCAACGACATCTACACCAAATGGGATGCGGAGTTCCTGGTGCGTTCGGGATCGCTGACGCCGGATCGCATCGCCGGCGTCGAGACCGGCGGCTGTCCGCATACGGCGATCCGCGAGGATGCCTCGATGAATCTCGCTGCGGTCGCGGACATGCGCGCCAAGTTTCCCGGACTTGACCTCGTGCTGATCGAATCCGGCGGCGACAATCTCGCTGCCACTTTTTCCCCGGAGCTGGCCGACCTCACCATCTACGTCATCGACGTCGCCGCCGGCGACAAGATCCCGTCCAAGGGCGGCCCGGGCATCACCCGGTCCGACCTCCTGGTCATCAACAAGACCGACCTTGCGCCCCATGTCGGGGCGTCCCTGGAGAAGATGGAGACGGACGCCAGGCGCATGCGCGGCGAGCGTCCCTTCGTCATGACCAACCTCAAGAAGAGCGAGGGGCTCGACCGAATCGTCGGCTTCATTGAGGCCAAAGGCGGCCTGAAACGGGCGGGCTGACCGGACGCGACCAGTTGGCGCAGGCGTTTTTCGCCGTTAACGCCTGGGCCGTGCCGCAACCGCGGAACAAATTTCGGACACGGCGATTAACTACCTCCGGCGCCCGGGGCGAATTCATCCCGGCCAGACCATCGGCCGGACGGATTAAGCTTTCCAGGCGACCCAAGTTGCGTACTGATGCCTCCTCCTTCATTATCTCCGCCACTGGGATTTACCCTGCTTCGGCCTCTGGCCGTTCGAGCGGCGTTCATGTGCTCCGTGTTCATTGCCGACTTCCTGCTTTCGCCTGAGTAATCGCGTGGTCAGGCTGGGTTTCATCATCGGCTTCATCGCTCTGCTCGGGGCCTTGCTCTCCGGGCTTGCGGCTTATCGCGTCCACGACCAGGAGCTGGCGCTGGACCGGATCGCGCTGGCGCGTGCGATCGACGTGCATGCGAGCCTGGTTCAGGACCGCCTGACCGAGCGGGAGCTGCTCGCGCGTGTCGCCTCGGGCCTGTTCCGCGCGCCGTCGGTGATCAAGCCGAACATGCTGGAGCCGCTGCGCTCGGCGATCTACGCCTTCAAGACCGACTTTGTGGTGGCCGGCTGGATCGCCCGGCTGAAGCCGAACGAGCTTGCGGACGCGCAAGCCGCCATCGCCAGCGCCGGCTTCCCGAATCCGCAGATCCGCTCGTTTGACGACAAGCCGATCAATCCTGCCGATGTCACCCAGCCGATCGACGTGCTGTTGGATCTCGAGCCGCGCAGCAACGAGACCACGGCCTTGCCCGGCCGCAGCTACGATCAGGATCCGGTTCGCAGCGCGATGCTCACGCGGGCGCGCGCCCAAAAGAGGTCGGTTGCCTCCGACCCGGTGCCGTTGATCCGCGGAAACGGTCCGATCGGCATCATCGTGGCCGCGCCAGTCGTTCCCGAGGGTGCGACGGAGCCGGCCGGCTTCGTCACATTTTCCTACGAGCTCGCCTCGCTGATGCTGGCCAATGACGACATGTCGCTGTTCGCGGTGGCGCTCAGGGATCCGCGCAAGGACGGCGGCGAGCTGATCGCCAATGATCAGGGCGTGGTCTCGACGCGGATCGCGGCGGCGGACGGGGCGCCGTCGGCGACGCGCACGGTGAGCTTCGGTGGCCGCGATTGGCAGCTCGGCTATTACGCGAAGACCAATTCGGTGCGCCGCGCCGAGCAGACCGCCATCATCGTGGCGGCGATCGGCTTTGCCATCACCGCAATGGTGTGCGGCCTGTTCGGTTACGTCGCCTACAACAATCTGCGGCTCAGCCGGGAGATCCAGGTCAGGATCGGATTCGAGCGGCGGTTGACCGCGGTGATCGACGAGCTCAACCACCGCGTCAAGAACATCCTGGCGGTGATCCAGTCGATCGTGACGCGCACCTTGCGCCACGGCTCGGACATCGACATCGCGCGCGAGCTCCTGATCGGGCGCATCCACGCCATGTCCAATGTGGTGTCGCTGCTCAGCGAGAGCCAGTGGCAGGGCGTCAAGCTCAAGGGTCTGTTCGAGGCGCGCGCGATTCCGCATGCCGATCGCATCGCCGTCACCGGCCCCGACATCGCGGTCAGCGCGCGTGCCGCACAAAGCCTGTCGCTGCTGTTCTTCGAGCTCGCCTCGCATTCCGACGAGGGCCTGTCGCTGGTCGGCAAGCATCCGCACATCACCGCCAACTGGACGGTGACCGGCGAGGAGGGCGATGAGGTCTTCCATTTCCGCTGGGAGGAGTTCAACACCAGCGAGGCGACGCGCCGGCCCGATTCCGATTTCGGCCTGATCTTGCTCGACCGTGTCGCGCCCGAGGCGCTGGGGGGGACCGCCAAGCGCTTCTTCACCGACGTCTCCTACGTCTATGAATTGACCGCGCCGATGGAGACGGTGGTCGACATGACCGAGCGCGACCGCACGGATAAAATCTCGGCGCCGGTCAGGCCGGTGCGAAGCTAGCCCTTCGGCCGTAACACCAGATCGACGAGGCTGCGCGCGTAGCCGGGTGTGATCGGCGCGATGCCGAAGATATAGCGGTAGAACAGGCTGCCATAGATCGCGTCGTATAGATTCTCGGGGGGACCCTCGGCCTGAATGCTGCCGTCCTTCTGGCCGGCGGCGATCATGTCCACCAGCGCGTCGCGGCGGAATTGCAGGTACCGGGCGTAGAACAGCTCGGCCGACCCGGTCTTGGAGATGCATTCGGAGACGACGGCGAGCTGGACCTTGCCGAACTCGCCCTGCAGCGCCTCGGCATAGGCAGCGGCGTGGCGCCGCGCGCGCGCCGCGGGCGTGCCGGCGCTCGCGGGCGGCAGCGGCAGCATCTGCGACGCATGGAGGAGGAAGGCGTCGATCAATAGCGCTTCCCGCGACGGCCACCATTTGTAGATCGTCATCTTGGACACGCTGGAGTGCCGTGCGATCGCATCGATGGTGGTGGCGGCAAGGCCGGTGACCGCCATCAGCGCATAGGCACTTTCGAGGATGGCGTTGGTGGTCTCGATCGACCTTGGCCGGCCGCGCCGGGGCGCGTTCTCCGCCTCTTCACGCCCGTCTTTCGCCATCGCCACGCCCGGTCTCCTCACGCAGGGTCCCGGCATAGCGCAGGGGCGCCATTCGGCCTAGCAGAATCGCACGATTCGTCGCGAGAAGCGCTCAGCTCCGGGCCCGCTGCCGCAGGGCTGCCGGCAGATCCTGCCGTTTCGACCAGGCGATGTAGTAGGCGAGCCCGGTCATCGCCGCGAAGCCGGTGATGCTCACCGCCACCTGCATCACCACCAGGTTCGGCCCGGTGATTAGGATGAGGTGGCCAGCGAAGGATAGGAACACGGCGACGCAGAATACCGCGAGCCATTCCTCACCACATGCGATCACCGCTTGCAGCGGTTTCCATCTCAGGCCGGGGTGATCCGCCGGAATGAGATGGGTGGCAATGAACGCGAGGGCGAGGAAGTGGACCACCCGATAGGGAGCGAGGTTTTCCTTGTCGGTCGGAGCGATGCTGTTGAGGAGCAGATCGGGCAGGTAAGCGGACAGCGCCGGCGAATGGCGCATCAAGGTGACGGCCATCGCGAAGACCAGGTAGGCGCCGGCGAGGATCCGCAGCCAGGACATGCCATGCAGCGCACGCCCCGGCGCCCCCGTCACGGCGAACCAGCCGCCCAGCACCATCAGCATCTGCCAGCACAGCGGATTGAAGGTCCATTCTCCGTCGGGATAGATCCGAAAATTCCAGCCGAACCAGCGTGCGGCGAGATACAGCGCGACCGATGCTGCCAGCGTCAGGTTCGGTCCTCGCAGCAGACCCCACAGCACCAACGGAAAGAACGCCATCAGCGGGACCATCAGCTGCAGCAGGTCGAGGTTCAGCGGCTCTTCCTGGAGCACGAGACCGCGGACAAGGATGCGCAGCGGGTGCTCGAGAATTCCGGAGATGTTGTATTGGTGGATGATCTCCGGCGCCATCGATTGCCTGGCGACATAGGCGATGGCATCGATATAGATCACGAACAGCACGACATAGGCGGCATAGAGCCGCCAGACCCGGCGAAAGATGCGCGTCGCCGCGACCAGGTAGCCGCGTTCCAGCGCCATCCTGCCATGGATGATGGCAACCCCATACCCTACCACGAACACGAACAGGTCCGCCGCGCCGCTGAAGCCGAAATTGCGCAGCGTCAGCAGGTTGACGACGTTGTTGGGAATATGGTCGACGAATATGGACCAATTGGCGATGCCGAGCGTCAGATAGAGCCTGGCATCATGCTGGAATGCGGCGAGGTTCGCCTTGACGGACGGTTTCATTGAGCAAAATAGCTTTGGGAATCAGGATGATGCTTTTAACGGCAACCGCCTGCTCGTCCGAGTAGCGTTTGCGTGAGCGGGGAAGAACCGCGCCAAACGGCGTCAAATGTGCCGCTTGCTCGATGAAATGCAGATAGACGCGCGCGCAGTAATTATAATGCCGGACCTTTACTCGGCAGGTTCGGCCGACACCTCGTCGGACACGCCGGCGCGGCTCGCCAGGATGCCAAGGGCGACGCCCCCGATCGCCAGAATCGGCAGCAGCCGCTTGACGCCGATGGCACGAACGATTTGGAGCCCGGTGGCGAGGAGCATCGGGTCTGCAAGCATGCTCTGCGCGGCCGATTTCGCGGCGCGCTCGGCCGCGATCTGGGCGCGCTTCTGCACCTCGCGCTTGTAGCTCCAATAGGAGCCTGCCGCGGCCAAGGTCAACAGAAAGAAGATGCCGGCGCCGGCAAGACAAGCCTGCACCGGGCCATATTTCTGCAGCACCCAAATGAAGACGGCGGCACAGAGGAAGCCTGTGGTCACGAGCAGCGCGAAGGCAGCGCCCGCGGCAAGGGAGGTCAGCCGAACCGTCGTGCCGGTTGATGCGCTGATGCCGTCGATGATGCGCTGAAACATGACCTTGCTCCTCAATCCCCGCCAGCCGAATGGTCACGAGCCGGCAGCGGCGGCGTGCCGCCGCCGTAAATGGGCGTCGACATCCTTAGCGACGCCAGGCGACGCCGATCAGGAAGCCGATGCCGAGCGCCAGCCCGACGGTCGCCAGCGGCCGCTGCGTGATCGCCTCTTCCAGCGTCTCCTCGATCGAGCCGTAGGCGTCATGTGCAGCTTCCATCATCGCGCTGCCGCGCTCGGACATGTCGTCCATCGCGGAGTCCATGTTCTCGCGCGCCTGGCGATAGCCGCGGCGAGCCTGCTTGCTGGTGGAGTTGGCGAAAGTATTGAGCGCGTCGGTGATCTGGTCGGTGAGGGCGGCGATATCGCTTTTCACGGCTGCTACATCCTTTTCGAGGCGGTCTCGGGTGGCTTTGTCGGTCCAGTCTCTCATCCCGTCTTCGGCATTGGGCGTGGACATCGGGAGCTCCGAACTGTTGACGGCTGAGATGGGCGGAGAACGTTTCGTCGCCGGGTAAGTTCCGTTCGCTGAAACCGGTCAGGCTTGCGGCAGCTGCGGCGAATTCTCCGGCAGCAGGTGGTCCTTCAGGATCAGCGCGACGATCAGGAGCGGCGACGACAGGAACGCGCCCATCGGCCCCCACAGCCAGGTCCAGAACGCGAGCGCGAGCAGCACGGCGAGCGCGTTCAGGGCGAGCCGCCGCCCGATGATCGTCGGCGTGATGAAGTGACCCTCGAGAAAGGTGAGGCCACCGAAGGCGAGCGCGGCCATCAGGCCGCCGCCGAGGGTCGGGAAGGCGATCAGCCCGACTACGACCAGCACCACGAACATCGCCACGGGCCCGATGATCGGGATGAAGTTGAGCGTGGCCGCCAGTGCGCCGAGCCCGGCCGGATTGGGCATTCCGGTGAGCGCGCAGATCAGGCCGGTGGCGACGCCGACGCCGACATTGATGAGGGTGACGGTCAGCAGATAATTGCCGAGATGGACCTCGATCTCGTTGAGGATCCGGAGCGTGCGCAGCCGCGCGTCGTGATCGCTGAAGGTCATGATCATGGCCCGCCGCAGGTCGCGCCAGCTTGCGATGAACAGGATCAGGGTGACGAAAAACAGCAGGAATTCGGTAAAGGTCGGTGACAGGAATTCCAGCGTCGGCTGCACCCACTCGATCTTGGGCATGTGGAGGCTCGGCAATCCCTCCGAGCCGCCGAGCATGGCTTGCAGCTCCCGCCAGAGCGCAAGCGGCCGGTCGAATACGTGCAGCTTGTCCTTCAATTGCGCGCCGAGCTCCGGCAGGCGCGTGCTCCACGCCATGACTGGCGAAGCGATCAACGCGACGGCGAAAGCGACCACCGCGCTCACCGCGACCACGATCAGCACGGCGCCGACGCTGCGTGGGACCTTGCTTCGCTCCAGGAAGGTGGCCGCCGGAGACAGCATGGTCCCGATGACGAACGCCATAACGACCGGCAGGAAGAACGCCCGGCCGACATAGAGCACGGCGACGATGGCGATCAGCAACAGGCCGGCCAGCGCGAACGCGACGAATTCAGTGCGGCGGATAACCGGCGGCAGCTCGACATGGCTCTCGGGAAGCGGATCGCCTTCGCTGTTGCCGGAAATCAAACGTTCACTGGGTAGGACGCGCACAATCTCTCTCCCGCACGGAATCCGTGATCCGCGCGCCCATTGATGACCTGACTAATGCTTGGGCGGCGGGCTGGTTCCATCGCGGCCTCGTGAACAGGTGCTCGCTTGACTGTGACGTCGCTGCCGCACGCTGCGCCGGAACTTCGATCGACCCGGCGGAGTTTGTTGAGGCAGCGCATCACCTGATGCACATCCAACGGGGCAGCTCATGACAAAGTTGTTTGCAGTCCGTCGCAGCTTCTCGCCGCGCGCCGTCGGCGCGTTCGCCTTCGCAACCGCTCTTCTCGCAGTGCCGGTGGGCACCGCGAGCGCGCAAACCTTCGGCTATGCGCCGATGCAGCGGGTGTACCCGCAGGACCTTTACTCGCAGGGCCAATACTTGCAGGATCAAGGCTATTCGCAGGCTGACATCAACGAGGCGCCGCAGGTCGCCGATGAGGATGCCCAATTGCCCGACCGGCTGCGCAGGCAGATCGTCGGCTTCGACCGGAGCGAGCCGGCCGGTACCATCGTCATCGATACCAACAGCACCTATCTCTATTACGTGCTCGGAGGCGGCCGCGCGATCCGCTACGGCGTCGGCGTCGGCCGCGAGGGCTTTACCTGGTCGGGCGTGCAAAGCGTCAGCCGCAAGGCCGAGTGGCCGGACTGGCATCCGCCGGCCGAGATGATCGCGCGCCAGCCCTATCTGCCGCGCTTCGTCGCCGGCGGGCCCGGCAACCCGCTCGGTGCGCGCGCGATGTATCTCGGCTCGAGCCAATACCGCATCCACGGCACCAACGATCCCTCCACCATCGGCAAGTTCGTCTCGTCCGGCTGCATCCGCATGACCAACGAGGACGTCATGGATCTGTACAGCCGCGTCAATGTCGGAGCCAAGGTCGTGGTGCTGCCGAAGAACGTGCCGCTAATGGCGAAGGGAGGTGATCCCGTGCGCAAGCGTCCGGCCGTGACGACGCTGCCTTCGGGTCGGCAGGCGCTGAACATGACCACGTCGGCCGTGAATTAGTCTGCGAGGTCCTATGGCGAGACGGCTGATTGACAAACTGGCGGGCGGAGCGGCGATTGTCGTCGTCGTCTCCAGCGGGCTGGCGATGGCGCCGTCGGCGCATGCGCAGGATTTCTTCTCGGGCCTGTTCGGCGGCTTTCGGATGCGGCCGCCGCCGGAAATCCGGATGCCTTTCCCCACCGGCGATATGCCGCGCTATGAGGCGCCACGCCAGCGCGCGTCCTACGGCGGCGGCACCGCCTATTGCGTGCGCAGCTGCGACGGTCGCTACTTCCCGGCACAAGGCAATGATGCGGAGAGCAAGGCGCAATCTTGCAAGAGTTTCTGCCCTGCCTCGGAAACCTCGCTGGTCTACGGCGGCAACATCGACGATGCCACGACGGAGAAGGGAAAATCCTATTCGGATCTGCCCAACGCATACCGCTATCGCAATGAGATCGTCGCGGGTTGCACCTGCAACGGCAAGGACCCGGTGGGGCTCGCATCCGTCAAGGTCGAGGACGATCCGACCCTGCGCAAGGGGGATATCGTCGCCGGCGCCAATGGTTTAGTGGTCGCCAGCCGCAATGCCAACGACCGCCGCGGCGTTGCGATGAATTTCTCGCCGCTGCCGGATTCAGTGCGCGCGAGATTCCGCCAGGTCCCCGTGGTGGCGAAAGAGTAGGGAGCGCCGCATCTTCGGCCTCCGAACCTTGTCGGACGGCAAATGCCGGATTGGCCTGCCGCGGAGGCCTCATGAGATCGCGCGGCAGGGTTTCCGAGATGGAACCGGCTTGGGTGCAGCGCGTTAGAACAGCGTAGCAATTGCCTGAAGGGGGCCTCGCGATGCTGGTCGGCGTACTCGTCACCTTTCTCGTCGTCATTCTTGTGCTTTATCTCATCAACATGCTGCCAATGGACGGCCGCGCCAAGCAGATCGCGCGCGTCATCGTCATCATCATCGGCATTGTTTCGCTGCTGAAATACCTGGCGGTGTTCTAGCAATCGCAGCCCGGACAAGCGAAGCGGTATCCGGGCCGCAACGAAGGTCCCGGATCGCACTTCACGCCATCCGGGGCTACACCTTAAATCAAAAGCCCCGGCTTTCGCCGGGGCTTCGTTCGTGCTGCTTCAGTGCAGCGACTTCAGCCAGTCGTCGACATCCTGACGGACCTGGTCCTTGGCCTTGCCGTAACGCTCCTGCAACCGGCCCTCAAGCTGCTCGCGGCGGCCCTCGATCAGTTGGAGGTCGTCGTCAGTGAGCTTGCCCCATTTCTCCTTGGCCGATCCCTTGAACTGCTTCCAGTTTCCTTCGATCCGATTCCAGTCCATGACCATCTCCCGTTGGTTGATGGCCCGACAACGCAAGGCGCACGCAGCCTGTTCCGTGACACAGCGGGACGTTTCGCCCAACAAAAAGCCCCGGGTTCGGCCGGGGCTTTCGATGTTCCCGTGACTTTGCTCAGCCGAGCGCGCTTATCCAAGCGCCTCTCTATCCAAGAGCCTCTTTATGCAAGAGCCTTGGCCTCGCGGCGGCGCGCGGTGAGGATGTATTCGGTGTAGCCGTTCGGCTGCTCGCGCCCCTTGAAGATGAGGTCGCAGGCGGCCTTGAAGGCGACGCCGTCAAAGGCGGGTGCCATCGGCTTATAGATGGGATCACCCGCGTTCTGCTTGTCGACGACGACGGCCATGCGCTTGAGCGATTCCATCACCTGCGCCTCGGTGATGACGCCCTGATGCAGCCAGTTGGCAAGGTGCTGGCTGGAAATGCGCAAGGTGGCGCGGTCTTCCATCAGGCCGACATCGTGAATGTCGGGCACCTTGGAGCAGCCGACGCCCTGGTCGATCCAGCGCACGACATAGCCCAGAATGCCCTGGCAATTGTTGTCGATCTCCTGCCTGACGTCATCGGGCGCCCAGTTCGACTTCGACACCGGAATCGTGAGGATGTCGGACAGTTTTGCGCGCGGTCCGCCCTTGGCGAGCTCCTCTTGGCGCGCGATCACGTTGACCTGGTGGTAGTGCAGCGCGTGCAGCGTCGCCGCGGTCGGCGAGGGCACCCAGGCGGTGGTGGCGCCGGCCTGCGGATGGCCGAGCTTCTGCACCAGCATGTCCGCCATCTTGTCGGGGGCGGCCCACATGCCCTTGCCGATCTGGGCGTGGCCGGGCAGGCCACAGGTCAGGCCCATGTCGACGTTCCAGTCCTCATAGGCCTTGATCCAGGCCTGCGCCTTCATCTCATTCTTGCGGATCATCGGGCCCGCTTCCATCGAGGTGTGGATCTCGTCGCCGGTGCGGTCGAGGAAGCCGGTGTTGATGAACATGATGCGCTTGGAGGCGCGCTGGATGCAGGCCTTGAGGTTGACGGTGGTGCGTCGCTCCTCGTCCATGATGCCGACCTTGAGCGTGTTCTCGGGCAGGCCGAGCACCTTCTCGACGCGGTCGAAGATCTCGCAGGTCAGCGAGACCTCGTCCGGGCCGTGCATCTTCGGCTTGACGATGTAGGCAGAACCGGTGCGGCTGTTCTTGACCTTGGAATGGCCCTTGAGGTCGTGGATCGCGAGCAGGCCCGAGACGGCGGCGTCCAACAGGCCTTCCGGAACCTCTTCGCCCTTCTCGTCGAGCACGGCGTCGGTGAACATGTGGTGACCGCAATTGCGCATCAACAGCAGGCTGCGGCCGTGCAACTTGAGCTCGCCCTTGCCGTCCGGCGTCTTGTAGAGGCGGTCGGAATTGAGCGAACGCGTCAGCGTCTTGCCGCCCTTGTCGAAATCGGCCGACAACGTGCCGTTCATCAGGCCGAGCGTGTTGCGGTAGACCAGCACCTTGTCCTCGGCATCGACCGCGGCGACCGAGTCTTCCATGTCCAGAATGGTGGAGACCGCGGCCTCCATGATCATGTCGGCGACGCCGGCCGGATCGTCCTTGCCGATCGCGCTGCTGCGGTCGATCTTGACCTCGATATGCAGGCCGTTGTTGACGAGCAGCACGGCGCTCGGCGCGGCTGGATCACCCTGGAAGCCCGCGAACTGCGCGGCATTCTTCAGCGCGGTGGCGTTGCCGCTCTTCAGCTTCACCGCGAGCTGGCTCGCGACGACGCTATAGCCGGTCACGTCGGTGTGGCTGCCGGTCGCGAGCGGCACGGCGTTATCGAGGAACGCCTTGGCCTTGGCGATCACCTTGTCGCCGCGCGCCTTGTTGTAGCCCTTGCCGCTCTCGGACGGATCATGCGGAATCGCATCGGTACCGTAGAAGGCGTCATAGAGCGAACCCCAGCGCGCATTCGCCGCGTTCAGCGCGTAGCGCGCATTGGTGAGCGGCACGACGAGCTGCGGGCCGCAGATCTTGCCGATCTCCTCGTCGACATTGGCGGTCTCGACCTTCTGCGTCGCCGGCTCCGGGACGAGATAGCCGATCTCCTTTAGGAAGGCGGTATAGGCATCGAGGTCGAACGCCTTGCCTTTATTGGCGCGGTGCCAGTCGTCGATCTTGGCCTGCAGATTGTCGCGGAATGCGAGCAGCTCACGGTTCTTCGGCCCGAGCTCCTTAATGATGGCGGCGAGCCCAGCCCAGAACGCATCCGGCGCGATCCCGGTTTTCGGGGCCGCTTCCTTGGCGATGAAGTCAAACAGAACAGGGGCGATCTTCAATCCGTGGGCGTCGACGCGTTTCATGATGGGCTTTCTTGTTGGAAATGGCTGTTTTTGGCTGCTTTTGACCCGACAGCAGCAAAATGCGCCCGCGCGGGGCAGCTTTCCGGACCTATTAGCCCCAAAAAAGAGGCCGTGAGAAGACCCCCGGGGGCTTGTCAAAATGTCAAGGAGAGGGGAAGGCCCCACGCACCGGTGTCATTCCCCGCGACCCGGCTACGCTAAGGCTTCGCCGAGGTTGAGGTCTAGGGGCGCCGAAGCTTTAGCGAAGGCGGCAAGCGGGGAATCCAGTACGCTGCGGCTTCTACGCTGTCTCTGGAATACTGGGTCGCCCGGCCGAGCCGGGCGACGACTAGGGCGGCCTCAAATATTCGCAGCGAGGTCCACGAGCTCGTCGAACAGCACGCCTGATGCCTTCAGCATCTGCTCGATCTCGTCGGCCGCTTCCGCAACCGTTCGCTTCGACGTATCGATCACGAGCTCGGCGGCCTCAGGCTTCTCGTAGTCGTTGCCAATGCCGGTGAACGAGGCGAGTGCGCCGGCGCGGGCTTTCTTGTAATGGCCCTTGGGATCGCGCTCCTCGCACACCTCGGCGGGCGTCGCGACATGGATCTCGCGAAACACGGTGTCGGCGATGCGACGCGCGGCGGCGCGATCTTCGCGCGCGGGCGAGACCGCCGCGACGATGGCGATGTGGCCGTTGCGGGCGAGATGCGTCGCGACCTCGGCGAGGCGGCGGATGTTCTCGCTGCGATCAGTGGCGGAGAAGCCGAGATCGCTGTTGAGCCCGGCGCGCAGCGTGTCGCCATCGAGCAGGATCGGCGAGCCGCCATTGGTGAACAGGCGCCGCTCCAGCGCCCGCGCCAGCGTCGACTTGCCGGAGGCCGGCAGGCCGGTGAGCCAGACCACGGCGCCATTGTGGCGGTAGCGGGCCGAGCGCTCATCGCTACGCAGCGCCGATTCCACCGGCACGATGTCGACAGGCACGGCACGCTGACCGGCATCGACCGACAGCACCAGGCCACCGCCGGCGATGCGCCCGGACACCTCGATCACGAGGCGGCCGGTGCGCGGATTTTCGGTGTAGGGATCGGTCGCGATCGGATTGGACAGGGAGATGTCGATCTCGCCGACATGGTTGCGGCCGATCGCCTTGTTCTCGCTGCTCGAGAGCTCGCCGGGATCGACCGCCTTCTCGATGGCGACCACGGTGGCGCGGCTTTCCTTTGGCCCCGACCGCACCAAAAGCTGGTCGCCCTTGGCGAGCGGCTTGTCGTGCAGCCAGAAGATGCGCGCGCGGAGCCGCCGCGTCTCGCGCGGCGCAGTGCCGGCATGTGCGATGATGTCGCCGCGCTCGACGAACAATTCACGGTCGAGCGTGATGCCGACCGAGCGGCCGGCGCCCTGACGGCCCGCTACCGGCGTCGCCGGCCAGCTCTCGACCGTCTTGATCTTGGCGATCTTGCCGGCCGGCATGATCACGATCTCGTCGCCGGCAATCAGGCTGCCGGATTCAATGCGGCCGGCGACGATGCGGCGGTCGTCGAACTTGTAGATCGCCTGCACCGGGAGCCGCAGCGCCAGCGCTTCCAGCGGACGCGCCGGCTCAAGGTGATCAAGCGCCTCGACCACGGTCGGTCCCTTGTACCAAGAGATGCGGTCGGTGCGCATTGCGACGCCGTCGCCGTCACGCGCGGAAATCGGGATCACGGCCGTGGGCGTCACGCCGAGGCCGTTCAGATGCGCGGAGATCTCGTCGCTGATGTCCTTGAAGCGTGCGGCGGAGAAATCGACGCGGTCCATCTTGTTGACGACGACCGCGACCTGCTTCACCCCAAGCAGATGCAGGAGATAGCCGTGCCGCCTGGTCTGGTCGCGCACTCCCTCCAGCGCGTCGATGATCAGCACCGCACCGTCGGCCTGCGAGGCGCCGGTGATCATGTTGCGGAGGAATTCGGCGTGGCCGGGCGCATCGATCAGCACGATGTCGCGCGAATTGGTGCGGAAGCGGATTTGGGTGGTGTCGATGGTGATGCCCTGGTCGCGCTCGGTCTGCAGCGCGTCGAGCAGGAACGACCATTCGAACGGCATGCCGCGCCGCGCGCTGACGGCCTTGAGCATTTCGAGCTTGCCCTCGGGCAGGCTGCCGGTTTCATGCAGGAGGCGGCCGACCAGGGTCGACTTGCCGTGGTCGACATGGCCGACGATGACGATGCGGACCTGGGGACGCGTGGTGCCGTTCGGCGTGCCGGGCGAGGCTGACGTGACGAACATGTTCATGGCCGCGTCCTTGATCAGAGATAGCCGGCGACGCGAAGGCGCTCGAAGGCGTCCTCGGTCTCGTGGTCGAGTGCGCGGCCCGAGCGCTCCGGCACTTTGGTCTGCTCGAGCTCGATCAGGATCTCGTCGATGCTCGCAGCGTTCGAGGCAACCGGATTGGTGATGTCCTGGTCACCCAGCGAGCGATAACGCTTGCCGTCCTTGGCGAGGTACAGCGGAATGATCGGGATGTTCTCGCGCTTGGTGTAGGCCCAGATGTCGGCCTCGGTCCAATGCAGGATGGGATGGATGCGCAGATGCGCGCCTTGCGGCGGCGAGGCGTTGAAATGATCCCAGAACTCCGGCGGCTGGTCGCGCACGTCCCAATTGCCCTCCAAGCCGCGCGGCGAGAACACCCGCTCCTTGGCGCGCGTCGCTTCCTCGTCGCGGCGGATACCGGCGATCAGGCCGTCGAAGCCATACTTGGCGAGCGCCATCTTGAGGCCCTCGGTCTTGCGCGCGGCGGACCGGGCGGCCGGCGGCAACGTTGGGTCGACGGCATCGATCGGCGGGCAGGGCTCGACGCGCAGATCGAGATCCCATTCCTTGCCGTAATGATCGCGGAAGCGATACATCTCCGGAAACTTCTTGCCAGTATCGACGTGAAGGGCCGGGAACGGCATCTTGCCGAAGAAGGCTTTCCGCGCCAGCCAGATCATGACGTTGGAGTCCTTGCCGAGCGACCACAACAGGGCAATCTTCTTCAGCCGGGCAAAGGCCTCACGGAAGATGTAGATGCTCTGCGCTTCGAGCTGGTCGAGATGGTCCATGCTCGGGGCAAGTTCGGCAGAAAATTCTTGGGCGCGCACGCGCTCAGCCAGCGCCGGATTGCTCAGTCGATCAGCAGCGGAATCGTCCTTGAGAAGATGCATCTCTGCCACTTTGCGTTTGGAGGCGAAAATTCTATAGTTGCGGTGCGGAAGAGAAGAAAAAATTTTCTCTTTGCGCGCTCGAAACGAGACATATATAGAAAATAATTCCAGTCAACCCCGTTTGTGGGGAAGCGAGTATCACATGCGGTTCTTGCCGGTGTTTCTCGATCTCAAGGCCGGCCCGGTGGTCCTCATCGGGGCGGGCGAGCTTTTGCGCGCCAAGCTGCGCGTGCTCGCCGCTGCCGGCGCGCGCCTGCGCGTGCATGCGATCGATGGCAATCATGACCTCGGCTTGGGCTCCGAAGACGGAGCGCGCATCGAGATCGCGGCGGGCGATCCGCTCACGGCGGATCTTTCCGGCGTCATCGCCGTCGTCTGTGCGGGCGCAGGCGATGTCGGTGTCGCCATGTCGGCTCGCGCCAAGGCGGCTGGCCTGCCCGTCAACGTCATGGACGACCTCGAGCATTCCAGCTTCATCTTTCCGGCCATCGTCGATCGCGGCGATGTCGTGGTCGCCGTCGGCACCGGCGGCACCTCTCCAGTGGTGGCGCGGCGCGTGCGCGAGAAGATCGAGGCGCTGCTGCCGGCGCGCATTGGCGAACTCGCCGAGTTCATCGGCACCTTCCGCAAGTCGATCAACGAGCGCATCGCCGAGTTTCCGCTGCGCCGCCGCTTCTGGGAGCGCGTCATCGACGGTCCGATCGGCGCCGCCGTGCTCGCCGGCCGCAACAGCGAAGCCGATGCATCGCTCAAGGCGATTGCCGATCCCACCGCATTCGCGCGCGCCGACAAGACGGAAGGCTCCGTCGCACTGGTCGGCGCCGGCCCCGGCGATCCCGATCTGCTCACCATCAAGGCGCTGCGCGCGCTGCAGGACGCCGACATCGTCTTCCATGACGAGCTGGTCTCGCCCGAGATTCTCGACCGCATTCGCCGCGACACCACGCGCGTTGCGGTCGGCCGCCGCGTCGGCAAGCCCGGCATCGGCCAGGACGCCATCAACGAGCGCATGATCGAGGCCGCGCAATCGGGCCAACGCGTCGTGCGGCTGAAGGGCGGCGATCCCTTCGTGTTCGGCCGCGGCGGCGAAGAGGTGGAAGCGCTGCGCGCCGCCGGCATCGCCTATTCGATCATTCCCGGCATCACCGCAGGGCTCGGCGCCGCCGCCGATTTCGAGGTGCCGCTCACTTATCGTCACGAAGCGACCCGCATCACCTTCCTCACCGCACACAAGGCCCGCGATGCCGAGAACGTGGATTGGTCGACGCTGACCGACACGAGGATGACGGTCGTGGTCTACATGGGCATGACCGCAGCGCCCGCCGTGCGCGCAGGCTTGTTCGCGGCCGGCCGCTCGCCGGAGACGCCGGTCGGCGTGTTCGCCCGCGTCACGCGGCCGGATGCGCAAGGCGCAATTGGCACGCTGCGCGATCTGCCGGAACTGGTGCGGCGGATCCATGGCGGTCCCGCCATCCTCATCATCGGCGACGTCGTCCGGCATGCCGGCTCGCTTCGCCGCCAGACACCCAAACAAATCATCTCTGACCTATTGGATGCAGCCGAATGACCTCTCCGCTCGAACAAAAGAAGATCCGTATCGCAGGCCCCTCGGTCGTGACTGCCAACCGTACCTGGGACGGCATCGTGGTCTACCGCACCGCCGCCAAGAGCTGGTCCGCCGAGCTGTCGGAAGCCGCCATCGTGCGCAACTCCGACGAGGCCAGGGCGTTGCTTGCGGAAGCCGTGGCCGATGACGTCGGCGCCATCGGCCCCTATATCGCGCCGGTGCAGATCGGCGACGATGGCAAGGTCCTGCCCGGCAATCTGCGCGAACAGATTCGCCGCACCGGCGTCACAATCGGGCAGCCGGCCCAGGTTTAAGGCACCCACTTATGTATGCTTACGACGAAATCGATCGCACGCTCGTCAACGAGCGCGTCTCGGAGTTCCGCGACCAGGTGAAGCGGCGCCTTTCCGGCGAGCTCACCGAGGACGAGTTCAAGATTCTGCGGCTGCAGAACGGCGTCTATCTGCAGCTGCACGCCTACATGTTCCGCGTCGCGATTCCCTATGGCACGCTGGCGACGAACCAGATGCGGGCGCTCGCCCATGTCGCGCGCAAATACGATCGCGGCTACGGCCACTTCACCACGCGGCAGAACATCCAGTTCAACTGGATCAAGCTCGCCGAGCTGCCGGATGCGCTCGAAGACCTCGCCAAGGTCGGCATCCACGCGATGCAGACCTCCGGCAACAACATGCGCAACGTCACCTCGGACCAGTGGGCCGGCGTCGCGCCGGGCGAGATCGAGGACCCCCGCATCTGGTCGGAGCTGATCCGCCAGCACACCACGCTGCATCCGGAATTCTCGTTCCTGCCGCGCAAGTTCAAGATCGCGATCACCGCCTCGGACCACGACCGCGCCGCGATCAAGATCCACGACATCGGCCTGCGGCTGATCAAGAACGAGAAGGGCGAGACCGGCTTCGAGGTGCTGGTTGGCGGCGGTCTCGGCCGCACGCCGTTCATCGCCAAGACCATCAAGCACTTCGTGCACGGCCGCGACATCCTCAGCTATATCGAGGCGATCTTACGCGTCTACAACCAGTATGGCCGCCGCGACAACATCTACAAGGCGCGCATCAAGATCCTGGTGCACGAGCTCGGCATCGAGAAATTCTCGCGCGAGGTCGAGGACGAGTGGCAGCAGATCCGCAACTCCTCGCTCCAGATCGACGACGAGGTGATCGAGGACATCCGCTCGCGCTTCACCTACCCTGCTTACGAGAAGCTGCCGCACATGCCGGACGAACTGCGCCAGGCCGCGGCCGACCCTGATTTCGAGGCATGGCGCAAGAACTCGGTGGCCCCGCACAAGGTGCAGGGTTACTCCATCGTCACGATCTCGCTGAAGCCGACCGGCGGGCCTCCGGGCGATGCCACCGCCGAGCAGATGGACGCGCTGGCAGATCTTGCCGACAAATATTCCTTCGGCGAGATCCGCGTCGGCCATGAGCAGAACCTGGCGCTGCCGCACGTCGCCAAGCGCGACCTGCCGGCGCTGTGGAAGGCGCTCGACAAGCTCGGGCTGGCGACGCCCAACGTCAACCTGATCACCGACATCATCGCTTGCCCCGGGCTCGATTATTGCTCGCTGGCGAATGCGCGCTCGATCCCGATCGCGCAGGAGCTGACGCGGCGCTTCGCCAATCACGAGCTCGCCAACCTGATCGGCCGCCTGCACATCAACATCTCCGGCTGCATCAATGCCTGCGGCCATCACCATGTCGGCCATATCGGCATTCTCGGCGTCGAGAAGAACGGCGAGGAGGTCTACCAGATCACCATCGGCGGCCGTGCCGACGAGAACGCCGCGCTCGGCACCCTGATCGGTCCCGGCGTCAAGTTCGACGAGGTCGCCGACGTGGTCGAGGACATCGTGGAAGCCTATCTGGCGCTGCGCGAGCGGCCTGAAGAGCTGTTCATGGACACGGTGAAGCGCCTCGGCGTCGAACCCTTCAAGGAGCGCGTCTATGCCACTCGTTAATGGCGGAAAGATCACGGACGACCGCTTCGTCAAGCTCGCCGTCGACACGCCGCTGCCCGAGGGCGGCGACATCCTGGTGCCCGCCGAGCGCTTCCTCGGCGAGGCCGAGGGCTTGCTCAAGCGCGCCGGAAAGGTCGGCGTGATCTGGCCCAACAATCGCGACATCGCCGAACTCGTGCCGTATCTCGGCCAGATCGCCGCCGTCGCGCTGGTGTTCCCGACCTTCCGTGACGGGCGCGCCTACAGTCAGGCGCGGCTGCTGCGCGAACGTTACAATTATCGCGGCGAATTGCGCGCGACCGGTCAGGTGCTGCGCGACCAGTTCGTGTTCATGCTGCGCGCCGGCTTCGATGCCTTCGAAGTCAAGAAGCAGGCCGACGCGGAGGCCTTCATGCAGACCGCCAAGCGCTATTCGGTGTTCTACCAGCCGACCGGCGATGGCCGCATCACCGCGCTGCACCGGCGCATGCAGCTGCGCCATTCCGAAGGGGTCGGCACGTGAACGCGATCGCGCCTCAGGTTTCGCCCGTGTCTGCGCTACCTTCGGCGGACGAGCTCGATCGCGCCTTGCGCGATGCCTCGCCCGCGGAGGTCATTGCCGCGGCGCTGAAGACGGTCGGGCGCGAGAAGCTTGCGCTGGTGTCGTCCTTCGGCACGGAATCGGCGACGCTGTTGAAGGTCATGTCGGATGTCGATCCCGCAATCCCCGTGATCTTTCTCGACACCGGCTGGTTGTTTGAGGAGACGCTGGCTTATCGCGATACGCTGATTGCGACGCTGGGCCTGAAGGACGTTCGCTCGATCAAGCCGGCCGAGGAGACGCTGTTGCGCGAAGATCCCGACCGCGACCTCTGGTTCTCCGATCCCGACGCCTGCTGCCGGATCCGCAAGGTCGAGCCGCTGGCGCGTGCGCTGAAGCCGTTCGACGCCTGGCTCAACGGCCGCAAGCGCTTTCAGGGCAATGCGCGCGCCGACATTCCGGTCGTCGAGGACGACGGCGCGCGGCTGAAGTTCAATCCCTTCGCCAACGTCTCGCGCGAGGAGATCGAGGCGATCTTCACCCGCGCCAAATTGCCGCGGCACCCTCTGGTTGTGTCAGGATTCCTGTCGGTTGGGTGCATGCCTTGCACCAGCAGAACGACTGAAGGTGAGGATGCACGCGCCGGCCGGTGGCGCGGCCGGGCCAAGACAGAATGCGGCATCCATACGATGAAGACTTCGTAGCACAGTCACGCTGCGAGCTAGCGAACAAGAAAATCGGGTTCCGTTGACACAAGAGCGTTTCGCCAGGAGTTATGCCTGCCGTCGACGACGCCGATGTCGTCGAGGTGAATGGAGATGGACATGATGCGCCGTATCGTTCCGCTCGCCGCAGGATTGCTCGCGACGGGGCTCTGGGCAGGCTCGGCTCTGGCCGCCGAAATCAATCTGCTGAACGTGTCGTACGATCCGACGCGCGAGCTCTATGTCGAGTTCAACAAGGCGTTCGCGAGCGCCTACCAGAAGGAAACCGGCAAGAGCGTCGAGATTAAGCAGTCGCACGGCGGCAGCGGCTCGCAAGCACGCGCGGTGATCGACGGCTTGCAGGCCGATGTGGTGACGCTTGCGCTCGCCTATGACATCGACGCCATCGCGAACAAGCGCCTTACCGCGGCGGATTGGCAGAAGCGGCTGCCGCAGAATTCATCACCCTATACCTCGACCATCGTTTTCCTGGTGCGCAAGGGCAATCCCAAGGGCATCAAGGACTGGGACGATCTGATCAAGCCGGGCGTTGCCGTCATCACGCCGAACCCGAAAACGTCGGGCGGCGCGCGCTGGAATTATCTTGCCGCCTGGGGCTTTGCGCAAAAGAAATACGGTTCGGCCGACAAGGCCAAGGACTTCGTCGGGAAGCTCTTCCAGCAGGTGCCGGTGCTCGATACCGGCGCCCGGGGCGCCACCGTGACCTTTGTCGAGCGCGGCGTCGGTGACGTGCTGCTCGCCTGGGAGAACGAGGCGTTCCTGGCCCTGAAGGAATTCGGTGCGAACAAGTTCGAGATCGTTGCACCGCCGCAGTCGATCCTCGCCGAGCCGCCGGTCGCGATCGTGGACAAGGTTGCCGACAAAAAGGGCACCCGCAATGCGGCTGACGCCTACCTTCAATACTGGTACACCAAGGAAGGGCAGGAGATCGCCGCGCGCAATTTCTACCGTCCGCGCGATGCCGAGACCGCCAAAAAGTATGAAAATTCCTTCGCCAAGGTCGAACTGTTCACGATCGACGACGTCTTCGGCGGCTGGACCAAGGCACAGAAGGAACATTTTGCAGACGGCGGCGTTTTCGATCAGATTTACAAGAACTGATCGGGCGCTGTCGTAGGGGGCTTTAGCAGGGGGCCTGGTGAGCGCACTCGCAGCACGACGCCGGACATTGCCGGGCTTCGGTCTCACCATGGGACTGACGCTTTCCTGGCTGTCCGTGATCATCTTGATTCCACTGGCCGGCCTGTTCCTGAGATCGCTCGAGCTCAGCCCCGAGCAGTTCTGGAACATCCTCTCCAGCCGCCGCACCCTGAACGCGCTCCGAGTCTCGTTCGGCCTCGCCTTTGCGGCGGCCTGCGTCAATCTGGTGATGGGCAGCATCATCGTCTGGGCGCTGGTCCGCTACCGCTTCCCCGGTCGCCGCATCTTCGATGCCATCGTCGACGTGCCGTTTGCGCTGCCGACGGCGGTGGCCGGCGTCGCGCTGACGGCGCTGTTCGCCGAGAAGGGCTGGTTGGGAGCTCCGCTCGCCGCGCTCGGCCTCAAGGTGGCGTTCACGCCGGTCGGCATCTTCGTCGCCATGATCTTCATCGGCATTCCCTTCGTTGTCCGCACCGTGCAGCCGGTGCTGCAAGATCTCGACCCTGAAATCGAGGAGGCCGCGGGCAGCCTGGGGGCCAGCCGCTTGCAGACCATCGTTCGCGTGATCCTGCCTTCGCTCGCGCCGGCGCTGCTCACGGGCCTCGCGCTCGCCTTCGCCCGCGCGGTCGGTGAATACGGCTCGGTGATCTTCATCGCCGGCAATCTGCCCAACGTCTCCGAGATCGCGCCGCTCTTGATCGTGATACGCCTGTCCGAATTCCGTTACGCCGATGCGACCGCGATTGCGGTGGTCATGCTGGTCGTCTCCTTCGTCATCATCTTCGCGGTCAATCGGCTCCAGCGCTGGGCGCAGAGCCGGATCCCGGCGCGCTGAGGGCGGACCATGACGATGCAGATCGCAGATTCCGTGTCGCTCTCGGCCTCCGACTCGCAGGCACGCGCGCACGCGGCGGCGGCGCGGAACAATTTGCGCACAGAGCCGCGCGCCGTCCGCATCGTCATCATCACGCTGGCGTTGCTGTTTCTCACCGTCTTCGTCGTGCTGCCGCTGGTCGTCGTGTTCGCGCAGGCATTTTCGCGCGGCATCCTCGCCTATTTCGCCGCGCTCGCCGAGCCGGAGGCGATGGCGGCGATCAAGCTGACATTGATCGTCGCGGCGATCTCGGTCGGGCTCAATCTGGTGTTCGGCCTCGTCGCCGCCTGGGCGATTGCAAAATTCGAGTTTCCGGGCAAGACCTTCCTGATCACGCTGATCGACCTGCCGTTCTCGGTCAGCCCGGTGATCTCGGGCCTCGTCTTCGTGCTATTGTTCGGCGCGCAAGGCTATTTCGGCAGCTGGCTGCGCGAGCACGACATCCAGATCCTGTTCGCGGTCCCCGGCATCGCGCTCGCCACCACCTTCGTAACCTTCCCCTTCGTGGCGCGCGCGCTGATCCCCCTGATGCAGGAGCAGGGCACGCAGGAGGAGGAGGCCGCGATCTCGCTCGGCGCCTCCGGCCTGCAGACCTTCTTCCGCGTCACCCTGCCCAACATCAAATGGGGTGTGCTCTACGGCGTCCTGCTCTGCAACGCGCGCGCGATGGGCGAGTTCGGTGCGGTCTCCGTCGTCTCCGGCCACATCCGCGGCGAGACCAACACCATGCCGCTCTTGGTCGAGATCCTCTACAACGAATACCAGTTCGTCGCCGCTTTCGCGATCGCCTCGCTGCTCGCAATGCTGGCGCTGATCACGCTGATCGCAAAAACCGTTCTCGAACGTCATCTCGACGAAGGACAAGACGCCAGTGACCATTGAAGTCAAGAATCTCGTCAAGAAATTCGGCAGTTTTGCAGCCCTCGACGGCGTCGATCTCAAGGTCAATGACGGTGAGCTGCTGGCGCTGCTCGGCCCGTCCGGCTCCGGCAAGACTACCTTGCTGCGGATCATCGCCGGCCTCGACTGGCCGGACTCAGGCGAAGTCTCCTTCAACGGTGAGGACGCGCTGGCGCAAGGAGCCCGCGAGCGCCACGTCGGATTTGTGTTCCAGCATTATGCGCTGTTCCGCCACATGACGGTGTTCGAGAACGTTGCCTTTGGCCTCCGCGTGCAGCCGCGCGCGGTCCGAAAGGATGAGGCTGCGATCCGCTCGCGCGTCAAGGAGCTGCTCGATCTGGTGCAGCTCGACTGGCTCGCCGACCGCTATCCGAGCCAGCTCTCCGGCGGCCAGCGTCAGCGCATCGCGCTCGCCCGTGCGCTTGCGATCGAGCCGCGCATTCTGCTGCTCGATGAACCCTTCGGCGCGCTCGACGCCAAGGTGCGCAAGGAGCTGCGCAAATGGCTGCGCTCGCTGCATCACGAGATCCACGTCACCTCGATCTTCGTCACGCACGACCAGGAGGAGGCGCTGGAAGTCGCCAACCGCGTCGTGGTGATGGACAAGGGACGGATCGAGCAGATCGGCTCGCCCGACGATGTCTACGACAATCCGGCGACGGCGTTCGTGCACGGCTTCATCGGCGAATCCATCGTGCTGCCGATCCAGATCGGCGATGGTGCGATCCGGCTCGGCGACCGGCAGCTCGATCTCGCGGCCGATGGGCTTGCGCCTGGCGCGTCGAAGCTGTTCGTGCGGCGACATGACATGCTGGTCGGCCCGCCCGGCAGCGGCGCCTTCGAGGGCGCGGTCCAGCACGTCCGTAATTTCGGCCCGGTGCAGCGGGCGGAAGTAGCCCTGTCCGGCGGCGAGACCATCGAGATCGACGCCCCCCGCGACAAGGAACTGCGTGCCGGCGACACGATCGGCCTCAATCCGCGCCGCTACCGGATTTTTGCGGGCTAGGCCCGCCGTCATTCCGCCCCCGGAATGACGGCTCAAATTCTCTTCAAAATTCACCTTTCAGCCATTGTTGGTATGCAACAACAGCCCCTCATTTGGGGGCCCCGATTCATGCGCGCTGCGGCCGCAATTCTCATCATGTTGCTGCTTGCCGGCTGTGCCGGCAACGAAGCTCCGGTCCAGCAGCCGTCGATGTATGCCGACATGGCGGTCCCGGGCTCCAAGCTCGACGTCCAGGCAGCTGCGATCATGATCTCGCAATACCGCCAGAACAACGGGCTCGGTACGGTCGTGGTGGACCCGGATTTGACTCGGCTCGCCGAATCCCAATCGGGCGCCATGGCGGCGGCCAACAAGATGGACCACGACGTCCGCGCGCCGCTCGCCAAGCGTCTGGCCTCTGGCGGTTATCCTGCCACCGTGGCGGTCGAGAACATCTCGGCCGGCTATCATACGCTGGCGGAAGCGTTTTCCGGCTGGCGCGACTCGCCTCCGCACCGCGCCAACATGCTCAAGAGCGGTGTCACAAAATTAGGCATCGCGGCGAGCTATGCTCCAGGCACCAAATACAAGGTGTTCTGGACCATGATCCTGGCCTCCACGGAGCCTCGATAAGCCAGACTTGATCCCGGGGATGCATTGACGTCGCGGCGGAGTGTCGCCACGGTGGCCAGCCTTTTGCTATTGTTCCCGCATGAGCGATCACAGTCCGGAAACCGCAACAATCCCCACGAATGCGCAACGCGTCCTGGTCCTCCAGGGCGGCGGCGCGCTCGGCTCGTACCAAGCGGGCGCCTTCCAGGCGCTGTGCGGCTACGGCTTCGATCCGGAATGGGTCGCCGGCATCTCGATCGGCGCGGTCAATGCCGCCATCATCGCCGGCAACGAGGGGCACACCCGCGTCGAGCGGCTCAAGGAATTCTGGGAAATGGTGTCGGCCCCGGTGCCGTGGAAGCCGGTCGGCAAGAGCGACCGCAGCCGCGAGCTGTTCAATTCCACCAGTGCCGCGCTGATTGCGACGTTCGGCGTGCCCGGCTTCTTCACGCCACGCATTCCGCCGGCGCCGCTGTGGCCGCCGGGGCATCCCGAGGCCGAAAGCTATTACGATACCTCGCCGCTGAAGAAGACGCTGGAACGTCTCGTCGATTTCGACCGCATCAACGATCTGAAGACACGCCTGTCGGTCGGCGCGGTCGGCGTCACCTCGGGCAATTTCAGATATTTCGACAATTACGCGTTCAAGAAGCTCGGCAAGAAGATCGGCCCCGAGCACATCATGGCCTCCGGCGCGCTGCCGCCGGGCTTTCCCTCCGTCGTCATCGACGGCGAGCATTATTGGGACGGCGGCATCGCCTCCAACACTCCGCTCGACTACGTGCTCGATGCCGAGGTCGAACGCGACATGCTGATCTTTCAGGTCGATTTGTTTTCCGCGCGGGGCGACCTGCCGAACTCGCTGCTGGAGGCGGCCGAGCGCGAGAAGGACATCCGCTATTCCAGCCGCACGCGGATGAACACCGACAAGAACAAGCAGCTGCACAACGCCCGCAGGGCCGTGCGCGATCTGATCGGCAAATTGCCGGACTATCTCAAGAATGATCCTTCCGTCGAATTCCTGGCGAAAGTGTCGCGCGAAAGCACCGTCACCGTGGTGCACCTGATCTATCGCAGCAAGAACTACGAATCCTCGTCCAAGGATTACGATTTCTCGCACATTGCCATGGTCGAGCATTGGGAAGCCGGCGTGCGCGACGTGCATCTGTCGATGCGCCACAGGGACTGGCTGGAGCGGCCGCAGTCCGGCGAGACCATGGTGACCTACGATCTCACGGGGGACGTCACCGCGCCCCCGGCAAAAAGGAGCGAATAGAATGGGTACTCTGTCAGGCAAGAACGCCGTCGTGACCGGATCGACCAGCGGCATCGGGCTCGCTTACGCGCGCGCTTTCGCCGGCGCCGGTGCCAACGTCGTCATCAACGGTTTCGGCTCGCCGGAGGACATCGAAAAGGAGCGCGCCAAGATCGAATCCGATTTCGGCGTCAAGGCGGTCTACTCGCCCGCCGACATGACCAAGCCCGCCGAGGTCGCCGGCATGATCGCGCTCGGCGAGAAGACGTTCGGCTCGGTCGACATCCTCGTCAACAATGCCGGCATCCAGTTCGTCTCGCCGATCGAGGAATTCCCGCCGGAGAAATGGGACCAGATCATCGCGATCAATCTGTCCTCGGCCTTCCACGCCATCCGCGCCGCGGTGCCCGGCATGAAGAAGAAGGGCTGGGGCCGCATCATCAACACGGCGTCGGCGCACTCGCTGGTGGCCTCGCCATTCAAGTCGGCCTACGTCTCGGCCAAGCACGGCATCGCCGGCCTCACCAAGACCGTGGCGCTGGAAGTCGCGACCCACAAGATCACCTGCAACTGCATCAGCCCCGGCTACGTCTGGACCCCGCTGGTCGAGAAGCAGATCCCCGACACGATGAAGGCGCGCAATCTGACGCGCGAGCAGGTCATCAACGACGTGCTGCTCGATGCGCAGCCGACCAAGGAGTTCGTCACCTCCGAGCAGGTCGCCGCGCTCGCCCTGTTCCTGTGCAGCGACGACGCCGCCCAGATCACCGGCACCAACCTCTCGATCGACGGCGGCTGGACCGCGGAGTAATTCGTGCCGACCTGACAACTCTCGGTCATGCCCCGCGAAGGCGGGGCATCCAGTACACCGCGGCCTCTCGGTTAATCACAGCCGCCTCGAAGTACTGGATCGCCCGGTCAAGCCGGGCGATGACAGTGAGAGTAGCGCGGCCTTTTCGATCGTCGCCTATTTACCGAACGCCAGCACGTGCAGCCCGAGCCGCTGCCGCACGATCCAGAACAGCAGCACCGTCTCGAAGGTGAGGGAGATCGAGGTCGCGGCCGCCGCGCCATGGCCGCCGTAGCGCGGGACCAGCGCGATGCAGAGCACGAGGTTCATCACGAAGGCTAGCGCATAGGCAAGCGCGCAGATCTTCTGCTGGCCAAGCATGTTGAGAAGGCGCTCCACCGGACCGATCGCGGCGCGCACGACGAGGCCGATCGCGGCCACGAACATGATGTCGTAGCCGATCACGAATTGTGGTCCGAACAGCCAGAGCAGCGGCTTGCCGAGCGCGAGCAGCACGATGGTCGCGGCCAGCGACGGCCAGAACGTCCAGGTGATGGCATGCGCGACGTAGGCCGACAGGCGCGCCTTGTCGCCGCTGGCATTGTATTCGGCGAAGCGGTGTGCCGTCGTGGCTGACATCGCGTAGTGGATGAACGAGACCAGCGCCAGCGTCTTCACCACGGCGAAATAGACGCCGACCTCGTCCGAGGGACGGAATTGCTGCAGCACCAGCACGTCGGTGTAGGACAGGAGCAGGTAGAAGCTCTCGACCAGCAGGATCGGTAGCGAGACGGCGAGCCAGCCCTTGACGTCATAGGCCTTCGGTCCCGGTGTGATGTGATCGGCGAGCTTGCGGTTCAGCACCACCATCTGCCCGGCCATTGCGATCCATACCGCGCAAAGGCTTGCCACCATCGCGGCGACCGCGCCGAGGTGATAGCCGAGCAGGAAGGCGAGCGCCGTGATGCCGATGATCAGCGCCTGACGGATGATGAATTGCGGCATCAGGCCGAGTTGCATCCAGTCGTGCGAGCGCGCGATGCCGTCCTGGGTGTTCGCGACGACGAAAGCGGGCAGCGTCATGCAGCCGATATAAAGCGGCAGCACCTCGGCCGGATCGATCCAGGGCGACAGCAATTTGACGATGCCGGCAAGGCCGAGCGACACCAGCGTGGACACGGCAAAGGTCAGCCAGCGGCTGCCGGACAGGAAGCCGCGCAGCAGGGCGTGCGCGCCGCTGGCGCGGTACTCCGGAATGATTTTTTGCGCGGAGGCCGAGATGCCGAAATCCATCATGCTGCCGAGCAGCAGCACCCAGGTCCAGACATAGACGTAGATGCCGTAATCGGACGTGCCCATCCAGCGCGCGAGCAACACCTGCGAGACATAAGCGAGGCCGGCGCTGATGACGCGAATGATGAAGATGGTGCCGGCGAGCCGCCGGGTCAGCGACGCCTCGCTCGATCCGCCCGCGAGCTTGGCGCGCAGCCGCGCGACCAGCCCGGCCGGTCGGGTCGTTGCGGGTGGTGCATCCATCACGGCCAATTCGAACAATCCCCAGCGACCTGCGGCGGCAGGCGAGGGATTAGCAACCATTCGTTAAGATTCGGTTGGGCGGACGCTAGTTCAAATTCGTGTTGAACTCGTACGCCTTCTCCGGCCCGACCAGCGTGAACTTCAGCGCGGCGCCCTCGGGCTTGGCGCCCGGCGGCAATCCGTCGAGCTCGAACGAGAAGCGCACGACTCCCGGCGCGCCGTGCTGCACCGGCGCCGGAATCGGCAGCGCCCAATCGGGTGTCGGGCCTTCCACGAACAGATTGACGTTGCTTCTGTCCGGCGCCACCACGTCGACCACCACGTTCTTGGGCCCGTCACGCTTGACGTCACGAATGGTGAGCGGATTGGGATCGCCGATATTGGCGGGCTTCGGCACGGTGTCGAGCGCGGCTCGCAGGTTCGCGTCCTCGGTCGAGGCGACGCTGTTGAAGCCGAGCTCGGCGCTGGCCTCCACGGGAATGCAGAGCTTCTCGCACACCGCGTAGTTGATCTCCGCGCGCAAGGTCACCGGCTTGTCCGCGGCCTTGGCGACGATGCGCAGGGGCAGCACGACCTGGTCGCGATAGCCGATCGAATGGCCGCCCGCGCCGTCGTCGAACTTCAGCGGGGCCGGCCACATCACCGTCACCGCCTCGACATTGTCGGACTTGGAGAAGTCGAACCGGGGTGGAACGCCGGAATCGCCGGGCGACCGCCAGTAGGTCTTCCAGCCGGGCTGCAGCTGGAAGGCGATACCGCCGAGCAAAACCGCTCCGCTGCGCGATCCCGCCAGGAGCCGCACCGCGGAATGTCCATCGCGCTGCCAAGGCGATGCGTCATCGGCACGGGCGGCGATGGCCAACGACGACGCGAGCAGGGTTGTCGCGACGCCAATCGCCGCACGCAGGGGAACAATGCTGGACATGGCACGTCTTTACAGGGTCGCCCAGGGCCAAACCATTGAATTGCTTGTGATGGATGCACTCGAATCAAGTCGCCGCAAGCCTTGATTTGACAGCCGCCCGGCCCGACATCAGGATAGGAATTGAAACCGGAGTGCTCGAGCGATGGCTCCCACAGGCAAGAGGACGGGCGAAAGCACCCGCAGCTCGGGCGCCGCGCTGCCCAGTTCCGGCGGCTATCTCGACGGCCGGCTCCTGATCGCAATGCCCGTGATGGGCGATTCCCGCTTCGAGCGCTCGGTGATCTATCTCTGCGCCCATTCGGCGGAGGGGGCGATGGGCATCATCGTGAACCATCCCGCCGGCAGCATCGACTTCCCCGAGCTCTTGCAGCAGCTCGGCATCATCAAGAAGGGCGAGCACATCAAGCTGCCGGAGAACGCCGAAAGCATGAAGGTGCTGCGGGGCGGGCCGGTCGACACCGGGCGCGGCTTCGTACTGCATTCCAGCGACTTCTACATCGAGAACGCCACGCTGCGGATCGATGACGGCGTCTGCCTGACCGCGACGGTCGACATTCTGCGCGCCATCGCCAACGGCTCCGGCCCCAAGCACGCCATCCTCGCGCTCGGCTATGCCGGCTGGGCGCCGGGCCAGCTCGAGACGGAGATCCAGAGCAACGGCTGGCTGCATTGCGACGCGGACGCGGATCTGATTTTCGGCGACGACGTCGACGACAAGTACAACCGTGCTTTGCAGAAGATCGGCATCGACCCCGGCATGCTCTCGAACGAGGCCGGGCACGCGTAGGGGGTGTGGCATCCTTCCGATGTCGTACATCCTCTCCGCTGTCATGCCCCGGCTTGACCGGGGCATCCAGTACGCCGCAGCCTATCGTTTCGATCACGACCATCACGGAATACTGGATCGCCCGGTCAAGCCGGGCGATGACACCATTTGCTGAGCGGAGCTGTGCGGCGCCTACTCCGCGGCCTGCTGCTGCACCGTCGGCTCCGTCCCCGCCACCGTCGCGCGGCGCATGTCGCGGGGCTGGGACTGGTCGTAGCGGCGGACGCGGTGCATGGTCTGGCGGTTGTCCCACATCACGAGGTCATGCAGCTTCCATTTGTGCACGTAGACGAACTCGGGTTGCGTGGCGTGCTCGTTCAGATCGCGCAGCAGCAGCCGCCCCTCGGGCACGCTCATGCCGACGACCTTGCCGGCATGCGATGACAGATACAGCGACTTGCGGCGGTGCACGGGGTGCGTGCGCACCAGCCGTTGCAGCACCGGCTTGAACATCTCCTTCTCTTCGTCGGTGTATTCGGTGAAGCCGAGCGATCCCCGCGAATACATCAGCGAATGCTCGCAGACGAGATCCTCGATCTCCGCCTTGGTCTCATCGTCGAGCGCGTCATAGGCCGCGCGCATGTCGGCGAACTCGGTGTTGCCGCCCTTCGGGTTCACCACCCGCGCCGACAGCAGCGAGAACTTTGCGGGGATAGGCCGGAACGAGCTGTCCGAGTGCCACAGGCAATTGCCGAGGTTGAACAGATTGGCACGGCTGTCCTTGGGCAGCGGCTTGCCGTCCTTGCCGAGATTGGAGACGTCGTTCAGACCCGAGGTGAGGCGGTACTCGTCCGCCTTGGTGATGTTGCCGCCGCGCACCTCCTCCCGCTGGCCGAAATTCAGCGCGAACGCCATCTGCTGCTCGTCGGTGATGTCCTGATCGTGGAAGACGAGCACCGCGTATTTGTCCATGGCAGCCTCGATCTCGCGCGCCTGATCCGGCGTGAGCGCCTTGCGCAAGTCGAGGCCGGACACCTCGCCGACGAAATGTTTCTGAAGCTGCCGGATGGCGATGGTCATTGCGTTCCTCCCGCATCTACGAGCGGTTTCCCCGCTCTGTTTGTGGAAAAAATGACTCCCGCATCCGGCGATGTCAACGCGCCGCGCGCATGCCTCTCACGCGTTCCGCGCCATCAGCCCGCCATCGACCGGGATCACCGCGCCGGTGAGGAAGGACGCCGCCGGCAGGCACAGGCTCAGCGTCATATGCGCGACCTCTTCAGGGTCGCCATAACGGCCGAGTGCGGTGCGGCGCTTGGCGTAGATGGTCTTGTGCTCCTCCGGGATGCGGTCGGTGATTCCCGTGCGGATCGGTCCGGGGCAGATGCAGTTGACGGTGATGCCCTCACGGCCGAGCTCCACCGCCAGCGAGCGGGTGAGGCTCACGACGCCGCCCTTCGCGGCCGAATACGGGCTGTGCAATGCGGTGGCGCCGAGCGCCTCGGTCGAGGCGATGTTGACGATGCGCGGGCTCTTCGACTTGCGTAAGTAGGGCAGCGCGGCGCGGATGATGCGTGGGTGCGCCGTCAGCATCACGGCGATGCCCTTCGCCCAGGCGTCCTCAAAGCCCTCATCGTCGATCGCGACGCGCACGGAGATGCCGGCATTGTTGACGACGATGTCGAGGCCGCCGAAATGCGCGGCGACGTCGCCGACCACGCGCTTGATCTCGCCGCCGTCGGCGACGTCGAGCTTCCACGCCCTTGCCGCGCCACCGCTTGCCGCAATCTCCCTGGCGACGTCCTGCGCGCCTTGCTCGTCGAAATCCGTGACGGCGACGTTCGCACCTTCGTTTCCGAACACACGCGCAGTGGCGCGCCCCATGCCGCTGGCTGCGCCAGTGACGAGTACGGTGAGCCCCTTCACGGACCGGCTGAGCTCCCTGACGTCGGACATGCTGTTCCCTCGCGCCGAGCTGGTTCTTATTGTGATTGACAAGGCTGGCATCGATCCGCAGACAGGTCAAACAAGCAGAAAACAAAAGGGGAGGCCGACAATGGCAAACGAGCTCGATTTCTCAGGCAAGCAGGTGCTGGTGGTCGGCGGTTCCAGCGGCATCGGCAACGGCATCGCGCAGGCCTTTCGCGCCAAGGGCGCAGCTGTTGCCGTCTGCGGCACGCGTGCTCGCGCAACGGAATATTCAGCCGACGAAGGCTCCGATCTCGAAGGTCTTGCTTACGCGCAGCTCGACGTCAGCAATCCCAATGCCATCGAAGCATTCAGGCCGCCGTTCGACCGTCTCGACATCCTGGTGCTCGCGCAGGGCGCGGTGATCTACCGCCGCGGCGAATTCGAGATGGCGGGTTTCCGCAAGGTCGTCGAGGTCAATCTGATGAGCCTGATGGCCTGCGCGACGCGCTTTCATTCCATGTTGCGGGACGCGAAGGGCGCGCTGATCATCGTGTCCTCGACCGCGGCCTATCATTCCACCATGGGCAATCCGGCCTACAACGCCTCGAAGACCGGTGCGGTCGGATTGACGCGCACGCTGGGCGAGGCCTGGGCCGAGGACGGCATCCGCGTCAACGGCATCGCGCCAGGGCTCGTCGACACCAAGATGACGAAGGTGACGACCGACAATCCGAAGCGGCTCGAAGGCGCGCTCGCGCGCATCCCGCTGCGGCGATTGGGCACGCCGGCCGACATGGCGGGCGCGGCGCTGTTCCTGGCCTCGCCGCTGTCGTCCTACATCATCGGCCAGACGCTGGTCGTCGATGGTGGCCTGATTCTATAGGAGAGCCTAAGGAACCGCGCTGCGTCTGATCGGTTACTTCGGCTGACCACCGAGGAGGATCATCATGGACACGGATCGGATTGTTGGATCGGCGAAGGAATATGCCGGACGCGCGGAAGGCGCGATCGGAGACATGGCAGGCGATGCCAAGACGCAGGCGTCGGGCAAGGCGCGGGAAGCCGCGGGCACGGTGCAGAATCTCTACGGCCAGGCCAAGGATGCCGTGCGCGACGCCACGGACACCGCCGCGGGCTATGCCAAGGACGCCTACGAGAACAGTGGTGAGACTTTCCGCGACGGCTCGAAGGCCATTGCGCAGAAGGTGCAGGACAATCCGCTCGGCGCGCTGCTGGTTGCCGGCGGCATCGGCTTCGCGCTGGCGCTGCTGATGTCGCGTCCCGCCCGCCGCCCGCCGTCACGCTGGCGCTATTAGGGCTAGTTGCCGAACGCCTGTCACGCGTGCCCCGGCTCAGCGATGCTGCGTGAGACGCTGCATCGCTGAGCCGGGGCCATCTTTTCTGAATGCCGCACGAATTGGGTCTCGGCTCTGCGCCGCATCACCAGAAGGTGCTGCGTCGCGTCCGGGACACGAGATCTTACCTTACCGGAACACCTCGGCGGAACGGCCGACGTTAGCCGGCGGACGCGGGATCCCAGGATTGGGATTCGGATTGCGCGGCCCGGGCGGCGGCGCCATTTGGCGCGGCGGCGGGGGCTGCGGCGAGCCGAAGCCGAAGAAATCACGGAATGTGGGCGTTGCCTGGGCCGGCAGTTGCGGGGCGACCTGCGGCTTCTTCGGCGCGAGCTTTGGCGGCGCGATTGCAGCGGCCGCGCCCGGTGCGCCCTGAGCCGCCCCGCCGTCCGGCGTCGTTGCCGCCATCGGCGTATCGCCCTTGGCCTGCTCGCGGCCGACTTCCCGGCGCGGCCAGGCATAATCGTCGGCGCGGCCGGCAGGAGCTGCCAGCGGCTCACCCTTCACCATCGTCTTGGCGGCGAGCGCATCGACGGCGGCGGGACGCGTGCCCGGTCCGCCCAGCAATTGATCGGTCGAGATCGAGGCTGCAACCAGCGGCACGATCGGCCCGGCCAGCGGCCGCGGCGCAGGCTTGCCCGGCTCGGCGCTGGTGTCGGGCGTCGCGGGCTCGCTCGGCAGCGCGATCGGGCCGGAGCGTCCGGCAAGCAGGCGCGTGATCTCGCGCTCGACATAATGCGCGAGCTTGCGCGCGCCGGCCTTGGTGAAATAGATGCCGTCGGAGCTGCGCAGCTGGCGGATCTGGCCTTCGAAGTCCGGGCCCTTCTGCAGGAAGCGGCCGGCTTCGTCGACGAAGCCGTCCCAGACGTCGACATAGGTGATGCCGGCCTTGGCCGCGCCTTCACGGTACAGCGAATCCAGGAACAGCGTGTCCGCGGTGCCCTTCGGTCCGCGGACCGCGGGCAGGCCGACCCAGAGCACCGGCACGCCCTTGGTTTTGAGGACGGCCGCGAGCTCCTCGATCTTCTTGCCGTAGAGCTCGACCCAGCGCTCGTCACGGAATTCGTAGAGGCCGTTCGGATTGCGCGCGGTCTTTTCCGGGGCGGCCGCCGGCGTGTCGGAATTGTCGGCGTCGTCCTGCGGCAGGTCGGCATCGGCAGGCTTGTCGTCCGGCTTGGCGGCGCTGTCGCCGGGTTTGGCGTCGCCCGGCTTGCCAGGCGGCTTGGCGCGCGCACCCTTGTCGTTCTTCTTGTCCTTGTCCTTTTCCGCGGCCTGCTTGTCGGGTTTGTCGGCGGCCGGCTCGCGGATCGCGACGCGGTCGTTGAGGCCGAGCATGACGACGATCACGTCCGGCTTCTCTGTCTCGAGAATGCCCTTGGCCGCCGCGGCCCAGTCCGCGGGCTCGCCCTTGGGCTGATACCTGATCAGGCCGGACGTGGTCTTGTGCTTGCGGATCACGCCCATGTCGGGCTGCTCGGCGTAGGCGTCTTCTAGGCCATAGGCGAGCCAGTCGGCCATGGCATCGCCGATCACCAGCACGTTCTTCTCGGGAATCGTGTCGCGCTTGGCCGGTGCCGGCGCGCGCGAAAAATCCTGGCGCGGCGCCTGCGGCGGTGGCTGGAATGGTGAGAAGAAGTCGCCGCCGAACCAGCCGCCACCTCCGCCGCCCCGTGGTGGCGGTGGTGGGGCCGAACGCTGCGGCGGACCGCCGAAGCCGGGGAAGTTGAAGAACTGCGCCGAAGCGGGTGCCGCCACCGACACCAGGATCGCAAGCGCCGTCCCCAGCGCGATCAACGGGCCGGTCTCGGTTAGCGCCTTGAACAGGGACTTCTTCGACATGCGATCTCGGGCACGCGCAATGGGGGATCGAAGTTAGCTCAATATAATAACGGAATCAGGCGCCAAACGGGCAAATTCCATCTCAGATTCTTGTCCATAGACCGGGGAACACCAGTCCCGGTCAAGGCTATCAGCCAAAATCCCCCTTCAAGATTACTTCAGGCGCGATTTTACCGCCCGCGCAGCCGGTCCAGCACGTCGGAGGAGGCAAAACCGTCGGCGGGGACCCCGATCGAGGCCTGGAAATTACGCAGGGCCTCCCTGGTCAGGCCGCCGAATTGGCCGTCCGGGGTGCCCTTGTAGTAGCCGCGCTGAGCCAGCAGCTGCTGCAGCTCCAGCCGTTCGGTACGGGACAGCTCGCGCTCTTGCCGCGGCCAAGGCTGCACGAAAGGCTGTCCCCCGCGCAGCCGGTCGGCGAAATGGCCGATCGCCAGCGCATAAGCCTCGGCCGGGTTGTACTTCATGATGACGCGGTAATTCTGCAGCATCAAAAAGCCCGGTCCCTGCGCGCCGGCGGGTGCCAGCAGGTAAGCCTTGTCCGCAGGATGCGGGAAGGCCTGGTTGTTCGGACGCTTGAGCCCGAGCTTCTCCCAATGCGCGATCGGCATCGCCTTGGCACGGTCGGCCAGCATGTAGTTGAAGCCTTGCGGCACCACGACCTCGTAGCCCCAGGTCTGGCCGGGCTGCCAGCCGTCCTTCTTCAGATTGTTGGCGGTCGACGCGATCAGGTCGGTCGGATTGTCGACGACGTCGCGCCGGCCGTCGCCGTCGCCGTCCACCGCGAAGCGCTTGAACGCGGTCGGCATGAACTGGGTCGGGCCGAAGGCGCCGGCCCAGGAGCCGCGCAGCTGCTCCGGACGCAAATCGCCGCGGTTGAGGATCTCCAGCGCGGAGAGGAATTCGTCCTTGAAATAGGCTTGGCGGCGGCCGATGCAGGCGAGCGTCGCGGTCGATTGCAGCACGCTGCGATCGCCGATCTGCGTCGAGTAATTGGACTCGATGCCCCAGATCGAGGCGATGATGTAGCGGTCGACACCGGTGGCCTTTTCGGTGGCGTCGAACTGCGTCTTGTATTTGGCGAGGACCTCGCGGCCCTTGGCGAGGCGGTTGTCGTTCACCAGGATGTCGAGATAGGCCCAGATCGACTTGGTGAATTCCGGCTGCGAATCCATGAGGTCCATGATGCGCAGGTCGGGCGAGAGTCCGGCGGTGAAGCGCTGAAAGTTCTCCTGCGTAACGCCGCGTCGTGCGGCATCGGGCCACATCGCAGCGACGCAATTGTCGAAATTGCCGGCAGCCTCGCGGATCGCGGCGGCCGTCATCAAGGGATGGCCGGAGGCGCCATCCTCGCCGCTCCACGGCAATGGACCCGTCGGCGCGCCGCTCGGGCCAGGTGTGGGTTGCGCCGGTGCCGGGTTCGATCCCGAGAAGATGCCGCCGAACAGGTTGGACAGGCCGTTCTGCGCCTGGGCGTGCGCGCCAGCCGGCAGCAGCAAAGCGGCCGCAACGATTGCTCCGCCAGCCCGTCTCGCCAGTCCTGCCATTGATCGCATCATATTCCACCCGTCGGCCTAAAAACCCGCCACAGGAGGCCTGGTTAGCGTTGCCAATAGCTTAACAAAGGTGAAATTTTGGTGGCGGCCTTTTTCTTAACTCCGTCGGGGCGAGGCCCCACATCCGCCTTTGTTGGCGGCTGCAAACAGGCTAGCAAGGATGCCATTGCTCCCGTCCCATGTGCCCCCAAGGTATTCGATCGATCCCATGAAGATTCGCAAAGCCGTATTCCCCGTCGCCGGCCTCGGCACCCGCGTTCTGCCTGCCACCAAGGCGATGCCGAAGGAAATGCTGACCATCGTCGACAAGCCGCTGATCCAATACGTCTATGACGAGGCGAAGGAAGCCGGCATCGAGCACTTCGTCTTCGTCACCGGCCGCAACAAGGCTGTCATCGAGGATCATTTCGACCGGATGTTCGAGCTCGACGCGACGCTTGCCGCGCGCGGCAAGAAAGCGGAGCAGGACATCCTGGCGCAGAACCAGCCCGAAGCCGGCGCGGTCAGCTTCACCCGCCAGCAGGCGCCGCTCGGCCTCGGCCACGCGGTCTGGTGCGCGCGCGACATCGTCGGCAACGAGCCGTTCGCCGTCGTGCTGCCGGACGAACTCGTGCTCAACACGCCCGGCTGCCTGAAGCAGATGATCGAGATGGCGTCCTCGCTCGGCGAGAAATCCAACCTGATCGCGGTCGAGGCGGTGCCCGATCACCTGACCCATCAATACGGCATCTGCGGCGTCGGCAAGCGCAACGGCAAGATGTTCGAGGTCGATGGCATGGTCGAGAAGCCGGCCAAGGGCACCGCGCCCTCCAACCTTTCGATCACCGGCCGCTACATCCTGCAGCCCGAGATCTTCAAGATCCTGGAGACCCAGGAGCGCGGCGCCGGCGGCGAGATCCAGCTCACCGACGCCATGATCGGGCTTGCCAAGACGCAGAAATTCTACGGCGTCGAATTCGAAGGCGAGCGCCATGATTGCGGCTCCAAGCCCGGCTTCCTGCGCGCCAACATCGCCTATGGCTTGAAGCGCCCGGAATTGCGCGACGGCCTGGTCGCGGAGATGAAGAAGTATCTGGGGCAGTAGCGGGCCGCTCGTCATTGCGAGCGAAGCGAAGCAATCCAGAATCCTTCCGCTGAGGAAGTCTGGATTGTTTCGTCGCAAGAGCTCCTCGCAATGACGACGGGGAGAGACCGCCTCACGCCACCAGCGACAGCTGCGGCAGGCTCGCCACCACCGACTGGTTGCGCCCGCCGGCCTTGGCGGCGTAGAGCGCCTTGTCGGCGGCGGCAACCAGCATCGGCCAATCCATGCCGGCATCCGGGACCAGGCTGGCGATGCCGCAGGACACCGTCGACGTCGCTTGCTCGTCGGACCAGCCCTGCACCTTGCGGCGGATCGTCTCCGCCACCTTGAAGGCCTCGGCGGAGGAGGTGTTCGGCAGCAGCACGGCGAATTCCTCGCCGCCATAGCGCGCCGCGCAATCGCCGGCGCGGCTCACCGAATCGGAAATGCAGATGGCGATGCCGACCAGCACCTGATCGCCGGCCTGATGGCCGAACGTGTCGTTGTAGGCCTTGAAGTGATCGGTATCGATCATGAGCAGCGCGATCGGCGCCTTCTGGCGCATGGCGCGTCGCCATTCGACGTCGATGACGGAATCGAACTTGCGGCGGTTTTTCAGGCCCGTGAGCGCGTCGGTCGTCGCCAACTCCTCGAGCTTGCGCTCGGCCTCGGCGCGCCGGCCGATCTCGCGCGCGAGCACGAGGGTCGATCCCAGCACGAACAGGATGAGCGCCAGCACCACGGTGCCGATGCGGAGCGCCTCCCTTTGCCAGAGTGCGAACACCGCGGCCAAAGGCTTGCCGGCGACCACGAACAGCGGACCATTGTTCTTGCTGCGGACATAGAGCCGCGGCGTCGCATCGACCGGGCCCTGTCCCGAATAGGCGGCGCCGACCCTGAGATTGTCGGCCTTCCAGTTCTGACGGTCGTTCAGGTTCGTGCCGATGATGTCGAGATCGAACGGTCGCCGCATGATGATGGTGCGGTCGCGCTTGAGCACGGTGATGGTGTCCTCAGGGTCGAGGGTGAGCCGATCGAACAGCTCGTGGAAATAGCTGAAGCGGATCGAGCCGGCGACGACGCCCATGAAGCCGCCGTCAGCGTCACTGATGCGCCGGCTCAGCACGATCGAGTAGGCGCCGCGAAACAGCATGGGACGGCTGATGAACAGGCCTGCGCCGGGACTGTCCCGGTGAACCCTGAAATAATCCTCCTCACTGCGGTCCTCGGGCAGGGGATCGAGCGTGGAGGCATCGATGGTCAGCCGGCCCTCGGCGTCGAACACCTGGATGGCGCCGAAATGCTTGGCGGTGGTCGCGTGGTCGAACAGGATCAGGTGACGGATCGTCTTTGAGACCGTCGCCAGCTCGGGCAGCAGCATGTTGCTGGCGACCGCCTTCAGCGACAAATCGTAGATCTCGACGTTGCGGCTGACGTCGGACTCGATCGTGGTCGCGAGGTTCTCCAGCGTCTGGCGGGCGAGTGCCTCCTCGCCGCGGCGCATGTCGAGCATGACGTTGACGCAAATGGCGGAAAAGCCGATCACCGTCACCACGGACGAGATGATCAGCAGCTTCGCCGAAATCCGCAACGGCCGGCGGGCCGCAACGTCGCGCCATCCAGAGAACATTGTTCGCTCCTGTCCATAGTGGATGCGCCCGAAAGCTTGCGTAGTGTTTAAGCCGCGACGGCGCTGCCGCAATGAGTTAAGAATCGGTTTATGCGGCTGACGGTTTTGAGCAACCTGACATCGCCCCTGACGAGAGGACGAGTGTGAACGACTACGACGCGTTGCGCGATTATCTGCTGCGGCAGAAGCAGGAGGAGCTCGTGCTGAGCTTCGAGCAGATCGAGGAGATCATCGGCGCGGCGCTGCCGCGCGCGGCCCAGCGCGCCTCATGGTGGGACAGCCTGCGCAGCCCCGACATCCAGATGCCGCAACGCGAAGCCTGCCTCGCCGCCGGCTTCGTGGCAACGCGCATGCCGGACGGCCAGAGCGTACGGTTCAGGAAGCAGAAGGGCGAGCGGCGGCGATAGTATCGTAGGGCACGCCGTCCACTCTCCCCCTCCAGGGCAGGGCGATCGCATATGACTTGTCGCGGCGCCGGTGCGCACGCCTCGTCCTTCGAGACGGCGCTTACGCGCCTCCTCAGGATGAGGCTAATCTACCGTCAGTGCTCGTTGAAACTGTTGCCGCGAACTCCGCCCTCATCCTGAGGGCCCGCCAACGGCGGGCGTCTCGAAGGATGGCCACAGGCGAGTTCGCCTATATGCGATCGCCCTGCCCTCCAAGAGAGGGTAAGAGAGCCTAGCTCGCCGCTTCCAGCCGCACTTCCGTGAGCAGCCGCATCGCCGCGTCCGCGTCCATCGGCTCGCCGAAGGCAAAACCTTGCGCGTATTCGCAGCCCATCTGGTAGAGCTCGACGGCGTCCGAATCGGTCTCGGCGCCTTCGGCGACGACGTCCATGCCGAGATCGTGGGCGAGCGCGATGATCGACTTCAGGATCACGGGGCGGGTGCCGCGGCTGGTGGTGCGCACGAACGACTGGTCGATCTTGATGGTGTCGAACGGGAAGCGCTGCAGATAGGCCAGCGAGGAGTGGCCGGTGCCGAAATCGTCGAGCGACAGCCCGGTGCCGAGCTCGCGGATCCGGGTCAGCATCTGGGCCGCGTGCTCCGGATTCTCCATCACCAGCGATTCCGTCAGCTCGAGCTTGAGCGTGCCGCGCGCCACCGAGGAGCGCGACAGCACGGTACGGACATCGTGGATCAAATCGTGGCGCAGCAGCTGCCGCGAGGAGACGTTGACGGAAGCGAAGATCGGCTCGCGCGAGCGCATCGCCCGCTGCCACACCGAAAGCTGCTTGGCGGTCTGGTCGAGCACGAACATGCCGAGGTCGACGATCAACCCGGTCTCTTCGGCGATGGTGATGAACTCCGAGGGCGCCATGCGTCCGAGCTTCGGGTGGTCCCAGCGCGCCAGGGCCTCGAAGCCGGCGATGGAGCGATCCTCCAGCCGCACGATCGGCTGGTACAGGATCGTGATCTCCTGGCGCTCGATGGCGCGGCGCAATTCGCTCTCCAAGGTCAGGCGGTCGGTCTTGCGCGCCCGCATCGCCGGCTTGTAGACGTCGATGCGGTCGCCGCCGATCCGCTTGGAGTGATACATCGCCAGCTCGGCGTCCTTGATGATCTCGTCCGTGAGCTGGGTTTGCGGATCGGACAGCGCGAGGCCGATCGACGCCGTGAGGAAGATCTCGCGGTCGTTGAAGGCGATCGGCGCGCGGATGGTCTTGCGGATGGTCTCGGCGAAAGCGGTGATGCGGGCCGGGTCCTGCTCCGACAGCAGGATCAGGCCGAACTGGTCGCCGGCCATCCGCGCCAGCGTGTCCTGCGGCTTCAGGATGCGGGTGAGGCGGCGCGCCAGCGTGAGCAGGATGGAATCTCCGACCGCGATCCCGACGGAATCGTTGACCTGCTTGAAGCGGTCGAGGTCGATCACCATCAGCGTCGGCCGCAGCGTCGGCATGGTCTTGGCGAAATGCGCGACCGCGCCCAGCCGGTCCATGAACAGTTTTCGGTTGGGCAGGCCGGTGAGATTGTCATGCACGGAATCGTGCAGCAGGCGCTCCTCGGCGTTGCGCAACTCGGTGACGTCGGTCAGCGTGCCCACCACGCGCGAGACCTCGCCGTCCGAGCCGACCACCGGGCGCGCCTTGAGCGCGAACCACATGAAATGACCGTCCGGCGTGCGCAGACGGAAATCCTGCACCAGGCGGCCGCGGCGCTGGTCGAGCACGCTGTCGAGCGCGGCGCGGAAACGGTCCTGGTCGAGCGGATGCAGCACCTCTAGCCAGGACGCCGCCGGGCCTTCCAGCGTGCCGCGCTTCAGCCCGAGCAGGGCTTCGGTCTCGGGACTGGTGAACACCTTGTCGGCGGAGACGTCCCAGTCCCAGATCAGGTCGCCGGAGCCGGCCAGCGCCAAAGCGCGCCGCTCGATGTCGGAGACGACGCCCGTGCTGGCACCGCCGCCGGCAAAGGCGTGCTGCATCACCGTGAAGCCGATCAGCATCACGATCAGCACGAGGCCGCCGAGCAGGGCAGGGCCGACGATGTCGTTGGTGACCGAGCCCGCCACCGTCATGCCGGCCGCGACCACCCAGACCACCAGGAGGAACCAGGTCGGGATCAAGAGCACGGCGCGGTCGAAGCCGTGGGTGGAGAGATAGACGATCAGCGCGAAGCCGGCGAAGGCGATCAGCACCAGCGAGATGCGTGCGATGCCGGAGGCCACCGCCGGGTCGAACAGCGCGAGCGCGACCAGCGAGCCGAGGAACGCGAGCCACCCGACCGTGATGTGCGAATAGCGCACGTGCCAGCGGCTGAGATTGAGATAGGCGAACAGGAACACCAGGAGTGTCGCCGCCAGGATCGCCTCGCCCGCCGCGCGCCAGATGCGCTCGGCGTTGTTCGACATGTCGAGCACCTTGCCCCAGAAGCCGAAATCGACGCCGATATAGACCAGCACCGCCCAGGCCAGCGCCGCCGCGGCCGGGAACATGATGCTGCCCTTCACCACGAACAGGATGGTCAGCACCAGCGCGAGCAACCCGGAGATGCCGATCACGATGCCCTGGTACAGCGTGAAGGAGTTGACCTTGTCCTTGTAGGCTTCCGGCTCCCACAGATAGAGCTGCGGCAGCTTGTCGGTGCGCAGCTCCGCAACGAAGGTGACGACGGCGCCGGGGTCGAGCGTGATGCGGAACACGTCCGCGGTGGCGCTTTCCTGCCGTTCCGGGCGGTCGCCGATCGAGGGCGTGATGGTCGCGATGCGTGACAGGCCGAGGTCGGGCCACAGCAATCCCGAGGAGACGATGCGGTAATGCGGAGCGACGATCAGGCGGTCGAGCTGGTCGTCGGTGTTGTTGGCGAGCGCGAACACCACCCAGTTCTGTCCGCCCTCGCGGGCGCGCACCTCGATGCGGCGGACGATGCCATCGGTGCCGGGTGCGGTGGAGACCTGGATACGATCGGCATCGCTGCGCTGATGCTCGAGCACGCCGGTGAGGTCGATCGCGGGCGCGTCGCTACGGACGCTGACGGCGTCGAGCGCGCGCGCGGGATACGCGGCGACAAGAATCATGAGGCCCAGCGCGATGGGCGCGAGGCACCTGATCAGACGCAAGGTCAGTTCTCCGCGTTCGACGCAAACTCGTCAGTGCAAGGCAAATCTAGAAGACGATTCAGACCGGACCGATATGGTTCGGTGCGTCGCGATAGATGCCACGAAAGCGAGGAAAATCAAAGGGTTTCCGGCTTGCCCTGTGGGCCAGCGGCCTAGGCCTCCAACACAATTTTGCCAATATGTGCGCTCGTTTCCATGCGCCGGTGGGCGTCTGCCGCCTTTTCCAGCGGGAAAGTGCTGTCCATCACCGGCTTGACGCGGCCTTCGCGCAAAAGCGGCATCACTTTCTGCTCGATCGCGGCCACCATCGCCGCCTTGTCCGCATTACTACGGGGGCGCAAGGTCGAGCCGGTATGGGTCAGGCGCTTGACCATCACCTTGGCGATGTTGACGCTGACCTTGGGGCCGTTGAGGGTCGCGATCTGGACGATGCGGCCGTCGACCGCGGCGGCATCATAGTTGCGATCGACATATTCTCCGGCGACCATGTCGAGGATCAGGTTGACGCCAACGTTGTTGGTCTCCGCCTTCACCACGGCGACGAAATCTTCGGTCTTGTAGTTGATGGCGCGGTCGGCCCCCAGTTTGAGGCAGGCGTCGATCTTGTCCTGCGATCCCACGGTGACGAACACTTTCGCACCGAAGGCTTTGGCGAGCTGAATGGCCATGGTGCCGATGCCGGACGAGCCGCCATGGATCAGCAGCGTCTCGCCGGCCTTGAGGCCGCCGCGCTCGAACACATTGTGCCAGACCGTCATCAGTGTTTCCGGCAGCGCGCCGGCTTCCTTCATCGACAGCGCCGGCGGCACACTCATCGCCTGGGCGTCCTGGGCGATGCAGTACTGCGCATAGCCGCCGCCGGCGACCAGCGACATCACCTTGTCGCCGACCTTGTGCCGCTTGGCGTTGCTGCCGACCGCGACGACTTCGCCTGATATCTCGAGGCCGGGCAGGTCGCTGGCGCCGGGCGGCGGCGGATAGGCGCCGGAGCGCTGCGCCACGTCGGGCCGGTTGACGCCGGCAGCTTCGACTTTGACCAGGATCTCGTCGGGCCCGGGCTGCGGAACACTGCGTTGCTCCGGCACCAGCACCTCCGGCCCGCCGGGCTTGGAGATGGCGACCACGGTCATTTGCGCGGGCAGCTTGTCCATGATGTGTCCTTGAGCAAAAGTGCGGGGGGAAACGAGGCCCTTGCTTAGCCAGCGCGGTGCAGGCTGGCAACCGCCTCAGCCATGTGGTCCGACCCGCGGACGGAGAGGAGGAACGACGATGCCGATCGAAGACGACGACCGCCCGCGCAAGAAGATCAGTCATGAAATTGGGCAGGACCTCTCACTTTTGTCAGTGGAGGAACTGACCGAGCGCGTGGCGCTGCTCAAGACCGAGATCGCAAGACTGGAAGAAGCCGCCGCCAAAAAGCGCGCCTCGCGCGATGCGGCGAACAGTATTTTCAAGTCGTAGCAGTCGCCACACAGCGACTGTCGTCCCGGACGCGTGGGCCGGACTTTCTCCGTCTCGTCATTCCGGGGCGGCGCGTCAGCGCCGAGCCCGGAAATCCATAATCACAGGCTCTGCAAAAGGGCGCGCTAAGAGAGCCGGGCCGTTCCATCCGCTCGTGGTTATGGATTCCGGGCTCGCGACTTCGTCGCGCCCCGGAATGACGACGGAGACGTCTGTTCCCGCAGCACACTCGGCCACTGGCTCACATGACTAATGAACTCTGAAAAAATTAGCTCGTTTACTTCAGATTAAGCTTTCGGGTTTATGACTGGAACTGTCCTCGTTTGGACACCGAGTGGCTCCTGTCCACTCTGTTTGACGCCTCCCTGTTATCAACTTTCAAAGCCGCCGGTCTCCGGCGGCTCTTTTTTGCGTTCACTTGACCGGTTTGGGCCTCTCATCCCGGTTGCATTTGAAAGGATTGACCCGCGGAAACCATATCCGCGCTTGTCACTGGACTCCGCGTCCCGCCCGCGCAATGATTTGTTCATCATAAGCCGGCGCTAAAGCCGGGCAGTCAAACAGTTGCGTAAGAGGCGTTAACCATGGAACGTTTGCAGGCCGACGGCGCGCTCGTTCAGCTCAGTGAGCGATTCACCAATTCTGCGGCGTTCGGCAATTTGTTCCGTGAGGGCATGGACCTCGTCGAGGAGACCGCCGCCTATCTCGACGGCGCCGGCCGCGTCGAGGCCAAGGCGCTCGACCGCGCCGTCAGCCTCACCTATGCGACCGAGAGCATGCGCCTCACGACGCGCCTGATGCAGCTCGCCTCCTGGCTGCTGCTGCACCGCGCGGTCAAGGAAGGCGAGATGACGCTGAGCCAGGCCAATCGCGAGAAGACCAAGGTCAAGCTCACCGCCGCCGATCCCGGTCCCGCCGACACGATCGAGAAGCTGCCCGCGCAGCTTCAGGACCTGATCCATCGCTCGATGAGCCTGCAGACGCGCGTCCGCCGCCTCGACAGCACGATCCACACCCCGCCGGCCGAGCAGGCCACGATCGGCAACCCGCTGGTGCCGCACCTCAACGCGCTGAAGGCCGCGTTCGAGCGGTAAGTCTATCTGCCGTCATTGCGAGCGAAGCGAAGCAATCCAGAATCCCCCGCAGGGGCAGTCTGGATTGCTTCGTCGCAAGCGCTCCTCGCAATGACGGTGGCCCAAAAACAAAAACGCCCCCGGTCTCCCGGGGGCGTTTTCGTCTCCAGCCTTGCGGCCGGCTCAATCCTTCTTGAGGAAGCCCGAAAACTTCTTCTGGAAGCGCGAGACGCGGCCGCCGCGGTCCATGATCTGGGCGGAGCCGCCGGTCCAGGCCGGGTGCGACTTCGGATCGATGTCGAGGTTCAGCGTGTCGCCTTCCTTGCCCCAGGTCGAGCGGGTCAGGTACTCGGTTCCGTCGGTCATGACGACCTTAATCGTATGATAATTCGGGTGAATTTCGGCTTTCATGGCAATTCCTCGGCGCTCCGGCGCCTTCTTGGGTGGCTCGCGAATGACGGATTTGGGCGGCTCTATACCTCACGAAACCCCGCAAAACAAGCCATGCCGGCGCGCTGGACCGGGTTTGCCCTTAAGGGACTTCCCGGATTTGCCACTACTCCTGCACCGGCCTATTGGGAGCAGATCAATGCAACGGGTCGGATCTCATGAGCGCAGTGGAACGGCTGGATGACCACGATGTCGAACGGCCCGCAATGAACGCCGCAGACACTCCCTCAATCGAGGCCGAGCTGATCGAAGCGCCGGCCAAGGGCCGCGCCAAGTTGCGGCCGCTGCTCGCGCTCGCGCCTTATGTGATCCGCTATCGCGGCCGGGCGGCGCTGGCCTTCGTCGCACTCACGATCGCGGCGTTGACCACGCTGCTGGTGCCGGTCGCGGTGCGCCGGATGATCGATTTCGGCCTGACGCCCGAGGGCATCGAGCTGATCAACAGCTACTTCTCGGTCATGCTCGCGGTCGTCGCCGTGCTCGCGATCGCCAGCGCCGCGCGCTACTACCTCGTGATGACGATCGGCGAACGCATCGTCGCCGATCTCCGGCGCGACGTCTTCGCCCATCTCTTGTCGCTCTCTCCCGCCTTCTTCGATTCCGCCCGCAGCGGCGAATTGATCTCGCGCCTCACTGCCGACACCACCCAGCTGAAATCGGCCGTCGGCGCCTCCGTCTCGATCGCGCTGCGCAATCTGATGATGTTCCTGGGCGCGACGGCGATGATGGTGATCACGAGCCCGAAGCTGTCGGGCTTCGTGCTGCTGGCCATCCCTTTGATCGTGCTGCCGCTGGTGGCGTTCGGGCGCTGGGTGCGGCGCCTGTCGCGTAATGCGCAGGATACGCTCGCCGATGCCTCCGCCTATGCCGGCGAATTGGTCGGCGCGATCCGCACCGTGCAGGCCTATACCAGCGAGCAATTTGCCGAGAAGCGTTTCGGCGGCGAGGTCGAGCAGGCCTATGAAGCCGCGCGCACCTCGACCCAGGCCCGCGCCGTGCTGACGGCGATCATCATCTTCATCGTGTTCGCAAGCGTGGTCGCGATCCTCTGGATCGGCTCGCATGACGTGCTCACCGGCGCGATCACGCCGGGCCGGCTTGGCCAGTTCGTGCTGTATGCCGTGTTCGCGGCAGCGGGCCTCGGCCAGCTCAGCGAGGTCTGGGGCGAGGTCTCGGCAGCATCGGGCGCGGCCGAGCGCCTGTTCGAGATCCTCCACGTCGAGCCCGAGATCACCGCGCCTGCGACGCCGCTTGCGCTGCCGGTGCCCGCGCGCGGCGAGGTCGGCTTCGATCGGGTCAGCTTCGCCTATCCGGCGCGGTCCGACGTCAAGGTGCTCGACGCGGTGTCGTTCACCGTGCGCCCTGGCGAGAAGGTCGCGATCGTCGGTCCCTCCGGCGCCGGCAAGAGCACCATCTTTCATCTGCTGCTGCGCTTCTACGATCCGCGCAGCGGGACGATCTCGCTCGACGGCGTGCCGGTCAAGTCCGCCGCCCCGGGCGGCTTCCGCGCGCGCATCGCTCTGGTGCCGCAGGAATCCGTGGTGTTCGCCGCGAGCGCCCGCGAGAACATCCGCTTCGGCCGGCCCGATGCGACCGATGCCGAGGTCGAGCGCGCTGCCGAGCTCGCCCATGCCGCCGAATTCATCCGCCGCCTGCCCGAAGGTTTCGAGACCGCGCTCGGCGAGCGCGGCGTGACGCTATCCGGCGGCCAGCGCCAGCGCATTGCGATCGCACGCGCCATCCTGCGCGATGCGCCACTGTTGCTGCTGGACGAAGCCACCTCGGCACTCGACGCCGAAAGCGAGACGCTTGTGCAGACCGCGCTGGAAGAGCTGATGCGCCACCGTACCACGCTCGTCATCGCCCACCGCCTCGCCACCGTGCTCTCCTGCGATCGCATCCTGGTGATGGACCAGGGCCGGATCGTCGAGCAGGGCACGCATGCCGAGCTCGTCGCGGCGAACGGGCTCTATGCGCGGCTGGCGCGGCTGCAATTCGAGGGCGCGTGAGGGGCAGAGCGGCGTGAGGTCCTCGATTGCCGTCCCAATCACGGTGTCATTCCCCGCGAAGGCGGGGAATCCAGTACGCCGCGGCGTCTCGGTTCGATCACTGCCGTCTCTGGAATACTGGATTACCCGCCTTCGCGGGTGATGACAGCTCAGTTTGCGTTTGGCGATTACGCCCGCCACACCATCTTCAACACCGGCCGCCCCGAGGTGGGGTTCACATCGTCGCCCGCATGGGCGAAGCCGTTGCGCTCGTAGAAGCGGATCGCGCGGGCATTGTCCTTGTTGACGAGCAGCGTGACGCCCGAGGGCGACAGGCGCTTGGCCTCGTCCACCAGCAGCCTTGCCGCGTCGGAGCCCCAGTGCGCGGGATCGACGACGAGCTGGTCGAGATAGCCTTCGCCGTCGATGGTGACGAAACCGACCAGCGCGCCGTCCTGCTCCGCCACCACGATCTGGGCCTTCGGCACCAGATCCCTCAGCCAGCGCTCGCGCCACCATTCGAGCCGTGCGGCGAAGTCGATCTGCGGATAGGCCTGCTGCCAGGTGCGATGCCAGAGATCGATCGCGACGGCTTCGTCTTCGGGTCGGTAAAGGCGGAGGTGGAGCGCGCTCATTTTACGAAGGTCGTCATGCCCGGGCTTGTCCCGGGCATCCACGCCTTTCTGTCGCGGCGGGCCAAAGATCGTGGATGGCCGGGACAAGCCCGGCCATGACGTTGAGGTCGTGTGTCCCTCACCACTACCGCTCCGTCAGCTTCAGCTCGATGCGGCGGTTGCGCTTGTAGGCCTCTTCCGTGTTGCCGGTATCGAGCGGCTGAAATTCGCCGAAGCCGGCCGCGACGAGGCGCTGGGCGGGCACGCCGAGCGAAACCAGATATTGCACCACCGAGATCGAGCGCGCTGCGGACAGGTCCCAGTTCGACTTGAAGTTCGCGCCGCTCACCGGCCGCAAATCGGTATGGCCGTCGACGCGCAGCACCCAGGGGATGTCGCTCGGGATCTTCTTGTCGAGCTCGATCAGCGCCGCTGCCAAGGTGTCGAGCTCGGCGCGGCCCTCGGGCAGCAGCACCGCTTGTCCCGTGTCGAAGAACACTTCGGACTGAAACACGAAGCGGTCGCCGACGATGCGGATGTCGGGGCGGTTGCCGAGGATGGCGCGCAGGCGGCCGAAGAATTCCGAGCGGTAGCGCGACAATTCCTGCACGCGCTGCGCCAGGGCGACGTTGAGGCGAGAGCCGAGGTCGGCGATGCGGTTTTGCGATTCCTTGTCGCGCTTCTCGGAGGCATCGAGCGCCTCCTCCAGCGCCGCCAATTGCCGGCGCAGCGCGCTGATCTGCTGGTTCAGCACCTCGATCTGCGCCAGCGCCCGCGCCGAGACCGCCTTCTCGGAGTCCAGCGCCTTGCCGAGCTCGGCGGTCTTGCCTTGCGCGTCGTTGCCGGCGGCAGCCAAGCCGTCATAGAGGCCCTTGATGCGGTCGCGCTCGGATTCGGCCGAGGCGAGCCCGGCTTTCAGCGACGAGACCTGGTCGTCGAGGGTGAGCTTGCCGAGCTTCTCCAGCGACAACAGCTCGTTGAGCTGGGCGATCTTGGCGTTGAGCTGCTCCAGCGCCTTGTCCTTGCCGGTGACCTCCTGCGACAGGAAGAACTGCACCACGAGGAACACCGACAGCAGGAACACGATCGACAGCACCAGCGTCGACAGCGCGTCGACGAAGCCGGGCCAGTAGTTGAGACCGCCTTCGCTGCGGCGGGCGCGGGCAAGGGCCATTTAGTTCTCCGCTTCTGCTCTCGTGTCCCGGACGCGGTGCAGCGTGCAACGCTGCTGCGCAGAGCCGGGACCCATTCCTCGTTTCTCTGGGCCCCGGCTCAGCAGCGCATCACTACGTGCTGCGCTGCGTCCGGGGCACGATGGTTCGGCGAGCCCTCAACTCTTCTCGGGCTGGCGCGCGATCCGCTCCAGCAGGCGGCGGATCTCGCGATTCTGCTCGCCCTGGCCGTCGGCCCATTCGCGGATCATCTGCTGCTCGGTGCGCATGTGCGAGACCAGCGCCTGGATGGCTTCGGCAAGGCTCGCCATCGCCGCGGTGGTGCCGCGGCCGGCGCTGCCTTCCTCGAGCACGGACCGCAGCCGTTCGACCGCGGCCTGAAGCTCGCCGCTGGCGACGCCGCCGCCGGTCGCGACAGGCGCCTCGCCGTTGCCATACTCGCGCACTGTGGTGGCGAGCCAGTCCTCGAGATCGGTGTAGAAGCGGTTCTGCGCCTGGCTCGATTGCAGATCGAGGAAGCCGAGGATCAGCGAGCCGGCAAGGCCGAACAGCGAGCTGGAGAAGGAGATGCCCATGCCGCCGAGCGGGGCGGCGAGGCCTTCCTTCAGCGTGTCGAACAGCGCCCCGGAATCGCTCCCGACCTTGAGCCCGTCGATCACCTTGCCCACCGAGCCCACCGTCTCGATCAGGCCCCAGAAGGTGCCGAGCAGGCCGAGGAAGACCAAGAGGCCGGTCATGTAGCGGGAGATGTCGCGGGCCTCGTCCAGGCGGGTCGCGATCGAATCGAGCAGGTGCCGCATCGTGGTCTGGGTGATGGTCATCCGCCCCGAACGCTCCCCGCCGAGGATCGCAGCCATCGGCGCCAGCAGCTTGGGGTGGCGGGCCGGCGCCAGGCCGGGATCGGCGACGCGGAAATTGTTGACCCAGGAGACTTCGGGATAGAGCCGGATGACCTGGCGGAAGGCCAGGATGATGCCGATGAACAGCACCCCCCCGATCAGGGCGTTGAGCCCGGGATTGGCGAAGAAGGCCTGGACGATCTGCTTGTAGAGCACCACGCTCACCAGCGTGCACAGCACCAGGAAGACCAGCATCCGCACCAGGAAGACGCTGGGCGAGGACAGTTTGGTGTACTCGATGTCCATGGTGGATCGGGAAGTGCCAGACCGCATGCCGGTATCATCCGTTACGTAAAGCTTGCTTGCGGCGCGCACTATGGCACAGCGCCGGCCCAAAAAAAGCGCCGGATGCGCCGATTTCGGGGACAGCTCGGGAACCCGGACCGGAAGCGGCGCTTTGATAGCCAAGTCTCTGCAGAAGTTCGCCATTCGGGGGGCGCATGAGCGTCGTTTCCGCGATCATCGGGACTGCCGAGCGCGTGCCGCTGCCGGACGTGGTGGTCCGCGCCGCGATCCAGCGCCTGTGCTCCCGCATGGCGACGCGCCTGTCCGGGCTCGGCCCCGGCGACGATGCCGCCTTCGCTGGGCGGATGATGCTACGGCCGATCGCCGAGGGCGCGGCAGCGGGCCATGACGAGGTGCCCGCGGCCTTCTTCGCCGACTTGCTCGGCCCCAAACGTAAATTCTCCTCCTGCTTCTACAAGACCGACGCGACCACCTTGCGGGAGGCGGAGGAGGAGGCGCTGCGCCAGACCGTCGAGCATGCCGGCCTGGCCGACGGCCAGGCCATCCTGGAGCTTGGCTGTGGCTGGGGCTCGCTGGCGCTGTGGGTGGCACGGCAGTTTCCGCACGCGACGGTGACGGCGGTCGCGGCCTCACAGGCTCAGCGTGCGTATGTCGAGGAGGAGGCGCGGCGGCGCGGACTGCTGAATCTGCGCGTGGTCACGGCCGACATGAACGTGTTCGCGCCCGAGGGCCAGTTCGACCGGATCGTCTCGGTCGAGATGTTCGAGCGGATGTGCAACTGGCGCAAGCTGATGACACGCGCGCGGTCATGGCTCGCGCCGGAGGGGCGGTTCTTCATGCACGTCGTCACCCACCGGTCCGGCTCGCATCTGCCTGACCCGGCCGATCGCGACGACTGGATCGCGCAATACGTCTACACGGGCGGGCTGATGCCGAGCCATCACCTCGTCAGGCAGTTCGACGATATCTTTGCCATCGAGAAGGAATGGTGCTGGAGCGGCACGCACTACCAGCGCACCGCCGACGACTGGCTGGCCAATTTCGATGCGCATCGCGACCCCATCGAAGTCTCCTTGCGCAGGGTCCACGACGAGGAGACCGCTCTCTGGATGCGCCGCTGGCGCTGGTTCCTGCTCGGGACCTCGGGCCTGTTCGGTCACGCCGACGGAACGGAATGGGGCGTCAGCCATTACCGGATGAAGGCCGCCGAGTAATTGCGATGTTCGGCCGCACACGCGGCGGTGGAACTTAGATTCACAATCAAGTTACACCGCAAAAGATCTCTGATTTCAACAGGATAAGCTGTGTGACAATGAGCCGCCCGCGCCATGCGTTGCATCGCAGCAGATGCATTCTATCTTGGCGGCATCAGCCGCGTGCAAAAGGTCCAGAACGGGCTTCGCGCGAGCATGATCAGTTTCAACAATCGGGGCATCCCACTTCATGTTTGGAATTCGAGCGCGATCGGCATGCGTTGCAATGATGCTCGCGGCCCTTGCGCCGCTGCTGGGTGCTTGCGAGGAATCCAGTTCCGCGGTGTCCGCCGCCCAGCCGCCTGCCCCTGACGTCAGCATCGTTATCGTCAAGCCGCAGCCGCGCGCCGTAGTGCGCGAGCTGCCGGGCCGCATCGCCCCGACCCGGGTCTCCGACGTGCGGCCGCGCGTGTCCGGCATCGTGGTCGAGCGCCTGTTCCGCCAGGGCAGCGAGGTCAGGGCCGGCGATCCGCTCTACCGCATCGATCCGCGCCCGTTCGAGGTCGAGGTCATGGCCAACGAGGCCGCGCTGGCCAAGGCCGAAGCGGCATTGGCGCAGGCCAAGCAGCAGGCGCATCGTATCGCCACCTTGACCAGGGATCGCGCCGCCCCCGAAGCCGAGAACGAGAAGGCGATTGCGGCCGAACGCCAGGCCCATGCCGAGGTCGAGGGCCGCAAGGCCGAGCTCGCGCGGGCCAGGCTTAATCTCGACTACGCCACCGTGCGTGCGCCGATCGACGGCGTGGTCGGCGCGGCCCTCGTCAGCGAGGGCGCGCTCGCCGTGCAGAACGAGACCAATCTCGCCACCATCCAGCAGCTCGATCCGATCTATGCCGACTTCACCCAGTCGGTGACCGAGCTCAACCAGCTCCGCCGCGCCTTCGAGACCGGCGACCTCGATCGCATCGCCGCCGATGCCGCCAAGGTGCGCCTCGTGCTCGACGACAACACCATCTATTCGCTCGACGGCAAGCTGCTGTTCTCCGACGCCAAGGTCGACGCCCACACCGGGCAGGTGACGTTGCGCGGCGAGTTCCCCAATCCCAAGCGCGAGCTGCTCCCGGGCATGTATGTCCGGGTCCGCATCGACCAGGGTCTCGATTCCGACGCGATCGCGGTGCCGCAGCAGGCGATCCAGCGCAATGGCGGCGGCGGCAGCGAGGTGTTCGTCGTCAAGGACGACAATCACATCGCGGTGCAGCCGGTGCGCACCGGCTCGGTGCAGGACGGCCTCTGGTTCATCACCGAAGGCCTGAAGTCCGGCGACAAGGTCGTGGTCGAAGGCTTCCAGAAATTCGCGGCCGGCGACAAGGTCAAGCCGCAATCCTGGTCGGAGGCGGAAGCGACCGCAGACAACCGGCACGCTCAGCAGCTCACGCGGTAACGCTCCGCGCAGCAAGTGTCGTCCTTAACCTGAGGAGCCCGCTGCAAGCGGGCGTCTCGAAGGATGGCCGCGGGAGAGAGCCGGGCCTTCATGGTTCTCGCGGCGATGCGCGGCATCGTCCGGAGCGCGCGTTCCGCGCTCCTCACCATGAGGGTCTAACCGAACAACGAGGATAAAACGGCCAATGCCGAGTTTCTTCATCGACAGGCCGATCTTCGCCTGGGTGGTCGCGCTGTTCATCTGCTTGATCGGCGCGATCGCGGTGCCGCTGCTGCCGATCGCGCAATATCCGATCATCGCGCCGCCCTCGATCTCGGTCTCGACCAGCTATCCCGGCGCCTCGCCGGAAAACCTCTACAACAGCGTCACGCGGCTGATCGAGGAGGAGCTCAACGGCGCCGCCAACATCCTCAATTTCGAATCGACCAGCGACTCGCTCGGCCAGGTCGAGATCATCGCCAACTTCCAGCCGGGCACCGACACCAGTGCCGCCTCGGTCGAGGTCCAGAACCGCATCAAGCGCGTCGAGGCGCGCCTGCCGCGCGCGGTGATGCAGCAGGGCATCCTGATCGAGGAGGCCTCGAGCGCAGTGCTGCAGATCATCACGCTGAACTCGACCGACGGCAGCCTGGATGAAGTCGGCCTCGGCGACTTCATGATCCGCAACGTGCTCGGCGAGATCCGCCGCATTCCCGGCGTCGGCCGCGCCACACTGTACTCGACCGAGCGCTCGCTTCGTGTCTGGGTCGATCCGGCCAAGCTGGTCGGCTATGGCCTGACCGCCGACGACGTCAACAAGGCCATCACCGCGCAGAACGCGCAGGTCGCTTCCGGCAGCATCGGCGCCGAGCCGTCGACCTCGAACCAGCGCACCTCTGCGCTGGTGCTGGTCAAGGGCCAGCTCTCCTCGCCGGACGAGTTCGGCGCCATCATCCTGCGTGCCAATGCCGACGGTTCGACCGTGCGCCTGCGCGATGTCGCGCGCGTCGAGGTCGGCGGCCTCAGCTACCAGTTCAACACGCGCCTCGACGGCAAGCCGACGGCGGGCCTGTCGGTCCTGATGTCGCCGACCGGCAATGCGCTGGCGACCGCCAGCGCGGTCGAAGCGAAGATGAAGGAGCTGTCGCGCTTCTTCCCGGCCAACATCACCTACGAGATCCCCTACAACATCACGCCTGTGGTCGAGGCCTCGATCGAGAAGGTGCTGACGACGCTGGTCGAAGCCGTGGTGCTGGTGTTCGTGGTGATGTTCTTGTTCCTGCAGAACATCCGCTACACCATCATTCCGACCATCGTGGTCCCGGTGGCGTTGCTGGGCGCCTGCTCCACGCTGCTGCTCGCCGGCTATTCCATCAACATGCTCTCGATGTTCGGCATGGTCCTCGCGGTCGGCATCCTCGTCGACGACGCCATCGTCGTGGTCGAGAACGTCGAGCGCATCATGGCCGAGGAAGGCCTGCCGCCGAAGGAAGCGACGCGGAAAGCCATGTCGCAGATCACCGGCGCCATCATCGGCATCACGCTGGTGCTGATGGCGGTGTTCGTGCCGATGGCGTTCTTCCCGGGCTCGGTCGGCATCATCTATCGCCAGTTCTCCGTCACCATGGTCGCCGCGATCGGCTTCTCCGCCTTCCTGGCGCTGTCGTTGACGCCGGCGCTGTGCGCGACGCTGTTGAAGCCTGTGGCAAAGGGGCACGGTCATTCGACCAACTTCGTGTTCGGCTGGTTCAACCGCATGCTCGAAGGCGTCAAGGAACGCTATTCGCGCACCGTCGGCTTTTCGCTGAATCGCACCGGCCGCTTGATGCTGGTCTATGCCGCGCTGCTGGTCGGCCTGTCCTGGGCCTTCGTCAACCTGCCCGGCGGCTTCCTGCCCGTCGACGACCAGGGCTTCATCACCACGGACGTGCAGACGCCGTCGGATTCGTCCTATGCCCGCACCGAGGCCGTGATCGAGAAGGTCGAAAAATATCTCGCCGCGCGGCCGGGCGTCGACAACGTCACCTTCCTCACCGGCTTCAGCTTCTCCGGCCAGGGCATGAACACCGCCCAGGCCTTCATCACGCTGAAGGACTGGTCGGAGCGCGGGCCGAAGGACTCCGCTGCCGCGATCGTCAACGACGTCAACCGCGACCTGGGCTCGTCGATCCGCGACGCAAAAATCTCGGCGCTGCAGCCGCCGCCGATCGACAATCTCGGCAACTCCTCCGGCTTCTCGTTCCGCCTCCAGGATCGCGGCCAGAAGGGCTATCAGCAATTGATGCGCGCCGCCGACCAGCTGATCGCGGAGGCCAATGCCAGCCCGGTGCTGCAGAAGGTCTATATCGAAGGCCTGCCCGAGGCGGGCGTGGTCAATCTCATGATCGACCGCGAGAAGGCCGGCGCGTTCGGCGTCACCTTCGAGGACATCAACAACACCATTTCGACCAATCTCGGCTCGAACTACATCAACGACTTCCCGAACCGCGGCCGCATGCAGCGCGTCGTGGTGCAGGCGGACGCGCGCGACCGCATGCGGGCCGAGGACATCCTCAACTACAACGTCAAGAACAGCCGCGGCCAGCTGGTGCCGCTCTCGTCCTTCACCACGATCGAATGGGCGCGCGGCCCGACGCAGATCGCCGGCTTCAACTATTATCCGGCGGTGCGCATCTCCGGCGAGGCCAGGCCCGGCTTCACCTCGGGCGATGCGATCGCCGAGATGGAGCGGCTCGCCGACCGATTGCCGCGCGGTTTCGGCTATGAATGGACCGGACAGTCGCTGCAGGAGAAGCTGTCGGGCTCGCAGGCGCCGTTCCTGCTCGCCCTGTCGGTGTTCGTGGTGTTCCTGTGCCTCGCCGCGCTCTACGAGAGCTGGACCATTCCGCTCGCGGTGCTGCTCACCGTGCCGCTCGGCATCGTCGGCGCGGTCACTGCCGCTATGCTGCGCGGCCTGCCCAACGACGTCTATTTCACCGTCGGCCTGATCACGATCATCGGCCTCGCCGCAAAGGACGCGATCCTGATCATCGAGTTCGCGAAAGATCTGCGGAAAGAAGGCAAGCCGCTGGTCGAAGCCACCATCGAAGCCTGCCGCCTGCGCTTCCGCCCGATTTTGATGACCGGCCTTGCCTTCATCTGTGGCGTGCTGCCGATGGCCATCGCCCACGGCGCCGGCGGCGCCAGCCAGCAGGCGCTCGGCAGCGTGGTGATGGGCGGCATGATCGCCGTGGTGATCCTGGCGCTCTTGATGGTGCCGGTGTTCTTCGTCTCGGTGCAGCGCGTGCTGGCGGGGGATCGCGAGCCGGCGCCGGCGCGGGACGCTGAAGCGCATGGCCGGCCGGCGCGGGCGCACACCGGCCACTGACGCTTCTCTCTGTCATTCCGGGGCGTGCGAAGCACGAGCCCGGAATCCATCGGGCCGCGTTCACGGTCGATGAATGGATTCCGAGCTCGCGCCAAGAGGCGCGCCCCGGAATGACGGGGAATGTGGAGTGCGAGCTTCCGCCTTACGCCGGTTTCCGCAAAATCTTCACCAGCTCCCCGTGCACGTACTCGTTGCCGCACACCACATGCCCGGTGATCAGCGGATCCCCCGGGGTCGCGATATCGCTCACCGTGCCGCCGGCTTCCTTCACCATGATCTGCCCGGCCGCGATGTCCCAGGGCGACAAATTCCGCTCCCAATACCCGTCAAGCCGGCCGGCCGCGACGAAGGCGAGATCGAGCGAGGCGGCGCCGAAACGGCGCAAGCCGGCGACGCGGTCCTGGATCGCGGTCATCTCGCGGCGGAATTCCTCGTGGTCGCCGCGGCCGATATGGGGCAGGCCGCAGGCCACCACGCATTCGCTCAGCTGGCGGCGGCCGGCGACGCGCAGGCGCTGGTCGTTGAGGAAGGCGCCCTTGCCGCGCTCGGCGATGTAGAGCTCGTCATTGGCGGGATTGTAGATCACGCCCGCGATCACGGTGCCCTCGCGCGCGAGCCCGATCGAGATCGCAAATTGCGGGATGCCGTGCAGGAAGTTGGTGGTGCCGTCCAAGGGATCGACGATCCAGGTGTGGCTCTTGTCGGTGCCCTCGCGGGTGCCGCCCTCTTCGCCGATGAAGCCGTAGCCGGGCCGGGCCTTGGCGAGGTCCTGGTAGAGGATCTCCTCGGCGCGCTTGTCGGCGAGCGAAACGAAATTGGCGGGCCCCTTCAGCGAGACCTGGAGATGCTCGATCTCGCCGAGATCGCGCTTGAGGCTGCGGCCGGCGCGGCGCGCCGCCTTGACCATGACGTTGATAGTGGCGGAATACAGCATATGCTTTTTGGTCTTGATCGGGGGGAGGGGCGCGGAAACGCGCCTGTTTGGGGGATTGGGTGCCCCGTGAGGGGCCCCGCGTCAAGTCATTTGGACCCGAGCCACTTCCTGGCGGCGGCCTCGGCCTTGGCGCGCTCATCCGCCGGCAGATCGGAAAGCTGCTTGTCGAGCTCGGGGTCGCCCTTGCCAGCCGTCTTGGCCACCAGGTGCCATTTGAAGCCTTCGATCTTGTCCACGGGCGTGCCGACGCCGTTGATCAGCACCCAGGCCAGCCGGTTCTGCGCGATCGCGCTGCCCTGGCGGGAGGCCTTGCGAAGCAGGGCGACGGCTGCCGGCTGGTTCTTCGGCGTGCCGGTGCCGTTGAACATCGCGATGGCATATTCGACCTCGGCATCGACATTGTCGGCGATCGCGGCGGCCTGAAGCAGCCGCACCGCGCGTTCGGGGTCCTTCGGCACACCGGTGCCTTCCTTGTAGAAGGTCGCGAGCGCGTATTGCGCTTCGGGCAGGCCTGCATCGGCGGCCTGGCGCAGCAGTTCCGCCGAACGCCGGACGTCCTGCGGCAGCGTCTGGCCGTCCAGGTAGAGCAGAGCGAGGTTATAGGCCGCCTTGGGCTCGCCGAGCTTGGCAGCCGAGGCCATCAGCCTGACCGCCTCGTTTTTGTCGACCGGGCCGCCGCGGCCGGAGATGCGCAGCATGGCGAGCGCGAACATCGCCTCGCGATCGCCGGCATCGGCGGCGCGCTTGTACCATTCGGCCGCCTTGGCGTAATCGCGCCGGATGCCCATGGCGTTGGAATAGAGCTCGCCGAGCATGGTCATCGCCTTGGCATCGCCGGCTTGCGCGCGCACGGTGGCGAGCTCGAACGCGGTCTTGTACTGGCCGCGCTGATAGGCGCCGAACACGAGGTCGACGTTGGGATCGTCGGACGGCGGCGCGGGGATCACGGTTGCCGGCTTGGGCGAAGCGGACGGCTTGGGAGATGCCGTAGGCTTCGGCGCCGGCGCCGCCTCCTTCTTCTTGGCAGGTGCGGGCGGCTTTGGCTTCTGCTTCTCTGCCGGTGCGCTCGGCGTCGTCGCCGGCGGGGTGATCTGCAGCTGCGCGGCCGCGGGCACTGTCAGCAGCAGCGTGGCCAGCATGGTGATGCACGGGAGCTTCATGTCGGGCGCTGGCCGTGCTCCTGGCCCGCAGGATCCTGGCCGGCCAGCGCCGTCGCATGGGCCTTCTTGATCGCGGCATCGACCTCGATCAGTGCGGCCTTGGGCCCGCGCGGATCGGCCCAGATGAAGTCGCCGACCAGCACGAAATCGGCGCCGCTGGCGGCGAAATCGTAGGCCTCGTCCAGCGTGGTAGCAAAGCCGACGCAAGGCGGCTCGAACAGCTCGGCCCACCAGTCGAGCCGCTCGGCGATCGCCTGCGACGACGGCCGCTGGCCTTTCGCATCGGGCTCGCCGAACAGCACGTAATCCGCGCCCATCTCGCCCGCATCCATGGAATGGTGCCGCGTCGTCAGCCCGCCGACACCGGCGATGCGATCTGGCTTGAGCGACGGCAGCGCCTCCTTCAGCGCGGCGATGCCGGGCAGGTGCGCGCCGTCGGCGCCGCCGCGCGCGACGATATCAGGATGGCCGTCGACGAGGAGTGCCGCGCCCGCCTTCTGCACCGGCGGCGCCAATGCCTTGACGCGCGAGATCATGCTGCGCTGATCGGTCTCCTTCAGCCGCAGCAGCACGGCGGCAATGTCGGCGGACGCGATCAGCCCCGGCAGCTCGGCGACCAGCGTCGCGGGATCATCGACGACGGGCGTCGCGAGATAGAGACGCGGCGCCGGGCGCGGCGGAGGCGGTTTGTTCGACAAGGTCTAGGCTGCCTTCTGTTCCAAGCTGCTTTGCCATTCGCCCTTGGAGGCGAGGCCGTTCATGCGGGCGCGATGACTGAAGGCGCGCTGGCCGGCCGCGACGTTCTCAGGCTTGCCCGACCAGGCCTTCTGCGGCGCGGCCTGCAGCGCGCGGCCGTAGGAGAAGGTCAGGCCCCAGGGCAGCGGCCCAAGCTTGTGCATGGCGTTGAGATGCGCGGTCGCCTCTTCGTCCGACTGGCCGCCGGACAGGAAGGCGATGCCGGGCACCGCCGCCGGCACGCAGGCCTTCAGCAGCCGTATCGTCTTCTCCGCGACCTCCTCGACTGAGCCCTGCTTCGGACATTTCTTGCCTGATATCGCCATGTTCGGCTTCAGCACCATGCCTTCCAGCGCCACGCGCTGCACGCGCAGTTCCTGGAAGGTCTTGTTGAGCACGCGGCTCGTCACCTCGTAGCAGCGCTCGATGTCGTGGTCGCCGTCCATCAGCACCTCCGGCTCGACGATCGGCACGATCTGCGCGGCCTGGCACAGCGCGGCGTAGCGCGCCAGCACGTGGGCATTGACGCTGATCGCCGTCATCGAGGGAATGCCGCTGCCGATGTCGATCACCGCGCGCCATTTGGCAAAGCGCGCGCCGCGCTCGTAATATTTCTTCAACCGCTCGGCGAGCCTGTCGAGCCCGACCGTGACGAGCTCTCCGGGACACATCGGCAAGGCCTGCGTGCCTTCGTCGACCTTGATGCCGGGAATGGCGCCGGCCTGCTCGATCAGCTTGACCAGCGGCGTGCCGTCCTTGGCATTCTGCCAGATCGTCTCGTCATAGAGGATCACGCCGGAGATGTACTGGCTCATGGCGTCCTTGGCTCGGAACAGCATCTCGCGATAGTCGCGGCGGTTCTCCTCGGTCGATTCCACGCCGATGGCGTCAAAACGCTTCTTGATGGTGCCGGAGGATTCATCGGCGGCAAGGATGCCCTTGCCCGGCGCGACCATGGCGGTCGCGATCTTGTTGAGCTCAGTCAGATTCATCGAGAGGTCCTCCCAAAACGATTCTGCCCTTGCCCGTGAAAATAGACCGTTCTCGGGCAATTGCCGAGTTATCGTTCGTCGCAGGGGGTCGGGGAGGTCTGTTGGGTAAAATGGCTGGCCGGGCTGGGCGGACCTTCACCTCGCCCCCGCTTGCGGGGAGAGGTCGGATTTTACGCAACGCGTAAAATCCGGGTGAGGGGGTACAAGTCTGTCGATAGGGCACAACTCGCGGAGAGAGCCCCTCACCCCGACCCTCTCCCCGTAAGAACGGGGAGAGGGAGGAGAGATCACGCAACCTCGCGATCGCTTACGCGACGCGGGGATCGCTTACGCCACCTTCGGATCCAGCTCGCCCTTGGCGTAGCGCTTGGCCATCTCGGCGGTGGTCAGCACCTTCTTGATCTTGGAGGCCTGGCCTGCGGTGTTGAACTCCTGCAGGCGCTGCTTGCACAGCTTGGTCATGGCTTCCATCGCCGGCTTCAGGTACTTGCGCGGATCGAACTCTTCCGGGTTGTCCTTGAGAACTTTCCGGATCTGGCCGGTCATCGCCATGCGGTTGTCGGTGTCGATGTTGATCTTGCGCACGCCGTTCTTGATGCCGCGTTGGATCTCGGCCACCGGCACGCCCCAGGTCGGCTTCATCTTGCCGCCATAGGCATTGATGATGTCTTGCAGGTCCTGCGGCACCGAGGAGGAGCCGTGCATGACGAGATGCGTGTTCGGCAGCTTGCGGTGGATCTCCTCGATCACGTTCATGGCGAGGATGTCGCCGTCGGGCTTGCGGGTGAATTTGTAAGCGCCGTGAGACGTCCCCATCGCGATCGCGAGCGCGTCGACCTTGGTCTCCTGCACGAACTTCACGGCTTCGTCCGGATTGGTCAGCAGCTGGTCGTGGCTGAGCTTGCCTTCGGCGCCGTGGCCGTCTTCCTTGTCGCCCATGCCGGTTTCGAGTGAACCGAGCACCCCGAGCTCGCCTTCCACCGAGATGCCGCCGAGATGGGCCATGTCGGTCACGGTCTTGGTGACGCCGACATTGTAGCCCCAGTCGCCGGGGGTCTTGCCGTCGGCCTTGAGCGAGCCGTCCATCATCACCGAGGTGAAGCCGGCCTGGATCGCGGTCATGCAGGTCGCCGGCTCGTTGCCGTGGTCGAGATGCACGCAGACCGGAATGTGCGGATAGATCTCGGTCACCGCGTCCATCATGTGCTTGAGCATGACGTCGTTGGCGTAGGAGCGCGCGCCGCGCGAGGCCTGAATGATGACGGGCGCGTCGACCTGGTTGGCCGCGTCCATGATGGCCAGCGCCTGCTCCATGTTGTTGATGTTGAAGGCCGGTACGCCGTAATCGTTCTCCGCCGCGTGGTCGAGCAATTGACGTAACGTGATCCGAGCCATCTGTCTTTGTCTCCCGTTGGGGCCTCAAAGGCCGCTTGATTACTTGCTACGCAGAAACTTCAACGCCGGGCAGGGGTTTGCCTTCCATCCATTCAAGGAACGCGCCACCGGCGGTCGACACATAGGTGAAGTCTCCGGCCACATGGGCCTGGTTGAGCGCCGCGACGGTGTCGCCGCCGCCCGCGATCGAGATCAGCTTCTTGGCCTTGGTGCGCTCGGCGGCATGCTTGGCCGCCGCGACCGTGCCGCGGTCGAACGGCTGCATCTCGAACGCGCCCAGCGGGCCGTTCCAGACCAGCGTCGCGGCATCGTCGATCGCGGCATGGACGCGCGCGATCGATTGCGGGCCGACGTCGAGGATCATGCCGTCGGCCGGGATCGCGTCGAGCCCATAGGCATGCGAGGGCGCGTTGGCCTGGAAATGATAGGCAACCGTTGCGTCCACCGGCAGGATGATGGCGCAATTGGCGGCTTCCGCCTTCTCCATGATGCGTAGCGCGGTCGCGGCGAGATCCTTCTCGGCCAGCGACTTGCCGACCGCAACGCCCTGCGCGTGCAGGAAGGTGTTGGCCATGCCGCCGCCGATCACGAGCGCGTCGACCTTGGTGACGAGGTTTTCCAGCAGGTCGATCTTGGTCGAGACCTTGGCGCCGCCGATGATGGCGATGACGGGCTTGCTCGGCGAGCCCAGCGCCTTCTCCAGCGCGTCCAGCTCGGCCTGCATGGTGCGGCCGGCATAGGCCGGCAGCTTGTGGCCGAGGCCTTCGGTCGAGGCGTGGGCGCGGTGCGCGGCCGAGAACGCGTCATTGACCCAGATGTCGCCGAGCTTCGCGAGTTCCGCGACGAAGGCGGGATCGTTCTTTTCTTCCTCTTTGTGGAAGCGGGTGTTTTCCAGGCACAGGATGTCGCCATCCTTCAAGCCGGCGACGGCCTTGGCCGCGGGCTCGCCGATGCAATCCTCGGCAAACGCGACGGGCTTCTTCACCACCTTCGCCAGCGCCTCCGCGACGGGCCTCAGCGAGTCCTTGGCATCGCGTCCCTTCGGGCGGCCGAAATGCGCGAGCAGGATGACCTTGCCGCCCTTGTCGGCGAGCTCGGTGATGGTCGGTGCAACGCGCTCGAGCCGGGTGGCGTCGGTGACGCGCCCGCTCTCCATGGGCACGTTGAGGTCGACGCGCAGCAGCACGCGCTTGCCCTTCACGTCGACGTCGTCGAGGGTGCGGAATTTGTTCGTCATCTCACGCTTCCTTGTCCCGGGCGCGCTGCGGCGCAGGGCGCCGCTGCGCTGAACCGGGACCCACGTCACGGCGAGCCCCGCGGTTAAGATGGGTCCCGGCCCTGCGGAGCAGCGCAAGCGCGCTGCACCGCGTCCGGGACACGAGACTCTGGTCAGATCACCTTCGCCATCGCAACGGCGGTGTCCGCCATGCGGTTCGAGAAGCCCCACTCGTTGTCGTACCAGGACATCACGCGCACCAGCGTGCCGTTCTGCACCTTGGTCTGGTCCTCGTGGAAGGTCGAGGAGTGCGGGTCGTGGTTGAAGTCGATCGAAACGTTGGGCGCGCTCGTGTAGCCGAGGATGCCCTTGAGCTGCTGCTCGCTGGCGCGTTTCATCGCCGCGTTGACTTCCTTGGCGTCGGTTGCGCGCTTGGCGACGATCTTGAGGTCGACGACCGAGACGTTCGGGGTCGGCACGCGGATCGCGACGCCGTCGAGCTTGCCTTTCAGCTCGGGCAGCACGAGGCCGATCGCCTTCGCAGCGCCGGTCGAGGTCGGAATCATCGACATCGCCGCGGCGCGGCCGCGGTACAGATCCTTGTGCAACGTGTCCAGCGTCGGCTGGTCGCCGGTATAGGCGTGGATCGTGGTCATGAAGCCGGTCTCGATGCCGACGAGATCGTTCAGCACCTTGGCGACCGGGGCGAGGCAGTTGGTGGTGCAGCTGCCGTTGGAGACGACGAGGTGGTCCTTGGTCAGCGTGTCGTGGTTGACGCCGTAAACGATGGTGGCGTCGGCGCCGTCGGCGGGCGCGGAGACCAGCACGCGCTTGGCGCCGGCCGTCAGGTGCGCGCTAGCCTTGTCCTTCGAGGTGAAGATGCCGGTGCATTCCACCGCGATGTCGACGCCGAGATCCTTCCAGGGCAGCTTCGAGGGATCGCGCTCGGCGGTCACCTTGATCTTGCCGTTGCCGAGGTTGATGGAGTCGCCGTCGACGGTGACGGTGCCGGGAAAGCGGCCGTGGACGCTGTCGAAGCGGAGGAGATGGGCGTTGGTCTCGACCGGGCCGAGGTCGTTGATGCCGACGACCTCGATATCCTTGCGGCCTGACTCGGCGATAGCCCGCAGGACGTTGCGGCCGATGCGGCCAAAACCGTTAATTCCGACGCGGACTGCCATGTTTCGTCTCCTTCAATGACCGTTGTCATCCCGCACAACGCGCTTTGCACGCCTGCGAGGTTTTTTAGGGGCGGGCGCCCGGTTCGGCCGGGCGGTGCTTGATCATATGGGAGATTAGGTAGTCCTTTTTTGCGGCAAGCTCAACTCTCAGGAAACGCGCTTCAGCACAGCGTTAACCGCGGCCTCGGCGGTAATGCCGAAATGCTTGTAAAGCTCCTTGGCAGGGCCGCTTTCGCCGAACGAATGCATGCCGATGAATTCGCCATCCTGGCCGATCACGGCATCCCAGCCCCAGCGCACGGCGGCCTCGATCGCGATCTTGACCGGCGCGTTGCCGATGATGGCGGCGCGCTTGGCCTCTGGTTGCGCTAACAACAGCTCGAGCGAGGGAACGGAGACAACGCGCGAGGCGACGCCGCGTTCCGCCAGCTGCTTCTGGGCCGCGACCGCGATCTCGACCTCGGAGCCGGAGGCGAACAGCGTCGCCTTGGCTTCGCCCTGGGCGGCGACCAGTTCGTAGGCACCGACGGCGCAAGGATTGTCGTTCGGTGCCGTGGTCCGCAGCTGCGGCAGGTTCTGGCGCGTCAGCGCCAGCACGGTCGGGCCGTCGACGCGGTTGAGCGCGAGCTCCCAGCACTCGGCGACCTCGATGGCATCGCAGGGACGGAATACGCGCATGTTGGGAATGGCTCTGAGCGCGGCGAGATGCTCGACCGGCTGATGGGTCGGGCCGTCTTCGCCGAGGCCGATGGAATCGTGGGTCATCACGTAGACGACGCCGGCGCCCATCAGCGCGGCAAGGCGCATCGCCGGACGCGCATAATCGGTGAACACGAGGAAGGTCGCGCCATTCGGCGCAAAGCCGCCGTGCAGGAAAATGCCGTTCATCGCGGCGGCCATGCCGTGCTCGCGGATGCCGTAATGGATGAAGCGGCCCTTCGGCGTCTTGGCCGAGAAGGCGGTCGCCGACTTCGCCTTGTTGTTGTTGGAGCCGGTGAGGTCGGCCGAGCCTGCCAAAAATTCCATCGGCATTGCGGCTGCGATCGCCTCGATCGCTGCCTCCGAGGATTTGCGCGTGGCAGCCGTCAGCGGCTTCTCCAGCAGCTCCTTCTTGTGCGCCTTCAGCGCCTTTGCCAGCGAAGCCGGACGCTCATGGCGCAGGCGGCGCTCGAACTCGGCGCGCTTCCGGCTGCCGAGCTCACCGAGCCGGGCTTCCCATTCCTGCCGTGCCGCGGCGCCGCGGCTGCCGGCAGCGCGCCATGCCTTCAGCACGTCGTCGGCGACCGCGAACGGCTCAAGCGAAATGCCGAGATTTTCCTTGGCGGCCTTGAGCTCGTCGGCGCCGAGTGCTTCGCCGTGCACCTTCGAGGTGCCTTGCTTGTGCGGCGCGCCGAAGCCGATGGTGGTGCGGCAGGCGATCAGCGTCGGCTTATTGGATTTCTTCGCGCGCGTGATGGCGTCGGCGATCGCAGCCTGGTCATGGCCGTCGATCTTTTCGGCGGCCCAGCCCGCCGACTTGAAGCGCTTCACCTGGTCGACGGAATCGGAGATCGAGGTCGGGCCGTCGATCGAGATGCCGTTGTCGTCGTAGAGCACGATCAGCTTGTTGAGCTTCCAGTGCCCGGCCATCGCGATCGCTTCCTGCGACACGCCTTCCATCAGGTCGCCATCGGAGGCGAGCACATAGGTGTGGTGGTCGACGATCTTCTTGCCGAATTCGGCGGCGAGCATCTTTTCGGCCAGCGCCATGCCGACCGCGGTCGAGATGCCCTGGCCGAGCGGGCCGGTGGTGGTCTCGATGCCTTTGGTGCGGAAGTTCTCGGGGTGGCCGGGGGTGAGCGAGTCGACCTGGCGGAACTGCTTGATCTGGTCCAGCGTCATTTCGGAATTGCCGGTCAGATACAGCAGCGAATAGAGCAGCATCGAGCCGTGGCCGGCCGAGAGCACGAAGCGGTCGCGGTCCGGCCAGGCGGGCGCGGTGGCGTCGAATTTCAGGAACTGCGTGAACAGCACGGTGGCGATGTCGGCGGCGCCCATCGGCAGGCCGGGATGCCCCGATTTCGCCTTCTCGACAGCGTCCATCGAAATGCCGCGGATCGCGTTGGCCATACGGGTGTGATCGACCTGCGTCATGTCTGAAATCCGTCTGAAATGAAGCGCTTGGCGATGGTTGCCCGCGCGGGGAGAAGCCTGGCGGCCACTGAAGGTTGGCGCTGGGATAGCACCTCGGTTCCGGGAGTCCAAGGCAATCGAACGCCGGTTTGGCCGCAAAAGTTGCCGGTGTGGACATCGGTTTTCCGCCGGAATCGCACCGTGCGGAAGCGACGCAGCGGCACGCCGCCCCGATTGATCGGTGCATAGTTTTGCGGCGGCGTTGCGCTTGGCTAGCTTGCTTTGTAAATTTCTGCTTCTAACCGCTTGCCGAACCGAGTCTTTTGCCGGACGGCAAGCTCCAGGGAAAGGCCACTGGGCAAAGGCCGCCAGGTTCCGCCGCTGACTGCATGAACGATCGCGTATCCAACAGTTCCGCCATGACGGAGTCGTCCGCCATCGAGATCGAGATTGCGACCCGCAGACTCACGGCGGCGCTCGACGCGCTCGAAAGTGCGGTGGAGCGGCGGCGCGACGCCGATCGCGACGAGAACGAGCTTGCGGCGCGAATCCAGGCGCTCGGCGCGGATCGCTCGCGTCTTGCCGACGAACTCGACGGCGCGCTGGTGAAGGCACGCAAGCTCGAGCGCACCAATCGCGAGATCTCCGACCGGCTGGATTCCGCGATCGTCACGATACGCTCGGTGCTCGATACCGGAGAGGACGGATGAGCCACATCAACGTCACCATCAACGGCCGGCAATATCGCATGGCCTGCGAGGAGGGCCAGGAGGTGCGGCTGCTCAAGCTCGCCGAGACGCTGGAGACGCGCATCCAGTCGCTGCGCGGAAAGTTCGGCGAGATCGGCGATGCGCGCCTCACCGTCATGGCTGCGCTCACCGTGTGCGATGAGCTGATCGACACCAGCAACCGCGTCCGCACCCTGGAGCAGGAATTGATCGAGCTCAGGGATTTCCGCAACGCCGCCGTCGAGCGCGCCCGCATGACGCAGACCGCCGTGGTGAATGCGCTCAACGCCGCCGCCGAACGCATCGAGAAATCGACCCAGGTCCTGAACCGCACCGTCGGCAATGGGATCGCGATCGGCTGAAGCTCGATAGTAGCCACGCGGCCAGTGCGCTCCCTCCCCCGCTTGCGGGGGAGGGTTGGGGAGAGGGTGTCTCCGCTGGGCGAGAACCCCCAAGAGGTGAGAGCCCTCTCCCCAACCCTCTCCCGCAGGCGGGAGAGGGAGTTCACCTCCGTCGTGGCTCGCCGCCCGCTTCACTACACCGAAGCTCGGCACTCTCGCCGCACTGGCGATTCGTCAGTATCGTTGTTACATTGCCTCCGCGAGGCTGCGACGTGCGTCAGGAGCCATATATCCCCGGGGCCTTATCGATCCTTTAGGGAACTGTCCCTGGCCGGGCCCGTGGGCTCGGACATATGGTGCCCACCTACTTTCGTAGGGAACTCCGGGATCGAGTGCTTCAACGGCGTTCGCGGCTTCGCACTTTTGTTTGCTTGCAGTTATGTTTGCTTGCAGTGCGTTCTTGTCGAGTGGGGTCTACGACAACCGGCAGTGTCATGTCCCGCCTAGTGCGCAATTGCGCACGGGGGGCGGGGCATCCAGTACGCCGCGGCGTCGAGGTTTTTGCACTAGCGTCTCTGGAATACTGGATCACCCGCCCCAGTGCGCAGGGCGCACAAGGCGGGTGATGACAGCGGAGCAAAGACTTCGCCTTCGGGGGAAAACGCACATGCCCAACACCAAAGCCGAGCTCCGTGCCAAGGCCCTCGCCAAGCGCGACGCGCTGAGCGAGAAGAAACGCATCGCGGCCGCCGCAAAGCTCGCCAAGCGTGGCCTGCCGTTCAAGCTGCTGCCCGGCAGCATCGTCTCGGGTTATTCGCCGATCCGCAGCGAGATCGATCCGATGCCGCTGTTGAAGGTGCTCGCGGAGCAGGGCGCGCGGCTGGCGCTGCCTTGCGTCACCGCGCGCGGCCAGTCGCTGATCTTCCGTCTCTTCCATCCCAACGACCGCCTGATGCTCGGCCCGCTCGGCATTCCCGAACCTTCACCTGCTGCGGCCGAAGTCATTCCCGACATCATGCTGACGCCGCTCGCCGCCTTCGACCGCCTCGGCCATCGCATCGGCTATGGCGCGGGGCATTACGATTTCACCTTCGCGCATCTGCGCAAAACCAAGCAGATCGTCGGCATCGGGCTCGCATTCGCCGTGCAGGAGATCGAGGCGGTTCCGGCACTATCCCACGACGTGGCGCTGGATTATGTGCTAACGGAATCGGACGTGTTCGATTTCCGGAGTTCTGAAGTTGCGCATTCTCTTCGTGGGTGATGTCGTCGGCCGTAGCGGGCGCGAGGCCGTCTCCGAATATCTTCCCGGCATGGTCAAGGACTGGTCGCTCGATCTCGTCGTCGTCAACGGCGAGAATTCGGCCGGCGGCTTCGGCATCACGGAAGCGATCTACCAGGAATTTCTCGAGGCCGGCGCCGATGCGGTGACGCTCGGCAATCACTCCTGGGACCAGCGCGAGGCCCTCGTCTTCATCGAGCGCGCCGACCGCCTGGTGCGCCCCGCCAATTATCCGCGCGGCACGCCCGGCCGCGGCGCCGCCCTGGTCGAGACCAAGAACGGCAAGCACGCGCTCGTCGTCAACGCGCTGGGCCGCGTCTTCATGACCCCGTTCGACGATCCCTTCGCCGCGCTCGAGCGCGAGTTGGGCGCCTGTCCGCTCGGCGTTGCCGCCGACGCCATCGTGGTCGATTTCCATTGCGAGGCTTCAAGCGAGAAGCAGGGCATCGGCTTCTTCTGCGACGGCCGCGCCAGCCTCGTCGTCGGCACGCACACCCATGTGCCGACCGCCGACCACCAGATCCTGTCGGGCGGCACCGCCTACATGACCGACGCCGGCATGACCGGCGATTACGATTCCATCATCGGCATGCAGAAGGAAGAGCCGCTGCGGAGGTTTACATCGGGAATCCCGTCGGGCCGCTTCGAGCCGGCTGCAGGCGCGGCAACGCTCAGCGGCGTCGCGGTGGAAACGGATGACGCGACGGGCCTCGCGCTCCGCATCGCACCGGTGCGGATGGGCGGAAGGCTGGAGCCGACGACGCCGAAGTTCTGGTTGAGCTGAAGCGCGAAGCCAAATCACCCGGTGTCGTCCCCGGGCGATTATATCAACTTTGCCTCAGCAGCGGACATTGGCGGGCAACCAAGGGACATCCGCTTTGGGCCAAAAACGGAAATCACATTCTTCGCCCAATCGTCCACTGCGGTGCGCTGCACTAGTCTCGCGGCTTCTTGAAAATGAAGTCTAACGTTGACGAAGCGTCTTGCTTGCTCTTCCAGTCAGCAAGTTTTTCCTCTTCCGCGTGCAATTGACGATACAGTTTGGACATCCTACCAAATATCGAGCGAAGTGTCGTGTCGCTCGTGGTCTGCGAAATTTGAGCACACCGCTCGGCCATGTCGAGATTTTCGTTCATGAACACTGCCTCTACGCTTCCGCTAGAGCCGACCGATCGATACAGTTAGAAATGACCAACCTTGATCTGCCTGTCGAGAGCTTTGTCATCGAGCGTCTGGTCGAGGGCGGCTGGCGGGTTAGTGAGCGTCGCCCCGACCGCGAGGACATTCCTGTTGCGGACTTCGTGTCCCTTCGTGACGCCGAAGAATGGGTGAACTGGAAGCAGGGCGTTCCGAAGCTCAACCCTTATGCCGTTGAATAGGCCAAGAGGAGCGACTTCGGGTTTAGGTCAAAATGCGAAGAACTCAACCCGAGCAAATCTGGTCCGCCATGCTTCACCCTCAACGAGGGGGGCTGCTACTTCGCTGATGGGCCTTTGGACTAAACCGCTCGCGCTCTGGGTTGATTAAATGTGTGGTTGTCGCTGCACTTCATGAGTCCGGTTGTGGCCTGTGGCTGACGTTAGCCTCGTCGGCCAATGGTCAGCACACATCGCCGACTGAGATAGTGAAGTCGCGCTGGGTCACGTTGTCCGATCGCGTGGTTGAGCAGTCCCCGCGGTTGGGGTGCCCCAGCTCCAACATAGGCCCAGAGGGGCCGCCCCCAGAGGTTGGACCTTCAAGCCTTGAACAAAGTCGCAACATAGAACACGCCAGCCAAAACGATGCTGGTACCGATCACCGTGAAGGCGGCCTGTCTGGTTGAGAGCGCGCATGTCAACGCCTCCTCTAGTTGGACACGCCTAGCACCGTCAACGACCGCTTGTTGTGCCCCGGCGTTTGGAACTCAATGGTTTGGCCAACCGTCAGGCCGATCAACGCAGCTCCGACCGGCGTAAGAACTGAGACGCGCTTTAGCGTTATGTCTGCTTCGTGTGGATAAACCAATACCACGTCCCGGACCTCACCCGTCTTGTCATCGCAGTACCGGACCTTCGAGCCCATGCGGACTACGCCGGGAAGATCGGAATTGTCCGCCACCACGTTTGCACGCTCTATCTCCTGCGCAAGGAAATGGGCCACGCGCGGGAAGAGCACCGCGCTCGAACTGGCCAGAGCGTTGAGACGCCGCGCCTCATCCTCCATCACTGTGATGGGCGGCAACACGATTTCAGGTTTGCCTTTGCGATTGGTCTTGCTCATTACCTTCTCTCCTTTCCTAAGCGGCTGATGGTCCTGGATCGCCGTCATCAAAGAGCTTCTTGCCCTTGACCTCTCGATTGCTAAACAGAACCCTGACAACATCGTTCGGATCACCTCGGCTGACACGTTCGACCTTGACAACGTTGGTGCGCCCAACGGTGAAGAAGGGGATTTCGCTTCCGACCTTCAGCCCGACCAACGCTGCGCCCAACGGCGACATCACGGGGATTTGGGTTCGCTCGGACGTGTAGTCTTCGGGGTACACCAGTTGCCTTGTCTCGCGTGGGAAGCCCCAGGTGGTCCAGAACGTCACCCACGAACCCATGGTGACGATGCTGTCCAATCTGGCTGCGCGATCAGGGACGACTTCCGCACGGTTGAGTTCACTCAACAGAAAACGTGCGTCCACGTCGCCTTGATCTGCGCCCGCCTGCGCGAGCCGTTGCAAGCGATGATGATCAGACGCTGGAAGAGTGACGTTTGGGAAAAAGGGGGTGTTCACGACATGCCTCCTTGCTTGGGCTTCCCTCGCGGGAGCGCCACACACCAAATCTTTGATGAAGGAAGGGGTAATCCGGACGGCAGCAACTACCGTCCGGCTAAGCTCCTGCTTGGAGCCGTCCGGCGTGCAAGCAACGCCGCGCAATGCGCGGATCGATGTCGAGGACGTGGATCATGTCGCGACCATCATAGGATCTTCCGCTGTCCCCGTAACGCGACTAAAGAGCACACACGTAGCAAGAGAGCTAAAAGGATTGTCAACGTTCCGGATGGGGTCACGAGCGGCCCTCAGCGGGTCGAGACCGAATGTCTGCAACGGGCCAGCAACGGGCGCATGCACCACAGCAACCTACGCCGTCATTCGATCACTTCGTCGGCGCGGGCGAGCAGCGATGGCGCCATGGTCAGCCCGAGCGCCTTGGCAGCGCTGAGATTGACAATAAACTCGAACTTGGTTGGCTGTTGAACTGGAAGATCCGCAGGCTTGGTGCCCTTCAGGATCTTGTCTACGTAGGTCGCAGCGCGCCGGGACAAATCCGATAGGCTCGCGCCATAGGCGATGAGGCCTCCAGCCTCCACAAATTCCCGAACGCCGTGGATGGCAGGCAAGCGATTTCCCGCTGCGAAGTCTACAATCTGTTTTCGATAACCAACGGTGAGTGGGTCTTCGACCGTAATCAGGCCCTCTGGACGTCGGACTTTGGCAGCCTCGAATGCTGTATCAAAATCATCGAGACTGCGCACCTCAAGCGATTGGAGCGTAATTTGCAATGTCCGGGCGGCACGGTCCGTCTCTCTGAACACATCCGCCGCATAGGGATTGGCAGCATTCCACAGGATGGCCGCTCTGGAGACGTCGGGCAGAAGCTCCTTGAGTAGCTCCAACCGCTTCCCGCCCAAATCCGGAGCCATTAGGCTCAAACCTGTGACATTGCCGCCTGGGTGCGCCAAACTCCGAACAAGCCCGCTCCCGAGTGGATCGCCAGCAGGCGCCGTGACAATGGGGATCGTCGAGGTGGCTTGCTTGGCGGCGAGTGATGCCAATGTTCCGTTTGCAACGATGACATCGACCTTGAGATGCACCAGCTCTGTGGCCATGCCGGGTAGCCGATCCGAATGACCTTCTGCGAATCGGTACTCGAAGGCAATATTCGTCCCTTCCATCCAGCCCAACTCACGGAGGGCTTCAGCGAAAGCTCGTTCGAGTCCGACGCCACCCTGCGCAGCTGCGGCGCCCGCGTTGAAATAACCAATACGGTATAACTTGCCCACCGGCTGCGCTCCGGCACTGAGCGGCCAAGCAAGTGCAACGCCGCCAATGAATTTAACAAATTGCCGCCGCCGCATGGCTGTCTCCCGGACCAGGAGAACGTTAGTCCCAATTTCAATTATCGCACTGAACGGGGTTCGGGGATAGCGTCAGCCGCGGTCGGCGCGAGATGGCTGATGTCTCAAACGGGTCATTTGCAGTCGTTCCCAGCCGGGCAAGCCACGTCTGCTCGTCCCTTGGAAACGGGCAGTCCCGAATGATGAGTGTACGCCTTGGCCCGCAATTGCGAACGAGGGGCCAGAACCATGATTCCGAGCGCGAGCGCGCAGTTGTTTTGCGAAGCTTGTCACTCCGCGTTTTCGCCAAACCAATGCTGCGGCGCATGGGTCTTGGATCTGTGCTTCGCTTGTCCGTGGCAATGGCGGAGATCGGCGCGCGCAATCACGCGTCAATCTCAGGTGATCGCGCCCCGCGCCGCGACTGGCCAAAGTGCCTCCACGCGGGCATCCGGCGTGTTGAAGCCGCGCACGCCGACATACCAGTCGTAGAGATTGACGGTTGGGTCGCAATGGCCGGGGATCAGCGTCACCTTGTCGCCGATCGCCAGTCGCGACGAAGCGCTGTCGAAATCGAGCAGGCCATGCTCGTCGGAGGGCCGATGATAGCGCAGGTCGGGCCGGCCGAGCACGACCGGAAATCCGCTGTCGTTCGACAGGGCCTTGTGGCCCGCATCGATGACGGCGCGTTCGCCGGCGCCGGTGCTCATCACGGTCGCGATCACGAACAGCGCATGCTCGAACGGATTGGCGTTGCGCGTCCCGTCGGCGAGGTTCTTGGCGTAGTCGGCGTCCATGAAGATATAGGAGCCCGCCTGCAATTCGTTCCAGATGCCGCTCGCGCCTTCGAGCTCGAACGTGCCGGTTCCTGCACCTCCAATCGTCCGGCACTGAAAGCCCGCGTCCTTGAGCACGCGCAATGTTTCCGAGGTCGCATCGGCGGCGCTCGCGATGGCAGCGCGCCGCTCCTCCGGCGTGCGCAAATGCTGGGCAGAGCCGTGATAGGCCTGCAAGCCGCCGAACGACAGGAAGCGCGAACCCGCCACCTGCCGCGCCAGGGTGGCCGCCGCCGGCCCCGGCCTGACGCCGCAGCGACCGGCACCGACGTCGATTTCGACCAGGACTTCGATTTGCGATCCTGCCCGCTCCGCGGCGTGCGACAGTTGCTCGACCATGATCGCATCGTCCACGCAAACGCTGATGCGTGCGTGGCGCGCGAGGCCTGCGAGACGTTCCAGCTTCCGCGGGCCCACCACCTCATTGCTGACGAGCACGTCGCTCACCCCACCCGCAACCAGGATCTCGGCCTCGGCGACCTTCTGGCAGCACATGCCGATTGCGCCGCGCGCGATCTGCTTGGCCGCAATGATCGGCGACTTGTGGGTCTTCGCATGCGGACGCAGGCGAACGCCGAGCTTGCCGACCCGTGCCGCCATCGTATCGAGATTGCGCTCGAAGGCGTCGAGGTCGATGATCAGCGCCGGTGTGTCAATCTCGGAAAACGGCGCGCCGATTTGGGCAGGTGGACAGGACATCAAAAAACCAGCTTGCTGTGTTCGGGTTCGAATGCGCGGCGGCACTTCTACGGCAACGTCGGCCGCCGCACCAGTGCAGGCGCGGGGCGAACCGAATGCCTTCCAATTTTCGGAATATTAGCATTCTACCCCTGTTTTGCCCGACGAGTCAAAGCGCGCCACGGTCTGCCGGCGCAAGCCATTGATTCCACACACCCGGGCTACTGTGCATGGGGTTGTTTTCGAGCTTTTTGTTTTGAGGACGTCGGAGCGCCCTCGTCAGCCCTGCCGGAATCCCATCCGGAAAGCGCCCCAGTGCTTGCCGCGGATCATGATCGGCGAGGACAGGTCCTTCATCAGCACGAACTGCCCGCCGCCCATGTCGCGGCGATAGGTCTGGAGCAGGAAGGGCTTTGTGCTGGCCGCGACCTTCTTCACCGCGCGGTCGGTGAACAGGCGGCGGTTGCGGCAATTGGCGTTGTTCCAGACCGGGTCCTTGCCCTGCGGCAGGCGGTAGTTCGGATTGTGGGTCGGAAGGTACCCGCCTTTGGCCCAGGCGACGCAGAACACGATGCGCGGATCGGACTTCTGGATCGGGTCCTGGATCGCGGGCAGCACGCGGTCGGTGAACGCGACGTAGTTGGTCAGGTACTGCTTCGGATCGGTGCCCGGGATCTCGCGGTAGGTCTCGTCCATGAGCTGGTCGAGCGTGATCTCGCCGCGGTCGATCGCAGCTTCGAACTCGGCCGAGATCCGCTTCGCGGTGTCGACGACGATGCGGATCAGCGGCGCGTCCGACGTCTCGACGCCGCTGTCGGCGATCAGCGCAATCAGGCCTTCGGAGGCGTCTAGCAGCTTCGCCACCCGCTCGTCGGCGCTCCGGAGGTCGCGCGAGGAGAGGTCGACGCCCTTGGCGAGCTCGTTGAGCTCGCTGATCACGGTGTCGCAGTGGCCGAGGTTGGAGGTCGCCGCGCGCGCGACGCCGTCGATCTCGGCTTCGACCGAGGCGAAGCCCTGCTGGACGCGCGAGATGATGCCGGAGATCGCTTGCGCGCCTTCGCCGGCGGTCTTGGCGCGCTGCGAGGCGTCGCTGCTCTCGCCGATCAGGCCTTCGATCTGGCCGTCGAGATCGCGCACTGTGTCGGAGATCTCATGCGTGGCCTGGCGCGTGGCCTCCGCGAGGTTCTTGACCTCGCTTGCGACCACCGCGAAGCCGCGGCCGGCAGTGCCGGCGCGCGCCGCCTCGATGGTGGCGTTGAGCGCGAGCAGATTGGTCTGCTTGGCGATCGCCTCGATCGAGCCGGAGACCTTCGCCACCTGCGCCAGCGCCGAGCCGACGGCGGACAGGCGCGCCTCGATCCGCTCCACCGCGGCGACGAGTTCGGAGATGTGGCTGACCGCGGTGTCGACGGCGCCGCGCGACTGCGCGATCTCGCCGACCGCGGCCGACGTCGTGGTTTGCACCGCCTGCGAGGCGTTGGCGATGTCGTGGTTGGTCGAGACCATCGTCTCGGCCGTCTTCTGCAGATGGTGAAACCGTTCCGACTGGCTCGCGACGCGGTTTGCGACGTCCTGGACATTGCCGGCGATGTCGGCGAGCTCAACGCCGAGACCGCCGATGCGGTCAGCGAGCTGGTCGATCAGGCGTTCGGCGAGCGTCCGGTTGGATGCGGTGTCCAATACGGCAAGTTGTGCAGAGGACATGTACGGGCTCTCTCCAGTCGGAGCCGTTGATCGGCTCCTTGGCGGCATTCCGATTCCAGGTCCGACCTTAGAGGATGATTCGCGCCCGGCGTCTTGCCCAGGAGTGCAGGTGCGTGCAGGTGCGTGCACGCGTGGGGGCGCTACAGCTTGTAGGCCGTGCGGAAGCCGCCCCAGTGCCGGCCCTGCACGCGGATCGGGACGTCGATCTCGCGCATCATCACCGTGTTCCCGTTGCCCATGTCGCGCGCATAGCTCTGGACCAGGTACGATCGCAGGTTGCGCGCGGCAGCTAACCCCGCCGGATCGTTGAAGATGCGCCGGTTGCGGCTGTTGGCCGTGTTCCAGGCGACGTCGCCCGGCCGCTGCGGATGCGAATAGATCTTGTTGTGCACCGGCAAAAAGCCGTTGCGGTCGACCATGGCGCAGAACGCCATCCGCGACTCCCGCGCCAGAAAGGCTTCCTGGAACGGCGGCAGGGCGCGATCCGCCCAGTCGAGATATTTGGTGCGGTATTGCTGCGGATTGGTGCCGGCGATTTCCAAATAGTCCGTGTCGAAGAGGTCGTCGAGCTTGACCTCGCCGCGCGCGACCGCCTGCTCGAATATCTGCGTCAGTGCATTGCCCGCTTCCATGGCGCGGGTGACGAACTCGGTGTTCTCCTCATGGATCGACCAGAGCTTGTCCTCGATCTTCTCGCTGAGCGCAGCGGTGGCGCCTACGAATTGCGCGCGGGCGCCGGCCTTGGATTGTTCGATCACGCGCAGGCGGCAGGCGCCGATGTCCTCCAGGCTGCCTTCGATCGTAGACTGCGCGGCGAGCCGGCTTGCGTCCGCGCCGCCGATCAGCACGCCCTCCATCGCGATTTCATAGACCGGCATCACGCCGCGCGCGGTCTCGAATTTGAGGTGGCAGGGCAGCCGCTCGGTCTTGCGGCGGTCATCGTGCTCGCTTTGGCGCAGCAGCACCGCGCAGCGCGATTTCAGCTTGCGGGCGAAGGTGGTGACGGCCTTGCCGGCGCTGGCGACGCTCTCGCCATGGGACTCGGCGGCTTTGGTCGCCGCGTCGATCTCGGCTGCGCTCTCGCCGACCGAGATGATGAACTCCGAGGCGCTGGCGGCATTGCCGGAGACTTCGCTGGTTGTGGCATTCTGCTCGGCGACCGCGCCGTTGACGGTGTCGAACACCGGGCGGATCGCCTCGATCGCCTGCGAGATGCGGTGCACGGCGTCCGCCGAGCCGGCGGCGTCGCGCTGGAGCGCATCGATCTTCTTCGTGATCTCTTCGGTCGCGCTCTGGGTCTGCACCGCGAGCGCCTTGACCTCGGTGGCGACGACGGCAAAGCCTTTTCCGGCTGCGCCCGCGCGCGCGGCCTCGATCGTCGAGTTGAGCGCGAGCAGCGTGGTCTGCCGCGCGATCTGCGCGATCAGATTGACGACGTTGCCGATCGCGGCGGAGGATTCGCGCAGGCGGTCGACATTGGCGCGGGCTTCCTGGGCGGCGGCGCTGGCCTCGTCGGCGAGCTTGCCGGCTTCCCGGACCTGCGCGCCGATCCCTTGCGCGGACTGGGTGAACTTGTCGGCGGCATGGGCGAAGGTGGAGGCGGTGGATTGCGCCGCGTTGGTCCGGCCGGTCAGAGCGTCGGTGCGGTCGCGAATGGCGGCAAGGGTCGCCGCGGTCGCCTCGGCGCCGCCGGCCACCGAATTGGCGGCGCGCTCGAGCTGGCGGATCATGGCGCCGAGCTCGAGTTCCAGCAATTCCAGGATTTCCCGGGCCGAATCACTTTCGGCGGTCGGGGCGGGTGCGGCAGGGGCTGCCGGCTGCGCAGCCTCCGGGGCTGCCGCAGGCGCGGCCGTGTCCGGCAGACGCTTCCGAAATAGTCCGAACGCCATCGGGTCTCTCTTGTCGGGGAACGGTCGGGCGCTATTTTCGCAGTCCGGAATGAAATCAGGGTTAACGGTGCCTGACATCTAGGCGGGCGCCATTGCGGCGGTTACCTTTACAGGGCTACCTCAGGACAAGCCGAGCCCTTTGATTCCGGTGGGTGGGCGGCCTATAAGGCCGCGCTTCCCGCATTTGCCTTGACGCACGCTTCCATCACGAGACCACGCATGGCCGGACATTCTCAATTCAAGAACATCATGCACCGCAAGGGGCGGCAGGATGCCCAGAAGTCGAAACTGTTCGGCAAGCTGGCGCGGGAAATCACCGTCGCTGCCAAGCTGGGCACCCCCGACCCCGCGATGAACCCGCGCCTGCGCGCCGCCGTGATCGCGGCGCGCCAGGAGAACATGCCGAAGGACAATATCGAGCGCGCCATCAAGAAGGCGCTTGGCAGCGACGGCGAGAACTATGACGAGATCCGCTACGAGGGCTACGGCCCCGGCGGCGTCGCGGTCATCGTCGAGGCGCTGACCGACAACCGCAACCGCGCCGCCTCTGACATCCGCTCCTTCTTCACCAAATCCGGCGGCAATCTCGGCGAAACCGGCTCAGTCTCCTTCATGTTCGACCGCACCGGCATCATCGAATACGACCGCAGCGTCGCCTCCGACGATGCGGTGCTGGATGCCGCGATCGAGGCCGGCGCCGACGACGTCGTCTCGGGCGAGAACCGTCACGAGATCTACGCTTCGACGGAAAGCTATCGCGATGTCGCCAAGGCGCTGGAAGCCAAGTTCGGCGAGCCGCGCAAGGCCGCGCTGATCTGGAAGCCGCAGAATACGGTTACCGTCGACGACGAGACCGGCGAGAAGCTCCTGAAGCTGATGGACTTGCTCAACGAGCACGACGACGTGCAGAACGTCTACGCCAATTTCGAGGTGTCGGACGCGCTTGTTGCGAAGATGGGCGGGTAGGGCTCGACGGCCCTACTTCCCTTGTTACTTCCGTTCTGTTTCTGTTTCCTCCAGGGCAGCCAGCCGCTATCACTGGCGCATGACTGCGCTCCCGATTCGTGGCCCCGTTCGCATCATCGGCATCGATCCCGGCCTGCGCCGCACCGGCTGGGGCGTGATCGAGGCCGAGGGCAATCGCTTGGCCTACGTCGCCTGCGGCTCGGTGGAACCGCCCGACGATTTGCCGCTGTCGAGCCGGCTGCTCGCGATCCATGAAGGGCTCGCTTCCGTCTTGTCCAATCACCAGCCGGTGGAAGCCGCGGTCGAGCAGACCTTCGTCAACAAGGACGGCGTCGCGACGCTGAAGCTCGGCCAGGCCCGCGGCGTTGCCATGCTGGCGCCCGCAATGTTCGGCATCTCTGTCGCCGAATACGCGCCGAACCAGGTCAAGAAGACCGTGGTCGGCGCCGGCCACGCCGACAAGCAACAGATCGCGATGATGCTGAAAATCTTGCTGCCGAAGGCCGAGCCGCCGTCCGCGGACGCAGCCGACGCGCTCGCCATCGCCATCACCCACGCCCATCATCGCCAGAGCACCGCTCTCAGGCTGAAGGTGGTGGGGATATGATTGGTCGTCACGCGTTCTCGCCGTCATGCCCGGGCTTGTCCCGGGCATCCACGTTCTTTCTTGTCGGCGTTGAAGGCGTGGATGGCCGGGTCAGGCCCGGCCATGACGATGGAGAAGTCTCTGCCGCGAATGAGGTCTTGATATGATCGGCAAGCTCAAGGGCTTGATCGATTCCTACGGCGAGGATTTCGTCATCCTCGACGTCGGCGGCGTCGGCTATCAGGTACATTGCTCCTCGCGCACCCTGCAGCATCTGCCTTCGCCGGGCGAGGCCGCCGTGCTGTCGATCGAGACTTATGTCCGCGAGGACCAGATCAAGCTGTTCGGCTTCCGCACCGATCAGGAGCGCGAATGGTTTCGCCTGCTCCAGACCGTGCAGGGCGTCGGCGCCAAGGTCGCGCTGGCCGTGCTCGGCACGCTGTCGCCAGCCGATCTCGCCAATGCGATTGCGCTGCGCGACAAGGCCGCGGTGGCGCGCACGCCGGGCGTCGGCCCCAAGGTCGCCGAGCGGATCGTCACCGAATTGAAGGACAAGGCGCCGGCCTTCGCCAGTGTCGATCCCGCCGTCGTGCATCTTGCCGGCGCCGTAGACGACCAGCGCGCGCCGCGCCCCGTCGCGGATGCGATCTCCGCCCTGGTCAATCTCGGCTACGGCCAGCCGCAGGCCGCCGCCGCGATTGCCTCGGCCTCGCGCAGTGCGGGTGAGGGCGCCGAGACGGCGCAGCTCATTCGCCTTGGCCTGAAGGAGCTCGCGAAGTGAGCGACCCCAAGGCCAGCCGCATGGTCTCGCCCGAGCGGCGCAGCGACGATGTCGGCGACACCGCGCTGAGGCCGCAATCGCTGTCCGACTTCGTCGGCCAGCAGCAGGCGCGCAAGAATCTCTCGATCTTCATCGAAGCGGCGCGCAAGCGTGGCGAGGCGCTGGATCACGTGCTGTTCGTCGGCCCGCCCGGCCTCGGCAAGACTACGCTGGCGCAGATCGTCGCAAAGGAGCTCGGCGTCGGCTTCCGCGCCACCTCGGGGCCTGTCATTGCCAAGGCCGGCGACCTCGCTGCGCTGCTGACCAATCTCGAAGAGCGCGACGTGCTCTTCATCGACGAGATCCATCGCCTCAGCCCCGCGGTGGAAGAGGTGCTCTATCCCGCGATGGAGGATTTTCAGCTCGACCTCATCATCGGCGAAGGACCGGCGGCGCGCTCGGTGAAGATCGAGCTGTCGAAATTCACCCTGGTCGGCGCCACCACGCGCGCCGGCCTTCTCACCAATCCCTTGCGCGACCGCTTTGGCATTCCGGTCCGGCTCAACTTCTACACGATCGAGGAGTTGGAGAGCATCGTCAGCCGCGGCGCGCGCGTGCTCAACGTCGGCATGAGCGCGGACGGCGCCAACGAGATCGCGCGCCGCGCCCGCGGCACCCCGCGCATCGCCGGCCGCCTGCTCCGCCGCGTGCGCGATTTCGCCTCCGCGGCCGATGCCGACAAGATCGACCGCAAGATTGCCGACCACGCGCTGAGCGCGCTCGAGGTCGACGCCGCCGGCCTCGACGCCATGGATCGCCGCTATCTCTCGACCATTGCGACGAACTACGGCGGCGGCCCGGTCGGCGTCGAGACCATGGCCGCAGCGCTTTCCGAGCCGCGCGATGCCATCGAGGACATCATCGAGCCTTATCTGATCCAGTGCGGCTATCTCCAGCGCACCCCGCGCGGCCGCCTGCTGACCTCGCACGCCTTCCGCCATCTCGGCCTCGCCGAGCCCACGCGCGATGCGGCGGCGCAGTTCGGCCTGTTCGGCACGGATGACAGCGACGAGTGATCTGCTGAACCGCTCGCCGTTCCGCCTATGATGAATTTCCGTTAATCTCGTGCAGACGATCTGCACGAACGCACCCCAATTCCGCTCCAATCGGATATCATCAAGACGCCGCATCACCATCGGGCTTCCATGATCACGCGCCGTCATCTCATCCGTTCCATCGGCGGTCTGTCCGCCCTCGGCGTCTCGACCGCCGCCTACGGCGTCGGTGTCGAGCCGGTGCTGCGCCTCCGCGTCACGCGCTATCATCCCACGCCGCGGCAGTGGCCGGCGGATTTTCCGCTGAAGATTGCCGCCATCGCCGACATCCATGCCTGCGATCCCTGGATGTCGCTGGAGCGCATCGAGGGCATCGTCGACCGGACCAACGCGCTCAACGCCGATCTCATTGTGCTGCTCGGCGACTATGTCGCCGGCCTTCACCATGTCACGCGCTTCATTCCGTCGAGCGAATGGGCGAGGGTGCTGGCGCGCCTGAAGGCGCCCCTCGGCGTCCATGCCGTGATGGGCAACCACGATTATTGGGATGACAGAACAGTGCAGCGGGCAGGGCAAGGGCCGACCATCGCGCATCGGGCGCTGGAGGCGGCCGGCATCCCCGTCTACGAGAATGATGCCGTCCGCCTCACCAAGGACGGACGTCCGTTCTGGCTTGCCGGCCTCGGCGATCAGCTCGCCTTCCTGCCGGCGCGGCGCTTCCGGAGCATGGCGCACTTCGGTGCCGACGATCTCAACGCCACGCTGGCCAAGATCACCGACGATGCACCGGTCATCCTGCTCGCGCACGAGCCCAATATCGCACCGCTCGTGCCTGCGCGCGTCGCACTGCAACTGTCCGGCCATACTCATGGCGGCCAGGTCCGCCTGCTCGGCTGGTCGCCGGCCGTCGCGCCCAGGAACGGCCTGCGGCTCGCCTATGGCCATTTCCGTCTGAAATGCGATCTCATCGTCTCCGGCGGCCTCGGTTGCAGCATCATGCCGCTCCGCTTCGGCGTGCCGCCCGAGATCGTCGAGGTGACGCTGGGAAGGTCAGGGCTGGTTGTGTCCTAACACGCTTGCGCGTCCGGCTGTTTTTGCGCACAACGAGCCGGTTACCGACCAGTGAAGAGGCTCGCGACGTGACAGCTCATCTCGACGGCGAGATCCGCGACGGCCGCCACCACATGCAGGTCCGCGTCTATTACGAGGACACGGATTTTTCCGGCATCGTCTATCATGCCAATTACCTGCGCTACATGGAGCGCGGACGCACCAATCATCTCAGGCTGATGGGCGCCGAGCAGCAGGTGCTGTTCGAGCAGGCCGAGACGGACGGCGCCGGCTTCGCCTTCGTGGTGCGCTCGATGCATCTGGACTTCCTGAAGCCCGCGCGAATGGACGACGTGCTCGACGTCGTGACCTGGCCGGTCGCGGTGAAGGGGGCATCCATCATGCTGGCGCAGGAGGTGCGGCGCGGTGATGACGTGCTGGTGAAAGCCGAGGTCCGCGTTGCCTTCATCAGCGGCGGCCGCGCCCAGCCGATCCCGAAATCGATCCGCCAATTGATGAAGGCCGATCTGGTTTCGTGATCGCTCGATAGTGGATGGCCTATCGACTCCGCTGATTGCGACGATACATTCGCGGTCCCGATCAACCGATGAGGCCATCATGTCGCGCCCGCCACTTCCACCCTTCACCCGCGAGACCGCCGCGCAAAAGGCCCGCATGGCCGAGGACGCCTGGAATTCACGCGATCCGGTGCGCGTCTCGCTCGCCTATACCGAGGACAGCCGCTGGCGCAACCGTTCGGAAGTGTTTCAGGGCCGCGAGGCCATCGTCGCCTTCCTCACCCGCAAATGGGAGAAGGAGCAGGATTACCGCCTGATCAAGGACCTCTGGGCCTTCGACGGCAACCGGATCGCGGTGCGCTTCCAGTACGAATGGCACGATGCAAGCGGCCAGTGGTACCGCTCCTACGGCAACGAGCAATGGGAGTTCGACGAGCACGGCCTGATGAAGCGGCGCGAGGCCTCGATCAACGACATCGCCCTTGCGGAGAAGGATCGCCGGTTTCACTGGGCGGCGCCGGGCCCGCGACCGGCCGATGTGCCGGGATTGGGAAGCGATCCGTTCTGAACCGCTTCCTCTCCCTCTCCTCGTTCTTACGGGGAGAGGGGTGGGGTGAGGGGCTGTCTCAGCAAACTCGATGGCAGACGGACTCGCGGAGAGTCCCCCTCACCCGGATTGCGCAGACGATGCTTCGCATCGCCGCGCGCAATCCGACCTCTCCCCGCAAGCGGGGCGAGGTGAACTCACCGTTTCGTCAGGAATCTTGTAATCGCCCCGCCGAGCTTCGCATTATCCATCGGCTCCGCCAGCGACGCCCTCGCGGTGGCGACGACTTCATCAGGTGCCTTGCCGTCGCGCAGATCGCAGCACACTTGCGCGAACCCGACATCGAATTCCGGATGCGGCTGCACTGTCAGCGTCGCGCCATTGGCATAGAGCAGGCCGGCATGCGGGGTGAACTCGGAGGAGAGGATCGTCAGCGCATCGCTTGGCGGCTCGATCACCTGGTCCTGATGCGAGGCGGCGACCGCAACCGCTTCACCGTCGATGAGGCCGTTCTCCGGCAGCACCTGATAGACATGCCGGCCGATGCCCCAGCCATGCTCCGATTTGCGCACGGTGCCGCCGAGCGCCTGCGCGATCAGCTGGTGGCCGAAGCAGACACCGACCATCGGTGTCTTGTTGGCGTAAGCCGTCCGCACGAAATCTTCCAGCGGCGCGATCCAGTCGAGCCCGTCATAGACCCCGGCCGCCGCGCCGGTGATCAGGACGGCCTCGAGCTTGCTCGGATCGGGAAGTGCATCGCCGTTGGGGATGCTGACGACCTCGATCGTCGCGGCCGGCTCCTCGGCGCGGATCATGCGCGCGAACATGTCCGGAAATGAACCGTGGCGCTCGCGGTATTTTTGCGGCACCTCTCCGGTCTCGATGATGGTGATGCGTGCCATGGGCCTCCCGCTCAAAAGGTTGCGAAGCTCAGCCGCTTTCTGCCCCATGTTGCTGGTGCGGCGCTGCGCGCTCGAGCAGAGCGCTCTCCTTGCGGATCTCGTTGAGAAAGGCCTTGGCCAGACGCGACAGCGGCTCGGCTTCAGACCATAGCATATAGGCGACCGCCTGCGTCGTCGGCGTGAACGGACGGACGACGAGGCCGCTGCCGCCGTTCTGCCGCGGCGAGAAGGGATCGACCACCGCCGCGCCGACGCCGGCGGCGGCCAGCACGCAGGCCGTGTTGCAGTAGCGCACCTCGACCGTCGGCCGGAACGGCGCACCGGCACGGGCAAAGCTGTCGCGCACGGCTTCGCCCAGCCGCGTGCCGCGTTCGAGCCCGATGAAGGGCAGGCCGGAGAGATCAGCGGCCGAGATCACCGGTCGTTCCGCGAGCGGATGCTGTGGCGGCAGCACGCAGACCATCTCGCCGGTGTGCACCACCTCATGCGCGATGCCGGGATGATGCGTGAGGCCGAGCGCGAAGCCGAGCTCGGCGACGCGGCTCAGCACACCCTCGATGATGCCCTCATAGCGCCGTACGTCGAAGAACACCCGCGTCTCCGGGCGGCGGCGCAGGAAGCCCGACAGCGCGGACGGAATGATGCTGTAGGCGAGCGGCGGCGTCGCCACGATGGCGAGATGCCCGGCGCGGTTCTCGCGCAAATCGCGCATGCGGTTCTCGAGCTTGGCGTGCAGCGCAAAGATCGCCTCGCTCTCCTTGTAGAGCGCCATCGCTTCGGCGGTTGGAAACAGCCGGTTGTTGACGCGCTCGAACAGCGCAAAGCCCGCCTGCGCCTCCATCGTCTTCAGCGCGTTGCTGACCGCCGGCTGCGACAGCGCCAGCTCGTCCGCCGCCGCCACCGTGGTGCGGTGGCGGATCACGGCGCGAAGGATCTCGAGCTGACGCAGGTTCATATCACTGCCGATTATAGTCAGGGCCAAAACATCATAGCAACGCGAATTGATTTTGCAGCAGCGCTTGCCCGTAATGGCAGCGGATTTGCGCGTCGCATCAAAGGGTTCGTTCGCCCATTGAGGCGGCAACGCGCACAGATTGGAGGCAAACTTGGTTCGTGTCCTTCGCGCCGCCGCGGCTCAGATGGGGCCGACGCAAAAAGCCGATACGCGCGAGCATACGTTGTCGCGGATGCTCGACATGCTGGAGGAGGCGGCCGGTCGGGGTGCGAGCCTCGTGGTGTTTCCGGAGCTCGCCTTCACCACCTTCTTCCCGCGCTGGCTGCTCGAAGGCGAGGCCCTCGACCGGTATTTCGAGCGCAGCATGCCGAACCCCGCGGTGGCGAAGCTGTTCGATCGCGCACGTGCGCTCCGCGTCGGCTTTTACGTCGGCTATGCCGAGCTGACGGCGGAGGGGCGGCGCTACAATTGCGCCATCCTGGTCGATCGCGACGGCGAGGTTCTCGGCCGCTATCGCAAGGTGCATCTGCCGGGCTCGGTCGAGCCGCGTCCGGGCGCGCGCTACCAGCAACTCGAGAAGCGCTACTTCGAATATGGCGACCTCGGCTTTCCCGCCTTCCGCGCCGGCTCGTCCTGGGCCCATGCCATCATGGGCATGATGATCTGCAATGATCGTCGCTGGCCGGAATCCTGGCGCGTGCTCGGTCTGCAAGGCGTCGAGCTCGTCTGCATCGGCTACAATTCGGCGGCCTACGATCCCAACGGCGGCACGACCGAAGACGGAGCCTTGCGCACCTTCCACTCGACGCTGGTGACGCAGGCCAACGCCTACATGAACGCGACCTGGGCGATTTCGGTGGCGAAGGCGGGCGAGGAGGACGGCTCCGGCCTGATCGGCGGCTCCTGCATCGTCGATCCCAACGGCCGCATCGTCGCGCAGGCGCAGACGCTGGCCGACGAGGTGATCGTCGCCGACATCGATCTCGACCTCTGCCGCCAGGGCAAGGACAAGATGTTCAACTTCGCCGCCCATCGGCGGCCCGAGCAATACAGGGTGATCACCGAGCGTGCCGGCATCATCGAGCCGGCCGTTCTCGACGCAGATTGACCAACGGCCGGTCGCGGCGTTGGCAAAAGGAGCTGACATGACACGCCTCTCGTATTTGCTTGCCTGCGCGGCGCTGGCCGCGGTGACGTCGGCGCGAGGCGCCGAGCTCCCGGCGGAGATCAAGCAGGCCGGCACGCTGAAGCTGACAGTCAACTCCACCTACGCGCCGATGGAATATCGCGATCCCGCAACCAACGAGCTGGTCGGGCTCGACATCGATCTGGCGAAAGAGCTCGCCAAGCGGCTTGGCGACCTCAAGATCGTCTGGAGCGAGACGCCGTTCGCCGAGTTGATCCCCTCGCTCCAGACCAAGCGAGCCGACTTCATTATTTCCGGCATCTCCGATCGTGCCTCGCGGCGCGAGACCGCCGACTTCGTCGATTACCTCGCAACCGGCCCGCAGTTCTTCGTGATGGCGGAGAGCGCGGCCAAGGACGCCCCCGATCTCTGCGGCAAAAAGGTCGGCACCACCCGCAGCACCAGCTTCCCGGTCGAGATCGAGAAGTGGAGCAAGCAAAATTGCGAGCCGGCCGGCAAGCCCGCGATCCAGTACGTTCCGGGCGAGAATTCCATCGACGTCCGCAACCAGCTCAAGCAGGGCCGCATCGACGCCGCCGTGCAGGGCAGCGAGACGTTGCCTTATGCGCAGCAACAGGAGCCCGGCAAGTATCGCATCGTCGGCGAGCCCTTTGCCAGGGGCTATCAGGGCATCATGTTCCGCAAGGACGATGCGGTCTTGCGCGAGGTCGTGACGGAGAAGCTCGCGGCGATGATCGCTGACGGCTCGTACAAGGCCATTCTCGACAAATGGGGCTTGGGGACCAATGCAGTCGCCCAGCCCATGCTGAACGCGGCGCCGCAATGAAGCAGGCGCCGGCACTCGCGCAAGGATTTCCCGATCTGTCGGGCATGCGGATCGCGCGCGAACCGCACTGGTTTCGCTGGATCAGCGCGGCCCTGATCGTCCTCGTGCTGGCGGCGATCGCGCGCGCCTTTGCGAACGGCCAGATCGAATGGTCCTATGTCAGCCGCTTCCTGACCGCAAAGGTCATCCTCGAAGGCATCGTCAACACCATGGTAATGGCGGTGCTGGCGATGATGCTCGGCATCTTCCTCGGCATCGTCGTCGCGATCATGCGGCTGTCGCCCAATCCGGTGCTGAAGTCGGTCGCCGCCGGCTACACCTGGCTGTTCCGCGGAACGCCACTGATCCTGCAGCTGCTGCTGTGGTTCAACCTCGCGCTGGTGTTCCCGACCATCGGTATCCCCGGCCTGTGGTCCGCGCGCGCCGTCGACGTCATGACGCCGTTCCTTGCCGCGCTGCTCGGGCTCGGCATCAACCAGGGCGCCTACACCTCCGAAGTCATGCGCGCCGGCATGCTGTCGGTCGATATCGGGCAATATGAGGCGGCGCAGGCCATCGGCATGGGACGGCTGCGCGCGCTGCGCCGGATCGTGCTGCCGCAGGCGATGCGCGTGGTGATCCCGCCGCTCGGCAACGAGTTCATCGGCATGGTGAAGGCGACCTCGCTCGCCAGCGTGATCCAGTATCCGGAGCTGCTGCACAATGCCGAGAACATCTACTACGCCAACTCCCGCGTCATCGAGCTCCTGATCGTCGCCGGGCTCTGGTACCTGCTCGCGGTTTCGATCCTGACCCCGCTCCAGATGTTGCTCGAACGCCGCTTTGCGCGCGGCACATTGCGGCTGGCGCGATGACAAAACCGCTCGTCGCGATCCGCTCCGTAGCCAAGAACTTTGGAGAGTTTCAGGCTCTCAACAACGTCTCGCTCGACGTCTGGCCCGGCGAGGTGATGTGCCTGATCGGCGCCTCCGGCTCCGGCAAGACGACGCTGCTCCGCTGCATCAATCAGCTTGCCACGATCGATGCCGGGGGCATCTGGCTCGACGGCGAGCTGCTCGGCGTGCGCGAGCAAGGCGGAAAACTCCATCGCCTCAGCGAGCGCGAGATCGGGCGGCAGCGGCTCAAGACCGGCATGGTGTTCCAGCGCTTCAACCTGTTTCCGCACAAGACCGCGCTGGAGAACATCACGGAAGGTCCGATCCAGGTTCAGGGGCGCAAGCCGGACGAGGTGCGCGCCGAGGCGATCGAACTGCTTCGTCGCGTCGGGCTGGCGGCCAAGGCGGATTCCTATCCGGCGCAGCTCTCCGGCGGCCAGCAGCAGCGTGTCGCGATCGCGCGGGCGCTCGCCATGAAGCCGATGCTGATGCTGTTCGACGAGCCCACCAGCGCGCTCGATCCCGAGCTCGTCGGCGAGGTGCTCGCGGTGATGAAGGAACTGGCGCGAAGCGGCATGTCCATGATGGTGGTGACGCACGAGCTCGGCTTCGCCCGCGAGGTCGCCGACCGCGTCGTCTACATGGATCAGGGCGCGATCGTCGAGCAGGGCCGCGCCTCCGACGTGTTGGGCGCGCCGCGCGAGGAGCGCACCAAGGCATTTCTATCGGCAGTGATCTGACATTGGGGGTATGTGATGAAGAGACTTTTGCTTGCGGCGGCGTTCCTGGGCGTCATGAGCGCGTCGGCAATGGCGGCCGAATTGCCGCCTGAAATCGCAAAGCGCGGCAGCATCAAAGTGGCGGTCGTGCCGAATTATCCGCCGATGGAGTTCCGCGATCCCGCCACCAACGCGCTCTCCGGCTTCGACGTCGATCTCGGTGAAGCCATCGGCCGCAAGCTCGGCGTCAAGATCGAATGGACCGAGACCAGTTTTGCCGAGTTCATGCCCTCGATCTCGACCGGGCGGGTGGATGCCATCCTGTCCGGCTTCACCGACTATGCGAGCCGGCACGAGGTCGCGACCTTCGTCGATTATTTGCGCAGCGGCCCGCAGTTCTTCGTGCAGGCGTCGCGCAAGCCGGAATTCAAGGGTGCGACGTCACTGTGCGGCAAGAAGGTCGGCTCCAGCCGCCGCACGATGTTCCCGGCCCAGATCACCGCGTGGAGCGAGAAGAACTGCGGCAGCAATCCGATCCAGGTCGTCGGCACCGACGGCTCGGCCGACGCGCGCACCCAGCTGAGGCAAGGCCGCATCGATGCCGCTGCCCAGGGCAACGAGACGCTGCCCTACATCATGGACCTCGAGCCCAACACCTATGCGACCGTGGGCGAGCCCATCGCACAGCAATTCACCGGCATTGCTCTGCCGGTGAAGGAGAAGGCATTGCAGCAGGCAATGCTGGAAGCCGTCGACGCACTGATCGCGGACGGCACCTACAAGACGCTGCTGGCGAAGTGGAAATTGAGCGACAACGCAATCGAGAAGGCGACCATCAATGCTGGACAGTAAGGCACTCCAGAGCATTCCGCTCGTTCCGGCCAACACCGCGGATCCCGCGCCCGAATATCCCTGGCCGAAGCCGTACACATCCGCGATGTTCCTGTCGTTCGACGTGGACGCCGAGAGTGCCTGGACCAGCAAGGACGCGGCGCATGCGCAGCGGCTCATCACCATGAGCTATGGCGGCTACGAGGCGCGCGTCGGCACGCCGAAGCTGCTGGAGCTGCTCGGCCAGCTCGATCTCAAGGCGACGTTCTTCGTCACGGGGTGGTCGGTCGACGCGCATCCGGCGATGGCGGAATCCATCTTGAAGGCCGGTCACGAGATCGGACATCACGGCTATCACCATCTGCTGCCGGATCCCGGCGATCCCTGGATCGAGGAGGAGCTGGAGCGCGGTTTCGAGGCTTTGAAGCGCCGGCTCGGCGTCAAGCCGACCGGCTATCGCGCGCCCTATGGCGAGTTCACGGAGGAACTGCGCGTCGCGCTGGTGCGGCACGGTATCGTCTATACGTCCTCGTTCCGCGACGACGTCAGGCCCTATCGCCATCGTCTCGCCGACGGCAGGCCCGGCACGATCGAGCTGCCGGTCACCGCGAGCTATGACGACTGGATGCACGGCCTGTCCGCGCGCTTCAGTCCGCGCTCGATTTTCCCGAAGGAGCACGTGCTCTCGATGTGGAAGGACGAGCTGGACGAAGTCCGCGACTGGGGCGCGATGGTGACGACCGTGCTGCATCCGCAATGCAGCGGGCCGCCCGATGCGGCTGCGTCTGCTGCGCGAGTTCCTGAGCTACGCAAAGTCGTGCCCGGATGTCTGGATCACCACCGGCGAGAACATCGCGGAAAACTTCCTGCGCCACGAAGCCGGTCACCGCTGATGTCCATCTCCCGCCGTTCGCTCCTCAAGGCCGGCGCGGCGCTGCCGGCGCTGTCGCTGCCGGGCATCGTCCGCGCTGAATCGCAATCCACGCTGCGCTTCATTCCCGTCATCGATCTCGCCTTCGTCGATCCCATCTATTCGACGGCACAGGTGTCGCGAAACCACGGCTTCATGGTTTACGATACGCTGTACGGCATGAGCTCCTCGCTCCAGGTCTCGCCGCAGATGCTGTCGGGCCAGGCCATCTCCGCCGACCAGCTGCAGTGGGACCTCACGCTTCGTGATGGTCTGTTCTGGCACGACGGCGAACGCGTGCTGGCGCGCGATTGCGTCGCCAGCATCCGCCGCTGGGCCGCGCGCGACGGCTTTGGCGGCGAGCTGATGGAGGCGACCGCCGAGCTCACCGCTGCCGACGACCGCACCATCCGCTTTCGTCTGAAGCGTCCTTTTCCGCTGCTGCCGCAGGCGCTCGGCAAGGCCGCGATCAACGCTTGCTTCATGATGCCGGAGCGGCTGGCGAGCCAGGATCCGTTCAAGCCGCTCACCGATGTCATTGGCAGCGGCCCGTTCCGCTATCTCGCCGACGAGCGCGTACAGGGCGCGCGCAACGCCTATGCCAAATTCGAGCGCTACCAGCCGCGCACCGACGGCAAGCCGGATTGGACCGCGGGGCCGAAGATCGTGCACTACGATCGCGTGGTCTGGACCACTACGCCCGATGCCGGCACCGGCGTCGCCGCGCTGCAGACCGGCGAGCAGGACTGGCAGGAGACCACGCCGCACGATCTCTTGCCAGTGATCAAGGCGGCCGGCGATATCGAGACGCGCATCCTCGATCCCAGAGGCTACGCCTGCATGCTGCGCCTCAACCACCTGCAGCCGCCGTTCGACAATCCCGCCATCCGCCGCGCGCTCCTGGGTGCGATCGATCAGTCCGCGTTCATGACCGCTGTCGCCGGCACCGATCCGGCGTTCCAGGTCTCGCCGGTCGGCTATTTCGCACCCGGCACCCCGATGGCAAATGAGGTCGGCCTCGACGTGTTCCGCGGCCCGCGCGACTACGCCAAGGTCAAGGCTGACCTCAAGGCCGCCGGCTATAACGGCGAGAAGATCGTGCTGCTGGTCCCCACCAATTCGCTGGCGCAAAAGCCGCTTGGCGAGATCGCGGTGGACTCGTTGCGCAAGGCCGGCATGAACGTCGAATATGCCGGCCTCGATTTCGCCGTGGTGCTGCAGCGCCAGCTGAAGAAGGATCCGCTTCCGCAGGGCGGCTGGAGCGCCGCGGTCGGCAACTGGCAGGGCATCGACTGGCTCAACCCGGCCGGCAACACCAACATCCGCGGTGAAGGCAAGGTCGCCGGCTGGTACGCGAGCACGAAGATGGGCGAGTTGCGCAGCCAGTGGCTGGCGGCCTCCGAGCTCGCCGAACAGCAGCGCATCTGCCGCGAAGTCCAGAGGGTGGCGTTCGAGGAAATCCCCTATATTCCGATCGGCCTCTACAAGCAGCCGACGGCCTATCGCAAGGCCATCACCGGCATTCTCGACGGCACCGCCGTGTTCTGGAACGTGCGCCCCGCATGAGCACCACAGCAATCTTCGGCAGCTATGTGCTGTCACGCAAAGACGGCGCGCAGGATGTCTTGCGCGACCACTGGGTTCTCGTCCAAGGCAAGAAGATTGCAGCGATCACGCGCGACAAGCCGCGCGCCGATCAGGTCTATGATCGCCCAGGCCGCTTCGTCCTGCCGGGCCTGCTCAACCTGCACAATCATTGCTTCTCGGAAGCAGTGGCGCGCAGCCACACCGAGGACGGCAACGGCCGCAAGAACAACCAGAGCATCGTCTACACGGTGCTGCTGCCGCTGACCAAGCGCGGCGCCGATATCCTCTCCGCAGAAGAGCGGCTTGCGGTGGCGCGGCTCGGCATCCTCCAGCTGCTCAAGGGCGGCGCCACCACGGTGATGGAGCCGTTCCGCAACTCGATCCCCGAGATGTTCGACGCGGCGGAGGAGATGGGCATCCGCTTCTACGGAGCGCCCTATCTGTTCTCGACCTCCGACGCCAAGGCCGGGCCTGACGGTGTGGTCCAATATTCCGGCGATGACGGCGCTGCTGATATGGCGACGTGGGACGCGCTCTATCAGCGCTGGAATAGTCGCGGCGACGGCCGCATCAAGCTCGCCATGAGCCCGCATGCGACCGACACCTGCGGCCCCGATCTGCTGAAGGCCTGCGCCAGCCGGGCGCGCGAGCTCGGCGTTCCCATCACGACGCACATGGCGCAGAGCCGCGCCGAGGTCGAGACCATCGCCAAGCGCTATGGCGGCCGCACCCCGGCGCAATATCTCGATTGGCTCGGCCTGCTCGCGCCCGATCTGATGGCGGCGCATTGCATGTTCTCGAGCGACGACGATCTCAGGCTGATGGCCGCGCGCGGCATGACCGTCTTGAACTGCCCGCGCGTGTTCGCGCGTGCCGGCATCACCGCGCCGTTCAGCCGCTTCGCCGCGCACGGCGTGCGCACCGTGGTCGGCACCGACGGCTACAACATGGACCTGCTCGGCGAGCTCAATGCGGCGTCGCTGATCTCCAAGATCATTTCGGCGCGCCCTGACGTCGCGAACTCACCCGAGCTGATCGAGGCGAACACGAGGGTCGCCGCCGACGTCATCAAGCGGCCCGATCTCGGCCGCATCGAGCCGGGCGCGACCGCCGATCTCACTATCGTCGATCTCACCCATCCGCATCTGCAGCCGCTGTTCGACCCGCGCCGCGCGCTGATCGCACTCGCCAACCGCGCCAATATCGATCAGGTCATGGTCGACGGCCGGGTCCTGGTCGATGAGGGGCGCTATCTCGGCGCGGATGAAGCTGCGATCATTGCGGCGGGCACCGCCGCGATCGGCAAGATCTGGGATCTGCCGGAGGCGCAGGCGGCGTTCAGTGGTTGAGCGCTACTGGCGCCACGAAGACGGTGCGCTCCCTCTCCCGCTTGCGGGAGAGGTGGCAGCGAGCATGGAGCTGCACTGTTCGAACCGAAGCCCTAATCCTCGAACTCCACCAGCGCCTTGCGCATGGTCTCGACCAGGTCCAGCGCCACCGGTGATGGACTGCGCTGCGCCGGAAAGACCGCGGAGAATTCGAAGTCGATGCGCGGCAGGAAGCGGCGCACGACGACGCCGCGCGTTGCAAATTCCTGCGCCGTGAAGGGATCGCAGATCGCGACGCCAAGGCCCGACGACACCATGCCGCACATGATCTCCGACAGCGTGGTCTCGACGCGCAGCACGCGGCGGACATCGTGGCGGTGGAAGACCTGGTCGACGAGATGCCGGCTCGAGGATCCCGCCGACAGCGAGATGAAGGTCTCGCCCTCGAAATCGCGCGGCTCCAGCACTTCCTTCTCCGCGAGGCGATGACCGGTCGGCAGCACTGCGACGCGCGCTGGCGCCGGCAGTCTCTGGCTCGGCAGACCGGAATGCGCGATCGGCACCTCGGCAAAGCCGACGTCACATTGATTGTTCAGCACCCAGTCGACCACGATCGGCGAGATGACACCGAAGAAGGCCAGGTTGAGGTTGGGCCGCTCCTTCAGGAAGTGACCGGTGAGCCGCGGCAGATAGCCGTTCGACAGCGCCGGCAGTGCTGCGATGCGTAGCGAGCCCGTGCGGCGTCCGCGGATTTCTTCCGCCGCCGCCGTGATGCGTTCAAGGCCGACGAAGGAACGCTCGACCTCGGTGTAGAGCGCCATCGCCGCGGCGGTCGGCACCAGACCGGTGCCGCGCCGCTCGAACAGCTCCATTTTGAGCAGGGCCTGGAGGTCGCGCAGCAAGCGGCTGACGGCCGGCTGCGTCACCTTCATCAGCGCCGCCGCCTCGGTCACGCTGCCAGTCAGCATCGTCGCGCGGAAGGCCTCCACCTGCCGCGAATTGATCCGCGCCATCCCCAGTCCCATCCATAACATTTCGGCATGCAGAGGGTGCCATTATTCATTGGACGATGGAAGCTTGGGTCTGCGATCTTTTTCATCAGGACTGGAGACAGCCCGCTTTTTCGGCAGATTGGAGGGGTTCAAACCTCCAGATCGCGCCAAAACCCACCGAATGGGGGCCGGAGCCCTGATCGGAGAGGGATTCGCGCGGAAGGGAATGCGGCAACGCGCTTCAGCCAAGCGAGACTCGTCGGCACGTCACCTCATTCCGGTATTGGAGATCGGTCCACATGAAGACTTTTCGCCTTCTGACCGCGGTCAGCATCGCAGCGCTCATTGCCGCTCCCTCGGCCGCCTCGGCCCAGCAAAAGACGCTCTACGTCGCCGGCTATGGCGGCTCGTTCGAGAAGACCATCCGCGACGAGGTGATCCCGGCCTTCGAGAAGGAGAACGGCGTCAAGGTCGAATACGTCGCTGGCAACTCCACCGACACGCTGGCCAAGCTCCAGGCCCAGAAGGGCAACCAGCAGATCGACGTTGCCATCGTCGACGACGGCCCGATGTACCAGGCCATCCAGCTCGGCTTCTGCGGCAAGCTCGACGGCCTGCCCGCCGATCTCTACGACACCGCGCGCTTCAAGGACGATCGCGCCGTCGCGATCGGCATCGTCGCTACCGGCCTGATGTACAACACCAAGGTGTTCAAGGAGAAAGGCTGGGCGCCGCCGACCTCGTGGAACGATCTGAAGGACACGAAATACGCAAAACAGCTCGTGATCCCGCCGATCAACAACACCTATGGCCTCGAAGCGCTGGTGATGCTGTCGAAGATGAACGGCGGCGGCGAGACCAACGTCGAGTCCGGCTTCAAGATCTTCAAGGAGCAGATCAATCCGAACGTGCTGGCCTATGAGCCGTCGCCGGGCAAGATGACCGAGCTGTTCCAGTCCGGCCAGGCCGTGATCGCGGTGTGGGGCACCGGCCGCGTGCAGAGCTTCGCCAATACCGGCTTCCCTGTCGACTTCGTCTATCCCAAGGAAGGCGCAGCGACGCTGCTGACCACGGCGTGTCCGATCAACAAGCCCAATGCTTCGCCGCTCGCTGCGAGCTTCGTCAAGATGCTGCTCGATCCGAAAACCCAGCTCGTGATGCTGAAGGATTACGGCTACGGCCCGGTGCTGAAATCGCTGGTGATCCCGCCCGAGCTCGGCAAGATGGCGCCGATCGGCGAGCGCGCGGCCAAGCTCTACAATCCGGACTGGACCGTCATCAACGAGAAGCGCGAGGAGTGGACCAAGCGCTGGAATCGCGAGGTCGAACGCTGATCGGTCGCCGCGGAGACAGCGTCATGGCCTATCTCGAGCTCGATCGGGTCGCAAAGCAGTTCGGCACGCAGACCGTGGTCGATGACTTCAGCCTGTCGGTGGGAAAGGGGGAGTTCATCTCCTTCCTCGGCCCGTCCGGCTGCGGCAAGACCACGACGCTGCAGATGATCGCGGGCTTCCTCGATCCGACACGCGGCGCGATCCGGCTCGAGGGCAAGGACCTGACCGCGATCCATCCGGCCAAGCGCGGCCTCGGCATCGTGTTCCAGAGCTACGCGCTGTTTCCGCACATGACCGCGGCGGAGAACGTCGCCTTCGGCCTGGAGATGCGTGGCGTGCCGCGCGCTGAAAGGTCCGAACGCGTCCGCGCCGCACTCGCGATGGTGGGCCTCGCCGGATACGAGGACCGTCACCCCCGCCGCATGTCCGGCGGCCAGCAGCAGCGCGTGGCGCTGGCGCGTGCGCTGGTGATCAAGCCGAGCGTGCTGCTGCTCGACGAGCCGCTGTCCAACCTCGACGCCAAGCTGCGCGAGGAGATGCAGATCGAGCTGCGCCAGATCCAGCGCACCGTCGGCACCACCACGATCCTGGTCACGCACGACCAGAACGAGGCGATGTCGCTGTCCGACCGTATCGTGGTGATGAGCCAGGGCAAGATCGAGCAGATCGGCACGCCGCAGCAAACCTATGAGAAGCCGGCCTCGGCCTTCGTCTCGCAATTCCTCGGCAAGACCAACGACTTTGCCGGAATGATCGACCGGACCGTGGCGCCGACGCAACTGGTGGCCGGCTCCTGGCGCGCACCGGCGCCGGCCGGGCTTGGCGGTCCCGTGACCGTCAGCGTGCGTCCCGAAAGAATCGGCTTCGGCGATACGGGGCTCAGCGCAAAGATCATCACGCGCATCTTCCAGGGCAATCACTGGCTGTTCCAGTGCGACAGCGAATGCGGCCCGGCGATCGTGATCCGCCAGAACGACGGCAAAGCGCAGCCGGCCGAAGGCGACGCGGTTCGCCTCACCTGGCGGCCCGAGGACATGAGCGTGCGCGCGAGGGCCGGCGCATGAGCATGGCGGCCGAGGAGCGCAGCCTGCGCGCGCCGTGGGTGCTGACCGCGCCCGCTTTGATGCTATTCGTTGGCGTGCTGCTGATTCCGCTGGCGATGACGGTGATGCTGTCGTTCCACGATTGGGGCCAGTACAAGGGCATCGAGCCGGTCTTCATCCTCAAGAACTGGCACGAGATCGCGACCGATCCCTATTACGCCGAGATGTTCTGGCGGACCTTCCGCATCGCGATCCTGACCACGCTGCTCACCGCACTGCTCGGCGCGCCCGAAGCCTATATCCTCAACCGCATGAGCGGCCGCTGGAAGAGTTTTTTCCTGCTGGTCATTCTCGGGCCGCTTCTCATCTCGGTGGTGGCGCGCACGCTGGGCTGGGCCCTGCTGTTTGGCGGCAACAACGGGCTGGTCAACAAGCTCCTGATGTCACTCGGGCTAATCGGCTCCCCCATTCCCTTCATGTTCACCGAAACAGGCGTGGTGATCGCGCTCGCGCATGTGATGATGCCGTTCATGGTGCTCTCGGTGTGGGCGGCGCTGCAGCGACTCGATCCGCAGATCGAGAATGCCGCGATGTCGCTCGGCGCGGGCCCTGCGACCATCATCCGCCGCATCATCATGCCCCAGATCATGCCCGGCGTGCTGTCGGGCGCGATCATCGTGTTTTCGCTCTCGGCCAGCGCGTTCGCAACACCCGCGATCATCGGCGGGCGCCGGCTCAAGGTCGCGGCAACGCTCGCCTATGACGAATTCCTCAACACCCTGAACTGGCCACTCGGTGCCGCCGTCGCGACGCTGCTGCTGGCCGCACTGGTGCTGATCGTCGTCGGCAGCAACGCGCTGATCGAGCGCCGCTATGCGGAGGTGTTCCGATGAGCCGGAACGGACCGCTCGCGCTGATCTTCCACACCGTCTTCGTCATCGTCATGGTGGCGCCAATCTTGGTGGTCTGTCTTGTCGCCTTCACGCCCGAAGGTTTTCTGTCGCTGCCGACCAACGGGTTTTCGCTGCGCTGGTTCAGGACCATCGCGAACTACCCCGAGTTCATCCATGCGTTCTGGGTCAGCCTCGGCCTTGGCGCGCTGTCCTCGCTCGTGGCGCTCCTGTTCGCGGTGCCGGCGGCGCTCGCAATCGCGCGCTATCGTTTCCGCGGCCGTGATGCGCTGGCGGCGCTGTTCCTGTCGCCGCTGATGATCCCGCACGTCGTGCTCGGCATCGCCTTCCTGCGCTTCTTCACCTCGGTGGGACTAGGCGGAGGCTTTGCCGCGCTGATCATCGCCCATGTCATCATCGTGTTCCCGTTCGCGCTGCGGCTGACGCTGGCGGCGGCGATCGGCATGGACCGCACGGTCGAGATGGCGGCGGTCTCGCTCGGCGCCGGCGGCTGGACGCTGTTTCGCCGCGTGACCTTGCCGCTGATCCTGCCCGGCGTCATCAGCGGCTGGGCGCTCGCCTTCATCCAGTCCTTCGACGATCTCACCATGACCGTCTTCCTTGCTGCGCCAGGGACCGAGACGTTGCCGGTCCGCATGTTTCTCTACATCCAGGACAACATCGATCCGCTTGTGACGTCGGTCTCGGCCTGCGTGATCGCAATCACCATGGCCGCCCTCATTCTGCTCGACCGCTTCTACGGGCTCGACCGTGTGCTCGCCGGCAAGGGCGATACGGGACGATAGGAGAACTCATGCCAGGAGAATACGACGTCGCCGTCGTCGGCGGCGGATTGCTCGGCTCCGCCATTGCCTGGGGCCTCGGCCGGCTCGGCAAGAAGGTCGCCGTGCTCGACGAAGGCGACATCACCAAGCGCGCCTCGCGCGCGAACTTCGCGCTGGTGTGGGTGCAGAGCAAAGGGCTCGGCATGCCTGCCTATACGCGGTGGACCGTGCAGGCCTCGCAAGCGTGGGGCCGGCTGGCCTCCGAGCTGAAGCAGCAGACGGGCCTCGACGTCGCCCTGCAGCAGAACGGCGGTTTTCATCTTACGCTCGGCGAGGACGAATTCGGCCAGCGCACCGAGCTCGTCAAGCGCATGCACAACCAGGTCGGCGCGGCCGACTACAAGATGGAGATGCTGCGGCCGTCCGAGGTGAAGAAGGCACTACCGCTGATCGGCCCCGAGGTCTCCGGCGGCAGCTATTGTCCGCTCGACGGCCACGTCAATTCGCTGCGCACTTTCCGCGCCTTCCACACCGGCTTCATTGCGTTCGGCATCGACTATTTTCCGGAGCGCCCGGTATCGGCGATCAGCAAGAGCGGCGGCGAATTTCGCCTGACGACGCCGCAGGGCGAGCTGCGTGCCGCCAAGATCGTGCTTGCCGCCGGCAATGCCAACCAGACGTTGGCGCCGATGGTCGGCCTCTTTGCGCCGATGGGCCCGACTCGCGGCCAGGTCGTCGTGACCGAGCGCACCATGCCGTTCCTGCCGCATCCGCTGACCACGATCCGCCAGACCGACGAGGGTACGGTGATGATCGGCGACAGCAAGGAGGACGAGCTCGACGATCGCACGTTGAAGCCGTCGATCAGCGGCGTCATGGCCGATCGCGCGCAGCGCATGTTCCCGCATCTGGCGCGGCTCAACGTGGTCAGGAGCTGGTCCGGCATTCGCGTCATGCCGCAGGACGGCTTCCCGATCTACGACCAGTCGGAGACGCATCCCGGCGCCTTCGTCGCCTGCTGCCATTCCGGCGTGACGCTCGCCTCCAACCACGCCTTCGAGATCGCGCGCATGGTGGCACAGGGCGCGCTCGAGCCGGAGCTGGTCGGCGCGTTCTCGGCGAGCCGTTTTGGCGGCGCAGGTGCTGCCAACAGCAGCGGTTACTGAAGATTTTGAGAAGGAGCCAAGAGGCATCCCCATGTTCAAGCGATCCGAACAGGACAACCGGCCAGAGGTGCAGATCTTCGTCGACGGCGTCGCCGTCGCAGCGCGCCAGGGCGACACCGTCTCTGCCGCGCTGCTGGCCTCGGGCTGCGACGCACGGCGTTCCACCGCTGTCAGCGGCGCGCCGCGTCTGCCTTATTGCATGATGGGCGTCTGCTTCGACTGCCTCGTCACCATCGACGGCGTCGGCAACCGGCAAGGGTGCCTTGTGCCCGTCGCCGAGGGCATGCAGATCGAAATTCAGAAGGGCAAGCGGGAGATCGGAAAATGAGCGTGGCTCCCAAGCGCGAAAACTATGACGTCGTGGTGATCGGCGCCGGGCCTGCCGGCCTTGCTGCTGCCGCAACATCCGCTGAGGCTGGCCTCTCGACGCTGCTGCTCGACGAGAACATCGGCCCCGGCGGTCAGGTGTTCCGTGCGATTTCTTCGACTCCGGTCACCGAGCGCAATCAGCTCGGCGCCGATTATTGGGTCGGGGCCGAGCTCGTGCAGTCGCTGCGCGCGAGCAGCGCGGAAGTCATCCAGCGTGCGACTGTCTGGAGCCTCGACCGCAATCTCGATATTGCCGTCTCGATCGGCGGCGCCTCGGCCTTCGTCAAGGCGAAACGCGTGATTCTCGCGACCGGCGCGCTGGAGCGGCCCTTCCCAATTCCCGGCTGGACGCTGCCGGGCGTGATGACCGCGGGCGCGGCGCAGACCATGCTGAAGTCCTCGGCGCTGGTGCCCGACGGACGCACGGCGATCGCAGGGCAGGGGCCGCTGCTGTGGCTGCTCGCCGCGCAGATCCTGCGGCTTGGCGGCCGCATCGATCGTATTCTAAACACCACCGAGCGCGGCAATTATTTCGCCGCGCTGCCGTATGCCTTCGCGTTCCTGACCTCGCCCTATTTCGCCAAGGGCCTGTCGATGATGCGCGAAGTGAAGGCAAAGGTGCAGGTCGTCTCTGGCGTCACCGAGCTTGCGGCTTCCGGTGATGGCCAGCTTGCCAGCGTGAGCTATGTCGCCGGCGGCAAGCGCGAGACCATTCCCACCGATCTGTTGCTGCTGCATCAGGGTGTCGTGCCCAACGTCAATCTGGCGATGTCCGCCGGCATCGAGCATCGCTGGGATGATCTGCAGCTCTGCTGGTCGCCGGTGCTGGACGCGAGCGGCAATTCGTCGGTCGCCGGCATCGCGATCGCCGGTGACGGGGCCGGCATCGGCGGCGCGAGTGCAGCCGTGGTGCGCGGTCGCATTGCCGCGCGCGCCGCGGTCGAAGCACTGGCGCCCGCTTCTGCCGCAAAACTTCCCGCAATGGCGACGCTCCGTTCCGACCTCGCCAAGGCCGAGCGTGGCCGCCTGTTTCTCGACACGCTGTTCCGCCCCGCGCCGCACTTCCGCGTTCCCTCGGGCGATACTATCGTCTGCCGCTGCGAGGAGGTGACCGCGAAGGACGTGCTCGATTCCGTCGCGATCGGCGCGACCGGACCGAATCAGCTCAAGGCCTATCGCCGCACCGGCATGGGCCCGTGCCAGGGCCGGCTCTGCGGCCTCACCGTCACCGAGCTGATGGCGCAGGCGCGCGGCAAGACCCCGCAGGAGATCGGTTACTACCGCCTGCGCGCGCCGGTGAAGCCGATCACGCTGGCCGAGCTCGCCGCCGTTCCGAAGAGCGAGGCCGACGTCAAGGCCGTGGTGCGCGGATGAGCACAAACGTGGATGCGATCGTCATTGGCGGCGGCATCCACGGGTGCTCGACCACGCTGCATCTGTGTCTCGCCGGCCTGAAGCCGGTGTTGATCGAAAAGGACTATGCCGGCCGCCACGCCTCGGGCGTCAACGCCGGTGGCGTTCGTCAGCTCGCCCGGCACATCCCGGAGATCCCGCTGTCGATCCGCTCGATGGGAATCTGGGAGAAGATTTCGGAGCTCCTCGACGACGATTGCAGCTTTGAGAGCTACGGCCAGGTTCTCGTCGCTGAGAACGAGGACGAGCTCGCGGCCTGCCGCGCGCGGGTCGCCGAGCTCAACGCACTGGGCTTCACCCACGAAGAGCTGATCGGCGCCGCCGAACTGCGCCGGCTGGTGCCGGCGGTGGCCGAGACCTGTCCCGGCGGCGTGGTCTCGCGCCGGGATGGCGCGGCTAATCCGGCGCAGACGACGACAGCGTTCCGCCGCAAGGCCGAGCAGTTAGGTGCGACCGTGCGCGAAGGCGTCGCGGCCGGCAACATCCGCCACAACGACGGTCTCTGGCACGTCGATGCGGGTTCGGAGAGCTTTGCCGCGCCGGTGCTGGTTAATGCGGCCGGCGCCTGGGCGGGCAGGATCGCGGCTGATCTCGGCGAGCCGGTGCCGGTCGAGACCGTGGCGCCGATGCTGATGATCACTTCGCGCGTTCCGCACTTCATCGACCCCGTCGTGATCCTGCGCGGCCGGAAGCTGTCCTTCAAGCAGTTCAAGAACGGCACCGTGCTGATCGGCGGCGGCCATCTGGCTACGCCTTATCAGGACCGCAACGAAACGGTGCTGGACTGGAAGAGCCTTGCGACCAGCGCGCAGATCGTGTTCGAGCTGTTTCCGGTGATGCGTAGCGCCACCATCGTTCGCGCCTGGGCCGGCATCGAAGCCAAGATGAAGGACGACATTCCCGTGTTCGGGCCGAGCTCGCGTCACAAGGGCCTCTATCACCAGTTCGGCTTCTCGCTGCACGGTTTCCAGCTCGGCCCTGGCGCCGGCGCCGTGATGGCGGAGCTGATCGTCAACGGCGGCACCCAGACCCGCATCAGTGATCTCGGCATCGACCGCTTCCACCCTTCCGCACTCTAGCATGATCCGAATAGCCGAAAAGATCATGCTCAAACAAAGGAACAAGAGGACATCATGAGCATCACCCGCAGCATCCGCACGCCCATCATGCACCGCGCCGTCGAAGCCAATGGCTTCGTCTTCCTCGGCGGCACGATCGCCGACGACACCTCGGTCTCGATGGGTGAGCAGACCCGCAACATCCTCGGCAAGATCGCCGGCTATCTGAAGGAGGCGGGAACCGACAAGTCGCGCGTGGTCAGCGCCTCGATCTTCGTCACCGATCTCTCCAAGAAGAAGGAGATGGACGCGGCCTGGACCGAATTCTTCGGCGACAATCTGCCGACCCGCGCCACCGTCGGCGTCGCCGATCTCGGCGGCGGCGCGCTAATTGAGGTGGTGGTGACCGCGCTCAAGGGCTGATGGCGCACGGCGAGGAAGGACGACAGCGCCCATCACGCTGTTGCCTCCTCGTGCCGCGCCTTGATCTCGCCCTTTGATGGGACTAGTTAGAGAATTCCTCAATCAGGATCTTCGCAGCCATGGATTTCACCCCGACCGCAACGCCCATCCGCCTTGCTCACGGGGAACTCCATGCCCGCTTCAATCATCCTGTCGAACTTGTCGCTGTCCACGCCTGACGGCCGCTCTCTCTTCTCAAACCTCGATCTGACATTCGGCGCCGAGCGAACTGGTCTCGTCGGCCGTAACGGCGTTGGCAAGACGACGCTGCTTGCGTCGATGCTCGGAGAACATATTCCTCAGTCGGGACGCGTTCTGATCAACGGCACTATCGGCTTGTTACGCCAGGACGTGCAGGTTCTTGCCGGCGCGACCGTGGCGGATATGTTCGGTGTGCGGCCAGCGCTCGAGTTGCTGCGCCGTGCCGAGCGGGGCGACGCCTCCGCCGACGAGGTCGCTGCGGTCGACTGGACGCTCGAGACGCGGCTTGGGGCCGCGCTGGCGCGCCTCGGGTTCGATCCGTCTCCCGATACGGAGCTGTCGTGCCTGTCCGGTGGCCAGATCACGCGGGTTCGTCTCGCCGCGCTGGTGTTCGCTGCGCCTGACTTCCTGCTGCTGGACGAGCCCACCAACAATCTCGACCAGGACGGACGCAAGGCCGTCACCGATCTGCTGGCTGCCTGGCGCGGCGGCGCGATTATCGTCAGCCACGACCGGACACTGCTCGACACCATGGATGCGATCGTCGAGCTGACGTCGCTCGGCGCGACACGATATGGCGGCAATTGGAGCAGCTTTCGAACGCAGAAGGCCATCGAGCTCGCGGCTGTGAGGCACGATCTCGCGCTTGCCGAGAACCGCCTGTCCGAGATCGACGGGAGGGCGCAGGAGGCCGCGGAGAAGAAAGCGCGCAAGGACAGCGGCGGCAGAAAGAAGCGCGCCAAGGGCGACATGCCGCGCATCCTGGCCGGCGCCCGCAAGGATCGCAGCGAGGACACCGGCGGCAAGAATGCGCAAATCGCCGAGCGGCAGCGCGCGGAAGCACTTCAAGCCATCGACACGGCGCGCCGGCGCATCGAGGTTCTTCAGCCGCTCTCGGTCAAATTGCCCGCAACCGACCTGCCGGCGGGGAGGGAGGTGCTTTGGCTTGACGGTGTCAGCGCTGGCTTTCGGCCGGAGCAGCCTGTCCTGCGCGACCTCTCATTTGCGGTGGTCGGGCCGGAGCGCGTCGCGCTGCTCGGGCCCAATGGCTCCGGCAAGACGACGCTGCTGAAGCTCATCGTGGGCGAGCTGCGTCCGCTTGCGGGCATCGTGCGGGTCAGGCCGGATTTCGCGTTGTTCGACCAGAAGGTCAGCCTGCTCGAACCGGCGCGCTCCATCCTGGACAATTTTCGGCGTCTCAATCCGAAGGCCGGTGCGAACGAGTGCCATGCCGCGCTGGCCCGGTTCATGTTTCGCGCCGATGCCGCCTTGCAAATCGTCGGGAGCCTGAGCGGTGGGCAAATGTTCCGCGCGGGCCTCGCTTGCGTGCTGGGCGGGCAGCCGCCGCCGTCGCTGCTGATCCTGGACGAGCCGACTAATCATCTCGACTTCGAGTCCATCGAAGCCGTCGAGGCCGGCTTGCGGGCCTATGACGGCGCTCTGCTGGTCGTCAGCCATGACGAGGCGTTCCTGCAGGCGATCGGGATCACGCGGCGGATCGAACTTGCCGCCAATTTGCCGCGCATCGATGGCGGGATCGTCTGATCCCGCCTGGCGCTCTGGATCTGGCTGTGATTATCAAAAGCCCGACGCCCTGCCCCCAGCGCGTCGGGCGGAAAAAATGAGTATAAATCCGTGATCCCAACGCCAGTGTTGTGACGCGGGCCGCATCGATTTTCTACTCCGGGAAACTACCGCATCGGAACCAGGCTTCGTCTGCTCACCGACTGCGCGGCCTACGAGGCCGCGCCTCCACTCGGCTCCAGCGCCTCGCCGATCTCCAGCGGATGCGCCATGGTCTCGTGCAGCGCGTCGCGGTCGAGCTCGCCTTCGGAGATGCTGATGACCACGCAGGCAACGCCATTTCCAATCAGGTTGGTCAGCGCGCGGCATTCGCTCATGAACTTGTCGATGCCGACCAGGATCGCGATCGACTGGATCGGGATATCAGGCACGATCGACAGCGTCGCGGCGAGCGTGATGAAGCCGGCGCCGGTCACGCCCGAGGCCCCCTTGGAGGTGATCATGGCGATGCCGAGAATGCCGAGCTCCTGCCAGATGGTCAGATGGGTGTTGGTCGCCTGCGCCAGGAACAGCGTCGCCAGCGTCATGTAGATGTTAGTGCCGTCGAGATTGAAGCTGTAGCCGGTCGGGATGACGAGGCCCACCACGGAGCGTGAGGCGCCGAGATGCTCCATCTTCTGGATCATCTGCGGCAGCACGGTCTCGGAGGACGAGGTGCCGAGAACGATCAAAAGCTCGTCCTTGATATAGGCGATGAAGCGCAGGATCGAGAAGCCGGCGAGCCGGGCGATCGAACCCAGCACGATCAGCACGAACAGGATACTGGTCAGATAGAACGTGCCGATCAGCGCGGCGAGATTGAGCAGCGAGCCGAGGCCGTAGGCGCCGACGGTGAACGCCATCGCGCCGAAGGCGCCGATCGGCGCGACGCGCACGATGATGCGGATGATGCCGAAGAACATCTTCGCCGCCTTGTCGATAGCGTCCGCAATAGGCTCGCCGGCCTTGCCGAGAAAGGCGATGGCGAAGCCGGACAGGATCGAGATCAGCAGCACCTGCAAGAGGTCGCCGCGCGCAATGGCGCCGAGATAGCTGTCGGGAATGATCGCCATCAGATGGGCGACGATGCCCTCTTCGTGGGCCTTGGTGACGTAGGTCGCCACCGATTTCGGGTCGATCGTGGTTGGATCGATGTTGAAGCCGTGTCCGGGCTGGAGAATCTCCCCGACCAGAAGGCCGACCGCGAGCGCCACGGTCGAGACCGTCTCGAAATAGATCAGCGACTTCAGCCCGACCCGGCCGACCCGCTTCAGATCGCCCATCGAGGAAATGCCGTGCACCACGGTGCAGAAGATCACGGGCGCGATCATCATCTTGATCAGCGCGATGAAGCCGTCGCCGAGTGGCTTCAAGGCCTTGCCGAGATCGGGATAGACATAGCCGATGAGCACGCCGAGTGCGATCGCGATCAGCACCTGGACGTACAGGATCTTGTACCAGGGCTGGTGCCGGCGCTGGATGGCTGACGGGATCGCAATCTGTGTCATAATGTAGGCTCGGGAACGGATTGATCGTGCATGATTTGCATCATGTGATGGGCGCCGCAGAAGCGACAATCACGTTTTTGTCTGTTGGCACGACCATCGGTCGTTGCGCCGAACTTGGGTGGAAACATGACGATCGCAACAGGCTCGGACGAGCAGAGCTATTTTCCACGTTGGAAGCTCAAGACCTCGGGCGTGATCATGCCGGAGGAGCGGCTGTCCTGGGGCCAGACCATCGTCTCGGGTCTTCAACATTGCGTCGCGATGTCCGGTGCGACGATCATCGCGCCGCTGTTGATGGGGTTCGATCCCAACGTTGCAGTTCTGTTCTCCGGCGTCGGCACGCTGATCTTCTTCGTCATCGTCGCCGGGCGCGTGCCGAGCTATCTCGGCTCGAGCTTCGCCTTCATCGCCGTCGTCATCGCCGCCACCGGCTATGCCGGGCAGGGGCCGAACCCGAACCTGTCGGTTGCGCTCGGCGGCATCGTCGGCGCCGGAGTGCTGTATGGCCTGATTTCGCTGGTCGTGATGTGGTCCGGTGTCGGCTGGATCGAGCGGCTGCTGCCGCCGGCCGTTACCGGCGCCGTCGTCGCCGCGATCGGCCTCAATCTCGCGCCGGTTGCGGTCAAGGCAGTTAGCGCCAATGCATTCGACACCTGGATCGGCCTCGCCACCGTCTTGATCATCGGCGTGGTCGCCGTTGCAGCACCAGGCCTGTGGCGCCGCCTACCGATCATCCTCGGGGCGCTCGGCGGCTATCTCTTGTACCTGCTGTTCGCGAACGGCCTCGGCTTCGGCAAGCCGATCGACTTCACGCAATTGTCGGCCGCGCCGTGGCTCGGGCTGCCGAACTTCACTGCGCCGAGCTTCCATGCCGATGCGATCTTCCTCATCGCGCCGGTTGCCGTCATTCTCGTTGCCGAGAACCTCGGGCACATCAAGGCCGTTGGCGCCATGACCGGCCGAAGCCTCGATTCTTATCTTGGCCGCGCCCTTTTCGCCGACAGCTTAGCTACCATCGTGGCGGCGTGCGGCGGTGGTACCGGCGTCACCACCTATGCCGAGAACATCGGCGTGATGGCGGCGACCAAGGTCTATTCGACACTGCTGTTTGCGTTCGCAGCCCTGGTGTCGATCCTGCTCGGCTTCTCGCCGAAATTCGGCGCGCTCATCTTGTCCATCCCGGGTCCCGTCATCGGGGGGCTTTCGATCGTGCTGTTCGGATTGATCGCGGCGATGGCCGGACGAATCTGGGTCGAGAACAAGGTCGACTTCGCCAATCCTGCGAACCTCATCACGGTCGCGGTGGCGCTGATCGCAGGGGCCGGCGACCTCACGCTCAAATTCGGTGCATTCACGATCGGCGGCATCGGCACCGCGACGTTCGGCGCGATCATCCTCTATCAGATCTTGACCTCGCCGCGCGCGCAGCGAGCCGACTAGATGCCGGCATCTGCGAGGGATGGAACAAAACGCCGGTTCCATCCATGATGATGCATCCCGGAGAAAACACATGCCGCAAACCGAACGCTCGACCCCGTTTCCCTCGCGCCTCGTCGGCCAGTACGCGCTGGTGACCGGCGCCTCACAAGGCATCGGTCGTGCCGTTGCCATCCGGCTCGCCCAGGAAGGCGCGACCGTCGCCATCAATTATTTCGGCAGTCCCGAGGGGGCGGACGAGACGCTCGCGCTCGCACGAGCCGCATCGAGCGATCGCGGCCATGGCAGGCTCGACCATATCGTCGTCAAGGCCGATGTCGGCAATGAGCAGGACATCGCCGCGATGTTCGAGACGGTCCTGGCGCGCTTCAAGCGTCTCGATTGTCTCGTCAACAATGCCGGCTTCCAGCGGGAATCGCCGAGCGAGGCGCTCGACGTCGAAACCTATCGCCGCATCATCGACGTCAACCTGAACGGCGCCGTGCTGTGTGCCCAGAAGGCGCTGGCGCATTTCGTCGCGCGCGGCGCAGGCGGCAGCATCATCAACTGCTCCAGCGTCCACCAGATCATCCCCAAACCCGGCTATCTCGCTTACTCGATCAGCAAGGGCGGCATGGCCAATCTCACGCGCACGCTGGCGCTGGAATTCGCCGGCCAGCGCATCCGCGTCAATGCGGTTGGTCCCGGCGCGATCGACACGCCGATCAATGCGGCCTGGACCGGCGATCCGGAGAAGCGCGGCGTCGTCACCTCCCACATTCCGATGGGGCGCGTCGGCACGCCGGAAGAGATCGCCGCGGTGTTCGCCTTCCTCGCCTCGGAGGACGCCAGCTACATCACCGGGCAGACCATCTATGCCTGCGGGGGCCTGACGCTGTTTCCAGAGTTTCGGGAGAACTGGGCAAGCTGAAAACCGGCTTGGGGTTGCGCGCGCCTCGCGTGGGATAGAGGGGCGCGACCGGTTGGGGGTCTGCGGCGCCGTGTGCTATCGACCGTGGATGGCGCTGCCGCTATTGGCGAGCGCCGACACGTGAAGGGCCCGTGACCACAACCATCAACATCAATGCCTATAGTGACGCGCTGGTGGTCCTCGGCACCGCCGGCGTCGTGGTGCCGATCGTCCGGCATTGGGGCATCAATCCGGTGCTGGGCTATCTCGGGGCCGGCGCCATTCTCGGTCCGCTCGGGCTCGGCTCGCTCGTCAAGGACCTCCCGTTCCTGTACTGGTTCACCGTGACGGACGCGAAGAACGTCGAGGGTATCGCCAATCTCGGCATTGTGTTCCTGCTATTCCTGATCGGGCTCGAGCTGTCTTTCAGACGGCTGATGACGATGCGGCGTCTGGTGTTCGGGCTCGGCGGCCTGCAAGTCCTCGCGACGTCGGCGATGATTTTCGGCGTGGCGCTTCTCTTCGGGCAGAGCTCCGATACGGCCGTGATCCTCGGCGCGAGCCTTGCGCTGTCCTCGACGGCGATCGTGCTCGAGCTCCTGTCCGCCGAGAGGCGGCTTTCCACCTCGGCTGGGCGCGCCAGCTTCTCGGTGCTGCTGGCTCAAGACCTCGCAGTCGTCCCCATTCTGGTTTTCGTCTCGGTGCTCGGCGCGGGAAGCGGTGGCTCGGTCGTGGCGCATATCTCCAGTGCGGTCCTGAAGGCGGTGCTAGCGGTAGCCTTCCTCACGCTGGTCGGACGGCTATTGATGCGTCCGCTCTTCCAGATGGTTGCAGGCACCCATTCGACGGAGTTGTTCGTTGCCGCGACCCTGTTCGTCATTGTCGGCGCAGGGCTTGCCGCCCACCAGGCCGGCCTGTCGATGGCGCTCGGAGCCTTCGTTGCAGGACTGATGCTGGCGGAGACCGAGTATGGCAAGGCCATCGAGGCCACCGTGGAGCCGTTCAAGGGCCTGCTGCTGGGCATCTTCTTCTTCACCGTCGGCATGGCCATCGACGTCCGCGTGTTCCTGCGCGAGCCCGTCTGGCTGCTGGCCGCCGTCGTCGGCATTCTCGTCGGCAAGGCGATCGTGCTCATCATCCTGGGGCGCCTCTTCAGGCTGTCATGGCCGGCGGCGATCGAGATCGGCTTCCTGCTGGGCCCCGTCGGCGAGTTCGCCTTCGTCAGCATCGGAATGGCGGCGGCCGGAGGCATGATCGAGCCCCGCGTGTCGAGCTTTGCCGTCGCCGTGACCGCCGTGACGATGGCCCTGACGCCGCTTCTGAGCATTCTTGGACGAAAATTGGCCGCGAAACTGAGCAGCGAACGCACGCCCGATCCCGAACTCGCGGTGCGGCCGCCCGGCGACCGCGCGCACGCCATCGTGGTCGGCTATGGCCGTGTTGGGAAGGTGGTCTGCTCCCTGCTGACCAGCCATGGCCTGAACTACATCGCAGTCGATCACGCGGCCGTCGACGTGGCGCGTGATCGCCGCGACGGTCACAAGGTCTATTTTGGCGATGCGACAGAGCCGGGTTTCCTCGAAGCCTGCGGCTTGATGCAGACGACCGGCGTGATCATCACCATCCAGTCGCGGCCGGCGATCGATGCCGTCGTCGAGCGGGTCCGGGCGGTGCGGCCGGACGTGCTGATCGTCTCGCGTGCGCGGGATGCCGATCATGCCCGGCACCTCTACGCGATCGGCGCAACCGATGCGGTGCCGGAAACCATCGAGGCGAGCCTGCAGCTCTCCGAAGCCGCACTGGTCGGCCTCGGCGTTGCGGTCGGGCATGCGATCGCCTCCGTGCACGAGAAGCGGGACGAGTTCAGGCTGACGCTGCAGCAGGCCGCGCGGATCGCGGGACAAGAGAAAGCTCGTCCGCTCGATCTCACGGGACGGCGGTCGCCGCGATAACGGCTATGCGGCCGCCATGCGCCGGGATTGTCGTTATCTGGCAAAACGGGCCGGCGCGAACTACATCATGCGCCATGACGAATGCCCCTCCGGCAAAACCTCCGCTCCAGGATTTCATCGGCCGGCACGAACGCCTGTTCGTGCTGACGGGCGCCGGCTGCAGCACCAATTCGGGCATTCCCGACTATCGCGACAGCCAGGGCAACTGGAAACGGACCCAGCCGGTCAATTTTCAGGCCTTCATGTCGGAGGAGCCAACCCGCCGGCGCTATTGGGCACGCAGCCTGATCGGCTGGCGGCGGTTCGGCCAGGCGAGGCCGAACGATGCTCATCGTGCGCTGGCCCGGCTCGAGGCGAACGGCCGGTGCGGGATGCTGCTGACCCAGAACGTCGACCGGTTGCATCAGTCGGCCGGCCATCGGCAGGTGATCGACCTGCACGGCCGGCTCGATCTGGTCCGCTGCATGGGCTGCGGGGCGAAGACGCCGCGCGAGGAGTTTCAGCACGCGCTCGGCCGCGCCAATGAGGCATGGCTGACGCTCGATGCCGCCGATGCACCCGACGGCGATGCCGATCTGGAGCACGAGGATTTTTCCTCCTTCGAGGTGCCTCCTTGCGAAGCCTGCGGCGGCATCCTCAAGCCCGACGTGGTGTTCTTCGGCGAGAACGTGCCGCGTGAGGTGGTGGCCACGGCGCAGGAGCATCTGGCGCAGGCCGATGCCATGCTGATCGTTGGCTCGTCATTGATGGTCTATTCCGGCTTCCGCTTCGTGCAGGCCGCCGCGAAACGGCAGATTCCGATCGCCGCGGTCAATCTCGGCCGCACCCGCGCCGACGATCTCCTGACGCTGAAGGTCGAGCAGCGCTGCGAGGCGGCGCTTGCATTCCTGCTCTGATCGCTCAGGCGCGAACACGCCTTGCCTATTGCATAGGTGCCGCGCAAAATAGCCGGGCACAGCGTTACAGGCATGCGTCATGGCACGGGAATTGCTGCGCTTTTGGACCCGGTCTTGACGACCAGCACGGAGAAATTGGAATGCTCGAGGGAGCCGAGGTACGGCTTGCCGTTGATATCGGTGGCACGTTCACCGACATCGTGCTGGACGTGGGACAAGACCGCAAAACCCGCAAGGTGCTGACGACGCCGCAGCGGCCTGAGCAGGCGGTGCTGGACGGCATGCGGCTCATTCTTGCCGATGCGCGCGCGCATATCAGCGATATCGACGTCTTCATCCATGGCACGACGCTCGCGACCAACGCGATCATCGAGCGGCGCGGCGCCAGGACGGCGCTGATCGCAACCGAAGGCTTTCGCGACGTGCTCGATATCGGCACGGAGAGCCGCTACGACCAGTACGACCTCAGCATCGACAAGCCGAAGCCGCTGGCGCCGCGCGGCCTCCGCTTCACCGTGCCCGAGCGCATCGACGCTCACGGCGCCGTCCGCCTCCCGCTCGACGAAGCTTCGGTGCGGGCGCTCGCGCCGAAATTGCGCGAACTCGAGGTCAAGAGCGTCGCCATCGCCTTCCTGCATTCCTATGCCAATCCCGAGCACGAGCGGCGCACAGCGGCGATCCTGGCCGAGGAGATGCCCGGCATCTCCGTCACATTGTCTTCCGCCGTCTGTCCCGAAATTCGCGAGTATGAGCGCACATCGACTGCGGTCGCGAACGCCTATGTGCAACCCCTGATCGACGGCTATCTCGCCCGCATGGCCGACGCCCTGCAGGTCGAGCAGTTCCGCGGCTCGATCTATCTCGTCACGTCAGGCGGCGGCGTCACCTCGATCGAGACGGCGCGGCGCTTTCCGGTGCGTCTCGTCGAATCCGGTCCTGCGGGCGGCGCGATCTTCGCGGCGCAGATCGCGGCGCGCCTTGGCGAGAGCAAGGTGCTCTCTTTTGACATGGGCGGCACCACGGCAAAAATCTGCCTGATCGAGAAATACCAGCCCGAGACCTCACGCGTGTTCGAGGTCGATCGCGCGGCGCGCTTCCTCAAGGGCTCCGGCCTGCCGGTGCGCATCCCCGTGATCGAGATGGTCGAGATCGGCGCCGGCGGCGGCTCGATTGCCCATGTCGACGCGATGAAGCGCGTCACCGTCGGCCCGGAGAGCGCCTCGTCGGAGCCGGGGCCGGCCTGCTATGGCCGCGGCGGCCAGCGTCCGGCAGTGACGGATGCCGACGTTGCGCTCGGCATGATCGATCCCGATACCTTTGCGGCCGGTACGATCAAGCTCGATCCGGAGCTGTCGAAAGAGGCGCTGCTGCGCGATGTCGGTGCGCCGCTCGGCCTGTCGGCGGAAACCGCGGCTTATGCCGTGCACGAGGTGGTCTGCGAGAACATGGCGAGCGCGGCGCGCGTGCACGCTGTCGAGCGCGGCGCGGTGGTCGGCCAGCACACGCTGATCGCCTTCGGCGGCGCCGCGCCGCTGCATGCGGCCCGTGTCGCCGAGAAGATCGGCGTGTCCCGCGTGATCGTGCCCTCGAATGCCGGCGTCGGCTCGGCGGTCGGATTTCTGGCGGCTCCCATCGCGTATGAATTGGTGCGCAGCCGGCACGTGCGCCTCGATGATTTCGACACCGAGGCTGTCTCCGACCTCTTGCGGGAGATGGCGACCGAAGCGCGTGCGCTGGTCGAGCCTGGCGCCGCTGGCGCGCCGGTGCGCGAGCGCCGTGCTGCCTTCATGCGCTATGTCGGCCAGGGCCACGAGATCTCGGTCGAGCTGCCGAACCGGCCGCTGACGTCGGCCGATCTCGCTGGCCTGCGGCAAAAGTTCGAGGCCGACTATTCGGCGATGTTCGAGCGACCGATCCCGGGCGCGGCGATCGAGGTGTTGAGCTGGTCGGTGCTGGCGACCACCGAGGCGCGCAATCCGCCTGCCGTTGCGGCGGTCGCGCGCAAGCCCGCGGCCAAGGCGTCCGGCAGCCGAAAGTTCTTCGACGGCCGGGCCGGCGAAGTGATCGAGATCCCGCTCTATCGGCGCGAGGACATGGCGCCAGGGGCAACCATCGCAGGCCCCGCCGTGATCGCGGAAGACGAAACCTCGACGTTCGTCTCCACCAGTTTCGACGCCCATATCGACGGTGCCGGCAGCATCGTCATGGAACGAAAGGCGGCCTAATCATGAGCAAGGCAAATGGCGCGAGCCTGATCGACCTCCAGATCATGTGGCACCGGCTGATCGCCGTGGTCGAGGAGCAGGCCCAGGTGCTGCTTCGCACCGCCTTCAGCCCGATCGTGCGCGAATGCGGCGACCTCTCGGCCGGCGTGTTCGACCTCAAGGGGCGGATGCTGGCGCAGGCGGTGACCGGCACACCCGGCCACGTCAACTCGATGGCCGAATCGGTCAAGCACTTCATCGCTCACTTCCCGATCGAGACGATGAAGGAGGGCGATGCCTACATCACCAATGATCCCTGGATGGGCACCGGTCATCTCAACGATTTCGTCGTCACCACGCCCTGCTTCAAGGACGGCAAGGTCGTCGCGCTGTTCTCCTGCACCAGTCATCTCATGGACATCGGCGGCATCGGCTTCGGGCCCGACGCCACCGACGTGTTCATGGAGGGGCTCTACATCCCCATGCTGAAGCTGATCGACCAGGGCGTCGTCAACGAGACGCTGATGGCGATGATCCGCACCAACACGCGCCTGCCGATCGACACCGAGGGCGATACCTATTCGCTCGCCGGCTGCAACGATGTCGGCTGCGAGCGCCTGGTCGAGATGATGAGCGAGTTCGGCATCGACACGCTCGACGAGCTCGGCGACTACATCTGCGACCGCTCGCGCGAGGCCGTGCTGGCCGAGATCGCAAAGCTGCCGAAGGGCAGCTGGCGCAACACCATGGTGGTCGACGGTTATGATGCGCCGGTGACGCTGGCGGCGACGCTGACGATCTCGGATACCGGCATCCACGTCGATTTCGACGGCACCTCGGCGGCCTCGAAGTTCGGCATCAACGTGCCGCTGTCCTACACCACCGCCTATACCGTGTTCGGCCTCGGCTGCGTCGTTGCCTCGCAGATCCCCAACAATGCCGGCTCGCTCTCGCCGCTGACGGTGTCTGCGCCGGCTGGTGCCATCCTCAATGCGCCAAAGCCGGCGCCTGTGGCGTCGCGCCACGTCATCGGCCAGATGCTGCCGGACGTCGTGTTCGGCTGCCTGCGCCAGATCATTCCCGAGCGCGTGCCTGCGGAAGGCACCTCCTGCCTGTGGAATCTCAACGTGCGCGGCCAGACCCGCTCCGGCGCCGGCGGCAATTACGGGTTCTCGATGGCAGTCACCTCCAACGGCGGCACCGGTGCGCGCTTCGGCAAGGACGGGCTGTCGGCGACCGCTTACCCAAGCGGCGTGCGCGGCACGCCGGTCGAGATTGCCGAAACGCAGACGCCGCTGATCTTCTGGCGCAAGGAGCTGCGTCCGGATTCCGGCGGGGCGGGGCGCACCCGCGGCGGCCTCGGCCAGATCATCGAAGTCGGCAGCGGGGTCGATGCGCCGTTCGACATCCTCGCCGCGTTCGACCGCATCGACCACCCGCCGCGCGGGCGGGACGGCGGCCAGAACGGCGAGGCCGGCTATGTCGGTCTCAAATCCGGCAAGAAGCTGCGCGGCAAGGGCTTTCAGCAGGTGCCGCCGGATGACCGGCTGGTCGTGCTGACGCCCGGCGGTGCCGGCATCGGCGATCCCAGGGAGCGCGATCGCGCGGCCGTCAACGACGACGTCGCAAGCGGTCTCGTGTCTTCGGAGAACGCAGTCAAGGTCTATGGGTACGCGCGTTGATGCATCAACACGCTCGGTAAACGGAGGGGAGCAATGATTACGCGACGGAACTTCACTGTGGGCGCAGCGACGCTGCTCGCCGCCGGCCACATCTCGACTCGCGCCCGGGCGGCAACGAGCTGGGATATGTCGACGGTCTGGCCCGACGGCAATTTCCACACCCAGAACGCGATGGCGTTTGCGGAGGAGGTGAAGAAGCAGAGCAATGGTGCGGTCGCCATCACCGTGAAGGCCGGCGGCCAGCTCGGCTTCAAGGGGCCCGAGCACTTGCGGGCCGTGCGCGACGGCCTGGTGCCGCTCGCCGACGTCCTCAACATCCAGCAGGTCGGCGACGAGCCCTTCATGGGCGTCGAGAGCATCCCCTTCCTCTGCGGCTCCGTGGACGAGCTCAAGGTGCTGCACAAATATGTGCGGCCCGAATACGAGAAGATCGCCGCGCGCAACAATCAGAAGATCCTCTACGTCGTGCCATGGCCGACGCAATATCTGCATCTGAAGACGAAGGTCGCCGACGTCGAGGGCCTCAAGAACATCAAGATCCGCGTGCCCGACAAGAACGCGGTCGAGATGCTCAATGCCGTCGGTATGGCGGCGGTGATGATCCCCTGGGGCGAAACAATCCCCGCACTCGCCTCAGGCGCCGTGGCCGGCGTCTCCACCTCGTCGGTGTCGGGCGTCGACGGCAAGTTCTGGGAGTTCCTCAAATACGTCTACCCGACCAACCATGTCTGGTCGTCGCAGATGCTCACCGTCAATCTCGATGCCTGGAAGGCGCTCGGCGCCGATCAACAGAAGCTGGTCGCTGACATCGCGGCGAAGATGGAGCCCGGCTTCTGGGCCAATTCGCTCAAGGCCGACGTTGACAGCCTCAATCGCCTCAAGGAAGGCGGCATGGAGGTGGTGCCGGTCTCGGACGCCATGATGAAGGACATCCGGGCCAAGACCGCGCCGCAGTTGGATGCCTTCCTCAAGCGCGTGCCGGCGGCGGACAAGCCGGTGCGAGCCTATCTCGCTGAAATCAAGCGCGGCTGAGGACGAGGCGTGGTGAGCCTTTCGCCCGAAGCATCGCAAAGTCTCAACGCAGCGGCGCCCGCGCCGCTGCGCATCGTCCTCGACGGCATCGATCGCCTTGGCCGGCTCGACGGCTGGATCGGCGGCTTCTGTCTCCTGATGCTGACGCTGTTGATGCTGTGCGAGGTCGCAACCCGCTTCCTCTCGAACTTCCTGCCGCTCTTCCCGCCGACCATCTCGATCGCGTGGGAATACTCCTCCTATCTGATGGCGGCGGCCTTCACTTTCGGCGCCGCCATGACGCTGCGCGTCGGCGGCCACATCCGCGTCGTGCTGCTCCTGAAGAACGCACCCGTGCCGGTGCAGCGCGCGCTCGAGATCCTCTCGGCGGCGGCCGGCTTCGCCTTCATGGCGTTCCTGACCATGGCCATGGCGAAATTCGCCTGGAGCGCCTTCGTGCGCGGCCAGGTCTCGACCTCGAGCGACACGCCGCTGTGGTTTCCGCAAGCGATCGTCACCTTCGGCATGTTGCTGCTGACGCTGCAGTTCCTGGCGCGTGCGATCCAGGCCGCGCTCGGCCTGCCGCTGGAGGATCATCGCATGAAGGCCTCGCCCGTCGAATGATCGCCTTGCCCGCATCCGGATCCAAGATCGCATGACCATCGAAGTCGTTGCCCTGTTCGCGATCCTGTTTGTGCTGCTGGCTTGCGGCGTCTGGATCGGCCTCACCCTTGCGCTGACCGCGACGCTGCTGCTCGCGATGTTCCGTTCGGTCCCGCTCGACAAGCTGCTGCCGCAATACGCCTGGAACATCCTGACCACGCAGGAGCTGCTGGCGCTGCCGCTGTTCATCCTGATGGGCGAGCTCTTGTTCCGCACCCGCCTGTCGCGCTCGCTGTTTCAGGGATTGGCGCCCTGGGCCGGGCTGCTGCCCGGCCGTCTTCTGCATGTGAACGTGATCGGCTGTACCATCTTCGCGGCGATCTCGGGCTCGTCGGCGGCGACGACGCAGGTGATCGGCCGCATGTCGCTCAACGAGCTCACGCGCCGCGGTTATTCCCGCGACATCGCGATCGGCTCGCTCGCCGGCGCCGGCACGCTCGGCTTCCTGATCCCGCCCTCCAACATCATGATCATCTACGGGGTGCTCGGCGACGTCTCGATCCTGAAGCTGTTCACCGCCGGCGTGCTGCCGGGCTTCCTGCTGGCCGCGACGTTCATGGCCTGGGTGATGCTGCACACCACCCTCAAACCCGCGATGGTGCCCGAGACCGAAGCCAAGCTCTCGCAGGTGCCTTGGAGCGAGCGCTTTGCAGCACTGAAGGATCTCGCGCCGGCGCTGTTCCTGATCGCATGCGTGCTCGGCTCGATGTATGGCGGGCTCGCAACGCCCTCGGAAGCTGCCGCGGTCGGCGTGCTCGGCGCGGCCCTGGTTGCCTGGGCGCAGGGCGCAATGTCGCAGCAGGTGATCCGCGACGTCTTGATCGGCTCGGTCGTCACTTGCTCGATGATCGCGCTGATTGTGCTGGGGGCCTCGATCCTCGGCAATGCCGCGGCCTTCCTCGGCATCCCGCAGGCGGTGGCCGCGTTCGTCAAAAGCCTCGGCCTGTCGCCGTTCATGCTGATCGTGGCGCTGATCGTCTTCTATCTCGTGCTCGGCTGTTTCCTCGACGGCTTCTCGATGATCGTGATGACGCTGCCGATCGTGCTGCCGATCGTGAAGGGTGCCGGCTTCGACGAGGTCTGGTTCGGCATCTTCCTTGTGCTCGCCGTGGAGATGGCGCAGATCACGCCGCCCGTCGGCTTCAACCTGTTCGTCATCCAGGGCCTCACCGATGACGGGCTCGGCTACATCGCGCGTGTCACCTTGCCCTATCTCTTGATCATGATCGGCTTCGTGCTGCTGCTGACGCTGTGGCCGGGCATCGTCACGATACTGCCGAAGGTGCTTTACGGATAAGACGACCTGTTCCGGGATCGGCGGATCGAAAGCAAAAACGGTCAGCGCCGCTGCCGTTTCAAGTCGCCCTGCATCGAATCGGCTTCGGTGCGCATTCCATATTTGCAGGCCCTGTGATCCGTCGTACAGTGTGACGGCAAGCAGAAGTACAACAGCAACCACTCCGGTGAACGTGGCTCCTCGGCGCGATGCGCCGAGGAGGGGAGGTCTGTTGACGATTCGGTCCGATGGAGGACGATCGACGCACACTGAACTGCAAGTACCCCTCGCAAGCCGCATTCACGAGACGCAATCAACAAACACAAGAGCGGGAGGAAGTGCAAATGAGGAAGCAATGGCTCAGCTCGGCCTTGGCTGTCGTTGTCGTTGCGACACTTGCAGCGACGGCGGCATTGGCTCAGTCCGTGGATACGGCCCGTATCGAGGCCGCCGGCCAGAACGATTGGCTCACCTATCACGGTTCGTACAAATCCCATCACTACAGCCCGCTTGCACAGATTAATACGAGCAATGTCGGCAATCTGGGCGTGGCATGGATGCACATTCCCGGGCGATCGACGCGCGGCCTGCAGTCGATGCCGCTCGTCGCCGACGGCGTGCTGTACTATTCGGGCTCTTACAGCCGGGTCTTCGCGCTGAACGGCGCCAGCGGCGAGGTCATCTGGTCGTTCTTTCCGGAGCTGGATGAGGCGCTGATCAGCCGGCAGACGCACTCTCCTTACAACCGCGGCGTCGCTCTCGGCGAAGGCAAGGTCTTCGTCGGCACCATGGACGGTCGTGTCTTCGGGCTGGATGCCAAGACCGGAAAGGTTCTCTGGGAGACCAGGCTGATCGACTCGCAGAAGCTGACTGTCGGCTTCACCGGCGCGCCGCTCTACGCCAAGGGCAGCGTGATCATAGGCGCGCAAGGCGGCGAATGGCCGGGCCGCGGCCCGATCTTCGCGCTCGATGCCGCAACCGGAAAGAAGAAGTGGGAGTTCCTCACGGTCGCAGGCACCGAAGAGGCGATGAAGACCTGGGGCAACGAGTCCTGGCGCACCGGTGGTGGTGGCGGCTGGATGCCGGGCACCTACGATTCCGAGACCAACACCATCCTGTGGGGCACTGCGAACCCGGCGCCGCTCTACGATTGGTCGGGTCCGGACTACAAGACCCAGGGGGCGCGTCCCGGCGACAACCTCTACACGAGTTCGGTGATCGGGCTCGACATCGATACCGGCAAGCTGAAATTCTACCATCAGGAACTGCCGCACGATGCCTGGGACTTCGACAGCTCGGTCGGCGAATTCGTGATGCTCGAGCGTGACGGCCAGAAATACGTCGTCCATCCGAACAAGGGCGGCTTCGTCTTCGTCTACGACCGCAATCTCAAAGTGAAGAACGTCTGGCGGCTGGTCGAGAACATCAACTTCGTCAAGGATATCGATCCCAAGACCGGCGCGCTGATCGGCCGTCGCGATTTCCCGGTCGGCAAGGTCACCGAACCACCGCTGTGTCCGTTCATCGGCGGCGGCATCAGCTGGAACGCCGGCTCCTACAGCCCCAAGACCGGTCTCTATTACAAGATCGGACAGGAATGGTGCATGACGCTGGATATCCAGAAGACGACGCCGGTCACCACGCCGCAGGTCCAGCTCAACATCGGTGCCGATTTCAAGATGGTGCCTCCTCCGGGTGGCGAGATCTACGGACATCTCGACGCGCGCGATCCCATCACGGGCGCGAAGAAATGGGAGGTTCGCTATCCCGAGCCTCCGCTCGGAAGCGTGCTGTCGACCGCGGGCAACCTCGTCTTCGTGCCTGATTCGCGTGGCGTGCTGCACGCCTATGATGCCGAAACCGGCGCCGAGCTATGGAGGCACAACAACGGCACCGGCCATCAGGGCGGCATCGTCAGCTACTCCGTCGGCGGCAAGCAATATATCGCGGTGACGGCGGGCTTCGGCGGGATGCTGGCGGACGAATATGCGCCGAACTTCGGCGGCGTCTACAAGAGCATGCCGCGTGACGACGGCGCCTTGGTCGTCTTCAGCCTGAAATAGTCTGCCGCAGATGTTCTGATCATGGAGCGGGCGCAAGCCCGCTCCTCGATCGATGTCGCGGCCGCGTGGCTCAGGAATGGAGCGTAGCTGTTGAGACTGTCTTGCAAGACGATCTTGGCGGGGCTGGGCGCCTCGTTGCTGTGGGCTGCGATGGCCCAGGCCCAATCCGCCACACCGGCGCCGGAGAACGCGGCGTTCGAGGTCGAGCAGGTGTTCGCCGGGACTTGCGGCTTCTGTCACTCCGACGGCGGCCGGGCCGCGGGCAAGGGGCCGCAATTGATGAATTCGCCGCGCGACGACGACTACATCCGCAATCGCATCAAGCACGGCAAGCAAGGGGCGATGCCGGCGTTCGACGGCGCGTTCACCGACGCCCAGATCGACCAGATGGTCAAGTACATCCGCGCGCTGAAACCGCGCGAGGGTTGAACCGCAGAGAGCGCGGAATGAAGGCATATGTTCCCGTCATCGTCGCTGCCGCCATCGCTCTGTCCGGGCAGGCGGCGGCGCGACCCCTGGAGGCGATCCGATCCAGCGGCGTGATCGGGCTCTGCGCACATCCCAATTCGCTTCCCTTCGCGCACAAGACCGGCGATCCGCCCGGCTTCCAGGTCGAACTCGGTCGGGTGCTGGCACGCGAGCTCGGTGTCTCGCTGAGGCTCGATTGGATCATCACGCAGTACCAGATGCGCAGCGCCGGCTGCGACATTCTTCTGGACGTCATCGCCGATCGCGAAGCGCAAGGCGAAACCCGCCTGAGAATCTCCAAACCGTATTATCGCACAGGCGTCGCGCTCGCCGTGCCCGCATCTAGCACGCTCACGTCCTTCGCCAGCCTCAACGAATCGACCAAGGTGGGCGTGCAGGTTGGATCGATCGCAGCCATGATCATCGCCCGGCGGCGCGTGCCGATATCGACCTTCGGCTTCGAGAGCGACAGCCTGGAGGCCGTGTCGAACCGCGAGATCGACGCCGCGGCGGTGACGCCCACTGCGGCGAGCTATTTCAATCTGACCCATCCGGACAATCCGCTCCGGATCCTGGATCGTGACGAGAGCACGGCCGATCTGAACTGGAACGTCGGCGTCGGCATGGTCCGTCCGGACGATGCGTTCCGCGAAGCCATCGACGCAGCCGTCGAACGGCTGCGCAGCGACGGCACGATCGACCGCATCTATCGCCGCTACGGCATCGCGCTGCAGCCGCCGAGATAGCGCGCAGGTCGAATCGATTGCCACGGCTCGTTCACCTCTCCCGCTTGCGGGAGAGGTCGCGCCGGAGGCGCGGGTGAGGGCTTTCTCCTCTTGGGGATTGTCCCATTGGAGAAGCACCCTCTCTCCAACCCTCTCCCGCAAGCGGGAGAGGGAGCGCACCTCCGTCGGTGCAGCGATCGAGCCTCATTTCGTCATGCCTCAGGCCGCCGCCTTCTTCCGCGCGAGCTCGGCCTTGTACAGCTCGAACTCCTCGGCGATCGCCTTGGCAATCGATGGTCGCTGACGCAGCCGCTCGTGATACGCCTTCAGGTTCGGCCATTTCGCAAGCTCGATCGGCGGCGTCGCCATGGTCCAGTTGATGACCGTGACGAGATAGGCATCGGCCACGCTGAAATGGTCGAGCAGGAACTCGCGTCCTTTCAGGTAATTGTCGAGATAGTCGAGCCGCGACAGGTTCTTCTCCAGGGCATAGGCCTTGGCTTCCTGCGGCGCCTTGCGGTCGAGCATGGGGATGAACAGACCCTTGTGCAGCTCGGTGCCGATGAAGCAGAGCCATTGATGCAGCCGGGTGCGTTCCATGCCGGCGCTCGCGCCGAGGCCGGCTTGCGGGAAACGGTCCGCGACATATTGCAGGATCGCAGCGTTCTCGGTCAGCACCATGCCGTCGTCGGTGCGCAGCGTCGGCACGAGGCCGATCGGATTCACGGTGCGGAAGTCGGAGCCGTCGCTCAGCACCTTCTTGGTCGGCGGATCGACTTCGAGGTAATTCGCCTCGGCGCCGGCTTCATACAGCGCGACGCGTGTCGCCATCGAGCAGGCAAGCGGCGAGAAATAGAGATCCATCTGTAGCCTCCTTGGGCAATTCCTCTTTGGGTGTCGCTCAACCTGGCCAGATTGATTTTTGTACCATCTTGCATAATATGGGTGAGGTCAAGGAATAACTTGCGGAATGGTACAAAAATCGAAGCCGCCAGCTGCTGCCAATCAGCCCGAACGCCACGGCGAACCCGAGGGTCGCGGTGGGCCTAAGCGCCGCGGCCGTCCGCGCGCCTACGAGCCCGATATCGCGCTCGGCAAGGCGCTCGATCTGTTCCGCAAGCAGGGTTTCGCGGCCACCTCGCTCGACGATCTCAGCGCCGCCACCGGCATGAACCGGCCGAGCCTCTACGGCGCCTTCGGCGACAAGCGCGAGCTCTACATCAGGAGCTACCAGCGCTATCGCGACGAGGCGAGCGCGGCGATGGTCGCGATCTTCCGCGAGGAGATGCCGCTGCGCCGGCGGCTGGAGCGCATCTACGCGGCCGCGCTGGACATCTATCTGTCCGGTGACACCGGGCCGCGCGGTTGCTTCACGGTCGTCACCGCGGCCTCCGAGGCGGTCGGCGATCCCGAGATCCGCGCCATGGTGCTGGACGGCCTCACCGGGCTCGACAAGGCCTTTGCCAGTTGCTTCCGCCGCGCCAAGGAGAAAGGCGAGCTGCCGGAGAGCGCCGATACGTTCGCGCTGGCGCAGATCGCATCGGCCACCATCCACACCATCGCCATCCGCTCCCGCGCCCGCGTGCCGCGCAAGGAGCTGGAGGCGATCGTGAAGGGCGCGATCGACGTGATGGTGGGAGCTAAAAGCTAGAGCATGATCCGGAAAAGTGTGCAGCGGTTTTCCGAAAGATCATGCTCAAACAATAGCCTAAAGCGAAGCCTCAATACCCCCTTGCGCGGTCCACCACGTTCTCCAGCGCGCCGCCCGCCTCGAACCGGGCGATCTGCTCGGCGACATAGGCCGAGATCGCATCCGCGTCGGTGTCGGCGGCATTGTGCGGCGTCAACACCACCTTGGGGTGGGTCCAGAACCGGCTGTCCTTCGGCTGCGGCTCCTGCACGAAGACGTCGAGCGAGGCGGCGCCCAGCGTGCCGTCGTCGAGGCAGGCGAGAAGATCAGCCTCGTTCTGCAGGCCGCCGCGGCCGGCATTGATCAGCACCGGCGCGCCGAGCGGGCTGCTGCGATTGAGCTTCTTGAAGACCTCGCGGTTGAGGATGCCGTGCGTGTCTGATGTCAGCGGCAGCAGGCAGACCACGATATCGGTCTTGCGCAGGAACGCGTCCATGCCAGCGGCGCCATGGAAGCATTCGACGCCCTCGATCGTGCGCGGGCTGCGGCTCCAGCCGGCGACGCGAAAGCCGAGCCGCCGCAGCACGTCGGCCGCATCGGCGCCGAGCGTGCCCAGCCCCATGACGCCGACCGTGATCGCGCTCGCCGGCCACTGATATCTGGGCTCCCAGCGCTTCTCGCGCTGCGATTGCCGGAGGTAAAGCTCCTGGCGGTGATGCATCAGAACGTGCAGCACGACATATTCGGTCATGCGGTTGGTGAGATCGGGCACGGCGACGCGCACCAGCGGCACCTCGGGCAGGCTCTTGTCGGCCATCAGCGCGTCGACGCCGGCGCCGAGGTTGAAGATCGCCCGCAGATTTGGGAACGCCCCGAAATCGCCCGGCACCGGCTTCCATACCGCCGCATAATGCACCTCCGCCGGATCGAGTCCGGCGTCCGGCAGCAGCACCACGCGGCGGTCCTCGCAGACGGCTTCGAATCGGGCCTTCCACCGCTCCGGCAGCCAGTTCTGCTGCGTGCTGTTGATCAGGACGGCCAGTGTGCCCATGGTCATTCGAAGTGCCTCTTTCGGGTTCCGCTCGAGAAAGCCCTCCTTGGCACGATCTGCCGGATTTTTCTTGCAAATTTTTTCCGCAGCGCTGTCGGCGCGGGGCATATTGGCGCGTCTTCAGTACAGACGAGGGAAGTGCCGCCCATGCTTTACGCCATACTTTGCTATCACGATGAGGATTTCGTCGGCTCCTGGAGCAAGGAGCAGGACGAGGCCGTGATGAAGAAGCTCGCCGTGGTGCAGGACAAGCTCACAAGGCAGGGCCGGCTCGGGCCGGTGGCGCGGCTGTTGCCGACGACCGCGGCGGCGACGCTGCGCAAGGAGGATCCGCCGCTGGTGCTCGACGGTCCCTATGCCGAGACCAAGGAGCAGCTGCTCGGCTTCTACATCGTCGACTGCAAGAATCTCGACGACGCGCTCGACGTCGCACGCGAGCTGGGTGCCGCCAATCCCGGCGGCGCCTATGAGGTGCGTCCCGTCGGCGTGTTCCGGCCTGGAGGAAACCTGACGTGAGCGAGGCCGATACCGCCTGGATCGAGACTGCGCTGACTTCGGCGCGACCCCAGGCGGTCGGCGCGCTGCTGCGCTATTTCCGCGATCTCGACACCGCCGAGGAGGCGTTTCAGAACGCCTGCCTGCGCGCGCTCAAGACCTGGCCGCAGAATGGGCCGCCGCGCGATCCCGCGGCTTGGCTGATCATGGTCGGCCGCAACGTTGCGATCGACGAAGTGCGACGCGCGCGCAGGCAGCAGCCGCTGCCGGAGGACGACCAGGCGATCTCCGATCTCGACGACGCCGAAGGTGAGCTGGCCGAGCGGCTCGACGGCTCGCACTATCGCGACGACATCTTGCGGCTGATGTTCATCTGCTGCCATCCAGGATTGCCGGCGACGCAGCAGATCGCGCTGGCGCTGCGCATCGTCTCGGGCCTCACGGTGAAGCAGATCGCCCGCGCGTTCCTGGTTTCGGAAGCGGCGATGGAGCAGCGCATCACGCGCGCCAAGGCAAAGGTGGCCGAGGCCGGGACGCCGTTCGAGGCGCCGGGCGCGGTCGAGCGCTCTGAACGGCTCGCCGGCGTCGCGGCGATGATCTACCTGATCTTCAATGAAGGCTATTCGGCGAGCGGTGACACCGCGGAGATCAGGAAGCCGCTGTGCGAGGAGGCGATCCGGCTGGCGCGGCTGCTGCTGCGGCTGTTTCCGAGCGAGCCGGAGATCATGGGCCTGACCGCGCTGATCCTGTTGCAGCACGCGCGCAGCGCCGCGCGCTTTGCCGCGGACGGGTCGCTGATCCTGCTGGACGATCAGGATCGTTCGTTGTGGAACGGCACCATGATCGCGGAGGGCCTCGCGCTGATCGACAAGGCGATGCGCCACCGCCGCAGCGGGGCCTATCAGATTCAGGCCGCGATCGCCGCACTGCATGCGCGCGCGGCGACGCCGGAGGAGACCGACTGGACGGAGATCGACCTGCTTTACGGCGCGCTCGAAGTGGTGCAGCCCTCGCCGGTGGTGACGCTCAACCGGGCGGTCGCTGTCTCCAAGGTGCGCGGGCCGCAGGCCGCGCTCGAGCTGATCGAGCCGCTGGCGCCGAAGCTCGCCAATTATTTTCATTTCTACGGCGTGCGCGGCGCCTTCCTGATGCAGCTCGGCCGCAATGACGAAGCCCGAATCGCCTTCGATCGCGCCATCGCGCTCGCCAACACCTCGGCCGAAGCCGCCCACATCCGCATGCATCTCGATCGCCTGATCCGGGACAGCCAGCCGAAGCGCAGCGATGGCAGCGTGAAGTTGGGTACGAAGGCAAAGTAGGCCCGTCTGCCTCCACATCGTCATGCCCGGGCTTGTCCCGGGCATCCACGGTCTTTCCATCTACGCCAAGAACGTGGATGGCCGGGACAAGCCCGGCCATGACGAGCGGCGGGCAGTGCGCCAAAGAATTTCTCTCCCATTGTCGGCCCCCGCCGTTCCCCTTCGTCTTAATCCCGTACCAGGGGAGTCATCCATGCTGAAAGCCGTTGCCGTCATCGCCATCGTTCTCGCCGCCGGCGTTGCCGCCGTCCTCGTCTTTGCCCTGACGAAACCCGATACCCTCCGTGTGGAACGCTCGCTCGCCGTCAACGCACCGGCCGCTGCGATCTATCCGCTGGTTGCCGATTTCCATCGCTGGACCGCCTGGTCGCCCTATGAGACCCGCGATCCCGCCATGAAGCGGACGTTCGGCGGAACCTCGGCAGGGAAGGGTGCGACCTATGCCTGGGACGGCAACAACAAGGTCGGCGCCGGCCATATGGAGATCCTGGAGGCGACCGGGCCCTCCAAGCTCCGGATCAAGCTTGATTTCGAGCGGCCGTTCGAAGGCCACAACACCGCCGAGTTCACCTTTGTGCCGCAAGGCGATGCCACACTCGTCACATGGGCGATGTACGGTCCGGCCCCGTTCATGTCCAAGCTGATGCAGGTGTTCTTCAACATGGACAGCATGATCGGCAAGGATTTCGAGACCGGCCTCGCCGGCCTGAAGAAGCTCACCGAGAAGCGATAGGTCTCAAGGCAAACGAAGAGGAGAGAAACGATGCTCAATCCCTATCTGTTCTACCAGGACAATTGCGAAGCCGCGTTCAACTATTACGTCAAGGTTCTCGGGGGCAAGATCGATGCGATGATGCGTTCATCGGACGCGCCGCCGGAGGTGCCGGCTACGCCCGGCCGTGAGAAGATGATCATGCATGCGCGGATGTCACTGCCGGACGGCACGGTATTGATGGCCTCCGACTCGCCGGCCGAGCATTTCCAGAAGCCGCAGGGCTTTGCAATCTCGCTTACAGTCAAAGACCCCGCGGATGGCGAGCGCAAGTTCAACGCGCTGGCCGACGGTGGCAGCGTCACCATGCCCTTCAGCAAGACGTTCTGGGCCAAGGGCTTCGGCATGTGCGTCGACAAGTTCGGCATTCCCTGGATGGTGAATTGCCCGGCCGAAGGCATGTGATAGAGCATGATCCGGAAAAGTGTGAAGCGGTTTTCCGAAAAGATCATGCTCAAACAACAACCTAAAGCGCGATGACGATTTATCCTATCGCATCGCGCTTTGGGCGCGACCGTCGCGTTGCGATCCCCTCTCTCCAATGCTGAGGGAGAGGGGACGTACGTTTCGTTACGTCAGGCGCCGATCGGCCGTTTGTCCTCTCACCGGATTGATCCGGTGACGTCCTCGCGCGGCGCTGACGATTCCACGCAGCGAGGGCAGATCACGAGCTTGGCGCCGAGCGTCCTGTCGTTCTCCGCCTGTATCTCGTCCTGGACCGCCCACCACGCCTCGGAATAGGGGCGCAATGTGCCGAGCACTTTTTCGCGCTCCTGATTCGGATCACTTGCAGCCGGCGCGCCGGTCGTGACGCGCCGCTTGGCGACATGCGGACGGTTCGGATCCTTGCCGAGGCCATCCCATGCCATGGCGCGGCGTTCCTGCGCTGGCGCCTCTGCGCATCCGATCAGCGCTGTGCAAAAAGTGAGCACGATCAAGCCGTGTCGAATCATGCCGGGCTTTTGCCTCCATAATCGGCGCGCAGAATCTGCATGAGACACGCGCATCGTCGGTTCAATGGAACTCAAGGCAAAACAAGCTTGCCGGCATGGCCGAATATGAGTCGTGCTTTCGCATCACTTTGCGGACGCAGTGAGGCCGCTTCGTGAAGCGAGCTGCATCGCACAACAATTGGCGCAATATTGGGCTGTGCTCTGCACGCCAGAATCGTTATTGGTGAGTCATAAAAGCTACAAACTGGGATGGACGTCACTTGCAAGGGGAGCGACCGATGGCGGCGGCGCTACAGATCAACTTTGCTCTTTGGGGAATGCTCATTTGCGCCAGCGCGAAGCTGGCGCCAGTGATCCAGACGCTGTTTTGAAAGCGGTTGGCGGCTGCCGGCTGTATCAGCGGCAACGCGGATAGATCGCGGCGAGATCGCGCCCCTTCAACAGCAGCAACCGCGAGGTCAGGCCGCCACGGCGGCTGATCCAGTCGCGCACCGGACCGGGATAGGCGGCAAGCACCGCGACCGATGCTTCCGGCTCGGCATAGAAGCGGCCGCGCCGATCGACCGAGCGTGCGGCATGGAAGCCGAGCACGGCGCGCTTGGTGACGCAGATGCGCTCGCCCGGCACGATGCTCAGCACCAGCGTGCAGGCGGACAGGCAGGGGCCGTCGATCACCACGCGCTCGCCACTGTCGCGGACCTTTTCGAACAGATCGAGGAACGGCCCGACCTGTCCGCCCGGGGACTGGATGATGCGGATCTCGGCCGCCGCGGGCGCGGCGGCGAGCAGCGCGGATGCAAGCATCAGAGCTTTGAGGAAGGTGATGCGTTGCATGAACTCTCCACCAAACCGCTTTCGTGGGGTGGGCAAAGCGTAGCGTGCCCACCATCCGCACCGCAAACTTGCGATAGTGGTGGGCACGGCGCGTTGCGCCTTTGCCCACCCTACAAATCCTGTGCCTACCCGTTGCGCCTCTGCCCGCGCAGCGTCGGCAGGCCGATGCCCGCCGCATCGAAGCCGCCGTCCACGGCCAAAATTTGGCCGGTGATGTAGCTCGCGCGGCCCGAGCACAGGAAATAGATCGCTTCCGCGAGTTCCTCTTCCAGGCCGTAGCGGTTGAGCGGAATGGCGTCGTGATAGTCGGCTCGGATCTCCTTGGTGTGCACCTGCTTCGCCATCGCGGTGTCGACGGGTCCCGGTGCGACCGCGTTGACGCGGATGTTGAGGGAGGCGAGCTCGACCGCGAGCTGCTTGGTGAGGTGTGCAAGGCCTGCCTTGCTGGTGCCGTAGGCCGAGCGCAGCGTCGAAGCGCGCACGGCCGAGATCGAGGTGATGTTGACGATGGCGCCGCCATTGCCGTCGCGCATCAAAGGCACAGCCGCCTTGGTGCAGAGGAACGGTCCGGTGAGGTTGACCTCGAGCACGCGGCGCCAGTCGGCATCCGACGTCTCCATCAGCGGCGCGAACACCGCGATGCCGGCATTGTTGACCAGCGCGTCCAGCCGGCCGAACCGCCGCTCGATCGCCGTCATTGCGGCGCTGACTGCGGCCGCGTCGGCGATATCGCAGGTCAGCGCCAGCGTCGCCTCGCTCTGGCCGATGTCCGCGACCGCGTGGCCGAGCAGTTCGTGCTCGATGTCGAGCAGGGCCACGCGCCAGCCCTCGGCCAAGAATTTCTTCGCGGTCGCAAGCCCGATGCCGCGGGCGGCACCGGTGACGAGGGCGACTTTTTGCGGGGCTTGCGGCATTGGCTGATCTGTCCTGCGTCCGGGAGCGGCGTGCGAGAGCGCCGGCCCCTTTTACTGCGCTTTGGTTCCGGCATGAAAGGCCTCGCCGAGCCGATCGAGCCCGATGCGGCCCAGAATGCGCCAGCCGCGGCTGCGCTGCGGCCTCGAAATAATTTCTGTCCCACTGTCGGCCGGGCAGAATGCCGTTCGTCTTGGAGGTGAGCGCGGGCCAGCCGTTTCCGCCCGCAGGACATATCGGAGCGACTGAGACAGCAAGGAACTCCCATGCGATTCATGATGCTGATGATCCCGCTCGGCTACGAGAACGCGCCGCCGGAGCTTCAACTCGATCCCGAGCGCGTCGCCGCGATGATGCGCTACAACGAGGCGCTGAAGGATGCGGGCGTGCTGATCACGCTCGATGGGCTGCACCCGCCGTCGACCGGGGCGCGCGTCTCGTTCGCGACCGGCAAGCCCGTCGTCACCGACGGGCCCTTTGCCGAAGCCAAGGAAGTCCTGGGCGGCTATTGGATGATCGAGGTCGCCTCGCGCGAGGAAGCGATCGCGTGGGCCAAGAAGTGCCCGGCTTCAGCCAACGAGATCATCGAGGTCCGCCAAGTGCAGGAGATGGCCGACTACTCGCCCGAAGTGCAGGAGATCGTCGCCGGGTTTGGCGACCTGAAGACGTAGACGAGACGGCGGCTGCGCGATTCCCAATCAACCTGAAGGAGAAAACCCATGAGCGCCGAACATAAATTTCTCGCCGTCTATCTCGGCAGCATGAGCGGATCGAAAATGGCGGCGTGGCGGGCGCTGCCCGAGGCCGAGCGGAAGGCGAAGGAGCAGGCGGGCATGGCCGCTTGGCATGGCTGGGTCGAGAAGCACAAATCCGTGATCGTCGAGATGGGCGGCCCGCTCGGCAAGACCCGCAGGATCGACGGGAGCGGCATCACGGAAGTCAGCAACGCGCTGACCGGTTTCACGGTGGTGCGCGCCGCCTCGCAGGAGGACGCTGCAAAGCTGTTCGAGAACCATCCGCATTTTGCGATCTTCCCCGGCGAAGCAATCGAGGTCATGCCCGTGCTGCCGATTCCGGAGATGTAGCCCCGGTCACCCGTCATTCCGGGTTCGATACTCCGTATCGCCCCGGAATGACGTGAAAATACGGGTTAACCAGTCCGGCCGCCGCTAGTGACCTTCACGCCCGGCTCATGTAAAGGTCGTTCACATGAGCTGGCGCAAGGAGCAGCGCCGCGCCGAGCGCGGCTATCACCACGGCAATCTGAAGGAAGCCCTGTTGCAGGCGGCCCTCGGGCTGATCGCCGAGAAGGGGGCGGCCGGCTTCACCTTCGCCGATGCCGCGCGCATGGCCGGCGTCAGTGCGGCGGCGCCCTACCGGCATTTCCGCGACCGTGACGAGCTGCTGTCCTCGATCGCCCAGCGCGGTTTCGAGCAGTTCGAGGCGCGCCTGGCCGCGGTCTGGGACGACGGGCGCCCCGATACGGTCACCGCGTTCGAGCGCGTCGGCAAGGCCTATCTGGCCTTCGCCCGCGAGGAGCCCGCCTTCTACAGCGCGATGTTCGAATCGGGCGTGCCGGTGGATGCCAATCCTGCGCTTCAGGCGGCCAGCGAGCGCGCATTCAACATCATTCGCGCCGCCGCCGAGCGGCTCGCGGCCCTGACGCCGCCGGGCACGCCGCGGCCGCCGGCCATGATGATGGCCTTGCACATCTGGTCGATGGCCCACGGCGTGGCCTCGCTGTTTTCCCGCGGCGATGCTGCGCGCCGCAAGCTGCCGATGTCGCCGGACGAGCTGCTGGAGGCCGAGGTGCTGATCTATTTGCGCGGCCTCGGCTTCCCGACCGACCGTCGTCCCTCAGGCAAGGGCGCCGAGCCGCCGCCGGTGCCACCGGAGGCTTCCTCCGGTTCGGGCCTGCCGCCCGGCAGTCCCTGGGGCAAGCCGAAATAAGATTGCTCGAAGAATCACGCGGGCGTGTCTGGCGGTCGGCTTGACAAAATCGCGGGATAGTCTAGCTATGTAAATGTTATTTACATTCACAACGGCGCTGGTGCCGTGATGGAGATGGGAAATGGCCTATACCGCTGACGTCAATCGCTGGCGCGGCCCTTCGGACCAATACCAACAGTACGAGCGTCCCCGCATGCTCGATACGCCTTGGCATCCGGGCTGGATCGCCGTGACCATCCTCGGCTTCATCATCTGGTGGCCGATCGGACTTGCCCTTCTCTTTTTCACACTCGGGAGCAGAAGAATGTCGTGCTGGAGCCATCAGGACCGCTGGCAGAACAAGATGGAAAAGATGCAGTACAAGATGGATCGCATGCGCGACCGCATGGAGCGCCGCGGCTTCGGCTTTGGCTTCGGGCCGCCGTCCTCCGGCAACCGAGCCTTCGACGAGTATCGCAGTGAGACGCTGCGCCGGCTCGAGGAAGAGCAGGTCGAGTTCAAGAACTTCCTCGACCGCCTGCGTCACGCCAAGGACAAGGAAGAGTTCGACCAGTTCATGGCGCAGCACAAGACGCGCCCGACTCCGCCGCCGACCGACCAGCAGCAGGGCTGATCTGAAGAAGTCCACCTCTCAAGCCTTCAGGCGCATGCCCCCAAAGTCCTGATGGCCTCGAGCCGCCCGTCTGCGCAACCCGCAGGCGGGCGGTTTGGTTTATGTCAAACTTCGATGGTCGTCCTGGCGATGCGAAGCGCCTGCGAGGGCTTTGCGAGGCCCATCACGCAGATGTGCAGGGTCGATAGAACCCGGACCGCGCGAGCACCGACCAAGCCTTGACTGCGCCTCCGCGGCGCCGACGGGCACGATCATGACCAATATTGAACGCAAACAAATCGGCCAGCGCCTCGGATTGTTCGAGCGCGCGGCCGTGTTGTTCGAGCGCTTCGGCCCTGTGGTGCCGGTGGCGATTGCGTTCCTCAGTGGGTGGCCCACGGAAGTTCAGCTCTACCCGGAATGGCAGCTCGGTGAGTCCTGGCGGTTGTTTCTCAGCGCCAATCTATATTGGGGCGCATCGTACGCACTCAGCCGCGCGGTGTCGTTCGCGAAGGGAAGTATCGTCCCATGATCCTGCTCCGCGATTTCGCGCTTTTCGTCCTGCCGGTGCTGATCGCCGCAGGCGGCTGGCTCTATGCGCTCAGCCTCCGCAAGCAGGCTGACCCCGGCCGCGCCCGCGATGGACGCGCCCCGGCAGCATGACCGCTGCCGGCCGGTGTCGCATGGCGTGAAGTTTCAGCGCACTGCGGCGAGTTGCGCGTGAACCGAGGCCAGGAAGTATTCGTAGGCGTGGTCGACGATCTCGTTGAGCGATCGCGTGCGCGCGAACATCGCTTTGGCCTCCGCGAGAAACTCCTCGCGGGTCGGGATCTTCGGCAGATGCAGATGCGTCAGCGCGTCGACACCTTCATGCGCGCGATTGAGAATGTCGTGCAGCGACGGCAGCTGCAACTGGGCGAGATCGGCACGGCGGCGTGCCGACGAAATCGCATGCGCCAGGGTCTGCGCATCGAACCGTCCGGCGAGCTGGCGGGCGGCCCGCTGGATGACCCGCGCGCCGAGCGGCTGCTCGTTGCGCAGCACCTGTTCGGGCGGCGCTTTCATGTTCCAGACGACGCCGATCCACGACAGCAGCGTCAGGATGTAATAGGTCACGTCGACTTCCCACCAGCGAAAGCCCTGTCGCACGCTGCTCTGATAGGCGTGGTGATTGTTGTGCCAGCCCTCACCCAGCGTGAACAACGCCAGCAGCCAGTTGTTGCGGGAATCATCGCCGGTCACGTAGCGCTTGCGCCCGTGCACATGGGCAAGCGAATTGATGCAGAAGGTCGCGTGATAGACCAGCACAGTGCTCCAGAGAAAGCCGACCACCAGACCCGACCATCCTGCGACCAGGAAGCAGAGCCCTGCCAGCACGAACGCCGGCAGCAGCTCCAGCCGATGCAGCCACATCAGCTCGGGATAGGCGGCGAGATCGCCGACCTTCACGAGGTCGGTTGCGTCGTGCTGCCGGTAAAAGATCCAGCCGAGATGGCTATAGAGGAAGCCGCGGTGACGCGGTGAATGCACGTCGTTTTCGGTGTCGGAATGCAGGTGATGGTGGCGATGTTTGGCCGCCCACCACAACACGCTCTTCTGGGCGCTGCTTTGCGCAAGGCAGGCCAGGATGAACTGAAACACCCGGCTGGTCGCAAACGCCCGATGCGAGAAATAGCGATGGTAGCCGGCTCCGATCGCGAACATCCGCAAGCAATAGAGTGAGACGCAGATCGCGACCGCCTGCCAGGTGACGCCCGACCAGATTGCCGCAAGGCAGCCGAGATGGACCAGCAGGAACGGCAGGGCGGATGGATACATGATGTCGTCGTGCTGGTCGTCGGCGGGGGCGTTGGGCGACATATTTGAGCGTGACCTCGGATGACGTGGATTCGGAACTGGATCCGGCAGCTTGACGTCCGGCGGGTACCAAAACCCGCGGATGCCACCGCGGGCTTCGGCCGAAGGGTGGCCGCAGCTCTCTGGCAAGCAAGCCCGTAGCCTTACGGGGAGCATGGCGCACAGGTGGCCGCGCGTGTTGCCGACGCCAATTGGCGCGCAGGCGGCCTGGGTCCTATATTCGACAGCGAGAAGCAAGCGTCAAAACACCGCAGGCGGCAATGCGGACGGAGACTGCGATCATGGCGAGCGACATCCTCTGGCAGGAGATACGCGGCGAGGCGCGGCGCGCCGCAGCGGCGGATCCCGTCTTCGGCAAGGCTGTCGCCGATGCCATCCTTGCCCATGACGATTTTACCGCTGCCTTGGCCGATCTGATCGGGCGTCGGCTGGGCGGCAGCGCCGCCGATCGCGAGCGCTTCACGACGTTTTCCCGCGATGCCTTTCGCGGCCAACCGGATCTGGTCGAAGCGGCCGGCCGCGACCTAACCGCCATCGTGCTCCGCGATCCCGCCATCGCCGGATTGTTGCCGCCGCTGCTGCACTTCAAGGGCTATGTCGCGCTGCAGTCCTGGCGCGTCTCGCACTGGCTATGGCGTCATGACCATCGTGATGCGGCGCTGCTGTTGCAGAACGAGGCTTCGAACGTCCTGCAGGTCAGCATTCATCCGGCCGCGAGCCTCGGCTCGTCGGTTTATCTCGACCATGCCACCGGCATCGTGATCGGTGCCAATGTCGTCATCGGCGACGAGGCGACCATCCTTCAGAATGTCAGCATCGGACGCCATGGCGACCTGCCGATGCGCTCGCCTCGCATCGGTCGCGGCGTGTTCATCGGCTCCGGCGCGACCATCCTCGGCGACATCGAGATCGGCGACTTCGCCAAGATCGGCGCCGGGACTGTCGTGACCGGTGACGTGCCTGGCGGCTGCACCGCAATCGGCAATCCCGCGCGGCTCACCAATTGCCTTGCGGCCGCTTCGTCCGCTTGACTGTCGCTCAGGCGGCGCGGCGGTGGCTTTCGCCGCCATGATGCGGGTTGACCGGCTCCGAGCTGGTCTGGCCCGGCGCGTCCAGCACCGCGACGTGGTGGCGGTAGACCATTTCCCAGCCCTTCCATCCCGTGAACAGGAGGATGCCGACCACGACCAGGGACAGCACGACGCCCCAGGGGTTGATCGCCGCCTCCGCGCCTTGGGCGTAGCGGAGATAGAAATTGACCAGGGCCAGCACCACCGCCGCGAGATTGCCGATCATGTGGTACCAGGCGTCGTTCAGGCGGCGGATGCGCGGCTCGCTGAAGAAGTCGGTAAAGCCGGCTGCGGCGGCAACCAGCGCCATGACGATGCCGGCGCCGATCAGCCACATCGCGGCGCGTGCCCAAAAACCGTCGCCGGTTCCGATGAAGGCGAGATCGGCGATGGGGGCGCCGACCAGGAACGCGACGGGGAACGGGATCAGCATGGGGTGGAGCGGGTGATCGCCGATCGCGGCGGTCGTCTTGGGGTTGATGGACATGGCAGGACCTCGCTGAGAGTGATTTTCCGGACAATTTTTGGCGCGAGAGCAGGTTCCTCCGGCCGGTGCGTCCGGAACACGGGATCCGGGGTCCATCCCCCTGCACGGACTGCCTTTCCTGCAACCAAATGCGCCGCCGGTAACCCCGCATTAACCATCGGCGGGCTCTGGTATGTGCGGACAGGCGTGCCCGGAGCCCGACGTCAAGGCCTGGGGTCGAGGCCCCTTAGTTTTGACATCTTGGCGGGGAATGCAGGCGGCCGGCTTTTGACGAGCCTTTGGACGAGCCCTGCACCCCAGAAAGACAAGGCTTTGAGCGGGCTTGCCCGCCGCGCGGGTCCAGCGCGGCTGTTGGGGAACACCGGCCGCGATTTGCTGGCCGAAGGACATTAGGTAACGATCGCCTTGAGAGGATACTGCTTATGAATCCGGCCGAATTGGCTCAGTCAGCCCTTCCGGTTGCTGCCTCCGCCGACGTGTCGCTGATCGCGCTGTTCTGGCAGGCTCACTGGATCGTGAAAGCGGTGATGCTGGGGCTTCTGGCCTGCTCGGTCTGGGTCTGGGCGATCGCCATCGACAAGATCTTTCTCTACGCGCGCACCCGCCGCTCGATGGACCGGTTCGAGCAGGCGTTCTGGTCCGGCGAGTCGATCGAGGAGCTCTATCGCACGCTGTCGGCCAAGCCGACGCATTCCATGGCGGCCTGCTTCGTGGCGGCGATGCGCGAATGGAAGCGCTCGTTCGAGAGCCATGCCCGCTCGGTCGCAGGGCTTCAGATGCGCATCGACAAGGTGATGAACGTCTCGATTGCGCGCGAGGTCGAGCGGCTGGAACGGCGCCTTTTGGTGCTGGCGACCGTCGGCTCCGCCGGCCCCTTCGTCGGCCTGTTCGGCACGGTCTGGGGCATCATGTCGAGCTTCCAGTCGATCGCGGCCTCGAAAAATACCTCTCTGGCGGTGGTCGCCCCCGGTATCGCCGAGGCGCTGTTTGCGACCGCCGTCGGCCTTATCGCCGCCATTCCTGCCACTATTTTCTACAATAAGTTCACCTCCGAGGTGAACCGGCAGGCCCAGCGGCTCGAGGGCTTTGCTGATGAATTTTCAGCCATTCTGTCTCGTCAGATCGACGAGCGGGGCTGACGGACGGCATGTATAGTGTGAAGGGCAATCTGGGCACGCGATCATGGCCATGAACGTTGCGAGTTCGTCCGGCGGCGGCGGGCGCCGCGGCCGGCGCAAGCCGGTCGTGGCCGAGATCAACGTCACGCCGATGGTCGACGTCATGCTGGTGCTGCTCATCATCTTCATGGTGTCGGCACCGATGCTGACGGTCGGCGTCCCGCTCGACCTGCCCCAGACCAGTGCCAAGAGCCTCGAAAACAACGACCAGAAGCCGATCCAGATGTCGGTCGACATCAAGGGCAAGGTGTTCATCAACGACACCGAGATTGCGCTGAACGAGCTGATCCCGAAGCTGAAGGCGATCACCGATGCGCGCGGCGGCCTCGAGGAACGCATCTATCTGCGCGCCGACAAGAAGGCGGATTACGGCACCGTGGCCAAGGTGATGGGCCAGCTCTCGGGCGCCGGATTCAAGAAGCTGGCGCTCGTCACGGAAGCGGATCAGGGGTCTTGAGGCCGTGAAGGTGAACGTCGACAAGACACTCGTTGCGTCGATTGCCCTGCATGTCCTCGTGCTGGGATGGGGGCTCGTCACCTTCAGCAGCAAGGCCTACATCGCTACGCAGGAATCGCTTCCGATCGACATCATCTCCTCCGATCAGCTCGCCAAGATGATGGCGGGGCAGAAGACCGGCAAGAAGGAGGAGCCGAAGCCGAAGGTCGAGAAGATCGCGGAGCCCAAGCCCGAGGAAGACGCCGTCGGCAAGGTCACCGAGAAGAAAGAGCTGATCAAGACCAACTCCCAGCCGGAGCCGCCGCCGAAGCCGGTCGAGAAGCCGGTGGAGAAGAAGCCGGAGCCGCCGAAGCCCGTGGCGGAGGCCAAGCCGAAGGAAGAGCCGAAGCCGCAGGAAAAGAAGCCTGATCCGGCCAAGGAAGATCCGATCGCCGAGCTGCAGAAGAAGATGGAGACCAAGAAGCCGCCGCCGAAGCCCGTGGAGCAGAAGGTCGCGGCGGTGCAGCCGCAGCAGCAGCCCAAGCCCAAGGAGCGCACGTTCGACCCCGCGCAGATCCAGCGCGACCTCGACAAGCGCGCCGCGACGCGGCACGAGCAGACCGGCGCGGCGCTGAATGCATCGGCGTCGCTGGGAGCAGCAACCGGGACGGCCGCCAACAATGTTGCGACCTGGCAGGGCGCGTTCATGTCGGCGGTCAGGCGCTGCTTCACGCCCACCTACAACGGGCAGGATGCCGACCAATACGAAGTCGACATCGATATTTTTATGAAGATCGATGGAACACTGGCATCCGAGCCGGTTGTCGTTGCAGCGCGTGGACCGTCCAGGTCGATCGCTCAGGCCGTGGCGGAGAGTGGCAAGCGTGCCATCGTCCAGTGTCAAGTCTATTCGTTCCTGCCGAAGCAGCAGTATGACACCTGGAAGACCATTCCGATGCGCTTCGGCCTGAAGGATATGTTGTGACATCCGAACAAAAGAATTTTGCGATGAATGACATTCGATCGATGAACCGCCGCCGCTTCATGACGCTGACCGGATCCGCGCTTGCGACGCTTGGGGCTGGACATGCGCTCGCCCAACCGCAAAAGCGGCTTGAAATCAATCCCACCGAATTCCAGCCGATCCCGATCGCGATCAGCAACTTCCTGCCCGGCTCGCCCTCCGATGGCGACGTCGGCAACGGCGTCACGCAGGTCATCACCAACAATCTGAAGCGCTCGGGCCTGTTCGCGCCGATCGATCAGGCCGCCTTCATCGAGCGCATCAACAACATGGATGTCGCGCCGCAATTCCAGAACTGGAAGACCATCAACGCGCAGGCGCTCGTCACCGGCCGCATGACGCGGCAGCCGGACGGGCGGCTCAAGGCCGAATTCCGTCTATGGGACGTCATCTCCGGCCAGCAGCTCGCCGGCCAGCAATATTTCACCTCGCCGGAATATTGGCGCCGCATCGCCCACATCATCTCCGACCAGATCTACGAGCGCATGACCGGCGAGAAGGGCTATTTCGACAGCCGCGTCGTGTTCGTGGACGAGACCGGGCCGAAGGAGCGCCGCGTCAAGCGCCTCGCGATCATGGATCAGGACGGCGCCAATGTGCGCTATCTGACCCGCGGCTCCGATCTCGTGCTGACGCCGCGCTTCTCGCCGAACTCGCAAGAGATCACCTACATGGAGTTCGGTCAGGGTGATCCGAAGGTCTATCTCTACAACATCGAGACCGGCCAGCGCGAGATCGTCGGCAATTTCCCGGGCATGACCTTTGCGCCGCGCTTCTCGCCGGACGGCCAGCGCGTCATCATGAGCCTGCAGCAGGGCGGCAATTCCAACCTGTTCGTGATGGATCTGCGCTCGCGCTCGACCACGCGTCTCACCGACACGCCGGCGATCGACACCTCGCCGTCCTATTCGCCCGACGGCAGCCGCATCTGCTTCGAGTCCGATCGTGGCGGCAGGTCGCAGATCTACGTGATGAGTGCGGGCGGCGGACAGGCGCAGCGCATCTCCTTCTCCAAGGACGACACCAACGCCAGCTATTCGACGCCGGTGTGGTCGCCGAAGGGCGACTACATCGCCTTCACCCGGCAGGGCGGCGGGCAGTTCGCGATCGGCGTCATGAAGCCCGACGGCTCGGGCGAGCGGCTGCTCACCTCCGGCTTTCACAACGAAGGCCCGACCTTCTCGCCGAACGGCCGCGTGCTGATGTTCTTCCGCGATCCTGGCGGCAATGGCGGACCGTCGCTGTACTCGGTCGACATCTCCGGCCGCAACGAATTGAAAGTGCCGACGCCGGGTTTTGCCTCGGACCCGGCATGGTCGCCACTGTTGTCCTCGACCTCGGGCTGACAACGGCGCAGTTGAAACATCGCGCGTTCAGACGCGCGATGTTTTCGAAAAACCGCGCCGATTTTTTCCGAGTTTGCCGTGAACGGCAACACTTCCTTCACCTTGCGCCCGGCAAGGCTTGCCTACCTGCTTGATATTCCAGCAGAAATCATTTCGCTATTGCCGAAAAACAACCCGACTTTAACGATGTTCCCTCAGAAAAGCTTCATCTCGGCTGGGTAAGACTACGCGCTGAACAGGACGCGCGTACAAACCAAAATGCAGTTCGCAAGCCAGAGCGGAGAGCAGGGGCAGCCGCCGCCGGTCAATCCGGCGGCGCAGATCGATTCGCTCTTTGAAGCGCCCGGACCGCTGCTGGCCGGTCTCATCTTCGTGTCGATCGGTGCTGCGCTGACTGCGCTGAAGACAGGTGAGCCCCTGATTTGGGCGTGCGTGGCGCTGCTTGTCTTGGCCGGAACGGTGCGGGCGATCGATTTGCGGCGCTATCAGGGACGCAAGTCGAGCGTGACCGCCGAGGCGGCCAAACGCTGGCAGGCGCGGTATCAGATCGGCGCGAAGATCCAAGCTGCAGCGATCGGCATCTGGTGCGGCACGACTCTGCTCGCCACCGACGACGCGGTCGCGCATATGATTGCCCTGTCGGTCACGACAGGCATCGCCGCAGGGGGAGCGGGAAGGGCGTACGGACGACCGTCGATTTTCCATCTGCAGGCGCTGCTCATTTTCGCCCCCGCGGTGTTGGCATTGGCGTGGCGCGGCACGCCCTACTACATCGCGATGGCCGTTGTGAGCGCGGCCTTCCTGCTGGCCATCATGCAGCTCTCGGTCAACTTGCACCGGATCTTCATGGGCGCCGTGGTGGCGCGCGAACGCGAAGCCGCACTTGCGGGCCAGTTCGATACCGCCCTCAACAACATGCCGCACGGTCTTTGCATGTTCCATCGCGATGGCCAGCTCGCGGTGATGAATCACCGCTTCGCGGCGATGATGAACCTGCCCGACCATCTGCCTCGGAGCGGCGCCAGTGCGCGCGACATCATCGCGGCGTGCGTGCAGGCAAGATCCATCTCGAGCGCGGACGGCGAGCATATCGTCGCCGGCATCGAAAGTTCGCGAGAGAAGGAGATCATCACCGCCGAGGCGAACCTGGAGCGAAATCGGTCGCTGTGCTGGACCGTTCAGCCGATGGCGGACGGAGGGGCGGTGCTGCTGCTCGAGGACATCACCGAGCGGCGCAACGCAGAGGCCAAGATCACCCATCTTGCGCGATACGACGACCTGACGGCGTTGCCGAACAGGGTCAACTTCCGCGACCAGATCGAGCACCTGCTGGCTGTCTCCCACGATGCGGCGCAGCTCTCTGCGCTGCTGTTCATCGACCTCGACCAGTTCAAGCAGGTCAACGACACGCTGGGCCATCCCTGCGGCGACCAGCTCCTGTGCGCCGTCGCCAACCGCCTGCGCGAGATGCTGCGCCCCGAGGATTTCGTCGCCCGGTTCGGCGGCGACGAGTTCGTCGTGTTCCAGCAGAACCTCACGGCGCCCGAGGACGCCGCGGCACTCGCCCGCCGCATCGTCGAGCGGTTGAGCGAGCGGTACCGCATCGACAATCATCTGGTCGAGATCGGCGCCAGCGTTGGCATCGCGCTGACCTCGCCGGAGGGCACCAGCGCCGACACGCTGCTCAAGAACGCCGATATGGCGCTGTACCGCGCCAAAGCCGACGGCCGCGGCACCTATTGTTTCTTCCGCGACGAGATGGCCGCGACCGTCGAGCAGCGCCGCATCCTCGAGCTCGACCTGCGCAAGGCGCTCGCCAACGAGGAATTCGAGCTGTTCTTCCAGCCGCTGGTCAATCTGAGGTCCGGCAAGATCACCACCTGCGAAGCGCTGCTGCGCTGGAATCATCCGGTGCGCGGCACGGTCTCCCCGGTCGACATCATCCCGGTCGCCGAGGACATGGGCCTGATCGTCGATCTCGGCCGCTGGATCCTGCGCCGCGCCTGCATGGAATGCATGAAGTGGCCGGAGGGTGTCAGCGTCGCCGTCAATTTCTCGCCGCAACAATTCCACCAGCGCGACGTCCTGAACGAAATCCGCTACGCGCTCGAAGTGTCGGGCCTGCCGGCGCATCGTCTTGAGATCGAGATCACCGAGTCCTCGCTGCTGCGCAACACCCAACTCACCCACGACATCCTGTCGCAATTGCATGCGCTCGGCGTGCGCATCTCGCTCGACGATTTCGGCACCGGCTATTCCAGCCTCAGCTACCTGCACAATTTCCCGATGCAGAAGGTGAAGATCGATCGCTCCTTCCTCGAAGGCATCGATTCCGACCGGCCGCTGACGCTGCTGCGCGGTGTCGCGCGGCTGTCCGCCGATCTCGGCATGGCCGTCGTGGTCGAAGGCATCGAGACCAATGAGCAGCTCGAGCTGATCAGCGCCGACGGCACCGTGACCGAAGGGCAGGGCTACCTGTTCAGCCGGCCCGTACCGGCGGTGCGGATCCGGCAATTGCTCAACGCCTCGCATGGTCGTCGCGTGCCCGACGACCAGCTCGCCCTCGTGTCGTCGCGATAGGCCCGATCCCTTCCCGGCAGCTCCGCTCCCGCAATCGGCTCCCATCTGCACCGTAGTCTTGCGGGCTCGCAAAGGTTAACCCTAACGATTCTATAGCTTTGCAATTCCGTTAAGGAACCATTAAGGTCTGGCTACTCGTGGAAGTTGCTTGGAGTCAGAGGTTGCAGATGAAGTCCGGAGCCGAACCGAACACGGCGCTCCTTCCACGAGGCGCCGCGTTGTTTGACCGCATCGATTATCGGCTCATCGAAACGCCCGAGGACAAGGACAACCTGTATCTGATGCGCTACCGCGCCTATCTGCAGGCCGGTCTGATCGAGCCATCACCTTCACTGCGCGTCAGCGATCGTTTCGACGAAACGCCCAACACCTGGAATTTCGGGGTCTACGTTGACGGAGAGCTTTTGCAGCTCTGTCCGCATCCATCTGCTGACGTCGGAATGGCGGATGTCCTATACCACCGAGGTGTTCGGCGACATCCTGCATCCCCGCCTCGATCGCGGCGAGGTTTTTGTCGATCCGTGCCGGCTCGTTGCAGATCCCGACAAGCACCACCGCTTTCCCGAGCTGCCCTATTTGACCGTCCGCCTCGCCTTTGTCGCGTGCGATCATTTCAACGCCGACACCGGCCTTGCCATGATCCGGACCGATCATCAGGCGTTCTACCGCCGCATCTTCCTGCACGAGACCATTTCGCCGGAGCCGCGGGGCTTTCCGGGCTGGCCCACCAAGAAGGCGGTCCTGATGGCGACAGACGTCCGGCGGCAGCGCGACAAGGTGCTGGCGCGCTTTCCGATCATGCGCTCCAGTGCGTTCGAGCGGCGCATGCTGTTTGAACGCAGCATCCCCCGCCAGGCCGCCACGCGGCCGATTCTGCTCACCACGCCGCGGACCCTGGACGTGGCCTCTCAAGCGCTCGGTTCGGTCTAGGCGGGCGCTCCCCAGTCATTTCGGCCCAAAATTCCAGCAAGTGCCGGCTCTTTTGCCGGCCGACGCGGCTTGCCTTCACCCTCGCGCCACATTTACAACCCATTAACCATGACGTTTGCTTTTCGCTGGTTGGGGGCATTTGACCGGCTGAGGCAAGGTTCCGTCAAGGTTGACGGAACGTTCGCTTAACCAACCCCCTGTAGACCGGACAGCAGTGGACTAACGTGAGCGTGGAGGCTCCGGAATGAGACATCCTATGCGTATCCTCCAGGGATTGAAGCTGGCCGCGGTGCTCGCCGTCGCGCTGTCGATGGGCGCCTGCGCCAACAAGAATGCCGCGACGGATGCGATGGCCAATGCGGCGACGCCCGGCAGCCAGCAGGACTTCGTCGTCAACGTCGGCGACCGCGTGTTCTTCGAAAGCGACCAGACCGACCTGACCCCGCAGGCGATCGTGACCCTGGAGAAGCAGGCGCAGTGGCTGCAAACCTATCCGCGCTACGCCTTCACCATCGAAGGTCATGCCGACGAGCGCGGCACCCGCGAATACAACATCGCGCTCGGCGCCCGCCGTGCCCAGTCGGTGCGTTCGTTCCTCGCCTCGCGCGGCATCGACCCGAACCGCATGCGCACGATCTCCTACGGCAAGGAACGGCCGGTCGCCGTCTGTAACGACATCTCCTGCTGGTCGCAGAACCGCCGCGCCGTCACTGTCCTGAACGCCAGCTCCTGACGATCAGTCAGGTCCCCGGCGATCAGTCAGGCCCCGTTCAGCTTTGCAATTGGATGATGCCGGCGCCCTCTCGGGCGCCGGTTTCGTTTCAGCATTCTGTGACTGAAAACCCCTTGGTATCAGTCACATTTTTGGCGTACTCCACTTCAATGTGTGGCGCGTCGAGGGTTCCGTCGCAGGCCATTTCGCTTTCGTCGTCAGGGCAAGATGTCATCCAGATTTAAGGCTTTTACCGGTACCGCGGCGACCGCCGCGCTGCTCTCCTTGTGCTCGCCCGCGCTTGCGCAATCGGTCTACGGGCAGTCGGATGATGCCGACCCGGAGATGCGGATCGAGCGGCTGGAGAACCGGCTGCGCCAGCTCACCGGCCAGAACGAGGAGCTGCAATATCGCAACCGCCAGCTCGAAGAGCGCCTGCGGGCGCTCGAGGGCGGCGCGCAAGGGGCGCCCGGGCAGGCACCCAACGTCGCGGCGATGCCGCCCGCGCAGATCGCACCGAGCCAGATTGCACCAGGTCAGGTCGCGCCCGGCTATCGCCAGCCGCCGCCGCAACAGCAAGCCGCGCAGCCGAGCTACGAGCAGCCGCAGATCGCCGCGCCCGCACCGATCGTTCAGGAGCAGCCGGCGCCCGGTGCACCCGGCACGCGCCGCCGCGGCGATGCCTTCGACCCGAACCAGAACCCGAATGCACCCGGCGCGCCGCGCGCACTCGGCGGCGGGCAGCAGCCGATGCCGGCGGTCACGCCTGGCGGCGGCCGCAATGCGGGCGAGCCGCTCGATCTCGCCAACACCAGCCCGCGCTACCAGCAAGGTGTGCCGCCGGCCGCGCAGCCCGGCTATCCGCCGGCACAATCGGGTTATCCCGCACCGGCCGGTGGCGCTGCTTTGGCCACCCTGCCGCCGTCGGCGACGCCCCGCGACGAGTTCGACCTCGGCATTGGCTACATGCAGCGCAAGGACTACGCGCTGGCCGAGCAGACCATGAAGAACTTCACGCAGAAATTTCCGAGCGACCCGCTGGTCGGCGACGCGCAATACTGGCTCGGCGAGAGCTATTTCCAGCGCCAGCAATATCGCGATTCCGCCGAAGCGTTCCTCGCCGTCACGACCAAATACGAGAAATCGGCCAAGGCGCCGGATGCGCTGCTGCGGCTCGGCCAGTCGCTCGCCGCGCTGAAGGAGAAGGAGGCCGCCTGCGCCGCCTTCGGCGAGATCGGCCGCAAATATCCCCGCGCCTCCGCCGGCGTCAAAGCCACCGTCGATCGCGAGCAGAAGCGGGTGAAGTGCTGATCCGCTGACAAAGCGGATGGCGTTGCGCTAAACATTCGATCCATCCGCGGATGATTGCAGCGTCATGTCAGACGACGACGATTCACCGATCTCGGCGCGCGAGGCGAGGCGGCTCTTCGCGGGCCTGAGAGATGCCCCCGCGCTGGTGCTCGCGGTCTCCGGCGGGCCCGACTCGGTTGCCCTGATGTGGCTCGCGGCGCGCTGGCAGCGCAGCCTCGCGCGAGGCCCGCAAATCACGGTCGTCACGATTGATCACGGCCTGCGCCCGGAGGCCGCCCGCGAGGCGCGCGAGGTCAAGCGGCTCGCCGCAGCGCTCGGATTGCCGCACCGGACCCTGCGCTGGCGCGGTGAAAAGCCGAAGACGGGGCTGCCTGCCGCTGCGCGCGAGGCCCGCTATCGCCTGCTCGCACAGGCCGCGCGTGCCGCCGGCGCGAGCCATGTCCTGACAGCCCACACCCGCGACGATCAGGCCGAGACCCTGTTGATGCGCCTGTTCCGCGGCAGCGGACTTGCCGGACTCTCCGCCATGGCTCCATTCACCGATCGCGACGGAATCGTGCTGGCGCGTCCGTTGCTCGACGTTCCGAAATCGCAGCTGATCGCGACCTTGCGGCGGGCGAGGATCGGCTTTGCCGAGGATCCCACTAACCGCGACACCGCCTTCACACGGCCGCGGCTGCGCGCGCTGCTGCCGCTCCTCGCGGCCGAGGGCGGCGATGCCAGAAATCTGGCCCGGCTCGCGGCAAGGCTGGCGCGGGCCAATGCGGCGGTCGAGGTGCTCGCCGACGGCGCCGAGCGCTTCCTCCGCCTGCGGGCTCGCGGCGATGCGCCGCAGGCGGGCGTCAGGAGCTTCGAGGCCTCGGCCTTTGCGGCCCTGCCGGAGGAGGTGCGGCTGCGGCTCCTGCTGCGGGCCATCGACGCGCTCGGCCATGAGGGGCCGGCGGAACTCGGCAAAGTCGAAACCCTGATGTCCGTCCTTGATCGGGCGATCGCCAGCCCCCGCGCGGCCGCAAATGGCCGGCCGGTCCTGAAGCAGACCCTCGCAGGAGCCTTGATCAGCCTTGCCGGCGGGCGTATCCAGATCGCGCCGGCGCCGGCCCGGCGGCGCAAGGGCAGATGAGCGCGACGAGAGCGGATCATGACACTGGTCAATTCGCGTCCGTGCCGTCAGGCCACCTTAACCAGGCAGGAAAAACCCGGGTTCGGACGCCATGATTTCAGCGGGAATCGCGCTAAGATGGGATAAATAGTCCCATCTCGTTCCCTTGGCAGCGACCGGGGCGGCACCTAAATTGTATCCGTCTAACGATGAGGATTCCTTGGGATTTCCTCGCATTGACCAAATCAACTGCCCAAGGATCACGGCCGCGATCCGCGCGACCACGAAGGAAGATCGATGAACGCCAATCTGCGCAATTTCGCCCTCTGGGTCATCATTGTCTTGCTGCTGTTGGCGTTGTTCACGCTCTTCCAGAATCCGGGTCAGCGGGCCTCCTCGCAGGACATCGCCTTCTCGCAGCTGCTGAGCGAAGTTGACCGCGGCAATGTGCGCGACGTCGTGATCCAGGGGCCGGACATCCACGGCACCTTTACCAACGGCTCCAGCTTCCAGACTTACGCGCCGAACGACCCGACGCTGGTGAAGCGCCTCTATGACAGCAAGGTGCAGATCACCGCGAAGCCGCCCGGCGACAACGTGCCGTGGTTCGTCTCGCTCTTAGTCTCCTGGCTGCCCTTCATCGCGCTGATCGGCGTCTGGATCTTCCTGTCGCGGCAGATGCAGGGCGGCGCCGGCAAGGCGATGGGCTTCGGCAAGTCGCGTGCGAAGATGCTGACGGAGGCCCATGGCCGCGTCACCTTCGAGGACGTCGCCGGCGTCGACGAGGCCAAGCAGGACCTGCAGGAGATCGTCGAGTTCCTGCGCGACCCCGGCAAATTCCAGCGCCTCGGCGGCCGCATTCCGCGCGGCGTGCTGCTGGTCGGCCCTCCCGGCACCGGTAAGACCCTGATCGCGCGCGCGGTCGCGGGCGAAGCCAACGTGCCGTTCTTCACCATCTCCGGTTCCGACTTCGTCGAGATGTTCGTCGGCGTCGGCGCGAGCCGCGTCCGCGACATGTTCGAGCAGGCCAAGAAGAATGCGCCCTGCATCATCTTCATCGACGAAATCGATGCCGTCGGTCGTCACCGTGGCGCCGGTCTCGGCGGCGGCAATGACGAGCGCGAGCAGACGCTGAACCAGCTGCTCGTCGAGATGGACGGCTTCGAGGCCAACGAGGGCGTGATCCTGATCGCCGCCACCAACCGTCCCGACGTGCTCGATCCCGCGCTGCTGCGTCCGGGCCGCTTCGACCGTCAGGTCGTGGTGCCGAACCCCGACGTCGTCGGCCGCGAGCAGATCCTGAAGGTGCATGTTCGCAAGGTTCCGCTGGCGCCCGATATCAATCTCAAGACCATCGCGCGCGGCACCCCGGGCTTCTCCGGCGCCGACCTGATGAACCTCGTCAACGAGGCCGCTTTGACCGCCGCCCGCCGCAACAAGCGGATGGTGACGCAGGCCGAGTTCGAGGAGGCCAAGGACAAGGTGATGATGGGCGCCGAGCGCAAGTCGCTCGTCATGACCGAGGAAGAGAAGCTGCTCACGGCCTATCACGAGGGCGGCCACGCCATCGTCGGCCTCAACGTGCCCGCGACCGATCCGATCCACAAGGCGACCATCATCCCGCGCGGCCGTGCGCTCGGCATGGTCATGCAGCTGCCCGAGCGCGACAAGCTGTCGATGTCGCTGGAGCAGATGACCTCGCGCCTCGCCATCATGATGGGCGGCCGCGTCGCCGAAGAGCTGATCTTCGGCCGCGAGAAGGTGACCTCGGGTGCGGCCTCCGACATCGAGCAGGCCACGCGCTTGGCCCGCATGATGGTGACGCGCTGGGGCCTGTCGGAAGAGCTCGGCACCGTCTCCTATGGCGAGAACCAGGACGAGGTCTTCCTCGGCATGTCGGTGTCGCGCACGCAGAACGCCTCCGAAGCCACCGTCCAGAAGATCGATTCCGAGATCAAGCGCCTGGTCGAGGAAGGCTACAAGGAGGCGACGCGCATCCTCACCGAGAAGCGCGCCGATCTCGAGACGCTGGCCAAGGGCCTGCTCGAGTTCGAGACGCTGACCGGCGATGAGATCGTCGACCTGCTCAAGGGCAAGAAGCCAAACCGCGAGTCGGTGCTCGAGCCGACCACCCCGCGCGCCTCCGCCGTGCCCCCGGCCGGCAAGCCGCGCCCGCGTCCCGATCCGGATCCGGGCCTCGAGCCGCAGCCGCAGGCGTAATTCCAAGCGGCAGTTGAGAATCGAAAAGCGCGGCGGTAACGCCGCGTTTTTTATTGTCCGAGCGCGCCTTCGCGAGCTGGCATGCGCTGGCCCATCCCGCAACGCAGGCGCCGCCGAACCAGAGCGTTCTGTTCCGGCGCATCGTTCGAGCCTGGGCCGTTTTGCCACAGCCATCCGGCTGAATCGGTTGCGGTGGGTCAAGAAGGAGCATCTCGACGGCGTTAGGTTCCGCCTCGTCAAAGGAGGCACACATGGCTTTCAAGGATGTTCTGTTGACCCTGGCGAGCTATCCGGAGCCGACGCCGGTTTCGGTGATCGACGGTGCCGTCTCGGTGGCCGCCGCCCTGGGTGCGCACCTCGCAGCCATTTCCTGCGAGGTCCATGCGGAAGTGCGCGCAAGCCTGCTCGGCGATCTCATCCTGGACATACCCGCGCTTGTTGCTCGCGAGGCCGCCAAGAGCCGCGGGAATGCGAAAGCCCTGCTTGCCGCATTCGAAGCCTCCGCCGACAAATCCGGCGTCCGGCATGAGACCATCTTCGAGCAATGTGCAACCGCCAGCGAGGCCGCGCTGCTGGTCGACTATGCAAGGCTTCGCGATCTCACGATCATGGCGGTGCCGGACTCCCATGATCTGGGATACGCCGAGGAGGTGATCTTCGAATCCGGCAGGCCGACGCTGATCCTTCCCACCGGCCCGCGGTCGCGTCCGTTGCGGCTCGATGCCATCTGCGTGGCTTGGGACTTCAGCCGCACCGCTGCGCGAGCGGTTTCCGACGCACTTCCTTTGCTCGAAATCGCAAGAAGTGTGCGCCTCGTGACTGTCACCAATGAAAAGCCCCTGGATTCCAGACATTCCGGCCAAGAACTGGCGAAGAACCTCGCTCGTCATGGCATCGAGGTTGTGCGCGATGAGATCGATGCCGAGGGCAAGCCGATCGACGAGATCCTTGCATCTTACGTGCTATCCCACGGCATCGACGTCCTCGTGATGGGCGCGTACGGAACGCCGAGGTGGCGGGAATTCGTGCTCGGCGGCGCGACCAGGGGCCTGCTGTCCAAGCCGCCGATCCCGATCCTGTTTTCGCATTGACGGCTGGTGATGCAGGAGGTGGCGCCGCTCGGGTCTACGAAACTGGTCAGATCGCTGACGCTCACGCACGCGGTCCTCTACGGGCTCGGCGTGACGATCGGCGCCGGAATCTACGTCCTGGTGGGCGCGGCCGCCGCCCGGAGCGGAATGCATGCACCTCTGGCGTTCCTCGCTGCCGCGGTCGTGATGGGCGTGACGGCCGGGAGCTTTGCCGAACTGGGCACGCGACTGCCGGTTGCGGCGAGCGAGGCCGCCTATGTCCAGGCCGCGTTTCATCGAAAATGGCTCAGCGGTGCCACAGGGTTGCTCGTGGTGGCTGCAGCGACGATTTCGGGCGCGACCATCACCGTTGGGAGCGCCGGCTACATCAGCGTGTTCCTGCCGCTGCCGGCCAGCTGGATCATCGCCAGCGTCGTGCTCGCGATGGGAGCGATCGCCTGCCTGTCCGCGGTTCAGTCCATCAGCTTCGCCGGCTTGATGACGGTCGTGGAGATCGGAGGATTGGTCCTCATTGTCGGAGCCGGGCTGTTTGAGGGCGACGCCCTGGTCTCCCGGCTGCCCGAACTGTTGGCTCCCTTGAGCGATAAAGCAGCGTGGACCGGGATCGCACAGACGTCGCTGCTCGCCGTGTTTGCGTTCATCGGGTTCGAGCACCTCGTGAACATCTCCGAGGAAATGAAGAATCCGTCCCAAACGTTGCCTTGGGCGCTCTTCATCACCCTCGGCGTGACCGCGCTCCTCTACATGATCGTCGTCTGGGTTGCGGTGGTCGCGGTGCCCCCGGCCGAGCTCGCGCACGCCTCGGCTCCGCTTGCACTTGTCTTTCAGCGGTTGACCGGTCTTCCCCTCTCGGTCTTGAGCGTCATTGCGATCGTTGCGACGGTCAACGGGATCATCGTTCACATGCTGATGATCGGACGTGTGCTGTACGGGCTTGCGGACCAAGGCAGCCTTCCGGCCTTTCTGGCCCGGGTGAACGCCAGAAGCGGCGCGCCGGTGGTTGCAACCCTCTTCGGCGTGGGCGCCATCCTGATCCTCTCCCTTGGCGTTCCCTTGACCGGATTGGCCGAATGGACCTCACGCCTGACGCTCGGGATCTTCGTCCTGGTCAACCTGGCGCTTCTTCGCATCAAGACGAGAGAATCCAAGCCTCCCGCCGGCGTGTTCCTCGTGCCCATTTGGGTGCCGATCGCAGGACTGTTCACAAGCGCCGCATTGCTCCTGATCGATCTCGTGCGATAGCGCCCGCGTGGCGTTTCGGCGGAGGACCCGGGCGTTGCGATGGCGGTTCTCTCGCTTCCGCACGCGCGTTCGGTGAAACATTAAAGAACACCTTAACAATTAAGGCCTAGCTTGGCCCGCCATGACTGATCAGGTCGTCTCCAGCGCGGTTCAACCGTTTTCGGCGCGTGCAGTGCTCCCTTGGGCTGTGGGGCTCGCCGTCTACGCTGTGTTGCTGGCTGTCGGCCCGAAGCTGCTCGGAGATCCCGACAGCTATTCTCACGTCGAGCTCGGGCGCTGGATCATGGCGCATGGGACCCTGCCGACGAGCGATCCATTTTCGTTTTCGAAGCATGGCGCGCCCTGGATCACGTTCGAATGGCTGTCGGAAGTCATCTATGCCGGAGCCTACGTCCTGTCCGGCTGGCCCGGCGTCGTCGTCGTCGCGGCCGCGGCGATCGCACTCGCCTTTGGTCTGCTCACATACTTCCTGCTGCGCGAGCTGTCGCCGACCCAGACGCTGATCATGGTGATCGCGGCCGTCATCCTGACGGCGCCGCACATGCTGGCGCGGCCACACGTGCTCGTGATGCCCATCATGGTGATCTGGGCGGCTGCCCTGGTGCGTTGCATGGATCATGGCAGGCCGCCACCATACTGGGCCCTGCCGCTGCTGGTCGTGTGGGGCAATCTGCACGGCAGCGGAGTGTTGGCGCTTGGCTTGATTGGACCCGTGGTGCTCGAGGCGCTGCTGCGCGAGGAGCGAAGCCAATGGCCACGGGTGCTGCTGCGCTGGGTGCCATTCACACTGCTTGCCGTCGCCGCATCCTGCCTGACGCCGCATGGGCCGGAACCGCTGCTGATGCCGATCACGACACTCGGCCTCGGTCCCGCGCTCGCCTGGATCGCGGAATGGCGGCCGCAGGATTTCAGCCGCATCGGCGGCTTCGAGCTGCTGTTGCTGGGGGGCATCTTCGCGCTCTCGCGCGGCGTCACGCTGCCGGTCGTGCGGACCCTGGTGGTGATCGGCTTGCTCCATTTCGCGCTGGCGCAGATGCGCAATGCGGATCTGCTGGCCATGCTGGCGCCGCTCTACCTCGCGGCCCCGCTGGCCCGGAGGTTCGGCGGGCCGAGCGGGAACGAGACCGACCGCTCCTCGCGCGGCTTGAACCTGGCGGCATTCGGCATCTTGGCCGCGATGAGTGGATTGGCGCTGGCGCGCGACATCCGGCCGGCTCACCTCATTACCCCCGAGGCGGCCGTCGCTCGTGCCGACCTCGCCAAGGCGGGGCCGCTGCTCAACGATTATTCCTTCGGCGGCTATTTGGTCTTTGCCGGCATTCCCACCTTCATCGACGGCCGCGCGGAACTGTTCGGCGGACCGTTCATCGAACGCTACAATCGCGCCCTGGCGCTGATTGACCTCGGAGATTTTCTCAAGCTGCTCGACGACTACAAGATCCGCGCGACGCTGCTCGCACCGAATACGCCCGCCACAGCGATGCTTGACCGGCTGCCGCACTGGCAGCGCGTGTACAGCGACGATGTGGCGGTCGTCCACAAGCGCCGGGAGATGCAGTAAAGCCCGCTCGGCAGCAGCATCGAAGACCAGGTGTTGGCCTCACGTCCGAGATGATTGCGGCGGATCACTCGTTGATTGCGTGCTTGGCAGGTACAGTCGCCGCCTCGTTGCGATCGAAGCCGGCTCGCTTCTGGACCACGTACAGTGGACGGCGCTTTACTTCGGCATGGATGCGGCCGACGTAAAGGCCCACGATCCCCGTCATCAGCATGTTCATTCCACACAACAGCGAGAGGAGGACGATGGTCGAGGACCAGCCGGTCACGAGATGAGTGTCGTTGCTCAGCCACATCACGATGACCCAGCCGCCGTAGAGCAGTGCGAATGCCGAGACGGTCAATCCGCACCAGATCGCCAGGCGCAAGGGCAGATCGGAAAAGCCGAGCGCGGCGTTCACCGCGAGTCGGATCATCTTGAACAGGGGGTACTTGGTCTCGCCCGCGGCGCGCTCGAGACGATGGAAGGCGACCTCGGCTTGGCGGAAGCCGAGCCAGGCGATCATGCCGCGTACGAAGCGATCCTGCTCCGGCATCTGCCTGAGCGCGTCCAGCACCTTGCGATCGATCAGGCGGAAGTCGCCGACGTCGGCGGGGATGCCGACGGAGGACATCTTGCCGAGCAGCCGGTAGAACAGGTGTGCGGTCGCGCGCTTGAATGGGCTCTCTCCCTCGCGCGACAGGCGGCGGGCGTGGACGACGTCATTGCCTTCGTGCCATTTCGCGATCAATTGCTCGATCACTTCGGGCGGATCCTGCAAATCGGCGTCCATGACGATGATCGCGTCACCCTGCGCGGCGTCCATGCCGGCGGTGATGGCGACTTGATGGCCGAAATTCCGCGACAGGCCGATATAGCGAAAGCGGGCGTCGCGCACAGCGAGTGCCTGTAGCACGATCGAGCTGGAATCGCTGCTGCCGTCGTCGACGAAAATCGCCTCTGCCGGCCCGTCGAGCCGGGACAGCAGCAAGTCGAGCCGGCGTAACAATATCGGCAGTACGGCTTCCTCGTTGAACACGGGAATGACGAGGCTGTAGCGGATCGGTCCGGAATTGGCCGCCATGCGAAGGAGTCCAGCTGGGTTGCAGGGGCGGAAGTCTATGGGCAGGTGGTTAAGGTCGCCTTTCTCAGGACTTGCGGCGAATCCTATAGAGGACGAACCGATCCGAGGTCTGCAATAGTTCCAGCAGATCCGGCAGCGGGTTTGCGGCCCGCGGTCCCAGCACATAGAGGTAGTCGAAATCCCGGTACCAGGTGCGGACACAGCGCGGCGAGTCCGCCGGCGGGCGGCCCGCTGCTATCGCGGTGAGAAGGCCTGAGGACACCAATCCGCCATCCGGAGTGGCAAGATGGCGCACGGCCTCGACGGCCCGAACAGGCTGCTTGCCCGCCTCCGTGAAGAGATTGGGCACGAACGCGTTGGCATAGTGCACCGCCAGCGTTGGCGCATAATACATCGGATACGCGGTGAGATCGGCGAAGGGCGGGTCGCCCGCTTCGTCCGCATTGCTGACGAGGACGCGCGAGCCGCGTTCGACCTTGCGGAACGACTCGACAATGGCCGCGTAGTCAGCGCGGTAGGGCAGCCATACCGTGAAGACAACGGCGAGATTGATCAGCGTGATGCCGCTGATCGCAGCGAGTGCAGCCATCCGCCAAGCCCGGCTTGGCAGCGACAGCGAGCAGAACGCCGGCAGGATCAGCGCCGCAGCAGGAAACACGCGGAGGTCGGCGAAAGAGGTCCCGAACAGTCTCGAGGGAATGGCCACGTACAGGAGCGCAAGACCGAGCGCGATCCAGATCCCGGCGGGCTCGAGCCTGAGCACGCCGCGCCTTGCGGCGAACAGCAACGCGGTCATGAGGGTCAGCCCGGTCACCGCCGCGGCCGTCAGGTTGTAGCCGTTCATGATGCGGAGCGGCCAGACCGGCTTGAATGCGAGGAACCAATCGTTGCCTTGGCTTCCGATCGCGCCTGCCGTGACATGCATGATCGCAAGCAGCGCAAGCGCCGGTAGGGCCAGCGCGCCCAGCCGCGCGGCCGCGACGGGATACGCGACCCGCCCTTGGCGGATGCGCGACAGCTCGAAAAGGCCGAGCGTTGCGCCATAGATGCCGAGCGAAAAGAAATGCGCCACATAGAGCGCGGCGACGAAGATCAGATTGGCCATGAAGCGCAGCGGCCAGGGGCCTTCGGCCAGCATCAGATAGACGGCGATGCCCCAGAGCGCGAGGCCGAGCCCGAACTCGAAGTTCACGAAACCCCAGCTGAACGGCAGGCAATAGAGGAAAGCGAGCGCGGCGAAACCGGCGAGATGGATGCGTCCCTTCTTGACCCATTCGAGCAGAAGCGCACCGGTGACGATCAGGCATTGGCTCAGCAACAGAAACAGCCGCGTCGCGTTCTCGACGCTCATCAACCGCGCCAGCTGCGGGACCAGCAGGTCCATTCCGAGGTTGGGATAGAAGGCCCACCTCACCTCGTAGTACGGATTTGCACCCGCGGTGCCGTTCTGGCTCAGAACAGACATGCGGGCGAGGTGATTGGGATAATCGACCATCGCCGGAATGGGCGTCAGCAGCACCGGAACAAACGAGACCACAGCCAGCATCGCAAGCACGATCATCGCCACGGCTCGGTCCGGGTCGGGACGCGCCGGATCTGTCAGGATCGGCTTGCTGGAAGGAACCATCTGATGAAGTCGCTGAGGCCGAAGACGCGCGCTGGAGCGGGTCGTCACTTCGAAGGCGCCTCGGTCGCGCCGTCTGCGGTGTCGCGCACGTGGATCACGGCGATGTCGTCCGCATAGATCCGCTTCCAGCCCTTGAGCTGGTCGAGGATCTGCGGGCCCGGCGCATCCGCGCCCAGCAGTGTCGCATCGATCTTGTGCTCGTCGAGCAGGCGTGGCAGCAGCTCGGGCTTCTTGCCCTCGGTCGCCTTGAAGAAGTCCATGATGAATTTCTCGCCGTAGAGCTCGGCGCGGCCGTCGACGAAAACAGGGATATTGCGCGAGATCAGATAGCCGCCGAACTGGTAGGCGTTGAAGACGCGCTGCAACTTGCGTTGCTCGAGCAGGTCGACCGCCGCAACCGGCGTCTGCGTCATCGTGAAGGTGAAGCGGTGGTGCCCCAGATAGAGCGAGGTCGAGGTCCAGCTTGCCGCCACGATCATCAGTGCGCCGAGCGCCGTGACGTAGCGGCCCGGCCAGCTTTCGGCACCGGCGGCGGCCTCTGGCTGTGGCTGCGGGAACATCTCGCCGAGCGGCTTTGCCAGCACCAGCGGCACCAGGAATGCAAATGCGTCGATGCTCCTGACATGGCTCAACGCGCTCCAGGTCAGGAACAGGATCAGGAAGATCCGGGGTGCCGACAGCACCAGGCCGCGATAATAACCGAATGCGATCAGGGCGAGCAGGGCGCCTTCGAACGGGGTGAACGTGGCGAAGTTCGCCGGCATCCATTCGACGATCAGTGTCAGCAGCTCGCCGAGGCTGAGAATGTTGGTCGCGCCCTGCAGCGTTCGCCAGCCGTACGGCGTGCAGCAGCTCGCGATCAGCGCCCCGATTCCGAACAGCACCCAGCGCATGAACAGGGCAAGCCGCCGTCCCTTCTCGGCATGCTCGACCGCTTCGAGCGAGATCGGGCCGATCAGCGCGAGCCCGAGCACGAAGCCTCCGTGCAGGTTCGCCCACAGCGCCATCAGCGGCAGCCAGGTCCAGGACGGCGCGCTCCTGCGGCTCGCAGCCGCCATCAGCAAGCCGACCCACGCCACCATCACCGGCAGCGCGAGAATATGCGGGCGCGCCAGCACGTGATGAATCGACAGCAGCAGCGCCAGCATCGCGAACAGCACCGCGCGCGGGGCTCCGATGTGCGCCTCGAGCAGATGGACGAAGATCGCGACGGTGAGCGCGACGGCGGCCGCGGTAAGGATGACAGGACCTGCCCAGCCCCATTGTGCATGCGAGAAGGCGAACGCGACCTGCGACAGCCAGGACGTCGAGATCCACGGCGCGCCCGTCCGCGTGAAGGAATAGAAGTCGATCATGGGCATGGCGCGGTGATCGAGGATCCATTGCCCGATCTTGATCTGCCAGAACGAGTCGGAATCCTGAAGCAGCGTGTCGCCGAGAAAAAGGAAGAACAGATAGGCGCCGGCGCCGACGCACAACGGCACCAGGGCACGCGCGCGACCTTGCACCGCGATGCTGTTGGCGAAGGAAAGGGACATGCCGTCTCGTCGTCCTGGTTGTTCTTGCCGGCCCGAGCGGGCGGCATTGGACCACGCCGGTCATAACTTCGGGTAAACCGGCCGCGCTAGGCCGGCGTCAGATGCTTACAATTTAACGGATTGTTTCGAACTTGGATTTACCATGGGCCGATACACGCAATCCGCTCGGTGTTTACGCAGCCGAATTAACTGCGGTGCAATTCTTTGCCTCTACGTTCCGTTGCCATGGTCGGGCGGCGCTGGGAAGCCGAAGAGACCAGATCAGTTGTAGCCTCGTGTACTCATTTGGAGCACTCTATGAAGAACCTCGTTGCGCGTTTCATGAAGGATGAATCCGGCGCCACCGCCATTGAATACGGCCTGATCGCTGCCGGCATCGCGCTGGCGATCATCACCGTCGTCAACAACCTCGGCACCACGCTGAACACGAAGTTCAGCTCGATCTCGACCAGCCTCAAGTAAGGCCGGACGACCAGCGGAATAGCGAAGGGCCCCGTCATCGACGGGGCTCTTTTGCGTTGCCCGGGAATTCGGCGCGGGGCGTTCGACGATCAGGCTTAAGCCTCCTTCAAGTCACTCGGGTGTATGGCTTGGGCGCATCCGCCTCACATCATCGCGCAAGGAAGCCGCATGGCCGAAGCCTCCTCCGTCCCGTCTGCCGTCGGCCGTCACGGTGCGGTCCCCGCGATCCTCGTCAACATCTCCTTCGTGCTGGCGATCGTCACGCTGGCGTATTTTCCGACGGCCTATCTCGCCCATCTCTGGATCTTTGACGCCGACGGGCGCGGCATTCCCACCGATTTCGTCAACGTCTGGGCGGCCGGAAGACTGGCGCTCGAGGGGCATCCCGCGCAGGCCTGGGATTGGGACATTCAGAAGCAGGTCGAGCTTGCGCTGCTCAAGCAGGATTTCGTCGGCCATTTCGCCTGGCACTATCCGCCGCCCTTCCTGTTCGTCGCGTCCTTCCTCGCGCAGTTTCCCTATACGGTGGCTTTCATCGGCTGGGCCGCGTTCAGCATGGTGCCCTATCTCGCCGTGATGCGCGCGATCATCGGGCGCAATGCGGGCCTTGTGATTGCGGTTGGATTTCCGGCCGCCTTCCTCAACATCCTGGTCGGGCAGAACGGTTTCCTCACGGCCTCGCTGATCGGCGGCATGTTGTATCTGCTGCCGACGCGGCCGGTGCTGGCTGGAATCTGCGTCGGGCTGCTGAGCTACAAGCCGCAATACGGATTGTTGTTTCCGCTGGTTCTGCTCGCCGCCGCCGAATGGACCGTGCTGTTCACCGCCGCAATCGTCACCGTTGCGATCGCTGCACTATCCTGGCTCGCCTTCGGCACCGAGAGCTGGCAGGCGTTCTTCCACTGGATCCCGATGTTCTCCCAGGCCTTCCTGACCGAGGGCCGGGCGCCCTGGTTCAAGATGCAGAGCATCTTCGCGCTGGTGCGCTATGTCGGCGGCACCGAGCAGCTCGCATGGATATTCCAATGGGTGTTGACCGCTTCTGTGGCCGTCGCGCTGGTCGTGGTGTGGCGGAGCCGGCTGCCCTACGCCCTCAAGGCAGCGATGCTCGCGACGGCGACGCTGCTCACGACGCCCTATCTTTTTATGTACGATCTGGTTGTGCTGGGCGTCGCGGTGGCCTTCCTCATCCGCGCCGGGCTCGATGAAGGTTTCGCGCGCCACGAAGTGATGGCGCTGGCGCTCGTCTTCGCGCTGCTTGCGAGCTTCCTGTTTCTCGGGCAACCGGTCGGCTTCCCGGCAATCCTGATCGTGTTCGGGATGATCCTCGGACGCTGCGCAGCCTGGCGGAGTGCCGAGGCCGCATCGGCGCAGCTCGCTCTCACGCGAACGAGCTGAGAAGCGCGATCATGCTCTGATCGGGCTCCGGGTGAGACGCTGGGGCGTGTACTCGTTGACGCTCGCCGTCAGCGCGCCGGTGTTTGCTGCACTCTCGATGGCGCCGGACAAGTTGACATTTCTCAACGGCCGCGATGGTCGATGAATGGACATGGCGGAATTATTCGATCACCTCGTCGGCGCGGGCAAGCAACGCCGGGGGCAGGGTCAGGCCGAATGCCTTTGCCGTTTTCAGATTGATCAGGAATTCAAATCTGGTCGCCTGATAAATCGGAATGTCACCCGGTTTGGCACCTTTCAGGACCTTGTGCACGTCGTCGGCCAACCGCCTGAACAGCTCCGAGAGATTGAGAGCATAACCCATCAGCACGCCGGCTTCGACGTAGTCGCGGTACGGACATATCGTCGGCAGGCGTTTTTTCACGGCGAGCTCGGCGATGAATTGGCGATTGGCGTAAAGATCGCCCTCTCCGCTCACAAGCACGGCGTCCGGCCGTTGCTCGGCTATAGCATCGAAGACGCGCTCAATCTCCGAGGGTTTCCCTTCCTGTGGGAAGACAAAGGTCAGTGAGATTCCCAGGCGGGTGGCGGCATTCTGCAAGACCTGGCCCACAGACCCATCCCAACCGCCGCGCATCCCGAGGAATACGGCCTTCTGCATCGAAGGAATCGCTTCTTTCAAGAACTCCAGCCGCTTGCCCCAGATCTCGATGCCGGCATCAAGCGTGATGCCGGTGAGGTTGCCGCCGGGCTGCTGAAGGTTGGTCACCAGTCCCGCCTGCAGCGGATCCAGCATGAAAGCAACGATCGGTATCGTATCGGTTGCCGCCTTGAACATGGTTACGACGGGATTCGTTCCGGTGACGATGACATCCGGCTTGCGGCTCACGATTTCACGGATCACTTCGGCATAACGATCATGACGCCCCTCGGCCCAGTAGCGCTCGATGATCAGATTTTGTCCTTCCAAATAACCCAAATGGCGCAACTCGCCGAAAAAGGCGCGCCATGGGCTGCCTCCGCCCGTTTCAGTCAGGAGCGCCGGCGGGATTGCCGGATGGAACATCGCCAGCAGCGGCGGTCTGGCCGCTTGCTGCGCGTGCGCCGCCAGCGGCCACACCGCCGCGGCGCCTAGCAGAGTAATGAGCTCGCGTCGCCTCACAGCATTGCCTCCGCGCGCTGACCAAAACAATAGCACACCTCGGCAACGTGGGAGAGCGCTGCGCTGCGGAATTCCGGCCCGGCTCGGGACTGGGTTGGGTTATTCTCGACGGTTGGGCCTGGACTCCGTTGCGCCCGGTCTACCCCTCACAGGCGACGTCGAGGCGGCAGACGGTGTTGGCCGCGATGGGCGCCGGCTGAGAGCCGGAGATTGTCGGCCGAGCGCCGGAGATGGAACGCGGCTGGCAATTTACCGAAGCTTAGCGCTCGTTGCTGCACAACCGACAGATGTTGCGCCTTCGCACGAGGGATGTCCGCGCGTGAGAACGCTGCTCAAAATTGCCCTCGTGGCTGCCTGCGCTGCAATCCTCGCCACAGTGCTCCTGGTCATCGTCTTGGCTGGCGTCCTTGGGATGCAATGGAGCAGGACGTCGCAAATACTGAGCTCTGAGACGGGGCTCTATGTTTTGCCGACCATCATCTTCTTCGAGTTCTGTTTCCTCACGAACGACCTTTTGGCCTATCTTTGTGAGAAATACGAGCTGGACTTCGGGCTACGTTTCTCCGAGGTGCCATTCGAGTTCGACCTCGACAACCGTGGCACTCCCATTCCGCTCAGGACGAAGCTCGCTCGGCTGTATCCCCTCTCCATTCTGCTGACTCTGCTTGGGTTCGCTGTCGCGCTGATGACGCGGCAATGAGGTCGGTCCTTCAGGTCCGCAGCGGCTCAAAGGCGGCCCTGGCCAGCTTGCATTGCCTCGTTCGGATCACCATCAGGAAGCCGGCTTCGTGCATTTAGTTGCGCGCGCTCCCGCGGCACTTGAAGGCCGCCTTATCATCTTCCAGCAATTCGATGGTGCATCGGATCATCGCCAGACTAAGCGCGTCCATTCCCGGTGCCATCAACCTGCGGAACTGTTCAATCTCGTTGTCTATCTTGACGCATTTGTTGCACATGTTCATCCCGCGGCTTGGAGGCGGGAGCAACCAGCTCTCAGTCACCGATAGTAGCCCACGGATCCGAAAAGGTGATTAAGCTTAAAGCCGTTCGCCCAGCGGCGTTCCCAGAAAGCCACATGGAAATCACGATCAGCAGCAGGACGTCCCGTCAATGGCATACCAACTCGAGCAAAAACGCCGCCCGCTTAAATGAAGCGCAGGCGGCGGCTTACCAGCCCCGGGAGGGTGAGAGTAAAATCCCGATAGACGTTGGTCTCCACGTGGCATGCTGAAGTTCATCACGCCGCACAAGAGCGAGACTTAAATTCACGAGGGCGCCTGTAGTCCCGGTGAGGACAGCCAATTGTTAATCTCCCCCGCAACATCGATCTGCCGGGCTTTTCGCAGAAGCTCCGTGCGGCGGAGACCAACGGGCATCCCCTCGGCCTGTAGGCGCAGGTTGATCGCCTCTTGCGCGAGGCGGTATTCAAGTGTCGAGAATTGTCCTGGGGACCGTTGAGGCGGCATGTTTGACGCTCCGCTTGGGGTTGAGCGGGAGCGCAACTTTGCGTTCACACCACCGATAGATGCTAAGGGCCGCTCGATGGTAGTGAGACAGTGCGCCTTTATCTGCCGAATAGCGAGCGCTTTGTTCGGTTCCTGGCAGGAACTATTGCGAATTGCTGGAAGCTGACGCCGGGGTCGAGAGGCAACGTGCCGAGGACAGAGACAGCTGCAAACCGAGCGCTTCTATTGGCGTTGCTGATCTCTGAGCGATCGGCTGATCGCTCGTTCAGCTGCGCTGACGGCCTCCGCTCGATTGAAGGCAATTCCCGTTCGGGGTGACCGACCGTCTCGCTCAAACGACCATTTCCAGCCGGGCGGGTTGATCGTCTGGACCACCGTGTATCTAATCCCAAGATGTTCCATGCGTCATCATGACTCCGGGCCGAAGCAACCATGCGCGGTGACAAACCTCGATCACTCAGCATCGTTTGAAGTCTTCTTCGAACGATCGACGCGGACCGCTTTGAATTCCGCTGGCCCCTCAAGCAGGCGCTGCTTTCTGGCCGATTGGTCCTTGGAACTCGCAGAGCGGTCTGCCTTGCCATCCAAAACCGTGCCCGCCAGATGAAGAGCGCGCTTTCGTTGGCGGCCCACTCGGCGATCATTAGCATCGTTCGTCATCTTACAGGGTCTCGTAATGGGCGCGTATGTCGGAAGCGAAGCTCAGCAACCGCGGCAAATATTCTTGAGCTTCGCGGCGGTTCGGGCTTCTTCCGCAAGGAATGGATCCTTGTAGCCTGACGATGGATCGACGCCGGCTTCGGCGGGCTTCCTGGCTTTTGGAGGAAATGCCGCATCGTAACAGGAAAGGCGGGCGCTGGTGCTTTCAATCGCACGGCAATTCGGCTCCGCAGCAACAGCTGCTGGCGTGAATGTGCCCAGTGCGGATGTCAGCAAAAGCGCCGCGGTCAATATGCCGGTTCGAACCATCTTCATGCTGAGCACTCCTAGCTAATTGGTTTTACTCGCCCAGGTGGGACTCTCGCCGGTCCAGGCCGGAAGAGCATCCCATTCGGACCAACGCATCCGGCGCTCCTCACCTCCGACCCTCACGAAAACAAAGGGAGCATCGTCCCGGCCAGTCTTCGAACCAACGAAGATCGCCGGAACCCCGTAGGCATCCCTGATGATTGCCGTGTTTGCCATTTTTGGGCTCCCGTTTGGCTTGAACTGGCGCAACGCCCCGGTTTGCAGTTCTGACGCATGGTGATTGAACGGACTTACCGCTATAGAATGGCCGTGACCGCAATCAGCAGTACGAGGAAGACCGGTACCAACAAAGGTGGTACGAGCCACTCACGAATGTCGAATTTGTCGGAATTTGCCATCTGACCGCCTTCTCTTGGGTTGAGGGCGGGAGCGCAAAGCTCTCAGTCACCGATAACAGCCACGTAGCGCGCGGTGATGCGAACTCTGTAGCAGTCTTCTAAGCAATTAGCGAGATCAATCTCAGCCGGCTGGTACCCAATCGCCCAAGGCGAGCGCTTTACACAAGCTCGTCAGTCCACACCTTGAAGCTGACGAGCGTATTGGGTCCGAAAGTATGGACGATCGGAACATCCGCCGCATCGCGGCCTTGCGCGATCAGGACGCGCCCGATTCGCGGAGTGTTGTTGCGGGCATCGAACGTGTACCAGCGGCCGCCAAGATAGGCTTCGAACCAGCCTGCAAAGTCCCCGGGGGCATGGGGCGGCGGGATCCCGATGTCGCCGAGATAGCCGGTGCAATAGCGCGCTGGAATGTTCATGCAACGGCAGAATGCAATGGCAAGATGCGCATAGTCGCGGCAGACGCCCTTGCCCTCGTTGAATACGTCCCAAGCCGTCATGGTGGCCCGCGCGTGCTCGTAGCCGAACGCGATGTGATTGTGCACGAAATCGCAGATCGCCTGGACCCGTGGCCAACCCGGCGCCGCTTTCTCGAACAGCTTCCATGCGATGTCGGAAAGCCGATCGGTTTCGCAGTAGCGGCTGCCAAGCAGATAAACGATGGTATCAGGTGGAAGATCCTCGACCGCGTATTGTGTCGCGGAAGGTGCGATCACATCAGGCAAACCGTTATCGCGCACTGCACCGTTGGCGGAAAGGCGCATGCGGCCAGCAGGCGCAACGAACCGACTGCACCAGTTTCCAAAGCCGTCGCGGTATGGCGAGATCGGCACGGAAGGCTCGGTGATGAGGTAATCCGGCACAATGATGTCGGACGCGCGGGTGAAGTGCATGCCGACGACAGCAATCAATGGTGTGACTTGCTGGAAGTCGTAGGTCATTTCGAAGCCAACCTGTATTTTCATGCTTGGGGCCTGTCTCGACAAAACTCGAATTGGCCGCGGGGGTGATCGTGCTGGCAACGGCGGGCGGCGGTCCGGTGACAAGCCTAGTCGAGCGTGCCCGAGGTCTGCAACGGGCCAATAGGCCACATGGCAAGTTTGCCCGGAGAAGAGATTTGCTCGGAGAAGAGAGAAGGCGCCAGCTGAAGATGCCCCTTGGCGCCCATTGAAGAGATCGAGCCTGCCAAAGCTTCGAAAACATCATCCAGGAGCAAAGTTCGTTCGCCTTGGCTGGGCTCTCAAGTCTGCGTTCCGCGCGCGGCCCGCGCGATCACCATAGAAGCAGCCAAGGCTGCCCTTCTTCGCCTGCGGGAGGTTCCCGTGCGAACCGTTGACGTCTCGGCCGCGATCGAACGGGCACTCGATGTCTTCATCGAACTCGATGGTGTCACGCAACAGGAAATGTCGCCCCTCAAGCTAGAGCCGGCAACGTCACTGACGAGGCCTGCTTTGATTTGTCATTGGACAACCGCCACAGGAGACGAGCGGCGAACAAGGGGAGGATCAGTAAAGCGATCGGTATTTGCGCGAAGCCGAATGGAAACATCAGAATAGGCAACATCCACAACGCAAGTGAAAGAATTTGATCGGCGAACGCTTCGTTTCCGCGCTGACGCAGGAGCGCGACAATCCATCCGAATACGACCATGTCGTAGTTCATGATCCAGGGTGAAAACAAGAAGGTGGCGGTAACGAAGAGCGCTAGTGAGAGGACCGGATCGCGCTTGCGCCAGAACGTCCAAACCACCGCACCGACGGCGCATACCGACGCCGCTCCTTGCACCACCCAGGCTAGATCAGCCGGAAGACCCGCAAGGCGTGCGTTAATCAAGGCCGAGGCGACGATCGGCCAGCCCATGATACCTGCCACATCGAGCAGTTCGTTCTGTTGCGGCAAAACCTTATGCAAATACGCTGTCCAGATTTCTGGCCCAAACCATGCTGCAGTCGCGGCGACAAGAAACACCGTCGTGACGACGGCTGAACCAATGACTCGCCAGTGCCCACCCAGCACCAGCACGATCGGAAGCAGGAGTCCGAGTTGCGGCTTGATGGTCAGGATACCAAACAAAATTCCAGCGAGTATCGGCCGTCGCTCGAGGTTTGCAAGACCGCCGATCAAGAGCGCGGCGGTCAAGAAACCATTCTGGCCGAGGAAGACGTTAACCGTGACGGCAGGTGCGACGGCCAGAAACACCCAGTATTTTCGTTCGACACCGCACGATGTTGCCGTCCAAACATACAGGGCGAGCCCGGCGACGCACGACGAAATGTACGACGGCAGAAAACCAAGCAAGCCAAGGGGCCAAATGAAGAACAGCAGATGCGGCGGATACGACCAATACAGAGGTGCCAGATCGGGGATGCCGGTCACCTTCGTTATTGCAGCCATGTAGGCGCCGGAATCAAACCAGTCAGCAGGGCCGCCGGAAAAAGCCGATCGGCCGCCCATCCAGGTGTTCATGAAATCTCGACCAACCGGAAAGCCGCCTGGGTCAAGTACGAACGATGGGAACGACTGGGCTGCTGCCAGTTGGAAGTCAAATATGACGATCGCTAGCAGAATGGCCGCAGCGACCACGGTGAAGGCCGCGTAAATCCTGACTGATGTGGAATTGCCTGTGCCAAGCTCGCCATGATTCATTGTACAGCTCAAAGGGGTAAAGCCTCTGTTCAAGGAAGGGCGGTGGTTTTCAAAGTGAGCCCCGCGCGATCAGCGGGCAGCTTTCGATCACCGTGCCGGGGCGGGCGCCCTCGATGGTGACGCAGGGCCGTGAGCGATCGATGGTGAGCTCGTAGCGACCCAAGAGCGCGCTGCGGTCCGGTTCGCCGCGCATGTGCAATTCGCGGACGCCGCCGGGCAGCGGCGCCTTCAGCCCGGCGCGAATGCGCTGGTCGAAGATGCCGCCGGGGACGATTGGCACGGCGATATCGGCGAGCAGGTAGAAGCGCGACTGGGAGGGGAGCTGCGGCGCGATATAGGCGAGCGGCTTGCCGAGGATGAAATAGGTCGCGGGCTGATCGAGCTCGTAGGCGATCTTCGGCCGGTAGACGTCGGACCAGGGGCGGTGCCACCAGTCCGCCGGCTGCGACCACGCTGCGATCGCGACTGCGACCGTCAACGTCAGCGCGGCGAGCGGTCGAGGGGACGTCGTCAGCCATGTCGGCCCCACGCTTCCGGCGAGGCGCGCGAGCAACAGAACGATCAGCGGGCCGCACAGGAGCTCCAGAACCACCACATAGCGCTGGATCGAGAACAAGCCGAGCCATGCGAGGTAAGAGGCCGCAAACAGCACCACCAGCTGCAAGTCACCCCGGGTGAGGATCGCGCTCTTGCGCCTCGCGCGGACCCACAGGCCGAGCGCGAGCAGGACCATCACCACCGCGAAGCGCGCGTCGCGGAACGGATGCTCCGCGCCTCGGTGGTCGCCGATCAGCCAGTAGAAGGGGTAGGCCAGTGCGTCGAGCACGCCATGCGGCATGAACTGCGCATCCATCAGATTGACGTCGGCTACCTCGCTCGACTGAAACAGTGCATTGAACAGCGGGAAGATCGGATTGCCGGTGTCGCGCCACGTGATCAGGCACCATCCGCCGCCGGTGAGCGCCGCGCCGAAAATCCCCCCGATTCCAAGAAGCGTGATCGCCCGCAGCGGACGCGCAGAGACGAGCAGCGCCGCGGCAGCGCCGATCGCGTAGACGACATTAGTCAGCTTCAGCCCGACGGCGGCGCCGATCAGCAATCCCGCGAGCAGGAAACAGATCGTGGGTCGGCGATCCGCAGTCAGGATCAGAAGGCAGCCGACGATCACGGGCAGGGCCAGCAGCACGTCGGAAAAGCTGGTGCCGACTTCCGAGAGCGTCATCGGACCTGACGCCGCGATGACGACCACTGCTGCGACCGACGCGATGGTTGCGGCCTGGCGCAGCACCAGACGTGCGAACAGCCAGATCAGCGCAAGGTTGAGGCCGTGAACGGCGCCGATGATCATCAGCCCGTAGGGCGCCGGCAGGACATGGCGGAAATGGTAGACGGGAAAATAGACGAGCGGATTGAAGTAGGTCTGAAAGCCCGGTGGAATCACATCGACGCCATAGCGGCCGTTGAGAACGGCCCAGACATTGTATTCGTGGTAGTTCTGCCAATCCCAGTTGACGTCTTCGCCCATGGCCAGGGTGTAGAGCGCGCCTGCCAGCATCGAGCAGACGACAATGGCGATCGCTGCAAGCGCATTGCCGCGCTGCTTCGCCCTCCACGATCGCCGCAGCCTGTCGGCCGCGGATATGGACATCACCTCTCGCAGATCGCTGGAAATCGCCGCGCGTTCCAGCATCAAGGCGCCATGTGCGCCGGCAACTTCACGAGCAGAGTCGGGTCGCTGAACCGCAGGAAGCCCGCTCGTGAAACGCATTGCCGAATTCCAATTTACAACCGTATGACTACGGATAGCCAGTTAAGGTTGTATGAATCAATGCGGGAATTCCTCGGTACTACACGTAAAGGTCGCGTTCGGCCGATCAGTTTGCGGGAGAGGGCAGGGAGGGTGTTTCCACAATGGGATGATCCCAAGCCGAAGCTATTCACGCGCCCGCGCAGTCCGCTCACGCTGCGCAGCCTGGCGGGGGGCCGGCGGCCGACCTCAACTGCTTCGGCCGGCCGTCCAAATGCGCGCCCGCGGACGGTCGCTGCGCGTGCGTGATCCGCGTTTGCGTCCATCCTGACGGCTTGCAGTTATCGTCTCGGCAGAGCCGTAAGCTCTCGAGGCGGCTTGATCGGCCAGAACGAATATGCCGCCAGTTCTTTCGAATGCTGCGCGAACATTTTGACCTGTCTGCTTGTAAACTCCGTCATGACGCCGAAAAATTCAGTTGGTGACCTGATCGTCGCAAGTCTCAGGCCCAATTCAAAAGCAAATTGCGCGTTGATCCCGGCTATCTCAAGAAGCTTCGTTTGAAACGCCTGCATGTTTGCCGTCGCTAGAGCAGAGCCTTCCGTTGCATCGCTATCCGTCATTCTCTGACTGAGGTCATCTACTAAGGAATCCGGCAGAGGCTCAATGATAGTGACCTCGTGTTGAGGATCATCTTGAAGCTCAGGAAGCGGTTCGACCGAGTCTGCCGCAGCAGAGTGAAGTAAATTCTCTTTCGGGCTTCTAACAATGGCCTGCTTGTTCCGTTGGGCCCGCGAGGGCATTTTCGGATTGCGGGCGCGCTTTGGCGCTGCCGCTGGTTTGCGCTTGCTCATCTGACGCTCCAGGAAAATGGGGGGCGACCACAACGGTCATGTCTGAAATGACAACAGGCTTGGTGACGTGGCGTTCCAATTCCGTGCTGTTGGGTGCCGCATGAACTGAGACCAATCGCACATTCTACGATGTCGACCCTGATCTTTGGTAGCAAACATCGGCGTCAGTCTGAGAACAATCAGCCCTCCGCTCGTTGTTCTCTCCAGATCGCCTTAAATTGCGGCGACCATGATGGGCCATATCGCTGGAGCGAGTTGGTGCTCTAGCACTAGCAGTAGTACCAGCGGTTCTTGGTGGAGGAGAGGAAGAGTACGAGGTCATCCATGTGGCTGACGGCGCAGAGCCGTAGGCGTGGTACGCAACGGCGGGTCGCCGACCCTCATCACGGACGTCAAGCTGCCCGAAGGCATCGACGGATGGCAGATCGCCGAACGTTGCCGCGAGGATGGCCCCAACCGACCGGAGATCTATGCGATCTGTTTCTCGCCGTCGCGCCCGCGCTGGCGGATACAGGCCGGCTTCGGACGCCAAACTGATCCGGGAGCTCGGCGATGTGCTCGAGGACAACCTGAGCGCCCTGACTATCCACTGAGCGAATGCTCGAGGAAGAAGCGCAATATTTCCCTGGTCGCATCCGGCCCTTGCGGATCAGTGTAGGACCCAGCGGGGCTACCGCCTGACCACGCGTGTCCGGCGCCATCGATGTTCCAGTGTTCGGAAATCGCCCGGCCGGCCCCGTCGATCAGGATGGTGCGAGTATAGGAATGGCCGTGGGGTACGCGTCCGCGAAGCACCTTCCTAGTCGACCTCGTTGCGCTGGCGGACTGCTCGATAATCTGATCGCCATTATTTGGATGCACCGTTGTGTCGCGATCGCCATGGAAAACGATGGTCGGCACAGAAATGTCCGCAATTGCCCTGGAGCCGCCTCCCTGCCGCATGGCGATGAACGCGGAGGAAAGATCACTCGCGGCTCCGCACGCGAGGCCTGAATGAATACCGACGGCCGCATACAGGTCGCTATACGTTGCGCCCATGATGGCGGCGGCGGCCCCGCCGGCCGACAGACCCGCGACGTATACGCGCTTCGGATCGATCACATGGTCGCGCATGATCTGGCGGGTAATGCCGGCGATTATCGAGGGCTCGCCCCCGCCGCGGCGCTGGTCGCTCGTGCGAAACCAGTTCCAGCACTTCGACTGGTTGGCTCCGCTCGGCTGCTCAGGATAGGCCACCAAGCAATTCTGCTCTTCCGCCAGAAAGTTCATCCGGGTGCCGGCCGCGAAATCGTCCGGCGACTGGGTGCAGCCGTGAAGCATGACGATCAGGGGAAGCCGTTGTCCCTGATAGCGGCTTGGGATGAACAGCTTATAGGTCCGGCTTCCCGCGACGTTACTGAACTGGCCGGCGATGAACCGTGTGCCCTCCGGCACGATGTCCGATGGGGACAGAGGAGCGCGTGCGATCGGACTTCGCAGGCGGAGCCCGGAAACATCCCGCATGCCGTCGCGCAGTAAGGAGGGTCTGAGTCCCTGACCAGAGCGGGCCGGCGCAATCTGCGGAGCTTTCCGCTCCTCGACAACGTCGGCCGTGGCGTCGATGGTAAGCGGATCGCACCGCGGGAGCTGAGCCTGAGTGGCGCTGCGCCAGTCCGGTGTTGGTGCAATGCCGCCCTGGAGCATGCGCTGCAGCAGTGCGGTGGCCTCAACTAGTTGGCCGGCACGCGTGAGGCGGGTTGCTTCGCGGACTATGTCTTGATTCAGCATCATTCACCTTGTTCTGTCGGCGAGAGCGGCCTTGACCGCGGGAGTGGCGTGAAGCGCCCCCAGCACCGAGACCGACGCGATTGTGGCGCGAGCCAACGCGGGAGTGACGTCCTGGGCGATGGTGGCCAAGCCCAAAACATTGATTTGCAGCATCTCGCCGGCGCGCCGCGCCGCTTCGAGGTCCTCGCGAGTGTAATGGCGGAGCCCGAGGTCCAGGTTCTTCCGGGCCGTGGACTGTCTGACGACCTCTCTGTGTCGCTCGAGCTGGTTGCGGATTGCTGTCCGGATGAAATCGGTCCGGTTCGAATAGAACCCTTCCTGCACCATAAGATCGACATGACCGAGGTCAACGTAGCCAAGGTTGATCGTGATCTTCTCGGTGTCGGGGGCCTTGGGTCGCAGCTCGTGCACGTTAGCAGCCATAGCGAAACATCCCCTTACCATCCATCTGGATGGTGATTGGATGTTAGTTGGATGTTCGCCAGCGTTTTTCAAGGGAAGCCATTCAAATGATCCTGGACGAGCAGCTCGCGTGGGTGGGCCGTCTCACGTCGAGAGCGGTCGCCGCTTCATGGAGGCCAGACAAATTCCTGGCGAAACTAGCTTCCACGCGGCGTTGCGGGCACTCTCTGGCTTCTCCTTGCGGCTAGGAGCTTTCGATTGGGCCCCGCTTGCCTCATTCTGTTCCTCTCGAGAAATCGCCGGGCTAGGCGGATATTCTCATGTGAATGACGCGCTCCATGGCAGGCCTCCTTAGACGCGGCCACAGAATTCAAATTAGGACAGCGCTGCGCCTTTGGTCGGATATGCCGCCCAATCCTTTCCCATGCAGGCGAGTACATTGGCGGCGAGCGACAGGTCTTTGAAGTCGTCGTTCGCTGTAGAACTAACAAAGGGAGATCGCCGCGCATCAGGGTGCACGATGAAGTGCATACCGCTACGGGGTGATGATTCAGATGCAGGTTCGATCCTTGGTGGACCTTGTTTCTTCTGCCGAGAGCGTCGAGTCCTCGCATCCGCCTCGAGGGACGTCGTCGATTGCAGCACTGTCACCTTCGCGAAACACCTTGCGGTTGACCTACGGAACAACATTACATCTGGAAAATCGCGGAACGAATTGACTCATCAGTCTTTCTCTGACTTCGGGGGGTGCCCATGACTTCTCAGGCCATAGAAGGCGCATGTGCGTTTGCTTGGCGGAACTACTTGCTGCTCCATAGTGGCATCAGTGAGGACGATAACAGGCGTTCCGCCCTCTTTCGCTACGTCACCAATCTTCGTGATTCCGGCGAATATGATTTCGATCTCTTGCAAACAGCAGCGGTCGCTTACTTGAAAAAGCTGGACGAACTGCATGACGACCGACGCGCTACACTCGCGGCAGATCAGGCTTTGGCCGAACGGTTAGCATCACGTGGTGCACAACCTGGCAACTAGCTTTGGGGTTAATCACCGGACAAGGAGCAAGTCATGGCAGACAACACCTCTAACTCAGACCGTCTCGCGCGCGACGCACAAAAGCGCACAACCGCCGCGACAGAAATCGGTATGATTGCCTTGAAGCCGATTATGCACTTTCAGGTCTCAATGCTGAGGATGTGGGCCGACAGCATCGAACGGTTTGCGGGCAATTACGAAAAGGGGTTCGAAGAAACCGCGACCGCAGTCAAGGAACAGTCCGACAAGGATCGCGCCGCGTAAATCAACCTAATCCTTCGACGGAGTTGGGTCAAAGGCTGCCCGTGAGCTCGCATCACGGTGGTCGGCTCACCTACCGGAAGCAGACGACACGGTGCTCTGAGCTATGGTCGGTGACGGGCCAAAATGCGACATTCTTTATTGGTCTGATATCCTACTCGCCAGCGGAGACCATCGATTCAAGCCCATGAACGGACATTAAGCAGGGATTGCTGATTGTGGATTTGCGCACTATGCGCGCCTGCCGCTCGGACATGAGCTCGACCCCTAGCGTCGCCAGTGCTGCCGCCTTTTCAAAGTCCATGTGTCGCCGTCCCACGGGGCTCTCGTACAGGTCGCCAGGCTCAGAGTTCAGCCAGAGCCGCGAGCAAGATTCTCTCCGAATAGGTTATAAGAAGAGCCAAGCCCGGCGCGACCACATCGATCCCAGACATTGTATTCGTGGTAGTTCTGCCAATCCCAGTTGACGTCCTCGCCCATGGCCAGGGTGTAGAGCGCGCCTGCCAGCATCGAGCAGACGACAACGGTGATGGCGGCAAGCGCATTGCCGCGCAGCTTCGCCGTCCATGATCGCCGCAGCCTCCCGGCCGCGGATATGGACAACACCTCTCGCAGATCGCTGGAAATCGCCGCGCGTTCCAGCATCAAGGCGCCATGTGCGCCTGGAACATCGCGAGCAGAGCCGGGTCGCTGAACCGCAGGAAGCCCGCTCGTGAAACGCATTTCCGAATTCCAATTTACAACCGTAGGACTACGAATAGCCAGTTAAGGTTGTATGAATCTTTGCGGGAATTATTTGACGTTGCACGCAAAAGTCGCGAATTGTCGAGAAGGTCGAATGGGTTCGTGCGGGCCCACCCGAAGCGTTCAGTGCTTGGCGTTGATACCCATGCGCTCGCGCTCGTGGCTGCCTCGACCGGGATACTGCTGACGCAGCTTGGCGCTCCCGTCCGCCCACCATGGCGCTTCACGCATTTGCATCTTGTCATTCACCCTGAATAGTTGTTCAGTCCTTGCGGGGCGATTTGCATCTATTGCGTGAGAAGCGTCGGGCCGCAGGGCGTGCGGCCGGCGTGTGGGACAGGAAGCGCGCCATGGTTTATCGGCGGACGCATCAAGTGGTGAAGCGCCTTGCGGCGCGGCGCAGCGCCATTCTGGCGGCAGCGCGGGAGGCGGCGGCGGAAGGCGGGATGGCGGCGGTGCAGATCGCGCCGGTCGCGGTCCGGGCCAATGTCGCAGCGGGCACGGTCTACCGTTATTTCCCTTCTAAGGCCGAGCTGATCTCCGAGCTCATTGCCGAGGTCTCCCGCGACGAGCTCGCGGCGATCCGAAGGGCGGCCGATGCCGCGCCGGGGCCGTCCTCGGCGCTGGCGGCCGCGGTGACCACCGTGGCGGTGCATACGCTGTCGCAGCGCAGGCTGGCCTGGGGCATCCTGGCCGAGCCTGTTGATGTCGATGTCAGCGCCTCCCGGCTTGCCAGCCGGCGCGAGATCGCCGGGGAGATCGCTGGCCGGATCGACGCAGCCGTGCGCGCCGGCCATCTGCCGGCGCAGGACACCGCGCTCGCCGCCACCGCCTTGCTCGGCGCGCTGCATGAGGCGCTGGTCGGCCCGCTCGCGCCCGACAATCTCGATGATCCCGTCAAGATGCGCGATGCGGTGCAGACCGTGACGCTGCTGGCGCTGCGCGCCGTCGGCGTCATGGACGCCCGCGCCCGCGGCCTCGTGGTCCAGCAGACGCTGCTGCCGACGACCAAGGCTTTGGTCGGGGCGTAAAGATCGCCCCGCGTGCGCGGTGGCGGCCACGCTCAGGCCATTGCCTGAGCGTGCCTTTTCGTAAAATCCCGGCAAAACCGGCCAGAGCGGCCGGCTACTGTGCATGGGGTTGTTTTTCGACTTTTTGTTTGGCCGCCCCGGGGGGCCTCACATGTTGGCGTCGCCCTCGGGGCCGACCGAGGCGATGCGCACCATGTTGGTGGTGCCGGGGATGCCGAGCGGCACGCCGGCGACGATGATGACGCGCTGGCCGGCGCGGACGAAACCGTCGCGGAATGCGATCTGCCCGGCGCGGCCCACCATGTCGTCCTGGTCGCGCGCGTCCTCGGCCACGACGCAGTGCACGCCCCAGACCACGGCGAGCCTGCGGCCGGCGGTGATGTTCGGGGTGATCGCCACGATCGGCGGCTTCGGCCGCTCGCGCGCCACGCGCACGGCGGTCGAGCCCGATGAGGTCCAGCAGATCAGGGCGGGCAGGTCGAGCGTCTCGGCGATCTGCCGCGCGGCGTCGGCGATGGCATCGCCCGCGGTGGATTCCGGCGCCGGGCGCTGGGCCATGATCACCGAACGGTAGGTCGGATCGCGTTCGACCTCCTCGCCGATGCGGTTCATGGTGGAGACCGCCTCGACCGGGAATTTGCCGGCCGCCGATTCCGCCGACAGCATGATGGCGTCGGCGCCCTCATAGACCGCGGTGGCGACGTCGGAGACCTCGGCGCGGGTCGGCACCGGCGACTGGATCATCGATTCCAGCATCTGGGTCGCGATCACCACCGGCTTGCCGGCGCGGCGCGCCATCCGCGTCATCTGCTTCTGCAGGCTCGGCACCCGCTCCAGCGGCAGCTCGACGCCGAGGTCGCCGCGCGCCACCATCAGCGCATCGGAAGCCTCGATGATGTCGGCGAGGCGGTCGATCGCCTGCGGCTTCTCGATCTTGGCCATCACGGCGGCCCGGCCGCGGATCATCTTCTTGGCCTCGATCACGTCGTCGGCGCGCTGCACGAAGGACAGCGCGATCCAGTCGACGCCGGTGACGAGGGCGGCCTCGAGGTCGGCGCGGTCCTTGGGCGTCATCGCCGAGACCGGCAAATCGGTGTCGGGCAGGCTGACGCCCTTGCGGTCGCTCATCTTGCCGCCGACCACGACACGCGTCACCGCATGCTCCTTCGAGGTCTCCTCCGCGATCAGCCGCACCTTGCCGTCGTCGAGCAGCAGCGCATGGCCGGGCCTGAGCGCCGCCAGGATCTCCGGATGCGGGAGCTGGACGCGCGTGGCATCGCCGGGCGTCTTGTCGGAATCCAGCGTGAAGGTCTGCCCGTTCTGGAGCTGGATCGCCCCTTCGGCAAAGGAGCCCAGTCTCAGCTTCGGGCCCTGCAGGTCGACCAGGATGCCGATCGGCCGGCCGTAGCTGCTCTCGACGTTGCGGATCGTCGCCACCAGCTCCCGCATCTTGTCATGCGGGGTGTGGCTCATGTTGATGCGGAACAGGTCGGCGCCGGCCTCGAACAGGCGGCGGATCATCGCGAGGTCTGAAGAGGCTGGTCCCAGGGTCGCGAGAATCTTGATACGGCGAAGGCGCCTCATGGCTTATTTCCAGACGGGGGTGGCAGGCCGGGCGAGCCCGGGGGCGTAGCACCGGGCGGGCTATTGGGCAAACCCGGAACGCCGCCCGGGCCCACCGGGCCGGGCAGGCCAGGCACGCGCTGCTGCGCCGGCTGTTCGTTGGCGTCGGTCAGCTGCACCGTCCAGGCGCGCTGCTCGCCGGTGTCGACCTCGAAATAGCCGGTGCGGTCATAGCCGCGCGCCAGGCAATCCTCGGTGCCGCGGATGGTGAACTCCTTGTCGCGGGAGCACATGAAGGCCTGGCCCGACCATTCGCCGCCGCGGTCGTAGTCGATGGCGTAGATGTAGTAGTACCGGGCGACCAGCGTGCCGCGCAGCAGCGTCTCGCAGGAGCGGGACGAGATGTTCCACCAGCCCTCGGTGGTCCAGCCCTCGGCGTCCTTGTAGCCGAGCGCGATCCCGACCCGGCTCGACGTGTTGTTGCAGAGGCGGAAATCGGCGGAGGCCGGGCCGGCGTAGAGGCACGCCAGGGCGACCACCAGCACCGGGACCAACCGGGCGAGCAGGTAAAGCGGGGAGCGGGGAGATTCGGCAGTCATTGTCGCGGAAGCTATACCAGATCATTGACGATTTGGCGTTGGGCCGGGGCAGCCGGGCAGTGGCCCCTTTGCGCCGCGATATGGCAAAATCTGTGACAAGACCCACCTGATCCCGTAACCCTGCCCCGGAACGGACCTTGAGGAAGACAGCCATGGCGATCGACGACAAAACCAGAACGGAGCTCGAGGCGGCCGCTTTTCGGCGCCTGGTCGAGCATCTGCGGAGCCGCACCGACGTCCAGAACATCGATCTGATGAATCTGGCCGGCTTCTGCCGCAATTGCCTGTCCAACTGGCTCAAGGACGCCGCGGACGCCCAGGGCGTCGCCTTGAGCAAGGACGAGAGCCGGGAGGCCGTCTACGGCATGCCCTACGAGACCTGGAAGGCGAAGCACCAAGGCACGGCCACGCCCGAGCAGCTCGAGGCGATGAAGAAGGTCCATCCCCACGGGCATTGAGTTCGCCGGCCTGAGTCGCATCACACAACAGCTTTCTTGCACCCGCCGCAGGAAGGTGTGGGCGCGCTGTGGACGAGCGTGATGCTTGCTTGAACGCTGGGAGCGCCGACCCTAAGGGTCTACCCAGCACGCGCGGTGGATGCCGGCGTCACCTCGTTTTGCCAGTTCCATTGGGAGTACCAAGATGGCCACCTCCGCCGCCGTCCGCGACGACGAGCCTGCGACGAAATTTGCCAAGGACCAGCTCAAATCCATCATCGAGCGCATCGAGCGGCTGGAGGAAGAGAAGAAGGCGATCTCCGACGACATCCGCGACGTCTATGCTGAAAGCAAGGGCAACGGCTACGACGTCAAGGCGCTGCGCACCATCGTGCGCCTGCGCAAGCAGGACCCCAACGAGCGCGCCGAGGCCGAGACCATTCTCGAGACCTACATGCAGGCGCTGGGGATGCTCTGAGGCGCCCCGCCCGGTCGGCGTTGCAGCGCACCAAGCTTGGGCAAAATCTCGGCATCTGCTAGGTTGCTCGGCGAAGGGACCGAGCGATGGATGTGCCGGGACCAGAGCGCAGGCTTGCCGCGGTTCTTGCCGCCGATATGGTCGGCTTCAGCCGGCTGATGGAGGTCGACGAGGCCGGCACCCTTGCGCGCCTCAAGACCCATCGTGTCGAACTCATCGATCCCGCCATTGCCAAGAATCGCGGCCGTATCATCAAGACGACCGGCGACGGCATGCTCGCGGAATTCCACAGCGTCGTCGATGCCGTGCTATGTGCGGCCGAGGTTCAGCGCCGCATGGCGCGGCGCAATGCCGACGTCCCGCCGCCGCGGTGGATCCAATTCCGCATCGGCATCAATCTCGGCGATGTCATCGTCGATCAGAACGACATCTTCGGCGATGGCGTCAACGTCGCGGCGCGGCTGGAGACGCTGGCCGAACCTGGAGGCATCTGCGTCTCGGGCGCGGTGCGCGATCAGGTCGGCGACCGGCTGGACGGCCTTCAGTTCGACGATCTCGGTGAACAGAGCGTCAAGAACATCGCCCGTCCGATCCGGATCTTCCGCATTCGGCTGGCGGAGGGGCCTGCAAGCCTGCCTGACGGGTCCAATCGTGCTCTGACGCCGCCGGGTGTTTCGAAGAAGCCGTCGATCGCCGTGCTGCCGTTCGCCAATATGAGCGGCGATCCGGAGCAGGAGTTCTTCGCCGACGGTCTCACCGAGGACATCATCACCGAACTTTCACGCTTCCACGACCTGCTCGTCATCTCCCGCAACTCGACGTTCGTCTACAAGGGCAAGGCCGTAAAGGTCCAGGACATCGGCCGCGAGTTCGGGGTCGACTATGTCATCGAGGGCAGCGTTCGCAAGGCCGGGGAGCGCGTCCGCGTCACTGTGCAGTTGATCGATGCAGAGACCGACCGCCATATCTGGGCGGAACGCTACGACCGCGAGCTCCGGGATATCTTCGCCATCCAGGACGAGATGACCCGCGCGATCGTGGCGACGTTGCCGGGTCGGGTAGAAGCCGCAACGCACGACCGCACCAAGCGCAAGCCGACCGACAACATGCCCGCTTACGAATGCGTGCTGGCTGCGAAGCTCCTGCATCATCGATCAACCCGCGACGACAACGGTCAGGCGCAGACCCTGCTCAATCGCGCCCTGGCCATGGATCCGAACTATGCCCACGCTCATGCCTGGAAGGCATGCGTGCTCGGCCAGTGCTGGATCTATGGCTGGTGCGCCGACCGCGACGCGACCTTCGAGCAGGTTGCTTCGGAGCTGGAAATTGCGTTGGCGCTCGACGACAACGACGCGGACGTGCACCGAATTCTCGCCGCGCTCAATCTGACGCGACACGACTACGAAAAAGCCACCTATCACCAAGAGCGTGCACTCGCCCTCAATCCAAATTACGACCTTGTCGTCGTGCAGCAGGGAGAGCTTCTGACCTGGCTGGGCCTGCCGGAGGAAGGCATCGACTGGATCAGGAAAGCGATGCGTCTCAATCCCTATCATCCCGAGCGCTTCTGGAGCCATCTGGGCCGCGCCTATTATTGCGCGGAGAAATACGCCGAGGCCGCCGAGGCGTTTTCAAGGATCACGCGCCCCGACTATACCCATCATGCGTTCCTGGCGGCGACGTTCGCGCAGATGAAGAACGCGATCGCGGCCGGCGCTCACGCCGCCGAGGTCTTGAAGCGCGAACCGGGATTCTCGGTGGCAGCTCATCTTGCGACGCTGCACTACAAGCGCGAGCCCGACCGGCAGCGTCACGAGGCCGGCCTCATCGCGGCCGGCTTGCCGGCTTGATCACCCGGGCAAGGACGAACAGAGAGAGTTTTGCGGGTACAGAGGACTCAGCGCAGCGCGGCGGTGCGCATGACGAACGACGTCGTCTCGAGCTTTGCGGTCGCGCTGCCCGAGAAATTGTCGCAGGACAGGCCCTGCATCGGGTCGTCGGAGAAGCCCATCGCGAGCACGGCCTTCGGCTTGACGAAATAGCCGCGCAGCGCCGCGGTATCGAGCTCGCCCATCAGCGTCACCGACATCGCGCGGCTGGCGCTCGGCGACAGCATCACGATCTTGAGCCAGATGCTCTCGCCCTTGGCCGCGGAGAGACGGGTCGCGGTTGCGATCTTGCCGTCGATGCTCTTGCCGACCACCGTGTCGATCTCCGTGGCCTGAGCCAGGCTGCGGGGGCGGGCGGTGCGCGGAATCGGCGCGGAGGCGGCGACGACATTGGCGCGGTCGACCGGGGAGGCCGCTGGCGCGAAAGCCAGGGCTTGGAGGGCCGCGTTGGACACGCTCGCGGTTGGCTGCGGATCGGTGGCCGCGGCCAGCGCCTGGCGCGCCTTCAGCGCGGCGACCTGCGCCGGCGTCGCTTGCTGCGGCGTGGCCGGAACGTCATCCCAAAAACCGCGCGCATTGATGATGTCGGCCGGGGTCTCCGGCTTTCCGTCAACAGGCTTGCCGGTCGCGGGCTTGTCAGCCACGGGCGCGGGCTTCGGCTTGGGCGGCGCAACGATCTGCGCATCGGCCGAGGCGAGCTGGATCGTGGCGGCGATCTGCGGCTTGGCGCGCGGCGTCGGCACCGGCTCGGCGGGCTTGGCGGCGGCTGCGACGACGGTCGGTGCCGCCGGCTTTGCGGCCGGGGCGGGCGCGCCCTCGTCATCCTCGTCGCTGGCGGCCGGAGCTGCCGGCTTGCTCCTGAACAAGGCGGCGAAGAAATTCGGCTTGCTGCCGGCATCGTCGCCGCTGCCGCGTCGCTCGATCTCGGCCTTGGCGAGCTCATAGTTCTTCAGTGGCGTGCCGTCGGTCGGCAGATGCACCGTCTTTCCATCCGGGAATACACGGGCGAGCTGGTCATGCGTCATGCGCGGCCAGTGCCGGACACTGCCGGTGTCGAGATGCACGAAGGGCGAGCCCGAGGTCGGATAGAAACCGACACCGCCGCGCTGCAGGCGCAGGCCGGCGAAGCGGATCTGCTCCAGCGGCACGCCGGGGATGTAGAAGTCCATTGCATGGCCCAGCGTGTGCTGGCTGAAGCGCGCCACGCCGGAGGAGCGTCGGCGGAGCATGGCGTTGGTGGCGGGAGAGCGGTAGGCGGAGATGATCTGGATCGGCTGCTTGCCGTCGACGTCCTTGTAGACTTCCCAGAGGATGTCGAACAGGCGACGGTCCATCACCGTCTGCTCCTGGCTGCGCCAGTCGCGCAGGAAATGGTTGAGCTGCTTCAGCGCCGCTTCGTCGTAGCGCCCGTCGCGCTTGAAGGTGACAGTGAGGTCTTCGCCGGAATGGGTGTGGTGGAACGAGAGCGTCTTGGTCTCGTTCAGCGCGGCGGCGTCATGAACCGAACCGGCCGCCGCAAGCAGCAATGCAGCGGCAAGGCCGATTCGGGACCCGGCCTTCACGCCCGCATGGGACAACGACAGCACAGCGAATTGGCGTGCGAGACAAGTCAGCACGTATGAGCCCACCCAGTCGACGAGCGTTCAAATGGACTCTCCCGCCAACCCCGTTAGCAGCGCGAAAGAGGATGAACGCTTTCTTAAAGCGAGAAGGTTAATTTGAGGTTGACCTTCTCGCCCCCAAACCAAGTCAGAATACGATCCTAAGCGGTTGACTGTGGCAAAAAAACGCCCGCTGCCCGGGTGGACGGTGGGACATGGTTAACGTCAGACGACCCCATCGGGGATGGGGTCGCTGATTTCGTTGCAGAATTTCAGGAAGTCGGAGGGCCGGGCAGGCGTCAGCGGGTAAACACCCGCTGCTGCTGTTGCGGACGGCGGCCGACCGGTGCCGGCGGCACGGCCTGGGTGGGCGCCCCGAACAGCCGCTCGAAGAAGTTCGGCCCGGACGAGCCGAAGCCGCTGCCGTTGTTGGCCACGGCCACGCCCGAGGGCAGCGTCGTCGCCGGACGCGAATAGCTCGGCTGGGAATGTGCCACGACGGCCTCGAGGTCCTTGCCGCGATTGTTCTTCAGGACGTTGATCATGACCGCGTCGCGACCATAGACGTCCTTGCGGAATTGCAGCTTGCCGGCCTCATCCACGAACGCGGTCTGATAGGTGATGTTGACCGGAATCGGCGTCGGGAATTTCAGGTCGATCTCGCTCTTGCCGTACATGCTGCGGATGCGCTCCGGCGTGTACTTCTCGTTCGGCATGACGATGTTGAGTAGAACGGAGGCGTACTGATCCGGATTCTGCACGCGCATGCAGCCATGGCTGAAGGCGCGCTCTTCCTTGGCGAACAAGTGCTTGTCCGGCGTGTCGTGTTGATAGACGAGGAACTTGTTCGGGAAGTTGAAGCGGATGCGGCCGAGCGCGTTGGCTTCGCCCGGCGGCTGCGAAATGTGCACCGAGCCGTCGCGGTTTTGCTCAAGCCTCAGGCCCATGCGTTGAAGCACGGTCGGGTCCTGCTGCAATGCCGGCAGGTACTCGTTGTAAACGATGGATGGCGGCACATTCCAGGTCGGGTTCACCGTGATGTACTTCATCGTCTCGGTGAGGAGCGGGGTGGCTTGCTTGCCCGGCTTGCCGGTGACGACGCGTGTGGTCCAGACCTGCTGGCCGCGTTGCATCACTTTCAAAGTGAAATCGGGAATGTTGAGGATGACATAGGCATCACCCAGCGACGGCGCGCCGAGCTCGCGCGGCAGCCAGCGCCAGCGTTCCATGTTCACCAGCACCACGTCGATCTGCTTGTCGCGCTTGGGGGTGTTGAGCGCCTTCACCGTTTTGTCGTCGAGGATGCCGGTCGCCTTCAACTCAGCGCCGCTCTGGAATTTGCGCACGGCTTCGGCGACCGCCGCGTCATAGCGGGTGTCGCCCGCGTTCTCGGCGAGGCCGAGCTTGGCGCGCAGCTGCGGCACGCGCGGATCTTCCACGACGATCTCGGCCTGCTTCTTGCCGGCCGGGGTGTATTTCAACGCGGGGCCGTCGGCGATCTCGATCGCCGGACCGCTGCCCTGGCCGCGCAGCTCGGCGAGCTTGGCCTTCAGCTCCTTGTAGAGCTTGTGCGGCGGGTTGTAACTCTCGAGCGCCGCGGAGGCGTCCGCCGCCGTCGTAACCTTGGCGAGCACTTCGCCGGGATCGACCGGATGCTCGGGATAGAGAATGTCGCCGCTCGCCTGCGACCAATGCATGCGGCCGCTCTGGGCATGGCGCGCATAGTCGAACATGCTGGCGGTGAGCTTGAGTTCGGCATCAGCCAGCGCATCGGGGGTCGTGGCGGCGAAATCCGGCACCGGATAGTCGGCGGGATTGAGGCCGTCGGAGGCCGCATCCTTGAGCCGCGCGATTACACCCTTGGCCGCGGCAGTCAGGTTGCCGCCTTGCGTCCAGACCGGCGTGTAGTCGCGTGCGCCGTAGAACTTCTCAATCGCTGCACGTTCGTTCTTGCGGTCGAAGTGCCGCGAGGTCTTGGCGCCGATGATGTCCTTGAGCTTGTCCGCGACCGGCTGGTCGGCGGCGGGAACGTTGCTTGCGGCTTTCACCGGCTCGGCGGCCGGAGCGGTCGCAGCAGCCGGAGCGGTCGGTGCTGTCGTAGCGGTGTCGGCCTTGGCGGGCTCGGTCTTTGCCGGTTCCGTCTTTGGCGGTTCAGTTTTGGCTGTGTCGTTCTTGGGCGCGTCAGTGGCAGGCGTAGTGGCGACGTCCGAAGGTCTGGGTGCGGCCGATGGTGCCGCGTCAGCCTTCGCAGACTCCTTGGCGCCGTCCTGAAGCGTCGCGGTGGTGTCGATCTTGATGTCTGCTGCAGTCGGGGGCGGGACGTTTGCGGGCTCGGGGCGCGGGATCGCGGCTTCGATCGCGAGTTCGGCGGCGCTGCTGCGCGGCAGATCCTGCGCCAGGGCCGAGCTGGCCGACACCGTGAGGAAGGTCGCCGCGACCGTCATCAAGACACGGTCAAAGCCCACACGGTGGTTCAAACAGTCAAGCATTGTGTCGCACCCCTCGGGTGAACTGTTCCTTCGTGGAACAGCTTCGTTATCGCTTATTGATGTTTCGGCTAAACCGCGCCGGCCTCTCGAAAGTTGCACGCCTGCACGCAACGATTCTGACGCAGACGATATACAGGCCCCGATTTTGCAGCCAGCGCTACCCGGGACAACTCACGACAAACTGACTTCAAGGGAGCCTCTTGGCAACGGATTGTACGCTTCTGCCACGCGCTTTTCCCTCTGTCTGTCACTTCCAAGTCACGGTTCAAACCGCAGACGAATTCCGTCGTCACGCGAACGGCTTAGAGCGATCTCGCACCGCCGCGCGAAGCTTCGTTCGCACTGGGCTCAATGCGTCTCCTCGCCGCTTTTGCCGCCATGCCCGGGAACCCCGGCCTCGTCGAGTTTGCGGTAGAGCGTCGAGCGGCCGATTTTGAGTCGGCGAGCCACTTCGGACATCTGGCCGCGATAATGCGAGATGGCGAAACGGATGATCTCGTTCTCCATGGCCTCCAGCGGGCGAACATCCCCGGTCGCAGTGAGCATGGACAGCGTTCCCACCGCGGGGAGCGGGGCGATTGGTATTTCATTACCCGACACCAGGGAGGGCGTCGCCGCCGGCTCGAGCAACAGCGGAGCGGTCGGAATATCCGTGACGGGATGCGCCTGCGAGGCCAGCAGGGGGAAGTCGCCGAGACCGAGCTGGTCCCCATCGCTCATCACCACGGCGCGATAGACCGCGTTCTCGAGCTGGCGGATGTTGCCGGGCCAGTCGAGCTGGGCAAGATGGGCCACCACCTCGCCGCTGATCCCCGTGATCGGGCGGTTCTCCTCGGCGGCAAAGCGCGTGATGAAATGCCTGAGCAGGTGCGGGATGTCCTCACGCCGCGCGCGGAGCGAGGGGATCGTCAGTGGCAGCACGTGCAGCCGGTAGAACAGGTCTTCCCGGAAATGTCCCTGCTTCACCCGCTCCAGCAGCTTGCGATTGGTGGCCGAGATGATGCGGACATCGACCTTGACCGGTTTGCGGCCGCCGACCGATTCCACGGCGCCTTCCTGGAGCGCGCGCAGCAGCTTCACCTGCGCCGTCAGCGGCAGCTCGCTGACCTCGTCCAGAAACAGCGTGCCGCCATGAGCCTCGACGAACTTGCCCGTGTGCCGCTCGGTGGCGCCGGTGAAGGCGCCCCTCTCATGGCCGAACAGGATGGACTCGACGAGGTTATCGGGAATTGCGCCGCAATTGACCGCAACGAACGGCTTGGCCTTGCGCTCGCCGCTGCCATGGATGGCGCGCGCGAACATCTCCTTGCCGACGCCGGACTCGCCCTCAATCAGCACGGGGATCGCGGAGTTTGCCGCCTTCTGGGCGGCGCGCATCACGCCCGTCATCGCTTCGGAGCGGGTGATGATGTCGGAGAAGGTGAGCCGTCCTTCGCGGCTGTGACGGATGCGCTGCAATTCGCCCTTGAGCGCGGACGTGTTGAGCGCGTTGCGAAGCGAGACCTGGAGCCGCTCGACGCCGACCGGCTTGACGACGAAATCGGCCGCGCCCGCGCGCATCGCGGAGATCACGTTGTCGATGCCGCCATGGGCGGTCTGCACGATGACGGGGACGCTCAGCCCCGCTTCGCGGATCTTCGCCAATACGCCCATGCCGTCGAGGCCGGGCATCACGAGATCGAGGATGACGGCGTCGATGGTTGGTCCGTCGGGGGCAGTGAGGGCGGCAATTGCGGCGTCACCGGAGTCCACGACGACCGTCTCATAGCCGCATTTCTGCACCATGTTCTCGACCAGCCGGCGGGCTACAGCGTCGTCGTCGGCGATCAAAATACTGGCAGCCATGGTGTTCCCCGCACGCTACTACTATCTGTCTCGAATCGGGGCACTCTGGCCGAAGCCGATTAACGCACGCTTAAACCTTGATGTCCCCGCCTGCCGCCGCGATTGTTGAACACAGGTTTCCCACACAATGAATTCGCGCTCCAAGTCCGCCTTGAACAAGTCTGCCTTGAACAAGACCGCTCTCAAGAAGTCTGCTCCCGGCAAGCCCGCTCCCCGCAAGCCAAGCACCAAAAAATCCGCCGCCAAGGCAAGACCCTCCAAAGCTGCACCCTCCAAAGCTGCGAGCAAGACCGGCAAGCTTCCGGAGTGGAACCTGGCCGACCTCTATTCCGGGATCGCGGCGCCGGAGGTGGCGCGCGATCTCGAAAAGCTGGATGCCAACTGCATCGCCTTCGAGACGGACTACAGGGGCAAGCTGGCGACAGGGACAGCAAACGAAGATGGCGGAAAGTGGCTCGCCGAGGCGGTGCGACGCTATGAGGCGATCGACGATCTCGCCGGCCGTCTTGGCTCCTATGCCGGGCTTGTCCATGCCGGCGACAGTGTGGACCCTGCGATTTCAAAGTTTTACGGCGACGTGTCCGAGCGGTTGACGGCGGCGTCCACGCATCTGTTGTTCTTCGCGCTCGAGCTCAACCGGATCGATGACGATATTTTGAATCGCGCGATGCAGGCCGCCGAGCTCGCGCACTACCGTCCCTGGATCGAGGATCTGCGCAAGGAGAAGCCGTACCAGCTCGATGACAAGCTGGAGCAGCTTTTCCTGGAGAAGGCGCAGACCGGCTATTCAGCCTTCAACCGGCTGTTCGACCAGACCATCTCCGGCCTGCGCTTCAAGGTCGGCACCAAGGAGCTCGCGATCGAGCCGACGCTCAACCTGTTGCAGGACCGTGACGGCTCCAAGCGCAGAAGCGCGGCGGAGGCGCTGGCGAAGACCTTCAAGGCCAATGAGCGCACCTTTGCGCTGATCACCAACACGCTGGCCAAGGACAAGGACATCTCCGACCGCTGGCGCGGCTTCAAGGACGTTGCCGATTCCCGCCATCTGAACAACCGCGTCGAGCGCGAGGTCGTCGACGCGCTGGTCGCCTCGGTTCGGGCGGCCTATCCGAAGCTGTCGCATCGCTATTATGCGCTGAAGGCGAAATGGTTCGGCAAGAAGCGGCTGGCCTATTGGGACCGCAACGCGCCGCTGCCTTTTGCGGCGACCGATGTCATCGCCTGGCCGGAGGCGCGCAGCATGGTGCTGACGGCCTATCGCGGCTTCTCGCCTAAAATGGCCGATATCGCCGAGCGCTTCTTCACCGACCGCTGGATCGACGCGCCGGTGCGGCCGGGCAAGGCGCCCGGTGCGTTCTCGCATCCGACCACGCCGTCGGCGCACCCTTACGTGCTCATGAACTACCAGGGCAAGCCGCGCGACGTGATGACGCTCGCGCATGAGCTCGGCCATGGCGTCCATCAGGTGCTCGCGGCAAAGAACGGCGCGCTGATGGCGCCGACGCCGCTGACCCTGGCGGAGACCGCGAGCGTGTTCGGCGAAATGCTCACCTTCAAGCGGCTGCTGGCCCAGACCAAGAGCGCGAAGCAGCGCCAGGCGCTGCTCGCCGGCAAGGTCGAGGACATGATCAACACCGTGGTGCGGCAGATAGCATTCTATTCCTTCGAGCGTGCGGTCCACACCGAGCGCAAGAACGGCGAGCTCACCGCGACGCGGCTCGGCGAGATCTGGCTGTCGGTGCAGGGCGAGAGCCTCGGGCCGGCGATCGAGATCAAGGCGGGTTACGAGAACTACTGGATGTACATCCCGCACTTCATCCATTCGCCGTTCTACGTCTACGCCTACGCGTTCGGCGACTGTCTCGTGAACTCGCTCTATGCCGTCTACGAGAACGCGGCCGAGGGTTTCGCCGAGCGCTATCTCGACATGCTCGCCGCCGGCGGCACCAAGCACTATTCCGAGCTGCTGCGGCCGTTCGGGCTCGATGCGAAGGACCCGAAATTCTGGGACGGCGGGCTCAGCGTCATCGCCGGGATGATCGACGAGCTGGAGGCGATGGGCTGACGCATTCGCCATCCGTAAAACATCCGTTGAACCGACTCTGTTGGTTGTGTTATACAAGTGTATAACGCGCCGGAGGTCAGCCATGAAAATTGAGATCAAGAAGATCGGCAATTCGGATGGTTTGCTGTTGCCACGCGAGCTGATGCAGCGCCTCGATCTCAAGCGCGGCCAGCAATTGCATGTGGTGGAATTGCCTGGTGGTGGTTTTCAGCTGCTGCCCTACGACCCCGATTTCGAGCGGACGATGGAGATCGCCGACGAGATCATGGATAAGTATCGCGACACGCTCGCTGCGCTCGCAAAATAGCTGGCGATGCGCATGAGCGATCCTCAGGAGCCGCTCTGGGTCACCTACGAGCAGGCTGTCGCAATTCATGGTCGACAGCTCCGGCGCTTCGGCGGTGCGCCGCGATTGCGCGACGAAGGCATGCTGCGCTCGGCGCTGGAGCGCCCGATCAACAAATGGCGCTATGGACAGGCGCCGTTGGACGAACTCGCTGCAGCCTATGCATTCGACCTCGCGAAAAATCATGCATTCGTCGACGGAAACAAGCGCATCGCCTTCATGACCATGATGGCTTTTCTTCGCAAGAACGGCGTAGCTTTCAGCCCCGATCCCGCAGAAGCGACAACGATCATCCTCTCTCTCGCTGCCGGCGAAGTCAGCGAGGAGAGCCTCGCGCGCTGGATCCGGGACAATTGGAATTCCAAATGACCCGATTTGCGGGAAAACCCCGCCTCGGTGCCGTTGCCCTGTCTAAATCTTTCAGGTATCCCAGCCCGAGAATTCGACGTTCGACTGGGGACATTCCATGGCTGACCATAGCGAAGTGGCATACACCACCGCCGACGGCAACGACTACGTTGCCCACGAGCAGACCTATGAGGGCTTCATCAAGCTGGTGAAGTACGGCACGGTCTCGGTCGCGCTCATCGTGATCCTGATGGCGGTCTTTCTGACCTGATCCATCGTCGGCTGCATCCGCCAACGCCGGCGGCTGCTCATTAATTTTGCATACAAGCCGGTTTCAAAACCGGTATCCAAACGTTGCGGGAGTAACGCTAAGTTCGCGTGCGCGCTTTTGTCCGCGTCGCTGGAGGGCCTATGAAGATCGCCGTTGCCAAAGAAATAGATCCGTCGGAGCCGCGGGTCGCCGCTTCGCCTGATACGGTGAAGAAGTTCAAGGCGTTGGGCGCCGAGATCGCCGTCGAGCCGGGTGCCGGCATCAAGTCGGGGCTTCCGGATTCCGAATTCACCGCGGCCGGCGCCACCGTCAGCGCTGACGCGCTCAAGGACGCCGACATCATCATCAAGGTGAAGCGCCCTGAGGCATCCGAGCTGGCGCAGTACAAGCGCGGCACCCTCGTCATCGCCATCATGGACCCCTACGGCAACGATGCCGCGCTGAAGACGATGGCCGATGCCGGCATCGCCGCCTTCGCGATGGAATTGATGCCGCGCATCACCCGAGCGCAGGTGATGGACGTGCTGTCCTCGCAGGCCAACCTCGCCGGCTACCGCGCCGTGATCGAGGGCGCCGAAGCCTTCGGCCGCGCCTTTCCGATGATGATGACCGCAGCCGGCACCGTGCCTGCCGCAAAGGTGTTCGTGATGGGCGTCGGCGTCGCCGGCCTCCAGGCGATCGCGACCGCGCGCCGTCTCGGCGCCGTCGTGACCGCGACCGACGTGCGGCCCGCCACCAAGGAGCAGGTGGAATCCCTCGGCGCGAAATTCCTCGCCGTCGAGGACGAGGAGTTCAAGAACGCGCAGACCGCCGGCGGCTACGCCAAGGAAATGTCGAAAGAATACCAGGCCAAGCAGGCCGCGCTCACCGCCGAGCACATCAAGAAGCAGGACATCGTCATCACCACTGCGCTGATTCCGGGCCGCCCGGCGCCGAAACTTGTCAGTGCCGACATGGTCAAGTCGATGAAGCCCGGCTCGGTGCTCGTCGACCTCGCCGTCGAGCGCGGCGGCAATGTCGAGGGTGCGAAGCCGGGCGAGGTCGTCGATGTCGATGGCATCAAGATCGTCGGCTACACCAACGTCGCCGGCCGCGTCGCAGCCTCGGCCTCCAGCCTCTATGCCCGCAATCTGTTCTCCTTCATCGAGACCATGGTCGACAAGAAGGAGAAGAAGCTCGCCGTGAATTGGGACGACGAGCTCGTCAAGGCCACTGCGCTGACGAAGGACGGCGCCGTGATCCACCCGAACTTCCAGCCGAAGGTTTAAGGAGAGCCGCCATGGAGCACGCTGCACAGGTCGTCGACCCCTTCATCTTCCGGCTGTCGATCTTCGTTCTCGCCGTCTTCGTCGGTTATTTCGTGGTGTGGTCGGTGACGCCCGCGCTGCACACGCCGCTGATGAGCGTGACCAACGCGATCTCCTCGGTGATCGTGGTCGGCGCGCTGCTCGCCGTCGGCGTCGGCATGGTTTCGAGCGGCTCGGGCTGGGCGCGCGGCTTCGGCTTCGTCGCGCTCGTCTTCGCCTGCGTGAACATCTTCGGCGGCTTCCTTGTCACCCAGCGCATGCTGGCGATGTACAAGAAGAAGTCGAAGTAAGCGGCCACCTCGGGCTGAAGGGATCAATGGGGACCTGAGATGAGCGCCAATCTCTCTGCATTCTTGTATCTCGTGGCGGGGGTGCTGTTCATCCTGTCGCTGCGCGGGCTGTCGAGCCCGGCAACCTCGCGCCAGGGCAATCTGTTCGGCATGATCGGCATGGCGATCGCGGTCGCCACCACGCTGGCGAGCCATCCGCCGGCCGATGGCGTGGCCTGGGTCCTCGTGATCCTCGCGGTCGCGATCGGCGGCGGCATCGGCGCGGTGATCGCCCGTCGCGTGCCGATGACCTCGATGCCGGAACTGGTCGCCGCCTTCCACTCGCTGGTCGGCATGGCCGCGGTGCTGGTCGCCGCCGGCGCGTTCTACGCGCCGGAGGCCTTCGACATCGGCAAGCCTGGCGCCATTCATGCATCAAGTCTGGTCGAAATGTCGCTCGGCGTCGCCATCGGCGCGCTGACCTTCACCGGCTCGGTGATCGCGTTCCTGAAGCTGTCCGCGCGCATGAGCGGCGCGCCGATCATCCTGCCGGCCCGTCACATCATCAACATCGCGCTCGCCGTGGCGCTGGTGTTCTTCATCGTCCGTCTCGTCCTCACCGGCGGCGCGTTCGACTTCTGGATGATCACCATCATCGCGCTGGCGCTCGGCGTGCTCATGATCATCCCGATCGGCGGCGCCGACATGCCGGTCGTGATCTCGATGCTGAACTCCTATTCCGGCTGGGCGGCCGCCGGCATCGGCTTCACGCTGGGCAATTCCGCGCTGATCATCACCGGCGCGCTGGTCGGCTCCTCCGGCGCGATCCTGTCCTACATCATGTGCCACGCGATGAACCGGTCCTTCATCTCGGTCATCCTCGGCGGCTTCGGCGGCGAGACCGCGGCGGCCGGCGGCGCCACGGGCGAGCAGAAGCCCGCCAAGCTCGGCTCGGCGGACGATGCCGCCTTCATCATGAAGAATGCCTCCAAGGTCATCATCGTGCCCGGCTACGGCATGGCGGTGGCGCAGGCGCAGCACGCGCTGCGCGAGATGGCGGACATGCTCAAGAAGGAAGGCGTCGAGGTGAAATACGCCATTCACCCGGTCGCCGGCCGCATGCCTGGCCACATGAACGTTCTGCTCGCGGAAGCCAATGTGCCCTATGACGAGGTGTTCGAGCTCGAGGACATCAACAGCGAATTCGCGCAGGCCGACATCGCCTTCGTGATCGGCGCCAACGACGTCACCAACCCGGCGGCCGAAGAGGACAAGACTTCGCCGATCTACGGCATGCCGGTGCTCCAGGTCTGGAAGGCCGGCACGGTGATGTTCATCAAGCGCTCGCTGGCCTCTGGCTATGCTGGCATCGACAATCCGCTGTTCTACCGCGACAATACCATGATGCTGCTCGGCGACGCCAAGAAGGTCACCGAGAACATCGTCAAGGCGATGTAGCGCCAGGCGCGCGGACCGTGGCCATCAATTAGGAATGGCACCAGTCCCATCGCATGCCGCCCAAAGCGACGCGCGAGCAGCGCATCGCCTGGCACGCTGCCCACAAGGCGGCGTGCGGCTGCCGCGACGTTCCGGCGAGCCTGCGGCCCGACGTCATGAAATTGCTGTGGAGCCGTCGCAAGCCCTAGTCTCAACCGAGGGGCCGGCCGCGCAAATGATGACAATCGTCAAGTGGATCGCCATCCTGCTCGTGACCGTCTATCTCGTCGGTCTCGTCGTGCTGTACGTCCGCCAGCGCGAGATGCTGTTTCCGATCCCGCCCGTTGGCCGCACCGCACCCGATGCTGCGGGCCTTCCCGAGGCACAAGAGCATGTCCTGACCACGTCTGATGGCGAGCAGGTCATCGTCTGGCACGTGCCGGCCAAGCCCGGTCGTTCCGTGATCCTCTACTTCCACGGCAATGGCGATTTTCTCGCCGGCCGCGTCGGCCGTTTCAAGGCGATGACCGCCGACGGCACCGGCCTCGTTGCGTTGTCCTATCGCGGCTATGGCGGCTCGAGCGGGGTGCCGAGCGAGCAGGGCCTGCTGCGCGACGCTGCCGCCGCCTACGCGTTCACCACCGCGCGTTATGCGGCGGAACGAATCGTCGCCTGGGGCTTTTCGCTCGGGACGGGCGTCGCAGTCGCGCTCGCCTCGGAGCATCGCGTTGGAAAACTCATCCTGGAGGCGCCCTATACCTCGACGGCCGACATTGCGGGGGCATCGTTCTGGTTCGTTCCGGTCCGCCTTCTGATGCGTGACCCCTTCCATTCGGACCAGCGCATGTCGCGCGTCACGGTGCCGCTGCTCGTCATGCATGGCACCAATGACCATGTCATTTCGATCGTCTTCGGAGAGCGTCTGTTCGCACTCGCCCGCGAGCCCAAGCGGTTCGTTCGCATGGAGGGCGGCGGGCACGACGATCTCGATCAATATGGCGCGATCGAAACCGCGAGAGGCTTCATTGGCGGCTGACGGCTTGGCTCAACGTTACATCCCTGCGCTCGCCGTCTCCTGTTTGACGCTTCTGCCGCAGAATGCGCTTGCCGCGACCGGCCTCGATGGTGCGGCGATGCGCTGGCCCTATGCGCTGCCCTTTGCCGGCTTGTTGCTGTCGATTGCAATGGGGCCGCTGCTGTTGCCGAAGATCTGGCATCACCATTACGGCAAGATCACCGCTGCCTGGTCGCTGCTGGCGCTCGCCGCGCTCGTGGTCTTCGCCGGCGGCATGGCGACACTGGCGGCGCTGGTCCATGCCATGCTCGCCGAATATCTCGGCTTCATCGTGCTGCTGTTCGCGCTCTATGTCGTGGCCGGCGGCATCCTCATCACGGGCGACATCAAGGGCACGCCGGCGGCGAATGTCGGCATCCTCGCGCTCGGCACGCTGGGGGCGAGCATCGTCGGCACCACGGGTGCCGCGATGATCCTGATCCGCCCCTTGATCCGCGCCAACCGGCAGCGGCGCCACAACACCCATGTCGTCATCTTCTTTATCATCCTGGTGGCCAATGTCGGCGGCGCGCTGAGCCCGCTCGGCGATCCCCCGCTGTTCGTCGGCTTCCTGCATGGCGTTGACTTCTTCTGGACCACGCGGACCATCTGGTTGCAGACCGCACTCGTCGCCGTCCTGCTGCTCGCGATCTTCGCCGTCGTCGACGTCTGGCGCTTTCGCAGTGAGCCGCCGCCCGCCGTCACAGGCCGGGGAGAGCCGTTGCGCATCCGCGGCCTCGTCAATCTGGTGCTGATCGCAGCCGTTGTCGCCAGCCTTCTCGCCTCGGCGATGTGGAGGCCCGACATCGCTTTCGACATTTTCGGCACCAAGCTGGAGCTGGAGGACGTCGCGCGCAACCTGGCGCTGCTGGCCATCGCGGCGCTGTCGGTGTGGCTGACGCCCGACGAGCACAGGCAGGCCAACGGCTTCACCTGGGAGCCGATCCGCGAGGTCGCAAAACTGTTCGCGGGCATCTTCGTCGCCATCATCCCGGTCATTGCCATGCTGAATGCCGGCCATCACGGCGCGTTCGCCTGGCTGCTGTCGGCGGTGACGGCGCCGGATGGCGCACCGCGCGAGGTCGTCTATTTCTGGTTCACCGGCCTGATGTCCGCGTTCCTCGACAATGCGCCGACCTATCTGCTGTTCTTCGAGCTCGCCGGCGGCAATCCGCAGGTGCTGATGCATCAGCTCTCGGGCACGCTCGCCTCGATCTCCATGGGAGCGGTCTACATGGGAGCGCTCACCTATATCGGCAACGCGCCGAACTTCATGGTGAGCAGCATCGCCCGCGAGAACGGCATCGCGATGCCGAGCTTCTTCGGTTATCTCCTGCGCGCCGGCGCCGTGCTGATCCCGCTGTTCCTGTTGCTGACGTTCCTGCCGGTCGCACCGATCCTGCACTGGCATTGAATCTGCCGGCCGATTTGCTATTGCTCGCTTTCGTAGTTGGAGCCGATGGATGAGCGCGCATGATCCGATGCCCCGGTCGGCCTGGGTCTTTCCGGCGCTGTCCCTGCTGTTGTTCGCAGCCGTCAGCGCCACGGATTACGTCTTCACGCTGTCGTTTGGCGGTCTTCTCTTCACCGTCGTCCTTCTGGTCATCCTGTTCGGCACGGTGTTCGCGGCGGTTCATCATGCCGAGGTGATCGCGGAGCGGGTCGGCGAACCCTATGGCACGCTGGTGCTGACGCTCTCGGTGACCATCATCGAGGTCGCGCTGATCACCACGATCATGCTGGGCGAAAAGCCCGCCCCGGCACTGGCCCGCGACACCGTGTTCGCCGTGGTCATGATCGTCTGCAACGGCCTCGTCGGGCTCTGCATCTTCATCGGCGGCCTGCGCTATCGCGAGCAGGGTTTTCAGCTCTCCGGCGCCAACGTCTATCTCAGCGTCCTGTTCGCGCTCGCGACCATCACGCTGATCCTGCCGAACTACACCACCACCACGCCGGGGCCGGTCTATTCGGCGGTCCAGCTCGGCTTCGTCGACGTGGTCACGCTGGCGCTCTATGCGGTGTTTCTCTACACCCAGACGGTCCTGCACAAGGATTACTTCGTCCACGAGCGGGCGTACGGCGGCAGCGGCGAGGTGCATCTGTCGGGCAGGATGCTGGTGCTCAGCGTCGTGCTGCTGCTGATCGCGCTGCTAGCGGTCGTGCTGCTCTCCAAGAAGTTCTCGCTGGTGGTCGACGCCGTCGCGGCCAAGATCGGCGCGCCGCCGGCCTTTGCCGGGCTTCTGGTCGCGCTTCTGATCCTGATGCCGGAAGGCGTCGCGGCCGTCTCGGCGGCCCGCCAGAACGACCTCCAGAAGAGCATCAACCTCGCTCTGGGATCGTCGCTCGCGACCATCGGCCTGACCATTCCTGCCGTCGGCGTCGCCACTTACGCGCTCGACAAGGAGCTCGAGCTCGGCCTCGGCGCCCAGGGCAGCGTGCTCCTGCTGCTGACCTTCTTCCTGAGCATGCTGACCTTCGGCACGGGCAGGACCAATGTCCTGTTCGGCCTGGTGCATATGGTGGTATTTGCCGTCTACGTCTTCATGGTTTTCGTACCCTAGAAGGAGCTCCCAGTGCTTGCCGCCCAGTCCGAGGTTCAGGTCGACAACGAAGAGGTCCGGGTGACGGAATGGCGGCTTGCCCCCGGCAGCGCCACCGGTCATCACACCCATGGCATGGACTATGTGATCGTTCCGGTCGCCGCCGGCGAGATGACCATCGTCGCGCCCAATGGCGAAAGGTCCAAGGCTCAGCTTGCCGCCGGGAAATCCTATTTTCGCAAGGCCGGCGTCCAGCATGACGTACTTAACGAAACCTCAACTGAGATCGTGTTCCTTGAAATTGAGCTGAAACGCTAGGGTCGCGCCCCTGTTTGCCATCGATCCGTCGCAGTTGATCCCTCACAATGCCCTAAAGTTCCCGCATCAGGTCGCGCGGGGAGTGTGGTCGGAATGCTGAAATACCTCGCAAAAATTTCGATGGATATTTTCCCCTCGGTGCTCGCGACGATCATCGGGGCCTACATCGTCAATCATTACATCAACGCCAAGCCCGCCGCCGACACCCCAGCCGCCGTAACCGCGCCTGCCCAGACCGGCAGCGACGGCAAGCCCACCGATACCGCCAACCTTCCCGCTCCCGGCGTCAAGGCCAAGGGCATCCCCGAGAAGAGCGTGACGGACAAGGCGGCGGTCGAGAAGCCGGTCGATCATCCGCCGGCCGCCGAGACCAAGGCCGCAGACGTGGCTCCCGCTGAGACCGGCCCGCGCGGCCGTCCCTCTGCCCGCGACAAGGCCGCGGCGAAATCCGCACCGGCTGCCTCTGCTCCCGTGGTTGAGGCCAATTCGGCCCCGACGGCGGCTTCCCCGGCCCCCGATGCCAACGATCTGGCGCGTGCTGCGATCGAGCGTCTGCGCAAGTCGCCCGAGGGCAAGGCTGCCGAGGCCAGAGCGTCCGAGACCAAGCCATCCGAGGCTCGCGCGTCGGAGACCAAGCCGGCTGAGCCTGCGGTGCGGGACGCCGCCCGCACGCCGGAGGCCCCGCGGGTCGTGAATGTGGAGCCGTCTCCAGTCCGTCCGCTGCCGCCGCCGATCAATGTCTCGACGCCCTCACCCGAGGCCTATGGCAATGGGGGCTCCAATCCGCCCTACACGGCCTCGATCGGCAACGATGATCCGAATCGGGTGACGCCGCCGGCCGACATTCCCGTGCCGGTCATCGCACCGCCGCTCGACCTGCGTGCCGATGCGGGCGCCGCCCTGCCGCGGCCGAAGAAGACCAATGTCGCCGACGAGATGCTGTCGGGCATGAAGTCGATGTTCAACGCCGTTCTGCCCAAGAGCGCCACGCCCGACTAGAACTCCGCTCAGCCTGCGCCAAACCGTCAGCCGCCGACGCGGGCGAGACCACTGCGGGCGGGTTCGTCGCGTGGACGAAGCGCGACCGCCTTGGTGTAGGACGCCGCCGCCTTGGCTTTGTCGCCCAGGCGCTCATAGACCTGACCGCGCGCGGTCCAGACCTGGGCATTGTTCGGATCGGCCTCGGAGGCTTCATCGAGATCGGCTGCGGCCTCCTTGACCTTGCCGAGCGCGAGATAGCTGTTGGCGCGGCCCAGCAGCGGCTCGGCCTTTTGCGGGTTGAGTCCGCTGGCGGCGCTGAAATCGGCGATCGCGAAGTCGTGCTGGTTGTTGCCTTGGTAGATCAGGGCGCGGCCATAGAGCGCCTGCGCATTGTAGGGATCGAGGCCGATCGCGCGATTGAACTCGTCGAGCGCTGCCTCGGTCTCGCCTGACTTCGCCAGGGACTGGGCCTTCGCGGTATGGGCCTGGGCTTCGGTGACGTTGCCGGCGCTCACGGCGCTCTCGGCCGGCGCGGCGGCCTTGGGGGCCTCCTGCGGCTTATCCTTCTCCGGCATCAGCGATCCCAGATCGAACGAGCAGCCGCCCAGCACGATCCCCGTCAGGGCCGCCGCGAGCGGCGGCTGCCAGATCCGGCGCCGTCGCGGAAGGCCGCGCTGGGAGAAAGGAGAGGCCATCTACGGTTGGCTCGCGCTAGAGCTTGATCCGACAAGTCCTCAAAACAATAACGCGGGCCTGGGGCCCGCGTCATCGAAAACTAGAGTCTTGCTGAATCGGCTCAGCGCGGTCCGCGCGGACCTGCGCCGGGGCCGCCACGACCGCCGCGATCACCGCCCGGGCCGGCGCCGAACACCGGCTTCGGCTTCATCGGCAGCAGGCCTTCGCGCTGCAGCTTCTTGCGGGCCAGCTTGCGCGCGCGGCGCACGGCTTCGGCCTTTTCGCGGGCCTTCTTCTCGGAGGGCTTCTCGTAATGACCGCGGAGCTTCATCTCGCGGAAAATTCCCTCGCGCTGCATCTTCTTCTTCAGCGCCTTGAGGGCTTGATCAACATTGTTATCGCGAACGAGAACCTGCACGCGGCATCCTCTTCAGGTGGATCGGATTTGAATTCTGGTAAGTCAAAGGGGATGGCGAAACGCGCAAGCCCTTAACCTTGAGCGCGCCGATGTATCAGACAAAACCGCAGATGTCCACCGGCCAAGCGGGTTTTCGGGCCAAGTTCGGCCATTAAATGCGGCGAAAATACCTCCATGCGGCCCCGATTTGGGCGATTTGGCGCCGAGGACGGGGCCGCGCCGGAGCTTGTTCCGGAATCTTTGCAATGAGGGGACTACAATGGACATCAAAAAATACGCTGCCGAAGCCATCGGCACCTTCTGGCTGACATTCGCAGGCTGCGGAAGCGCAGTGATCGCGGCCGGTTTCCCGCAGGTCGGCATTGGCCTTGTCGGCGTCTCCCTCGCCTTTGGATTGAGCGTGGTCACGATGGCCTATGCGATCGGTCACATCTCGGGCTGCCATCTGAATCCGGCCGTCACGGTCGGTCTCGCCGCCGGCGGCCGCTTTCCGGCCGGCCAGATCCTGCCTTATGTGATCGCCCAGGTGGCGGGCGCGATTGTCGCCGCATCGCTGCTCTATGTTATTGCCAGCGGGGCGCCCGGCTTCGACGTCAGCAAGGGCTTCGCATCGAACGGATACGGCGCGCATTCGCCCGGCCAGTACAACCTGATGGCCGGCTTCCTCACCGAGGTGGTGATGACCATGATGTTCCTGTTCATCATCATGGGGGCAACCCATGGCCGCGCGCCGGCGGGATTCGCACCGCTGGCGATCGGGCTCGCGCTGGTGATGATCCACCTCGTCAGCATTCCCGTCACCAACACCTCGGTGAACCCGGCGCGCAGCACCGGCCCGGCGTTGTTCGTCGGCGGCTGGGCGCTGTCGCAGCTGTGGCTGTTCTGGGTCGCGCCGCTGATCGGCGGCGCGCTCGGCGGGGTGATCTATCGCTGGCTCAGCGAGGAGCCCACGGGTGTCGTTGCGGGCGTGAAGACGGCGTAGTCACAAGCACCCGGCGGGATTGCAGCCTTTGCTGCGATCCCGTCACTTGTCCCGGGGCGGCCTGACTTCGGTCACGTGGCCCATCTTGCGGCCGGGGCGCGGCGCGCCCTTGCCGTAGATGTGCACGGTCGCGCCCGGCACGCTCAGCCACTTTTCGTAATCGTTGATCTCGTCGCCGATCAGATTGGTCATGGTGACGACGTCGCCGTGGCGCACCGGCTTGCCGAGCGGCCAGCCGGCGATGGCGCGGATGTGCTGCTCGAACTGCGAGACGGAGGCGCCGTCGAGCGTCCAGTGCCCGGAATTGTGCACGCGTGGCGCGATCTCGTTCACCAGCACCTTGGGTCCGGTGCCGTTGTTCAGCACGAACATTTCGACGGCGAGCACGCCGACATAGTCGAGCGCGCTCGCGATCTTGCTCGCGATGCTGCGCGCCTCTTCGGCGAGCGCGTCAGGGATCGGCGCGGGCGCACGCGATATCTTCAAGATGTGGTCGCGGTGCTCGTTCTCGGTGACGTCGAAGCACTCGACCTCGCCCGTGGCCGCGCGCGCAGCGATCACGGAGATCTCGCGCTCGTAGGGCACGAAGGCCTCCAGGATCGCCGATTTGGTGGCGAGGCTGGTCCACACCTTCGCGATGTCGTCGCCCTCGCGGATGATGGCCTGGCCCTTGCCGTCATAGCCGAAGCGGCGGGTTTTCAGCACCGCTGGAAGGCCGATCCTGGCGATCGCCTCGCGCAGCGAGGAGACGGAGGTGACGTCGGCGTAGGCGGCAGTGCCGATCCCGAGCTTCGTCACGAAATCCTTCTCGGCGAGCCGGTCCTGGGTCGTCTCGAGGATCTTGCGGTTGGGCAGCACCGGGCGGCGCGCGTCCAATACCAGCGCGGCTGCCGCCGGCACGTTCTCGAATTCGTAGGTGATGACGTCGACATCATGCGCGAACAATTCGAGCGCCTCGACGTCGGCATATTCGGCGCAGGTCGCGTTCAGCACGACGTCGAAGGCCGGTGAATCCGGATCGGGCGAGAACACCTGGCAGCGCAGGCCGAGTCGCGCCGCGGCCATGGCAAGCATCCGGCCCAATTGTCCGCCGCCGAGGATTCCGATGGTGTCACCGGGCTTCAGCTTCACGTGCCTGGTGCCCATCACGCCTTGTCCTCCGGCCGCTCGGCGACCGCCTCGGTCTGGGCCTTGCGCCAGGCGGCGAGGCGATCCGACAGGGCCGGGTCGGACAATGCCAGCACGGCGGCTGCCAGCAGCGCAGCATTGATCGCGCCGGCCTTGCCGATGGCGAGGGTGCCGACCGGAATGCCCGCGGGCATCTGGACGATTGAATAGAGCGAATCGACGCCCTTGAGCGTCTTGGATTCGACGGGAACGCCAAACACCGGGAGTTCCGTCAGCGCCGCCGCCATGCCGGGCAGATGGGCCGCGCCACCGGCGCCGGCGATGATAATCTTGTAACCTGCGGCCTTGGCACCCTTGGCGAATGCGAACAGCCGGTCGGGCGTGCGGTGGGCCGAGACGATGCGGCTGTCGGCAACAATGCCGAGCGCGTCAAGCGTGTCGGCGGCGTGCCGCATCGTTTCCCAGTCCGACTGGCTTCCCATGATGATGGCGATCGGCGCGGTCATGACGTCAATTGTGCCCAGAAAAACAGAGAGATAGGCCAGATTAATGATTCCGGCCGGCGGCTCGCAAGGCGGTGGCAAGGAGAAGGGAATCCACTATCCTGTCTTGGTGAATCCCCGCAAGCCTTCATTGAGCAGGATGCCCATGAAGAAACCGAAAAGGGCGAGCCCTGCGAAGGCCAGAAAGGGCCGGAACATCAGCGCCGCCCGATCCAAAGCCGTTTCGAGCCGCGCGGCCAAACCGGCCTTGCGCAGAGCGCCGGCTGCCGATGACGACAAGGCGATCATCCGCGGCCTCAGGAGCAAGCTCAAGGCGGCCCTGCTGCGGATCTCGGAGCTCGAGGCGGCCGCCGACACCGATTTCCTGCTCGGGATTCCCAACCGGCGCGGTTTCGAGCGCGAGCTCGCGCGCGCCATCGCCTATATGAAGCGTTACCGCGCCAGCGGGGCGCTGATCGTGCTCGACGTCGATCGGTTGAAGCCGATCAACGATTCCTTCGGTCATGCCGCCGGCGATGAGGTGCTCAAGGCGATCGTCGCCACGTTGACGCGACAGGTCCGCGCCTCCGACGTGATCGGCCGCCTTGGCGGCGACGAGTTCGCGCTGCTGCTCTGGAATCTCAGCGAGACCGATGCCAAGGCGAAGGCCGCGGCCTTGGAGCAGGCGATCGACGAATTGTCATTCGTTTTTCGCGGCCAGCACGTGACCGCGGGCGCCTCGGCCGGCGTCGCGCTGCTCGGTCCGCAATCCGCTGCAGGCCGCGCCCTGGAGGAGGCGGATGCCGCCATGTATGTGCGCAAGGCGAGCCGCCGGCACGAGCCGCGGATCAAGCTGGTCGGCAGCGAGCGCTAGTCTACAGGGAGGCAAGATCTTCCGGCACGTTGCCGAACTTGCGCAGCAGCGTCGCGCCGCCAAATTCGCCCGTCATGGGATCGCCGCTGCGGCTGAATGCGATTGCGCCGATATGGCCGGCGCCGCGCGCCAGCATCTCGGCGCGTCGCAGCGCCGCCGTCGAGGACTGGCACTCCTCTGCAGCGCCTGCGACGGGTGATCCGTCGTCATCGATCAAGAAGGGCATTGCAACGTAATAGGTCACATCCGACATGGCGTTGCTCCAAGGTTGAAGATTATGCGGCGCTGCTCTTGCTCCGCATCTTGCTGCGCGAGATCTCCGGAATGCAGCCGGCGGAAATCGCCGCCTGCAATTCCTCCAGCTCGGCTTCCAGATATTCGTTGGCCATGATCAGCGCCTTGATGGTGCTGCGCAGATTGCCGTCGCACATCGCGATCGCCTGATCGCAGGCCTGTTCGTAATGGCTGTTGTCGAAAAGGGCGGTTGCCGACATCTGCGTTGTCCTCGTGTGTTGTCCTTGAGCGTTCTCTGAGGTGTTGGGGTGCCCGCGAATGTTCCTATTTTGTTCTTATTGAGTCAAGCGGATTCGGAAGCGGCGGGGCGCCGCGCAAGACCGGCTCACGGTCAGGCGATGATGTCGGGGGTGATCTGGTCTTCGATGAACGCGATACGGTCGCGCAACAACAGCTTGCGCTTCTTCAGGCGCTGTAACCGCAACAGGTCGGGGGCGGGCGATTGATGCAACGCATCGATCGCCGCATCGAGATCTCGGTGTTCCTGCTGCAGCCGGGTGAGCTCGGCTTCGAGCTCACGCTCATCTTCATTGGTCATGTCTGCGGTGGCCGAAAACCGATAGGCGTGAGATCCGGGCTGTGGATGCCCTGTGGAAATTATCGTCCTTGCGCCGCGTGATCGCAAGCGATCTGCGATCCCCCGTCGCCAATCTCCCGCAACATATTTCTGCAGGGAGCCGCGGCGGTGCGCCGGCGTATTGATATCATGGATTTTTCCGGCGTGGTTCCCTTAGTCACGCTTCGTTACATATGAACTTTCAAAAATGACGCTGCAACGACGGATACCCATCGACAGGACGAATCGGTGATGTAGACTTGGTTGTCCGGATCGAATCCTAAAGGTTCAACCCTACCGAGGAGGTTTCGAATGACAATTCAGGCACATCTCGTTGAATTGGAACGGAAGCACAAACTTCTCGAAAACGAATTGCACGAAGCTCTCGTGCACCTTTCAACAGACGACCTGCAAATTGTTGAGTTGAAGCGCCGGAAGTTGATGGTCAAGGACCAGATCGAGCGTCTGAAGCAATCTGGCGACACGCTCCACTAGTAACCCCCGTGACAGTGTAGAGTTGATCACGTCCTTCACGCAGGGATGAGAGCATTCGTGCTCATCCCTGCTGCAAGGTGTGTACCGTGCACGCGGTTGTGCGGCGCTCACTCTTGCTTGGACCCGTGGTTCTCGACGCGCACACTTATCCGCTTCTCGAAACACTCTCGATATCTGCGAGCTCGGCGACGTGATCGGCGATCGCGAGCGAGGACGTCAGTCCCGGCGATTCGATGCCGAACAGATTGATCAGGCCTGCAACGCCGTGATCGCGCGGGCCCTGCATCAAGAAATCCTGCGTGGCCACGGCCGGCGGCACGATCTTCGGGCGGATGCCCGAATAGCTCGGCATCAGCGCGCCGTCAGGCAGCGTCGGCCAGTATTTGCGGATCGCGGGATAGAAGCGCTCGGCGCGTGACGGATCGACCTCGTAGTCGATCGTCTCGATCCATTCGACGTCAGGCCCGAAGCGCGCCTGTCCTGCCATGTCCAGCGTCAGGTGCACGCCCAGGCCGCCGGGCTCTGGCACCGGATAGATCAGGCGCGAGAACGGCGCCCTGGCGTTGCAGCTGAAGTAGTTTCCCTTGGCGAGATAGGCCGGCGGAATCCGGTCCAGCGGCATGCCGTCGATGCAGCGCGCCACATGCGTCGCCGACAGCCCCGCGGCGTTGACGAGGAGGCTGCATTGCAGCGTCATCGGTGCCTCGCCGCCGGCATCGATCTCGATGAGGCCGGCCGCCGCCTTGGCACGGATCAGCGGGGTGTGAAACGCGAAAGCTGCGCCGGCGTCCTCGGCTTCGCCGCGCAGCGAGAGCATGTAGGCGTGGCTGTCGATGATGCCCGTCGACGGTGACAGCAGCGCGGCGTCGCAGGCGAGCGCCGGCTCCAGCGCGCGTGCGGCCTCGCCCGAGAGCAGCTGCATGTCGAGCACGCCGTTGGCCTCGGCGTGCGCCTTGATCGATTGGAGCTTCTCGGTCTCCTTCGGGCTGGTCGCGACGATCAGCTTGCCGCAATTCTTGTGCGGGATGCCGCGCTCGGCGCAGTAGCGGTACAGCGCGTGCTTGCCTGCCACGCACATGCGCGCCATCCAGCTCCCGGCCCGGTAGTAGATGCCGGCATGGATCACCTCGCTGTTGCGCGAGGAGGTGACGGTGCCGATCGCCTCGGCTTCCTCGAGCACGATCACCTCGCGCCCGGCCTGGGCGAGCTTCCGGGCCACCGCGAGCCCGACCACGCCGGCTCCGATGACGACGCAATCGACCCTATCCATGGTTGTGCAGGAAACCAGTTGGAAGCACCGGTGGCGCACGGTCCGGATGCGGCGGCGCAAGCGGGGCTTCCGTTAAGAAGTCGTTTATCATGTCAGGGCAATTGCCGCATTTTATGTCACATTATTCTGTTGTGCCCACAGGCGTTTACCCGATCCAAACCCGCGAGGCCAGACAATCCGACGTTGAAATCGCGGGTGGCTGATGGCTGAGAAGAACTGGCACGTGGGCAGCACGCTTTCGATTGCTGTGCACGCCCTCCTATGCCTGGCCGTTACGGGCGCGCCTGCGCGCGCCTTTGCGGCATCGGACAGCCTTGCCGTTCCGGGCGATCTCACCAGGCTTGATCCCGGCGTGATCTGGGAAGCCCTCATCGCGGGCATCGTGGTCTGCTCGTTCCTCGCCGCGATCGGGCTGTGGATCCATTCCTCGCTGCGCCGGTCCAGCCGTTTGCAGCTGCGTCGCAACGCCTTCATCTCCTCCGCCATGAACAACCTCAACCAGGGCGTGGTGATGACGGATGCGCAGCGCCGCGTCATCTTCTGCAATGACCGCTATCTCGAGATCTATGGCCTGACGCGATCCGACCTCCGGCCCAACATGACCGGTTGCGACATCCTGAGGCTGCGCCGCGAGCGCGGAGTGCTCGGCGTCACCGATGACGAATTTTACCAGAAGGCATCGAGCGCCAACGGCCTGACCACGGAACTGCCGGACGGACGGGCCATCCTGGTGAAATATTTCGTGTTGCCGAACGGCGGCTCGGTGGCGACCCACCTCGACGTCACCGAGCAGCGCAACCTGTCGCGGCAGCTCGCATCCACCAAGCAGTTCCTGGAATCGGTGCTCGATCATGTGCCGGCCTGCGTGGCGGCCAAGAACATCGAGGACGGCTGCTACATTTTCGCCAACAGCGCCTATGAGAAGTTCTGGGGATTGTCGCGGGACTTCGCCGTCGGCAGGAATGCACGGGAGCTGTTTGCGTCGGCCTCGGCGGCCAGCATCGAGGCCGCTGACCAGGCGGCGCTCAATTCACCGGATGGCCAGCACCGCAATGAGTTCGAGGTGGATCGTGCCGGCGCGCGGCGCATGGTCGCCTCGATCCGGATCGTGGTCCGCAACGAGAGCAACAAGCCCGAATTTCTGCTCATCCTGTTCGAGGACATCACCGACCGCCGCTCGCTGTCGCAGGAGCTGGAGAGCACCAAGAAGTTCCTCGAGCTCGTGGTCGACAACATCCCGGTTGCGCTGATCGTGGAGCAGGTCAAGGACGGCCGCTATCTGCTCGCCAACCGCAGCGCGGAGACGATCCTCAACCGCAGGCGCGAGGAAGCCACCGGCCTGACCGCGTCCGACATCTTCAACGCCAAGGAAGCCAAGCTGATCGTCGCGCGCGACGAGGCCGCGATCAGGAAGCGCGGGATGATCACCGAGGAGCATCCGATCTCCACCAAGAACGGCCTGCGGCTGTTCCTCACCCGCCGCGCCACCGTGGTCAATGATGCCGGCGAGCCGCAATATCTGATCAAGACCCACGAGGACGTCACCGACCGCCGGCAGACCGAGTCGCGCATGGCGCACATGGCCTATCACGACGGCCTCACCGATCTGCCGAATCGCGCCGCCTTCCTGCAGGCTCTGACCCAGATGATCGAGGCTTGCGAGGGCACCCGCGAGGAGTTCGCGGTGCTCTGCGTCGACCTCGACGGCCTTAAGGAGGTCAACGACGTCTTCGGCCATGCGCTCGGCGACAAGCTCCTGATCGAGGTCGCCCATCGGCTCCAGGATTCCGCACGCGGCGGCGTGGTGGCGCGCCTGTCCGGGGACGAGTTCGGCCTGATCATCGACGGCAAGCAGCCCGAGGCCGGCCTCGCGCTGGCGCGGCAGATCGGCGAAGCCGTCGCGAAGGATTTTCAGATCGACGGCCGGCCGGTCCGCGCCGGCATCACCACGGGCATGTCGGTCTTCCCCCACAATGGCACCGATGGCGCCTCGCTGCTCGCCAATGCCGGCGCGGCGCTGTTCCGCGCCAAGCAGAAGTCGCGCGGCACGATCAGCCTCTACCAGCCCGAGATGGACCAGCAGATCCGCGACCGCCGCGTGCTGCACCAGGACCTCTCCATGGCGGTCAAGAACGGCGAGCTCTCGCTCGCCTTCCAGCCGCAGGGGGCCGCGGGCCACAGCGTCGCCGAGAGCGAGATCATCGGCTTCGAGGCGCTGGCGCGCTGGCAGCATCCCGTGCGCGGCCAGGTTTCGCCGGCCGAATTCATTCCCATCGCCGAGGAGAGCGGCCTCATCGTCGAAATGGGCGAGTGGATCCTGCGCGAGGCCTGCCGCGAGGCGGCGTCCTGGCCGAAGCCGCTGCAGGTCGCGGTCAATCTGTCGCCGGCGCAGTTCATGCACGGCGACGTGGTCGGCCTCGTCCATTCGATCCTGATCGAGACGGGCCTTGCACCCGGCCGGCTCGAGCTCGAGATCACCGAAGGCGTTCTGATCGAGGATTTCGATCGCGGCCTTGCGCTGCTGCGCCGCCTGAAGGCGCTCGGCGTGCGCATCTCCATGGACGATTTCGGCAGCGGCTATTCCTCGCTGAGCTATCTCCAGGCGTTTCCGTTCGACAAGATCAAGATCGACCGCGCTTTCATCATCAATCTCGGCCGCAACCCGCAATCGGCGGCGATCGTGCGCGCCGTCATCGACCTCGGCCACGGCCTCGAAATGTCGATCATCGCCGAGGGCGTCGAGACGCTCGACCAGCTCGCCTTCCTCGCCAAGGAAGGCTGTGACGGGGTACAGGGCTATCTGCTCGGCAAGCCTTTGCCGATCGGCAAATATGCCGGGCTCATCGGCCGCGCCGAAGCCATGGAGCTTGCGCTGAAGACCGGTTAGAGCGTTTTCGAGCGAAGTGGACATCGGCTCGCGTCGAGAAAACGCGTCAGAATATGAATCTAGAGCCACCGTTCCGATTTCATCGGAACGGAAATCGCTCTAGTGATGGGAGTGCTTCGCTCCCATTCGACGGCTTCATGGCGGACTACGACCTCGCGATCATCGGCGGCGGCCTGAACGGCGTCAGCCTCGCCCGCGATGCGGCGGGCCGTGGCCTGCGGGTGATCCTGTTCGAGCAGGGCGATCTCGGCGGCGCGGCGTCGTCGGCCACACCGCGGCTGATCCACGGCGATCTCTCGGTGCTGGAGCGCCGCGGCTTTTGGCGGGTGCGCCGGGCACTGGCCGAGCGCCGGACCTGGCTCGCCATCGCGCCGCATCTGGTGCGGCCGGTGCGTTTCGTGATTCCTGCACATGTGGACGAGCGTCCGCCGTGGCTGCTGCGGGCCGGCCTGTTTCTTTATGACGTCCTCGCCGGCCGGAGCGGCCTGCCCGGATCGAAGACCCTCGACATCACCCATCACCCGGTCGGCAACGCGCTGAAACGCCCGTTCGGCACGGCGTTCGAATATTCGGACTGTATCGTCGACGATTCCCGCCTTGTCGTGCTCACTGCGCTGGACGCCGCCGAGCGCGGTGCGACGATCCGGACCGGGGCGCGCTGCGTGCGTGCCGACCGAACCGACATCTGGCGGCTCGCCGTGGTCGATCGCGGCCACCGCCGCTCCGTTACAGCAAGGGCGCTGGCCAATACCAGTGGCGGCTGGACCTCGATCGTCGCGGAGACGGTCCTGCGCCAGCCGCAGCCCGCCGCGACGGCCATGCAGATGAGCCAGATCATCGTGCCCAGGCTGTTCGATTCAGACAATGTCTACGTCTTCCAGAACAACGACGGGCGGCTGATCTTCGCAAGCCCGTTCGAGCGCGCGTTCACGCTGATCGGCACGGTCACGCACGATTTCACCGGCGACCCCGCCATCGTGGCGGTGCGAGGGGCCGATGTCGGTTATCTCTGCGAAGCGGCGAGCCGCTACTTCCGCGAGCGCGTCGCCCCGACCGACGTGGTCCGGGCGGTCTGCGGCGTCAATCTGAGGCCGGCGTCGGCGCCGCAACGCGAGGGCACAACCCTGTTCCACGCGCGCCGGCGCAAGGCACCGCTGATCACGATGTTCGGCGGCGACCTCACCACCGCGCGCCGGCGCGCCGAGCGGGCGATGACGAAGCTGACGCCGTTCTATCCGATGTCGCCGCCCTGGACCGCCGGTGCAGCGCTGCCCGGTGGAGATTTCGCCTGGGATCGTTTCGACACCGAGGTCGACCTGGCACGCGAGCGCTGGCGCTTTCTGTCCGAGCCGGAAGCCCAGCGCCTGGTCGCGGCCTACGGCTCGCGATTGGCGGCCGTGCTCGGTGAAGCAACGACACGCGAAGAGCTTGGCCCTGCCTTCGGCCCCGAGTTGACCGGCGCCGAGGTGCGCTATCTCATGGCCCACGAATGGGCGCGGTTTCCGGATGACGTTCTGTGGCGCCGTTCCAAGCTGGGCCTGACAATGCCTGCGGCGGACCGTGAGGCGCTGGCGGCGTTCATGGCGGATGTGAACGATTCACCCCGAACCGGTTGAGCTAAACACGATCGGCCGCTAGCGTGCGGCGGAATCGGGGTTGGCAGGGACCATGGCGGAAGAATTGCCCGGAACGAACGTTGCGGCTGAAACGGCTGGCGGAGACGCATGTCCCGCGGCCGGCCAGCCGTTGCTGCGCATCGAGGGCGTCGCCAAGACCTTTGGCACGTTCCGCGCCGTCGACGGCGTGTCGCTCGATATCAAGGCCGGCGAGTTCTTCGCGCTGCTCGGCCCGAGCGGCTGCGGCAAGACCACGCTCTTGCGCATGCTCGCGGGCTTCGAGGCGCCGGACGAGGGGCGTATCCTGCTCGGCGGCAAGGATATCGCCCAGGCGCTGCCGCATGAGCGCCCGATCAACATGATGTTCCAGAACTATGCGCTGTTCCCGCATCTGTCGGTGCGCGACAACATCGCCTTCGGCCTGAAGCGCGCCGGCATGCCGCGGGCCGACATCGCCACGCGCGTGGCGGAGATGGTGGCGCTGGTCAAGCTCGAAGGATTGGAAAAGCGCAAGCCGGACCAACTGTCCGGCGGTCAGCGCCAGCGCGTAGCGCTCGCCCGCGCATTGGCGCGCCGCCCGCAGCTCCTGCTGCTCGACGAGCCGCTCGCAGCGCTCGACAAGAAGCTGCGCGAAAACACGCAAGCCGAGCTGATGGAGCTGCAGCGGCGGCTCGGCATGACCTTCATCATCGTCACCCACGACCAGGAGGAGGCGATGACGATGGCTGATAGAATCGGCGTGATGAACGCCGGAAAGCTCGCCCAGGTCGCGAGCCCCCGCGAGCTCTACGAGGCGCCGCGCTCGCGCTGGATCGCCGAGTTCGTCGGCGACATCAACCTGTTCGACGGCGAGTCCAAATTGCGCGACGGCCATCGTCTCGTCATCGGCACGCCTGATGCGGGGGCGCTGGTGGTGGCCGAGCCGCGCGAGGCGGTCGGCACCGGAAAACTGGCGGTCGCGATCCGCCCCGAGAAGGTCAAGCTGTCGCGCCGCGGCCCGGTCAACGAGGCCGGTCGCGAGACCGCGATCAACACCCTCGACGGCGTGATCGCCGACATCTGCTATCTCGGCGGCACCACCACCTACAAGGTGAAGCTCGACACCGGCGGGATGCTGCAGGCGTCGGTCGCCAACAGCGCGCGGCTCGACGTCGATGCCTACAGCCTGAACCAGCATGTCGTCGCCTGGTTCACGCCTGACGATTGCGTGGTGCTGCAATCATGAGCTCGCGCCGCATCTTCGCAAAGCCGGCGCGCTTCGCGGCCATCGCGCCCTATGTCTGGATGATGCTGTTCTTCCTGGTGCCGTTCGGCTTCGTGCTCAAGATCAGCCTGTCGCAGACCGCGATCGCGCAGCCGCCTTATGAACCGGTGTTCGACCTGACGGCCGGATGGCACGCGCTGAAGACGGCGTTCGCTGCGCTCTCGGTCGATAATTTCAAGCTGCTCGTCTCCGACGACATCTACGTCTTCGCCTATGTGCGCAGCCTCACCGTCGCGGTCACCGCGACCGCCCTGCTGCTCCTGATCGGCTATCCCATCGCCTATGGCATGGCGCGGCTGCCCAAGCGCTGGCAGGCCGTGGCGATGGTGCTGGTGATCGTGCCGTTCTGGACCTCGTTCCTGATCCGCATCTACGCCTGGATCAACATCCTCCAGCACGACGGCCTGCTGAACCAGGTCCTGCTGGCGCTGCATCTGGTCAGCCAGCCCGTGGTGTGGCTCTCCACCGACACCGCGCTGTATATCGGCATCGTCTATTCCTATCTGCCGTTCATGATCCTGCCGCTCTACGCGACGCTCGCCAAGATGGAGCCGGCGCTGGAGGAGGCGGCCGCCGATCTCGGCGCGCCGCCCTGGCAGGTGTTCTGGCTCGTCACCTTCCCGCTGTCGCTGCCCGGCGTCGGCGCCGGCGTGCTCTTGTGCTTCATCCCGATCGTCGGCGAGTTCGTGATTCCGGATCTCCTGGCCGGCTCCAACTCGCTGATGATCGGCCAGACCCTGTGGCTCGAATTCTTCACCAACAAGGACTGGCCGGTTGCCTCCGCTGCGGCGATCGTGTTGCTGGTCGTGCTGCTGGTGCCGCTCTTGGCGTACGAGCGGCTGCAGAAGCGGCAGCTGGAACAGGGAAGGTAGCGCGATGCGCAAGGTCTCCCGCCTGTCCCGCTTCAACATCGCCTCGCTCGCACTGGGGCTGGCGTTCCTCTATTTGCCGATCCTGATCCTCGTTCTCTACTCCTTCAACGCCTCGCGCCTGGTGACGGTGTGGGGCGGCTGGTCGCTGCGCTGGTATCATGAGTTCTTCAACGACCGCGCCATGATCGAGGCGGCCTGGATGAGCCTGCGGGTTGCGGTCGCCTCCGCGACCATTGCGACGCTGCTCGGCACGCTCGCGGCGGTGGCGCTGTCGCGCGGTGAGCGCTTTCGCGGACGCACCCTGTTCTCCGGCATGCTCTACGCCCCACTGGTGATGCCGGAGGTGATCACCGGATTGTCGCTGCTCTTGCTGTTCGTCGCGCTGAACGCCGAGCGCGGTTTCTGGACGGTGACGATCGCCCACACCACGCTGACCATGTGCTTCGTCGCGGTGGTCGTGCAGTCGCGCCTCGGCTCGCTCGATCGCTCGCTGGAGGAGGCGGCGATGGATCTCGGCTGCAATCCCGTCGGTGCGTTCGTGGCCGTGACGCTGCCGCTGATTGCGCCGGCGATCGTCGCGGGCTGGATGCTGGCGTTCACGCTGTCGCTCGACGATCTCGTGATCGCGAGCTTCACCACCGGCCCCGGCTCGGCGACGCTGCCGATCCGCATCTATTCGGAGGTGCGGCTCGGCGTGAAGCCCGAGATCAACGCGATCTGCACGCTGGTGATCGCGCTGATCGCGGTCGTCATCGTCATCGCCTCGCTCGCTTCGAAGCTGTCGAGCTCGCAGGGCGAGAGCGCTGCGCCGCTGTGAGGCCCTGCTGTCATTGCGAGGAGTTCTTGCGACGAAGCAATCCAGTCTGTCTCTGCAGAGGTAGTCTGGATTGCTTCGCGGAGCCTGTCATCGGGCCGCGCTCCGCGCGGACCCGGTGGCTCGCAATGACGAAAGAAGAGCTTACGACTTCACCGCACCCGCCGTGAGCCCGCCCACCATGTAGCGGCGGAAGGCGTAATAGACCGCGGCCGGCGGCAGCGCGTAGATGAAGCCGGTGGTCATCAGGAGCTCCCAGGGCGAGTCGTCGGCGGCGAGGAAGTTGCCGAGCGCGACGGGGAGCGTGATGTCGCGGTCGTTCGACAGCAGCAGGAACGCGTAAAGATATTCGTTCCAGGCCAGCAGCACCGCATAGGTGCCGATCGCGACCAGCGAGGGCATCATCAGCGGCAGGTAGACCAGGCGGAAGATCTGCAGCGTGGTGGCGCCGTCCATCACCGCGGCCTCGTCGAGCTCTACCGGCAGCTTGTCCGAGGCCTGCTTCAGTACCCAGATCGCGTAGGGGCTCGCGATCGTCACCATGGCCAGGATCAGCGACCAGTGATTGTTGAGCAGGCCGTAATTGCCCATGGTGCGATACATCGGCACCGCGAGGAACGCCGCCGGAATGAAATAGGTGAACAGCGCGAGGTTCAGCACCGCGCGGCCGCCCGGCACCTTCAATCGCGAAATCGCGAACGCCGCGGCGGTCGCGATGAACAGCGTGAGCACGCCCACGGAGACTGCGATCAGCGTCGAATTCCAGAACTGGGCGTAGAAGTCGCGCAGGAAGTAGTGCTGCTGCTTGAACACGATTTCGAAGTTGTGCAGCGTCGGATGGTCCGGCCACAGTTTGCCCGAGAACGCGTCCTCCTTCGGGGAGATCGCGAACAGGAACATGTGGTAGATCGGGATCATTGTCCACAGGAAGACGGGAATGCCGATCAGCAGCAGCCGCGCTTCCGTCGCGACGTCACGGAGGGAGGGAAGCTTCATCGCGACAACCGTTTCATCATGAAGTAAACCAGTGGCAGGACGAACGGCATCGCGCAGACGATGGATGCCATCGCAAGCGAGAGCTGGTCGAGCCGGAGATAGCGGATGCCGAGCGTCGCCAGCACGTGCGTGAGGTCGGCAGGTCCGCCGCCGGTGAGCAGGTAGACGCTGTTGAAATCGCCCAGCGTCCAGATCATCGAGAGCAGCGTGCAAGTGACGTAGAGCGTCTGCATCGAGGGCCAGGTGATGTAGCGGAATTTCTGCCACCAGCTGGCGCCGTCGACCTCCGCGGCTTCGAACAGATCGTGCGAGATCGCAAGGCGCCCGGTGATCAGGATCAGCGTCCAGAACGGCAGCGACTTCCAGATGTGCACGGCGATCGCCATGCACAGCGCGACGGTCGGGTCGTTCAGCCAGTTCGGGCCGTCATCGCCGGTCAGGGAGAAGATGAATTGGTTGACCATGCCCCATTCGGGATTGAGCATGAAGCGCACCGACAGGATGGTCGGGATCGACGGCACCGCCCAGGGCAGGATGAAGATCACCGAGAGCCATCTGATCCAGGTGCGCTGCTGCGCGAAAAAGCCGGACAGGAACAGCGCGATCATCATCTTGATGTTGATGCCGACGACCAGGAAGATCAGCGTGTTGACGGCAGCACGCGCGAAGATCGGGTCGTGATACAGCGCCACATAGTTCGCCGGATCGCGTGCCAGCCAGAGCCCGTAGCAGACGGGATAGACGACAAAGGCAAGGAAGACGAGCAGATAGGGTGTTAGCAGGATGATGCCCCAGACCTGCGCTGGGGTCAGCCGCGACGACAGGGGCGGGCCGGGTATTGCCTGATCGCCAGAGAGGGTGATCGCCATTCTTTCGGACTCTTCAAAGAGAAGCCGGCCGCGAAACGCGGCCGGTGTGTTGTTGCACTCTCCGCCGTGATGCGGAGAGAAGGGGCGGACGACTTAGCCCGCGACCTGCTTGATGCGGGCGATCAGCTCGTCGACGGCCTTGTCGACCGGAACCTTTTCGCTGACGACGCGGTTCATCGCCTTCGCCCACACGTTCTCGTTGTTCAGAATGGTGAACTTCCAGTTCTTGGTGAAGTCGAACTGAGAGGTGCCGCCCTTGAACTGCGTGTAGACGGCCTTGCGGTGCTTGTCAGCCTGCCAGAACGGGCTTTCCTGGCTTTCCTTCGTCACCGGGAACCAGCGGCCGAGCGCGCCCTCGATGTAGGGACGGATGTTCTCTTCCTGGAGCAGGAAGTTGAGGAACTGCTTGCCCTCGGCCTTGTTCTTGGCCGCGGTGAAGATCAGACCCGTCTTGACGTCCGAGCGATACTGGATGGTCGAGCCATCGGGAGCCTTGGGGAAAGATGCCGTGACGATGTCCTGCTCATAGGCCTTCTTGCCGGCCTCGCGCTGTTCCGGCGTGACGTTCTGATTCTGTGATTCCTCGTACCATTTCGCCGCGATCGAGATCGTGAAGTTGTGGGTCATCACGATGGTCTTGTTGTGGAAGGCGACGTTGTTGTCCGGGTCCTTCCAGGTGGTCGCGGAGGGCGGGGCGCAGCCCTTGACGTAGGTGTCGGTGTAGTCCTTCAGCGCCTTGATCAGGCCGTCGCGGACCTTGGGGTCGTCGACCAGCAGCTTGCCGTCGTCGTCGACGAGCTTGACGTGGTAGGCGTCCATGAAGGTGTAGAACGATTGGAACGAGTCGGTGGATTCCACGCCCATCGGCTGGCCGACGGCATAGATGCGCTGGCCTGTGGCCTTACGGATCGCCGGCTGCACCTTGTCGCACCAGAAGCTCCAGTAGCCGGTCCAGTCGTTCGGGATGTCACTCTGCTTGAAGCCGGCTTTCTCCAGCATGTCGCCCCAGATTTGGACGTGCATGCTCTGCTGCTTCAGCGGGAAGCCGTAATAGGCCTTCTTCTTGGCGACGTCGTTGTAGAGGATCGAGGCGTCCAGCGTGTTCTGCACGAACCGGCCCTTGATCGGGTCCATGACATCGGTGAGGTCCTCGAGCTTGCCCTCATAGGCCCACTTGCCCTGCACCTGCACGTCGTAGCTGTCGGAATAGGCGACGTCGGGCACGGTGCCGGCATCGAGCGCTGCGACGGTCTTCGGAATCATGTCCTGGATCGCGTACTGCGACAATTCGACTTTGATGCCGGTCTTGGCTTCAAACTTCTTGATCGTCTCGGCGAGCGCTTCGTCCTCGGACTTGTAAAAGCCTTTGACCCACCAGACCGTGATCGTCTTTTGTTGCGCAAATGCGGGCGCAGTGGCGGCAAACAGCCCGACCGCAGCGACCGCCAATGAAACTGCGCCAATAACCTTGGATTTCACGTTTTTCTCCCTCAAACGGCCGGTGTTTTAACCGGTCGTATAAAACACTAGCGCATGGTGGTAGCGCAATCAACGCATCTTGTCGGACCAAGGTCGTAGCGTTTCAACTGCGGAGATGCATCATGCGCGCATCGATCCAATCGCCGCATCAATTCACCACGATCAATTCGCGATCATCGGGCAGCGGCAGAGGAACGCGATCCTCAGTTGGACTTCGCATTCTCCTTGGCGTTCTCGGCTGTCGGCGATCCGTCCTGCGCCGGGCGCTTTCCGCTGCCGGTGATGCGCTGCTTGAGGAGGTCGAGGAACGGAGACGCCGCAGGCGATTGCCGGATCAGGCTTTCGGGATCGGGGAAGATCAGGGGATCGTCCCAGGGGCCCTGCACCATGAAGGGCAATTGAAAGCCGGACGTCGTGTTGAGGCTCGCCACGCCCTTCATGTCGTATTCGCGGGTCGGCACGGAGGCGGTGCCGGTCAGCGTGATCTTGGCCGCCGGGCCCTCGATGCGGATGTCTTCGGCGGTTGCGATGCCGTCGGAGAATTTCACCGAGATCGTGAGCTTGTCGTATGGCGTCGAGCCGTTGCGGAAATTGCCGCCGCCCGACAGCGGCCGCCGCTCCAGCCGCTTCAGCAACTGCTCGGCATTGAAGCCCGCGATCGCGCCGTTATGCCCGGTCACGGTGGCGCTGCCGTCGAGCGACTGCACGAGGCCGAACGGGCTCGAGCCCGAGGCGAAGAGCGAGACGTTGATATTGCCGCGGCCGGACAGCTTGTTGAGGCCGAACAGCTCGGTGGCGCAGGCCTGCAGATCCACGTCGGTGAACTGGAATTGCGCCTTGATGTCGGCGACCGTATCGGACCGCGCGATGCCGAACGAGCCTTTCGCGATACCGCCATAGACCTGCGCCTCGCCGACCGAGAGCGCCAGCGTGCCGTTGCGCAAATTGGCGCCGATCGCGGTGCGGCCGAGCTTGGTGGGCCCGACTGTCAGCTTGGCCGCCGACAGGCGCATGTCGAGGTCGGTGGTCGACAATCCCTGGAGGTCGAACAGCTGCCTGTTCCAGTCGCGCGCGCCGCTCGCGAGCAGGCGGAACGTCGAGATATAAGGTGTGAAGTCGAGCGCGTCGGCGGCGAGCGTGGCCTGCAGCGTCTGCCGGCCGTTATTGGCGTAGGTCATGACGCCTTCGGCGGCATTGCCGTCGAGCTCGACATTGACATTGGTGAGCGCGATCGAGGCGCCGACGACGTTGGCGCGCGCCTTCAGCACGAAGCGGCCGAAGCCGCCGCTGCCGGGCTGCGGCTGCCCGGTCCAGCGCAGCGCATTGCGCAAGGACGGGCTGTCCACCGTGAGCGTGCCCTCCATCATCGGGCTGGTGCGGTTGGCGACGCTGCCGTCGAAGGCGAGCTTGAGCGGCGCGCTGGCGATGCGTGCCTTCAGGCCGGAGCGGTCGCCGGAGAGGGCGGCGACGAAATCGGAAAAGCTGATCGAGCCGTCGACGCGCTCGCCGCGCCAGTCGAACTGCCCGGTCGCGGCAAAGGAGCGGGAGATCGAAGGCCAGGCCAGCGACAGGTCGATGTCGTCCAGCTTCTCGGTGGCACGCGTGGCAACGTCCTCGTAATCGAGCACGCCGTCCTGGATGCGGATTTCGGAGAACGAGACCTGGTTCTCGGCCCCGGGCTTCATGGTCCGTGCGATGGTCTGGATGAAGGGCGTCCAGTTGCTCTCGCCATCCGGCTTCAGGCTGACGTGGATGCGCGGCCGCAGCAGCGTCAGGTCGGCGATCTCGAAACGCTGCAGCAGGAGCGGCAGCAGCCGCAAATTCGCGGTGAGCACGTCGACCTGGAGCGCGGGAGCGCTGGTGCCGCCGCCCTTGAGGCCGACGTCGCGGAAGGAGATATAGCTCGCCGGAAGCACCGAGATCTCGATGCTGCCCGCGACATTGAGCTCGAGCCCGGTGACGTCGCGAATCTGCGCTTCGACCGCCTTGCGCAGCGCGTCGCGGTTGATGAGCCAGGAGGTCGCGATCAGGGCGATCAGCGCGACGCCGAGCAGCGCCGCGATCGGCGTCCCGAGGCGCTTCATTCCTTGGGCCATGGTCAATGGCATGTCCTGATCGGGTTGGTCGTTGGAGCCAGAAGGGCGGGTCGCGAAACGTGTGTGCCGAACGCCCAGATCCTATGGTGTTAAGTACCGCAACTTGATGGGTTTTCTTGACGCTTTCAAGGCCGCTGCTCGGTTATGCCCACGGCATGGGCAGCTTCTATCACCCGGGGGCGGAGCGGAGAACCCCGTATCATTGACGGCTTCGGACGATTTCGCCTAATAATCGCCGCCAATGAGGCGCGACGCCCGCCAGCCGAAGGTTCAGTCGAGGTTTTTTTCATGAACAAGGTCTATCCCGACGCCAAGTCGGCGCTGTCAGGCATTCTAAAAGACAACATGATGATCATGTCGGGCGGCTTCGGCCTCTGCGGCATTGCCGAGGAGCTGTCGGACGCGATCCGGGATTCCGGCGTCAAGGGCCTGACCGTGGTCTCCAACAATGCCGGCGTCGACGGCATCGGCCTCAGCCGCCTGCTCGAAACCCGCCAGATCAAGAAGATGATCTCGTCCTATGTCGGCGAGAACAAGCTGTTCGCCCAGCAATATCTCGCCGGCGAGCTGGAACTCGAGTTCAATCCGCAGGGCACGCTGGCCGAGCGCATCCGCGCCGGCGGCGCCGGCATCCCGGCCTTCTACACCAAGACCGGCGTCGGCACGCTGATCGCCGAAGGCAAGGAAGTGAAGGAATTCGACGGCGAGAAGTACCTGATGGAGCGCGGCCTGTTCGCCGACCTCGCCATCGTGCACGCCTGGAAGGGCGACACCGCCGGAAACCTGATCTACCGCAAGACCGCGCGCAACTTTAACCCGATGATGGCGACCGCCGCGAAGATCACGGTGGCCGAGGTCGAGCATCTGGTTCCCGCCGGTGAACTCAATCCCGACCACATCCACACGCCCGGCATCTTCGTGAAGCGCATCGTCGAGGTCGGCACGGCCAAGAAGCGCATCGAATTCCGCAACACCCGCCCGCGTACCGCCGCTTAAGCGCAACAGGAGACTCACATGGCCTGGACCCGTGAACAGATGGCCGCGCGCGCCGCGAAGGAATTGCGCGACGGCTACTACGTCAATCTCGGCATCGGCATCCCGACGCTGGTCTCGAACTACATCCCCGATGGCATGGACGTCTCCTTGCAGAGCGAGAACGGCATGCTCGGCATGGGGCCGTTCCCCTATGAGGGCGAGGAAGACGCCGATCTCATCAACGCCGGCAAGCAGACGGTGAGCGAGCTGCCGTCGACCTCGTATTTCTCGAGCGCGGATTCCTTCGGCATGATCCGCGGCGGCCACATGGATCTCTCGATCCTCGGCGCCATGCAGGTGGCCCAGAACGGCGATCTCGCCAACTGGATGATCCCCGGCAAGATGGTCAAGGGCATGGGCGGCGCGATGGATCTCGTCGCCGGCGTCAAGCGCGTCGTCGTGGTGATGGAGCATTCGGCCAAGGACGGCCCGAAGCTCCTGAAGAGGTGCAATCTGCCGCTGACCGGCGAGCGCGTCGTCGACATGGTCGTCACTGATCTTGCCGTCTTCACCATCGACAAGCACGGCGATGGCGGCATGGCGCTGATCGAGCTCGCCGACGGCGTCACGCTCGACGAGATCAAGTCCAAGACCGAAGCCGAATTCCGCGTCGCGCTGAAGAACACGTAAGGTCGTCTAAAGGGGCGCGCATGACGATACGGTCCGCGCGTCCCGAAGATGCCGAATTCATCGCACAAACCATCCTGAATTCGATGCGCGGCCACCGGCCGCGCGGCTGGTTCGACGTGGCGCTCGGCTGGCCGGAAGCGGAGTGCCTCGCTTTCGTCACGCGCGTCGCCGTCGCACGGGCGGTGTCGATGTGGCATTTTTCGCAGTTCCTGGTCGCCGAGATTGATGGCAAGCCCGCTGCTGCACTTTGCGCCGTGCCGGCAGCCGGCACCGGACCGGCGGCATGGCGCGCGGTCGAAGAGGTCGGTCTCTCAATTGGGCTGACGGCGTCAGAGCTCGACGCCATCCGCCAGCGCGGTGCCTATTCGCGAGTTTGCTGGGTCCAGGGCGGCGAGGGCGATTGGATGATCGAGCATGTCGCGACCGACCTTGCCTATCGTGGTCGCGGCTTGATGCAGGCGTTGATCGCGCATGCGCTGGACAACGGGCGGGCAGCTGGGTTTGCCCGGGCGACGATATCGTTCCTGATCGGCAACGAGCCGGCCGAGCGCGCCTACGCGAAGGCGGGTTTTGTCTTCGCGGAAGAGAAGCGCGATCCGAATTTCGAGGCAATCATCGGCGCGCCCGGTTTTCGCATGTTCGCGCGGAAGATTTGAGCAGGTTGCAGGCGCCGGCGACAACCAAGCGTTTGCTATCAATTCGTCGAAGCGCCATGAATGTGCGGACGATGTGCCCCTTCAAGCGGGGCCGCTCGGCACCTCGGAGAACCGGGTCAGCCAGGCAACCGGGCCGATGCTCGCGGCGATGATCAGGAGCGCCGCGAGCGCGCCGTCCTCGAAATTGCCGCGGCTTGCGTACTGGTAGATCGACGTGGACAGCGTTTCGACGTTGAGGGGCCGCAGGAGCAGCGTTGCCGGCAGCTCCTTCAGGCAGTCGACGAACATGATGATAACGGCGCCAATCATCGCGGGCCGGAGCAACGGCAGATAGATCTGCCTCAACATGACCCCCTGGCCTGCGCCGACCGCGCGCGCGCTCTCGTCATAGTCGCTCGGAATGCTGTCGAACCCGGCCTTGATCATGCCGACCGGCACAGCCAGAAAACGAATCGTGTAGGCGATCACGACGGCCATCCCGGAGCCAACCAGGACCAGCCCGGGAAGCGAACGTCCGGTCCAGGTCGCGACCGCGCTCAGCGCATTGTCGACCGCCAGGACCGGGGTGAGCAGGCCGAGAGCGATGACGAGGCCCGGCAGCGCGTATCCGGCCTGCGCGATGCTCAGCGCGACATAGCGCACAGGATCCGGCCGTAAGCGATGCGCGATCGTGGTGGCGAGCGCAAGCATCAAGGCCATGAGCGTTGCGAGCCCTGCAAAGGCAAACGAATGGAAGGTGTGGCGCCACAGCAGCGGGTCGAAATTTGCAAGCAGGCCGCGGCCGAGAGCCTGATGCGCCAGATAGAACAGCGGGACCACGAAGCCGATCAGCACCGGCAGCACGCAGACCGCGAACGCGATCGACGCTCTTGCGCCCGACAGCGGGGTTCGCCGCCTCACATGCGGGCTTTCGGCCGAGAATTCGATGCTGGCGTTGCGACGGCCGTAACGCTCCATCGCGATCAGGCCGGCGACGATCGCAAGCATCAGGCATGCGAGCTGCGCTGCACCGGCGAGGCTGCCGCGGTTGAGCCAGGTGGTGAAGATCGAGACCGTCAGCGTGCGGATGCCGAGATATTCGCTGGCTCCGATGTCGTTGAGCGTTTCCAGCGCGACCAGCGCCACGCCGACCGCGAGCGCCGGCCGCGCCATCGGCAGTGAAACGCGCCACAAGATGGTCCATCGGCCGGCGCCCAGCGTCGTGGCCGCTTCCGCAAATTCGGCTGACTGAACCTGGAACGTCGCACGCGCCGAGAGATAGACGTAAGGATAGAGCACGAGCCCGATCACGAAGATGGCGCCCGGCAGCGAGCGGAGGTTGGGCAGAAGGCCGAGAGCATCGCCGAGCGGCAGCCAGGTCGCCAGGGTGCGATGCACCAGGCCCAGCGGTTCGAACAGATCGGCATAGACGTACGCCGCAAGATAGGTCGGAATCGCCAGCGGCAGCGGCATCAGCCACAGCAGCATGCCCCGGCCGGCAAAATCGTGGCGCGACATCACCCACGCAGTGCCGGCGCCGATCAGCAGTGTGACCGCGCCGACCCCGACGAGCAGAAGGGCAGTGTCGAGAAGGGCGGCCGGCAACACGTAGTTGATCAGGTCGTGCCACACATCGGACGCCGGCTGCAGAGCCAGCGCAACGATCGAGATCACGGGCGCCGCGACCAGGATCGCGGTTGCGATCGCGATGGCGGTTGCGGCGCGACCGGCGCGCACACGGCCCCTCGATCGAGGCCGTGTGCTCGTAGCTTCCAGCAGTTCGATAGACGTGGGCCGCCAGAGATCAGTTGTCAAAGCCGACCTTATCCACCAGCGAGGCCGCAGCCTTGCGGTTGGCGGCGATCTTTGCGATCGGCAACGGATCCGGGACGAGCTTGCCGTAGCCGGCGATGGTCGCATTGACGGCGACACCGCTCCGAACCGGATATTCGTAGTTCTGGTCGGCATACATCTGCTGCGCCTGCTCGCTGACGAGCCACTCGATCAGCTTGGTACCGTTGGCCTTGTTGGGCGCGTTCTTGGCGAGCAGCACGCCGGAGAGGTTGACGTGGGTGCCGCCACCCTCGAAGGTCGGCAGGATAACGCGGGTCGCCTCCGCCCACGGCTTCTTCTCGGGATCGTTGTTCATCATCAGCGCCCAGTAATAGGTGTTGCCGATGCCGATATCGCATTTGCCGGCGGCGACGTCACGCGCGGCTTCGCGATCGCCGCCCGACGGCTTCTGTGCGAGATTGGCCTTCAGGCCGCGCAGCCATTCCTCGGCCTTGGCCTCGCCGTACTTGGCCGCGTAGGCCGCGAACAGCGCGTTGTTATAGATGTGCTGGCCCGAGCGAATGCAGATCTTGCCCTTCCACTTGGGATCGGCGAGCTCCTCATAGGTGATCTTGTCCTGCTTGACGCGATCATTCGAGACATAGATCACGCGCGCGCGCATGGAGATGCCGGCCCAGTGTCCGTCCGGATCGCGATATTGCGCCGGCACGACCTTGTCGACCGCCTCCGACTTGATCGGCTGGGTGACGCCGGCCTGCACGGCCTCGTCGATGCGGCCGATGTCCACCGTCAGCAGCACGTCGGCCGGACTGTTGGCCCCTTCCGCCTTCATGCGCTGCTCCAGACCGGAGCTTGCGGAGACGACGTTGACCTTGATGCCCGTGTCCTTGGTGAACGCATCGAACAGCGGCTGGATCAGCTTGGTCTCGCGGTAGGTATAGACGTTGACCTCGCCATTGGCGGCTGCCTCCGACACGAAAGACGTGGTTAGGCTCAACACCGCCGCAGACGCGGCGAGGACGCGAAGATAGATCATAAGGGCTGCTCCCAGGCGCGAGATTGAACGCCGATTGAGTAGCGCAGGCGGTGAGACAACGTTAGCGACGCGATGTCGCGAGGGCATGAGCTTAGAGCAATTCCAAAGTATCTTTTAGACTCATTCTAATACTGAAGCGACGGTCATGGGAAATGATTGGCGCCCTATGATCCTGCCGGCCACGCTTTGCTCAAGCGCTGCGAGACGCTGGCCAGCCACCACGTCTCCTCGCGCACCAGGCGGAAGCCGAGATTGGCGGGCGGCACGCCCTCGGCGCAGCCGCCGGCACGGGCGTCGCGGATGAAGTCGGTGACATAGGCGCGGTGCGCGCCCTCGGCGACCCTTACACCGCAATTCATGGTCGCGCGGCCGGGATTGCCGGAATCATCGACTCGCGAGCGCACGAAGCACGTCGCGGTCCACTCCCAGACATTGCCGGCGAGGTCTTCGACGCTATGCTCGTTCGGGCCGAACTTGCCGAAGCGATGAGCCGTGGTGTCGGAGAGGTCGCGTTCGGATTCGCGCTCGTAGCGGCTGATCCAGCGCTTCGAAGGGTCGCTTGCATCAACCGGTACCCCGTCATCCCGGAATCTGGAGCCGGCGGCAAAGGCCCATTCCTCGTCGCTCGGCAGGCGGTATTGATGGCCGGTCTTGCGCGACAGCCAGCCTGCATAGGCCTCAGCGTCGTGCCAGCTCACCTGCACTGCGGGACGATCGGGGGCGATTGCGACGTCGCGATCGAGTGCGCGGCAGGCGCCATCCTGCACGCAATGCTGATAGTCGGATGAAGCGACCTGATTCCGCATGATGCGCAGCGGCCGGTTCATCCGGATGGTGCGCATCGGCGCTTCCGCGTGCTGTCCGCCGCGGGTGAAATCGCCGGCCTCGCGATAGGCGAAGCTGCCCGGGGCGACCTCGACCAAGGCCGGCTCGCCGACGGCATGGCGCATCGTCAGCTCCGAGACCAGAGGCGCAACGCCCAGCGGCCCCGCAAGCCCGGCCGCGCAGGCAAGTGCCAGCTTGAGCTTGAATGCGATCAGCACAATCATTCCTCCGCAGAAGGAAAAAAGGGGCCGGCGATGACCGGCCCCTTCATCGCGTCTAGTTGGTGCTGGCAGGAGGTATTTCGGCAGGCGCCTTCACTTGCATCATCAGATCGTCGTTCCACTTGCCTTCGACCTTGAAGTGCGCGGTGGCGCCGAGACTGGCCGCCTCGATCAGGTTATGCGTGACATAGGCGTAGATGCCGGGCTGCTGGAACTTGTATAGCGCAGCTCCCGCCGAGCCGCCGCGGATGAACCAGGTCTCGAGCCCGACCTCGGGCGCGTTGCCGAACTTGCCGGTCTCCCAGACATAGTCGCCGTGGCCACCGATCAGATGCGGACGGCTGTCGCGATTGGCCTGCGAGTGCACGATCAGCACGTTCTCGCCGACCTTCGCGGTGAGCGCGTTCTTGCCGGTGAGCGCGCCAACCTTGCCGTTGAACACGACATGGGTCGGGGTCAGCTTCTTCATCACCTCTTCGGTCTCGGTGAAGGCTTCGCCCGGCGATTCGTAGGACTTGAAATTGCCCTTCTCGTCGCGCGGCACGTACATGTCCTGCTCGCCGATATAGTAGACCTTGTCGTATTTCAGCGCGCGGCCCTTGCCGTCGTTCAGCCCCTCGCGCGGCAGCACCAACACGGCACCGTTCATGCCCGAGACGACGTGCCAGGGGGTCATCGGGCCGCCCGGTGCGCAGTGATACACGAACACGCCGGTCTTGGTCGCCTTCCAGCGCAGCACGACCTGCTCCCCGGGATTGATGAGCGTGAGCTCGCCGCCGCCGAGCGCGCCGGTCGCGGAATGGAAGTCGATGTTGTGCGGCATGGTGTTGGTCGCGGGATTGACCAGCGTCAGCTCGACATAGTCACCCTCGTGCACGACCATGAGCGGGCCCGGCATCGAGCCGTTGAACGTCATCGCCTGGAAGGTGGTACCCTTGTCGTCGACGACGACTTTCTTCTCCTCGACCGTCATCCTGAACTCGACGATCTTGGGGCCTTGTGTCGTGGCCTGCTCGTGCGCGTGCACGAAGGGCGGAGCGACCAGCTCCACCTTCTGACGCGGCAGCTTGAGATCGCCGGCGGCGCAAGCCGGGGTCGCCAACATCAGGGCGGTCGCGGCGGCGCTGATCAATGCGGCTCTGCGGGTGAACATCGGAAGCATCCTTCATCTGAAATGGTTTTGATGACGGAGTGCAGTGTGCGCCTGTTACGGAAAGCGTGTTTGTGCTGCGACAAGCTTCCGCCGGATTCACCTCCGCAACAGGACTTGGGTTCTCGAAAGAGAGGGATCGGGCGAGGCCGACTCACCGCGTCCGCAGGCGCGATGCCGATCGGGGCCGCGCGTCAATTCAGCAGCAACTCGTTTGCATGTTCAGACTGCATTGCGATCTCGATCGCCACGGCTCATGCGCGGGGATGAGATCGCAATGCAAGCCTTGACGAAGGTGCGGCCGGTCAGAGCAGGTTCACGGTAAGCCAGACCAATCCCCAGACCGCCAGCGACAGCGCGGTGAAGACGGCGATCGCGGCGGCCAGGGCGCGCACCACGCCGACGGGGGCCGGCGCGGCCGGGACCGGCCGGAAGTCGTCGAAACGCGGGATATGGCCGCGGACGTCGAGCAGGGAGAGAATGAGTTCGAGTGCGAAAAGCCTCATGGCAAACGCTCCGGATGGCCGCGATTTTTCTCACAATGGCCGGGAACCGGCGCCTCCGCTTTGCGCGAGCGCAAAGTCGGGTCCGCCGATCCTGGTTATTTGAGTTCATTCCGTGATTTGCCGCGATGTCTCGCGCGCGGCGGGGATTTACGAATGGGTAACTTATGAGAGCTGATCTTGCGGCGATCTACGGCGAGGAGCGCCTGCCTCGCTACACCAGCTATCCGACCGCACCGCATTTCACACCCGCGATCGGTCCGGACGCCTATGCCCGCTGGCTGGCGGAGCTGCCGGTGGCCGCCAGCGCATCGCTCTATCTGCACGTGCCGTTCTGCCGCGAGATGTGCTGGTACTGCGGCTGCCATACCCAGATCGTCCGCCGCGACGATCTCGTCGCCGGCTACCAGCGGACGCTGCGCGGCGAAATCGCGCTGACCGCCGAAGCCATCGGCCACCGCATCAAGGTCGAGCACATCCATTTCGGCGGCGGTACGCCGACGATCATGGCGCCGGACGCCTTTGCCGAATTGATGGCGACGATGCGCCAGGAATTCTTTGTGCTGCCTTCGGCCGAAATCGCGGTCGAGATCGATCCCCGCACGTTGACCGCGGACATGGTCGAGGCGATGCGGCTCTCCGGCGTCAACCGCGCGAGCCTCGGCGTGCAGAGCTTCGATCCCGTGGTGCAGCGGGCGATCAACCGCGTGCAAAGCTTCGCGCAGACGGCGTCCGTGGTCGAGATGCTCCGCGGCGCCGGAATCGAGGGCATCAATTTCGATTTGATCTACGGGCTGCCGCACCAGACCGTGGCCTCGTGCCTGGAGACGGTGCGGCGCAGCCTCGCGCTCGCGCCCAGCCGCTTCTCGGTGTTCGGCTATGCTCACGTGCCGGACTTCAAGAAGCACCAGCGCATGATCAACGAAGGCGTGTTGCCCGACGGCCTTGCGCGCCACGACCAAGCCTGCGCCATCGCCAATGCCTTGAAAGAGGCCGGCTACGTGCAGATCGGGCTCGATCATTTCGCGCGGCCCGACGATGCCATGGCCGTGGCGTTCGAGCAGGGCACGCTGCGGCGCAACTTCCAGGGTTACACCACCGACCGGAGCGAAGTCCTGCTCGGCTTCGGCGCCAGCGCGATCGGACATCTGCCGCAGGGCTATGTCCAGAACGAGGTACAGATCGGCGCCTATGCGCAGAGCATCGCTGCCGGCCGCCTCGCCACCGCGAAGGGCTATGGCCTCACCGATGACGACCGGCTGCGTGCCGACATCATCGAACGCATCATGTGCGAGTTCGGTGCCGATCTCGGCGACATCTGCGCGCGCCACGGGGCGGAGGCCGACGTCATGCTGAAATCGGCATCGCGTCTGAAGCCGCTGATCTCCGACGGCGTCGTGAGATTGGACGGCGAGCGGCTCGCCGTCGCCGGAGATTCGCGCTTCCTGGTCCGCAGCGTCGCCGCCGCGTTCGATGCGCATCTGGATCCAGGCAAGCGGTTGCACAGTCGGGCGGTGTAGCTCCCTGTCATTCCGGGGCGCGCGAAGCGCGAGCCCGGAATCCATCCTTCCACGCAATCCGTTGCACAATGGATTCCGGGCTCGCGCCAAGCGGCGCGCCCCGGAATGACAAGGCAGCTTGCGCTCCAGCAAAGAAACTCGGTCCCGCGCCGCTATCGTCGATCGGAATGGAGTTGTCCATGCCCTTCCGATCCGACGATCTGGTCGATGACATCATGCATTCGGCGCCGCATACGATCCGCGTGTTTCTCGCCTTCAGGATGGCTTGCGTCGGCTGTCCGATCGCAACCTTCCACACGGTCGATGACGCCTGCCGCGAGCATGGCATCGACCGCGAGAAGTTCCTCGCCGCATTGAGCGAGTGCGTGCCGGCGTGAAACGGTCAGGAAGCGCGCAGGTGTGCGCGGATTCCCGGATGAGGGCGCGCTTGCGTCGTAAGCGCAAGCGCCCCTCACCCTACTATCTTGAGGAGGGATGCTTCGGCTTTCATGCCGCGCCGCTGTCGGCGCTCCGCTCCGCCAGAACCACGATCTTGTGCGGCTCGCGCAGAACGATGCGCTGGCGGCCGCTCTCGACGAGGCCCTGGCTCTCCCAGCCGCTCAGGATGCGGCTGACGGTGTGCAGCGTGGTGCCCGTCATCTGCGCGATGTCCTGGCGGCTGATCGGGAAGTCGATCTCGATGCCGTGGTCGCGCTTCCTGCCGGACTGCTTGGCGAGGCGCAGCAGCGCGTGCGCGATGCGTTGCTCGACCTGCTGGGTCGACATTTCCAGGATACGGGTGTGACTTTCCTGCAGCCGCGTGCCCACGGTCTGGAGCGTGTTGGCGGCAAGCCCCGGAAATCGCTCGACCAGCCGCGGCCAGGCCGAATTCGGCCAGATCAGCACGACGCTGTCGTCGACGGCCATGGCCGTCGCCGGATACCGCGCGGCTCCGATCGCCATCGCGAGACCGAACGTCTCGCCGGGCGAGACATAGCGCACCACGATCTGCTCGCCGGCGGGCGTGGTCTTGGCCGCGCGGACATGGCCGTGCAGCAGCAGGAAGAAGGACTGCGCGTCCGCGCCCTGCTCGAAGATTGCACTGTTCTTGGGATAGCGCGCCGAGCGGGCCTCACGCAGGATCTCGTCGAGAGCTTCCGGCGTCATCCCCGCAAACAGCGGCAGATGCGCAACCAGCGATGTGTCGACCTTGGCCATTCTGCCTCCCTGGCATCGGGGAGTGTGATGGCACCTGCAATCGTCAGGTAGTTTGCGTTAGCGCAAAACGAGGCGGCCCGGCGGCAGTATTTTTCCAAATAACGATCTGAGTAACGGTCTGAATTGATTGGAGTTGACCCATGGCTGGCGCCCGATCCCGCAACTTTGCGGGCTGGCCGCTGTTTGCGAACAGCTTTCGCCCCTTTTTCCTGCTCGCCGCAATCCAGGCGGCGCTGTCGATCCTGCTCTGGCTGCCGATGTTCTACGGCGAACTGTCGGTGAGCTCCGCGTTCGCGCCGCGCGACTGGCACATCCACGAGATGCTCTATGGCTTCCTGCCGGCCGTCATCACCGGCTTCCTGTTCACCGCCATCCCGAACTGGACGGGGCGCCTGCCGATCCAGGGCGCGCCGCTCGCGGGCTTGGTGACGGTCTGGCTTGCCGGACGCGTCGCGGTGACGCTGTCGGCGAATACCGGTTGGGCGTTTGCACTGGTCGTCGATGCCGCGTTCCTGGCATTGGTCGTTGCCGCCGCGACGCGCGAGATCATCGCAGGCGGCAACTGGCGAAACCTGCCCGTGGTGGGGCTGGTGCTGGTTCTGCTCGCCGGCAACGTCGCCTTCCATGTCGAGACGCATTACGAAGGCGCAGCCGACGTCAGCTTCCGCGTCGGCATCGGCGTGGTCGCCCTGCTGATCGGCTTGATCGGCGGCCGCATCATTCCGAGCTTCACCCGCAACTGGCTGGTCAAGTTCAATCCCGGCCGTCTTCCGGTGCCGTTCGGACGATTTGACGGCGCGGTGATCGGCTTGAGCGCGCTGGCGCTGATCGCATGGATCGCGGCACCGCTGAACATGATCACCGGCGTCGCGATGGCAGCAGTGGGCGTGCTGCATCTGGTTCGGCTTGCACGCTGGGCCGGCGACCGCACCACGCGGGAGCGGCTGCTGCTGATCCTTCATGTCGGTTATGTCTTCGTGCCGCTCGGCTTCATCCTGAATGCCGTGGCCGCCTTCGGCGAGCTGCCGCCGAGCGCCGGCATCCATGCCTGGATGGCAGGTGCGGCGGGAACGATGACGCTCGCGGTGATGACCCGCGCCAGCCTCGGCCATACCGGACAGGCGCTGACGGCTTCGCCGGCGATCCAGGGAATCTATGCTGCAATCATCATTGCGGCTCTGGCCCGGGTCGGTGCCGTCGTGTTGCCCGCGTATGGCGACGTGCTGCTGCACATCGCCGCCTGCGGCTGGATTCTCGCCTTCCTGGGATTTGCCCTCGCGTTTGGTCCGCTGCTCGCCGGCAGCGGGCGGCGGGCGCTCGCCACGATGGGCGTGCCCGCTCCGGCACGCTGAGGTCAGGCGGCACTCGCCGAGGGTGGCGCCGAGGAAGGCCGCACGCCCTTGCGCCACTCGGTGATGGTGCAGCCGAAGCGGCCGCGAAACCAGCGCGCCATGGCGCTCTGTGCGGAGAAGCCGAGCTGCACCGCGATGTCGGCCAGCGGCCGGGCGGGATCCTCGATCAGCTGGATCACGAGATCGGCGCGTTGCGCGTCCAGGATGGCCGAGAAGCTGGTGCCCGATGCGGCGAGGCGGCGGTGGATGGTGCGGCGGGTACAGGCCAGATGCTCGGCGACGCGCTCGACCGTGCAATCGCCGCTGGCGAGAAGGCTGCGCACCACCTCGTCGACCTTCGCCTCCCAGCTTGCCGGCCTGCTCTCGATCGCCTCGATCCGCTTGCGCAGGTAGTTCGCGATCAAGGGATGCGCGCTTGGGATCCGGCGCTGCATGTCGTGCGCCGACAACAGGATCGCATCGTCGTCCGCATTGAAGATCACCCGGCAGCCGAAGAAGTCGCGGTAACGCTTGCGGTCGAGCGGGGGCGGGTAGTGCAGATGCACTTCCAGCGGCCGCCAATCGCCTCCGAACAGCGACTGGATGATGCGCTGAACGCTGCCGAGGGCCATGTCGATCGACTGCCGCGGCGCGCGCGGCCGCCGGCCGCGCAAATGCAGCGTGATGGTCACGGTCCGCTCGTCACGCGTGACCTCGAGCCGCATGCCGTCGTGATGGATATGGATGAAGCGCGAAAACGCCTCGATCGCTTCGCCGACGGTCGCCTGTTCGCGCACGATCAGGCCGACCGCGCCGAAATTGGTGAGGCCGCCGCGCTCGGCGAGACGCAGGCCGAAATCCTCTGCACCGGAGGCCTTTGCCGATAGTTCGAGCAGGCGGCGCATGCCGGTGACGGCGATAGGGGTGTTCGGCTGGTCGAGGCAGGCCAGCGGCAGCCTGACCTTGCGCATCATCTGGCTGGGGTCGAGCCCGGCCGACCGGGCGACCTCGGGGTAACAGCTCAAGCCTGCGCTGCGAATGAGGTCGGTCATGCAAACCGTTCCTGTCAGCCATTCCCGCAGATGTCCCGAAATGTAAAGTTTCTGTCCCGATCCGTCAAATCCAGGAACCGGATGGAACATACATAAAGGGAAACCGAAGCACCGGCGTGAATGCCGTGCGCATGACGGCGGGCGCGACGGGGCCCCGGCCGTCTCGGGCCATTTGACCAAGACATTGCTGGATCGGGACTATGCCGGGGAACATGCTTTCCAAGGGCGAGGTATTCGTCATCGACACCGACGCCGCCTCCCGCGAACAACTTTCCGCCGCGCTCGAACAGAGCGCCTATGACGTGATCTGCTTTGCCGATGGTGCCTCTCTGCTCTCGGAAGCCAAGGCGCGGATGCCGGCCTGTGTGCTGCTGGAGATGCCGCCGGATCGCTCCGCTCTCGAGGTGCTCAGGCAGCTTCGCGAGGAGAATTGCCTGGCGCCGGTGCTGGTGACGTCGGCGAATGGCAGCATCGCCATGGCGGTCGACGCCATCAAGAGCGGCGCGACCGACTTCATCGAAAAGCCGTTCCGCACCCACGACATCGTCAACCGGATCGATGCCGCCATCGATCAATTCGCGCAACCCGGGGCGATCCGGCAACGCTGGCTGCCGGGCTGTGAGCCTCTGACCGCGCGCGAAGCCGACGTGCTCGAGCATCTTGCCGCCGGCCTTACCAACAAGGAGATCGCCCGGCGGATGCATCTGAGCGCGCGGACCGTCGAAGGTTACCGCGCCGGCGTTCTGAAGAAGGCCGGCGCCAAGAACGTGACCGATCTGCTCCGGCGCATTTTCGGCCAGGGCTCTTAGGCCCAGGCCTGAAGCCGCCCGGACCACCGAGCGTTCCACAGACATGGTGCCGCCGCGGCGGCGCCCCACGGAAGTCTCAATCGAACCGGTTCCTTCCCTGCCGCGTCCAACCACGATGGCGAGGCATCTCATCGCGCGCGTCCGGCTGGCGGCGCGGCGATACCGGCAGGAGGGACTTCATGCGCATCACCGCAAGATATTTGGCAACTACGGGGCTGGTCTTGGTGACCACGGCGCTCGCATCGCCGTCATGGGCGGCCAACGTGGACGCCAGTTCGACGATCGATACGGTCACCGTCTATCCCGATGGCGCCACCGTCACCCGCGTCATTTCGCTGGATCTCGCCTCCGGCGACTCGACGCTGGTGGCCAAGGATTTTCCGCTCTCGCTCGACCCGTCTTCCCTCCGCGTCGAAGGCGAGGCGGGCGCCAAGCTCACCATCGGCACGATCGATGCACGCCCGCCGAAGGCCGCGCCGCCGGTCAACCTGCCCGAGCTCGACAAGCGCATCGAAGCGCTGAGGGATCAACGGGCCGATCTGCAGGGCGCGATCGATTCCGCCAATGCCCGGCGCAAGTTTGCGCAGCGTTTTGCTGAAGCTTCGCCGGCCGGCCTCGGCGAGAAGGGCGAGGCACGTCCGATCGCCGAATGGCGCACGGCCTTTGCGGCTGTCGCCGAGGAGGTCGCGACTGCGGACACCGCCATTCGTGAAGCCACCCGAAAACAGCGCGAGCTTGACCGCCAGATCGCGGAATTGGAAGCCGAGCGCTCGGCCAAGCCGCCGAGCAAGCTGGAAGTGCGGATCGACGTCGCCTCGGCCGCCGCGACCAAGGCGACGCTGCGCGTGACCTATACCGTGCGCAACGCGCGCTGGGTGCCGCTCTACGACGCCCGGCTCGACACCGGCGCCAAGGACCGCAAGCCGCAGCTCGAGCTGGTTCGTCGCGCCGAGGTGACGCAGGCCACCGGCGAGGACTGGTCGAACGTGACGCTCGGCGTCTCCACGGTCCGCATCAGCCGCGGCGGCAGTGCCCCTGAGTTGAACTCGCTGGTAGCGCAGTATCCGCAAGTGCCGAAGCCGCCGGCGCTCGGCACGACTTCGGATCTGGCCCGCCCCGCGCCAACCGTCCGCCAGCGTTCGGCGCAGTACGAGCCCATGTCCAAGGTCGCAGAAACGACCGAGCGGACCGACGAGCAACAGGCCGTCGCCGAGATGGGCGACTTCCAGGCCACCTTCAAAATTCCGGGCCGTGTCAGCCTCGGCGCGGCCGAAGGCGCCAAGAGTCTCCGCATCGCTTCCGTCAATGTTCCCGCCGACCTCGCGGTGCGCGCCGCGCCGGTGCTGGATCCGACCGCGTTTCTCGAAGCCAGCTTCAAGCAGGCGGACGACGCCATTCTGCTGCCCGGCAAGGTCGCGATCTACCGCGGCGGCGTCTACGTCGGCCGCGGCAACATCACCGCGTCCGCCAAGGACGACATCGTGCGGCTCGGCTTCGGCGCCGACGACAAGGTGAAAATCGAGCGCGCCGTGCTCAAGCGCAACGAAGGTTCGGCCGGCTTGCTCCTGACGACGTCGAAGACCGACGAGCGCGCGTTCAAGACCACGATCCGCAACGGCCACGACTTCCCGATCAAGGTCTCCATCGAAGACCAGCTGCCGGTCAGCGAGAACGAGGACATCGTCGTCGAGATGCTGCCCTCGAGCACCCAGCCCACCGCAAGCAACATCCGCGACAAGCGCGGGGTGCTGCAATGGTCGTTCGACGCCAAGCCCGGCGAGGTCCGCGACATCAACTTCGCCTGGCGCGTCCGCTGGCCGAAGGACAGGAGCATGGTGATCGTGCCGGCGGGCTGATTTCCTGCACAGGTGGCGCAGCTTCACCTCGCCCCGCTTGCGGGGAGAGGTCGGATTGCATCGAAGATGCAATCCGGGTGAGGGGGTACAGGTCTCTCGACCATCTCGCGTGTGGAGAGAGGCCCCTCACCCCAACCCTCTCCCCGTAAGAACGGGGCGAGGGAGCGCACCTTCACCGTGGCGGCAGTTCAGCTTGCCCCGCAGCCCGCATCGACTGCGGCAGCACATAAGGCACGCCGTCAACCTGATTCACGTCCGCGTCGATCTCGAAGACGTCCCGGATCCTCTCCCGCGTGACGATATCGGCGCGCGGGCCGTCTGCAGCGAGCCTGCCGCCGGCCAGCACGACCAGCCGGTCGGCAAAGCGGATCGCGAGGTTGAGATCGTGCAGGATCGCGATCACGGCGGTGCCGGCTGCCGCGCGGCGGCGGGCCGCCTCGACGAGGTCGATCTGGTGGCGCAGATCGAGGCTCGAGGTCGGTTCGTCCAGTAGCAAGAGCCCAGGGCCGTGCTTGGCTTCGCCGCAGGCGAGCTGCACCAGCACGCGGGCGAAATGGGCGCGCTGCTGCTCGCCGCCTGACAGCGTCGGCAATTGCCGTTCGCGGAAATGAGAAAGCCCGACCTCGTCCAGCGCGGCGTCGACGAGCGGGCCGGCCTCGCGCAAGCTGCGCTCGCCCGCGCCCATCAGCACGATCTCCTCGACGGTGAAGGGGAAGGTGACGTTGATGTGCTGAGACAGCATCGCGCGGCGCGCGGCGAGCTCGCGCGGCGCGAAGCTGCCGATGTCGCGCTGCTTGAGCCGTACCTCTCCGGCGCTCGGGCGGAGATCGCCGGAGAGCAGCCGCAGCAGCGTCGACTTGCCGGCGCCGTTCGGGCCGATGATGGCGATCATCTCGCCGGCCGCAACCGTTAGGCTGACGCCGTCAAGCAATGTCGCGCGGCCGGCGCGCTTGCCTAAGTGTCGTGCTTCGAGCACTGCGGTCATAGCGCGGCGAGCCCGCGCTGCCGCAGCAGGATGAAGAGAAAGACGGGTGCGCCGACGGCCGCCGTCAGGATGCCGATCGGCATCTCCGCGGGCGCCACGATGGTGCGCGCCAGCGTGTCGGCCCCGACCATCAGGATCGCGCCTGACAGCACCGAGGCCGGCAGCAGCAGGCGATGCGCCGGGCCGATCACGAGACGGAGCAGATGCGGCACGACGATGCCGACGAAGCCGATCACGCCGCTGATCGACACAGCGACGCCGGTCATGGCCGAGACCATCACGATCGAGATCCGCTTCAGGCGCTCGACGTCGACGCCGCCGTGAAAGGCGTCGGCCTCGCCGAGCACCAGCAGGTCGAGGCCGCGCGCGATGAAGACGCAGCCTGCGAGTCCGGCAATGAGCACCGGCGCGAGCACGGCGGCCTTGGTCCAGGTCGCGCCGCTCATCGAGCCCAGCATCCAGAACGTGATGTCGCGCAGCTGACGGTCGTCGGCGATGAATACCAGGAGGCCGATGCCCGCATTGGCGATCGCGGTGATGGCGACGCCGGCGAGCAGAAAGATCGCGATCGAGGTGCGTCCCGAGCGGCTGGAGATGCCGTAGAGGATTGTGGTGGTCGCCAGCGAACCTGCGAAGGCGGCGAGCGGCAACAGCTCGGTCTGGAGAAAGCGCAGCGCCTCGCCGAAGCGGGAATCGGTGAAGACGATCGCGCTCGCGGCTGCGAGCGCGCCGCCACTGGAGACGCCGACCAGGGCGGGATCGGCGAGCGGGTTGCGAAACAGCCCCTGCATGATCGCGCCGGCCGCGGCAAGCAGCCCGCCGATCATCGCCGCCGCCGCGATCCGGGGAATGCGGATCGACCACAGCACGAGCTGGTCGCGGGCCGTCATGGTCGTGCTTTCGCCGGCCAAGCCCAGCGCGGCTGGCAGCCGGGAGAGCGGGATGCCGGCGGCACCGACCGTCAGGGCACCGATCGCGGTGACCACCAGCACCACGAGCAGGAGGGGGATCGCGAACGATGCGGACCGCCGCCCCGCGCCGTGTCGCGGGCGTCGTGCTTCGATCCCGGCGGCCACGCTCATTGCCGGCAATTCGCCGTCGACAGCGCTGACGCGAACGCGCCGCCCTCGGCCAAGGCCGGATAGAGCTTGACCGAGAGATCGCGCGCCGCTGCCGCGGTGCGCGGCCCGAAGCCAAGCAGATAAAGCCCATCCATGGTGATGAAGCTCTTGTTGGCCGCGACCGGCGTCAGCGCAAAGGCGGGATGCGTGTAGACTGCATCGGCCTGCAGCGAATCCTTGCCGCGCTCGATCGACAGCACGACATCGGGCTTTGCGGCCACGATCGCCTCGTCGCTGATGACCTTGTAGCCGTCGTAATCCTCGACCGCGTTGGCCGCGCCCGCGAGCTGGATGATTTCATCCGCCGCGGTCTTGTGGCCCGCCACCATCGCCCGCCCGTTCTGGAGCGACATCACGAACATCACCCGCACCGGCTTCGTTACCTTGGCGCGCAGGGCACGGAGCTGTGCAAGATCGGCGCCGACCGCGGCGCTGAGACATTCGGCACGCGCATCGACGCCCATGGCATGGCCGACCAGCTTGATCTTCTCGATCAGGCCTTCCTCGGAAAAGGTCTCGGGCACCAGCACCAGCGGCACCTTCGCCGTCTCCAGGATGTCCATGGTCTCGCGCGGGCCCGAGCCCTGGATCGCCAGGATCAGCGTCGGGTTGAGACCGAGCACGCCTTCGGCCGAGATCTGGCGCACATAGCCGACATTCGGCTTGTCTTGCAGTGCCGCCGCCGGATAGAGGCTCGTTGTGTCGACGCCGACCAGCCGGCTTTCCAATCCCAGCGCATAGAGGATCTCGGTGATGGCGCCGCCGATCGACACCGTGCGGGCAAAATCGGTAACAGTGACGTCGCGATTGCGCGCGTCATGCACGGTGATGCCCGCGGCGTGCGCAGCAGACGCGAACGCGAGTCCGCCGGAGAGCAGGAGACGGGCGAGGGTGCGGCAACATGTCATTGCAGTTACTTCGTCAGGATCAGCTTGTTCTGCGAGGTCAGGCGGAGACGATAGCTGTCCTCGCCATGCGCAATGATGATCTCGCGCTCGGCGGCAAACAGCTCGCGGCTGTCGATGCGGCTGCCGCGCATGGTGAGAGTTCGCGTTGCTGCAGAAGGGCTTTGTGCCGGTCCTGCCGCGCTGCCGCTGTTGTCTCCTGATGTTGCTGACATTGTCGGTGTGATGCGCTTTCGAAAGCTGGAGTACCGCCCGTTTGTACAGGTGGCGCCAAGCGCATTCCAACCGTCGCAGTTTACAATCGATATAAACTGTAACCCGATGTCATTGACCGTCAGAGTGTTGCCACGTAACCATTTCCGACAGCGGGGAACTCGCCCGCCTCTTGAGACAATCAGCCAGCCAGTCGCTCGCGTTGCGAGCGCGCGCCAGCCAGACGACATCAAAAACTAAAGTGAAGTGCAGGCTGGGGCTGATATGGCTGACGGGGCTAGGTATTCGCGCGCCCTGATTTTGGGCGCGTCGGTGGTTTCAATTGCGGCAATGACGGCGGAGGGCAGTCTCGCGCAGACCGCATCGCCGCAGAGTGAAAACGCGTCGTCGGAAAAGCCAAAGCAGGCCAGGCGCAAGCAGGCGCCCCAAGTTGCGCAGCGGGCCGCGCCCGAGGTGATGAACGCCCGCGCGCAGGCGGGCGGCGCCTCGCCGGTTCAAGTGCTCGACACCATCACGGTTGCGGCGACCAAGACGGAAGAGCGAGCCGTCGACGCACTTGCGCCGGTCAGTGTCGTGACGTCCGAGCAGATCGAAGCCCGTCAGGCCAGCACCGTCGGCGATCTTATCTACAACGTTCCCGGCGTATGGGTTCAGAACCGCGGCGACGAGCCGTCGACCTCGATCAATATCCGCGGCCTTCAGGATTTCGGCCGTGTTGCCGTCGTGGTCGACGGCGCGCGGCAGAACTACCAGCGCACCGGTCATTTCGCCAATGGTTCGTTCTTCCTCAATCCGGAACTGATCAGCGGCATCGACATCGTGCGCGGCCCGACCGCGAACATCTACGGCTCCGGGGCGATCGGCGGCGTGGCCTCGTTCCGCACCAAGGACATCGAGGACGTTGTCCGCGTGGGAGAGCGCTGGGGCCTCGACGTGAAAACCATCCTCGGCAGCAATTATGGACGTGCGCTCGGCTCGGCCTTCGGCGGCGTGCATGTCAATCCGAATGTCGACGTGTTCGCAGGCGGCACCTATTCGACGCAGGAGAGCTACAAGGACGGTACCGGCTACGAAGTCGCAAACACCGGCAACCGTCTGAGCAGCGGCATCGCCAAGCTGACGGTGCGGCCGGCGGACGGTCACGAGGTCAAGCTCGGCGCCATCTTCCAGGAAGACATCTACAGCCTTGGCCAGCCGCCGCGACGCGCGGGCGATCCCAATTCGACCAATGCGAACGGCACGAACAATCTGAACGGCACGTCGATCTACGCCTCCAACGTGAAGAATTACACCACGACGCTCGGCTGGAAATACTCGCAGCCGGATGATCAATGGTTCGACTGGGATGCGAAGATCTACTGGAATCGCACCGAGAACGATCAGGTCAAGACGAGACATACCAGCACGACCCCGTCCGTTTATTGCGGCGGCGTGCCGGGCAATGCCGTTTCGGGGTGCATCGGGAGCAACCGCGGCTATCTGCTCGATACAATCGGTGTCGACGTGCACAATACGACGCGGTTCGACACTGGAAGCTGGCGTCACGCGGTGACATACGGCCTGGACGCCTTTCAGGACAAAGTATCTACGCAGGATAGGACGGGTACCGCCGAAGTGACGACGCCCGGCGGCCAGCGCACGGTGTCTGGCGGCTTCGTGCAGTGGCGGGCGAACTACACTTCGATGCTCGAGGTGATCGGTGCGCTCCGTTACGACAATTATCAGCTTTCCTCGGCGTCCTCGTCGTCGGGCGGCGATCGCCTCTCGCCGAAGATCACGGTTGCTCTCGTTCCGACCGCGGTCGTGACCCCCTATGCCAGCTACGCGGAAGGCTACCGGGCGCCCTCGATCACGGAGACGCTGGTGAGCGGCCCGCATGCCGGCGCGACGGTCAACGACTCGTTCTTCCGCTGTCCGTCGGGCACGCCGGGACCGGGCGCGGATTCGACCTTCTGCTTCGTGCCCAATCCCAACCTGCGCCCCGAGGTCGGCAAGAACAAGGAGATCGGCTTCAACATCAAGAAGAACGATCTGTTCACTGCAGGCGACACGCTGCGCGGCAAGATCAACGTGTTCCGCAATGACATCAGCGACTTCATCGATCAGGTCGCTTACGGAAACCCGCTCGTGGTCCCGACCGGGCCGCCACCGGCACCGTCGATCACGGTGCTGCCGTTCCTGCAGTATCAGAACGTGGCGTCCGCGCTCATTCAAGGCGTCGAGGCCGAGGCGATGTATGACGCGAACCTGTGGTTCTTCGGCCTCTCCGGGACCTATCAGAGCGGAAAGAATCTCCAGACCGGCTTCGGCCTCTACAGCATTCCGCCGCAGAAGATCACGACGACGGCCGGCGTGCGTCTGCTCGACCGTACCCTCATCCTTTCGATGATGTGGACGTCGGCAATCGCCAACTACGACATCCCCAGGACCTACACGCCGGCGACCTCGTACGATCTCGTCAATCTGTACGCGCAGTATCACCCGACGCCGGATCTCACGCTCAACTTCTCCGTCGAGAACCTCTTCAACCGCTACTATCGTCCGTACGCCATTCCGGTCGGCAGCACGGGCGACACGCAAAACGACGTGAAGTGGGCGAGCGCCGGCGCCGGGCTCGTGATCAAGGGTGGTCTCAAGTACCACTTTGGCGGCACCTGAGGGAGACACCGGAGGTTCTGCCTTGCTGATCTCGAAAGCCACGCTGATGCGTCAGCGTGGCTTTCGGTCCGTTCTGAAATATCCGATCGGCAATCGCCGATTTACAAGTCACAGGAGAAAAGTCGAATGTTCATCGCCATGAATCGCTTCCAGGTAAAGCCCGGCTCGGAAGCCGCGTTCGAAACCGTCTGGCGGACCCGCGAGTCTTATCTCGGCAGCATGGCGGGCTTCGTCGAATTCCATCTGCTCAAGGGGTCGGTCGCCGAGGACCACACGCTGTACTCCTCGCATACCGTGTGGGTCGACAAGGCGGCTTTCGAGGCCTGGACGCGCTCGGAGGAATTCCGCCGCGCTCATGCGCGCGCCGACAACAAGACCGGCGAGAGCCTCTATCTCGGTCACCCCAAGTTCGAAGGCTTCGAGGTCATCATGACCGAGCGCAAGGCGAGCGCGGCGGCCTGATCGCGGCCGATGACGAAAGGAAGCCGGACATGCTGAGCACCGATCTCGCCGATCTCAAGGCGTACATGGCCGAAAATTCCGGCGCGGTGATCGAGGACGTCGCGCGCGAGCGCAGCGTCACACCGCGCGCGGTGATCGAGGCGTTGCCGCCGTCAATGGTGCGCATCGGGAGCGGCGAACATTTTGCCGCCGCCATGCAGGACATCGCGGAATGGGGCGAGGTCACGCTGATCGTCCACACGGATGATGCGATCTTCGAGTTCACCGGGACCGTTCCCACGGGGGAGATCGGCCGCGGCTATTTCAACCTGATGCAGCCAAAGGGCCTGCACGGCCATCTCCGCCATGAGCGCTGCGCGGGAATTGCCTTCGTCGAGCGGCCCTTCATGGGCAAGTCCTCGGCCTTCGTCGCCTTCGTGAACGCCGACGGCGGCATCATGTTCAAGGTCTTCGTCGGCCGCGACGAGACGAGGGCGTTGCGCGCGGACCAGCTGGCGCGGTTCCGGCAGCTTGCGGACCGGATCGTGCCCGCGCTCTAGCTTGCTTCAACGGGTCGGGAGATCAGGATGCAGAGCAATTCCACGCTTCGCCATGTGATCCTAACAAGCGCGCTGGCGCTCGCGCCGGCACCGGCGTTCGCACTCGACGCGGCGCTGTTGCCGCGCAATCTGTCGCCCTGGGGCATGTTCCTCGGTGCCGACATCGTCGTGCAGATCGTGATGATCGGGCTCGCCGTCGCCTCGCTAGTCACCTGGACGGTGTGGCTCGCCAAGACCATCGAGCTGTGCCGCAAGGGCTCGCTTGCTCTCGAGCGGACGCGTGCGCTCGAGGGCAACATGACTCTGGCCGAGGCATCCGCGCGGGCCGGCGACGCGCGCGACGCGGTCGCGCAGCTGATCCAGTCCTGCGCCAGGGAGGCCGAGCTCTCCGGCGGCATTCTCGACGACCGCCTGCAGGAACGCGTCGCGTTACGGCTGGAGCGGGTCGAAGCGGCGATGTCCAGGCAGATCGCGCGCGGCACCGGCGTGCTCGCGACCATCGGCGCCATCGCGCCGTTCGTCGGTCTGTTCGGCACCGTCTGGGGCATCATGAACTCCTTCATCGGCATCTCCGAGAGCCACACCACCAGCCTTGCCGTCGTCGCGCCCGGCATCGCCGAAGCGTTGCTCGCCACCGCGCTGGGTCTCGTCGCCGCGATTCCGGCGGTCGTGATCTATAATCACCTTGTCCGCGGCATTGCCAATTATCGTGCCCTGCTTGGCGACGCCTCGGCGCAGCTCATGCTGCTGCTGAGCCGCCAGCGCGACCACGGCCATTTCCGTCTGGCCCGGGCGGCGGAGTAGGCCATGGCTGCCAGGCTGGGGACATCGAAGCTCGGCTCCCGCGGCGACGCGAGCGATCTCGAGGTCACCCATGAGATCAACGTCACACCGTTCATCGACGTGATGCTGGTGCTCCTGATCATCTTCATGGTGGCCGCACCGCTCGCCACGGTCGACATCGGCGTCGATCTGCCGGCGACGGCCGCCGAGCCGGCGCCACGTCCGGACAAGCCGGTCTTCGTCACCGTCAAGCCGGACCTTTCGATCGCTGTGGGCGAGGATATCGTCGCTCGCGACGCGCTCGGCACCTCGCTCGTCGCCGCCACCAAGGGCCGCAAGGACGAGCGCATCTATCTGCGCGCCGACAAGGCCGTGTCCTATGGCGACCTGATGGAGGTGATGAACACCTTGCGCAACGCCGGCTATCTCAAGGTCGCCCTCGTCGGGCTCGACGGACGCAGCTGATGGCCGCGAACGCCTTTGCCTTGCATCAGCCGCTTGACGAGCGGGAGGGCGCGCCCTGGGGCGCCTCGGCGACGATGATCGTGGCGTTGCATCTCGGCGCCGCGCTGCTTGCGATGAACTTGCTGAAGCAGGTGCCGGACGAGGGCGTCAACCTGCCGGCCATCCTGATCGACATGACGCCGGAGACGTCGGCACCGCGGTCGATGCCGCTGGACATCGCGCCGGGACCGACGATGCAGCAGGCGGATGCGTCACCGCCCGAGCCGGTGCAGCAGCAGGCTGTCGAGGAAATGATCCCGCCGACACCGCCGCAGGAGCAGCCGGATGTGGTGGCTCCACCGGAACAGAAGCTCGAGCCGAGCCCGCCGAAGCCCGAGCCTGCGAAAGTGACTCCCGTGGAGAAGTCCGCCCCGGCGAAGCCCAAGGCGGTGCGCCCCGACGCCCGGAAGCCGTCGGATGCGCTTCCGGCACCGCGCACCAGCGCACCGCCGCGCGCGGAGCGTGAAGCCCCGCTGGCGTCCGCAGTGAATGCAGGTTCAGTAGCATCGATGATGGCGACTTATAACCAGCGGGTCCGCGCGCATCTCATGCGGTTCCACCAATACCCGAAGAGCGCAAACGGACAAAATGGGATCGTGACGCTGAACCTTGCCCTCGGTCGCGGTGGGCAAGTGTTGTCAAGTCGCGTGGGCGGCTCATCGGGAGTCGCAGTGCTCGATGCTCAGGCCATGGCCATGGTGCGTCAGGCCCAGCCATTTCCGCCGGTGCCGCCCGAGATCACCTATGCGACCATGCACATTAAGATCGGCGTGAAGTTCGATGGCCGATGATGGCACGACTTCCTCTCCCGCGAAATGCGGGAGAGGAAGGAATGGCGGAGTGCTCACTTCGCCTTCAGGAAATCCGCAACCTCGAGCAGCACGAATTCGTTGTCGTCGGCCTTGTTGGGATCGCGGCTGGAGGAGAACGGCAGGTTGTTGTCGTTGCCGACGATGATGTGGGTGTCGTCGACGCGATCGACGTTCTCGATGGTGAAGAACGGGAAAGTGTAGACGCCGTCGTTGAGCGGCTTCTTCGCCTTCTTGTCGGGATCCCTGATCTTCATCAGGTCGATATAGCCGATCTTGCGCACGGGCTTGCCGACATTGGCGTCGGTCAGCTCGATCTTGTAGACGCGCTTGAACTTGGCGAGGTCGGGGAAGCAGTTCTCGCCGCGCTGGCCCTGCGGGCAGGCCTTGTCGGCGGTGCCTTCGCCATTGTCGCGCTCGATGACGAGGCCGGAGGCCTGGTCGATCATGTTGAAGTCGCCGATGGCGTTGCCGTTCTGCTCGAACACATAGTGCCAGTAGCGGCCGGTGAATTTCTCCGCAGCGACGTCGAATTCGAGGATGCGCGAGGCCTCCTTGCCGTCGACCTTCTCCCAGTCCTTCTTGTCGGCATCCCACAGCGGTCCCTCGAGCAGGCCGTAGAGGAACTTGCCGTCCTTCGACGCGGCGAAGCCCTCATAGCCCCGGGAGCGGCGGAGATTGACATTGGTGTAGGTCGCGCCCGGCGCGGCCGGCGTCCCCACCGCCCAATTGTCGGGCGAGCGCACCGGCTTGCCGTCGGCGACCGTATCGAACACGCCGAGGATTTTGCCTGACTTGTCCGCCTTCAGGACGTAGGGGCCGAACTCGTCGCCGATCCAGAAGGTGTCGCCGACGATCTGGAAACCTTCGGTGTCGAAATCGGAGCCGGTGAGATAGCGCTTCTGGGTGTCCTCATGCACGATGCGGAAGGGGACGCGTCTGTCGGGGTCGTGCAGGAAGATGGTCTCCAGCCGCTCCATCTTGCCGCTGGCCCAGTCCATCTTGTAGCGGTTGAGGTACAGCATCGAATCCGGCGAGTTGGCGCGCGCGCCCATGCCGTTGTCGGTGAGGACCCAGAACGTGCCGTCGGGCAGGGTCTTGATGCCGGAATGGCCCTGCAGCGGCTGGCCCTTGAACGGCAGCGACACGCCGGTCGGACGCTCGAAGGACTTACCCATCACGGTGCCGAGCGCGTCGACCCGCTTGCCGGTGGTATATTTGCCCGCCGCCTTGAGATCGGCGGGGGCATCAGCCGGCGCCTCGATGAAGGTTTCGGCCGGCATCACCGCGTGGCCGGCGAGCTTGGCGGGAAATTCGCCCTCGCTCTGCGCGAGCGCTGTGCTCGCGGTGAGGATGATCGTGGCGACGGTGCAAAGAAAGGTCGCGCGCATGTGCGTCTCCTGTTGGCGGACGCAACGCTTATGCGGATCGCATGTTGCAGTATTGTGAAGCCGGGCCAAAGGCCGCAGCGCTCTTCGCCTCTCCCCGCCTGCAGACCGTGAGAACGGGGAGAGGGGGACGAGAGAGCGGGGCTACTCCTTCACCGCACCCGTCAGCGAGGACACGTAGTAATCCACGAACAGCGAGTAGAAGATCGCGACCGGGAGCGAGCCAAGCAGCGATCCCGCCATCAGCGCACCCCATTGATAGACGTCGCCGGTGACGAGCTCGGTCAGGATCGCGACCGGCACGGTCTTGTTGGCGCCGCTCTGGATGAAGGCGAGGGCGTAGATGAACTCGTTCCAGGACAGCGTGAAGGAGAAGATGCCGGCCGAGATCAGCCCGGGCACGGCGAGCGGCAGCGTGATCCGGCGCAGGATCTGCAGGCGCGTGGCGCCGTCGACCAGCGCGCATTCCTCGAGCTCGTAGGGAATCGACTTGAAATAGCCGATCAGGAGCCAGGTGCAGAACGGCACCAGGAAGGTCGGATAGACCAGGATCAGGGCCAGCGGCGAGTCGAACAGGCCGAACTGCACCACCACGGTGGCGAGCGGAATGAACAGGATCGACGGCGGCACCAGATAGGCGAGATAGATGCCGAGGCCGACATAGGGGCTGCCGCGGAAGCGCAGGCGCTCGATCGCGTAGGCCGCCAGCGTGCTCGCGATCAGCGACAGCGTGGTCGAGCCGATCGCGACCAGCATCGTCGTCTTCAGCCATTGCGGATAGGCGGTGTTGAACAACAGATGCTTGATGTGCGCCAGGGTCGGCGAGGAGATCCAGAACGGGTTGTTGTCCCGGTAGTTCATCAGCTCCGCGTTCGGCTTGAACGAGGTGATCGCCATCCAATAGAACGGAAACAGCAGGATCAGAACGAAGCAGCCGAGCGGCAGATAGATCATCATCAGCCGCCGCAGCCCGGAATCCCAGGCCATGGTGTCGGGCGGCGCTTTTGCGTCCGCGACGGTCGATTGCGCGGCGGTTTCAGTCATTGGCCTCTCCCTGCTGCCATTTGCGGCGCGCCAGGCCGAAATAGGAGAACAGTGTCGCGAACACCAGGAACGGGATCATCGACACCGCGATCGCCGCGCCTTCGCCGAGCTCGCCGCCGGCGATGCCGCGCTGGAACGCCAGCGTCGCCAAGAGGTGGGTCGAGTTCACCGGACCGCCGCGGGTAATGGCGTAGACCAGCTGGAAGTCGGTGAAGGTGAAGATGATCGAGAATGTCATGACGATGGCGAGGATCGGCAGCATCATCGGGAAGGTGATGTAGCGGAAGCGCTGCCAGGCGCTGGCGCCGTCCAGCATCGCGGCCTCGTAGAGCGAGGGCGAGATGGTCTGCAAGCCGGCCAGCAGCGAGATCGCGACGAAGGGAATGCCGCGCCAGATGTTGGCGGCGATCAGCGAGAACCGCGCCGGCCAGGGCGAGCCGAGGAAGTCGATATTGCTGTCCCGCCAATGCAGCACGTCGACCAGGAGGTAGGAGATGATCGAGAACTGCGGATCGTAGATCCACCAGAATGCCAGCGCCGACAGCACGGTCGGCACGATCCAGGGCAGCAGCACGATGGCGCGCAGCAGGCTCTTGAACGGGAAATGGTTGTTGAGCAGCAGGGCGAGCCAGAAGCCGAGCGCGAATTTTCCGAAGGTCGCCACGGCCGTGTAGAACACGCTGTAGAACACCGCGTTCCACCACAAGGGGTCCGTGAGCAGGTACTGGAAATTCTCGATCCCGACATAGATGCCGCGGCGGCCGATCGTGGTGTCGGTGAAGGCGAGCCAGACGCCGAGGCCGAGCGGATAGGTCAGGAATACCGTGAGCAGCCCGAGCGCGGGCGCGAGGCACATCACGATCAGGAACGGCTTGTAGTCGAACAGGCGCACGATCCAGTTCGGCTGCCGTTGCGCCAGTGCGTGGGAGGAAAGGGTGGTCACGGACATTAGTGTGTTGTCCTGTTCTAGGCTTTCACGTCGTCATTGCGAGGGAGCGAAGCGACGAAGCAATCCAGACTGTATCTGCGGAGAGTCTCTGGATTGCTTCGCTTCGCTCGCAATGACGGTCTCTACCGCTGTCGCCGGAAGTAGCGTTTGCAGCGTTGCTCGGCTTCCGCAGCTGCGGCTTCCGGCGTGGCGGCGCCGGTGGCGACGGACGCGCACATCTGAATCAGCACGTAATCGGCGCTGACCGCGCCGGTCGCCGTCGAGATCGGCCCCTTGTAGCCGTCATAGTAAGTGCTGTTCATCGTGTTCTTGAACAGGCTCACCTTCGGATCCTGCGACCACACGGCGGCCTCGGCATAGGCGGCCAGCGGCTGCGACCAATAGCCGGAATTGGCGTTGAGCCACGGCTCGTATTGGTCCTTCTCCAGCATGTATTGCAGGAAGGCCTTGGCGGCATTGGGGTACGGGCTGTGCTTGAACACCATGGCGTTCAGCGTCAGGCCCGCCATCGGCGAGACCTTGGCCAGGCCCTTGGGCAGCAGCTGATGCTCGCTGTCCTCGGCGATGGCCTTGGTGGCCGGGTCGTTCTTCAGCGAGAAGTACAGTGAGACGCCGTTGGCGGTCAGCGCGATCTCCTGCGAGGAATAGGCCCGGTTGTTGCTGACGTCATTCCAGGACGGCGTGCCGGCGATGAAGGTCGGATACAGCTCCTTGACCCAGTTGAGCGCGGCGATCGTCTCCTTGCTGTTGATGGTGACGTTGCCCTCCTCGTCGAGCAGCGAGGCGTTGTGCGACCACAGCGCCCAGTTGGCGAAGCCGTTGCCGTCGCCCTTGGCGTTGCCGAGCGCGAAGCCGGCCGGCTTGCCGGCCTTTTGCAGCTTGCGGCAGAGGTCGAGCACGCCGGCATGATCTTCCGGAACCTTGTCGAAGCCGACCGATTGCAGGACCGACTTGCGGTAGATCAGGGGACCTGCGGTGGCGCCGAACGGCAGTCCGATCCAGGACTCGCTCTTGTTCTTCTTGCCGTAGCGTTGCGCCAGCGGCAGCCAGCCGCCGTACTTCTTGCCGAGATAGTCGGCGACGTCGGTGAGCTCGATCAGCTTGTCGATGTAGATGTGAGGCGCGTCGGAGAAGCCGATGATGATGTCGGGGCCGGCGCCGGAATTCGAGGTCACCGCGGTCTGCTGGTTGATGTCCTCCCAGCCGACGAAGTCGACCTTGACCTCGACCCCGGTGTCCTTGGTGAACTTTGCCGCATTGGCGCGGAACACGTCCTCGTCCGCCTGGACAAAGCGCACCGGGCGCAGCATGCGCAAGGACGCGCCCTTTTCGATCTCGCGCTTGGGTGCCGGGACGTCGGCAGCCTTGATAGCGGATGTTTGCGCTGCAGCACCGGTGGCCGCGAGCGTTGCAGCGGACAGGCCCAGCGCCAAGGCATCACGACGTGTGATGTCGTTCCTCATCAGTACCTCCCTATGATGTCTCCCTTCCCGGCGTTGATCGCCGGTGAAGGGCCGTTTCGGTCGTGGGCGCTTGCTGCGCCGCCCGCCTAGCTGTTCGGCCCGCGGTCCATGCTGACGGGCTGCCAGCGGCGGAGCGCGGTGTTCTGCAGCACCGACGGATTGACGCAGCTTACCGGCCACATGCCCTGGAGCACCAGTGACAATTCGTAGCCCACCCGGCGCTTGCGCGCCTCGTCGAACCGTGCCGAGGCCGAGGCGACATGGGCGGTCAGGGTCACGTTCTCCATGCCGAGCAGGGGATTGTTGTGCGAGGGCGGCTCCTTTTCCAGCACGTCGAGGGCGGCGTGCGCGATCCAGCCCTCCTGCAGCGCCTTGATCAGGCTCTCCTCGTCCACGGTGGCACCGCGGCCGGTGTTGATGAAGATCGAGCCCTTCTTCATCTGCCGGAAGTGCTTCTCGGTCAGCATGTGGTGCACCTCGGGCCGCGCAGGGGCATGCATCGAGACGAAGTCGGATTGCGACAGCACCTCGTTCAGTGTCGCCGGGATCACGCCGTGCTCGTACATCAGCGTTTCCTGGATGAAGGGGTCGTAGGCCATCATGCGCAGGCCGAAGGGCGCGGCGCGTTTGGCGACCGCACGCGCAACCCGGCCGAACGAGATGAAGCCGAGCGTCTGGCCCATCAGTCTCGGGATCTTCAAAAGGGCCGGCCGGCCCTCGGCCCAGCGGCCATCGCGCACCATGCGGTCCTGCTCGACCAAGCGGCGGAAGCCCGCGAGCAGCAGCATCATGGCGTGGTCGGCGACCTCCTCGATGAAAGTGTCGGGGATGTTGGTGACGGGAATGCCGCGGGCCGTGGCGGCCTTGACGTCGACGCTGTCGACGCCGACCGAGCCGAGCGTGATGACCTTGCAGCTCTCGAGCGCGTCGATGATCGACTTGGTGATCGGGATGCCCTTGGCGTAGATCGCGTCGGCGTTCTTCGCGGCGGCGATGAACCCGGCCTCGTCGGCGGGCGCCTCGATGATCTCGGCATCGATCGGATCGAGCGCCTCGCGCTCATAGGAATAATCGCTGCCGGCGACCGTGAAGCTCGCACCCTTCGGCGTCACCACCCTGTATTTCGGCATTCTCCGCTCCCGATTTGGTTTCTTGTCGTGGTCCGCCTCGACGAGCGGGCCTTTGCGTCTTTTACGCGAAATTCGGGCAAGTGCGTACAATTCACGGTTGTTGCGGGCGACGTATATTTCCGTTTTTCCGTGCAAGCCCCGGGCTTCTACGGAGGTGCGTAAGTAACTTGCTAAGGGCTCCGCCACTAAGACTTGATTCGAATTTGATCGATCTCGTCGTGCGCCCGTACCCCAATATTGCCGGAGCTAACCCCGTGAAGTTGAGCAATCTGAAGATCGCCTCGAAGCTTGGCATTCTCGTTGGAGTCACGCTGTTCGGCCTCTGCATCTCCGGAGTTCTCGCCGGCTATCTGATGAAGCGCGAGATGGTGAATGCGCGCATCGACCAGGCCAAGGCGATCGTCGAGCTGGCGCGCAACTATGCCGCCGCGTTGAAGAAGCGCGTCGATGCCGGCGAGATGACGAAGGACGCCGCGATGGCCGAGCTTCGCCGCTACGGCAACGCGATGACCTATGACAAGGGTGCCGGCTACCTGTTCGGCACGTCCTATGACGGTCTCACCCAGCTTGCGCCCGATCCGAAGGTGATCGGCACCAACCGAATGGACGTCGTGACCAACGGCCGCAAGCTGTCGCTGGAATTGATGAACGGCGTCAAAGCCAACGGCGAGATCCTGCTTCACTATGAATATATGAAGCCCGGCCAGGAAACGCCGATCCGCAAGGTCGGTTACGCCGTCGCGATCCCCGGCTTCGATATGTATCTCGGCACCGGCGCCTATCTGGATGATATCGACGCCAAGATGGGTCCGGTCTACTGGCTGCTCGGCCTCGCCGTGCTCGGCATCGTCATCGTTGCCGGCAGCGTCGCCTGGATGATCGGCCGCAGCATCAGTGCTCCGCTCGGCCTGCTCGGCACCCGGATGCGGGAGCTGGCTGACGGCAAGCTCGAAGGCGACATCCCCGGCGTCGGTCGCGGTGACGAGGTCGGCGCGATGGCTTCGACCGTGCAGATCTTCAAGGACAACGCGGTCCGCATCCGCGACCTCGAGAAGACAGATGCGGACGCCAAGGAACGCGCCGCGACCGAACGCCGCAGCACCATGGAGGAGATCGCCAACGATTTCGAACGCAGCGTCAACGGCATCGTCCGCTCGGTCTCCTCGGCCGCAGCCGGCATGCAGACCACGGCGCAATCGATGACCGCGACCGCCAGCGATGCCTCCTCGCGCGCGGCGACCGTCGGTGCCGCCTCGCAGAAGGCGTCGGGCAATGTTGGCACCGTTGCGGCCGCCGCCGAAGAGCTGTCGAGCTCGGTTGCGGAAATCTCCCGCCAGGTGACGCGCTCGACTGAAGTTGCGAGCCGTGCCGTTAGCGATGCCGAGCGCACCAACGCCACGGTGCAGGAGCTCTCCACCGGTGCCGAGAAGATCGGCGAGGTGGTCAAGCTCATTCACTCGATCGCGGCGCAGACCAACCTGCTCGCGCTCAACGCCACCATCGAGGCGGCGCGTGCCGGCGAGTCCGGCCGCGGCTTCGCCGTGGTCGCCTCCGAGGTCAAGGCGCTCGCCAACCAGACCGCGAAGGCGACCGAGGAGATCTCCGCCCAGGTCGCGGCGATGCAGACCTCGACCAGCGACGCGGTGTCGGCCATCTCCGGCATCACCCAGACGATCGCCGAGATGAGCGAGATCACCGCCGGCATTTCCGTATCGATCGAGCAGCAGGGCGAGGCGACGCGCGAGATCGCCCGCAACATCCAGTCGGTCGCGGCCGGCTCGAGCGAGATCAACGCCCATATCGGCAGCGTCACCTCGGCCGCCGAAGCGACCGGCAGCGCGGCCAGCGATGTGCTCACCAACGCCCGCGAGCTGGACACCCAGTCCGGCGCGCTGCGCGATGCCGTCGATGGCTTCCTCGCCAAGGTGCGCGCGGCGTAACTCGTCGCGCAAAAACTCTACGCCGTCGTCATGCCCGGGCTTGTCCCGGGCATCCACGTTCTTGGGCGCGGCATGTGCGGCTGCGTGGATGGCCGGGACAAGCCCGGCCATGACGGAGAATGCGCGAGCACACGATCTCGTGCCCCGGACGCAGCGCAGCGCTTCCCCGGCGATGCGAAGCATCGTCCCGTGCAGCGGTGCGCTGCAGAGCCGGGGCCCATGCTAGCGGCAATCTGGGTCCCGGTTCTGCGCAGCAGCGTTTCACGCTGCAGCGCGTCCAGGACACAAGACCGCGTCACTGCTTCTCGATCTTCGCGTTGGCGATCAGCTTTTCCCACAGCACCAGCTGCTCGTTCACGAAGGTGCCGAGCTGCTCCGGCGTGCCGGAAAAAGCGTCCATGCCGAGCGTGGCGAGCTTGGCCTTGATCTCCGGGTTCTCGATGATCTTGCGGATCTCGGTGTTGAGCCGGGTCACGATCTCCTTCGGCATGCCGGCCGGGCCGAAATAGCCCTGCCAGGACGTGATGTCGAAGTCCGGCACGCCGGCCTCCTGCATCGAGGGCAGGTGTGGCACCAGCGGCGTGCGGTTCTTGGTGGTGACGGCGAGCGCGCGCAGGGCGTTGCCGTTGACATGGGGCAGGCCGGTCAGGATGTCGACGAACATCATCGACACGCGGCCGCCCATGACGTCGTTGAGCGCCGGCGGCGAACTCTTGTAGGGCACGTGCAAAAGGTCGAGCCCGGCATTGTGCGCGAAGGTCGCGCCCGACACGATCGCCGCCGACGAGCCCGAGGCGTAGCTCAGCTTGCCCGGATTGGCCTTGCCATAGGCCACCAGCTCTCCGACCGTCTTGGCCGGCACCTCGGGATTGATGACCAACATGAAGGGCAGATCGCCGGTGCGGGCAATCGGGGTGAAATCCTTGACCGGATCGTAAGTGAGGCTCTTGAGCAGATAGGGATTGGCCGAATGCGTAGTGTTGGTCGTCACCAGCAGCGTGTAGCCGTCGGGAGCAGCCTTCGCGACATAGGTCGCGGCAAGCATGCCGTTGGCCCCCGCCTTGTTCTCGATCACGATGGGAACGCCGAGCGCCTGCGACAGATGCTGCGAAATCAGCCGCGTCGTGGTGTCGGTGCCGCTGCCGGCCGCGAAGGGCAGTACCAGCGTGATGTTGCGGCTGGGATAGGTGTCGGCGTGAGCGGTGGAGGCTCCCGTGAGGCATAGCGCGGCCGCGGCGACGGTCCGCAGGTTTCGAATCAGCCCTGAAATCATGTCGGTCGTTCCCTCTTTTTGGTTTGGCGGGGAACCTAGCTTGTCCAAAGGGGAATCGGAAGATGGCTATAGGTCGTGACCGCGTCCGTCGCGCGGAATTATGTCATCGCCGAGCCCCGCCGCGATGCAAGCACGACTCCGGCGAGCACCAGCGCGTAACCGATTAGGTGGAACGGCTGGAGCTTCTCGCCCAGCAGCACGATCGCCAGCGCCGAGCCGAACACCGGCACCAGATGGAAGAACGGCGCCGCCCGGTTCGGCCCGATCAGCGCCACGCCGCGGTTGAAGAAGAGATAGGCGAGGGTGGAGGGGAAGATCAGGATGTAGCCCAGCGTCGCCAGCGTGATCGCGTCGAATTGCAGCACGCGGCCGCTCGCCGCCTCCCAGATTGCCGTCGGCAGCAGCATCGTCGCGCCGCAGCAGGTGGTGAAGGACAGGAAGGAGAGCTGGTGGATCTTCGGTCGCCGCGGGATGAAGGCCGAATAGAGCCCGAACGCCACCAGCGAGGAGGCGAACATGATGTCGCCCCTGTTGAAGCTGATGCTTGCCAGCGCGGCGAGGTCGCCGCGCAGGATGATGATCAGCACGCCGAGCAGCGAGATCGCGATGCCGCCGAGCTGCGCGCCGGTCAGCCGCACGCCGAACAGCACCAGCGACCACAGCGCCACGAACAGCGGACCCGCCGACTGGATCAGCAGCGCGTTCAGCGCCTCGGTGTATTGCAGCGCCCAGTACGAGATCGCGTTGTTGAAGGCAAAGCCGACCAGCGACAGGAACAGCATCAATGGCATGCTCTGGCGCAAGGCAGGCCAGTCGCGCTTCAGATGTGGCCAGGCGAACGGCAACAGGATCAGGAACACGCCGAACCAGCGGATCGTGGTGATCGTCAGCGGCGGCACATGCGCCCCGACATGGCGCGCGAGCACGATGTTGCCGGCCCAGAACAGCGAGGTCAGGCTGAGCAGCAGATAAGGCTGGTTGTTGAGCCAGCTGGCCGGATTGGCGGCCGGTGGCGCGGGCGAAGCGGTCGTCATGGGCGTTGGATGCAACTTGCGCCCGATTGCCGCGATGGCACAAGTCATAGCGCCGCAATGCTACAATGCAGCCGAGCCTTAAGGAGGTGCCATTGGCGGTCAATATGTTGAACATCGAGGGCCTGGAGCGGCTCGATCCGAATGCGCCGGTGGTGATGCTGAACCTGATGCGCTTCCACGCGCGCTCGCGCGATGGCGACGGGTCGGGCTGGGACGCATACTTGCGCTACAGTGCGATCACGGTGCCGATGATCAAGGCGCGCGGCGGCACGCTGCTCTGGACCGGTGAAGGCAAGGCGGTCGCACTCGGTCCGCACGCGGGCAACGATTGGGACTTCGTCGCGCTGGTCCGTTACCCGTCCGTCTCGGCCTTTCTCGACATGATGACCTCGCAAGCCTACGAGCGCGAAGCCGATCCGCATCGCGTCAACGCCTGCGCCGAGCACCTGATCATCGCGACGAGCGAGGCCTACAGCAAGTTCAAGACGAAGTAGCGGGGCAGGCTTGCTCACCCTCCCCTGGAGGGGGAGGGTCGATCGCGCGTAGCGCGAGCGGGGTGGGGTGGTCTCTCAACTCGGGCAGTGTCGAACGTGGAGAGACCGTCACCCCACCCCGTCTCACATTTCGCTGCGCTCCATGTGAGCCGACCCTCCCCCTCCAGGGGAGGGTAAGAGGCACCTGCGTATTTGGATGAATGCTGCGCCTAACTTGCCTGCTTTCGCGACGCCGCGAACACGCCCGCCAGCACCAATGCGAAACCGATGAAGTGGAACGCCTGCGGGTGCTCGCCCAGAAACGCCATCGCCATGATCGAGCCGAACACCGGCACGACGTGGAAGAACGGTGCGGCGCGGTTGGCGCCGATCAGGCGCACGCCGCGATTGAAGCAGAGATAGGCGAGCGTCGAGGGGAAGACGGCGACGTAGAACAGGGTCAGGAGATTCGGCCCGTCGAGCTTCATCACCGGGCGCGCGGACAGTTCCCAGATCTCGAGCGGAATTAGACAGGCCGCGCCGCAGCCGAAGGTGAAGGCGAGGAACGAGAGGCCGTGCATCGGCGGCCGCCTCAGTGACAGCACCGAATAGAGCGCGAAGATCAGGAGCGCGAGCAGGAAGATCAGGTCGCCCTTGTTGAAGTCGATGCTCGACAGCGTGGTGAAATCGCCGTGCAGCAGGATGGTCAGCACGCCGCACATCGACAGCAGTACGCCGAAGGCCTGCGCGGCGGTGAGACGAATGCCGAGGATGACCAGCGACCACAGCGCCACCAGCAGCGGCGCGGCCGACTGCAGCAGCAGCGTGTTGAGCGCCTGGGTGTGCTCCAGCGCCCAATATTGCAACGTGTTGAAGGCGCCGATGCCGGTGACCGAGAGCGTGACCATCAGGCCGAGCTTGCCGCGGATCGCCGGCCAGTCCTGCACGAGGTGCTTGAAGGCGAACGGCAGCACCAGCAGGAAGGCAAAGAACCAGCGCAGGAACGACAGCGTCACCGGCGGAATGTGGCCGGCCGCGAGCCGCCCGACGATGGCGTTGCCGGCCCAGCACAGCGCGGTGATGCTGAGCAGCAGGTAAGGCTGGTTGGCGATCCAGCTGTGGCCGGATGTTTCCGCGGGCGTGGTCTGGCCGGTGGCGGACATTGTGATGGTTGAGCCCCGCGTCGAGTACGCCGAGCCCTCCGACCCGGCGAGGTCCGGGCCGGCTGATCACCCGGCAGGTCCAAAGACACGGAAAACGAGGTTGCATCAACGGGGACGGGCGCATCGCGACCATGCTGGCGGCGAAGGCGGCCTCTCCCGCTTTGGTCGAAGCTGTTGCGCCGGCCTGCCAGGGTTCGGGATTTTCCGCGGATATCAAGGGCTTGGACCGGACGTTGGACCCCGAAAAAGCCCCGTTCTTGCTTGCCTAGAGAGGCTGCTTCCTTTATCCGGTTGGCTGCCTTGCGTGCGGGCGGCTCCGGCTGCCGATTGGGCTGGGCGCAGGCGTGATCCCGGAAAAGTGGGCACCGGTTTTCCGCGAGGATCATGCCTTCTAGAGACAGATTGAACAGGATTACCCGCGAATGGCCAATGTTGTCGTCGTCGGCGCCCAATGGGGCGACGAAGGGAAGGGCAAGATCGTCGACTGGTTGTCGGAGCAGGCGGATATCGTCGTCCGCTTCCAGGGCGGCCACAACGCCGGCCACACGCTGGTAATCAACGGCAAGACCTACAAGCTCGCGCTCCTGCCCTCCGGCGTGCTGCGCGAGGGCAAGCTGTCGGTGATCGGCAACGGCGTCGTGTTCGACCCCGCCGCCTTCCTCGACGAGGTCGCCAGGCTCAGGTCGCAGGGCGTCGATGTCGGCCCCGACAACCTGCGTGTCGCGGAAAACGTCACGTTGATCCTGCCGCTGCACCGCGAGCTCGACGCGCACCGCGAATCCGCCAGCGCCGCCACCGCGATCGGCACCACCCGCCGCGGCATCGGCCCGGCCTATGAAGACAAGGTCGGCCGCCGCGCCATCCGCCTGATGGATCTTGCCGATCATCAGACGCTGCCGCACAAGATCGACCGCCTGCTGGCGCACCACAACGCGCTGCGCCGCGGCCTCAACCTGCCGGAATTCGACGGCGCGGTGATCCTGAAGGAGCTGATGGCGATGGCGCCGCAGCTCCTGCCCTATGCCGAGACGGTCTGGCGGCTGCTCGATATCGAGCGGCGCGCCGGCAAGCGCATGTTGTTCGAGGGCGCGCAAGGCGCGCTGCTCGACGTCGACCACGGCACCTATCCCTACGTCACCTCGTCCAACACGGTGGCGGCCCAGGCCGCGACCGGCGCCGGCCTCGGGCCGGGCGCGGTCGGCTACGTGCTCGGCCTGTGCAAGGCCTACACGACCCGCGTCGGCCAGGGCCCGTTCCCGACCGAGCAGGACAACGAGATCGGCCGCAAGATCGGCGAGCGCGGCCGCGAGTTCGGCACCAATACCGGCCGTCCGCGCCGCTGCGG